>CAVSLN010000009.1:0-568543 GCA_963728855.1 uncultured Actinomycetes bacterium
CGAGGCTGGTGAGGTCCCTGCCGGTGTGAGTGTTGATGATTCGGACGGCGTAATCGTCGCCCGCGGCGAGCCAGCTGCCGGGCCCAAGGGTCGCGATCGCGTTGTCGAACCAGCCGGCATTCGGGAAGATCGCGATCGCATCCAATGGCCCGGCCTGGACGATCGCCTTCACCGGCTCGGTCTGGACGGTCGGCTCAACAGGCTGATCGGACGCGACGGCATCCCAGACCCGTACCGTGCCGTCCCGGCCTGCGCTGGCGAGCCACGTGCCGTCGGGGGCGATCGCCACCGCCACGACCGCGTTGTTGTGGCCTTCCAGCGCGCCGCGTTCCTGGCCGGTGGCGACGTCCCAGATGCGGACCGTCGAGTCGCCCAGGATGACGCCGCCGCTCACGCTGGCAAGCCAGGTGCCGTCCGGGGCGATCGCCACCCCGGTCGCCGAGGCGGGCAAATAGATGGGATCGATGCGCTGCCGGCCATCGGTGTCCCAGATCCGCACGCACTTGTCCTCGCTGGCGCTGGCAAGCCAAGTGCCGTCGGGGGCGATCGCCACCGCAGTAGCCGCAGCGCTGTGGCCCGTGAACCGGTTGCGTTCCCGGCCTGTCGCGGCGTCCCACAGGCGGACCGAGAAGTCGGTTTCGCCGATAAATGGGCCACCGCTGGCACTGGCCAGCCAGGTGCCGTCCGGGGCTATCGCCACCGACAGCACGGGAGCGGTGTGGCCGGTCAGCTCGATGCGCTCGCGCCCGGTCTCGGTGTCCCAGATGCGCACGGTGCGGTCCTCGCTGGCGCTGGCTAGCCAGGTGCCGTTCGGAGCGATCGCCACCGCCTGGACGGGAGCCGTGTGGCCAACGAGCTTGACGCGATGCCGGCCGCCGGCGACATCCCAGATATCGATCGTGTAGTCGTCCTTGTGCCAGCCTCCCGCGGCGATGCGCTCGGTCGGGATGTTCACCCCGTCCACGATCAGGTAGTCCCACCCGGCCTTGACCGCCAGGCGCACCACCTCGGTCAGCGGCAACGCCCGCCGCGCCAGGACCTTGATGCCCTCTTGGACGTAGGTGTGACAGGTGCTGCGCGGGATGCCGTTGCCCGCGGCCAGGCTGCGGTAGGTGTGCCCACCCTCCAGATACGCCAACGTCACCACCGCCTGGGTCATCAGTTCGTGGGCCCGCCAGCGTGACCCGATCCGCCGGTGGTAGCGGCCCAGCGCCGCGGTGAAGTCAGCCACGACCCCGGGTGGCGTCTTGAGAGGGACGCCGTAGATGATGGGCCCGCAGGACCCTGGTTGGTCGTTTGTCACAGAACGGATCTACGGGGCTTCCCCCGTGTCGGCGATCTTCCACGCCGGTCCCGCCCGGCCCGAGATCACATCGTTGCCAGCTGCGTCGATCATGATAAGCCCTGTCAGCCAAAGTTGATCACCGCCATTGGCTGGGGATTGACCATCAACCGCCGCCCTGCCAACCCACACCGACGTGCGGAAACGAAGTCCGGACAAGCTCAGTCGTCAGCGAATCCAGCCCCCGGACTCGTCGGCCGATCGTGACCCGGCGTGAGCAGCCGCATGCCTGCCAGGTCGGGCGAAGGACCGGCCGTTCAGCGCAGGGCGCCCAGCAGGCGGTTCACCGCCGCCACGTCGAAGGCGTCCGGCGCGAACTGGCTCGCATCCGCCAGCCCCAGCCACTGCAGCCGCTCCTCGTGCTGCGGGTGCGCCGGGTCGGCCAGCACCTCCACGAGTTCCTCGTATCCCCAGATCCCACCGCAGTCGTCGGGCGGGGCGGCCCGCTTCCCGCCGATACACCGGGGATAGGCCGTCGACGGGTCCGCATCGAGTACCTTCTCGACCACGATGTCGTGTACCCAGTCGTCCCCGAAGTCGTACGTGTACCGGATCTTGTCTTTCACCTGCGGCGCGACCTGCTCCAACGTCACCGACCCGTCCACCCGGTGCCCTAACTCGCGGTCGGCGCGCCCGAAGTCGCCATACGCGGTCTCGAACACGTGCATGTGCCCGCCGTGCCAACCGAACGCGGCCCCGATGGTGGCGTGCAGCCGGGCCAGGCTGATGTCCGCGGGCACCAACAACCGCCGCCAGATGGGTGGTTTCGCGCCACACAGACTCACCTTCAGCTGATACACCGGCGCCGGGCCGGCCGTCTTCTTCCGCTTCGCCGCAAGCTTCGCCGGCCGCGCCCGCCCGGCTGCCAGGAAGTCCACACCGAGATCGGATGGGCCGCCCGAACGGGCAACCACGGCGAACTGCTGCAGCACCTCCATCGCATCCTGGCCACCGGCGCTATGCCCGGACACGACCGCGCCCTTGGGCTTACACGGCTGCGGCAGAGCAGCCAACCGTACCCGGACCAGCACCGCCAGCACCGGGTACCCAGGCCCCTCCTCCTCATCGAACAGCTCCGACACGTCCTGGCCGCCATCGTCGCCGTTCTCACTGTCGTGCACGGCACGCGCCTGCATCGCCTGCTCGACGTACCAGCCGAACTCCGGCGCGCCCAGCGTCTGGGTCTTGATGGTCAGGCCGTCGCGCCGGCCGCCGTCGCGGATGTCCTTCAGCGCCACCGGCAGGTCGGCCGCGTCCAGGATGAAGATGTCCTCGGCGGCGCCACAGTCGTCGTGATCCACCACCACCATGACCGCGTGCTCGCGTCCGGCCCGGTGGAACACCCCGACCAACACCGACATGGTCCCCTCGGTGTCGTACAGCCGCGTAAATGCACCGGCGCGCAGCGGCTGCTCCAGCTCCCCGACCCAGCCAGGCGCGGGGACGCCGCTGGCGGCCAGCCGGCCTGCGGCCGCCACCGCGGCCTGGGCCACCTGCTCGGGACCACCGCAGGCCGCGGCGCCGATCGCGGTCAGCATCATCAGGGCCGCGTCGTTACCGCGCGCCTCGATCGCCGGGATGAACCCCTGGGCGAAAGCGGGCACCGCGTCGTCACCGCCAGCCAACACCATCGCCACGAACAGCGCGCCAGCCAGCTCCGCCTCCAGCGGATCCTCGCAGCCGGCCAGGTCAGCGGCACCGTCCACCAGTTCGGCGAGCATCTGCTCGGGATCCAACTCCCCGCCCGAACACGCCGGACAGTCGCACGTCTCCTCCGCTTTACGTGCCGCGACAAGGTCGGAGCGGCGAGCGGATTTCGTGTTCTGCTTGCCTCGAGGGGCACGGCTGGCAGGACTCACCGGCCCAGTCTGCACCACCCGCGCGCGGGCCTGCCCGCGGCCCCGCCGCGAACGCGATCAAGGTCGCCGACGGGAGATCCAGCCACGCAGTCGCCGTCCTACGGCAGGAGTGGCCAGGGTGCCAATGCTCGGTTACAGGGGCCTGAACTGGCATTACTCACAGACGCCATGCAGTGCGAGCCTCCCCGGCTCAGCGCACGATCGATGCGAATGAGTACAGGAACGCGAGGAGGCCCTGATGGCCATCGTAGGAGCGTTCGATCTGCGCCACGAGGCGCTGACGCGCCGTGCGGCGCTCGCCCTGGCTGGGCTGCCGGCGATCGGCGAACGCGGCAACGCCCAACTCAAACAATCGTCAACGCCGCGCAGGCCCTGCAATACCTCATCCGTGACCCGTTCGGCCCGACCCGACCCGTGACCACATCGTGACCCAGCCCACCCATAAAGATCGTTTCCCTGGCCACCTAAACAATCACCTTGTGCCACAACGACTCGACCGCAATCACGATCTCGTCAAGGCCCACCCACCTGCAAGAACGAAGTTCGGACAAGCTCATTAGGAGTGCCAAAACAGCCGTTGGAGATGCATTATGCCGCACCCGTTGGGTGTCGTGTCGAGCGACCCGGACCACGACCTGCGGATGCTCGCCGCGTTCCGGGATCAGCTGTACCGCTGTTTCGGCCGGTGGGCCGACACATTGTTCGAGTTGGTGGATGCCCTTGCCGGTACCACGCGGCCGATCCGTTCGGTGGCGGAGCTGATGTTCGAGCCGGTGCTGCGGCGGGGCTGGGGCAGCCTGTACCAGGCGCTGCAACGTGGTGTGGTGGACATGGCGGCGGCGCGGCGGCTGCTGGCCCGGCACATGCGCCCGGCCGCGCAGCTGATGTTCGCCGTCGACGTGTCGAAGTTCCCGCGGCCAGACACCCGCTACGTGCCCGACGTCGGTATGCAGTACGCCGCCGAACGCGACAGGCACGGTGGGACACCCGCGGTGCCCGGCTGGGCGATGCAGTGGTTGTGTCAGGTCGGTCTGGGGCCCGTGGGCGACCCGAAGCGGTCCTGGGTCGCGCCGATGGACGTACGGCGGGTCGCCACGGCCGACAACGCCAACGAACTGGCCGCCACGCAGATCACCGACCTGGTCGCCCGGCTGCGGGCCGACGGGGTGCCCGGGATCCCGCTGTTCCTGCTCGATGTGGGCTACTGCCCCATCTACCTGACCCAACACCTGCCCGAAGGCGCGCAGATCCTGGTCCGGCTGCGCGGTGACCGGGTGTTCTTCGGCCCCACCCCCACCAAGGCGCCTGGCAAGGTCGGGCGGCCCCGCAAGCACGGTGACCGGTTCGCGTTGGACGAACCCGACACCTGGGGCCCACCCGACGCCGAGCAGACCGTCACCCGCGACGATGGCAGTACCGTATGGACCCGGGCCTGGCACGCCCGACACCCCGAACCCCGGCCCCGCCGCAAATGGGAAGGCACCGGCATCGTCGAGGGCACCCTGATCCGCCGGGAGAAGACCAGCCGCACCGGACACCTCCAGGTGTGGTGGCTGTGGTGGGCCGGCCCCGCCGAAGCCTTCAACCTGGCCCTGCTCGCCGACGCATACCGGCACCGGTTCACCATCGAGCACGGCTTCCGGTTCAAAAAACAGGACCTGTTCTGGACCGGGCACACACCACTCGACCCCGACCAGGCCGAACGGTGGAGCTGGCTGGTCGCGCTCGCCTACACCCAACTCCACCTCGCCCGACCCATGGCAGCCGACCACCGCCTGCCCTGGGAGAAACCCTGCCCACCCGAACAGCTCAGCCCCCGCCGCGTGCGCCGGGTATTCCGGCTGCTTACCGCGAACCTGCCCACCCCGGCTAACTCGCCGAAACCCTCCCGACCCGGCCCCGGCCGCCCCCCGGGATCGACCAACAAACATGTCCGGACCCGCCAACCCGTGATCAAGAAGGGTCGACCCGCGAACACCGGCCATCGTAAAGGCCGCAACCCCAACGCCAAGATCATCCAAGGGCCTTAAATCCTCAGCGGTACAGACCGCGGTCCGGTAACGGTGCCCGCCAGTTGCGTCGTCGGGGAGTACTGCACACTGGGCTATCCGCGAGAGGCGCGACTTGTTGGCATGCGGCGGCCGGGGGCGGTCGTGGAGCCGCCGCTGCCGGTCCGGATCGGTGAACGCTGTTTGCTGTTCAACCAGGTCATCGTCTATGAGGGGACCTGGATCGACGACGAGTGCGTGATCGAGGATCGGGTACGGGTGGGCTACGGTTGCCGCGTCGGTCCGCGCAGCCGTTTGATGTACGGCGCCTACATCTGCGATCGGGTGAGCGTCGGAGCGGACGCGCGGATCGCTGGCTTCGTCTGTGACGGGACGACGATCGGGGATCGTTGCACGGTGATGGGCGACCTTGTGCATGAGTACGCAAGGCCGCACGAGGGCTGGTGGGAGACCGATGAGGACGCGCCGGTGATTGAGCCGGACACCGTGGTCGGCTACGGGGCGAGGGTGGTGGGCGGCGTACGCATCGGCCCGTGCAGCTATGTGGCCGCCGGCGCTGTGGTCACGAAGGACGTGCCGCCGCAGCACGTCGTGACGGGCGTCAACGACCACACGCCCGCATCGGAGTGGACCGGCCGTCGGCTGCGAAGCCTCGTCGAGCACTGGCAGAGCGTCGGTCCTGCTCCGCGTTCATGAGCTGTCGGAGTGTTGGGCGAAGTCGGAGTCTTCGGTGTCGCTGCCCGCTTCCTCCTTCGGCAGCTGCCAGACCAGCGGCGGGTCAAAGGCGAGCGCGGACAATCGGCGGGGGAACCGGGTACGTAGATCGGCACGCGGATGCTCGATATAGAGGGCGGGAAGAAACTCGTCGACGGGGACGATCGCCAGGTCGAGCCGTGCACCGAGGACAACGCTGAGGGCGTGGCGGGTCAACAGGTAGCCGAACGTGCAGTGGCTGTAGGCGGGTACGACGAAGCCGGGCCGCGCGGGACGGTCACGTTCGGGTTCCAGCGGGTATCGACCGAGGTAGACCAGGTCGGTGGCGCCGTCGATGCTGTGGAGCCCGGCCAGGAGTCGGTCGAGAAAGCCAGGGACCAGCACCGCATCGTCTTCCAGGACCAGGACGTAGGGCTCGTCGCCGGTGGTGTTGGCGTGCTGCCAGCACGCCAGGTGGGCGAGCGTACAGCCGATCTCGCCGAGTTTGAGTGGCCGGCTCCACCAAGGGTTGTCGGAGGCGATGCACCAGGGGAACAGGCGGTACCCGGCCGCTTGCAGGTGAGCCAGTTCGATGACGTGTCCGTCAAAAGGGTCGACTGGTCCGGGCCAGTCACAGGTGAACGTTGCGGGCAGCTGCGGGGGGAGGATCTGCCGCATGCGCGAGCGGCGGTCAGGTCGTCGCCGCAGGTTGATCACGTAGGTGCGCACGTCAGCGGGAGTAGGTACCCGATGCCCCATCAGGCCCTACTGCTGGTTGGTGTAGCGGCTGGTGTTATCGACGACGACGTCGAAGGGGCCGTTGTGGCTGCGGGCCAGCAGTAGCAGAGGCTCCACGACGGTGAGGTCGGCGACATCGGTCATGCCTCCCATCCGGCGGGCCTCGGTAACGAGTACGAAGTCATCGTCGCCTATCTGCTCGGTGACGTACCGGATACTCGCGGCGCCCCGTTCGCCTTGGAGGAAACATTTGGCGGCCCCGAGCACCCCGAGGGTCAGGCACCCACCAAGCAGGAAGGCGGTGGTCCCAGCGGACACCGTCAATCTGGTGAACACGGCCAGGTCTTCGAGCAGTTCGCTGCGCGCGGTCCAGCGCGGGCCGAGCTTCAGGTTGTCCAGCTGCGGTATGACGAGCGGATCGTCTTCGCCGAGTGGGTGTGGCTGGAAGTAGTACGGCAACTGCGGCAGGAACTCCCGGTACTTGGCGTTCCACGGCGGTCCGCCAATGACGACGAGCCGGTCAGTGTCGAGGTCATAGTGCTCCGACGGTGAGAAGTCCCGGATGGTGATGTCAGGGCAAGCCTGGGTGAGACGCGCCCGGACGTGGATCAGACTGTCCAGGTCGGCGAACTTCGCGTAGCGCAGGTAGTTGCGGTCGCGCGGGGACGCGTAGTCGGGGCGCTCGTCTTCGGGAATCTCGGAGCACACGATATCGACCCGCGCGGTCGGCGTGAGCCCCCAGAACTGACATACGATCTGCCGCCAGGCCGGGCTTTCTGGTGAAGTCGCCTGCGCAGGGATGCCCGACATCCCGGCCGGTTGGTCAGGTACCGTGCGGACTGCCCGTCGGCCATCCTCCCCGGCCACGATCACCAGGGCCAGTGTGGCCAGCGCCTTCTCCGAGTGTCGGCGGACCGTCTTGGCGGCGCATCGCATCAGGCGCGCCAACGACTCTTGGCGCTCCGTCAGAGCCTGTTGGCAAAGGGGTTCACGCGGGCGCCGGTGACGGTGGCGCCGAACGTGGCTGGCCCCATCGTGGCTTGGGCTGCGGCTGGTCCAGGCTCATCCGAGCAAGCCGCCGAGTCATGATCATGACGGTAGCCCAATACACCATCGCCTCGTGGTGCTCGGGCCGCCGTTCATAGTCACGGACCAGCCGCCGGTAGCGCATCAACCAGCCGAAGGTGCGTTCGACCACCCACCTGCGCGGCACCACCTTGAACACATGTAACTCGGTGCGTTTGATGACTTCCACGGTGACGGCGGCGACCGCGCGCACCCAAGCAGCCAAGGCGCTTCCGTCGTATCCAGAGTCGGCCCAGATCAGCTTCAGCCGGGTACAGGTGTTCAACAACGCGATGACCAGCAGCTTGGCGCCCATCCGGTCACCCACACCGGCAGCGGTGATCACCACGGCCAGTAGGAACCCTTCCACATCCACCGCGATGTGTCGCTTCCTGCCATTGATCTTCTTGCCTTTATGGCGGCGCCGCCATAAAGGCAATTATGCCGACCGGCTCGTTATGCCGATGAAGAGGCGGGATCGGTTGCAGAACAGGGACTTCACACTCGCAAGCTCGGAATAATCCAGGCTTCATGATCGCGGCGTCCCCAGGCCAGCCCAAGCCCGTGAAGCAGACCGACCATCATGAACCAAGCGCCAGACCCGTTGGTAGGACTCAGGACCGGTGTCCACGCAGACAGCGAGGGGCAGCAGGGACAAGGTACTTGACCCTGCTTGGTCTTGGTCGAATGTGCCGGATTATGCCGACCAACCCGCCGGTCTCAGCGCCCTTGAACAGCGGCTTCGGCATCGCGCACGGTATAACGAGCTGGTCGGCATAATTGCCTCCATCGAACCCGCGGGTGGCCGCCCCCACGGTGTCCGCGCCTTTGACCGACTCGGAGTCCACAATCGCCGCGCTGGGCTGCCGGTGACGTCCCAACGCCTCCCGCAACCGGCCGCGTAGCCGATCGGTCAGCCGCTGCGGCAGCCCCCGTTGGCTCCACCGTTGGAAGAATGCGTACACCGCCTCCCAGGGCGGGAAGTCCACCGGCAACGCCCGCCACTCGATGCCATTGCGTGCTACGTAGCCGATCGCGTCGACCATCGCTCGCAACTCGTGCACCATCGGCCGCCCGGTAGCCCGACGAATCTCGGCCATCACCTGTTCGGCCTCCGGCCCCAGCACCGCCCACTGGGCATCGGTCAGGTCAGACGGATAACGCGACACCCGGTCACGACACAGACAACCAGGACACGTCAAGCTGGCGGCGAGCGGGCCGAGAGAGTATGAAGACATCCACGGGCTCTTGGTTTGAGGATTGGCTAGTCACCTCCTCTGCTACCAAGAGCCCGCCTTCCGCGACCGGCGACACGCCGGACGTTGATCTACTTGATACACGCCAAGATCAGCGACTACCGCCCACCCTTTGCCAACAGGCCCTTACTGATCCTCACGGGTGGAGCGGCTGACGCCGCGCTAGAGGGCTTCGTTGCGCAGCGCGAGGATCGCGATGTCGTCCCGCGGCGGCTCGGTGGAGAAGGCCAGCGCGGTCGCCCGCAGCCGGGCCGCGACGACCTCGGCGCTGAAACCGGCGAGGGTAGCGGCGGAGGAGCGCAGCCGTTCGATGCCGAACAGCTCGGCTCCGCGCCGCCGCTCGGTGACCCCGTCGGTGTAGAAGACCAGCGTGTCGCCCGGGGCCAGCGGTACGGTCACGCTCGGCGACCGGACCTGCGGCAGCAGGCCGAGCGCGGTGCCGGGGGTACCCACGTAGCCCGCCTTCCCGTCCGCGCCCACCAGCACCGGCCGGTCGTGCCCGGCCAGGTGCAGCGTCACGTCGAGCTGGCCCTGGACGCCGCGGGCGACCGCGGCCATGGCCAGCGTGCAGTAGCGCCCGGCGCCCCGCTCCACCAGCGTCTCGTTGATCCGCGGGATGATCTCGGCGACCGGCCGCCCGTCACGGACCAGGACGCGGACCACGTCGCGGACCAGCCCGGTGATCGTGGCGGCCTGTACCCCTTTACCGGAGACGTCCCCGATGACCACCAGCCAGCGGTCGTTCGGCATCGGCACGACGTCGTAGAAGTCCCCGCCGACGTCGGCGTCCCCGACCGTCGGCACGTACTCCGCGCCGAAGCCGATCCCCTCGACGGTGGGCAGCGCCGGCGGGAGCAGGGACTGCTGCAGAGTCTGTGCGATGCGGCGGCGCTCGGCGTGGATCCGGGCGTTGTCCATCGCGAGCGCGGCCCGGCGGGCCAGGTCGTCGACGATCGCGCCCTCTTCGGTGTCGGTCTGCCGGCCGGGGGTACGGCCGACGACGAGCACGCCCAGCTGCTGCCCGCGCGCGACCAGGGGTACGGCGAACCCGTCCAGCGGCGGCGGCAGCGGTACCTGCCCGCCGGTATGGAGTGCGTCACGCAGCCGGCGCATGGGCGCGTCCGTACCGGTCCGTTCCAGCTCGGTGCGCAGGTCGCCGAGGGCGGTCTCGTCGACGTGCGCGGCGGCCGCGTACCGCGGGTCGCCCCACTCGTCGACGCCGTACACCGCGCACCAGCGGCCGAGCCGGGGCACCACGAGGCGCGGGATCAGTGCCATCGTGAGGTCGACGTCCAGGGACTGGGCGAGCAGCTGGCTGGCCTCGGCGAGGAAGGTGAGCCAGGACTGCCGGCGCAGGTCGGTACGGCGCAGCCGCTCGTTCTCCAGGGCGAGCCCGAGCCGCTCGGCCATCAGCCGTACGAGCGGCCGGGTGTACGGGCTGGGTACCTCCGGTGCGCGTACCACCAGCTCGCCGCTCCACGGCCACGACACCGGAAGCGCGGCCCGGATCTGTCGGATACCGGGCTCGGGCGCCTCGCCGTACTCGGCGATCGGCACGGAGCCCATGCCGTCGGCCTGGTCGAGCCGCACGGCGCCCCCGTAGGCTCCCACCGCACCGCACAACCGGCCGAGCAGCCGTACGGCCAGCGGCCCGATCGCCGCGCTGTCGCCCACCGGCAGCTCGCTGTGCGCGAGCGCGGCCAGCGCGGCGGCGCTCGGCGCGCCGACGGGCGGTACCGCCCCGCTCAGCTCCTCCTCCTCGCCGCGCAGCGTGTCGCGGCACAGCCGGAACCACACCCCCTTGCCGGACGGCTGGTGCGTGGTACCCCAGCTCGTGGCGAAGTGGTCGACCAGCACCATGCCGCGGCCGCTCTCCGCGAGCTCCACCCCGTTCGGCGTCGTACGGGTCGGCAGCCCCTCGGCGAAGTCGGTAACCGTCACGGTCACCTCCTCGCCGTCCGCGACGACTTCGAGATCGATGTCCGTGCCCGCGTGCACCACCCCGTTGGTGGTCAGCTCGGTGGTCAGCAGCAGCGCCTCGTCGAGCACGTCGGTCAATGCGGCCTCGGTCAACGCGGCTCGGACCACCTCCCGCGCGGCGGCCGGGGTACGGCGGTCGGCCGGCAACCGGACCCGACGTACCACGGTCGCTGACACGAGTAGCAGTGTCCACCGAAGGGTGGGACGACGCCAAACGTCATTCATGCGCCGACCCGCAAGCTCCGTCGTTACCCATGCGCCGATCCGCAAGCTCTCGTCGTTACCCATGCGCCGATCCGCAAGCTCTCGTCGTTACCCATGCGCCGATCCGCAAGCTCTCGTCGTTACCCATGCGCCGATCCGCAAGCTCTCGTCGTTCCGCGCTGGGATGGCTCGCCTTCCGGTAGCCGGTGGAGCGATGATGGTTGGGCCCTGCCCCCGACGACCGTGAGGAGTGTCATGACTACGGTCGAGCGCGACGCGGCGAAGAGTACGGACTCCGCGCTGCTCGTGGAGCTGGCCGATGCGCTGCGCCGGGTCCGGAACGGCAACTTCAAGGTGCGCCTGCCCCGGCGTACCGGCCTGGCGGGCGAGGTCGTCGACGGCTTCAACGAGGTCGTCGAGCTCCAGCAGCGGCGCAACCGCGAGCTGCTGCGGATCAGCCGGGTGGTCGGCCGCGAAGGCAAGATGACCGAGCGGGTCGACGAGGAGAGCTTCGAGGGCGACTGGGCCGAGGGCGTCCGGGCGGTGAACTCGCTGATCGACGACCTGGGCCGCCCGACCACCGAGATCGGCCGGGTGATCGTGGCGGTCGCCGAGGGCGACCTGTCCCAGAAGATGGCCAACGAGATCGAGGGCCGGCCGCTGCGCGGCGAGTTCCTGCGCATCGGGCGCGCGGTCAACACGATGGTCGACCAGCTCTCCTCGTTCGCCGACGAGGTCACCCGGGTGGCCCGCGAGGTGGGTACGGAAGGCAAGCTGGGCGGCCAGGCCGACGTGCGGGGCGTCTCGGGTACCTGGCGCGACCTGACCGACAACGTCAACCTCATGGCCGCCAACCTCACCAACCAGGTGCGCTCGATCGCCGAGGTGGCCACGGCCGTGGCGCACGGCGACCTGTCCCGCAAGATCACGGTCTCCGCCAAGGGCGAGGTCGCCGAGCTGGCCGACACGATCAACTCGCTGACCGACACGCTGCGGCTGTTCGCCGAAGAGGTCACCCGGGTCGCCCGGGAGGTGGGTACGGAAGGGAAGCTGGGCGGCCAGGCCGAGGTCCCCGGCGTCGCCGGTACGTGGAAGGACCTCACCGAGTCGGTCAACTCGATGGCGTCCAACCTGACCAGCCAGGTGCGCAACATCGCCCAGGTGGCCACCGCCGTCGCCAACGGCGACCTGTCCCAGAAGATCACGGTTGCCGCGCTCGGCGAGATTCTGGAGCTGAAGGACACCGTGAACACCATGGTCGACCAGTTGTCCTCGTTCGCCGACGAGGTCACGCGCGTGGCCCGCGAGGTGGGTACGGAAGGGCAAGCTGGGCGGGCAGGCCCAGGTGCGCGGGGTCGCCGGTACGTGGCGGGATCTCACCGAGAGCGTGAACCAGCTCGCCTCCAACCTGACGTCGCAGGTGCGCAACATCGCCCAGGTGACCACCGCGGTGGCCCGGGGCGACCTGTCCCAGAAGATCACGGTCGATGCCCGGGGCGAGATCCTGGAGCTGAAGTCCACCGTGAACACCATGGTCGACCAGTTGTCCTCGTTCGCCGACGAGGTCACGCGCGTGGCCCGCGAGGTCGGTACGGAAGGCAAGCTCGGCGGTCAGGCACAGGTGACCGGGGTCGCCGGTACGTGGCGGGACCTCACCGACAACGTGAACCTCATGGGCTCCAACCTGACCAGCCAGGTGCGCAACATCGCCCAGGTGGCCACGGCGGTGGCCCGGGGCGACCTGAGCCAGAAGATCACGGTTGACGCGCGGGGCGAGATCCTGGAGCTGAAGTCCACCGTGAACACCATGGTCGACCAGCTGTCCTCGTTCGCCGACGAGGTGACGCGGGTGGCCCGCGAGGTGGGTACGGAGGGGAAGCTGGGCGGTCAGGCGCAGGTGCGCGGGGTCGCCGGTACGTGGCGGGACCTGACCGACAACGTGAACTTCATGGCCTCCAACCTGACGTCGCAGGTGCGCAACATCGCCCAGGTGGCCACAGCGGTGGCCCGGGGTGACCTGAGCCAGAAGATCACGGTCGACGCGCTCGGCGAGATCCTGGAGCTGAAGTCCA
The DNA here is from genome assembly GCA_963728855.1 of uncultured Actinomycetes bacterium. Lineage (GTDB taxonomy): Bacteria > Actinomycetota > Actinomycetes > Mycobacteriales > Micromonosporaceae > AC-43. Next base: position 13,219 of record CAVSLN010000009.1, read on the forward strand.
CCGTGAACACCATGGTCGACCAGCTCTCGTCGTTCGCCGACGAGGTGACGCGGGTGGCCCGCGAGGTCGGTACGGAAGGGCAAGCTGGGCGGTCAGGCGCAGGTGAAGGGCGTCTCCGGTACCTGGCGCGACCTCACCGACAACGTCAACTCAATGGCCTCCAACCTGACCAGCCAGGTGCGCAACATCGCCCAGGTCACCACGGCGGTGGCCAAGGGCGACCTGACCCAGAAGATCACGGTCGACGCGCAGGGCGAGATCCTGGAGCTGAAGAACACCGTGAACACCATGGTCGACCAGCTCTCCTCGTTCGCCGACGAGGTCACCCGGGTCGGCCGGGAGGTCGGTATCGAGGGCAAGCTGGGCGGTCAGGCCCAGGTGAAGGGGGTCGCCGGTACCTGGCGCGACCTCACCGAGAACGTGAACCAGCTGGCCGCCACGCTGACCACCCAGCTGCGCGCGATCGCCCAGGTGTCCACCGCGGTGACCCGGGGCGACCTGACCCAGCGGATCGCCGTCCAGGCGCAGGGCGAGGTGCTGGAGCTCAAGGACAACATCAACCAGATGATCGTGACGCTCCGCGAGACGACCAAGAAGAACGCGGAGCAGGGCTGGCTGGACTCCAATCTGGCCCGGATCGGCGGCCTGCTGCAGGGGCAGCGCGACCTCGGCGAGGTCTGCCGCATGATCATGAACGAGGTGACCCCGCTGGTGGACGCCCAGCTCGGCGCGTTCTTCCTCGCCAGTACGCACGACCACGCGTTGCGGCTGCGGCTGTCCGCCTCGTACGGGTACGTGGCGCCGGACGCCGAGGTGGTCTTCGCGCCCGGGGAGGGGCTGGTCGGCCAGGCCGCCGTGTCCCGCCGGGTCATCCGGGTCAGCGCCGCACCCAACCGCCGGATCGCCATCCGTTCCGGCTTAGTCGACACCGCGCCGACCGACCTGGTCGTGCTGCCCGTCCTGTTCGAGGGCGAGCTGCTCGGCGTGATCGAGTTCGCCTCCGTCGGTACCTTCTCCGAGCTGCACCTGTCCTTCCTGGAGCGGCTCGTCGCGACGATCGGGATCGCGCTCAACACGATCCAGGCCAACCGGCGCACCGAGCAGCTACTCGCGCAGTCCCAGCGGCTCGCGCACGAGCTGCAGGAGCAGTCGGCGGAGCTGCAGCGCACCAACGCCGAGCTGGAGGAGAAGGCGGCCCTGCTGTCGGAGCAGAACGCCAACATCGAGACCAAGAACCGGGAGATCGAGCTGGCCCGGCTGGGCCTGGAGGAGAAGGCGCAGCAGCTCGCGCAGGCGTCCCAGTACAAGTCCGAGTTCCTGGCGAACATGAGCCACGAGCTGCGAACCCCGCTCAACTCACTGCTGCTGCTGGCCCGGCTGCTCGCCGACAACACCGAGCGCAACCTGACCGGGAAGCAGATCGAGTTCGCCCGTACCATCCACTCGGCCGGCTCGGACCTGCTCGAGCTCATCGACGACATCCTCGACCTGTCGAAGATCGAGGCGGGCCGGATGGACGTCGAGCCGTCCGAGGTACGGCTGGCCGACGTGCGCGCGTACGTCGAGCAGGCATTCGCCCCGCAGGCCGACGAGAAGGGGCTCACCTTCACGGTCGAGGTGGCCGGCCCGGTACCCGCCACGGTCGTCACCGACGCCCAGAAGCTCCAGCAGGTCCTGCGTAACCTGCTCTCCAACGCGGTCAAGTTCACCGACTCGGGCTCGGTGACGCTGCGGGTCGAGCCGGCTCCGGACGGGCTGACCTTCGAGCTGCCGTCCCTGCGCAACGCGCACCGGGTGCTCGGGTTCGCCGTCTCCGACACCGGGATCGGCATCTCCGACGACAAGCTGGCCCTGATCTTCGAGGCGTTCCAGCAGGCCGACGGTACGACCAGCCGCAAGTACGGCGGTACCGGCCTCGGCCTGTCGATCAGCCGCGAGCTGGCCCGGCTGCTCGGTGGCGTGATCATGGTGGAGTCCCGCCCGGGCAGTGGCTCGAACTTCACGCTGTACCTGCCCGACGTGCTGCTGCCCGACACGTTCACCGGCGTCACCGTACCGATGCTGGCGATCCCCGGCCTGCCGGCCCGCAGCGCGCCGGCGATCCTGCGGCCGGCGGCCAAGCCGGAGCGGGTACCGTCGCCGGCCGCGCACCAGCTCGACGGCGCCACCGTGCTGATCGTGGACGACGACGTCCGCAACGTTTTCGCCCTGACCAGCGCCCTGGAGCTGCACGGAATGACGGTGCTCTACGCTGACAACGGAGCGGACGGTGTCCGGGTGCTCACGGAACATCCGGACGTCGATATGGTACTGATGGATGCGATGATGCCTGACCAGGACGGTTATGAGACCACCCGGGCGATCCGTCGCAACCGGCAGTTTGTCGGACTGCCCGTCATCTTCCTCACCGCGAAGGCGATGCCGGGCGACCGGGAGTCGGCGATCGCGGCCGGGGCGAGCGACTACATCACCAAGCCGGTTGATCTTGACGAGCTGCTTGAGCTGATGGCCTCCTGGGTATCTGGAGCAGTACACCATTGATGCGGTTGGCGAGCGGGACGGAGGTACCGGGGTGGGCGTGGCCGACGGCGTCCAGGCCAAGGCGCTGCTGGTCGATGACCGGCGGGACAACCTCATCGCGCTGGAGGCGATACTTCAAGGGCTGCCGGTGGCGCCGGTGGCGGTGGAGAGCGGCGCGGCGGCGCTGAAGCAGTTGCTGCTGGAGGACTTCGCGGTCATCCTGCTGGACGCCCAGATGCCCGAGATGGACGGCTTCGAGACGGCGAGCCACATCAAGCAGCGGGAGCGCACCCGGCACGTACCCATCATCTTTCTGACCGCCGCCGACCGTGACGCGCAGCTCGCCCTGCGCGGCTACGCGGCCGGCGCGGTGGACTACCTGACCAAGCCGTTCGACCCGTGGGTGCTACGGGCCAAGGTGTCGGTCTTCGTGGACCTCTGGAACAAGACCCGGCAGCTGGAGCAGCAGGCAGAGGCGGCGCGCCAGCTCAGGTCCCTCGTCACCGCCATGGACGAGGCGGTGTCGGTGCTGCGTGCCGGCGGCGAGCCCAGGCACGCCCTGGAGATCCTGGAGCGCGCCCGCCCGTAGGCTGCTCCGGCTAGCTGATCATCAGGGCCGGGCGCAGCCCGGTGATGTCCAGTACCCGCAGCAGGAAGTCGCCCACGTTGGTCAGCACCAGGCAGCTGTGCGCGAGGGAAGCCTTGCGGGACAGCACCACGAGCGTGCCTAGGCCCTGGGAGTCGCAGAAGGTCACACCGGCCATGTCCAGGACGACCCGGGGCGGAGCCTCCTTCAGCAGTTCGCTGACGATGCCGGACAGCCGCGGCGCGGTCGACAGGTCGATCTCGCCGACCAGGCTCAGCATCACCTCGGCCGGCGATGGCTGAACGGAAATGGACAGCTCCGGACGCTCCACGCGGCCAAGACTAATCTAGCGCGGCGACAGCCGCTCCTCCCGTGCGGATCTGCTGTCCTGGTAGCGGGACTCCGGCCGCTGTCGATGGCGGCGGGGGCGGGTGCGGCGCATATGTAGCGTGCTGACATAATGGCCGGGCTGTGACCGATACCGAACCGGCGACGGCGTACCCGCTCGACGCCCCCGCCTCGCAGGCCCTCTTCGACCGCGCCCGAGCCGTCGTGCCGGGCGGGGTGAACTCACCCGTGCGCGCGTTCCGGGCGGTCGGCGGTACGCCGCGGTTCATGGTGAGCGGGCAGGGCTGCTGGCTCACCGACGCCGACGGGCGGCGGTACGTCGACCTGGTCGGCTCCTGGGGACCGCTGATCCACGGGCACGCGCACCCGTACGTCGTCGAGGCCGTGCAGGCCGCGGCCGCGCGCGGGACGAGCTTCGGGACGCCGACGCCGGGTGAGGTGGAGCTGGCGGAGGAGCTCGTCGCCCGTACGGCCGTCGAGGAGGTACGGCTGGTCAACTCGGGTACCGAGGCGACCATGTCGGCGCTGCGACTGGCCCGGGGATACACCGGTCGGTCGACGGTGGTGAAGTTCGCCGGGTGCTACCACGGTCACGTGGACGCGCTGCTGGCCGCGGCCGGGTCCGGCGTGGCCACGCTGGCGCTGCCGGACTCGCCCGGAGTCACCGGGGCGGCGGCGAGCGAGACGGTGGTGCTGCCGTACAACGACGTGGCGGCGGTCGAGGCGGTCTTCGCCTCACGCGGTGGCGCGGTCGCCGCGGTGATCACCGAGGCGGCCGCCGGGAACATGGGCGTGGTCGCGCCGCTGCCTGGTTTCAACGCGCGGCTCGCCGAGCTCTGCCGGCAGTACGGCGCGCTGCTCATCGTCGACGAGGTGATGACCGGGTTCCGGGTCAGCCGCTCCGGCTGGTACGGCCTCGAACCGGTCGACGCCGACCTGTGGACGTTCGGCAAGGTGATGGGCGGCGGGCTGCCCGCGGCCGCGTTCGGTGGCCGGCGGGAGGTCATGGAGCGGCTCGCCCCGGCCGGCCCCGTCTACCAGGCCGGTACCCTCTCCGGGAACCCGCTCGCCTGCGCCGCCGGCCTGGCCAGCCTGCGCCTCGCCACCCCCGAGGTCTACGCGACGCTGGACGCCACCGCCGCCACGATCGGCAAGCTCGCCACCGAGGCACTCGGCGCGGCCGGCGTACCGCACCGGGTGTCGTACGCCGGCAACATGTTCTCGGTCTTCTTCACCGACCGCCCCGTCACCGGGTACGTCGACGCGCAGAGCCAGGACGTGGCCGCCTTCCGTGCCTTCTTCCACGCGATGCTCGCGGCCGGCGTGTACCTGCCGCCGAGCGCGTACGAGGCGTGGTTTGTATCGACTGCTATCGATGACTCGGCATTGGAGACGATCGCCGCCGCGCTACCGGAGGCGGCGCGCGCCGCGGCGGAGGTGTCGGTCGCATGAGCGAGCCGCATACAGTGGTGCATGTGCTACGGCACGGCGAGGTCTACAACCCGGACAAGATCCTGTACGGCCGCCTGCCCGGGTACCACCTGTCCGAGTTCGGGGTGCAGATGGCGAAGGCGGCCGCCGAGTCGTTGCAGGGGCGTGACGTCACCTACCTCGTGGCCAGCCCGCTGGAGCGGGCCCAGGAGACCGCGGAACCGCTGGCAGCGCTGTTCAAGCTGCCGGTACAGACCGACGTGCGGATCATCGAGAGCGCGAACGTGTTCGAGGGCAAGCGGGTCGGCGTGGGTGACGGTGCGCTGCGCGACCCGCGCAACTGGTGGGCGCTGCGCAACCCGCTGACCCCGTCGTGGGGCGAGGCATACCAGCTGATCGCCGTACGGATGTGGGCGGCGCTGCAGGACGCCCGCGCCGCGGCCGAGGGGCACGAGGCGGTCTGCGTGTCCCACCAGCTGCCGATCTGGACGCTGCGGCTGTTCGCCGAGCACCGGCGGCTGTGGCACGACCCGCGCCGCCGGCAGTGTGCGCTGGCGAGCATCACCAGCTTCCATTTCGACGGTACGAAGCTCCGCGGCATCGGCTACACCGAGCCGGCCAGCGCGCTTGTCGCTCTGTCTTCGGGCGCGCGCAAGGCCAAGGGCGCCTGATGCGCCGGCAGTTCGTCGTTCTGACTCTGGTTGCGGCCCTTTTGACGGGGTGCAGCACCGGGAAGGACGCGGTGAACGAGAACGCGGGCAGCGACAACCGGTACGTGGCCGGCGACGGCAGAACCATCGTGTACCCGGTGGCCGACCGCAAGCCCGCGCCGGCCGTCACCGGGTCCACATTGGACGGTGTGAGCTTCGATCTCGCCTCCCGCAAGGGGCACGTGGTCGTACTCAACTTCTGGGCCTCCTGGTGCGCGCCCTGCCGGGCCGAGTCGGCCGACCTGGAGGCGGTACATCAGTCCACAAAGGACAGTGGAGTGGACTTCCTCGGCGTGGACAGCCGGGACGAGAAGGACGCGGCGGTGTCGTTCGTGGCCGGGCGGGTAACGTACCCGAGCCTGTTCGACCCGGGCGGCCGGGTCGCGCTGCGCTTCGCCGACGTACCCCCGACCACGCTTCCGTCGACGCTGGTCGTCGATAAGGCCGGCAAGGTGGCCGCGGTGATCCGGGCTGTCGTACGCCAGGACGACCTCGCCAGGCTCGTCGGCCAGATCGGTGCGGAGTCCTGAGATGGGTGGCTCCTTCGCCCACCTCGCCAGCAGCGGACCACTGCTGGCGGCGGTCGCGGTCGCGGCGCTCGCCGGGCTGGTGAGTTTCCTGTCCCCGTGCGTGCTCCCGCTGGTCCCCGGCTACCTGTCGTACGTCACCGGGATGGCCGGCGCCGACCTGGACGCCGGGCTCGGTACGGACCCGGGCGGCAACGCCGTCCAGCGCAGCGGGCACCGGGTACGGGGACGGATCCTCCTCGGCAGCGCGCTGTTCGTGGCCGGGTTCACCGTGGTCTTCACGCTCACCGGAGTCCTCGCCGCGCAGGCCGGGCGGGCACTGCTCGTGCACGAGCGGGTGGTCGAGGTCGTGGTCGGGGTACTGGTGGTCGTCCTCGGGCTCGCCTTCGCCGGCCTGGTGCCCGGCCTGGCGCGCGACGTCCGGATCCACCGGCTGCCGTCGGCCGGGCTGGCCGGGGCGCCGGTACTCGGAGCGGTGTTCGCGCTGTCCTGGACCCCGTGCGTCGGGCCGACACTCGGCGCGGTACTCGGGCTGGCCGCGATCGGCGGGCAGACCGGCCGGGCGGTGACCCTCACCGTCGCGTACTGCCTCGGGCTGGGCCTGCCGTTCCTGGCCTTCGGGCTCGGGTTCCGGCGGCTGCTCGGGCTCTTCGCGTGGGTACGCCGGCACAGCGCCTGGGTCACCCGGGTCGGCGGCGCGCTGCTCGTACTGGTCGGGCTGGCCCTGGTGACCGGCGGCTGGACCGAGTTCGTGAACTGGCTGCGCGCCACGATCGGCGTGGGTGCGGTGGGCGTCTAGTGTCCACAGTGGACGATCGTCCGGCCGGGTCCGGGCCCGAGTCGGAGTCGGAGTCCGGGGCGCAGTCCGGATCCGCGTCCGGGTCGCAGTCCGGGTCCGCGTCCGAGTCGCAGTCCGGGTCGGAGTCGCAGTCCGGGTCCCAGCCGGAGGCGCCGCCGCCTCCGGTCGGGCCGGGCGCGGGCCTCGTCGCGCTGGCTCGGCGCGGGTGGCGCTGGCTGACCAGCATGCGTACCGCCCTGATCCTGCTCTTCCTGCTGGCCGTGGCCGCGATCCCGGGCTCCCTGCTGCCGCAGCGCAACCTCAACATCGGCAAGGTCCAGCAGTACTACGCCGACCACCCCAAGCTCGCTCCGGTCATCGACCGGCTCGGTGGGTTCGCCGTGTTCGCCTCGCCCTGGTTCTCCGCGATCTACCTGCTGCTGTTCATCTCGCTGATCGGCTGCCTCATCCCGAGGCTGCGCGGGCACCTGGTCGCGGTCGTACGCGTACCCCCGGATGCCCCGGCCCGGCTGGACCGGATGCCCGCACACGCCGACGGCCTGGCACTGCGCGGGGATCCCGCGGATATCGCGGCGCGGCTGAAGGTCGCCCTGCGCCGCCGCCGGTTCCGCGCCGTGGTGCGCGAGCAGGCCGACGGGGGATACACGGTCAGTGCCGAGAAGGGGTACGTCAAGGAGACCGGAAACCTGCTGTTCCACTTCGCCCTGCTGGCGCTGCTGCTCGGGGTCGCCTTCGGGTCCCTCTACGGCTACCACGCCAACCGCCTGCTCGTGCAGGGTCAGGACCAGGGCTTCTGCAACACGCTGCAGCAGTACGACGACTACGGCCTCGGTTCGCGGGTCGACCCCGGCGACCTGGAGCCGTTCTGCCTGACGCTGACCGGCTTCCAGGCGAGCTATACGGACGCCGGGCAGCCCATCGACTTCCGGGCCTCGGTGTCATATGCGGTCGGCGACGCGCCCGCGAGGTCGACGGACATCAAGGTGAACGACCCGCTGCGGCTGGACCGGGCGCGGATATATCTCCTCGGCCACGGGTACGCGCCGGTGCTGCGCTACACCGACCGGTACGGGCACCGCCAGACCGCCCTCGCGCCGTTCCCCGACCTCGACCCGGCCACGCTGACCAGCGCCGGGGTCATCCTGTTCCCGGACGCGAACGTGAACCCCGCGGCCGGTCCGGACCCGGCGAACAAGCAGCAGGTCGCCTTCCAGGGCGTGTACGTGCCGACCTCCGACGGTACGCACGCGATCTCGACCTTCCCGGCCGAGCGCAACCCGGTGCTCGTCATCACCCCGTACCGGGGCGACCTGGGCCTGGACACGGGCATCGCCGGCTCGGTCTACACGCTCAACCAGCGCCAGCTCGACACCGGTCGGCTCAAGCCGGTCACCGCCGAGCCGATCAGGCTCAAGCCGGGCGAGTCGGCGAAGCTCGACGACGGTACGACCGTCGAGTTCCTCGGTACCCGGCCGTGGATCACCACGGCCGTCCGCTACGACCCGGGCGAGAGCGTCGTCTTGGTCGGCGCGGTGTGCCTGCTGGTCGGCCTGCTCACCTCGCTGGCCGGTAAGCGCCGCCGGGTCTGGTTCCGGGTACCCCCGGCCGGCCCGGTCTCCGCCGGAGCCCTGGCCCGCTCCGAGTACGCCGGCTTCCAGGCCGAGTTCGACACGCTCGTGAAGGATCTCGAATAATGGCTGCCCTGTCCGACCAGCTCCTCGTGTACGCCATCCTCGCGTACGCCCTCGCCATGCTCGCCTACGCCGTCGAGTACGCCTTCGGCAGCCGTGGCCTGGTCGCCCGGCTCGCCGACCGGGAGCTGGTCGGCGCCGGCGGCCCCCCGGTGTCATCGCCGGAGGTCGAGGACCAGCCGGAGGTCGAGGACCAGCCGGTGCCCGAGGACCAGCCGGTGCCCGAGGACGCGCGGGTGGCCCGGCTCTCCGGGCGGGGCGGGTTCGCGCTCACCCTGCTCGGCGCGGCGCTGCACCTGGGCTGCCTGGTCACCCGGGGACTGGCCGCGCACCGGGTGCCGTGGGGCAACATGTACGAGTTCGTGCTCGCGGTCTGCCTCGTCGGCGTGACCGCGTGGACCGTACTGCTGGTCCGCCGGCCCCAGCTGCGCCCGCTCGGCCTCTTCGTCACGCTGGCGCTGGTGCTGCTGCTGGGCATCGACGGGATGCTGCTCTACACCAAGGTGGCGCCGCTGCAGCCGGCGCTCAACTCGTACTGGCTCAAGATCCACGTCACCGCCGCGATCACCGCTTCCGGCGTCTTCCTGGTCGGCTTCGTGGTCGCCGCGCTCTCGCTGATCCGCACCGGGTACGACGAGGGGAAGGCGCGGTTCCCGTACACCCTTGGTGATCGGCTGCCGGCCGCGGACAGCCTGGAGCGGACCGCCTTCCGCATCCACGCGTTCGCCTTCCCGATCTGGACCTTCGCCATCATCTGTGGCGCGATCTGGGCCGAGGCCGCGTGGGGGCGGTACTGGGGCTGGGACCCCAAGGAGACCTGGTCGTTCGTGGCCTGGGTGATCTATGCGGGGTACCTGCACGCCCGCGCCACGCCCAGCGTCAAGCGCACCGTCGCCACCTGGATCGCCGTGCTCGGCTGGGCGGCCATGATGATCAACCTCTTCGGCGTCAACCTGGTGATCGCCGGCCTGCACTCGTACGCCGGCGTCAAGTAGCCCGCCGTAACGTTCTGGAACTGCGGACTGCGACTCGCGCAGCCGCGAGGGAGGCCGACATTCTGTCGCTGCGACCCAGTGGCCTGGAAAGACGTCGGCGGGAGGGGCAAGGAGATGGTCACTCAACGTAGCGTAGAGCAGGGTGCGGTCGAGGTAGCCGAGCTGGATGAGCAGGAGCTTTACGGTGTCCTTGACAAGGAGGCACGGCGACTGCTCCACATCTCCGGTGAGGAGTTCGTTCGTAGGTGGAAGGCGGGCGACTACCGGGACGACAGCGACCCGCACGTGACACATGTGGCAATGCTTGTGCCCCATGCCTGGTAGGACTCCGTACGAAGCATTCAGCGCGTTCGTCGAACCTCTCGCGGGCGCGCTGAATTGCGTCTCACAGGTCCGTTTCGAGGTCGCCGAGGGCGGCAAGCACGTCCGCACGTTCACATCGGTGCGGCGCAGCTCCGTACGGATGCGGTGCTGGCGGCGAAGGATCACATGCCCACCGGGCGGATCACCCTTCAGGCCGTGATCCGCCCGGCCATTGCTCTCGGCGCCGAGCCCTTGCTCAAGGGATGCAGGATCGTCTCACACGTCCGAGGGACCCCACATCCTGTTCCGGTCATGGCAGATGGACTACGAGCGTGAGGTCCCGGCGCGTCAGGCGCAGCGGTAAGGCGCGTCGGCTGTCGCTCAGGCGAGTGCGCCCAGGTGGTGGTACCGGGCGCGGGCTTGGTCATCGGGCATGCCCCCGGTTGCCCGCCGGCCGTACCTGCGCCAGTCCCGGCCGCCGCCGAGGCAGACAGTCATATCGCGCGAACGTCTGTGACGCTGCCTCCCTTACCGCGCAGGGGACTTCCTCACGGCACCGCAGACATCGCCCATTGCTGCCGCTCGACGGGCTGAACAGGTTCATATCGTGGACGCGGCCCGGCCGGAGCGGGTCGGGCATCACCATGTAGACCAGGCGCGGGCATGGCTGTTGCATGGCAACCGTGAGCGGGCGATGGCTAGTCTCAACGCGGCGCGGCGTGTCGCGCCCCATCGGATCCGTCACCATCCGCAAGTGCTGGCGACAGTACGAGCACTGGCCGAGGCGGACCGGCGGGTGACGGACTCGCTGGCCGGGTTCGCCCGGTGGGCCGGGATCAGCTTGTGACGCCTGGCGATGGGGGGTGGAACTCCTAGCTAGCCCCACCCGGAGATCGCCTGGCCACCAGCACGGAATTCTGCTGTCCGCCCACCAGGAACTCTCAAGGCCGCAGGACAGGACTTCGTCGGACCCTTGACAAGCTGTTGGTAGGGCTGTTCGCGCTGGGCCGGCGATCTCCGTGCCTGATCGTGTCGCCCGTTCTTGTAGTCAACTGAGGATCATCGCCGACATGGCTTGCACGGCCTGCCGGCGCTGTGCCTCGGTCATCGGCACGACCTCGGCGCCTTCAGACGACGAGCCGACGCTTCGCACAGGGGCGGCTGAGTGAGCCTTCCGACACGCCGGTCCTGCCAACCAGGTGTCCTAGATGCGAGACTGGCACCGTGGTGGACGTCCTGGAACGCGATGTGTACTCCGAGGCTGAGGCGGCCCGCCTCCTTCGCGTGCCGCCGTCGACACTCCATTATTGGCTGGAGGGGGACCGGCGGCGCGGCAAGCAGTACATGCCGATCATTCGGGTCGAGCCGCGCGGCACGCGGACCGTGACTTGGGCGGAATTCGTCGAAGCCGGGTTGCTGCGGGAATACCGGCGTACCCACGGGGTCCCGATGCCTGAACTGCGTGCGTTCATCGACCTGCTGCGCGAGAAGTTCGGAGTGCCCTACCCCCTCGCGCACCAGCGCCCATACGTAGCCGGCCGCGATCTGGTCCTCGAAGCCCAGGATGCCGCGGGACTGGATCCCGAGCTGCGCCTCGTCGTCGCCGTCAGCGGCCAGCTACTGCTGCTGCCCCCTTCGGAGGCGTTCGTCAGCCGGGTTACCTGGGACGGCGATACCGCTATCGGGTGGCGCCCGGATCCGGAGTCACCCGTGATCATCTCCCCCGAGTTCCGTTTCGGTCGACCTTCAATCAAGGGCATTAGCACGGAAGTGATCTGGGAGCAGGCCGACGTAGGCGAAGAGATCGACGACATTGCCGCCACGTACAGGCTTGAACTCGCCGACGTGCACTGGGCGCTGGCCTACGAGAACGCCCAACGGGCCGCGTGAGCCGGATCAAGCCCGCGCGGGTTCGGTTCTACGTCGATGCGGACCTGTTGGGGCTGGCGCACATCCTCGCCGACCTCCGGCCGGACGTCACCTATCCTGGCGACCCAGGCAAAGTGATCCACAAGCGGCAGCGACCCGCCTGTCCTGTCAGCACCCCAGCAGTCAAGGACAGGATCTGGATACCTGAAGTCGCCCGGCGCGGCTGGCTAATCATCACCCGAGACCGTCACATCCAGGAACACCGACTGGAGATCGACGAGGTCAGGGCGAATGGCGCCCGCATGATCTCGCTCATTGGAGAGGACGCTCGTAGCGTTTTCGACCAGCTTGAAGTGGTGATGTGCCGATGGCGGGAGATCGAGAGCCATCTCGACGACCCCGCCCCGTTCATCTATGCGGCCAGCCGCACGACCCTCCGCGAGATCTCGCTGGAGTGAGCCCGATGATGCTAGCCGCATACGAACGAGTGCGCCACGCCGCGGTCTGCGGTTTCTTGCTCCCGCTGGCTGGCCGGCGGGAGGCAACGCTTCTGCGGATGACGGACCTCTGCGAGAGGATCTCACCGCCATCGACGCATGCCTCCCCGTGTGGCGATCCGAGGCGCGATCTCGCCGCATGTCGTGAGCACACGGGATGCGTCGCCTCGGGGCGGCGCCCCACAGCACGGGCGCGCACCGAGCGGTTTGCCTTGACTGCCGGGGACGAGCCGGTAAGCAGACCGATCACCAGAGTGGGTGCAACGCTCTCCACCCGCGTCATCCACTGAGTCGCACTGTTGGCTACATCGGACTTGCGATCATGAATGGTATCCGGCATCATAATCTCGTTCTCCAGAAACTCTGGAGAACGAGACCGGAAAACGAAGGCCCCGGGGACATAACCTCATCGGTCATCGGTCGATCCGGGGCTCGCAAAACCGATCTTACCAGTCCAGCCAGGAGGTGCAAGGTGCTCTCGTTGCGCGAACACGTCGGCGAGGCGTTCCATGCCCAGTACCTTGCCCTGTCCTCGGGTGATGACCAGGCAGCTCAGGTGTTCCACCGCCTCGATGTGAACCTGCGAGACGCGCTGCGGCCGGAGCTGGAGGCCGTGGAGCTGGCCATGCGCAGCCGATACCACGACACAATGGTGGCTTGCCGTCCGGGTCAGCCGGTATGGCTGCTCGACCCGGCGCTGCCGGTGCGTGGCCTGCTCGCTCGGAGCTGGAGCTTGGAACTCGCCCGGCTGGAAGCCGGTCTCCAGTCGCCCAGCCAGACCGTTAACCAGGTCAGTTTCTCCTTCTGGCGCCGGCTCACCGAGCGCCGGCTGGAGAAGACTCTATGGGTTCCATACCTGCATCGGGCGTACCGGAAGGGAGCGGTCCGGCGGGAGGTGCACAGAGCCGTCGACGACATCGTCCGGCTGCGCAACCGCGTGCACCACTATGAGGTCGTCCTCGTACTGCCGCTGCGCCAGCACCTAGACCAGATGCTTTGGCTACTCGACCAGCTCATGCCCGAACTGGGTCAACAGCGTCGCCACGCCAGCCGGGTGCCCGCCCTGCTCGACCGCTTGGACGCCGAAGGGCTCAGCCATGCCACAGATTGAGGTCGATCCGCAGACCGACGACTACCTCACCTTCGCGGCCAGGATTGCCGGAATCAGCAAGGGCCAGGTCGTAGCCCATCTGGTCGTGCTGGCAAAGACCGGATTCGCCGAGATCGTCTCACCGGGTCCCAGCCGCGAGCCGCCTGGCCTCCGGACGGTCGCCATCCACGCCGACTACGAGGGACACCGCACGAACGCCATATTCGTTCGCGGCCTAGGACGGATCGAGATCGCCGACGGGCCATTGGCCGGGCGGTCGTTCAAGACCCCGAGCGAGGCGGCCCGGGAGATCGTGGCGACCTACAACCCGAACGTGTCGGCCAACCGGAACGGCTGGACGTTCTGGGTGATCTCGGAGAGCAACGCTCCACTTCAGACGATCAGGTACGACGACCTGTGACGGAGGCTCCATGCGCGTCGTGTCGGTGTTGAACTCCAAAGGCGGTGTGGGCAAGACGACGCTGACCGCGAACATCGGCGTAGGCCTAGCCCGGCTCGGTCATCGGGTCCTCCTGCTCGACATGGACCCGCAGACCAACCTGACCTTCAGCCTCTACTCCACAGACGAGTGGGACGCCGACCTCCGTCCGAGCCGGACCATCAAGCGGTGGTTCGATGCCCAGTTGACCGACCTCGCCGCAGTACCGCGGTTGACTGACCTCGGCGTCGCCCCGACCCGCATCGCCGAGCGGCTCGGCGAAGGTACCGGACGGCTCGACCTTGTGCCCTCACACCTCGGGCTGACCGACATGGACCTTCGACTGTCCCGCGAGCTGCATGCCGACACGTCGACTCGGGGTTGGGCGCATCGGCTGCGCCTGCATCGAATCCTCGCCGACGCGCTGGAGGACGACGACGTTGCCGACTACGACTTCGTCCTCATCGACTGCGCCCCCGACTTCGGAATCGTGACCCGGATCGCCGTGGTCGCCAGCGACTACCTGCTCGTGCCTGCCAAGGCGGACCACCTGTCCGTGCTGGGCATCGGGCACCTGCTCGGCAACATTCGGGACCTGACCGCCGACTACCGAAGCTTCGGTGGCGCCGTGCGCCCGATCAACCCGCAGGTTCTCGGCGTTGCATTTACCATGGTCCAGGTCTACAGCGGCAAGCCGATCGCCAGCCAGCAATTGGTCATGAACACCCTGACCCAGGCCGTCAACGTACCAATTTTCGAGGCATTTGTGCGTAACTCACCGAAGGTCATGAGCAACGCGGTACAGGCCGGGACACCCGCGATCCTGACCGAGAGCGACGAAGGCGAGATCGCGGCCGACCTGTCAACGCTCACCGACGAGTTCCTCCGCCGAGTGGAGAACCAATGACCATAGGACCAGTTGCTCTGCCCGCCGACGCCGACCGGGCCGTCAAAGACTTCCTGGCCAGCGCCGACCCGGCGCTGGTACGCCGCTTCGTGGCCGGTCAGCTGACACTGGCGTTCGCGGAGGTCAATCCCGTGGTAGCAGAGCTCGCCGGATGCTCCATCGAAGACGCCTTCGCCAAGCTCAAGGCCATGGGCGCGGCGAAGCGAGCCAAGTACGGTGCCCGAACCGTGGTGAAGACCCCACTGCCCACCGGTGAGGCACTCATCGACCGGATCCTCACGGATCTCTACAGCCGAACCTACCGTCCACCGGCGGCGGTCAAGAAGACCGCACCGCGGGCGCCGAAGACGGCCACGCCGACTCCAGCCGAGGCGGTGCGGCAGTTGCAGACCGCCACCACACGCGACGAGACACACACCATCCTGGCCCAGATGGGGAGGACCAAAGCGCCCTACCAGGAGATCGCCGACCACTTCGGCGTGCCATATCGGGCGAGCGATACCATCGCGACGCTCACGAAGAACATAGCCGACACCGCGTTGGCCCCGCGCCGGTTTGAACCGTTGCAGCGCGGGGGCATGCGCTAGCTAGCTCGCCCTCACGGGCCAACATTCAGCGGTCATCCTGCCTCAGCCAAGGTTGCCACAGAGGGCAACCCCGACCGACCCCGCACCGTGTCGTGGTTCGTGGTGTGGATTCTTGGGGCGCTGCCCTTACTCGGCGATCAAGGTTGGGGTGTGTACCTTGGCAGCTTTTGAGCGACCTCATCCAGACTCACGAATCGGCCTCAGCCACGAGGCTGGAGCCTATCGCTCGGGTCGAAGACTTCGCCACCTATCACCGGGCGCATGAGCCTTCGGGTCCGGTCAGCAGGTACCCGCGCTCCAGGTGTCGTACGGGAGCTGGAAGGCGAGGCAGTAGCCGTCCGTACCGGCGCCGGGAAGGGTGGGTACGCCCTTGTTCCAGTACGCCATGCCGCTGTCCGGGTCCCGCTTGAGCTGCACATTGTCCACCCGTACGGGCGGCACCGCGACCGTGCCGCCGCGCGTCGGGTCGACGTACACCTCGACGTACTCCTCGATCGTCGCGTGGTCGGTGAGCGGCAGTGGCTGCGCGGTCAGCAGGTGCCAGCCGCCGCCCCACCACAACCAGGCGCTCCAGGTCGGGGAGGCGCCGGCCTGGGTGGTCACGAGCTCGAGCCAGATGTCGTCGCCGGACCTGATCGGGTACTGGTCGTAGAAGGTCCAGTGTCCACTGTTCGTGTCGAACGTGTATATCCGCTGCTGGCCGGCGCCGGTCCAGCCGGTCTCCGCCCAGCCGGCCTCCAGCCACTTCACCCCGCTCGGCGTGTATGTCTTCGCCATGAACCGGGCTGCCACGAAGTCGAAGGTTCCGGCGCGTACCCCCGGGTCCCGTACGGATATCCGGCCGAGCACCCCGGACCAGGTGCCCTCGGTGGTGGCACCGAGATGGTGGTAGCCGGGCGACGGGAGCGGGGGCCGCGCCGTGGGGCCCGGCAACCCCCCGAGGAGTACGGTCAGCAGTCCGCACGCGAGCGCGACCCGTACCCCGTGCCGGAACCTCACGTCTGGACGACTACCCAGGTCCCCGGCCCTGACGATGCCCGGCCCGGGTGAACTGCGAGACTGACAGCATGGCGCCGCGCGGTTTCCCGTACCACGATCTGAAGGACTTCCTGGTGGCCCTGGAACGGGCCGGTGAGCTGCACCGGATATCCGTACCGGTGGACCCGACGCTGGAGATCAGCGAGATCGTCACCCGGACGGTACGGGCCGGCGGCCCCGCGCTGCTGTTCGAGAAGCCGACCCGGGGGGAGATGCCGGTCGCGATCAACCTCTTCGGTACCCACCGGCGCATGGCGATGGCGCTGGGCGTCGAGCACGTCGACGAGATCGGCGCCCGGATCGGCGAGCTGATCCGCCCGGAGCTGCCGGTCGGCTGGTCCGGGATCCGGGAGGGGCTGGGCAAGCTGATGCAGCTGAAGTCCGTACCCCCGAAAAGGGTGAAGTCGGCGCCCTGCCAGGAGGTCGTCTACGACGAGGTCGACCTGGGCCGGCTGCCCGGCCTGCAGACCTGGCCGGGCGACGGCGGCGTCTTCCACAACTTCGGCCTCACCCACACCAGGCACCCGGAGAGCGGCAAGCGCAACCTCGGCCTGTACCGCCTGCACCAGCACTCGCCGACCACGCTCGGCATGCACTGGCAGATCCACAAGGACTCGACCGCGCACCACGCGGTCGCCGAGCGCCGGGGCGAGCGGCTGCCGGTCGCGATCGCGATCGGCTGCGACCCGGTCGTGTCGTACGCGGCGACCGCCCCGCTGCCCGCAGACATCGACGAGTACCTGTTCGCTGGGTTCCTGCGCGGGGAGCGGGTGGAGATGGTGGACTGCCTGACGGTACCGCTGCAGGTGCCGGCGAACGCGCAGGTCGTGCTGGAGGGATATGTGGAGCCGGGCGAGCGGCACCCGGAGGGCCCGTTCGGCGACCACACCGGGTTCTACACGCCGGTCGAGCCGTTCCCGGTGCTGCACGTGGAGAAGATGACCTCGCAGCGCGACCCCGTATATCACTCGATCATCACGTCGAAGCCGCCCCAGGAGGACGGCGGGATAGGGTACGCGACCGAGCGGATCTTCCTCCCGCTCATCAAGATGCTGATCCCGGACATCGTGGATATCGCGATGCCGGAGCCCGGGGTATTCCACAACTGCCTGATCGTGTCGATCCAGAAGCGGTACCCCAAGCATGCGCAGAAGGTCATGAACGCGATCTGGGGCGCCCACCTGCTGTCGCTCACCAAGCTGATCGTGGTCGTCGACGAGGACTGCGACCCGCACGACTACCACGAGGTCGCCTTCCGCGCCTTCGGCAACGTGGACTACGCGCACGACCTGCTGCTGACGTCCGGGCCGGTCGACCACCTGGACCACGCGTCGTACCAGCAGTTCTGGGGCGGAAAGGCCGGCCTGGACGCGACCCGCAAGCTGCCGACCGAGGGATATGACCGCGGCTGGCCGGCCGAGGCGGTCATGTCACCCGCCGTGGTGTCCACTGTGGACAGACGCTGGAAGGAGTACGGCCTGTGACGGCGCTCGCCCCCACCCGGTCCTTCCTCAGCCTGGTCAAGATCGAGCACAGCGTGTTCGCGCTGCCCTTCGCGTACCTGTCGGCGTTGACCGCGCTCGCCCTCGGCCAGCGACACGTGCACTGGCTCGACCTGCTCCTGGTCACGGTGGCGATGGTGGGCGCCCGGACGTTCGCCATGGCGGCGAACCGGATCATCGACCGGCAGATCGACGCCCGTAACCCTCGAACGTCCGGCCGGGAACTCGTCACGGGTGCCGTCTCGGTGCGCTCTGCCTGGATCGGGGCGGCCGTCGCTCTGGTCGTCTTCCTCGGCGCGGCCGCCGCGCTCAACCCGCTCTGCCTCGCGTTGTCCCCGCTGGCCGTACTGCCGCTGGTCGGCTACCCGTACGCCAAGCGGTTCACCAACTGGCCGCACGCGATCCTCGCGCTCTCCCAGATGGTCGGGCCGGTCGGGGCGTGGCTCGCGATCACCGGTACGTTCCGTGGCTCGTTTCCGGCATGGGTACTGGGTGCCGCGGTCGGGCTGTGGATCGGCGGGTTCGACCTGATCTACGCGACCCAGGACGTCGAGGTCGATCGGCGCATCGGCGTGCACAGCGTACCGGCCCGGTACGGGGTCCGGTTCGCGCTGCGCGCCTCGTCCGTCGCGCACGTGCTGACGTTCGCGCTCTTCGTCTGGTACGGCGCTCTGGTCGGGCTCGGTACCCCGTGGTGGGTCGGGCTGGTGCTGACCGCGCTCACCTTCGGGTACGAGCACGCGATCGTCCGGCCGGACGACCTGTCCCGGGTGAACCGGGCCTTCTTCACCGCGAACGGGTTCGTCGGCATCGCGCTTTTCGTGTTCGCGCTTATCGACCTGGTCACCCGGTTGGGCCTGCGCCCGTGAGTCCGGCGCCCGACCCGGCGCCCGGCGGATGGGAGCGGGCGGGAGGACCCCGGGTCCCGTGGGTCGTCGGGGTGTCCGGGGCGTCCGGTACGCCGTACGCGGCGGCGGTCCTGCGTGGCCTGCTCGACGCGGGGCACCCGGTCGACCTGGTGGTGTCCCGGGCGGCCCGGCTCACCCTGCTCGACGAGACCGGGGTCGCCTTCCGCGACGCGCACTGGAAGGACGACCTGGCCGGGTGGCTCGGCCGGGAGCTGGCCGGCGACGTCGCGTACTGGCCGGCCGGGGACCTCGCGGCCGGTCCGAGCAGCGGCTCGTACCCGACCCGGGGCATGATCGTCGTCCCGGCCAGTACGGCCGCGTGCGCCGGGATCGCCATCGGCCTGTCCAAGGACCTGCTGCAACGGGCGGCCGAGGTGAACCTCAAGGAACGGCGCCCGGTGGTGGTCGTACCGCGCGAGACTCCGGTATCCCGGTCCCACCTCGAGCACCTGATCGCGCTGGTCGATGCGGGGGCCACCGTACTGCCGGCCAGCCCGGGCTTCTACGGCGCGGGCGCCGGCGCCACGGCCGAGCAGCTCGTCGACTTCGTGGCCGGAAAGGTGCTCGACGCGGTGGGCGTGTCGCACACCCTCTTCACCCGCTGGCGGGGCGAGCTGGGCGCGGCCCGGCACGGGTCCGGCCCGGGGTGACGATCCGGCCAGGAGTGTCGGGGCGAGCTGGGCGCGGCCCGGCCGGGTCCGGCCCGGGTCCGGCCCGGGGTCACCGCCGGAGCGAAAGCGCTCAGTAGCCCCGGCCGCCGTTCGGCCCGGTGGGCCCGGGCGGCTCCGGCTCGGCGCCGGGCTCGATCAGCCCTTCGCCCTCCAGCAGCGCTCTGACCTCTGACTCCCGGAACCGGCGATGCCCGCCCGGAGTCCGGATGCTGCCGATCCGGCCGGCCGCGGCCCAGCGGGTAACGGTCTTCGGGTCGACGCGGAACAGCGCGGCCACCTCGCCCGGCGTCAGCAGACGATCTCCCGTCTCCACGACTCCTCCTCGCGTCAAGGGAACGCACCGCCCATTAAACACCGATACGCGCGAGCCAACCCGAAAACGTTAAAGATGCCCTATTTGGGTGGTCGGCTAGTAAGACTGCGCTCGCGGCCCGCCCCGCGGCTTGGTCGGCTCCGGTACCGGAAGCCCGTACCGTAAGCCCGTGATCGCTATACCCCTGTGATTCGGATTATGCGCCGACTGCGCCGCTCGTGCCGTTGTGATGCCGGGAACAGTTGACAGGCAACTGACAAGCCGTCAGCATTCTGACCCATGACGTCCCGTACCCCTGAGGGGGAGGCCGCGGCGCGGGTCGTCCTCGCCACCTTCCGCGCGAGCGGCCTCCTGCTCGGCGCGGCCGACGTCCTCGCCGCGGGCACGGGCCTCACCTCGGCGCGCTGGCAGGCGCTCGGCGCGATCGCGCTGGCCCACCGGCCGTTGACCGTGCCGCAGATCGCCCGCCGGATGGGGCTGACCCGGCAGAGCGTGCACGCCACGGTCGGCCGGCTGCTCGCGGGCGGGCTGGTCGAGTTCGTACCGAACGCCGACCACCGGCGCTCGGCGCTGGTCCGCCTCACCGAGCGCGGTTCGGCCGCGTACGCGGCGACGGAGCGGCGGCAGGCCGGCTGGGTCAACCGGCTCGCCGACGGGCTGCCCGCGGCCGAGCTGGAGGCGGCCGCCCAGATGCTCGACGAGCTGTGCCGGCGACTGGAGTCCGGCCCGTAGCGGTTCTCAGCGGGCGGCCGTCGGGCTGACGTTCCTGGCGCCGCTCGGCTCGGCCCGCTCGGCGAGGCCGGGATAGTGCGTGACGTAGCCGTCGTGGTCGATCGTGAGCTCGGCCGCGAAGGTGCCGCTCTCGTACCGCACCCGGCCCTCGCCGAGCACGGTGTAGGTCTGGTTGGCCCGGATGACCGCGAGCGAGGGCACCAGTACCCACGCCACCGGCACGGTGTTCGACGTACCCGCCGCCGCGCGACGCAGCCCGAGCCGGCGCAGCGGCAGGGTGTTGGTCAGCGGGCTGTAGCCGAGGTCCACGTCGAGGGCGGCCTGCAGACCGTCCGGCTCCTCGCAGCCGGGCAGGTCGGCCCGGGCGTGGCCAGCCTCGCGCAGCACCTTGTCCAGGTCGCCCTGCTCGCCGGCGGTGACGTGCCACCGGCCCATGGCCCGTTCGAGCTTGACGCTGCGCAGCCAGCCGGCGCCCTCGGCGGTGACGCTGAGCCGAAGGCTCTGCCAGGACTCGTCGGCCAGGAGCTCATAACCGAGGGTGTACGGGACCGGGTCGGACGCGATGACGGTGCCGCGGGCGTGCATCCCCGCCCGCACGTCGAGCAGGGCGTGCTCGGCACCCGTGGTGTCGAGCCGCCGCCAGAGCAAGGACCGGTGAAGTACGGGCATAAGCCGACTCTAGGCGGGCTGCGGCTCGGCTGCCGCTCGGTTGTCCGGACTGAATGTCCGGGCACCCGTGAGCGCGGCCAGTTCCGGCGCGGCGGACGTCACCTTGGTACGACCGGCCACCACACCCGCCTTCTGCACCAACGAGTACGTGCCGGCCCGCTGCTGCGGCAGCACCAGCGTGACCACGGTGCCGGACTCGCCCGCGCGGGCCGTACGGCCGGCCCGGTGCAGGTAGTCCTTCGGGTCCCGGGGCGGGTCGACGTGCACCACGAGCGAAACGCCGTCGACGTGGATCCCGCGCGCGGCGACGTCGGTGGCGATCAGCACGTCGGTGCGGCCCTCCCGGAACTCGGCGAGCGTCCGGGTCCGTACCGCCTGGGTCTTGCCGCCGTGCAGGGCGCCCGCCCGTACGCCCTTCTCGGCGAGCTGGCCGGCCAGCCGGTCCACCCCGAGCTGGGTACGGACGAACATGATCGTACGGCCGCGCCGGCGGGCGATCCGGGTGACGATGTCCAGCTTCTCCCGCGGCGGGACCAGCAGCAGGTGGTGCTCCATCGTGGACACGGTGGCCACCGGCGGGTCGATCTCGTGCGTGACGGGGTCGACCATGAACTGCTCGACCAGCGCGTCCACGTCCCCGTCGAGGGTTGCCGAGAAGAGCAGTCGCTGGGTACCCGCGGGGGTCTTCGAAAGCAGCGCGGTGACATCGGGCAGGAACCCCATGTCGGCCATCTGGTCGGCCTCGTCGAGCACGGTGACGTCGATCTCGTCGAGGACGCAGGCGCCCCGCTCGATCAGGTCACCGAGCCGGCCCGGCGTGGCGACCAGTACGTCGACGCCCCGGTCCAGGTCGCGCAGCTGCTTGTCGTACGGGACGCCGCCGACCGCGGTGCGGCTGAACCGGCCGAGCGCCTTGGCCAGCGGTACCAGCGCATCGTTGACCTGCATGGCCAGCTCACGGGTCGGCACCAGGACCAGCGCGCGCGGCCGGCGGGACGACGCCTTCGGGCCGGCGGCCACCCGGGCGAGTACCGGCAGCCCGAACGCGAGCGTCTTGCCGGAGCCCGTACGGGCGCGGGCCAGCACGTCGCGCCCGGCCAGCCCGTCGGGGATGGTGGCGGACTGGATCGGGAACGGCTCCTCGATCCCGGCCCGGGCAAGCACCCGGACCAGCGGTCGGGGCAGCCCGAGCGCGGCGAATCCGGGCGCGTCGGGCTGGTCGAAGGCGGACGGGAACGTCTGCGGGTCGGTGAAGGGCGGGCGGGCAGCGGGCAGCGACATGGCTGGTGGAGAACCTTCCGGGGCAGGGCGTACGTCCAACGCCGCGTAGCTTGTCGGAGCGGCGCCCAGTCAGCGTTCGACAGCCGCGCAGCTTGTCGGAGCGGCGCCCAGTCAGCGTTCGACAGCGGCCCTGGATGACCGCCTCAGGCACCGGTAGAACGCCCGAATGGGCCGGTCCAGTGTACGCGTGACCGCGGATCATGTCGTGCGGCGTCAGCCGCTCCTCTCGTGAGGATCAGCTAGAAGACCTTGGAGAGGCTAGAAGACCTTGGCGAGGTACGCGATCACCCCGGCCAGGCCGGCAACCACCAGGATGCAGACCACCACCATGATGATCACTACGGCGCGGGAGCCGCTCGACCGCTCCTCGGGCGTGTCGGGGCGGCCCTGCGCCAGGATGTGCCCGGTCAGCGAGCCGGACACCTCGAGCGAGCCGCTGTCCAGGCTGCTGCCGATCCCGGCCGGCCGGTACCCGGCAGCCGGCCCGGCGCCGGGGTCGAAGCTCGGGGCGGAGCCGCCGTACACCGTGCCTTGCGGACGCTGCCGGCGCGCCCATTCGCCGTACTGGGAGGAGGTCGACGGGGGGGCCTCGTTCGTGGGCGGCCACATCGGCTGGCCGCCCTGGCTGGCCGGGTCCGGCGGGACCGGAGCCGGTGACGGTGCGGCCGTCGGCGTGCTGAACGGCGGCGTGCTGAACGGCGGGGTGCTGAGCGGCGGGGCGCTCGTCGGCGGGCTGCTCAGCGGGGCCGGGTCCGGGATGGCTGACGGCAGGATCGTCGGTCCGGTCCGCGGCTCGTACCCGCTGCCGACCGGCGGGGCGGACGGTGGCCAGACCGGCAGGGCGCCCGCCGGTACCGCCGCCTCGGCGACGGCCGCCTGGGTGGCGACCGGTGCCTGGGTCGCCAGGTTGCCGTACTGCTGCGGCCGGGCCGCGCCCTCGACCGAGGGGGGCGGCGGAGGGAACGGCGGCTGCGGTGCCGGGCCCGGTGGTGGCGGCGGAGGTGGCTGCGGCGGTGCCGGGGGTACCGGCCCGGGCTCAGGAGGAGGGCCGGGCGGATAGGGCGGGTACGGGTGTGGCGGCGGTGGCTCCGGCAGCGGCGGTACCGGAGCCGGCTGCGGGAACGGCGACGGCAACGGGCCCGGCGACGGAGGCTCCGGCGGCTGCTGGGGTTCCGGCGGCAACGCGGGCTCGGGGGGCTGCGGTGGCGCCGGCGGTTCGGCGGGCGCCGGCGGTTCCGGGGCGTTGACCGCGGCGGACCGGTACACCCGGGGTTCAGGCGTCGGGGTCCGCTGGCCGAGCAGCGCGGCCACCTCGTGCACGCTCGGCTGCCCCGGGGTACCGACGCTGGCGCTCGCCCGCGCGACGCTGGCCCGGCCGGCCTCGGCCGCGCGTGGCTCCGGGGCCCGGGCCGGCTCGACCGGCGGGGGGGTGGGCGGCGCGGTCGGTGGCATGACGGTCATCGGCGGCGGCATGACCGGAGGCGCCAGTGGTGCGGCCGGAGGTACGGGCGGCATGGCCGGAGCCGGCGGCTGCGGAGCGGGGTCCTTCTCCAGCCAGGGCTGGGCGAACGCCGCCCAGGGCGAGTCGGCGCCGGTACGGGGCGGCCGGTACGCGTCGCCGGCGCCGCGCGGCTCCGGTACGGGTGGCGGTGCGGGCGCCGGCGGTACGGGGAGCACGGTCGGCTCCGGTACGACCGGCGGAGCGTACGCGGTCGGTGCCGGTACGGACGGTGGGGTGGGCTGGCGCCGGGGCAGCTCCCCGCTCGCATCCGGCGCGGCCGGTACGGGCGTGAACGGAGCCGGTGGCGGCGTGTACGGAGCCGGAGCCGGTGGCGGTGGTGCCACGGCAGCGGCCGGCACGACTGGTACGGGCGGCTCGGGCTCGGCCGGCCGGCTCAGCTCACCGGCCCGGTAGGTCCCCGTGCTCGCCGGCAGTACGGGCACCTCGGCGGGTGGCGGCTCGGCGGTCCGTACCGACGCCCGGCCGACCACCCCGGCCGCCCGCTGCGGCTCCGCCGGTACGGGCTCGGGACCGGGTACCTGCTCGGCAGCGGAGGGCTCGACGGCCGGCGGCTCGGTCAGCTGAGGGGAGAGGTCGAACTCGACCGCGGGGGATGCGGCGGGTGGCTCCGGCACCCAGGGCAGCCGCTGGACGGAGCGTTCGGTGCGTACCTCCGGCTCGGTCGGCGGGATCGGCGCGGCGTTGAGCTGCCAGGGCTCCGGCTGAACCGCTGGCGTGGCCGGCGCTGCCGAGGGGAGTTGCCAGGGCTGCGGTTCGGCCGGCGGCTCCGCCTCCCATGGCCTGCGCTCGGCGGCCGCTGGCTGCGGTTCCCATGGCTTCGGTTCAGCGGCTGGCTCTGGTTCCCAAGACTGGCGTTCGGCGGCGGGCTCGGGTTCCCACGGCTTGGAGTCGGCGGCTGGTTCTGGTTCCCAGGGCTGGCGTTCGGCGGCGGCGGTTGGCGCCGGTTGCCAGGGCATCGGCTCAGGGGGGCTGGTGGGGGCTGGTTCGGGTTCCCACGGCTTGGAGTCGGCGGCTGGTTCTGGTTCCCAGGGCTGGCGTTCGGCGGCGGCGGCTGACGCCGGCTCCCACGGCATCGGCTCAGGGGCGGCCGCGGGTGCCGGCTCGGGCTCCCACGGCTTGGACTCAGCCGCCGGCTGCTGCTCCCACGGCTTGGACTCGGCGGCGGGCCGCGGTTCCCAGGGCTTCGGCGCGGCGGCCGATTCCGGCTCCCACTGGTTGCGCTCGGCGGCGGGCTGAGCCTCCCACTGGTTGCGCTCGGCGTCGGGCTGAGCCTCCCACTGGGGCTCGGCGGCGGGCTGAGCCTCCCACTGGGGCTCGGCGGCGGGTTGAGCCTCCCACTGGTTGGGCTCGGCGGTCGGCCGCCGTTCCCATGGCTTGGACTCTGCGGAGTCGGGCGTCGGATCGCCCGCGCCGGCCGGCTCGCGCTGGTAGACGCCGGGCTCCACGGCGACCGGCTGGTCCGCCACCGGCCGGTCGGCAGGGGGCTCGTCCGCGTAGGGCTCGTCATGGCCGAGCGGCTCGTCACGGCCCGGCCAGGCGGTCGGCGCAAAGTCCCAGGGTGCCCGGCCAGGTGCCGGGGCGGGCTGCCAGGGCGGCGGGGAGGCTGCCTCCTGCTCGGCGTCCCGGGTACCGGTCTCCGCAGCGGGCGACCAGCTCGCGGGGCCGTACGGGTCGGCTGGAGCCGGGGGCGGGCCGGTGCCGGCCGCGGCTTCGGCGAAGGCCGGAGCGCCAGCTTCCGGAGCCGGGGTCCAGCTGGGGCCGTACGGGTCGGCGGGGTCGGGTGCGGGGCCGGCCGGCGACTCCGGTCCGGACGGCCAGGGCTCGCCCGGTGCCGGATCCTCGGGCGCGGCCGGCCGGCCCTCAGGCGATCCGGGCTGGGAGGGCCACGAGGTGGGTTCGGCGGGCGGCTCCGGCTGGGAGGGCCACGAGACTGGTTCGGCGGGCGGCTCGGGTGCCGTGCCCGGGTCACCGGACTCGTCCGGTGGGCGGGAGGCGCTCGGCCACAGGGTGCCGGCGGCGGGTGGCGCCGGCATCTCGAACGGCTCGGGTTCCGGCTCGGCAGGGATTTCGTCGGGGAGCTGCGTTCCTACCGGTGGTGGCGGCGCCAGCGGCGGCAGGCCGTCCTCAGCGTCCGGCGCGGGCGGTACCGCGGCGGACGGTCCCTCCCGGTATGCGTTTCGCTCGTCCATGGCAGTCTCCCAGCTTGTCCCCGCGCACCACCCGGCCTGCGTGGCGACGGACCCGAGGCGCCTCGTGCCCGGCGCACCTCGGATTCACCGTGCCATATCCGAACCAGTCCGCACAGTGGACCCCGGGTACGCGTCTACGCGCCGGTTGCGACGATACGGGGTCAAGGCGTACCCGTGGGGCTCCCGCCGGACGACTGCGAAGCCGCGGCGGACGAGGCCGCGGCGGACGAGTTGACCGGCGGGGCCGGTGTCGGGGACGGCAGGGTGTGGGGTGTGCCGGACGGCAGGGACGACCCTGAGCTGGACGGCGAGGCGGAGCCGCTGGACGGCGACGTGCTGGACGGGGGGCCGGTCGGGCTGGGCGACTGCGACCGGCTGGGGCTCGGCGAGTGCGTCGGGCTGGGGCTGGGGCCGGGGCTCGGCGGCGCGGGTATGGCGTCGACCACCCGGGTCGCGCCGAAGAACGCCGACCACCAGACTGTCGCGATCTTGACTACGTCGCCCGTGGTGGGCGCCTCGACCATCTTCCCGCCGCCGAGGTAGATGCCGACGTGGGAGATCGTGGTCCAGTCGGTACGGCTGGTGGTGCTGAAGAACAGCAGGTCACCCGGGATGATCTGGCTCACCGGTACGGGCTTCGTGGCGTGGTACTGGTCGGCGGCCACGCGCGGCAGCGGGCCGGTGTAGTGCGCCTGGTGGTACGACCAGTAGACGAGGCCGGAGCAGTCGAAGGCGTCCGGCCCTTCCGCCCCCCAGAGGTACGGCTTGCCGAGCTTGCTGAGTGCGGCCCGGACCGCGGCCAGCGCGATCGGGTTCGGGGTGAGCCCGTTAACGCTGGTGCCCGGGCCGAACTGGCTGGCCAGCGCGTTGTCGGTGGCCTCCTGAGCGGCTTCCGCGTCGGCGACCGCCTTGCTGTTGCGGGCGCGCAGGTCGGCCAGCGCGGTCGACTTCTGGGCGTGGTCGGCGGCGAGCGTCGCCTGCCGGGCGGCCAGCTGCTGGTCATTGGCGAGGGCCGCCTGGTAGGCGGCGTACGAGGACTGCTCGAGCTGGGCCGCCTTGGTCGCGTCCTGGGCGGCGGTCTGGTTGCCGCCGGTGCCCGTACTTTCCTCGAAGCCCGGAGCGAGCTCGCCGAGCTGGTGCAGGTCGTTGGCGTACTCGCTGTAGGGGCCGAGCCCGGTGGCGTTCTTGTAAGCCTGGGCGGCCGCGTTGTCGGCGCGCTGGCGCGCCTGGGCGGCCTGGGTGGACGCGTCGACCCAGGCCTGGTACGTCGTCCGGATGGCCTGCTGCGCCGCGACGACATCCTCGTTGAGCTTGGTCAGCTGCTCGCCGAGCGCCTCGACCTGGGCCGCCTGCGTGAGGATCTGGCTGCCCATCGGCCCGGCGACCGGGGTGGCGGGTGTCGTAGCGCCCGTCCGGCCGGTGCCCGGGTCGAGTGGCGCGGAGGCCACCGGCGGCGCGCCGGGATCGGGGATGCCGCCCGGTCCGCCCGGATCGGCGTATGCCGGAGCGGCGACCAGCAGGCACAACGTGCTGCACGCCAGCACCGACCACGCGACCGGTCGTACCCCCTGGCGTGCCCCGCGAACCGGCCGCACCCGCTTGCTCATCCCACCGCCCCTATGCCCGGTCCCACGCCTACGTTTGTCCTACCGCACCGAAGTGAGGCTGTCACCCGGATGCCGGATAACGGATTGCTGGGTATGGACAAACGCCTGGTGTACCGCGTGGACAAAGCGGGCACGTTCCGGAGACCCGGGAGCTGCCCCAACGGGCAGCGGACGTACAGTCGTGGGCGGGTACCGCGAGGCGAGAGGTGGCGAGGGTGGACGCCGGACGGAAGCGTGAGCTCGAAGCGAAGGTGTACGCCGGCGAGCGGCTGTCCCGCGCGGACGGGGTCGACCTGTACGACAGCGACGACCTGGCCTGGCTCGGCCGGCTCGCCCACCACGTCCGTACGGAGCGCAACCGCGACCGGGTGATGTTCAACGTCAACCGGCACCTGAACCTGACCAACGTCTGCTCCGCATCCTGCGCGTACTGCTCGTTCCAGCGCAAGCCCGGGGAGAAGGACGCGTACACGATGCGCGTGGAGGAGGCCGTCGCCAAGGCCAAGGAGATGGAGGACGAGCGGCTCACCGAGCTGCACATCGTCAACGGCCTGCACCCGACGCTGCCGTGGAAGTACTACCCGCGTGTCCTGCGCGAGCTGAAGGCGGCGCTGCCGGGCGTGTCGCTCAAGTGCTTCACCGCGACCGAGATCCACTGGTTCGAGAAGATCTCCGGGCTGCCCGCCGACCAGATCCTCGACGAGCTGATGGACGCCGGGCTGGAATCGCTGACCGGGGGCGGCGCGGAGATCTTCGACTGGGAGGTCCGCCAGCACATCGTGGACCACGCCACCCACTGGGAGGACTGGTCGCGCATCCACCGGCTCGCCCACGGCAAGGGCATGAAGACCCCGAGCACCATGCTGTACGGGCACGTCGAGGAGCACCGGCACCGGGTGGACCACGTGCTGCGCCTGCGCGAGCTGCAGGACGAGACCGGGGGCTTCGCCGTCTTCATCCCGCTGCGGTACCAGCACGACTTCGTCGACTCGGCGGACGGTAAGATCCGCAACCGGCTCCAGGAGCGCACCACGATGGCCGCCCCGGCCGAGTCGCTCAAGACCTTCGCGGTGTCCCGGCTGCTGCTCGACAACGTGCCGCACGTCAAGTGCTTCTGGGTCATGCACGGGCTGTCCGTCGCCCAGCTCTCCCTCAACTTCGGGGTGGACGACCTGGACGGCTCGGTGGTCGAGTACAAGATCACCCATGACGCGGACCACTACGGTACGCCCGACCGGATGGGCCGCGACGACCTGCTGCACCTCATCTGGGACGCGGGCTTCCGGCCGGTCGAGCGCAACACCCGGTACGAGGTCGTCCGCGAGTACGACGCGCCGACCCCGCTCGCGCGGCGCCGCGCCGAGCCGCAACAGGTGTGGGCATGAGTCCCGCCGAGAGCTTGCGGGTCGGCGCATGAGTCCCGCCGTCAAGTACACGCTCGGCCGCGTCGGGCTCTTCGTCGCGTGCGCGCTGGTCCTCGCGCCGACCCCGCTCAACCTGTTCCTCAAGCTGATGATCGCGCTGGTCGTGTCGTTCGGACTGCAGTTCGTCCTGCTGCGCAGGTGGCGCCAGCAGATGATCGGCCAGGTCGACCAGGCGATGACCCGGCGCAAGCAGGAGAAGGAGAACCTGCGCGCCGCGCTCGCGGGTGAGGACGACGAGGACTGACCCCCGGTCGGCCTGGTCAGAGCCGGGGGTTACCGTCTAACCGATCGTTCGGCAGCGAATCCGGTGGGAACCCGGCGCTGTCCCGCAACTGCGATGCCCCGAGCGCCCGGTGCCCGGGGACGAGCCAGGTCGCCTGCCAACGGTCGCGAACCCGCGCTCTCGCGGAAGGGCGCCTCGCGGGCGGGCTCCCCGGTACTCCCGTCGGCGAAGCACCACCCCCGCCCGACAGGAGGAACGATGGGCAGACGTACCGACGCACTGGTCCTGGCGGTCTTAGCCACCGCGGGCCTCGCGCTGGCCGGCTGCGGCTCGACCCCGGCGCCGGCCCCCGCCCCGTCCAGCGCCGCCGCCTTCCCGGCGATGGCCGGTGGCGTCACGCTCAAGCAGCGGCCCACGCACGTCGTGTCGCTGTCTCCGACGGCCACCGAGATGCTCTTCGCGATCGGCGCGGGCAGCCAGGTGACCGCGGTGGACGACCAGTCCGACTACCCGGCCGACGCGCCGAGGACCAACCTGTCCGGCTACAAGCCGAACGCCGAGGCGATCGCGGCCAAGAGCCCGGACCTGGTGGTGATCTCGGAGGACACCGACAAGATCAAGGATCAGCTGACCGCGCTGAAGATCCCGGTCTACCAGGCGCCGGCCGCCCGTACGCTGGACGACACGTACGCGCAGCTGGGCGACCTCGGTGTGCTGACCGGGCACGGGCCGGAGGCCGGTACGCAGGTGCGGCGGCTCAAGGACACGGTCGCGGCCCTGGTGAAGTCGGTACCGAAGCGGGCCAAGCCGCTGACCTACTACTACGAGCTGGACCCGACGCTCTACTCGGTGACCTCGAAGACCTTCATCGGTTCGCTGTTCACGCTCGTCGGCCTGACCAACATCGCCGACGCGGCCGACGCGCAGGGCAAGTCCGGCGGGTACCCGCAGCTCTCGGCGGAGGCCGTGGTGCAGGCCAACCCGGACCTGATCTTCCTGGCCGACACCGTGTGCTGCAAGCAGGCGCTGGACACCGTCAAGGCGCGGGCCGGCTGGTCGGGTCTGACCGCGGTACGGACCGGCCAGGTGGTCACGCTCAACGACAGCATCGCCTCGCGGTGGGGCCCGCGGGTGGCCGACCTGCTCAACGCGATCACCGACGCGGTCATCCGGGTTCCCACCCCGTCGCCCAGCGCGTGACGATCGGCGTCCAGCCGAACTCCCGGGCCGCGGGCGCGGACCCGGCCGGGCGGGTGGTCGCCCGGCCGGGGCGGCTGACGGTGGGCTGGCTGCTGGCGGGCGTTGCGGCGGTACTGGTGGCCACCGTGGCCGGGCTGGCTCTCGGGCCGGTCCGGCTGAGCCCGCTCGTGGTGCCTATCCGGGCATCGTGATGATCGAGAAGTACGCACCGGTGGAGTCGCCGACCACGGCGAAGCGCCCGATCCCGGGGATGTCCGTCGACGGTACGGACACCGACCCGCCCAGCTCCGTGACGCGCGCACCGGCCGCGTCGACGTCCTCGACCGTGAAGTAGACCATCCAGTGGTCCGGTAGCTCGGCCGGCCACTGGTCGCCGGTCATCGACATCATCCCGGCCACCGACCGCCCGTCGAGCTGGAACTCGACGTACGGCATCTCCGGGTCCCCGCTGGTCCTGGGCGCCCAGCCGAGCACCCGGCCGTAGAACTCGATGGCGGCCTCGGTGTCCCGCGACATCAGCTCGTTCCACGAGAACGCGTCGGGCTCGTTGACCACCCGCGCGCCGATGAACTTCCGCGCCTGCCAGACCGAGAACGGGGTACCGGTGGAGTCCAGGTAGACCGCCATCCGGCCCTGGTCGAACACGTCGAACGGGGCCATCAGCACCTTGCCGCCGGCCGACTCGACCTTGCGGGTGGTCTCCTCGGCGTCGGTGGTCGCGGCGTACCACGTCCAGGCCGGTGGCTGGCCCTCGCTCATCAGCGGGCCGACCGCGGCCACCGGGTCGTCGCCCTTGTGGAAGATCGTGTACCCGCCCGACTCCGGGGCGGAGTGCGAAGTCCAGCCGAACAGCGCGGTGTAGAACGCGGTGGACGCCGCGATGTCCGGCGACGCGAGATCCACCCAGCAGGGCGTGCCGGGCCGGTACTCAGTGACCTTCATACCTCTCCCCTCTCCGAGAGCATCCTGGCATCCGGCGTGGAGGTTCCGCGCCGGTATCGCCGGGCCGGTTCGGGCGGTGCTGACTGGCCGATCGGCCCGCCCGGGACGCCGGGCCGGACAGGCCGAAGCGCGACAGGCCGGTCACCGTGCTCATCCCGTGAGCGGGGCGGGCAGCGGCTCCCGGTGCAGCACGGCGAGGCGGGACACCGCGCGGGTGAGCACGACGTACAGGCGGTGCAGCCCGCGCGGTTCGGCCGCCACGATGGCGGCCGGCTCCACGACGACGACGTGGTCGTACTCGAGGCCCTTGGCGAGCGTCGCGGGCAGTACGGTCACCCGCTCCTCCTCCTCGGCCGTACCGACGTCGACCCCGGCCGCCCGGAGTGCGGCGGTCAGCTCCGGTACGGCCCCGTCGGCCGCGATCACGCCGACCGAACCGTCCTGCTCCAGCGCGGAGAGCACCTCGGTGACGGTCTGCTCGACCAGGTTCGCGACCCGGGCGATGCGCAGCCAGCCGTCGTGCCGCAGCGACCGGGCCTCGGGTACGGCGACGCCGAGCGCGGGCAGCAGCCGGTTGGCCAGGTCCACCACCGCGTCCGGTACCCGGAACCCGATGGTCAGCGGCACCACCGGCGTGCCCGGCTTGCCGAGGTGGGCCAGCGTGGTGGTCCAGTCGGTCGCGGCCCACGGCGCCGTACCCTGCGCCAGGTCGCCGAGCAGCGTCACCGACCCGTGCCCGCAGCGCCGCGCGACCGCCCGTAGCTGCATCGGCGACAGGTCCTGCGCCTCGTCCACGACGATGTGCCCGAAGCTGGGCAGCCGGTCGATCAGCCCGGCCGCCTCGTCGATCAGTACGGCATCGGCCGCGCTCCAGCGGGCGGCCTTCACCGAACGCGGTGGCTTGGTCCAGCGGATCGCCGCCTGCTCCTCCCCGGTCAGGATGGCGGCCGCCGCGCCGGACGGGTCGGTGAGCACCCCTGCGACCAGCGCCTCCGGGGTGACCGCCGGCCAGGCTTCGTCGAGGAACCCGGTGACCGGCGCGGAACGGCCCATCCGGCGTACCCACGCCTCGCCCGGCGAGTCCCCGCTGCGCGCCTCGGCCTGCCGTTGCAGGAGCGCGACCACCCGGGCCCGTACCCGCTCCCGGCCGATCGCGTGCGGCGGCCGCTCCCGGCGCACGTCGTCGACGACCCGGCGCAGCACCTCCTCCGAGAGCCGCCAGCGGTACGAGCCGTCGGAGACCACGATCGGCTGGGTCGGCTTGCGGACGTACCGGCCCAGCGCCCGGGCGAGTACGTCCGCCATCCGCCCGTCGTGCTTCACGAGCTGCGCTTCGTGGGAGTCTTCAGAGCGCGGGGCCAAACCGAGCAGATCGTCCACTGTGGACTGGGTGACGTCCAGCTCGCCGAGCGCCGGTAGGACGGCCGCGATGTAGTGCAGGAAGGCGCGGTTCGGTCCGATGATCAGTACGCCGGAACGGCGCAGCCGCTCCCGGTGTACGTATAGCAGGTACGCGGCGCGGTGCAGCCCGACAGCCGTCTTGCCCGTACCGGGCGCGCCCTGCACGCATACCGAGTCCTCGATCGACGCCCGGACCAGCTCGTCCTGCTCGGGCTGGATGGTGGCGACGATGTCGCGCATCGGCCCGACCCGGGGCCGCTCGATCTCCTGGGTCAGGATCCGGGAGGCGGTGCCGAGCTCCTCGCCGCGGTCGAGGTGCTCGTCCTCGAAGCTGGTCAGCAGGCCGGCCGAGAAGCCGAACCGTCGCCGGGTGGCGACGCCCTGCGGGTCCCGTACGGACGCCCGGTAGAACGCCCGGGACAGTGGCGCCCGCCAGTCCAGGACGAGCGGCTCACCCCGGTCGTCGGTGACGTGCCGGCGGCCGATGTGGTAGCCCGCCTCGTCGTGGGCCGGCACTTGGGCCGGACCAGCAGGCTGGCGCTCGTCGTGGGCCGGCACTTGGGCCGGACCAGCAGGCTGGCGCTCGTCAGCGAGCTCCAGTTTGCCGAAGAACAGCGGGGTACTCGGGTCGTCGGCCAGCTCGGCGACCCGGCGGGCCAGGGTACGGCCGAGGGTCTCCGCGCTGTACGCGTCCCCGGCCACGTCCTCGCCGGTGGCGAACAGCGCCCGCGCGTGCTCGCGCATCCGGCGCAGGGCCGCCCGGGACACGGCGAGGTGCTCCCGTTCGGCAGTGAGCTCATCTTCCAGGGACAGGTGGGCGTGCAGGGCCATCCGACGTGCTCCTCGACGTGGGAAGAACGCTGCCGCTCGCGTTTCCGACCCGGTGGGGGTCGGCGCGGGACGTCCGCTGCGGTGCTACTCACCGCGGCCGTCTGGCGGGAGCGGAAAGTCTACGCCCGGTGTGCCGGTGAGGCAGCCCATTTTCAATGGTCGCGGCTTGCGTTGTCTCCTCCGTTGGCCACCTCGATAATTTCCTTCGCCAGGAAATAGCGCCGCCCTCCGGCGCGCACCTCAACCAGTACGCCGACAGTGACGAGCCGTTCGACCGTCACCGTTGCCGCTCGCCGGCTTACGTCGAGTAACCGTTGCGCCCGCCCGATGGTCAACGCGGGTGTGACGAACAGGGCATCAACGAGTCGGGGCAGCAGACTGGATGCCCGCGGCGTTGTGACTCTGGCCCGATAATCCTCTCGAAGCCGTTGCAACGCTCGGGCTCTGCCGACCGCGTCGGTCGCCTGCTCTGCCACGGCGCGCAGGAAGAACCGGAGCCAGCCGACCCAGTCGCCCTGAGTCGAGACGCTCAACAGGCGCGAGTAGTACTCGTCACGGCGTGGCTCGATGTAGGCGGAGATGTCGAGTAGCGGTGCCGGCAGCAGGTTCCATTCGATCAAGAGCAGGACGATCAGTAGGCGGCCCACCCGGCCGTTACCGTCCACGAAGGGGTGGATCGCCTCGAACTGGTAGTGCAGGCAACCGATGACGACCAGCGGTGGCAGTTCGTGCTCGGCATGCAGGTACTTCTCGAACGGCCCGAGGCAGTCCCAGAGACGCTCCGGCGGTGGGGGCACGTACGTCGCGTTGTTGATCACGCTACCGGGCGGCCCGATCCAGTTTTGACTCCGGCGGTACTCCCCCGGAGTCGCATAACCGCCCCGGACGTTGGTCAGCAGCGTCTCGTGGGCTTCCAGCAGCAGCGGGAGGCTCAGCGGCAGGCGTCGGTCGGGTGCCAACACTCGGCTCAGTGCGGCCAGATAGTTGTACACCTCGCGCACATCACCGTCCGCCTCGGCGGGATGGTCCAGCTCGAAGAGGGCGAGCTGGTCAACAGAAGCGCGAGTGCCCTCGATGCGGCTGGACAACACCGCCTCACGCCGGACGATCGGCGCCGTCAAGATCTCCGCATTGGGCAGTGTGCGCCCCACCCCAGCTAACTCGCCGATGGCACGGTCGGCGGCCGAAAGCGCGGCGACAAGCTCGCGGTCGAAGGACAGACCTGGCGGGAGGGGCGGAGGTACGAACGCGAGGTAGCCACCCTCGGCTCGGACCACATGAGCCCGCTGACCAGGTGCGAATGCTTCGCGCTGCACAGCTTCCCATCCGTCAGCTAACGATACTTTCGGGCCTCGAAAGTATCATCCGAGCGGGAAGACGAGCGTTAAGTATCGTCCGCGGCCGGCGGTCGAGTACGCCGGGCCGGCCGTACCGTCAGGCGATTATCGTCTGCGCCATGACCACCGCCGACCCGCCGGACCGGTTGCAGATCCGAGACCCCGCACTCATGCGGGCGCTGGCCCACCCGGCCCGGCTGGCGATCCTGGACCACCTGACCAGCGGCGTGGCGGCCACGGCCACCGAGTTCGCCGAGCTGGTCGGCCTGTCCCCGAGCGCGACCAGCTACCACCTGCGGGCGCTGGCCAGGGCGGGGCTGATCGCGGAGGCGCCGGGCCGGGGCGACGCGCGGGAGCGGGTCTGGACCAGCTCGATGCGGGGGTACGAGGTCGACGCCGGGCAGGACGCCGGTCCCGAGGCGCGCGCGGCCGAGGACGAGCTCATCGAGTCCCTGCTGGTCGTGCAGGAGACCCGGCTGCGGCGCTACCTGGCCGGCCGCGACAAGGAGCCGGCCGAGTGGTACCACCTCGCTACGGTGACGGAGTCGCACCTGGAGCTCACGCCCGATGAGCTGCGCGAGGTCAGGGACAAGGTGACCGAGGTGATCAAGCCCTACCGCAAAGGTGAACGGGCGGCCGTACCGGACGGAAGCCGGACAGTGTCGATGTCGTTCCGCGTCTTCCCCTTGCCGGAGCGAGATATGAAAGACTAACTTCGAAACATGTCTTTCACATCTGGGCAGAGCGTGGACCGCTGGGGTGACGTCTACCTGTCGACGATCGCCCGGGCGGTGTCCAACTGCGGCGACTTCCTGGCCGCCACCGCACTGGTGATCGCGCTCCAGACCCGGGGCGCCAACGGCATCGCGGTCGCCGCGCTGCTGGTCGCGGCCGCCGCGCCGCCGACCCTGCTCGCCCCGCTGACCGGGCGCCTCGTCGACCGGGTGGACAGCCGGGTGCTGCTGGTGGCGGTGAGCCTGCTCGAGGCGACCGTCTGCACGGTCCTGGCCTTCGTCTCCGGTACGGTGCTGATCGTCGCGCTGGTCGCCGTACTGGCCTGCGGGCTCGCGGTCACCGCGCCGACGCTGAACGCGTTGCTGTCGGAGATGGTCGGCCGGGATGGCCTGGTGAAGGCGAGCGCGATCGGGCAGACCGCCACCTCGGTCGGCATGCTGGTCGCGCCGGCCCTGGGCGGGCTGCTGGTGGGGCAGTTCGGGCTGCGGGTACCGCTGCTCGTCGACGCCGGCAGCTATCTTGCGATCACGGTCGCCGCGCTGCTGATCCGTACCCGTCGCGGGGCTCCGGTCGCCACGGCGAAGGGCGCGGCGCCCGCGGTGGCCTGGTCCCTGCGGCGCGACGCGCTGATGCGGTCGGTGACGATCATGGTGGCGGCCGTGGTCGCGTCGGTCAGCGCGGTCAACGTCGCGGACGTCTTCTTTGTCCGGGGTACCCTGCACGGATCGACCATGCTCTATGGCCTGATCGGCGCCGTGTGGACCGGCGCGATGCTGGCCGGCGCCTGGCTGGTGGCCCGTAGGCCGCTCGGGGACGGCGCGCTGGGCGTGGCGCTGCTCGTCTCGCTCGGTGGTGCCTGCGTGGCCGTGATGCTGGCGTCGACCGTACCGGCGGTGGGCTGGATGGTCCCGCTGTGGGCGCTCGGCGGTGCCTTCAACGGCGGCGTCAACGTAGCGGCCGCGGTGCTGCTCGCCCGCCGGGTACCGGCTGCCGTACGGGGCCGGGCGTCGGCCGTGTTCGGAGGGGTCGCCAACGGGGCGAACGGGACGGGGTACCTGCTCGGTGGTGTCCTGCTCTCGGTCGTATCGGCCCGGATGCTCCTCGGGCTCGCCGGTGGGGTGGGGCTCGCGGTGGCGCTGGCGTTCGCCGTACCGCTGCTGAGGGCCGCGGCCCAGGACCACCCGGCCGCGCCCGAGGCGGCGCCCACCCCCGCACCCGCCGCCGTGAGCTGAGCCACACCCTGACCCGGCGTAGCGTGCGGACCATGGACTTAGTTCGGCGGCGGCCCCGGGTCGGGCACATCCAGTTCCTCAACTGCCTGCCGATCTACTGGGGCCTGATGCGCTCCGGGGCGCTGCTCGACGTCGACCTGCACAAGGACAGCCCCGACCAGCTGAACGCCGATCTGGTGGCGGGCCGGCTGGACATCGGCCCGATCTCGCTCGTCGAGTACCTGCGCCACACCGACGATTTGCTCCTGCTCCCCGACCTCGCGGTGGGCAGCGACGGGCCGGTGCTGTCCGTCAACATCGTGTCGACCAAGCCGCTCGCCGAGCTGGACGGCGGTCGGGTGGCGCTCGGCTCCACCAGCCGTACCGGCGTCCTGCTCGCCCGGATGCTGCTCGGCCAGCGGTACGGGGTCAGCCCCGACTACTACCGCTGCCCGCCCGACCTGACCGAGATGCTGCTCGAGGCCGACGCCGGGGTGGTGATCGGCGACGTGGCCCTGCGCGCCCTGTACGAGGCGCCCCGCCGCGGCCTGACCGTCACCGACCTCGGCCTGGCCTGGCGGGAGTGGACCGGCCTGCCGATGGTCTTCGCCGTCTGGGCCGCCCGGCGGGAGTTCGCGGCCGCGCACCCCGGCCTGGTCAAGGACGTACACGAGGCGTTCCTGCGCTCCCGTGACCTGTGCCTGGCCGAGCTGGACGAGGTGGCCGCGGCGGCGGCGCGGTGGGAGCCCTTCGACGCGGCGACCCTGGCCACGTACTTCCGGGCGCTGGACTTCTCGCTCGGCGCCCGCCAGGTCGCCGGGCTGCACGAGTTCGCCGTACGGGCGGCCGCCCTCGGCGAGGTCCCGCCTCTCCCACCCGACGGCCCGTCGTTCGTACCGGCCTGAGCGGCCGGCTGACGTCTGCGGGCTTAACCCTCGTTTAAGAAGAGTCAACCTCGGGGTAACGCATATCGGTCGTCCATTCGGTTGCCTTCCACCTCACAAGCCGACGTCCTCGTCCTCGTCCTCGCCGTCGTCCTCGCCTACGCCGACGAGCACGTCGAACAGGGCCGACATCACGTCGTCCTCCGCGCCGTAAGTCCACGCCCGTTGTGTCGCGTACGTCATGACCCGCTCGAACTGCGCCTTGCGCTCGGCCTCGGCGCGGTCGTCGTTGTCGACATCAACCCGGTTCATCGTTTGCCTTCCACAGTGGCCTCTTGCGCGGCGTAGCGCGGGATGAGCTGGTGAATGCGTTGGTATGACAGGCCTAGCAGTACCGCCAGGTCCCGCCCCGAGGTGCCGCTAAGATGGTCATTCGCGACCTCTCACGTCACTCGAACCGAGGGGCGGGCGCGCACCGCTGGTTGCGGGAGGAATGGAAGGTTCCACCGGGGCACGCATCCGCCGTCTTAACCACGCGGCGCGGACCGGGTGTCGGCACAGCGAGGTGACTGGGCGGCTCATAGTTGATCGAGACAGGGTCCCGCAGAAAAACCCGCGCAGGACGTACCTTGGTATCTGGCATCTGTACTCCTCACACGTTGGGTCGATGCCGTGACCGCGGCGGGTGCGATCCGCCGCGGTCGTCTTACATGAGGGGCTTGGGTGGGTGCGATCCGCTGGGGTCCCCTACGGCTTAGTCTTGGGACAATCGTCGGGCCCGATCCGACGCCTGTCAACAATTGTCCCAAGACAATCTAGGAAGGTAGGGATGTGTGTGGCGGTGCACTCGCGCTACCTGGATATCGCCTCCAAGATCCGCGAACGGATCGAAGCTGGCGAGTGGGAGCCGAGAGCCAGGCTGCCACGGCTGGACGACCTCGCGGCGGAGTACGGCGCGAACCGAGACACGATAGGGCGGGCCGTCGGGGTTCTGGAGTCGGAGGGGTTCGTTTGGGCGGTACAGGGGCGCGGGATCACCGTCCGGCACGGCACGATGCGGCCACGCCGGCCGCGCGGGAACCTGGTGAAGCGGAACGCTACCGTGCCCAGCTACTCCTTCCCCTCGGCATCCAGCCAAGAAGTGTGGAAGCATCACATCCCGCCGGTCGCGTCCCTCGAACCGCTGAACGACCCACGAATTGCGAAGCTGCTGGGCGTCCCGGTAGGCAACTTGGTCATGCGCCGCTTGCGGGTTACCGGACCCGAGTCGGAACCGCCGTTTCAGATCAACATCTCGTGGATCCACCCTCGAGCGGCAGACGTCGCCGGGGTGGCCGAGCAGGCTCCCAGCCCCGGGGACTGGCTGTACCGGCTGGAGAAGGCCGGCCACTGGCCCATCAGCTGGATGGAGATCCACCGGGCGCGGATGCCAACTAAGGACGAGGCCGGTCTGCTGGAGATTCCGACCAGCCTGCCGGTGTTGGAGATCGTGCGGGTCGGCACGTCAGGGCGCGATGGCCAGCCGATCGAGGTGACCGAGTACATCGTCGCCAGCGACCGGGTCGAAACCGTGCACGTCCTGCATCGCGACGAGTCCGCGCAAGATCCCTGGCCCGAGGACGCCGAGCCCGACGACGACGTAACGGCGGGTGAGCCATGACCATCCGGGTTGAGGCCGCTGGCCGCACCCATGTCGGGCTCGTGCGCCGACGTAACGAGGACCGCTTCTACGTGGGTCGATCGCTGTTGGCGGTCGCTGACGGGCTCGGTGGCCATGTCGCGGGGGACATCGCCAGCGACACCGTGATCGGAACCCTGCAGTCCCATGACCACCTGGTCGACCCGGCGGACCTTCCCGTCGCCCTCGGACGGCTGGTCAGCGTCGCCAACGAGGCGCTGCGCCGGAGGATCGAGAGCGAGCCAGAGCTGGCGGGCATGGGTACCACGTTGGTGGCGATGCTGTACTCCGGGGCGGTGGCCGTCCTGGCGAACGTTGGGGACTCCCGCAGCTATCTGCTGCGCGGCCTCGGTTCCGGTCGCGGCGAAACCATGCAGATCACCGAGGATCACACGTTCGAGCACCTGGTGGCCGACGCCGCCAGCGTGCCAGACCTCCCTGAGCGCTTGTCCCGCTTTCTTGATGGACGGACAGACGGCCGGTCTCCCGACCTCACCACCTGGGACCTCCGCCCCGGTGACCGGTTCTTGCTGTGCTCGGACGGGCTGAGCTCGCACGTGCCGCACGAACTCATCCACGCCACCCTGAAATCATCGAGCGGACCGGGCGAAACCGCCGATCGTCTCGTCGCACTGGCCATTGACCAGGGCGGCCTGGACAACATTACGACGATCGTCGTTGACGTACGGGCCGTGTAAAGCGCGCACGCAGAGAGGCTCGCCCTGGGGCTCGCATGCTGGGACGACTCCAACCGGGGATCAGATGTCGGGGCGGTACACGAGCTGCTGCGCAACCGCTTTGCAGACGTTGGCGCCGCCCTGGAGACTACCGATCCGTACCATGACGTTCAGCACCCAGTCGCGCTGGATGGCGAGGCAGTTGACGTGCCAGCCGTCCGAGTACCCGCCGGTCCAGCCGTTCTTGATCGAGAGGTCCCGGGCCAGATCGGGCGGCAGCCCGTCGATGATGCCCCAGCGCCCGCCCTGCTTCTGGACGCTGATCTGGTCGTTGACGCCGCCCCGGACGCGCTTCATGGTGTCCAGCACCCAGGTCGTCCACTTCGGGCCGGCGGCGGTGCCGCCCGCCACGCACTGCCCGTAGCGCACCGCGTCCTGCGGGGACATCTGGGTCATCGCCCAGGTGAACGGCTTCAGCGTCGTATGGGTGAGCCCGCACATTGAGATCATGCGCTTGAGTACGGCGTCGGCCCCGCCCATCCGGTAGTACTTCTCGGCCATGTCGTCGTTGCTGTCGATGATCATCAGGGTCAGCTCGCCCAGCACGGCGTCGCTCGGGGTCTTCCCGGCGGCCGCCTGCGTGCGCAGGTAGTCCGAGGTGATCCAGGCCTTCACCATCGACTCGGTGGTGTTGGTACCGGTGGCTGAGTTGGCCGACCCGGTGATCGCACCGGTCTTGCGGTCCAGGAACGCCCAGCCGAAGAAGCTTGGACTGCCGGCCGACCTCACCGCTGCGGGATCGGCCGGCGGGCGTAACGTCGGGGCGGGCGGCGCCGCCTGGGCGGCGAGGTGCGCCAGCTTGTCGCCGGGGGACGGTGAGGAGAACCAGCCGTTCGCCGCCGCCGCCCGTCCGTGGTCGCCGATGGACGCCAGAGCGGTACGTGTGGCCGGGATGGCGAGCAGGGCCACTCCTACGACGGCCGCGATGCACGCCGCCAGTACCGTGCGGGGGCGCATGGCTGCGGAACTCCAACGATCTCGGGGGCACAGGACTCGGCCGCTGACGCTACCGGTCCCGGCCGCAACCAGGGTAACCGTTACCTTCGAGTTGGATAGGAAGGGCAAAGCGGGCGGCGACAGTTGTGTTACAGCGCTTGCTCTCGATATGTGCTCGCTGTAACACTTACTGTTGTGTACGGCAACGACTTCGGCGCCCCCGACCAGCCCGACCCGGCTCCCGGTTCGGGCCTGCCCGGTTCGGGCCTGCCCGGTTCGGGCCTGCTGGGTGAGGTGGCGGACGCCGAGCGCGCACTGCGGGAGGCCGCCGACCGGGCCGGCCCCTCGGCCGGCGGCGCACCGGTCTCCGGTCCGGACGCGGACGGCGCGGCCGAGGCGTACTTCGACGCGATCCTCGCCGCCGATCAGAAGATCGAGCCGCGTGACTGGATGCCGGAGGCGTACCGCAGGACGCTGGTACGGCAGATGGCCCAGCACGCCCACTCCGAGATCATCGGGATGCAGCCGGAGGCCAACTGGATCAGCCGGGCGCCCTCGCTCAAGCGCAAGGCGATCCTGCTGGCCAAGGTGCAGGACGAGGCCGGGCACGGGCTGTACCTGTACGCCGGCGCGGAGACCCTCGGCGTCTCCCGGGACGCGCTCTACGACCTGCTGCTGAGCGGGCGGCAGAAGTACTCGTCGATCTTCAACTACCCGACGCTCACCTGGGCCGACGTGGGCGCGATCGGCTGGCTGGTGGACGGGGCGGCGATCGTCAACCAGGTGCCACTGTGCCGGTGCTCGTACGGCCCGTACGCCCGGGCAATGATCCGGATCTGCAAGGAGGAGTCCTTCCACCAGCGCCAGGGGTACGAGATCCTCTACACGCTCGCGCACGGGACGCCGGCGCAGAAGGAGATGGCCCAGGACGCGGTGGACCGCTGGTGGTACCCGTCCCTGGCGATGTTCGGCCCGCCCGACCCGGAGTCGACGAATTCGGAACAGTCGATGGCTTGGAAGATCAAGCGGTTCTCCAACGACGAGCTGCGCCAGCGCTTCGTCGACATGTGCGTACCGCAGGCCGCCGTCCTCGGCCTGGCCATCCCCGACCCGGACCTGACCTGGAACGCCGAGCGCGGCTCGTACGACTTCACCGAGCCCGACTACGCCGAGCTGATGGAGGTCATCCGGGGCAACGGCCCGTGCAACCGGCAGCGGATGGCGCACCGGCGGGCGGCGCACGAGGACGGCGCGTGGGTACGGGAGGCCGCCGCGTCCTACGCCGCGAAGCGTAAGGTTCCGGCCCGTGTCTGAGTGGCCGCTGTGGGAGGTCTTCATCCGGCCCCGCCGGGGGCTGGCCCACGCGCACGTCGGCTCGCTGCACGCGCCGGACGCGGCGATGGCGCTGCGCAACGCACGCGATCTCTACACCCGCCGCCAGGAGGGGGTCTCGATCTGGGTGGTGCGCGCGGCCGACATCACCGCCTCCAGCCCCGACGAGAAGGACGCCTTCTTCGACCCGGCGGCCGACAAGGTCTACCGCCACCCCACCTTCTACGAGGTACCGGACGGGGCGCCGCACCTATGAGCGGAGCGCGAGGCTACGGACCGGGACCACGACGGCGGATGAGCGCCGAGCGCGAGAGCGAGCAGCTGGCCCTGAGCGGAGCGCGAGGCTACGGACCGGGACCACGACGGCGGATGAGCGCCGAGCGCGAGAGCGAGCAGCTGGCCCTGAGCGGAGCGCGAGGCTACGGACCGGGACCACGACGGCGGATGAGCGCCGAGCGCGAGAGCGACGGTCGGCAATGACGGCATCCTTCGATTACGTGCTGGGGCTCGGGGACGATGCGTTGGTACTGGCCCAGCGGCTGTCCGGGTGGTGTGCCCGCGCACCGGAGCTGGAGGAGGACGTCGCGCTGGCCAACATCGCGCTGGACCAGCTCGGCGCGGCGCGGCTGCTGCTGACGTACGCGGGGGAGCTGGAGGGCGCGGGGCGCGACGAGGACGCGCTGGCCTACCTGCGCACCGACCGCGAGTTCCGCAACGCGCTGCTGGTCGAGCTGCCCGAGCGGGACTTCGCCGTACTGATGGCGAAGCTGCTGTTCGTCTCGGCGTACCAGCGGCTGCTGTACGAGCGGCTCGCGGCCGGGCCGGACGCGCGGCTGGCCGCGATCGCGGGCAAGACCGTGAAGGAGTCCGCGTACCACTTCGACCACAGTGCACAGTGGACGGTCCGGCTCGGTGACGGTACGCCGTTGTCGCACCAGCGGATGCAGGACGCCGTCGACGAGGTGTGGCCGTACACCCACGAGCTGTTCGAGGACAACTACGCGCTGACCGACCCGTGGCTGTCCACAGTGGACAATGCGCTGGCCGAGGCGACGCTGATCCGGCCCGGGTACGGCTGGGCGCCGACCGGCGGGCGTACCGGCCGGCACACCGAGGCGCTGTCCTACCTGCTGGCCGAGATGCAGGTGGTGCACCGGGCGCATCCGGGTGCCCGATGGTGACCGCGTACGGCGCCGCCGCCTCGGTCGTCGATCCGGAGTTGCGTACGCTCACCATCGAAGAGCTGGGGATCCTCCGCCAGGTGGACGTGGACCCCGGCAATCGCGTCACGGTGACGATAACTCCGACGTACGCGGGCTGCCCGGCGATGGACGCGATCCGGGCCGACATCGCCGCGGCCGTCACCGCCGCCGGGTACCCGGACGTGTCGGTGGTCACGGAGCTGGCCCCGGCCTGGAGTACCGACCGGATCACCCCCGCCGGCCGGGCGAAGCTGGCCGCCGCCGGAGTCGCCCCGCCGGGCCCGCCGCTGCTGAAGCTCGCGGTCAGCTGCCCCCGGTGCGGGTCGCTCGACACCGTCGAGCTGTCCCGGTTCGGCTCCACCGCGTGCAAGGCGCTGTGGCGTTGCCGTACCTGCGCCGAGCCCTTTGACGCGGTGAAGCCGTTATGAGGGCGAGGTGAGGGCGTGATGGGCGTTGTCATCACCAAGCCAATGCGCAAGCGGCCGCGGTTCCACCCGCTGCTGGTGTCCACTGTGGACAGACTGACCGACGACGCGGTCGCGGTGACGTTCACCGTACCGGAGCAGCTGCGCGCCCGGTTCGCCTTCTCGCCCGGCCAGCACGTGACGGTACGGCGGCTGGTGGGCGGGGAGGACGTCCGGCGCTCGTACTCCATCTGCTCCACGCCCATGGATCTCGCCGGCGGCCGGCTGCGCATCGGCGTGCGGCTGGTCCCCGGCGGTGCCTTCTCCGAGTACGCCACCGGCAAGCTGAAGCCGGGCGACACGGTCGACGTGCTGCCGCCGCTCGGCCACTTCACCACCACGCTGAATCCCTTGCGGCGTAAGCACTACGCGGCGATCGTGGCCGGCTCCGGGATCACGCCAGTGCTGTCGCTCGTGGCCACCGCGCTGGCCGTCGAGCCGGGCAGCCAGGTCACCCTCCTGTACGGC
Organism: uncultured Actinomycetes bacterium; assembly: GCA_963728855.1. GTDB lineage: Bacteria > Actinomycetota > Actinomycetes > Mycobacteriales > Micromonosporaceae > AC-43. The sequence goes on from CAVSLN010000009.1 coordinate 57,955, forward strand.
AACCGGTATGCCCGCTCGGTGATGTTCGCCGAGGAGCTGGCCGACCTCAAGGACCGGTACCCGACCCGGCTGCACCTGGTGCACGTGCTGTCCCGCGAACCGCGGGAGGCGGCGCTGCTGTCCGGCCGGCTGGACGCCGGCCGGCTGCGCGCCATGCTCGACACGCTCCTCCCACCGGCCGGCGTGGACGAGTGGTTCCTGTGCGGCCCGTACGGGATGGTGACCGACGCCCGCGCCGTGCTCGCCGAGCGCGCAGTCGCCGAGCGCGCCGTGCACACCGAGCTGTTCCACGTCGAGGAGACCCCGCCCGAGGAGCGCTCCGACGAGCCCGCCCCGACCGGGGACACCGAGGTGACCATCCTGCTCGACGGCCGGGCGTCCACCTTCCCGATGGGGCGCGGGGAGCGGGTACTGGAGGCGGCGCTGAAGGTACGGCCGGAGCTGCCGTACGCCTGCCGGGGCGGGGTGTGCTCGACCTGCCGGGCCCGGCTCGTCGACGGCGAGGTACGGATGGCCCGCAACTACGCCCTCGAACCCGACGAGGTGGCCGCCGGGTACGTGCTCACCTGCCAGGCCAGCCCGGTCTCCGACCGCCTCACGGTGGACTATGACGGCTGACCGTCCTGCGCGCCGCGCCGGGGCACCCCGCGGACCCATCCGGGGCTTGCGCCGTACCGAATACTGGTCGTGATGACCTCACGCGACGAAGGACCGCGCCACCTGGCGCCGGCACCCGACCTGCCGCCCGGCCCGGATGAGCTGCTCACCCGGGTCGCCCGCGGCGACGAGGCGGCCTTTGCCGCGCTCTACGACCAACTGGCGCCCCGGGTCTTCGGGCTGGCCCGCCGGGTCCTGCGCGACCCGGCCCAGGCCGAGGAGGTCGCCCAGGAGGCGCTGGTCGAGGTGTGGCGCACGGCCAGCCGGTACGACCCGGCGCGGGGGAGCGCGACCAGCTGGGCGCTGACCATCGCACACCGGCGGGCGGTCGACCGGGTGCGCTCCGAGCAGGCCAGCGCCGAGCGGGAGCGCCGGGTGGCGACCGAGGAGGTGCCGTACGACGAGGTGGTCGAGCAGGCCACCGCGCGGCTGGAGCGCCAGCAGGTACAGCGCTGCCTCAAGGGCCTGACCGACCTGCAGCGGGAGGCGATCACCCTCGCGTACTACCGCGGGTACAGCTACCGGGAGGTGGCCCAGCTGCTCGGCGCCGCGCTACCCACGATCAAGACCCGGATGCGGGACGGGCTGATCCGGCTGCGGGACTGTCTGGGGGTGCGGCTGGCATGAGCACCTCTGATATCCACACGCTGGCCGGGGCGTACGCGCTCGACGGCGTGGACGACATCGAACGGGCGCAGTTCACCCGGCACGTCTCGACCTGCGAGGCGTGTGCGCAGGAGGTCGCCGAGCTGCAGGCGGCGGCCGGGCGGCTGGCCGACCTGACGGCCGTGGACCCGCCGGCCCGGCTCAGGGCGTCCGTACTCGCCGAGGTCGCCCGGACGCGGCAGGTCGGGCCCGGGCGCCGGGCCGTGGACAGCGGCGCCCCGAGCGCGACGCGCTGGCGGCGCTGGACCGCGGCCGCGGTCGCCGTCGGGATCATCGCGGTCGGCGCGGCGGCGGCCACGTTCGTCATCGAGGACCAGCGGGTACGGGACGCCCAGCACCAGGCCGCCGACGCTCAGGAGGTGGCGGCGATCCTCGCGGCGCCGGACGCGATCGTGCGCGTCCAGACGGTGTCCGGCGGCCGGGTGACCGTGGCCGTGTCCGAGTCGCTCAACAAGGGTGCCGCGCTGCTGAACGGGCTGCCCAACCCGGGCGGTGCCAACGCGTACCAACTCTGGCTCATCAAGGGCGACCAGCCGCTCAGCAAGGGCTTACTCGCGGCCGGTACCGGCAGCGGCACCAAGGTTTTCGGTGACGTCCACGGCGCCGGCGCGTTCGGCGTCAGCCGGGAGCCCGCCGCCGGCTCGAAAACGCCCACCAAGCCGCTCGTCACCACCGTCGGCCTCACCTGACCCGTCCGGGCAGGCGGGCGCTCCGAACAACGGTCATGGCAACCAACAGCATGGCCGGTACGGTCTCCGGGCGGCGCCTCAACACCCTGGTCGCGTTCCTCTTCGGCGCGGTCTTCGTGCTGGTCGGCCTGGCCGGGTTCTTCGTCACCGGCGGACATCACGCGGTGGGACAGGACGGCGGCAAGCTGCTCGGCCTGTTCCAGGTCAACCTCATCCACAACCTGGTGCACCTGGCGGTCGGCGCGATCATGATCGGCGCCGCGATCGCCGGGCTGCGCGCCGCCAAGATGGTCAACCTGCTCTTCGGGGTGGTGTACCTGGTGGTCTTCGTCTTCGGTCTCTTCGCGCTCGGGAGCAGCCTCAACTTCCTCGCCCTCAACGGCGCGGACAACGGGCTGCACCTGGCGCTCGGCGCGGTGCTCACCGCGGTGGGGCTCGGCCTCGACCGCTCGGCGTGAGCTTCCGGGGCGGGGCCCGAGGCCCCGCCCCGGCCGTTCAACGGAGCCACGTTGGCTGTGCTCGCCTCGCCAAAGACCGGCTGCGGCTGCGCTCAGCGGATCGCGTCCAGCTCGGCAAGGTCCTCCGGCGTCGGTACCCACTGCGCGGCGGCCACGTTCGCGGCCACCTGCTCGGGCCGGGTCGCACCCGCGATCACGCTGGCTACCGCCGGCTTCCCGGCCAGCCCGCCGATCGCCACGTCGAGCAGGCTGAGGCCGCGCGCCTCGGCGTACGCCTGGAGGCGCTCGATCGTGTCCCACGGCGCCCTGGCCAGCCGCTCGGCGTACCGGGCCTCGGCCAGCCGGCCGCCGGCCGGCGCCGCCGCGCCCCGCCGGTACTTGCCGGTGAGCAGGCCGGAGGCGAGCGGGAAGAACGGCAGCATCCCCAGCCCGAAGCGCTCGCAGGCGGGCAGCACCTCGGCCTCCACGTCCCGCTTCAGCAGGCTGTAGTCGTTCTGGGCGCTGACGAACGGGGTCAGGTCACCGGTGCGCGCGGTCCACGCGGCGTCCGCGACCTGCCAGCCGGCGAAGTTCGAGTTGCCGAGGTACCGGACCTTTCCGGACCGGACGAGGCTGTCCAATGTGGACAGTGTCTCGGCGATCGGGGTGGCCCGGTCGGGGTAGTGGAACTGGTAGAGGTCGATGTAGTCGGTACCGAGCCGGCGCAGCGACGCCTCGACCGCCCGCATGATGTAGCGGCGCGACCCGCGGGCACCCCGGTCCGGCCCGTTCGCGCCGCCCATGTCCATGCCGAACTTGGTCGCCACGACCACGTCGGCGCGGCGCCCCTTGAGCGCCGCGCCGAGCAGCTCCTCTGAGGCGCCGTGCGGGGTGCCGTAGATGTCGGCGGTATCGAAGAAGTTGATGCCGTGGTCGAGCGCCGCGTCGACGACCGCCCGGGTACCGTCCGCGTCGACCTTGCGGCCGAAGTTGTTGCACCCGATGCCGACGACCGACACGACCAGCCCGGAGCTACCGAGCCTGCGGTAGCGCATGTCTGCCATCAAAGAACCCTAGCGCCGTCGAAGGTGGCTCCCCCCGTGAGGATCAGCTAGAGGCCGCTGGCCCGCCCGGCTTCAGCGCAGAGGCGGCAGCCAGGTGCCCGGGTCCGTACAGTCCGCGAAGCGCGCGTTCTCGACGAGCCGGACGAGATCCTGGTACGTGATCTGGCTGCGGTCCTGGACGGTGAGCCGGACCTCGCACCGCCCGACGTGCAGGAGCAGCCCGCTGCCGGCGTCCGGGAGGACCATGGCCCCGTTCTTGCCGGTGTAGTACCACGCGTCGTACCCGGCGATCTTCGTGGTCGTGTCGTGCGGGCTGATATGGCCGTCCCCGTAGTCGCTGCGGGTCAGGACCTGGATCTCCAGGGGTACCCCGCCAGCAGACAACGTCGGCCCGATAGGGCTGTCCCAGACGGGGTCCCCGCCGAAGTCGATGGTGGTGTTGTAATCAGGTGGCGGGCCGAGCACGTCGGCTATGAGGACTGTCCCGGGCAGTCCATGCGGAACGTAGCCGAGCAGGTACGGCATAGGGATGTCGCGCGGCGCGCCCGCCCGGACCAGGCCGGCCACCTGGGCCAGCTCGGCCTTCGAGTAGCTCTGCGCGTCGTCGTAAACGAGGACCCAGGCGCCGGCAGCGTCCGGCCACCCGACTGCCATTCCGCGCACTTCTGTCCGGGGACGAGAGTCGTCCGGGTACCCCTGCTTGACCGTTCCGAGCAGGAGGTCGGGCAGGTAGTAGGCCGGGTGGCCGTTCACGGTGATGTGCTCCCGTTTAGCAGCCGTGACCCGTCGTAGGTGCCCGGATCGTGCACGACGACACTCATCTGCTGTGGGTTTCCCCCGCTGCCGCGGCGCGCGATGAGGTACTGGGTACGGCCCACCACGCCGTAGGTGATCACGTGGTAACCGGTGCCGCTGTCCACGTCGACGGTCATCTGGAGCGCGCCGCGGTATCCGTTGCCCCCGGCCGGGCCGGCTCTCGTACCCGTCCAGCCGAGGTGGGTGACCACGGCGGGCGCCAGCAGCGCGACGGCGGCGGCCAGCGCCACCCCGGCGGTGTACCCGACCCGGCGGCGGCGCCGGATCCGGGCGGCGCCCCGCTTCGCCGCCTCGACGACCGCGCCGCCGCCGGCCGCCAGGTCCTCGTGGTCGACCAGCGTCTGGCGCAGTTCCCGCAGGTCTCTCATGAGATCTCTCCCTCGGTCCGGTCTCCCGTTGTCCCGTTCGCCGGCCGGTCCGCCCCGGTCCCGGCCAGCTCCGGCGGTCCGGTCAGCTCGACGCGGAGTGTGGCCAGGGCCCGCGAGGCGTACGAGCGGACGGTGCCGGGCCGGCAGCCGAGCACCTCGGAGATCTCGGGATCGGAGAGGCCCTCGTAGTAACGGAGGACGAGTACCGCGCGCTGCTGCCGGGGCAGGGTGGCGAGCTGCCGCCAGAGCTCCTCGCGGTCGCCGTGCTCGCTCGCCCGGTCCGGCAGCGCCGGCGCCTCCGGCCCGTCCAGCGCCTCGTACGTGAGCGCGACGGTACGGACGACACGGCGGCGGCGCAGCGACAGGTACTCGTTGGTGACCATGGTCCGGACGTACGCGTACGGCTCGTCGAGCCCGGCGATGCGCCGCCAGCGGACGAGTGCCCGGGTGAGCACCTCCTGCACCACGTCCTGGGCGAGCTCCCGGTTCCCGGTGAGCACGGCGGCGTACCGCGGCAGAGCCGGCAGCCGCGCCTGGGTGAACTCCTCGAACCGCATCCGCCCGTCCTTCCCCGCCTGGCCTCCGCGAGGATGAACGCGGGACCGCCTGGATCTGCTGCGCCGGCGTGGCGTCCGGATCGGTACGCTCGATGACGTGACGGACAGCCGGGAGCTCGACGACATCCTCCAGCACGTCGCCGACGGCGGCCGGATCGGCGCGGAGGAGGCCCTGCTGCTCTACACCGACGCGCCCTTCCACGCGCTCGGCGAGGCGGCCGACGCGGTACGCCGCCGCCGGTACCCGGACGGGATCGTCACGTACATCATCGACCGCAACATCAACTACACCAACGTGTGCGTCACGGCCTGCAAGTTCTGCGCCTTCTACCGGGCTCCCAAGCACGAGGAGGGCTGGTCGCACCCGATGGAGGAGATCCTCCGCCGGTGCGGTGAGGCGGTCGATCTGGGCGCGACCCAGGTCATGCTCCAGGGCGGGCACCACCCCGACTACGGCGTCGAGTACTACGAGCAGCTGTTCTCGACCGTCAAGGCGGCGTACCCGCAGCTGGTGATCCACTCGATCGGACCCAGCGAGATCCTGCACATGACCAAGGTGTCCGGGGTCGGCATCGCCGAGGCGGTGACCCGGATCAAGGCCGCCGGCCTGGACTCCATCGCCGGAGCGGGCGCGGAGATGCTGCCGGCCCGCCCGCGTACCGCGATCGCCCCGCTCAAGGAGTCCGGCGAGCGCTGGCTGGAGGTCATGGAGACCGCGCACGGGTTGGGCGTGGAGTCGACCGCGACGATGATGATGGGTACCGGCGAGACCAACGCGGAGCGGATCGAGCACATCCGGATGATCCGCGACGTCCAGGACCGTACGGGCGGGTTCCGGGCCTTCATACCGTGGACCTACCAGCCGGAGAACAACCACCTCAAGGGCCGTACCCAGTGCACCAGCCTGGAGTACCTGCGCCTCATCGCGGTCGCCCGGCTGTTCTTCGACAACGTCGACCACCTCCAGTCGTCGTGGCTGACGACCGGCAAGGACGTCGGCCAGCTGTCGCTCCACATGGGCGTGGACGACCTCGGCTCGATCATGCTGGAGGAGAACGTGATCTCCTCGGCCGGCGCCCGGCACCGGTCCAAGCTCACCGAGCTGGTGTGGATGATCAGGTCAGCCGGCCGGGTTCCCGCCCAGCGGGACACGCTGTACCGCCGCCTGGCGGTCCACTGGGCACCGCAGGACGACCCGACCGACGAGCGGATCGTGTCGCACTTCTCGTCGATCGCGCTGCCCGGCGGTGGTGCGGGCGCGGGGGCCCGTACCCTCCCGCTCATCGAAGCTCAAGCATGAGCCGGGCCGACCTGGACAAACAGCCAGGCGAGATCGCCGCGATGTTCGACGGAGTGGCCGGACGGTACGACCGCACCAACACCATCCTCTCCCTCGGCCAGGACCGGCTCTGGCGCCGGGCCACCCGGCGGGCCCTCGCCCTGGGCCCCGGCGACCTGGTGCTGGACCTCGCGGCCGGTACCGGCGTGTCGACCGAGGAACTGGACCGCTCGGCGGCCCGGGCGGTCGGCGTGGACATCTCGCTCGGCATGCTGCGCGCCGGCCGGGCGTGCCGACCGGACGTGACCCTGCTGGCCGGCGACGCGCTGGCGCTGCCGTTCGCGGACGCGGCCTTCGACGCGGTGACCATCTCCTTCGGGCTGCGCAACGTACACGAAACCGAGGCCGCGCTGCGGGAGCTGGCCCGGGTCACCAGGCCCGAGGGTCGGTTGGTCGTGTGCGAGTTCAGCCATCCCACGTCGTCCGCGTTCCGGGCGGTGTACCTCGGGTACCTGATGCGCGCGCTGCCGCCGGTGGCCCGCCGGGTGTCGAGCAACCCCGAGGCGTACGAGTACCTCGCCGAGTCCATTCGCGCCTGGCCCGACCAGGCCGGACTTGCCGCCCGGATCGCGGGTACCGGCTGGACCAAGGTGGCCTGGCGGAACCTGACGGGCGGCGTTGTGGCTCTCCACAGGGCCGTCCGCGCGCAGGCGCGCGAGGCGTAGGGCAGGTTAGGCACCCCTGCGAAGGTGGGTGCCGGCAATCGGTTCTAGACTGGCCGCCGGACTAGGCTTGTGAACAGTTTCACGAGCTAGCGACGATCGAGGCGGTGATGGTCGTGACCGAGACCCGCGAGGCGGATGTCGTCATCGTTGGCGCTGGCCCGGGAGGCTCGTCCGCCGCGTACCACCTGGCCCGCCACGGCCTGACCGTGCTGCTGCTGGAGAAGACCGAGTTCCCGCGGGAGAAGGTGTGCGGGGACGGGCTGACCCCGCGGGCGGTCAAGCAGCTCGTCAAGATGGGCGTGGACACCAGCCCGGAGTCGGGCTGGCTGGTCAACAGGGGACTGCGCGTTCTCGGCGGCGGGATCCGGCTGGAGCTCGAGTGGCCGGATCTGGCCAGCTACCCCGATTACGGGCTCACCCGTACCCGCCTGGACTTCGACCAGCTGCTCGCGCTGCAGGCCAAGGGGGCCGGAGCCGAGCTGCTCACCAGCCACAACGTCACCGGCCCGGTGCTCGACGACGCCGGGCGGGTGGTCGGTGTGACCGCCGCGGTGGGGCCCGAGAAGGTGCCGTGGGAGTTCCGGGCGCCGCTGGTGCTGGCGGCCGACGGGGTGTCCGCGCGGTTCGCCCTGTCGATGGGTATGGCCAAGCGGGAGGACCGGCCGATCGGGGTCGCGGTGCGCCGGTACTACCGGTCGCCGGCCCGGCACGACGACGACTACCTCGAGTCGTGGCTGGAGCTGCGCGCCGGAGCAGGGCAGGGCGGCGTGCGCCACTCCTCCCCTGAGGATCAGGGCGATGCGCTCCTGCCGGGGTACGGGTGGATCTTCGGGCTCGGCGACGGGCGGGTGAACGTCGGGCTCGGCGTCCTGAACTCGTCGACCGCGTTCGGCAAGACCAACTACCGGACGATGCTCACCGACTGGCTGTCCACCACGCCGCCCGAGTGGGGCATGAACGACGAGGCGAACGCGGACGGGCCGATCCTGGGCGCGGCGCTGCCGATGGGCTTCAACCGGGTACCGCACTACACGCGGGGCGTGCTGCTGGTCGGCGACTCCGGCGGGATGGTCAACCCGTTCAACGGGGAGGGCATCGCGTACGCGATGGAGTCCGGCGAGCTGGCCGCGGAGATCGCGGTACAGGCGCTGCCCGGCCCGCCGGACCGGACCGCGAGCGGGCCCTGCGGGCGTACCCGCTGGAGCTGAAGGCCCGGTACGGCGGCTACTACCGGCTCGGTGGCTGGTTCGTGAAGGCGATCGGGCACCCGCAGGTGATGCAGGTCGCCACCCGGCACGGGATGCCGCACCCGATGCTCATGCGGTTCATGTTCAAGCTGCTGGCCAACCTGACCGACCCCAAGGGCGGGGACGCGATGGACCGGATCATCAACGGGCTGACGAAGGTGGTGCCCGCGGTATGAGTAGGTTGTTTACCGGCGGTAACGATCGTCGTCGGAGAAGGACAGGGCAGGGCTGATCATGTCGCTCGCTTTGTGGGTACCCATCGTGGGCCTGTTCGCGCTCGCGCTGCTCTTCGCGCTGTTCTCGGTCGCGGCCGCGCCCGCGGTCGGGCCGCGCCGCTACAACAGGGCCAAGCTTGACGCGTACGAGTGCGGCATCGAACCCACCCCGCAGCCGATCGGCGGCGGCCGGTTCCCGGTCAAGTTCTACCTGACCGCGATGCTGTTCATCGTCTTCGACATCGAGATCATCTTCCTGTTCCCGTGGGCGGTCTCCTTCCACCAGCTCGGCCTGTTCGGGTTCGTGGAGATGGTGCTGTTCATCGGGACCGTGTTCGTCGCGTACGCGTACGTCTGGCGGCGCGGCGGCCTGGACTGGGACTGACACATGGGTATCGAAGAGAAACTCCCCTCCGGCGTCCTGCTCACCACCGTCGAGAAGCTGGTCGAACTGGACCCGCAAGTGCCAGCTTCTGGCGCGGCCACGTTCGGCCTGGCCTGCTGCGCCATCGAGATGATGGCCTCCGGCGGCGCCCGGTACGACCTGGCCCGCTTCGGCATGGAGGTGTTCCGGGCCTCGCCCCGGCAGGCCGACCTGATGATCGTCGCCGGCCGGGTGAGCCAGAAGATGGCCCCGGTCCTGCGCCAGATCTACGACCAGATGCCCGAGCCCAAGTGGGTTCTGTCGATGGGCGTCTGCGCCAGCTCCGGCGGTATGTTCAACAACTACGCGATCGTCCAGGGCGTGGACCACATCGTCCCGGTGGACATGTACCTGCCCGGCTGCCCGCCCCGGCCCGAGATGCTGATGGACGCGATCCTCGGCTGCACGAAAAGATGATGGCCGAGCCGCTCGGCGAGCGCGGCGCCGCAAGATCGAGGCCGCCAACGCCGAGCATCCGCCGGTCGTGGCGCCCGGGGCGATGCCGTCCAGCTACCGGTACGACAAGGCTCAGCGGGCCCAGTGGGAGCAGGCCGCCAAGGACGGGCGCGAGGAGCAGCTGCGCATCGAGAACTGGATGCGCGAGCGGGCCGGTGGCGCCCTTCGGCTGGAGGGTAAGAAGCCGTGACCGACACCGGGAACGTACCCGTCTCCGCCGACCCGGTCGGCGCGTCGCTGACCGCCCCGGCCGAGTACCCGCCGGCCAGCCCCGCCCAGCGCGGCCTGTTCGGCGTCAGCGGCAGCGGCGACACCTCGGGCTTCGGCGGCCTGGTCCGGCGCCGCCCGAGCCTCGTCGACTCGCCCCGCCCGTACGGGGGCTACTTCGACGAGGTGGTCGACTCCCTCGAAGCGGCGTACCCCGGGTTCGCCGACGCGATCGAGCAGGTCGTGGTGGACCGGGGCGAGCTGACCCTGCACATCAAGCCGGAGCGCATCGCCGAGGTCTGCCAGGTCATGCGCGACGACGCCGCCCTGCGCTTCGAGCTGTGCTCCTCGGTGTCCGGCGGCCGACTACCTCGGCAGTGACCCGCGCCGGCTGCACGACGGTGTACCAGTTGACATCGATGACGTACCGGCGGCGGATCCGGCTGGAGACCGCGGTGACCGCCGAGGACCCGCACCAGCCGAGCGTGACGAGCATGTACCCGACCGCCGACTGGCAGGAGCGGGAGGCGTACGACATGTTCGGCATCGTCTTCGACGGCCACCCCAACCTGACCCGGATCCTCATGCCGGACGACTGGGAGGGCTTCCCGCAGCGCAAGGACTACCCCTGGGCGGCGTACCCGTCGAGTACAAGGGCGCGGAGATCCCACCGCCCGACCAGCGAAGGAGCTACCAGTGACGACCACTGATTCCTACGCGAGCGCGCGCGACACGACCGAGGGCCGGGTCTTCACGGTCACCGGTGGCGACTGGGACGAGGTCGCTGGGCACCGACCCGATCGCCGAGGAGCGGATCGTCGTCAACATGGGCCCGCAGCACCCGTCCACGCACGGCGTACTGCGGCTGGTCCTGGAGCTGGAAGGCGAGACGGTCACCGAGGCCCGTACGGTCGTCGGCTACCTGCACACCGGGATCGAGAAGAACCTGGAGTTCCGCAACTGGACCCAGGGCACCACGTTCGTGACCCGGATGGACTACCTCTCGCCGATGTTCAACGAGGCCGCGTACTGCATGGCGGTCGAGAAGCTGCTCGGCATCTCCGACCAGATCACCGAGCGGGCGCGCACGATCCGGATGCTCATGATGGAGCTGAACCGGATCTCCTCGCACCTGGTCTGGCTGGCGACGACCGGCATGGAGCTGGGCGCGATGTCCATGATGATCTACGGGTTCCGGGAGCGCGAGTACATCCTGGACATCTTCGAGATCACCAGCGGCCTGCGGATGAACCACGCGTACATCCGGCCGGGCGGCCTGGCCCAGGACCTGCCCGACGAGGCGGTCACCAAGATCCGGGAGTTCCTGTCCTGGATGCCGAGCCCGCATCGACTCGTACGAGGACCTGCTGTCGGGCAGCCCGATCTGGCAGGCGCGCACCCAGGGCGTGGCCGTCCTCGACGTGCAGGGCTGCCTCGCGCTCGGCATCACCGGCCCGGTGCTGCGCTCGGCCGGGCTGCCGTGGGACCTGCGCAAGACCATGCCGTACGCCGGCTACGAGACGTACGACTTCGACGTCATCACCAGCACCGACGCCGACGTGTGGGGCCGGTACCAGGTCCGGGTCGACGAGATGCGGGAGTCGCTGAAGATCGTCCAGCAGGCGCTGGACCGGCTCGAACCGGGCCCGGTCATGGTCGCCGACCGGAAGATCGCGTGGCCGGCCCAGCTGGCGCATCGGCGCCGACGGGCTGGGCAACTCGCTCGGCCACGTCGCGAAGATCATGGGGCAGTCGATGGAGTCGCTGATCCACCACTTCAAGCTGGTGACCGAGGGCTTCCGGGTACCCCCCGGCCAGGTCTACGTACCGGTCGAGTCGCCGCGCGGGGAGCTGGGCGTACACGCGATCTCCGACGGGGGTACCCGGCCGTTCCGGGTGCACTACCGGGAACCGAGCTTCATCAACCTCCAGGCGATCCCGGCGATGGCCGAAGGCGGCCTGCTGGCCGATGTCATCGCCGGGGGCGCCTCGCTGGACCCCGTCATGGGTGGGTGTGACCGCTGATGCCATTCTCCGAGGAGACCTACACCAGGGCGAAGGAGATCATCGCCCGGTACCCCGAGGGCCGGGAGCGCTCGGCGCTGCTGCCCCTGCTGCACCTGGTGCAGTCCGACGAGGGGTACGTCTCGACCGAGGGGGTGACCTTCTGCGCCGAGCAGCTGGGCATCACCCGGGCCCAGGTCGGCGCGGTGGCCACCTTCTACACCATGTACAAGCGCAAGCCCACCGGCGACTGGCTGGTCAGCGTGTGTACGAACACGATGTGCGGCGTGCTCGGCGGCAACGAGGCGTTCCAGACGCTGTCGGAGTACCTCCAGGTCGGGCACGACGAGACCACCGACGACGGCCTCATCACGCTGGAGCACGCGGAGTGCCTCGCGGCGTGCGACTACGCGCCCGTACTCACGGTCAACTACGACTTCTTCGACAACGTCCAGGCCGACCAGGCGATGACCATCGTCCGCCAGCTGCAGGACGGGGAGCGGCCGCGGCCCAGCCGCGGCGCCCGGCTGTGCACGCTGAAGGAGATGTCGCTGCAGCTGGCCGGCTTCGCCGACGAGCGCGAAGGCGCGGTGGGTGAGGGCCCGGCCGGCGGCCCGACGCTGCGCGGCAACCGGCTCGCCGAGGAGTACGGCATCTCCGTGGCCGGGTTCGACCCGGCCACGCCGATCCCCACCCAGGCCGACCGGGAGGCCGCGAAGGCGGCCGCCGCCCAGCCGGCGGAGCAGGCCGGCCTGGCGGCCAACAAGCCGGCCAGCGACGCGAAGCCGGCCGGCGACAAGTTCCCCAGCGGTACGAAGGAGACCAGGTCGTGACCGCCCCATCCAAGGAGGCGTTGGCCAACCTCACGCCGGTGCTCACCAAGCGGTGGCTCTCGCCGGACGCGTGGCGCCTCGACGTGTACGAGCGGCTGGACGGGTACAGCGCGCTGCGCAAGGCGCTGGCCACCCACCCGGACGACCTGATCGCGCTCATCAAGGACTCGGGCCTGCGCGGTCGGGGCGGCGCCGGCTTCCCCACGGGAATGAAGTGGGCCTTCATCCCGCAGAACGACGGGAAGCCCCACTACCTGGTGGTGAACGCGGACGAGGGCGAGCCGGGCACCTGCAAGGACCTGCCGTTGATGATGGCCGACCCGCACTCGCTGATCGAGGGCATCGTCATCGCCTCGTACGCGATCCGGGCCAACCGCGCGTTCATCTACGTGCGCGGCGAGGCGGTACACGCGGCGCGCCGGCTCCGGCAGGCGGTGAATGACTGTTATGGAAGCGGACTTCTGGGCCGCGACATCCTCGGCTCCGGGTTCGACCTGGAGGTCGTCGTGCACAGTGGGGCGGGCGCGTACATCTGCGGCGAGGAGACCGCGCTGCTGGACTCGCTGGAGGGGTACCGGGGCCAGCCCCGGCTGCGCCCGCCGTTCCCGGCCACGCACGGCCTGTACGCCAGCCCGACCGTGGTGAACAACGTCGAGACGATTGCCAGCGTGCCGTACATCTTGCTGGGCGGCGCCGGCTGGTGGCGCACGATGGGCACCGAGAAGTCGCCCGGCCCGAAGATCTACTCGCTGTCCGGCCGGATCAACGAGCCCGGCCAGTACGAGTGCGGCCTGGGCGTCACGCTCCGGCAGCTGATCGAGCTGGCCGGCGGCATGCAGCCCGGGCACGAGCTGAAGTTCTGGACCCCGGGCGGCTCGTCGACGCCGATCCTCACCGCCGAGCACCTCGACGTGCCGATGGACTTCGAGGGGATGGCCGGCGTGGGCACCATGCTCGGTACCACCGCCGTGCAGATCTTCTCTAACCAGGACGACGTGGTCTACGCGACGTACCGGTGGATCGAGTTCTACCACCACGAGTCGTGCGGCAAGTGCACGCCCTGCCGCGAGGGCAACTACTGGATGGCGCAGGTGCTGCACCGGATCCTGTCCGGCAAGGGTACCCACGAGGATCTCGACACCCTGCTGGACTCCTGCGACAACCTGCTCGGCCGGTCGTTCTGCGCGCTCGGCGACGGCGCGGCCAGCCCGGTCCAGTCGACCATCAAGTACTTCAAGCAGGACTACCTGGACTACATCGAGGGCCGTACCCCCCCGCTGTTGTCGCCGGCCGATCACCTGGTGGGAGCGCACTAGTGACCGACGTAGCCAACCGCCCTGACGATCGCCGCCCTGCTGGTCCGGCCCAAGTGCCGGCCCACGATGAGGTCACCCTGACCGTCGACGGCATCGAGGTCACCGCCGCAAAGGGTGAGCTGGTGATCCGGGTCGCCGAGCGGATGGGCATCGCGATCCCGCGCTTCTGCGACCACCCGCTGCTCGCTCCGGCCGGGGCGTGCCGCCAGTGCCTCGTCGAGGTGGAGGGGCAGCGCAAGCCGGTGGCCTCCTGTACCCAGCCGGTGGCCGACGGGATGGTGGTCAAGACGCAGCTCACCTCCGAGGTCGCCGCGAAGGCGCAGGAGGGGATCATGGAGTTCCTCCTGATCAACCACCCGCTCGACTGCCCGATGTGCGACAAGGGCGGCGAGTGCCCCCTGCAGAACCAGGCGATGTCCAGCGGCCGTACGGACACCCGGTTCCACGACATCAAGCGCACCTACGAGAAGCCGATCGCCATCTCCTCTCAGGTGCTGCTCGACCGGGAGCGCTGCGTGCTGTGCCAGCGCTGCACCCGCTTCTCCGAGGAGATCGCCGGCGACCAGTTCATCGACCTGATGGACCGCTCGGCGGCCGAGCAGATCAACATCTTCCCCGGGGACCCGTTCCAGTCCTACTTCTCCGGCAACACCGTGCAGATCTGCCCGGTCGGCGCGCTGACCGGTGCCCAGTACCGCTTCCGGTCCCGCCCGTTCGACCTGGTCTCCACGCCGAGCGCGTGTGAGCACTGCGCGGCCGGCTGCGACATGCGTACCGACTGGCGGCGGGGCAAGGTGCTGCGCCGGCTGGCCGGCGACGACCCCGAGGTCAACGAGGAGTGGAACTGCGACAAGGGCCGGTGGGGCTTCCAGTACGCGACGGCGACCGAGCGGATCACCACGCCGCTGGTACGGGACGCGAACAGCGGCGATCTGCGCGAGGCGAGCTGGCCCGAGGCGCTTTCCGTTGCGGCGCAAGGACTCCGCGAGGCCAAGGCGACCCAGGGCGTCGGCGTGCTGACCGGTGGCCGGCTCACCGCCGAGGACGCGTACGCGTACGCGAAGTTCGCCCGCGTCGTGCTCGGCACGAACGACATCGACTTCCGGGCCCGGCCCCTCTCGACTGAGGAGGCCGAGTTCCTGGCCTCGAACGTGGTCGGGGTACGCGAGGTCGGCTACGCCGACATCGAGGCCGCCCCGGCGGTGGTGATCGTCGGGCTGGAGCCGGAGGAGGAGTGCCCGATCCTCTTCCTGCGGCTGCGCAAGGCGTACCGCAAGCGGAAGCTGCCGGTGTACGCGGTCGCCCCGTACGCGACGCACGGGCTCATCAAGATCGGCGCCACGGTACGTCAGGTGGTGCCCGGTGGCGAGGCGGCCCTGCTCGCGGAAGATGCCGCACTGCGTACGGCGCTCGGCATCGAGGGCGCCGTCCTGATCGTGGGTGAGCGGCTGGCCACCGTACCGGGTGGGCTGTCCGCGGCCGCCGCGCTCGCCGCCGAGACCGGGGCCAAGCTGGCCTGGGTACCGCGCCGGGCCGGTGACCGGGGCGCGCTGGAGACCGGCTGCCTGCCCAACCTGCTGCCGGGTGGTCGGGCCGTCTGGGACCCGGGTGCGCGCGCCGAGCTGGTCGGGGCCTGGGGCCTGGAGGCGGGGGTACTGCCGAGCTGGCCGGGTAAGGACACCGACCAGATGCTCGTGGCGGCCGACCGAAGGCCGGCTCTCCGCGCTCGTGGTTGCTGGGGTAGACCCAGCGGACTTGACAGATGCGAGGTTGGCGGAGCACGCCCTGGACAGCGTCGGCTTCCTGGTGAGCTTCGAGCTGCGGCGCAGTGCCGTCACGCGCCGGGCGGACGTGGTCTTCCCGGTCGCTCCGGTGGTGGAGAAGGCCGGTACCTTCCTGAACTGGGAAGGCCGGCTGCGCACCTTCGAGCAGGTGCTCAGTACCACCGCGATCAGCGACGGCCGGGCGCTGGACGCGCTGGCCCGGGAGCTGGGGTCGAGCTGAACACCGCGGACCCGGCGGCGGTCCGGGACGAGCTGGCCGCGCTGCCGGCCACCGGGGGCGTGCGGCCGGCGGCCCCGGCGGTACCCGCGTCCGCCCCGCCCGGCCCCGGCGAGGGCGAGGCGGTCCTGGCCACCTGGCATCACCTGCTCGACCTGGGCACGCTGACCGAGGGCGACGAGTACCTCGGCGGTACCGCCCGCGCGGCGGTGGCGCGGATCTCCAAGGCGACCGCGGCCGACCTGGGCGTGACCGACGGCGACCCGGTGACCGTCGGTACCGACCGCGGCGCGATCACCCTGCCGGCCGCCCTCACCGAGCTGCCCGACGGTGTGGTCTGGCTGCCCACCAACTCGCCCGGCGCCACGGTCCGCCGTACCCTCGGCGTACCGGCCGGGGCAATCGTGAAGATAACCGCCGCAGCGCAGCGCGAGGCGGCATCCGGCTCAGGCGGGGTTCTCTGATGTCTCTGGATCAGTTCGGCCACGATCCCTGGTGGCTTATTCTTATCAAGATCGTCGCGGTCTTCGCCTTTCTCGTCGTCATGACGCTGTTCACCATCTGGTACGAGCGGCGTGTGGTGGCCCGGATGCAGCACCGCCCGGGCCCGAACCGCAACGGCCCCTTCGGCCTGCTGCAGAGCCTCGCCGACGGGCTCAAGCTGGCGTTCAAAGAAGACATCACGCCGAAGATGGCCGACAAGGTCGTCTACTTCTTCGCACCGGTGATCTCGACGGTGACCGCGTTCACCGCGTTCTCGGTGATCCCGTTCGGCCCGGTCGTGCGGATCTTCGGCCGGGACACCCCGCTCCAGCTCACCGACACCTCGGTGTCGGTACTCATCGTGCTGGCCGCCTCGTCGATGGGCGTGTACGGCGTCGTGCTCGCCGGTTGGGCGTCCGGCTCCACGTACCCGCTGCTCGGCGGCCTGCGCTCCAGCGCCCAGATGATCTCGTACGAGGTCGCCATGAGCCTGTCGATCGTGGCCGTCTTCATGACCGCCAACTCCATGTCGACCAGCGCGATCGTGCAGGCGCAGGCGTCGGGGAGTTCGGTCACCTGGTTCGGCCAGCAGGTCACCCTGCCCGGCTGGTACGCGGTGATCCTGCTGCCCAGCTTCATCATCTACTTCGTCTCGGTGGTCGGGGAGACCAACCGGGCCCCGTTCGACCTGCCCGAGGCCGAGTCCGAGCTGGTCGGCGGCTTCCACACCGAGTACTCGTCGCTGAAGTTCGCGCTGTTCTTCCTCGCCGAGTACGTCAACATGGTCACCGTCTCCGGCCTGTGCGCCACGCTGTTCCTGGGCGGCTGGCGGGCGCCGTGGCCGGTCAGCGCGCTCGGCGGCTGGGTCAACAGCGGCTGGTTGCCGGTGCTGTGGTTCACCGTCAAGGTTCTGCTGCTGCTGTTCGTCTTCGTATGGCTGCGCGGCACCCTGCCCCGGCTGCGCTACGACCAGTTCATGCGGCTCGGCTGGAAGGTGCTGATCCCACTCAACCTGGTGTGGATCCTGGCGCTCGCCGGCATCAAGATCCTGCAGACCGCCCGGGTCAGCTCGACGCAGCGGTACGTGATCATCGGGGCGGCCGTACTGGTCGTGCTCGCGGCGCTGACCCTGTGGCCGAGCCGCAAGCGTGGGCCGGCACCGGGTGAGCTGCCGCCGCAGGAGGGCGGGTTCCCCGTACCGCCGATGGACCTGCGGGTGCCGCCGAGCCCCCGGCTGAGGCGCATCGATGCGCAGCGGGAGCCGGTCACGGTCGGCGCCGGCGACGAGAGCGAGGAAAAATCATGAGTGCGCTCGATTCGGTCAAGGGCTTCGGGGTCACCTTCTCGCACATGTTCAAGAAGGTGGTCACCGAGAAGTACCCGGAGGTACGGCGCCCGCCCGCGCCGCGCTTCCACGGCCGGCACATCCTCAACCGCCACCCGGACGGGCTGGAGAAGTGCATCGGCTGCGAGCTGTGCGCCTGGGCCTGCCCGGCCGACGCGATCTACGTCGAGGGCGGGGACAACACCGAGGAGGCGCGCTTCTCGCCGGGCGAGCGGTACGCCACGGTGTACCAGATCAACTACGCCCGCTGCATCTTCTGCGGCCTGTGTATCGAGGCATGCCCGACGCGTTCGCTGACCATGAGCAACGAGTACGAGCTGGCCCGCGACAGCCGGCAGGACCTGATCTTCACGAAGGAGCAGCTGCTCGCGCCGCTGCTGCCCGGTATGGAGCAGCCGCCGCACGACATGCGCCTGGGCAAGGACGAGAAGGACTACTACCTCGGCGCGCTGACCAACCCCGGTACGTCGGTGGGAGCCGAGGGCGTCAAGGGAGGCTCGCAATGAGCGGAGCGCGCGGCTCGGTCCGCGGGACGAGCGCCGAGCGTGGGAGCGAGGGTCGGCAATGAGCCAGGCGCTGCTCGCCGCGGGCGAGGTGGGTACCGGCGAGGCGGTCACCTTCTGGGTACTGGCGCCGCTCGCCGTACTCGGTGCGCTCGGGATGGTCTGGGCCCGCAACGCCGTACACTCGGCGCTCTTCCTGGTGCTGACCATGCTCTCGCTCGGCGTGTTCTACGTGCTGCAGGCCGGGCCGTTCATCGGCATGGTGCAGATCATCGTGTACACCGGCGCGATCATGATGCTGTTCCTGTTCGTACTCATGCTCGTCGGCCGGGACTCGTCGGACGCGCTCATCGAGACGCTGCGCGGGCAGCGCAGCGCGGCGGTCCTGCTCGGCCTCGGCTTCGCCGGCCTGGTCTGCACCGCCCTCTACCGGGCGCTGCGGACGACCGCGCCGCAGGGGCTGGACAAGGCCAACGCGGGCGGCAACATCCAGGGCATCGCGAGCCTGCTGTTCACCAGGTACGTCTTCGCCTTCGAAGTCACCTCCGCGCTGTTGATCACGGCGGCGGTGGGCGCGATGGTCCTCGCGCATGTCGAGCGGCGCAAGGAGGACAAGGTGGGCCAGCCGGCCAAGATGCGCGAGCGCTTCGCACCCGGCAACTACCCGGCGCCCAAGCCCGGACCGGGCGTGTTCGCCACCTCCGACTCGGTGGCGACGCCGGCCCGGCTGCCCGACGGTACGCCGGCCGACCGGAGCATCTCGAAGATCCTGCCGACCCGGGAGCTGACCAGCGCCGAGTCCGCGCCGAAGGGGACCGAATCGTGACTCCGATGTACTACGTCGTGCTGGCCGGCGGGCTGTTCACGATCGGGGCGGTGGGCGTACTGATCCGGCGCAACGCGATCGTGCTGTTCATGTGCATCGAGCTGATGCTGAACGCGGCCAACCTGGCGCTGGTCACGTTCAGCCGGATCAACGGCACGCTGGACGGTCAGATCACCGCGTTCTTCGTGATGGTGGTGGCCGCCGCCGAGGTCGTGGTCGGGCTGGCCATCATCATGTCCATTTTCCGGACCCGGCGCTCGGCGAGCGTCGATGATGCCAACCTGCTGAAGTACTGAGCCCACCCACCGCACCCGAACCGGAATATACCGGAGCTTGATTCACATGACTGTGCACTACGCGGCCGCGAGCGGCACGCTGTCCAGCTTCTGGCTGCTCGTCGCGATCCCGCTGGCGAGCGCGGCGGTCCTGCTGCTGCTGGGCAGGCGGGCCGACCGGTGGGGGCACTGGCTCGGGGTGGCCAGCGTGGGAGTCGCGTTCGTCCTCGGGCTGGTCTACTTCTTCGCACTGCGCGGGCTGGCCGGCCCGTACCGGGCGGCCGACCTCACGCTCTTCGACTACCTCCCGGTGGGCGGGCTCAAGGTCACGTTCGGGCTCCTGTACGACCCGCTGTCCGCGGTCTTCGTCCTGCTGATCACCGGCGTCGGGTTCCTGATCCATCTGTACGCGGTCGGGTACATGGCGCACGATCCCGGACGCCGGCGCTTCTTCGGGTACTTCAACCTGTTCGTCGCCGCGATGCTCATGCTGGTGCTCGGCGACAACTACGTGATGACCTTCCTCGGCTGGGAGGGCGTCGGCCTGGCCTCGTACCTGCTGATCGCGTTCTGGTACGACCGGCCCAGCGCGGCGACCGCGGGCAAGAAGGCGTTCATCATGAACCGGGTCGGCGACGCCGGGTTCGTGACCGCGATCTTCCTGATGTTCGCGACGTTCGGCTCGGTCAACTTCGGCGACGTCTTCTCGAACGTCGGCAAGGCGAGCTCGACCACCATCCTGCTGATCGCGCTGCTGCTCCTGCTCGGCGCGTGCGGCAAGTCCGGCCAGTTCCCGCTGCAGGCGTGGCTGCCCGACGCGATGGAAGGCCCGACCCCGGTGTCCGCGCTGATCCACGCCGCGACGATGGTGACCGCCGGGGTGTACCTGATCGCCCGGTCCAACCCGATCTTCTCGGCCAACGCGACGGCGCAGACCGTGGTGGTCGCCGTCGGCGCGTTCACGCTCATGCTCGGTGCGATCATCGGTGGCGCCAAGGACGACATCAAGCGGGTACTGGCGTGGTCGACCGTGTCGCAGATCGGCTACATGTTCCTGGGCGTGGGCCTGGGTGGGGCGGCGTACGCGCTGGCGATCATCCACCTGCTGGCGCACGGGTTCTTCAAGGCCGGGCTGTTCCTCGGTGCCGGGTCGGTGATGCACGCGATGAACGACCAGACCGACATCCGGCGCTTCGGCGGGCTGTGGCGGTACATGCGGATCACCTGGGCCACGTTCGGGCTGGCCTGGCTGGCGATCCTCGGCATCCCGCCATTGTCCGGCTTCTTCTCGAAGGACCCGATCATCGAGGCGGCGTTCAACCGGCCCGGCTGGTCGGGCTGGCTCTTCGGTACGGCCGCGCTGGTCGGCGCCGGGCTCACCGCCTTCTATATGACCCGGCTGTTCATCCTGACCTTCCACGGCCCGAAGCGGTGGACCGAGGACGCGCCGCTGGTGGAGGTGCCGATGCACGGCGCCCCGCACCCGCACGAGTCGCCGCCGATCATGACCGTACCGCTGCTCCTGCTCGGCCTCGGTTCACTGGCCGCGGGCGGCCTGATGGCCACCCCGGTCAAGGAGTGGCTGGCGCCGGTGTTCAGCAACCCGCCCGAGGAGGCCGCCGTCCACCTGACCGGGTGGGTGGTCACCGTGTTCACCCTGGTGGTCGTCGGACTCGGGTTCCTGGCCGCGTACGCGCTGTTCCGCAACGGTACGGCGCTGGTGGAGCCGCCGGCCGGGCCGGTGGTCACCGCGGCGCGCCGCAACCTGTACGCCGACGCGGTCAACGAGGCGCTGTTCGAGAAGCCCGGCCTGTACCTGACCCGGGCGCTGGTCTACTTCGACAACAAGGGCCTCGACGGGTTGGTCAACGGGCTCGCCGCCTCGGTGGGCGGAGGCTCCGGCCGGCTGCGCCGCGTGCAGACCGGCTTCGTCCGGACGTACGCCCTGTCCATGCTCGGAGGTGCCCTGCTCGTGATAGCGGCAATGCTGGCGGTGACGCTCGGATGAGCTCCTTCCCGTTCTTGAGCATTCTGACGCTCGCGCCTCTCGTCGGGGCGGCCGTGGTGGCGGCTCTGCCGAAGGCGAGGCCCGGGCTGGCCAAGACCGTGGCGCTGGCCTGGTCGGTGGCCGTGCTGGCGCTGACCGCCGTCATGTACGTGACGTTTCAGGTGCACGGGCCGCGCTTCCAGTTCCGGGAGTCGTACCCGTGGATCCCGGCCTGGGGTACCCGCTTCACCTTCGAGGCCGACGGCATCGCGCTGGTGATGCTGGCGTTGATCGCCCTGCTCGTACCCCTGGTGATCCTCGCCTCCTGGCATGACGCGGATGGTGGCCGCCGGTCGGTGCCGGCCTACTTCGGGCTGCTGCTGGCCCTGGAGTCCACGATGATCGGGGTGTTCGCCGCCGCGGACATCTTCCTGTTCTACGTGTTCTTCGAGGTCATGCTCGTGCCGATGTACTTCCTCATCGGCAGCTACGGCGGCGCCCGGCGACAGTACGCCGCGGTCAAGTTCTTCCTCTACTCGCTCGTCGGCGGGCTGTTCATGCTCGCCGCGGTGATCGGGCTGTGGGTGGTCGGGCGCAACCACCTCGGGCACGCCACCTTCGACTGGCACGAGCTGACCCGGCTGTCGATGGGTACGGGCACCGAACGCTGGCTGTTCCTCGGGTTCTTCCTGGCTTTCGCGATCAAGGCGCCGTTCTTCCCGTTCCACACCTGGCTGCCGGACGCGGGTGGCGCCGCGCCGGCCGGTGCGGCGGCGCTGCTGGTCGGCGTCCTGGACAAGGTGGGTACGTTCGGGATCATCCGCTACTGCCTGCCGCTGTTCCCGAACGCGGCGAAGTACTTCGCCCCGCTCGGCCTCGCCCTGGCCCTCGTCGGCATCGTGTACGGCGCCCTGCTCGCGGTCGGGCAGAACGACCTCAAGCGCCTCGTCAGCTACACGAGCATCGCGCACTTCGGCTTCATCGGCATCGGCATCTTCGCGTTCACCACGCAGGCCGGTACCGGCGCCGTGCTCTACATGGTCAACCATGGCCTGGCGACCGGCCTGCTGTTCCTGGTCGTCGGCATGCTGGTGGCCCGGCGGGGCAGCGCGCTGGTCTCCGACTTCGGTGGTGCGGGCAAGCTGGTGCCGGTACTGGCCGGGGTGTTCCTGATCGCCGGCCTCGCCTCGCTCGCACTGCCCGGCACGTCGCCGTTCGTCAGCGAGTTCCTGGTGCTGCTCGGTACGTTCACCGTGAACAAGACCGTGGCGGTGATCGCGACCTTCGGCATCATCCTGGCCGCCGGGTACGTGCTCTGGATGGTGCAGCGCACGACCCAGGGCGCGCTGAACCCGGCGCTGGAGAAGGTCGAACAGATGCGGCGGGACATCTCGCCGCGCGAGGTCGTCGTGGTCGCCCCGCTGATCGCCCTGATCCTGCTGCTCGGCTTCTACCCGAAGCCGGTCATCGACGTCATCAACCCGGCGGTGCAGGCGACCTTCTCCCAGGTGGGGAAGACCGACCCGAACCCGACGGTCGCCCAGGGAGGCGGCAAGTGATCCTCAGCGCCGACACGTTGCAACTGCCGCACATCAACTACGCGGCGCTCGCGCCGATGCTGATCCTCTTCGGGGCGGCGTCGTTCGGCGTGCTGGTCGAGGCGTTCGTGGGGCGCGGCCGGCGGTATCCCGTACAGGTGCTCGTGGGCCTGGCCGGGCTGGTCGCCGCGCTGGTCATGGTGGTGATGGAGGCGGGTACGCACGAGCTGACCGCGAGCGCCGCGATCGCCGTCGACGGGCCGGCCCTGTTCCTGCAGGGCACCCTGGCGGTACTCGGGATCGTCGCGCTGCTGCTGGTCGCCGAGCGCTCGCTGGAGCCGGGTGGCCCGTTCGTCGCCGCGGCCGCGGTGACCGCCGGTACCGAGGCCGACCGCGCCCAGCAGCAGCGGCGCGACGCCGGCACCGAGGTGTACCCCCTGCTGCTGTTCGCCCTCGCCGGGATGATGCTGTTCGTCAGCGCCAACGACCTGCTCACCATGTTCGTCGCGCTGGAGGTCTTCTCCCTGCCGCTGTACCTGATGTGTGGCCTCGCCCGCCGGCGCCGGCTGATCTCGCAGGAGGCGGCGCTCAAGTACTTCCTGCTCGGCGCGTTCGCCTCGGCGTTCTTCCTGTTCGGCATCGCCATGCTGTACGGCTTCATCGGCAAGACGCCGGTCGACTCCGGCGCTCCGGCCCTCGCCTTCCGGAACATCCACGCCGCGATCCAGGCGTCGGCCAACAGCCAGGTCCTGCTGTACGTCGGCCTCGCCATGGTCGCGATCGGCCTGCTCTTCAAGGCCGCGGCGGCGCCGTTCCACGTGTGGACGCCGGACGTGTACCAGGGCGCGCCGACCCCGATCACCGCGTTCATGGCCGCGTGCACCAAGGTGGCCGCCTTCGGTGGCCTGCTGCGCGTGCTGTACGTCGCGTTCGAGCGGGCGGCCTGGGACTTCCGGGTCATCATCGGCGTGATCGCCGTACTGACCATGCTGGTCGGCTCGGTGCTCGCGGTCACCCAGACGGACATCAAGCGGCTTCTGGCGTACTCGTCGATCGCCAACGCCGGGTACCTGCTGGTGGGCGTGCTGGGGCTGAGCCGCGACGGGCTCTCGTCGAGCATGTTCTACCTCGTCGCGTACGGCTTCACCGTGGTGGCCGCGTTCGGCATCGTCACCCTGGTCCGGGACGCCGACGGTGAGGCCACCCACCTGTCCCGCTGGGCCGGGCTGGGCCGCCGCTCGCCGCTCTACGCCGGGCTGTTCACGTTCCTCATGCTGGCGTTCGCCGGTATCCCGCTGACGAGCGGGTTCACCAGCAAGTTCGCCGTGTTCGGGGCGGCGCTCGGCGCCGGGCAGGGCTGGCTGGTCGTACTCGGCGTGGTGACGAGCATGATCCTGGCCTTCCCGTACCTGCGGGTCGTGGTGCTCATGTGGCTGTCCGAACCGGGCGAGCACACGCCGACCGTATCGATCCCGGGCGCGCTCACCTCGGCGTCGCTGGCGATCGGCGGGCTGGCCACCCTGCTGCTCGGGGTGGTGCCGCAGCCGTTGCTGGATCTCACCAACCGGGCGGCCGAGTTTATCCGCTGAGCAGCCCGTCAGGGCGGTATGGGATGGTGGTGTGGTGACGAGCGCCCTTCCAGGAACCTCGATCGGTATCGAGTTCGCCGATCCGGCCCTGGAGTCGGCCGTGCTGGTCACGCTCGGCGGGATCGAGGAACGGCTGCGCGAGGCGGTGTTCAGCGACGACCCGCTGGTAGCCGAGGCGGCGCGGCACCTGGTCGACGCCGGGGGCAAGCGGTTCCGCCCGTTGCTGACCGCGATCGCCGCGCAGTTCGGGGCGGGGGGCCGCGTCGAGGTGGTGCTCTCCGGCGTCGTCGTCGAGCTGACCCACCTGGCCACGCTCTACCACGACGACGTGATGGACGAGGCGGCGGTACGCCGGGGAGCCGCCAGTGCCAACTCCCGCTGGGGCAACTCCATCGCCATCCTGGTCGGTGACTTCCTCTTCGCCTGCGCCGCCGGCATCGCGGCCGATCTGGGCCCCGAGGCGGTACGCATCCAGGCGCGTACCTTCGCCCGGCTGGTGCACGGCCAGATCGCCGAGACGGTCGGCCACCGCGACGGAGACCCGGTCGCGCACCACCTTCACGTGATCGCGGAGAAGACCGGCTCGCTGATCGCCACGTCGGCCCGGTTCGGCGCGATGTTCGGCGGGCTCAGCCCGGTCCAGGTCGACGCGCTCGCCCGGTACGGGGAGGCGATGGGCATCGCCTTCCAACTCTCCGACGACCTGCTCGACATCGCCTCCGAGTCGGTCCAGACCGGCAAGACTCCCGGTACGGACCTGCGGGAGGGCGTACCGACGCTGCCCGTGCTCTACGCGCTGGCCTCCGACGAGACCGACGCGGCCGCCGTACGGCTGCGCGAGATCCTCGCCACCGGTCCCGTCACCGACGACGCGCTGCACGGCGAGGCGCTCGGGCTGCTCCGCGAGTCGGCCGCGCTCAAGCGGGCCCGGGAGACCGTCCGCGCGTACGCCGACCAGGCCCGCGCCGAACTCGACCCCCTCCCCGACGTCCCCCCCGCCACGCCCTCGAATCCCTCTGCGACTTCATTTCCGACCGCACGGGCTGAGCCCGTCCACGACGGACGCGAGGTCGACCAGACCGCACGGGCTGAGCCCGTCCACGACGGACGCGAGGTCGACCAGACCGCACGGGCTGAGCCCGTCCACGACAGACGCGAGGTCGACCAGACCGCACGGGCTGAGCCCGTCCACGACGGAGTTGTGGGCCGAACAAGCACCGCCCGCCGGAAGCCGGCGTTCTGTCACCCGAACGAGGTCCGCTGGGTGGAATGCCAGGCTTCCTTCTGTCATCGTCCGGATACTGCCGGTTGCCGAGCTGTATGGCCTCTGAGCTGCGGAAACTCGTTAGGGCCTACCCTTACCCGACCCCTTGAGGCTTTTGCGACCTCCCGAGAGCCGTTCCCAAAAGGACGGCGATTTCATATGGTGTAAAGCCTGGGTGCTGGCTGCTGCTGGGGGAGGTGCGGCGGTGCGTGACCCGCAGGGCGAGCCCTCGGATCTGATCCGAAGCGTGTCCCGGGCCTTGCGAGTGCTGGAGTCGGTTGGTGCATCGCCGCGTGGGTTGACCGTCAAGCAGATCGCCAGGCGTTGCGAGCTGACCGTCGCGACCACCTACCACCTGGTCCGCACGCTGGCGTACGAGGGCTACGTGACCCGGCGCGAGGACGGCACGTACACGGTCGGCATGGAGGTCTCGGACCGGTTCCGGGAGCTGGTCGTGGCGTTCCGCGGGCCGGCGCCGGTGGGCGAGGTGCTCCGCCGGGCGGCGCTGGACACGGGGTACAGCCACTATCTGGCGCGGTTCGTGAGCGGGCGGGTGGTGCTCACCGCGGTGGCCGAGGGGCCCCGGTCGCCGTACCTCGAAGATCTGATCCCGGGCTTCGACGACGGTGCGCACGCCACCGCGCTGGGCAAGTCCCTCCTGGCTACGCTCACCCCGGAGCAGCGTTCGCGGTACCTGCGGGACTACGGCATGCGCCAGTACACCGGCCAGACGCTGGTCACACCGGAGGCGCTGGAAGCCGACCTGGCCGCCGGCGAGCGGCGCCAGATGCAGATCGAGATCAATCAGTACCGGCAAGGAGTCGCCTGCGCCTCCGTGCTCGCCATCGCCGACCGGGACCCCGAGCGCCGGATGGTGCTCGCCTGCGCGATGCCCGCACCGGAGCTGATGACGTCGGCGAAGATGATCCGCGGCCGGCTGACCACCTGCGCCCGGAGCATCGCGGCCGCGTACGGTGACGACCTCTCCTGACTGAACCGCCCGACCGGGCGCTACGTGACACCGGTAGGGAGCGGGAGGGGAGTCCAGGGTATGGGCGACGAGGACGCCGAGCTGCTGCGCGCGATGTTCGCGGAGCACGGTGACGCCCTCTACGCCCATGCCCTGCGACTCGCCAGCGGGGACCGGCAGCGCGCCGAGGACCTGGTTCAGGAGACGCTGCTGCGGGCATGGCGACATCCCGAGGCGCTCGACCCGGACCGGGGCTCGGTACGCGCCTGGCTGTTCACCACGGCCCGCAACCTGTCGATCGACTCGTGGCGGCGCCGGTCGGTACGGGTCGGTGAGGTGGTGACCGACGCGCTCCCGGAGGCGCCGAGCGACGACGAAACCGACCGTACCGTCGAAGCCTGGCTGATCGCCGAGGCGCTCGCCCGGCTCTCCCCACTGCACCGGGAGGTGCTGGTCGAGTGCTTCTACCAGGGGCGCTCGGTAGCCGAGGCGGCCGCCCGGCTGGGTGTACCGCCGGGGACGGTGAAGTCCCGCACACACTACGCGCTGCGCTCGCTGCGGCTCGTTCTCGAGGAGATGGGGGTGACGCAATGAGGTGTACGCAGGCCGTCGAGGCCGGCGCTTACGTGCTCGGCGCGCTGCCCCCCGCCGAGCGGGCCGCGTACGAGCGGCACCTGCCCAGCTGCCAGACCTGTCGTGACGAGGTGGCCCACCTGGCCGGGCTGCCGGGGCTGCTGGGCCGGCTGGACGCCGGTACCGCCGCCTCGATCGGCCGGTCGGAGAGCGCGCCGCCGGCGCTGCTGGACACCGTCCTGACCCGGGCCGGGTCCGAACGCCGGCGGAACCGGCGGCGCCACCGCTGGCAGCGCCCCGTGGCCGTGCTCGTGGCGGCCTGCCTGGCCGCGGTCGTCGGCTTCGGGATCGCCACGATGGACCACCCTGCCGGGGCGCGGCCGGTCGTCGCGGCGCTGCACCCGGTCGAGGACGACGTACCGGTCAACGCGCTCGTCGCGTACACGGCGAGCGCCCGGGGCGGCACGGACATCGTGATGAGCTGTGCGTACGAGCACGCGACCAGCGGGTACGGCGGCTCGGGCAAATGGAACCTCACCCTGGTCGTCTTCCGGCGGGGCAGCGCCAGTGGCACCACATTGCCGGGCTGGGACGCCGGGCCCGCCGACCGGAGGGTGCTGCGCTGGTGGGTGGACCTGCCGCCGGGTGAGATCGGCCGGATCGAGGTCCGGCACGGCGACACCCCGCTGCTGGTCTACGAGGCCACCTGACCGGCGGCCGCCGCGCCGGCGGGCGCTGTCCCGGGGGCGTCCGCGGGTGCGGCGCGGTCGGCCCGGCGGGCCGACCGCAGCCCGTCCCAGGTAAAGACCAGCAGGGCGAGCCAGACGAGGGCGAAGCCGAAGAGCCGGGCCGCCGGCATCGGCTCGTGCTCGATCGCCACGCCCACGAAGAACTGCAGGATCGGCGCGATGTACTGCAGGATGCCCAGGCCGACCATCGGGATCCGGTTGGCCGCGCCGGCGAACATCAGCAGCGGAATCGCGGTCACCGCGCCGGAGACCAGCAGCAGTACGGTGTGCCATGCGGAGACGGCGGTAAATGTCGACCGGCCGGCGGCGGATAACCAGGCGAGGTAGCCCAGCGCCGGTAGGGACAGCGCACCGGACTCCACCAGGAGCCCGTCCGCCGGCGGTAATCCCAGGCGCTTCTTGACCAGCCCGTACGACGCGAATGAGCAGGCCAGCGTGAGTGCGATCCAGGGCAGCCGCCCGTAGTCCACCGCCAGTACGGCCACCGCGCCCGCACCGGTCGCCAGCGCGCCCCACTGCGCCGGCCGCAGCCGTTCTCCGAACCCGAGCAGCCCGAAGGTGATCGAGATGAGCGGGGTGATGAAGTAGCCGAGCGAGGTCTCCACCACCCGGTCGGTGTTCACACCGTAGATGTACGTGGCCCAGTTGACCGCGATCAGCACGGCGGCCAGCCCGACCACCAGGACCGTACGCGGCCGGCGCAGCAGGGCGCCGATACGCCGCCAGGCCCGTACGGCGGTGAGCAGGAGGGCGACGAACAAGGCCGACCAGACCACCCGGTGGGCCAGGATCTCGATCGGCCCGGCCGGGCGCAGCACCTTGAAGTAGAGCGGGAAGAACCCCCAGGAGACGTAGGCGCCGATGCCGAACAGGTAGCCCTTCCGCGCGTCAGTCACGCTCTCACCGTAAGGGGTGGACCAGCCTTACCGGGTGTCCAGCTCCATCCACGTCCGGGGCTCGGCCAGTTCGGTGAAGCCTAGGGCGGCGTAGACCTCGTGCGCGTCCTTGGTTGCCAACAGGATGCGCTGTACGCCCCTGGCGTGCAGCTCGTCGAGGACCGTACGGACGAGGAGCCGGCCCAGGCCGCGGCCCCGGTGCGCCGGGTCGACGTACACGTCGCAGAGCCAGGCGAAGGTGGCCGAGTCAGTGACGGTACGGGCGAAGCCCACCTGCCGCCCGTCCGGCGCGAAGACCCCGAAGCTGAGCGAACCGGCGACCGAGCGCTCCACCACGTCCCGTGGCCGCCCGATCGCCCAGTACGCATCCGTCGACAACCACCGATGAATAAGCTCGATGTCCAGCCCGTCGGTCCCGACCCGGTACGCCCGGTCCCCCGCCGCCCCGTTCGGCTCGCTCACCCGGCGTTTCCCTTCATCCCCGCCTGGCGCTCCACTGCCGCTTGACCGCGCACCCCGCCGCACGGCAGGCGCTACTCACCACAGGCGTAAAAACTCACGGCGTGAGTAGCCTGCGGGCACCATGCCCGCCCGGGGGTCGCGGCCTTACTTGAACTTGTCCGGGACCACCATGTTGAGGACCCAGCTCACGACACCGACGATGAGTGCGCCGAGGATGGCGGACCACAGGCCCTGGACGTGGAACGGCAGGTCCAGCTGGCCGGCGATCCAGCTCGCCAGCAGGAAGAGCAGGCCGTTCACCAGTAGCGCGACGAGGCCGAGGGTGACCACGTAGAACGCGCACCCGATCGTCTTGATGATCGGCCGGATCACCGCGTTGATCACGCCGAAGATCACCGCGACAAGGAGCAGCGTGCCGATCTTCTTCCAGATCGAGTCCGTGTTCAGGGTGATCCCGCTGAGCAGCGTGGAGGCCCACAGTGCGACGGCGGTGATCACGACCCGGATGGCTATGCCCATGCGGGCGATCCTTTCACGCCGGATCACACCGGGGAACGCCGCCTTGCTGATCCAGCTCAAAGTGCTGGCTCACGACGAACGCCGCCTTGCTGATCCAGCCCAAGTGCTGGCTCACGACGAACGCCGCCTTGCTGATCCAGCCCAAGTGCTGGCTCACGACGAACGCCGCCTTGCTGATCCAGCCCAAGTGCTGGCTCACGAAGCGACCCGCTCCGGCGCGCCGATCAGCTGTTGCTCCAACGGGGTCGGGGAGAGCTGGGCGAACCGTACCGCCCGCCGGTTGACCACGCCGACCATGTCCGCGCGGATCTTGGCTAGCCACTCGTGGCCGGCGCCGAGGCCGAGGGCGGCGCCGGCGAGCGCGGCCTCGTCGGGGTGTAGCGGCTGCAGGACCACGAGGTCCGCGCGGGCCAGCGTGTCGAGGTCGGCGTCGGTCAGGTCGTCGCGGACGACCAGGGTGGTACGCCAGGCCGCCTCGTCGGGCACCGGATGCGACCCGGGCGGTCCGACGTCGACGATGACGAGCTGGGGCGCGAGCGGCCCGGCCGGCGGCAGCGCGACCGGCCGTCGCGGCGGCCGGACCGGGTCGTGCGCGGCGACAGACGCCGCCGGGCCGGACTGGTCGAAGGCCACCAGCGCGATCGCGTCGCTGGGCAGGCTCACCGCGCGCAGGAACGGCTCCCACGCGTACGGGCGGCCGGTGTGGACGAGGACGTGCACGCCGAGCGCGAGCGCCCGCAGGGTGAACAGCTCGGCTGCCCGTACGCCGCCGACGAGCAGTGCCCGGGTCGGCTCGGCGCGCACCACGCGGGCGAGTACCGGCCGGCCCTTGCGGTTGCGACCGAGCATCAGCCCGGCCCCGGGCAGTTCAATGCGGGCGCGGGCCAGGGCACCGGCCGGGCCGACGCGGCTGTCGAACGCTGGCTGGTGGCCGCTCCGACAGGCTACGCGGCTGTCGAACGCTGGCTGGTGGCCGCTCCGACAGGCTACGCGGCTGTCGAACGCTGGCTGGTGGCCGCTCCGACAGGCTACGCGGCTGTCGAACGCTGGCTGGTGGCCGCTCCGACAGGCTACGCGGCCGAGCGGCAGGGTGGCGGCGAACCCGAGCAGGTGCTCGCCGTCCAGCCGGACCGCGCCGAGGCCGGCCGAGCCGAGCAGGCGGCGCAGGGACTGCAGGGCGGTACCGAGCGCGACCGGGTTGGGTGCGGCGACCCGTACCACCAGCTCGGCGCCGCCCGGCGAGGCGGCCAGCGAGACGGCCGTGCCGACGGCCGGCAGCGCGAGCAGGCGCGGTACCAGCTGCCCGGCCAGCTCGGGGCGCAGGCCGGCGAGGCTGGGCACGCGTACGGTCGTCTGGCGCAGCCCGCCGATGTCGAGGCCGGCCCAGCTCTCCCGGACCGGCGAGCCCGGGTGGTGGTGGGCCAGCTCGGCAAGCGCGGCCAGGGTGGCATCGGTACCCAGCGGGCGGTGCGGGACCTGCTCCTGGTCGAGCCGGCGGCGCAGCCGTCGCAACGCGCTGGCGAGGGTACGGCGCAGGTCGTCGCCGGACCGGTCGTCCCGAAGCACCCGTACGGCCAGGAAGGCGCGCTGGTACGCGGGTACCCGGCCCTGGGTGAGCTGCCGGTAGCTGGTGCCCGGGATCCCGGCCGCGGCCCGCGGCGCCGGAGCCGGCGCGCCGGTGACGAGCAGCTGCACCTGGACGCCCGAGGCCGGCAGCAGCGCCACCGGTGACGGCAGGTCCAGCGCCGTGTCGGAGAGCAGGCTCACCGGGTCGCCCAGCTCGATGACGGCGGTGACGCCGTACTCATCCTCGACCAGCCCGTACCCCCGGCCACCCAGGTCGGCACCGACCACCCGCGCACCCGGCCCGACCAGCGTGAGCAGGTCGCTGGCCCCGGCTCCGGGCGGCAGGGCACGCGGGCGCGAGCCGTACCGCACGGCGATGCCCAGCCACCGGAAGAGCCAGCGCCCGCGCCACCGGCCGAAGCCCAGCGCGGCCAGCGCGGCCGCCACCGGCACGCCGAGCAGCCACCCGGCCGGCCCGCCGGACAGCGCGGCGAGCACCAGCGCGACCGCGACGATCTCGGCCACCACTATCTGTCCACTTCGGACGGACAGTGGGCGCCGGCTCATCGGCCTATCGTATGGCGGGATCGCCCGGCTTTGGGGGGCATGGTTCGGGGGACGGGGAGGTGGCGTGGCGTCGCGTCAGGACCAGCTGCACTCGTACCAGTTCAGCGTGCAGCGGGTGGTGTCCGCGCTGGTGATGCGGGAGACCGACCCCGCGCAGTCGCCGTTTCGCCGGGTCGCCGGGGCCACGCTCGCGGGGGTGCTGCTCGCCGCCCTGTCGCTGGCCGGCGTGGCGGTCTACGGGGTACTGGCGCCGGGCGGCGGTACGGACTGGCGCGACGGTACGGCCGTCGTCATGGAGCGGGAGTCCGGCGCCCGTTACGTGTACGGCGACGGCGTGCTGCACCCGGTGCCGAACTACGCCTCCGCGCTGCTGGTCATCGGCTCGCCGCAGGCGCACCCGGTCACCGTTTCGCGCTCGTCGATCGACGGGGTGCCCCGTGGCGTACCGCTCGGGATCGCCGGCGCGCCCGACCCGCTGCCCGACCGGGACCGGCTGCTCGGCGGCTCGTGGACGCTCTGCTCCGCCCGTCCGCCGGAGGGCGCCCGGTCGACTCTCTACATTGGACAGTCCCCGGCCGGCGGTGCGCCGTTGCCGGACGGCACCGGCCTGCTGGTGTCCACGCCGGACCGGACCGCCTACCTGGTCTGGCGGCGTACCCGCTACCGGGTCGCCCCGACCGCGCTCGCCGCTCTGGCCTGGGGCGCGGAGACCCTGACCCCGGTGGCGCCGGCGTTCGTGAACAGCATCGCGGCCGGGCCGGATCTCGTGGCCCCCTCGGTTCCTGGGGGCCCCGGGCCGTCCACAGTGGACGGTGCCCGGGTCGGGCAGGTCTACCTGGAGACCGTGCCCGGGGGCGGGCGGCAGTACGCGGTCGCCGTACCGGCCGGGCTGGCCGCGGTGTCCCAGCTCCAGGCCGCGCTGCTGCTCGCCGACCCGGCCATCGCCGCCGTACAGGGGCAGCCCGGCCCGCGCGAGCTGAGCCCGGCCGAGTTCACCGCCCGGCTGGTCGCGCCGCCCCTCACGCCGACCGGTGACCGCGCACCGCCGTCGACGATCCCGGTCCTGGCGCATCCGCAGTCGGCCGAGCGGGGCCTCTGCACGACGACCGAGGGCCGTACCACGTCTGCATGTGCGACCTGCGGCCTCGCCGTCGACGTCCCCCTCGGGGGCCCGGGCATCCCGGGCATCCGGGTCGGGGCGGGGTCCGGGCCCGGTTCGTCGGTGGCCGCGCTCACCGACCGGGTGGTGATCGGGTCCGGGCACGGCGCGCTCGTCTCGGCGTTGCCCGCCCCGGGCGCGCTCAGCCTCGTCTCGGAGCTGGGCGTGCGGTACCCGCTGCCGAGCGCCGACGTGCTGGCCATGCTGGGGTACCAGGGCGTGACGCCGGTACCCGTACCGGCCAACCTGGTCGCGCTGCTCCCCGTCGGTCCGGCGCTCGACCCGGTCGCCGCCCGTACGCCCGCCGGTGGCTGACTGTCCAGTTTGAACCGTCTGCCGGAAGTTATCCACAGGATCGGGTCGAGGGTGGCGGCCGCCGCGAGCGCGCCGCTACGGTCAGCGCGTCAGGTACGCCGATGGGTAACAGTGAACGAGACGGGGTGAGGACGCCAGTGCCCACGACAGCGGCCCAGGCCGCGGTGATGCGCCAGACCGCGGACAAGTTCGACCAGGTCAACCAGTCCCTGCAGACGATGCTCCGGTCGCTGCTCGGTGAGCTGGAGGCCCTGCGTACGCAGTGGCAGGGTGCCGGCGGGCACTCCTTCGAGCAGGTCAAGCAGGCATGGGCGGAGGACCAGCAGGCGCTGCAGCAGGCGCTGGGCGAGACCGCGACGGCGATCCGTACGTCCGGCGCGCAGTACACGACGAGCGACACCGCCGCGGCCGACCGGCTCGGCGGCCAGCGCGGCCGGCAGCGGCTGCCGCTCTGACGACGGGGGAGGTTCAGGTCATGCCCAACGGCGACATGCTGGTCGTCAACTTCGCCGCGCTGCAGAAGGCCAGCACGGATATCCAGACCGCGCTGAACGCCATGCAGACCCAGCTCGGCCAGCTTGAGCAGGACGCCGGTCCCCTGGTGTCCGGATGGTCGGGTGACGCGCGGGAGGCGTACGACGTCCGCCAGGCCAAGTGGCGCGGCGCGGCTGCCGACCTCTCGGACATGCTCCGGGACATCAAACGCGCGCTCGACGACTCGGCCGCAGACTATCAGAACACCGAGAAGCGCAATACCGGCCTCTTCGCCTGACCGCGCTCGTGGCGCCCCCGGACCCTCGCCGGCCCGGGGGCGCGACCGTCCCCGCCGGTCAGCCGCGGCCGGGGCGCCAATGGCGGGCCGCGCCTCGGGGCAGGACGGTCGCGACGAGGGCGACCAGTCCGGCGAGCAGGATCCCGCCGGTGGCGAGCCAGAGCGCGGTCAGCCGGTCGCCGTCCCGGGCCGGTCCCGCAGGGGTGAGGTGCGCCGCGGCCGCGGCCGGAGCCGGTGCCCGTACCGGGCCGAGCTGCTCGGTGACCGCCCGGTACGGGTTGAGGATGCCGTACCCGTAGCCGGGGTCGGGTGAGCCGGCCGGGGCGGGATCGACCGTGGCCAGGATCCGGGCCATGACGTCGTCAGCGTGCAGGTGCCGGTCCCGGTGGTACTGGAGGATCAGCGCGGCGGTCGCCGATACGAACGGGGCGGCGAAGCTGGTGCCGTCGTAGCGCGCGAGGCCCTGGCTCCGGGCCGCGGCCACCACGTTGCCGCCCGGCGCGACCAGGCTCACGTACCGGCCGACCTGGGACCGCGGCAGCCGTGCCCCGCTCTCGTCGACCGCGCCGACCCCCAGCACGCCGGGGTACGCGGCCGGGTACGAGGGCTGGTCCACCTCGCCGTCCCGGTGCTCGTTGCCGACGGCGGCGACGAGCACGACATCGTGCGCGTGCGCGTACTCGACGGCGGCCCGTACCCGCGGGTCGTCCGTCGGGCTGGCGAGCGACAGGTTGATCACCTGGGCGTGGCTGTCGGTGGCGTCGCGGATGGCTCGGGCGAGCCCGTCGACCGTACCGGCCCGGCCGGTGGGCCGCCCGTCGACCAGCTCACGCTCCGACACACGGAAAGGAAGTATCCGTGCCTTTGGTGCCAAGCCGGCGAAGCCCAGGCCGAGTGTCGGGCTCGCGACGATGAGGCTGGCGACCGCCGTACCGTGGCCGACGCAGTCGCGCTGACCACCGCTCGGGGCGCCGTCCAGCAGGTCCTCGCCGTGCAGTACGGCCCCGGCGAGCTGTGGGTGGGTGGCGTCCACACCCGAGTCGACCACGGCGACGGTGATCCCCGACCCGTCGGCTACCCCAGCTAGGCGGGCGGGTTCGTACCGCTGCTGGGGCCACGGCGTCGCGGCGACCTGCTGCCCTGGCTGGCCCGGTGCCGGGCAGGCGGGCTCGGCGAGTGCGGGCGCGGCGGGCAGGACGGCGGGCGGTACGGCGAGGGCGGCCAGGAGCGCGGCGGCGCAGCCCGCCCGTACCCGCCGCATCGCTCCTCCGCCCGTCCGTAGCCGATTCGTGCCGGATCGTATCGACCTCGGGCGCGCGCCACGGCCCCGCCGGCTGCACAACCTACCGCTGGGCTTGTAGGTTAGGTGACGCGGAAGTTCGGGTCCGCGAAAGCCGGTCGAGGAGGTGCCTTCGTGACCGATTGGGAACCGGCCACCGAGGCCGAGTCGGCGTTGCGTGATGCCCTCCGCGCCGGGGACCAGGAGCTGTACTTCCGGGTTCTCTCCCGGATCGAGCTGCTGCTGCCGGTCTCGGCCGAGGCTCTGGCCGGCCGGGCACCGATGGGGTGGGGCACCTGGGCCACCGGCGGCCGTACCCACGTCCTCGCCTTCACCTCGGCCGAGGCGATGAGTGCCTGCCTCGCCGAGCACGCGGGATCCGCGCGCCGGGTCGCCTATGCCGACCTGGCCGCCGCCTGGCCCAACGCCGAGTGGTGGCTCGCCATCAACCCGGGCCTGCCGATCGAGGGGTACCTGCCGGCCTGGTTCGTGACCCAGCTGTCACGGGGCGATGTCTCGCTGCCCGGCCGAACGATCGGCGCGCGGGCCCGGGTCGAGGCGGCCGCACGGGCGCGCGGAGCGGCCTCCGTACCGATGTCGGCTCTTGCCGCCACCGCGGCCCTCGCGGCGCAGGGCCGGCCGGTGCCGCCGCAGCCGGGCGCGCACGGGGCGGCGGACGGGCCCGGGGCGCATGCCGACCCGACCGGCCGCGCCCGGGTACCCGCCCACGCCGCGCCCGACCCGGAGCCCGAGCCCCGGCCGGCGCCCGCCTCGACCGCACCGCCCACGACTCCACGGGCCGCGCCGCGTGCTCCCATACCGTCCCGCAACGCCCTGCAGCAGTCGAGCACCGACACCCCCCAGGGCACCTCGCCGTACGACCGGGGCTACCCGTCCACCGACAGCACGCTGCCCGCCTACCGCGAACCGGCCGTGCCGGCGGCCTACCCGGCGCCCACGGCCTACCCCCCGCCTCCGGCTCCGGCTCTGCCCCCGCCTCCGGCTCTGCCGCCGCCCCCGTCTCCGGCTCTGCCCCCGGCCCGGTCACCGCAGCGCCCACCCGGGGCGCAGGAGGCCCCGCCAACCCCCGGTCCGCCGCCGCCATCGCCGGCCGCCCTGCCGCCTGCCGTGCCGTCCGCGTCGGGGACGTCGGCGGTCCGTACCAGCGCGCCTCCGCCGCCCGTGCCGGCCCGGGCGCCCGAGCCGCTTCCCGGCGCATGGCAGGCCCGGTCGTCAGGTACCGACGACCCGCCGAGCGATACCGCCGGCCTCCTCGCCGGCGCCGCCGCCGCCCGGTCCGGCCCCCCTGCCCCGGACGTCGCCTGGCCGGCCGCGCCGACGCCGGAGGCCGACCCGCCCCGGCTCCCGGAGCGCCCCGTGTCGACCGGTCGGGCGAGCCGGATCACCACGTTCCCGCGCCGCGGGGTCGACGAGCCGACCGAGGTCCCTCGCGCCCAGGCCGAGATCCGCCCGCCGGCACCGGTGAGCGCGTCCACGCAGCCGGTCCCACCAGGGCCCCAGGACCCCCCGCACACCGCCGACTGGACCCGCACGTCCGGCGAGGCCCTGACATCCGCGCCGGCCGCCGCCCTCCCGGAACCCACCGAGCCGACGACCGTCCCGAGTCCCCCACCACCGTCCCTTCCGCCCGCCACCGCACTGCCCGCCGCGCCCCCGTCCCCGCCCCCGGCACTGACGCCGCCCCCGACGCCGTGGACGCCCGACCCCGAGCCGGGCGGCGCGCTCTCGGCGTCGAGCAAGCCAGCCAAGGAGCCGGACTTCGTCGCCGCCAACGACGTCGAGACCAACCTGCTCACCGCCGCCAGCGACGGCCAGACCGACAACTTCCTGTCCACGCTGCTGCTGGCCAAGGTGCTGCTCCCGATCCCGGCCGGCGCGCCGGCGAGCGCCAGGCCGGGCGACAGCGGGTTCGAGTGGCGCAGGGAGCAGGTCGACGGGCAGCCGTACGTGGTCGTGTTCACGTCCAGCGAGCGGCTGACCGAGTACCTGGGCGCCGGTACGGAGTCGGTGGACGTCAAGTTCGTCCAGCTCATCCGGGCCTGGCCGGACGAGCAGCTGGTCGTTCGCGGTCAACCCGGGTACCCCCGTCGGAGCGACCCTGCCCGGCGCGCAGATCCGGGCCCTCGCCGCCTGGGCGGCCGAGGTCGGGCTGATGCGACCAGCCTTCGGTGGAGTACGAGGAGGCGCTTAGCCCGGCGGTGGGCACCGCCGCCGCCCCGGCCAACCGTCCGGTCGTCATGCAGAAGCCGATCGCGCCCACTCAGGTCGAGCTACTACCTGGAGCGCGGGTACGACCGGGTCTCCGGGTTCGTCCAGCGCGCCGCCGAGGTCGCCCACCTCACCACGCCGGACCAGCTCTACCAGGCGCTCGGTCTCGGCTACACAGGATCGCCGTTCAAGCCGGCCGACGACGAGGTGTACGTGCTGCGCTGGACCGCGTACCGGCCCAACCTGTACCGCATCCCGTACGGCGGGCGGGACGAGTCACAGCATGCGCGCGATGCAGGGCTGGGTGATCGAGCGAGCGCCGTTCCGGGGCAACGGCTTCGCGCCCGGCGAGAGCGGCGAGGTGATCGCCGAGTTCAAGGTGGACAGCGCCCGGCTGCCGCACGGTGCGCAGATGTGGCGGATGAGCCGCGACTCCGGCGAGAAGCTGATCGCCCTGCTCGACGCGGACGCGCCGCGCTGGCGCCCGGTCGGCGCGGACGGTGAGCCGGAACCCGACGCGGATGACGCCGACGACGTCACGGAGGCATGATGCGCGACGGGTACGTGGGCCGGTGGCGCGGCGAGGAGTACGAGGTCAGCCCGGACGGCGAGGACATGCGGCTGTACAGCCTCGTCCCGCAGGACGGCTTCGAGGAGGTGCGCCCCGGCCGGTACCGGCGAACCGTACCGGCCGGGGAGGTCGCCGACTTCGCCTACGTACGGACCACCTGCACCTGGCGCGGCGAGCCGTTCATCGTGCTCGGCGAGCACGACTCCTGGCTGCGCGTCGAGTACACCGGCGGCAAGGCGCCGGTCGCCGCGGCCCTGCGCCTGGAGGAGTTCGACTTCGGCGTGTACCAGGGCTGGGCCCCGGCCGCCGAGGTCACCGACCTCCGCGAGTACCGCGTCTAGCCGACGGGTCACCCGGGTTCACGCCGGAGGCGGCCGCGCCGACCGGAGGTCCAGGCACTTGGGATACGTTCTAGCCCGTCTCGTCCTCCTGGACATTCGGTTCGACGACGAGGTCGTCGTTCACCAATGACAGACCGGCGGGCCGGGACGTACTCATCGCCTTGCCGCTACCCGCCCTTGGCCCAGCGCAGCATCTCGCCGGTGACCAGGTCGGGCGCCTCGACGTGCGGGAAGTGGCCGACGCCGTCGAGCAGCCGCCACTCGTACGGGGCGATCACGTACCGGCCGGAGCCCTGCGCGGTGCGCGGCAGCATGGCGGTGTCCAGGGCGCCGTGCAGGTGCAGGGTCGGTGCGACGATCGGCTGCTGGAGCAGCTTGACGAAGCGGTACCCGTGCAGGCGCAGCGCCGAGCGGAAGCGCCCAGCGGTACGCCTCCAGCGCGCAGAAGGACGACCTGCGGGATCTGCATCGCGGTCCGGCAGCGGCGCTCGTAGTCGAGCGAAGTCCGGACCGTGGACCCAGGCCCGGCCGCCCCACTGGCGCAGGTACTCGCCGACCAGCCAGGCGTCGTCCCGGGTGATCACGTGCTCGTAGCGCGGGAGCTGGAACTTGAGCACCGGGCCCGCGGCGGCGAGCTGCCCGCGCGGGTCGGCGAACAGCGCGGCGCGCAGCCGCAGCGGGTGGGCGGCACTGGTGATCACCAGCCGGCGTACCAGCCGGGGGTGGAAGGCGGCGGTGGTCCACGCGAGCACGCCGCCGTACCCGGCACCGACCAGTACGGCCGACCGCTCGCCCAGCGCCCGGATCAGCCCGGCGATGTCCCCCGCCATGGTGTACCCGTCGTACCCGCGCGGCGGCTTGTCGCTCGCCCCGTACCCGCGCAGGTCGATCGCGACCGCCCGGAACCCGGCCTCGGCCAGCGTCCGTACCTGGTGCTGCCACGCCCACCAGAACTCGGGGAAGCCGTGGAGGAAGAGCACCATCGGCCCGGTACCGGCTTCGACGACGTGGAAGCGGCTTCCGTTGGCGTTGACGAAACGGTGACTCCATGGTCCGTCAACCAGTACGGAAGATTCATCAACGGGCGGACTCATGGTTCCAGCCTAGGGCCGGGCGCGCCGCCCGTCCGGCGGAAAGTCCGAGTTCAGGGTGCTATCCGGGTCACCCCTGAGTCGGTCACACATTTACGTTCATCACCGTAGCCGTGAGCGGAGCGCGACCGGTTCGTATCGGATGTGATTCATCCGCTGGTCGTGGCGTTGACGGGGCACCATGATCCGACTTACGGTTTCGCTAACTGTTAGAGAGCTTGCCGGTTGGGGGGAGCGCGCGTTGACCCACCTTGCCGGCTCCTCGCGCCTGCTGCGGGCCATGAACGAGAGCGCCGCGCTGTCGCACCTGCTCGACCGCGGCGAGCTGACCCGTGCCGAGATCCGGGAGCTCACCGGCCTGTCCAAGCCGACCATCTCCGAGGCGGTACGCCGGCTCACCGACGCCGGTCTCGTCGTGGTCGTCGGGCACGTCAGCGCCGGGCCTGGGCCCAACGCGGAGGTATACGCTGCCAACCCCCAGGCGGCGTACGTGATCGCGGTGTCCGTGCGGGACACGTTCCTGGGCGAACGGACCTCGTCGCCGTCGCTCGCGGCCGCGCTCTGCGACATCTCCGGCACGGTACGGGCCCGGCTGGAGGAGCCGGTCGACTTCGAGGGCACTGACCCGGTGGAGGCCGTGGCGGGCCTGGTGGAGCGGTTGCGCGCCGAGGTCGACGTGTCCGGCATCGGGTACGTGCAGATCGGCGTGGCCGGCGCGTACGACCCGCGCAGCGGCACCATCCACCACGTCGACGTACCCGGCTGGGGCCGCCCCGGGCCTCGTCGCCGAGCTGGGCGAGCGCATCGGCCTGCGGGTCGAGGTGGACAACGACGTGAACCTGGCCGCCGCGGCCGAGCGCCGTCGCGGGGTGGCGGCCAACTCGGAGGGCTTCGCGCTGTTATGGCTCGGCGAGGGCCTCGGCCTGGCCATCGACCTCGGCGGCGCGCTGCTGCGGGGGGCGCGCGGCGGGGCCGGCGAGATCGGGTACATGCCGCTCTACAGCCTCGGCGGCGAGCGCAAGGCCGACTTACAGGACCTGATCGGCGGCGAGGCGGTACTGGAGCTGGCCACCGAGCACGGCCTGCCCGGCCGTAACCCGGTGGACGCGGTGAGCGCGGCGGTCGCCGCGGGGCCTGTGGGGGAGACCTTCCTGGCCGCGCTGGCCGAACGCATCGCGGTCGGGCTGGCGGCCGTGGTCGCCGTGCTGGACCCGCCGCTGGTTGTGCTGGGTGGCCAGGTCGCGCAGGCCGGTGGCGTGCCACTGCGCGACGCGGTACGGGCAGCCATGCGCGACAACGCCCCGCTGGAGACGACCGTCGAGATCACCTCGGTGACCGACGACCCCGTCCTGCTCGGCGGTCTCGACGCCGGGATCGCCGCGGTACGGGAAGCCCTGCTCGCCTCCCTGCACTCCGGCTGATCCGCCACCGGCGCGGCCCCCGTTGTGGGGACCGCGCCCGGAAAGCGGCTGCGCTCAGGTAAGGAATCAGTCGTCGTCGGACTTCCGGTGCCCTGCAGCCCGCTCTGGATCAGGTCCATCACGGCCGAGTCCTGCAGCGTGGTGACGTCGCCGAGGGACCGGTTCTCCGCCACGTCGCGCAGCAGCCGGCGCATGATCTTCCCAGACCGCGTCTTCGGCAGCTCCGGTACCAGCATGATCTGCCGCGGCTTCGCGATCGGCCCGAGGTGCTTGGCCACGTGGTCGCGCAGTTCCTGGACGAGCGTGTCGCCGGACTCCTCGGCGGCCGCGCCGCGCAGGATCACGAACGCCACGATCGCCTGCCCGGTCGTCGGGTCGGTCGCGCCGACCACCGCCGACTCCGCCACCTTCGGGTGGCTGACCAGCGCCGACTCCACCTCGGTCGTGGAGATGTTGTGGCCGGACACCAGCATCACGTCGTCGACCCGGCCGAGCAGCCACAGGTCGCCGTCCTCGTCGCGCTTGGCGCCGTCACCGGCGAAGTAGATCCACTCGTCAGAGTCGCTGTTCACGCCGGCACCAAAGCGCGACCAGTACGTCTCGATGAACCGGTTGTCGTCGCCCCAGATCGTCCGGAGCATGCTCGGCCACGGCTCGCGCAGCACGAGGTACCCGCCGCCCCCGTTCGGTACGGACTTGCCCTGGTCGTCCACGACGTCCCCGACGATGCCGGGCAGCGGCCGCATCGCCGAGCCGGGCTTGGTCGCGGTGACCCCGGGCAGCGGGGAGATCATGATCGCTCCGGTCTCGGTCTGCCACCAGGTGTCCACGACCGGCGTCTCGCCCCGCCCGATGTTCTGCCGGTACCAGATCCACGCCTCCGGGTTGATCGGCTCGCCCACGCTGCCCAGCAGGCGCAGCGAGGACAGGTCGTGCCCGGCCGGAATGTCGTCGCCCCACTTCATCATCGTGCGGATCAGGGTCGGCGCCGTGTAGAGGATCGTCACGCCGTACTTCTGCACGATCTCCCAGAAGCGGCCGCGGTGCGGGGTGTCGGGGGTGCCCTCGTACATGATCTGGGTGGCCCCGTTGGAGAGCGGCCCGTACACGATGTACGAGTGCCCGGTCACCCAGCCGATGTCGGCCGTGCACCAGAAGACGTCGGTCTCCGGCTTGAGGTCGAAGACCGCGTGATGGGTGAAGCTGACCTGGGTGAGGTACCCGCCGGAGGTGTGCAGGATGCCCTTGGGCTTGGCGGTCGTACCGCTGGTGTAGAGGATGAACAGCGGGTGCTCGGCGTCGAACGCCTCGGGGGTGTGCTCCGGGCTGGCCGTCTCGACCGCCTCGTGCCACCAGAGGTCCCGCCCCTCGGTCCAGGCCACCTCCTGGCCGGTACGGCGGACCACGAGCACGTGCTCCACGCTGGGGCACTTGGCGACCGCGTCGTCGACCGTCGGCTTGAGCGCGCTCGGGTTGCCGCGCCGGTACCCGCCGTCCGCCGTGATCACCAGCTTGGCGTCGGCGTCCTGGATCCGGCCGGACAGCGCGTCGACCGAGAAGCCGCCGAACACGACGCTGTGCGTGGCGCCGATGCGGGCGCAGGCGAGCATCGCCACCGCGGCCTCGGGAACCATCGGCATGTATATCGCGACCCGGTCGCCGGCGGTCACGCCGAGCGCGGTGAGCGCGTTGGCGGCCTGACAGACCGACCGGTGCAGATCACTGTACGTAATCGTACGGGTGTCCCCGGGCTCGCCCTCCCAGTGGATCGCGACCTTGTCGCCACGGCCGGCCTCGAGGTGCCGGTCGAGGCAGTTGTACGCGACGTTCAGCTGCCCACCCACGAACCACTTCGCGAACGGCGGCTGCGACCAGTCCAGTACCTGGTCCCACTCCTTGGCCCAGGACAGCCGGCGGGCCTGCTCCTCCCAGAACCCGAGCCGGTCGGCGGCCGCGCGTTCGTACGCCTCCGCCGTCACGTTCGCGGCGTCGGCCAGCGCGGCCGGCGGCGCGAAGCGGCGAGTCTCCTGCAGCAGGTTCTCCAGCGTTTCGCTCATCGATCGAGCTCCCCTTAGATGTGTCAGCGGTGCGCTTGGTCAGCGGTTCGTCGCGGGCTGTCGACATAACGTTTCCGGTCCACATCTTGCCGTTTCCTGCGCATTGCCGACAGCCCGCGCGCGCCGGATACGCAGCTCCGCGCGCTCAGTCGCAGTCTCGCCCTGTGGAGCGGGGACTTGGAAGCTCCCCGGCCGCCGGCTACTCTGTGTCACCGTGGCCGATTTTCCGATCGCCGCGGACCCGG
The DNA here is from genome assembly GCA_963728855.1 of uncultured Actinomycetes bacterium. GTDB lineage: Bacteria > Actinomycetota > Actinomycetes > Mycobacteriales > Micromonosporaceae > AC-43. Next base: position 101,508 of record CAVSLN010000009.1, read on the forward strand.
CGTCGCCGGTCGCGGCGGACTTCCCCGCAACTCCGGATCCGGTAGACCCGCTCGCCCCGCTGCTCGACCTCGCCGACGTCGGGCCCGCCCTGGAGGCGGCGCGGGAGGCGGTGGACACGGCACTGCGCCACCCCGCGCTGCGCCGGTCGGGCGGGCCGGTGGCGGCCGAGGCCGGGCTGCGCTCGGCGGTGGCCAGCGCCGCGCTGGAGAGCCACGGGTACGACCTGGACGAGGTACGTGCCGGTACGGTCACCGATCCCGTACTGCAGGGCGCGCTGCGGGTGACCCGGGAGCTGGACGGGATGGCCGGACTGTGGCGCAAAGTACCCCGGCAGGTACTGGCGCGGGTACACGTCCTCGCCGCCCGGGACGTCGTCCCGCCCGGGGCGCTCGGCCGGCCGGACTCGCCCGAGGTCATGCCGCGGCTGTCCGGGCTGCTGACGATCGTGGCCGGGCCGGTGACCGTACCGGCGCTGCTGCTGAGCGCGGTGGTGCACGGGGAGCTGCTGACCCTGCGGCCGTTCGCCGGGCCGTCGGGCGTGGTGGCGCGGGCGGCGGCGCGGCTCACCCTGGTCGCGGCTGGGCTGGACCCGCGGGGACTGCTCGCGCTCGAGGTGGGGCACCTCGCCCGGGAGCCGGAGTACGTGGGCGCGGCCGGGGCGTACGCCACCGGTACGCCGGACGGCCTGCGCGCCTGGATCCGGCACTGCGCGACCGCCGCCGAACTGGCCGCCGCCGAGGTGGTCGCGATCGGCGACGCCGTCGGCGGGTGAGTCGGCCCCGACCGCGGCGCAGACCGTTGCCCGTACACGTGGACGGCGCCCCACTGGGAGGCGCCGTCATCACACGTCCACCGGGTTACCAGGCGTGCACCTCATGTCGTTGTCAGCGGTCCTCGCGGTGCCGCCGCAACGGGCCTCTCGCGGCTGGTCGCGCGTGGGTGCCCTTGTGGCTGTGTGCCGAGCCCCGGGGGCTCGCATACCCCTTTCTACGCCGCCGCGCCAGGTCGCGGAAGGCCACTCGGCGATTGGGCGAAAGTGGCAGCGACTGGCGTGAGCTAGCCAACGAACATTCTGGCTCCCGGAGCTTCGCGGGGCGAGCGAGAACGTTCGGTCACCCGGGCGCGCCGGTGCCGGCCGTACCAGACCAGGCCGATGGCGAGCCCGACCCCGACGCCGATCGCGGCGGCCGCGACCGGTACCGCGGGCCGGTCCCGCAGCCGGCGGCCGAGCGGGATCGGATGGCGGAACTCCAGCATCGGCCAGCCCTGGTCGGTCGCGATCCGGCGGAGCCCACGGTCGGCGTTGACGGCCGTCGGGTGGCCGACCGCCTCCAGGAGCGGCGCGTCGCTGACCGAGTCGGAGTACGCGTACGACTCGGCCAGGTCGTACCCGCGCTGCCCGGCCAGTTCCCGGACCGCGGCGACCTTCTGCGGGCCGCCGGCGTAGAACGCGACCTCGCCGGTGTACCGGCCGTCCTCGACCACCATGCGGGTCGCGATCACGTCGGTGACCCCGAGCAGCTCGCCGATCGGTCGGACCATCTCCTCCCCGGAGGCGGACACGAGTACCACGTCCCGGCCCGCCGAATGATGCTCCTCAATCAGCGCGGCAGCCTCGGCATATACGTACGGGTGAATGAGTTCGTGCAGGGTTTCGCTCACGATCTGCCGGACTTGTTCTACACGCCAACCCTTGCACAGTTTGGCGACGTAGTCCCGGATCCGGGCCATCTGCTGGTCGTCGGCGCCACCGATCTTGTAGACCAGCTGGGCGTAGGCCGCCTTGAACACATCACGACGCGTAATCAAACCGTCGCGGAAGAACGGGCGACCGAATGCGAGCGCGCTCGACTTGGCGATGACAGTTTTGTCGAGGTCGAAGAAGGCGGCGCCGGCACCCACGGCCGGCAAGTCTAGCTGGCCGGGGCCAGGTGGGAGGGCCCGGCGCGGCTGCACTCGGTAAGGGGTAGCGTCGCCCGGCACGTGTACGCGTATGTGTCGAAGGCCAACTGCCGCTCGTAGCGTAGCGGCGCAGGTTGGGCGCACGGCCACTCGACGGGTGGCGAGTGTGTCAGGCATGCTTGTGGTAGCGCTGCGGTTGCTGTTCCAGCACGGCTACCCCAGCCTCCTTGGCCCTCGGCGGTTACACCCCCCGTAACCGCCGAGCGGGTTCGGCTCGACCCCCCCGGAGCCGGACCTCTGGCGACCCCCGTCAACCCCCCGACGGGGGTCGTCCCCTTTCCGTACCCTCCGTGCGGGAGCCGTTTCCGCAGGTCAACGGCGTGCCTATCGCTCGGTACCCGGGTAGCCCATAGCAGATCAACGCCGGGTGGCGGGTGGCCGTCCACAGGTACCCCTGCCGTCCACAGATCCGAGGACTGCGGCTGGAAGGGGTCAGGGGGCCGGGCCACGGTGGGCGGGTCAGATCCGCACTCGCCGTACCGGAGGCCACGATGGCTGCCCGTACCGCCCGGCTCGGCGCCGCCGAGCCCGCCCGGCCCGCCCGGCACCCGCTCGTGGTGACCGGGGACCCTGAGCTCCTCGACGACCTGCTACGCATCGCCGCTGACGTGGGCGTACTCGTCGATGTCGCGCCCGACCCGGCGGCGGCCCGGCGCTGGTACGACGGGGCGCCGACGGTGCTGGTCGGCATCGACATGGCACCCGCCTGCGTACGGGCCGGCCTGGGGCGCCGCCGTGCCCTGATCCTGGTTGGCCGGCACAACGGCGCTGGCCCGCCCGAGTGGGCAGCCGCCGACGACCTCGGCGCGCAGCACGTGGTGACCCTGCCGGTCGGCGAGCCATGGCTGGCCGAGCAGCTGCGGCGGCCGGTACGGGAGGCGCCGAGCGGCCGGGTCGTGGTGGTGCTCGGCGGCCGGGGTGGCGCCGGGGCCAGCGTGTTCGCGGCCGGGCTCGCGGTCACCGCCGCCCGCTCGGGCCGGCGCACCCTGCTGATCGACGCCGACCCGCTCGGCGGCGGCGTGGACCTGGTGCTCGGCTGGGAAGCGCTCGACGGGCTGCGCTGGCCCGCCCTGTCCGGGGCCAGCGGCCGGGTCAACCCGCCCGCCCTGGTCGAGGTGCTCCCGCAGCGCGGCGAGCTGGTCGTCCTGAGCTGGGACCGGGGTGAGGTGCTGGCCGTACCGGCCGAGGCGATGGCCACCGCGCTGGATGCCGGGCGGCGCGGCCGGGACCTCGTCGTGGTCGACCTGCCGCGCCGGCTGGACGACGCGTCGGTGCTCGCCCTGGGCGCCGCGGACCGCGGGTACCTGGTGGTGCCGGCCGAGCTGCGGGCCTGCGCCGCGGCCGCCCGGGTCGCCGCCGTGGCCGCGCCGCACTGCCCGTCGCTCGCGGCGGTGGTTCGGGGACCGGCGCCGGGCGGGTTGCGCGCCAAGGAGGTGGCCCAGGCGCTCGGGCTGCCGCTCGCTGGGTCGCTGCGCCCGGAGCCACGGCTGGCCAGCGCGCTCGAACGCGGTGAGCCGCCGGCCCGCGACGGCCGTGGCCCGCTGGCCGCCTTCTGCCAGCGCCTGCTCGACACCCTCGACCTGCCCGGTGAGCAGCGGACCGCCGCGTGAGCACCGACGAGAGCTCGCGGATCGGCGCGATGGGCGAGGCCGAGCGCCGCGGCGCCCGGGCGGTCGCGACGCACCAACGGAGCCGGGGTGCGGGGCGGCCGGACGGGTGTCGCACCAGGACGCATAGCGGAGCGAACTGGAGGACGCCATGAGTACCGCGGTCATCCGGCTGGCGGAGCGGGTCGTGGAGGAGCTGCCGGGGGCCGGGGCGCTGACGCCGCTGCTGGCCGACCCGGAGGTCACCGACGTGCTGGTCAACGGCCGGGAGGTCTGGGTCGACCGGGGCGCCGGGCTGGTGCGCGCCGCCGTCTCGGTGGGCTCGCCGGAGGATGTCCGGCGGCTGGCGCAGCGGCTCGCCGGGGCGGCCGGGCGACGGCTGGACGAGGGGTGCCCGTTCGTGGACGCGCGGCTGCCGGACGGTACCCGGCTGCACGCGGTACTGCCGCCGATCGCGGTCGGTGGCCCGTGCCTGTCGCTGCGCACCTTCCGGCCGCGCGCGTTCACGCTGGGCGAGCTGGTCGCCGCCGGTACGGTGTCGGCCGCCGGGGCCGGGCTGCTCGCCGCGATCGCGGCGGCGCGGCTGGCGTACCTGGTCACGGGCGGTACCGGGGCCGGGAAGACGACCGTACTCGCGTCGCTGCTCGGGCTCGTGCCGCGCGACGAGCGGATCGTGCTCGTCGAGGACGCGAGCGAACTGCGACCGGCGCACCCGCATGTGGTGGCGCTGCAGGCCCGTACGTCCAATGTGGAGGGTGCCGGCGAGGTGGGGCTGCGAACGCTCGTACGGCAGGCCCTGCGCATGCGCCCCGACCGGTTGGTCGTCGGGGAGTGCCGGGGAGCCGAGGTGATCGACCTGCTCGGGGCGCTCAACACCGGGCACGAGGGCGGCGCCGCCACATTGCACGCCAACACGCCCCGCGACGTACCGGCCCGCCTGGAGGCGCTCGGGCTGCTCGGCGGGGTGCCCCGGGCCGCCCTGCACGCCCAGCTCGCCGCCGCGCTCCAGGTCGTGGTGCACCTGTGCCGCGCCGAGTCGCGGATACGGGTCGTCGACCAGGTCTGCCTGCTGCTGCCCGACTCGGCGCGGCTGGTCAGCGCCGTACCGGCCTGGAGCCGTGGCGCCGGACCGGGTCCCGCGGCGGCGGCCCTGGCCCGGCTCCTGGCCGGTCGAGGCGTGGCCGCGCCCGACGTGCTGGCGGTACGGGCATGAGGGCCCGCCGCCGGCTCCACGCTCTGCACGGCGCGGTGGCCGCCCCCCGAACCGACCGGCTGGTCCGCCGTCCCCGATTGGTAGCGGGAGTGGCCGGCCTCGTCCTCGGTGTCTTCGCCGGCGCGCTGGCCGGGCCGGTAGCCGGGCTGGTGGCCGCGGCCTACGCCGTACTGGCGGTGGCGTACGGGCTGCGCCGGCGGCGCGGCCGGACCGAGCGGGCGGCCCGTTCCCGGGCGCTGGACGGGCTCGCCGCGGTCGCCGCCGACCTGCGGGCCGGGCTGCCCGCCGAGGCTGCTCTCGCGGCCGTCCGGCCCGCGTTCGTGCCTGTACCGGCGGTCCTCGCCCGGGTCGGCGCCGCCTGGCAGGTCGCGGACGAGACCGGTGCGCCGCTGGCCGACCTGATCGACCGGCTGGAGGTCGACCTGCGGGGCGTGGAGCGGGTACGGCTGGCCGCGGCCGCGCACGCCGCCGGCACCCGGGCCACGGCCGGCCTGCTCGCGGTCCTTCCGGTCGCCGGCATCGGGGTCGGCTACGGGATGGGCGCCGACCCGCTCGCCGTGCTGCTCGGCACCCCGCTCGGGGCCGGATGCGCCGTGGTCGCCCTGCTGCTCCAGGTGGCGGGGCTGGTCTGGACCGACCGGCTGTCCCGGCTGGGCGGTGAGCCGGGATGAGGGCGCGGCGGCTGGTCGGCGTGCTGTGCGGCCTCGCGGTCGGGGTGCTCGTCGGTGGCTGGCCGGGCCTGCTGGTCGGGCTCGGTACGGCGGTGCTGCTCGTCCGCTACCTGGGCCGGCTCGAACCGGCGCACCGGCGGAGCGAGCGGGAACGGGCCGCGCTGGACCTGCCGTACGGGGTGGACCTGGTGGCGGCCACCCTGCGCGCGGGACTGCCGACCGAGCGTGCGGTACGCATCGTCGCCACGGCGCTGGGCGGCCCGCTCGGCGTACGGCTGGACCGGGTCGCCGGTTCGCTCGGGCTCGGCGTGGCTCCCGTCGACGCCTGGCGGCCGCTGCATGACCTGCCGGCCGGTGCCCGGGTCTCGGCGGCCGCCGTACGCAGTGCCGACTCCGGTGCCGCGCTCGCCGGCGCGTTCGTCCGGCTCGCCGACGACCTGCGCGCCGCTCGGCTGGCCACGGTCGAGGCCGCCGCGCACCGGGCCGGCGTCCTGGTCGTGCTGCCGCTCGGGCTGTGTTTCCTGCCCGCTTTCGTCGTCGCCGGGATCGTCCCGGTGATCGTCGCCGTGCTGGGCGACGTCCTTCGGTGAGGGGAGTGCACATGGGACCACAACTGCGCAGGGACACGCCGGCCGGACAGCCGGGCCGCGCCGTGCGCCGGAGCGTCATGCGTTGGAGCGTCATGCGCCGGAGCGCCGACGCCGGGATGACCACGGCCGAGTAGTCAAGTGTGTGTCTATGCATCCACTGGCACAGAGATTGTATCAGGGGTGGCAGAACCAAGATCAAATCGCGTGTATGGCCATTTGGGAGGGGTCTCCGGGGCGTGGCGGCCCTGCATTCCACGCGCGTAACCGGAGGCGCAGGCGGCTCTCTGACAACATGTAGGCGGCCCGCTTTGCTATTCGGAGCGAAGCCCGCCGATCGCCCTGCCCACCAACTCTCGTGCGGGCTTGCCGTACACCGCCGATGCCTTAAGTTGCTCAAACATCTTGGCGTACATGGCAATCTCGCGGGGCTGCGTTACCTCAATGCTGGCCGTTGGCGTCTCGATGCCCACCAGTGCGTCGTCATACATCCAAAAGCCCACCGAAGGATAGGCGTTTCGGTCGCTCAAGGGAATAATACCCAGGCTTACGCGCGGCAGTGACATGACCGCCAGCAAACGGTCAAGCTGCCCGGCCATGGTGCCGGTATCGCCCACGCGCTTCAAAAGCGCCTGTTCTTCGATGACGACCACAAACCGCCTATCGCCCGTGTAAATAACGCGCTGGCGTTCCATGCGGGCTTCCACGGCGGCCTCCAGGTCGTTGGGAGCATCGAGGAAGTCAATAAAATATGTCAGCATCGCTGCGGAGTAATCGGCGGTCTGGAAAAGCCCAGGAATGATGTTGTGCTCGTAAATCCTGAAAAAGTCTGGTGCGCTCGTACAGCGGCACCGACGACAGCATGAGGCGCTTCATACCGGCCCTGGTCTGCCGCCGCCATTCCAGGTACATCGACTCAATGGCGCGCACGCTGGCGACCAAATCCGGTAGCTGGTCTTCAGCGCCGCAGGCCACGCACCACGCCCGGATGCCCTGCTCAGATGGTGTCTGCCCGCCGTTCTCGATCCGGCTGACTTTGGTGAAGCGCCACCCAACCAATTCCGCGAGCGCGCGCCCCGTGAGACCAGCATCTTTGCGGATCTCACGGAGGCGCACGCCCAACGCTTCGCGGGCTTGCTTCGCCGGACTAGTTGGGTTGGTAGTCACTGTTGGGGATGGCGAGTTGCCATACGGCCTCGAACGCCGAGCGGCACAGGGTGATCGCGGCCTGGTCGGTGGTCGTCACCTGGTCGGTCACCAGACCGTTGCCCGCGAATAAGATAAAGCAAACCAGTTCGTCGTCAAACAGCCAGAAGTCGTTGCCGGGCAAAGGGATGGTGGATACCAGACGGCGCGGCACCCAGCGGATGTCTTCGCCCGCCTCGACATACAGGTGGGTGTCTTTGAGCACCCACTTTTGGTAATTCGAGACCGGCTCGGACACGATGCGCGCCCGCCGGTATACCTTTCCGGCTGCCGTGTCAGCGCGCAACCTGTCAAACCATGGTTGTAGCCATTCGGCGTCGTCAGGTTCGCCAGCCTCCCACTTCGCCAGATGGGGCAGTTCGACCGCTGTGCCGTAAGCGTCGCGCATCTCCAGGTGGATTGCCTCGCGCTTAAACGACGTAAACAGACTGTCGAACTCCTCAAACGGAATAGATTTCACTTAGCCTCCGATGAGCGCCGCCACCGCCGACTTTGTAACCTCAACGCAGGTTTCGTGGTCGGGGATGTCCATTTTCCCCAGGGCTTCGGCGTCAGTGACCCGCGTGCCCTGGATGATGTAGTTGCCGTTTTCGAGCACCAGCATGATCGGCGGCACGAAGTTGTTTACGTCGCCGCTGACGCCATCTTTGGCCAGGTGAGCCAGAAGGCCTGGCGGTACTTCTACCACGGTCTCGCTGTCGTTGATGTTGAGCTGGGCGAGCACTGTCGGATCGGTGACGATCCAACCTTGCACGATGTAGCTGTCGTTATCGCTGGCGTACAGGGTCGGGGACTGTTGCGGCTGGGAGTCTTTGCCCAGGAAGGTAAGGCGCATCGCTAAACCCCTGTCAATCGGCTTGCGGGATGTTGCATTCTGGCCAGCCTCACCCTGGGCCACACCGTCCGTCAAGAGGCGGTTACAAGATCCTTGCAAAACGCTCGTGGACAGGGAAAATCTAAACGATCAAGCCGATCTCTGCAACCTTTTGCAATATCGTTGGCACACCCCTGGCGTGGTCATACCGTCACTCAGGTCGCCCATATAGGTCCCCGTTGCTACACGCTGCGTGAGCTGTGGTGGCGGGTGTCAGGGCGGCCGGTTTGGACCCCCGGCGGGGAGTTCGGGCTCCATGGGTGCTGGTCGCCTCGACCGACCCCCGCCGGGTTCAACAGACGCGGGAGTGGTGATGAGCTTCTTCGACGACCAAACGGGGCGTTTTTACACCGAGCTTTCGGCCGAGCAGGTCATCTACTACCGGGGCGTCATGGAAACCCACGCCAACCTGTCGACTTCCGGGGTGTGCGCCATCTGCCGTGAACCACGCTGCCCCGACTGGCGAGACGCCTACGAGCGTTTGGCCGCTGCCGGTCAGATCATGGCCACGCCCGAACGCTGGGCGACTGGCTATGACAACCGCTCCAAGCGGTGGTGACAGTGGCCGGCAACCGTGATCTGCCCGTCCAGGTGGGCGATGTCCTGCTGGTAGCCGAGCCGGACTACGCCTACGGCGCCGGTCCCTTGCGCTTGCGGATTACCAAGATTCTGGATGTTGTACGCCAGACGGACGGGCCGTGGCTGAACATGTTGGGCAACACCATCTTTGCCGATGGGCGCGAAGGTCTGGAGCGGCCGGTTGCCGTGCGGTTTGGCGTGCTGGCAGCCGCCAAGCGGGCCGGTGTTGCCAAATGACTGCCACCACCTACCTCAGCGCGGCGGCGGTTGAACAACTCGACCAGGCGCAGGATGCGCTGTACGAGCACCTGCTCGCGGATGGCGGCGGTCGCTGCCGAAGTTGCGGTGAGGCCGAGCCGTGCCGACGACGCCACGAATTGACCCAAACGATTTTGAAGTACGGAAGCCTCCCTAAGAGGCGACCGGGACAAACGAAGCACGGGCTGCGGGTCAGTGCTATATGAACCCGAGGTCAATCGGATTGAATGCAAAACGCCCCGCGACCGTAAGGCCGCCACAGGGGGCGTTTGCACTTACGGTGCGGGGCTACAGTTAGGGGTTGCCCGACATTAGCGCGGGCAGCATTTGGCTCAGGGCGAGTTGGGTAAGATCGTTATCACCCATTGCCGCCAGCGACAGCAGCGCCCGAATGTGATACCGGGCAATCTGGTATGCCGGTTGGCGTGAGGTAAACACCCCCTGCCGTGCGCCCTCCTGAACTAGACGGGCGAGGGCTTCGACCAGTTGGCCGAAAAGCCGGGGCTCGTCACCTTCGACGGGTAACAGCACGACGATTGCCAATGTCGGGTGTTGACTTACCGCACCAGCCAGGGCCGACACGAACCGCTGTACCGCTTCCACCGCATCCCTTGACTGCATGATGTCGTCTTGGGCGACATCGGTCAGGGCTTCGACCAGTGGGGCGTAGGCGTGCACCGCTAAACCTTGCTTGGTTTTGAAGTGGTTGTAGGCGGTCTGTTCGCTGAGTCCGGCCGCCGCCGCGACGTCTATGACTTTTGTTTGCTCCCAGCCCAGCGAATCGAAGATGTCACGAGCCACAGTCAACAGCTTGTTTCTGCTGCGGTTGCGCAAGGTTGCTGCAGCGCGTTGACGCGCGTCGTCTGCTCCTCCTGTCACTTTGGTGCTCCCTGATTGAATCGGATGGGACGCGCTGGCAACTGGTGATTGACAGGGCGTCGCATCCGAAGGGAGGGAGCGACAAGACTACTTAGTTATAGCATAGGCCGACCGAATGTCAATACATTAAGCCTTAACCACCTCCTTAGCCTCTAGTAGCCATTGACTGTAGAGACACATTCTTTTATATTCACGTTGTCCCTCCTGGGCATACTCCATCCCTCTCGCCTGCGTGGCAATTGATATTGCCGCTCGCGCGAGGGCGGACGGTCTGCCCAGGAAGTGAGCACGATGGGATGGACGACAACGACAGGCGGGTACTCGCCGAGTTCCATGTCACACCACTGATCGAACACGCGGTGAAGACCCTCCGGGCGCTCATCCCGCCCGGTCATGAAGAAGATGAGTTTGGCACATGGCTGCTAATCACGCGAGAGCCTGACGGCTCCATTGGTGCCTCGCTCAACTTGGGCACCAAAGGAACAATCAGATCGGAGGGTAAGGCCATCACGCTTAACAATGGGCAGCGAGCCGCGTTCGAGTTACTGGAGGTGACGGCCGCTTATCATTGGTCCTTGATTAAAGCGGCGTGGACGAACATGCACGTTCGCAGTCCCAAGAAGGCGTACGCGCCCGATGTAGCCGAATACGGCATACGAGCCGCAGGGATGGCCTTCGAGGATGCGGAGCAGAAGCTCGGGGTCACATTCTTCGTACTGGGGGGTGCACCGGAGGGCTTTGCGACTGTCAAGATCAGGCCCTGAACGAGTACGCCGCCCATTTTCGTCATCCATCTATCCGCCCGCCGACCCGGAGAAAGAATAGGTCGGCAAGCAACCCGAGGACTTGATTAGGAGATGTAGGGGATCAAGGCATCGGATTGCTGTTGCGGTTGTCTGCTGGAGCGCCAGGGTAAACAGCGAGCTTGCAAAGCTCGAAGGCCAGGCCGAAGATAAGCTCATTCCAAATATGCGGCCGCCGTACGGTATCGGCTTGGATGCCATATGTTGGATTCAGGATTTTGCCCATTTCTTCTCGTCGCCGTTCGAGGCTTGTTCCATAAGTACCCGGCGCGAAGGCACATAGCACCTTGAGCGCCTCGCCGGTCGGACCGTCAAGAGCCGCGCAGGCATCTCGAATGAGCTGCTCTACCTTGATGACCCGCTGACCGTCGTTAAGACCGGGGTTGTTGTTCGCTGGGCAGAGCACATCTACGAGGTCGCGGGCATACAAATAGAGCGCGGCGGCATATGCGCCGTGCTTGTTCTTGAGCAGCTTCTTTAGTTGTGACGCGATAGCTGTGACCTCTAGCTCTCCCATGCTCCGAGGCATCAGGCGAAAGGCCCGAACCTGCGACCCGTGCTGACCAACCAGCGGCCACGCTCAGTGTTCAGTTGTGGGCTGGCCGTTAGGGCCGAGATCGGCAGAGCGGTCAGAGAAGCAGCACGTACCTCGATGATGCCAAGAACTTGCCACTTCTGTCCACAGACTCCTACCGCCCGACGCGGGCAGCATCTCCCGTGCCGCACGGAGCACATGTCGGAGCAACGGTCTCCTCTCTGTCAGCGGTATAAGACCGAAAGGGGAACAGATGGGCGGCGCACTGCAACGGCTACTACAGGGCAGTCGAGCTGACATCGAGTACGTGGAGGAGTCACCAGAGGTACAGCGGGCGTTCAACGAAACGCGCGTGGCACTGGCGCAGGCGCTCGGCATCGAGTGCCTGACGCACGTACAGATGGCAGGTAACAACTGCCTGGGTGGGATGCGCCAGGTAGCGGCCATGGGCGGCGACGAACTGACGAACATGTTCAACGCGCGGGCGCAGGCCGACTACAACATCGTCATGCAGCGCATCAAGATGGGCATGTTCCTGCCGGTCAAGCCGCAGTCGCGGCGCAAGCGGTAGGGGAGCAAATGAGTACAACCGCAGTCATTGCCGTTGTCGCCGGGCTGCTGTGTCTTGGCGTCGGTTTTGTCGCCATCGTCGGCGCCGGTGCGGCGGCCTACTTCGCATTGCGCCCCAAGCCGGGCGTACAGCGCGAGGCGGTAGCCGCCGAAGTTCTCCCTGAGGCTACCCCGAAATCCTCGAAGCGCTGGCGGCTCAGACCCAAGACGCCATACGCGAAGCGCAGGCGCAAACCGAACGTGCCATCGAGGAAATGAAGCGCAACAGTGTCGGGCAGCGTGCGGGATGAGACGGATTCGCTCGGCGCTGGTGGCCGTCGTGGTGCTGGCCATAGCCGTACGCATCATCTGGTGGGCGCTGAGCCCATGATCGGCTGGATTATCGGCGCGCTGGTGGCCGTGGTTGTCGTTGGCAGCCTCTTTTTCCGTTCCCGCCGGTGGTAGGCCAGCCGTGAAGCTGTACCAGCGGTGGCAACCGCGCGAGCCCTACGACAGTTACGAACTGATCTACCCCGAGCGTGTTGAGTTCGCCCAAGTGGTGCAGTGGTTGGGCACCGTCCACCCGGCGGTTGGCCGCGAACCCGGCCGACGGTTCGGCGTGCGCGTCCTGGTGCTTGAGGTCGTCATCGACTCGCGCGGCATTCACCACCGGCTGTGGGTGCCCGCTGGCAAGGCCGACAGCATCCTTGGGCAGCTCGAAAACCACATCCCCGATGTACACGCTCAGCGGTCGCAGCTTCGGGGACGGCCGATGTGGACGCATGGCCGGGAGTACGGCACCACTGACCATGACGCCCTGCTGGCCGTCGAACACCCCGAAGCCGCCAGCCGCACAATCTTGGGCAGCATCAAGGATATGGCCGACGGCGAAGCGGCCATGTACCAGCTCGTTCTTGCGGCGGCGTTCGGGCAGGCGACCCCAAGCCCGGCCGCCAGCGGATGGCCTGTCGGCCTGCTGCTGCTTCTGGCGCGCGGGTTACTGCGCGGCGCGGCGCTGACCGATAAGCAGGCCGCCGCCAAGGGTGAGCAGCCCAACTTTCGGGGCATCGTCCGCACGGCGGTGCGCGTTCGTTCGACGGCTCGTGCCGTCCAACTATTACAAGACATGCAGCACGCCCTCGCCAGCCTGCACTCTGGCCGTACGCAGTTCCGCCGCCTGCCCATGTACCCATACATCTTGGAGCGCATCGCCGGGAGGTCGGTGCCCTTCTTCTTTCCGGCGCGCTTCGGGATGACCGAGACGGCGACGCTGGCGGCCGTACCGCTGCGCTCGCCAGAGCTGGCAGGGTTGCCGCGAGCCCGCACACGGCATCTGCGGCCCGACGCCTTGATCCCGGCTGGCGGCATCGTGTTGGCCCGCTCGACTGTGCCGGGCAGAGAACGACTGCTCGGGTTGCGACCCGCCGACTTCTGCCAACACCTGTACGTGCCCGGCAAGACTGGCACCGGCAAATCGACCGTGCTGGAGAACATCGCCGCGCAGTGGATGGCTGAACCTCGGCGGGGCCTGGCGCTGTTCGATCCGCATGGCGACCTGGCCCTAAGCGTGCTGAATCTGGTGCCGCGCGAGCGCTTGGGCGACGTCATCTATATGCTCCAACCTGCACAGACTGCCCGGTTGGCCTGAACCTGTTGCGTGGCGCGAACGCCAGCCTCATCACCAGCTACCTGATGGGCGTGCTCGAAAAACTGTGGGGCGCTGGCGTTCTGACCAGCCACGTACTGCGCAACACCATCTATACCGTGGCGCTGCACGGCGGCCTGACTCTGTACGAAGTCGCCCTGACCCTCGACGACCCCAAGTTTCGTGACCGGCTGGTGCGCAGCGTCACAGATGAACAACTGCAACGGTTTTGGACGCGCTACGACAATTTGTCGCGCTCGAACAGGCCCAGCAAACCGAACCGGTCATGCGCCGCCTGGGGCCGATGCTGACGCCGGAGTTCCGGGGCATCTTCGGCCAGAGTGAGGGCGTCGACATGGCCGCCGTGTTGGCCGAGGGCAAAATCCTGATCGTCAACCTGGCCGAGGGACAGATCGGCGAAGGGCCAGCCGCGCTACTTGGGGCTCTGGTCGTCGCCCGGTTCTGGCAGGAAGTACAACGGCGGTCGCGGTTGCCAGAAGAGCAGCGCACGCCGTACCTGTTGATCGCCGACGAGTTCCAACGCTTCCTGAAGCTGCCCACCTCGTTCGGCGACATGACCGGCGAGGCTAGAAAGTTCCGCCTCGGCCTGGTGCTGGCTAACCAGTTGCTCGACCAGATCAGGGACATCCGCAGTGATGTGCTCGCCAACACCAGAAGCAAGCTGGCGCTGGAAACCGTAGCGGCCGATGCTGCCATGATCGCCCGCGAGATCGGCGTCACCGAGAACGACATTAAGCGGCTGGGCCGGTTTGAGGCGGTACTGAGCCTGGTGATCGACAACCAACCCGCCCGCCCGGCGACCGGCTACACCCTGCCGCCGCCTCCGCCTGTCGGCCTGGGCAACGCCGTCAGGGCAGCGTCGCGCAGCACCTACGGCAAGCCGATGGCTGAAGTCGAACAAGAGATACGCGACCGCCGGAACCTCGGCGGTGGCGGTAGCCCGCCGCCAGTTGGCGAACAGGATTGGAACAAGCCATGAGGAGCGGGCTACAGGACTTGGCGGGGAAAGTGGCCAGCCTCCGTGCCGAAGCCGATTACTTCCTACAGGTGCTTGGCGAGCTGCAACACCTGAGCGACCACGAACCCTGGCTGTCGGAGGCGCAGGAGGGCGACATCACCCGCGCCGACCACACCTACAGCCGGAGCGCCAGCGAAAACCTCGAACGGGCAACCGACGACCTGCGCAACTGGTGGGCCGTCTGGGACGGCGTTGTCAGAGCCGCAACAACGAATGTCGCGTACTGAACCCCGACCGACTGCAAAGGACGTGAGCCCGCATGGGCACCAAGGAAGTAAAGTTCTCCGATCTCAGCGGCCAACTGCTGGCCGACGACGATCAACCCGTACGGCTGGTGGTGCTTGAACACCCCGACCTGAACAGTGGCCCGGTCGCCCTTGAAGCTTTGCCGCACGAGGTAAGACCGGCCGTTGACGCCGCCCTGAGCGTCGCCGTGTTCGAGCTGCACGCCGGGGACGACGAACCGCGCCGCGTGGTGGTCGACGTTGGCGACTTCGACGCCTTAGCGACCGACCAGCCCATGAAGGCCCTGTGCCAACGCCGCCGAGGCGGTGAAGCCGAGCGGCAAGCGCACGCCGACCGCCGCCGTCAACTACGCCACGATGGAACATGCCGGGCGACCGCACCGGGGCAAGGTGACGGCCGAAGAAGCCCGCATCGTGCGTGAGCACCTGGCCGACGTGAACGCCCGCCTGGCCGCCGAGCAGCTACGCCAGATCGACCCTGCCAACCCGGCTGACGCCGAAAAGTATGGTTCGCCATGCCCGTGCCCGAGCTGGCCGACCTCGACGGCTGAACCGCCGGACCACAACAGCCCGCGGCCGATGTGTCGCGGGCTGTTTGGTTCGACAGGATGGAGCCCGCCGTGACCGGATGGGACGGTGTGACAGCGCCTGCGTCCATCGGGGCACAGCCGAAAGCGGCAGCCACCAGCGGCGACGGGGCGAAACAGGGGCGGGCTACAGCTCACCAGGGGGTTCTGGTTCGGCTGTCGGCGCGAGAGCTGGCCGTGGCGTCAACGGTCGCCCAGCTCGGCCAGCTCACAACCCGCCAGATCGGCGACATCGCGTTCGCTGGGCTGCGCTCGCCAATGCCGCTTAAGCGCACCTTGAAGCGTCTGACTGACCGGCGTGTGCTCGACCGGCTTGGCCTGCGGGTGGTGGGCGGCAACGGTGGCGGCTCAAGCTGGTACGTCTACCAGCTGGGGCGGGTGGGTGGACGGCTGCTCGGCTTGCCGCGCGAGTACCCCCAATATACAGAGGTCAGTAATCACATGCTCGATGTCAGCGAGTGCTTCGCGGTGCTCAAGCGGTTGGAACAGGCGGGTGCGGTGGAGGTCGTCGGTTACAAGGGCGAGGATGCGGCTTACAGGGAAGTCGGCGGGGTGAAGCTGACGCCTGATCTGTTCGTTGACTTCGGTGTGTCAGCCGCGCGGCGGCGGTTTACATGGTGGCTTGAGGTTGACAGAGGTACCTAACATGGCAGCCGCCAGATACCCGACAAGTGCGCCCGCTACGCCAGCGCCTACACGGGCGGCCACTGGCCGAGCGGCATCTTTCCGCGCGTGGTGTTCGTGGTGTTGACCGAACGGCGGCAGCGATTCATTCGGCGGGTCATTGCAGCTCAGCCCGACGACGTGCGCCACCTATTCCAGGTCTGCCTAATGGCAAGTTATCCACAAGCGCTATTAACAGGGGTGGAAAGTGTTGACTTTCAGAGGTGACAAGATCATAATAGAACGTGGAACAATTAAAGAAGCCCCGCGTGCGGCAGGGCTCCCGTGCGTATTTGACTAGAATTAGTAGCCAAATCGCAACTGCTATTTATAGCACCTCCTGCCGCGTTGGGCAAGGAGGTCATTTTATTTAGAGCATCACCCACGTAACAGCTAAACCGCCTAATTGCGGCAGGGCTACAGCGTCACTTGGGTGAGTGGGGCTCCTGCTCGTGACGGGCAGGAGTATTTTTGTGCAACGAGTCGAAAATGCGGGCTGCCGCCCGATAAATCTGGACGAGACGATCAGCCACCTTGGCGGGCGCGGGCTAAACAGTGCGTTGGCCTACACCGGAACGCGCAAGCTGGAACACAGCGAGCTGCGGTTGCGGCTGTACGTCAACGGCAAGCCAGGCCATATGTGGTATATCTCGATCACCGTCAGCGGTGCTGACCTGTACGACGTCGAACTGTGGAGCGTGCGGGGTCGCGATAAACGGTTGCTCGGAGAGATGGGCGACCTCTATTGCGATCAACTGCAACAAGCGGTTGAGTCGCTGTACGACACGGCTATCAATGAGTTCAACGGGGGCGCTATCCCGTTGAGGTAGGAAAACACGAATGGACGCGGCGGGGTGCCGCCTCGCCGCGTCGAGGGAACAACTATGCAAGATGTTATAGACTCAATATTCCAAGCTGTGCGCGATGTGCGCGCCGAAGCATCGCCCGAGGTTCGCGCCAAAATAGCCGCAATCTCCGGCGACGTTCTGCCCAACAGCCACGACGATTATACGCTTGGGGGCAGACCACGGACTACAGCAAGCGCTCGACGCGTTCAGAGAGCGCGGTTATGTGTTCCCCGACAGCCCGACGACAGCGGGGGTACGACGATGAACTTTGCCAACCCTCAACTTTGCCAACGCCTTTACGGTTAACCAGCTTGGCCGCCTATTGGACGTGGGACTGTGCCGGCTCGGAGCCGCGCATAATCTGAAGAAACGGCACATATGGCAACGGCTATTGGCCTGCCTACAGCCTGGGCGACCTGTGGCGCATGAGCCCGCGCGCGACCACATGGTTTAAGAAGGAAACACCGCGACTCGGCGGGATGTGCTCAGCGCGCACAGATCGGCTGCCGCATTACGCCGCACGCTCTGATTCGCCAGAGGACACAGCAGCCACGCTGCAAATCGCGTTTGAGCAGTCGAGGCACCGACAACACCCGTCGGCCAACCCCTCAATATCTAAGCCTAAGCAAAGAGAGGTGATATGAACAACCAACAACCATGCGAACGTGGCAATCTAAGGGCCTGTGCTGTCGGTTTACCAACTCCACGCCGTTGATGACCACGGCAACACCGGCGACTGTCAAACACGCACCGAACCGGATACAGATAGCGTCGAGAGCTACTATTGCTCGGCGTGCCACCAGCATTTCGATAGCTTCGAGGTGGCGCTTGGGCACTTGTCGTCGGCTGCGCCACTAGACGACTGGCATGAGTTGGCACTGTCAAAGCCACAGGTAAAAGCGCTGCTGGAGGTGATAAGCACCGACGACAGCCGACCGGCGCTGTGCCGTGCCGTCATCTCGTTGTTGCGCGACGACAGAGCCTTGCCTTGTGGGGACCTATGGTGACGTGCTCGCGGCGCTGCGGCTGAACGACAGCTACCGTCACCGCCTGAACGAGTGCGTGCTACGCGACGACTTGGTGAAGTGGTACAAGCTTGCTGGCAAGATAGACACGTTCGACGACGACGCTTTGCGCGAGATGCTTGTGGTAAATGACACGCAGTTCCCCGACTGGCAGGGCGCCGTACCGACCGAGGCCGGCGTCGACTGAGGTCATTTGCTTTAACGCCGGCTACGCCACCACGCTGCAAGCCCTTGCCGGTAATAGCGTCACCTACCGCTTGGCAGGTGCCGGTCGCGCGATGGTGGGCGAAAACGACATCGGCTCATACGTGCTGATGCCATGAAGGCGGAAGTGCGGAACCGCCGCCGCGGAAAGCTGCGCTTGGCGCTGCGCGAGCTTGGCCAGAGGTATGAACGCAAGTTAGGGGGGCGGGCGAACCCCCGCCCCCAAGCCCTTGCCGCCAAGACGGAGGCGCCACATGAGAGCCAAGCGCACCATATGCAATTGCTGGCGCTGTTGGCGCGCGCTCCTGTTGCGCGGGGGCCGCCAGCGCCGTCGGTAGTCGGCACGTCGCTGTTCGTTGGACCAACCGAGCTGGCCGTAAGCAGCCAGCTAAAAAGGATCGTAGTACGTAAACTACCGCTGATTAGGTTGTTAAGCCTGAAATTGTTATCCCAACATTCCTGCTTGTAGCGAGCAGTAAGTCGCGGTGAACTCCCCCTAAAACAGGCCACCGGCTTCCGTAAAGTCGTCTGCAAGCCTATCGCTGCGTTCTACGAACTCAAGTTCGCCCTTGCTGTCGCGGTCGGTCCAATAGCGCCCCTTCAGCCGCTTAGCTGGGCAACCGGAAATGTCAAGCATGGCCGAGCCGTGATGAATACGGCTACGGTGCTCAGCACGCATGTCCGGCTTGTTTAGGTAGAGATACGTCAACAAGAAAGACCCGTCAACTTCGGAAACATTGGCTAAGGCCGACGTAGACCTGGACTGGTCGGTCAACAGCTTCACGATAACAAGCGAGCCGGTCTGCCGTACTACGAGGTACGCAGTTTTCGGTTGGGGCGATTTACCTGTAGCCGGATCAACCCAGAGAGAAGTCAGTGTGCCTTTCCAAGTGCCTCGGATACTTCGCGGCACTCCCGGGATTCGCTGTACGAGCGGAAGCCGCCACAACCAGAAGTCCCATAAGTTGAAGATAGCCGTGCTGGCCAGCACGGCGGCAGAGAAGAACTTAAGGGCCGCTAGATCCGGACGTCCGGTTTGCGCCCACGTCCCAATCACAAAGACAACGACGACCACCGCGACAATGACGCGAATAGTGATCGTCCGCTTCACGACTCGAACCCCAAATAGTTCCAGGCTGCTTTCATAACCCCGTGCTGGTCAGCAGGGGTCCACGCCTGAGCGCTGTGGAACAGATACTTGGACTTATTTACCTCAAGCCACCGTTCCGACTCCACTGTCGGCTCTGAACCCTCAAGGCCATCCCAAACGTGGACGATGATGCCTCGGATTGTCTTGGTCCAAGTGGGCTCAAGAAAGATACTGTCGGGGCAATTGTAGACGAGGCACTCGACGAAGAATGACGGCACCTCGCGGTGCCCCGTCCTTGACCATCGCGTTCTCGACACGCTTCATGATGCGGACGGTCTTCTTGTAGAGCTGCTGGTGCTTGTGTTTTTCTGACGACCGTTCGCGAGCTGCTGGTCAGGGTAGTTGACGATGCTCGCCCATCCTTCTTGAATACCTTCGCCCCGTCTCGATAGCTGCTTGCTGAGAAGTAGTAGCGATAGTCAAAGCACGGCACAACGTCAGCGTCGACGCGAGCGGTGTTCGAGTTAATGCGGAAGGCTGTGGAGCCGGACGAGTCGACTTGGCCAGGGAACTTCTCCAGGGCAGCACCTAGCTCCGCCCGCAACTTCGATGGAGTCCAGATTCCCATACGACCCCTGCCGGAGGGTGTGCGCCTGGGGTTGCTTCTTCCCAATACTGAACATCCGTGCACTGAACGGCGATGTCCACGTCGCTGTCGGCCTTGACGTTTGTATTGTTGGCGTAGAGCCCTTGGCGTAAACCTTGAGGCCGCGGCCGTGAATGGCTCGTGGTTCTTCACAGCGTCACGGACCATGCGTTCGGTACGTTCCTGCTTTTCCTGCTCACTGTTGCTCGACGGCCCGGTCCATCCGCTAAGTCGATCTTCCAGGCTCATCGGACGACCCCCTGTGAAGCAGCCTCGACAGCGACCTGCCGCCCAGAACCCATGAGCCGCACACGGGCCGTACCGCTCATCGCACCAGCTCCCCGCGGAAGGCCTTGGCGACGATGGCTGGCGAGCTGCGGTCGACCTGCCGGCTGGCAGCCTGCACACGCACAAGGAGCTTGTCGGCCAAGAGAAACAGGCCGCTCTATAGGTCTTACGATCTCTGCCTGTTCCTCCACGCTGGGTACGGGAACTGGCAGTTCCTTCAGTTTCGACATGCTTAGCGATGCGAGATTGACTGTTTGCTTTCCTTGATCAATGAAATAGCTCGCGCCGATCGTGTTTCCGAACCACGAGTAGAAGCGCGGCTGCATACCTAGACCGTGTAGGCGTGCTCGAAATACATGGTTCTGGTGGATGCATTCTGGCAGCTGGCCTTCCCAGACCCAGCCTCGACCAAGCTTGTCCCGATCCCCGCCTTCGTTGAAAAGAATGTCACCTGGCTGGAGCGTCAGATCGCTAATTCTGGACTCAGGCGCCGAGATAGTCTTGATCTCCGAGAGATCGAGCCAACCACGTTGAACGTTAGCAACACGGAGGTACGGCACCTCGCGAGTTGGCTCACCTGGGTCCTAACCTGGCTCCCTTTTGTATACCACCGCGAACGTCGGCAATCTCCTGAAGTGTCTGCCAGGGCCACTCGTTCGGCGTCTCGATGAGCGGCGACACGTTCTGAGCACGCTGCTCTTGCAAAACAGCTGGACCGAGGTGTCGCTCGCGCCAGTCTGCGGTGAGGCGGCCTGAACAGGCGCTGAGTAGGACAGCCTGGCGGAAATGATGGATTATCTTGCGCGCGGTCGTTAGCCGCTGGGCTGCATTTGCATGATGAGACCCGATCGATTCAAGCGCTTGGACGATTTGAGCCTGCTGATCTAGAGGAGGAAGCGGAACCTCAAGAGACTTGAGAACGGACTGACTGATGTTTGGCTGCGCACCACCCTTGCCCTGACCTATCAGCGTAGGCCGAAGGTATAGTAATAGTTGAAACAAAAATTCTGTGGACGTCAATTCGGAATCCGGAATACAGAATGCGATCGCTTGGTTGGTCGTACTTCTCATCCCCGTGATGCCTAGCTTTCCAATCGAGGCTCCATACATAGCCACGAGCAACGCTTCTGGATCAATGAGCTTTGCGGAGCTGCCGCTCAAGCCTTCCTCGGTGATTGTTTCCTCGGTTCGGATAATTCTTCCGTCGGTGAGGTCGCCAATCTTTATCCATGGGATGGGCCCGCCGTAGTAATGACGTTGTTGCCGGTCAGGTGTGCCACCGCTGCCCCACCTGCCAACAGAGCCTAGGGGTATGCGCCGCCAGCCCTCCGGCAGCTCGGAGATGTCCGGCTTCACAGGTCGGCTCCATTGCC
Organism: uncultured Actinomycetes bacterium; assembly: GCA_963728855.1. Taxonomy (GTDB): domain Bacteria; phylum Actinomycetota; class Actinomycetes; order Mycobacteriales; family Micromonosporaceae; genus AC-43. The sequence continues at coordinate 122,885 of CAVSLN010000009.1, forward strand.
CTCCAGCAGACGCTGAATGTCGGTGAGATCATCGAGAGCGAGCTGTAGTTCCTCCATCGCCTCAGTGATCAGCTCCTCGGGCTCCGGCAGGTCGTCTGGGTCGTCGAGCTCTTCGTCGCGCATCCACTTGAAGGCGTCGAGTTTGTAGTGGCGCTCCTTGATCTCGTCGAGGCTGAAGCTGCGCCAGCGGCCCTCTGACGAGTCATTCGCCGCTTGCTCCGGCCGTTTGGGTCGTTCCATAGCAAGCTCGAATTCTGCGAAGTGCTTGGTTGCGAGCGGCCGGCTCTTCTTGGTGATCTTGGGGACGTTGGCCCGGGCATCGTAGATCCAACGTCGCTCAGTTGGCTGGCCCTTGGTGAAGAAGATGACGTTGGTCTTGGTGCCCTCGGTGTAGGGCTGAAGGTGCCGCGCGGGCAGCGTAGGACGGTATGGACGTCGCAGTCCTCCATAAGGACCTTGAAGACCTCACCGGCCTGGTCGGCGAACAGCACGTTGTCAGGCACGACGATCGCTGCCCGGCCGCCAGGCTTGAGGATGGTCAGGACGTGCTGGAGGAAATTGAGCTGCTTGTTGCTGGTCTCGACGACGAAGTCGTCGCGACAGGAGCCTGGTTAGCGCCCTTGGTGCCGAACGGCGGGTTGGTCAGAACGACGTCGTAACGCTGGTTACTTGGGCTCTCGTAGATCGAATCGCCGAGAGTGATGTGCGGCTCGACCTGGTGCAGGTACATGTTCATAAGCGCCAGCCGGCGAGGCCGCTGCACGAGTTCCTGTCCGAAGTATGTCTGCTGCGGATGCGCGTGGCCACAGTCGCGGTCGAAGCGCACCGCCCCGGTCTCGTCCTTGAGCCACTCGTAGGCCGCGACGAGGAAGCCGCCGGTGCCGCAAGCTGGATCGTCGATGGTGAATTCCTTGCTGGCCCGCGGGTCGGGCTTGATACAGCGAACCATGCTCTGAATCAGCGGGCGAGGCGTGAAGTATTGACCTGCACCCTTCTTGCCCTCGGCCGCAGCCTTCTCCAGCAGGCCCTCGAACGCCGCGGCCTTGACGTCGGTGTCGAGCGCGGTCCAGTCAGTCTCGTCGATGAGCTGATGAGCCGCTGGAGGTTGACCGGGTTGGTGAAGCGGTTCTGGCGCCGCGAAGATGTCGCCGAGCATGCCCGCGCTGCTTGCCGGGGTGCGGGAGCGCCTCGACGTAGGCGTCAGCAGGTCGGTGCCGCTCTGCTTGCGCAGATACGGCCAGTCGAGACGATGCACCTTGCGTTGCTTGGTCGAGCTCGTGTAGTCGGGCAGCTCGATACCGCGCTCGTCGGCCATCTTGAGGAACAGCAGGTAGGTGAGCTGCTCGATGTAGTCGCCGTAGTCCACGCCGTCGTGGCGCAGCGTGTGGCAGAAGCCCCAGAGCTTGCCAACAACATCGGTCATGCGGCGACAAGCTCCTCATTGAGCTCGTCGAGCAGCTCGGCGAGGCTGCCCGTCGAAGACGCGGTTGGCCGGCCCCAGCCGCCGCGATCGGACAGGACCGGGATCGCGTCGAAGTCTTCACGCTCGATGGAGAGGTTTGCGACCAGGTGCTGCCGAATGTAGTCCATCCACTGGGCTTGTCCTCGGTCACGTCGCCGCTCGACGTGACCTGGGCGACGGCGGCATTGACCCGCTCCTCGGCGGTCAGCAGCGGTGAGGTCTCCAGCGCAGCGCGCTTGACCATCGAGATGATGTCGACCAGGGCCTTGTGGTGCGTGGCGTGGAAGGCGCGCTGGAGGTTGGCCTCGGTGAAGTGCTCGGGCGCTTGCGTGAGCGCCTGGCGCAGCTCGGTGAGCGGTTCGGCGCCCCACTCCTGGGCCGGGACAGCATGATCCGATAGCGCCTCGACCGTCCTCGGTTGCTCGCGGACGAACGAGGCGAACGCCTGCAGGTAGTCGCTGGGCTTGTACTCCTGGCCGGTGCCGCCCTGGATGAGCCACTCGGACTCGAACCTCGTCGACGACGCCTGGCGCGACGATGAAGGTGCGCTGCCCGCGCGGGATAGTCGGTGAGGAGCTCTGGAACTCGGGATCGCGCAGGATCTTCATGGTCGGCCGAACGAGCCGCGCAGCAGAGGCCGGCAGCTCCTCGGCGAACGCGCCCACGTCGCCGTCAGGGATGAAGCGCGCGAACAGCTCGTACGCATCGCCGGACATCTGCTTGGCGATGCGCTGGAGGCGCTTGACCAGTCGACGGATGTTGTAGTCGCGGTCCCGGTTCTGCCAGATCTCCTCGATGATCTGCAGTGATGGACTTGCCGTCGCCCTCGGGCGGCTCGACGGTCATGCCGGTGGTGCTTGCGGAAGTACTCCAGCAGCGTGCCGTCGAAGCAGTCGAAGACCACGAAGTGCGACTTGTCGGGGTGGCGGTCGCCCTTGCGGGTGCCGCGGCCGAGCATCTGCTCGAACAGGATGCGGGACTTCACCGGGCGCAGGAAGACGAGGAACTCCAGGTCGGGGATGTCGACGCCGGTGGTCAGCAGATCGACCGTGACGACGATGCCGGGGTTCGGGCGGTTGCGGAACTCGCGGATGCGCTGAAGCGGCCGGTCGACACGGCCGGTGATCTTGGCGACGAAGGCCTCGCCCCGACCGAAGATGTCGCGGGCCATGTCGACGAGCTGGTCGGCGTGCGAGGTATGCGGCAGGTCGTTGGCGGCGAAGATCAGCGTCTTCGGGAAGCGGCCGTACTCGCGCTCGTGCTCGTCGGCGTAGCGCTTGATCTCTTCGAGAATCTTGCGGTTCGAGTCCGGCGCGGTGATCTTGCGCTCGACCTCGGTGGCGTCGAAGGCCCGCTCGTCTTCCAGCAGGTCGAGCTGCCGGGTGCCGGTGTCGGGGTCGATCTGGTCGACCTGCTCGCCCTCTTTAGGAAGACGCCGTTCATGCGGACGTCCGAGCGCACGCTTGACCACGTCGTAGTCGACGAGGTAGCCCTCGCGGACGGCCCGCTCGTACTCGTAGCGGTAGACCAGGTTCTCGAAGTAGGCCATGGTGTGGGCGGCCGGCGTCGCGGTGAGGCCGACCTTGATGGCGTCGAAGTGGTCGAGCGTGTCGCGCCAGACCGACAGCTCCTTGGCCGAGTAGCCGCGGTGGCACTCGTCGGCGATGATCAGGTCGAAGGCGTGGATCGGGATGTCGAGCTGCTCGGCATCGTCGTCGATCTGCTCGTCGCCGATGCGTGAGTGCCCGCTCGCCGCCGAACAGGTTGATGGCCATGCGCTGGATGGTGCAGACGTAGACGAAGGCGTCGCCGAGCTTGGGGCTCGTCAGAAGCGAGTTCGGCATGACGTTGGGGTCGAACTGCTCGCCCTCGTCCGAAGTCGCCCTGCTGGAAGCGCTGCGAGTAGACCGGATAGATCTTGTCGAACTTCAGGCCCGGCTCGGCCTCGAACGACGCGAAGGCCCGGACGGCCTGCGCGGCGAGCGCGCGCCGATCGACGAGGAAGAGCACGCGGCGAGCAACGCCGGACTTCATGAGCCGGTACACCTCGTTGACCATCGTCAGCGTCTTGCCGGTGCCGGTCGCCATCGTCACAAGCATCTTGCGCTTGCGCTCGCGGATGGCCTGCTCGACGGCAGTGTTGGCCTCGACCTGGTACGGCCGCAGGCGAAGGTTCTGCGGGATGGCGGCAAGATCCGCGATCTCAGTCTCGAAGTCGCGGGTCAGCATCTCGTCTAGCGCGCCGGGCGTGTGGAACCCAGAGACCTTCCGTGAGCGGTTCAACTCATTGCGCACGTCGTGGAACCAGAGCTGCTCGCCGTTGGTCGAGTACAGGAATGGGACGCCGAACTCGCCCTGGTATATCGGCACCTGGTGGATGCCCTCGGAGTACCGCTCGGCTTGCATGAGCACGCCTTGCGGTCCGAGCGTCACCTTCTTGGCCTCGACCACTCCACGCACCTGCCCCCGTGGCAAAGTGCGTAGTCGGCCGGGCCGTTTGAGGTATCGAACTCCGTAAGGGCGACCGGCTGTGTCGAGCGGATGATGTCGACTCCAACGCTCGGCATTACCGACCAGCCGGCATTCGTCAGCTTGGGATCGATCCGCTGAGCGCGGGTCACTCTTTCGGATTCGATGGACACGGCCGCAGTTTACCAAGATCAGGGATCAAAGACTAGAGCTACGCATTCACAACAAGTGCGGCGACAACTGCACCTTAAGCCTTGGATTATTGGACTTCGGGTTTGTTGCGGACTTCACAGGCTCGCCTAGCGTTTGAGCTCGAGTAGCTTCACATCAATTCCGATTGCACTGTGCCCGGCATCGATGGTGATACCGTTAGGGCACGCCGAATCAAGGCCGTCAGCGTTAACTTGTGCGGTCAGATTGACAGGACCACTTATCAGGCCCTCATAGGGACTCATCTTGCTTGTGTTGTCAAAGTACCACTTGTCGATGAACTGGTCGGCCACGCTCACTGGCCCCCTGTTAGTTAGACTGGCATGACTCAAGTGATAGCCGTTTTCTGTGGTAACAGACTTAAGCAGCTCAATTGTTTGGGTCTTTGTCCTTCTGGATTTCAAAATACACGCTATACCACTGTGCGTGCATTTGTTTATCTGACTACCGTTATCACCGCTCGTAGCCACACTGCTTCTTTGCCACCTGCATCAACCAGTGCTGATTGAACCAGGGGCTTCGCCGTTTCCCTTCCGCGTAGTTGGTCGACGATTTGTTAAGCGACCCATACAGCGCCACGCCACCCAAACGAGGCCAACAACCACCACCACGCCAAAATTATGAGAGCCGGAAGCCACGGGGAGGTTAAATTTCGTGATATTTGACTTCGGGTTTTTATGGAATTCACCACGAATTAGGTTAGTTGCTTTTCTTTATAAAGCAAACTAGCGCCATTGCAATATGGCGCTAGTTTGCCTTGTCTAATCATTGCAATTCCAACCAACTAATGTTATGTATGGCTTGATGCCCGCAGGCCCATAAGGCTTTGCGGGCACTACCCTTTCCCAATTCACTTTCCTACCAGAAAGCTGGCCTTATGCCATTTGTGCAAACCGTAAACCAAGGTGGCGCGACGAGGCTGATGATCTGCCACTAAGTCAATCGCAGGTGCTGGACCCTGGTCCGGGGGCCAGCCAGCCCGGCCAGCGCTGATCCCCTCTGCCAAACAGGCGGCGTCTACGTGTTGTGGAAACGTGGGGTTCTTGGCAAGACGTCAACGGCGATCAAGCCATGGCCTTCCAGAATCACGTGGAGTATGCGCTGCATGCTGTTGGGATTCCAACTCCCGACTACCCGGACGGAGTTCCGGTTTTTTAAGTGGAGCTGGGTCCCCTACACGGTAACGAGATTGTCAATATACCTAAGTGGACAGGGATATATTGCTGTTCCGGTGCCGTGGTCCGTCCTGACTGGTGCATACACAGACAGCGTAACCGTCGGCACCGACGGAGCTGGTCAACCACTTGAATCATCCGTGACGCCGGCGATGGACCGACAGGGAGCTGCCGATGCACCGAACGAGACCGTCGCCTTCGGTGGCTTCTCAACAGGTTTCGGCAACAATGTCATCGGTTGGGTGCTGGAGCGCAACGGCGGCCTGTGGGAGACCGACCGTGCCGTCCCACGCGGCGAAGGATCATATTGGGTTCGTAGCACTCGACGGTGACCCCAAGTACAGCGTAGAGTGTGGCGTTCAACTTATCCCGCGCGCGCGGCAACGAGACGCCTCCCTCCGCCCGCTCACCATTTGGCGGCATGCTTGGTGCTCGTGACCCCTATACGCCAAATCATTTCCTCAGCCGTCTGGGTAGTTGGTGTGATCAAGATGACGGTGTCTGCACCGGTACGAACAAGACCAGCATCTACGGTGTTCCTGACCCTAATAACTACAGCGTCTCACAATGGTTTCTGGATCGGGTAGCTCGTCGTCGAAATTGCTAGAATCGTCGATATGAGTTCCATCCGTGAACTTGGCAATCATTCGTCGTTTGTTGTGGTTCGCGCGGGCGCCGCCAGTCTACGCCAAGGCGGATCTGTCCGATCCTTCGGGTTCCTCAGAACATAACCTCGGCCACCTACATCAAGGTATCCTGTAGCTGACATTTAGGAGACATCGTAAGAGGATCAGACATTCGTGCGAGAAGGACGGCATGTATAGCGGTTGGGTGGACATCTACGGCGTCCAGCAAGCGAATATGCTATAAAGCAAAACGCTGCTGATTGTCCTGTCGGCACTGTCCTGCACGCCAAGTTCGGTTCGCTCACAAGTAACTGGGTGTACGGCTTCAACCCGACGCCAGCAACCACATAGAGTTGGCGGGCAACCGGATGGCGTATTACGACACCAACAACCAGCTCTGGGCCGAGACGGCCTGGGCGGCGCATGGGTGAACGTGTACGGCGCAGTCACCCGGTACGTGGTGAGTATCCTCGTCGTCATCCAGCTCGGCCAGAACATTTCGCCAAGGCCGGCCTGAGTGACGCCTGGGTGAGCTCAACCCGTCGCCGGTCGGCAACGACCTGCGGGTTTCAGGCAACCGGATAGTTGGACGGACACCGGCGGGAACAAGTACGCCAAGGATGGACTCGGCGGTCCCTGGGTGAACCTCGGTCCCGCCGACGACTACACGGCGAGTGAAAACCTGTTCATTGCCCGTGGCAGCACCAGCATCCACGGCAAGGCCGGCAGCCTGACGAGTGGTTGGGTGTGGTCGTTCAACGCCACGCCCGTGCTGTATGTATGGGCTGTTGGTAACCGGATCAGCTACATCCAGACCGTCAACAACAGCCTGTGGGCGAAGGACGGAATCAGCGGCCCCTGGGTGAACGTCTACGGACCAGTCAGTCAATACTGGATTTCGTAGGAGCTGGTCCGGCTCGTGGACCAGAATGAAGGGAAAGAACCCACCGGGTCAGCGGGCCGTGGTGGGTAGGAATACACCACTACGGCCCGCTAGCCAAGAGACTGAGACCTAGAATATTGAGTCAAGATTTTCCGTGGTCTCGGTCGTCCGCCCCTGCATCAAACGGCTATGCCCTTTTGATCGCGGGGGTGTTTTCAATTCCGGCGACGGTTCTTCGCTCATACGCTGATCCTCATCCACACCGCATATATGCGGTTCGCCAGCCGTTGAGCGACCGCGATGGTGGCGCCGGCGTGACGCTTGCCGGCCGCCCTCTTTCGCTCGTATATGGCTCGCGGTTCAGGGTCGAACCGACGGGCGAACCGGCCGCCAAGAACAGTGCCCGGCGCAGATACGGCGATCCGCGCTTGGTCAGGCGGCTATTACGGTTGAGGCTCACGCCGCTTTGGCTAACCTTGGGGTCAAGCCCGGCGTACGCCACTAAGGCGTCGGCGCTCCGGAACCGGCCGACGTCACCTATTTCACTCACCAGTGTGGCCATGGTGAGCGACCCGACCCCAGGAATGGACCGTAGCAGGCCGGACAGATCGTCAGGAACAGCGGCGGCAGCTTCGGCGTGAAACACCTTGACCGCCACATTAACCGCGCCTCAAGTGCGGCCAGTTCGTCGAGCAGCCCCTGGGGAAGCGTTTCACGGTTATGGTGGGCGATGAGCTTTAACATTGTCACTATACCGGTCAGCTTGACACTTGTGCGCGTGATGGGCTGACAGGCCTCACGCTATCCGCAGTGACCAGATGGCCTTTGCCGTTTCTGGCATTGCGGGCAATGACCTCTGCGTCGCTGGTGTCGGTCTTTTTTTACGGACCAGTGCCGGATGGAATCTTTGGTCGTAAGAGGGTTGAGCAGTAGGAACGGGATATCCAGCTCTAAGCAGATGAGCATGAGCCGCCGGTGGTAGTTACCCGTGGACTCGGCGGCCACCCGCAGCCGTTTATACTGAGCGCGTAGTCCGTCGAGGACCGGGTATATGCCTTCTTGGGTGTCGGGGATGTGGTAGTGCTGCTTTACTACTTCGTTTCTATCTATTCTCGCACCGTGCAATGCATCTTTGGATACGTCGAAACCCACTACAACCATGTTGTTGCCCTCTATTTAGTTACCTGCATCTGTTGGTAAAAGAAAGAAGAAAAGAAAAGAAGAAAGAAAGGGAGATGGCAAACAAGCCCTCGGCTGTTGGAATACAATTGGCTTGTGAGTGATCCGCGCCCAAGGCGCAACCTAGAATGAATCGCCACACCAACAGGGGGGCCAGATGCTCAGGTGCTGGGCGTGCCGCTACGCGGCACCCCAAAGCCAAGTCGCCTGGCTCTCCACCCTGAGTGTAAGTTATTGCTAACTCAGTACCAATATACAAGTCAAGTCTAAAATCTGGCTCGTTTTTCATGTCATTATTTAGATGTAACCGGGCTGTACGGCAGGCGTCAGCCCGCCGTACAGCCCGAAGGTGAGGAGTGGTGCCGCCTACTTGCTGCCGCGCTTCGCGGTGCCGCCGGTTGCCGCATCGCCCGGTTGCCCGAACAACGCCTGCACAGCGTTGCGCCGTGCGGCAGTTCGGCCTCGATCTCTGCCACCGTGGCGGCGGCCCGCTCGGCGAAGTTAGGCGTTTCGCTTTGGGTCTTCACCCAGAAGCTCCACCGCCCGAACCACGCCCTCGGCCAGCGACAGATTATCCATCTGCGTGACCAGCGTGAACTGAGCGTGCAGTTCCGGCGCCAGCTTGATGCCGAGCGTCTTGGTCTGGCCCTTGGGTTCCGTCATCGGGAGCCCTCCTCGTTGTTGGTGCGACCGGCCATCCCTTCGGTTAGGGATGACAACGACGGCCGCACGGCAGCGAGGAGCCGCCGCCCCATCAGGGTTTGGAAGTCGCTTGGCTGACCCGCCAGGCGGCAAGTCGTTGTTCGGCCAGGGTGACGTAGGTGGGGTTCAGCTCGATGCCCAACCAGTCCCGGCCGTGCTGTTCGGCGGCCAGGGCGACAGTGCCAGCGCCCATGAACGGGTCGAGCACCACGCCCGGCTGTGTCCCGGCGTTGCAACCGCACACGGCGTGCAGTTCGCCGAGGGTGGCGCGACTTCTCGCGCTCGACGGGCCGCCGCTCCCACGGGCGGCCGCAACGGATGCAGACCTTCTCCGGGCACGTCGCCAGCGAGCGGGACGTTCGTGAGGTTGATGGGGAAGACCGCGAAGTGCGCACCCCGGAAGTTGGCCGTTGCCAGCCGCCAGACGTCGCCGGGGTTCTTGCCCAGCGGATGACCGGCCAGCGCCGCGCGCCTTGAGGTGGACCAAGGCCGTTGTTGTTGTTGACGCCACGGGCGGTGCGCCGGCTGTCGTCGGGTGGCGGGTACGTGCGCTCGGCGTCGCGTGGTGGACTGTGGCGCGGTCGTCAGCAGCGGTTGCCGGATGGCGTCGAGGTCGAAGAAGTACCGCCGCGAGCGCACCAGAAAGTAGATCGGCCTCGTGCGTCGTTGACAGCCGGTCGCGCACCGAGCTGGGCATGGGGTTGGACTTCGCCCACACCACTTGGTTACGCAGAATCCAGCCGTCGCGGAGCAGCGCCAGCGCCAGCCGGGCGGGGCCGAGCAGCAGGCTCTTGGCCGGTGCGCCTTCTTCGGGGCGGCGGGAGTAGCAGTCGCCGAGGTTGAGCCACAGTGCGCCGCTTGGCTTCAGAACGCGGGCCGCCTGGCGGCAGACCTCACGGAGGTTCGTCGGCCCAGTGCGTCGACGTACTTTTCTGCGCCCATTTGGTCGTTGTGACCGTAGTTGCGAACGCCGAAGTACGGCGGGCTGGTGATGATGCAGTCAACGGAGCTGTCGGGCAATTCGCGCAGCCGTGTGCGAACATCGCCAAGCAGGATAGTGTTCCGTGGGAGTGATGGCCTTTCTGTCGGGGTGCTTTGAACTGCACCCGGAGCGGGGTGTGGGTGTTGCATATATATATGAGTCTCGTGTTAGGTTTGGTTGAGGGGGGATCGCCGCGCGGGCGACTAGCAGGCGGGGCGCGGGCGTCAAGCATTAGAACGGCCATGGTTACAGCGCCTCGCCTGGCAACACGCCTGCATGGTTTTGACGGCTAAAGTTGACGGCAGCAGACCCGAGAATCCACACACGCCCGCGTGCTTGGACAACCGACCTTATTTGAGCAACCCGTTTTGGCAAACTATCTTGGTTTGGCCTGAAGAGCCCTGTGTCCCCAGTTCGATCCTGGGAGGCGCCACCAGAGAGAACTTCACCAACTAGGTGGAGTTTTTTCTTGATTGACGGCAATAGTTGACGGCAGCTCTCACCGTCACCGGCGGCAAACAACGCCTGCTCAAACTTCTCTAGGCCGTCCCGCTTGTTGTCCATGTTCACGCGCTCGTAGTAACGAGTCATATGGGCGGAGCTATGGCGGAGTATGCCTTGAACGTCGCGCTCATTAACACCCGCATCTTTTAGGCCGGTCGCGTTACCATATCTCCAGCCATGCGGCGTGATACGGCGTAGACCCAGCCGCTCGCGGATGCGGTGAAATGATCGTTCGAGATTCCGAGGGTCAGTAGGGCGGCCCGTTCTGGTCGTGAAAACCAGCTCCTCATCGTTCCCGGTACCCTGCCAATCCTTACCGGCGGCAGTTCTTGCGGCGGTTTGCTCTCGGCGTCGCTCCGTTAGTACCTGCCTGGCCGTGGCCAGCAGCGGTTCATCGCCTCTGCTGGAATCCGTCTTTAGATCTACCTGCTGTAGTGTGCCGTTGATGCGTTGAACCTGCTGCCTGATCCGGAGAACATTCCGAGCAAAGTCCACATCGCACCATCTGATGCCTACCACCTCGCCCCGGCGTAATCCGTAAAGCGTGAGCAATACAAACGCAGCATAGAGTGGGTCAGGGCGTGCTCCTTCAAGAAAGCTGGCAGCCTCCTCAAACGACCAGTGTTGCGCTTCGCGCGGCTTATATCGTGGCATTTCAACAAGGCGAGCAACATTGCGAAATAGTACTTCTTGCCGCATGGCGTAGGTAAGTGCGGCGCTGAGCACCTTGCGTATTTGGTGTATGGTGGCGGCCGACTTGCCGTCGGCGAATAGCCGGTCTAAGAGGTCTTGTACGATCTTGACGGAAAGGTGGTCCAACTTCCGTTGTCCGAGTACTGGCTTAAGGTAAAGGCGAACAACCCGTTCCTGTCGGACGTAGGTTAGGGGCCGACGCTTGGCTCGTTCAAGCCAGTAATCAAGGTAGTCGCCAAGCCGCCATGTCCGATCAGGCAAGGGGATGCCCCGCTGTGCCTGGGCTTTTGCTTCGGTGAGTTTTTGGCGCACATCCTCGGCGGTTACCCCATAGAAGCTAACCCGCTTGCTGATGCCGGCTGTTGTTGGAAGGTAGACGGCAGCCTCCCAGCGCCCGTCCTTGCGAGGATAGATCGTGCCCTCGCCCTTGGTGCGCCGGGCCATTACCCTGCCTCCGCAGCAAGGCGCATTGCGACAAGTTCTTGCACCGCTTCGACAGGCACGCAGCGCCGCCGGCCGATTTTGAAGGATGCAAGCTCGCGCTTTCGGATAAGCTCGTTCACTGTCCATGTGCTTACCTGCAACTTGTCGGCCGTCTGCTTGACGGTTAGGACGATTCCTGTTGGCGACACGATGCTGTGGTGGTCTTTAGACCATGCGATTTTGAGTGGCACGGCTGGCTCTTTACTGGCGCTATGATTGTTCATTGCTATGATGGTTCCTGTTTATTGCTATTCGCTCGTCGCCGCTGCGATAGGCTGTGGCCTTCGTGGTGGGCGCAGGTAAGCAACCAACTTAATATTCCCATACTCGCCCGCCTGTTGCGAAGTGTAGAATAGACAACGCTTATGCTAATTTGTCAATAGTGGGTGGTAGTAATCCGACGTGACACATAGTGTGTGGCGGTCGGTAGTAGCACGATTTTAGCGATTGTTTTTGTGTCGGCCAGTCGTGCGAGTCTGGCCTTCAGTTGTTCGCGTCGGTGCTCGTCCGGCACTATTACCAGTACGCGCGGCATAACGCCCAGGGACGCCCAGCGGCCCTGCTGGTAGTACGCGGCGTAGGCCTCGATCTTCTGGCCGACCGTCACCGCCGATTCGGTGGCCAGGTCAACCTCTATCCACCAGTGGTCGGCAACGTCGCCAGTAGCCAGCACCGCATAGGCGTCGGGGCTAATCCAGCCCGCCCCCGTTTGGTAGCGCGGTTCGATCTCGAAGTGGGCCACGGTAAAGCCCTGCGCCCGGCTGTGTTCGACAAGGCCCGTGTACAGCTCGGCTACGGCGATGCTGTGCTTGATCTTCCGGCCCCCTGGTGTTGTCGGCCGTCGTACCCGCAGGCCAATGTTCAGCCGCAGCAGTCGTACACCTGCGCTGTCGAGCGATAACACCATGCCAGCGGAGCCGCGGGCGCAGCCGCCCACCCGACGGTCAAGGGGTGCGATCAGCCGCCAGTCGGTTAGCCGCTTCAAAACTCGCCACCGGCTGACGGCGCGCGACCGCCCGGCAAGGCCAGCGAAGTGCAACCGCTCAAGCTGGCTGCCGCTGACCAGGCGTAGCCGGTTGACCGTTTGCAAGATGGCCAAATCCCTTGTGCTGCAACGGTCAGCAAGCCAATCGGCGTAGCCAGCGGTGATGCGGTCGGGGGCGGTCATGCCGGAACTCCACGGCAAGCGGTGTATGTCGTCGGCGTTCCGGTCGCCGTAGCCCCTGGTTCCCGGCCGCCGAGGTCGTAGGCGACACCAACGCCGACGCCAACAGCGGCGCGAGCCCGCACCGTCACGCCGTCCTCCGCAGTTGCCGCCCGATTGGCCCAGAGGCGGGCATCAGTAGGCGGCCAGCCATCGCCGTTTCGACATCAGACCGAGGAACGCCAAAGCGTTGACGGCTGGCGTCGGCCAGGGCGAGGCCGTCATGCACAGGTGGGGGTAACGGCAGCGTCGTGCCGGTCACTGGCCGCAGCGTTTGGCCGTTCACGCAGGCCCGGATTGCGACCTCGTGGGCGGCCAACCCTTGCAGCTCTTTGGCGGTCAGCGGGCCGAACGACCGGGCTAACACCTTGGCGTCGTCGTGGCCGAGCTGGAAGGCGACCTGTGTGCGGGCGACTCCCAACAGCGCCGACTGCATGGCCTCCGGCAACTGCGCCAAGCTCTGATTGGCCAGCACCAGACCCATGCCCAGACCTCGCGCCTGAGCCAGCATGTCTGCGAGCGGCAGCCGCACCACATCCTGTGCTTCGTCGATGTAGCACATCACCGGCCGCCGCAGTTCGGCTGGCACAGTTACGCGATGAAGGCACTCCTGCCAGATGCCCGATACCAGCAGCGAGCCGACAAGGTGTGCGGCTTCGGGGCCGATGGTGCCTTTGCCCAGCGACACCAACAGAATCCGGCGTTTGGTGAAGACGTCGCCCAGGTCGATGCCCTGGCTCTGGCCCAGCAATAGGCGCAGGGCGGTGCGGGTACTGAACGCCCGTAGCTTGTTCATGGAGGGGCCGATCACTGCCGCCCGGTCGCTCGTCGATCTGGCGTTGTACTCATCCCAGAAGCCCCGGACAGATGGCGGCACGCTCCGCTGTGCCAACACGAAGCGGCGGAAATGGTCGTTGGTCAACAGCTCGGCCACGTCGGTGATGGCGAAGGCCGTGCCGTCCGGCGCTTTGGCGTAGGCCAGTGTCAGCAGCGAAGCCCGGAGCACATCGGCTGTTCGCGGCCCCCAGGAGTCGCGCCACAGTTCGTGCAGCACATTAACGGCGTGGTCAACCGCCAACTCTCGTGCCAGCTCGCCGCCCTTCATCTGGAGGACGTTCCAGCCGACCACGTGGCCGCCGACCGCCGCCGGGTTTATGACCATGACATCGCTGTGCCTCTCAGCAGGCGTCCGCGCCAACAGATCGGGTATGGCGTCGCCCTTCGGGTCAACGAACACCACGCTCAGTCCGGCGGCGATGTCTTGCAGCGCCATGTTCACCATGAGGGTTGACTTGCCGACCCCCGTAGGGCCAGGAATATAGGTATGGGCCAGCCGGTCACGCAGGCGCAGGGCCAACGGTCGGCTGATGCCGGGGTAGTTGCTGGTGGCGATGACGCAGCCAGTGCGCGCCATGCTCTGCGCCGGCGGCAGTTGCCGTGCGCCACCGACCGAAAGGCCGGGCAGGTACACGCCGGGAGCCATGCCGAAGAAGCCTGCGGCCTCCAATGTGTTGATCGTGAACGGCCACCGCCCCAGCGGCGACGTTCGGCGTTGGAGGCGGCCAGCGGTGACCGGCGACGGCAACCACCGTCTGACGAGCTGGGCACCGGGAGCGTTCAGCAGTCGCAGGCCACCAACGACGCCACTCAGCAGACTGCCCGCGCGATCACGCCGTTTGGCGGCTACGCCAACCCTGACCGCCAGATGTACGAGCGGCTGCCGGTGCCGGGCGCGGGCATCTTGGAGGTTGTCACTGTCCGGTGTCGGTGTGCTTGCACCTCCAGCGATGAGTTGCACTGTTACGCGCTCATCGGCGTACAGCGGTTGTATGGCCGCCAGATACGCGGCACTGGCCGACTGGCCCCGGTCGTATGCCAAGGGGCGGCCACCCCAGAGGCGAAGCTCGGCCGCAAGGTGAAACGCCGGCCGCTCATGTAGGTACGCTGCCGCGTCGTCCAGGCGCACCGGCAGTGCCGCCCGCAGGCTCGCCAACACCATGCGGCGTTGCCGGTTGGTAAAGATCAGGTAGTGAGCGATGCCTGTCCTGGTCGCCACGACTTCGACGACCACTGGCGGGGGAGTCAACAGCGCGAAGCGCGACGGGCGCACTGTCGTTGTCACAGTACCCAACCATCGGGCAACGTCGTCGGTAGTGAGGCCGTCGGTCAAGCCGAGCCGGAACGCCACCAACCGTGACCGCCAAGCCCGGCCTTCGACGCGGCGGACCACGAGCACCAGCCCGGCCGTCAGCAGGCAGGCGAACGACGCGACAAGAACAGCGCTCATTGCCGCGTCACGTTAAGGTTTGCATCTCTTTTGCACATACGCGACTCCCGGTTACTGTTTCAACTCTCGGAAGCCCGCGCGGTGATCCCCGCATTAACCTATGCCAGCAAAATGCCCGTCTGTGAAGCCGTGTAATTGACAGCATCCTCGAAGTCGAGCGAGGCGTTTAGTTGATCTTGAGAGGTTTCGGGCGCATAATAGAACTCTATGGAAGTCGTCGTTGTCGGTCTTGTTCTCGTTGTCGGAGTTCTTTGGGGCTACACAAGCCGAATGCAAGACGTAACGTTGTATGTCGGGCGCGAAATCGCCAAAGACAACGAGCTTTCAGGCAAGTACGGTTTTCAAGACGCGATTACTCCTCGCGCGCAGACCGCCCGCAATCTGGCGCTATTTCCATCGCTCGCCTTGGTACTCGTGCTCGCTTTTACTGTCGCGTGGTACTGGTCTTTAGTGTCTCTGGCTGCCTTCTTCGTAGTTGCGATCATGGCACGGCAGGCAATGCCGAAGCAAGAAACCCACTACCTGCGCGCCATTCTGAACGACTTGGCCAGACGAGAAGCTAACTATGCCAAGAAAAACGATCATCAGCGCGCGGATGCGGCTCGTGAGATGTCGCGGATGGTCGGAATGTATATCGCACGGCAGCGCGTGGCGGGCAATCCTATATAATGAAGACGTTAACAGGACTTTGATATATGGCGGCATCTGATCTACGAGACTATATGCGTGAGAGCACCAAAAAGAGCGGCGTCCCGCTCAAGGTGCGAGACGCCGCCACGATTAACAAGCTCGCCGTACTGGTTAGTGAAGCCAAACGATCTCAACCCTCGCAGGGTCAAAGTTCCAGCCGTGCCAATTCCGCTCGCCCGGACGGCCAGGGTGGATTATCACCCTCTCAACGACCAGCTTTATAACGCTGGCCCGCCACTCTAGGCTGGCGGTTTCCCACAGCTCCCGAAGCGTCCCACCATCCGCAGGCAGGGCAAGGCTCTTGGCCTTGGCGCTCATCAGGCGCTTCTTTTCGGTTTCTGCCTCGGCTATGTTGGCCCTAATGACCGTCCGCATAACATGGTAGTCCTCTTTTTCGTGTTCACCGGCGGCGTACTCGGCGGCTAATTGTTCGCGCCGGGCGTGCAGGCCGCCGAGCGTTTGGAGTACGGCAGCCATGGCGTCTTCGCTGTCGGTTGGCGCGAGCGCCCGGTGTATCTCCGGCGAATCGAAGCGATGCAGCACCGCCTCGCTCACCAGCTTTTCTACTGGGTCGGCAATACGGAAGACGGTGCAGCACCCAGCGCGCAGGCCGTGGTTGTCCCATTTCTTGCAAGCGTAGCGACGCTGGTATTTGGTACTACCGTCGGCTAGTTTGTAGGTTTTGCCCTGGCCGTACATGAGGCCGCCGCAGAGTCGGCCTTTTCTGTCGCCATCCTTCCAAGTGCCGCCGCAACACACGATGCCGCTCAGTAAATAGGTGCGGCCTTTGATACGACCATGGTTCGACCAAGGCTTATGAGAAAACATGGCTTTCATGGCTTCGTGTTCGGCGCGGGTAAAGATTGCAGGCCATAGGGCGCGGTGTCGGTCGTTGCGGTGAACGCGCGTGCCGCCGGTTTCGGGATTGCGGAGGCATGGGCAGTCGGATGGGTGGCCGGTCGGGTCAAACTGCACGTAGCTTTCGTTAAGCAAAGTGCGGCTGAACTTTCCGACCGTCCATAGCCCATCGCACACCCGCTCGACGCCTTTGTACTTGATTACGTCGCCAGCACGGGCTGTTCGTGTGCCGCGTTGGTTCCAATCAGTCACGATTAACTGCTGACTGTCCCCGGCCAGGGTACGCCTTTTACCCTCATGGAGTATGTGCACTTCTTCGGGGATGGTTTGATAGGGGTCGCGGATGTCTTTGCTGTTTAGTGGATTCTTGCCGACCACTGGCCCGTAGCCGTAAGTACGTGGGCCTCCGGGCGTGAGTCCATGCTTGGCGTCCTCCTGCTTCTTACGCAGTATCAGCTCTTGCAAGTCTTCGGGTTCGCCAGCATCGAGCGCGGCCTGGATACGGTCAATCTTCCGGTTGGCGGATACGGTCAGATCGAGTGCTTCGCCACGCACGTAGATGTACTGGACACCGTGGAAGCGGCCGAGCCGTATCTGGCCTTCGTTCTCAGCGGGCTTACGGGTTAACCGCTTGCGGGTGTAGGTGAGAACGATTTTCACTGGGCCGGTTTCAAGCAAGCCCATCATTTCTTCGTAGTCGGGCCGGTAAACATCGTGGTTGGTGCTGGCTGATTTGTCGTTGTCGCAGAACACCCGCACGACGATGAGGCCCAGTTCGGCAGCCAGTTTGCGGCAGTCCTCCTCTTGGCGCTTGACGCCAAGCTCCTTGCCCTCTTTGTCGTCGGAAATCCGTAGGTAGATGTAACAGAACCCCGTATGTGGTTCTGGAAGCAAGCTTGAGAGGAGTGGTTGAGCGAGCAGCCCATTCATATGCATCTACCCTTACAAGATCAATTATAAAGGATGCATAGGAATTTGACGAGTACGCCGTGGGCACTCTGGCGGCCGTCGCGTTCGCGGGCCTGCTGCTGAAGGTACTGACGTCCGCGCAGGTGCAGGCCGCGCTGGGGCACCTCATCGAGCGGGCCCTCAAGTGACGGCCCGGCCATGTGGACCGGATCACGGAGGCCGAAGGGATCGGGGGCGCCTTGGGGATCGGGGGCGCCGTGGAGATCGGGGGCGCCGCCGGGATCGCGGGTCCGTAACGGCTGAGCTGGCGGTCGGGCTGCCGGCGCTGGTGCTGTTGCTGCTGTTCGCGCTCGGTGCGGTCGATGCCGTACTGGCTCGGTTGCAGTGCCTGGACGCGGCCCGGGACGCGGCGTTGACCAGCGCCCGGGGCGGGGACGGGGTGGCCGAAGGACAGCAGCGGGCGCCACGGGGGGCGGCGGTCGGCGTGACACTGGACGGACGTACCGCCAGGGCGGTGGTATGGCTACGGGTCCAGCCGCTCGGCCCGTACCTGCCCAGCGTGACGGTCACCGCCACCGCGGTCGCCGACCGGGAGCCGGAGTCCGGGCCATGACGAGCCGGCGGGACCGGGGTTCCGCGTCGGTGTGGCTGCTGGGGATCGGGTTCGTCGTGGTGGCCGTCGGGCTGGGCGCGGCGCTGGTCGGCGCGGCGGTGACCGACCGGCACCGGGCTCGGTTGGCGGCGGACCTGGCCGCGCTGGCCGGCGCGCGGTACGCGATCGACGGCGCCGGGAGCGCCTGCGTCCGGGCCGGCGACGTCGCCGCGGCCAACGGCGCCCGGCTGGTCGAGTGCCGGCTCGACGGGCTCGACCTGGTGGTCACGGCGCAGGTCGGACCGGCGAGCGCGAGCGCGCGTGCCGGTCCCGTCCGGGTCTCAGTCGACCCGAACGGCGGCGGCCAGGGCGGCGAGCACGGCGTCCAGCACCCGTACGGCACCGGCCTTGCTCAGCGGGTCGTTCCCGTTGCCGCACTTCGGCGACTGTACGCACGACGGGCACCCGGTCTCGCAGCCGCACGAGTCGATCGCCTCCCGGGTGGCGGCCAGCCACTCGGTGGCGGCGTGGTAGGCGCGCTCGGCGAACCCGGCGCCGCCCGGGTGGCCGTCGTACACGAACACGGTGGGCGCGTCGGTGTCCTGGTGCATCGCCGTGGACAGTCCGCCGATGTCCCACCGGTCGCAGGTGGCGACCAGCGGCAGCAGCCCGATCGCGGCGTGCTCGGCGGCGTGCAGCGCACCGGGCACGTCGGGCCGGTCCACTCCGGCCCGCTCCAGCGCCTCCGGCGAGATGGTGTACCAGACCGCGGTGGTACGAAGCTGGCGCGGCGGCAGGTCCAGCGGCCTGGTGTCGATGACCTCGCCGGTACCGATGCGCCGGCGCTGGTAGCTCACCACCTGCCCGGTCACGTCGACCGTACCGAGGAAGAGCCCGACCGGCCCGGCGTCCACATAGGACTCGACGGATACGACCGAGAGGTCGGTGACGTCGCGGGGGTGGGTGGACCAGTCCGGCTCCTCGGCGTGCACCAGCGCCACCGCGTCGTCCAGGTCCAGCTCGTCGACCACGTACGAGCGGCCCTGGTGCAGGTGTACGGCGCCCTGGTGCACCTGGACGTGCGCCGAGCCGGCGTCGACCGTGCCGAGCAGGCGACCGGTGGCGGACTCGACGATCGCGACCGGGCCGCCGCCCGTACCGCGCAGGTCGACGTCCGGCCGCTCCCGCTCGGTCCAGTACCAGCCGGACGGCCGCTGCCGCAGCAGCCCGGCGGCCACCAGGTCGTCCACTGTGGACCGGGCGACCGGCCCACCGAAGAGCTCGAGGTCGGCCGGCGTCAGGGGCAGCTCGACGGCGGCGCAGCACAGGTGCGGCCCGAGCACGTACGGGTTGGCCGGGTCGAGCACGGTGGCCTCGACCGGCCGGCCGAACAGTGCCGCCGGATGGTGCACCAGGTACGTGTCCAGCGGGTCGTCCCGGGCCACGAGCACGCACAGCGCCTCCCGGCCGGCGCGCCCGGCCCGGCCGGCCTGCTGCCAGAGCGACGCGAGGGTTCCCGGATAACCGGTGAGCACCACCGCGTCCAGCCCGACGAGGTCCACCCCCAGCTCCAACGCATTGGTGGAGGCCAGCCCGAGCAGGTCCCCGGACAGCAGGGCGCGCTCCAGCTCCCGGCGCTCCTCCCGCAGGTAGCCGGCCCGGTAGGCGGCCACCCGGTCGGCCAGCTCGGGTACCGCCTCGGCGAGCGCCCGCCGGGCCATCGTGGCCACGATCTCGGCACCTTTGCGCGACCTGACGAACGCGAGGGTACGGGCCCCGTGCGCGACGGCGTCCGCCAGCAGGTCGGCGGACTCCCGCAGCGCCGAGCGCCGTACCGGGGCGGCGTCCCCGCCGGTCGCCGACGGGAGCGGGGGCGGCTCCCAGAGCGCGAAGGTCGTCGCCCCGCGCGGCGAGCCGTCCTCGGTGACCGCCGTCACCGGCAACCCGACGAGCCGGCTGGCGGCCGTGGCCGGGTCGCCGGCGGTCGCGGAGGCGAGCACGAACACGGGCCGGGCGCCGTACCGGGCGCAGACGCGGCGCAGCCGGCGCAGCACGTGCGCGACGTGCGAGCCGAAGACGCCCCGGTACATGTGGCACTCGTCGACGACCACGTACCGCAGCCGGCGCAGGAACCCGGACCAGGCGTCGTGCCGGGGCAGCACGCCGTAGTGCAGCATGTCCGGGTTGGTGAGCACGAGGCG
Organism: uncultured Actinomycetes bacterium; assembly: GCA_963728855.1. GTDB lineage: Bacteria > Actinomycetota > Actinomycetes > Mycobacteriales > Micromonosporaceae > AC-43. The sequence goes on from CAVSLN010000009.1 coordinate 142,994, forward strand.
GCTGTGTGCCCGTACCCACTCGCGCTCCTCGCGCGGCGTGTCGCCGTCGTAGCCGGCGGGCCGTACGTCGTCGGTGGCGAGCGCGCTCACCGCCCGCAGCTGGTCGGCGGCCAGGGCCTTGGTCGGCGCCAGGTAGAGCGCGGTCGCCCGGACGTCCCGGATCAGCGCGGACAGCACGGGAAGCTGGTACGCCAGCGACTTGCCCGAGCCGGTGCCGGTCGAGACGACCACGTGCGTACCGGCGTAGGCGAGCTGCGCCGCGGTCGACTGGTGCGTCCAGGGAGCCGGGATCCGCCGCTCGGCGAGCGCGGCGCGCAGTGGCTCCGGGACCCAGTCCGGCCACTCGGCGGTGCGCCCGGGCCGGGCCGGTACGCGCTCGACGTGCGTCAGCGGGCTGTCCCCGCCCGACGCGGCGGCGACCAGGGTGGCGAGCAGGTCCGCCGGGTCGACCAGGCGGGGGGCGGACGCGGCCGGGCTGGTCATGCCCAGCACTCTGGCACCCTCCGCCCGGATCGTCCAACTGCCCCACTGGTGTGTGCGCGCTGTCCGGTACGTGCGATGGTTAGATTCCTGGAGGAGGAGGTCCCGCATGGAGCTGTCGCTGTCGACGCGTACCGTGGCTGGCCGCAGGGTCCTGGAGGTGGCCGGGGAGATCGACGTCTACACCGCCCCGCAACTGCGCCAACGCCTGATCTCGCTGGTCGAGGCCGGGGACCGCCGGGTGGTCGTGGACCTGGGCCGGGTCGACTTCCTCGACTCGACGGGGCTCGGCGTGCTGGTGGGGGCGCTCAAGCGGCTGCGTGGCGTGAACGGTGAGTTGACCCTGGTGTGCGCGCAGGAGCGGCTGCTGAAGATCTTCCGGATCACTGGTCTGGACCGGGTCTTCACGCTCTACGACTCGGTGGACGCCGCCACGGACGGCGGCGACGGCGCAGCGGACCCGCCCGCGACGGCCGGCTGAGGACGCGGATGCCGACGGTACGGCTGTCGTTCTCTCCCGCCGCGGCACACGTACGGACAGCCCGGCTGGTGGGGGTCGCGGTGGCGCGCCGGGCCGGGGTGGCGGCCGAGCTGTACGACGAGATCCGGCTGGCCATCGGGGAGGCGTGCTCCCGCGCGGTCGCGCTGCACCGCGAGCACCACATCGCCGACCTGGTCGAGGTGGCGCTCGCCGATGACGACCGGTTCACGGTACGGGTGACCGACCGGGCGCCGATCGACGCCGGGCTCGGACCGGCCCTGCCCGACCCGCCCGACCCCGTGGCCCTGCTCGACCAGCCCGCCGAGCCGGTCGGCAACGGTGACCCGGCAGCGGAGGAGGCGGTCGCGGTCGGCATGCGGCTGGCCCTGCTCATCGGCATCGTGGACGACCTGTCCGTACGGCCGGTCGAGGACGGGCCCGGCACCGAGGTGCTGATGTCCTGGCCGACCCGTCAGGGGCGCAACGGCGGCGGAGGAGCGCGCTCCGGGCACCAACGCTGAGCGGAGCCGAGCCGCTCTTTGGCGAGGCGAGCACAGCCAACGCGGCTCGGCTGAGATCAAGCGCACCGCCGGGCTACCCCACAGGGAGATCCTGGCGACATTGTGGTACTCGGTGTTAACCACCGGCCGACGGGCCGCTACAGTACCCGGGTCAACAGCTACACCTTGCCACCGGGTTTGTCGGGGTACGGGTGCGGTTACTCCCCGCATGGAGTTCGCCTCGCCTACCGATCGGGCGACGGCGGTAGATCGGTACAGGAGGACATAGGTGTCCAAGACCCCCAGCGCCGCAGGCGAGCTGTCCCTCACCGGTAACAACCTGACCTACGTCATCATCGCGGCGGTTATCGCGCTGGTGGCGCTGGGCTTCGCGGCCGGCCTGGTCAGGGCGGTACTCGCGACCGGTAGGGGCACCGAGAAGATGCAGGAGATCGCCGGGGCCGTGCAGGAGGGGGCGACCGCGTACCTCTTCCGGCAGTTCAAGACCCTCGGCGTGTTCGTGATCATCGCGGTCGTACTGCTGGTTCTGCTGCCGGTCAACGAAGGGGGGGTCGGCGTCCGGGTCGGCCGCTCGGTCTTCTTCGTGGTCGGCGCGGCGTTCAGCGCCTTCATCGGTGGCGCCGGCATGTCCCTGGCGACCCGGGCCAACGTGCGGGTCGCCGCGGCCGCCAACACAGGCGAGGGTGCCCGGGAGCGGGCCATGCAGATCGCCTTCCGGACCGGTGGTGTGGTGGGCTTCCTCACGGTCGGCCTCGGTCTGTTCGGGGCGGCGCTGGTCGTGATCATCTACCGGGGTGACGCGCCGACCGTACTGGAGGGCTTCGGCTTCGGTGCCGCCCTGCTGGCGATGTTCATGCGGGTCGGCGGCGGCATCTTCACCAAGGCCGCCGACGTGGGCGCCGACCTGGTCGGCAAGGTCGAACAGGGGATCCCGGAGGACGACCCGCGCAACGCCGCGACGATCGCCGACAACGTGGGCGACAACGTGGGCGACTGCGCCGGTATGGCCGCCGACCTGTTCGAGTCGTACGCCGTCACGCTGGTCGCCGCGCTCATCCTGGGCAAGGCCGCCTTCGGCGAGCAGGGGCTGGTGTTCCCGCTGATCGTACCGACGATCGGGGTACTGACCGCGATCATCGGGGTGTTCATCACCCGCCTGCGCAAGTCCGACCGCACCGGTCTCACCGCCATCAGCCGGGCGTTCTACATCTCCGCCGTCATCTCGGCCGTACTCGTGGGCATCGCGACCTGGCTCTACCTGCCCGGTACCTTCCACGAGCTGACCAACTCGCCGCTGGCCACCGAGACCCGTAACCCGCGGGTCGTGGCCATCGTCGCGGTCGTGATCGGCATCGCGCTCGCCGCGATCATCCAGGCGCTGACCGGGTACTTCACGGAGACCAGCCGCCGTCCGGTGCAGGACATCGGCAAGACCTCGCTGACCGGGGCGGCCACGGTCATCCTGGCCGGTATCTCGGTCGGTCTCGAGTCGGCGGTCTACTCGGCGCTGGTCATCGGGGCCGGCGTGTACGGCGCCTTCCTCCTGGGCGGCGGCAGCATCGTCCTGTCCCTGTTCGCGGTGGCGCTCGCCGGAACCGGCCTGCTCACCACGGTCGGCGTGATCGTCGCGATGGACACCTTCGGGCCGATCTCCGACAACGCCCAGGGCATCGCGGAGATGTCCGGCGACATCGACGAGCAGGGCGCCCGGGTGCTGACCGACCTGGACGCGGTCGGCAACACCACCAAGGCGATCACCAAGGGCATCGCGATCGCGACCGCGGTGCTCGCGGCGACCGCGCTGTTCGGCTCGTACACCGACACCGTCAGCAACGCGCTCGGCAAGGCCGGCATCAAGAACGTGGCCGACGAGCTGGCCGGTGTGCTCAACATCGCCAACCCGCGCAGCCTGGTCGGCCTGCTCATCGGGGTGGCCGTGGTGTTCCTGTTCTCCGGGCTGGCGATCAACGCGGTGTCCCGCTCGGCCGGAGCGGTGGTCTACGAGGTGCGCCGGCAGTTCCGGGAGTTCCCCGGGATCATGGACGGCAGCCAGCGGCCGGAGTACGGCAAGGTGGTCGACATCTGCACCCGGGACGCCCAGCGTGAGCTGATCACGCCGGGTCTGCTCGCGGTGATGGCGCCGATCGCGGTCGGCTTCGGCCTCGGGGTCGGCGCGCTCGCCGCCTACCTGGCCGGCGCGGTCGGCGCCGGCACGCTGATGGCGGTGTTCCTGGCCAACTCCGGTGGGGCCTGGGACAACGCGAAGAAGATGGTCGAGGAAGGCAACTTCGGTGGCAAGGGCTCGCCCGCGCACGCCGCCACGGTCATCGGCGACACGGTCGGCGACCCGTTCAAGGACACCGCCGGTCCGGCGATCAACCCGCTGATGAAGGTGATGAACCTGGTCTCCCTGCTGATCGCGCCCGCGATCGTGCTGTGGAGCACGGGTACCCAGCAGAACACCGCGCTGCGGGTGACGATCGCGGTCGTGGCCGCGCTCATCGTGGTCGCGGCGGTGGCCTGGAGCAAGCGCAAGCCGATCGCCATGGCGGCGGCCGACGAGGCAGCCGCGGCCACCGTGGCGGGCCAGGGCGAAGCGCCCAACGGCGAGTCCGACCGCCCCAAGGAGACCGCCGCGAAGGCGTGACAAGGGGTGAGTGACGCGTCGCAAAAGGCGCTACGCGGACGAACATGAGCAGTCGGCGCCGGCCCGCCAGGGCCGGCGCCGACTGCATTATCGTCAAGACCATGGACCGGGTACGGGCGAGCTACGACGCCGTGGCCCGCCGGTACGCCGAGGAGATCGGTGGTGAGCTCGCCGGCAAGCCGGTCGACCGGGCGCTCTACCGGCTCTTCGCCGAGCTGGTGAGCGACGTGGAGCTGGGCGGTCCCGACGATGACGCTCCGCCGGTTGGCGATGTGGGTTGCGGGCCGGGACACGTCAGCGCGTACCTCGCCGGGCTCGGGCTCCGGCCGATCGGGGTGGACGCGTCGACCGGCATGGTCGAGGTGGCCCGGGAGCGGTACCCGACGCTGGACTTCACCGTCGGTACCTTCGCCGAGCTGCCCGTGCGGGACGGGGCGTGGGCGGGCGCGGTCGCTCCGTACTCCATCATTCATGTCGATCCGAGCGCCCGCCCCGCGGCCTGGACCGAGCTGGCCCGGGCGGTCCGCCCGCGCGGCTGGCTCCTGGTCACCTTCCACATCGAGACCGCGGAGCAGCCGCCCGGATCGGTGCACCACGCCACCGAGTGGTGGGGGCACGCCGTCGACCTCGACTTCCACTTCCTCGACCCGGCCGAGGTCGCGGCCGAGCTGGCGGTGGGCGGCTTCCACCCGGTGTCGCGTACGGACCGGGAGCCCTTCCCCGGGGTGGAGCACCCGAGCCGCCGGTGCTACCTGCTCGCGCGGCGCGCGGACCCGACTACTCCTGGATGACCGACAGCACGTTCCCGGCCGGGTCGGTGAACCACGCGATCGGCGGTCCTCCGGGGTTCCGGGCGATGCCCTTGTCGTCCGCCTTGAGCTGCTCGTACCGTTCGAACCGCACCCCGCGCCGGGTCAGCTCGTCGACGGCCTGGTCGATGTCGTCAACCGGGAAGTTGAGGATCGTGTACGTGGCCGGCGTGTGGTTGGGCTTCGGGTAGACCAGGATGTCCCGGTCGCCGGCGATGTGCAGCGTCAGCATCCCGTTGTCCTCGGACACGTCGAGGCCGAGCGTCTCGCCGTAGAACCGCCTGGCCGCGGCGATGTCGTTGACCGAGAAACCGCTGAACGCTTTGGTCTTGGCAAACATGGTTGGCTCTCCCTACTTCTGTGCCATCGCGGCGCGGGCCGCCTCGCTGAGCTGGATGACCTGGACGTAGTTGCCGTCCGGGTCGATCGCGGTGGCGAACAGGCTGCCGTCGCGGTCTTCGAGCTCGGCCAGCCACGACACGCCGAGCCCGCCCAGGCGGCCGACCACGGCCCGGGCGTCGGCCACGTCGAAGTTGAGGATCATCCGGCCGGGCTCCGGGTTCTTGTCACCGATGTCGGTACGGCTGTCGATCAGCAGGTACATGCTGCCGAACCGGAGCACCCGGTACGGGTCCATGTCCGCGTTCTCCTCGGGCTCCAGCGCGGTGACGTACCAGGCACGCAGGCGCTCCGGGTCGGTGCTGGCGAGCAGGATGCTGGTCAGGCTTGGGTGTGTCATACGTCCTCCTTCTCGTCTCCAGGCTTTCACTGTTGAGACTCGCCTAGGGGCGAAAGCTCATCGTTGCGCCAACGGGATTCCCAGATCGAACAGTCGTACAGTGACCGGCATGCGTCGCGCGCTGGTAGCCCTCGCCCTCGTCGCGTTCGCCCTTCCCGGTGCCGCATGCGGATCCAGCGGGTCCGCCGGGGTACCGCACCGGACCTGGGTGACCGGCGTGTGCGATGCGCTGCACCCGTGGCGGGACCGGTTCACCGCGCTCAACGGGCAGGCGGCCGACCAGATGAAGGGCGCGACCACGCCGGACCAGGCCAAGGTGAACCTGGTCACGCTGCTGGGCGGGGTACGGCAGGCGACCGAGGACGCGCGGGTGAAAGTGGCCGCGGCCGGGGTACCCGACGTCACCGACGGGGCCGCGATCGCGCAGCGGTTCGTGGGCGCCCTCGCCGCCGTACGGGACGCGTACGGCAAGGCGCAGCAGACCGTACAGGGACTGTCCACTTCGGACTCCGCCGGCTTCTACCGTGAAGTATCGACCACAATAGATACTTTGAACACCGACTACAAGCGGGCCGGCCTCGACGTCGGTAAGCTCGCCTCGGCGGATCTGCGCAAGGACTTCGGCGAGGTACCCGCATGCGCGTAGGCCGGCAGCTGAACCTCTTCGGGGTCGAGGCGGCGCCGCCCACGCCGTACGACCTGGAGGGGCTGCTGGCCGGGCCGGGCCAGGTGGTGCGGATGGGCGGTACGGCCCGGGTGTCCGTGGTGGTCGACGAGCTGTGGCGGGCCCAGGTGCTGCACGCCGAGCTGCGTACCCGCAGGCTGGCCGTCACGTGTGTGTCCACAGTGGAGCAGCACATCGGGGTACGGACGGCCTACTCGTCGACCCTGGCGCCGCTGGGGACGGCGTGGCTGCGCGGCGCCGTGAAGGTACCCCCGCCGGGTTTCGGGCTGGACGGCCGGCGGCTGCGGCTGTGGGTCGCGGCGGCCGGCCACCTCGATGCCCTCGGCTTCACCCTTCGCCTCGGCCCGTCCGACGAGCCGGCCTGGCCGGCGGTCGGCGCGGCGCTGGCCGCTGTCGGATTGCCGGCCGCGCTGCTCGGCCCGCGCGCGGGCGGGCCGGCGTACCGTATTGCCGGACGGAGGCGGATCGCCCGCCTCGCTGAGCTGGTCGGCGACCCGCCGACGGCGGCACCGCGGGAGTCGTGGCCGATCTGCTAGTGCGGCGCCAGCCGCTCCTCCCGTCGGGATCAGGTAGCCGGGAACGCAGCCGAGCCGTTCTTTGGCGCAGGCGAGCACGGCGGCGATACTCGAGCCGGGAACGCAGCCGAGCCGTTCTTTGGCGCAGGCGAGCACGGCGGCGATACTCGAGCCGGGAACGCAGCCGAGCCGTTCTTTGGCGCAGGCGAGCACGGCGACGAGTCGCAACGGCGACGAGATGCGACTCACTGTTGACGATAGGTGTAACGTGGCGCCGTCCGGCGTGACGCTAGTCCTATTGGCCCGAATACTGGCCGACTACGTTACGTTTGACTGCCACCGACCGCGAGTAATGGGAGTACCGTGCCGAGCACCGCTAAGCGTCTGGTCATCGTCGAGTCACCGGCGAAGGCGAAGACGATCTCGGGTTACCTCGGTCCGGGGTACGTCGTCGAGGCGAGCCTGGGCCACGTGCGCGACCTGCCGCGCAACGCCGCCGACGTGCCCACGAAGCTCAAGAAGGAGCCCTGGGCGCGGCTCGGGGTCGACGTGGACAACGGGTTCGCCCCGCTCTACGTCGTGAGCTCCGACCGCAAGTCGCAGATCGCCAAGCTGACCAAGCTGGCCAAGGAGGTCGACGAGGTCTACCTCGCGACGGACGAGGACCGCGAGGGCGAGGCGATCGCCTGGCACCTGCTGGAGACGATCAAGCCCAAGGTGCCGGTGAAGCGGATGGTGTTCCACGAGATCACCAAGGCGGCCATCCAGGCCGCCGTCGCGAGCCCGCGTGAGCTGGACCGGAACCTGGTCAACGCGTACGAGTACCGGCGGATCCTGGACCGCCTGTACGGGTACGAGGTCTCCCCGGTGCTGTGGAAGAAGGTCATGCCGCGGCTGTCCGCCGGCCGGGTGCAGTCCGTGGCCACCCGGATCGTGGTGGACCGGGAGCGGCAGCGGATGGCGTTCCGCTCGGCCGAGTACTGGGACATCGTCGCCGACCTGCTCGTCGAGAACCCCGGTGACGGGCCGCGCGGGTTCTCGGCGACGCTGATCGCGCTCGACGGCGACCGGATCGCCACCGGCCGGGACTTCGAGCCGACCACCGGACGCGCCCGCGGCGACGTGGTGCACCTGGACGAGTCCGCTGCCCGGGGGCTGGCCGCCCGCCTGGAGGGCCGCCCGTTCACGGTGACCCGGGTCGAGGAGAAGCCGTACCGGCGCAAGCCGTACCCGCCGTTCATCACCTCCACGCTCCAGCAGGAGTCCGCCCGCAAGCTGCGGTTCTCCTCAGCGCAGACGATGCGTACCGCCCAGCGGCTGTACGAGAACGGCTACATCACCTATATGCGTACCGACTCGGTGAACCTGTCCGAGTCGGCCGTCACCGCCGCCCGCCAGCAGGTACGGGAGCTGTACGGGGACCGGTTCGTCCCGCCGCAGCCCCGCCGGTACGCCAGCAAGGTCAAGAACGCGCAGGAGGCGCACGAGGCGATCCGCCCCGCGGGCGAGACCTTCCGTACCCCAGGCGAGGTCGCGAACGAGCTGTCCACCGAGGAGTTCAAGCTCTACGAGCTGATCTGGCGGCGCACCGTCGCGTCCCAGATGACCGACGCGGTCGGGATGAGCATCTCGGTCCGGATCCGGGCGATCTCGGTGAACAACGAGGAGTGCGACTTCGGGGCGTCCGGCAAGACGATCACCGATCCGGGGTTCCTGCGGGCGTACGTGGAGTCCAGCGACGACGAGGAGGCCGAGGCCGAGGACGCCGAGCGGCGGCTGCCCAACCTCGCCAAGGACCAGCCGCTGGCCGCCGAGACGCTGCGCCCGGTCGGGCACGTGACCCAGCCACCGGCGCGGTACACCGAGGCGTCGCTGGTCAAGGCCCTCGAAGAGCTGGGCATCGGCCGGCCGTCCACGTACGCGAGCATCATGGCGACGATCCAGGACCGGGGGTACGTGTTCAAGCGCGGCCAGGCGCTCGTCCCCTCCTTCGTGGCATTTGCCGTCATCAATCTTCTGGAGCAGCACTTCCCGCGCCTGGTGGACTACCAGTTCACCGCGTCGATGGAGGACGAGCTGGACGACATCGCCGACGGCGAGGCGTCGACCACCGACTTCCTGACCGCGTTCTACTTCGGCGGGGTCGGCGAGGAGGGCTCGATCGCCCGGGCCGGCGGCCTGAAGAAGATGGTCACCGAGAACCTCGGCGCGATCGACGCGCGCGGGGTGAACTCGATCCGGCTCTTCGAGGACGAGGCCGGGCGGACCGTGGTGGTACGGGTCGGCCGGTACGGGCCGTACCTCCAGCGGGCGCTGCCCGGGGAGGAGCCGGCCGAGGACGACCGGGCCTCGATCCCCGATGGCATCGCGCCGGACGAGCTGACCCCGGAGAAGGTCGACGAGCTGTTCCTCGGCGGCGGCGGGGAGCGCAAGATCGGCGAGCACCCCGACACCGGTGAGCCGGTCGTGGTCAAGTCGGGCCGGTACGGGCCGTACGTGTCCAGCGGCGAGCGCAACGCCTCACTCCTGCGCGCGCAGTCGCCCGACTCGCTGAGCCTGGAGGAGGCGCTCCGGCTGCTGTCCCTGCCCCGCCTGCTGGGCAAGGACGCGCTCGGGCGCGGAGATCTTCGCCGGGGCCGGCCGGTACGGGCCGTACGTCAAGCGGGGCGACGACTTCCGGTCGCTGGACTCCGAGGACCGGCTGTTCACCGTCACGCTGGACGAGGCCCTGGAACTGCTCGCCGCGCCGAAGACCCGGCAGCGCCGGGCCGCCGCGCCGCCCCTGCGCGAGATGGGCGTCGACCCGCTGACCGACAAGCCGCTGGTAATCAAGGACGGCCGGTTCGGCCCGTACGTCACCGACGGGGAGGTCAACGCGTCGCTGCGCCGGGGCCAGACGCCGGAGACGCTGAGCATCGAGGCGGCCTCCGAGATGCTGGCCGAGAAGCGGGCGAAGGGCCCGGCGACGCCGCGCAAGAAGGCCACCCCGGCGAAGAAGGCGGCCAAGTCCACGTCGACCGACGCCGCGCCGGCCAAGAAGACGGCTGCCAAGAAGACCACCACGGCGAAGAAGACCACCACGGCCAAGAAGACCACCACGGCCAAGAAGACCACCACGGCCAAGAAGACCACCGCGGCGAAGAGGGCCGCTCCGAGGAAGGCGGCCCCGAAGAAGACCACTTGACATCGCACGGGTATGACGCTTCGATAGCGATCGATTCGGAAACTCGCCGATTGGATCGCCGATGCGCCGCCGTACCGCTGTCTGGGTCGCCGCTCTCGTTGTCGGCGCCGTGGCCGTCCCCGCTACGGTCGCGACCGTAGCCATTGCGCAGGCGCAGCCGGCCGCGGCGCCGGCCGCCACCGCGGCGTTCCAGCACCCCGGCGTGGTGGTGAGCCGGGCCCAGCTGGACTTCGTGCGGACCAAGGTACAGGCGGGGGCGCAGCCCTGGAAGGCGGCGTACGACCAGCTGCGCACCAGCTCGTACGCGTCGCTGTCCAGGACCCCGAAACCGCGCGCCACGGTCGAGTGCGGCTCCTACTCCAACCCGAACAACGGCTGCACCGAGGAGCGTACGGACGCCCTCGCCGCGTACGCCGACGCGCTGATGTGGTACATCGGCCGGGACAGCCGGTACGCGACCAAGGCCATCGAGCTCATGGACGCCTGGTCGGCCAAGATCCGGACGCACACCAACAGTAACGCCCCGCTGCAGACCGGCTGGTCCGGAGCGGGCTGGGCCCGGGCGGCCGAGCTGGTCAAATACACGTACTCCGGCGGCTGGCCGAACGCCGGCCGGTTCGCCACCATGCTGCGTACGGTCTACCTGCCCGTACTCATCAACGGCTCGGGCGCCAACGGCAACTGGGAACTGATCATGACGGACGCCGCGCTCGGTATCTCGGTGTTCCTCGACGACCGGACCTCCTTCACCAAGGCGCTCGCGCTGTGGCGGGGGCGGGTACCGGCGTACATCTATCTCAAGTCCGACGGCCCGACGCCGCTGTCCCCGCCGAGCCACAAGAAGTCCGGCTCGGCGCTCACCAGCTACTGGTACGGGCAGAAGACGCTCGTCGACGGGCTGGCCCAGGAGACCTGCCGGGACTTCGGGCACACCGCGATGGGCTTCAACGCGGCGTTCCACGGCGCCGATACCGCGTGGATCCAGGGCGTAGACCTGTGGGGTGAGCAGAAGACCCGGTTCGCCGCCGGCCTGGAGTTCCACGCGCAGTACGAGCTGGGCAAGCCCGTACCGTCGTGGCTGTGCGGCGGGAAGATCACCAAGGGCACCGGGCAGTACTGGGAGCCGGCGTACGACGCGCTGCACACCCGGCTCGGCATCGACCTGCCGTACACGAAGAAGCTGCTGGAGTCGCGCCGGCCGCTCGGCACCGACGGCCACTCGACCGGCTGGGAGACGCTGACGTTCGCGAACAACCCGGCCTAGGGTGAGGTCAGCGGCGCGCAGATGCCGTCGATGATCGTGTCGATGGTGGCCTCGATCACCGGCGCCCGGTCGGCTTCCGGCATGCCGGCCAGCGGGCCGTTCACCATCAGCTCGGCCAGCCCGTGCGTGGTGGACCACGCGACCGTCTCGCAGAAGGGTCGCCGAGCCGGGTCGATCATCCCGAGCGCGGCCAGCTCGTCGAGCGCCTCCGAGAGCAGCCGGTAGGCCGGCGAGTCGAACTTCTCCATGAGCTTCTCGCGGGGCGAGTCGGGGGTGCTGAACGCGGTGCGGAAGAGCCCGGGCTCGGCGAGAGCGAACGCGAGGTAGCCTCGGCCGACGGCGCGGAGCCGGCGTACCGCCGCCTCTCTGGGGTCCTCCGACGGCGCGACCCGCGCGAGCTCGGCCCGCATCTGCGTGGCGAGCGCGGTCTGGCACCGCTCCTTCACCTCGTGGATCAGGTCACCGTGCCCGGCGAAGTGCCGGTACGCGGCAGTTGCCGACACGCCGACCTGCCGCGCCGCCTCGCGCAGCACCACCGCCTCCGGCCCGCCCTGGCGGGCCAGGTCGGTCGCCGCGGCGGTCAGGGCGTTGGCCAGATCGCCGTGATGGTAGGTGTCCCGCCTGAGCTTCTCCTGAGCCACGAGTCCATCCTGCCGCATGTTGACACCGTTACCATAGTCTGGCATGTTGACGACGTGAACATTGGCAGAGGGAGGAAGAGATGCTGCACAGGTACGGCGAGTTCGTAGTCCGGCGGGCGCGGCTGCTGCTCGTCATCTCGGGGGTGCTGCTGGTCGCCGCGACGGTGTTCGGGGCGGGCGCGTTCGGCATGCTCAAGAACGGGGGTTTCGACGACCCGGCGTCCGAGTCCAGCCAGGCCCAGCACCTGATCGACAGCCGGTACGGCGGGCAGAGCAACCTCGTCCTGCTGGTCACCGCCACATCCGGTACGGTCGACGGCCCGGCGGTCGCGAGCGGCGGCAAGCAGCTGGCCGCGTCGCTGGCCGGGGACCCGATCGTGACCGGAGTGGTGTCTTACTGGCAGACCGGCGCACCGGCGCTCAAGTCGGCGGACGGTACCCAGGCGATCGTGCTCGGGCACGTGACCGGCAACGAGAGCGAGCTCACCGACCGGGCCAAGTCGATCATCAAGAAGTACGCGGTCGACCGGCCCGGGTTCACCGTGCGCGCCGGCGGGCAGGCCGGTACCTTCCGCGACGTCAACACCCAGGTGACCACGAGCCTCGCGGTGGCCGAAGCGATCGCCGTACCGCTGACTCTGCTCCTGCTCGTGCTCGCCTTCGGCAGCGTGGTGTCCGCGTTGCTCCCGCTCGCGATCGGCGGGGTGGCCATCGTCGGTACCTTCGCCGAACTGGCGTTCCTCGGCTCGGTCACCGACGTCTCGGTCTTCGCCATCAACCTGACCACGGCCCTCGGCCTCGGCCTCGGCATCGACTACGCGCTGTTCATGGTGAGCCGGTTCCGGGAGCAGTTGGCCGCCGGCGACGCCGTACCGGAGGCGGTCGCCCGGACCGTCGCCACCGCCGGCCGTACCGTGCTGTTCGGGGCCGCCACGGTGGCCGCCGCGCTGGCCGCGCTGCTGGTCTTCCCGCAGTACTTCCTGCGCAGCTTCGCCTACGCCGGCATCGGCGTGGTGGCGATCGCGGCCCTCGGCGGGATCGTCATGCTGCCCGCACTCCTGGCCGTACTCGGCCACCGGGTCAACGCCGGCAAGCTGCCCTGGTCGCGCGCCGTACGGGGGGAGGCGTCCGCCTGGTGGGGCCGGCTGGGCAGCCTTGTCATGCGCCGTCCCGCGCTCACCGCGCTACCGGTCATCGCGCTGCTGCTGTTCGCCGCCGCCCCGCTGCTCGGCGTCTCGTTCGGTACCCCCGACCAGGGCGTCCTGCGGCCCAGCGCGAGCAGCCGGCAGGTCGCCGACGCGCTGGTCGACCGCTTCCCGGGCAACGCCTCGTCACCGATCGACGTCGTGACCGACGGCCCGGTCGACGCGGCGCCGCTCGCGGCGTACGCCCAGCGGCTCTCCCGGCTGCCCGGCGTCGTACGCGTCGACACCAGCGCCGGTACCTTCGCGCACGGCAGCCCCGCCCCGGGCAGCCCGGCGAACGCCCGGCTGGGTACGGCGGACGGGCAGCGGCTCACCGTGACCTCCAACCTGGTGACCAAGTCGGAAGCGGCGCAGGATCTCGTCCGGGACATCCGGGCGCTACCCGGGCCGGGCGGCGTACCCGTCCAGGTGGCGGGCGCGGACGCCCAGCTGATCGACACGATCCACTCGATCGGGAACCGGCTGCCGCTGGCCGCGACGCTGGTGGTGCTCACCACGTTCGTGGTGCTGTTCCTCTTCACCGGCAGCGTGGTGCAGCCGCTGCGGGCCCTGGTGCTCAACGTGCTGAGCCTGTCCGCGACGCTCGGCGTACTGACCTGGGTCTTCCAGGACGGGCACCTGTCGGGCCTGCTCGACTTCACCGCCCGGCCGATGGACACCTCGATGACCGTACTGCTGTTCTGCATCGCCTTCGGGCTGTCGGTGGACTACGAGGTGTTCCTGCTGAGCCGGATCAAGGAGCTGCACGACCGGGGCGAGTCCACGCCGGCCGCGGTCAGCCACGGGATGGCCCGTACCGGACGGATCGTGTCCACCGCCGCCGGCCTGCTCGCGGTCAGCTTCTTCGCCTTCATCTCCGGGACGGTGAGCTTCCTGCAGCTCTTCGGGCTCGGCGCGGGGCTGGCCATCCTGATCGACGCCACCCTGGTACGGGGGGTGCTGGTACCGGCCGCGATGCGGGTACTGGGGCGGGCGAGCTGGTACTCGCCCGGCCCGCTGCGGTGGGTACACCAGCGGATCGCGCTTAGCGAGGCGTGACTCCTGAGAGGGGCGCCCCGGACCGGGCGCCCCTCTCAGGCGCCGAGGATCTGGCGGGTGTACGGGCTGGCGAAGACCCGGTCGGGGTCCAGCCGGTCGCGTACGGCGAGGAAGTCGTCGAACCGGGGGTACGCGGGCCGGAGGTCCTCGGCCGTACGCCAGTGCAGCTTTCCCCAGTGCGGCCGCCCGCCCAGCTCCCGGGCCACCTTCTCGAACGCCTGGAAGTACGGCTCGTACGGCATGCCGACGTACTGGTGGACCGCGATGTACGCGCTGTCCCGCCCGTACCCGTGGGACAGCCAGATGTCGTCGGCGGCCGCGAACCGCAGCTCCACCGGGAAGATCACCGGGAACGGCAGCCCGTCGACGATCCGACGGAGGGCGGCGAAGGCTTCCGGCAGGGCGGCGCGGGGGAGGCCGTACTCCATCTCGGTGAAACGGACCCGGCGCGGCGTGCAGAACACCTCGTGCGATGGCGCCGTGTAGACCCGCGGCGACAGTGCCACCGCCTCGACCCTGGCGATGGTTCGGACGGTCGCCGGCAGCGCGCGGCCGACCCGGCAGGCCGCGCCGAACACCGTGTTGGACAGGAACGAGTCGTCCAGCCAGCCCCGGAACCGGTTCAGCGGCCGGTCGCCGGCCGGTACCCGGTTGTTGCACTTGGTCTGCACCCGGTCGGTGTACGGGAACCAGTACATCTCGAAGTGGTCGTTGCCATGGACATATTCATCGAGCTTCACGAATACGTCGGCGAGCCGGGCCGGCCGCTCCTGGGCCCGGAGCACGAACGCGTCCACGCAGCGCAGGGTCACCTCGGTCAGGACGCCGAGCGCGCCGACCCCGACCCGGGCCGCCGCGAACACGTCCGGGTTCTCCGTCGCCGAACAGGACAGCGCCTCGCCCTTGCCGGTGACCAGGGTCAGCGCCTCGACGAAGGTGGACAGGCAGCCGAGCGCGGCGCCGGTGCCGTGGGTACCGGTGGAGATCGCGCCGGAGATCGTCTGTGCGTCGATGTCGCCGAGGTTGGGCAGGGCCAGGCCGTGCGCGGCGAGCAGCCGGTTCAGCTCGGACAGGGCGGTGCCCGCGAGTACCGTGACCAGGCGCGTGGCGCGGTCGACCGAGACCAGGCCGGACAGCCGGTCCAGGTGCAGCCGTACCCCGTCGGTGACCGCCGCGGCCGTGAACGAGTGCCCGCTGCCCACCGGCTTGACGGCCAGCCCGGCCTCGCGTGCCCGTTCGACCTGCGTGACGATCTCCGCGGTGGACTCCGGGCGGGCCACCTGGGTGGCCGTGGCGCGCTGGTTGCCGGCCCAGTTCGTCCAATCACCGGTGCTCATCACGGTCTCCTGTCGGGTACTCCTGGACGGGCTCGATACGGGCACAATGTGAGTACGCCTCGCGTCCATTCCGTGTCAAGAGCGGGACAGGGCGAAGCGTACGGCGGCCCCGCTCGTTGCTCTCACTAGATTTGATGTCGACCGGCCGCCACGCCCGTGGCCGTGGAAGGAGCGCCGACAGGTGACGATGGAGGCCTCGTCCCGGCCGCTGCGCCGGGTTCCCGTACAGGGGCGCAGCGTGGCGCGGGTACAGCGGATGCTGGACGCCTGCGCCGAGCTCGTTGACGAGATCGGGTACGAGACGCTGACCACCACGATGCTCGCTGAGCGGGCCGGGGTGGCGATCGGGTCGGTGTACCAGTTCTTCCCGGACAAGCGGGCGATCGTCCAGGCGCTCACCCTGCGCAACCTGGAGGCGTACCTGACCCGGCTGTCGGCCCGCTCCGACGCGGTCGAGTTCGCCCACTGGTGGGACGTGGTGGACGCGGCGATCGACGAGTACATCGCCATGCACCGCGAGGTACCCGGGTTCCGGACCCTGCACTTCGGCGACGTGGTCGACGTACACCTGCTCGACGCCGAGCGGGACAACAACACCATCATCGCCGAGCAGCTGGCCGCGCTGCTGGTGGACCAATTCGGGGCGGCGGGCGGGCCCCGGCTGGACTTCGCACTGGCGATCGCGGTGGAGGCCGGGGACGCGCTGATCAAGCTGGCGTTCCGGCGCGACCCCGAAGGCGACCCCACGGTGCTGGCCGAGGCCAAGGCGCTGATCCGGGAGTACCTGCAACGACACGTGAACACCGTCGGGCGCTAGCGGACAACCATCTAGAGGAATGCCCGGCCCTCGCCCCGGTAGGTCGGTACGGCACCGGTGACCTCGTCGCCGCTCACCAGGTGCAGCGCGTCCACGTGCTCGCACAGCTCACCCGCCTTGGCGTGGCGAAACCACACCCGGTCGCCGATCCGCAGCCCGGCCACGCCCGGCCCGACGAGCGGCGTCTGTACCTCGCCGGCGCCCTCCATGCCAGTCAGCGCCAGGCCGGCCGGCAGCCACGGGGTCGGTTGACGGGTCCGGCTGGTCTCGCCCGAGGCGATCCAGCCGCCGCCGTGCACGGTCGCGGTCTGCGGGTCGGGCCGCCGGACCACGGAGAGCGCGAAGAAGGCGGCCGGCTCGGGGCGCCAGGCCCGGTACGCGTCGAAGAGCGTCGGCCCGTACAGGCCGGACCCGGCGGTGACCTCGGTGACGGCCGGGTCGGCGGCGGTGGCCGCGATGCTGCCCGTACCCCCGCCGTTGACGAACTCCAGATCGGCGTGCTCGCGGACGGCGGCCACCGCGGCGCCCCGGCGCGCCACCAGCTCGGGCAGGGACCGGCCCTGGATCGCCCGGATGGCCGCGCCGCGCAGCGCACTGGCGAGCGCTGACCTGCTGGTCCGGCCCAAGTGCCGGTCCACGACGGGTGCGTCGCCGAGCCCGGCGATCTGCGCCTCGTACGACATCATCCCGACCAGCCGGAAGCCGGGCCGGGCCGCGATGGCGCGGGCCAGCGCACCGGCCTGGGCCGCGGTGTGTACCGGCGACCGGCGCACCCCGATGTGGATCCGCCCGCCGGCCAGCCGCCAGGACGCGTCCAGCTCCAGGCACACCCGCAGCGGTTCCCGCCGGGTACCGGCCACGGCGTCGATGAGGTCGAGATGGTCCACGGCGTCCACCATCAGGGTGACCGCGCGGCCCAGTGCGGGGTCGCTCGCCAGGACGCGCAGCGCCGTGCGGTCCGCGCTCGGGTACGCGACCAGGATGTCGTCGCAGACGCCGGTACGGGCCAGCCAGAGCGCCTCGGCGAGCGTGTAGGACATCACGCCGTGCCAGCCGGGCCGGGCGAGCGCGCGGCTCACCAGGTGCCGGCAGCGTACCGACTTGCTGGCCAGCCGGATCGGTTTCCCGGCCGCCCGGGCGGCGAGCGCGGCCGCGTTGGCGTCGAACGCGTCCAGGTCCACCACCGCGTACGGCGGCTCCAGCTCGGCGGTGGCCCGCTCGTACCGGTCGCGGAGCGCGTCGCGGCCGGCCCGGTGCTCGACTGACGATCGCTGCCTTGCTGGTCCAGCCCAAGTGCTGGCCCACGATCTGGCTTGCACGAGAGCAGGCTAGCGGTTCGGTGGTAAAACACGAAAGCCTCTCGCGTCACCGTGCTCACGGTTGGTCGCCGCGCTCGCCCACGTCCAGCCGGCTCTCACCCTGCTCTCAGCCTCCAGAAGCCACGCTGTACCCGTAGCGGCACTACAGTAGGAACATTCGGGGGCTGGGCATCAGCCGGTACGCGGAGGTACGGCCATCGCTACGAAGTCCGGGGGGAGTCAGCCGCCTCCTCCGCCTACCCAGGTCGACCTGTCCGGGCTCGCCGGGCTCAAGGCGCTGATGCGGATCCGGCCGTTCCGGCGGCTGTGGCTGGTGCTGGGCCTGTCCTCCCTCGGCGACTGGCTGGGCCTGCTGGCCAGCGCGATCTTCGCCTCCGCGCAGGTGACCGGCTCGGGTGCCAAGGGTGTGGCGTTCGGCTCGGTGGTGGCCGTACGGATGCTGCCGGCGCTCATCCTCGGTCCGGTCGCCGGCGTGCTCGCCGACCGGTGGGACCGCCGGTACACGATGGTCGCCTGCGACCTGACCCGCTTCGTGATGTTCGCCTCGATCCCCGGGATCACGCTGGTCACCCACGACGCCCGGCTGGTCGTCGGCTGGGCGGCGGTGGCCACGTTCGTCATCGAGACCGCGCAGATGGCGTGGGGCCCGGCCAAGGACGCGTCGGTACCGAACCTGCTGCCCCGGGCCCGGTTGGAGAGCGCCAACCAGCTCACGCTCGCCACCACGTACGGGGTCACCCCGGTCCTGGCCGGCCTGGTGCTGGCCGCGCTCACCACGGTCGTGAACACCATGCACAAGTCGACGGGCCGGAGCCCGTTCGACCCGACCCACGTGGGGCTGTACTTCGACGCGCTGACCTTCCTGGCGACCGCGCTGGTGGTCTTCTTCGGCATCAAGGAGATCAGCGGGCGCGGCGTGGAGCGGCCGGCCAGGAAGCCGGCGCTGTGGCGGGAGTTCGTCGGCGGCTGGGCGTACGTGGGCAGGACCCCGTTGGTACGCGGGCTGGTGCTCGGGATCCTGGGCGCCTTCGCCGGTGCCGGGGTCGTCGTCGGTACGGCCCAGTTCTACGCGCGCTCGCTCGGTGGCGGCGACGCCACCTTCTACATCCTGTTCGCGATCATCTTCGTCGGGCTGGGCGTCGGGATCGTGGCCGGACCGCGGCTCGTGGGTACGCTGTCGCGCCGGCGCTGGTTCGGGCTGTCCATCGTGCTCGCCGCCGGGTCGGTGGCCGTACTGGCGTTCGCGTGGCATCTGGCGATCGCGGTGTGCTTCGCGCTCGGGGTGGGGGTCGGTGCCGGGATGGCGTTCCTCGCCGGTACGACCCTGCTCGGTACCGAGGTCGGGGACGAGATACGCGGCCGGGTGTTCGCGTTCATCCAGACCGGTACGCAGGTCACGCTGCTGCTGACGATCTCGCTGTCCAGCGTGCTCGTCGGCTACGGAAGCTCCCGCGACGTGCTCGGGATCTCCGTCTCGACGACCCGGCTCCTGCTGTTCAGCGCCGGGCTGTTCGGCGTCGTCGCCGGGCTCACCGCGCTGCGCCAGATGGACGACAAGCGGGGCGTACCGTTGCTCGCCGACCTGCTGTCCGCGCTGCGCGGCCGGCCGCTGCACCTGCCCGACCACGGCGTCCTGGCCGGAGTGTTCATTGTCCTGGAGGGCGGCGACGGGGCCGGCAAGTCCACCCATGCCGAGCGGCTGGCCGCCCGGTTGCGGGCGGCGGGGCACGAGGTGGTGCACACCCGGGAGCCGGCGGCGACCGAGGTGAGTGGCCAGATCCGTAGCCTCCTGCTGTCCGGCGGGCCGATGGGGCTGGCCCCGGTGGCGCCTCGCTCCGAGGCCCTGCTGCTGGCCGCCGACCGCGCGCACCACGTGGCCACGGTGGTCCGGCCGGCGCTGGAGCGCGGGGCGGTGGTGATCAGCGAGCGGTACGTGGACTCCGCGCTGGCATACCAGGAAGCCGGCCGTACCCTGCCGGTCGACGAGGTGGCCTGGCTGTGCGGGTGGGCCACCGGCGGGCTCAAGCCGGACCTGGTCGTGCTGCTGGACATCGACCCCGCCGAGGGGCTGGCCCGGGCGGGTGACCGGCCGACGGACGTGACGCCGGACAGCGAGGCGGTACGGTTCGCCGAGCGGGTCCGGTACGCGTTCCTCGACCTGTCCGCCAAGGACCCCAACCGCTACCTTGTGCTGGACGCCAGCCGTGCGCCGGACGGGGTGGCCGCGCTGATCGCCGACCGGGTCGAGCGGATGCTCCCCGAGCCCCTCCCCGTGCCGGTAGCGCATGCCAACGGCGGTCTGCCCGACGGTCACGCCCCCGGCTCGGGCCCGCTGCCGCCGATAATCACCGAGGCCGTAACGAGCCCCGAGACCGCGGAGACCCGACGCTGATGGCCGACGTGTACACCAGCCTGGTCGGGCAGGACGAGGCGGTCGCCATCCTGCGCCGGGTCGCCGCCGCGGCCGCCACGATCGTCGCGGCCGGCCGGGGTTCCGCTGAGGTGCCTGGAACCGCGATGACCCATGCCTGGCTCTTCACCGGGCCGCCCGGCTCCGGCCGCTCAGTTGCCGCGCGCGCGTTCGCCGCCGCGTTGCAGTGCCCTGACCAGGGCTGCGGCCACTGCCCGGCGTGCCACACCACGCTCGGCGGTACGCACGCGGATGTGCGGTTCGTGGTGCCCGAGGGGCTGACCGTGGGCGTGAACGAGATGCGCGCGCTGGTGCTACGCGCCCACGGCGCCCCGAGCCAGGGCCGGTGGCAGGTGCTGCTGGTCGAGGACGCCGACCGGCTCACCGAGGCGGCCGGCAACGCGCTGCTGAAGGCGATCGAGGAGCCGCCGCCCCGTACCGTCTTCCTGCTCTGCACGCCCTCGACGCACCCGGACGACATATCGGTGACCATCCGCTCGCGCTGCCGGGTGGTCACGCTGCGCCAGCCACCCGCCGAGGCGGTCGCGTCGGTCCTGGTCGCCCGGGACGGGGTGGACCCGGAGCGGGCGCTGTGGGCGGCCGCCGCCGCGCAGGGGCACGTGGGCCGGGCCCGCCGGCTGGCCCGCGACAACGAGGCGCGGACGCGCCGGGACGCCGTACTCGCGGTGCCGCGCCGGCTCACCGGGATCGGGGCCTGCTTCGACGCCGCGTCGTCGCTCATTGAGGCGGCCGAGGCCGAGGCGGTCGCCGCCGTGGTCGAGCTGGACGCCACGGAACGGGCCGAGCTGTCCACCGCGCTCGGAGCCGGGGGTACGGGCAAGGGAGCGGCCGGCGCCGCGCGCGGCGCGAGCGGCGCGCTCAAGGAGCTGGAGCGCCGGCAGAAGTCCCGGGCCACCCGGGCGCAGCGTGACGCGCTGGACCGCGCGCTCGTCGACCTCGCCGGCTTCTACCGCGACGTGCTGGTACGGGCCCTGGGCGCGCCGGTCGCACCGGTCCACGTCGACGCCGTCGACACCGCCGCGCAGGCGGCCGCCCGGTGGAGCCCGGAGAGCGTACTGTGCCGGTTGGAGGCGGTCCTGGAGTGCCGGGCAGCGATCGACCTCAATGTCAAGCCGCGGATCGCGGTTGAGGCGATGATGCTCTCCCTCTGGAGGGGCTAGTCAGGCCGCTGTACCACCCACTCCACCCCTTGCCCCGTGACCTTCACAACCAGGTCATAGCAACCGTCGTAATGCAGCACCGTCACACCGTGCCGCTCAGCCACCGCTGCCACCACCAGCGAAGGCCAGCCAACGCCGTACTCCCCACGCTGCACTAGGAGCGCTTGCACCTGCATCGCCCGGCGAACGTCCGCTTCGCTAATCTCCAGCAACTCGAACGCCGTCCGCCGAAGAGCCGCCAAGGTGGCATAAATGCCTATGTCCCGTATCGCGCCCAACAGTTGCAGCTCCACCAGCCCGCAGCTTGCCACCACCCCGGCGGCGCTCAGCTCGTCCAGCCGGGTAGCTACGGACGGACAGGGGTACCGGATCAGCGCACTGACGTCGACCAGGAACTGAGCTACCTGCATGGCCGCTCCATCGGCTCAGGTTTTAGCAGCCCGTCGAACACCCCGCCGCGCGCCAGCTCCCCGAACTCCCGTGCCGCCCACCGCCGAACCACCTCGCGCAGCGCCACGTTCACCGTGTCCTTCTTGGTGCCGGTGCCCAGAACCTGTTGCGCCCTTTCCAAAAGCTCCGGGTCAATGTCAATGAGCGTCTTGGCCATCAAACACGCAGCCGGGTGTCAGTCGGCCGAACTCGGGCCAGCCCCCGCCTTGGGTCACGTTGCGGACGATTGCCGAAGATCGCGCCATGGAAAGCACCCTCCGCGGATCACGGCCAGCCGAACCGGGTTGTAGCGGTAAGCGGATTCAGCGTAGCGGCGTCGTGTATCCAAAGTCGATGTCGATACGGGGCCGCCCGACGTGGTCGCCGACGAGTTCGTCCTCGACGGCGGTCAAGCAAAGATCAGGTCTCTCAGCGGCGGATCATTGATGTCAGGGCGAACTCACATCGGCGGCTGAGTATGCCCTGGACAGGCTGCGCGGTCGTTGAGTGGCTGATGGATGGGCTGTTGGACACGCGTCGGCTCGGCGAGGCTGCGCGTGAAGCAGGCAGCCCGATGTCGGGTGGCTGCCGGCGGACCGGTTAGATGGCCGGGTGGTTGTGCGACTGGACAGCGATGCGGTGCGAGACGCCGCGGGTCCCAAGATCTACCAGGCGGCCGAGGAACTGCTGTCCTCGGGCGGCCTTGGCGAGATCATCGAGGTGGGCGGCGGTGCCGCGAGCAGCGTCAACAACGGCGCTGACTCGCCGCGCCAGGTGTGGGTGGGCGTCGTGTCAGGCGCGTTGGGCGCCGAGTGTGACTGCGCCGAAGCTGGCGCCGACCGCGACGACCTGTGTGTACACGCCGTGGCGCTACTGCTCGCGGCGATCCGCGACGGCTTCGGGTGGGCCTCGACGGCCACGCCACCATCGCAAGCGTCCCTCGATCCCGACGTGCGGCGGCTGGTCGAGGTCGCCGCCACGCTCCCGCCGCAGCGGCTGGCCGTGTTGGTCGGCGAACACGCGGCGATCGACCGCAGGCTGGAGGCTCGTCTCCTGGCCGCTTCGGGCCGCCTTGGCCCACTGACCGGCCAGCAGGCCGCCCCGATCCGCCAGACGATCGACAGCATCGCGGCCGATGCGACCGTCGGCGAGTTCGACCTGCACGATGTCGCGAAGGCGGGTCAGTGGATCGTGGATGAGATGCAGGTGCTCGCCCAACGCCCGCCATGCCTGGACGCTCTGCACGTTGTCGAGCACGCGGCTCGGGTATGGGATGGACTGGCCGGATACCTGTACGACGCGTGGGAGACCTACGAAACCGAGCCTGAGGAGATCGGCGGCGCGTTGCGGGCCATCCACGTGCGGATGTGTGAGCAACTGCGACCCGACCCCGACGAGCTCGCCGCACGCCTCCGCGAGATCATCAACGCCGCCGAGGTCACCTCATGCCTGGAGCACCCCGACGACTACGCGGGCGTCCTGGATGCCGATGCCGTTGCCGGCCCCAGCCGGCACAGGTGATTCACCAACATCGGTGGCTCCCGCAGCCGACGCGTTCACCACCGCCGGGACCGACATGGACGACACAGCCGCGCTTCGCGCCGCACCAAATCCCGGCCCCGCGGGTGCTCCCGCGGTCGCGGGTGCTCGTACGCGCAGGGCCGTCTAGCTGACGCAGACACCCATGCATGCATGCCCTTCCCCCACCCCGGCGGAAGATTAAGGCGCGAGCGCAGCGACGCGCCCGCACCGCGGCGGATGAGGGCGGACCCGGCGCGCGGACAGCGGCAGTTTAGGATTGGTCCAGGGCGGCTTTCACGGGCCCGGACAGCGCGTTCGGCGCCCCAGGGCCCGTGCTCCCGTGCTCCCGTGCTCCCGTGCGCCGCTTAAGCAGCTCCACACAAGCCACCACGCCGACAACCTGATCAGTTACGTGAACGTGAGTGACGAAAATTTGTCGTTGAAGCCCGCGTTGTATTGCGTCCCATAGCTGTAGTCCATCGTGCCGCCAGGATTGATCCCGAAACCGGTACCCTTGCAGTCGAAGTCAACATAGAGCGTCACGAACAACGTCGTGTTGTTGTAGACCGATGTCACTTGGTCATTAGCGTTAGCACTGTTGAGGAAATATACCCCCCAAAAATTCCACCTAGCGTACCTCGATGCAACGATGATCGCCTTCGATCCCGTTCCGTTTCCGTTTTGGTAGAGGCAGATCGAACCCTGCGGGCACTTGTCGTAGCCGGAGCTCCACCTCTCCCGCTGGATTGTTCCGGCGGATGCCTCGGCTGTGCCCACGATTGCTACGCTGACGCAGATAAGCGCTGCCATCGCGGCGATCGCCCATCGTCTCTTCATGCGGTTCCTCCTATTTCGCAGGGAGGCTGAAGCCTGCAACACCGCTCGCCGTCATTCCGCGGCCTTTGCATCGGACCCGCACCCGCAACCAACCCCTCAAAGGGGCCGCGGGGCGGGGGCGGCGAGCGCCTCGGAATTTCGCGAAGATGGACATTCTATGACTTTGCCACCTCGGGCTTGATGGGCCATGCAAGAAGTCTGCGGTGCGGGATAACCATGTGTCCAACAACTAGTTCTTCTTCCTCCGATAAGCTCCGTGCATGATCACGACCAGTGGCACCCGATCTGCCACGCGAGCTCGACCGGGCCGGTGCCGAGTGGCGCGCGCAGTCTTCGACGGCGGGCCGAAAGCCTGTGGCCGGCACGCCGCCACTGCCCGGCGAACAAGCCAACGGCGCCAGACCGTGCCGGCCATGCCCAGGGCCAGCCCCGGGCCAGCCCTGGCCGTCGCCGAGGCAGTGCCCCGTACCGCCGGAATGCGAGCGACGCCCGCTCCCTTGCTGCACAAGGGATTTCCTGACGACAACGAAGACAGCGGCCGTCACTGCCGCTCGGCAGGTGTTCATCCAGCTCGGCTTGCGCCTGGTCGAGTTCATCGAGCACCGTGCCGCTCAGGTAGAACTGGCTCATGCCGAACCTCTGGTAGCCGTCATCACAACCCGAGGTCTTCGCCGTCGTCATCACCCACGCCGGCGAATACGACGGAGAACAGCGCCTCCATGACATCGCATTCTCGGCCGTCGGCACACGCCTGCTCGGTAACCGAGGCCATCACACGACGGAAGTCTGCCTCGATGCCGTCCTGGTTGGCTGCAACCGTCGGCCCGCTCATGCGGCACCACCCTCCACAGTGGACGCCCGACGCGCGGCGTCGGCTGGGCCACTGAGCAGGTGTGCACCCGCTGGCGCGCACTGCATACAAGCCAGCCTCATACATGCCAGCCTCCACCCGTCAACTGGGCACCACTGGTCAGACCGTTTCCGTGTCCACACACCTGCAACCCAGCCGACGTCAGTAGTTTGATTGTGGGACAAGGGCTCTGAGCCA
Organism: uncultured Actinomycetes bacterium; assembly: GCA_963728855.1. GTDB lineage: Bacteria > Actinomycetota > Actinomycetes > Mycobacteriales > Micromonosporaceae > AC-43. Next base: position 168,102 of record CAVSLN010000009.1, read on the forward strand.
AACTGTCCAATATCGCTGTTATGTGGCCATACTTGCAGCTCATCAGCAGTGCTGCCTTCGTCTTCCGGCAAGCCTTGCAGCTCGTCGCCTTCATTGCTGGCTCTAGCTGGTAACGCCTCCGACGTTGGCTCTGTGTCGCTGGCTACGAGCGCAAGCGGTTGGTGGCCAATGCTTCTCATTCGCCTGCCGATGCGCAGCTGGTTGGCCTTGTGTGCGGCGTCCACGGTGGTTGCCTCCCTGAGTCCCTGGCTCCTTGGACGGCACCGAGCTGGCGGGGTTGAGATCGGCTGCCCAGTGGTCGGAGAGCAGACCAAGGAGCAAAGCCACAGCGGGCGACCTCAAGGCTCAGAGCCAGCACCAGCCCGATGCCGTAGTTGGAGCATCGTGCCCAGGCGGCGACAGGGGCTGTACAGTCTGTCTAGCCTTGTGCGACCCAGAGGCGCAGAGGCTGACGTACCAAAAAAGTCTTGCTTTGGCAGGAGTGCAAGCGATGACCAACGGCCAGGACGCGGCGCGGCGCAAGGAGATTGCCAGCCGCGTTATCTACTGGATGAATCGTCGTGGCTTCACGCGCAAGTTGTTCGCCGACCGTATGGGTAGGTCACTAAGCTGGGTTGACAAAATAAGAAGTGGTGACCGGCAGCTCGACCGGCTGTCAGTGCTTGAGCATATTGCCGACGTGCTTGATGTACGCCTGCACGTCCTGCTCGACCCTGATGAGGCAGCCCATGCCAAAGACTGCCCCGACGGTGTCGAAATTCAAGCGCTGCAAGAAGCGCTTCAACGCTACGACGGCATTTGTGGCGCACCTGAACTCGATCGTCCGCCAGACCTAAATCGCCTGGGCCGCACTCTGCATTATTGCTGGATGGCATTCCAGGCGTCCAGCTACCAGGCTGTAACGCGCCTGTTGCCCGATTTCCTTGTAGAGCTGCAACAGAGTTATCGCGGATTGACTGACTCGGCGGCGCAAGAAACAGCCGCCGACTATCTAACGCAAGCATATTGGCTAGCCGCTGAGATCGCGTTCAAGTTGGGCCGAACTGACCTTGGCTGGTTGGCGGCCGATCGCGGTGTTGTGGTTGCGGAATGGACAGGCGACTTGACGCTGATCGGCGCAACCACTCGCCGTTTGGTACATGCCCTCATGGCTTCAGACACGGCGAGTGGCAGACGCGGCGTAGTGCTCGTTAAAGCAACTGCGACACGGCTGGAGTCTGAACTCGGTGCGGCCTCGCCAGCATTGCTCTCGGCATATGGCGCGCTGTTTCTCAAAGGCAGCATCGCGGCGGCTCGTATCCAAGATGCCTCGCTGTCGCGCGAGCTGAATGCTGAAGCCGCCAATGCCGCCCGTTTGCTTGGTGGCGATCGCAATGAGCATTACTCCGCGTTCGGCCCCACAAACGTCATGGTGCATCGAGTTTCAGCCTTGGCTGACATGCATGAAGGCGGCCGCGTTGTGGAAGAATCGTGCCGCATCGGCAGAGATCAGCTTGCCGCGTTGCCCCGCGAGCGACGCGCCAACCACTTGCTTGATGTGGCAAGGGGCTTCAACCAGTGGGGCAAGCGCGATGATGCTGTCGCCCTGCTATTGCAGGCCGATCACGTGGCGCGTGAAGAAGTCCGCTGCCGACCATTAACCCACACATTAGTGCTTGATTTAGTGCGTAGTTACCCGCGTGGCACCCGGCCCACTGCGCGGCTGGCGCGTATCGCCCGAGAGATAGGTATTCAGGTATGAGCGACAAGCGCGGGGTGTTGTATATCGCTACTTGTGCCACCCCTGCCGCCGCACATATCGGTGCGTTCATCGAGTTGGCGCAGCAAGCCGGTTGGACGACTTGTGCGCTAGTAACGCCCAACGCGCTCAACTTTGTTGACGTGCCAGCGCTTGAAAGACAGACGGGCTATCCAGTGCGCTGCCACTACCGGCGGCCGGATGAATCCAGCCCGTTTCCCAAAGCAGACGGCATTGTTCTGGCAGGTGCCAGCTTTAACACGCTCAACAAATGGGCTCACGGCATTACTGACACATTGGTTCTGAGCACCGTTGCCGAGGCCGTTGGCCTGGATATCCCAGTTGTGTTGCTGCCCTTTTTTAACGACGCGCTCGGTAGGCATCCGGCTTGGCGTCAGAGCATCGAGACGTTGCGGCAGATTGGCGTGACTGTATTAGTGTCGCCTGAAGTCTATGAACCGCACGCCCCCGGGGCGGCTAATGAAATACTGAAGAAGTTTCCGTGGCGGTTGGCGCTGGAGGCCATAGAGACGCGGGTGGCGTAGCCGTCAAGGTCGGGCTTATTCGTGGCGATGACTCATTCCGAAGTCTGCTTAATGCATCAGCTCTTGATTGCTTTCACCCGTGTTGAATAGGTACGACTCGACCCGACCGGAGAGAAGGACATCTTTACCGTGGCAACCGCGCTGGTGCTTCGACGCCACGATCCGCCGAGACGCTGAGCCTCAAAGAGGAGATAATGTGCGTCTACCGCACCTCGCACGAACAGCCCATCCGTAACGATCCGTGGTTCAGTGAGGACAAGTTCTGGGAGCGCCTGGTAGACCTGTACGCGCCCGGTCGCGACTTCGGCATGGTCAGCGGTTGGCTCGACGAGGCGACGAGGAGATGATTGGCTACGCCTTCGGTAGTCCGCGGGATAATGCCGCTACCACCTGGCAGTATGTCAAGACTGAGCTGCCCGACGTTCCAGTGCGCGACGAGAACGAGCCTATCTACATCTTTCGGGAGTTCGCTGTCCATCCCGACCACCAGGGCGAGGGGTACGGTCACCAGATCCACAACGAGCTGCTGCGCGACCGCCCGGAAAGGTTGGCGCGCCTGTTGGTGCGCGCCGACAACGTCCAAGCCACCGGAGCCTACCTGGCCTGGGGTTGGCGGAAGATCGCTTCCGAGCAGCCATTCCCAGACTCGCCAGTGCTGCATGTCATGGCTCGGGTGCTACCGCGGTAAACGCGAGAGGCGTGCTGCTTGGAGCGGGCTTGCCGACCGGTAGGAGCCCGAGGCGTCCGGTTGGATCGGCGAGCCGGTGAGACTGACGTTATCCACAGGGGATTACGTCGCTACGGTGGGTGCCGTACGGTGGCGACGGATCCTGGGGAAAGGGCGACGGTCCCATGGCGCGCGAGATCGACGAGGCGTTCATCGAGGCGGCGGTCGAGCGGTACCAGCGCCTCGACTCGCTGCTCGCCGAGTTCGACAAGGCGGTTGCCGGCGTCGAGGTGACGGTCAGCTCGCCTGACGGCCTGGTCGAGGTCGTGGTGACCGCCGACGGCACGATCCGGGACGTGACGATCACCGGGTCGCTGGCCGGGCGCGGCAACGCCGAGCTGTCCCGGTCGGTACGGCAGGCCGTGGCCGCCGCTGCCGACGCCGCCGCCTGGGCCCGGGCCAAGCTGCACGCCGAGACGTTCGGCGAGTACCGGTCGCTAGGGGAGGGCTGATGGAGGTCGACGAGCTGGCCGGCAGGGTGTCCGCGGTGGCCGACGAGGTGTCCGGCGCGGCTGCCCGGCTCGGGTCGGCCGACCCGGGCGCCCACGCGTTCGGCGCGGACGGTCCGGGGCGCCTCGGTGAGCTGGCGCGCGGGCTGCACGCCGGGTGGGCCGCGGCGCTGTCGGCGCGCGAGCGCGAAGCGGCCGGCCACGGTGCCCGGCTCACCGACCTGGCCAGCGCGCTCGGCCTGGCCGCCGACGGGTACCGCGACGCCGAGCACGGCGCGCACCAACGGCACCGGGCGGTGGGCTGATGGACCTGCTGGACCGGGTGTACCCGGTCGCCCGCGACCTGCTCGACCGGGTCGACGCGAGCCTCGCGGCCGGTGGCGCGCCCGCCGACCATCCCGTCCTGCCGCTGCTGGGCCGGCTCGGTGCGCTGCCCGGCGAGGTCGTGGCGCACGTGGCCGGGTTGACGACCGACGGGCTGGCCGGGGCCGCGGAGGCGCTGCGCCGCCAGGCCGACGGGTACCGGGAGCGCACCGATGCCGTACCGATGCCGGCTGCCTGGCGTGGCCCGGCCGCCGAGGCTTTCGGGGCGACCTGGTCGGGGCTGTCCGCGCACCTCGCGGGCGGTGGCCCGGACACGCTCGCCGGCCGGCTCGACGACACCGCCGGGTACCTCGACGAGGTGGCCGCCTGGCTCACCCGAGCCCGCCGGGCCCTCGCCGGTACGGTCGCCGAGTGCCTCGGCAGCGCCGAAGCCGTGACGCTGCGGTCGGTACCCGACACCGTGCCCCGTACGGTGGCGGCCGCGGCCACGATCGGGGCACACCTGCTAGGTACGGCCGCCGAGGTGCTCGACGACGGGCAGGCGGTGCACGACCGGTGGGCCGGGCGGCTGGCCGAGCTGGTCTACCGCCCGCCTTCCGTGGCGGCGCTCAGCTCGGCCCACCTTGAGCTTGGCTAGCGCGCAGCTCGGCTGACCGGCGGCTCACCACGTCCCGCCGACCACCTCCACCAGGCCCCAGCCGGCGAAGAACAGCCCCACGAAGCCGACGAACATTTCGAGGTTGAGCGGGTAGCCGCCATACAGGTTGCGCTCGGTCGCCGTGCGTACCCGACGGGGGAAGTGCCGCGAGACGAACAGCTCGACGGCCTGCCCCGCGGTGTAGGTGGTGTCCTTGGTGCCGTCCAGCCAGAGGGTGGCCGTGCGGGTACGGCCGTCCAGCTCGTAGGAGACCTCGATGCGTGGGCCCCACATGCCGTACGGCGGGTGGCGGTTGGCGCCGGCCGGATAGCTGGCGACCACGGTCGCCGGGACCCGCTCCCCGCTTCGCAGCAGCCGGTTGTTGCGCCGGAACGTCAGGAGCATCAGGAGTACGGACAGCGCGCACACCCCGATCCCGAAGAACAGCCTGCCCCAGCCCATCGGCGCACTCCATAGGCGTACATCACTACGGTGGAGTGTACCCGCGGCGGGGATAGAGTGTCGGGCATGGGCATGCTGTGCGCGGTCAGCTTCAACCGGTACGGCCGGCTGTACTACCTCGACCCGGGCTCGCACCAGATCTCCGTCGGGGACCGGGTGCTGGTACCGACCGACGACGGTCCCGAGGTGGCCGAGTGTGTCTGGGCGCCGCAGTGGGTGGCCGAGGACACCGAGGGCTTTCCCGCGCTGCTCGGGCTGGCCGGCGACGACGACCTGCGCCGTGACGAGCTGATGCGCAAGCGCAAGGCGGATGCCAAGGTGGCCGCCAAGCGACTGATCCGGGAGCACGAGCTGCCCATGAAAGTGGTCGCGGTCGATCATGTGCTGGAGAGTCAGGGCAGCTCGGGCGGCCGTACCACCATCTACTTCACCGCCCCGCACCGGGTCGACTTCCGGTCGCTGGTCCGGGACCTGGGCGCGACCCTGCACTGCCGGGTCGAGCTGCGACAGCTGTCCGCGCGGGACTCGGCGCGGGTACAGGGCGGGATCGGTTCGTGCGGGCGCGACCTGTGCTGCGCGACCTTCCTCACCGACTTCGAGCCGGTGACCATCCGGATGGCCAAGGACCAGGACCTGCCGCTCAACCCGCTGCGGATCTCCGGTGCGTGTGGCCGGCTGATGTGCTGCCTGAAGTACGAACACCCGCTGTACCAACAGTTCCACGCCACCGCCCCGGCCATCGGCGCACGGGTGTCCACATCGGACGGTGAGGGCCGGGTGGTCGGGCACAGCGTGCCGCGCGACGCCGTGGTGGTACGGATGGACGACGACGGTTCGCGCTGCACCTGCAGTCGCGCCTCGGTGTGCGGCTCCCGCCAGGAGTATGAGCGCCGTCCTTCCGGTCCGGCCCAAGCGCCGGCCCGCGATGAGGCGACGCATGGCTGAGCTGCTCATCGAGGTCGAAGGGCTGGACGGAGCTGGGAAGTCGACCCAGGTCGCGCTGCTCGCCGAAGCACTGTCCACTGTGGACGTTGTATCGTTCCCGAGGTACGACTCGTTCTTCGGCCGGCAGATCCGGCTGCTGCTCGACGGCACGGGCGAGGTGTCCGCGCAGACCGTCGACCCGCGCTCGATGGCCCTGTGGTACGCCCTGGACCGGGCGCAGTGGGCGCGCGACCGCAAGCCCTCGCCGGACGGCGTCGTACTGCTCAACCGATACACGCTCTCGAATGCGGTGTATCAGTCGGCCCGCTCCGGGGAGGACCTCTTCGACTGGGTGCTCCGGCTGGAGTTCGAGGAGCTGGGCCTGCCCCGGCCGGACGTGACCGTGGTGCTCGACGTACCGCCTTCGCTGTCCCGGCTCAGGGTGGCCGGCCGCGGCGAGTCCGACGTGTACGAGCGCGCCGGCGACCTGCTGTCGCGGGTGCGGGACGGCTATCTCGCCGCCGCGACCCGGCTCCCCGACGTCATCGTGGTCTCCGCCGATGGGTCACCCGCCGAGGTCCACGAGCGGTTGCTCGCCGCGCTGGCGCCGTACGTCACCGCCGTCACAGGCGGATCGGCGGCTCGGCCAGCGTGACCGGGATCGGCCGCACCGGTTGCAGCCACGGCTGGTCGGCCTCGTCGTCCGGCCGGACTGTCCACTCTCGACAGACGCGGTCCACCGCCACGGGGTAGATGGTCAGCGCGCCGTCGGCGCCGATGTGCAGGCGCAGGAAGCTCTTCGCGTCGACGATGCCCTGGCTGGCGAACAGCTCGTTGAGGTTGACCCGGGCGGTACTGGCGACGAGCAGGTAGGCGCTGACCAGCTCGGCCGCGAGGAACCCGGACACCGGCAGGTAGAGCACGGCCGCCGCGAGCAACGGCAGGGGCCACGGCCAGTGGACGAACGGCAGGCGCGCCCACACCTCCGCGCCGGCCACTCCGAGTCCAATGTGGACGATGCCATGGCCGGCGCCGAAGAGCCAATGTCGGGTACGCCCCGGGCGGCCCTCCGGCATCGCGAAGAACGTGGCGCTCAGCAGGAGTACCGCACCCAGCACGGCCACCGGCACGCTCACCAGGTGCTGTTCCCCGATGTGGCGGATGATGTCCACGACGCCGAGCATGAACAGCGTGTGCAGCCCGCCGAGTAATGTCCAGAACCCCGGGTTGCGCAAGGGTAAGCGACCGAAGACTCCGGCGGCGTACCGCTTGGATGTTGCCTTTGTCGGGAAGGTGGCCCGCAGCCGGTAGTCCTTGGTGGGTGTCGACTTGCGGGCCAGGCTCTCCGGCCTCGGTACCTGGATGGTCTCCGGCAGCTTGTGGGTGCCGTAGAGGAACGCGCCCCCGCCGCCGCAGTGCACCAGATGCCGGTCCGCGCCTTCGTAGTGCGCGTAGTGGTGCAGGTCGCCGGAGAGCATCAGCTTGATCTGCGCCCCGGTCGGCTCGACGACGGTACGGGCGAAGTAGTCGATCGCGTCGTATGCGTCGGGCTCGTCGGCCGCCTCGACCCAGCCCGGCGTCGGCGAGCACAGGATCACCCGGTCGTCCGGCCGGATCTGCTCCGCCACCTTGTAGAAATAGGCAAGTTGAGGATCGTCGATGTATGCGCCGAACTGGGTGTCGATGGCCAGCAGCCACCACCGCCGCGGCAGCTGGATGGCGAAGTAGGAGCGGGCCTGCGCGTTGCGCCAGCCGCCGAGCCGAGCCTTGCCGGCCTTCGCGAAGAGCCGGATGAAGGCGGTGAGGCCGTCGTACCAGTCGTGGTTGCCCGGCAGGGCGTAGACCGCCGGCTGGGCCCCGTCCAACGGGGGTACGGGCAGCGCCGCCTGGTACGGCCCCTTGGTGCGGTCCTCGTACTGCTGGGTGCTCGGCGTCGGGTACACCTCGTCGCCGCCCATGACGAGCATCCGTCCCCTGGGCAGCCGCTGCCCGTCCACCGCCAGCTCCGGCTGCGCCAGCAGGTACGCCATCGTGTACGTCGGGTGGAACCCGTCCCCGATGTCGGCCACGAAGTCGAACCACGCCTCGGCGAGGTCGGCGCCTTCGTCGTACACCGAGTCCGGGAGCGCCTCCTGCAGCTCGCGCTTGTCCAGGTACGCGCCGAACCAGTTGGCGAGCACGACCCGTAAAGCGGTGCCGGCCAGCTGTACGGGCGCCAGCCACGGTACGGGTCTGCGCGGCGTGAACCCCAGCTCCTGCGGGTCGAAGCCGCGCGGCCGCGGCTCGTACGCGACATCGGGCGGGGTGGGTCCGGTCGGGGGCGTGGCATCGACGGTCACGAGTTCGGAGGGTAGCCTGTCGGCGGCCGGTCGCGCGTCACCGAATCCGCTGGTATCCCCGGGGAGGGGATCGCGTACACTTGACCCTCGTTGCCGCCTTAGCTCAGTCGGCAGAGCGACGCACTCGTAATGCGTAGGTCGAGAGTTCGACTCTCTCAGGCGGCTCCAGTGCGGAAAGCCAGGTCAGAGTGCATCTGATCTGGCTTTTCCGATCATGAGGAGTCGTGCGCTCACAGTCGGTACAACCATCCATCTGGCGACGGCAAACCGCCGGGTTGGTTGGTACTGCCGGTGTTCACCGCCAGATAGCCTGACCTCCCGTTTTACCTCCTTGTGCTAGAAGGTCGACCATGCCGACACCCGTCGGGCGGTTACTGCTGCGCGCCGCGACCGTCCTGCTCGCCGCCCTGGCGTTCACCGCCATCTTCGGCGCGCCCGCGTTCGCCGGGTACCAGCAAGGGCTGCGCCCCGCGCCCGGCATGGTGATCTGCTGCACCCCGCCGCCCAGGCCGCAGCCCGGCATCGGACAGATCATGCCGCTCGGGGACTCCATCACCGTTGGCAGCTGCTCCACCTCGGGAGACGGCTACCGGGACCGTCTCGACGCCAAGCTGCGCGCGGCCGGCTACCCCCTGACCTCGGTCGGATCGCAGGTCTCCGCCTCGGGAATGCGCCACGAGGGGCACGGGGGGTGGACCATCGACCAGGTCACGGCCGGAGTGCAGGGCGGCTGGCTCGCCACCCCGCCGGAGTGGGTGCTGTTGGACGCCGGCACCAACGACGACGGTCAGGGCCGCACCGCCGCGCAGATGCTCGCGTCGATGTCGACCCTGCTGGACAAGATCCTCGCCGCTGGCCCGACGGTCAAAGTGATCGTCGCCCAGCTCACGATCACCACCTACAACACGGCAGCACAGCAGCAGGCCGAGCAGGACTACGACAACGGCCTGCCGGCGCTGGCCGCGGCCAAGGGCTGGCGGGTGCGGACGGTCGACATGCGGGGCGTCGAGCTCGCCGCGGCATCCACGTGCACGCCGGGCGGGGTGCACCCGGACGATGCCGGCTACGAGCAGATGGCCAACCGGTGGTACGCCGCGATCCAGGCATGGCGGGCCGTCTGACCTGACCGTGCCGGGCCTGGAGTCCAACTTCGACGCGGACTCGATCGACTTCTCGGGGCCGTAGGTCGAAAAGTTCGGTTGTCTGCGGCGGCTCTGCGTGAAAGGCCAGGTCGCGGACCTGGCCTTTCGTGATCACGCTGGTTCGCGGCGAGGCGGCGTGCTCGGGCGCATCAGTGCCCCGGTCAGCGACTCTTCGTGGTCGCGCGATCACATGATACTGGCGACTGAGGGTAACGGCCAATATCTCGTTCCATTTCCGCAGGTGCTGAGCCTTGCCCCGGCTGGATCTTGTTCGGCGAGCGTGGTCAATGTCATCTTCCGGTGTCCTCCCCGGACAGTGCCGCCCTCACGTCAATACGTTTCGTGACGGCCACAGCTGCGCCGAATCCCTACCGCGAAAGGGACGCCATGTCGTCGGAGGTCGTTGCCGGGCGGGCCGGACGACCCGCCCCCAGACCGGGCCGGGTAGCTCGGATCCCGCTGCGTCAGACCGTACCCGCCCTGCTGAGCGACCCGTTGGGTGTGCTTGAGAACGCCGGGCGCCGGGCCGGCGGCTCGGTGGTCCGGGTCGACCTTGGGCTGTTCCGCCCGTACCTGGTGTCACATCCGCTGCACCTCCAGCGCGTGCTACGCGACCGAGCGGATGACTACGTACGGGGCGGGATGCTGTGGCGGCCGCTGCGCCGGCTCTTCGGTGACGGCCTGGGCAGCGATGGGCCGGCTTGGGAGTTCCGGAGAAAGCTGATCCAGCCGCTCTTCTCGGCCAAGTACATCACTTCTTTCGTAGACCAGTTGGCGTCGGCGATCGAGGAGGGGGCCGTGCACCTGGAGCGGCACGCTCGTTCTGGCGAGGCGGTGGATGCCCGGGTCGAGATGACGCGCATCATCCACCGGGCACTGATCCGCGTGTTCTTCGGCGACCAGATCAGCGACACCCAGGCGGAGACGCTCGGCGGCGCGATCACCAGTGCATTCGTCTCACTGAATGCCCGGCTACTCTTCCCGTTCATGCCCGACTCGGTGCCGATGCCGGGGGACCATGCGTTCCTGCGGGCCAAGCGGGACACCACCGAGGTGGTCGAGCCGCTCGTAGCCGCTCGCCGTGCCGAGCAGGAGCCCGTCGACCAGGACGGCCTCGACATGGTGTCGCTGCTCTGCCGGGCTCGAGATGAGCACGGCATCGGCCTGACCGACGAGCAGGTACGGGATGACGTGGTCTCGATGTTCGCCGGGGCCAGCGAGACATCGGCGGTCACGCTGACCTGGTTCTGGGTCGCCCTCGACGAGCATCCGGAGGTCGCGGACGCGGTGTACAGCGAGATCGACAGGGTAGTCGGAGCCGATCCGGTGAGCGCGTCACACGCGAATGCCTTGCCGTATACCCGGATGGTGCTCCAGGAAGTCATGCGCGTCTATCCGGTGGCGTGGATGATCCCGCGTGAGGCGCGGGTGGACGACGTCATTGACGGCGTACCGATCCGGGCCGGCAGTACGGTGCTGGCAAGCCCGTACCTCACCCACCGGATGCCGGAGTTTTGGGAGCGGCCCGAGGCTTTCGACCCGCTGCGCTTCTCGCCCGAGCGTTCCGAAGGCCGGCACCGGTACGCGTTCCTGCCCTTCGGCGCGGGGCCCCACCAGTGCCTCGGCAGCCACTTCTTCACCGTCGAGGCGCAGCTGATCCTGGCCGCGCTGCTGCGCCGGTACCGACCGGTGGTGCAGCGCTCGGCTCCGGTCGTCCCGCAGCCGGCGGCCACACTTCGGCCGAAGCATCCGGTGCGGCTGGTCTTCCGGCCGGTGGGACGATCGCCTGGCTGAGCTTCGCCCCAGTAGTCGGCGATGCCGTAGAAGCCGACGTTGAAGGCGATGTAACGGTCGAGAAACACTACCAGGTCGGGATACTCGGCGCGCAGCGGCGCGAACAGCTCCCGGCAGTAACCGGTCAAGGTAGTTACCCGCTCCGCGACCTGCCGACGGTCCACGCCGAGCATCAGCGGGTTGAGGTCACCCCAGCTGACGTCTCGGTGGTACGTGCCAAGGTCGTTCAGGAGCCGGATCACCTGCTGTACCGCCCGGCCGGCGGTCCGCGCCTCCGCTATGAGGCGCTCCGGCGGTGGGTCTGCGGTATGGATCCAATGCGAGACGAAGACGAAGGAGAAGCAGATGTTGTCCGCGTTGTCGAGGTACTCATCGAACGTCGGCAACGTTTCCGGCGCACCGGCCGTACGGGCAGCCTGCCAGCGCCACTCCCGCGCCATCGCCTCCAGCATCAACCTCAGCTCCGTGCGCCACATGCCTTGCAGCGCGGGGAAAGCCGGCCGTCCGGACAGCCCGTCCCGGATGTCCGCGAGGAACCGGGTGATCGGGTCGTCCGGCTCCGCGCCCTCGGCCACGGCCACGCAGCGCGCGACGATGCCGTCGACCTCATCGGCAGATGTGGCGAGGTAGTCGATGAGCCAGTCAACGCCGAACGCCCAGAGGCTGGCCCGGTTGGCGGTGCGCAGCTGGCCCGCGTCCAACCATGGGCCGCAGAAGGCGTTGGCGAGCGCGACCGTACTGAAGAGGGCTCCGTCAAAGGGCTTTCCAGTGAACAGGTCCCCGTACCGCGCGGCGCACTCCTGGAGGTCGCGCTGGCTGTGTCCAGCGACGGCGCTGGTGTGTCCGGCGTCGAGGGCAGCCAGCCGTTCGGCGACGTCGATGGCGTACCCGCTCACCGCACGCTCCTCCCACACCACCGCTACCCGCACTCGACCGTACGGCCGGCGACCCCGGTCGGGCAACCGGAGGCGACCGTGACACTCCTCAGTGGACAGTCGGAGGTGGCGGTAGCGGCCACCGAACTGCTCGCCGGTCTGCTGGCCGAGCCTTCGGGGCAGGTGTCGCCGTCGGTCTACGAGACCGCGCGGCTGGTCGCGCTGGCGCCATGGTTGACCGGGCACCGGAGCCGGCTGGACTTCCTGCTCGCCAACCAGCACACGGATGGTACGTGGGGCGGGCCGGACGAGTACCGGCTCGTACCCACGTTGAGCGCGACCGAGGCGCTGATGGCGGCCGCGAGCGTCGCCGGCCCGTACCCCCGTGCCGCCGTGCTGGCCGCCGCGGGCCGGGGGCTGCGCGTGCTGTTCGACTGGCTGGGCGCCGGCGTCAAGCTCGTCCTGCCGGACACCCCGGCCATCGAGGTGATCGTGCCGGCCCTGGTAGCCGCGACCAACGCGCGGCTGGAACAGAGCACCACGTTCACCGGCCGGGGACGGCTCGCCCTGCCCGCAGGCATGGACGGCCGGCTGCTCGACGCCGTGCGGGCGCGGCTGCGCAGCGGAAGTGACGTTTCCGGCAAGCTGCTGCACTCGATCGAGGTGGCTCCTGAGCTGGTGGCGAGTTCGCCGGGCGTGCGCCCGAGCGGGGGTACCGTAGGCGCCTCGCCGGCCGCGACGGCTGCCTGGTTGGGCGAGCGGGGGCCGACTGGCTCGGATGGCGCGGTCGCCGGTTACCTGAGGTCTGCCGTGCGCGCACACGGTGGCCCGGTACCGAGCGTGCTGCCGATCACGGTCTTCGAGCGCGCCTGGGTGCTGCACACGTTGGCGGACGCGGATGTCCCCGTTAGCGTCCCGGTCGAGCTGCTGAACAGCCTCGTGGCGAGCCTCGGTGAGACGGGCACGTCCGGCGGCATGGGCCTGCCCCCCGACGCCGACACGACCTCGGTGGCCCTGCTGTCGCTTGCCCAGTACGGCGTGCACACGAGCCTGGACAGCCTGTGGACCTACGACGTCGACACCCACTTCTGTACCTGGTCCGGCGAGCGCACCCCGTCCCCGACGACCAACGCCCATGTGCTGGAAGCCTTCGGCCACCGGGTGCGTACCCATCCGGATGGCGGCGAGCGGGAGGGCGACGCCGTGACGCGGATCTCCCGTTGGCTGTGTGAGCAGCAGCTCGCCGACGGCAGTTGGCTTGACAAGTGGCACTCGTCTGGGCACTACGCCACCGGATGCGTGGCTGCGGCAATATACAGGTACGCGCCGCCGGGCTCGTCCGCCGTGGCCGCCGTGCGCCGGGCCGTCGACTGGACGCTGCGTACCCAGCGCCCGGACGGCGGGTGGGGCCGGTGGGCCAGTACGGCCGAGGAGACCACATATGCCTTGCAGCTCCTGCTGACAACCGGAGAGGTCGCCGAATCGGTGAAACAATTGGCGGTCGCGCGCGGCTACGCGTACCTGGTGGCTGCCGCAGACCGGCCGGCAGGCCCGCCGTTGTGGCACGACAAAGACCTCTACCAGCCGGTCGCGGTGGTACGTGCGGCCGTACTTGCCGCGCTACATCTGGCCCGACGGCACCCTGCCTGCTCTGATCGGCCGGACGGGCTGCGTAACCAAGTGCTCGCTCTTGAGTGACGTGGTGGACGCTGCTACGGTTCGTCCGTGCATGAGGGCTGGACGCCTGCTCGTCCTCCCCCCGGCTCTGCGGCGCCGTGCATCCTTGCCGGCGTAAAGCCGTGGCGCGAAGCTCCGATGGCCTCACTGGGACGGGTATGATGAGTTCCCGCAACTCCCGCAACTTGCGTGTGCGTACCAAAGTCGTCGCCCTGCTCGTGTCCCTTGTGGCCCTATGGGGGTTCGCGGCGTACGTCACCGTGCAGGCGGGCTTGAACCTCCTGTGGGTCAGCACGCTGGACCAGAAGATCGGCCGGCCGACCGACGCGCTGATCAGCGCGCTGCAGCAAGAGCGGCGGATGTCCGTGGTCCTCCTCGGCAACGGCAGCGCGACCGCGCGGACCGCGCTGGACCAGCAGCGCGTCCAGACAGACGCCGCGGCCGCCCATCTACGCGAGTCAGTGGCTGGCATGGATGCCCAGTGGGCGGAGAGCGATGAGACCGCGCAGCGGGTCAATGACCTGCTCGGGCAGCTCGACGGATTGGGCGCCTCGCGCAAGGCGGTTGACACCCGTGCGGTCGATCGCGCCCAGACCGCGGCCACGATCACCGACATCATCAGCGCCGGCTTCCGCATCTATAACTCACTGTCCAGTTTGGACGATCAAGACATCGCCAAGAACGGCCGAACGATCATCGCGCTGAACCGGGCCCGTGAGGTGTTGGCCCAGGAGGACGCGCTGATCGCCGGCGCCTTCGCGGCCGGCCGTTTCAGCGGTAACGAGCCGGACGTACTAACCCAGCTCGTTGGCGCGCAACGGTTCCTCTTCACCGAGGCGGTCGCCGAGCTGCCCGAGAGCGACCAGGCCCGGTACCGGAAGCTGACCAGCAGCCCCACGTTCACCCATTTCCAGGACACTGAGAACCTGATCCTGGAACGGGCACGCGCCGGGGCTGCCCTACCGGTCAGCAATGATGCATGGCAGGCCACCGTTGAGCCGGTCTTCGCCGGCCTTGCCGACCTGGTGGTCAAGGGCACGGACGATACGGTTGCGCGGGCGACCCCGGTGGCCCTCGGCGTCATCGTCCGGTTGCTGCTGGCTGGCGGCCTCGGGCTGCTCGCTGTCATTACGTCCATCATCATTTCGATCACCACTGCCCGTTCGCTGGTCCGTGAGCTGGAGAAGCTTCGCGCCGCGGCGTGGGACCTGGCGACCCAGCGCCTCCCCAACGTCGTCGACCGGCTGCGCCATGGCGATGAGGTCAACATCGAGGCGGAGGCGCCACCGTTGTCCTTCGGATCTGGTGAGATCGGCCAGGTCGGCGACGCGTTCAACGCCGTACAGGAGACCGCGATCCGGGTCGCGGTGGAGCAGGCGGAGCTGCGCCGAGGGGTACGGGACGTGTTCCTCAGCCTCGCCCGGCGTACCCAGGCGCTGGTCCACCGGCAGCTGCGCCTGCTGGACACGATGGAGCGCCGGGAGAACAGCTCCGACGAGCTGGAGGATCTGTTCCGGGTCGACCACCTCGCCACCCGGATGCGGCGCAACGCGGAGAACCTCATCGTGCTGTCCGGCGCCGTACCGGGCCGCGGCTGGCGCCGGCCGGTTCCGTTCGTTGACGTCGTACGTGGCGCGCTGGCCGAGGTCGAGGACTACACGCGGGTCACCATCTCGCCGATCGGCTCCTCCGCCCTGGCCGGCCGGGCCGTCGGTGACGTCATCCATCTGCTGGCCGAGATCATCGAGAACGCCGTGTCGTTCTCGCCGCCGTACACGATCGTGCAGGTGAGCGGGCAGCGCGTGGCCAACGGGTTCGCGGTGGAGATCGAGGACCGTGGCCTCGGGATGAGCGAGACCGACCTCGCCGCCGCCAACGACCTCATCCGTAACCCCCCTGAGTTCAGCATGACCAGCACGGTACGGCTGGGGCTGTACGTGGTCAGCCGGCTGGCCGAGCGGCACGGCATCCGGGTGTCGCTGAAGGACTCGCCGTACGGCGGTACCACCGCTGTCGTGCTCGTCCCGCTCGGGCTGGTGATCGACGGCCCGGACAGCGAGCACGCCCGGGTACCGGCCAGCAGCCGGATCCCGATCGGTGCCGGGAGTGAGCCGGACACCACGGACACCTCCGACGTACCCGAGCCCGGTGCGCCCGCCGGGTCCCGGCCCCCTGCCGGCGCACCGAACGGCCACCTGGTACCGGCCGGGCCGCGGCACCGCCAGGAGCCCGACGGTCACCTCGCCGCGCCCGTTCCCCGGCAGCGTACCGAGTTCGACGCACTCGCGCCGCTGCCGGCCCGGACCGAGACAGTCCCGACCCCGGAGGCCCCGACCGCACGGGCATCGACCACCGTTGAAGGCAACGGCGCCACGGCCGGCGCCACGGCCCAGGACGAGATCCCGATAGCCCCATCGGGTCTTCCATTGCGGACGCGCCAGGCGAGCCTCGCGGCGCCCCTGCGTGACGACGACCCGCCCGCCGACGACTCGGACGGCCTGGGAGCCATCCGGCCGCCCGACGAGATCCGCCGGATGATGTCCTCCTACCAGTCCGCCACCCTGCGCGCTCGCTCAGAAGTGGACCAGGTGATCCAGGAGGACGAGCCCAACCAGGCCGACGAGTTCGACCCGTTCGAGGCAAGCTTGCCGACCGTGCCCACGCCCCCGCCGCCCGCCGCGAACCCAGCCGCCCCGGCCCCGGACGCGGCGAACCCGGCGAACCCGGCCATCCCAGCCACGGCGAACCCGGACGCGGCGACTCCGGACGTGCAGCCCGACCCGCCCGCGGTTGAACGCCCGAGCCGGGTCATCGCGATCGTGCCCGTTCCCGGTTCGACCGCTGTTGACTTTCCCGTAGACCACCCCACCGGGGACCAGGCCCGTACGGACGCACCCGTCGCCCCCGAGTCATTACGCGAGTCTGCGCCCGGGCCAACGGATCCGGCGCCCACCGACCGCGACTGGCCGCCGAGCCAGCCCTGGTCGGCACCGGGCAACGGGGTCCACTCGGCCGATCCTGGATCGCACCCGTAGCCAGCCGGAGGCCGCCGCCCAGGCGTGCGTGCTCCGGAACCAGAAAGAGGACAACGAGTGGCCCAGAACATCAGTTCAACGGTCGACCTGACCTGGCTAGTGGATGATCTGGTCGACCGCGTGGACAAGGCGAAGCAGGCGGTCGTGCTGTCGGCAGACGGTCTGCTGATGGCGGCTTCCCGCGGCCTGGAGCGGGAGGATGCCGAGCACCTGTCGGCGGTCGCGTCGGGCTTCCAGAGCTTGGCGCGCGGCGCCGGCAAGCGGTTCGGCGGCGGGGCGGTACGCCAGACCATCGTGGAGATGGAGTCGGCGTTCATGTTCGTGACGGCCGCGGGCCAGGGCGCCTGCCTGGCCGTACTGGCCGAGCAGGACGCCGATGTCGGGCTGATCGCCTACGAGATGGCCATGCTCGTGGTACGGGTCGGGCAGTACCTGACCTCACCGACCAGGACGAGCCTGGGCCTGCCCGGCGAGGAGTGACGTGTGACGATGCCGTCCGAAGAGGGTCCGGCCGAGAACATGTGGCTCGACGAGGAGGCCGGACCGGTCGTCCGTCCGTACGCGATGACCCGCGGGCGTACCCGGCCGACCCGGGGAGAGTTCGACCTCATCTCCATCGTCATGTCGACCAAGCCGGCGAGTTCGATCGAGTACGGGCTGCCCCCCGAGCACATGTCGATCGTCACCCTGTGCCAGCAACCCCTCTCGGTGGCCGAGGTGGCCGCCCGGGTGGATCTTCCAGTGGGTATCGTCCGGGTCCTCCTCGGCGACCTGCTGGACAAGGAACTCATCGCGGTACGGGAACCCCGTGCCGCAACGGAACTGCCGAGCGAACAGGTCTTTGAGGCGGTAATTGATGGACTTCGTGCCCTCTGACACAGTGCGGCGCGCCGGCGGCCTACCGACCGCCATCAAGGTGCTCGTCGCCGGTGGGTTCGGCGTGGGCAAGACCACCATGGTCGGTGCGGTCAGCGAGATCACGCCGTTGCGTACCGAGGAGACATTGACGGACAAGAGCGTCGGCGTTGACGACACGTCCGGGGTCGAACTGAAGGCCACCACGACCGTGGCCATGGACTTCGGCCGGATCACCATCAACGACAACCTGGTGCTGTACCTGTTCGGCACGCCTGGACAGGACCGCTTCTGGTTCGTGTGGGACGAGCTGGCGCTCGGCGCCGTCGGCGCGGTGGTCCTCGCCGACACCCGCCGGCTGGTGGACTGCTTCCCGTCCGTCGACTACTTCGAGCGGCACGGCACGCCGTTCATCGTGGCGGTGAACTGTTTCGATGGCGCACAGCGGTACAAGGCCGAGGAGGTGAGGGTCGCGCTCGACCTCGACCCCCACGTGCCCGTACTGCTCTGTGACGCCCGGCGCAAGGAGTCCGGCAAGGAGGTGCTGATCGAAGTCATCGAGCACTCGATGCGGACCGCACGCAAGCAGCGCGCCGGTGAACCGGCGTCGATCCGATAGCGGAAGTCCGTACCAGCAAACCGGGGGATGGTCCGATGACCCAGCCGCAGCCGGATCCGTCGGCGCCGTTCCGGCATGCATTAATCGATGTCCATAGCAACTACCGCGGCCAGCGGCTCACCCACGAGCCGCCCGACGAGCTCGTCAGCGACGTCGTCACCACCCGGATCCTCCGCCCGCACCTAGTGCGGTCCGGCGCGTTCCTCACGCTCTATCTCGCGGTCAGTGCACTGTCGTTCGTGATCTTCTTCTTCGCGCTCATCGCCTTCGCGTCGTCCGCCACCCGAAGCAACAGCTACTACTACGGAAGCAGCAGCGCCGACGACTCCTCGGGGGGTCTCGTCGGCGTGATCTACCTGCTCGGCTTTCTCCAGCTCCTGGTCGTGGTGGCCTGGATCGTGTCGCTGTTCTTCCCGATCAAGGAGCCGATCGCCGAGTACGGCCTGCTGATCGAGGGCCGCGGCTCGGCCAGCGCGGTCTCGTACGCGTGGATCGTCAACACGATCCGGGTGCGCCAGTCCCCGTTCCGTACCGACTTCGCGAAGGTGAAGGGCTTCCCGCTGCTGCTGCTCGCCAACGGCCGCGAGGAGGGCTTCGTCATCGTGCGGCCGGTGGGCAACGACCTCTACCTCGGGTGGAGCATGTGGCGCTCGCGCTCGACGATCGTCCTGATCGGACACATCTTCCGCGACATGTTCTCCGGTTTCGGCGGCAAGGGCCTCGACGGTGAGGTACGGGCCTCGGCGACCCGGGCACTTCGGGAGCTGATCCACAGCGTGACGCGGGAGGGCGTACAGGCGGCGATCCTCCAGCCGCCCGTACCCGAGGAGGCCGCCCGGGCCCAGGTCGACCAGCTACGCAACCTCGACTCGCCGACCGGGTACGTGCCGCCCCAGCCGGTCTACTACGGGCAGCCGCAGCCGGGTCAGCCGCAGCCGGGCCAGACCGGTCAGTTCCCGGCGTACCAGCCGCCCCAGGGGTGAGCCAGCCGACGCCGGTGCCCGGCCCGCTCGTCGTCGAGGGGGACGGGCTCGCCTGGGCGTGGACGGCGGTCGAGGTCACCGCCGCGTACGACCTGAGCCGGCGTACGGACTACGCCCGGCTCACGCCGGTCGAGCGCCTCGAGTACGCGGTCCGCGAACAGGCCGGGTACCTCGACCGGCTGCTCGCCGTACGGCCCGGTGAGGTGGCCGCGCTGCGGATCACCCGTACCGAGCCGGGCCGGCTGCGCCTGTGGCTGCTCGGCCGCACCAGCGCGCCGGCGCTGGACACCGCGCAGCGCCGGGCGGTGCAACTCGCCGAGGGCCTGCTGGACGTACCGTCGCAGGTCGTCGCGGAGCCGGTGCCCGACGCGGCCGCGGTCCAGGCGGCGCTCACCCCCTTCACGCCCGCGCCCGACGGCCTGGCCCAGATCGGCAAGCGGGTGCGGATCCAGCGCCCGGAGCGGCCCGACGCCGGTGTGGACAACTACCTCGCGGTCGAGCCGTTCGCACAGGAGCGCGTCGACTGGGCCGGGCTGCTCGCGCTCCTCGCCGGCCACCCCTACCAGCTGTGCGTCACCGTGGCCCTCACGCCCGAACGGGTCTCCCCGCAGGTGCGCCGCACGCTGGAGTCGGAGGCCACCCGGTACGCCCGGCTCAGCGAGGCGTTCGAGGGCCCGGCCGACGTCGGTGGCCGGATCCGCTTCCCGCCCGACAGCGCGGCCGCGATCCTCGGGCCGATCTACCGCGACGCGCTCACCCGGTACGCCGACCGCGCCTTCCGGTTCAGCGTCACCATCGCCTCCCCGGTCGCGCTCGACGAGATGGTGGTCGAGGCGCTCGGCCGGACCATCTCGCCGGCGCCGGGCCAGGACCAGGCGCGGCACGACCCGACGAGCGTGCCGACCGGGTACGCCACCGCGCGCCCGACCCGTCCCGTCGAGTACGACGCGTTGCGCAACGGGTTCGCCACGCTGCAACCGGTCGAGCTGCCCGACCTCCTGACCCACGCTCAGCTCAACCTGGACCTGCGGCCCGGCGGACCGGGGTCGGTCCGGCGCGGGCTGCTGGAGCTGCGCTGCCTGGTCGACCGCGCCGAGGCGCTGTCACTGTTCCGGCTGCCGGTCGCGCTCGACGGCAACGTGCCGGGCTTCCCGGTGCGGGCGCCCAGAGACCAGATCCGCGTCGTGGACCGGGTGGACGGCCGGTCCCTGCTGATCGGGCGGCAGGGCGACGGCGCATCGGCGGGTACGGAAGTCCGGCTCGCCACGAGCGACCTGCCCCGACACGGCTTCATCGTCGGTACCCCCGGCTCCGGCAAGACCAACACGGCGCTGCACCTGTGCCGCCAGCTCTGGGCCGACCACCGCATCCCCTTTCTCGTCATCGAGCCGGTAAATGCTGCGCTTGATGACTATCGATGGCTTGCGACGCTGCCCGGCTTCGCGGACCTGCTCGTGCTGACCGTCGGCGACGAGTCGGTGGCACCGTTGCGGCTCAACCCCTTCGAGGTCCCGGTCGGTACGACCGTGGTGTCCCACATCTCCAACCTGCTCGCCTGCTTCGAGGCCGCGTTCGGGCTCTGGGACCCGCTGCCGTTCATCTACCGGCGCGCGCTGACCCGCACGTACCGGCGCCGCCGGTTTCACCCCGACGACCGGGGAACCGAGGCGCGTCAAGGTACCTGGCCCGTGCTTCCCGAGTTCGTCGCCGGTCTCGCCGAGGTGACCAAGGAGCTGGGATACACCGGCGAGGTCGGGCACAACATCGACGCCGCCGCGCGCCTGCGCGCCGAGGCGCTGGCCGAAGGCGCCTGCGGGGTGACCCTGGACTGCCGGCGCTCCTTCGACATCGGCGCGCTGACCACCCGGCCGGTGGTCGTCGAGCTGGCCGGGGTCGGGGACAACGCCAAGGAGCAGGCGCTGGTGACGCTGCTGCTGCTGAACGCCGTACGCGGGCACCGCCGGTCCGGCCGTGCCGCCCCGGCGCACCCGCACGTCATGCTCATCGAGGAGGCGCACCGGATCTTCCCGCGCGCGACGCCGTCCGGGGGCGGAGACGTGAAGGAGGCCAACGCCCAGGCGCTCGCGGCCGAGCGGATCGCCCAGGGCCTCGCCGAGGACCGCAAGTACGGCCAGTCGTACCTCCTCGTGGACCAGCAGGTCGGCAAGGTCTCCGAGGACGCGTACAAGATCACGAACCTGAAGGTCATGCACCGTACGGCGGCCGAGGAGGACCGGGTACTGCTCGGCGCCACCATGTCGATGCACCCCGACCAGGTCGAGTCCGCCGCGTCGCTGGCCCCCTTCGAGGCCGTCGTCTCGCTGGGCGGGCTCGACCGCGCGGTGTCGCTGCGGGTACCGAACGTCCGTGCCGAGGACGCGACCCGCCTGGGCCTGCCCGAGGCGCCATTGGCCGACGACGCCGAGCTGCGTACCCGGCACGCCGAGCTCCTCACCGACCCCCGGTTCGCCGACGCGATGGCCCCGTACGACGAGTGTGCCGACTGCCGTCACCGGTGTGCCTTTCGCCGTCACGCCGAGTCGGTCGTCACCGTGGACCCCGCGGCCGCCGGCCGGGTGGTCGACCTCGCCGTCAAGGGCCCGTGGAGCGCGACGGTCGCCGAGCTCAGCGTGCTCGCCGGCCCGAGCCCCGCCGACGATGCCGGCGCGACCGAGGACTACCACGTCTGCGTGTTCATCCACGCCATGCAGAGCCGGTACCCCCTGGCCAAGCGCCGCCCCGCCGACGTACCCGCCGCGGTCGCCGGTACCGCCCGCGCCCGCCGCAACATCCGCGCGTACGGGACGACCTCGTCGTGAGCGAGCAGCCTCACGAGTACGCCGAGGGTACGGACAGCGCGGAGGCCCCCACCGACACCGGTGGCGAGACTGAGGAGTCCGGCTACCCTAGCCTCGCCGAAGAGCCCGCAGCGGAGGCCGAGCCCACGGCGGAGGCCGAGCCCACGGCTGAGCCCGAACCCACGGCGGAGCCCGAACCCGCCCAGGACACGGCGTATCCGCCGTTGGCGGAGGACGGCGCTACCGAACTGGAAGCCGAGAGTACCGGTGAGGCCCCCGTACCGGAGCCCCCGACCACGTACCCCGAACTCGCTCAGGAGCCCGACGACAGCGCCTGGGAGCCCCCGCCACCGCTGGACCAACCGGTGTACGACAGCACGCCGCTCATGCCCGAGTACCGGGGCGAGGACCAGCCAGACAACGACGTGTGGGGTACCCCGGTGGAGTACCTCGGCCCCGACGAGCGCGAAGCTTTCCGGGTCGTCCCGCATGAGGGCTTGCTCTACGACCGGGACGGCAATCTGTTCGACACGAGCGCGGGTACCTCGGTGCACTCACCCGACGAGGGGAGGGCGATATTCGTCATGGACCAGAACGGCAACCTGTACGCCTCGAACTTCCACTCGCCCGGACAGTTCCACCACTCGAGCTTCCTCGCGGGTGACGACGTGGCCGGGGCGGGTGAGCTGGCCGTCGACAACGGTCGGGTGACCCGCCTGACCGACCAGAGCGGGCACTACCGGCCGGACGCGGCGTACACCGACCAGGTCCGGCAACGGCTCAGCGATGATGGTATCGATCTCGACGACAGCCGGGTGTCACACACCAGGCGCGGGCGACGATAGGCGGGATTGGGTAGATGTCGGTATCAACATGGCGAGGCGTCGTGAACGGAATCCTCTACACCGTGCAGTTCCAGCAGGAGCTGGATGACGCGCAGGTCGAGCGGACCGCGCGGGCGATGATCGCCGAGCCGCTCTATGACCTGCCCACGGTCGAGATCCGCGACGCGGTGTCCGCCGCGCTCGACAGCGACGAGCAGCTGACGCAGCTGATCCCCGAGGCGCACGGCGAGGCCGAGTTCCGGGCCTTCCTCCGTCGCGTGGTCGAGCGGTTGGACGCCCTGCGGCCGTGGCCGGAGCCGGCGTACCGGCGGCTGCCGGCGGAGACGTGGCGGGAGCTGGCCGGCGCGCCGGTCGTGGCCCACGTACCGCTGAGCCACGTGAAGTTGCAGGAGCGGCTGCGCAAGCTGTTCCAGCCGGTCGCCGACGGTGCCGTACGCCGGCCGGTGCTCGTCCTGCGGCTCGCGGCCGGGGATGTGGTCGCCTTCGCCGGGTCGACCCAGCCCGCCGGTACGGGAGTTGACGTTCACTACGCCGGCCCGCGCCCGGCCGCCGAAGTGCTTCGCGATCTTCAGGCGGCCGCCGGCCTGTCGCCGGCCGAGCTCGTTCCCGCCAGCCGGCCGTAGGTTTGGCCAGGGCCGATCGCGGTACGACACCGGACGACTCTGATCGGGGAGGCTGCGCCGGTGAGGAACGAGAACGCGCGATGGCGGTACGGGCTCGGTGCGGTAGGCGTCGCGGTACTCACGATCGTGCTGGTGTTCGGGATCGCCGCCGTACGCTACCGGGCCGGCGCGGACGTCTCCGCCGCCCTGGCCGCGATCACCGGTACCGTCGGCACGATCCTTGGCGGGTACCTCGGCCTGCAGGCCGGCTCCGCCGGCAAGTCCGACGTCGAGCGGGCCTGGCACGAGGCGGAGTCGGCACGCCGGCTGGCTGAGGAGCGGGCCACCGCGCTGGCCGCCGCCCTCGACCCGGACAAGGCGATCTACGTACTCAACACGGTCGTCCGGTCCGAGGCATCGGCGAACCGGGGCGAGCCGATGCTGCGCCCGGACGGCGTGCTTATGCCGTAGGCCACATCCGGGCCAATTTCGGTTGCACCGGGCCGGCTCCCCGGAAATGCTTGCCGGGGGCAAGTATTTCGCGGGGCGGGGGGAGCGACATGGCGGCAGAGCTGGACGCCCACGTCCAGATCGGTCGGCAGCTCGCGATCTTCCTCAGGCGCGCCGAGCGCTTCTGGAGCGGCTTCCGGCTGGAGCCGGACGGCCCGACGCTGGACCGGGGGGCGTACCTCCTGTTAGCGCAGATCGCCACGGACGGCGCCCGCCGGCTCTCGGCGGTGGCCGAGGTGGCCAGCCTGGACCTGTTGACGGTCAGCCGGCAGGTCGCGACGCTGGAGGCGGCCAGGCTGGTCAGCCGGACCACGGACGAGGCCGACCGCCGGGCGCACCTGGTCGAGGTGACGCCGGCCGGACACGAGGTGCTCGCCCATAACCGGGAGAAGTGGCAGGTCGTCTTGTGCGACCTGCTGGCGGACTGGACGCCGGAGGAGCGGGGGGAGTTCGTCCGGCTGTTCACCCGGTTCAACGACTCCCTCGCGGCCCGGGAACAGGAGAGGAAGCGATGAGCGCCACGGTAGAGCAGGTCCGACCCACCCTGAGTCACCGGCAGATCCTGATGCTCATGGGCGGTCTGATGACCGGCCTGCTGCTGGCCGCGCTGGACCAGACCATCGTCGGTACGGCCCTGCCGACCATCGTCGGCAAGCTCGGCGGGATCAACCACTACTCCTGGGTCGTCACCGGCTACCTGCTCGCCTCCACCGCGTCCACCCCGCTCTACGGCAAGGTCTCCGACCTGTACGGGCGCCGCCCGGTGCTCATGTTCGCGATCGGTGCCTTCCTGATCGGCTCCTTACTGGCCGGTGCCTCCCAGAACATGACCCAGCTGATCATCACGCGGGCCATCCAGGGCCTCGGCGCGGGTGGCCTCATGACGCTGGCGTTCACGATCGTGTCGGACGTGCTGGAGCCCCGCGACCGGCCTCGGTACCAGGGCATCTTCGGCGCCGTCTTCGGCCTGTCCAGCGTTGCCGGGCCGCTCCTCGGCGGGTACTTCGCCCAGCACGACTGGCGCTGGATCTTCTACCTCAACGTACCGCTGGCGATCGTCGCGATCATCGTGTGCAACCAGGTGCTCCGGCTGGTGCCGCACCACCGGCGGGACCACAAGATCGACTGGCTGGGCGCCACGCTCCTGGTCGGCGCGGTGGTCTGCCTGCTGATGGCGCTGTCGTTCGGCGGGAGCCCGGGCTGGGCCTGGGACTCGACGCGAATCCTGGGGCTGTTCGGCGGGTTCGCCGTACTGGCGGTGCTGTGCCTGATGGTCGAGGTGCGCGCGAGCGAGCCGGTACTGCCGCTGCCGCTGTTCCGCCGGCGCACGTTCTCGATCGCCAACGCGGCCACCTTCGTGCTCGGCTTCAGCATGTTCGGCGCGATCATCTACGTCCCGCTGTACCTGCAGATCGTCAAGGGCGCCACGCCCACGGCGTCCGGCCTGCTGATGCTGCCG
Organism: uncultured Actinomycetes bacterium; assembly: GCA_963728855.1. Taxonomy (GTDB): domain Bacteria; phylum Actinomycetota; class Actinomycetes; order Mycobacteriales; family Micromonosporaceae; genus AC-43. The sequence continues at coordinate 193,441 of CAVSLN010000009.1, forward strand.
ATGATGGTCGGCATCATCGGCACGTCGATCATCTCCGGCCGGATGATCTCCAGGGTCGGCCGGTACAAGTGGTTCACCGTCGCCGGTACCGCCACCATGGCCGCCGGGCTGCTCCTGTTCACCCGGCTCGAGGTCAACACCGCGCTCTGGCAGGCCGACATCTACATGCTGGCCATCGGTATCGGCCTGGGCCTCGCGATGCAGCCGCTGATCCTGGCCGTACAGAACAGCGTCAGCCTGCGCGACCTGGGCGCCGGTACCTCGGCCGCGACGTTCTTCCGGTCGCTGGGCGGCTCGGTCGGCGTGGCCGCGCTCGGCGCCGTACTGAGCAACCAGCTGACCGCGCACTTCGGCAAGGGGCGCTCGGTCGCGATCAACGACCCGGCCTCGATCAAGAGGCTTCCGGCGCAGGTACAGGAGTTCATCCAGCACGGCTTCGTCAGCGCGCTGCACCCGATCTTCCTGGTCGCGGCCCTGGTCTCGCTGGTCGCCGTGGTGCTGTGCCTGACCCTGCCCAACCGCGAGCTGCGCGGTGCCGTGCCGGCCGCCGCGGCGACGCCGGGGACCGACGAGCCGGCGTTCGTCGAGGAGGACGACGAGCTAGCCGCGATCGAGGCGGAGGCCAAGAGTTCAACCCTGCTTTGAGAGTTACGTAACTGGCCGGTAACTTGGCCCACCCAGGGACTAGTGGTGCGTGGGTCGCGCCACTAGCCTCTGATCATGCGTAGCACGATGATGGATCTCCCGCTGCATGTGGCCCGGCTGCTGGACTTCGGCCGTACCGTCCACTCCGGCGCAGAGGTCGCCACCTGGACCGGTGAAGGCGCCCGACGCAACACGTACGCCGAAGTAGGCGCGCAGTCCGCGCAGTTGGCGCACGCGTTGCGCGGCGACCTCGGGGTGACCGGCGACGAGCGGGTCGGCACCTTCATGTGGAACAACCTCGAGCACCTACTGGCGTACCTGACCGTACCGAGCATGGGCGCGGTGCTGCACACGCTCAACGTACGGCTCTTCCCCGATCAGCTCGGCTACATCGCGACACACGCCGGCGACCGGGTCGTCCTCGTCGACGCGACGCTGATCCCGCTGCTGGCCCGCAGCCTGCCCGAGATGAAGACGATCGAGCACCTGGTCGTCGCCGGGGAGGGCGACCCGGCCCCGCTGCTGGAGGCGTCGCCGGGGGTCAACGTGCACCGCCTCGCCGACCTGTTGCGGGACAAGCCGACCACCTACGACTGGCCGGAGGTCGACGAGCGGGACGCCGCGGCGCTCTGCTACACCTCCGGTACCACCGGCAACCCCAAGGGCGTCGCGTACTCGCACCGCTCCATCTGGCTGCACTCGATGCAGGTCTGCATGCCCGAGTCCTTCGGGCTCAGTGAGGCGAGCAAGGCTCTCGCGGTCGTACCGATGTTCCACGCGATGGCGTGGGGCCTGCCGTACGCCGCGTTCATGTCGGGCGCCTCGCTGCTGATGCCCGACCGGTTCCTCCAGGCCGCCCCGCTCGCCAAGATGATCGAGACGGAGCGCCCGACGATGGCCGGGGCCGTACCCACGATCTGGGCCGACCTGCTCGGCTACCTCGACACCCATCCGACCGACACCTCGTCGATGACGGAGGTCGTGGTCGGCGGCTCGGCCTGCCCGCCGTCGCTCATGCACGCGTTCTCCGAGCGGCACGGCATCGAGATCATCCACGCCTGGGGCATGACCGAGACCTCGCCGCTCGGCTCGGTGTCCCGGCCACCGGCCACCGTGACCGGCGACGACGTCTGGCCGTACCGGTACACGCAAGGGCGCCCGCCGGCGTCCGTACAGGCCCGGATCATCGGGCCGCTGGGTGACGCCCAGCCCACCGACGGCGAGGCGGTCGGCGAGCTTGAGGTACGGGGCCCCTGGGTCACCGGTACCTACCTCGGTGACGACGAGCCCGACCCGGCCAAGTTCCACGACGGCTGGCTGCGTACCGGCGACGTCGGGACGCTGTCCGCCGACGGGTACATCACGCTCACCGACCGGGCCAAGGACGTGATCAAGTCCGGTGGCGAGTGGATCTCCTCGGTCGACCTGGAGAACCAGCTCATGGCGCACCCGGCCGTCCTGGAGGCGTGCGTGGTGGGGGTACCCGACGAGCGCTGGGGGGAGCGGCCGCTCGCGTCGGTCGTGCTGCGCGAGGGCGCCACGGCGACCGTGACCGAGCTGCGCGACTTCCTGGCCGAGCGGGTGGCCCGCTGGCAGGTGCCGGAGCGGTGGACCTTCATCGAGGGCGTACCGAAGACGAGCGTGGGCAAGTTCGACAAGAAGGTGGTACGGGCGAGGTACGCGGACGGCGCGCTGGAGGTCCGTACCCTCGGCTGAAAGAGCTGGCTGTAGCCGCTCCGACAAGCTGCGCGGCTAGGCCGTCCGCTTCTTCGCGGGCGTCTTCTTCGCCGCGGTCTTCTTGGCCGCTGCCTTCTTGGCGGGCTCGGCTTTCTTCGCGGCGGCCGTGGCTTTCTTGGCGGGGGCCTTCGCCGGCGCTGGCCTTCTTCGCCGGTGCTGCCTTCTCCGCTGGCGTTGCCTTCTTCGCCGAGCGGGCCGAGGTGATCGGGGTGGGCTCCGGGGACGGCGCCTCGCCCCGGGCCGCCTTGGCCCGTTCGACGGAGGCGCGCAGCGCGGCCATCAGGTCCACCGCCGCGGCCGGCGGGCCCTCCTCCTCGGCCGGGGCGACGACCTCCCGGCCCTCGACCTTCGCATCGATGACCTCCTGCAACGCCTCCCGGTAGTTGTCCGTGTACGCCTCGGGTATGAAGTCGGCCGCCATCGAGTCGATCAGCGACTCGGCCATCGCCAGCTCCTGCGGCCGGATGCTGACGTCCTCGTCGAGGAAGCCGAAGTCGGGGGTACGGACCTCGTCCGGCCAGAGCATCGTGTTGAGCACCAGCACGCTGTCCTTGACCCGGAGCGTGGCGAGCTGCTCCCGCTGGCGCAGCGCGACCTTGACGATCGCCACCCGGTCGACCTCGGTCAGCGCGTCGCGCAGCAGCGCGTACGGCTTGGTCGCCGTACCCTCCGGCTCCAGGTAGTACGCCTTCGCGTAGAGGATCGGGTCGACCTGCTCGGCCGGCACGAACTCCAGCACCTCGATCGCCCGTGACGTGGTCAGCGGCAGTTCGGCGAAGTCCTCGTCGGTGAGTACGACCATCTCCCCGCCGCCGATGTCGTACCCCTTGGCGATGTCGTCGTAGGGCACCTCCTCGCCGTCGATCGAGCAGATCCGCTTGTACCGGATCCGTCCGCCGTCGGTCTGGTGTACCTGGTGGAACCGAATGTCCTTCTCCTCGGTCGCGGAGTACAGCCGGACGCCGATGGACACCAAGCCGAACGAGACCGCGCCTTTCCAGATCGCCCGCATACTCGCAGGATAAGGTCAAGTTGTGTCTGGCGCGCCCATGCTGGCCAGCACCGGCGCACTTCCGGCCGGTCCGGGCTGGGCGTACGAGTTCAAGTGGGACGGGGTACGGGCCCTGGCCACGATCCGTGGCGGCACTCTTCGGCTGCACGCCCGCAGCGGTGCGGAGATCACCGCGGCGTACCCGGAGCTGGCCCCGCTCGGTACGGCCCTGTCCGACGCCGAGCTCGACGGCGAGGTCGTCGTGCTGGACGAGCACGGGCGGCCCTCGTTCACCGCCCTCGCCGAGCGCATGCACGTACGGGAACGCGCCCGGGCCGCCCGGCTCGCCGCCGCGCTGCCGGTGACGTACATGGTCTTCGACCTGCTCCGGCTGGACGGCGCCGACCTGACCCAGGTCCCGTACGCGCGGCGACGCGCCCTGCTCGACGGGCTGGGCCTGGCCGGTGACCGCTGGCTCGTACCGCCGTCCTTCGCCGACGGGCCGGCTACCCTCGCGGCCGCCCGCGAGAACCGCCTGGAAGGCGTCGTCGCGAAGCGGCTCGGCTCGCTCTACCGGCCGGGCGTCCGGTCTCCGGACTGGGTGAAGGTCAAGGCGGAGGAGTCCGCCGAGTTCGTGGTCGGCGGGTTGCGTCCGGGGGTACGGACGCTCGGCGCGCTGCTGATCGGCGTACCGCGGCCGGACGGGCGGCTGGTCTTCCGCGGTCGGGTCGGCGGCGGGATCTCCGCCTCGGGCGAGCGGGCCCTGCTCGCCGCGCTGCGCCCGCTCGCGACCGCCGAGTCGCCGTTCGCCGACCCGTTGCCGCGCGAGGATTCCAGGGAAGCGACGTGGGTACGTCCAGAGGTCGTGGTCGAAGTCAAGTACGGCCAGCGGACCCCGGACGGCCGGCTGCGGTTCCCCCGCTTCCTGCGGCTGCGCCCGGACGTGTCGCCGGAGGAGTGCGTCGATGCCTGACCGGGTGCTGGTACATGTGGACGGACACGCGCTGGAGCTGTCCAACCTCGACAAGGTGCTCTACCCCGCGGTCGGCTTCACCAAGGGCGAGGTCATCGACTACTACACCCGCGTCGCGCCGGTACTGCTGCCACACATCACCGACCGCCCGCTGACCCGGATCCGGTACCCGAACGGCGTGACCGGCAACGGGTTCTTCGAGAAGAACGCCCCGGCCGGGGTACCGAGCTGGGTCCGTACCGAGACTCTGCCCGTACCCGGGTCGTCGAAGGGCCGCGAGACGCTGGACTACATCGTCGCCGACGACCTCGCCACCCTCGTGTGGCTGGCCAACCTGGCCGCGCTGGAGCTGCACGTTCCACAGTGGACAGTCGGTGCTCCGGGACCGGACCGCCTCGTGGTCGACCTCGACCCCGGCCCGCCGGCCGGGCTGCCCGAGTGCGCGCGGGTCGCCGTGCTGCTGCGGGAACGGCTCGAAGCCGACGGGCTGGTCGCGTACCCCAAGACGTCCGGCCGCAAAGGCATGCAGCTCATGTGCGGCCTCGCCGGTACCCAGCCCGCCGACGACGTCTCCGCGTACGCCCACCGGGTGGCCGACGAGCTGGCCCGCCAGCACCCCCGGCTGGTCACCTCGCGGATGGCGAAGAACCTGCGCCCCGGCAAGGTGTTCATCGACTGGAGCCAGAACAGCGCGGCCAAGACAACGGTCGCGCCGTACTCGCTGCGCGCCGAGCCGAGCCCCACCGTGTCGGCTCCGCTGCGCTGGGACGAGGTCGAGGCCGGCGACGTCCGGCCGCTGCGCTCCGCCGATGTGCTCGCCCGCGTCGACGGGTACGGCGACCCGCTCGCCGACCTCCTCGAGGGCGGCCCGCCCGTACCCTCGTCGGGCGGCCGGAGGCCGTAAGTGTTGTCATCGCGCTACGGCGTACCCCTGAAGACTTCGACGTTGAGTCTCGCGGTCGCCGACGCCGACCCGGCGGTCGCACGAGTGCTCCGCCGGGTCCGCGAACGTCGGTCTTGACAGTCAGCCGTCCGCCATCGCGGAGACGATCGACGCGCGCGCCGCGCGCCGGGCCGGCAGGATGGCCGCGACCACGCCGGCCAGCGCCGCGATCGCCACGTACCCGAGCAGCTGCCCCACCGGTACGGTGATGATCGGCGTGATGGTGGTGAACATCGTCTGGGTCGTCACCGTGCCGTAGAGCACGCCGAAGCCGACCCCGACCAGCGCCCCGATCACGCCCATCAGCAGCGCTTCGACCAGCAGCGTCGCGCGCAGCTGGCCGCGGGTCAGGCCGAGCGCCCGCAGCATGGCGGACTCCCGGGTGCGCTCGAAGACCGACAGCGACAGCGTGTTCATGATGCCGATCAGCGCGATCAGGATGGCGATCCCGAGCAGCGCCGCGATCACCGCGATGATCTGGTCGACCGCACTGGTGACGTCCGAACGCCAGCTCGCCAGGCTGCCGATGGTCACCAGCGGGTAGTCGTTGGTGACCGCTTCGACGGCGGTACGGGACGCGTCCGGGCCCACGCCCGCGCCCGCCTTGACCAGCACCAGGTCGTCGGTCGTGGCCGGGTGCAGTCCGGCGAGGTCGTGCCAGGTCAGCAGGACGTCGCCGGAGAGCGACTCGCCGGTGGAGATGCCGGCCACGGTGAACGTACCGCTCTGGCCGTTCCTGGTCGTCACGGTGATCTTGTCGCCGACGTGGTGGCCCTTGGTGGCGTCGGAGCCGCCGGACAGCACGGCCGTACCGTCGTGGAAGTCCTTGAACGAGCCGGAGGCGAGGTCGGGCGTGGGCAGCGCGGCCAGGCCGGCCGGGTCGATCGCGCCGACCACGGTGAAGAGGCCGTTGACCTGCGCGTCGTCCAGCCGCACCTGCGCGACCACCGCGAGCCCCGACTGGGCCCGCAGCCGCTCGGCGACTGCCGGTGGGATCCCGGGGGTCTGCGACCCGGTCCGGGTGGACTGGACGATGTAGTCGACCGGGTAGTGCCCGCTGAGCTCGTGGTTCACCGTGGCCTGCACGGTGGCGAGCGCGACGCTCGCCGCCGACATCAGGCCCACGCCGATCATCAGGGCCGCGGTGGTTGCGGCCGCGCGGCCGGGGTTGCGCCGCGCATTGGCACTGGCGAGCTTCGCGGGGGTGCCGAAGACCCGGCCGGGCAGCCAGCCCAACGCGCTGGTGAGCGGTCCGATGAACAGCGGAGCCAGCAGCAGTACGGCGACGAAGTTCACGATCCCGCCGCCCACCACGAGCAGCGTGCCGGTACGGAGGTCGGACATCCCGTGTCCCGAGACGGTGAGCAGGGTACCCACGCCGCCGGTCAGGACCCCGAGCGCGACGAGCACCACCCGGCCCCAGACACTGCGGATCTTCGCCAGCGGGGTGACCCGGAGCGCGGCCAGCGGAGCCACCCGGGTCGCCCGGAACGCCGGGATCACCGCCGAGCCCACGGTCACCACGAGACCGAGCAGCAGGGCGACGAGCACCGGTGTCGCGGTGAGTACGAGCGCGTGCGCCGGTAGCGGTGCACCCAGCGCGTCGGCGCCGCTGAACAGCCCGTACGCGACGGCGAGGCCCAGCCCGATGCCGGCCAGGGCCCCGAGCAGCCCGACGATCGCGGACTCCAGCAGTACCGACCGGAAGACCTGCCCGCGCGACGCCCCGATACAGCGCAGCAGGGCCAGCTCCCGGACCCGTTGCGCGATGAGGATCGTGAACGTGTTGTAGATGACGAACGCCGACACCACACAGGCGATGACCGCGAAGACCAGCAGTACGGTCAGGAACGGCTCCACCTGGTCGACCGCGTTGTTGGCCAGGTCGATCCGGTACGCGTCCCCGGTGACCACCGTCGCGTCCCGGCCCAGCGCGGTGCTGACCCGGGCGGCCAGGTCGGCCGGCGAGACCCCGGGCGCCGCGCTCGCCACGATCTGCCGGTACCCGGTCGCGCCGGTCAGCGTGACGAGGTCGGCCTGGGGCACGACGACCACGGACTGGTCGGCGTACGCCTTGCTGGTGCCGAAGGTGACGATGCCGACCAGGGTCAGCTGGCGCCGGTCCTGATGTTGGTCGAGCACCGTGATGTGCTCGCCGAGCGCGTAGTGGGTACGGGTGACGGTGTCCGCGTCCAGGGCGGCCTCCCCCGAGGCGGCCGGTACCCGACCGGACGTCACGTCGTACTCGCGCAGCGCGGGGACCGTACCGGCGGACAGCGCGATCCCCGGGATGTCCGAGTTGGCGACGAGCTTGCCGTGCTTGTCCAGCAGCGGCAGGTCGGCCCGCATCCGACCATCCACAGTGGACACACCGGGGACGGCGCGAACTTTGTCCACAGTGGACAGTGACAGGGTTGGCGGTCCCGGGTCCGCCTTGGCTGAGCCCGGGCCCGGCTCCGCCGCCACGTCGACGTTCTTGGCTGCCCGGGCGAACTGGTCGAACAGCGCCGCTTTGGCCGTGTCGCCGAAGATCAGCGTACCGGCGACGAACCCGACGCCGAGCACGATGGCCAGGGCGGTCGCGACCAGCCGGAGCTTGTGGGCGCGCAGCCCGGCGATGGTGGTCCGGAACATTGTCAGGCTCCCAAATGGCGCAGCGCGCCCAGCACTTTGTCGGCGGTGGGGTCGAGGATCTCGCCGGACAGCCGGCCGTCGGCGAGCAGGACCACCCGGTCGGCGTACCCGGCGGCCACCGGGTCGTGGGTGACCATGACGATCGTCTGGCCCAGCTCGCGCACCGATCGCTGGAGGAAGCCGAGCACCTCGGCGCCGGAGCGGGAGTCGAGGTTGCCGGTCGGCTCGTCGGCGAAGATGACGTCGGGCCGGGGGAGCAGCGCGCGGGCACAGGCGACCCGCTGCTGCTGCCCGCCGGAGAGCTGGGCCGGGGTGTGGCCGAGCCGGTCGCCGATACCGAGTACGCCCACCACGTGCGCGTACCACTGCCGGTCCGGCTTGCGCCCGGCCAGCTCCAGCGGCAGCGTGATGTTCTGGGCGGCGGTCAGGGTCGGCAGCAGGTTGAACGACTGGAACACGAAGCCGATCCGCTCCCTGCGTAGCCGGGTGAGCGCCCGGTCGGACAGCCGGGTCAGCTCGGTTCCGCCGATCGTGACCGTACCGGCGCTGACCGTGTCCAGGCCGGCGGCGCAGTGCATGAGCGTCGACTTGCCCGAGCCGGACGGGCCCATGATCGCGGTGAACCGGCCGGCCGCGAACTCCACGCTCACGCCGTCGAGGGCGCGTACCGCGGTGTCGCCGGAGCCGTACACCTTCACGAGCCGGGTTACGGAGACCGCCGCTCGGGTGGCGGTCGCTAGTGTCGTCATGGTCCGGAACGGTATGGGTCGGCACGGGTCGGGCGCGTCACCACGAAGAACGCATTGCGGGTACGACTCAAGGATGACGCCACCCGCGGAGTTGCCAGGTTAGGGGTACACGCCGTGCTCGGCTCGGTGTTCGCGAGCTTCGGCGGGTACGCCAGCGGGCAGGACTTCGTCAATGGTCTGGTCGCGTCGCAGCGGGTAGGCGCGGTATCACTGGCCGCGGCGGCGGTACTCGCGCTGGCCCTACCGGCTGTCCGGCAGGCGGTACGAGCGAACGAGCCGGCCGAGGCCGCGGAACTTGTCGCGACCAGCTATTGACCCGCCGGGAGGCGGCGAGTAATGAAGGCCCAGGGTGTGGCGGGTTGCCCCGGGCCCGGGTACCTAGCACGATGACGGGAGCCGACCGGCCCGGTCGGCCCTGCTGTGGGGGTACCAGATGCGTGCGCAACGCCGATCGGCGCTGAGCCTGCTCCTGCTGGTCGCCGGCCTGACCGTACTGGCCACCGGCGCTCCGGCGCAGGCTGAACCGGTCAACGGCCTGACCCTGAGCCCGACCGAGGGCCGCGCCGGGACCACGATCACCGCGTCGTTCCAGGCGGCCGTGCCCCAGGGCCAGGCGTGCGTGCACACGACGGTCACGTTCTGGTGGGACCGCACAGTCGTGGGCCGCAAGGACGGTGGCTGCGTGATCAGCGTCTCGTTCCGGCCGCCGAAGAACGACAAGGCCGCCGGACCGCATCAGGTCACCGCCCGGGACTCCAAGACCGGCCAGGTCGGGTCCACGGTCTTCACGATCACGGGTACGGACACCACGAGCACGCCCACCGGCCGGCCCACCGCCACGGTGACGGCGACCACCCCGGCCAGTGACCCGCCGTTGCCGACGCCGACCGATGGGGACACCGCGACGGTGGCGCCGCCGTCGCTGGACGCGGCCCGTGGGGTCGCGCCGGGCGGCGGTGGGAGTTCGGGCCCCTCCGTGCTGACGACCTTCGCGCTGATCTTCGGGGGCGTCCTCGTGCTCGGCGGCGTCGGGATTCTCGGCTTCGTGATCTACCGGACCCGCCCGAGCGGGCTGGAGCCCGAACCGGCCGGCGGTATGACGGACTACCCCACCCAGCCGATCGCGCTCACCCACCCGCCCGGGCAGCCGCGCCACGCGGCCCCGTCCGACGACCCCGAATACTGATCCGCACGGAAAGCGCGAACGGGTACCGGCAGGCCGGCCCCCCGTCGCCGCCCGCGGGCCAGTCGGCGAACCCGACAGCCGGTAGGCTTCGGCCATGACCCCGCCCGCCGCCCAGTGGCCCGCGCCGGCCCCTACACCGGAAGCGACCGCGGCGCTCGCCGCACCGTCGGCGGCCCGGTACCAGTGGTCGCGTGCCCTCCTGCTGGTCGGCCTGCTGGTCGCGATGGCGGTCGCCGGCATCGGGCTGCTGGTCTACCTGGGGCTGGGGATCGGCCCGACCGCGCTGGCCGTGGGGATGGCCGCCGCGATCGTCCCGGTACCGGTGCTGGTCGCCTGCTTCCTGTGGCTGGACCGCTACGAGCCCGAGCCGCTGCGGTACCTGGCCGGCATGCTCGGCTGGGGAGCCACCATCGCGGCCGGCGTCGCGCTGCTGCTCAACACCGGCGCGGTCAGGCTGCTGCACCTCCCGGAATCGATCGTGGCCGTGGCCGCCGCCCCGGTGGTCGAGGAGCCGATGAAGGCGCTCGGCCCGTTCCTGCTGTTCCTGATCCGGCGCAAGGCGTTCTCCGGCGTCGTCGACGGCATTGTCTACTGTGGACTGTCGGCGACCGGCTTCGCGATGACCGAGAACATCCTCTACCTCGGCGGGTACGGCTACTACGCGGGCGCCCGCAACGGTGGTGGGGTGGCCGGCGGGGTCGCCTCGGTCATCGGCATCTTCTTCGTCCGGATCATCTTCTCCGGCTTCGCCCATCCGCTGTTCACCGCGATGACCGGCATCGGCCTCGGCGTGGCCGCCCGCTCCGGCGACCGGCGGGTCCGCTTCCTCGCCCCGGCCGCGGGCTTGCTCACCGCGATGATCCTGCACGGCTCGTGGAACCTGATGGGCGAACTGGCCAAAGAGACCAAGCAGCCGCTCATCCTGCTGTACGGCTACTTCGCCGTGATGATGCCGATCTTCTTCGGCATGGTCGGCTTCGCGCTGTGGCTGCGCTCCTGGGAGGGTCGGCTCACCCAGCGCATCCTCCCCGAGTACGTGCGCGCCGGCTGGCTCACCCCGCCCGAGGTGGCCGCGCTGGCCACGATGGGGCGTCGGCAGGCCGCCCGTACCTGGGCCCGGCGGGTGGCCGGCGACCACGGCGCGGAGGCGATGCGCGGGTTCCAGTTCGTCGCGACCCGGCTGGCGCTGCTGCGCGACGGGCTGCGCCGGGGCCTCACTCTGCGGCCGGAGGAGACCGCCGAGGCGGTCGCCGAGGAGCGCGCGCTGTTGCAGGCGATCGGCTGGTACCGGGGCGTGTTCACCGGTCGCGACCCGCAGATGCCGCCCGCGCTCTGGGACGGCCAGCGGTACCACGTGACGTTCCCCGACGGCTCCGTACGCACCCTCGACCCGCCGGCCCGGCCGGTCGTCCCCGTACCCGTCGTCCTGGTGCCCTACTACAGATAAAGTCCCGTGCCGTCGGTCGGTACCCGGCTGGCCGCGACCGCGTGCACGTCCCGCTCCCGCAGCAGGATGTACTCCCGGCCCTGTAACTCGACCTCGGACCGGTCCTCCGGGTCGAAGAGCACCCGGTCCCCGGTCACGATCGAGCGTACGTGCGGGCCGACCCCGACCGCGGTCGCCCAGGACAGGCGCCGACCGACCGACGCGGTAGCCGGGATCACGATGCCCGCCGCCGAGCGCCGCTCACCCTCGTTGCCCTCCAGTCGCACCAGCACCCGGTCGTGGAGGAGCTGGATGGGGAGCCCGACTTCGGATTCGGTGGTGGTCACGACCGGAACGGTACAACGCCGACCGCTCCCGGCTCGGTACGGTATGGGACGTGGGCCGCTTCGAACAGGTACGGGCCAATATCCGCAAGGCGTACGCCGCCGGGCGAGCCACCGTGCGACCGAACTCGCACGAGGACCCCGAGGACGATCCGGTCGAGCTGCGCCTGAGGCCGGCGAACGGCACCGGGGCCGATGACCTTCAGGTGCCGTACCCGCTGCGGATCGCCGCCGCGTGGTCCTGGCGGCTGCTGCTGGTGGTGGCGGCCGCGGGCGCCCTGCTCTGGGTGGTCGGCCGGCTGCATCAGGTGGTGATCCCGATCGCCATCTCCCTGCTGCTCAGCGCGCTGCTCTCGCCGTTGGTGAGCTGGCTGCGCAAGCGGGTACGGCTGCACCGCTCGTTCGCGACCGCGGTGGTGATGGTCGAGCGGGGTCGCCGTCGTCGCCGGTACCCTCACGCTCGTCATCACCCAGTTCGTGAACAGCTGGGACAAGCTCAGCCAGAACGCGACCGAAGGCATCAAGCAGATCCAGGGCTGGCTCAAGCGCGGCCCGCTGCACCTGTCCGACCAGCAGCTCAACTCGGTGCTGGACGCGGCCAACCAGTGGCTCGCCGACCACCGTTCCACGCTGACGACCGGCGCGCTGTCCACGGCGACGACCGCCGTGGACTTCCTGGCCTCGCTGTTCCTGGTGCTGTTCACCACGTTCTTCTTCCTCCGGGACGGGCGGCGGATCTGGCGTTTCCTGGTCAGCCTGCTGCCGGCCGCGGGGCGGGAGCCGCTGGCGAGCGCGGGGGAGCAGTCGTGGCAGACGCTCGTGGCCTACGTACGGGCGACCGTGCTGGTCGCGTTCATCGACGCGGTCGGTATCGGCATCGGGCTGGTGGCGCTCCGGGTCGACCTGGCGTTCCCGCTGGCCGCGCTGGTGTTCCTCGGCGCCTTTATCCCGATCATCGGGGCCACCCTGTCCGGGACGGTGGCGATCCTGGTCGCGCTGGTCACCCGCAACCCACTCGTGGCGCTGGCGGTACTGGCCGTGGTCGTCGGAGTGCAGCAGCTGGAGGGGCACGTGCTGCAGCCGGCGATCATGGGCAAGGCGGTGGCGATCCATCCGCTGGCGGTGATCGTCGCGATCGCCACCGGCGTGGTGCTGGCCGGGATCATCGGGGCGCTGGTGGCCGTACCGATCGTGGCGGTGCTCAACACCGGCGTCCGGCACCTCGCCGCCCGGCGCCGAGATCAGCCCGACCCGGCGCCCCCGGAGGGCGTGGTCGTCGGCTCGTAGCGGGTTACCTGGCCAGCCGGCGGAGCGCGCCGAGCACGACGTCGGGCTTGGTGGTGTACCAGAACGGCGGCAGCGAGGCGCGCAGGTAGCCGCCGTACCCCCGGGCGGTCTCCAGCCGCGAGTCGAGCACGGCCACCACGCCCTTGTCGGCGGAGCTGCGGATCAGCCGGCCCACGCCCTGGGCCAGCCGGATCGCCGCGATCGGTACGCTGACCGCCGCGAACCCCGAGCCTCCGGCCGCGTCGACCGCGGCGGCCCGGGCGGCGGCCAACGGCTCGTCCGGACGCGGGAACGGCAGCCGGTCGATGACCACGAGCTGGCACGCGTCTCCCGGGACGTCGACGCCCTGCCATAGCGACATCACGCCCATCAGGCAGCTCGCCCGGTCCTCCCGGAACCGCCGGACCAGCAACGGCAGCGCCTCCTCGCCTTGCAGCAGCACGGTCAGGTCGGTCTTGGCGCGCAGCACCTCGGCGGCCCGCTCGGCGGCCTTGCGCGAGGAGAACAGCCCGAGGGTACGGCCGCCCAGCGCCTGGACGAGCGCCACCAGCTCCTCGGCGGCCGCGTCGGAGAGGCCGGACGGCGTGGGCCGGGGCAGGTGCGCGGCGACATACAGGATGCCCTGCTTCCCGTAGGCGAACGGCGAGCCGACATCGAGGGGGCTCCAGGGCAGCTCGCCCTCGGTGAGACCGAGCGTCTTGGCGACCGTGTCGAAGCGGCCGCCCAGCGCCAGCGTGGCTGAGGTCGCCACGACCGTACGGTCGGCGTACAGGTGGGTGGTGAGGGTACCGGCGACGGACAGCGGAGCCACCACGACCGAGCGGCGCCGGTCGTCCTTCTCCACCCAGGCCACGTCGAAGTCCGCCTCGGCGAGCAGCCGCTGGGCGGTCTCGGCCAGCTCGGTCGAGCACGGCCTTGGCCTGCTGCTTGCGTACCGGGTCGGGGTCGTCGGCCTTGACGTCGCCGATCCCGTCGAGCGCCCGGCGGCAGGCCGGGTCGAGCAGGGTCAGCGCCTCGCGCAGCGCGGCCGGCAGCCCGGTGGTGATCCGGCCGGTCGGGGCCTCGGCGAGCCCGAGCGGCCAGCGCGTCGCCAGCCTCGGCGAGCCGCTCGTACGTCCTCCGGGGTGCAGGAAGGCGCGGGCCCGGCGAGCCGCCCGGTCGACCAGCTCGGGCGACAGCTCGGCCTGGGCCGCGCTGGACACCCGGTCGGCCAGCTCGTGCGCCTCGTCGACGACCAGCAGCTTGTGCGGCGGCACGATGTGCCGGCCGGCGAGCATGTCGACGGCGAGCAGGCTGTGGTTGGTGACCACGATGTCGGCCTCCCGGGCCCGCGCCCGGGACGCCTCGGCGAAGCACTCGGCCCCGTACGGGCAGCGGGCCGCCCCGACGCACTCCCGCGCCGGCATGGACACCAGCCGCCACGCGCTGTCGTCGACCCCCGGGTCGAGCTCGTCCCGGTCGCCGGTCTCGGTCTCCAGCGCCCACTCGCGCAGCCGCTGCATCTGCTTGCCCAGCCGGCCCGGCCTCGCCCAGCCACTCGGGTCCGGCCGCCGCCCCCGGACGTCGAACAGCGCGTCCTCCGGCTCGTCTTCGCTGGTGCTCTCCAGCCGGGCCAGACAGGCGTAGTGGTGCCGCCCCTTCAGCACCGCGAACGTGGGCCGCCGGCCGAGCAGCGGCTCGACCGCGTCGGCGAGCCGGGGCAGGTCGTGGTCGACCAGCTGGGACTGGAGGGCCAGGGTCGCGGTGGACACCACGACCGGGCCGTCGACCAGCAGCGCGGGGGCGAGGTACGCGAGCGACTTGCCGGTGCCGGTGCCGGCCTGCACCAGCAGGTGCTCGCCGGACTCGGCGGCGTCGCGCGACCGCGCCCGCCATGGCGTGCTGGCCCGGCCGGGCCGTGCCGCCCGGAACCGCCCCGACCGCGGCGGCCAGAAGCTCCTCAACACTCGGCTTGCCCACGGGTGCAGACGCTACCCCGTCCCTCCGACGGGACCCGGTCAACCATCCGCAGCGACCCGAGTTGTCCACAGGCTTTGGGTTATCCACAGGCTGAGGACGGTGGGTTGCGTCCTTGGCATCCCACGCTCCAGGGTGGTCGCCATGACCTCGCCTATCCCCCGGATCGGGTTCAGCCGGCCGTTCAGCCGGACGGACCTGGCCCGCATGCCCGACGACGGGCGCCGGTATGAGCTGGTCGACGGGGTACTGATCGTGAGTCCCGTCCCCGGGCGCCTGCACCAACGCGCCCTCGCCCGGCTCGCCATGCTGCTGGACAGTGCCTGCCCGCCCGACCTCGAGGTGCTGATCGGGCCGTTCGCGGTCGGGCTGGCCGACGACACCGAGCTGCGACCGGACATCCTGGTCGCCCGGCGGGATCTGCTGACCGAGGAGGACCTGCCCGCGCCGCCCGTCCTCGCCGTGGAGGTGCTCTCACCGAGCACCCGGCTGATCGACCTCAATGTCAAGCGGAAGCGCTATGAGCGCTCCGGCACGCCGTCGTTCTGGGCGGTCGACCCGGTCGCCCGGCCCGACGAGGCCCAGCTCGTCGCCTGGGAGCTGGCCGACGACGGCCTCTACCGGCAGGTCGCCGACGTCACCGGACTCGAGGAGTTCACGGCGGAGCTGCCGTACAGGGTGTCCGTTATCGCAGCCGCACTCGTGCGCTGAGCCGCTACTGTTCGGGGATGCCACCCGATGTCGTGCGGGTTGACTACCGGAAGTACGACGGCAGTCCGCACCGTAACTATCCCGCCCTGCGCCTGGGCGAGGACGAGCACGGCGTGTGGCTGGGCGTACCGCAGGGCACGTTCATGGATGCGACGTTCAAGTACGAGGACCCGTACGTGCTGCTGGTACCGCACGGCGCCTGGTTCACCGCGATGTTCAACGCACCGCCCCGGCGCACCGAGGTCTACTGCGACATCGCGACGCCGGCCGACTGGCCCGAGGAGGGGCACGTACGCCTGGTCGACCTCGATCTCGATGTGCGCCGGCGACGGGTGACCCGCTCGGTGGAGCTGGTTGACGAGGACGAGTTCGAGGTGCACCGGCTGCGCTTCGGGTACCCGGACGACGTGGTGAAGCAGGCGTGGAAGGCGGCGCACTACCTGGTCCGGGCGCTGAGCGACGGCACCGAGCCATTTGCGGGCGGGTACCACGCATGGCTGGACCTGGTGCGGTGAGCCTGTTCGGCCCGATGCCGCGGTAGCTGGTCTCTGCGCGGTGCGGCCTGTTCGGCCTGATGTCCTTGGTGGCTGGTCTCTGCGCGGTGCGGCCTGTTCGGCCTGATGTCCTTGGTGGCTGGTCTCTGCCCGGTGCGGCCTGTTCGGCCTGATGTCCTTGGTGGCTGGTCTCTGCCGGTGCGGCCTGTTCGGCCTGATGTCCTTGGTGGCTGGTCTCTGCCCGTGCGGCCGGCGATGATCGGGAGATGAGACTGCGGGAGAAGTTGTGCTTGCCCTCTGGAAGGCTGGTGGACCTGTCCGCTATCGACCCGGCCGGTACGCCTGGACTGCCCGCCAAGGCCGGCGCCCACCCGAAGCGGTGGTCCGCCGCGCAGCTCAGCTCGATCGGCAGGGACCTGGCGTCGTTCCAGGAGCGGCTGTACGCCAACGCCAAGGTGGGCGGGTCCCGGCAACGCCTGTTACTCGTCCTGCAGGCGATGGACTGCGGCGGTAAGGACGGCACCGTTCGCAAGGTCGCCGGCACGATGAACCCGCAGGGCCTGCAGATCGCCACGTTCGGCCCGCCGACCGAGGAGGAGCGGGCGCACGACTTCCTCTGGCGGATCCGGCGCGCCTTACCCTTACCCGGATACGTGGGCGTGTTCAACCGGTCGCACTACGAGGACGTGCTGGTCGTACGGGTGCACCAGCTGGTACCGCGGGCGGAGTGGTCGGCCCGCTACGACCAGATCAACGCGTTCGAGCGGGAGCTGGCCACCGACGGCACCACGATCGTCAAGGTGATGCTGCACATCTCGTACGCGGAGCAGCGGCGGCGGCTGTCAGCGAGGCTGGACGACCCGACCAAGCACTGGAAGTACAACGCGGCCGACGTGGACGAGCGCGCGCTGTGGCCCGCGTACCAGGAGGCGTATGCCGACGTGCTGAACCGCTGCTCGACCGGGCACGCCCCGTGGTACGTCGTCCCGGCCGACCGCAAGTGGTACCGCGACTGGGCGGTCGCCACCCTGCTCCGGGAGACCTTCGCCGAGCTGGGCCTGGAGTACCCGCGTGGCGACTTCGACGTCACGGAGGAGCGGCGCAGGCTGGCCCGCGACACCGAGCCGCCCGCCATCGACGCGGAGACCACGCTGCTGCGCCGCGCCTGAACTACCATTCGCCCCACCGTCCCCGTTCTTCGTGAGGTGCTTCGTGCGACTCAGGCCGCGTCCCCGCGACAACTCCTTCTTCGAGTACTTCAGTCGCGCTGCGCAGAACCTGATCGTCGGTACGGCGCTGCTGTCGGAGCTGGTCCTGCCGGACGCGGACGTACAGTCGGTGAGCGAGCGGCTGGTCGAGGTCGAGCACGACAGCGACGCGATCACGCACGAGCTGTACAACAAGCTCTACTCCTCCTCGGCCACCCCGTTCGACCGCGAGGACATCTACCGGCTCGGCTCCGGCCTGGACGACGTGATGGACCACCTGGAGGCGGTCGGCAGCCTCGTCTACCTGTACGGGCTGACCCAGCTGCCGGCGCTCCCCCGGGAGATGCACGAGCTGGTCGACGTGCTGGACCGCCAGGCCCGGCTGACCGTTGACGCGATGCCGATGCTGCGCACGATGACCGGGCTGCAGGAGTACTGGGTCGAGTGCAACCGGCTGGAGAACGAGGGGGACCGGGCGTACCGGATGCTGCTGGTCCGGCTCTTCTCCGGCGAGTACGACGCGCTGACCGTTCTGAAGATGAAGGAGGTCGCCGACGAGCTGGAGCAGGCGTGCGACGCGTTCGAGCGGGTGGCCCACACCGTGGAGACCATCGCGGTGAAGGACTCGTGACCCGGGGGTACGGATGACGGATGATCACCTGATCGCGCTGGCCCGGCGGTTCGCGGCGTCCGGCGAGGCGCCGGCGGTACCCCGCCCGGCCGCGACCGTCCTGCTGCTCCGGCCGCCGCTCGACGTGTACCTGATCCGGCGCGCCCCGACCATGGCGTTCGCCGCCGGCATGTACGCCTTCCCGGGCGGCATGGTCGATCCGAGGGACTCCGGCGTCGAGTGGGTCGCCCCGGCGCACCGGCTGGGCCTGCCCGAGGCGGCGGCGCGGGCAATGGCCTGCGCGGCGGTACGGGAGGTGTTCGAGGAGACCGGCGTACTGCTGGCCGGCCGCTCCCCGACCGAGGTCGTCGCGGATGTGTCCACAGTGGACTGGGAGGTGGCCCGGCGGGCGGTGGAGTCGCGCGAGGTCGGCCTCGCGGAGCTGCTCCGGGAGCGGGACCTGGTGCTGCGGGCCGACCTGCTCGTACCGTGGTCGCGCTGGGTCACGCCCGAGTTCGAGCCACGCCGGTACGACACGTGTTTCTTCGTGGCCCGGTTGCCGCTCGGGCAGCGTACCCGTCACATCGAGGGCGAGGCGTCGCACGCCCTGTGGTCGCCCCCGGACCGCGCGACCGGCCTGCCGATGCTCCCACCCACCCGGGTTACCCTGGCCGAGCTCGCCGCCTACCGCACCGTGGACGAGGCCGTCAACGCCGCGGCGGACCGGGATCTCACCCCGGTCCGCCCGCGCGTCGTCGACGGCCGGCTGGTCTATTAGCCGAACCGGCCGGTCCCGTCAGGACAGGGTGGACACGGTGCGGGCGACCTTGGCTTGAAGGGTCTCCGGCAGCGGGGCGTAGCCCAGCTTGGTGACCGCGCTCTGGCCGGTGGTGCTCAAGGTGTACGTCAGGAACGACCTGATCAGCGGCAGTGCGGCGGACGGGTTGCCCTTCTCGCAGACGATCTCGTACGTGACCAGCACGATCGGGTAGGCGCCCGCCGCCGTGGTGTTGTAGTCGATCGACAGCAGGAGGTCGTTGGTGCTCGCGCCCTTGACCGCCGCGCCCGCGATCGTCTTGCCGGCGGCGTCACCGGTCAACGTCACGAACTCGCCGTTCGCGTTGCCGATCTTGCTGATGTTGAGGTTGTTGGCCTGGGCGAACGACCATTCGACGTAGGCGATGGCACCGTCGGTCTTGGTCAGCGAAGCCGTCACACCGTCGTTGCCCCGCTCGACCCGGCCGCCTGGAGCCTTCCAGGTCTTGTCGTGGCCGAACGTCCAGCTGCCCGCCGCCGCGGCCGAGAGGTACGAGGTGAAGTTGTCGGTGGTTCCCGAGCTGTCCGAACGGTGTATGGTCAGGATCCTGGTCGATGGCAGCGTGGCACCCGGGTTGTCCGCGGCGATCGCCGCGTCGTTCCAGGTGGTCGCGGTGCCCGCGAAGATCTTCGCGAGGGTGGCCGGCCGGAGCCGGAGGTCGGTGACGCCGATGACGTTGTAGACGACCGCGATCGGGCCGACCACCATCGGCAGGTGGATGGCCGCACCGGTCTTGCAGCGCGCATTGGCCTTCGGCTGGTCGGCTGCCGAGAGCGCGGAGTCCGAGCCGGCGAAGTCGGCGGTCCCGGCGATGAAGGCCTGCTGACCGGCGCCGGAGCCGGTGCTTCCGTAGTCGATGGTCGCGCCGGAGCAGGCGGTCTGATAGTCCTTGATCCACTGGTTCACGGCATTGACCTGGGCGGTCGAGCCCTCCGCCCTGAGAGATCCGGAGGCGCAGGAGATCGCACGGGCGGGGCCGTTGCCGCCCGTACCCGGCGTGGTGTCCGTACCGCACGAGGCGAGCGCGAGCGTCGCGGTCAGCGCGAGGCCGGCCAGGATGCCGTGCCGCTGGAGCTTCACGTGCCGTCCCTTCACGGTTTGTGGATTACCGGCCGGATCCGTCTGCGGCGTGGTCTGATGCCGAGCTGCTTGTCTGTGAATGGTGCACTGGTTGTGAACGGTGCACTGGTTGTGAAGGGGTGCACCGGCGACCGAAGGTTGGTCGGCATAACCGTACGGCAGCCGGTCAAACATCATCCGCGCTGGAACGATACGTCCGTCGACCAGCGGGCGAATCCCACGTCGTGGTACAGGGCGATCGCCCGTTCGTTGGCTTCGTCGACGTAGAGCATCGCCTGGTCGAGCCCGCGTCCGCGCAGGTACCGCAGGCCGGCCAGGGTCAGCGCCCGGCCCAGCCCAAGCCCGTGCGCGGCCGGGTCCACGCCGAGCACGTAGACCTCGCCGAGCGGGTCGTGGTGGTGCGCCAGGTCGCCGTGCACCTTGGTCCAGTGGAACCCGACCGGCTGCCCGTCCCGCTCCGCGATCAGAAAGCCTTCGGGGTCGAACCACGGCTCGGCCATCCGTACCCGCAGGTCTTTCAGGGTCCAACGGCCCTGGTCGGGATGGTTGGCGAAGGCCCGCGCGTTGAGGGCGACCCAGGGCTGCTCGTCGGCCCCGGGCCGGAACGGGCGCAGCGTGACCCCGGCCGGCAGGAACGGCGCGGGAAGCGGCGCGTAGAGCGAGCGGCGCATCTGGTAGAGGATCCGGGCCCGGTGGAAGCCCAATGACAGCGCCAGCGCGGTGGCCGACGGGTGGTCGCCGTGCGCCCACAGGCGCAGCCGGCCGGCCGGGACAGGCGGGCGCTGCCCTGCTGGACCGCACCGAGTGCCGGCCCACGACCCGGCCGCCGCCTCGGTCGCCGCCACGACCAGCGCACGGCCCAGACCGCGCCGCCGGAACATCGGGTGTACGACCAGCTCCGCGCTCGCCCCCTCGATGAGGTCCGTGGTGTCCACGTGGGCGTACCCGACGAGCTGCCCGTCCTGCCTTACGCATAAGTGGATCGCCGGCTCGTCACCGCCGTGCCGGACGTGCAGCACGACGTGCTCGGACAGCGGGTACGCCCCGTCGGCGTCACCCGCCGCCCGAGCCAGCACGAGGACGTCGGCCACCTCGCCCGGCGTGAGATGGGAGGTGCGGTGTACCGGCGCGGTGGTCGTCACGAGCTAACGTTATCGACCCTGGTCAGGCTCGGCCGGATGGGGCTGGCGGAGCCTCAGGCCGGGATCGGGACCGACTCGGTGTCCGGCAGCGCCCGGGACGGCGGGACGACGAACTTGTAGCCCACCTGCCGGACCGTACCGATCATCGACTCGTACTCCGAGCCGAGCTTGGCCCGCAGCCGTCGGACGTGCACGTCGACGGTACGGGTCCCGCCGAAGTAGTCGTAGCCCCAGACCTCGCGCAGCAGCTGGTCGCGGGTGAACACCCGGCCCGGGTGCTGGGCGAGGAACTTGAGCAGCTCGAACTCCTTGTAGGTGAGGTCGAGCGGGCGCCCCTTGAGCTTGGCCGCGTAGGTGTCCGGGTCGATGGTCAGCTCGCCGGCCCGGATCAGGCCCCCGTCGCCCGAGCTCGCCGCCCCGAGCCGGCCGACCGCCAGCCGCAGCCGGGCCTCGATCTCGGCCGGGCCGGCCGAGGTCAGGATGACGTCGTCGACCCCCCAGTCGGCGGACAGCGCGACCAGACCGGACTCGGACACCACCGCGAGCAGCGGTACACCCAGGCCGGTGGCGTGCAGCATCCGGCAGGTGGCCCGGGCGTCGGCGAGCTCGCCGCGCGCGTCGACCAGCACGACGTCGGGGGAGGGGCCGGAGACCAGCGTCCGTACGTCCCGGGGCGCGGTGCGCACCGAGTGGGGCAGCAGGTCGAGGGCCGGCAGTACGCTCGCGGGCTCACCGGCGCGGGCACCGGTCAACAATAGGATCTCCACGCGTCACCTCCGTCACATCGACGTGATCCCGACGGCGCTGACGGGCGGGTTAAGAGATGAGGATAGCGGAGAGACCGTCCGGACTCACTAGCTGACCTCACGGGAAGGGCGGCGTCCCGCTGACATCACACTCGATCAACACGGCACTGAGCAGGTCCCGGCCTGGTCCGCTCGCCGCGGATGGCCCGGCTCTGGCACGATCGGGGGCGTGCCCCCCACCAGCCCACCCGGCGCCGGTCGCGACCCGGGTCCCGACGACGGCCCGCGCGAGCGCCGGCCGCGTGCGACCGTACGCCGGCCTCGCGGAGCCGAGGACCCGGCCGGGTACGACCAGCCCGGGTACGAGCCGCGCGGCTCGCGGGGCGGTGAGCCGGACCCGTACGGGTGGCCGGGTGGCCGGCCCGCGCGCGATGCTGGCGTTCCCCCTCGGGAGGGTGGCCGCCCCGGTGGCCCGCCACCCCGCGAAGGCGCTCGACCCGGCCCGGCCGATCGCCGCGCCGGCGACGGCTGGGCGGGCGACCCACGGCCCGAGGGCGGGCGCCGGCCCGACCGGCGGCCACCCGACGCCGGCGGCTTCGACGACGGTCGTGGCTTCGCGACCGGCCGGGGCTTGGACGATCCCCGCGGCCGCGACGTCGAGGACGGCCGGGGCTTAACGGGCGGACGGGGCTTCGAGGGCGGTCGCGGGCCGGAAGGCGCCGGCCCGGAGCGGCGGCCGGCCCCCGACCTGTGGGTCGAGCGGGACGATGACGACGGTCGGCCCACGAAACGGCGCCGCCCGCACAAGCGCCGGGCCGCCGCTGGCCAGCAGACCGGCCTGGACCCCGACAAGCAGTCGGACCTGCCGAGCTGGCTGCAGGAGCGGGGCGAGACGGTGGTACCGATCCGCCGGCTGCTGTCGCTCTCGGTGGGCGGGTTCGCCGCGCTGCTCGGGCTCGGCCTGCTGATCGGCGCGCACGCCCTGCCCAGCTCGTACGGTTTCGTGATCTTCGCGGTGCAGGTGCTGTACATCCTGTCCTGGACGGTCGCGATGCGCGCGCCCGGGCCCCGGGTCACCGCCGCGGTCGCGCTGGTCGCCGCGGTCGCCGCCGACCTCGCCGCCGTGCTGCCGAGCGATGCCTCGCTGGCCCCGCTCGGGTACGTGACCGTGGCCGCGTTCATCCTCGGCGTCATCGGGCAGCTGATCCGGGGCGGCAGCCGGGAGCGGGCCACCGAGTCCCTGGGCGCCACGCTCGCCGTGGTCGTCGGGGTGGTCGCCTTCGCGTCGCTGATCGTTTTGAACCGGCACCAGCTGGGTACCCAGTCGATCGTCGCCTGCCTGACCGCCGCGGCAGTGGCGCTGGTGGTGGCCAGGCTGGCGGACATCGTGCTGCCGTCTCCGCGCACCAGTCCCCAGGTGCCCCGTGGGACGATCGGTGTGGTCCTGGGCGCCATGGCCGGGACCGCCACGGCGACCGCCCTCGGTTCCGTGCTCGTGGGGCTGAGTCCGGGCCGGGCGGCGATCGCCGGCCTGGTCACGGCGATGGCCGCGATCGCGGCCGACCTGGCCGTCTCGTACGCCGAGACCGGGCGGAAGCTGGCCGGTCAGCCGCCCGCGCTGTGGATCGCGCGGCACATGCAAGGGCCGCTCGGCGGGTTCGCCCTCGCCGCACCGGCCGCGTACGTCCTGAGCGTGATGGTGCTGGTCCCCGGCCTGTAGCGGCCGGCGACCCGGAAGGGGTGCGATGGCCGTCAGTCGCGGTCGGAAGTTCGGGATCGTCCTGGTCGTCCTGCTCCTGGTCGGGGTCGGCCTGCTGGCCGTGTCCGACCGGCTCGCCGCGTACGCCGCCGAGCGCACGATCGCCACGCAGACCAAGAAGGAGCTGACCGCCCGGGAGATCACCACTCCGACCGAGCCGACCGTCAAGGTGTCCGGCTTCCCGTTCCTGACCCAGGTCGCACGCGGGAAGTACGACCGGATCACCATCCACGTCGACCACCCGACCAGCCAGGGTGTCACGCTCGACGCGCTCGACGTGGTCGCCAGCGGGGTGAACGCGTCCACGAGCGCGTTGATCAACGGGACCGGTACGGTCACCGCCGACGACGTCACCGGTACGGCCGTGCTGAACTGGGCCGCCGTCAACAAGCTCATGAACACGTCCGGGTTCGGCGGGACCAGCGCGACGGCTTCCGCGCTGCCCGACGGCGAGGTGCAGGTACGGGTACCGGTCACGGTCGGCGACGTGTCCACGACCGTCGTCGCCACCGGTACGCTCAAGGCCGCCGATACGATCGTGCACCTGACCATCACCAAGGTGGAGACCGAGGGTGGCAGCATCCCGCCGATGATCAACCGGCTGGTCGGCTCGATCAAGCAGTCGCTGTCGGTGGACATCCGGATCCCGCAGCTGCTGTACAACCTCAAGGTGCGCAGCGTGAAGGCGGCGCCGGAAGGGCTCTCGGTGACGGCGAACGCGGTCAACGTACCCATCTCCGGAAGCGCCGGATCGTAACCTCCGTTACCGCGGGTCGGGACGAGCTGTCCGGTTCGTGGTACCGGTGATAGGCTCGCGAACCATGAGCAAGCCGGTCACCCACGCGCCGTCCGTCGCGCTGCGGGGCCACGTCATGCTGCTCACCAAGCGCCGGCCGATCGACTTCGGCCTGGTCGCGACCTGCCTGTGTCGCCTCGGGTAAGGGCGACCGCTCCCCGCGGCAGCGGTGCCTTCAGACGCTTGCGTTGATTCGTCCCTTCGGGCCCGGCCGCCGGCTGCCGCGCGGGCCCACCCGTTCCCATCGAGAGGTAACAATGAGTCGCGACTCGGTACTCGTCTCGGCCGAATGGGCCGAGAAGAACCTGGACGCACCGGGTGTCGTGTTCGTCGAGGTCGACGAGGACACCACCGCCTACGACGGCGGCCACATCCCCGGTGCCATCAAGCTGGACTGGAAGAAGGACCTGCAGGACCCGGTACGCCGGGACTTCGTGAACAAGGAGCAGTTCGAGCAGCTGCTCTCGTCACGTGGAGTTGGCACCGACGACGTAGTCGTCTTGTATGGCGGCAACAACAACTGGTTCGCGGCGTACGCGTACTGGTACTTCAAGCTCTACGGGCACCGCGACGTGAAGCTGCTCGACGGCGGCCGCAAGAAGTGGGAGCTGGACAACCGTACCCTCGTCAAGGACCTGGTCTCCCGGCCGGCCACCACCTACAGGGCGCAGGACCAGGACCGCTCGATCCGGGCGTTCCGCGACGACGTCGTGGCCGCGATCGGTAGCCAGAACCTGGTCGACGTCCGCTCGCCTGACGAGTACGCCGGCCGCCTGCTCGCCCCGGCGCACCTCCCCCAGGAGCAGGCGCAGCGGGCCGGGCACATCCCGACCGCGATCAGCGTGCCGTGGAGCAAGGCGGCCAACGAGGACGGTACCTTCAAGTCCGACGACGAGCTGCGCTCCCTTTACACGGCCGCCGGGCTCGACACGAGCAAGGACACCATCGCGTACTGCCGGATCGGCGAGCGCTCCTCGCACACCTGGTTCGCCCTGCACGAGCTGCTCGGCGAGCCCAACGTGAAGAACTACGACGGCTCGTGGACCGAGTACGGTTCGCTCGTCGGAGTCCCGGTCGCGCTCGGCGACCAGCCGGGCGAAGGGTGAGCGCGATGACCACGGACATGACGGGTTGCGGGGCGCCAGAGCAGTCCGCGCCGATCCCGGCCGGCGTCGACATCGAGAAGGAGACGGTGATCACCGGCGTGGTCCGCTCCGGCAGCGAGCCGGTCTCCGGCGCGTACGTCCGGCTGCTCGACGCGACCGGTGAGTTCACCGCGGAGGTCGTCACCTCGGCCGCCGGCCAGTTCCGGTTCTTCGCCGCGCCCGGAAACTGGACGCTGCGGGCGCTGTCCCGGGCCGGCAACGGCGATGCGACGGTCGCGGCTAGCCGCGGTCTCAACGAGGTGTCGTTGACCGTCGCGGCCTGAGTGGTCACCGTTGGGGTGGTCGCTCTGATCAGGCCCCCGCTTTCATGAGCGGGGGCCTGTTGCGTCACGATGGGGCGGTGACCGATCCTGAGCCGGGGGCGCCCGCGGGGAGCTATGGCCCCTACCTGGTCTATCCGCCGCCGCCACCGCCAGCGCCGGTCAATCCGCGGCGGCGGCAGGTGCTGGTCGCGGTGGCGGTGGTGTGGGGGGTGCTGCTCGCCACGACCGGTGTCTGGTACTCGTTTCACGGGCGGGCGACGGCGCGGGAGCAGACCACGATCGAGGCGGCGCGGCCGGCCGTCGACGAGGCGATTCAAAGTGTGGTACGCGCGGCCGGCGCCTCGGTCGTGCCGGCGATCTCCGGGTACGAGAAGGCCAGCGACTGCTCGGTGACGCCGATCCGGGCCGGGGTCACGTACCAGCGACTGGCCTGGCTGTACACGCCGGTCGGGAGCGAGCCAGCGCTGCTGGACCGGCTCGCCGCCGGGCTGCCCGCCGGCTACCACGCCACCGCGCACCACTCACCGGGCGGCGCGGTGCACACGCTGGCCGCCGATGCCGGCAACTTCGTCGCCGTCACCGGTACGGTCATGCTGTCCGGCCTGGTACAGGTCGTCGCCGATACCGGCTGCCGGCCGCTCGGCCAGGCCCCGGCCGCCGACCCGACCGCGGCGCCGGTCGACAACCCGTTCGGCGTCACCGGGGTCTGGCATGCTCATTCGCTGCGGTGCGGGCTGCGTACGGTCGAGGCGCGCGGCGCCGCCGGCCGGCCGTTGACCGGGCCACCCGGCTCCGCCGCCGTGGTGAGCACCCCGGACGTGTACGCCGACCGGACCGGCCTCGCCTCCCATACCGACAACGGCGGCGTAGTCGCGACCGTGACGACCGGTACCTGCCGCTAGGGGACGGCCGTGGATGCGACCGCGACGTGGCGGGCGGTTGGCTCAGCCGCGCATGAACACGGACACCACCACGAGCACGGCTGCGGCGACGATGAGCAGCGCCACGAGTCCGGCCGCCGCGATCATTCGGACCAGCTCGGCGATCGGCATGAACGCGCGGCGCAGGTGGTTGAGCGCCGCGCCCAGCAGGGCAAGAGCCACGATCAGCGCGAGCAGGCCCAGGCCGCCGCGGTGCGCGTGGGTGTCCGGCGCGGCACCGGCGACCACGAATACCGCGCCAACCGGTACGTGTGACAGGAGCAGGGAGAAGACTAAGGTGGGCATAGTAAGTCCCTTTGAGTGGCGAGCGACTGCCGGAGTGACTTGCTGGTACGCGGGACACCCCTGGTTGGGAGCCGGGGGTGTGCCGTATTAGGGCGCCACCTCTCCTGGATTGGGGGGCGACCGCGCCGATTCGTTCTCGCTGTTCGCGGGTACCGGCCACATGCGCCGCTCCCTCCCGCCGTCAACTTCAACTGCTTTAGTGAAGTTCAGAAGCCTGGGTAACCTCACGGTAGGCTGCTCAGGTCAGCGACGCAACGGACTGGTGTGACAGGTATCTGAACGTACAGTGAGATTCTGCTCACCTCGCAGACCAGGCGCTCGATCGCCGCTCAGTCGGCGCTTGGTGCCGCTGTCACGGAGCGCAGTATAGGCCATTCAGTGAATTAGCTGAAATGAACTAGAGGAGAACCGCGTGTCACCGGCTGGGGACGCCGGTCGTGCCGCTGTGACGGGCCGGGACGGCCAGCTGGCCGCGCGGCAGCCGGTATTCAGTCCGGCCACTCGTGCAGCCGCGTGTCGGCCACGGTCCAGTCCGGCGTGACAACCTGACCCCTCAGGATGCGGACCCGGCTGAGGATGCTGTAGGTCAGGCTGTCGCCGAACCGGCGAAGGACATAGGCGGTATTCCGGTCCCTGAACCGTACGTCGGTCAGGGTGCGTACCGCGCCCAGCGTGCCTCGGCCGTACATGCCGTTGCAGATGGTCACCGTGTGCGTCTCCGCCATCGGGTTGGGGCCGCGGAAGAAGTGGGCGACGTCTTCGACGAGTCGCTTCGCGGACTCTTCACCGGCGAAGACGGGGCTGAACCGGTCATCGCCGACGTGGAAGTGCGCCTCGGCGTCACCCTCGTTCCGTGACCGCTGACCGACCGGCATACCCCTGGTCAACTCCACGCTGGCCAGCTGCTCCAGCACGAGCTGCGTGGCGTCGTTCCAGTCCACACCACCGAGGAGGACCAGGTTGGTGACGTAGTCGGCGGCGGAGAGTGCGTTGTCGAGCCGGACGTTGACCGGGTTGTTCGGGTTGACGGCCCGGATGTAGCCATGCACTTCCAGCAGCGAGTCGAGATCGGCGTACGTGTAGAGCTCGGTGTAGTCCGGACTGTTGGGGTCGGTGTAGGGCATGGTTTCGCGCAGGTCGGCCGGAAGCTCGGCGCAGACGATCGTGACCGGCTCGCCCTCGGGGTACCGCCACAGATCGACCGCCGGGGCCCGGGACTCCCCAGCCGACGGGCTCGCCTCCCGTAGCGCCGACTCCCGTAGCTCCAGCAGCTCGCGCTCCAACTTGTCCCGGCTGGCCTGCTCGTCGCTCGTCAGCTCCTCGACCGGCAGCAGGTGAGGTACCCCGCTGGCAACCGATCGAGGGGTGGCGAAGAACGTCGCATACCGGCCCAGCCACGCGTCCGTCGGGACCACGTTCTTCTCCCAGGAGGAGATCGACGGAACTGAGCAGCCGAGCGCCCCACCCAGCTGCGACTGGGTGATCACTCTGTCCCACTGGTGGAGGCGAAGCTCCCGCAGGCGGCGGGCGAGCGCCGGGGCAGTATCGCTGGTCGATGGCACCGCCGCTCCTTCAGTGAACTTCAGGCTGGCCTGCCGAATACGCTACACGGGTCCACGCTACACCTGACCTTGCACGCCAGGACCCTTCCGGCTCGCTGGGCTACCTCCATATTTCGGCTCTTTGCAACTGACTGTTCGTATGAGTCACCCACGGCGTTATGATCGAGTTGCGTGTCCCCGCTGAACCCGGGCCAAATCTCCTGTATATGCTGGCGCGCGATCCAGATGATCGCGCCCACTGTGCGACGGGTTGTCGAGCCCGCCGTGCCCAGGAGACGGGGAAAGGCATGGATAGCAAAGGATGGTGACGGACATGACCGCACAGGTGCGGGTCGAGATCCACCCAGCGGATCCAGCAGACCTAACGTCTCTCGTCGACTTCCTTGGCCAGGAGCACTACTTCATCGACCGGCTCAAGCGCCATCAGGACGGACATGGCGTACTGCTCATCGCGTGGTGCGCGGACGTGCCGGTCGGGGACGTCTACCTCTGGCGCGCCGCCAAAGCGGAGGAGGAGCTGAACCGTTGGTTCCCGGACGCCCCCCTCCTGACCCACCTCGAGGTGCGTCGCGACCTACGGAACCGGGGCATCGGCTCGCAGCTGCTGCGGTACGCCGAGGAGGAGCTGGCACGGGACGGCTGCGGCCAGGTGGTCCTGGGGGTCGGCCGGGAGAACAAGGACGCGCGACGGCTGTACGAGCGTACCGGCTACCAGCTCTACCTCGACCGCGGCGCGGAGGCCGAGATATCCACGGCCAAGGAGGAGTGGGACGCCGGTGGTAGTCGGCGCGAGGAGCAGGAGACCTGCCTCGTCTATGTCAAGGATCTCGGCGACCGCTAGCACGGATGCTGGCCGCACGTGCCCGCGCGCCTTGGGTGGTCTTGTCTGGAGAGCATTGGCGACGTCGGCCGGGTGTCCCGAGCGGTGCCGTCGTCCGGTGGGTACTCCTGGTCATGGTCGCAAGCCGGTCAGGTGACAAACTGGCTACGTGTACCTGAACTGCCGGGGCAGCCGAACTGGCCGGCGCGGTTCCTCGCGTGGCGGAGCCGGCATGCCCGGGGGTCCGGCCCGGCCGTTCTCGGCCCGGTTGGTCGGCTGCCTGAGCGCCTACTGTTGTGGAGTCAGCGAAATCCTCTTGGCAGCGGCTGACTCGGCGGCGGATGTTTGGACGGTGCAGGCGGTTACACTCGGGGCTTCCACCCCAGGATGGTCTGAACTTCGAAATTGTGGATCTATTAAGAGTAAGTTCGAGCATGCGGCGGCACGACGAGAAGGAATCCGGGACAACCGATCCGTTGTGCTGCATCGGGTCTCCGACATCAAATCTCCGGCCCGTGTCTTTCGAGCGGTCGCTCGAATGTCTTACTGCGACGGGCATCGACTCCGGCCGCTCCCGGGTACCCGTCGCCCCGTGCCCGTCAGCGCGGATGCCAGAGTGTGGAGACGTGGTTGAGAACTGGCGATGGTAGATCCGGTGAGGTGGTCGAAGGTCACGGGGTGGAGCTCGCCGAGCCGCTGCACCACGGCTCGCACCTGGACCTGTTGGAGAGCGTGCCACTGAATGCCGTACCGCCGGTGAACGGAGCGCCGGCCGAGCTGATCGGCGCGATCGTCGTACCTACCTTCCGGCCGGCGCACCATCTCGACCACGCTCGTGAGCTGGCCGCAGACCTGCGCTGCCGGCTTGTCGCCCTGTGTAGCGGCCAGGCCAAGGCGGCGGAGGTCATCGCGAGGTCACCGCGCCACGCGACGCTCACCTACGCCATCGACATACCGTCACCACGAACCCCGGCCTTGGACTCCTTCGAGACGACCCGGCTAGGCAGCGTGGCGCTTGGCGCGGACCAGCGTGACACCGCCTTGAAACGGAACCTGGGCCTGCTACTGGCTCGCAGCATGGGCTGGGACCGAATCGTCTTCATGGACGATGACATCATCGTCGATGACCCCGATGACGTGGCCCGCGCGGCCGCACTGACCAGTCGCTTTGACGTGGTTGGCCTGGCGGTCACGGGATTTCCGGACAACTCGGTGGTCTGCCATGCGCGCCGGGACGTCGGCGAATATCAGAAGACCTTCATCGGTGGTGGTGCGATGGCGCTGCGGCCGGCGCTGATCGACTCGTTCTTCCCTGAGGTATACAACGAGGACTGGCTATTCCTGTTCGACCAGGACCAGCTTCTTACGGTGGCGAGTGCCGGTCAGGTGACCCAGGAGGAGTACGACCCGTACGCCGACCCTGGCCGGGCCGGTCGTGAGGAGTTCGGCGACTGCCTTGCTGAGGGTATCTACTCGCGGCTTGACCAGAAGCGGGCGTCCGGACAGCATCCCCAGCTCACCGACCGGGACGTGGACGAGGCATTCTGGCGAGCATTCCTGGACGACCGGCGCTTGGTAATCGACAGCATTATCGAGCGGGTCCCCGGGATATCGGCTGACGCTGACCGCAAGGTCCAGATGCTCAGGTCTCTCGATGCGGCGCGCGACCGTCTGGGTACGATCCGGCCGGCGGAGTATGTGGACTACCTGGCTGCCTGGAAGGCGGATCGGGAGGTGTGGGCGGGCCGCCTGGCCAAGTGTCCACATGCGACGGACGAGGACGATGTGGCCGACATGGCCGTGGCACTCGGCATTCCACGGGAGAGCGTGTACCAGACCGGCGCGACGCCGCTACGCGATGGCCACCCGACCCCGGCCGGCCCGGCGCCACGGATACGGCCGGCCGAGCAGCGCCAGGCCAACGGAGAGAGCGTCCCCGTGACCGGCTACGACCTCGCCGCGCCCGTCGCGCAGCCCGGCCAGCCTCCCGAGAGGTGAGGCCCGGGTGGCGCGCTAGAACGTATCCCAAGCGCCTGGACCTTCGGTCGGCGCGGCCGCCTCCGGCGTGAACCCGGGTGACCCGTCGGCTAGTACACCAGCGCCTGTACGCCGTCGCCGAGCGCCTCCTCGACGAACACGGCCGCACCGGCGATCCGTACCCCCGGGAGGACGTCCTCGGCGGTGATCGACCGCCGGGCGGCGCACTGGGTGCACAGGGTGACCTGGCCGCCGTCCATGATCGCGGCGAGCAGGTCGGGCAGCGGCGCCGAGTGCGGCAGCTCGAACTCGGCGGCCCGGCCGGGAAGCGCGTACCACGCCGACTCGCCGGTCAGCCAGAGCGACACCGGTACGCCGGCCGCGACCGCGGTCGCCGCGACGGTGAACGCCTGGGAGCAGCGCTCCGGGGCGTCCATGCCCGCGGTTGCCTTGATGACCAGAGTGCGCGCCATGGCGACCAGCATAGGATCGACGGTGTGGTGACCGAGATCGGCTTCGTCAGCCTGCTCGTCGCGGGCTTCGGCGCGCTCGCGGGCGGGCTGGCCTATCTGGCGGTCCGGGTATCGAGAGGACGCTGGTGACCGACAACCCGCTGGCGGTACCGCCGTGGCTGAACGCGCCCCCGGCGCCGGAATACCCGTACGAGGAGTCGCACGACCTGCGTACCGGACCGGACCTGCATCCGGCGCTGCTCGGCCTGCTGCCCTTCGTCGGGGTCTGGCGCGGCCGGGGCGGCGGGGAGTACCCGACGATCGAGGGCTTCGGCTTCGCGCAGGAGGTGCGGTTCAGCCATGACGGGCGGCCGTTCCTGTTCTACGAGTCGCGGGCCTGGCTGCTGGCCGACGACGGTACGCCGATCCGGCCGGCGTTCCGGGAGGTCGGCTGGTGGCGCCCGGTGCCACGAGCCGACGGCAAGGCCAGCGACGAGCTGGAGGTCCTGCTGACCAACCCGACCGGGGTCATGGAGCTGTACGTGGGCCGGGTCACCAACCTGCGCGTGGAACTGGTGACCGACGCGGTCGTCCGTACGGTCACCGCCAAGGAGGTCAGCGCGGGGCAGCGGCTGTACGGGATCGTCGACGGCGCGCTGCTGTACACGCACGAGATGTCGGCCGTCGGGCAACAGCTGTCGCCGCACCTGTCGGCGAAGCTGAACCGGGTGGCCGGCTGAGTCCGTTCAGCGCGCGCTGAGCCGACTGTTCCCGCTACCGCGGGCCGGGCCGACTGTTCCCGCTACCGTGTGAAGCCGAGCAGGGCGGCCAGACGGTCGGTGTCCTCGGCCGGCTTCCGTACGGCGCCGTCGAGGCTGCGTACCTCCGCGATGCCCCGCACGGAGGAGAGCAGCCAGATCCCGTCGGCGCCGGTCAGCTCGTCCGGGCGGACCAGCCGCTCGCCGGCGGTCAAGCCCAGGTCGCCGGCGTGCCGCAGCAACCACCGGGCGGTGGTACCGGGCAGGATGCCGGTCGGTTCGGCGGGCACCGTCCAGAGGGTCGAGCCAGCCAGCCAGACCAGCGTCGCCGTGGGCGCCTCCAGGGCGTACCCATCGCCGGACAGCCACAGCACGTCGTCGGCGCCCTGTGCCGCGGCCCAGCGCTGCGAGGCCATGTTGATCGCGTACGACAGCGTCTTCGCCCCGCCGAGCAGCCACGGCGCGGCGGTGCGGGCGGCCGCCGGGAAGCCCAGCGACGCGGTCAGCACGGCGATCCCCTCGCGGCGGGCGCGCAGCATCGCTTCGCCGATCGGGCCGATCGTCGCGTAGATGGTGGGCGGGCTCCCAGCCTCAGACCCCCGCGTGCAGATCAGCCGCAGCGCGCCCTCGGTCCCGGCGTCCCACCGCGCGAGCGCCTGGCCGGCCAGCTCGGTGAGCGCGGCGCGCGGCGGCAGCGGCAGGTCCAGCAGCCGGGCCGAGCGGACCATCCGGGCCAGATGCTCGTCGAGCAGCCAGGGTCGGCCGGACCGGACGTGCACGGTCTCGAAGATCCCGTCGCCGCGCAGGGCACCGAGGTCGTCGCCGCGCAGGATCGGGGTATCGACGGGGATGACGCCGCGCCCCAGCACGGCAAGCACGCGATCGGGCACGACGGCGACGCTACCCCACGCGCGGGTAGGCTCGACGACGTGTCCGATGCGTCGCTCGCCGAGATGCTGCGCGCCAAGGGACTGCGGCTGACCGCGCAACGCCAGCTCGTCCTGGAGGCGGTGCACGAGCTCGGCCACGCGACACCCGACCAGGTACACGCCAAGGTCTCCAAGGTCGCCGCCGGGGTGAACATCACCACCGTCTACCGGACCCTCGAACTGCTCGAGGAGCTGGGCCTGGTGACCCACGCGCACCTGTCGCACGGGGCGCCGACCTACCACTCGGTGGGCGAGGCGCAGCACGTCCACCTGGTCTGCCGGGCCTGCGGCGGGCTGACCGAGATGCCATCCGGCAAGCTCACCTCCCTGGCCGCCGCGCTGCACGCCGAGTACGGCTTCCTGCTCGACATCGGCCACGTGGCGCTCTTCGGTATATGTGTGGGATGTGGGGAACGCGATGCCTGAGATCCTGGTCGCGGCGATCGAGCCGGACTCCGCGGACGTCGGCGCGGTCGCGCACTACGGCGACCCGATGCGCGAGCAGCGTACCCTCGCGACCGCGGCCGGCCTGGTCGACCGCTCGCACCGGGGCGTACTCGCGGTCACCGGTCCGGACCGGCTCGACTGGCTGCACAGCCTGACCACCCAGCACCTCACCGCGCTCGCCCCGGGGCAGGGCACCGAGCTGCTCGTCCTGTCGCCGCACGGGCACGTCGAGCACCACGCGCTGGTCACCGACGACGGCACGGCGACCTGGCTGGACACCGAGCCCGGCGCGGCCGCCCCGCTGCTGGACTTCCTGACGAAGATGCGCTTCATGACCCGGGTCGAGCCCGTCGACGTGACCGCCGACTGGGCGCTGCTGTCGCTGGTCGGCCCGGCCGCGCGGGTGCCCGGCGTGGAGCTGCGGCCGCCGGCCGTCGCGACGGTGCCCGGTCCGAAGTTCGCATCCGTCGATGTCCCGGCGTCCGCGACCACCCGCTACGCGGTCGCGTCACTGCCCGACGGGGGCTGGGTCCGCCGGATGGGGTACGGGTACGACCTGCTCGTCCCGCGCGCTTCCGTTGCGGAATGGGTCGACCGGCTCGGCGTACCGTGGGCGGGCGTGTGGGCGTTCGAGGCGCTGCGGGTGGCCTCCCGGCGCCCCCGCTACGGGCTGGAGACCGACCACCGGACGATCCCGGCCGAGGTGGGCTGGCTGGCCGACGCCGTACACCTCGACAAGGGGTGCTATCGCGGGCAGGAGACCGTGGCCCGGGTACACAACCTGGGCCGGCCGCCGCGCCGACTGGTCTTGCTGCACCTGGACGGTGTGCTCTCGGACGAGCTGCCGCCGCCCGGTACTCCGGTGTCCACAGTGGACGGTCGCGAGGTCGGCTTCGTCGGTACGGCCGTCCGCCACCACGAGCTCGGCCCGGTCGCGCTGGCCGTCATCAAGCGCTCGCTTCCCGACACCGAGCCCTTGCGCGTCGGCGCCTCAGCCGCGGCGGTCGATCCCGGCTAGCTCGTTTTCCTACCACGTCCCGGCCCGGGGCTCAGCGAGGTCGGGCGAGGGCGGCGGCCATGAGCGTGCGTAGCTCGGGCCGGTCGAGCTGGGCGGCGTCGCGCAGCTTCACGTGCCGGTGTACCTTGCCGGTGCCCTGCATGAGGTGCGCCGGGTCGGGAAGGCTGGAGACCGGGCGAGCGCCTCGACGGCCGGCGAGGAGGCACCGCTCAGTACCCGCTCCGCGGGTCCGGGCAAGGACTGCACGGGTCCAGCCTAAGCGGGCGTGACCGCGCCGTACCCCGTACCGAGCGTCGCGTGGTTGAGGTACGCAACCGCGTTGCCGGTCTTGTTCGCGCCCGAGCGGTAGATACCCCATTTCACGTTGTCGTGCGTACCCCACAGGGTCGCGGCCGGATATCGCGTGGCGCCGTTGGTGAACGTCGGTGGTGCGCCGTTGTACCAGAACGACACCCAGCCGTCCCCTCCCCGGGTGAGCTTGAACCCGATGACGAAGCTGTTCCACCGGCCGACGGACAGGGATGCGTTCCAGATGTGCCGGTCGGAGCCGTCCGGCGAGATGAGCTGGAAGTGCAGTTGGCCGTCGCCGAGGGTACGCAGGACGAACGGGCCAACGTTCAGGCCACCGTCACCGACGCCGGACACGTGCATCTGGAACAGCGAGACCCAGGCGCCGTCCTGGGTCGGCATCGGGTCCCACAGCGCCCGCCAGCCGAGGTAGAACGTCTGGCCCACGCGCGAGTCGTCCAGGTCGAACACCGCACCGTTGCCGCCACGCATGCCGCGGCTCTCGCACCGGGCCTTCGTACCGTCCGGGTTCTGCCAGGTCTCGAAGCGGAACGAGGAGCCGTAGCGGCCCTGCGGATCGCCCGCGACGGTGACCGTACCCGGTGCTGTCTCTGTCCCTTCAAACGCGCGGCCGGCCAGGGCAGGATCGGCCCGCCACAGGACGGTGCCGGGCGGTGACGCGGCGGCCGACCGCGACGGCGCGGGCGACGCCGACGCAGACCCAGCCGGGGACGGCGGGGCGCCGGACGGGGACCCCTGCCCGGTCGGGTCGGCAGCGGACGCGCCGTCGCTGGGCGGGTGGGCAGGCGCGGCCGTCGGCGTGCCGCGCAGGCCGAAAAACACCAGTGCCCCCACGAGTACGACCGCGAGCGCGCCGGACAGCGCCCAGTGCACCCGGCCCCAGCCGCGCCCGGACATGGAACTGTGGTGTGCCACCGGCCCATCCCAGTGATGCGAACGACGGCTGTCAATACCAGGCCGGCACACGCGGAAGGGTGGGCCGGCCCGGCGTACCGCGTCTCAGCCGGTGTACCCGGCGAAGATCTTGCTGAACTCGTACGGCGTCTGGGGGATGTTCGTGCACTTGTAGAGCGGCCCGTTACAGGCGTTGGCGTCCCGGGTGACCTCCCAGAAGGCCAGCTCGCCGAGGTGGTGCGCCTTGGCGAAGGTGACCAGGTTCCGGGCAGCCGTCTGGTTGAAGATGTGCCCGTCGTCGTTCTGGCCGAGCATCGGGGTGACGCCGACCAGGCGCCACGCGGCCGTGTCGGACAAGCCGAAGGCGGACTTGAGCTGAGCCTGCGTCGAGGTCGCCGCCTGCTGCGCGAAGACGCCGTAGTCGCCGGACCGGTAGTAGTCCATCGCCATGACGTTGACGACGTCGAGGACGTCGCCGGCGGCCTTCGACGCCTGGAGCACGGCCTGGCCGTACTGGTCGAGACCCTCGGGCAGGACCGGCAGGGTGAGCGACACCTTGAGGCCGGGGTTGGCGGTCTCGAGCTTCTTGATGGCCTGGGCCCGGCGGGCGTTCGCGGCCGAGTCGGCGATCGCCGCGCCCTCGATGTCGAAGTCGATGTACTTCAGCTTGTACGCCGTGATGACCGCCTGGTACTCGGCCGTGAGTGCATTGACGTCCGTACATGCCTGGGCGAGCTCCTGGCCGCTCTGGCCGCCGAAGGAGATCTTCACGTCGCCGCCGGCCCCGCGCAGCGCGGTGATCTGGTCCAGCTGCCACCCGCTCCGGGGGTCGTACGCGTTGAACCAGCTCGCCTTGCAGCCGACCGCGGTGACGAAGGCAAGCGTGAAGTTCTTCAGGCCACTCGCCCGGGACACGCTCGTCAGCACCGGGGTCGGCCAGGCGCCAATGTCGATGTACGGCGCCACGGCCAGCGTGCCGCCGCCCCCACCTCCGCCTCCGCCACCGCCGGCAGTCGTGGTCGCGGACACCGCGGCGCTGGCGGCCGAGGCGTTTCCGGCCGCGTCACGCGCCTTGACCGTGAACGAGTACGTGGTGCTCGCGGCCAGCCCGTCGACGGTCGCGCCGGTACCGGTGACGCTCGTGGCGAGCGCGCCGTTCCGATACACGTCGTACCCGGTGACGCGGACGTTGTCCGTCGAGGCGTTCCACGCCAGGCTCACCGACGACGAGGTTGTTCCGGTGACCTGCAAGCCCGTCGGCTTGCTCGGCGGCGTGGTGTCCCTGCCGCCTCCGCCGCCTCCGCCTCCGCCGGCACAGGAGGCGCCGTTGACCGTGCAGTTGGTCGGCGTACCGGAGCCGCCGTTCACCAGGAAGCCGAAGGACGCGCTCGCACCGGGGGCGACCGTACCGTTGTACTCGCGGTTCTTCGCGGTCACGTGCTGCCCGCTCACGGTCAGCAACCCGTCCCAGTAGGTGCCGAGGCTCAGGTCGGCCGGCAGGTCGAAGGCGACGGTCCACGAGGAGATGGCGGTCGATGTGCCGTTGGTGATCGTGTACTTGGCCTGGTAGGCGGTACCCCAGTCGGAGTCCTTGCTGAAGGCGGCGGTCACCGAGCCGGCCGCCTTCGCGGGTAGGGCGACGGCGATCCCGCCGGCTACCAGGGCGGCGCCGGCTAAGGCCGCGAGCGTGGCGTACAACCGGGGTCTGGCCATGGTTGCCTCCCGTCATTAGAATCACGGCAGTCGATGAAAGAAACCGTAAGGACAGTTATCGGTCTTGGCAAGACGGTCCGGCCGGGAACATCGAGAGAATGGCGGGAGAGCGGGAAACGGGCCGCCGCTCGCCCCACACCAACCCGCTGGCCGGCGCAAACGCGGCCGTGCGAGGATCGCGGCCATGACAACAACGACGTTGGTCACGGTCGCGCCGACCGGGGCGGAGTCGGCGAAGGCCGACGTACCGGCCCTCCCAGTCACCCTTGATGAGCTGGTTACCACGGCTGGCGAGTGCGAGGCGCTGGGCGCCACCGTGATCCACGTCCACATCCGGGACGACGACGCCCGGCCGACGCTCGACCTGAGCCGGCTGCGCGACACCGTCGCCGCGCTGCGCGAGCGGACCGAGCTGATCGTCCAGCTCTCCACCGGCGGCGCGGTCACCGACCCCGAGGCCGACCGGCTGCGCGTCCTGGACGCCGCGCCTGACATGGCCTCCTGCACGATGGGTACGGTCAACTTCGGCGAGGACGTCTTCCTCAACCGCTGGGAGCTCATCGTCGAGCTGCACACCCGGATGCAGGAGCGCGGGATCGTGCCGGAGTACGAGATCTTCGACCTCGGTCAGCTCACCACCCTGCACCGCCTGCTCGACCGGTACGGGCTGCCGGCCGGCGGGCACGTGCACGTCGACCTCGTGATGGGCGTACCGGGTGGGATGCCGGGTACCGCCGAGGCCCTGGTCGCCTGCCTGCGCGACCTGCCCGAAGGCGCTACGTTCTCGGCCACCGGCATCGGCCGCTCGACGATCCCGGTGCTCCTCGGGAGCCTGTCCGCCGGCGGCCACCTGCGCGTCGGCATGGAGGACACGATCACGTACGCCAAGGGCCAGCCGGTCGAGTCCAACATGCAGCTCGTGGCCCGGGCGGTCGGCTTCGCCCGGCTGGCGCAGCGCCCGCCCGCCACCCCCGACGAGGCCCGCGTGCTGTTGGGAATCAAGCCCCGTGGCTGACTCGCACGCGGACAGTAGATCGCTGACTGCCGCCGCTCCGACAAGCTACGCGGACAGTAGATCGCTGACTGCCGCCGCTCCGACAAGCTACGCGGACAGTGGATCGCTGACTGCCGCCGCTCCGACAGGCTACGCGGGTGGGGAACTGCTCGCCGAGGTGGTCCGGTCCGGCTTCGTCGAGGGGTACCACCGCGGGTCCGTGGTCGTACTCGACGCCACCGGTGAGGCGGTCGCGGCGGCCGGCGACGTGACCGGGCCGATCTTCCCGCGCTCCTCCAACAAGCCCATGCAGGCCGTGGGGATGCTGCGCGCCGGGCTGGCCTACGCCGACCCCGCCGACCTGGCGCTGGCTGCCGCGAGCCACCGTGGCGAACCGATGCACATCGAGCGGGTACGGGCGGTGCTGCGCGCCGCCGACCTGACCGAGGACGATCTCGACTGCCCGCCCGACCTGCCGCTGTCGCCGTCGGCGCGGGCGGCCGTACTCGCGGCCGGGGGCGGCCCCGAGCGGGTGCTCATGAACTGCTCCGGCAAGCACGCCGCGATGCTGCGTACCTGCCTGGTGGCCGGCTGGCCGACGTCCGGCTACCTTGCCCGGGCCCATCCGCTTCAGGTGGCGCTGCGGTCAGCGGTCGAGGATCTCGCGGGTGAGCCGGTGGCCGCGACCGGTGTCGACGGGTGCGGCGCACCGGTCTTCGCGATCTCGCTCGCCGCGCTCGCGGGCGGGTACCTGCGGCTGGTCTCGGCGCCGTCCGGTACGCCCGAGGCCGCCGTCGCCGACGCGATGCGCAGCTACCCCGAGCTGGTCTCCGGTACCGGCGCGGACGACGCCGTACTGATGCGCGGGGTACCGGGGCTGCTGGCCAAGGGCGGTGCCGAAGGGGTACTGGCGGTGGCCGTACCGGGCGCGGGTGCGGTGGCGATCAAGGTGGACGACGGTGCGATGCGGGCCCGGCTGCCCGTACTGGCGAGTGCGCTGCGCCGGGTCGGGGTCACCGCCGCGGTCGTCACCGAGCTGGCTGGCCGCGCCGACGGCGTCGTGCAGTACGGAGGCGGCGAGCCGGTGGGCACGGTCCGCGCCGTGTGGTAAAGGACACGCTAGCCGAGGTTAGCGTTCCGCTTGCAGTTGTTAGCGCGCCGACGCTACTGTCAGGTACGTGCCCATGAACGATCCGCATTCGGCCGCCGAGCCGAGCAACGGCTCTTCCGACCGAATGAAGATCGCCAAGGACCTCCCGCGCGACATCGGCGGGTTCATCCGCGACCTGCGCCGTAACGCGCGCATCTCGCTGCGACAGCTCGCCGACCAGGCGGGCGTGAGCAATCCGTACCTCAGCCAGATCGAACGGGGACTGCGCAAGCCGAGTGCCGAGGTGCTCCAGCAGCTCGCCAGCGCGCTTCGGGTGTCCACCCCGCTGATGTACCTGCGGGCCGGGCTGCTCGACGCCCTGGACGCCAAGGAGGGCCAGGGGGTGCTCGCCGCGATCGCGGTGGACACCGACCTGACCGTCGCGCAGAAGCAGTCGCTGACCCAGATCTACGAGACGTTCCGGCGGGAGAACGCGCGCGACACCGCGCCGGAACCGGTGCCCGGCGAGGAGCCGGCACCCGACACCCCGCCCGTCGCGGAAGCCGCCCCCCAGAAAACCAGCAAAACCAGGAAGGCGGCCAAGCCGGTCGCCTCGGCACCGGAGGAGACCACATGACCACCGAAGACACCAAGACCCGCAACATCCCGGCTCCGCTCTACGCCGCCGCCGGCGCGGGCGACCTGGCCTACCAGAAGCTGCGCGAGATCCCGGCCAAGGTGGCCGAGCTGCGCAGCCGGACCGGCGCCCCGGAGCTCGACGTCGACCGCCTGCGTACGGTCGCCCGGCGCAACGCGTCCGCCTTCGTGGCCAGCGCCCAGGCCGCCCAGGAGCGGGCCGTCGCGATCTACAACGACCTGGTCGCGCGCGGCGAGCAGGTAGTCCGCGGCGGCGCCAAGGCCACCGAGGAGACCACCAAGGAGATCGCGGCCGTCGCTGAGGCCGACGTCAAGCCGGTACCGGCGAAGGCGGCGAAGGCCACCAAGGTCGCCAAGAGCACCGGTACCGCTAAGTAGTACGGCAGCCCGGGCGGTCACCAGTTGCCATGGTGGCCGCCCGGGTATCGTCTACGTATGGCACCACTCGCGGCACACGGGATCGACTTCGCCACCCCGATCATGTTCTGGGTTGAGCGCAGCCTGTGGCTGTTGGTCATGGGCGTCGAGGTGGTCGCGTTCGTCAACTGCCTCACCCAGCGAGCCGAGGCCTTTCCGGTGGTCGGCTCGGTCCCGAAGGGCGGCTGGCTCGCCCTGACCGGCGGGGCGATCTTCTTCACCGCGCTCCTCGGCCTGATCAGCTTTCTCGGCCTGATCGCGGTCGCGGCCGCCCTGGTCTACCTGCTCGACGTCCGTCCCGCCCTGCGTGACGCGGTGGACGGTCACGGCTCCTGGTGACGCTCGCGACCCCGTACGGGGCGACGATCGAGTACCTCTGCACGGGGAAGGGCGAGCCGGTCACGGTGTTCGCCCACGGGCTCGGCGGGAGCATCGACGAGACCCGGCCGCTCGGTAGCGCCGTACCGGGAACCCGGGTCTTCCTCCACTTCCGGGGGCATGGGCGATCGGCCGCGCCGGCCGGCCGTACCCCTTGGGGTTATCCGGATCTGGCCGCCGACCTCGGCGCGGTCGCCGACGCGACCGGCGCCACGCGGGCCGTCGGCGCGAGCCTCGGCGCGGGGGCACTGTGCCGGTTGCTGACCGCGCAGCCGGATCGGTTCGCCCGGCTCGTCTTCTTCCTCCCCGCGGTGCTCGACGCGCCCCGGACCGAGGTGGCGCGGAAGCGGCTCGCCGCGGTCCTGGCCGGCGACCGCGGCGCCGACGTACCCGCGGCCCTGCGCGACACCCCCGCGGCGCGGGCGTACCTCGCCGCGCGGCCCCGCCTGTCGCCCGAACTGGCCGTGCTCGCCGGCGCGGTCGCGGTACCCGACCTCGGCGCGCTCGCCGCCGTTACCGCCCCCGCACTGGTCATCGGCTGCCGCGGCGACGACCTGCACCCGGTCTCGGTGGCGTCGCGACTCGCCGCCGCCCTGCCGAACGCCGCTCTGCGCCTGTACGACCAGCCCGCCCCTGTCTGGACCGCCCGCGCCGACCTTCGGGCGCGCATCTCCTCGTTCCTCTCGGAGTAACCTGCAAGGTCATGGGTGTGACGCAGCACGGGCGCACGTACCGTCTCGACCTGGCCGACCCGACCCTGCGTGAGTGGGAGTGCACGGTCGTCTACTCCGACGCCGAGCACGGCATCGTCCTCGATCGATCGGCGTTCTACCCGGGCGGTGGCGGCCAGCCGCCAGATCACGGCGTCGTGCTGTGGCAGGGCGTGCAGACCCGGATCGTCGGCACGCGCAAGGGCGACAACCTGTACCTCCTGCCCGCTGAGGGCGACCCGGTGCCACCGGTCGGTGCGGCCGTCGTCGGCGCGCTCGAGGACGAGCGGCGCAGCCTGCTCATGCGTACGCACTCCGGGCTGCACGTGCTGTGCGGCGTGGTGTTCCGGGACTTCGGGGCGCTCGTGACCGGCGGCAACATGGAGCCCGGCGAGGCCCGGATGGACTTCAACCTGCCCGAGGTGCCGGCCGACTTCAAGGCGCGGCTGGAGGAACTGGTCAATGCCGAGGTGGTCGCCGACCGGCGGGTCGCCGCGACGGTACTGCCCCGGGACGAGGCGCTGGCGCTGCCGGACATCGTGCGTACCGCGACGAACCTGATCCCGCCGGAGGAGGCCGAGGTGCGCATCGTCGATATCGTCGGGCTCGATGTCCAGGCCGACGGCGGAACCCATGTCGCGAGCACGAGCCAGATCGGCAAGCTCCAGGTCGTGAAGGTCGAGAGCAAGGGCAAGGCA
Organism: uncultured Actinomycetes bacterium; assembly: GCA_963728855.1. Lineage (GTDB taxonomy): Bacteria > Actinomycetota > Actinomycetes > Mycobacteriales > Micromonosporaceae > AC-43. The sequence goes on from CAVSLN010000009.1 coordinate 236,153, forward strand.
AACCGGCGGGTACGGGTACGCCTCGTCTAGCGGGCGACGGCACGGTGGCCTGTTGTCTGTGAGGCTAATTGATCGGACACGTGACCGGGGTGCATCGCTCCGCTCTGCCATTCTGGTCGCCGTGGTGCATGCGGATCTTCCGAGCGAACTCCCGATTTGACGAATATCACTGCGTCAAAGAGGTCGAGCTAAGGCTAGGATAGCCCTAGCCGGGTTCGCGGTCCTGCTCGTCGAGTCGTTAAGCCGCTCAACGGCGTCGCTCATCCGTTGCCAGCGATCCTCGACCCTTATCAATAATCCTCCAAGAAAGCCCTATGGCATTACCAGGTCGACAATCGACAATCAACAACCGGCGATGAGCCCATTTGTCGACAGATGGCCCGGCGACGGCAGGTCGTCCGGCGCCGCCGACGGGATCCCGGATCCGGTCGGAGGAGACTGCCCTGAGCCGTGCCAACATCGCTCGTCTCGGCGCACTTGCGCTGTTGTCGGGGTCGAGCTTTCTCTGTATCAAACTGGCTCTGCGCGGGTTCTCCCCGGTCCAGATCGTCTTCGTCCGCCTAGCGCTGGGGGCCACGGTGCTGGTTCCGGTCGTGCTCGTCCGAGGATTGCGACTTCCGACCGGGTGGCGGACCTGGCTTCCTGGCTTCACCTGACGGTCGCCGCGCTGTTCGCCAATGCGCTGCCGTTTGTGCTGTTCGGCCTCGGCGAACAGTCCATCGGGTCCAACGTGGCGGGTGCGTTCAACGCGACTACTCCGCTGTGGACCCTGACGGTCGCGTCCGCCGCGCGTACCGAACGGATGCCGCGCTTCCGACAGGCCGCGGGCATCGCTTCCGGGCTTGTGGGTACTGTGCTGATCTTCTCGCCCTGGCATGCGGCCAGCGGTGTGGCGAGCTGGCACGGCTTGGCCTGCCTCGCCGCCGCGGCGAGCTACGGTATCGGCTACGTCTACATGGCGCGGTTTCTCGTCGGCCGTGGCAGTCCGCCACTGATTCTCGCTGCCGGCCAGCTCGCCGCCGGTACCGGCCTACTTGCCATGGCGATGCCGGTCGCCGGCACTACCCGACCGACATGGCACGCGGAGGCGCTCATCAGTCTGGTGATCCTCGGCGTGCTCAGCACCGGTGCTGCCTATGTCCTCAAGTACCAGCTCATCACCGACTACGGGCCCACCGCGGCGTCGATGGTCGCGTACCTGCTCCCGGTCGTCGCGTTACTGCTGGCCTGGGCGGTCCTTGGCGAGGCGCTGACGGGCGCATTGTCGGCTGGGACGATCCTGGTGCTCGGCGGGGTGGCGTTGGCGCAACGGCGAGTGGCTTGGCCACGCGGGTTACCGGCGACGGGAAGGAGCCGAGTCAACGACCGATTATCGTTCGACGCCGGATGCCGCTCGCGCTACCGTCTGGCTCCTGCATGCCCGTACGCAACCCGCCGAAGTACTGGCCACGGTGAACCTCGTCTAGCCTTTCGGCATGACCGCCCCGTCCCGACCGGCCCGCGACTTCGTCACCGGGATCGGCCTGCTCGGCAAGGGCATCGCGACGTACAGCCGCAGCCCCGGCCTCCTACTGCTCGGCCTGCTCCCCGCGTTCATCTCGTTCGCGTTGCTGTTCACCGGGTTCGTGGTCGTGCTGTACTTCATCGGCCCGGAGGCCCGTACGGCGACCTGGTTCGCGAACGACTGGCCTGGCGGCCTGCGCGACCTCGTACGGGCGCTCGCCGGAGTCGCCATCATCGTGGCGTTCCTGTTCCTGTCGTTCATCTTCTACGTGGGCCTGACGCTCGCGATCGGCGACCCGTTCTACGAGAAGATCTCCGAACGGGTGGAGGACCGGCTGGGCGGCGTACCGAACGCGGTCGACCTGCCGTGGTGGAAGGAGATCCGGCGCAGCATCGGCGAGGCACTGCGGCTGCTGGTGTTCTCGGTCGTGGTGGCCGTACTGGTGTTTGTCATCGGGCTGTTGCCGGTCGTCGGGCAGGTGGCGGCGCCGGTGATCGGTGGGCTCGTCGGCGGCTGGGCGCTGGCCGTGGAGCTGACCGGGATCGCGTTCGCCCGTAGGGGAGTGAAGCTGCGGGAGCGGCGCCAGATGCTGCGCGGTCGCCGGTGGTTGGCGCTGGGGTTCGGCGTCTCGGTGTTCGTGTGCTTCCTGGTTCCGCTCGGTGCCGTACTGGTGATGCCCGCCGCGGTCGCCGGCGCGACCCTGCTCACCCGCCACGTGTACGGCCTCTCCACGTGAGCTGTCGTTCGCCGGTGCGACGAAGCGCGAGGCGGGTGGGTCGTTCCGTGGTGCCGGGCGACCCACCCGCGACGGCCGGAAGGTCTAGCCGTCGCTGCGGCTGCCGTACACCTCGAACTCGTAGATGCGGGCTGCGCCCCCGTTGGCCTGCGTGCCGTTGATGATGTTCAGCCGGACGTAACGGGCGTGGGGGGTGACCCCAAAGGTGCTGACATCGGCCGTGTTGCCGTACTGCTGCACCGGCTTGGAGAAGTTGACCCCGTCCGGGGAGACCTCGATGGTGAAGTCACGGGTGTTCAACGTCGCGGGCTCCCCACCGGCGTGCGCATGCCGCACCACGAATCCCGTGATGTCGGCTTCCGAACCCAGGTCCACCTGCAGGAACTTCTGCTCCGCCAGCGAGCAGAACTTGTCGCTGTTGCCACCCGACACGCTGCCGTTGACAGCCTTTTCCGGGCCCTCGTTGGCGTTGCACGGTGTCGAACCACTCACCTTTACCTGCTTGTCCAGTGCCAGATTTTCCCCGGACGGGGTAAAAGCGGGCGGAGCGCTCGGAATGCCCGGGATAGGCGGACGGGGCGGGCGGGGCGGAGCGGCCAGCTCCGCCGCGTAGACCAGCTTGCCGGTCACGGCGATACCGAAGGCCGCTGCCAGCACCAGCGCCACCCGCCACAGCTTGGCGCGGACGCCTGGCGTGCGCAGGTGTGATCGTCTCATCGAATGAAGTCCCTTCTGTCGGTGCGCCTGGTCGGGTCGGTGGCCGGGCGGCTGGGTTGACTGAGCGACTTCCACAATCACCTAAGTATCGAAGTTAGTCAATCTATCTGACTACTTATCCAGAAATGTCGTCATCCGCCGTGAGGTGGCCGCGCAGGCGCCAACTTATGAACGCGGTCAGCGACGGCGTGCGCTGCTCGCGGACGCAGGAAGAATCGTCCTGACCCATCACCCCATCGGCCCGCCGAAGGACCGGTAGTGCTGGCACTACGGATCGGCGGCCCGCCTGCTACGCCAACGCCCTCCCGGGTCGCCGGCGAGGGAGTCAGCTGACCTGGAGGCAGTCGAGCAGGCGGGCGTCGCCGCTCACCGCGAGGACGTCGAAGCCGATCCGGCCCCAGAGGGCCAGTTGCAGGTCGCTGGCCGTACCCTGGGCGATCGCGCGCTCGTGCAGGTCGTCGTCGTCCAGCAGGGTGTCCCGGTCGAGCAGCGCCACCCCGCCGCCCTGGCGCAGCCGCAGGTGCCAGCTGTGCTCGAGGTCGGTGGCGTAGAGCGCGACCATCCCGTGCCGGTCGGGTGTGCACCGGCCCTTGCCGGCTGGCAGCAGCGTGTCGAGCACCTCGCCCACGCCGTCGGCGGCCAGCTTGGTCTCGATCGGCTCGGCCCGGGCCAGGGACATCTGCGCGTCCCAGCGGTGCAGCGAGGTCTCGTGCGCCATCCGCCGGTGCCAGAACGAGACCCGCTTCGCCTGGGGCGCCCAGTTCCACGCGGGCATCTCCGGGTCGAGCGCGTCGAGCAGGGCGAGCAGGGCGCCGTACGCCTGGTCGAACTCGACCAGCCCGGCGGTGGGCGCGCCTTCCGGCCGCAGCAGGTCGGGAGGGCCGGTGACGCCGCGGCTGACGTGGGAGGCGACCCAGGTGTAGAGCCGGACGAGGTGTCCGGTCAGGGCGCCGACCGTCCACTCGGGACGGGACGGTACCGGCATGCCGGGCTCGGCCTCGGCGATCACGGCCCGCAACCCCGGCCCGTCGGTGCGCATCGCGGCGAGCCAGAACTCCTTGTTCGCGTGGGCCTTCATGTCCGCCTCCCCCGACGCTGGGTGGTACTCACAGTAAAGCCTAGGGTTATCGGGTGCACTACGGCGACCGCGACCTGGCGTCCCGGACGACCCTGCGGCTCGGCGGGCCCGCCGAGCGGCTGGTCACCGCGACTGTAACGGACGAAGTTCCCCAACTGGTACGGGCACTCCACCCGCTCCTGGTGCTCGCCGGCGGCAGCAACGTCGTCGTCGGGGACGACGGGTACCCGGGCACCGTGCTGCTCCTGCGCACGACGGGTGTGGGGGCGACCCCGGACAGCGACGGCGTCACCGTAACCGTCGCCGCGGGCGAGCCGTGGGACGAGGTGGTCGCCCGTACGGTCGCCGAGGGCTGGTCGGGCATCGAGTGCCTGTCCGGGATCCCGGGCTCGGCAGGTGCCACCCCGATCCAGAACGTCGGCGCGTACGGGCAGGAGGTGGCCGAGACGATCGCCGCCGTACGGGTCCACGACCGGCACCGCGACGTCGTCGAGACGCTCGCGCCGGCTGACTGCGGCTTCGGGTACCGCACGAGCGTATTCAAGCACTCTGATCGATGGATCGTTCTCGAGGTGGTGCTGCGCCTGGCGCGCACCGCCGGGTCGGCGCCGATCCGGTACCCGGAGCTGGCCAAGGCGCTCGGCGTGACCGTGGGGGAGCGGGCGCCGCTCGACGAGGTGCGGGCGGCCGTACTCAAGCTGCGTGCCGGCAAGGGCATGGTGCTCGACCCCGACGACCCCGACACGTACTCGGTCGGCTCGTTCTTCACCAACCCGGTGCTCACCGCCGACGCGTACGAGCGGCTGCGGGCCCGCGCGGCCGACGCCCCGGCCTGGCCCGGCACGGACGGCACGGTCAAGACCAGCGCCGCCTGGCTGATCGAGCACGCCGGCTTCCACAAGGGGTACGGGCACGGCAGCGTCGCCATCTCGTCCAAGCACACGCTCGCGCTCACCAACCGGGGCAACGGCAGTACGGCCGAGCTGCTCGACCTCGCCCGCGAGATCCGGACCGGAGTGGAGCGGCGCTTCGGCGTGACCCTCGTACCCGAGCCGGTCCTGGTGGGCTGTGCGCTCTAGTGCGATCAGCGGATCATGTCCGCTAGCGGTCAATCCGCTCAGCGGTCAATCCGCTCAGCGGGTCATGTCCACGCCCTTCACGCCGGACAGCTCGCGTAGGCGCTCGCTGATCTCGGCCAGCGAGTGGTGGTGCTTGGGCCGCGCCACCATCAGGATCTGCTGTTCGGTACCCGTGTAGTTGATCCGCAGCACCCGCCCGTGGCGCAGCACCTCGCGCGCCAGGTGCTCCACCTCGTGGATGGACGCCTCGCAGGTCAGCGTGAGGGTCAGCTCGACCGGCCGGCGGTGCGGCAGCGTCTCGTGCTCCAGCCGCTTGACCACGAGCAGGACGCCGATGGCCAGGACGGTGGCGGCGATGGAGGGCAGCCACTGCCGCAGGCCGACCGCGACGCCGACCGCGGCCGTCACCCAGAGCGACGCCGCCGTGGTGAGGCCGCGCACGCCGGTACCCTCGCGCAGGATCGCGCCGCCGCCGAGGAACCCGACGCCGGTGATGACCGGGGCGGCCAGGGTGGCCGGGTTGCTGGCCACGGCGTTCGCGCCGGCCAGCGTGACGATGACGCCGCCGAGCGCGACGAGCATGTGGGTACGGAGCCCGGCCGGCTGGGCCGACAGCTCCCGTTCGAGTCCGATGGCCGCGCCGAGCACGATCGCCAGCGCGATCTGGGCGGCCACGATGATGGTCGTCAACACGGGCATCACTATCGCCCGTAGGGTCGTCGCCGACCATCGGTCGGTCAGCGGGATGACACGACTTGCCAGGGTACGGTGACCTCGCCGAGACACCAGCGGGCCCGCCGGTCCAGGATCGGCCAGCCGTCCCTGCGCAGCGCCTCGACCGAGCGGATCCAGCGCTGCCGGGGCCCGAACGTGCCGTACGGCGCGGCGAGGCGCCACGACTCGTCCAGTGCCTGAACGAACGCGTGTACCGGATGCCCCGGTACGTTGTGGTGGATCAGCGCCTTGGGCAGCCGCTCGGCGAGGGCACCCGGAGTGTCCAATGTAGACAGTCGGGCGGCCAGGGTGAGGGAGACCGGCCCCTGCGCCGTCAGCCGTACCCAAGACGCCAGCCGGCCCAGCTCGTCACACGTACCCTCGACGACCGTGCCGCCCGGGGCGAGCCGGTCGGTCATCGTGGCCCATGCCGGGGCGACCGCCGACTCGTCGTACTGGCGCAGCACGTTCATCGCCCGTACCAGTACGGGGCGCAGCCCGGCCAGCTCGAAGCCGCCCCGCCGGAACGTCAGGTACGGCGGCTGCGCGGCGGGCTGCGCGGCGGCCACCCGTACCGGGTCGATCTCGAGGCCCACGACCCGTACGTCCGGCCGGACCCGGGCCAGCCGCGCGCGCAGCTCGACCGCCGTCACTGGCGACGCGCCGTACCCCAGGTCGACCACCACCGGCTCGGCGGCGCCACGCAGCAGCCGGCCGAGGGTTGCGGCGAGCCAGGAGTCGTTGCGGCGCAACCGGTTCGGGTTGGTCGTACCCCGGGTCAGCGCGCCGACGGGCGGCACCGAACGCGGCGTCACGACACCCGGTGGATCTTGTGCTGCGCGGCCTGCGCGAGCGGCCGGACGACGAGGCGGTCGATGTTGACGTGGTGCGGCCGGGTGGCGCACCAGGCGATGCAGTCGGCGATGTCCTCGGCGGTGAGCGGCTCGGCGACCCCGGCGTAGACGGCCGCGGCCCGCTCGGCGTCGCCACCGAAGCGGTTGAGCGCGAACTCGTCGGTCTTCACCATGCCCGGGTCGATCTCCACCACCCGTACCGGCCGGCCGCACAGCTCCAGCCGGAGCGTCTCGGCGAGCGCGGTCTGCGCGTGCTTCGCGGCCGCGTACCCGCCGCCGCCCTCGTACACGATGAGCCCGGCGGTGGAGCTGAGCACCACGACGGTACCGCTGCCGGAGCGCTCCAGGGCGGGCAGCAGCGCCTGGGTGACGCGCAGCGTACCGAGGACGTTCACGTCGTACATCCGTTGCCAGCCCGCCGGGTCGGCGCGCTCGATCGGGTCGCCGCCGACCGCGCCGCCGGCGTTGTTGACCAGCAGCGTGAGGTCGCCGTCCAGCTCGTCCACGGCGGCGCCGATCGCGGCCACGCCGGCCGGGTCGGTCACGTCGGCGGTCACCGCGGTGGCCGCGCCGCCACCCCCGGAGATCTCCTTGACCACGGCGTCCAGCCGGTCCGCGCGGCGGGCCACCGCGACGACGTGGAAGCCCTCGGTGGCCAGCCGGCGCGCGGTGGCCGCGCCGATCCCGCTGGACGCTCCGGTGATCACGGCAATGGGGTACGGCGTCGCCATGCCCCCATCTTGCCCGGTCGGGTAACGCGAGCCCGCCGCAGCCGTCCTGTCAGCCGGGCGGAAAGCAGACCCCTCACCCTCTACCTGCCGCTCAAGGCGGGCGCCAGCGGGCTGCGGTTCTTCAACAACACGTCGATGGGCCCGGACTTTGACCGGATCACCGTCCGTAGCTGACCGACATCGATGGGATCTCGGTCACTCCGCACGGCGAAGCGGGGTACCCGCGAGGGAAGATGCCCGAGGGTCATCGGGTTGATCCGGTAGGTACCCGGGCACGGGAGACCTCATCAGCGCCGAACAAGCGCCGACCAAGGAGCGGACTGTGACGCGTGTGGGCACGCTGTGCGGCAGGACTGCGCGGTTCCCCCGCCGGGTGGCCGTACTCTCGGTGCACACCTCGCCGCTGCACCAGCCCGGAACCGGCGACGCGGGCGGCATGAACGTCTACATCGTCGAGGTCGCCCGGCGGCTGGCCCAGGCCGGCGTCGAGGTCGAGATGTTCACCCGGGCGACCGCCAGTGACCTGCCGTCCTGTGTCGAGATGGCGCCCGGGGTGCTGGTCCGGCACGTGATCGCCGGCCCGTTCGAGGGGCTCGCCAAGGAGGACCTGCCGGCCCAGCTGTGCGCGTTCACCCACGGGGTGATGCGCGCCGAGGCCGCCCGCTCGCCCGGCTGGTACGACCTGATCCACTCGCACTACTGGCTCTCCGGCCAGGTCGGCTGGCTGGCCAAGGACCGCTGGGGCGTACCGCTGGTGCACACCGCGCACACCCTTGCGAAGGTGAAGAACGGCAAGCTCGCCGCCGGGGACAGCCCGGAGCCGATGAGCCGGGTGATCGGCGAGGAGCAGGTGGTCGCCGAGGCGGACCGGCTCGTGGCGAACACGCCGACCGAGGCCCGCGAGCTGGTCGACCTGTACGGCGCGCCGGAGGACCGGGTGTCCGTGGTCGAGCCCGGGGTGGACCTGGACCGGTTCACGCCGGCGGCGCTGGGCCGGGAGGCCGCCGTACGGAGTGCGGCGCGGCGCCGGCTCGGCCTGCCCGAGCGCGGGTACGTGGTCGCGTTCGTCGGCCGCATCCAGCCGCTCAAGGCGCCCGACGTCCTGCTTCGGGCGGTCGCCCAGCTGCCAGACCCGGTGGCCGACCGGCTCACCGTCGCGATCGTCGGCGGCAACAGCGGCAGCGGGCTGGACCTCGCCGGGCTCGCGACGGCGCTCGGCATCGGGGACCGGGTGCGGTTCCTCCCGCCGCAGAGTCGCGACGGCCTGCCCGACCTGTACCGGGCCGCCGACGTGGTGGCTGTACCGAGCTACAACGAGTCCTTCGGGCTGGTGGCGCTGGAGGCGCAGGCGTGCGGTACGCCCGTCCTGGCGGCCGCGGTCGGCGGCCTCGTCACGGCCGTACGGGACGGGGTGTCCGGGGTGCTCGTGGACGGGCACGACGCCGGTGCCTGGGCCCGGGGACTCGACCGGCTGCTGTCCGAGCCGCGCCGACGCGCCCAGCTGTCCCGGGGCGCGATCGGGCACGCGCGGCGGTTCTCCTGGAACTGCACCGCCGCCAGCCTGCTCGCGGTCTACCGTGACGCGGTGAGCGAGTACCGGACCCGGTACGCCGCCGAGAGCTTGCGGGTCGGCGTATGAGTGCCGCCGAGAGCTTGCGGGTCGGCGTATGAACGTCACCGACATCATCGAGTCCACGCTGGCCGAGCGCGGCGTCGAGTGGGAGAAGACCGGCGAGTCGGCGTACGCGGTGACCCTGCCCGGTACCCACAAGCTCAAGACCGTCTGCAACCTCGTCGTCGGCGGGCACGCGCTGCGCATCGAGGCGTTCGTGATGCGCCAGCCGGACGAGCGCCGCGAGGAGCTGTGGGCGTGGCTGCTGCAGCGCAACGCCCGCATGTACGGGGTCGCCTTCGCCATCGATAAAGTCGGCGACGTCTATCTGACAGGCCGGGTCGGGCTACCCTCGGTCACCGCTGACGAGCTGGACCGGCTGCTCGGCGCCGTACTCACGTACGCCGACGAAAGCTTCGACACGATGCTCGAAATCGGCTTCGGCACGGCGATCCGGCGCGAATGGGCCTGGCGGGTCAAGCGCGGCGAGCCCGTGGACAACCTGCGCGCCTTCCAGCACCTGGTCAATCCGTCCTCAGCCAATCCGTCCTAACTGGACTGTCCACTGTGGATGATCCTCACGTTCTGTGAGGGACATGACAGGACGACCGACTTGAGCCCGGTACCCCTGGCCCGTATCTTGATCAGCAGGCCGGACGTCGCCGCCAGGTTCCCGGATCGGGGCGAGGGGGGTGCGGCGGAGTCGGGTCGAGTAGGTGGCGCGAACGTTGGGGGACGTAGGGTACGCCACCGGACGGCGGACGAGGCTGGCGCGGTCTGTACCGCGCCGCCCGCCGCCGTCCATCGCTGGCGCTTCCCTCTGGTAATGCCCATCTTGCATACAACTCCTTACGCCATATGGGCCGGGCTCGATCCTGGTCACCCGCTTTTCCCTGTGTCGGCCGTCACCTGGGAGAATTGACCCCATGAGCGAGCGAAGCGAGCGAATCATGGGCTCAGTCGAATCTGTGCCTCATGCGGTCACGGAGTGCAGCGGAGTGACCGCATGAGCGTCGGCACCCTCGTGCTGCTCCGCCACGGCGAGAGCGAGTGGAACGCGAAGAACCTGTTCACCGGCTGGGTCGACGTGGACCTGTCGGCGCAGGGCGAGGACGAGGCGCGCCGCGGCGGCGAGCTGCTGCGCGCCAAGGGCCTGCTGCCCGACGTGGTGCACACATCCGTGCTGCGGCGGGCCATCCGCACCGCCGAGCTGGCGCTGCACGCCGCGGACCGGCACTGGATCCCGGTACGCCGCAGCTGGCGGCTCAACGAGCGGCACTACGGCGCGCTGCAGGGCAAGAACAAGAAGCAGACCCTGGAGGAGTACGGCGAGGAGCAGTTCATGCTCTGGCGCCGCTCCTACGACGTACCCCCGCCGCCGATCGCCGATGACGACGAGTACTCGCAGTTCGGCGACCCGCGCTACACCGCTGCTGCCGCCCGAGGCCCGCCCGCGCACCGAGTGCCTCAAGGACGTGCTCGCCCGGGCGCTGCCGTACTGGTACGACGGGATCGTGCCGGACCTGCTGGCCGGCCGTACGGTGCTGGTGGCCGCGCACGGCAACTCGCTGCGCGCGCTCGTCAAGCACCTCGACGGGATCTCCGACGAGGCGATCGCCAAGCTGAACATCCCGACCGGCATCCCGCTGCGGTACGACCTGGACCCGGTGACGCTGCGCCCGCTCGTGCGCGGGTGGGGCGTACCTCGACCCGGACGCGGCCGTAGCCGCCGCGGCCGCGGTCGCCAACCAGGGCCGCTGACCGTTGTACGGGGGCCTCGGCCGGGTTACCGGCCGGGGTCCCCGCCCGCCACGAAGTACATGACCTCGCGGCCGGCGTTCACGGCGTGGTCGGCGAACCGCTCGTACCACCGGCCGAGCAGCGCGGCGTCGATCGCCGGCTCCACCCCGTGCCGCCAGGCCGCGACCCAGCAGCAGGCCGAAGAGCTGCTTCTCCAGCTCGTCGATCTCGTCGTCGTCGCGCTCCAGCTCGGCGGCGCGCGTCGGCGTCCGCGCTGCGCAGCACCTCGAGCGATCTTCCCGGCGATCCGGTCGGCCGCGGTCCCCATGTCCCGGATCACCGGCCGCAGCTCCTCGGGTACGGCGGCGGTCGGGAGGCGCCGCAGCGCGGTCTTCGCGACGTGGTCGGCGAGGTCGCCCATCCGCTCCAGGTCGGCCGCCGATGTGCAGGGCGGTCACCACCTGCCGCAGGTCGGAGGCGACCGGCGCCTGGCGGGCGAGCAGGTCGTACACCTTCTCCTCGAGCTGGCTTCGCAGCGCGTCGACCTCCGCGTCGCTGAGCACGACCTCCTCCGCCTCGGTCTGGTCGGCGGCGAGCAGGGCGGCGGTCGCGAGGCGCAGCGCGGTCCGGACCCCCTCGGCCATGTCGACCAGGAGCGGGTCATGTCGGCGAGGTCGGCCCGGAACTCCTCGCGCATGTCTCTCCCAAGGTCGGGGTCGTGGTACGGCGGTGACGCTAGGGTCGCGGCACGTCAAAGCGGTGAACGCCGGTGAACGACGCCGGGCGCAGCGGTGAATATTGCACAATCCGTGTCGCGCTTTGTCCAGGCCCGCTCCAGCCAAAGGTTAACAATGCCCTACGATCGCGGTGGATGCGAGCGTCGTCGCCGCTCGCAGACGGCGACGCGCTTCCGCCCGGCAACGACGGGGACGGCGCAAGCCGTACCGGTACGCCGACAGCCTGCCGCGAGGCAGGTCCGCCGTACCGGGCGGCCAAGGGGCTGGGCCGGCGCAGCCTCGACTCGCTGCGGGTCGGCGTACTGGTGCTGGACGCCGACGACCGGCCGGTGCTGGTCAACCCGGCCGCCCGGGCGATGGGCCTGCTCCGCGCCGGTCGACCGTCGGCGGGTCACCGGTCGCGCACACCGTCGTCCGTACCCTGGCCGGCCAGGTCCGGCGTACCGGCATCCGGCGCGAGGTGGAGCTGGACCTGCCCCCGGGGCAACGGCCGCGACCCGCTCGGCGTGCACCTGCGGGCGGTGGCGCTCGGCGACGGGCACGTGACGGTCGAGGCGGCCGACGTGACCGAGGCGCACCGGGTCGCCCGGGTCCGCCGCGACTTCGTGGCCAACGTGAGCCACGAGCTGAAGACGCCGGTCGGCGCGCTGCAACTGCTCGCCGAGGCGCTGCTCGACGCGACCGACGTGGCCGCCGACGCCGACGACGAGGAGCTGCGGCACCCGACTTCCGGCAGGACCTGGCTGCCGCGCGCCGGTTCGCCGAGCGGATCCAGCACGAGTCGACCCGGCTCGGCCGGCTGGTCAGCGAGCTGCTCGAGCTGACCCGGCTGCAGGGCGGCGAGCCGCTGCCCGACCCGGCGCCGGTGTCGGTGGACTGGGTGGTCGCCGAGGTGATCGACCGGACCCGTACCGCCGCCTCGGCCAAGGGCATCGAGGTCGGCTTCGTCGGCATGCGTGGCCTGACCGTGTACGGCAGCGACAGCCAGCTGGTGACCGCGGTCGCCAACCTCGTGGAGAACGCGATCGCCTACTCGCCGACGCCGAGGAGGGCACCGGCGCCCCGGGTCACCATCACCGCCCGCGGCGACGAGGAGGTCAGTCGAGATCGCGGTCGCCGACCAGGGCATCGGCATCGAGCCGAAGGACCTCGACCGGATCTTCGAGCGGTTCTACCGGGCCGACAAGGCCCGCTCCCGCGCCACCGGCGGCACCGGCCTCGGCCTGGCGATCGTGAAACACATCGCGACCAACCACGGCGGGCGGGTCGAAGTGGTCAGCACGCGTGGGCGTCGGGTCGACGTTCACCCTGCGGCTGCCGGCGCGACCGCCGGACGCCGCCCTGCCGCTACCACCGTCAATTGAGATCGCGGCAGGAACTCCGCCGCGAAGCTGACAGGGAAAGGACGCCTAGTGGCCCGCGTTCTGGTGGTCGAGGACGAGGAGTCGTTCTCCGACGCCTTGTCGTACATGCTGCGTAAGGAGGGCTTCGAGGTGTCGGTCGCGGCGACCGGCACCTCGGCGCTGACCGAGTTCGACCGGACCGGCGCGGACATCGTGCTGCTCGACCTGATGCTGCCGGAGATGTCCGGGACCGAGGTGTGCCGCCAGCTGCGCTCGCGTTCGCACGTACCGATCATCATGGTCACCGCCCGCGACTAGCGAGATCGACAAGGTGGTCGGCCTGGAGATCGGCGCCGACGACTACGTCACCAAGCCGTACTCGCCCCGCGAGCTGGTCGCCCGGATCCGGGCGGTGCTGCGCCGGCAGACGCCGGTGACGCGGCCGAGCTGACCCCGCCGACGCTGGCGGCCGGCCCGGTCCGGATGGACGTCGAGCGGCACGTGGTGACCGTCGTCGGGCGCGGCGGTGCCGCTGCCGCTCAAGGAGTTCGAGCTGCTGGAGATGCTGCTGCGCAACGCCGGCCGGGTGCTCACCCGCGGCCAGCTCATCGACCGGGTCTGGGGCGCCGACTACGTGGGCGACACCAAGACCCTGGACGTGCACGTCAAGCGGCTGCGTTCGAAGATCGAGCCGGAGCCGTCCACGCCGCGCTACATCGTCACCGTGCGCGGCCTGGGCTACAAGTTCGAGCCGTAGCGCCGGACGAAGTTCTCCCGGTCGCGGGCTCGCCGCAGGTCGCGGTAGCGGCGCACGGTCGTGTATGTGAAGGTCGGCGGCGGCGATCACGCCGGGTGCGAGAGGTGTGCCGCGGCCGGCGGTCCGGCGGCGGTCGCGGGGTGGACGGCGACGAGGCCGAGCCCGTCGCGCGCCTTGCAGAGCTCGGCGAGCCGGTCGTAGGCCGGCTTGCCGATCAGGGCGGTGAGCTCCGGGGCGTAGGAGAGGTACATCGGCTCGCCGCCGACGTGCGCCTCCGGTGACGAGGTGCACCACCAGTCCAGGTCGTGCCCGCCCTCGCCCCAGCCGCGCCGGTCGAACTCGGACAGCGTGGTGACCAGTACCGTGGTGTCGTCCGGTCGCTTCGACCACTCCTGGTCCCGGCGGACCGGCAGCTGCCAGCACACGTCCGGCTTGTACTCCAGCGGGTGTACGCCGTCGCGCAGCGCCTGCGCGTGCAGCGCGCAGCCCCCGCCGCCGGGGAAGTCGCTGTCGTTGAGGAACACGCACGGCCCACCCGTCCTGGGTGGCGGTACGCCGGGCCGGGGTGGTCCCGTCGACGCTGTCCATCTCGGTGTAGTTCTTGAAGCCGCGCCGGAAGTGCTGCCAGGTCTGCGGGGTGAGCTTCTTGGCCGCGGCCCGGACCCGCTTCTCGTCGTCGGCGTCGGTGAAGAACGCGCCGTGCGAGCAGCAGCCCTCGGCTGCCCGGCCCTTGATGATGCCGTGGCAGCCCTTGCCGAAGATGCACGTCCAGCGGGACAGCAGCCAGGTCAGGTCGGCGCGGATCAGGTGCTGCGGGTCGGCCGGGTCGAGGAACTCCACCCACTCCCGGGGGAAGTCGAGCCCGACCTCCCGGCTGCGTGGATCGGCCGGGTCGTCAACCGCGACGTGGATGCCCATCGGGCTAGCGTAAGTCCTATGCGACTCGGTGTCCTTGACGTGGGCTCCAATACCGTGCACCTGCTCGTCGTGGATGCGCATCTCGGCGCGCACCCGTGGCCGGCCCACTCGGAAAAGTCGGTACTCCGGTTAACCGAGCAGATCAAGCCGGACGGCCGGCTGTCCAAGGAGGGCGCCGACGCGCTCGTGGCGGCGGTACGAGACGCGCGTCGGTCGGCCGAGCGGCTGGAGACCGACGACCTGCTGGCGTTCGCCACGTCGGCGGTACGGGACGCGACCAACTCGTCGGACGTGCTCGCGCGGGTACGCCAGGAGGCCGGTGTCGAGCTGCGGGTGCTCTCAGGCGAGGGCGAGGCCCGGATGACCTTCCTCGCGGTACGGCGCTGGTTCGGCTGGTCGGCCGGGCGGCTGCTGGTCATGGACATCGGCGGCGGCTCGCTGGAGCTGGCGGCCGGGATCGACGAGGAGCCGGACGTCGCGCTGTCCGTACCCCTCGGCGCCGGGCGGCTCACCCGGGAGCGGCTGCACGGGGACCCGCCGCGCGGCGGCGACGTCGACGCGCTCGTCGAGTACGTCGACAAGATGCTGGACAAGCCGGCCCGGGCGCTGGTGAACGGCGGGTGGGACCGTCCGGTGGCCACGTCGAAGACGTTCCGTACCCTGGCGCGGCTGGCCGGTGCCGCGCCGTCGGGCCAGGGGCCGCTGGTACGCCGCACACTGACCTTGACCGGGCTGCATCAGGTGCGTCGGTTCATCCAGTACATCCCGTCGGCGCGGCTGGCCGAGATGGATGGGGTGAGCGCCAGCCGGGCGCACCAGCTGCTCGCCGGAGCGGTGGTGGCCGAGGCGACGATGCGCCGACTGGGTATCGACGCACTGGAGATGTGTCCCTGGGCGTTAAGAGAGGGTGTCATCCTCCGACGGCTTGACATCCTGGAGAGTTAATCCGGCTTGCGAGGGATCTCCGGTTCGCGTGCGGCTACCCTGGCGCTTGTGACGCCTGTGCTCCTGTCCACGTCCTCCGTCTTCCCGGAGCCGACGTCGGCCGCGTTCGCGACCGCCGCGGCGCTGCGCTACGACGGAGTCGAGGTGATGGTCTGGACCGACGCGGTGAGCCAGGACGCCGGCGCGCTGCGCGGGCTCGCCAAGCACTACCGGGTGCCGGTCCGGTCGGTACACGCGCCGTGCCTGCTGCTGACCCAGCGGGTGTGGAGCCCGGACCCGTGGGAGCGGCTCGACCGCGCCGCCGGGCTGGCCGATGCGCTGGACGCACCGACCGTCGTGGTACATCCGCCGTTCTCGTGGCAGCGCGACTACGCCCGGAACTTCGTGTCAGGGCTGGCAGCGCTTACGGGACAAGTACCCGGGCGTGCGGATCGCGGTGGAGAACATGTTCCCGGTACGGATGGCGGGGCGCGAGTTCGTCCCGTACTCGCCGGGCTGGGACCCGACCAAGGTCGGCTTCGACGCGTACACCCTGGATCTCTCGCACTGCTCGGCGGCGCGCAACGACGCTCTGGCGATGGCCGACGCCATGGGCTCGGCGCTGGCCCACGTACACCTCGGCGACGGCAGCGGGGAGAGCCGCGACGAGCACCTCGTCCCGGGCCGGGGCAACCAGCCCTGCGCGGAGCTGCTCGAGTCGCTGTCCGGGCGCGGCTTCACCGGCTCCATCGCGATGGAGGTGTCCACCCGGCGGGCGGCCAGCCGGGCCGACCGGGAGGCGGACCTGGCCGAGGCGCTCGCGTTCGCCCGCTCGCACCTCGGCGCACCGTCCACAGTGGACGCCTAACCAGCTGTCCGGGCAGCTAGACCGGCGCCAGTGCCCGCTTCCGGGCCCGGTGCGCCGCGACGTGGGACCGGGTCGCGCAGCGCTCCGAGCAGAAGCGGCGGCAGCAGTTGGACGAGGTGTCCAGGTATACGTTGCCGCAGCGCTCGTCGGCGCACACGCCGAACCGGGCGCTGCCGAACTCGCAGAGCCAGACCGCCAGCCCCCAGATCGCGCCGGCCAGGTACTCGGCCGAGATCGAGGCGCCCCGGCTGGTGACGTGCATGTGCCAGTCGGCGGCGTCGTGTCCGGAGATGCGCGGCTGCATCGGATGCGCCTCGAGCAGCATGTTGAGCGCCGTGACAGCTTCGCTGTCGTGCTGGCCCGCGCCCAGCTCGAAGACCTCGCGCAGCTTCTTCTGGGCCCGGCGGAACGCGGCGACGTCCCGCTCGGTGGCTTCGTCGACCATCCAGCTCTCGTCGCGGAGCAGGATCTTCAGGCCATCGAGGTCGTCCAGGGGCGCATTGACAAGGTCAACGGCGCGGTGGGCGTACGCGTCGAAGTTCACCCGACAACGGTAGACGGTTACCGGTGCGGAAGCGACATCAGCGCCTCACCATGTGGGGTACGACCCGCACCCGGGGGCCGCCCGGCGCGCCGGGCGATACCCTCAGGGGATGCTGCGGTCTGCGATTCTCGCCGCCGC
Source organism: uncultured Actinomycetes bacterium (assembly GCA_963728855.1). Taxonomy (GTDB): domain Bacteria; phylum Actinomycetota; class Actinomycetes; order Mycobacteriales; family Micromonosporaceae; genus AC-43. Next base: position 253,147 of record CAVSLN010000009.1, read on the forward strand.
CCGGTCAACCCGGGTCGAGCGGCTCGTGGAGACGGTCCCGGTGACCCGGGACGTGGTACGCCGGTTCGTCGCCGGCACGGGCACCGACGACGCGCTGCGCGTGACCCGCGAGCTCGCCGCCCAGGGCCTACAGGTCAGTCTGGACCACCTCGGGGAGGACACGCTCACCCCGGACCAGGCGGCCGCGACGAAGGACGAGTACCTCCGGCTGCTCAAGGCGCTGGGCGACGCCGGGCTCACCCCGGCCGCCGAGGTGAGCCTCAAGCTCTCCGCGCTCGGCCAGCGCCTCGACGAGGAACTGGCGACCGAGCACGCGCACGCGGTCTGCGCGGCCGCGGCGGCCGCCGGTACCACCGTCACGCTCGACATGGAGGAGCACGCGACCACGGACCAGACGCTCGACGCGCTTGACCGGCTGAGGATGACCTTTCCGGACACGGGCGTCGCGGTGCAGTCGTACCTGCGGCGCACCGAGGGGGACTGCCGCGAGCTGGCCACGCCCGGTTCGCGGGTACGGCTGTGCAAGGGCGCCTACGCCGAGCCCGAGTCGGTCGCGTTCCCCTCCGCCGTCGAGGTCGACCGGTCGTACGTGCGGTGCCTGAACCTCCTCATGTCCGGCCCCGGGTACCCGATGGTCGCCACGCACGACCCCCGGCTGGTCGCGATCGCCGAGGACCGCGCCAAGTGGTTCGACCGGGGGCCGGAGGAGTTCGAGTTCCAGATGCTCTACGGCGTACGGCCCGAGGAGCAGCTCCGGCTGGCCGGCGAGGGCTACACCGTGCGCGTCTACGTGCCGTACGGCACCCAGTGGTACGGATACCTGATGAGGCGCCTCGCCGAGCGACCGGCCAACGTCGCCTTCTTCATGCGGGCACTCAGGTCAAGGCGCTGACGTCAAGGACACTGAGCCGGCGTGTCGTGATTGATTCCCGCGAAGGATCGCGCGGTTCACTCACGTACCGGTACCGTTCTAGTTACACGCGCGTACTCACGCGCCGGTTAAAGGACGGGGTGAACCATGACCGGATCACCGCCCGCCGAGGCGCGGCTGGCCGAGGTGAGATTCCTGACCGTGGCCGAGGTGGCGGAGCTCATGCGGGTGTCCAAGATGACGGTGTACCGGTTGGTGCACTCGGGCGAGCTGACCGCGGTACGGGTCGGCCGCTCGTTCCGGGTACCCGAGCACGCCGTGCACCGGTACCTGCGGGAGGCGTTCCAGGAGTCGGCCTAGGCCGCGCAGCTTGTCGGAGCGGCTACGGTCAGCTATGTCAGCCGCGCAGCTTGTCGGAGCGGCTACGGTCAGCTATGTCAGCCGCGCAGCCTGAGCGGTTTCGCCGTCGTGTTGGCCAGGGGCTAGGCTGTACCCCGCTAATCAACCACTCAGGACACAAGGGGACGGTCGTATGGGCTCCGTGGTCAAGAAGCGCCGCAAGCGCATGGCGAAGAAGAAGCACCGTAAGCTGCTGCGCAAGACCAGGGTCCAGCGTCGCCGTCTCGGCAAGTGACCATCCGCCCGGTGCGCCCGAGCCACCCGCCCCGGGTGGTGCTGGTCACCGGTGTCTCGCGGTACCTGGGCGCGCAGGTCGCCGCCCGGTTATCCGCCAACCCCCGGATCGACCGGGTGATCGGGCTGGACGACCGCCGGCCCACCGGTGAGCCGGCGACCCTCCTCGCGGACGGGGTCGACCTGGTCGACGCCGACATCAGGACACCGGAGGCGGCACGGGTCATCGCGGGCAACCGGGTCGAGGCCGTGGTGCACCTGGCGGTCGCGTCCGCGGCCGACCCGCAGGCCGGCGGCCGGGCCGCGATGAAGGAGCACAACGTCATCGGCACGATGCAGCTCCTGGCCGCCTGCCAACAGGCGCCGGACCTGCGCAAGATCGTGTTCCGGTCGTCGACCGCGGCGTACGGTGCGTCCTTCCGGGACCCGGCCGTGTTCACCGAGGACACCGAGCCGCGCGAGGTGCCGCGCGGCGGCTTCGCGCGCGACGTGCTGGACATCGAGGGGTACGTACGCGGGTTCCGCCGCCGCCGGCCCGACGTCGATGCCACGGTGCTGCGGTTCGCGCCGCTGATCGGGCGGCGCGCCAACACCAGCCTCACCCGGTACTTCGCGCTGCCCATGGTGCCGACCGTGCTCGGGCGCGACCCGCGGCTGCAGTTCATCCATGTCGACGACGCGCTGGAGGTGCTGCACCGCTCGGTGCTCGAGGACCACTCCGGCACGTACAACGTGGCCGGGGCCGGGGTGGTCACGCTGTCCCAGGCGGTACGGCGGGCCGGGCGAATCCCCGTACCGCTGCCCGAGCGGGCGCTGTCCACGCTCACCCTCGCGCGCGGGCTGGCCGACTTCAGCCTCGACCAGCTCGACCTGTTCGTGCACGGCCGGGTGGTCGACACCGCCCGGCTCGTCAAGGAGTACGAGTTCACCCCGCGCCCGACCCCGGTCGCCTTCGCCGACTTCCTCCGGGGAACGGGTACCGTGCTGCCCAAGGACAGCATCGCCGCCCTGGAACGCTCGATCCTCGCCGGCGTGCGCCGTTACCGGGCGGCGGCCCAGCGCGGAAGGGCGGGATCATGACGGACTTCGAAGCGCGCCCGGCGCGGGGCACGCTGCCTGCGCGCGAGGCGGCCCGGCCCCAAGCCCGGCGCCAGGCGCGGCCCCAGGCACAGTCCCGAACGCAGTCGCGTCCGGTCCGTACCCCTCGGCCGGTGGTGGAGGAACCGCCCGCCGACCCGCAGCCGGACGTCTGGGACCGCCGGGTCGCGGGCGCGCTGTCCTTCCTGCGTCGCCGGTTAACCGGCGAGTACGAGGTCGACGAGTTCGGCTTCGACCGGGAGCTGACCGACTCGGTCCTGCACCCGCTGCTGCGACCGCTCTACCGCGACTGGTTCCGGGTCGAGGTGCGCGGCATCGAGCACATACCGGCGAACGGTGCCGCGCTGGTCGTGGCGAACCACTCCGGCACGATCGCGCTCGACGCGCTGATGCTCGCGCTCGCCGTACACGACGAGCACCCGGACCACCGGTACCTGCGGCTGCTCGGCGCCGACCTGGTGTTCCGGCTGCCGATCCTCTCCGAGCTGGCCCGCAAGCACGGCAGTACGCTCGCCTGCAACCCGGACGCCGAGCGCCTGCTGGGCGGCGGCGAGCTGGTCGGCGTGTTCCCCGAGGGGTTCAAGGGGGTCGGCAAGCTCTACCGCGACCGGTACCGGCTCCAGCGGTTCGGGCGGGGCGGGTTCGTGGCGGCCGCGCTGCAGACCGGGGTACCGATCGTCCCGGCCGCGATCGTCGGGGCCGAGGAGACCTACCCGATGATCGGCAACCTGAAGCCGTTGGCGCGGCTGCTCGGTACGCCGTATTTCCCGATCACGCCGACCTTCCCGTGGCTCGGGCCGCTCGGGCTGATCCCCGTACCGTCGAAGTGGTTCATCGAGTTCGGCGAGCCGATCGACACCACGCCGATAGCCGGCCAGGCGGACGACCCGCTGGTCGTGTTCAACCTCGCCGACCAGGTACGCGAGACCATCCAGCAGACGCTGCTCGAGCTGCTCGAGGTACGGGCCGCCGCCTGAGGTCCGTGGTCTACGCGGGCGGGCTGCCGGGCCGGCTACCCGCGCCGCGTCCGGCGTCGCAGCACCGCCGCCCCGATCAGCGCACCGACCACCACGGCCGCGGCCAGCGTCGCCGGTACGGCGATCTTCGCGGCCTTGCGTCCGGTGCGGAAGTCGCGCACCTCCCAGTTGCGCCGGCGCGCTTCCCGGCGCAGCGTGGTGTCGGGGTTGACCGCGACCGCGTGCCCGACCAGTGACAGCATCGGGATGTCGTTGGAGGAGTCGCTGTATGCGGTGCAGCGGGACAGGTCGAGCCCCTCCCGCTGGGCCAACGCGATGATCGCCTCCGCCTTGGCCGGACCGTGCAGGAGGTCGCCGACCAGGCGGCCGGTGTACAGCTCGTCCTCGATCTCGGAGATCGTACCGAGGGCGCCGGTCAGGCCGAGCCGGTCGGCCATCACCCGGCCCAGCTCGACCGGGGCCGCGGTGACCAGCCAGACCCGCTGCCCGGCGTCGAGGTGCAGCTGGGCCAGCGACCGGGTGCCCGACCAGATCCGGTCAGCCATCAGCTCGTCGAAGATCTCCTCGGACAGCCGCTGGAGGTCGGTCGCCTGCCAGCCCTTCACGAACGCGAGCGCGGCCTGCTTGGCCTGCGACATGTCGCCGTGGTGCTCGGTGGACAGCAGCCGGAACTTGAGCTGGCTCCAGGCGAAGCGGGCCAGGTCGATGCTGGTGAAGTACTTCCGGGCGGCCAGGCCACGGGCCAGCCAGTAGATCGACGCGCCCTGCATCATCGTGTTGTCCACGTCGAAGAAGGCGGCCGCGGTCGGGTCGGCGGGGACGGCGAGGGCCGCCTCAAGCTCGGCGGCTGCCCAGCCGGCGAGGACCTCGTGCTCGTACGTTCCGGCCACGGCCGCTCTCCTTTCCCCTGACCCTGCGAGGGTATCCGGACGGGCCGACAGATCGGGGACTCCGACCGCTGGATGGTCGAAGTCCCCGTACGCGGGTCGGGCCTACCTTACGCCGTCGACCAGCTGACCGAGCGGGCCCGACGGGCTGGCGGATGGGCTGCCGTGGGACGGGCTCGCGTACGGCCCGGCCGGCGACGCGGACGTGCCACGGGTACTCGCCCCGGTGCTCGGCAGGGTGGCGCTGGGCGGTCCCTGGGTGTGGGGCGCGGGGCCGGGGCCGGGGTTGCCACCCCAGTGCCCCGGGCCGGGTACCGCGACCGTCGGGCAGGCCGGGACGAGCGGGCCGAGATCGTCCGCGCCACCGGTGTCCGTCGCGCAGCCCAGGTTCGCCCGTACGGCGGCCGAGCGGGCCGCGACGCGGTCCAGCAGCGCGACGGACTGGAGTACCCGGGCACCGCCGCCGAAGCGGTCCAGCTCGCCGCGCTGGGTTCGGACGAACCCGTCGATCGCGTCCAGCGCGGTGCTGTCGTGCCGGCCGATCGCGTCGCTCAGCAGCAGCCGTACCCCGTCGCGGGTCTCGCTGTCCATCTCGTCGAGCGCGGTGGCCAGCTGACCTCCGGTCCGGCGCACCTCGTGCAGCCGGTTGCGGGCGAACTCCAGGTACAGCTCGCCCTTGCTCACGTCGGAGCCGGCGAGCGCGAGCCGGGCGTTCTCGGTGGAGCGCTTGACGGTGTAGAGCGGCTCGCCGGGCAGCGCGCTGCCGCTGACCGCGGAGAGGCCGGCCAGCGCGAGCGTACCGGCGGCCAGCCCGACCAGTACCACCCCTGTGGCCCGCCGGCTGGCCTCCACCGGCGCGCGGTGACCGCCTGGCCCGGTCGGGTCTTCGGTCGGCTCGTCGGCCGGCTCGCCACCGATGCCATCCCGCTGCGCGGTCGCCATCAGCCTGGCGCGCAGGCTGGTCCGGAACTCCTGGCTGGGCTCGGCGAGCAGGCCGACCGTGCCGCGCAGGCGGCCGCTCAGCTCGACGTACCCGGCCAGCCGGCCGTCGAGGCTGGCCGGGCGGCGCCGGGGACTGCCGTCGGCCTCGTCGAGAAGCTGTGCGAGAAGCTCGGCCCGGCGCCGGTGGAAGACGGGGGGGCTCACCCTGCGCTCCCCCCTTCGCTGGTCCGGTACGGGTCGGTAGATACCTCCGGTATCGGTATCAACGGTCGAGCCGGGCAGCCGGTTACGGGGTAACCGCCGTGACTGTCACACGAGGTGACAAGGGTCACGGCTGGAAGCCGTCGGGGAGCAGGCGGGCCAGCGTGCGTACCGCGCGGTACTGCAGCGCCTTGATAGCGGCCTCGTTCTTGCCCATCGCCTGCGCGGTCTCGGCTACCGAGAAACCTTGGAGGAACCGCAGCACGATGCACTCCTGCTGCTCCCGGTTGAGCCGCTTGACCGTGCTCAGCAGGGCCACGTTCGTGAGGTGTCCCACCACGGCCGCCTCCGGGCTGCCCTCCGGACCCCGGTCTTCACGGTCGGCGTCGAGCACCTCGCCGGTGGTGACCTCAAGGCGGTACCGGCCGGACTTGAAGTGGTCGGCGACCAGGTTGCGGGCGATCGTGACCAGCCAGGCGCCGAGGTCGCGACCCTGCCACGTGAAGCTGCCGATGCGCTTGAGGGCGCGAAGGAAGGTCTCCGAGGTCAGGTCCTCGGCGAGCGAGCGGCTGCCGACGCGGAAGTAGATGAACCGGAACACCGTGTCGAGGTACCGGTCGTAGATGAGCCCGAACGCCTCGGCCTCGCCGGCCTGCGCGCGCTCCACCAGCGCCCAGACCTCGGCGGCGGCGTGGCCGGGGTCGGGCCGGTCGGGCTGGCCCGGTGGACCTGGCGGCGCTCCCGGCGCCGGCTCCACCACCTCGGTGGCGTCGCCGCCGCCGGCCCCGGACCGGTCGGCCGGGCCGCGCCGGGCCCGGCCGCCGCCGGGCTTGCTGTTGCCTCCGGGAAGATGTCGGGTCGGGGCATCGTTGCCGTGCGGCCAGCCGTGGGTACCGGCAGGGGTGCCGATCTCGACGGGCAGCCGTCCGTCCACCATGAACATGATCGACGCGCGCAGGGCACCGAGGCCCTCGGCTAAGGCATGGCGGGCGTCGTACCGGTCGCGGCCGAGCTCATACCCGGTCACCGCGCATCCCTCGCCGGCCCGCACGGGCGAGTCAACGATGAAGGGGCGGGGCCGGCAACGAGGTGGTGTTGCGGTGCTGTGACTGGCACTGCGGCCTCCTCTTTGGGGGGAGAGGTGTGGACTGCGGCAGATCGGGGGTGGCCGACCCCGGCGCTAGCTGGCGGGTACGTCACCGACGTGGAACCAGTCCGTTACGCAGGGGCGAAGTATTGCTGAGAGTTCAAGCAACGCGTCGCACTCGGTGTGCGTCACATCGTGACGACGCGCCGTGACCTAACCCGCCCCGCCAGGGGTCCAGCGTGTCTCCCGGTTCGGCGTGTCGGGGCCGCGCTGGCGCGGGCGTGACGGAAAACGCCTGTTGCATGGGCGTCTGGCACGTACCGCCGTCCGGGCAACCTGTGCGACACTCAGCCACCGTGCGGGTTCCTCGTAACGTGGCTGACCTCGTCCGCCGGGCGGCTGCCGGGCCGGGCGCCGGCAAGCCCGCGCTGATCTGGCAGAACCACACCGTGACCTGGGGCGAGTTGGATGGCCGGGTGGACGCGACCGCCTGTGCGCTGCGCGCCCTCGACCTGCCGGTCACCGACGGCCACCCCGCCCGGGTGGCGATCGTGCTGCCGAATGTGCCGGACTTCGCGGTCGCGTACTTCGGGGTGCTGCGGGCGGGGCTGGTGGCTGTACCGGTGAACACCGGGTACACGCCGCGCGAGCTGCGGCAGGTGCTGACCGACTCGGGCGCGTCGGTGCTGATCGGCGCGCCGGACGTGCTGGCCGCGGTCGACGTACCGGTGCCGCACACGTACCGCGCGCCGCCGGAGGCGCCCGGGGAGCCGGTCGAGCCGGCGACGGGCGGGGAGGACCTGGCCGTACTCATCTACACCAGCGGTACCGAGGGCGACCCCAAGGGCGCCATGCTGTCGCACCGGGCGCTGCTGACCAACCACGACCAGGCCGCCGCGGTCGAGCCGCCGCCGGTGAGCCCCGACGACGTGCTGCTGCTGGCACTGCCGCTCTTCCACGCGTACGGGCTGAACTCCGGCCTCGGTGCGGTGGCCTTCCACGGCGCGACCGGCGTGCTGATGGAGCGCTTCGACCCGGCCGAGTCGCTGCGGCTCATCGCGGCGCACCAGGTGACCACGGTGGTGGGCGTACCCCCGATGTATGTGGCGTGGTCGCTGCTGCCGGAGTTCGGCGAGCGCTTCGCCTCGGTCCGGGTCGCGGTGTGCGGCGCGGCGCCGCTCGACGCGGCCGCCGCCGGCCGCTTCCTCGCCGCGACCGGACACCCCGTCTTCGTGGGGTACGGGCTGACCGAGACCGGCCCGGTGCTCACCACCACGCTGGCCTCCCCCGTCCCCAAGGTTGGCTCGATCGGCCGGCCGCTGCCGGGCGTGTCCATCAAGCTGGTCGCCGCCACCGGCGAGGAGATCGAGCTGACCGAGGACGACTTCGACGACGACGCGCCCGGGTCCCCGGGTACCGACCCGGGCGAGATCGTGGCCCGGGGCACCAACCTGTTCTCCGGGTACTGGCCCGACGGGCACGACGGGCCGGACGCGGACGGCTGGTGGCCCACCGGAGACGTCGCGTACGCCGACGGGGACGGCGAGCTGTTCCTCGTCGACCGGCTGCGGGAGCTGATCCTGGTCAGCGGCTTCAACGTGTACCCGTACGAGGTGGAGCAGGTGCTCCACAGCCATCCGGCGGTGGTGGAGGCGGCCGTACTGGGGGTGCCGCACCCGTACACCGGGCAGACCGTCAAGGCGTTCGTGGTGACCCGGGAGCCGGTCGGCACCGAGGCCCTGCTCGGGTACTGTGAGCGGAACCTGGCCCGGTTCAAGTGCCCGACCGCGATCGAGTTCGTACCGTCGCTGCCGCACTCGGCTACCGGGAAGGTACGGAAGGCGGCGCTGCGTGGCTGATACGGCTGGCGGTAGCCGCTCCGCAGGCTGCGCGGCTAGGTTGGTCCTGGTGACCCGGCCCGGCTGCCATCTGTGCGACGTGGCCAAGGAGGCGCTGGACCGCGTCGGCGAGCCGTGGACCGAGCTGGACGTGGCGTCCGCACTGGAACTCGAGCGCGAGTACGGCGACCGGGTACCGGTCATTCTCTTGGACGGCAAGGAGCACGGGTACTGGCGCGTCGAGGAGGACCGGCTGCGGCGCGACCTGTCCCCTGATCCTCACGGGAGGAGCGGCGTGCCGCCGCGCTAACCTCTTTCGATGCACCTCGTCTGGGACTGGAACGGGACGCTGCTCGACGACCTGGCGCTCGTGGTCGCGGCGACCAACGCGGCGTTCGCGACCTGCTCCGAGATCCGGGTCACCGCCGAGGAGCACCGGCGCGACTTCCGCCGGCCGATCGCGGACTACTACGGCATGGTGCTGCGCCGGCCGGTGGACGAGGAGGAGTTCGCGCGGCTGGACAAGGCGTTCCACATGGCGTACGGGAGCGGGCTGGTCCGCTGTGCGCTGGCCCCGGGCGCGCTCGGTGCCCTGGCTTCGTGGCCCGGAACGCAGTCGTTGCTGTCGATGTGGTTCCACGACGAGCTGGTGCCCACCGTCGGCCGGTACGGGCTCGCCCGGTACTTCACACGGGTGGACGGGTTGCGGGTCGCCGTGGGTGGCGGAGCGAAAGCGCCCCATCTGGCGGCACACCTGAGCGCCTTGGGCGTATCCGGAACGGACTGCGTCCTGATCGGCGACTCGGTCGACGACGCCGAAGCGGCCGTATCGGTCGGCGCCCGGTGCGTGCTCTACACGGGCGGGTTCAGCGATCCGGAACGGCTCCGCGCGACCGGATGGCCGGTCGCCGATTCACTCGACGGAGCCGTTTCCTTCGCGGCGGAAGTCTGACCTGTCGCGCGTACGGACGCGTCCGGGCGCCGGCCGCACCCGGACGCCACCCGATTGCGCGGCCGACTCAGCGGCCGGCTTCCGCCTCGTACTGCTCGACGATCTCGCGCGGGATCCGGCCCCGGCCGCTCAGTTCCTTGCCCTTACGCTTCGCCCACTCGCGGATAGCCTGGTTCTGGGCGCGGTCGGAACGGGCCGGCGAGGCGCCGCGGGTGCGCGCCGTTGCGGGTACCCCACCACGACCGACACGCCGGGCGGCGTGCAGGAACTTCTCCAGATTGCCGCGCAGCTTATCGGCGTTCTTGCTGGAAAGGTCGATTTCGTAGTTGACCCCGTCGAGCGCGAACTTCAGGGTCTCGTCGGCCTGGCTGCCGTCGATGTCATCAAGAAGGTTGACTTGTACTTTGCGAACCATGGACCTGCCTCCGGTCGTTACATAATGCGCTGAGGCCATGATGCTACCTATCTCGCTGGAATGCAAAAAGAAGCGCGGATTTCCATGCGGATTGGGTGGGAGCTACACGATCAGTGAGCTGATCGCGGCGTACCGTCGTGGCGATTATGGAATTGGCCTATCGATTCGTCGATTCGTCGGCCGCTCATCCGCCGAGATAGGTCAGCACGGCGAGTACCCGCCGGTGCTGTTCCTCGTCCGGCGGAAGGTCCAGCTTGGTGAAGATGTTCTTGACGTGCTTCTCCACCGCGCCATCCGTAACGACCAGAGTCCGGGCGATGGCGGTGTTGGAGCGGCCCTCCGCCATCAGGGCGAGCACCTCGCGCTCGCGTGGGGTGAGCGCGTCCAGCGGGCCGCGTCCCCGGCGGGTGACCAGCTGGGCGACCACCTCGGGGTCGAGGACCGTACCGCCGCCGGCCACCCGGTGCAGCGCGTCGAGGAAGTCGGCGATGTCGGCGACCCGGTCCTTGAGCAGGTAGCCGACCCCGCCCCGGCGGTCGGCGAGCAGGTCGTCGGCGTACGAGACCTCGACGTACTGGGAGAGTACGAGCACCGGGGAGCCCGGTACCAGCTGCCGGGCCTGGACCGAGGCCCGTAGACCCTCGTCGGTGTGCGAGGGGGGCATCCGTACGTCCACGATCGAGACCTCGGGCCGGTGCGTGACGATCGCGGTGACCAGCGACGGACCGTCGCCCACCACCGCGACCACCTCGTGCCCGTTCTCCGACAGCAGCCGTACCAACCCTTCGCGCAGCAGCACCGCGTCGTCGGCCACGACTACCCGCATGGCAGCTCCGCTCGGATCTCGGTGGGCCCGCCAGCCGGGCTCGTCACGCCCAGCGTGCCACCCGCGGCGCGTACCCGGTCGGTCAGCCCGGCCAGCCCGTGCCCCTTGGCCACGTGCGCCCCGCCCTCGCCGTCGTCGACCACGCTGACCAGCAGCCGGTCCATGGCCCGCACCACCTCCACACCGCAGAAGCTGGCCCGGCTGTGCTTGGCGACGTTGGCCAGCGCCTCGGCCACCACGAAGTAGGCCGTGCTCTCGGTCACCGCGGGCAGCCGGCCTAACTTCGAGTCGACGGACAGGCCGACCGGGATCACCCCACGGGCGGCCAGCGCGTGCAGTGCGGCGGCGAGGCCCCGGTCGGTGAGGATCGGCGGCGCGATGCCGCGGGACAGCGCGCGCAGCTCGTCGAGCGTCTCCCGAGCCTGGCCGAGCGCCTCGTCGAGGGTGGTCCGGGCGGCCGCCGGGTCGGACTCGATCTGCTGCTGCGCCCGGCCGAGGTCCATCGCCAGCCGGACCAGCCGCTGCTGGGGACCGTCGTGGATGTCGCGTTCCAGCCGGCGCAGCGCGGTCGCCTCGGCGGACACCGCCGAGTCCCGCTGCTCGGACAGCTCGCCGATCCGGTGCTGTACCTCCGCGATCCCGCTCAGCAGCGCCCGGCTGAACTGCGCCGTCATCAGGGCGAAGCCCCGGATCACGAGCGGCAGGGTGAGCAGGAAGAACAGGCCCGCCGCGAAGTAGAGGCCGGCCCGGGCGGGGTACGTGTCCGGCAGCCCGAGCAGCTCGTTGAGGTCCTTGTTGTCCGGCCCTCGCGGGAGGGACCAGTCCCAGAGCGGATAGGTCACGCCGCCCAGCGCACCGGCCCACCAGGTCACCGCGAAGGAGAACCCGATCGTGGCGAGGATCCAGTGCAGGAGGGCGTGCAGCAGGTCCAGCCAGGACTGGCCGTCGGCCAGCGGGGTGAGCAGCTTGCGCCAGGCACCCGCGCCGCGGCCGGCGGTGCGGTAACGCGGCCGGGGTGCGGGTCGGCGCAGGACCGCGGGCAGGCTCAGCCGCTCGAGGTCCGCGAAGCCGCGGGCGGCGTACAGGGCACCGACCAGGATGGGGATGCCCAGGACCGTGACCAGCGTCCCGACCCCGACCGAGAAGAGCGTGATGACCACGACGAACCCGGCGAGCGCGATCGGGAACCCCAGGATCAGGTACGCGGTGTCCGCGCCGATCTGGCGGAGGGTCCGGGAGACGGTGCTCATGCCGTAAACGCTAGGCACTGCCGGCCTGCGTACCCATCCCGCGCCCCGGCCTGTTCCCGGTAGGGGTACCCCCACCGTGGCCGGTGTCCAGCGGCTACCTGCTTGTCCGGGACTACACACCGGATGAGTAAAAACACCTCGGATGAGTACCGTGAGCGGGTTACCTGCCCGCTGGCGAGCCGCGCCGTGCGACGTGCCTGAGCTGCGCAAGCGCGCTTCAAGATCGCGATTTGTGCACGACTTCACAAGCGCCTAGTCTGTACTTCCGATGGCCGGTCTTGACGAATGGCCCGGTCTACCCGTTGGCAAGTCGGCACGGAGTCTTATGAGTCAGCAGCGCAGCGAGCGGCCGGTGGGGTCGTCGGCGGAAGAACGCCGCCCTACTGATCCAGCCCAAGTGCTGGCTCACGACAAACGCCGCCCTGCTGATCGAGCCCAAGCGCCGGCTCGCGACCTTCCCGACCTGCCGGAGGCCACCGTGGCCCGGCTCCCCGAGTACCTGCGCGCGCTGCATGACCTGGCCACGGCCGGGGATGATGTGGTGTCCAGCGAGGAGCTGGCCGCCGCGGCGGGGGTGAACTCGGCGAAGCTGCGCAAGGACCTGTCCTACCTGCGGTCGAACGGTACCCGCGGGGTGGGGTACGACGTCTCGCAGCTGATCGAGAAGATCGAGCACGTGCTCGGGCTCAACCAGCACCGGGCCGTCGCGCTGGTCGGGGTCGGTAACCTCGGGCACGCCCTGGCGGGGTACGCCGGGTTCGGTACCCGGGGCTTCCACATCGCCGCGCTCTTCGACGCCGACCCGTCGCGGGTGGGCGAGGCGATCAACGGCCTCGTGGTCCGGCACATCGGCGAGCTGGCCGAGGTGGTCGACGAGGAGGACATCTCCATCGCGGTGATCGCGACGCCGGTGCACGCCGCCCAGCAGGTCGCCGACGCGCTGGTCGAGTGCGGGGTGACCAGCATCCTGAACTTCGCGCCGTGCGTGCTGTCCGTACCGGACAATGTTGACGTCCGAAAGGTTGATCTGGCGGTCGAACTGCAGATCCTGTCGTTCCACGAGCACCGCAAGGCATCCTTGACTGCGTTGCCCGGGTCGGGTCGGCCGACGGGGTCGGGTCGGCCGACGGGGCTGGGACAGGTGGTGAGCGGATCGTGAACCTGCTGGTGGTGGGCGTCTCGCACCGCACCGCGCCGGTACCGGTACTGGAGCGGCTGGCCGCCGCGCCGGCCGAGGTACCGCAGCTGCTGGCCGACCTGCTCGCCGGCGAGTACGTCGGCGAGGTGCTGGTGCTGTCGACGTGCAACCGCGTGGAGATCTACGCCGGGGTGAGCGGCTTCCACGGCGCGCTGACCGAGATCGTCGCCGCGCTGGCCACCCGGGCCGGGATGAGCCCGACCGAGCTGGCGCCGTACGCGTACGTGCACTACGAGGCGGAGGCGGTCCGGCACGCGTACCGGGTGGCGACCGGGCTGGACTCGATGGTCGTGGGCGAGGCGCAGATCCTCGGGCAGCTGCGTGACTCATACGCGGTCGCCGCCGAGCAGGACGCGACCGGTCGGCTGCTGCACGAGCTGATGCAGCAGGCGCTGCGGGTCGGCAAGCGGGCGCACGCCGAGACCGGGATCGACCGGGCCGGCCAGAGCGTCGTCTCCGCCGCGCTGGAGCTGGCGTCACCGGACGGGTTGGCCGGGCGCTCCGCGCTGGTGGTCGGCGCCGGCGCCATGGGCGCGCTGGCCCTGGCCACGCTGAGCCGCGCCGGCGCCGGACCGCTCTACGTGACCAACCGGAGCACGGCGCGGGCGGAACGCCTGGCCGAGCTGCACGGCGCGACCCCCGTACCGGCACCGGAGCTGTCCACTGTGGACATTGTCGTCTCGGCCACCGCGTCGTACGGGTACGTCATCCGGCCCGCCGACGTCGCGGGTCCGGTCACGATCGTGGACCTCGCGGTACCCCGGGACGTCGACCCGGCCGTGGCGCACCTGCCCGGCGTGACGCTGGTCGACATCGAGCGGCTGGGCGGCGCCCTGCGCGACTGCGCCGAGCTGTCGGCCGACCGGTCCGCTGTCGAAGCGATCGTGGCCGAGGAGGTCGAGGCGTTCCTCATCTGGCTGCGCGGGCTCGACCTGGCGCCCACCCTGGCCGCCCTGCGCGGCCGGGCCGACGAGCTGGTCGGCACCGAGCTGCGCCGGCTGGCGCTGCGCCGCCCCGAGCTGACCGGCGAGCAGCGCGCCGAGGTGGCCCGTACCCTGCACCGGGTGGTCCAGCGGTTACTGCACCAGCCGACCGTACGGGTCCGGCAGCTGGCCGCCGGGCCGGACGGCGAAAGATATCCGGAGTTACTGCGCGAACTGTTCGATCTGGACGTACCGTCATCGGGTCCGGTCGCCGAGATCCCCGAGGTAGCCGAGTAGTGAGACTGACATGAGGTTGGGTACGCGCGGCAGCGCCCTCGCCATGGCGCAGGCCGGGCTGGTCGCGACGGAGATCCGGGAGCGTACCGGCGAGGACGTCGAGCTGGTCGAGATCGTCACCGCCGGCGACGTGTCCACCGCGCCGGTGCACCGCCTCGGCGTCGGTGTCTTCGTATCCGCGCTCCGGGACGCCCTGCTGGCCAAGGAGATCGACGTCGCGGTGCACTCGTACAAGGACCTGCCGACCGCGCCGGCCGACGGGCTGGCCATCGCGGCCGTACCCCCGCGGGAAGACCCCCGCGACGCGCTGGTGGCCCGCGACGGCCTGACCCTCGCGCAGCTGCCGCCCGGGGCCCGGGTCGGCACCGGCGCACTGCGCCGCATCGCCCAGCTGCACGCCCTCGGCCTGCCCGTCGAGGTCGTGCCGATCCGCGGCAACGTGGACACCCGGCTGCGCAAGGTCGCCGAGGGCCAGCTGGACGCCGTGGTCCTCGCCCGGGCCGGCCTGGCCCGGCTCGGCCGGGCCGCCGAGGCCACCGAGATACTCGACCCGGCGCTCATGCTGCCCGCCCCCGCCCAGGGTGCGCTGGCCGTGGAGTGCCGGGCGGACGACCCGTCCCGCTACGACCTCCTGGCCGAGCTGGACGACCCGCCGGCCCGGGCCGCCGTGGAGGCGGAACGGGCCATGCTCGCCGTGTTGGAAGCGGGCTGTAGCGCGCCCGTCGCCGGTCTTGCCGAGGCGGCCGGGGACGGGGAGATCCACCTGCGCGGTGCGGTGCTGAGTCCGGACGGGCGTGTCGCCCTCCGGCTCTCCCGCACCGGTACGCTCGCCGACGCCGCCTCGGTCGGTCGCCTGCTCGCGACCGACCTGCTGCGCGCCGGCGCCGATTCAGTACTGGGAGTACACCGATGACGCGCACGCGTAAGTCCACCGGCCACATCAGCTTTGTCGGTGCCGGACCCGGCGACCCGGGCCTGCTCACCCGGCGGGCGTACGAGGCGCTCGCGAGCGCCGACCACGTGGTGTTCGACCCGGGCGTACCCGACGCACTGCTCGGCGCGGTCCGGGCGGCCGCACACGAGGAGGCCCAGCTCTCCCCGGCCGAGGGCGCGTCCGGTGACGTGGCCAAGGTGCTGCTGTCCGCCGCCCGGTCCGGGCTGCACGCGGTACACCTGGTGGCCGGCGACCCGTTCGGGCACGACACGGTCGTGCGCGAGGTGCAGGCCGTGGCGCGTACCGCGGTGCCCTTCGAGGTGGTGCCGGGCATCGGCCAGGCCGCGGGGGTGGCGACCTACGCGGGGGTACCGCTGACCGGGGTACGCACCGCCGCCGACGTGGACGACGTGACCGAGGTCGACTACCCGGCGCTCGCCGCGGCCGCGGCCCGCGGGTCGGTCGCGCTCTCCGTCGAGGCGGGCGACCTGGCGGGGGTACGGGACGGGCTGCTCGCCGCCGGCACCGATCCCTCGACGCCGGTCGGCGTGACCGGTGACGGTACGGGCGAGACGCAGTACACCGCGACGTCCACTGTGGACGGTGTGGTGGCCGCCGCGCTCGGCTTCTCCGGTCGGGTGGTGCTCACGCTCGGGCCGGCCGTCCCCGCCCGGGACAAGCTCTCCTGGTGGGAGAACCGCCCGCTGTACGGGTGGAAGGTGCTCGTACCGCGGACCAAGGAGCAGGCCGGCGCGATGAGCGAACGGCTGCGCGCGTACGGGGCGATCCCGTGCGAGGTGCCGACGATCGCGGTCGAGCCGCCCCGTACCCCGGCGCAGATGGAGCGCGCCATCAAGGGCCTCGTGGACGGCCGGTACGCCTGGGTGGTATTCACTTCGGTCAATGCTGTGCGCGCCGTGTGGGAGAAGTTCGGCGAGCACGGGCTGGATGCCCGGCACTTCGGCGGCGTGAAGATCGCCTGTATCGGCGAGGCCACCGCGGCGGCGGTCCGGGACTTCGGGATCCAGCCGGAGCTGCTCCCGGCCGGGGAGCAGTCCAGCGAGGGCCTGCTGGCCGAGTTCTCCCCGCACGACGAGGTGCTCGACCCGGTCGGCCGGGTACTGCTCCCGCGCGCCGACATCGCCACCGAGACCCTGGCCGCCGGGCTCACCGAACGGGGCTGGGAGGTCGACGACGTGACCGCCTACCGGACCGTACGGGCCGCCCCGCCGCCGGCCGACATCCGCGACGCGATCAAGTCGGGCGGGTTCGACGCGGTACTCTTCACGTCCTCGTCGACCGTCCGGAACCTGGTCGGGATCGCGGGCAAGCCGCACACCCGTACCGTCGTGGCGGTCATCGGGCCGAAGACCGCGGACACGGCGGTGGAGTTCGGCCTGCGGGTGGATGTCCAGCCGGCGCACGCGTCCGTGCCCGACCTGGTCGAGGCGCTCGCGTCGTACGCGGTCGAGCTGCGCGAGAAGCTCGCGGCGATGCCGGCCAAGCAGCGGCGCGGCTCGAAGGTCCAGGGTCCGACAGCGCTGCGGTACCGGTGACTTCCATGGCCGGGTTTCCTGACGTTCGCCCGCGGCGGCTGCGCCGCACCCCGGCACTGCGCCGCCTGGTGAGCGAGACCACGGTCTCGCCCCGCGAGCTTGTCCTGCCCATGTTCGTCAAGGAGGGGCTGACCGAGCCGCGGCCGATCAGCTCGCTGCCAGGCGTGGTGCAGCACTCCCGCGAGTCGCTGCGCAAGGCGGCCGCCGAGGCGGTCCAGGCCGGCGTGGGCGGGCTGATGCTCTTCGGGGTACCGGCCCGGCGCGACGAGGTCGGCTCCGGTGCCACCGACCCCGACGGCATCCTCAACGTCGCGATCCGGGACGTGATCGGTGAGGTCGGCGACGCCGGCGTGGTCATGGGCGACCTGTGCCTGGACGAGTTCACCTCGCACGGGCACTGCGGCGTGCTCGCGCCGGACGGCAGCGTGGACAACGACGCGACGCTGGTCCGGTACGCGGACATGGCCGTGGCGCAGGCCGCGGCCGGGGTTCACGTGGTGGGGCTGTCCGGGATGATGGACGGCCAGGTGGGCGCGGTACGCCGGGCCCTGGCCGACGCCGGCCACCCCGACACGGTCGTGCTCGCCTACGCCGCCAAGTACGCCTCGGCGTTCTACGGCCCGTTCCGCGAGGCGGTGGAGTCGGCGCTGGTCGGCGACCGGCGCACGTACCAGCAGGACCCGGGGAACGTGCGCGAGGCGTTACACGAGGTGGCGCTCGACGTCGCCGAGGGCGCGGACATCGTGATGGTGAAGCCGGCCCTGCCGTACCTGGACGTGCTCGCCGCCGTGGCGTCCACCGTGGACATCCCGGTGGCCGCGTACCAGGTCTCCGGCGAGTACGCGATGGTCGAGGCGGCCGCCGCGGCCGGCTGGCTGGACCGCGAGCGGGTGATGCTGGAGACGCTCACCTCGATCCGCCGGGCCGGCGCGCAGATCATCCTCACCTACTGGGCGGTGGAGGCGGCCCGACTGCTCGCGGCCTGACCCGCGCGGTCGCGCGCTCCGGGGCGGCGCCTCAGCGGTTGCCGTCGAACAGCGGGAGCAGGTCGGCGATGTCGATCTCGTACTCGCACCACTGCCGGTCGGGCTGGAAGCCGAGCTCCGAGTTCACCTTCAGCAGCGGCTCGTTCTCGAAGGCGTTCCAGGTCTGCACCTCGGTGAGCCGGGGCTCGGCCGAGCGCAGCTCGAAAAGCATCCGCGCCTTGAGCGCGCGGCCCAGACCGTACCCGCGGTGGCCGGGAACCACCACGGTGTCGTACTGGTCGGCCCGGGTCGGGTGCTGGGCGGCCACCACGACCTCGGTGAGCCCGGCGATCTTCCCGGTGTGCTCGTGGATCCCCACCACGATGTACGGGCGCAGCCCCCGCGCGTGCAGCGTGGCGAGGCTGGCCCGCAGCCGCTCCGGCTCGTACGAGCTGGGCCGCAGGTCCAGGTCGCTGGACTCGTAGGACTCCCGGACGATCGCCTTCGCCTCGGCGTACGCGTCGTAGAGCTCCTCGGGCGGGCCGCCCGGGTAGTACTCGAGGCGGTACCCGGAGCCGACCCCGGCCGCCATCTCGCCGAGCTTCAGCCAGTCCACAGTGGACAGTTTGAGCACGTTCCGGACCTCCACGAACGCGCAGTGGAACCCGTACCGCTCGTAGAACTCCACGGCGGGCGTGTCCCCGATGACCTCGACGCCGAGCGAGGCGAAGCCCTCGGCGTATGCGCGCCGGGCGATCGCCTCCAGCAGGTCCCGGCCGATCCCCTTGCGCCGCGCGATCGGGTCCACAACCACCTCGAGCACGCCCATGTCCCCGACCAGCAGGAGGTTTGCCCAGCCGAGGATGCCCTCGCCGCGCCCGGCGGCCCCCATGCTGGACTCGGTCAGCCAGCACATCCGCCGCTCGCCGGGCATCGTCACGGCGAGGTATTCACGGAACGCGTCGACCCGCCATTGCGGATCTTCCGGGAGATCGGCGGCTAAGGCCGCGTTGAGCGATGTCAGTACGGCTTCGATCTCGACGGACGGCGCGGTTCGAGGATCCCACTCGCGTACCATCACCCGTCTAGCTTGCAGATAGAGGCGGTCCGGCGAAAGTACTAGCGCGCATAATCTTTACGCTATGGGAGATCCCCACGACGCTATGCGACAGTCCTGCTCCGCTGTCCGTAGTCGTTGGCGGCATCGAAGACCTTCTGGGCGTACGCCTGCACGGTGTTGTACGACAGCACGGCCGCCCACCACCCGCCGCTCGTACCGAGGTCCTTCCCGCCAGCGCAGAGGTAGGTCGCCGCGGCCAGGGTCGCGTCGTTGAGGTCGTTCGGGTCGGAGACCCCGTCCCGGTCGGCGTCCACCTGGTACTGCGTCCAGGTGGACGGGAGGAACTGCATCGGGCCGACCGCCCGGTCGTACACGTTGTCGCCGTCGAGCGTGCCGTGGTCGCTGTCGGCGATGAGCTTGCGGCCGTCCTGACCGTTCAGCGCCGCGCCGATGACCGGCGGCAGGACCCGACCGTCGGGCTGCAGGATCGAGCCGCCTTCGCGGCCGTGGTCGGACTCGGCCTTGCCGATCCCGGCGAGCGTGGTCCACGCGAGGTGGCAGGACGGGTGGTCGGTGGCGGTCCGCAGGGCGGCGTAGCCGTACGCCTGTAGGGCGGTGACCGAGATGCCGACGGCCGGGGACATCCGCTGCGCCCATGCGGCGAGCGCGGCCTGCGGCGCGCCGGCTGCCACGCCGCCGGCGCCGGCGCTGCCGCCGGTGCCGTCGGTGGGCGTCGGGTCGAGCCCGTTGACGCCGCCGTTGGCCTGGCCCGCGTCGGGTGCGCTGGCCGCGGCGGAGGGCGACGGGGAGGGGCGTAAGGCCGGCGAGGCGAGCGGGGCGAGGTAGCTGCCCGCGGTACCGGCGGCCGCCAGCACCGCCCCGATCAGCAACGCGGGCAGCACGAAACGCCCACTCGGGGTACGGGCCCAGGCGGCGAACGCGCGGGCGGCGACCCGGGCACCCCGGCCGACCCAGAAGACCGGTACGAGGGCCAGCTGCTGCCCCGGGCGCCGGTGGCGCGCCGGCGCTGGCCGGTCGGGAAGCGGTTGGCCGACGGCCGGGGAGCCGCTCACCTCGACGACGGCGGGCTCGGTTGCGGCGGGCTCGGTTGCGGCGGGCTCGGGCACCGCCGGATCGGCCGGGACCGGCGGCGTCGCGGGCGCGGCCGAGCGAAGGGGAGGGCGTTCGGTCACATGCCCGAGTATCGCACCCGTTCCTGACCTGGGTGCGACGTCGTAACCTGGTCACCATGCCGCGCTACGAGTTCCGCTGCCGCGCCTGCGGCGATACGTTCGAGGTCAGCCGCCCGATGAGCGAGTCCGGCGTACCGGCCCGATGCCCGGACGGCCACGACGATACAGTCAAGCTCCTGTCCACCGTGGCGGTGGGCGGCCGCGCCTCGGCGTCCGGCTCCGGTCCGGGCTCGGGTACCGGCCCGCCCCGACCGGTGGCGGCTGTTGCGGCGGCGCCTGCGGCTGCTGAGCGAACCGCTGGTCGGCCCTGGTTTGAAAGGCCAATCGGTCGTCGTAACGTCACCCGGATCCCACCCGCCGTAGCCGGTCTGTTGACCATGTCCATCATGCCGGCCCAAGGTTCGACCTTGGGCCTACGTGTGCCGGGCCGTTCCTGTGATGTGGCAGCTAGCGGGCCTGCGACAGCATGAGGCACGACTTCCCAGGGGGGCGGAGGTTAACTAGCGTGTCGGGCCGGATCCACCTGCCGAGGGGCATGGTGACCTTCCTCTTCACCGACATCGAGGGGTCGACGCGGTTGGCCCAGATGCTCGGTGCGGGGTACCGCCCGGTGCTCACCGAGCACCGGCGGCTGCTGCGCCGTACCCTCTCCGCGTCCAGCGGTACCCCTCTGTTCTCCGAGGGCGACTCGCTATTCGTGGCGTTCCCCGACGCGGGCGCCGCCCTGTACGCCTGCGGCGAGGCCCAGCGGGCCCTGGCCGCCCACGACTGGCCGACCCCGGACGCCCGACCCCGGGTCCGGATGGGCCTGCACACCGGACCGGCCGAGCCGTACCGCGGCGAGTACGCCACGCCCGAGGTGCACCGGGCCGCCCGGATCGCCGCGGCCGCGCACGGTGGCCAGGTCCTCTGCTCGGCCGCGACCGCCTGGCACGCGGGCCAGCTGGCCGCCGGCGCCTGGCTGCTCGACCTCGGACTGCACCGGCTGCGCGGCTTCGACGACCGGGAGCGGCTGTTCCAGCTCGTCGCGGCCCGGCCTGCCCCGGCAGTTCCCCCGCCCCCGTACGGTCGGCGAGGCGCCGCACAACCTGCCCGGCCCGGTGACCAGCTTCGTCGGCCGCGACGCCGAGCGGGCCGCAGCTGACCGACCTGGTGGCCGCGCACCGGTTGGTGACCGTGGTGGGCGCGGGCGGGGCGGGCAAGACCAGGCTCGCGGTGCGAGACCGCGGCGGCGACCGGTCGAGGGGTACCCGGACGGGGTCTGGTTCGTCGACCTCGCCGCCGTGACCGACTCCGGAGCTGGTGGCCGGTGCCGTCGCCGCGCACCCTGGGCCTGCGTCCGGAGCCGGGCCGGCCGGTGGTCGAGACCATCGTGGAGTACGCCGCGAACCGGCGGTTCCTGCTCGTCCTGGACACCTGCGACGCGCAGCCGGGCGCGACCGCGGCGATGGTCAGCCGGCTGCTCGCCGGCGAGCCGGGCGTGCGGGTGCTGGCCACCAGCCGGGAGCCGCTCGGCCTGCCGGGCGAGGTGGTGTGGCGGATCCCGCCGCTGTCCCTCGCAACCGGCGGCGGACGGTGCGCCGGGCGACGCGGTCGCGCTGCTGCTCGACCGGGCCGCGGCGGCGCGCGGGCGGGCGGCGGCCGGACCCGACCGAGGAGGTCTACCTCCGGGCGGTGGCGGAGCGGCTGGACGGCCTGCCGCTGGCGCTCGAGCTGGCCGCCGCCCGGCTGCGGGTACTGTCCGCGACCGAGCTGTCCAACCGGCTCGGTGACGCGGTGTCCACACTGGACGCGGGGTCGTCCACTGTGGACAGTCGGGCACCGGGCGGGCGGCACGCGACCATGCAGGCCACGGTGACCTGGTCGTACCGGACGCTCGGGCCGCGCGCCGCCCGGCTGCTGCGCTGGCTGTCGGTCTTCGCCGGCCCGGTCGACCTGGCGACCCTGGAGTGGCTGCTGGACGACGACCCGCTCGACGCGCTGTCGGTACTGGTGGACAAGTCGCTGGTACAGGCCGAGCCGAGCCGCGGGCGGGACGCACGTACCGGATGCTCGACCCGATCCGCGCGTACGCCGCGCGCCGGCTGGCCGAGGCCGGCGAGGAGCCGGCCGCCCGCAACCGGCACGTGGCCTGGGCACAGCACGCGATGCGAGCGCGCCTACCTCGGCCCGGAGCGGCGGCCGGTCACCCTGTCGCTGTACGCGCTCGACCCGCTCGCCGACGAGCTGCGCGCCGCGCTGCGCTGGTCGGCCACCCAGGGCAGTGCCCGGCAGGGACTGCGCATCGCCGGCGGGCTGGACCAGTGGTGGCGCGAGCGGGGCCTGGCCCGGGAGGGGCGGCTCTGGCTGTTCCGGCTGTACGGGCGGATCGCCGAGACCGGCGAGGAGATCCCGGAGGCGGAGCTGGCGGCGGCGTACCACATGCACGCGCTGCACGCCGGTCGCCGACGGCGAGTTCGCCGAGGAGCTGCGGCTGCTTCGCCGAGCGGGCCGAGGCGGCCGCCCGGCGGACCGGCGACGCCGGGCTGCTCGCCCGGGTGCTGTCCGGCCGGGCCGCGGTACGCTGCTCGACACGGGGCGGGCTGGCCGAGGCGGAGCGGGTCTGCCGGGAGGTCATGGAGTTGGGCGCACGACGCACGGCGTGGTCACCGACGCGCTGCTTCGCCGTGTACTGCCTGGCCGAGCTGCTCTGGCGCGCGCGGTGACCTGGACGAGGCGGCCGAGCTGCTGGCCGCGGCCCGGCCGGTGGAGGCGGCGCGACCGGCCGAGCGGGGTCGCCGTACCGTCGACATGCTGCTGGGCATGGTCGCGCTGTCCCGGGGCGACCTGGTGGCCGCGCACGACCACCTGGCCGTGGCGCTGCGCTGGCGGGTCGGGCTACGGCTTCCACTCCCGCGCCTGCGAGGCGCTGGGCGCGTTCGCCGTACGGTGCGCGCTGGCCGGCGAGTACCCGACCGCCGCCCGGCTGTTCGGCGCGGCCCAGGCGGTCGGCGCCGGGCTCGGCCAGCCCGGTGGGCGGTCCGGCGACTGGGCTGGCGGCTACTGGACGGAGTGGCAGACCGCGGTACGGGCCGCGCTGGGCGACAGCGGGTTCGACGCGGCGTACGCCGAGGGCAGCCGCAGCACGATCGACGAGGCGACCGCCACCGCACTCGCCGTCGAGCACCCCGACCTCGCGCTCGGCTCGCTGCGCTTCTAGACCCGGCTCAGGCCGTCCGGCGCTACCGCGATCGGGCGCCCTTCCGGCTGCGTCATGCCCGGCGAGCGGGCGCCGAGGTGCAGCCGCCCGTCCTGGAGCAGCACCACGTCGTACTCGACGGGCGCGTCCTGCAACGACGGTACGAACAGCGCACCGCGCTCGGTGACGTCTTCCGCCTTACCCTCGCGCGCCAGCGGGTAGCCGGCCTTCCGGAGCTGCTCGACCAGGTCGGGTGCGTGCATGGTCAGGTACCGGCCGTCGAAGGCGAGGTCGAGCTGGCGCCCGCCCGGTACCGGTACCCACGCGGGTCCCAGCTCGTACGTGCCGGCCGCCTGTGCGGTGAAGATCGGCCGATGGTCGGCGTTGCCCACGTACGCGTCGAACCGTACGGTCCACCGGCGGTCGGTGAAGTCGAAGCGGCGGCGCCCGTAGATGAGCGTGCCGTTGGGCCGGGTCTGCGGCAGCAGCTCGCTCTCCCAGGCGCCGGACAGGTCGGCGACGGTCGGGCGCAGTTCGGTCTCGGGCGGCTCGGTCTCGGGCGGCTCGGTCACGGGCGGCTCGGTCACGGGCGGCTCGGTCACGGGCGGCTCGGTCACGGGCGGCTCGGTCACGGGCGGCTCGGTCACGGGCGGCTCGGTCACGCCGCGCGAGCTTACCGTGCGTTCAGCGGCCACCGGGCCGCCTCGACGCGGCTCGCGGGGCAGTCGATATGTCCACTGTGGATAGTGGCGTACCTGGCCGGCCGCGCTGCCCTGTGCCCAGGACAGCGCGGCCGGGATCGCCAGGGTCAGCGGATCGTCCAGGTGTCGCCGGTGCTGAGCAGCGCGGCGAGCTGCTCCTCGGGCGTCCGGGTCAGCTTGCGCCTGCGCGGTCGGCGACCTGCGTCCGGACCAGCTCGTCGTAGCACGGCCGGTCGACCGACGCGGAACACCCCGATCGGGGTGTTGCCGCAGGTCGAGGCCGGGCAGCCGGGACAGCGCGAAGGCGTACGCCGGGTCGGCGACCGTGGCGTCGTGCACCACGATGTCGTCCGGTCGGCGTCTCGGCGGTCTGGCGTACCTCCAGCCCGAAGCCGCCGGGCGGGTGCACCACGCAGAACTGCCCGTCCGTGCCGAAGGTGATCGGCTGCCCGTGCTCCAGCCGGATCAGGTAGTCGTCCCGGGTCGCCGGCTCCTTGAGCGGGTCGAAGGCGCCGTCGTTGAAGATGTTGCAGTTCTGGTAGATCTCGACGAACGCGGAGCCCTGGTGCTGCGGCGGCGCGCGCGCAGCACCGACTGCAGGTGCTTGCGGTCGGAGTCGATGGTGCGGGCGACGAAGGTGGCCTCCGCGCCCAGCGCCAGCGACAGCGGGTTGAACGGGGCGTCCGCCGAGCCGACCGGGGTCGACTTGGTGATCTTGCCGAGCTCGGAGGTCGGCGAGTACTGGCCCTTGGTCAGCCCGTAGATCCGGTTGTTGAACAGCAGGATCTTGAGGTTGACGTTGCGGCGCAGCGCGTGGATCAGGTGGTTGCCGCCGATGGACAGCGCGTCGCCGTCACCGGTGACCACCCAGACCGACAGGTCCGGCCGGGACACCGACAGGCCGGTGGCGATCGCCGGCGCGCGGCCGTGGATCGAGTGCATGCCGTAGGTGTTCATGTAGTACGGGAAGCGCGACGAGCAGCCGATGCCGGAGATGAAGACGATGCGCTCGCGCGGGATGCTCAGCTCCGGCATGAACGCCTGGACGGCGGCCAGGATCGCGTAGTCACCGCAGCCGGGGCACCAGCGCACCTCCTGGTCGGACTTGAAGTCCTTGGCGGTGAGCTTCAGCGCGATGTCTCAGACATTCTTGACGACCTCCTCCAGCATCGTCTCCAGCTCGGCGGCGGTGAACGGCAGGCCGCGGACCTGGTTGTAGCCGATCGCGTCGACCAGGTACCGGCCCCGGATCACGTGGGCGAGCTGGCCGAGGTTCATCTCGGGGATGACCACCTTGTCGTACCGGCCGAGCACCTCGCCGAGGTTGGGCGGCATCGGGGTGAGGTGCCGCAGGTGCGCCTGGGCGATCGGCAGGCCGCGCTGGCGCAGCGCCCGGGCGGCGGCGCCGATCGGCCCGTACGTCGAGCCCCAGCCGAGCACCAGCACCCGGGCGTCGCCGTCGGGGTCCTCGACCTCGACGTCGGGTACCTCGATCGCCTCGATCCGGGCGGCCCGGGTACGCACCATGAAGTCGTGGTTGGCCGGGTCGTACGAGATGTCGCCGGTCTTGTCGGCCTTCTCCAGGCCGCCGATCCGGTGCTCCAGGCCGGGCGTGCCCGGGATGGCCCACGGCCGGGCCAGCGTCTCCGGGTCGCGCAGGTACGGCAGGAACGTGGTGCCGTCCTCGCCGTTGGGCTCGGTCGGCGAACGTCGACCCGCAGGTCGGGCAGGTCGGTCGACGTCCGGCAGCAGCCACGGCTCGGAGCCGTTGGCGACGTAGCCGTCGGACAGCAGGATCACCGGGGTGCGGTAGGTCAGCGCGATCCGGGCCGCCTCCAGGGCCGCGTGGAAGCAGTCGGACGGCGACTTCGGGCGCGATCACCGCGACCGGCGCCTCGCCGTGCCGGCCGAACAGCGCCATGTTCAGGTCGGCCTGCTCGGTCTTGGTCGGCATGCCGGTGGACGGGCCGGCCCGCTGCACGTCGACGATGACCAGCGGCAGCTCCAGCGCGACGGCCAGCGAGATGGTCTCGCCCTTGAGCGCGACGCCGGGGCCGGTGGTGGTGGTGACGCCGAGCGCCCCGCCGTACGAGGCGCCCAGCGCCGCGCCGATCGCCGCGATCTCGTCCTCGGCCTGCATGGTGGTCACGCCGAACCGCTTGTGCTTGGACAGCTCGTGCAGGATGTCGGAGGCCGGGGTGATCGGGTAGGCGCCGAGGAAGACCGGCAGGCCGGAGCGTACCCCGGCGGCCACGAGGCCGAGCGACAGCGCCGGCGTTGCCGGTGATGTTGCGGTAGCGGCCGGCTGTGCCATCTTGGCCGGCTTGACCTCGTACCGGACCGCGAAGTCCTCGGTGGTCTCGCCGAAGTTCCAGCCGGCCTTGAACGCGGCGATGTTCGCCGCGACCAGCTCGGGCCGCTTGGCGAACTTGCGCTCCAGGAACCGCATCGTCGACTCGTACGGGCGCGAGTACATCCAGGACAGCAGGCCGAGCGCGAACATGTTCTTGGCCCGCTCGGCGTCCTTCTTGGACACGTCCAGGTCGGCCAGGGCGCCGACGGTCATCGCAGGTCAGCGCGACCGGGTGCACCGCGTACCCGGCGAGGGTGCCGTCCTCCAGCGGGTTGCCCGCGTAGCCCACCTTGGCCAGGTTGCGCGTGGTGAACTCGTCGGTGTTGACGATGATGTCCGCGCCCCGGGGCAGGTCGGCCAGGTTGGCCTTGAGCGCCGCCGGGTTCATCGCGACCAGGACGTTCGGCGCGTCGCCCGGGGTGAGGATGTCGTAGTCGGCGAAGTGCACCTGGAAGCTGGACACGCCGGGCAGGGTGCCGGCGGGCGCCCGGATCTCGGCCGGGAAGTTGGGCAGCGTGGAGATGTCGTTGCCCAGCTGGGCGGTCTCGGAGGTGAACCGGTCGCCGGTGAGCTGCATGCCGTCGCCGGAGTCGCCGGCGAACCGGATGACCACCCGATCGAGCTGACGGACCTGCTTGGTCATCGGGTCACCTCGCTGTGCCCGGACATGCTGGGCTCGTTGATGACCTCGCTTGGCTCGGCCACGTGTGCTGACCTCCTTGCGGGGCGCCGGTGCGGTTGCGGGCGTGCAACGTCGCGGTAGCCGGCCCCGCCGATGCGTGGATTCACTCCCGAGCCTACTTCGCGCCGGCCAGACCGCTGTCCCAGGTCCGACCAGTGGAACCCGATTGACATAACGGCTGATCAGCACGGCCGGTACCCTGTCGGCATGGGCGGCTACCTCGGCTCGTACGCGACACTCGGCCTGCTCCTGCTGGTCGGGGCGGCGGTGTTCGGCGGCGCGTTCGGCGCCAACCGGCTGCTGCGGCCGGCGCGACCGAACGACACGCCCGGCAAGTTCGAGACGTACGAGTGCGGGCTCGACCCGGTCGGCGGCGACTGGGCGCAGGTGCAGATCCGCTACTACCTCTACGCCTACCTCTACGTGCTCTTCGCGGTGGAGAGCGTCTTCCTGTTCCCGTGGGCGGTGGTCTTCGCCGGCCGGGGTTCGGCCGGTACGTCGGTCGTCGAGATGGCGATCTTCGTCGGGGTGCTCGCGCTCGGCCTGCTCTACGCCTGGCGCAAGGGCATCCTGCGCTGGACCTGACCGGTACGCCACGCGACCGAGAGGTGGCCGGTCTCAGGCGAGTCCGCGCCGGGACACCGCCGGCTGCCGGTCGCCCCGGATCGCGGCGACCATGTCCAGTACCCGCCGGGTCTGCCGGACCTGGTGCGCCCGGAACACCCGGGCACCGAGCCAGGCCGAGACCGCCGTCGCGGCCAGGGTGCCCTCCAGCCGGTCGCCCGACCGGCAGGTCCAGCGTCTCGCCGACGAAGTCCTTGTTGGACAGCGCGACCAGCACCGGCCAGCCGGTGTCGACCAGCTCGCCGAGCCGCCGGGTGATCTCCAGCGAGTGCCGGGTGTTCTTGCCGAAGTCGTGCGCCGGGTCGATGAGGATGCCGTCCGGGCGTACCCCGAGGGCGACCGCGCGGTCGGCGAGCCGGGTCACCGTACCCACGACGTCGGCGACCACGTCGTCGAACGCGGCCCGGTGCGGCCGGGTCCGCGGGCGCAGGCCGCCGGCGTGCGAGCAGACCAGCCCGGCGCCGGTCGCGGCGGCCACCTCGGCCAGCCCCGGGTCCGCGCCGGCCCAGGTGTCGTTGAGCAGGTCGGCGCCGGCCGCTACCGCCTCCCGCGCCACCTCGGCCCGCCAGGTGTCGATGGAGATCACCATGTCCGGGAACTCGGCCCGTACCGCCGCGATCGTCGAGACCGTACGACGGATCTCCTCCGCCGCGTCCACGTCGTCGCCCGGGCCCGGCCTTGACCCCGCCGATGTCGATGATGTCCGCGCCTTCGGTGACCGCCCGCTCGACCGCCCGCAGCGCCGCGTCCTGCGCCGAACGTGGCGCCCCGGTCGAAGAACGAGTCCGGCGTGCGGTTGACGATCGCCATCACAGCGAGTTCAGCCGGGCGCGAAGGTACGCCGGCCGAGCCGCAGCACCCAGACGCCATCTGCTCTCCTCCCGACGGGTCCCGCGCGGGGTCGCCGCGACGCCCGGTAAGCGTGCCACGATTGTCGGGGTGGCGCCAGATCGTTCGATCCTCGCTCGTCGTGGGCAGCTGCGTCGCTCGGTCGCGCGCTCGCTGCGGGTGTCGCCGTCCTGCTGACCGGACGCGACCCGGGCCTGGAGCCGGTCGAGCCGGACGGCCGGGCGGTGCCGTTGCCCACCGCCCGTCCGCTGACCGAGTCGGACCTGGGCGGTGCTGCGGTTCGACACTGGCGCCACGCGGGTACCGGATGGCCCAGGTCGACCAGGCGCTGCGCCGGGCGGCGTACGACATCGGGTACAAGGAAGAGCTGATCGGCGTACTGGAGGCGGAGGTCGCCGCCCTGCGCGAAGGGCGCCTGGACGAGGCCGAGACGCTGCGCGAGGCCCGGGAGGCGGCGCTGCGGCCACCGGCCTCCGCCCCTGCCGACGAGCCCGCCGTCATCGAGCTGTCCATCGCGCCGGACGGGACCGAGCTGCCGGACGGGACCGAGCTGCCGGACGGGACCGAGCCCTCGGAGGGGACCGAGCTGCCGGAGGTGCCCGAGCGCCCGGAGGGGACCGAGCTGCCGAAGGTGCCCGAGCGCGTCGACGGCGCGCCCCGACCGGAGCGGGCGGCCGCGCCGGGAGGGCTCGTCGAGCCCGACGACTCGGTCGACGACGATTTGGTCGATGACGACTCGGTCGTCGACGACCTGGCGGAGGAGACGACCGTCGGGTCGGTGGCCCGGCCGTCGACGTCGACCCGGCGGTGGACGAGTGGATGGCCAGCCGGGCCGGGAGCAACGGCGCCGGTACCAAGACGGGGGCGCAACCGGCGGACGCGGAGAAGTGACCGACACGACCGCATCGACAGCGCCCGGGCCGGCGAGGTCACCGCCACGGTGATCGTCAACGCCCCGGCCGACCGCGTGTTCGCCGCGTTCACCGCGTGGGAGCGGCAGGGCGAGTGGATCCCGTTCACCCAGGTCCGTGTCGTCGAGGGGGACGGCGGCGAGGGCAGCCTGGTCGAGGCGGTCACCGAGGTCGGCCCGGCGAGCCTGCGCGA
Organism: uncultured Actinomycetes bacterium; assembly: GCA_963728855.1. Taxonomy (GTDB): domain Bacteria; phylum Actinomycetota; class Actinomycetes; order Mycobacteriales; family Micromonosporaceae; genus AC-43. The sequence continues at coordinate 282,741 of CAVSLN010000009.1, forward strand.
CGAGATGAAGGTGGTCCGGCTGGACCCGCCGTACGAGGTGCGGGTCGTGCACACGGGACGGTTCCTGCGCGGTCCGGGGGTCTTGCGGTGCCACGCCGATGGACGGCGACCGTACCCAGGTCGTCTGGCACGAGTGGTTCCAGCTCCCGCCCGGGCTGGCGGCCCGGCTGGCCTGGCCGGTGCTCTGGCCGGGCTCCAAGATCAGCCTCACCCAGGCGCTGCGCCGGTTCGCCCGGCTGGTCGAGGCCGGTACCCTGCCATGAATGGATCTGGTGATCGGGCCCGACGGGCTGGCCCGCTGCCGCTGGGCCGGTAGCGCCCCCGACTACCTGGCCTACCACGACGAGGAGTGGGGCCGGCCGGTCCGTACCGACGACGCTCTTTACGAGCGGATGACGCTGGAGGCGTTCCAGTCCGGCCTGTCCTGGCTGACCATCCTGCGCAAGCGGCCGGCGTTCCGGGCCGCGTTCGCCGGCTTCGCCATCGAGAAGGTCGCCGGGTTCGACGACGCCGACGTGGCCCGGCTGCTCGCCGACGCGGGCATCGTGCGCAACCGCGCCAAGATCGAGTCGGCGATCGCCAACGCGCGGGCGGCGGCCGACCTGCCTGACGGCCTGGCCGCGCTGCTCTGGTCCTTCGCACCGCCACCCCGCGCGACCCGGCCGCAGTCGTTCGCCGGCGTGCCCGCGGCGACGCCGGAGTCGACGGCGATGGCCAAGGGCCTCAAGCGGCGCGGCTTCCGGTTCGTCGGGCCGACCACCGCGTACGCCCTGATGCAGGCCACCGGCATGGTCGACGACCACCTGGCCGGCTGCCACGTCCAGCCGGCGTGACGGGCGTGCTGAGGTGATTGGATACCTGTATGCGGCACTGGGTGGTGGCGGTCGCGGCGCAGCGGTACGCGGAGGAGCGGGCCGTGCGCAACTCGCTGCTGCGGGTCGAGAGCGATGCCGCGGTGGGCGACCGGGTGGCCCTCCTCGCGGACGACGTCGTGTTCGGCCTCGCCGTGGTGGTACGGGACGGCTGGGTCCGCTATACCCGGCGCCTCTTCGACGCCCCGGTGCCCGCCTCCGGCCTCACCCCTGGACCACTGTCCCCGGACGCGTACGCCGCGCTGGCGGCCCAGGCCGGGCCGGCCGGGCCGGTGCGGACCTGGATGGTCGGGGTGGACCTGCCGATCGAGGCGGAGTCGGCCGGCGAGGCGGTCCGCCAGTACTGGTCGTACCTGCGCGAGCTGGGCCCGGGCGAGCTGCCCGCGTACGTCTCGCCGGCCGGTGACGAGCTGGCCATGCAGGCGTACCTGCTCGGCGAGGCGACCAACCAGGACCCCGAGGAGGACTAGCTCCTGGACCCGGGGAGCGGCCAGCTCGGACTAGCCCGGCAGGATCCGGGTCGAGCAGCCGAGCCGTTCCAGCAGGCCGGCCAGGACCGTACGTAGGCTTCCGGCGGCCCGTTCCCGGTGCCCCTTGCCGATCGCCCACGGCGCGAGCCCGCCGCCCAGCTTGTACACGCGGTAGGTGACCAGGGACCCCTCCGGATGTGCCTCCACCGTGTAGACGCCGCACCACTTCGGCCCGGTCACGGTGACCCGGCCGGCCTCGGGGTCGAGGTCCAGGGTGAGCGTGGCCTCCCCGAGCCGCGCGGTGTACCGGTCCGGCCCGCCCTCGATCCGGATCCCGCCATCCCGGCGCTGCGCGGCGAGGACGAGCGGTACCTCGACGCGACCGGTACGGACCTCGAGCACCGCCGCCCGTACCTGGTCGACGGGGGCCGCGGCGACGCCTCGATGCTCGCTGAGCAGCCGGCCCGGTTCGGGCGATGGCTCCTGTACTGCGGGCGATGCGCTGGGCATGCCCGTAATGGTCTCAGAGTCCGATCAGGTGCGGTCAGCGCCCTCAACGCCCGATGAGACCGTCGAGCCGGCCGGACCAGCCGCCGAGCACCCGCCCCGGTTCGGTGCCCAGCACGTCCCGCAGGAGCGCGGCGTACACGTCCCGGAAGTCCACGGCGACCTTGAGGTCTCCGTTGTCGAGGTCGGTCAGGCTCGGTTGTGCGCCATGGAAGCCGCCCTTCACCGGCGCGCCGAGGAGGAACAGGTCCGAGGCCGTACCGTGGTCGGTGCCCTGCGACGCGTTCGCCCGTACCCGCCGGCCGAACTCGGAGTACACCGCGACCACCACGTTGCGGCCGTGCGGGGTACCCGACATCCGTCGCGTGAAGCCGGTCAGCGCGGCGTCCAGCTCGGTGAGCAGCCGCTGCTGGGCCACCTTCTCGTCGGCGTGGGTGTCGAAGCCGCCGAGCGAGACCGAGAAGACCCGGGTCGCCACGCCGGCCTCGACGCACCGCGCGACCAGGTCGAGCTGCGGACCCAGGGCGCCTCGGCCGCCCGTACCGGTGGCCTTGGGGGTGGTGGGGTCGTCGCCCGGTGCCGCACTCGGCGTCGGCAGGTTGTGGATCATCGTGTCGATCTCGACCAGGTCGGCGAACGCCCGCGCGGCGCGCGCCTGCAGCGGCGGTTCGCCCGGCGCCGGATGCCCGAACCCGGCCAGCGCCGGCTGCGCCGCGGCCGGCTTCCCATTCACGGGTACCGCCGCCCCGGCCGTCGTGGCTCCGGCCAGCAGCACCGGCAGTACCGGCTCGAACGACACCGCGTGCCGCGGGTCGCCGCCCGTCACGTCCAGCCAGCGGCCCAGCCAGCCGGTGTTGGCCGGGCTGCCCGGCGCGCCGGTCTGCCAGATGTCCATCGACCGGAAGTGGCTGTGGTCCGGCTTCGGGTACTCCACGCCCCGGACGATCGCCAGCTTCCCGTCCTTGAACAGGCCGGCGAGCCCCTTCATCCCCGGGTTGAGCCCGAGCCGGTCGTCGAGGTGCAGCACCTCCTCGGGCCGGTAGGCCAGCTCCGGGCGGGCGTCGTGGTAGGCCGGGTCGGCGTACGGGATGACGGTGTTCAGGCCGTCGTTGCCGCCGTAGAGGGTGACCAGGACGAGGGTACGGTCCTCCGCCGGCCGGTCCTGCCAGGTGCTGGTCCGCAGGATGTCCTGCAACGTGTAGGCCCCCGCACCGGCCGCGAGTGCGCCGCCGGCGACGACTCCGGATCTGACGAGGAACTTCCGGCGGGTGACCAGGTCCATGGTGCCCTCCTCAGCAGACCGCGTACTCGGGGCTGGCCAGCCCGAGGGCCAGCACCTTGCGGGCGTCCTTACCGGCTCCGGCCAGCACCCCTCGGGTACGGTCGGTGAAGCCGTCCACCACGAGCAGCCGGGCCAGCGCGTCGGTGTCCTTCGGCGTCCTCGCCGGATCGGCGTGTCCGGCCAGGAAGCTCGCCAGCCGCACCCGGTACTCGGTCGCCGAGGTGGACAGCCAGGCCGGCCCGGCCGGCCAGCCGCCCACGCTGGGCGGTGCGAGCAGGGTCTGCCCGAGCGCGTCCAGCATGCGCAGCAGCTGCTTCTGTTCGTTGGCGGGCAGGTGCGCCGGCCGGATCCCCAGCTGCCGCATCGCCCCGACCGCCCACTCCACCGGCTGCTTGACCAGCCCGTGCGCGGTACCGGCGAAGGCCGGGTCGGTGAACAGCGCCCGCAGCAGCGCGGTGGTGTCCCGCGCCGGTGCGTAGGCCCTCGCGAGGCGCGCCTTGACGTCGTCGGGGACCGGCCCGCTCGCGGCGAACCGGTACCACAGCCGGCCGGCCAGGAACCCGGGGTGCGCCGGCTGGGCGAGCAGCAGGTCGGCGTACCCGTCGGTGTCGAACGGTCCGGTCCGCCCGAGGATCGTCTTGTCCCCGGCGTCGTGCCGCTGCGGGTTGAGCGTGACGCCGGGCGGGTCGCGGCGTACCTGCCAGCCGGTGAGCGCCCGGGCCGCGGCCCGTACGTCCGCCTCGGTGTAGTTGCCGATGCCCAGGGTGAACAGCTCCATCGACTCGCGGGCCAGGTTCTCGTTCGGCGCCGCCTTGGTGTTCTGCTGCCCGTCCAGCCAGATCACCAGCGCCGGGTCGCGCAGCATCGCCTTGAGGAACGGCCCGAAGTCCCCGGCCCCGAGGGCGCGGAAGGTCTGCTGCTGGGCGAGCATGGCGACCGCTGACCGGACCTTCTCCACCGACGTGGCCCAGTGCCCGTGCCAGAAGAACACCAGCTTCTCGGCGAGCTGATGGTCGGCGGCCACCAGCCGGTCCAGCCACCACAGCACGCTGGCCTGTACCTGATCGCGGAGCTGCTGCTGGGCGCGCTGGCGGGCGGTACGGTCGGCGTTTTTCGGCAGGCTGGCGATCGGGTCGGCGCCCAGTCGCGGGACCGGCGTACCGGCCGCGCCCGCGTCGGGCGTGCCCGGTGCGAGCAGGCCGGTGAGCGTCGCCTCGTACCCGATCCGCTCGGCGGCGTCGACCTCCTCGGCCGTCGGGCCGAAGGTCGCCCGGCGCAGGAGATGGGCGAGCTGTGCGCGAGCTGCCATGAACATGCACCGTAGACCGTCAAGGTAAGGCGACGGTAAGGGCACGGTCAGCGGCCGACCACGCAGCGGCCGACTGTGCGGCCGCCGACCGTGCGAGGGCCGGTCAGGTGCCGGTGTAGGTGGGCGTGCGCTTGGCGACGAACGCGGCGGTCGCCTCCCGATGGTCCCGGGTCGCCGCGGACACCTGCTGCGCTACGGCCTCGGCCGCGAGCGCGTCGGCGAGGCTGCCCGACTCGGCCGACGGCCAGCTGCCGCTTGATCGCTCCGTACGCCACGGTCGGCCCGGCGGCCAGCCGGACGGCCAGCTCCTGAGCGGCCGGCAGGACCTGCTCGTCGTCCTCCACGAGCCGGGTGAGCAGCCCCAAAGCGGCCGCCTCGGCGGCGTCCACCGGCTGGGCGAGCAGCAGCAGCTCGGTCGCCTTGGCGTGGCCGACCAACCGGGGCAGCGACCACGAGATGCCGGTATCCCCGGCCAGCGCGACGTTGGCGAACGCCATGAGGAACCGGGTGGACGGGCCGCCGATCCGGAAGTCGGCGAGGCAGGCGAGGGACGCGCCGGCACCGGCGGCCATGCCCCGTACGGCGGCCACCACCGGCCGGCTCAGGCCACCGAGGCGGGCGGCGATCGGGTTGTAGTGCTCCCGTACAGCGTGCATCGGGTCACCCGTCTCGGACGCCAGCATCCCGACGTGCTCACGCAGGTCCTGCCCGACGCAGAAGCCCCGCCCCGCGCCGGTCAGGACGACCGCCCGGCAGGCCGGGTCGACGTCCAGCTCGGCGAGCGTGTCGCGGAGGGTCTCGCGCAGCTCGGCGTCGAGTGAGTTGAGCGTGTCCGGCCGGTTGAACGTCAACGTGACGACGCCGTCATCGCGGCTCACCACCAGCGAGTCACTCATGATCCCCTGATTCGTTCGCTCCGCGGCGCCCGGAGGCGCCGCACCGCTCACTCATGAGCGGACTCCTTTGATCGGGGTACGCGGGAGGTGGCGGCTGGCCAGCGAGCGGCTGGACTGCTCCAGGCAGGCGTCGACGTACCGGTCGGCGGCCGGGCGCAGCCGGCCCGCGTGCCGGTCGAAGAACGCCGCCGCGGACAGTCCCGCCCAGCGCTCGGGGAGCAGGGACGGGGGCAGCTGCGGGTCCCGGAACAGGAAGGTACGCCAGGCATGGACCAGCCGGAACCGTACGGCGTACGCCTCCTCGTCCGTACTGGTCTCGGTGACCGGGGTGACCACCGGACGCAGCTCGCGCACGAACTGCTCGTACGCGCCGCCGATCTCGTCGAGGTTCCAGGCGCGCCGCACGAGTGCCGTGGCCCCGGCCGTACCGGCGGCGTGGCTCGCGGTGAACCGTTCGTACCGCAGCCCCGCCTCGCCGAGCAGGCTCTCCACCTCCTCCGCCGGCCGGGTCGCGACCCAGGTGGCGTCGTCGATGCTGCCGTACCCGAGGAAGGCGAGGTTGGCGGCGAGCCGGGTCCGGTCGGGGCGTGGTCCGGGCGCGTCGATCACGATCAGGTCGAAGGTGCCGTCCCAGGTCACCTTGGTGGTCCGGTAGATCCGGGCGGCCGCCTCGTCCAGCCGCCGGGCGGCCTTCGGGGTCAGCAGGTACCCGGGGCCGCTGGACAGCCGCAGGGGATGCAGCCAGCCCTGCCGTACCATCCGCGACACGGCGGTACGCACCGCCGGAGCGGCGATGCCTAGCGGGGCGAGCAGCCGGACGAGCGCCGCGACCGGGGCGCGGCCGCCCCGGGGACGGAGGTAGTCGCCGTACAGGTCGAAGAGGGCTGAGCGGGCCTGCATGCCGTGCTGCCACCCCTTCCCTCTCGCCCCTTCGGCCAGCCCACTTCCACCGGCCGAAACGCGGCTCATTGTGACAGCTTTGCGACCTCTTGACTAGACTTCTGTCATAGCTTGGCCAGGCCGGTTTGGGTCTGCCGGTGTCCATCAGGGAAAATCATTAGTCGGCACTTCCTCGGGGTGGCCCCCTGAGGCCGGGCGTGCCGATGACCGCACGGGTCGGAGGAGCCGCTCCGCCCGGGGAAAGGGTGAGGGGAGACAACATGGCGGCGATGAAGCCGCGGACGGGCGACGGTCCGCTGGAGGTCACCAAGGAGGGCCGGGGCATCGTCATGCGGGTTCCGCTGGAAGGTGGTGGCCGGCTCGTTGTCGAGATGACTCCCGACGAGGCGAACGCACTCGGGGACGCACTCAAGTCCGCCGCTGGCTGACTCCTCGCCTCCCGAGGCCACCAGGCCCGTGTCCGGACGGGCGGTATGCGTCCGGATGCGGGCTGTTGTGGCGTTCTCCGCCGCCTTGGAAGTGAGGGCTCCGTGCTGCGCATCCGCCTCTCGTCGTCCATCGGTGGACCGGCCGTGCTCGCGCTGCCCGTCGGCGAGGACGACGTCGGCCTCCTGCCGGTGGCGCGACCGTTGCCGATCCGGCTGACCGAGGCGGTCGACGCGTTCCTGGTCGACGTGGAGCACACCGGTTCGGCCGGTACGGTTCACGCGCTGCCTCGGCCGGAGGAGACGCCCCGGCGGGTGCTGCTGGTCGGGGTCGGGGCCGGTACGGAGGCGGACTGGCGCGCGGCCGGTGCCGGCATGGCGAGGGCGGCGCAGAAGGAGGAGCGGCTGACCGTGGCGCTCGCCGACACGGGCGGGCCCGACGGCTCCGGCGACCTCGGCGCGCTGCGCGGGTTGGTCGAGGGGGTGCTGCTGGCGAGCTACCGCTACCGGCTGGGCGCCGACCCGCCGGACGGTGGTCCGAAGCTGCGCCAGGTGACCGTGGTCGTACCCGAGCCCGACCGGTACGCGGACGCGCTCGCCGCCGCACAGGCCGTCGCGGAGGCGACCTACCTGGCCCGGGACCTGACCAACACGCCCAGCCAGGACAAGAGCCCGGCCTGGTTCGCCGCGCGGGTGACCCGGGCAGCGGCCAGGCGCACCGGGGTCGCGGTGACCGTACGCGAGCCGGCCACCCTCCGCGCCGAAGGCTTCGGCGGCATCGTGGCGGTCGGTGGCGGTTCGAGCCGCGGGCCCCGCCTCGTCGAGCTGGCCTGGCGGCCACGCGGCGCACAGCGGCACGTCGTGCTCGTCGGCAAGGGCATCACGTTCGACACCGGCGGCATCTGCATGAAGTCGCGGGAGGGCATGAAGCTGATGCGCAAGGACATGGGCGGGGCGGCGGCGGTGGTGGCCGCCACCCTCGGCGCGGCCGCGCTGCGCCTGCCGGTCCGGGTGACCGCGCTGGCCCCGCTCGCCGAGAACATGGTCAGCGGCGGCGCCTTCCGGCCAGGCGACGTCATCCGCCACTACGACGGCCAGACCTGCGAGGTGGCCAACACCGACGCCGAGGGCCGGCTGGTGCTCGCCGACGCGCTCGCCTACGCGGTCCGCCGGCTGCGCCCCGACCTGATCGTCGACCTCGCCACGCTGACCGGGGCGAACGCGGTGGCGCTGGGCAAGCGTTCGGCCGCGCTCTACACCGAGAGCGACGAGCTGGCCGAACAGTTGGCGCAGGCGGCGACGGCGGCCGGGGAGCAGGTCTGGCGGATGCCCCTCGTCGACGACTACGCCGAGCTGCTCGCCAGCGAGGTCGCCGACCTGGCCAACTCGGCGGAGTCGGGGCCCGGCTCGATCGTCGCGGCGCTCTTCCTGCGGGAGTTCGTCGGGACCGTACGGGAGCGCTGGGCGCACCTGGACATGTCGGCGCCTTCGTGGGCGGACAGCGCCGACGGAGAGCTGACCAAGGGCGCGACCGGCTGGGGTGCCCGTACGCTGCTGCGCTGGCTGGACACGCTGGCGACGGAGGACCATGGCTAGGCCGCCGGAGCCAGGGCAGTCGCGGCGGTGCGGTCCAGCCAGCCGAGTCCGGTGCGGCACAGGTAGGCCCACCAGCCGACGTAGGGCCCGTACCACTCGCGCAGCTCGTGCGGGGTGGGCGGGTCGGCACCGTAGACCGCCCGGGCGACCCCGGTGAACTGGTCCATCTCCAGCGGGGTGTCGTCCGGCCGGCCGAGCACCCGCAGCAGGACCGCATGCGCGGTGAAGGTGCCGATGCCCCGGATGTGCAGCAGCGCGTCGCGCGCCTCCGGGTACGGCGCGGCCCGCAGCCACTCCTCGTCGAGCGCGGCCACGCCGGCGACCACCTCGGCCACCCGCTGACCACGGGAGGCGTTGCCGGCGAAGGGCGTGAAGTCCACAGTGGACAGTACGGACATCGGCGGGAACGCCACGTAGGTGACCCCGTCGACGGCCAGCCTGGGCCCGAGCTCCGCCGCGAGCCGGCGCTTCCGGGCGGCCGCGAACCACTGCGTCGAGCGCTGGGTCAGCGTGAAGTAGACGGTGCCCTCGGCCAGCGAGGCGAACCGGACCTGGTGCAGCCCGCGCGTCGCGGTCAGGATCGGGCGCATGGCCGGGTCGCGCCGCGCGATCGCCAGGAACGGCGTCAGGTCGTCGTTGAGGCTCAGCCACCGGCGCACGGACAGCTCGACCCGGGCAGCCTCGTCGTCGGACAGGGCGCGGGACGCGAAGACCTGCAGCGCCACCCCGGGCTCGGCATCCGGCCGGGGCGCGAGCTCGACCACCACCGCCTCGGTGGCCGACAGCGGGAGTGCCTTACGGATGCGGTCACCGGTGACGGTCTGGTCGCCCACGCACGGGGCGAACCCGGACAGCGCCCGGATCGAGGCGCCGAGGGAGTACGGCGCGGTGGCCGCGAGCAGTGCGAGATGTACCGGTTCCATGCCGTACAGCCTGCCCGTGGGGTACGACAAAAAGCCGGTGCGGCGTCAGTCGCTCCCCCCGTGCGGATCATGCGCGCCAGGTCTCAGCGCTTGACCGCCACCAGGAGCCCGTCGCCGACCGGCAGCAGGGCCGGTACCCACTCTTCGGCCTCCCGCAGCGCCTTCAGCACCTCGCGCAGCACCACCGTCTCCGGGTCCCGGGCGGCCGGGTCGGCGATCCGCCCGCCGCCCAGCGCCCCGCTGAGCGCCAGCACCCCGCCCGGGTGAAGCAGGCGCAGCGCGGCGGACACGTACGCGGTGGACTCGTCCCGGTCACCGTCCACGAAGACCAGGTCGTACGCGCCGTCCGCGAGCCGGGGCAGCACGTCCAGCGCCCGGCCGGTGATGATCCGGGTACGGGAGGGCTGGTAGCCCGCTTCGAGGAAGATCCGCCGGGCCATCCGCTGGTGCTCGGCCTCCACGTCGATCGTGGTGAGGATGCCGTCCGGGCGCATGCCGCCGAGCAGCCAGAGGCTGCTGACGCCCGTACCCGTGCCGATCTCCACCACCGCGCGGGCCGCACCGGCGGTGGCCAGCAGGCGCAGCGCGGCCCCGGCCCCCGGCGTGACCGGTACCAGCCCCACCTCGTGCGCCAGCGACCGCGCGGCGGCGGCGGGGCGGCCCTCCGGCACGTACGCCTCGGCGAACTCCCGCGCCGGGCTCGGGTACTCCGTGGTCGCGATGGGGAACCTCCCTGTAGGTCGCCTAAAGCGTAGTGCGGCGCAGCCGCTCCTCCCGTGAGGATCAGGTAGTGCGGCGCAGCCGCTCCTCCCGTGAGGATCAGGTAGTGCGGCGCAGCCGCTCCTCCCGTGAGGATCAGGTAGTGCGGCGCAGCCGCTCCTTCCGTGAGGATCAGCTAGCGCGGCGCTGGGGCGGCCGGCGACGGTGAGTCCAGTGGGACATGCCGGCGCGTGCAATCCTGGGTACAGACGACTGCGGAGGGGTGTCGATCGTGACGGACGGTTCGAGCTGGCGGAGTCACCAGGATGCCTGGTGGTCCGACGCCCTGCACGACCCCTGGCGGGACCCGGCCTCGCCGGCCGCCGTCGTGGTGCGGGCGCCGTCCACCCCGGCGCCGCCCGCCCCCGCGTCGCCCGCCGCCGGGGTCGCCGCCGAGCCGCCGAGGCGCGGCCTGGGCCTGATCTTCCTGGTCAGCGTGCTCACCGCGCTGCTGGCCGGTTCCCTGGGCGGCACGCTCGGCTACGTGTTCGCGCAGCATGGCGGGGGCCACCCGGCGCTCGGGGGCGGTGGTGGAAACGCCTCGACGGGTACGGCCGCCCAGCGCCCGCCGGACTCGCTCGCCGGCGCGGTCAAGAAGGTGCTGCCCAGCGTGGTGACCGTCAAGGTGGGTACGAGTAGCGGCGGCAGCCTCGGCTCCGGCTTCATCGTCTCCTCCGACGGGTACGTGATCACCAACGACCACGTCGTCGAAGGCATCAAGGGCAGCGCCCAGATCATGTTCAGCGACTCCACCACGTCGACCGCGAAGCTGGTGGGCACCGAGCCGGAGTCCGACGTGGCCGTACTCAAGCTCGACAAGGGTGGCGTGACGCCAGTGCAGTTCGGCGACTCCGACCAGGTGGCGGTCGGCGACCCGGTGCTCGCGTTCGGCTCCCCGCTCGCCCTGACCAACACCGTCACCGAGGGGATCGTCAGCGCGCTGGACCGGACCATCGAGGCGGCCGAGCCGGGCGGGCCGACCCGGTACTACGCCTCGATCCAGACCGACGCCGCGGTCAACCACGGCAACTCCGGCGGGCCGCTGGTCGACAGCGCGGGCCGGGTGATCGGGATCAACTCGGTGATCAAGTCGCTCGGCTCGGACTCGGAGTCCGCGGGCAACATCGGTCTCGCCTTCGCCATCCCGATCAACCAGGCGAAGCGGATCGCGCAGGACATCATCGACACCGGACGGGCCCGGCGTACGGTGATCGGGGCGCAGCTGTCCAACTCGTACCAGAACCCGAACGGCGGCGTCGAGATCACTACGGTCACCGGGGGCGGTCCGGCCGGGAACGCCGGGCTCAAGCCGGGCGACGTGGTGCTGCGGCTGCAGGACGTACCGCTGGACCAGCCGGGCGACCTGATCGCACTGGTCCGCAAGTACCCCCCCGGCGCGGCCGTGAAGGTCGACTATCAGCGGGACGGAGCGGTCCGTACCACGCAGGTGACACTCACCGCGGACGCGAAGTAGCCTGGCGGCATGCTGGGCTTCGAGCACCTCTTCGACGGGTGGCACCTGCTGGTGCTCGTACTGCTCGGCATCTTCATCTTCGGTCCGGACCGGCTGCCCAAGGCGATCGCCGACGGCGTACGGATGCTGCGCAACCTGCGCAACATGGCCCGCAACGCGACCAGCGACCTCAACCGCGAGCTCGGCACCGACCTCCAGCTCGAAGACCTGAACCCGAAGGCGCTGCTGCGCAAGCACCTGCTCTCCGAGGAGGACGAGCAGGCCATCCGGCGCCCGATCGAGGAGCTCTACCGCGGCGTGCAGGACGACGTGAAGGGCATCAAGAACGAGGCGACCAGCGTGGCGGAGAGCGCCAAGTCACCGTCCGTCGAGCCGGCCGCGACGACGCCACCCGCCCAACGCCGGGCCGCCTTCGACCTCGACGCCACCTGAACCCGCGGGCCGGGCAGCCGGCGCCGTCCGGCAAAGGTCAGGCGCGGGCGGCGCCGTCCGGCAAAGGTCAGGCGCGGGCGGCGCCGTCCGGCAAAGGTCAGGCGCGGGCGGCGGGGCGCAGGCCGAGGGGCTTGCCGGCCAGGGACTCGCGACGGATGGCGAGCCGGTCGGCGACCGTACGGAGCGCGACCGAGGCGGGCGCGTCCGGCGCTTCGAGCACCACGGGGGTACCGGCGTCGCCGGCCTCCCGTACCCGGGTGTCCAGCGGGACCTGGCCGAGCAGCGGTACCGGCGCTCCGGTGATCCGGGTCAGCGAGTCCGCCACGGTCTGCCCGCCCCCGGAGCCGAAGACCTCCATCCGCTCCCCGGACGGCAGCTCCAGCCAGGACATGTTCTCCACGACGCCGACCAGGCGCTGGTGGGTCTGGAGCGAGATCGCACCGGCCCGTTCGGCGACCTCGGCGGCCGCCGTCTGCGGGGTGGTCACCACGAGGATCTCGGCGCTGGGCAGGAGCTGGGCGAGCGAGATGGCGACGTCACCCGTACCGGGCGGGAGGTCGAGCAGGAGCACGTCGAGGTCGCCCCAGTACACGTCGGCGAGGAACTGCTGCAGCGCCCGGTGCAGCATCGGGTCCGCGCCAGACCACCGCGGCGTTGCCGTGGGTGAACATGCCGATCGAGATGACCTTCACGCCGTATGCCTGGGGGGGCATGATCATATCCTCGACCTGGGTCGGCCGGTCGCTGACGCCGAGCATCCGGGGCACCGAGTGCCCGTAGATGTCGGCGTCGACCACGCCGACGGACAGGCCCTTCGCGGCCAGGGCGGCGGCGAGGTTGACCGTGACGCTGGACTTGCCGACGCCACCCTTGCCGCTGGCCACCGCGTACACCCGCGTCTTTGAGCCGGGCTGGGCGAACGGGATGACCGGTTCCGCGGCGGCCGGCCCGCGCAGCTTGGTCTGCATCTCGCGGCGCTGCTCCTGGGTCATCGCGCCGAAGTCGATCTCGACCGTGCTGACCCCGGGCACCGCGGCGACCGCGGCGGTGATGTCGGTACGGAGCTTGTCGCGCATCGGGCAGCCAGCCACCGTGAGCAGGATGCCCAGCCGTACCGCCCCGCCGGCGTCGTGCGCGATCGACTCGACCATGCCGAGGTCGGTGATCGGTCGGTGGATCTCCGGGTCCTGCACAGTGGACAGGGCCTGCTGGATCGCGGCTTCGAGTGAGGTGACCGGGGCTGACATGCCGACCATGCTACGTGCGTTCGATCCGCTCCCGGTCGGGCAGGTCGCCGTCCAGGTCGTCGTACGGCTCGGCGCCGGCCGTACGGGCCGCCCGCCTGGCGTCCTTGCGGTGCTCCTTGCGCTCCAGCTTGTGCCGGCGGTGCGCGGCCTCGTCCAGCTCCTCCATCAGCCGGCTCAGCTCGGACCGGATGAAGTCCCGGGTGGCCACCTCGCCGACTGCGATGCGCAGCGAGGCGATCTCCCGGGACAGGTACTCGGTGTCCGCCTTCTGCATCGCGGCGCGGCGCCGGTCCTCGTCCATGGCCAGCCGGTCCCGGTCGGCCTGCCGGTTCTGCGCGAGCAGGATCAGCGGCGCGGCGTAGCTGGCCTGTAGGGACAGCACCAGGGTGAGGAACGTGAAGGTGTACGGGTCGAACTGCCACGGCTTCGGGGCGAGCACGTTCCAGCCGATCCACGCCACGATGACCACGGTCATGTAGACCAGGAACCGGGCCGTACCCATGAACCGGGCGATCGCCTCCGCCCAGCGCCCGAACGCCTCCGCGTCGAGCCGGGGCAGGGTCACCCGCTTCGGCTCCCGGGGCTGGTCCAGCCGGGGCTGCCGGCGCGGCTCAACCATTGCCGGCGGCCCCACCGCGTACGGGTGCCGGCTCGGTGTCGCGGTCGCGCCAGTCCGGCGGCAGCAGGTGGTCCAGGACGTCGTCCACGGTGACCGCGCCGACCAGCCGGTCGTTGGCGTCGACGACGGCGAGCGCGACCAGGTTGTACGTGGCCAGCCGGCGGGTGATCTCGGGCAGCGGGGTGTCCGGGTCGAGCGGGTCGATGTCGTTGTCGACCACCCCGCCGAGCAGCTCGGCCGGCGGTTCGCGGAGCAGCCGCTGGAAATGCGCCACGCCGAGGTACCGGCCGGTGGGCGTGGCCATCGGGGCGCGGGCCACGAAGACCTGCGCCGCCACCGCCGGGGCGAGCTGCGGTTCCCGGATCCGGGCCAGCGCCTCGGCGACGGTGGCGTCGGGCGGCAGGACGATCGGCTCCGAGGTCATCACGCGACCCGGCCGTACCGGGCTGGTAGTCGAGCAGCCGCCGGACCGGCTCCGCCTCCTCGGGCAGCATCAGGCTCAGCAGTACGTCCTGCTCCGGCTTGGGCAGCTCGGCCAGCAGGTCGGCGGCGTCGTCCGGGTCCATCTCCTCCAGCACGTCGGCGGCCCGTTCCGGGTTCAACGCCGCGATGATCTCGACCTGGTCGTGCTCGGGCAGCTCCTCCAGCACGTCGGCCAGCCGCTCGTCGTCCAGCGCGGTGGCCACCTCGACCCGCCGGCTCTCGGACAGGTCCTGCAGGACGTTGGCCAGGTCGGCCGGGCGCATGTTGTCCAGTACTGCGAGCAGGTTCGCCGCGCCCTGCCGCTCGGCCGCCCCGATCAGCCCGGTGACCTCGATCCACTCCAGCTGGTGCAGGTGCCCGCGCCGACCCAGCCGGGGCGCCACCTCCCGTACCGCGACGCGGGTGACCAGCCACTCGCCGCCGCGGGCGGCCTCCATCGCGACATCGACAACGGTCGCTGCGCGTCCGCTCTCGACAATCGTCACCCGGCGGTCCAGCAGCTCCTCGAGGATGAGCAGCTCGCCCGCGCGCTTCTCGAAGCGGCGCAGGTTGAGCGTGCCGGTGCTGAGCACGACGGAGTCCGGTTCGATCGCGGTGATCCGGCCGATGGGCAGGAAGATCCGGCGGCGCAGCGGCATCTCGGCGACCAGGCCCACGACGCGCGGCGGCTGGCTGCCGGTGCGGATGCGCGCGACCGCGTCCCGTACCCGCCCGACCTGGTCACCGTTGGGATCGAAGACTGGAAGGCCGGCGAGCCGGGCGACGTACACCCTGGTCGCCGTGGTCACCTGTCCAGCGTAGTTGGCGCATAAGCTGATCCTCACGGGAGGAGCGGCCTGATCCTCACGGGAGGAGCGGCGTCCCGCCGCCCATTTCTGCTTAGGGTGCGCCGCCTATTCTTTTGGGGTGGCCAGCCTGCCGTACGAGATCGTCGACGTCTTCACCGACCGCCCGTTCACCGGCAACCCGTTGGCCGTGGTCTTCGAGGCCGAGGCGCTGGCCCATGACCAGATGCAGACGTTGGCCCGCGAGTTCAACCTGTCCGAGACCGTGTTCATCCTGCCGCCGACGCAGCCGGGCGCCACCTACCGGGCGCGGATCTTCACCCCCTACGAGGAGCTGCCGTTCGCGGGGCACCCGAGTGTGGGCGCCGCCGTCACGGTGTGCCGCCGGGGCATCGGCGGGCCGGGGCAGGTGGCGCAGGAGTGCGGCGCGGGGCTGCTGCCCATCCAGGTGTACGCCGAGGGTCGAGCGACGTTGACCGGCGGCACTCCGACCATCGGTGCCCCGCTGGATCCGGCCCCGCTGCTGGCCACGGTGTCGTTGAGCAGTCCCGACCTGGTCGGGCCGGCACCCCGTACCGCCGGGTGCGGGCTGTCCTTCGACTACCTCGGGGTGCGCCCGGACTCCGTCGCCCGCGCGGAGTGCGACGCGGCGGCGGCCAAGGCGGCCGGGGTACGGATGGTCAGCGTATTCGCCTGGGACCCCGACACGCGGCTGGCGCACACCCGGGTGTTCTGCCCCGGCGTCGGCGTACCCGAGGACCCCGCGACCGGCTCGGCGGCGCTCGGCCTCGGCGTGTGGCTGGTCGCGTCCGGCCTGCTGCCCGGGGACGGGGAGTCGGGCTACACCGTCCGCCAGGGTACGGAGATGCACCGGCCGTCCGTACTCGAGTGCACGGTGACCGCTGTCGATGGAGCCGCGATCTCGACGACGGTCACCGGCTCGGTCGTACCGGTAGCGAAGGGCGAGATCGCCGTACCGCCGTTCGTCGGCTGATCCGGCTGACAAGGCTGGCTGGTAGCCGCTCCGGCAGGCTGCGCGGCTATGGCCGGCGGACCCGGTGCAGGCGGAAGGGTTTGGCGGTGCGCCTTGCGGCCGGCGTCGGTACGGGCGGCTCCGCCTCGCTGTCGTCGGACAGGGTAGGGCCGGCCTCGGTCGGCTCACCGGCCGGGCTCAGCCGGTGCACGGTGCACCCGGCCGCCCAGCGCGAACCGGTCTGCTCGGCCGTACCGCTGGCGTTGAGCCGCTTCCCCGCGAGCTGCGGCACCACCCGTGCCCACTCATCGCTCCCCGGCTCGACCCGGGCCACCTCGGCCGGCCAGGTGAGGATCCGCCCGCCGTGGTCGCCCCGTACGCTCACCCCGACTGTCGGGGCCTCCGCCAACCCGGGCGCCGGCTGCTCACCCGCGCCGCTGACGAGGTACAGCGCGCCGTCCAGCCACAGGCACCAGACCGCGTACCGGCGCCGGTCCGGCACGGAGAGCCAGGCCACCGCGGCCTTCTTCATCGCCTCGTCGACGAGCGGGTGCACCTGCTTACCTTAAGGGCTCACGAGGGGAACGGCCGGCGAACTCGACGCTGGCGTACCGCAGCGCGCGCAGCCCGTCCGGCCAGTTCGGCCAGCCGCCCTTGGCGAGCAGCGCGTCGACGAACCGGTGCGGGTCGACGACCTTGTCCCAGACGCTGGGCAGGAACGTGGCGCGCCGTACCCCGTCGGTGAGTACCAACCCGTCGGCGCCCGGGCGCAGCAGCGCCTCGACGCCGCCCCGGCCGGCTGCCGGTACCGGCTCGGGCTCGGTCAGCACGGACACCTTCACGTCCAGCTCCGGCCAGTCGGCGGCGGTGACCGGAGGCAGCCGGGGGTCGGCCATGGCGCGCACGGCGTTGCGTACCACGTCGAGGTAGAGCGGCCGCCCGGCGTCCAGGCTGCCGATGCAGCCGCGCAGCCGGCCCGCCCGCTCCAGCGTGACGAACGACGCGCCGACGCGGCGTAGCCGCGTGGACTCGGGTACCGCTGCCTGGGGTTGTTCGCCACGCAGCCGGGTGGCCACCGCCTGGACGGCCAGCCCGACCAGCACGGCCCCCTCCTCGAGGGTCGGCGCGCCGCTGCTCGGTGGCTCGGCCATCTGCTCAGGGTATGCCTCTGGCTTCCGGCCGAGCGCGGCCGGAGACGGGTTTTGGCGGCGGCGGGCGCCTAGGATCAGGACATGACGCCGGAGGAGCTGGGCGCCGCGCTCGGCGGCGACGCCTCAGTCAGCGGCGGCGGCGGGTACGCCCGGCCGACCGTGGACGTGCCGGTCGAACGCTGGGCCGCCGCGGTGGGCACCGCGCGGGGGCTCGGGTACGACTTCTTCGACTGGCTGTCCGCGGTCGACGAGCTGGACGCCGGGTACACGCTGGTCGCCCATGTCTGGTCGGTGGGCGGGCGCCGTGGGCTGCTGCTGCGCACCGCGCTGCCGCGTGAGGCGCCGGCCGCACCGTCCATTGTGGACAGCTATCCGGGCGCCGCCTGGCACGAGCGGGAGACCCACGAGATGTTCGGCGTCGACTTCCCCGGCCACCCGGACGGCTTGCGGCCGCTGCTGCTTCCGCCCGAGTTCGAGGGGTACCCGCTGCGCAAGGAGTTCGTGCTCGCGGCCCGGGTGGCGAAGGCGTGGCCCGGGGCCAAGGAGCCCGGCGAGTCGCACGACGCGTCGGCGGCCCGACGGGCCCCGATGCGCCCACCCGGCGTACCGGCCCCGGGGGAGTGGGGTCCTCCGTGATCGAAGTTGGGTTGCGCGTCCTGGCCGTCGTCGTCGCGTTCCTCACGCTGCCCCTGATCGTCGGGCAGACCGAGCACAAGGTCATGGCGCACATGCAGGGCCGGCTCGGCCCGATGTACGCCGGCGCCTTCCACGGCTGGGCCCAGCTCATCGCCGACGGCGTCAAGTTCGTGCAGAAGGAGGACGTGGCCCCGCGCGACGCGGACCGGCCGGTGTTCCGGTTGGCCCCGGTGGTGGCGCTGCTGCCGTACCTGGTGGCTCTGCTGTTCATCCCGCTCGGGCCGTACGACGCGCTCGTCGGGCAGCCGCTGGACGTCGGGCTGTTCGTGGTGCTGGCGGTGGTCGGGGTGGGCGTGGTGGCGGTACTGATGGCCGCCTGGTCCAGCGCCAACAAGTACTCGTTGCTGGGCGGCCTGCGCGCGGCGGCCCAGCTGCTCGGGTACGAGCTGCCGTTCGTGCTGTCCGCCGCCTCGGTCGCGATGGCCGCCGGTACCCTCTCCCTGCCCGGCATCGTGCACGCCTGGCGGCCGTGGTGGCTGCTGTGGCAGCTGCCGGCGATGGTGGTCTTCTTCGTGTCCGGGGTCGCCGAGATCCGCCGCCCGCCGTTCGACATGCCGATCGCCGACTCCGAGCTGGTGTTCGGGTACATGACCGAGTACACCGGCCTGCGGTTCGCCTTCTTCCTGCTCGCCGAGTACGTCGGCATCGTGGTGATCGCCGCGCTGACGACCGTACTGTTCCTGGGCGGGTGGCAGGGCCCTTTCCCGGCTCAGCTCGGCTGGCTCTGGACACTGGTCAAGGTGTTCGCGGTGAGCTTTGTGATCATCTGGTTCCGGGTGGCGTTCCCACGCCTGCGCGAGGACCAGCTGCAGCGGCTGTGCTGGCTCGGCCTCGTACCGGTCGCCCTCGGCCAGCTGGTCCTCACCGCGCTCGTACGGGTGAGCTGAGCCGGCTACGACTGCGGTCGGAGGCAACACCAGCTAATTCGAGCCACATCAGATCTGACGTATTTACTCACCCAGTGAGTAGGCCTTTTTCAGCAACCACCCGGTCTCGGCCCAAAACATACCGCGTCGAACCGGAGCGGCGCCTGAACTAACCGGCCGCTGAGACTAACCGACCGCTGCCTCGCCGCCCCCGTACCGGCCCAGGATCGTCCAGTTCGAGCCGCCCGGGTACACCTCCAGGGCGCCGTCCGGCCCGAGCAGCACCCGCCGTCCCGGGTACGTGCGTTCGGCGATCACCACGTCGCGCTCGTCGAACTCGCCGTAGAAGAGCAGGGCGCCGTCGATCAACTCCACCTTCTCGGCGCCGGACGGCCAGCGGTACGCGTAGACGTCCACATCGATTTCCTCGTGCGCCGGCGGTACATCCGGAGTCGTCATGTTGGCATGCTATGCCATCCGCCGGTATCACCTTTCACCGATGTCACGGGGACCAACCTGACCACGCCGCTGCGCATCAAGGTGGTCAACTCGACCCCTCGTGATCCGCGCTGGTGCTCGCGCGCCGCCACGACACCGGGCAGGATGTCAGCATGAGCGGAGTACCGGGGTCTGGGCTGGCAAAGGGGCTGGCCGTCACGCTCGGCACGATGACCCGGCGGGCGCACACCCGCCAGTACCCCGACGTCGAGCCCGACCTGCCACCCCGCTCCCGGGGGGTGATCGCGCTCCTGGAGGAGAACTGCACGGTGTGCATGCTGTGCGCCCGGGAGTGCCCCGACTGGTGCATCTACATCGACTCGCACAAGGAGGAGGTAGTGGTGCCGGGCGCGGCCCGGCCGCGGCAGCGCAACGTGCTGGACCGGTTCGACATCGACTTCTCCCTGTGCATGTACTGCGGGATCTGCATCGAGGCATGCCCGTTCGACGCCCTCTACTGGTCGCCCGAGTTCGAGTACGCCGAGTACGACATCCGGGACCTGCTGCACGACAAGGACCGGCTGCGGGAGTGGATGTGGACGGTACCGGCGCCGCCGCCGCACGACCCGATGGGCGAGCCGGCGAAGGAGGAGAGCGGCGCCGCCCGTAAGGCGCCCGCCGGATGACCGCCGCCGACGTGCTGCTCACCGCGCTCGGCGCGGTCGCGGTCGGAGCGGCCTTCCGGGTGGTACGGACACCCCACGTGGTACGGGCCGGCCTGTGGCTGGTCGTCGCGCTCGGGGCGGTGGCCGGGGCATACCTGGTGCTCGCCGCCGAGCTGGTGGCCTGGGTTCAGGTGCTGCTCTACGTCGGTGCCGTGGTGGTCCTGCTGCTCTTCGCCGTGATGCTGACCCGGGCGCCGATCGGCGCGTCAGCCGACCTCGACCGGCCCGGCTGGTCCGGTGCCCTGGTCGGGGGCGGTGCCGGGCTGGGCCTGGCCGCCCTGCTCATCGACGCGTACCGGTGGCGGTCGGTACCGGCGCCGGCCACGGGCACGGCCGAGCGGATCGGCACGGAGCTGTTCCAGCGCTGGGTGCTGCCGTTCGAGGTGCTGTCCGTCCTGCTGCTCGCCGCGCTTGTGGGCGCGATAGTCATCTCGAAGCCGGGACGTCACTGATGCACCCGGTCATCCCGTACGTCACCGCGGCGGTGCTTTTCGGCCTGGGCGTGTACGGCGTGCTGCGGCGCCGCAACGCCGTACTCCTGCTGATGTCCGTGGAGCTGCTGCTCAACGCGGTCAACCTGGTCTTCGTGACGGCCGACGCCACGGTACGCGCCGCGCTGCCGGCCGGCGGCCAGGTCTTCGCGCTGTTCGTCATCGTGCTGGCCGCGGCCGAGGTCGGTGTCGGGCTGGCCCTGCTGCTCGCGCTGTACCGGCGCCGGTCCAGCATCGCGGTTGACGAGATCGAGCTGGACCGGGCGACGGGCGATGGCGCGACGGCCGAGGGCGCGACGGGCGAGGGCGCGATGGCCGAGGAGGTGGACGCGTGACGGGGGTGCTGGCCGGTGCGCTGCCGGCCGTACCCCTGCTGGTGGCTCTGGTCGGGTTTCTCGTGCGGGACCGGCGGACGGCGGCCGCGCTCGGCGTGGGCGGCGCGGGTGTCGCCTTCGCCGCCGGAGTCGCCCTCGCGGCGGGGCCCGGCGGACGGGGGGGCGTGACCGTGGCGGACCTCGGCGGCCTGACCGTGCGCGCCGCCTACCGGGTCGACCTACCGGCGGCGCTCGTCGCGGTCGCGGTCGGCGCGGTCGCGCTCGCCGTACAGGTCTATTCGGTGACCTACCTGCACCACGACGACCGGTACCCGCCGTACGCCGCCCAGGTGAGCCTGTTCACCGCCGCCATGCTGCTCGTCGTGGTCGCGGACGACCTGGTCGCGCTGCTGGTCGGCTGGGAGGTCATGGGCATCTGCTCGTACCTGCTGATCGGCCACGACCGGGGACTGCCCGAGGCGCCGGCCGCCGCGGTCAAGGCGTTCCTGGTGACCCGGGTCGGCGACGTGGGCTTCCTGCTCGGCATCGCGCTGCTCGCGGCGCGGTCCGGCTCCTTCGAGATCGGCAGGGCGGTGTCGCACCCCAGCACGGTCGCCGCGTTGCTGATCCTCGCCGGGGTGGCCGGCAAGAGCGCGCAGTTCCCGCTGCACACCTGGCTACCCGACGCGATGGCCGGCCCGACCCCGATCTCCGCGCTGATCCACGCCGCCACGATGGTCGCGGCCGGCGTGTACGTAGTGACGCGACTCTATCCCTTGTTCACCGCCTCGCCAGCCGCGCTGGCCGTACTCGGCGTCATGGCGGCGGTCACCATGCTGCTCGGCGCGCTCGCCGCGACGGCGCAGCAGGACCTCAAGCGGGTCCTCGCGTGGTCGACGGTGTCCCAGGTCGCGTACATGGCCGGCGCGCTCGCCGTCGGGGCGCCGGTCGCGGCCCTGTTCCACCTGCTGACCCACGCGGCGTTCAAGGCGCTGCTGTTCCTCGCGGCCGGCGCGGTCATCCATGCCGTGGCCAGCAACCAGCTCGACCGGATGGGCGGGCTCCGGCTGGCGATGCCGGTCACGTTCGTGACGATGACCGTCGGGCTGGCGGCGCTGGCCGGGGTACCGCCGCTGTCCGGGTTCTTCAGCAAGGACCAGGTGCTCGCGGCGGCGGGGGAAGCCATGGTGCACGGCGGGCCGGCGCCGCGGTGGGTCGCCGTACTGGTGCTGGCCGCCGGGCTGGCGACGGTCGCGCTCACCGGGTGGTACGCGACCCGGCTGTGGTTGCGGGTGTTCTTCGGCTCCAGACCGTCCACTGTGGACGCCCATGACCCGCCGCCGCTGATGCGGTGGCCGCTGCTGCTCCTCGCCGTACCGGCCGCCGGCCTCGGCTTCGCGCACCTCGCCGCGCTCGACTGGACGACCGTGGCGGCGTTGCTGTTCGTGGCCGCCGGCGCGTGGTTCGGCTGGCGGCGGTGGCGGGACGGTCGCGACCCCGCGCCGGCGATCCTGGCCGACGCGTTCCACCTCGACGCCGTACAGCACGCGCTCGTGGTACGGCCGGTGCTCGCGCTCGCGTCGGCAACAAGACGGGTAGATGAGTCCATTGTGGATGGTGGCGTGGAGTCGACCGGCCGGGGCGCGTACGGCCTCGGCGGTACGGTCGCCCGCTGGCACCGCGCCACACTGCCCCGGGCCGCCACGGCGGTACTCGGCGGCGCGCTGCTCATCGGGATCGTCGTGGCGGCAGCGGTGGGGCTGCGATGAACGTCGTCGAGAGCTTGCGGGTCGGCGCATGAACGTCGTCGAGAGCTTGCGGGTCGGCGCATGACCACCGGACAGTGGTTGCTGCTCGGCACGCTCGGGCTCCCCGCGTTCGGCGCGCTCGGCGCGGCGGCGTCGCCGGCGCGGCTCGGGCGGATCGTCGCGCCCGCCGCCGCCGCGCTCGCCTTCCTCGCCAGCCTCGGGCTGTGGCAGGGCAGCCACAGTGGGGCGGGCACCGGCGTGGGCACCGGCGTAGGCACCGGGCCGATCCGGCCGTGGCACCAGGTCGACGCGGCCTGGGTACCCGCGATCGGGCTGCGCTTTCACATCGGGGTGGACGGCATCTCGTACCCCCTGGTGGTCCTCACCACCCTGCTCACCCTGCTCTGCTGCGTCTATCTACTGTGGACAGACGGCGGCCGGACAGGCAGCGGCCGGACAGCCGGCGGCGGGACGGGCAGCGGTGGGGCGGGCAGCGGTGGGGCGGGCAGCGGCGGGTCCGGGCTGTCCGCCCTGCTCCTCGTCATCGAGGTCGGCATCCTCGGCGTGTTCGTCGCCCTCGACCTCGTGCTGTTCTTCGTGTTCTTCGAGATCGTGCTGCTGCCCATGTACGCGGTGATCGCGGTCTGGGGCGGCCCGGACCGGCGCGCCGCGGCCCGGAAGTTCGTGCTGTACACGCTGTTCGGCTCGGTCCTGCTGATGGTCGGCGTGTTCGTGGTGGTGACACAGGCCGGTACCGCCGACCTCATCGCGCTGTCCGCCGGCAAGGGCGCCGCACTGCCGGCAGGTGTCCAGCTGTCGGGGTTCGTCCTGCTGGCGGTGGCGTTCGCCGTGAAGAGTCCCCTGTGGCCGCTGCACACCTGGCTGCCGGACGCGCATACCGAGGCGCCCACGGTCGGTTCGGTGATCCTGGCCGGCGTGCTGCTGAAGATGGGCACGTACGGGCTGCTGCGCGTCGCGGTCGGCGTCCTGCCCGACGGCGCCCGGCGGGTGGCCCCGGTGCTCGGAATCCTCGCGGTCGCCGCGATCCTCGTCGGCGGCCTGGTGTGCCTGGCGCAGACCGAGCTGAAGCGGCTCATCGCGTACTCCAGCGTCGGGCACATGGGCTTCGTGCTCCTCGGCATCGCGACCCTTACCGCGACCGGGTTCCAGGCCGCGCTGATCGGCAACGTGGCGCACGGGATCATCACGGGGCTGCTGTTCTTCCTCGCTGGTGCGCTGAAGGACCGTGCCCACACCGGCTCCCTCGACGAGCTGGGCGGGCTGCGGGAGACCGCGCCGCAGCTGTCCGGCATCCTCGGGTACGCGGCGATCGCCTCGCTCGGCCTGCCCGGGCTGGCCGGCTTCTGGGGCGAGGCGTTCGCGGTGATCGCGGCGGTACGCCGGGGCGGTCCACTGTGGACAGTGCTGGCCGTGCTCGCCGCGCTCGGCGGAGCGCTCGCGGCCGCGTACTTCCTGCGCCTGCTGCGCCGGGTCACACACGGGCCGGCGACCCCAGCGGTCACCGGGATCGGCGGGCTGACCCGGGTGGAGCTGGCGTCCTGGGCGCCGCTCGTGGTCCTCGCGCTGGCGGTCGGGCTGGTGCCGGCGCTCGTCCTCGGGCCGGCGGTCGACGCGGTGAAGGCGATGGTGCCGTGATAGACCATGTGGCTCTGCTACCCGCGTACCTCGCGGCCGGTACGGCCGTGCTGGCGTTCCTCGCCGACCTCGTCGCGCCCGGCCGGCGTACGGTCGTCGCGGGCGCCACGGCACTCGGCGCCCTGGGGACCGGCGTGGCGGCCATCGGGGTCGGGCGAGGGCCGGACCGCCGGACGTTCTGTGCCGGGGACGTCGGCTGCTCGTACCTGGCCGACCACCGGGCCGCTCTGATCGCGGCGCTGTTCGCCGGGCTGACCCTGGCGGTCGTCGCGCTGTCGGCGCCGAGCCAGCGGCTGGGAGAGTACTACTTCCTGCTCGCCTCGGCGATGACGGGCGGGGTGGTGCTCGGGTACGCGGGCGACCTCATCACGCTCATCGTCGCGCTGGAGACGCTGACCCTCCCGCTCTACATCCTGGTCGCGCTGCGCCGGGAGACCGTGGAGGGCGCGATCACCTTCTTCGTGGTGAGCGTGGTGTCGACCTCGGTCGCGCTGATGGGCGCGGCCCTGCTGTACGCCAGCACCGGCACTGTCCACTTTGGACGGTTGACGGTCGTGCTCGGGCAGGGGCCGGGGCGCATGGCTGTCGTGCCGCCGCTGACGACCGTGGCGGTCGTGCTGCTGCTCGCCGGGCTGGCGTTCAAGGTGGCCGCCGTACCGTTCCACGCCTGGGCACCGTCCACGTACGACAGTGCCCCGCTACCGGTGGCCGCCTACCTGTCCACCGCCTCGAAGCTGGGCGGCGTGGTCGCGATCCTGTACGTGTCGATCAACGCGCTCTACCCGGTGTACGGCACCGTCGCGCCCACGCTGGCCGTACTGGCGGTGCTCAGCATGACCGTGGGGAACCTGGCCGCGCTCCGGCAGAAGCGGATGGTCCGGCTGCTCGCCTGGTCGTCGGTTGCCCAGGCGGGGTACCTGCTGGCCCCGCTCGCCGCCCGGGCGCCCGTCAACGACAGCGTGGCCGCCACACTCGCGTACACCTTCTTCTATGTCCTGCTGGAGCTCGGCGCGTTCGGCGCGGTGATCGCCCTTCAGGGAGACGGCGATGGTGGGGCCATCGCCGGCTATGCCGGCGCCGTGCGCCGCTCGCCCTGGGCGGCCGGCGCGCTGGCGCTCGCGCTGGTCGGCCTCGCCGGGCTGCCGCCGGGCCTCGCCGGACTTTTCGCCAAAGTCGTGGTGGTACGGGCACTGGTGGCCACCGGCTCCGGCTGGCTCGCGGTCGTGGTCGCGATCAACGCGGTCCTCGGTCTCGCCTACTACCTGCGGGTCGCGGCCCTGCTCTTCGCACCCGGCTCCCGACAGCCGGTCAGGATTCCGGGCTCGATTCCCTGGCCGGTCGCGGCCGCGCTCGGGGCGGCCACGCTCGCCGCGCTGCTCGTGGGCTTCGCGCCGCAGCTCGTCCTCGCAGCGGTCGTCCAGTAGCCACACAGGTGATTCCCAGCCAAATACGGGAAGATTGGGTGCAGGTCAGCGTGTTGACCGGAGAAACCACGGTGCGGCGTCAGCCGCTCTTCCCGTGAGGATCAGCTTACAAAGGAGCCTCTCGTGCACCGGCACTTCAACGGACTCAAGACCGCGGCGCTGCTCGGGCTGCTGACCGGCCTGATCCTCGCCGCTGGCTGGCTCATCGGCGGCAGTGGCGGACTGGTCATCGCCGCAGTGATCTCCCTCATCATGAACGGCGTCTCCTACTTCTTCTCGGACAAGCTGGCGCTGCGGGCGATGGGCGCGCGCCCGGTGACCGAACAGGAGGCCCCGCAGCTCTACGCGATGGTGCGCGAGCTGTCCCAGGCCGCCGGCCAGCCGATGCCCCGGCTGTACGTCAGCCCGACCGCCCAGCCCAACGCGTTCGCCACCGGCCGCAACCCCAAGCACGCGGCGGTCGCGGTGACCGAGGGCATCGTCCAGATGCTCACCCCGCGGGAGCTTCGGGGCGTGATCGGCCACGAGCTGTCCCACGTCTACAACCGCGACATCCTGATCTCGTCGGTGGCCGGCGCGCTGGCCGGCATCATCACGATGCTGGCGACGCTGGCGTGGTTCATCCCGATCGGCAACAGCGATGACGACGACAACGGCGGCGGCATCCTCGGCGCGCTGCTCCTGGTGATCCTCGGCCCGATCGCGGCCACGATCATCCAGCTCGCGATCAGCCGGAGCCGGGAGTACCAGGCCGACGCGTCCGGCGCCTCGCTCACCCGCGACCCGGCCGCCCTGGCCAACGCGCTGCGCAAGATCGACTACGGTACGAAGGCCATCCCGCTGCCGGCCGACGGCCAGCTCACCAGCACCGCGCACCTGATGATCGCGAACCCGTTCCGGATGCAGGGCCTGGCCAACCTGTTCTCCACCCATCCGCCGATGGAGCAGCGCATCCGCCGCCTGGAGGAGATGGCGGCGAACTCCGGCCCGATCCAGTACATGCGGTAGTGCGGTAGCAGTCACTCGTCGCGCGCGGAACCGAAGCTCGACACCAGCCGGGCGACCAGCGTCACCAGGAAGATCTGCCCGGTCAGCGCGTCCAGCACGGCGAGCGTACGGGCCGGTTCGCCGGCCGCCGTGAAGTCGCCGTACCCGACGGTGGTCATGGTGATGAAGCTGAAGTACTGGATGGTGGTGCTGTTCGCCGGCTGTCCGCCGGTGAACAGCGCCGCCCGCTGGAAATGCGCCACGGCCGCGAACAGCGCGGCGTAGAAGAAGCCGATCAGCAGGTACACGCTCAACGCCCCGAAGATGGTCTGGAGCGTGACCACCCGGTGCAGCAGCACCCGCCGTACCACCGTCACGATCCCCACACTGAGGACCACGGCCAGCCACAGCACGACCAGCCCGTGCACCACCCTGTTGCGAGTGGCGAGGGCGGCCGCCCCGACGACCGCGGAGCCGACCAGCAGGCCCCACAGCAGCCGTGGTCGCCTCAGCCGGGTGCCGCGGAGTACGAGCAGCAACGCGGCCACGTAGAGCAGTAGGGGCAGGATCCGGGCCTGGTCGTCCGCGACGAACGCGGTGAGCAGGTAGCTGCTGACGAGGAGTAGCAGGACCAGGCCGTAGCGGTCGGACTCGGGTGCGGTCATCGCGGTCCCGGGCCGGTCAGCCCCGGTCCGGGTCGGCCAGGAAGGGGGCCAGCTTCGCCCGGCGCCGCTGCGCCAGCCGGGCGCCCAGGCGCGCCCCGAAGACCCAGAACGCCAGCGCGACCGCGCAGCCCATCGCCACGCCCCACGCGAAGTAGGCGTCCGGGATCCGGGCGCCGCGCCAGCTGCGGTACGTCGCTGCCCAGAGCGCGATGGTGGGCACGCTGATCAGGAGCACCAGGCCCGGTACCACCCCCCAGGGGAGCATTACCAGGCTGAGCCAGCGGACGACCTTGCGACGCAACGGTTTGCGGTGCGCCCATCGCTGGCGGAGCGGGACGGGGTGGTACGGGAACACGATCCCCAACCAGGCCGCGAGGCCCAGCGTCCCGAGCGGTACGACCGTGATCCACAGCACGGCGAAGATGGTCGCCAGCGGCCGGCGCTCGTGCAGCCCGACCAGGATCGCGATGGTTGCCGCGAGCGGCGATACGAGCAGCCACAGCGTCAGGTTCTTGGCCCGTTGGAGGTGCCGCAGCGCGGTACGGTCGCCCAGCGCCCCGAGGCTGCGCTGCGCGTCGGCGCCGAGCAGGTTGGTGGCCGGGACGTCGGCGTACATCCAGCCGGCCAGCGCCATCGGGAACCACAGCGGACCGTGGAACGTGAACAGCAGGTTGGTCAGGCGTGGGGGCAGGAAGAACCAGGCCAGCGTCAGCGCCGTACCGTTGGTGGCCACGATGAGGGGTACGTCAAACGGCCGGCGGAAGATACGGCGCAGCTCCACCCGTACCGCGTCGACCAGCTTGGGCCCCGGTACCGCCACCGGACTCGGTGTCTGCCGCACGCGGTGGCGTACCCGTTGCCGGGTCCGGAAAACTACCGGTAGTTGGTGAACTGAAGGGCCACTCCGAAGTCCTCCTGCTTCAGCAGGGCGATGACCGCCTGCAGGTCGTCCCGCTTCTTGCCGGTGACCCGCAGCTGGTCCCCCTGGATCTGCGCCTGTACCCCCTTGGGCCCGGCGTCCCTGATCTTCTTGCTGATCGCCTTGGCCTTGTCCGACTCGATTCCTTGGACGATCTTGCACTCGATCCGGAACGTCTTGCCCGACGCCTTCGGCTCACCGGCATCCAGGGACTTGAGCGAGATGTTGCGCTTGACCAGCTTCTCCTTGAAGACCTCCAGGGCCGCCCGAGCCCGGTCCTCGGTCTCCGCCTGTACCGTCACCGCGTTCTCCCCGGCCTCGGTGACCTGCGCCCCGGTCCCCCGGAAGTCAAACCGGGTGGACAGCTCCTTGGCGGCCTGGTTGAGGGCGTTGTCGAGCTCCTGGCGGTCGACCTTGCTGACGATGTCGAACGACGCATCAGCCATGCTGCTTTCCTCCTGTTTGCTGTCTGCGAACTCTGTCGTCTTCGTACGTTCTACCGTGCGGTACCTCCCGGCGTGCCGCACGGTACCCGTTTGCGGATGCCTGGGGGTGGTCCGTTATCCTTGCTGTCGCTGCCGCGCCAGGGCGCGGCGGTACCTAGGCGGGTTGCCCGAGCGGTCAAAGGGAACGGTCTGTAAAACCGTCGCGCAAGCTACGTTGGTTCGAACCCAACACCCGCCACACCCAGTCGGCACGGCCCCTGACCAGCACGTACGCCGGTCGGGGGTCGATCTTGTCAGTCCGGTGGAGTCCAGCCGGGTCCGGCAAAGCGCGGCAGGTTGTGGGCAGATCGTGGGCAGATCGTGGGCAGGTGGATCATGCCGTCGGACCCGCCCACGGGTCGTATCAGCCGTCGCGCCGCCGGGGGGCTGGCAACCGCCGGGTGCCGGGAGCGAAGCGGCAAGGCGCTCGGCGGCGGGCCGTGGCCCGGCCCCCGGTGAGGCGGCGGGAGCGGCCCGTCAGGGCTGCCTTGACGACGTGCTGGATGTCGTCGTCGAGGCGCCCGTGTGCCGCCACGCGCTCACCGTCATTGGCGAGGGCGACGCGCGCTCCGAGTCGTGGGATTGGGGCCGTTGCAGGGACTCTAACCCCACTGCCCAAAAGTTAAGGCGATTGAGTAGCTTTCATCCTTTTTTGTGGTCCGTTGATCACGATCTGGAGATGAACCGCCCGACACGGCCATGATGGCCGTGGATGTGAAGAAGCTCCTGTTAGGACATGGGTTGTCTACGCCAACACGTCCGAACAGGAGCTCCAGTGCTGCAGTCTGCCATGTCCCGGATCGAGCCGGGAACGGCCGGGCATCGGCTGCTCGCCGACCGCGGTGATGACGAGTCACGGTTACGGCGCACCGTCATCGCCGGGCCCGGCGGATCGGTCGAGGTCGGCGACACGCTGCTGGGCGGGGCTCTGGTCGCGGTGGCCGACGAAGCGGTGATCACCGCGGGCCTGGCCGCTGCGGGCCATACCGATCGACGTTGTCGGGTCCTGACCGGCCTGGTCACCGTGACCGCCGTGCTCGGGTTGTGCCTGTTCCGGCGCGAAAGCTACGACCTGGTCCTGTCCCGGGTCCTACCGGTGACCCCGGCGCAGGTTCTCGATGGTGGCCCGCCGACCGGCCAGGCACTGTCGACCGCGAGGGCCCGCCTGGACCCGAACAGCATGCGCGCGGTCTTCGAACACGCCGCGGCCGTCATGCCGGCCGCGGGTGCCGGCTCGTACGCGTTCGGGTTACTGCTCACCGCGTTCGACGGCACCGTGATCGACCTCGCCGCGACCGGCGACATCGCCGCCGCATACGCGACACCCTCCGGCGGGAAATACCCCCAAGCGCGTCTGGTCACCCTGGTGACCTGCGGCACCCGGTGGATCATCGGGCCGCCGCCCAGGACAGCAGTGCACGCAGCGAACAAGCACCTCGTCGACCGACTCGCCGACGCCCTGCAACCCGGCACCCTCAACCTCGCCGACCGTAACTTCTTCTCCATGGCGCGGTGGATCCGATTCACCGCCACCGGCGCGCAACTGGCCTGGCGCGTCAAGAACGGCGCCAAAAGCCTGCCCGCCCGCATCATCCGGATGCTGCCCGACGGCTCCGCACTGGTCCGGCTACGCGAGTCCGACAGCATGCTGTCCTACCGGCGGACCAAGGCCGGCGACAAGAGCCTGGCCCGGCTACCCGACACCATCGCCCGCCTCGTCGAGTTCACCCTCACCGTCACCGACGAGGCCGGCAAAACCCGCACCACCCTGTTCCGGATCCTCACGACCCTGCTCGACCACGAGCAGTACCCCGCCGAACAGATCGCCGCAGACATACGCCCAACGATGGCAGGTAGAGATCATCTACCTCAGGTTGAAAGTCACCCTCCGCGGACCCGGAACCCGGCTACGCGGACAGACACCCCCGCTTGCCGAACAAGAAATCTACGGACTGCTCACCGTCTACAACACCCTCGTACGCCTCGCCGTCGCCGCGGCAGTCGTCCTCGACATCGACCCCGACGAAATCAACTTCGCCGCCGTCGTCGCACTCACCCGCGCCGCCACCGCGCCCCGGATGCACCCGATGCGGACACACCCCCGACGAACCCTGCCGAAGACCTGATCACCGCGATCACCGCACAACCCCGCAACCGCACAGACCGGCAACGCACCAGCCCGACGCACCACCACACAACGACGCACCGAACGAACACGCAACGTCAGCTACACCATCACCATCGTCACGCCAGATCTACCTGAATCCGACTAAAACGCCTTAACTTTTGGGCAGTGCTGCGCCGCGAGGCGCTTTGTCATATACCCAGCTCAGTTGGGAGGAACTCGGAGGAGGTGTTCCTAGGTCTAATGCCTTACCTGGCGCCGAAAGGGTCAGCCGGGGACAGCAGCATGGCAGCAAAGCAGCGGGCATCGCGAAGGCGTCAAAGGTGGGCCGCTGCTCGACCTGTGCGACATGGTGAAAGCTGGATTGCCTAAAACCCAGTGTCCAGAAGATGCAACTAAACATCCGCCGGAACGACGTCTGAAACCGGTGGCACAGCCTGCGACGGTATCTCACTGCTGCCGACGCAACCTCCGGACTGTGCAGCGACGCCCAATGAGGGTGTTGAAGGACATGAACGGGACACCTAAATCGCGCTAGCACGTATGACAAGGACGAACGCGGGATCGCCTAAGGTGCGCGAGCGCTATGGCGACGGAGGCCTCGTACTAGTTGTGGGGGTCACGTCCCACCAGGGAGGGCGGGAAAGCCGTCCACAGGGCGAAGGGGGCCAGGTGATCGGACATTCGAAGGCTGGGAGGTGCGCGTGATGCGTAGAGCCGAAACGGTACTGGGTGTCCTGCGTGAACGCGGTAGGCGTGGCTTGCCGTTGGAAAGGCTGTATCGGCACCTGTTTGACCCGCAGTTGTTTCTGTTGGCTTACGGTAAGTTGTACTCCAATCAGGGGGCGATGACGCCGGGAGCCGACGCGGAAACCGTGGACGGGATGACCCTGGGCAAGATCGGACGCATCATTGATGCGCTACGCCACGAGCGTTACCGATTCAAGCCCGCCCGGCGAGTCTACATTCCGAAACGTAACGGGAAACGACGACCGCTGGGACTACCCTCGTGGTCGGACAAGCTGGTCGGTGAGGTGATACGCCTGCTGCTTGAGGCGTACTACGAACCCCAGTTCTCCGAACACTCCCACGGGTACCGGCCCCGCCGGGGCTGCCACACCGCGCTACGCGAGGTGGCCAACACCTGGACGGGCACGACCTGGTTCGTTGAGGGTGACGTCGCCTCGTGCTTCGACTCTTTCGATCATCAGGTCATGGTCGACACGCTGGGCGAAAAGATTCACGACAACCGGTTTCTGCGGCTGCTGCGTAACATGCTCGCGGCTGGATACCTTGAGGATTGGGTGTTCAACGCCACCCCCAGCGGGGTTCCCCAGGGTGGTGTGGTTTCACCGATCCTCAGCAACATTTACCTGCACCGGTTGGACAGCTATGTCGAGACAGTCCTCATTCCCGAGTACACCCGAGGAACGCTGCGGGCATCCAACCCGCAGTACCTTCACACGAAATCGGCGATCGCGACAGCCCGCAAGCGCGGCGACCGCCCGTTGGTGCGGACGCTACGCAAGCAGCTACGCAGTCTGCCCAGCAAGGATCCCCACGATCCGGGCTACCGGCGGCTGAGATACACCCGCTACGCCGACGACGTTCTCATCGGGTTCGCCGGACCCAAAACCGAAGCCGAAACCATCAAAGCCCGCCTCACGACATTCCTGCATGACGACCTCAAGCTACAACTGTCCCAGGCGAAAACGCTGGTCACCCACGCCCGAACCAGCGCGGCACGGTTCCTCGGCTACGAGATCACCGTCCAGCACACCGACACCCGCATCACCCAAGGCCGCAGGGCCACCAACGGGAGGATCGGGCTAAGGGTCCCCCTGGACGTGATCAAAACCAAGTGCGCCCCCTATCTCAAAGGCGGCCAACCCGCCCGACAGCCCCAACTGCACAACCACGATGACCACACCATCATCAACACCTTCGGGGCCAGGTACCGGGGCATCATCGAGTACTACCTGCTCGCCGGCGACGTCTGGCGGTTCAACAGACTGCGCTGGGTCATGGAAACCTCGATGCTGAAAACGCTAGCCGGCAAGCACGACTCGACGGTGACGAAAATGGCTCGCAGATACAAGGCCACCATCGACACCCCACACGGGCCGCGCACCTGCTTCCAACACAGCATCGAGCAGGGCCAGGGCAAGAAACCACTCGTCGCACGGTTCGGCGGCATACCACTCAAACGGCAACGCAACGCGGTCCTCACCGACCGCGAAGCAGCCCGGCCCCACCCCGGCGTAAGGAGCTGATCACACGGCTACTCGCCAACCGGTGCGAGATCTGCGACAGCACGGACCAAGTACAAGTGCACCACGTCCGTAAACTCGCCGACCTCGACAAAGCCGGAAAGCCACCACCCGCGTGGGCGACATCATGGCGAAAAGACGCCGCAAAACCCTCGTGGTCTGCGGAGCCTGCCACGACACCATCCACAACGGGAAACCCACCGCGACACCCACGCAGTAGTCACTGGAGAGCCCGGTACTCGGAAACGGGTACGCCGGGTTCGGAGGGGGGCCGCTGGAAAAGGACCTGCTCAGTAGTGCCGAGCAGGTACCTCGCCATGCGGCCTACCCTGACTCTAACCCTGGACCTACGGACTACCGGCAGCAAGGTCATCCACGGTCGGTACCGAGGTCAGAGGGTCCCTGCCGGTCGGTTCGGGCCACTGACGGACGGTACGGCTGCTGTACTCGCTGCTGTACAGCAGCGCGCTGTGGTCGTTGGTGGGCGCCTGTGAACGAGGGATCCCGAGGTGCGGCAGCCTGCCGCTACATTGGGCTCATGACTGCTGCGACGCCACCGGGCCGTGCCGAGCATGACCAGGGTCCTGCCGCCGAGCGGCTACGGGAGGCGCTTGGCTGGGACCGGCTCCCGGAGATGACTGCGCAGCAGCGCGAGGCGTTCGAGGACGCCAACCGCCGGGCCAACGACGAGGCGCGGCGGTTCTATGGTCTCGACGCCGCATGACTCCGCAGCCGTTGGTACTTGACCACACGGCGCTTGTTGCGCTGTTCGAGGGCAACGCCGAGGTGTTCGGACTGTGGAGGGAGGCTGACCAGGCCCATCGGAGCCTCGTCCTGCCTGCGGTGGCGGTCGCTGAGGCCAACCATCTGATCGGAGCTGCTCATAACGCGTGGTCCGCGTTGTTGTACCCGGCGGACGTCACGGTTGCCCCGTTGGATTCGTCGCAGGCGATCGATATCGGGCCGCGCCCCGGTGGTCTGGTCACCCGGCACGTGGTGCACGAGGCCCATGCGGTAGCGGGGGTCATCGTGACCCGGGCTCCGTGGCAGTACACGTCCGACGACGGCCCAGTACGGGTTATCTAGAGCCAAGGATGAGCAGCGAGGCACGGTGAGGGACGCTGTTTCTCGCCTGAGCTACTGGCCCGTGGACGGCCGGTTCGATCTTGCGCTGCGGCGCGGGGCTGGGCGCCGGTGAGGGACGAGAGTTGACCCCATCGGGCTCGGAGTCGCCGTCGACCGGCGGGCCACCTTGCTTGAACATTCGGTTCCTACCGGTGTCAGTGTTGCTGAGAGGTCATCTCGCGGAATCGGCGACCAGACAGTGGATGGCCGAATAGCGGCGCCAGGGTGCAGAAGTCGAAGACCCCTGCCGCTAGCGGCACCAGTCCTGCTGCGGCCAGCAGCCGCCACCGGCCGCCGCGGGTGGTTCCGGTCGCGATCAGGGCTAGGCCGAAGAAGGCACGCAGTACGCGGCCCGGTTGCGAGGCCAGGAAGTGGATGGTGGGCATCGCGCGTCCTCCCCTAGGTCGGCGATCAGGTACCTGCCTCGGCGATTCCCGTGCAGGGGAGCGTCAAACCCCTGCCGGGCCCGTGGAACGTGCGCCGGGGCTTCTCACTGTGCTGTTCGTCGCGCGCGGTCACGCGGTGGGCTCGGTGGTGTTCCAGCGCTGACGTGCAGCTTGGCGGCTGATGCCGAGTCGGTTGGCGATCTCCGTCCAGGAGTACCCAAACGTGCGCAGGCCGATCACGGCGGCCTGGATGGCGTCCTCTACGTCGGCGGCGAGGGTGACCATGGAGGTGAGGGCTTCGATGTCGCCAGCGGCGACGCGGCGGCTGTAGGCGCGCACGATGCGGCGGGTGAAAGCGGCGTACTCGTCGTTCTCGATGACATCCCGTCGGCGGCTGCGCGACAACGCGCGGTTGTCGGTGTTCTGACGACTGGGACGGCGGCCAGCGCGGATGCCCGGCGCGTCGTTCTGCTCGCTCATCGGCAGTTCCCTTCGTGCGGCGCGGTAGCCGAACGCGGTTGTCCCCGCGCCCGTTGGGCGGGCGGCGGCGCGTGCCGCCGCCCTTTCTGGCGCCGGCCCCGCCCGTGGAGGCTCGCGGTCAAGGGATCAGGCCCGGGGATCTTGGGCGTGCTGGAGCCGTACGGACCGGCCGGCGGTCGACGAAGCGCGAGGCGGCGCCCAAGATGCCCGGGACCCCTTGACCGCGAGTACGGGCGGGGTAAGCCAGGGCGCGGGACAAGGGACAGGGCTGCCGCTCGCGGCAGCTCCGACAAGGTTCTTGGCCCGCCCCGGCCATGAGGGGCGAGCAGGTCCATCGCGGACGTGTCAGCGGCGGGAGCTACGGTCCGGGCCACGACGGGCGCACGACATGGGGGTTTGGCTCTGGCGCTCGTGCGGCGTGATGTCGCGGTCAGGGATCAGGTCGTACGTGCGGGTGTGGCGCGCCGGCGCGCCCGATGCCGGCGCCCCAGCGCCGCCAGCAGGGCGCGGCCGGGCGCGCTCGGTGCGCCGCGTTTGCGCGGCGCCTTGATCCTGAAGAGAGGGAATCGGCAGTGTGGACCGTTGGACTAGACAGGACCGTTGGACCATAGGGCCTTTAGGCCACCAGGCGCGGCCCGTGCCTGACCTCTTTCCGTGTCCGGTAGCGATCGTCGCACTGTTGACGTGACAGCATCCAACATCCAACTGCATCCCGGCCTATCGCTGGGCATGAAGTTGCGAAGGCCATCTAACATCCATTCTGGGGGTATCCCCCTCCCGCCATGTCCCCAGGCGGCGAGCCAGCCGGAGACGGCAGGTTCGGGTTCGTCACTCTCCCAGAGATGGGAGGGGACGGCCGGAGAGGATGACCAGTGATGCGATCACTGAGCAAGCCCAAAGTGCAGCGAAGGGCGAAAGTAGGAAGGAATCGGGCGATCAGGAGTATCGGTGACGCTGGGTACGCCGTGCTGATTCTGTTGCGAGTCCTGCGCGCGATCCTACAAGTAACCGGTCACTGGCACTGAGGCTAGGTTCGATCCCCATGCCGGGGTAATCCTCGAACCCAGAAGGGGACTCCCAAACCCAGAAGGGGAGCCCCCTTCCCTATGGGCACTGATGTGCATTTCGGCATCGCTTCGTTGACACAAAGAGGGTAGCGACAGGAGAGTGCTCGGCATCGCAATCAGCGGAAGAATCGACTATGGGAACCTGCCGGGATTGAACACGGCCGCTATCGCGAGGGTTGCTGCAACAAACGGCTGTACACGCGTACATATTCAGGCGGGTCCAGCCGACGGGTCTCAGAACCACTACGCTCATAAAGCTCCTGCCCGTAGAAGCTCGGCTCTCCCAAGGACGCGATTTTCAGTATTCCGACTACATGCCCGCCATAGGTAGCAAGACGAGCGTCCGAAGCGACCTGCGCCGACAGCCTTTTGTCCAGGTCCGAATTACTGCGGATACGCTGAATCAAGCGAGTCCAATAGTCACTCAGCTCGATCTTTTGCGCGACAGCTTCGCGCTCCAGGCCAACCACGAAGAACCTTCTGTACTGCTGCACGGTTATCCCGTCAAGGCTTCGGATTCTCTCGGCGTCCTCTCTATCATCAGCAATACCGAGAAGGACATAGCCGACGGAATCACGGTTCATGTTGGCCATCGCCGAGATGGTCTTACAAATCTTGACGAAGCATCCATTGTCGAACCCGCGCGCGCCGTCCAATCGTAAGAAGCCTTGTTTGGAGTCGAATAGCTGCTGTTCGACCAGAGCATTTCCGAGTATCGTTTCGAGTTGCCACGCCCAGCCGTAACGGCCAAAGTCCTCTGCCTCCCCGGCCTCCTCAAACGCTGTTCGCAGAACCCCTTTGACGGCGTCAAAGGATGCCCGCTTAGCATCTCCCGTCCAATCACTCCCGCTGGGGATAGAAAGTGGACCGCGAGTGATGCCTGTCAGTTTTGCTGCAATTAGGTTTGAGTCCCGCACACGCATTCGCTCCTTGAACATCAGTTCAAAGGTTGCCATGAATATAGCGTGGAAGTACCTGGGCGAATGTCCACCGCGCCTCACGGCCCCGTCATGGTGTCGCTTTGTCTGGTTCAATAATGAAATCGCCCGTGTTGCGGGCTGGATGGTAAGCGGGCACGACTTCTGCTGATCTTCGGTTATCTAAGCCAGAAGATCATGTTCAGGAGCCGTGCTCGTGTCGTCATCCTCCCCGATCAACCCTGCTGTTGACCACCTCGCGGATCTAGCGTTGTGGGAAGCCGAACTCGCCGCCGATCCGCAGGTGATGGCGTCGTCGCTGGCCGGGCGGCTGGAGCAGGTGCCAGATCCGCGCGATCCGCGGGGCCGTCAGCATCCTTTGGTGGTGATTCTGGTGTTGACGGCGTGCGCGACGTTGGCCGTGGGTAACGACTCGCTGACGGCGATCTGGCAGTGGGCCGCGGGTACCGGCCAGGAGGTGCTGGCTCGGATCGGGGCCCGCCGGGACGGGTGGACCGGTCGGTATCTGGTGCCCAGCGAGGCCACGTTCCGTCGGGTCCTGACCTTGGTCGACGGTGACAGTCTGGATGCTGCGATCAGCGCATACGTCGATGACGTGCTGGCCGGCACGGCTGTCGCGCCGGTGCTGCCGGCCATGCTCGGGCCCCTCGAGCGGGAACAACGCCGGGCCGTGACCCGGCAGGTGACCCATCCGGTACCGGCCGGGCTGTTACCGGCCGCCGCGGCCGACGGGAAACTGTTGCACGGCTCGGTCACCGCCGACTCGCGCACATTCTTGGTCGCCGCGATCGACCACACCACCGGCAGGGTGCTGGGACAGCGGCAGGTCGCCGACAAACGCGGCGAGAGCACCGCGCTGCAACCGCTGCTGTCGGGCCTGCCCGCCGGGATCGTGTGGACGCTGGATGCGTTGCATACCAGTAAGAAGACCGCCCGGCTGATCACCGGGCCGCTGCATGGCCACTACATCCTGTTCCTGAAGGCCAACCAGCCCCTCGCGCTGCAAGCCGCGCAGGCATTGTTGTCCGGCACCGACATCGAGTTCGCCGGACACATCCACACCGACGTCGACCGCGGTCACGGCCGTACCGAGCAGCGCACCATCCGCGTCGCCGACTGCGACGACACCCTGTTCCCCGGCGCTCAGCAGGTGTTTCGGCTACGCCGTGACACCGGCGGCCTCGACGGCGTGCGGACCAGCAAGGAGATCGTGTACGGCATCGCCAGCATGACCGCCGCCCTTTCCCCACCCACGCATCTCAACCACTACAGTCGTCGACATTGGAGCGTGGAAAATAGACTCCACTACGTAAGGGACGTTACGTTCCGGGAAGACGCGTCCCAGGTCAGGACAGGCAACGCACCCCGCACGACCGCTACCTTCCGCAACCTATCGATCAACACGATCCGATATGCCGGACGCGCCAACATCGCCTACACCCGCCGCGATCTCCACAACCACGCCGACGTCTTCGCCGTCTACGGCATCTAGGAAACCAGCGCTAAACCGGACGAACACCAACTTCGACGGGGCCGTGCACCGCGCCTCACACCTACTAGGCTCGCGAAACGAGCTTCCCGATCGTCCAGAACCCCACGGATCACGTCATACGCCCGCATGACGTCACGTTCCAGCTCCTGCCGCCCGTATGCGTCGATCGCCTGACTAATCTGTGTGGATAGCTCGCTTGGCGACGCGTCCTCATCGATTTTGTCTGAGAAGTCATAGTACTCGTCTCGGGTGTCACTTCCCGTGCTCGGCGTCGGCTCGATAAGGCAATCAATCAAGATATCTAGGATGACCTGCTCATCGAGCGACGTGCGGACATCTTCCCGCCTCAGAATTCCGTGTCGAACCCAAAATATTTCATCTACATTGACACCGTAGTCCAACTCGTAGTTAGTGATGCTGAGTTGAGGCATTACGCGCAATGGCACGTTGTCTCCGGGCGATGTGTCACCTCGGATGCGCGACGAGATGATTCGAACCATGTTCGCAAGGGGCAAGACCGTTCCCGCTTGTCTTAGGTAGCTATTCAGCAAGGGTCACGGGGGTGCGTGAGGGTCTCCCGCCGCTGCCCTGCGATCCTCATCCCGAGTGACGCCTGACCGGGGTGACGGGTGGATCTGGTTGGTTGTTCGGCGTGTCGGCTTGGTCGGGTCGGTGGTTTGGGTGAGCATCGGTCCTCGTGTCCGATCAGCTGCCGGTGTTTTCCTCCGATGTGGAGGAGTTGCGGGCGGCGTTGGCGGCCGAGCGGCAGGCCAGTGCCCATCTGCGGGAGGTCTGCGCACAGCTGCGTGAGGTGATCGAGTCGCAGGCGGGGCTGCGCGCGGCGGAGCTGGCGGTACGCGACGCGGTGCTGGCCGAGCGGGACCGGCAGGTGGCCGAGCTTGCCGATCGGGTCAGCCAGTTGGAGCGGCGGGCAGGGCGGGACTCGTCGAACTCGAGCAAGCCCCCGTCGTCGGACAGCCCGTACACCAAGGAACGTCAGAAGCCCAGAGACCGGTCGTTGCGGAAGAAGACCGGGCGGAAGCCGGGCAAGCAGCCGGGTGCGCCGGGGTCGACCCTGGAGCGGGTCGCCGACCCGGACGAGACGATCGTATGCGCGCCGTTGTGTTGCCGGGATTGTTCGGCGGACTTGGCGGATGCGCCGGTGGAGGCGGTCAATCGTCGGCAGGTGTTCGACCCGCCGCCGCCTCCGCCGCGGCCTCGGGTGACAGAGTTCGAGGTTCAGGCGCGTCGTTGTGGCCGGTGTGGCACCCTGACCGAGGGTCAGGCGCCGCCGTGGGCGGCGGGGCGAGCCCAGTACGGGCCGGACACCCACGCGCACGCGGCGAACCTGGTGTGCGGCAACCATATTCCGGCGTACCGGGCGGGGAAGCTGATCGCCGCGATGCTGGGCGTGTACGTGTCGGTCGGGTTCGTTGCCGGGGTACGGGGCAAGGCCGCTGGCCTGCTGGGCCCGTTCATGGACCGGGTACGCGTATTGCTGCGTCAGGCCGAGGTGCTGCACGCTGATGAGACCACCGCCCGCGCCGAAGGGGACCTGACCTACGTGCACGTGGCGTGCACCGAGTTCCTGACCCACCTGCACACCGGTGGCCGGTCCGCGGCCGATATCGACGCGGGTAAGGTGTTGCCCGGTTTCACGGGGACGATCGTGCGGGACGGCTACGCCGGTTACCACCACCTGGTGGAGGCGTTGCACGCCTGGTGCGGTGCGCACAACCTCCGTGATCTGGAGGATGTCTACCGGTGGGACCCGCAAGGGCAGGACTGGGCCACCCGGATGGCCGACGTGCTGATCAAGGCGAACAAGGCCGCGACCGCGGCCCGGACCGCTGGCAAGCCCTGCCTGGACGACGCCGACCTCGAACAGATCCGGGTGCTCTACCGCGGCGCCGCCCTGCAAGGGCTGCTCGACAACGAATCCCGACGCGGCGCCGCCGCGAAACGGGCCCGGACCCTGGCCCGACGCTTCCGCGACCACGAGGATGTCATCCTCCGTTTCGCCACCGATCTGGGCGTCGGATTTACCAACAATCAGGCCGAAAGGGACGCGCGGCCCGTCAAGGTCCAGATGCGCGGCTCCGGCGGAGCCTGGCGAACCCTCCAGGGGCTCACCGAGTTCGCCACCGTGCAGTCCTACCTGTCGACCGCCGCCAAGTGGGGCATCGACAAACTCGACGCGCTTAAGCAACTGTTCACCACCGGGCCCTGGCTGCCACCCGCGACCGCCCCGGCCGTGTAAGCGTACCCACCCGAGCAACAGCCAACAGCGCATCCCCGGCTGGCTAGACGCCCAGGCCGTTGGCCTAGGACTTTGCGACCAGCATCGCCTCTGGCCCTTGCTGAATAGCTACTGGGGCTGACCCTGACGCAGGGCAACTGGAACCTCAACCTCGTGCCCACATAACCGAATCTGGCCGCACGGTCCCGATCGTCGAGAGGGGCCGTTGCACGCCCAGCTCTACGGAGTAAGCCGACAAACGAGAAGACGTACAGGCCGGCTGCCCCGCCGACGTAGAGGGTGGTGCCTTGCGATGGCCATGACGCGGTGAGGAGGTGCCATCAACCCGGAATGACGGCGGTGTTGGTGCTGGTGGCCAGGTCCCACACCCTGGCCGTGCGGTCCCAGCTGCGGACGGTTGGGGGCGCCGGGGCGTGAGAGCGTCACTTCTTGAGGTAGTCAGCGGGCTGCTCGCCCCGATGAGCGCCTGGATCCCTGCCTGACGGGTGACCTGGCACCTCTGGGCGCCGATGGTCAGCGTCGGTCAGCGGTGGTCCCGCTTTGACGGCCTGATCTTGGTGCGGGGCCGCGCAGCAAGACATTCACCACGGGATGGCTCCCTCCCCCTCTATCTCGGAACTTGCTTGCCCGGCGAGGGGCCGTGGTCCAGCGACGGGACGCTGGGCGGGCCGCAGGCCATCGGCGCGCCGATACAGCCAGTAGAGCGCGCGGACTGCGAGACTCCTACACTGCCAGGACGGGTCTGGCTTACCGCCACAACCTGCAAGGCACGTGATCTGGGCTCTCGCGACTACTGGCCCCCGTGATTCCCGCTTGGGGGTCACTCCTCCGGCGGGATGTTCGTCGCCGGCCGGTAGACTCGGTACCCGGCAATCGATACGACCTCGTCGATGCGCGCCGGATGTTGGCGAAGCCGATCCTCGAAGGCGCGTTGCATGGGCGAACCGGCCTTGATGACGTACGCCGGGTGCGGGTCCTGGGTCACCATTGCCCGGAACGGCGCATAGCGGTCCCGCCCCCGGTGCAGGTCGTCCTGGATGACAGCGCAGGCCACGCGCTCGCCGCTGCGGAAGCTGACCAGGTTGCAGGTGCCGTAGTCGCTGTAGACGCGGGTCACGCCGAGGCGAGTCAGCCCGGCGGTCAACGCGGTGATCTGGGTGTGCGCGGCCCGCAGCGGCGGCGTCTTGACGATCGCCGCCGCCGTGGTGAACGCCATCGTGAGCGCCAGGCCGACCAGGACCGCGCCACCTAGGC
Source organism: uncultured Actinomycetes bacterium (assembly GCA_963728855.1). GTDB lineage: Bacteria > Actinomycetota > Actinomycetes > Mycobacteriales > Micromonosporaceae > AC-43. The sequence continues at coordinate 324,655 of CAVSLN010000009.1, forward strand.
CGCCCACGAGGGCCGTACGCCGCGACCGGTTCGCCCGCGGCAGCCATTCGGCCGCCGCCCACAGCGGCCACAGCACGGCGGGCAGCGTCACGGGCAGCGTGTGCAGGTAACGGGCCTGGCTGATGGGCGCAGAGGCGGGTCCGGAGCTGTGCGCGTACAGGGCGATGGTGACCGCTGCGGCGGCGACCAGACCGAGCCGGGCCGCCTGCCGCACACGCTCCGGGCGCCCAGCCGCCGGGCGGCGCCGGCCGATCCAGCGGACCAGCGCGTACCCGGCAAGGGCTGCCGCAACGGCGAGCAGCAGCAGGTAGACCGGCGCCCACGCGATCTGCCAGCGGTGGCACTGCGTCGGTGAGCACAGGCCGGTGCCCACGGGCACGCCGATCATCACCGCGTTGTAGACCTGCAGCCCGAGCGGGACCGACTCAAGCCGTGTGTTGGCGAACAGGACTTCGGTGAGGACGTTGCGGCCCGGCTCGGCGTGCGCGACGTGCACGATCATCGGCGTCGCGCCGAGCACCGCGCCGGCGACCATGGCGAGACCGCCCCAGCGGAGCAGCTCGCGCCAGCAGAAGACGAGCAGCAGCATGCCGGCAGCGGCCAGGAACGGCAGCGGCAGCCAGTCGTTCCATAGCACGACTCCGGCTATCAGGCCCCACAGACCGAACGTCAGGGCGCGCCGCCAGCCGGGCCGTGCCGGGCCCAGCGCGAGGTGCGCCGCCACCAGCATGAGCGCCGCGGCCAGCGCGCACATCTCCGGGTACCCGCCGGAGGCCCGCAGTTGCAGCTGGATGGTGTGGTCGTCACCGAGTGCCAGCAGCGCGGTCACGACCACCGCGAGCCAGCGGTCGTAGAGGCGCGCGGTGAGGTGGTACATCAGCCAGCCGAACGCGACGTACGTGATCAGCACCATCGGCAGCCGGAGGGCGAGCTGCGTCGGCCCGAACAGCCAGATCACCGGAGCGGCCAGGTACGCCTCCAGCGAGCCCATGTAGTCGTCGCCGTAGAAGTACAAGGGGTAGTCCTGGCCGCGGGCGACGTGCAGCGCCATCAGGCCGATGATGGACTCGTCGCCTTCGCTCATCGGGACGTGCACGAGGAGCAGGACAAGCCGGTACAGGGTGCCGGCGACCAGGAACACCGCCGCGATCAGACCGGGCCTGGGCAGCCGGCCGGCGACCGGCCAGGGACGCCGCAGATCCTCTTGCGCCTGCACAGAAGGCCGCCGCGCGTCCCGCACCGTAACAACCACACACCGACAACGATCACAAACTGTTGGCGTTACGGGTCAATAACGCAAGAGTCCTGGGAACTCCCCGATTTGAGCCGGAGCCCCGGAGCCGCCTCGTCATTCGGCGATCCGCGCTACTACTGTTGGGCCGTCACGCCGTCGGTGGGCTGGCAACCGCCGAGCGCCGGGGGCGATAGGCGCTTGGGTTTCCATGTGCCTTGGTTAGAGGCTGCTGTGGTGCCCTCGGGTTTAGACCAGTGTTAGACCGCCGTATGGGCGAGCATCTCTGAATGTCGGGAGTAGCGGTCGATAGCCTCGTCGAGCGGGCCGCCGTACCCGCCGATGGTGGCGACCCGGTCGAGCAGCGCCAGCTCCGACTCGGTCAACTCGGGGAACGGTCGCTCGATGATGCCCCAGTTGTCCCACGGCAATACCTCGACGCGGTTGAGCGCCGCGAGATCCCGTACCACATTGCCCTGAATCTCGACCATGCCCGACAGTCCGGCGGAGCTGACCCCGAAAGTCGCCGGATCCCGTTCGCCACTACGGCAAGCCAGCCAAGCCGATCCCGCTACCAGGAACTGGTCGCGGGGTACGTCCGCCGGGTCGAACCCGACCCCGTACGCCTCGCGGGCCGCGCCGGCCACCTGTGCGTCGGCGAGCCGCCAGCCGTACCCGTCGACCCAGTACTCGACCACCCAATGGTCGTCGAAGAACCCGGCCATGAAGTATCCGCCGAAGCCACACCGGAGCCGGGCCGGTACCCCGCCCGTGCGCAGCATCGCGCAGAGCAGGATCGAGAAGTCCCGGCACGTACCGGCGAACCGGTCCTCGGCCGGCCGCGGCCCGAGGTCGCCGAGCCGGTCGAGGATATCCCGGACGTACCGCGTCTTGGCGTCGTCGAGATGCTCCACGCCTAGCGGGAACCCGAAGCGCCAGGATGTCTCGTCGCGATGGACGACAACCCCGCGCACAATCTCGCTCAGCAAGGGGATATCCATCGGCAGCCCGGCGAGCAGGCCGGCCCGGTCGCCCGGATCGGTACAGACGCTGTGCTGCACGTAGTACGCCCGCTCGTCCACCCCGCGAGTGTAAGAGCCGCCCCCACTACGCTGATCCGCTGTGACTGATGACCTAGAGACGGCCGCCGTACCGGCGGACCCGGAACTGATCCACACCAGCTTCGCCACCGACCTCGACGACGTCGTCGAGCAGCTGCGCGCGGCCGCGACCCTCGGGCTCGGCGTACGGCTGCGGTCGTACGTCGTGCCCCGGCCGGGCAGCAGCGGCTCGTACTACGAGCGGTGGGAGCTCGACCTGCTGGTCAGCTCGCCGGTCCGCGAGCCGGAGGAGGACTACGAAATGGACGCGGAGGAGGACGAGGAGGGGGAGTAGCCCGCCGCGACCAACACAAAGTTGGGTACGGGTACCGCCGCCTCACTGTCCACTGTGGTCAGTCGAGGATCGAGCCCCGGCTCGGCCAGCTCGGATATCCGGCAGCCGAGCCGGGTAAGGGCGTCCGCGTACCACGACAGCGGCCGGTGGAAGTGCACCCCGTCCGGCTCGGGCCGCTCGTACGGGACCCGGCGGCCCGGGCCGCTCGTACGGGACCCGGGCGCCACGGATATCCCGGAGCAGCCGGAGATCTCCGGGTTGAGCACCGTACGTCGGCCGAAGTCCCCCGCGGGATCGAAGCTCGCCAGGAGCTCGCGGGACTCCCGGCTCCAGTCCGCGATCGCCTCGGGATTGTGGGACCGGTCACTGGGCCGCCCGCCCGCCGTACGCTGTCGGGCGGCCAACCCGGATCACGGACGTCGATGTGATCGATGTTCCAGCACCGCATCGACTGGGGTAACCGGATATCCGCATAGTCTGGAACCGTGCACCGCATCGATCTGACCACCGTCCTGCCGGGCGGCCGGGCAGCGGCCTTCGACGCCAGCCTCGATGTCGGGGTGCACGCCGCCTCGATGCGGCGAAGCGGCGAGCGCGCGGTGGGCGGGGTGACGACGGGGCGCCTGCGCCCGGGCGAGTCGGTGACCTGGGAGGCCCGCCACTTCGGTATCCGTTGGCGGATGACCTCACATATCAGCGAGTACGAGCGACCGTACCGGTTCGTCGACGAGCAGGTGCGCGGGCCGTTCCGGACCTGGCGGCACGAGCACCTGTTCGTCGCGCCGGACCCGAGCGCGACCATGATGCGGGACGTGATCGAGTTCACCGCTCCCGCCGGACTCGTCGGGCGGCTGGTCGCGGCGGCCGTCCTGCGCCCGTACCTGCGCCGGCTGATCCTGCGCCGCAACGCCTATCTTGCCCGGGTGCTCGCCAGTGTCACGACGGGTCCGCCTCGACCTCGACCACCTGGTCCAGCCCGCTGATGTGGACCACGTGCGCGACGTGTTCGTGCAGGTTGGTCAGGCGCAGGTGGCAGCCCCGCGCGGCGCTGTACCGGTAGATCCGGACCAGCGCGGCCAGCCCGAGCGAGTCGCAGAAGGTGACCCCGCCGAGGTCCAGGACGAGCACCCGGGTGCCCTGGCCGACCAGGCCGCTGGCCCGCTCGTACAGCGACTCCGCCGTGGTCATGTCGATCTCGCCGGCAACCGCCAGACGCGCCTCGCCGCCCTCGCGCGCGTCCTGGAACGCCAGCGACTGCCGATTCATATCGACGAGGATACGGGCCGACCCGGCCGACCGGCCCGGCGAGCGGCTACCAGTCCCGGCGCGGGGACAGCCCACCGTGCATGTGCCGCGTCTTGGCGGCGTGCTCGCCGCGCCGCTGCGCCTCGACCTGGTGCAGCACGCCGGTGAGGTCCTGGACCACGGCGTACAGCGTGACCAGCTCGCCGCCGCGGTCGAGCATCGGCTGGACGACCGCGCGGACCGGCCGCTCGCCGGTGGGCAGCCGCAGCCGGATCGACGTCTCCACCGGGCGGTGCCGTTCCAGGAGGGTACGCAGGTCGTTCTCCAGGATCGGCAGGTCCTCGGGGACGACGTGGTCGGGGAGCTGGTCGAGGGACAGCGGGCCGCGCTGCGGGCTGCGGTCGAACAGCCGGTACACGCCCGCCGACCAGTAGACGTCGCCGGAGACGAAGTCCCACTCCACGTACCCGAGGCCGCCCAGCTCCTCCATCCGTGACACCCGGGTGAGCTGGGCCTCGACGTCGTGTACGCGCCAGGCGACCAGCAGCCCCTCGCCGAGCCGTACGGCCGACCGGGTGACCACCCGGTGCTCGGGCGCTCCGTCGAGGAGGATCAGCTCCGGCTGGTCCGGCCGCTGCCACACCCCGCCGGCGAGCGCCACCTGACGGTACGCGTCGAACACGCCACTGTTCGCGAGGTGCGGGCGGACGTCGAGCAGGCGCCGGCCGACCAGGTCGCTGGGGACCTGACCGTGCGGCTCGCCCGACAACGGGCTGGCATAGTCGATCATGAAGTCGACCAGCGTACCGCTCTCATCCTTGACGGGTGCCAGGAGGAACGTGGCGACCGGCAGCGCGTCGAGTACCCCCTGCAGCCAGTGCCCCGGTGCGCTACCCGGGCCGACGGTGCGCTGCAGCCTGCGGAACCTGCGCCCGGCCAGCGCGGCGAGTGCGGCCAGGTACCGCCGTTCGGTGTCCGGGTACGGGTGCGCCTCCCCCCACAGCACGACCAGTCCCGCGAACGGCGCCCCCTCGTGCCGCAGCGGCAGGCTCGCGGCCGAGGCGCCCTCGCGCATGATGTCGTAGTCGTGCGGCTCCACCCCGTCCAGCCACACCGGCTCGTCCCGGTCGACGGCGTCCCGTACCGGCACCTTCACGCGGGACGGGATCCGTTGCCAGTCGCTGGCGACCTGCGGGGGCAGCCCGGCGCAGGCGGCGAGCGCGAGCGCGCCGTCCGGCTCGGTGGTCCAGATCATCGTGGCCTCGGCGTCCAGCCAGCCGACCCCCTCGTCGAGCAGCCGGTCGGCGAGCTCGGTGGGGGTCTCGGCGGACTGGATCGCGGCGGCGGCGGTCTGCAACCGGATCCGTACCTCAGCGGGGAGCACGGCCAGGTCGACCGACTCGGGCGGCTCCTCGGCCGTACCGGCGCTGGCCGGGGTGCCGTGCAGGTACGTCAGCGGGTCGAACAGGCGCGCGTCGACCCGCGGCGCGGCCTCCTCACCCGCACCGGTCGGTACCGCCGCCCCGATGATCCGCGCGGCCACCTCGGCCACCCGCAGGTTCTCGTGCTGCGACAGCCGGGCCAGGTGCCCGAACGCCTCGTCCAGCCCGCAGTTCAAAGCGGCGGACAGAAACCCTTTGGCCTGCTCGATGACGGCTCGGCTGCGCATGGCCCGGCGCAGCCCGTCGACCTCGGCCTCGAGCCGCTGGACGCGCGCCGCCCAGTCGATTCCGGACCGCTCCGCCGGGCCGGTACCGGCCGTCTCACCCACATAAGAACAATCGCACGCCGAGCGCCTTCACCGGCCGTCGAAGCTCTGGAACATCCACGTATTACCTGCGTCCGCGAACGGGCGACGGCGCATCGTTACCGTTCAGGCAACCCACTGTGACCTGCGCTCATAAGCCGGTCGGCCCATGGAGACTGTCCATTCGGATGATGTCGTATTGCACTAACGGCCAACACTCTTACGGAGGTGGCGCAAACAACCGGGTCCCATCCGGTTGGCAAATGGCATCCGTGCGGATGTCAATAGCGCTACACGTTTTGCCGTCCCTAGTGGTTGTGGCACCATCTCCTATAACCCCAACCATCACCATAGGCCACCTACTTCATGCAGGAGCTTCCGATGAACCGAGACAAGCTGCGCCGCCATGCGTTGCGGGTCGTCGTGGCTGCGGCGCTGGGGGCCGGCCTGGTCGTCGGGGTGGGGGTCGCCAACGCGGGGACCATGGACGCCGGCACGGTGACCTACATCAAGGTCGTCAAGCCCGGGCCGACCGTGCCGACCGTGTCGACCAACTCCGACAGCCAGTGGGATTAGCCAACTGACCCGCATCGGGAAATAGGGTGGCTGCCGCAGCACGGACCGCCCGGCGGTCGGAGAACGTGGCCTGGTTGATCACCGGGCCGCTGGTGGCTATCGCCGTCGTACTCTTCGCCCCGGCTGTCGCGGCGGCCCGCCCGGTCCTGGCTCCGCTGCCGGAGACACTGCTCTACCTGGGCCTCTTCACGGTGGCCAGCGCGATCCCACTGACGATCGAGATCCGCCGGCAGGCCCTGACCGTCACGCTGACCGAGATACCGCTGCTCCTCGCCCTCTTCTACCTGCCCCCGCTACCGCTCCTGCTGGCCCGGGTGCTCGCCGCGCTGGTGGCCCAGTCCCGTCGCCGCAACACGCCGGTCAAGCTCGCCTTCAATGTCGCCAACACCGCCGCCAGTACGGCGGCGGCCAGCCTGATCGCCCACTCCTTCGGCCCCCTGCGCGACACCTACCCCCCCACCTGGGTGGTGCTTTTCGCAGCGGTGGGCGCGGCCATCCTCTTCAGCGTCGCCGGGGTGATCGGCGTGATCGCCCTCATCCAGGGCGGGATGTCGGTACGGCGGGTCCTGCGTACGGCTACGCCGAGCATCGCGGTGGGCTCGATCAACGCCGCGGTCGGGCTGATCCTGCTCCTCGCGATCCGGCGCAGCCCGTGGGCCGTCCTGTTGATCGCCGGGATGGCGGTGGTGCTGGTCGTGGTCTACCGGGCGTACGCGCAGTCGATACGACAGCACAAGTCGCTGACCGAGATGTACGAGCTGACCCGGGCGATCGCCGGGACCCGGGATGGCGGCTCGCTCGCCGACGCGTTCCTGGGCCGGGTACGGGAGCTGCTGCACGCCGAGTACGCCACCCTCTGGCTCCCGGCGCAGGGCCGGTACCCCGAGATGCTGCTGTCCGCCCGGGTCGACGACGACGGGCTGATCGACCTCGCTCCGAGTCCGGAGGCGCTACGCAAACGGGCGTTGGCGACCGGCGAGACGGTCGCGGCCGGTCCCAAGATGGGCGACGACCTGGTCCGGGCCGAGCTGCGGACGACCGGTACCAAGGACGCGATCGTGGTACCGCTGCGCTCCGGTTCGGCGACCATCGGCTGCCTGGAGGTGGCCGGCCGGCTCGGCGACTATGCCAGCTTCGGAGCCGACGACGTACGGCTGCTGGAGACCGTGGCGGCCCACGTGGCGGTCGCCGTGGAGAACTCCCGGCTGGTCGACCGGCTGCGCTTCGACGCCCACCACGACGCGCTGACCGGCCTGCCCAACCGCCGCCGGATGCTCGCCGCACTGGAAGAGGCGGTGAAGGTACGGGCGCCGGGCGAGGTCGTCGCGGTGATCCAGTTCGACGTCACGGGGCTACGCGCCGTCAATGAGTCGCTCGGTCACGCGGCCGGGGACAAGCTGCTGTCCGAGGTCGCCCGGCGGCTGCGGATCGAGGCGCCCACAGCCGCGCTGGTCGGTCGCGTCGGGGGCGACGAGTTCGTGACGACGCTGCGGATGCCGAGTACGGAGGAGGCCGCCGAGCTGGCCGCCGAGCTGCGCCGCAAGCTGCAGAACCAGATGGAGATCGGGTCGCTGACGCTCGACGTGGATACAGCGGTCGGGGTGGCCGTACACCCGGAGCATGGCTCGGAGCCCGCGGCGCTGCTGCAGCGCGCGGACGTCGCCACCCACGTGGCCAAGTCCATGTCCTCCGCGGTGCAGGTCTTCAACCTGGCGCTGGAGTCGCGCTCGGCCCGCCGGCTCGGCCTGGCCGGCGACCTGCGCCGGGCGCTGGACAACGGCGAGCTGGACGTGGTCTTCCAGCCGAAGGTGACTCTGGGTACCCGCCAGCTGGTCGGCGTGGAATGCCTGGCCCGCTGGGAGCACAGCGCGCACGGGTCGGTCGGCCCGGAGGACTTCGTCGCCGTAGCCGAGCACACCGGCCAGCTGGGTCGGCTCAACGAGACTGTGCTCAAGGAAGGGCTGCGGCGCTGCCGGGAGTGGGCGGACGCGAGCCGGCCGCTCAACGTGGCGGTCAACATCTCCTCGCGCACGCTGCTGGACCCCGACTTCCCCGAGCGGGTGGCGGCCCTTCTGGAGGAGTACGGCGTCACGCCCGGCCAGCTCACCCTGGAGATCACCGAAGCGGGTGTGGCCAGCGAGCGGGACCGCCCGCTGCCGACCCTGCGCCGCCTGCATGAGCTGGGGGTACGGCTGGCCGTCGACGACTTCGGCACCGGCAACTCATCGCTGTCCCACCTGCGCCGGCTCCCGGTCGACGAGGTGAAGATCGACCGTACCTTCGTCCAGGGTATGGCCACCGACCCCAGTGACCTCGCGATCGTCCAGGCGGTCGTGGACCTGTCCCGGCACTTCGGGCTGACCGTGGTGGCCGAGGGCGTGGAGAGCGAGCTCACGCTCACCCTGCTGGAGGAGATCGGCTGCGACATCGGGCAGGGCTTCCTGTTCAGCCGGCCGCTGCCGTACGACCGGTTAGAAGCGTGGTTCGCCGCCCAGACCGAGTCCGAGCCCACCCCGATGGGTGAGGTACGCCGGCTCCGCGCCGTACCCTGAGCGCCGTCCTGCCAGGCCCGGGTATCAGGTTCGCGATCACCGTACGGGTTGTGTACTCTTACCGAGGCGCGTTTCCCGGTGGGACCGCAAGCCCCCTTAGCTCAGTCGGCAGAGCGTCTCCATGGTAAGGAGAAGGTCTACGGTTCGATTCCGTAAGGGGGCTCCACGGCGGTGTAGCTCAGTTGGCAGAGCAAGCGGCTCATAATCGCTGTGTCGCCGGTTCAAGTCCGGCCACCGCTACGAACAGCGCCACCGTGACGGGCGTCGCGAGGCGCTTGCTTTGCGTGCGTGCCGGGGAAGCGACTATCCTGGAACGCCGTACGACCCAACCGTAGCGAGGAAGGCACTCCGCCGTGGCCAAGGCGACCGACGTCCGTCCCAAGATCACGCTGGCGTGCGTGGAGTGCAAGGAGCGCAACTACATCACGCGCAAGAACCGGCGCAACGACCCGGACCGGCTGGAGCTGAAGAAGTTCTGCCCGCGCGACAAGAAGCACACGCTCCACCGCGAGACCCGCTGACCCAGCACCCCGAACGCGCCGGTACCCGCCCGCGGTACCGGCGCTTCGTGTTGCGGTAGCCGATCCGCACGGGAGGAGCGGCGTTCCGCCGCCTATGCTCTTGGGCATGGCGCTTGACCCGTCGTACGCCGGCCACGCGTACCCGCCCGCCCCGCCCTACCTGGTCGGGCGGGAGAAGATCCGGGAGTTCGCCGAGGCGATCGGCGCGACCGAGCCGGCCTACCTCGACCCGGCGGCTGCCCGGGCGCTCGGCCACCCGGACGTCATCGCGCCGCCGACGTTCCCCATCGTGCTCGGCGAGTTCGGCATGCAGCGCATGATCGACGACCCGGGCCTCGGTCTGGACTTCAGCCGGGTCGTGCACGGTGACCAGCGGTTCAGCTACACCCGGCCGGTACGCGCCGGCGACCGGCTGACCTGCACGACCACGATCGAGGAGATCACCTTCCGAGCTGGTAACGGCTTTCTGACCAGCCGGACCGACACGGTCGACGAGACCGGCGAGCCGGTCGTCAGGGCTTGGACGCTACTCGTGGTACGGGGGGAGTGAGAGATGGAGCTTCCGGCTTACAGGTTCCGGGTGACCCGGGCCGATTTGGTCCGGTACGCCGGCGCCTCGGGTGACTTCAACCCGATCCACTGGAGCGACCGGATCGCCACGAGCGTCGGGCTGCCCGGCGTGATCGCGCACGGGATGTACACGATGGCCCTGGTCAGCCGGGCGCTCACCGGCTGGACCGGCGACCCGGCCGGGGTGCTGGATATCAAGGTGCGGTTCACCCGCCCGGTCGTGGTACCCGACACCGACGACGGTACGGAGCTGGTGGTGACCGGCGTCGTCAAGGCGAACACCGACGAGGGGTACCCGGTGGTCGAGCTGACCGCGACGTGCCAGGGGGAGAAGGTGATCTCCCAGGCCCGGGCGACCGTACGGGCCCTGGCCGCCGCGGTCACGCCGACGCCGGCCGACGACGAGGTGCCGGTGCGCTGAGCCGGTGCGCTGAGGGGCGAGCCTGGGCGCTTGGGAAAACCGCACCGGTACCCGTAGACTGGTCGCCCGTGGGGTGACTGGCCCCTGGCGCAACGTGCCGCGGCATCGGCACCGGCCGGGAGTCGCGAGCTCCGCGTAGGGGTGTGGCGCAATTGGCAGCGCAGCGGTCTCCAAAACCGCAGGTTGCAGGTTCAAGTCCTGTCGCCCCTGCTCCGGCGAGCCGGCATCGCGGTAGCGACGTCGGGCTGGCGCCGCCGGGACTGAGCACCCGCCGAGCCAGCGCGATCAGTCGACCGGCGGGGCGGCGCGCAGCGCGTGACCTACCACCTCCGCGACACGGAAGAGGGCGAAGTGGCCGAGAGCAAGCGGCGGCGCGACAAGGACAAGGAAGCCGCCAACGAAGACCTCGACGAGGTGTTCGACGACGCTGTCGACGATGACGCCCTGACCGACGAGGACGAGGACGAGGACGTCGAAGAGGCCCCGGTCGGCCGGCGCCGCGGTGGCACCGCCACGAAGACCAAGGAGAAGCCGGACCGCGCGACGTCGGACAAGGCCACCAGGGTACGGTCCGACAACGACCGGGTGGGAATCTTCGGGCGCTTGTTCCGGTTCTTCCGTGAGGTCGTCGCCGAGCTGCGTAAGGTGATCTGGCCGACCCGTAAGGAACTGGTGACGTACGCCGCGGTAGTGATCGTGTTCGTCACCATCATGCTGACCGTCGTCGCCTCGCTGGACTACGGGTTCGCCAAGGCCGTCCTGTTCGTCTTCGGCGGCGGTAAGAAGTAATAGGAAAGAGAGCTAATAGCCGTGCCTGAGTACGACGAGACCGCCCGTACCGCCGACGACGCGGCCGAGGTCGAAGGGGCCCCGGACACCGGTCCGGCCGAGGCCCTGCGCCAGCCGAGCACCGCCGTCGCCACCGCGGAGCCCGACGAGGACCCGGTCGCCGCCCTGCGGCAGTCGCTGCGCTTCGCGCCCGGCGACTGGTTCGTCGTCCACTCGTACGCGGGGTACGAGAACAAGGTTAAGACCAACCTCGAGACCCGGATCACCAGCCTCGACATGGAGGAGTACATCTTCCAGGTGGAGGTCCCGACCCGGGAGGAGGTGGAGGTCAAGAACGGTAAGCGGCTCAACGTCCAGAACAAGGTGTTCCCCGGGTACATCCTGGTCCGGATGGAGCTGACCCCCGAGTCGTACTCCTGCGTGCGCAACACTCCTGGCGTCACCGGCTTCGTCGGCGCCACCGACCGGGCCGACCGGCCCGCGCCGCTCTCGCTTGACGAGGTCATCAAGTGGTTGGCCCCGGCCGTGACCACCGAGAAGGCCAAGGCCAAGCCCGAGGTCAAGGTGCTCGACTTCGAGGTGGGCGACTCGGTGACGGTCACCGACGGGGCGTTCGCCTCGCTGCCCGCCACGATCAGTGAGATCAACGCCGATCAGCAGAAGCTCAAGGTGCTCGTCTCGATCTTCGGTCGGGAGACGCCGGTCGAGCTCAACTTCAACCAGGTCGCCAAGATCTAGAGCCGCGCCACCTCCGTGCGGGTCACTGATCCTCACGAAAGGAGCGCTTTCAACGCGCTGAACCCCCGCGGTTTCGTCGCGCTCAGGCCCGCGCGGTAGCCTGTAGTGTCCGGCCGCGTCGAACCGTGCGACGCGGCTTGGCCCATGTCCCAGTCAGTAGCCCAGGAAGACTGCCATGCCTCCGAAGAAGAAGCTCGTCAAGACCTTCACGCTTCAGTTGCCGGCGGGCCAGGCCACCCCGGCACCGCCGGTCGGCCCCGCGCTCGGCCAGCACGGCGTGAACATCATGGAGTTCGTCAAGCGGTACAACGCCGAGACGGAGTCCCAGCGCGGCGACATCGTGCCCGCCCAGATCAGTGTGTTCGAGGACCGGTCGTTCTCCTTCATCCTCAAGACCCCGCCGGCCGCCCGCCTGCTCATCAAGGCCGCGGGCGTGCAGAAGGGGTCCGGCGTACCGCAGCGCGACAAGGTCGGTTCGATCAGCAAGGCCCAGCTGCGCGAGATCGCCGAGAAGAAGATGTCCGACCTGAACGCGAACGACATCGAGCAGGCCGAGAAGATCATCGCCGGTACCGCCCGCTCCATGGGCATCACCATCAAGGACTAGTTTTCCGGACTACGAACAGTCCGGCTCGGCGGCGTCCGGCGCCGCGCACGACCCGGACCGGTCGCAGTGGGAGGGCCGTGCGGCCCGGACACCACCAGGAGTACTGATGCAGCACAGCAAGAACTACCGGAAGGTCGCCGAGCTGGTCGACCGGTCCCGGCTCTACAGCCCGCTTGAGGCGATCAAGCTGGCCAAGCAGACCACCACGGTCAAGTTCGACCCGACGGTCGAGGTCGCGATGCGCCTCGGCGTCGACCCCCGCAAGGCGGACCAGATGGTCCGCGGCACGGTCAACCTGCCGCACGGTACCGGCAAGACCGCCCGCGTGATCGTCTTCGCCGCCGGCGCCAAGGCCGACGAGGCCACGGCCGCCGGAGCGGACGCGGTGGGTACGGACGAGCTGGTGGCCCGCATCCAGGAGGGCTGGCTGGACTTCGACGCCGCCATCGCGACGCCCGACCAGATGGCCAAGATCGGCCGGATCGCGCGGATCCTGGGCCCGCGCGGTCTCATGCCGAACCCCAAGACGGGCACGGTCACCATGGACGTGACCAAGGCCGTCCAGGACATCAAGGGCGGGAAGATCACCTTCCGCGTCGACAAGCACTCCAACCTGCACCTCATCATCGGCAAGGCGTCGTTCTCGGAGGACCAGCTGATCGAGAACTACGCGGCCGTACTCGACGAGGTGCTGCGCTCGAAGCCGTCCGCGGCCAAGGGCAAGTACCTCAGGAAGGTCTTCGTGACCACGACGATGGGCCCGGGCATCCCGGTGGACCCGGGCGTCACCCGCAACCTGAACGAGGCCGCCGCCGAGGCGTGAGCCGTCGCGTCACCGGGCCTCGTCAACGATCGCCGTTACGCAGCGCCGGGCCATCCTTACATTGATGAGGGTGCCCGGCGCTCGGGCTTTGTGGCATGGTGTTCGCCATGCGCCTGCACGAGGTGTCCTTCCGGTACGGCCGGCGTGGCGACTGGGTACTCCGCGACGTCACCGGACGCATAGACCCCGGTGAGATCGTGGTGGTACGCGGGCGCAACGGCGCCGGCAAGTCCACGATGCTCGGCATCGCCGCCGGGGTACTGCGCCCGGTCCACGGTACGGTCCTGCGCCGGCCGGCCCGCGTGGGCTGGGTACCCGAGCGCTTCCCGGCCGAGCAGCCGGCCACGGTCGCCGGGTACCTGACCGCGATGGCGGACATCCGGGGCGACCGGTCCGGCGTCGAGCGCTGGATATCCCGGCTGGGCCTGGTGCCGTTCCGGCAGGAGCGGCTCTCCGCGCTGTCAAAGGGTACGGCCCAGAAGGTCGGCCTGGCCCAGGCGCTGCTCGTACCGCCGGACCTGCTGGTCCTCGACGAGCCGTGGGAGGGGCTGGACGCGGCCACCCGCGACCTCGTACCGGAGATCGTCAGCGAGGTCGTCAACGCCGGCGGCGCGGTGCTGGTCAGCGACCACCGCGGGGACACCGCCCGGCTGCCCGGCGCGTACGAGTGGACGCTCACCGAAGGGATGCTCATGACCGAGCCGCCGGACAAGGGCGCCTCCTGGACGATCGAGGTGCCCGCTGGCGAGGGCCCGGCCGCGATCGCCACCCTCCGCGCCGCCGGGCACGAGATCCTCCGGGCGCACAAGACCAACGCGGTGCAGTCATGATCGCGCTGGTACGGATGCGGCTCACCGGGTACGTCCGCACCGGCCGGATCATCGCCCCGCTGCTCGCCTCCCTGGTCCTGCTCGGCGTGCTCTACGGCGGCGGCCGGTCTGACCCGGCCGAGGCGTACGGCGTCTCCGCCGTACTGATCTTCCTGGTCCTCGCCTGGCAGACCAAGCTGCTGCTGGACGCCGAGCCGGACGTGCAGCGCCGGATCGCGGTCACCGCGCTCGGCTCGGAGCGCAAGGAGATGCTCGCCGGACTGGTCGCGGCCACCGCGGCCGCCGTACCACTCGTGCTGCTCGCCCTGGCCCTGCCGTGGATCTTCGGCGCGGTCAAGTCGGGGGGCGCCGGGTCGGCCGTACCGCTCGGGGTCTGGGCGCACGCGATCGCCGTACCCCCGGCCGTGGCACTCGGTGCCTGGAGCAGCCGGGTCGTCGTCGGTACCCCCGGCCGGGCGGCTGCCGTACTGGCCGCCGGCATGGTCCTCGCTCTGGTGCTGGGGCTGCACGGGTCGCCCGTACCGTGGCTGGCTCCTCCGCTCATGTCCACGGCGCGGACGCTGGCCGAGGGTGCCGGTGCCGCCGCGGTGGCCGGCCTGACCATCTGGGCCCTGGTCTGGGCCGCCGCCGCCATCGCCGGCTACGGTTGGCTGCGCCGCACCCGGGCCTGATACCCTTTCCGGGAGTTCCACGACCCTGCCCACCAGCGGGGTCGCCCGAAGACCGCTGGTCACCAGGGTTCGCCCTGGCCGAAGGCTCCGCACCGAGCGGACGGCCCGCGCAGGGGATGAGCGTTCTGGGTCGGCTCGCGAGGCTGCCCGAGCCAGAACGTTCGGCGCGGATTGGCAAGAACAGCCATGCCCCGTGCGCTTCCCTGCGCCGGGGCTTCTCTCGTTGTCGGGCCGGACAACCACCAGCCCGAGCACCGAGAGGAGGGACATGGCGGACAAGGTTCGAGCCGACAAGGCCACCGCGGTCGCCGAGCTGAGCGAGCACTTCCGCAGCTCGTCGGCGACCCTGCTGACCGAGTACCGCGGCCTGACGGTCGCGCAGATCACGGCTCTGCGGCGCTCGCTGGGTCGGGAGACGACCTACGCGGTCGCCAAGAACACGCTCGCGAAGCGGGCCGCGTCGGATGCCGGGATCGCCGGCCTGGACAGCCTGTTCACCGGTCCTACCGCGCTGGCCTTCGTCGGCGGCGACCCGGTCGAGGCCGCGAAGAGCCTGCGCGAGTTCGCGAAGGCGCACCCACTGCTTGTCATCAAGGGTGGCGTGTTCGAGGGCAAGGCGATCAGCGCGGCCGAGGTCGGCAAGATCGCTGACCTGGAGTCCCGTGAGGTACTGCTGGCGAAGCTCGCCGGCGCCATGAAGGCCAACCTGAGCAAGGCCGCGGCCCTGTTCCAGGCACCGCTCGCGCAGGCGGTCCGCACGGTGGCCGCTCTGCAGGACAAGCGCGCGAACGACAGTGGGTCGGCTCCCGCCGACGAGTAAACCCCAATCAGCTGGTACGGAAAGGAAAGCCGACCCATCATGGCGAAGCTGAGCACCACCGACCTCCTCGACGCGTTCAAGGAGATGACGCTGATCGAGCTCTCCGAGTTCGTGAAGCAGTTCGAGGACACCTTCGACGTCAAGGCGGCCGCTCCGGTCGCCGTCGCGACCGGCCCGGCGGGCCCCGCGGCCACCGAGGAGGCCCCGGAGGAGAAGGACGAGTTCGACGTCATCCTCGAGGCTGACGGCGGTAAGAAGATCCAGGTCATCAAGGTCGTCCGCGAGCTGACCGGCCTGGGCCTCAAGGAGGCCAAGGACGTGGTCGAGGCCGCGCCGAAGGCGATCTTGGAAAAGGCCAACAAGGAGAACGCCGAGAAGGCCAAGGCCAAGCTCGAGGCCGAGGGCGCCAAGGTCACCCTGAAGTAACACGGGTACCTCGTATCGATCTCGCCGGCCCCGGTACGGGGCCGGCGAGATCGTCGTTTCGCTGCCCGTACGGGCAGCCGCGCTAGCTGCGCGACGCGGGTCACACCGACACGCGTACCGATACCGACACACCACTTGACGTGGGCCCAACCTGGCAGGCACGCTAAGTGCGCAACCCTTCCGCGGATGCGCGAGCACCACTGCACGTGGCCCCGGGGATCTGCCCCCGGGAGACCCGTTCGGTTGACCGTGTGGTGACGGCTCGACAGCGGTTAGCCTTTCGGCTACACTGCTAGTTTGCGCTGCCTTCCGACTTAGCCCCGGAGTAGATTGCCCGTTTTGGGTAGTTCAACAGGGGCCTATCGGAGTGCACGCGTACCGGCCGTTTGCAGCACCACCGGTCCTCGGAAGGACGCATCTTGGCAGCTTCCCGCCCTGCGAAGACCAGTCGTACGTCGAGCGCTTTCGCTCCCCGCCGAATCTCATTCGGTAGGATCACCGAACACCTGGAAGTCCCCAACCTGCTGGCGATTCAAACCGAGTCGTTCGACTGGCTGGTGGGCAACGAGGCGTGGGCGACGCGTTCGGCTGATGACCCGCATGCCCGCTCGGGTCTCGCTGAGATTCTTGACGAAATCAGTCCCATTGAGGACTTCTCCGGCACTATGTCGCTGTCCTTCTCGGCGCCGCGCTTCGACGAGGTCAAGGCCTCGATCGAGGAGTGCAAGGAGAAGGATCTGACCTACTGCGCCCCGCTGTTCGTGACCGCGGAGTTCACCAACCACACCACCGGCGAGATCAAGAGCCAGACGGTGTTCATGGGTGACTTCCCGATGATGACGCCCAAGGGCACGTTCATCATCAACGGCACCGAGCGGGTCGTGGTGAGCCAGCTCGTCCGCTCGCCGGGCGTGTACTTCGACAAGCAGCCGGACAAGACCTCCGACCGCGACCTGTCCAGCGTCAAGGTCATCCCGAGCCGGGGTGCCTGGCTGGAGTTCGACATCGACAAGCGCGACACGGTTGGCGTACGGATCGACCGCAAGCGCCGTCAGGCCGTCACCGTCCTGCTCAAGGCCATCGGGTGGACCGGCGAGCAGATCCGCGAGAGGTTCGGCTGGTCCGAGCTGATGATGACGACCCTGGAGAAGGACCACATCGCCGGGCAGGACGAGGCCCTGCTCGACATCTACCGCAAGCTGCGCCCGGGCGAGCCGCCGACCCGCGAGAACGCCCAGACGCTGCTGGACAACCTGTTCTTCAACCCCAAGCGGTACGACGTCGCCAAGGTCGGCCGGTACAAGTTCAACAAGAAGCTCGAGCTCGAGATCCCCATCAACAAGGGCGTCCTCACCATCGAGGACGTCGTCGCGACGGTGGAGTACCTGTGCCGGCTGCACACCGGTGAGGAGGGGTACGAGCCCGACGACATCGACCACTTCGGCAACCGGCGCCTGCGTACGGTGGGCGAGCTGATCCAGAACCAGGTTCGGGTCGGCCTGTCCCGCATGGAGCGGGTGGTCCGGGAGCGGATGACGACCCAGGACGTCGAGGCGATCACGCCGCAGACCCTGATCAACATCCGTCCCGTGGTGGCCGCGATCAAGGAGTTCTTCGGTACCTCCCAGCTGTCCCAGTTCATGGACCAGACCAACCCGCTCGCGGGCCTGACCCACCGCCGGCGCCTGTCGGCCCTGGGTCCGGGCGGTCTGTCCCGGGAGCGGGCCGGCTTCGAGGTGCGTGACGTGCACCCGTCCCACTACGGGCGGATGTGCCCGATCGAGACGCCGGAAGGCCCGAACATCGGCCTGATCGGCGCCCTGTCCACGTTCGCCAGGGTCAACCCGTTCGGGTTCATCGAGACGCCGTACCGCAAGGTGACCAGCGGCAAGGTGACCGACCAGATCGACTACCTGACCGCGGACGAGGAGGACCGGCACGTCATCGCGCAGGCCAACGCGGTCCTGCTGTCCGACGGCCGGTTCGCCGAGGACCGGGTGCTGGTCCGGCGCAAGGGCGGCGAGGTCGACAACGTCGTACCCGACGAGGTCGACTACATGGACGTCTCACCGCGCCAGATGGTGTCGGTGGCCACGGCCATGATCCCGTTCCTTGAGCACGACGACGCCAACCGGGCACTGATGGGCGCGAACATGCAGCGCCAGGCGGTACCCCTGGTCAAGGCGGAGGCGCCGCTGGTCGGCACCGGCATGGAGTACCGGGCCGCGGTCGACGCCGGTGACGTGGTGGTCGCCGAGGTCGGCGGCGTGGTCGAGGACCTGTGCGCGGACTACGTCACGGTGCACCAGGACGACGGGCACCGCCGGACGTACCTGCTGCACAAGTTCCGTCGCTCCAACGCCGGCTCCTGCGTCAACCAGAAGCCGGTCGTGTTCGAGGGTGACCGGGTCGAGGCCGGCCAGGTCGTCGCGGACGGGCCGTGCACCGACGAGGGTGAGATGGCGCTCGGGCGCAACCTGCTCGTGGCGTTCATGCCCTGGGAGGGGCACAACTACGAGGACGCGATCATCCTGTCCCAGAAGCTCGTGCAGAACGACGTGCTCACCTCGATCCACATCGAGGAGCACGAGGTGGATGCGCGGGACACCAAGCTGGGGCCGGAGGAGATCACCCGGGACATCCCGAACGTCAGCGAGGAGATGCTGGCCGACCTGGACGAGCGGGGGATCATCCGGATCGGGGCTGAGGTGGTACCCGGCGACATCCTGGTGGGCAAGGTCACGCCCAAGGGCGAGACCGAGCTGACCCCCGAGGAGCGGCTGCTGCGCGCGATCTTCGGGGAGAAGGCCCGGGAGGTACGGGACACCAGCCTCAAGGTGCCGCACGGCGAGATGGGTACGGTCATCGGCGTCCGTACGTTCTCCCGCGAGGATGGCGACGAGCTGTCCCCGGGGGTCAACGAGCTGGTCCGCGTGTACGTGGCCCAGAAGCGGAAGATCCAGGACGGCGACAAGCTCGCCGGCCGGCACGGTAACAAGGGCGTCATCTCCAAGATCCTGCCGGTCGAGGACATGCCGTTCCTGGCCGACGGCACTCCCGTCGACATCGTGCTCAACCCGCTGGGCGTACCGAGCCGGATGAACATCGGCCAGGTGCTGGAGACCCACCTCGGGTGGGTGGCCAAGACCGGCTGGAAGCTGGAGGGCTCCGACGCCGACTGGAAGAAGTCACTGCGGTCGATCGGCGCGGACGAGTCCGTGCCGAACACCAACGTGGCGACCCCGGTCTTCGACGGTGCCAAGGAGGAGGAGATCGCCGGCCTGCTGGACGCGACCCTGCCCAACCGGGACGGGCTGCAGATCGTGGGCGCGAGCGGTAAGGCGCAGATGTTCGACGGGCGCTCCGGCGAGCCGCTGCCCGACCCGATCGCGATCGGCTACATCTACATCCTCAAGCTGAACCACCTGGTCGACGACAAGATCCACGCGCGCTCGACCGGCCCGTACTCGATGATCACCCAGCAGCCGCTGGGTGGTAAGGCGCAGTTCGGCGGCCAGCGCTTCGGCGAGATGGAGTGCTGGGCCATGCAGGCGTACGGCGCCGCCTACGCCCTGCAGGAACTGCTCACCATCAAGTCCGACGACGTACTCGGTCGCGTGAAGGTCTACGAGGCCATCGTCAAGGGCGAGAACATCCCCGAGCCGGGCATCCCGGAGTCCTTCAAGGTGCTCCTCAAGGAGTCTCCAGTCCCTCTGCCTCAACGTCGAGGTCCTCTCCAGCGACGGAGTCGCCCTCGAAATGCGCGAGACAGACGACGAGGTCTTCCGGGCAGCCGAAGAACTTGGCATCGACCTGTCCAGACGCGAACCCTCATCAGTCGAAGAAGTGTGACCGAAGAAGAAGTGAAGCGACGACAGTGACCCGCGAGGGTTGGCGGGCCGGCTCGGGCACGGAGGGATCAAGCCTGACCTTCCAGATTCTGGCTCGCGGTCTCCGCGAGGAGACCCAGAACCTGGACCAAAGTGACCGAGTCGGCCCGCCTACCCCACACATTGAGTTCGACGAGCTGAAGCTACAAGAAGGACACCAACGTGCTCGACGTCAACTTCTTTGACGAGTTGCGCATCGGCCTGGCGACCGCGGACGACATCCGGCAGTGGTCGCACGGCGAGGTCAAGAAGCCCGAGACGATCAACTACCGCACCCTCAAGCCGGAGAAGGACGGGCTCTTCTGCGAGAAGATCTTCGGTCCGACCCGGGACTGGGAGTGCTACTGCGGCAAGTACAAGCGGGTCCGGTTCAAGGGCATCATCTGTGAGCGCTGTGGCGTCGAGGTGACTCGGGCCAAGGTACGGCGTGAGCGGATGGGACACATCGAGCTGGCCGCGCCGGTGACGCACATCTGGTACTTCAAGGGCGTACCGAGCCGGCTGGGGTACCTGCTGGACCTGGCGCCGAAGGACCTCGAAAAGATCATCTACTTCGCCTCGTACGTGGTGACGAGCGTGAACAGCGAGGCCCGGCACCGGGACATGTCGACGGTCGAGAGCGAGATCGGGGCCGAGAAGCGGCACGCCGAGAACGCCCGCGACGCGGAGATCGAGAAGCGCGCCGCCAAGCTGGAGCAGGACCTGGCCGAGCTGGAGGCGGAGGGCGCCAAGGCGGATGTCCGGCGCAAGGTCAAGGAGTCCGGCGAGCGCGAGATGCGCCAGATCCGGGACCGGGCGCAGCGGGAGATCGACCGGCTGGACGAGGTGCTGGACACCTTCCGGAAGCTGGAGCCCAAGCAGCTGGTCACCGACGAGCTGCTGTACCGCGAGCTGCGGGACCGGTTCGGTGAGTACTTCACCGGGGCGATGGGCGCCGAGGCGATCAAGTCGCTGATCGAGTTCCTCGACCTGAACAACGAGGCCGACTCGCTGCGCGAGGTCATCCGGTCCGGCAAGGGCCAGCGGAAGATCCGGGCGCTCAAGCGGCTCAAGGTCGTGGCGGCGTTCCTGAACACCAGCAACTCGCCGCTGGGCATGGTGCTGGACTGCGTACCGGTGATCCCGCCGGACCTGCGCCCGATGGTGCAGCTGGATGGTGGCCGGTTCGCCACGTCGGACCTCAACGACCTGTACCGCCGGGTCATCAACCGGAACAACCGGCTCAAGCGCCTGATCGACCTGGGCGCGCCGGAGATCATCGTGAACAACGAGAAGCGGATGCTCCAGGAGGCCGTCGACGCGCTGTTCGACAACGGCCGCCGGGGTCGTCCGGTCACCGGTCCGGGTAACCGGCCGCTGAAGTCGCTGTCCGACATGCTCAAGGGCAAGCAGGGCCGGTTCCGGCAGAACCTGCTGGGTAAGCGCGTCGACTACTCGGGCCGTTCGGTCATCGTGGTCGGCCCGCAGCTCAAGCTGCACCAGTGCGGGCTGCCCAAGCAGATGGCGCTGGAGCTGTTCAAGCCGTTCGTGATGAAGCGGCTGGTCGACCTGAACCACGCGCAGAACATCAAGTCCGCCAAGCGGATGGTCGAGCGGCAGCGGCCGGTGGTGTGGGACGTGCTGGAGGAGGTCATCGGCGAGCACCCGGTCCTGCTGAACCGGGCGCCGACCCTGCACCGGCTGGGCATCCAGGCATTCGAGCCGCAGCTGGTCGAGGGCAAGGCGATCCAGATCCACCCGCTGGTGTGCACCGCGTTCAACGCCGACTTCGACGGTGACCAGATGGCGGTGCACGTACCGCTGTCGTCGGAGGCCCAGGCCGAGGCGCGGATCCTGATGCTGTCCTCGAACAACATCCTCAAGCCGGCCGACGGCAAGCCGGTCACCATGCCCACCCAGGACATGGTCATCGGCCTGTACCACCTGACCCACCAGCGGGAGGGCCTGCTCGGTGCCGGCCGGGCGTTCAGCTCGGACGCCGAGGCGCGGATGGCGCACGACAACGGCGAGCTGCACCTGCAGGCGCCGGTACGGATCCGGCTGCGGGACGTGTCCGAGGTGGACAACGGCGCCGGGGCGCAGCGCTGGGTGGCTCCGGACGGATGGGAGCCGGGCCAGCCGCTGGTCATCGACACCACGCTGGGCCGGGTGCTGTTCAACGAGACCCTGCCCAAGGGGTACCGCTTCGTCAACTACGAGATCCGCAAGGGCCAGCTCTCGGCGATCGTGAACGACCTCGCCGAGCGCTTCCCGAAGGTGGCCCTCGCCGCGACGCTGGACGCGCTCAAGGAGGCCGGGTTCCACTGGGCCACCTGGTCGGGCGTGACCATCGGCATCGAGGACGTGGTGGCTCCGCCGCGCAAGCGGGAGATCCTGGAGCGCTACGAGAAGGAGGCCGAGCGGATCGACAAGCAGTACCAGCGCGGTCTGATGACGGCCGAGGAGCGGCGCGGCGAGCTGATCGAGATCTGGACCAAGGCCACCAACGAGGTCGCCAAGGAGATGGAGACGGCGCTGCCCAAGGAGAACCCGCTGTGGAAGATGATCAACTCGGGTGCTCGCGGTAACCTGCTCCAGCTCCGGCAGATCTCGGCGATCCGGGGTCTGGTGGCCAACCCCAAGGGTGAGATCATCCCGCGGCCGATCAAGGCCAGCTTCCGCGAGGGGCTGTCCGTACTGGAGTACTTCATCTCCACGCACGGTGCCCGCAAGGGTCTGGCCGACACCGCGCTGCGTACCGCCGACTCCGGGTACCTGACCCGGCGGTTGGTGGACGTGTCGCAGGACGTGATCATCCGCGAGGAGGACTGCGGTACCGACCGGGCCATCCCGATGGCGGTAGGCCAGAAGCTCGACGACGGGCTGGCCGTGCACGAGTTCGCGGAGACCGGGGCGCACGCCCGTACGCTGGCCGACGACATCAAGGGCCCCGACGGGCAGCTGGTGGCGAGCCGGGGCGACGACCTCAACTCGATCCTGGTGGCCAGGCTGGTCGAGGCCGGCGTGGAGACGGTACGGGTGCGCAGCGTGCTCACCTGCGAGTCCAAGCTGGGCGTCTGCGCGGCCTGCTACGGCCGTTCGCTGCCGACCGGCAAGACGGTGGACGTCGGCGAGGCGGTCGGCATCATCGCCGCCCAGTCGATCGGTGAGCCGGGTACCCAGCTGACCATGCGTACCTTCCACACCGGCGGCGTCGCGGGTGAGGACATCACCCAGGGCCTGCCCCGGGTCCAGGAGATCTTCGAGGCGCGGGTGCCCAAGGGCAAGGCGCCGATCGCGGAGACCGCCGGCCGGATCCGGATCGAGGACGGGGACCGGTCGCGGAAGATCATCATCGTGCCGGACGACGGCAGCGACGAGATCGTCCACGACAAGATCTCCAAGCGGGTCCGGCTGCGGCCCGGAGTGGGCGACGGCGACCACATCGCGGTCGGCGAGAAGCTCACCGAGGGCACCATCGACCCGCACGAGCTGCTGCGGGTACTGGGGCCGCGGGCGGTACAGGTCCACCTGACCCAGGAGGTCCAGGAGGTGTACCGGTCGCAGGGTGTGCAGATCCACGACAAGCACATCGAGATCATCATCCGGCAGATGCTCAAGCGGGTCACGGTCATCGACTCCGGCTCCACCGAGTTCCTGCCGGGCCTGCTGGTCGACCGGGCGCACTTCGAGGCGGAGAACCGTCGGGTGGTGGCCGAGGGCGGCGAGCCGGCGGCCGGTCGTCCGGTGCTCATGGGTATCACCAAGGCGTCGCTGGCCACCGAGTCGTGGCTGTCCGCGGCGTCGTTCCAGGAGACCACCCGGGTACTGACCGACGCGGCGATCCACGCCCGCAGCGACTCGCTGATCGGGCTCAAGGAGAACGTCATCATCGGCAAGCTCATCCCGGCCGGTACGGGCATCAGCAAGTACCGCAACATCCGGGTGGAGCCGACCGAGGAGGCGAAGCAGAAGGTGTACTCGATGACCGGGTACGCCGAGACCGACTACGGTTTCGGCCCGGCCAGCGGGCACGCCGTACCGCTGGATGACTTTGATCTGGGGTCGTTCCGCTAAGCGCAACTGGATCAGGGGGCGCCCGCCACCGGCGGGCGCCCCCTCGCTTTCCTGCCGTGAGGATCAGGTCCCGCCGCACTCCTGATCCTCACGGGAGGAGCGGCGTCCCGCCGCACTATTCTTTTGGGCATGACGGTCTCCCCGGCGGTGCTCGCCGGCGCCCGGCACCCGCTCGACCCGGACCCGGTCGCGTCCAGCAAGGCGCGCGGGGTGCTCGCGCTCGGCATCGTCGCCGCGCTGACCGGGTTCTTCCTGGGTGGCCTGATCCCGGCGACGCTGGCGCTGCTGCTGGCCCGGCAGGCGCGGGTGGAGCTCGCGGAGGCGGGCGAGTTCCTGACCGGCGGCCGGGCGCTGCGCGTTGGCGTCGCGCTCGCCTGGGTCGGTATCGTGCTCGCCGCGGCCGCGGCGGTCCTCGGCTCGATCATCGGGCTGCTGCACATCGCGGCGTCGTCGGGCGGCCCCGACTTCGGGCCGAACGTCAACTGAGCGGGACGGGGAGCTATGACCGACGACCCATCCTGGCGGCCGCCCGACCCCACGTGGCGGCCGGCGGCCGTACCCGTACCGCAGGCCGCGCCGGGCTACGCCCCGCCGCCGCTGCCGTACCCGCCCCCGGTGCCCCCGCCACCGCCCGGCGCCCGGCCGTTGCGCCCGGTACGGATCGACCCGGTCCCCGGCACCCACTTCGGCATCGCCTACCCCGACGTAGGCCCGACGGTGTCCGGGCTGGCGGTCGGCAGCATGGTCGCCGGTATCGGCTCGATCCTGGTCAGCCTGCTGGTGCTGTGCTTCGGGCTGGTGGGGGCGCAGCGGGGGTGGGGTGCGCTGGTGGCCGGGGCGTTCACCGTACTGGCCGCGGCCGTCGGTGGCGGTGCCCTCGGTACCGCCCTGGTGGCCAACCGGCAGATCCGCCGCTCGGCCGGCGAGACCACCGGCCGGGGCCTGGCGATCACCGGCCTGGTCTGCGGTTCGGTCGGCGCCGGTCTGGCCCTGTTGGGGCTGCTCCTGGCGGTGCTGCTGTCGGTCTGAGCCCGGTTCCCGGTATCCGAGCGGTGCTACCGGGACAGACCGGGTACGATAGTCCGGAGCACCACACCTGGGGCGGCACCGGACGGGCGGCGGTCAGGCGGGCCGGCAGAGGTTCACCGGCTGGTTGACATCCCGTTTTGACCTGTGCGCTGACGGTGGGTACTCTTTCCCCTCGTGCCCGGGCTCGCCCGGGCTCATCGTGCGTGCGCTGACCGCGCCGCGCGAAACCTGAGACGACCTGGCCAACCGCGAGCGCGGCCGGGACCCGTGAGCGGACGACACGCCCGACCGCGGGGGTCGGACGTCCCTGGGACCGGGTGCGAGCCCGGAAGCCGTGACACCCGACCGGGCAGCGCGGTGTACGCGTTGGAACGGAAGAGACGTGCGGCCACCTCGGTGGCCGAAGGGAGACGAAGGCTCGGATGCCCACCATCCAGCAGTTGGTCCGCAAGGGACGCCAGGCGAAGACCGGCAAGACCAAGACGCCGGCCCTGAAGGGGAGCCCGCAGCGGCGTGGCGTGTGCACGCGCGTGTACACCACCACGCCGAAGAAGCCGAACTCGGCGCTGCGGAAGGTGGCGCGCGTCCGGCTGACCAGCCAGATCGAGGTGACCGCGTACATCCCCGGCGTCGGGCACAACCTCCAGGAGCACTCGATCGTGCTGGTCCGCGGCGGCCGGGTGAAGGACCTCCCGGGCGTACGGTACAAGATCATCCGGGGTTCGCTGGACACCCAGGGTGTCCGTAACCGGAAGCAGGCGCGCAGCCGGTACGGCGCGAAGAAGGAGAAGAGCTGACATGCCGCGTAAGGGCCCCGCGCCGAAACGGCCGCTGGTCGCCGACCCGGTGTACAACTCGCCGCTGGTCACCCAGCTGATCAACAAGATCCTGCTGCGCGGCAAGCGCCAGCTGGCCGAGCGCATCGTGTACGGCGCGCTGGAGGGTTGCCGGGAGAAGACCGGCACCGACCCGGTGGTCACGCTCAAGCGGGCGATGGACAACGTGAAGCCGACCCTGGAGGTACGCAGCCGCCGGGTCGGTGGCGCGACGTACCAGGTGCCGGTCGAGGTACGCACCCCGCGGCAGACCACGCTGGGCCTGCGCTGGCTGGTCACGTACTCCAAGGCGCGGCGCGAGAAGACCATGGTCGAGCGCCTCATGAACGAGCTGCTCGACGCGAGCAACGGCCTCGGTGCCGCGGTGAAGCGGCGCGAGGACACGCACAAGATGGCCGAGTCCAACAAGGCCTTCGCGCACTACCGTTGGTAGCGACCGTCTTTCGGTCCGAAGTGCGGCCCAGCCGCGCGCAGGCCGAAATATGGTCGACGCGCAACGACGAGACGAAGAAGTAGGGATCAACGTGGCTGCCGCCGACAACGCGCTCGCCAAGGTACGCAACATTGGCATCATGGCGCATATCGACGCCGGTAAGACGACCACCACCGAACGGATCCTGTTCTACACCGGTATCACCTACAAGATCGGTGAGGTCCACGAGGGCGCGGCCGTCATGGACTGGATGGAGCAGGAGCAGGAGCGCGGGATCACGATCACCTCCGCCGCCACCAAGTGCGAGTGGAAGGGTCACACGATCCAGATCATCGATACGCCCGGCCACGTCGACTTCACCGTCGAGGTCGAGCGGTCGCTGCGCGTACTGGACGGTGCGGTCGCGGTCTACGACGGCGTGGCCGGGGTGGAGCCGCAGACCGAGAACGTCTGGCGGCAGGCGGACAAGTACCACGTGCCCCGGATGTGCTTCGTCAACAAGCTCGACCGTACCGGCGCGGACTTCTTCCGCTGCGTGCAGATGATGATCGACCGGCTCAACGCCACGCCACTGGTGCTCCAGCTGCCGATCGGCAACGAGCACGACTTCATCGGGGTCGTCGACCTGGTGGGAATGCGCGCGCTGACCTGGCGCGGGGAGACCCAGAAGGGCGAGGACTACGCCGTCGAGGAGATCCCCGCCGACCTCGCCGACCAGGCCGCGGAGTACCGCGAGAAGCTCATCGAGACGCTGGCCGACGTCGACGACGCGGTGATGGAGCGCTACCTCGAGGGCGAGGAGCTGACGGCCGAGGCGATCAAGGCGGGTATCCGCCGCGCCACGGTCGCCAGCAAGGCCAACCCGGTGCTGTGCGGCTCGGCGTTCAAGAACAAGGGCGTCCAGCCGATGCTCGACGCCGTCGTCGACTACCTGCCCTCCCCGCTGGACGTCCCGGCGATCGAGGGCACGGCGACCGACGGCGAGACGCCGATGCAGCGCAAGCCGTCGCCGAGCGAGCCGTTCTCCGCACTCGCCTTCAAGATCCAGACCGACAAGCACCTCGGCAAGCTGACGTTCGTCCGGGTCTACTCCGGCACGCTCGAGTCGGGCTCTCCGGTGGTCAACTCCACCAAGGACCGCAAGGAGCGGATCGGCAAGATCTACCAGATGCACGCCAACAAGCGCGAGGAGCGCCCGCGCGCCACGGCCGGGGACATCATCGCGGTACAGGGCCTGAAGCAGACCACCACCGGTGACACCCTCTGCGACCCGGCCCACCCGGTGATCCTCGAGTCGATGACGTTCCCGGAGCCGGTCATCACGGTCGCGATCGAGCCGAAGAGCAAGGCCGACCAGGAGAAGCTGGGTACCGCCATCCAGCGCCTCGCCGAGGAGGACCCGACCTTCCGCGTCCGCAACGACGAGGAGACCGGTCAGACGGTCATCTCCGGCATGGGCGAGCTGCACCTGGACATCCTGGTCGACCGGATGCGCCGCGAGTTCAGCGTCGAGGCCAACATCGGTAAGCCGCAGGTGGCCTACCGGGAGACCATCCGGCGCGCGGTCCAGAAGGTCGAGTACACGCACAAGAAGCAGACCGGCGGCTCGGGGCAGTACGCCCGGGTCATCGTGAACCTGGAACCGCTCGAGATCACCTCGGACGGTCCGACGTACGAGTTCGTCAACGCGGTCACCGGCGGCCGCATCCCGAAGGAGTTCATCCCCTCGGTGGACGCCGGTGCGCAGGACGCCATGCAGTACGGCATCCTCGCCGGGTACCCCCTCGTGGGCCTGAAGCTGACGCTCGTCGACGGGCAGTACCACGAGGTCGACTCGTCCGAGATGGCATTCAAGATCGCCGGTTCGATGGTGTTGAAGGAGGCGGCTCGCAGGGCCGACCCCGCGCTGCTCGAACCGATGATGGCCGTCGAGGTCGTCACCCCGGAGGAGAACATGGGCGACGTCATCGGCGATCTCAACTCCCGCCGCGGCCTCATCCAGGCGATGGAGGAGCGCGGCGGCAGCCGCGTCGTCCGCGCCCAGGTGCCGTTGTCGGAGATGTTCGGCTACGTCGGCGACCTGCGGTCGAAGACCCAGGGCCGGGCGAGCTACTCGATGCAGTTCGACTCCTACGCGGAGGTTCCCGCGAACGTCGCGAAGGAGATCATCGCGAAGGCAACCGGGGAGTGAGCGCAGCGAACGGACCGGGCGTCCGAGCCGGGAAGACTCAGCGAAGGCGACACCGTTCGTTCGTGAAGCGAACGGACCGGGCGTCCGAGCCGAGGAGACTCAGCGAAGGCGACACCGTTCGTTCGCAAAGTGAACTCTCCGGTGGTCCGGCGACGGGCTGCACGCACCGGGCCGTGGGGCCGTGAGGCCGCAAGACCCAAGTCGACAAGAGTCGCACCGCTAGCGGCGGCGGCTACGAACCAAGAAGTCCACAGGAGGACACCAGTGGCGAAGGCGAAGTTCGAGCGGACTAAGCCGCACGTCAACATCGGCACCATCGGTCACATCGACCACGGGAAGACGACGCTGACCGCGGCCATTACCAAGGTCCTGCACGACAAGATGCCGGCCCTCAACCCGTACACGCCGTTCGACGAGATCGACAAGGCGCCGGAGGAGAAGGCCCGCGGCATCACCATCTCGATCGCGCACGTCGAGTACCAGACCGAGGCGCGGCACTACGCGCACGTCGACTGCCCCGGTCACGCCGACTACATCAAGAACATGATCACCGGTGCCGCGCAGATGGACGGCGCGATCCTGGTGGTGGCGGCGACCGACGGCCCGATGCCGCAGACCCGTGAGCACGTGCTGCTGGCCCGCCAGGTCGGCGTCCCGTACATCGTGGTGGCGCTCAACAAGGCCGACATGGTCGATGACGAGGAGCTGCTCGAGCTGGTCGAGCTCGAGGTCCGCGAGCTGCTGTCGAGCCAGGAGTTCCCGGGCGACGACCTGCCGGTGGTACGGGTCTCCGCGCTCAAGGCGCTGGAGGGCGACGCCGAGTGGGCCGAGAAGCTCATGGAGCTGATGGACGCGGTCGACACCGCGATCCCGCAGCCGGTACGCGACACCGAGAAGCCGTTCCTGATGCCGATCGAGGACGTCTTCACGATCACCGGTCGCGGTACGGTCGTCACCGGCCGCTGCGAGCGGGGCATCCTCAAGCCGAACGAGGAGGTCGAGATCGTCGGCATCAAGCCGAAGTCGATGAAGACCGTCTGCACCGGCATCGAGATGTTCCGCAAGATCCTCGACGAGGCGCGGGCCGGCGAGAACGTCGGTCTGCTCCTGCGCGGTATCAAGCGCGAGGACGTCGAGCGCGGCATGGTCGTGGTGAAGCCCGGCACGAACACCCCGCACACGGAGTTCGAGGCGACGGTCTACATCCTCTCCAAGGAGGAGGGCGGCCGGCACACCCCGTTCTTCCAGAACTACCGCCCGCAGTTCTACTTCCGCACCACCGACGTGACCGGCGTCGTCACCCTCCCCGAGGGTACCGAGATGGTCATGCCGGGTGACAACACCTCGATGACCGTACAGCTCATCCAGCCGATCGCGATGGAGGAAGGTCTCCGCTTCGCGATCCGGGAGGGTGGCCGTACCGTCGGCGCGGGCCGGGTCACCAAGATCCTGAAGTGAACCAAGGCACCTGATTTGGTCGCCGTACGTCAGTACGGCATACTGAACAGGTTGTGCGCAGCGCGGGGTGGTCGACCTCGGTCGGCCACCCCCGCACGGTGCCCGGGCCTTACGCGGGTGCCTTCGACCACCGCACCAGCCAGAGCCGCTCCGGACCTTCGGGGGGAGCCTGGCTCCCGGGCGCGACACGCCCGACCGCGGGGGTCGGACCGGGGACAGTTACAGAGGCGCCGGACCATGAGCTTGGGGACAAGCTGACGGTGACGACGGACTCGCAGGGCATCGAGAAGAACAGGAAACAGAAGCCACCATGGCGGGACAGAAGATCCGCATCCGGCTCAAGGCCTATGACCACGAGGTCGTCGACTCCTCGGCTCGCAAGATCGTGGAGACGGTGACGCGTACCGGGGCGCAGGTCGCGGGCCCGGTGCCGCTGCCCACGGAGATCAACCGCTTCTGCGTCATCCGTTCGCCGCACAAGTACAAGGACTCGCGCGAGCACTTCGAGATGCGTACGCACAAGCGTCTGATCGACATCATCGACCCGACCCCCAAGACGGTCGACTCGCTGATGCGGCTCGACCTGCCGGCTGGCGTCGACATCGAGATCAAGCTGTAGGGACCGGACGAATGGACAGGCAAGTCAAGGGCATCCTGGGCGCCAAGCTCGGCATGACCCAGGTGTGGGACAACAACAGGGTTGTCCCGGTCACCGTGGTACAGGCCGGCCCGTGCGTGGTCACCCAGGTCCGTACCCCGGACAAGGACGGGTACGCCGCGGTGCAGCTCGCGTACGGCGCGATTGACCCGCGCAAGGTGAACAAGCCAACCACCGGCCACTACGCCAAGGCGGACGTGGCGCCGCGCCGGCACATCGTCGAGCTGCGCACCACCGACGCCAGCGAGTACACGCTCGGCCAGGAGGTGACCGCCGAGACGTTCCAGGCCGGTCAGGTCATCGACGTCACCGGCCGTACCAAGGGCAAGGGTTTCGCGGGTGTCATGAAGCGGCACGGCTTCCACGGCCTGCGCGCCAGCCACGGCGTGGAGCGCAAGCACCGCTCGCCCGGCTCGATCGGCGCCTGCGCCACGCCGGGCCGCGTCTTCAAGGGCGTCCGCATGGCCGGCCGGATGGGCGGCGTGCGGTACACCGTACAGAACCTGACCATCCAGGCGGTCGACCCGGACCAGAACCTGATCCTGGTCAAGGGCGCCATCCCGGGCCCCAAGGGCTCGCTGGTGCTGGTCCGCTCGGCGGCCAAGAAGGGCGGTGCGAAGTGACCAGCGTCGACGTTCTCTCGGTCGACGGGGAGACCGTGCGCTCCGTCGAGCTGCCCGCCGACATCTTCGACGTGCAGGCCAACATCTCGCTGATGCACCAGGTCGTGGTGGCCCAGCTGGCCGCGGCCCGGCAGGGTACGCACAAGGTGAAGACCCGGGGCGAGGTGTCCGGCGGCGGCAGGAAGCCGTACAAGCAGAAGGGCACCGGCCGGGCCCGGCAGGGCTCGATCCGGGCGCCGCAGTTCACCGGCGGTGGCGTGGTACACGGCCCGGTGCCGCGGGACTACAGCCAGCGCACGCCCAAGAAGATGAAGGCCGCCGCGTTGCGCGGTGCCCTGTCGGACCGGGCGCGCGACGGTCGGGTTCACATCGTGGAGTCCTTTGTGGACGGTGACACCCCGTCGACCAAGGCCGCCCTCGCGACCCTGACCGCGGTGACCGGGTCCACCAAGGTACTGGTGGTCCTCGCCGCGACCGACGAGCTGAGCTGGCTCTCCCTGCGCAACGTGCCGACCGTGCACCTGCTCGAGGCCGGCCAGCTCAACACGTACGACGTGCTGGTCGCCGACGAGGTGGTCTTCACGGCCGACGCGCTGGACGAGTTCCTGGGCGTACCGCTCGCCGCGTCGCCGACGCAGGAGACCGCGGACGAGGACGACGAGGCCGGGGAGGAGCAGGAGTGAGCACGATCGCCGACCCGCGCGACATCATCATCGCGCCCGTGGTCTCCGAGAAGAGCTACAGCGAGCTCAACAAGAACTGGTACACGTTCCTGGTCCACCCGGACGCGAACAAGACCGCGATCAAGATCGCTATCCAGCAGATCTTCAACGTGCGGGTCGAGACGGTGAACACGCTCAACCGGCAGGGCAAGCGCAAGCGCACCCGTACCGGCTGGGGCAAGCGCAAGGACACCAAGCGCGCGATCGTGAAGCTCGTCGATGGTGACCGGATCGAGGCCTTCGGCGGCCCGGTAGCCTGAGGGGTTTGACAGATGCCTATTCGTAAGTACAAGCCGACCACCCCGGCACGTCGCGGCTCCAGTGTCGCGGACTTCGCCGAGGTCACCCGGTCGGCCCCGGAGAAGTCGCTCGTGGTGCCGCTGCACGGCAAGGGCGGCCGCAACGCCCACGGCCGGATCACCACCCGGCACCAGGGCGGCGGCCACAAGCGGCAGTACCGCCTCATCGACTTCAAGCGGGTCGACAAGGACGGCGTACCGGCCAAGGTCGCGCACATCGAGTACGACCCGAACCGTACGGCCCGGATCGCGCTGCTGCACTACGCCGACGGCGAGAAGCGGTACATCGTCGCGCCGAAGGACCTCAAGCAGGGCGACCGCGTGGAGTCCGGCCCGGGCGCCGACATCAAGCCGGGCAACAACCTGCCGCTGCGCAACATCCCCGTGGGTACCACGATCCACGCGGTGGAGCTGCGCCCGGGCGGCGGGGCCAAGCTGGCCCGCTCGGCCGGCGTCGGCATCCAGCTGCTCGGCCGCGAGGCGGACTACGCGACGCTGCGGATGCCCTCCGGTGAGATCCGGCGGGTACTCGTACAGTGCCGGGCGACCGTGGGCGAGATCGGCAACGCCGACCAGTCCAACATCAACTGGGGTAAGGCCGGCCGGATGCGCTGGAAGGGCAAGCGTCCCAGCGTCCGGGGTGTGGCGATGAACCCGGTCGACCACCCGCACGGCGGTGGCGAGGGCAAGACCTCCGGTGGCCGGCACCCGGTCAACCCGAAGGGCAAGCCCGAGGGCCGTACCCGCAAGAAGGACCAGCCGAGCGACAAGCTGATCGTTCGCCGGCGCTACGCGAACCGCAAGCGCGGCTGAGGGAGAACAGAGACATGCCTCGCAGCCTGAAGAAGGGCCCGTTCGTCGACGACCACCTGCTCAAGAAGGTGGATGTCCAGAACGAGAAGAACTCCAAGCAGGTCATCAAGACCTGGTCGCGGCGTTCGACGATCGTCCCCGAGATGCTCGGGCACACGATCGCCGTACACGACGGGCGCAAGCACGTACCCGTGTTCGTGACCGAGGCGATGGTCGGGCACAAGCTCGGTGAGTTCGCGCTGACCCGGACGTTCAAGGGTCACGAGAAGGACGACCGGAAGAGCCGCCGCCGGTGAGGCGCGCTAAGGACAGAGGATAGGGACACCGATGCCAACCAAGAGCGACGTCGCGCTTCCGGGCGCGCGCGCGGTCGCGCGGCACGTACGCATCTCCGCGACGAAGGCGCGCCGTGTGGTCAACCTCGTCCGCGGCCTGCCCGCGCGGGAGGCGCTGACCGTGCTGCAGTTCGCGCCACAGGCGGCGAGCGAGCCGGTCTACAAGGTGCTCGCCAGCGCGATCGCCAACGCGGAGAACAACGAGCGGCTCGACCCGGACTCGCTCCTGGTCGCCGAGGCGTACGTCGACGAGGGCCCGACGCTGAAGCGGTTCCGGCCGCGGGCGCAGGGCCGGGCGTACCGCATCCGCAAGCGCACCTGCCATATCACCATGGTGGTGGAGTCGGTGCAGGCCGCTACGCCGAGCCGGCCGGTCGTGCCGGGTAAGAAGGCCGCCAAGGCAGCGCCGGCGAAGAAGGCGGCCGTGGCCGCCGTCGACACCGACGCGGACGAGGCGAGCGGCCCGGCCGTGGCGGTCGCCGAGGAGACCGCGGCGCCGGCCGGGAAGTCGGCCCAGAAGGCGTCGAAGAAAGCCGTGCCCGCCGAGACGAGCGAGCCGGCCGAGGAGGAGACCGAGTAATGGGTCAGAAGGTTCACCCGCACGGGTTCCGGCTCGGCATCTCGACCGACTGGAAGAGCCGGTGGTACGCCGACAAGCTGTACAAGGACTACATCGCGGAGGACGTGAAGATCCGCCGGATGATGTCCAAGGGCCTGGAGCGCGCCGGCATCTCCAAGGTGGACATCGAGCGGACCCGGGACCGGGTACGCATCGACATCCACACCGCCCGTCCGGGGATCGTCATCGGCCGTAAGGGCGCCGAGGCGGACCGGATCCGCAGCGAGCTGGAGAAGCTGACGGGCAAGCAGGTGCAGCTCAACATCCTCGAGGTGAAGAGCCCTGAGTCCGACGCGCAGCTGGTTGCCCAGGGCATCGCGGAGCAGCTGTCCAGCCGGGTCAGCTTCCGCCGGGCGATGCGCAAGGCGATGCAGTCGGCGATGAAGAACCCGCTCGTGAAGGGCATCCGGGTGCAGTGCGCCGGGCGCCTGGGCGGTGCCGAGATGTCCCGCTCCGAGTTCTACCGCGAGGGTCGGGTACCGCTGCACACGCTGCGCGCGAACATCGAGTACGGGTTCTTCGAGGCCCGTACCACCTTCGGACGCATCGGCGTGAAGGTGTGGATCTACAAGGGCGACGCCGTACCGGGTCGCGAGGCACCGGTCGAGACGGGTCCCCCGCGTCCCCGCCGGGAACGGGCCGAGCGGCCGGAGCGTCCGCGCCGGCTGCGCTCGGGTTCGTCGGGTACCACCGCCGGCGGTACCGAGGCGGGTCGCGCGGTCACGACCGAGCCGGTCGCCGCCGCGCCGGTCGCCGTGAGCACCACGGACGCCGCAGCTGCCGAGCCGGCGCCGGCTGAGCAGCAGGAGGGCTGAACCATGCTGATGCCGCGTAAGCCCCCGAAGGGCTTCCGCAAGCCGCACCACCCAAACCGGCACGGTGCGGCGAAGGGCGGTACCCGGGTGGCGTTCGGCGAGTTCGGTGTCCAGGCGCTGGAGTCGGCGTACCTGACCAACCGCCAGATCGAGGCGGCGCGTATCGCGATGACCCGGCACATCCGTCGTGGCGGCAAGGTCTGGATCACGGTGTTCCCGGACCAGGCCATCACCAAGAAGCCGGCCGAGACCCGGATGGGTTCCGGCAAGGGCTCGCCGGAGTGGTGGGTCGCGAACATCAAGCCGGGCCGGATCCTCTTCGAGATGTCCTTCCCGAACGAGCAGATCGCGCGCGAGGCGATGCGCCGCGCGATCCACAAGCTGCCGATGAAGTGCCGCATCGTCAAGCGCGAGGGGGTTGAGGTCTGATGGCTGCCGGTACCAAGGCCGCCGAGCTGCGCGAGCTGTCCGAGGACGACCTCGTCGCTCGGCTGCGCGAGGCCAAGGCGGAGCTGTTCAACCTCCGCGTTCAGGGCGCGACCGGGCAGCTGGACAACAACCGGCGGCTGCAGGTCATCCGGCGGGAGATCGCCCGGATCTACACCATCATGCGGGAGCGCGAGCTGGGCCTGTCCGTCGCGCCCACGGAGGTAGTTGAGGCATGAGCGAGACGACAGCCGCCACCGAGCGGGCGCGCCGCAAGGTCCGTGAGGGCTACGTGGTCAGCGACAAGATGGACAAGACCGTCGTGGTAGCGGTCGAGGACCAGGTCAAGCACCCGCTGTACGGCAAGGTGATGCGCCGTACCAGCAAGCTGAAGGCGCACGACGAGCAGAACTCGTGCGGCATCGGCGACCGGGTGCTGCTGATGGAGACCCGTCCGCTGTCCGCCACCAAGCGGTGGCGGGTCGTGGAGATCCTCGAACGGGCCAAGTGACCGGACGGCCCGGGCTGGCCCGGGCAGTGTTGATTCGTCGCCTGGCGGGAGCCGGGCGGGACGTTCCGCCAAGCTCCGGCCCACCCGGTCGGAGAACTGGCAGACATAGGAGATTGACGTGATCCAGCAGGAGACGCGGCTGCGCGTCGCCGACAACACCGGTGCTCGGGAGATCCTGTGCATCCGGGTACTCGGCGGCTCCGGCCGGCGTTACGCGGGCATCGGCGACATCATCGTGGCAACGGTGAAGGATGCCATCCCGGGTGCCGGCGTCAAGAAGGGCGACGTCGTCAAGGCGGTCATCGTCCGTACGGCGAAGGAGCGGCGGCGGCCGGACGGTTCGTACATCCGGTTCGACGAGAACGCCGCCGTGATCATCAAGGACGGCGGCGACCCCCGCGGTACCCGTATCTTCGGCCCGGTCGGCCGGGAGCTGCGGGACAAGCGGTTCATGAAGATCATTTCTCTCGCGCCGGAGGTGCTTTAGCCGTGAGCGAGCGGGAGCGAGCGAACCATGAGCTCAGGAGCCTGCGCTTCGCGGCAGCTCCGACCGTAGGGAGGAGCTGACGTGAGCGAGCGGGAGCGAGCGAACCATGAGCTCAGGAGCCTGCGCTTCGCGGCAGCTCCGACCGTAGGGAGGAGCTGACGTGAAGGTGAAGAAGGGCGACACCGTCATGGTCATCGCCGGTAAGGACCGGGGGGCCAAGGGCAAGGTCATCGCGGCCTACCCGAAGCTCGACAAGGTCCTGGTCGAGGGCGTGAACCGGGTCAAGAAGCACACCCGCATCCGTACCACCCAGCGTGGCGCGAAGACCGGTGGCATCGTCACCCAGGAGGCGCCGATCCACGTCTCCAACGTGATGGTCGTCGACAGCGACGGCAAGCCGACCCGTGTCGGCTACCGCGTCGACGACAACGGCCAGAAGGTCCGCGTCGCGCGCCGCTCCGGTAAGGACCTGTGATGTCTGACGAACGCCGCCGTTCCGGTTCAGCCCAGGTGCTGGCCCGCGACGTCAATACGCCCGCGCCGCGCCTCAAGGAGCGGTACCGCGCCGAGATCGCCGGCAAGCTGCGCGAGCAGTTCCGCTACGGCAACCCGATGCAGGTACCGGGCCTGGTGAAGATCGTCGTAAACATGGGTGTCGGCGAGGCCGCGCGGGACGCGAAGCTCATCGACGGGGCGGTTCGCGACCTGGCCGCGATCACCGGCCAGAAGCCGCAGGTACGCCGGGCCACCAAGTCCATCGCGCAGTTCAAGCTGCGGGAGGGGATGCCGATCGGCGCGAAGGTGACCCTGCGCGGCGACCGGATGTGGGAGTTCCTCGACCGGCTGCTGTCGATCGCGCTGCCCCGTATCCGCGACTTCCGGGGCCTGGACGGCAGGAAGCTGGACGGCAACGGCAACTACACGTTCGGCCTGACCGAGCAGTCCGTGTTCCACGAGATCGACCAGGACCGGATCGACCGTACCCGTGGCATGGACATCACCGTGGTGACCACCGCGGAGACCGATGACGAGGGCCGGGCACTGCTCAAGCTGCTGGGCTTCCCCTTCAAGGAGAACTGAGATGGCGAAGAAGGCGCTGATCAACAAGGCGGCCGCGAAGCCGAAGTTCTCGGTTCGCGCGTACACCCGTTGCCAGCGGTGCGGCCGGCCGAAGGCCGTCTACCGCAAGTTCGGCCTGTGCCGCGTCTGCATCCGGGAGATGGCCCACCGCGGCGAGCTCCCCGGTGTCTCGAAGGCTTCCTGGTGAACATTGTTCTGTCCACCGAAGCTCATCGCCGCAGCGTCACTCCGAGCTGGCGGAACAATGTTCAGGTGAGTCTTCGCCGTAGGCCCCCTCGGGGAACCGCGGCGAGAAGGGTTTGACATACCAATGACAATGACCGACCCGATCGCAGACATGCTGACCCGTCTGCGCAACGCCAACCAGGCGTACCACGACCGGGTGACCATGCCCTACTCGAAGATCAAGGCGAACATCGCCGAGGTACTCAAGGCCGAGGGCTACATCGCCGCCTGGTTGGTGCAGGAGCCGGACGACGGCAACGTGGGTAAGAGCCTGATCGTCGAGCTCAAGTACGGCACCAGCCGCGAGCGCAGCCTGGCCGGCATCAAGCGGGTGTCCAAGCCGGGGCTGCGGGTGTACGCCAAGGCACCGGACCTGCCGCGCGTGCTCGGCGGCCTGGGCGTCGCGATCATCTCGACGTCACAGGGGCTGCTGACCGACCGGCAGGCCCGTAAGCGGAACGTGGGCGGGGAAGTCCTCGCCTTCGTCTGGTAGCGGGAGGCGGAGACAATGTCGCGAATCGGCCGTAAGCCGATCCCCGTACCGGCCGGTGTGGATATCACCATCGCCGGCCAGACGGTACGGGTCAAGGGCCCCAAGGGCGAGCTGTCGCACACCCTGGCCGAGCCGATCCGGGCCGAGCGGGCCGACGACGGTGCGGTGGCCGTGGTGCGCCCGAACGACGAGCGGCGGGCCAAGGAGCTGCACGGGCTGTCCCGTACCCTGGTCGCCAACATGATCGTCGGGGTCACCGAGGGCTACAAGAAGACCCTGGAGATCGCCGGTACCGGGTACCGGGTCACCGCCAAGGGCAACGACCTGGAGTTCGCGCTCGGCTTCTCGCACCCCGTGCTGGTGACGCCGCCGCAGGGCATCAAGTTCAGCGTCGAGCGCCCGACCGTGTTCAGCGTCGAGGGCATCGACAAGCAGCAGGTGGGCGAGGTCGCCGCGAACATCCGGAAGATCCGGCCGCCGGAGCCGTACAAGGGCAAGGGCGTGAAGTACCAGGGCGAGGTCATTCGCCGTAAGGCTGGAAAGGCTGGCAAGAAGTGAGCCTCGCGAACGAGGGAAGGCGGGTGGAGCAGTGACCGCCCTTTTGTTGAAGCGGCGCAACAGCGGCGGGGTGGCCGCGGCGCGGCGGGTCGGCAAGGCGCGCCGGCACTTCCGGGTCCGCAAGAACGTCTTCGGTACCGCCGCGCGGCCGCGCCTGGTCGTCACCCGCTCGCTGCGGCACATCGTCGCGCAGGTCGTGGACGACACCCAGGGCCGTACCCTGGTCTCGGCGTCCACCCTGGACAGCACGATCCGGGGGACCGAGGGCGCGAAGAGCGAGCTCGCCCGCAAGGTGGGCACGCTGCTGGCGGAGCGGGCCAAGGTCGCCGGCATCGGCAAGGTCGTCTTCGACCGTGGTGGCAACAAGTACGCCGGGCGGATCGCCGCCCTGGCGGACGCCGCCCGCGAAGCCGGACTCGAGTTCTAGAAGGGAAACGCACCTCATGCCAGGACAGCAGCGTAGGGGCGGCGGGTCCGGAAGCGCCGAAGGTGGCGGCGGGGGCCGCCGGGAGGGCCGTCGCGAGGGCGGCCGGGGCGGCGCGCCGGTCGAGAAGACTCCGCACCTCGAGCGGGTCGTGACGATCAACCGGGTCGCCAAGGTCGTCAAGGGCGGCCGCCGGTTCAGCTTCACCGCGCTGGTCGTGGTGGGCGACGGCGACGGTACGGTCGGCGTCGGGTACGGCAAGGCCAAGGAGGTGCCCGCGGCCATCGCCAAGGGCGTCGAGGAGGCCAAGAAGCACTTCTTCAAGGTGCCCCGGATCGGCTCCTCGATCCCGCACCCGTCCCTGGGCGAGGACGCGGGCGGCGTGGTGCTGCTCAAGCCGGCCAGCGCCGGTACCGGCGTCATCGCCGGTGGCCCGGTGCGTGCCGTACTGGAGTGCGCGGGTATCCACGATGTGCTCTCCAAGAGCCTCGGCTCGTCCAACCCGATCAACATCGTGCACGCCGCCGTGAAGGCGCTCAAGCAGTTGGAGTCGCCGGAGGCGGTGGCCGCGCGCCGCGGCCTGCCGGTCGAGGACGTGGCGCCGGCGGCCATGCTGGCGGCGCGCGCCGGTGTGGGGGCGTGAGCATGATGGCGCGATTGAAGGTGACCCAGGTCCGGTCCGGGATCGGGTCCAAGCGCAACCAGCGCGAGACGCTGCGTACGCTCGGCCTGAAGCGGATCAATGACGTGGTGGTGAAGGAGGACCGCCCCGAGATCCGGGGCATGATCTTCACGGTGAACCACCTCGTGAAGGTCGAGGAGGTCGAGTAATGACGATCAAGGTCCACCACCTGCGCCCGGCGCCGGGGAGCAAGACCGCCAAGACCCGCGTGGGTCGTGGCGAGGGCTCCAAGGGCAAGACCGCGGGGCGCGGTACCAAGGGTTCGAAGGCCCGCAAGAACATCTCGGCGGCGTTCGAGGGCGGGCAGATGCCCATCCACATGCGGCTGCCGAAGCTGAAGGGCTTCAAGAACCGCTTCAAGGTGACGTTCCAGGTGGTCAACCTGGAGCGGCTGGCCGAGCTGTTCCCGAACGGCGGCCAGGTGGGGCCGGCCGAGCTGGTCGAGTCCGGCGCGGTCCGCAAGGGCCAGCCGATCAAGGTGTTGGGTACGGGCGAGCTGGGCGGGGTAGCACTCCAGGTCTCCGCGGACGCGTTCAGCGCTTCCGCGAAGGAGAAGCTGGAAGCCGCCGGCGGATCCGCTACCGTAATCTGAAGAGCGAGACCGGATCGTGGCGCCACGTCAGTTGCGAGGAGCGGCTGCCGGGCGCCACGATCGCATCAGCGACGGACTATATGTTGCCCGGGTCGCACCGTTTTCCCGGACGGGCTGTTAGAGTCCGTTCGCAGCGAGCTGATCCTCACGGGAGGAGCGGCTACGCTGCACTGGGTAACACTGGGTAACACTGGGTAACACTGGGTAACACTGGACTGGCCACCCCATGCCGTCCGCCTCTGGCGGCCGCGCAAGCGCAGGAGGAAGAACGTGCTCTCCGCCTTCATCAGTGCGTTTCGGACGCCTGACCTGCGCAAGAAGCTGCTGTTCACGTTAGCGATGATCGCTATCTACCGGTTGGGCGCCACGCTGCCCAGTCCGGGAGTGTCGTACGGCAACGTACAGCAGTGCATCAAGTTCATGAACTCCGGCGACTCCAGCGGCGTCTTCACCCTGCTCAACCTGTTCTCGGGTGGCGCGCTGCTCCAGCTGTCGGTGTTCGCGCTGGGCATCATGCCGTACATCACCTCCAGCATCATCCTTCAGCTGCTCACCGTCGTGATCCCCCGGCTGGAGCAGCTGCGCAAGGAGGGCCAGTCCGGCCAGGCCAAGATCACGCAGTACACCCGTTACCTGACCCTGGGCCTCGCCGTCCTGCAGGCGTCGGCGTTCGTCGCGCTGGCCCGGTCCGGCCAGCTCTTCGCCGGCAAGTGCGACCAGTCGCAGTACCCGATCGTGCCGGACACCCACAAGATCCCGATGTGGCTCACCGTCTCCGTACTGGTGATGACGATGACGGCCGGCACCGGCGTGATCATGTGGCTGGGCGAGATGATCACTGACAAGGGCGTCGGCAACGGTATGTCTGTCCTGATCTTCACCTCGATCGCCGCCCGGCTGCCCGCCGAGGGCTGGTCGGTGAAGGTCTCCAAGGGCTGGGGCACGTTCTTCCTGATCGTGCTGATCGGCATCATCGTGATCACCGCGGTGGTCTTCATCGAACAGGCCCAACGACGGGTACCCGTCCAGTACGCCAAACGCATGGTCGGCCGGCGAATGTACGGCGGTACGTCCACGTACATCCCGTTGAAGGTCAACCAGGCCGGTGTCATCCCGGTAATCTTCGCGTCGTCGCTGCTGTACCTGCCCCAGCTGGCCCTGCAGCTGATGGACGCCCAGCACCCGAACTTCTACTACCGGTTCATCAACAACTACCTGGTGAACCAGGGCAGCTGGGTGAACATCTCGCTGTACTTCCTGCTGATCATCTTCTTCACGTACTTCTACGTCTCGATCACGTTCAACCCGACCGAGGTCGCGGACAACATGAAGAAGTACGGCGGCTTCGTCCCCGGTATCCGGCCGGGCAAGCCGACCGCCGAGTACCTCGACTTCATCCTCAGCCGGATTACCCTTCCCGGCGCGCTGTACCTCGGCCTCATCGCGATCCTGCCGAACCTGTTCATCAGCATGGTCGGTACGAAGCAGAACTTCCCGTTCGGCGGCACTGCGGTGCTGATCATCGTTGGTGTGGGCTTGGAGACCGTCAAGCAGATCGAGAGCCAGCTGATGCAGCGTAACTATGAAGGGTTCCTAAGGTAGTGGGCGCGCGCAGCGAGCGGACGTTCCGGGTCGCCCGGCATAGCCTCGGGAGCCGGAATGTCCGCAGAAGCGAGGTGATGTAGGTGCGCCTGGTACTGGTCGGTCCCCCAGGGGCGGGTAAGGGGACCCAGGCCGAGTTCATCGCCGCGCACATCGCCGTGCCCAAGATCTCGACAGGGGACATCTTCCGGGCCAACGTGTCGCAGGGTACGCCGCTGGGCCTGGAGGCCAAGCGGTACATGGACGACGGCAAGCTGGTCCCGGACGAGGTGACCATCAACATGGTCCGGGACCGGCTGGCCGAGCCGGACGCGGGCGACGGGTTCCTGCTCGACGGGTTCCCCCGTACGGTCCCGCAGGCGGTCGCGCTCGACAAGCTGCTCGCCGACCTCGGTACCCAGCTCGACCTCGTGATGGAGCTGGTGGTCGACGACGACGAGGTGATCCGGCGGCTGTCCGGCCGGCGCCAGTGCCGGGGCTGCGGCAAGATCTGGCACGTCGAGTTCGAGGCGCCCAGCAAGGCGGACGTGTGCGACCGGTGCGGTGGCGAGCTGTACCAGCGCGACGACGACAAGGCCGAGGTCATCGCGAAGCGGCTGCGCGAGTACGCGGAGAAGACCGCGCCGTTGGTCGACTACTACGGCGCCCAGGGCAAGCTGGTGGGCATCGACGCGACCGGACCTGTCGAGGATGTGACCGTACGCGCGATCGACTCCCTGCGCTCGTACGGTGGATGACGTGCGTACCCGGACGCTGGATATCCAGTACAAGACGCCCGAGCAGTTGACCCTCATGCGGGAGGCCGGTCTGGTCGTCGCCACGGCGCTGGCCAAGCTGGCCGAGGCGGTCGCGCCCGGCGTCAGTACCGGCGACCTCGACGAGCTTGCCGAGACGACGATCCGGGACGCTGGTGGAGTGCCCTCGTTCAAGGGCTACCACGGATATCCCGGCACGATCTGCTCCTCGGTCAACGAGCAGATCGTGCACGCCATCCCCTCGCGCAAGCAGGTGCTGCGCGAGGGCGACGTGATCTCCATCGACTGCGGCGCGATCCTCGACGGCTGGCACGGCGACGCTGCGGTGACGGTGGGCGTAGGGGAGATCGACTCCCGGGTGCCCCGGATGATCGAGGTCGCCGAGGACGCGATGTGGGCCGGTATCGAGGCCGGTGCCCGGGCGCTGCTGTCCGGCGAGGGCCGGCTGACGGATATCTCGTACGCGATCGAGACCGCCATCCGGGCCGGCGGCCGGTACGGCATCGTGAAGGGGTACGGCGGGCACGGCATCGGTACCGAGATGCACCAGGACCCGCACGTGCTCAACTACGGCCGGCCCGGCAAGGGTCCCCGGCTGGTACCGGGGCTCGCGCTCGCCATCGAGCCGATGCTCACGCTCGGCTCCCCCGACACCGTGGAGCTCGCCGACGGCTGGACGGTCATCACCCAGGACCGGTCAACCGCCGTCCACGTCGAGCACACCGTGGCGTTCTTCGAGGACGGAGTCTGGGTCACCACCGCCGAGGACGGCGGCCGGGAGCGGCTCGGGGACCTGGTGACCGCCGCCGCCCCCGCCCGATCCCCGTAGGGCCGGCCGCACGGATGGCGGTCCCCCCCGGCGGAGGTAAGGCCGAAGCCGGTCGCACGAATGGCGCGCCCCCCGGCGGAGGTAAGGCCGAAGCGGCCGCACCCGAGCGCGGGGGCCGGTTTGCCGGTGCCCCGTCGGTAGGCGTAGAGTGGCTGATCGGCGCACAGCGTCCACTCCGTCATGCCTCCTCCGCGCTTCGGTGGGCGGGACGGAACCGCGGCTGGCGCGAGTGGTCAACCAACCCTCGCGATGGACCTGTGAGCCTGTCAATGAACCAGACGTCAGGTAGCGGAGGACATGCCCAAAAAAGACGGGGCCATCGAGATCGAGGGCCGGGTCATCGAGCCACTCCCGAACGCCATGTTCCGGGTGGAGCTCGCCAATGGCCACAAGGTCCTGGCACACATCAGCGGCAAGATGCGGCAGCACTACATCCGTATCCTGCCGGAAGACCGGGTCGTGGTGGAACTCTCGCCGTACGACCTCACCCGTGGCCGCATCGTCTACCGATACAAGTGACGTCGACGCGATCCGAAAAAGGTAACCAGTGAAGGTCAAGCCGAGCGTCAAGCGGATCTGCAACAAGTGCCGGGTGATCCGCCGGCATGGCCGGGTCATGGTCATCTGCTCTGACCCGCGCCACAAGCAGCGCCAGGGGTAACTGCGCCTCCAGCGCCTTCAGCACGACGACGCCGCTCCGGCGTCGGTACCACAGAGACAGGCTCGTCCAGCCGCGGCGAAGAGTGACCGAACCGCGGCCGACCCCCGGTCGGAGGCCGGGGCCCTGCCTAGGCGACTACTCCGGGTCGCCGCGCGGCGCCAGACGCCGCCGAGCCGGAGGGGTCGAGGCGGGGACGGACGGGCATAGACCTCCGTAAATGCAAGGAGCACGCCCGGATATGGCACGTCTCGTCGGCGTCGACCTCCCCCGCGAGAAGCGGATGGAGATCGCGCTCACCTATGTCTTCG
This sequence comes from uncultured Actinomycetes bacterium, assembly GCA_963728855.1. Classification (GTDB taxonomy): domain Bacteria; phylum Actinomycetota; class Actinomycetes; order Mycobacteriales; family Micromonosporaceae; genus AC-43. The sequence continues at coordinate 369,027 of CAVSLN010000009.1, forward strand.
GGATCGGCCGGACCCGCGCCAACGAGGCGCTGTCGGCCACCGGCGTCGACCCGAGCAAGCGGGCCAAGGACCTGACCGACGACGAGGTCCTCCAGCTTCGCGAATACATCGAGGCCAACTTCAAGGTAGAGGGCGACCTGCGCCGCGAGGTCGCCGCGGACATCCGCCGCAAGGTGGAGATCGGCTGCTACGAGGGCATCCGGCACCGGCGCGGGCTTCCCGTGCGCGGCCAGCGGACCCGGACCAACGCGCGTACCCGCAAGGGTCCGAAGAAGGTCGTGGCCAACAAGAAGAAGCCCGGCAAGAAGTAAGCACTGAGGAGCGCACACAGATATGCCGCCCAAGGCACGCACCGGTCCGGCCGTCAAGAAAGTACGGCGCAAGGAGCGCAAGAACGTCGCGCACGGTCAGGCGCACATCAAGAGCACGTTCAACAACACGATCGTGTCGATCACCGACCCCACCGGGGCCGTCATCTCCTGGGCCTCGGCCGGGCAGGTCGGCTTCAAGGGCTCCCGCAAGTCGACCCCGTTCGCCGCGCAGCTGGCCGCCGAGGCCGCCGCGCGCCGGGCGATGGAGCACGGCATGCGTAAGGTCGACGTCTTCGTGAAGGGCCCGGGCTCCGGCCGGGAGACCGCCATCCGCTCGCTGCAGGCCGTCGGCCTCGAGGTCGGCCAGATCGCCGACGTCACGCCGCAGCCGCACAACGGGTGCCGTCCGCCGAAGCGCCGCCGGGTCTGAGGAGATATAGAGAGATGGCTCGTTATACGGGTCCCGACTGCCGCCGCTGCCGTCGGGAGAAGATGAAGCTGTTCCTCAAGGGCAGCAAGTGCGACGGGCCGAAATGCCCGTTCGAGTCCCGGCCCTTCCCGCCCGGCCAGCACGGCCGCGGCCGGCCGAAGGAGACCGAGTACCTGCTGCAGCTGCGGGAGAAGCAGAAGGCCCGCCGGGTGTACGGCGTACTGGAGAAGCAGTTCCAGCGGTACTACGACGAGGCAGTACGCAAGCCGGGCAAGACCGGTGAGGTGCTGCTGCAGATCCTCGAGTCGCGGCTGGACAACGTGGTCTACCGGGCCGGCTACGCCAAGTCCCGGGACATGGCCCGGCAGCTGGTCAAGCACGGCCACTTCCTGGTCAACGGCAAGAAGGTGGACATCCCGTCCTACCGGGTGTCCGAGCACGACATCGTCGAGGTACGGGACAAGTCCCGCGAGCTGACTCCGTTCATCGTGGCGGCCGCCGAGGCCGGCTCCCGTACGGTGCCGGCGTGGCTGGAGGCCATCCCCGGCCAGCTCAAGATCCTGGTACACACGCTCCCGGCCCGGCAGGTCATCGACACCCAGGTCCAGGAGCAGCTCATCGTCGAGCTCTACTCGAAATAGTTCGCTCGGCCTTGGCGGCCGAGCGGCGGCCGGTGGCGCGCTAGCGCGCGCCGCCGGGTGTGGTCCCGGCGGGAGCTGGTGGCGCTGGCGCGCCGCCGGGTGTGGTCCCGGCGGGAGCTGGTGGCGCTGGCGCGCCGCCGGGTGTGGTCCCGGCGGGAGCTGGTGGCGCTGGCGCGCCGCCGGGTGTGATTCAGCAACACGTGTGGCGTCATATGGCGGGCGCCCGACGTATCGGAGGAACAGCAAGTGCTCATCACGCAGCGGCCGACCCTCTCCGAGGAGCCGATCAGCGAGACCCGGTCCCGGTTCACCATCGAACCGTTGGAGCCGGGCTTCGGGTACACCCTGGGCAACTCCCTGCGGCGTACCCTGCTGTCGTCCATCCCGGGCGCGGCGGTCACCAGCATCAAGATTGACGGCGTCCTGCACGAGTTCACCACGATCCCCGGCGTCAAGGAGGACGTGGTCGAGCTGGTCATGAACGTCAAGGAGCTGTGCGTCAGCTCCGAGCACGACGAGCCGGTCTCCATGTACCTGCGCAAGCAGGGGCCGGGCGACGTGACCGCCGGGGACATCCAGCCGCCGGCCGGGGTGTCCGTACACAACGCCGACCTGAAGCTGTCGACCCTGAACGGCAAGGGCCGGCTGGACATGGAGCTGACCGTCGAGCGTGGTCGCGGGTACGTCACCGCGGCGCAGAACAAGCAGGCCGGCGCCGAGATCGGCCGGATCCCGGTGGACTCGATCTACTCGCCGGTGCTCAAGGTCACCTACCGCGTCGAGGCGACCCGGGTCGAGCAGCGTACCGACTTCGACCGCCTCATCATCGACGTGGAGACCAAGCCGTCGATCACCCCGCGTACCGCACTGGCCTCGGCCGGTTCCACCCTCGTCGAGCTGTTCGGGCTGGCCCGCGAGCTGGACGAGACCGCCGAGGGCATCGACATCGGTCCCTCCCCGCAGGACGCGCAGCTGGCTGCCGACCTGGCGCTGCCGATCGAGGAGCTGGACCTGACCGTACGGTCGTACAACTGCCTCAAGCGCGAGGGCATCAACACGGTGGGCGAGCTCATCGGGCGTACCGAGGCGGATCTGCTCGACATCCGCAACTTCGGGCAGAAGTCCATCGACGAGGTCAAGATGAAGCTCGCCGGGATGGGCCTGGGCCTGAAGGACTCCGCCCCGACCTTCGACCCGGCCCACGTCGTGGACACCTTCTCCGAGGTCGACTACGACACCGACGACTACCGCGAGACCGAGCAGCTGTAAGACGCTGCGGTCGGAGATAACGAGGAGCACCGATGCCCACGCCCACCAAGGGTCCCCGTCTCGGCGGCAGCCCCGCCCACGAGCGGCTGATGTTGGCGAACCTCGCCACGGCACTGTTCCGGCACGGCAAGATCACCACGACCGAGGTGAAGGCGAAGCGGCTGCGCCCGCTCGCCGAGCAGCTCATCACCAAGGCCAAGCGCGGTGACCTGCACGCGCGCCGGCGGGTACTTACCGTGGTCCGGGACAAGGACGTGGTGTACGCGCTGTTCGACGAGATCGCGCCGCGGTACGTCAACCGCGACGGCGGGTACACCCGGATCGTGAAGACCGGTCCGCGCAAGGGTGACGCCGCGCCGATGGCGATCATCGAGCTGGTCGAGGAGCTGATGGTGGCCGAGCCGACCAAGGCCGCCAGGTCCGCCGCGCGCAAGGCGGCCAAGGCGGAGGCGGTCGCCGCCCTCGCCGGTGAAGAGGACGAGGAGACGCCGGCTACGGCCAAACGGGCCCGGAAGGCGGCGCCGGCCGCGTCGGCCGCTCCGGCCGATGAGGAAGACGAGTCCTGAGCCGGGAGATATCCGACGAGCCCGCTGTCCCGACCCGGGGCGGCGGGCTCGTTCGTGTCCGGCTCGACGTGGCCTATGACGGTACGGACTTCTCCGGCTGGGCCGCGCAGCCCGACCGCCGTACCGTCGCCGGGGTACTGGCCGGGGAGCTGACCCGGGTGCTCGGGGCGGTCGACGGGCTGACCGCGGCCGGGCGTACGGACGCGGGCGTACACGCGACCGGGCAGGTCTGCCACGTGAACGTCCCGGCACAGGCGTGGGCCGGGATGTCCGCAACCCTGGTCCGGCGGCTGGCCGGCCTCCTGCCCCCGGATGTCCGGGTGCTCGCCGCGACCGAGGTACCCCCCGACTTCGACGCCCGGTTCGCCGCGCTTTCCCGCCGGTACCAGTACCGGGTGACCGATGCGCCGTGGGGGGCGTACCCCCTCCAGGCGCGCGACACCCTCGCCTGGCCGCGCCCGCTCGACCTGCCCGTGCTCGACGCGGCGGCCGCGGCCCTGGTCGGCGAGCACGACTTCGCGGCCTACTGCAAGCGCAAGGAGCGGGCGACCACGATCCGGGCGGTGACCCGGCTGGACTGGCGGCGCGAACCGGACGGGGTGCTCGTCGCGACCGTCGAGGCGGACGCGTTCTGCCAGGCCATGGTGCGCAGCCTGGTCGGCGCGCTGCTCGCGGTCGGCGACGGCCGGCGGCCGGTGGCCTGGCCGGCGAGCCTGCTCGCCCGCGACGAGCGGGCCAGCGAGGTGGCCGTGGCCCCGCCACACGGACTGACCCTGGTGGCGGTGGAGTACCCGGCCGACCCGGCCGAGTACGGGCGCCGTGCCGCGCTCACCCGTAGGCTGCGCGCTATTTCCCCGTAGGGCTGTGCGCTATTTCCCCGTAGGGCTGCGCGCTATTTCTTCGTGGTCGGGTTCTTCGTGCCCGGGTTCTTGGTGTTCGGCGGCGCGGAGCCGGCCGGTGCCGGGGCAGGCGGGGCCACGCGGGCCTGTAGGACCGTACCCATGAGGTACTTCTCCACCAGGTCGTCGATCATCTGCCGGACTGTCTGGTCACCGGCGTCGATGGGCTTCCCGTCGACCCGGGCCACCACGCCGTACGCGAGGTAGTGGCCGCGGACGTCCCAGCCGACCTGGGTGGCTGCCTTGGCGAATATGTCGGTGGGCCCACCGGCGCTGAACCCGGCGAAGCGCCCCTTCTGGTCCGCGACGGTCGTCTGCACCGCGTCGCTGAGCTTTTCGGCGTCGTCCTCCGTGGGCAGGTTGACCACGCCGGCCGTCAGCACGTACGCCTTGTCCGCGCTCGTCATGGTGGCGCGGATGACCTGGGTGCAGCCCAGCCCGTCCAGGACCTTGGCCAGGTCGCCGACCGCGACCCCCTTGCAGTCGGCCACGGCCTGGGTCTTCACGACCGGATATCCGCGGCCGCCGTCGGTCACCGTGACGGTCTGCTGCGGGAAGAGCTCCGCCTCGGTCAAAGGCGTCGGGTCGGCCTGCCGCGTGCTGATATCCCGCTGCTTGGGCCCGGTATCCGAAGGCGCGGGGGGCGCGGCGCTGCCGGTCAACATCAGATATCCGCCGAGCACGAGGACCGCGACCACGACGGCGACCGCGGTGATACCGACCGCGGTCATCCAGGTGGGGGTGGGCGGCCGGCCGCGTCCACCACGCTTGGCGGCGCGGTCGGAGTGGAGGTCGGCGGTGCGGTCGGCGGGCCCGGTTGGCCGGTCGTAGCTGTTCGGCGGCGGGGCCACCCTGGCCCGACCCAAGGGGCGGGATGGGCGGTCGTCGCCCGCTTCGGGTGGTGGAGGCGCGTCCCGCCGGACGGGTACGGAGGCGGCGCCGCGCGCGGGCCGGGGGCCCCGGGGCGGGCGCTCCGGCCCCCCAGGCTCCCCGGGCGGGGGGTCGGGGCGCCGGTCACGCGGAGGCGACGGCCAGTCCTCCGGCTCGTACCGGTGCGGGTGCCCCCGTTCGTCGTGCTCGATGGGCTGCGCCGGCGCCGACTGGACGTGGTGGACCGCCGAGCCGTTGTCTAAGTTCGCGCGGCGCGGGACGTACCGGTCGGTGAGCGGGCCGGTCTCCGACTCGGCCTGGCGCCGGGGCCGGTACGGTGGCTGCCCGGCCGGGGGCGGGGGAGGCGGCTCGTCGTCCTCGGGCGCGCGGCGTCGGCCGTACACCGTCGGCTCCGGGTCGGACGGTGGGTGCCATCCGCCCGGTGGCTGTCCGGGGCCGTACGTCATGTGCGACAGGGTATCCGAGGGAGGGCAGTGACCACTGAGGCGCGGAGAGGAGCGACAATTTCCGACATGAAAGAGCGTCAGCGATCGAGCGTCCCGGCTAGCCCGGCGAAGCTCCGGGAGCCGGAACGGTCGAAGGATCATGGGCTCAGCGCGGTCGTGCCGCATGTGGACGCGGAGCACCGATCCGCCGTGACAAGGAGCGGCATGAGCGTCGCCGAGAGCTTGCGGGTCGGCGCATGAGCGTCGCCGAGAGCTTGCGGGTCGGCGCATGAGCGAGGAGCACTACTTCGCGGCGGAGCCGGGCACGCCCGAGCGTGGCCGGACCGTGTCGTTCACGGTTGACGGCCGGGAGTTCACGCTCACCGCGTCCAGCGGGGTGTTCTCGGCACAACGGCTGGACCCGGGTACGGCCGTGCTGCTGCGGAAGGCGCCGCTGCCCGGGCCGCGTGGCGGGGTGTACCTGGACCTCGGCTGCGGGTACGGGCCGATCAGCATGGTGCTCGCGAGCAGGTCGGAGAAGGCGACCGTGTACGCCGTGGATGTCAACTCCCGCGCCCTCGACCTGGTACGGGCGAATGCCGCCGCCCTCGGCTGGGCCGACCGGGTGATCGCCACCGGCCCCGACGACGTACCTGGGGACGTGCGCTTCGACGAGATCTGGAGCAACCCGCCGATCCGGGTCGGCAAGGCGGAGCTGCACGAGATGCTGGCGCGCTGGCTGCCCCGGCTCGCCCCGGGCGGTACCGCCTGGCTGGTGGTCGCCCGCCACCTCGGGGCCGACTCGCTACCGGGCTGGCTGACCGGGCAGGGCTGGACGGTGACCCGGCACGCCTCGCAGAAGGGGTACCGCGTCCTGCGGGTATCGGCGGGTACGGGCTGATCCGCATAGCTGGCGGCGCCCAGCCCGCTTGGTGGCCGCAGGTAGGAGCAGATGGCCGCGACATGGCGGACGACCCTGATCGTCGCCCTTGCCGGCGACGCCGTGCGGCAGCGGGTAATCAGGTGACGCCCGCAGCCGCCGGCCGGACAATCGGTTCCCATGGGTTACGTGGACGTCGCCGGGGTCTCGCACACGTTGCCGGACGGTCGGGTGCTGTTCGCGGATGTCTCGTTCCGGGTCGGCGAGGGTGCCAAGATCGCGTTGGTCGGGCCGAACGGAGCGGGCAAGACCACTCTGCTGCGCATGGTCGCCGGGGATGTCCCGGTACAGGCCGGGGTCATCGCGCGCTCGGGTGGGCTGGGCGTGATGCGGCAGTTCATCGGGATGATCGGGGCTGGATCCGGCGGCGAGCGGACCGCGGCCCGGTGGAGCCTGCTGAGCCTCGCCTTGTCGCTGGCGACGCCGGCCGTCCGCGCGGCGGGGGAGCGGTTGGCCGCCGCGGAGCGGGCGCTGCACGCGGCGCCGGACGACCAGAAGACCCAGCTGCGGTACGCGAACGCGCTCACCGCGTGGGGTGAGGCCGGCGGGTACGACGCCGAGGTGCTCTTTGACACCGTTGCCGTGGCAACCCTCGATATCCCGTGGGACAAGTGCCGGGACCGGCCGGTCGCCACCCTGTCCGGCGGCCAGCAGAAGCGCTTCGCGCTGGAGCTGCTGCTGCGGGGCGCGGACGAGGTGCTGCTGCTGGACGAGCCGGACAACTTCCTGGACGTACCGGCCAAGCGGTGGCTGGAGGGCCGCCTCAACGAGTCGGACAAGTCCGTGCTGTACGTGTCGCACGACCGGGAGCTGCTGGCCCGGACCGCCGACCGGGTGGTCACCATCGAGCGCCGCCCTTCCGGTCCGGCCCGAGTGCCGGCTCGCGACGAAGGCGGGTCGGCGTGGGTGCATCCGGGCGGGTTCGCGTCCTGGCACGAGGCCCGGGTCGCCCGGCACGACCGGCTCGAGGAGGCCCGGCGGCGCTGGGACGAGGAGCACGAGAAGCTGCGCGAGCTGATGCTGATGTACAAGCAGAAGGCCGCGTACAACTCGGGGATGGCCTCGCGCTACCAGGCGGCGCAGACCCGGCTGCGCAAGTTCGAGGAGGCCGGGCCGCCGCCCCTGCCGCCGAAGGACCAGGATATCCGGATGCGCCTGTCCGGCGGCCGTACCGGCAAGCGCGCGGTCATGCTCGACCAGCTCGAGCTGGACGGGCTGACGTACCCGTTCGACCTGGAGATCTGGTACGGCGACCGGGTGGCCGTACTGGGCGCGAACGGCACCGGAAAGTCGCACTTCCTGCGGCTGCTCGCCGGCGACCCGGTGCCCTCCTCGGGGAGTGCGCGGCTCGGCGCCCGGGTCCGGCCCGGACACTTCTCGCAGACGCACGACCGGCCCGACCTCGTCGACCGTACCCTCGTGGATATTCTCTGGCGCGGCGACGAGCACCGGAGCGGGCTGGACCGGCATGGGGCGATGAAGGCGCTCAACCGGTACGAGCTGGCCGGGCAGGGTGACCAGCTGTTCGGCACCCTGTCCGGCGGGCAGCAGGCCCGCTTCCTGGTACTCCTCCTCGAACTGGGCGGGGCGACCCTGCTGCTGCTCGACGAGCCGACGGACAACCTCGACCTGGCCTCGGCCGAGGCGCTTGAGGAAGGGCTGAGAGGCTTCGCCGGTACGGTGATCGCGGTCACCCACGACCGCTGGTTCACCCGGTCGTTCCACCGCTTCGTGCTGTTCCGTGGTGACGGCGAGGTTCTGGAGACTCCGGAGCCGGTCTGGGACCAGGACCGGTAGCTAGGCGCTCCTGGGCACCGGGCCTACCAGCTCCCGGAACTCCTGCGGCAGCTGGGCCATGATGTCCTCGAACTCGCCGGTGGTGACCGCCTGCCCGACGGTGCCGAGCACGGCCCGTACGCCGTCGAGGGCGTCGATGTCGTCCACCCCGGCCCGGTCGCCGACCCGCCGGACGAACTCGACGAGCCCGAACGGCTCGGCCGGCTCGTCCGCGGACATGAGCGGGTCCTGGAGCTCCTGGGGCAGCTGGGAAGCCAGGTCGCGGGCTTCGCCGCCGCTGATCCGCTCGGCCAGCGTGACAAGAACGGCGTCGGTCATCACGATCGCCTCGTCGCTGGACAGGCCGGCGCGGTCCGCCACGCCGTCGATAAACTCGTCATACTTCATGGCGAATTCTCCCTTCGGTCGGAGTCGGGGTACCCCTCGGGATGGTCCCGAAACGGCTCGCCCCCGGTTGCCTGGGGATCTCCGGTCGCCTACGGTCAGGGAGACATACCACGGGAGCCCGGAGCACCGGGCTGAGAGGGGGGCTGGCGCCCCCGACCGTCGAACCTGATCCGGGTAATGCCGGCGCAGGGAGGAGCATCAATGGCTGGTCCGCTCGGGCGGCTGCACCTCGTCACCGACGTGCGCCGGGATCGCGACCCGGTACCGGTGGTGCGCGCGGCGCTGTCCGTGGGCGTACCGGTCGTGCAGGTACGGGTGCCCGACCACATCTCGGACCGGGGGGCGTACGACCTGGCCACCGTGATCGTCGCGCTGTGCCGGGAGGCGGGCGCCACCTGCCTGGTCAACGACCGGTTACATATCGCGCTCGCGGTCGGCGCGGACGGCGGTCACGTGGGCGGGGACGACCTGCCGGTGGCCGCGGCGCGCCGGGTACTCGGGCCGGACGCGATCCTCGGCGCGACGGCCCGCGACCCCGGGGCGGCGCGCGAAGCGGTGGCGGCGGGTGCGACGTACCTCGGCGTGGGGCCGGCGTTCGCGACGACGACCAAGGACGGGCTGCCCGACCCGATCGGTGTGGGTGGGGTGGGCGCGGTGGCGGCGGCGGTGTCCGTACCCGTGATCGCCATCGGGTCGGTGACCGCGGCGCGCGTCCCGGGCCTCCTCGCGGCCGGCGCCTACGGCATCGCGGTGGTCTCCGCCGTCAGCGACGCGGCCGAGCCGGCCGCGGCCGCTGCCGATCTGTTGAAGGCTCTCAAAATGTGCGGCGCGGCGTGAAGCGTGTCGCGGTGGTGGGCGGTGGGATCGTCGGGCTGTCCATCGCGTGGCGGCTGGCCGGGCGCGGCTGCGCGGTGACGGTGTACGACCCGGCGCCGGGCAGCGGTGCCTCGCATGTGGCGGCGGGCATGCTCGCACCGGTCGCGGAGGCGTACTTCGGCGAGGAGGAACTGCTCGCACTGACCGTGGAGTCGGCACGGCGCTGGCCGGACTTCGCCGGCGCGCTGGCCGCGGCGGGCGGCGTCGAGGTCGGGTACCGGGCCGGGGGGACACTGCTCGTCGCGCGGACCGACGACGACCTGGCGGAGCTGAACCGGCTCATCCGCTACCAGGCCGCGCTCGGGCTGCCGGCGACGCCGCTGCGCGCCACCGAGCTGCGTGCGCGGGAACCCCGGCTGGCGCCCCGGATCCGGGGCGGCGCCTGGGCTCCCGAGGACCACCAGGTCGATCCCCGCCGGGTCGTCACCGCGCTGCGTTCCCTGGTCAGGGTGGAGCGGCGCGCGGTCCACGATCTGTCCGCTGTGGACAGTGACGTGGTGGTGGTCGCCGCCGGGTGCGCCAGCGCCGCTCTGACCGGACTTCCGGTAAGACCCGTGAAGGGCCAGCTCCTTCGCCTCTTCCGGGCGCCCCGCCCGTCTGGTCGGCCCGGTCCGGGTGGTCCGCTGCATGTGATCCGGGGGTACGCGGACGGGCGCCCGGTCTATCTCGTGCCGCGCGCCGACGGCGAGGTGGTGGTGGGCGCGACGAGCGAGGAACGGCGCGACGGTACGGTCACCGCCGGCGCCGTGCTCGACCTGCTGCGCGCGGCCGTGGACCTGGTACCGGAGCTGGCCGAGTACGAGCTGACCGAGACCCAGGCCGGCTTCCGGCCGGGTACCCCCGACAACGCCCCGATCATCGGTGAGCTGCGGCCGGGAGTGTTCGTCGCCACCGGGCACTACCGGCACGGCGTCCTGCTCGCGCCGGTCACCGCGGACGCGGTCGCCGACCTGGTCACCGGCGGCGGCCCGTCCGCCGAGCTGGTCAAGCCCTTCAGCCCGGAGCGCTTCGTCGCCACCGGAGGTCGTCCCCGGTGAACGTCACGGTGAACGGGAAGGCGGCCACGCTGGCCGATGGGGCGACGGTGGCCGACGTCGTCGTCGCGGTGACCGGCGTACCGGAGCCGCGCGGGGTCGCGGTGGCCCGGTGCGGCGCGGTCGTACCGCGCTCGGCGTGGCTCGCGACCGCGCTCGCCGAGGGCGACCGGGTCGAGGTACTGACCGCAACGCAGGGAGGATGATCGATGTTTCGGCTCGGTGGGCGGGAGCTTGCGTCCCGGCTCATTCTCGGTACGGGCGGGGCGGCGAGCCTGTCGGCGCTGGCGGAGGCGATCACCGCCTCGGGTACGGAGCTGGTGACCGTCGCGCTGCGCCGCATCGACCCGGCGGCGACGGGTACCGGGCTGCTCGACGTACTGGACCGGTGCGGGGTCACGGTGCTACCCAACACGGCCGGCTGCTACACCGCCACCGACGCGGTGACCGTGGCGCACCTGGCCCGGGAGGCGTTCGGTACCGACTGGGTGAAGCTGGAGGTGATCGGGGACGACCGGACCCTGCTGCCGGACGCGGTGGAGCTGGTCGCCGCGGCGGAGAAGCTGGTCGCGGACGGGTTCACCGTACTGCCCTACACCTCGGACGACCCGGTGCTGGCGCGCCGCCTGGCCGACCTCGGCTGCGCCGCGGTCATGCCGGCCGGCGCGCCGATCGGCTCCGGACTCGGCATCGGCAACCCGCACCACATCGCGCTGATCCGGGAGGCGGTGACCGTACCGGTGATCCTCGACGCGGGCATCGGTACGGCGTCGGACGCGGCGCTGGCGATGGAGCTGGGCTGTGACGGGGTGCTGCTGGCGAGCGCGGTGACCCGGGCCGCCGAGCCGGCCCGGATGGCGCGGGCGATGCGCCTGGCGGTCGAGGCGGGACGGCTGGCGTACACGGCGGGCCGGATCCCGAAACGGTTCCACGCTCTCGCGTCCACAGTGGACGAAGGGCGGCCGGACCTGTGACGGTGTTGGTGTTGACGGATCGGGCTCAGGCGCGCTGGTCGCTGCGCGAGGTCATCGCGGCCGTGGTCGACGGTGGAGCGCGGTCGGTGGTGTTGCGGGAGAAGGATCTGCCGCGTCCGGAACGGGTCGAGCTGGCCGAAGCGCTGCGCGCCATCCTCGAGCCGGTGGGCGGGCGGCTGATCGTGGCGGGCCCGGATCCGTTGGGCGGCAACGCGGTGCACCTCGCGGCGACCGATCCCACGCCAGACGGGGTCGGGTACCTGGGCCGGTCGTGTCACGACGCGGACGAGCTGAGCCGACTGTCCACAGAGGACTACGTGGTCGTCTCGCCGGTCTTCCCGACCGCATCGAAGCCGGGGTACGGGCCGGCGCTGGGACTGTACGGGTTGGCCGGGCTGGCTTGCCGTACCGCCACGCCGGTCTTCGGGCTGGGCGGCCTGGAGTCCCCAGCGCACGCCATCGCCTGCGTGGCCGCGGGCGCGGCCGGGGTGGCCGTGATGGGCGCCGTGATGCGCGCCGCCGACCCGGCCGCGACAGTGGCGGAGTTCATCGCGGAGGTCGGCGCGTAATGACGGCGACGCCGCCGGTGGTGCTGACGATCGCGGGCTCCGACCCGAGCGCGGGCGCCGGACTCCAGGCGGACCTCAAAACCTTTGCGGCGCAACGGGTGCACGGCGTCTGTGTGGTCACCGCGGTCACCACCCAGAACAGTCGCGGGGTGACCGATGTGTACCCGGTGCCGTCGACCGTCGTCGAGACCCAGCTCGACGCGGTGCTGGCGGACGTACGGGTGGCCGCGGTCAAGGTGGGCATGCTCGCCACCGCCGAGACCGCCGCCGTTGTCGCCGTACGGGCCAGGGACGGGCTCCTGCCGAACCTGGTGCTCGACCCGGTTCTGTTGTCCAGCAGTGGTTTCCGGCTCGGCGCTGCGGCGGCGGTCGAGCTTCTGCTGCCGTACGCGACCGTGGTGACCCCGAACGCGGGGGAGGCCGGTGCGCTGCTCGGCCGGCCGGTCACCACCGCGGCCGAGCTGGCCGACGCGGCCGGACAGCTGGCCGCGAGAGGGGTGAAGAACGTGGTCGTCACCGGCGGGGACAGCCCGGGTGAGGATGCGGTCGACGTGCTGTGGACGCCCGCCGGGGTCCGGTTCCTCACCGCGCCCCGGGTCGCCACCCGCAACACGCACGGCACGGGCTGCACGTTCGCCGCGGCGGTCGCCGCGCGGCTGGCGCTCGGCGACGACCTACCGGATGCGTTGCAGGAAGCCAAGAACTACGTGACCCGCGCGCTGCGCGGCGCCGCGGACTGGGACCTGGGGAGCGGGACCGGCCCGCTCAACCATTTAAACATCTAGATATCTAGCTAGTGGGGGAGAACAGATGAAAGGGTACGTGCAGGGGTCGCGGCCGGACATCCGGGTGCCGTTCCGGGAGGTGCCGCTGTCCGGGGACAACCCGCCGGTACGGCTCTACGACACGTCGGGGCCGGTGCCGGACGGGCCGGCCGACGGGTTGCCGGCGGTACGGGCGCCGTGGCTCGCCGAGCGGCCGGGCGGCGGTACCCAGCTCCGGTTCGCCCGCGCCGGGGTGGTGACGCCGGAGATGGAGTACGTGGCGCTGCGCGAAGGGGTACCGGCGTCGCTGGTGCTCGACGAGCTGGCCGCCGGCCGGGCCGTACTGCCCGTCAACGTGAACCATCCCGAGGCCGAGCCGATGATCATCGGCAAGCGGTTCCTCGTGAAGGTCAACGCGAACATCGGCACCTCGGCGGTAACGTCCACTGTGGACGAAGAGGTGGCCAAGCTGCGCTGGGCCACGCGCTGGGGCGCCGACACCGTGATGGACCTGTCCACCGGCAGGCGCATCCACGAGACCCGCGAGGCGATCCTGCGCAACTCCCCCGTGCCGATCGGCACCGTACCGATCTACCAGGCGCTGGAGAAGGTCGGCGGGGACCCGACGAAGCTGTCCTGGGAGGTCTACCGGGACACCGTGGTCGAGCAGGCCGAGCAGGGCGTGGACTACATGACCGTACACGCGGGCGTGCTGCTGCGGTACGTCCCGCTCGCGGTCAACCGGGTCACCGGGATCGTGTCGCGTGGCGGCTCGCTGCTGGCCGCCTGGTGCCTGGCGCGCCACCGGGAGAACTTCCTCTACACGCACTTCGAGGAGCTGTGCGAGATCTTCGCCCGGTACGACATCACGTTCTCGCTCGGCGACGGCCTGCGCCCGGGCTCGGTCGCGGACGCCAACGACGAGGCGCAGCTCGCGGAGCTGAAGACGTTGGGCGAGCTGACGACGATCGCGTGGCAGCACGACGTGCAGACGATGATCGAGGGCCCGGGTCACGTACCGATGCACAAGATCAAGGAGAACGTCGACCTCCAGCAGAGGTGGTGCCACGAGGCGCCGTTCTACACGCTCGGACCGCTCACCACGGACATCGCGCCGGCGTACGACCACATCACCTCGGCCATCGGCGCCGCGATGATCGCCATGTACGGCACCGCGATGCTCTGCTACGTCACCCCGAAGGAGCACCTCGGGCTGCCGACCAAGGAGGACGTGAAGGCGGGCGTGATCGCGTACAAGATCGCGGCGCACGCGGCCGACATCGCCAAGGGGCACCCGGGCGCGCAGGCGTGGGACGACGCGCTGTCCAAGGCGCGTTTCGAGTTCCGCTGGGAGGACCAGTTCAACCTGGCGCTGGACCCGGACACCGCGCGGGCATACCACGACGAGACGCTGCCGGCCGAGCCGGCCAAGACGGCCCACTTCTGCTCGATGTGCGGGCCCAAGTTCTGCTCCATGAAGATCACCCAGGATCTTCAGCGGTACGCGTCGGAGCACGGCGTGAGCCTCGACGACGCCGTGTCGGCGGGGATGACCGAGAAGTCGGAGGAGTTCGTGGCGTCGGGCGCGGCGGTGTACCTGCCGTTGCCTGAGCCGGCGTAGCGCGGGCCGGTGCGTCGACTGCTGTCGCCCCGGCTACCCGCCCTGGCGGCGCTGGCTGTCATCCTGGTCGCCGGTCTGGCGGTACGTTCGCAGACGGGCGGCGCCTTCGCCAAGTACGCCGGCGTCGCCCTGTACGGTGCGCTGGCCTACGCCGTCGTCGTGTGCCTGGTGCCCCGTGCCGCGCCCGTGGTGGCCGGCGCGGTGGCACTGGCGTGGTGCTGGGCGGTCGAGCTCGCGCAGCTGACGCCGGTACCGGCGGCCTTGTCGGCCCGCAGCACGCTGGCCCGCCTGGTGCTCGGCAGCACGTTCAACGTGCCGGACCTGGCCTGGTACGCCGTCGGCATCGCGCCGATGCTCGGCCTGCACTGGGTGCACCGCCGCCGGACCCGTCGCGCCGTTACCAGAAGAGGCGCCAGAGTGGGGTAGTGGTCTCGGCGTGTTACTCACGTAGTGAGTAAATACAACTCTCAGTTGTGCGGCGATTCGAGCACCTGTGCCCCTGCGGGCACCGTCCACGCCGAAGCCTGCCGGCCGGCGGAGACGAGCATCCGGCCGAGCGCGTAGGCGCGCTCGCCGGGGAGTACGACGTAGTACTCATCGTCCTCGACCTCGGAGTCGAAGCATGGGAACGTCATCATCAGCTCCACGGCGACTCCCCCGCTTTCGGGGTAGCCCGGTACGGGCCTGCCCTCGGTGATCCGGACGCTCGCCCGGATCCGGTTGCGCGGATGCGGCTCCAGCACGAGCCGCGCCGAGAAATGCGTGCCGTGCGACGCTCTGGTGACCGAGCAGTTGCTGCGGTCGCACCACGCCGGGTGCGCCACGAACACACCGTCCATTACTGTCACTCCCTTCGGCGGTAGACAGTCGCCGCGATGCCTGCTCTCCCCGGACCGGCCGCGGCCGCACGGTTGCCGCGGCAGACGGTCAATCCGGAATTCATTTGCTCGGTAGGCGCCGGAACGGGCGGGCGACTTATGCGGTGTATCCCAGTTTGCCGACCGGGGAGTGGCCGCTTGCCAGCACCCGTCCCGGTGCCCTGGTCGGTGACTGTAGGGTGCCCGTGGACCGGCGGGGAAGAAAGTTGCGCGGTGTTCCTTCCATTCACATGCGCGCTTCTCAAAGGCATGTTTGGCCCCTTGACGCCGGGGTGGTTGCACAGGACGATCCAGGTAGGCTGAGCAACGTCTTGAGGCAGGAGGAGGATCATGGAACTACGGTTCCTGGGCAAAGACTCCAGCCCGCAGGAGTCGCCGACGTTGTATTCCACCGACCGCGAGTCGTACATCGTGCAGGGATGGATCGTGACGGACGTCGACATCCTGGCTGGGCTCGACCTGACCGATGAGGAGACCATCGTGGAGGTACCAGCCCGGCTCCTCACGTTCCTCGCCGAGGATGGCGTTGAGGGTGCGGTCGGCAACCTCGTAGTGCCAATCATGCATGTCAAGGACAACGGCAACTACCTCGTCAAGGGGAGGAGGGTCAGCGACCCGACTGCCCTCGACATCATGCGCATTCCGGATCACGAGACCTGTGTGGAGGTCGCGAAGGCGGCCATGCTGGCCCTGCTCGCTGGGCGGTAGCGTTGGAGCGCATCTCCGCCGTCGATCGTGATGCCTTCTTCGGTAGCTTCCGGCGCGAGGCGCTACACCTTGAGACACGCGACGTCTACGGCACCGAGATCGAGAACGAGCCGTTGCGTAGGTGGCGAGCAGGCGAGCCGGATGATCTGGCCTGGTTCCAACCATGGCTGGCCGAGGTACGGCAGAACGTTCGGGCCGGCAAGGCGTACCGGCGCGTGCGCCTCGTTTCCGAGCCGGTCTCGGACTACATCCGGTTCGAGCACAGTCATGCCCACCACGCGGTTGAGGCCGGTGAGGACATTCGCTGGCTGCCCCGCCGCCTTGCCTCCGGGCTGTTGTTTCCTGGCAACGACGTCTGGATGTTCGACGGCGAGATAGCGGCATTTACCGTCTTCTCGGCAACTGGGGCGCCGGTCGAACGGCTCGTAACCCGGGATCCGGTCGTCCTGGAGCGCTGCACCGCGGCCTTCGAGGCGGCGTGGCCGGTCGCGATCCCGCACAGCGAGTACAAGCCCGCGTAACTTGTCGACCCCAGTCCAGCAAGCGCGCGAGGCGCTCGGCGTCCGGCTCCGTGAGATCCGCAAGGAGGCGAGCCTTACGGGACGGGCGCTGGCGACAGCGGCTGGCTGGCACTTCACCAAGATAAGCAAGCTGGAGCACGGTGACCAGAATCCGTCGGAGGACGATATCCGGGTCTGGTGCCGCGCCTGCAATGCCGCAGACCAGGAAGCTGATCTCATCGCTACCGTCCGGCATATCGAGACGATGTACGTCGAGTGGCGCCGCCGGATGCGTACCGGCCTCAAGCACTCCCAGGTCGTATCCCTGCCGCTGTACGAACGCACCAAACTCTTTCGCGTCTATGAGTCGCTCGTCATTCCCGGCTTGCTGCACACCGCCGACTACGCCGCTGCGATCTTCCGCTCATGGGTCAACTTCCTTGACCTACCCGACGATGTCGACGAAGCCGTGCGGGCGCGTATGGAGCGCCAGCAGGTCCTGTACAACGGCGACCGCCGGTTTCTGTTCGTACTCGAGGAGCAGGCGCTACGGACGCGGGTAGGCGACGCGGAAACCATGGCGGGCCAGCTTGACCGGGTACTGGCCGTCATGTCACTTCCCCGGGTCAGCCTCGGCATCGTTCCGGCCATGGGCGAGCGTCATGTCTACGCCCAAGGCAGCTTCTGGATCTTTGACGAGTCGACGGTGAGGGTTGATGGCGTGTCAGCGGGACTGGAGATCAGCCAACCCCGGGAAATCGCGGTCTACGTCCAAGCATTCGTTCAGCACCAGCGAGCAGCGGTGTACGGGGCACCGGCACGGCTGTTGATCCAGCGCGCATTGGGCGATCTTCGGCTCGGGGCTCCGGGGGAACCCGGCAACGCCGATTGAGCGCGCTCACTCTCAGCTGTACGGCACTTCGAGCACCCATGCGCCCGCGACACCGTCCACAATGGACAGTACCGGGCGGGGTGGGACTACGACCGTCGGGAGCGGGCGTTTCCGTTGGCCGGCTGGGCGCCCTCCTCGCCGGACTGCGCGTGCCGGGCGGGCTTGCCGTTGTCCACCGGTACCGGGGGTTCGGCGCCGAGTCCCTTGACCCAGTCCTCGTACCCGTCCCCCGGTGCGCCCTTCTTCGCGCCGGTCGGCGCGTCCGTGCGGCCTCGATCGCGCCGGCCGAGCCGGAAGCCTCTACCCGACTTGGCCGCCACGTCGGTCGTACCCTCGGCGGGCTCTGGGGTTTCCGGCGTCTCGGCGGGTATTGCCGGGGCGGGCTCCGGGGCTTTCGACCGGCGGCGCCGGCTGGACTGGGCCGGCGGGGCATCGGCCGGCTCGGCGGGCGGCTCCGGCGTCTGCGCCGGCTTAGCGGTCCCGGCGGACCGCTTCGCCTTCGTCGGCTTCGGGCTCTCCGTGAGCTTCGCGGTCTCGTTGGACTGCTGAGTCCCGGCGGAGACGGCGGACCCGGCTGGTCTCGTCTCTCTCGTCTCCGTGAGCGCGGCGGGCGCAGGTGAGACCGGCCGGGCCGCCGCGGTTGCCCGTGGGCGCTCCGCCTTGCCGGTGGCCGGCTCGGCGGGTGTCCTGGTCCGGCCACGCGACCGCGTCCTGCCCGTCGGCGCCTCGGCATCCTCGTCCGTCAGGTCGCCGGCCTGGGGGGCGTCCGGCCAGAGGCTGACCGGCGTGGTCTCCGGCGCGCTGCGGATCGAGGCGGGGACGGTCGAGGAGGAGAGCTCCGTGGCCTCGTCCGGTTCCGGCGCGTCGGGCGCCGGCGCGGGCGCGGGCGCCGGTTCCGGCGGGGGCTTGCGCGTCGGGCGCCGCACCACG
Source organism: uncultured Actinomycetes bacterium (assembly GCA_963728855.1). Taxonomy (GTDB): domain Bacteria; phylum Actinomycetota; class Actinomycetes; order Mycobacteriales; family Micromonosporaceae; genus AC-43. The sequence continues at coordinate 387,329 of CAVSLN010000009.1, forward strand.
CCGACGAGCACCGATACGGCGAGCCCGGCGGCGACCGCGATCAGCGCGTACCGGTATGCCGTGCTCTGGCTGCCGCTGCTCGGCCCGGAAACCAGGTACGCGAAGCCGAGCAGCAGCGGTCCGGCGACACCGCTCGCGGCGACCGCCCGCTTGTCGCTGCCGCCGAACCGGGCGATCGCGGCGACCGCGAGCGCGATCAGTGCGGGTGGGAGCAGCAGGACGACCGGTACCCAGGCCCCGGTCCCGGGGAGCAGGCCGAGCCGGGCGGTCCCCCACGAGGCACCCTGGCCCAGGGTCCAGGCCGCCGAGACCAGCCCGGCGACCCAGAGCCACAGCACGTACGTGATGACGTTGCCGGAGACGGCGGGGAAGGCCAGTACGGCATAGGCGGCCACGACTCCGGCGAGCAGCCCGGCTGCCGCGGCGAGTGCGACGGCGACCCGGGGGTTGCCGGACTCGGCGAGGTGGGTCGCACCGGCCGGGCGTACCAGGAGGGGGATCATCACCGTGGCGCCCACGGCGGCGGCGACGGCCAGCGCGGCCCGTACCGCCGGGGTGGGCGCGACGGCCAGCCGTCGCGCGTGCCAGGCGCCGGCGAGCGTACCGCCGATGACCGCCGCGCTGGCCAGGAAGGTGACCCAGGCGAGCTGGGCAGCCCAGGGCGCACCGGTCGGGAAGTCCTGGTCGAAGCGCAGGATGCCCAGCCCGTATCCGATGCCGAGCTGGCCAGCACCGGCGAGCGCGCCCGCCCCGACCGCGATGCCCAGGGCGTTTGCCCAGGTCCGTACCGCCATGCCGGCCAGCCTACCGTCCCGGGCGCGCCGCGCGACCCACCGTCAGGCCAGCCGCGTTGGTACCTCTGACGCGAAGGCGCTCGTGCTGCCGTACCGCGACTGTCGCACCGACGTGCTCGTCCCCACGCCACGAGGGCAGCGGAAGCCGGACCTGACGCGGCGGGTCGCGGTGTCACCGTGGCGGCTATGGGGCGTTCGGGCCACTCAGGAACCGTCAACTGGCGATTGCGATTTACGTGGGGATCTGCAACGCTCCAGCCCGGCAGATCTTCGACGCCAGGCTGGCCACCGTTCCCCGAGTGTCGCGACCAATGGGCGCACCGGACGAACGCGTGGTGGCGCCAAGCGACAATGGAGGCATCATTCATGGCGGATCTGGACACCACGCTGAAGGAAGCCCTTGCCATTGAGGGCGCGATCGGCGCCGCTCTGGTGGACTATACGAGCGGCATGACCCTCGGCGTGCTCGGCGGCAACGGTGAGCTCGACCTGGCGATCGCCGCGGCCGGCAACACCGATGTCGTCCGGGCGAAGATGCGTACCCTCGAGTTGCTCAAACTGCCGGACTCGATCGAGGACATCCTCATCACCCTCGACACGCAGTACCACCTGATCCGGCCGCTCGCCTCGCGTGGGGGCCGGGGCCTGTTCCTCTACGTTGCGCTGAGCCGCGGCCGCGCCAACCTCGGGCTCGCCCGTCACAAGTTGCGCAGCATCGAGGCAGAGCTCACGCTCTGAGCCGACCGCTCCCGGTCGGATCCGTCGCCGGGGAGGCGGAACCGTCAAGGCTGTCCATCCGCCGCTCTCGGCCGCCCGGTCCTACGCGCTCCTCGCGCTCGCCCACCCGGAGTTCAAGGCCCTCGTCGCCGGCGGCCCTGACGGACGGGGACCGGGAGCCGGAACGAGAGCCGCCCGGCGTCGTCGCGCCGGGCGTTCCCGTATGGTTCGCGCTGGTCGCCAGCGACTCCTTCGAAGCGGATACCCGGACACTCGACCGGGTATCCGCCGGGCTGCCGAGACTGACCTGCCGTAGGAACCACTGAAAGGAAACCGGCGATGGAGTTGTCCCATTCGGAGCTGGCGGGTGCGGTGCGCGCCGAGTTGACGGCCCTGCGCGAGGGGGTCACTGGCGTACGCGGTTCGGTCCTCGCCAGCGCCGACGGGCTACTGATCATGCACGACAACGGCAGCGGGCCGGAACCGCATGACCTCGCCGCGCTCGCCGCCGCGTCGGTCGGGGTGGGGCGCCAGACCGCCCTGGCCCTGCGCCACGGCGCATTCCAAGAGTCGACCGTGCGCAGCCACCGCGGGTACTTCGCGGTGTACGCGGTCGCGGACCTGGCCCTGCTGGCCGTCGTAGGTGACGACGGAATGAACGTGGCCCGCCTGCACCTGGAGGCTCGTGCGGTGACGCCCCGCCTCGTCGAGCTGCTGCAGGCGGCCCGGTCGGAGGCGATACCGGACCTGACGGCGAACGCCCGCCATGCCGAGCTCAGCCCGCTCTCCACCGGCCCCCTCAGCCAGCGCAGAGGGCACTGAGCGGCCACCGCGCACGTCGCGGCCGGGTGCGGCGCCGGTTCGGGTCACGCTATTCAAGCAGGCGCCAGCGGCCGGAGCGGGCGACGACGGTGGTGAGGGCCCGGGGCGTCAGGCCGGAGTGGTTGTCCGGGGTGAACCGGACCTGCCCGGACAGCCCGTCGAAAGCGCTGCCCTCCATGATGTCGCGCGTCTTCCGGTGCGTCGGGCCACCGGCGGTACGGATCGCGTCCGCGATGAGCCGTACCGCGTCGGCGGCGTAGGTCGAGTACCCGGTGAACGTCCCGAACCTGGACGTGTAGTCGTCGAACCAGCGCTTCCGGGCGATGTTCGCCGGCGTGGTGGCGATCAGGTCGTCGATGACCAGCGTCTGCGGCGCGACCATGATGGCGCCTTCCGAGCCGCTGGCGCCCGGTCCGGAGAGGAACAGGTCGCCCGCGGCGGTGGCGTCGAAGAAGATCCGCCCGGGGTACCCCGCCTCACGCGCGCTCTTCGCGGCCAGCGTCGCCTGCTCGGGCAAGGTGGCGACCACCAGTGCGTCCGGGTTGTTCTGGACCGCCGCCCGTACCGGCTGGGCCAGGTCGGTGTCGGTGACTCTGCACACCTGGTGGCTCACCACGCTGGCCGCGACCTTGGTCGCCTGCGCGTTGATCGCGGCCTGCGCGTCGTTCCCGTCGACGCCGTCGGTGCTCAGCACGGCGATCGTGTGTACGCCGGCACCGCCCAGGTCGGTGGCCAGTACCGCGGCACTGTCATCGGCGTTCGGGCCGAGCTTGAACACGTACCGGCGGTCGGTGACCGGCCGGGTGACCGCGCTGGCCGGGGCCAGGCTCACCGTCGGGATTTCTTTGTCCCGGACGATTCCCGCCACATTGAGGAGGCACTCGCTGCACACCCCGGTGATGATCGCCGCGACGCCGGGCTCCGTGGTGAAGCCATCGACGTTGCCCACCGACACGACCGGGTCGCTGTGGTTGTCCTTGGGCTCCAGGACCAGGCGCCGCCCGTTCACCCCGCCCTGCGCGTTGAGCTGGTCGATCCTGAGCTGGAGGGCCCGTTGGTACACCGTACCGATGGCCGCGTACGCGCCGGAGAGCTCGAGGTCGGCACCGATCACCAGCGGGGACGTACCAGCGGGCGCGGCGCCGACCGTACAGGCCGCGGACGACAGCGGTAACAGGGCGGCGGACACCAGCACCGCGGCGCGGATCAGCCTCACCAGAATCCTTCCCGAGTCCCTTGAGCGCGTCTGTCCATTGTGGACTGTCGAGCGTGCCGGTGTTGCTCACCATGCCAACCGGGCGCCGACGGGTCAAGCCGCCGTCGGTTCCCGTGGCACGCGACGTGCGAATCCCCTTGAGCGTTCATGTGTGTCGTCCGCCGACAGTCGTCGTAAAGTTCGTGTGAACTCGATCTCGTCGGCAATTCCGCCGGAGCGATATTCGTGCTGGTCAAAGCGCTTCATACATCAGTTGGTGGTCATGCGGAGAGGACCATTCGATATTGCGCGACCCGATTACTTCCGCCCGAGGCTTCCATAAGGGGCATCGGACGTGATGAAATCGCGGCCGTGCCGCGTGGTGTGGGGCCGCGCAGGGCGGGCTAGGCGTACGGAGGGTCGTCGCGCCGAGCGCACCGCGGTTGCGACGAAAGGTGGCGACGTGAGCACGCGGACGAGTGCACCGGTACCCGGACGCGGCAAGCGCGCCGTCGGTACGTTCGCCGGCCGGCGACGGCACAGCCGGTTGAGCCTGCGCGATGCCCGGATCCGCGCCAAGCTCGGCATCATCCTGGCCATCCCGATCCTCGCGATCGTGAGCCTCGCGGTGGACCGCCTGGTCGACGGCGGGCAGCGGGCCGCATCCGCACGGCTGGCCGCGTCGCTCACCGCGTTGTCGGCGGACATCGCCGATGTCACGCACAATCTGCAGAAGGAGCGTATGGACGCCGGGCCGGTGCTCGACAAGGCGCCCGGCGCGGCGGCGTCCTTCACCAAGCAGACCGCGGTGACCGACGCGGCGCTCGGCGCGTACGAGACGCACCGGCGCCAGCTGACCGCGGTGCCGCCTGCCGTCAACGACCGGCTCACCCGGATAGACCAGCAACTGTCCACCGTGAACGCCGTGCGGGGGCAGGTCACCGGGGGACAGGCCACCGCGGTCGGCGCGGTCGTCATGCGGTACGGCGTGATCATCGACGACCTTGTCGCCTACCACGGCCAGGTCGCCCAGGTGGTCACCGACCAGCACCTGGCCACCTCGCTCCGGGCGGTGGCCGCGTTCGCGCTCGCCAAGGCGCGCACCGCGGACGAGCAGGCGACCGGGTACGCGGCACTGTCCACCGGCATCCTCGACTCCCAGCAGTACGGCTCCTTCCTGGCCACCCTGACCGGGCAGGAGTCGGCACTGCGTGACTTCGACCTCAACGCGACCGACGAGCAGCGCTCCCTCGTCGACTCGACGATCACCGGCGACGCCGTAGAGCTGGCCGACCAGGTCGCCCAGCAGGTGGGCCGGTCGGTCGGTCGCCCGGTCGCCCTGCTCACCGCGGACGAGCTGGCGCGCGCGCTCGGCGCCGTGGTGGACCTGATGCGCCGGGCGGAGCAGCAGCTCGACGCGGCGCTGACCGCCGGCGCCAACGCGCTGGGGGCATCCGTGGGGCGGGAGGTGGCGGTCGAGTCGACGCTGGTGGTCAGCACCATCGTGCTCGCCCTCGTGGTCGCCCTCTTCGTGGCCTGGGCGCTGTCCCGCTCGCTGTCCCAGCTGCGCGAGGGCGCGATGGCCGTGGTCGGGCGGGAGCTGCCCGACGCGGTCGCGCGGCTGCGTGACATCCGGGAGACGGGCGACAGCTCGCCGGACCAGATCGTGGCGCAGCTGAAGGACCCGGTACGGATCGACAGCCGGGACGAGATCGGCCAGGTGGCCCAGGCGTTCAACGCGGTACACCGGGAGGCGGTACGGGTCGCGGCCGAGCAGGCGGCGCTGCGTACCAGTGTCTCGGCCATGTTCCTGAACCTGGCCCGCCGGTCGCAGGCCCTGGTCGACCGGATGATCGGCGAGCTGGACACGATCGAGCGTGGCGAGGAGGACCCGAAGCGGCTGGCCAGGCTGTTCCAGCTCGACCACCTGGCCACCCGGATGCGCCGCAACGACGAGAACCTACTGGTGCTCGCGGGGGCCGACTCCAGCTCGCCGCGCCGCGACAACGCCCTGCTCGCCGACGTGCTGCGCGCCGCGCAGTCGGAGGTCGAGCTCTACAGCCGGATCGAGTTCGACACGGTCGACCTCGACGTGTCGGTGAGCTCACACGCGGTCAACGACGTGGTACGCCTGCTCGCCGAGCTGTTCGACAACGCCACCCGGTTCTCCGCGCCGGAGACGACGGTGGTGGCGGATGGCCGGAGGATCGGCGACTATGTGCTGATCCAGATCGAAGACCGGGGCCTGGGAATGGCGGCGGAGCAGATGCGCCTGCTCAACGAGCGGCTGGAGGAGCCGCCGACGGTTGACGTCACCGCGTTCCGGATGATGGGCCTCGCCGTGGTGTCCCGGCTGGCCAGCCGGTACCGGATCCGGGTGGAGCTGCGCGCCAACCCGGAGGGCGGCACGATCACCAGTGTCACGCTGCCGACCGGGGTCCTGGTCCTGCCACAGCTGCGCGGCCGGGAGCCGGTCGTCGCCCGGGCCCGCTCGGCCTTCGGTGTCGAGCAGGGCATGCTTGCCGCGGCGTCGAGCCGGCCGTTGCCGCAGCTGCCCGGACTGGCCGGCAGCGGGGCGCCGGCGGGCGGGGTACTGACCGTCGATGTCGAGCCGACCGTTGACGTGCTCGGGCTCCCGACCGGCGCGCACGTGACGGAGCTGGCCGACTGCACCACCGAGATGCCGATCTTCCAGTCCATGGAGGCGGTCTGGTTCCGGGGCACGGAGGAACCGGATCCGGGCCGCGGGGGAGGCGGGCCGGATCCGGATCCCGTACCGCACCGGAACCGGGCGGCCGCGTCCGGCTCGGACCGGTCGGACGGCTCGACCGCCGGGCCCTCCGCACCGGCCAGGGCGCCCCGGTCGCCCGTACCTCCGCCAACGTCTGGGCCTGACGACGATGGTTGGCGTACTGTCGCTGATGACGGCTGGCGTGCGGCCGCGGCCGCCGCCCAGCCGACCAACGCCGGAACCACCCGCTCGGGCCTGCCCAAGCGGGTCCCGGCGGCCCAGCTCGTCCCCGGTGCGGTGGACGCGCGCAACACCGACGCCCACGCCAAGCGCACCCCCGACAACGTCCGCGGCCTGCTCTCCGCCTATCACCGCGGAGTGCAGCGGGGCCGCTCCGGCGGCGGGCGACCCGAAACCGAGGAGAACCATTGATGACCAGGCCGGGAGCCGGAGCCATGCAGAACATGGCCTGGCTGCTGAACAACTTCGCCGACCAGGTGGCCGGCATCGCGCACGTGGTGGCGGTGTCCGCCGACGGTCTGTTGCTGGCTTCCTCCCGGCTGCTGCCCGAGGACCGCGCCGACCAGCTCGCCGCCATCTCGGCCGGGGTGGTCAGCCTGACCCAGGGCACGTCCCGCTACTTCAACGGCGGCGAGGTGCTCCAGACGATCATCGAGATGGACGGCGGGTACCTGTTCCTGATGTCGATCAGCGACGGTGCCTGCCTGGCCGTCCTGGCCAGCCGCAACTGTGACGTCGGCCAGGTCGGGTACGAGATGGCGCTGCTGGTCGAACGGGTCGGCCAGGCGCTGACCCCCGCGGCACGACAGAGCACCGTCACGCACGCCTGACCCAGGGGGGCGCCATGGGACAGCCCGAGGAGGACCTGCGCGGCGTGCTGGTCCGGCCGTACGCGCTTACCCGTGGGCGTACCGAACCGTTGCGGAAGATCGCCATCGAGGCCATCCTGCTGACCGAGGCGCTGGCGATCGCGCCGGAGGTACCGCTGATCCTGTGTGACGCGCGGCAGCGGGAGTCGGTGAAGCACATACTGATCGGGGTGGTCGAGCACGCGATCGCCTCGCTGCGCGTCGAGCTGGCTCAGGCGGGCGGCTGATTTCGCCGCGCGTCGCTGGCTGCGCCCGCGCCGCGGACGCCGGCCGGGTGTTTGTTTAGCGGCTACACACGTGGGGCCGAGGAGTGCGTTGAGGGTGGCTCGCAGGGCGTTGGCGTGCCGGTGTTGGCCGAGTACGACGAGGTCGGCGCGCCAGTAGGCGAGGTCGGCACCGGCGTTGGTGCGGTCGGTCGCGGTGACGGTCGGCACCTTGCCGGTCGACGCGACCCGGCTGAGCAGTTGGAAGGTGGGGCGCGCCACCGGCCCGTACTGACCGCGGCCATGGGCGTCGGGACCGAGGAAGTACCCGCCGGGGACGGCGAAAGGTACTCCGGTCATGGCGGCCCAGCGCAGGCCGCCGGCGTCGTGCACGTCGGGTATCGGTACCGGGACGAGGGTGTGGTGGTCGCGGATATGGGCACCCCACTGCCCCGTGGTGATGAACGCGGGGACCGGGTACCCGACCGGGATCGTCGGTAGCGGGCGTGGCACCAGCGGGACGAGAGCGACCCCGAGCAGTGCCGCCAGCGCCAGCACCACGGGGCGTGGGGCGGTACGAAGGGCGCGGGCGCGGACGGCGGCGTCCAAACCGATCGCGGTGACGACGGCGATTACCACGCCGACCGCCAGCCCGAACCGGGCGGGCAGCACCGAGTCCAGCAGCGGGAGTTTTCTCAGCAGCCGCCAGGGCAACGGTACGCCGGTGGTGTCTCCGTGGATCTTCAGTGTCGGCCCGAGGGAAAGCGTGGCGAGTACGCCGGCCGTCAGGACCAACGCGCGAATCTCGGTGCGCCGCCGGAGACATATCGCGATCGCGACCACGACGACGAGGTAGGGGAGGGTGAAGAAGGTGTTCTCCTCGGCCGGGTTCAACGCCAGTCCGGCGTTGGTGGTGCGGCTACCGAGGATCGCCAGTTGCGGGATGGCGAGGTAAGAGGCGAGGTCGGCGCCGTGACCGGACACGTACGGCACGGTGCGGTAGGACTGCGGCCCGAAGAACTGCATCCACAGCGGGTAGGCCGCGAGGACCAGCGCGGTACCGGCCGCGACAGCGAGGCCGCGGGCCAGTCGAGGAGCGAGGTGGCTTACCTGCGCCGGTCGCTGCAACGCGTAGGCGGCGGTGAACACACCGTACCAGCCGGCCGGGCTCGGCCAGGCGCAGCACCAGCAGGATGATGACCGGCAGCAGGAACTGCGCGACGAGGTTCAGGTGGCCGCGGGAGTGCGCGAGCATGCCGGGACCGAAGCCGCACAACGCGCCGCCGACCGCCGCGGCCAGTCGGGACGTCGCCAGGTATCGGGACAGCACCTGGTACCACGAGGCGGCGGTGCAGAACAGGGCGAGGCAGATGATGAGGTTGCACGTCACCGTCGGACCGGCCAGCCAGGTCACCGGTGCGAGGGGTACGCCCAGCCCGACCAGGCCGGTGTTGCTCATCAGGTTGACCCCGTCCGGCGCGTTCTGCAGGGTACTGAGGAACGGGTTCTGCAGGTGCCGTACGGTCCGGGCGTCGTACGCGAGGAACCACTCGAAGAGGCGGTAGTCCTCGTTGCCGCCGTGACTGCCATCGACCATCCTTGTGTCGAGGCCGGGCCACAGCCGAGCGGTCGACCACAGCGTGAGCGCCAGGTAGCAGAGGTACGCGGCGACATCGGAGGAGCGGACGGTGCGTCGAGCGGGTTGCGGGGACTCCGGCGGCTGGTAACCCCGCAACACTCTAAAAGCTTCAGTTCCGGACCACAAGCCCGTGATCAGGTCAGTCGACGCGCAGGCGGTACCCACGTTTGACAACGGTCTGGATGAAGGCCGAGCCGCCGAGGGCGGCGCGCAGGCGCGCGACGGCCATCTCCACGGCGTGCTCATCCGCGCCGCGCGGTAGCGAGGTCAGGAGTGCGGCGCGTGACAGCACCCGGCCGGGGCTGACCGCGAGCGCGCGCAGGACCGCCATCGGCGCGGGGGCGAGCGGCCGCAGTGCGCCGTCGACCAGCGCCGCGTGTCCGCGCAGAGTGACCTCCTGGCCGGCGACCCGCAGCGTGGGCGCCCGTTTGGGCAGCTCATCGACGAGGGTACGGACCAGGGCGCCTAACCGGGCCCGGCTCGGTACCACGACCGGCACGCCGCGGCGCACGAGCGGGTCGGCCGTCACCGGTCCCACGCAGGCGGCCACCACGTCGGTGCGCAGCGCGTCGAGTAAGGCACCGGTGTCCGGGCCGGCCAGCCGCAGCAGCGCGCCGACCGCCGGAGCCGAGGTGAACGTGACCGCGTCGACCAGCCGGTTCATCGCGAGGTCGACGAGGCGCCGCAGGGGCGTCGGGTCGACCGGCGGGACCCAGCGGTAGACGGAGACCTCGACGACGTCGGCGCCGGCCGCGGCGAGCGCGCCGCAGAACTCGGGCTGCGGTTCACCGTGCAGCTGTACGGCGATCCGCTGCCCGTTCACGCCCCGCTCCAGCAGGTGTGCGAGCACCTCGTCGCAGCACTCCGAGTCCGGCGACCACTCGCCGCCCAGGCCAGCGGCGTGCAGCGCACCGCGCGCCTTCGGCCCCCGGGCGATGAGGTACGCGTTGCCCACCACGTGCTTGAGCCGCTCGGCCAGCCCCCAGCCCTCGGCCGCCTCCAGCCAGCCGCGCAGGCCGATGCCCGTGCAGGCGACCACCACGTCTGGCGGGTTGTCCACCAGGGACGCCGTCGTGGCCCGCAGCTCGACGTCGTCGGACAGCGGCACGATGCGCAGCGCCGGCGCCAGGACGACCCGGGCGCCCCGCCGTTCCAGCAGCGCGGCCAGCTCGTCACGGCGCCGGTCGGCGGTGACGGCGACGGTGAAGCCGGACAGGGGTTCCGGCTCTCCGCTCATCCGGACCACCCCACCTCGACGCGCCCCTCCCGCAGCCGTACGGGATACACCGGTACCCGTACGTCGGGCGCGTCCAGGCAGACGCCGGTACGCAGGTCGTACACCTGCTTGTGCAGTGGTGAGGCGACAGTCGGGGCGTCGCCCCGGGAGCCGACGATCCCCCGGGACAGTACGCTGGCGCCGGTGAACGGGTCGACGTTGCCGATCGCGCGGACGGTGCCGTCGTGCAGGCGGAACACGGCGACCGGGGCGCCGCAGACGAGCGCGGCGACCCCTCGTTCGGGTTCGAGCCGTGGGTACGGACAGACGGAAATCCAGGTCATCGCGGCATCCCCAGGACGACGGGCGGGTTGCTGGCCGGTACCCGCTGGCCCCGCTCGATCTCGAAGCTGATCGACGGGTCCGGCGTGTCCGGTGCGTTCACGAACGAGGCGAAGCGGCGCAACCGATCGGGATCGTCCACAGTGGACCGCCATTCGTCCACATAGGACTCGACGTGCCGCGCCATGGCGGCGTCGAGCTCGGCGCACAGGCCCAGCTCGTCGTCGACGATGACCCGGCGCAGGTGGTCCAGACCGCCGTCGAGGCCCTCCAGCCAGGATGCCGTACGCTGCAACCGGTCCGCGGTCCGGATATAGAACATCAAGAATCTATCGATTATCGGAACCAGCGCCTCTGTTGAGACATCCTGCAGGAACAGGTCGGCGTGCCGGGGCCGGAAGCCTCCGTTGCCGCCCACGTAGAGGTTCCAGCCGTGCTCGGTCGCGATGACCCCGAAGTCCTTGCCCCGCGCCTCGGCACACTCCCGGGCGCACCCGGACACCGCCGCCTTCACCTTGTGCGGTGAGCGCAGCCCCCGGTACCGCAGCTCCAGATCGATCGCGAGACTCACCGAGTCCTGCACCCCGTACCGGCACCACGTCGACCCGACGCACGACTTCACGGTGCGCAGGGCCTTCCCGTATGCGTGCCCCGACTCGAAGCCCGCGTCCACCAGGCGCCGCCAGATCTTCGGCAGCTGCTCGACGCGCGCGCCGAACAGGTCGATCCGCTGCCCGCCGGTGATCTTCGTGTACAGGTCGAAGTCCCGGGCCACCTCGCCGATCACGATGAGCTTGTCCGGCGTGATCTCCCCACCCGGGATCCGCGGCACCACCGAGTACGTGCCGTCCCGCTGGAGGTTGGCCAGGAAGTGGTCGTTGGTGTCCTGCAGGGCGGCCTGCTCGCCGTCGAGGATGTAGCCCCCGACCGTGGTGGCGAGGATCGAGGCCACCACGGGCTTGCAGATGTCGCACCCGCGGCCCTGCCCGTGCGCCTCGATGAGCTCGGAGAACGTGCCGATGCGCCGTACCCGGACAATGTCGAACAGCTCCTGGCGGGTGTACGCGAAGTGCTCGCACAGCGCCTTCGACTGGGCCACCCCGGCCTCGGTGAGGAGCTGCTTGACCAGCGGTACACAGGAGCCGCAGGTGGTACCCGCCCGGGTGCACGCCTTTACGGCGGCGACGTCCGAGCAGCCCTGCTCCCGGATCGCGCCGAGGATCGCGTCCTTGGTGACCGCGTTGCACGAGCAGATCTGCGCGGCGCCGGGCAGCGGGCCACGGCCACCGTCGCCGCCGGCCGGCGCCAGCAAGGCGAGGGGCGGTGCCGGCAGTGGCCCGCCGAGGCTCGCGCGCAGGGTCGGGTACGCGCTCGCGTCGCCCACCAGTACCCCGCCGAGCAGTGTCCGCGCGTCGTCGGAGAGGACCAGCTTGGCGTACACGCGGGTGGCCGGATCGGTGAACGTGACGTCGAGCGGCCCCTCTGTCGTCCCGAACGAGGCCACGTCGACGCCGAGCAGCTTGAGCTTGGTGGAGGTGTCCGCACCGGGGAACGTGGCGGGACCGCCGAGCAGCCGGTCCGCGACCACCTCGGCCATCGCGTAGCCGGGGGCGACCAGACCGTACACCCGGCCGCCGATCTCCGCGCACTCGCCGATCGCGTAGACGTCCTCGGCGGAGGTGCGGCAGGTCTCGTCCACCACGACCCCGCCCCGGGTACCCATCGTCAGGCCGGCCTCGCGGGCCAGCTCGTCACGCGGCCGTACCCCCGCGGCGAACACCACGACGTCAGCCCGCAGCACGCCGCCGTCCGCGAAGACGACCTGCCGTACCGAGTCGTCGCCGACGATCCGGCCCGCCGACCGTCCAACGTGGACGGTGAGGCCGAGGTCCTCGACGTGCCGGCGCAGCATCGCCCCACCGGCCTCGTCGACCTGCGTCGGCATCAGCCGGGGCGCGAACTCCACCACGTGCGTGGTGAGTCCCAGCGTCCGCAGCGCGTTCGCCGCCTCCAGCCCGAGCAGCCCGCCACCGATGACGACGCCGGTCCCGCTCCCCCGGTGCGCCGCCGCGTACGCCGTGAGCGACTCAAGGTCGTCGACGGTCCGGTAGACGAAGCAGCCGGGCAGGTCCGAGCCGGGTACCGGCGGGACGAACGGGTACGAGCCGGTGGCCAGCACCAGGGCGTCGAACCCGTACCGGCCGTGCGCGGTGAACACCTTGCGGGACAAGGGATCCAGCGCGAGCGCCGGTTCGCCGAGGCGTACCTCGACGCCGTCGGCGCCGGGCAGCTCGAGCGCGTCGCCGTCGAACCAGGCCGACAGCCGTACCCGGTCGTACGCCGGCCGCGCCTCCTCCGCCAGCACGGTGACGTCCCACAAGCCGGCGCCGTCCCGGTCCCGCAGCGCGGTCACCAACCGGTGCCCGACCATGCCGTTGCCGATGACCACGAGCTTCATCAGCTGCCCACCTCCACCATCGGCCAGTCCGGCTCGGCGGCGTCCGGGGCCGCGCGGCGACCCGGACCGGTCGAGTCCACACTGGACAGCCAGTCGACCAGGCCGCACACCGCGTCCTGGCACGAGCCGCAGCCGGTGGTGGCCCGGGTGGCGGCGACCACCTCGGCGACCGAGTGCGCACCGGCCCGCCAGGCCGCGACGAGAGCGCCCTTGGTGACCGTATTGCACTGGCACACCGTCGCGGCGTCGGGGATCCGGGCCGGCGACTCGGCCACCGGGACGGCGGCCGTGCCGAGCGCCCGGCCGAGCAGCAGCGCGCGCCGGTCGGCCGGTACGGGCGCGCCGCGGTCGAAGAGCTGGATGACCGTACCGACGGCCGGGTTGTCGCCGAGCATGATGGCCCCGGCCAGCTTGTTGTCGCGCAGCAGCAGCTTCGCGTAGGTGCCCCGGGCCGGATCGGCGAACGTGAGCAGCTCGGTGCCGGCGCCGCCGGAAGAGTCGGTGGAGGCGCCCATCGCGGCCAGGTCGATGCCGCTGGCCTTGAGCCGCATGATCGGGGGCGTGGGCCGGTAACGGGCCTGGGGCGCGACCCCGGTCAGCCGGTCGGCCACCACCCGGGCCTGCTCCCAGGCCGGGGCGACCAGCCCGCCGACCACCCCGGCATGCTCGGCGCAGTCGCCGATCGCGGAGATGTGCGGGTCGCTGGTGCGCAGCCGGTCGTCGACCACGACGCCGCGCTGCACCGCGAGGCCGGCGGCGCGGGCGAGCCGCGTGTCCGGCCGGGTGCCGCACGCGACCACGAACAGGTCGGCGGTCAGCCGCGCTCCGTCGGCGAGCGTGACGGTCACCCCGGTGTCGTCCGCGTCGACCCGGGCCGTGGCCGCCGCCAGGTGCACGGTCACGCCAAGAGCCTTGAGGGTACCCACGAGCACGGCACTCGCCGCCGGATCGAGCTGCCGCTCCATCAGGTGCCCCACCGCGTGTACCACCTGGACCGACAGTCCCCGTAAAGCCAGCCCCCGCGCGGCTTCCAGCCCGAGCAGCCCGCCGCCGAGCACGATCGCGGACCCGGACTTGTCGGCCGTGTCGAGGATCCGCCGGCAGTCGTCGAGGGTACGGAACACCGCGACCCGGTCGGGTAACGGCGAGCCGAGCCCGGCGATCGGCGGTACCAGTGGGCTGCCTCCGGTCGCCAGCACCAGATGGTCGTACGGCAGCGTTGCACCGTCCGATGTGGACAGTGTCCGGGCGGCCCGGTCGATCGCGGTCACCTCGACGCCGAGCCGCAGGTCGAGCCCGCGCCCGGCCGGCTCGGCCAGGGTCACCTCGCCCTCGGCGAGCTTCCCGGCCAGTACCCCCGACAGCAGGATCCGGTTGTACGCCCGGTGCGGCTCCGCCCCGATGGCCGTCACCCGCATGTCCCGGTCCCGTGCGTGCAACTCCGCCGCCAACCGTGCCCCTGCCATCCCGTACCCGACGACGAGAACCCGGTCGCTCACAGCTTCTCCAGGCGGGCCGCGCAGACCTTGAACTCCGGCATACGGGAGGTCGGGTCGAGGGCGTCGTTGGTGAGCGCGTTCACGCCGGGCCAGTGGAACGGCGCGAAGAGCGTGTCCGGGCGGATCGTGTCGACCACGCGGGCCGGGACCTCGGCGGCGCCCCGGCGGCTGACCACCCGTACCGTCTCACCGTCCACAATGGACAGTGAGTCGGCCAGGTCGGGGTGCAGCTCCACGAACGGGCCCGGTGCGGCCTTGACGAGCGGGGCGACCCGGCGGGTCTGGGCACCGGACTGGTAATGCGCCAGCACCCGGCCGGTGGTGAGGTAGAGCGGGAAGTCCGGACCGGGCTCCTCGGCCGGCGGCCGGTGGTCGACGGGTACGAACCGGGCCTGGCCGTCCGGGGTGGGGAAGGAGTCGGTGAACAGGCGCGGCGTACCGGGGTGGCCGTCCTCGGGGCACGGCCAGAACACGCCGCTGTCCGCGTCGATCCGGTCCCACGTGACGCCCGCGTAGTCCGCCGGTCCGCCGGCCGAGGCGCGCCGTAGCTCCTCGAACACGGCCAGCGGTGCGGCATCGAAGCGCTCGCCATGACCGAGCCGGGCGGCGAGCCCGGCCAGCACCTCCAGGTCCGTCCCCGTACCGGTCGGTGGCTCGCGCAGCGCGCGGCGCCGCAGTACCCGGCCCTCCAGGTTGGTCATCGTGCCGTCCTCCTCCGCCCACTGCGCGGTCGGCAGCACGACGTCGGCCAGCTCGGCCGTCTCGGACGGCAGGAAGTCGCTGACCACAAGGAGATCCAGGGCGCGCAGCCGGTCGGCCACCCGGCTCGCCCGGGGTGCGGAGACCACCGGGTTGGAGCCGAACACCAGGAGCGCCCGCGGACCATCGGCCGTACCGAGCCGGTCCAGCAGCTCGGCGGCCGAGACTCCGGCGCCGGGAAGGGAGCCCGGGTCTACGCCCCAGACGGAGGCGACGTGCGCCCGCGCGGCCGGGTCGTCGATGCGCCGGTACCCGGGCAGCTGGTCCGCCTTCTGGCCGTGCTCCCGGCCGCCCTGCCCGTTGCCCTGGCCGGTCAGGCAGCCGTACCCGGAGCCGGGCCGCCCGGGCAGGCCCAGTGCCAAGGCGAGGTTGATGTACGCGGACACCGTGTCCGTACCCTTGGTGTGCTGCTCGGCCCCCCGGCCGGTGAGTACGAGCGCGGTGCCGGCCCGGCCGAGCGCGTGCGCCGCGGCCTCGAGATCGGCCACCGGTATCCCCGTCAGGCGCTCGACCCGGGCCGGCCACCACGCGGCGGCCGCCTTGGCGACCTCGTCCCATCCGGTCGTGCGCGCCTCGACGTACGGCCGGTCCAGGTACCCCTCGGCCACCACCAGGTGCAGCAGGCCCAGCGCGACGGCCAGGTCCGTACCGGGGGTGGGCTGGAGGTGGATGCCGGCCCGGCGCGCGGTCGGGGTGACCCGGGGATCGATGACGATCAGTGTGCCGCCGGCCTCCCGCTGCTCGGTCAGGTACCGGCCCAGTGGCGGCATGGTCTCGGCGATGTTCCCGCCCGCGAGCAGCAGCACGTCGGCGCGCCCGAGGTCGGACAGTGGGAACGGCAGGCCGCGGTCGATGCCGAAGGCCCGGATCCCGGCGGCCGCCGCCGAGGACATGCAGAACCGGCCGTTGTAGTCGATGTACCGGGTGCCGAGCGCGACGCGCGCGAACTTGCCTAACGCGTACGCCTTCTCGTTGGTCAGCCCGCCGCCTCCGAAGACCGCCACCGCGTCGGGTCCGTACGCCGTCCGCAGCTCGCGGATCTTCTCCGCGACGAAGTCCAGCGCCTCGGTCCAGGAGGCCGGCCGGCCGTGCAGCAGCGGGGTGGTCAACCGGTCCGGATGGTCCAGCAGCTCGGCCGCCGTCCAGCCCTTCTGGCACAGCCCGCCCCGGTTGGTCGGGAAGTCGCGCGGCGCCACCTCGACCCGCCCGGAACCGTCCTCGCGCAACGTCATCCCGCACTGCAAGGCGCAGTACGGGCAGTGCGTCGCGACCTCGGACATGTTCGGAAGCGTGCCGTTGGGCGGTTTCGCCCCCGGATCCCTTTTGTTTCCGGCCTGCTAAGAGCCCTTCACATCGCACTTCGGCAACGGTCCGAAAAGCGGGCGGTGGAGCCCCCCGGTGGTGCCACGAACGGGTCGCGCGGCCGGCGGAGACCGGGCACCCGCAGGCCCGCGCGGCGTGCCAAAGTGCACACATATGGGCTGATCGCGTCTGGTGTGGACGCGATCAGCCCATGGTCTTCGCCCGTGGCTGTGTCAGATTGTTGCCGGTGTCGCCGGCGTTCGTCCGGCCGATCTCCCCAGGTCGGCTCACACGCGGCTTACCGTGGTGCCCGGCCGCAGGTAGACCACGGCGGTAACCAGCAGGCAGACCACGTACATGCCGATGAACCAGCTGAACGCGGTGCTGATCCCGTGCGTGGCCTTGATCGAGTCGCCGATGGCCTTGGGGAGGATGAAGCCGCCCAGCGCGCCGAACGCACCCGCCATACCCAGAGTGGCGGCAGCGCTCTGCCGAGCCCGGACAGTCAGCTCCGTGGCGCTCCCGGGCCGAGCCGCGACGTCGATGTCGCGCTTCCGTTTGTAGATCGCCGGGATCATCCGGTACGCGGAGCCGTTGCCCGCCCCCGACATGACGAACAGCAGCAGCATCGAGGTGAGGAAGGCACCGAAGTTCTTGCTCGCGGCGAACTGGATGGCGCCCAGGGAGCCGACGACCATCAGCGCGAAGACGATGGTTGTCACGATGGCGCCGCCGAGCCGGTCGGCGAGCCAGCCGCCGATCGGGCGGGCCAGCGAGCCCACCAGCGCACCCAGGAATGCCAGTGGCAGCAGCAGGGCCTTGCCATGGAACGTGAGGAACCCGATCTTCATGGTCAGGTTGTGCGGGAAGACGAACGTCAGAACCGCCGGAAAAGCGGCTGACAGGCCAAGGAACGAACCGAAGGTGCCGATGTAGAGGAACGACATGATCCACGCGTGCGGCTCGCGGGTGGCGGCGAACTGGTCGCGCAGCGTCGAGCGGGACACGTGCAGGTTGTTCATGAACAGGAAGGCGCAGACAGCGGACAGGACCACCAGCGGCAACCAGACTTCGGCCGCGACCGCCAGTGGGAGGGCGAGGAAGCCCACCAGGATCGGGACCGTGAGCTGCATCGAGGCGATCCCGATGTTGCCCCCGGCCGCGTTGACGCCGAGCGCGGCGCCCTTCCTCCGGTCAGGGTAGAAGTAGGAGATGTTGGCCATCGAGGAGGCGAAGTTGCCGCCACCGAAGCCAGCCGTCGCCGCGCACAACAGCAGTACCGGGTAGGGGGTGCCCGGGTGGGTCACGCAGTATCCAGCCAGGCTGACCGGAATCAGCAGCAACACCGCGCTGGCCACGGTCCAGTTGCGGCCGCCGAACCGTGCGACGGCGAGCGTGTACGGGATCCGCATCAGCGCGCCGATCAGGTTCGGCAGCGCGACGATCCAGAAAATCTTGTTCGCGTTCGCGGGGACCGCCACCAGGTCCGGGAAGGCCGGCGCGCCGGCAACCTTCAGGTTGCCCATCTGAACGACCAGGATGCTCCATACCACCCAGACCGAGAAGGCCAAATGCTCGGCGAAGATCGAAAAGATCAGGTTACGGCGGGCGGTCGTGCGGCCGACGCTGGCCCAGAACTGCGCGTCCTCCGGCTCCCAGTGCTCGATCCAGCGGCCCCGGGAGCTGGTAGGGGCCGGCGGTCGTTCGGTGGTCAGCGTTGCTGTCATGGCCCAGTACCGTAGGTAGATGACGTTGCTGGCCCATGTCCCGGCGTCGCGCGCGGCGTGACATCGGCCGCACGTTTCTGGGGAACGGCTGGTGAGAACCCATCTGCGTCCGGAGGCGTTTTGACCCTGCTGCCCTGTACCGGGTACCGTTGAGCGCTGTTGTGCGATAGCGGAGGCGGCCCCGGGATCGGGTACGCTGTCTCTTCGCGCCCCGCGTCATCGCACTCCAAGACCGACGACGAGACAAGGTAAACCTGTGGGTACGTACAGCCCGAAGCCGGGTGAGATCGAGCGTCAGTGGCACGTGATCGACGCTTCTGACGTCGTGCTGGGCCGCCTGGCGACCCACGCCGCGACGCTGCTGCGCGGCAAGCACAAGCCGGTCTTCGCGCCGCACGTGGACACCGGCGACTTCGTGATCGTCATCAACGCCGGCAAAGTGGCGCTGACCGGCAACAAGCGCCACACCAAGGTGGCCTACCGGCACTCGGGCTACCCGGGCGGCCTCAAGCGGGTCAGCTACGACGACCTGCTCACCAAGCGCCCGGAGCGGGCGATCGAGCTGGCCGTCAAGGGCATGCTCCCGCACAACCGGCTCGGCCGTCAGCTCATCAGGAAGCTGAAGGTGTACGCCGGCAGCGAGCACCCGCACGCCGCCCAGCAGCCGCAGCCGTTCGAGATCAAGCAGGTTGCCCAGTGAGTGAGCGGAGCGCATGGGGCACAACGCGAGCGAGCGAGAGGTGACCCAGTGAGCGAGGGAAGCGTAGTGACCGACATCAGTACCCCGACGCCGACCGCGGTGGCCGACGCGCATGCGCCGGCCGCCGCCCAGGCTCCGGTCGTGCGTACCCCGCGCGGCGACCGGCCGATCCAGACCGTGGGCCGCCGTAAGGAGGCGATCGTCCGGGTCCGGCTCGTCCCGGGTACCGGTCAGTTCACGCTCAACCGGCGCTCGATCGAGAGCTACTTCCCGAGCAAGGTGCACCAGCAGCTGGTACGCGAGCCGCTGGTGATCTCCGACAAGGTGGAGAGCGTCGACGTGTTCGCCAACCTGCGCGGTGGCGGCATCACCGGCCAGGCCGGTGCGCTGCGGCTGGCTATCGCGCGGGCGCTGTGCGACCTCGACCCCGACCTGCGTCCGGCGCTGAAGAAAGCCGGATTCCTGACTCGGGACGCGCGGGTGACGGAGAGCAAGAAGTACGGTCTGAAGAAGGCCCGCAAGGCTCCCCAGTACTCGAAGCGCTAGCTGGTCCTCGCGGGAGGAGCGGCGTTCCGCCGTACTGCTGATCCTCACGGGAGGAGCGGCTCCGGTGCACTGCTCTGATCCTCACGGGAGGAGCGGCTTCGCCGCACTGCTCTGATCCTCACGGGAGGAGCGGCTTCGCCGCACTGCTGTTGTTGTCCGCCTGATCTTCGGCCGGGCACGCCACCTTCCACGGGCTGGCGTGTCCGGTTTTCCTTTCTGGAGGTATCGCATGGGCCGGCTCTTCGGCACCGACGGCGTACGGGGACGGGCCAACGCCGACCTCACCCCCGAGCTCGCGTTATCGGTCGCGGTCGCGGCCGCGCACACGCTCGCCGAGCAGGATCTCGGCCGGGCTCCGGTGGCCGTGGTGGGCCGGGACCCCCGGGCCAGCGGGGAGATGCTGGAAGCGGCGGTAGTGGCCGGGCTCGCCAGTGCCGGGGCCACCGTGATCCGGCTCGGCGTGCTCCCCACACCCGGGGTGGCGTACCTGGTCGGCGAGGTTCAGGCCGATCTCGGTGTGATGATCTCGGCTTCGCACAACCCGATGCCCGACAACGGCATCAAGCTCTTCGCCGCTGGCGGTCACAAGCTGCCCGACGAGACCGAGGAGCGGATCGAGTCGGCGCTCGGCGCCGCCTGGTCGCGGCCGACCGGCGCGCAGGTGGGGCGGGTACACGACCTGCTCGACGGGGCCGAGCACTACGTCAAGCACCTGGTCGAGGCGACCCCGTACCGGCTGGACGGGCTGCGCGTGGTGGTCGACTGCGCGAACGGCGCGGCAGCCGAGGTGGCGCCCGCTGCGTACGGGGCGGCCGGGGCGGACGTGGTAGCGATCAACGCCACGCCCGACGGCCTCAACATCAACGACGGCTGCGGTTCGACCCACCTGGACTCGCTGCGCGCCGCCGTGGTCGAGCACCGGGCGCACGTCGGCATCGCGCACGACGGCGACGCCGACCGCTGCCTCGCGGTCACCGCGGCCGGCGACGAGGTCGACGGCGACCACATCCTGGCGATCCTGGCCCTGGCCATGCGGTCGGCCGGTACGCTGACCGGGGACACGCTGGTGGCGACCGTGATGAGCAACCTCGGGCTCAAGCTGGCTATGCGCGAGCAAGGGGTAAGGCTGATCGAGACCAAGGTGGGCGACCGGTACGTGCTGGAGGCGCTGCGTGCCGGCGGCTACGCCCTCGGCGGCGAGCAGAGCGGGCACGTGGTGATGCCGGCGCACGCCACCACCGGTGACGGTGTCCTCACCGGGCTGCACCTCCTGGCCCAGGTCTCGGCGACCGGCCGGTCGCTGGCCGACCTGGCCGGCGTGGTCACCAAGCTGCCGCAGGTGCTGGTCAACGTACCGGTGGCCGACCGGAGCCGGGCCGCCACGGCCGAGCCGGTCGCGGCGGCGGTCGTGGCGGCCACCGCCGAGCTGGGCGAGGCTGGCCGGGTGCTGCTCCGCCCGTCCGGGACCGAGCAGCTGGTACGGGTGATGGTCGAGGCGCCGACCGGGCCCGTCGCTCGTGAGGTGGCCGAGCGCATCGCCGAACAGGTACGGACGGCCAGTCCCTTGTGAGCAGATCGGCTGCGCAAAGTACCCGACTTCGAGCAAGCCTCGTGAGCGGAACTCCGATACTGTACGAGGTATGTGTGGCATCGTGGGGTACGCCGGCACGCGTCCGGCCCTGAGCATCGTGCTGGACGGGCTGCGCCGGCTGGAGTACCGCGGGTACGACTCGGCCGGCGTGGCCATCGTCGGGAGCCGGCGCCTGCTCACCGAGAAGCGGGCCGGCAAGCTGGCCAACCTGGAGAAGGCGCTGGCCGAGTCCGGTACCTCGGGCATCGGTGACGGTACGACCGGAATCGGTCACACCCGCTGGGCCACCCACGGCGGCCCCACCGACCGCAACGCCCACCCCCACCTGTCCGCCGACGGCCGGGTCGCCGTGATCCACAACGGGATCATCGAGAACTTCGCCCGGCTGCGCGCCGAGCTGGAGCTGTCCGGGATCGAGTTTGGCAGCGACACCGACACCGAGTGCGTCGCGCACCTGCTCTCCGCCGAGCTGGCCGAGGGCGGTGCCGAAGCCGGCGGGCTGGCCGGGGCGATGCGCCGGGTCTGCGGCCGCCTCGCCGGCGCGTTCACGCTGCTCGCCGTGGACGCCCAGGAGCCCGGTACGGTCGTCGGCGCGCGGCGCAACTCGCCCCTCGTGGTCGGCCGCGGTACCGACGGGAACTACCTCGCCAGCGACGTGGCCGCGTTCATCGAGCACACCCGGGACGCGATCGAGCTGGGCCAGGACCAGGTCGTGATGATCACCCCGGACTCGGTGACGATCACCGACTTCGCCGGGAACCTGGCCACCGGCCGGGACTTCCACATCGACTGGGACGCCTCCGCCGCCGAGAAGGGCGGGTACGACCACTTCATGCTCAAGGAGATCGCCGAGCAGCCCCGGGCGGTCGCCGACACCCTGCTCGGCCGGCTCGGCGAGGCCGGCGACATCCAGCTCGACGAGGTCCGCCTCACCGACCAGGACCTGCGGGACACCGACAAGATCTTCATCATCGCGTGCGGTACGGCCTACCACGCCGGCATGGTCGCCAAGTACGCGATCGAGCACTGGACCCGGATCCCCTGCGAGGTCGAGCTGGCCAGCGAGTTCCGGTACCGGGACCCGGTGCTGGACCGGTCCACGCTCGTCGTCGCGATCTCCCAGTCCGGCGAGACCATGGACACGCTGATGGCGCTGCGGCACGCCAAGGAGCAGAAGGCCCGGGTGCTCGCCATCTGCAACACCAACGGGTCGACCATCCCGCGCGAGTCCGACGCCGTGCTCTACACGCACTCCGGGCCGGAGATCGCGGTCGCCTCGACCAAGGCGTTCCTCACCCAGCTCGTCGCCTGCTACCTGGTCGGCCTGCACCTGGCGCAGGTACGCGGGATCAAGTACGCCGACGAGGTGGCCGCCGTGGTCGGGCAGCTCCAGGAGATGCCGGGCAAGGTGGGCCGGGTGCTGGAGAGCATGGAGCCGGTACGGGCGCTGGCCCGGGACCTCGCCGCGAACTCGACGATCCTGTTCATCGGGCGGCACGTCGGGTACCCGGTGGCGCTGGAGGGGGCGCTGAAGCTCAAGGAGCTGGCGTACATGCACGCCGAGGGGTTCGCCGCGGGCGAGCTGAAGCACGGGCCGATCGCGCTGATCGAGGACGGTACGCCGGTGATCTGCGTGGTGCCCTCGCCCGCCGGGCGCGGTGTGCTGCACGACAAGATCGTGTCGAACATCCAGGAGGTACGGGCCCGGGGCGCCCGGACGATCGTGATCGCCGAAGAGGGCGACGAGGCGGTGCTGCCGTACGCGGACCATGTGATCGCCGTACCGAAGACGCCTACGCTGCTCGCGCCGCTCGTGACGACCGTACCGCTGCAGATCTTCGCCGCCGAGGTGGCCACGGCCCGCGGTCATGACGTCGACCAGCCGCGCAACCTGGCGAAGTCGGTGACCGTCGAATGATCGTTACCATCGCGTGATCTCGTCACTCCCTCGCGTTCGCCGTGTTCGCCGCGGTCGTGACGGTCACCCCCCGGCCTCGACACCATGCTCGTGGTGCGGACCGCGGCGGTGAGCGGTCAGCGGCCCGCGGCGCCCCGATGCGCCCGCCCGGCGCGGCGCCGTCAGCGCACGTCGGCGTAGTCCGCGACCGCGATGTCGGCGAGGTTGGCCAGGGCCGGGTTGCCGTCGTCGAAGTACGCGGTGTGCGTGCCCAGGGGATCGGCCCAGCTCCCGGGCGCGCTGGTGAACACGTGCGCGCCGAAGCTGTGGCCGGACGGGCTCGGCCCGTACCACAGGCCCGGCGGGTGCACCGGGTTCACCGCCGCGTTGATGGCGTCGTACCGGGCCGTACTGGCCCAGACGTGCCGCGGGTCCAGCCCCAGGTCGGTCGCGTGGGCCACGCCTGCTCCCGGGCTCCCGATCAGCACTACGTCGTCGGCGACGAGGCCCGGCCCGTGCCCGGTCAGGCCGGCCACCGTCGACCCGTAGCTCAGGCCGAGCACGGTGTTGTGCGAGGCAGCGCCGTGATGCGTCGCCCGGAGGCCGACCTGGAACCGGTGCAGGGCCGGCTCGGCGCCGACCGCCGCATCGGGGCGAGCGGCGTCGACCAGCGAGGCCGGCGCGGCGTACCCGAGCCACGCGATCACCGCGGTGGACCGGTCCGGCGCCGCTCGCCCCGCCGCGCTGGACAGGTGCCCGACCCGACCCAGCTCGTCGGCCGCCCCGTCGAGGTCACCGCCCAACCCGGGCACGTAGGTCACCACGTTGTCGGCGGTGTCCGGGTCGCCGAGCGCGACGATCGCCCGACCGTGCCCGTCGGCGGAGAGCCCGAGCAGGTACGCGCGGGGTGGACCGGCCGCGTCGAGCCGGGCCTGGATCGCGCGCAGCGCGTCGCCATGCCGCCCGTACGGGTCGGCGAGCAGCCGCGTCAGCCGTACCCGGTTGGCGAGGTCCCGGTCGGCCGCCGGTACCCCGTCGAGCCCGCCCACCAGCTCCGGACGCTCCTCGACCAGCCAGCGCCGCTGCGCCTCGGACAGCCCGCGCCACCAGTCCGCGACCGCCGGCGGGTCGGGGCGGGACGGGCCGGTGTGGGTTGGTACCGACCGCCCGGGGCCGAGGTCGCCGAGGCGGGTCGCGGTCGCCTGGTCGCTGCGCTCGGCCAGGTCCAGCGCCCGGTGCAGGTCGATGGTCACCTGGTCGGCCGTGGCCAGGTCACCCGCGTCGGGCTTCTCGCCGGTACGGTCGACCGTCGCCGTCCCGTCGGCCCCGATGGCGATCCGGGCACAGCCCGCGTACCCGGTCGCCGTGAGCGCGACCTGCTGCGCCCGGGCCACGGTCGCGGCGTGCTCGGCGAGCGCCTGCTCGATGCCCAGCAGCGTCGGGTACGCGGCGTCCAGCTCGGCGCACATCCCGCCGATCACTCCGGTGGCGGCCCGGGCAGCCGGGCCGGTCCACGCCGCCCGCAGCTCGTCCAGCCGCCGGTCCAGCTCGGCCGTACGGGTGCCGAGCGACTCGGCCAGCCGGTGCCACGCCCGACCGGCCTCGGCGACCCGACCCGGGTCGGCGGCGAGGAGCCCGGCCACGGTCAGCACAGCAGCCGCCCGACCGTACGGGAGTCGGCTGCCCGGTAAGCGTCGGCCGCCGAGACCAGCGAGTCACCCGCGTCAGCCAGCCGCCCGGCCAGTCCGGCCAGGTAGCCGTCCCACGCCCGGACCTGGGTCAGCAGCACCGGGTCGGTGGCCCAGGCGGGGTCACCCGGCCCGGACCGGTCGCGCGTCAGGGCCGAGTGGATCTCACCGGCCAGCTCGCGCAGGGCGGCGCCGGTGCCGTAGAGCACGCTCGGGGAGACCATCATGGCGTTCAGCCAACCCGACGGCCATACCGCCTCGGAAGGGCCTGTGGATAACTCGGCGCGGCGCTGCCGGCCCCTAAGCTGATCCTCACGGGAGGAGCGGCGTGCCGCCGCACCTGATCCTCACGGGAGGAGCGGCGTCCCGCCGCACTACGCTCAATGGCGTGATCGTGGCTGTCGGCATCGACGTCGTCCTGGTCGATCGGTTCATCCGGGCCCTGGCCCGCACACCGCTGCTCGCCGACCGGTTGTTCACCGAAGCGGAGCGCACCACGTCGTCCGGCAACCCGCGCTCACCGGAGTCGCTGGCCGCCCGGTTCGCCGCCAAGGAGGCGGTGGCCAAGGCCCTGGGCGCTCCCGGGGGCCTGCACTGGCACGACTGCGAGATCGTCGCCGACCCGGACGGCCGGCCCTGGCTGACGGTGGCCGGCACGGTCGCCGCGGCCGCCGCCGAACGGGAGATCAACCGCTGGCACCTCTCGCTGTCCCACGACGGCGGGATCGCCTCCGCGATGGTGGTCGCCGAACGCCTGGCCGAGGCCGAGCGTGGGAGCGAGGGTCGGCAATGAGCGTAACGCGAGGCTACGGGCCGCAACCACGACGGCGGACGAGCGCTGAGCGTGGGAGCGAGGGTCGGCAATGAGCGCCCCAGCCTGGCGGGTCGCGGACGTCCGCGCGGCCGAGCAGGCGGTGATGGCGCGGCTTCCCGAAGGCACGCTGATGCGGCGGGCGGCCACCGCGCTCGGCCACCGGTGCGCGCGGCTGCTCACCGACCGGTTCGGCGGGGTGTACGGAGCCCGTGCCCTCCTGCTCGTCGGCGCCGGCGACAACGGCGGCGACGCGCTGTACGCAGGTGCCCACCTCGCCCAACGGGGGGTACGGGTGACCGCGCACCTGCTGAGCCCGGACCGCGCCCACGCCGGTGGTCTCGCTGCCCTGCGAGCACAGGGCGGAACCGTGGGTGAGCCGGCGGGGTTCGTGGACATCGTGCTGGACGGGATCGTCGGCATCGGCGGCACGGGCGGTCTGCGGCCCGAGGCGGCGGAGGCGGTGGCGCGCGCCGGCGAGGCCACCGCCCGCGACGGTGGGCGGCCGGTCGTCGTGGCCGTCGACCTTCCGTCCGGCGTGCAGGCGGACACCGGGGCGGTACCGGGCGACGCGGTCACCGCCGACGTCACGGTCACGTTCGGCTGCCTCAAGCCCGGGCTCGTGGCCGGGGCCGGCGCGGCCCGGGCCGGGCTGGTCGAGGTCGTCGACATCGGGGTGGCACCGGTCGGCGCGCCCGCGCTGCGGGTCGCCACCCGGGACGACGTGGCCGGCTGGTGGCCCCGGCCCGGTCCGGACTCGGACAAGTACACCCGGGGAGTGGTCGGGGTGGCGACCGGTTCGGCGACGTACCCGGGGGCGGCCGTACTGTCCGTGGCGGGTGCCTGTGCCGGGCCGGCCGGCCTGGTGCGGTACGCCGGCGCCGCCGCGGACTTCGTGCGCGCCCGGCACCCGTCGGTCATCGCCACCGGGCGGGCGGCCGACGCGGGCCGGGTGCAGGCGTGGGTCTGCGGCTCCGGCCTGGGTACGGACGACCGGGGCGCCACCGAGGTGCGCACGGTGCTCGCCTCCGCCTTGCCGGTCTGCCTGGACGCCGACGCGCTGACCCTGCTCGTCGACGGTTCGATGGCCCACCTGCTGCGGCGGGACGCGCCGACCGTGGTCACCCCGCACGACCGCGAGTTCGCCCGGCTGGCCGGCGAGGCGCCCGGCCCGGACCGGGTCGAGTCGGCCCTGGGCCTGGCCGCCAAGCTCAACGCGACCGTCCTGCTCAAGGGCGACCGGACGATCGTCGCCGGGCCGGACGGCACGGCCTGGGTGAGCCCCACCGGTACGCCCGCACTGGCCACCGGCGGCACCGGCGACGTGCTGTCCGGGCTGCTCGGCGCCCTGCTCGCGGCCGGGCTGCCGCCCGCACCGGCCGCGGTCGCCGCCGCGTACGCCCACGGTCTCGCCGGCCGGGAAGCCGCTCAGGGCGGTCCGGTGACGGCTACCGATGTGGCGGCCGCTCTCCGCCCGGCCGTGGCTGCGCTACTCGGGCCCGAACGGTGGGAGGAGGGCAGGTGACCGGCCGGTAGTCTGGGGGTATGTGGCACGCCGAGATCCGCGTCGACCTGGACGCGATCCGACACAACGTGGCGCTGCTGCGCGCGGGTACGACCGCCGAGGTGATGACGGTGGTCAAGGCCGACGGGTACGGCCACGGAATGGTGCCGGTCGCCCGGGCCGCGCTGGATGCCGGGGCCACCTGGTTGGGCGTCTGCACGCTGGCGGAGGCGCTCGCGCTGCGTGAGGCCGGGGTCGAGGCGCCGGTGCTGGCGTGGTTACTGGTGCCGGGGTTACCCCTGCAGCGGGGCGTCAAGGCCGGTGTCGACCTGTCCGCGTCGGGCATCCCGCTGCTTACCGAGATCGTGGCGGCTGCCCGGACCGTGGGCCGGCCGGCGCGCGTACACCTGAAGCTCGATACGGGCCTGAACCGCGGCGGGGCAAAGCCCTCCGACTGGGTCGCGCTGGTCGAGGCGGCGGCGAAAGCACAGGCGAACGGGTTTGTCGAGGTAGTGGGGTTATGGAGCCACTTCGCGACCGCGGACGAGCCGGGGCATCCCGAGACCGACGCGCAGCTCGCGGCCTTCCGCGACGGCCTGGCCGCCGCAGCGGGCCTCGGCGTCACGCCCAGCTACCGGCACATCGCCAACTCGGCCGCCGCGCTGACCCGCCCCGATACCCACTTCGACCTGGTACGCACGGGAATCGCGACCTACGGGCTGTCCCCGGTCGCGGGAGAGCGCTTCGGGCTGCGGCCGGCGATGACCGTACGCGCCCAGGTCGTGGTGGCCAAGCGGGTACCGGCCGGCGAGGGCGTCTCGTACGGCCACACGTACCGCACGTCCACCGAGACCACCCTGGCGGTCGTCCCGATCGGGTACGGCGACGGCGTACCGAGGCACGGGTCCAACGCGGGTCCGGTGCTGCTGGCCGGCCGTCGGCGTACCGTCGCCGGTCGGGTCTGCATGGACCAGATCGTGCTGGACTGCGGCGACGACCCGGTGTTCCCCGGCGATGTCGCGGTGCTGTTTGGACCGGGCGAGTCCGGCGAGCCCACGGCCGACGAATGGGCGGATGCGATCGGCACGATCAACTACGAGATCGTGACCCGGATGAGCAGCGTACGGGTACCCCGGGTGTACACCGGTGAGTGATGAGAGGCGGCCCGGTGAGTGAGCCGGACCGGCCGCGTCGTTTGGCGCAGGGTGCCGGACTCGTGGGGGCCGTGGTTGGCGTCGCGGCGGCCGGGGTAGCCGCCGGTGTGGCCGCCGAACGACTGCTGCTGCGCCGCCGCCGTCCGCCCGAGTCGATCGATCCGTACATGGACGAGCGGTTCGGTCAGCTGCCGTACGACGAGAGCCTCGCGGTGACCACGGACGACGGGCTCGAGCTCTACGTGGAGATCGTCGAACGGGCCGACGGGATCGACCTCGACTTCGGGCTCGCCCCGGACAACGACCCGACGCTCGTCTTCGTGCACGGGTTCTGCCTCGACATGGGCACGTTCCACTTCCAGCGCACCGCGTTGAGCCGGCGCGGCGACTACCGAATGGTCTTCTACGACCAGCCGGGCCACGGCCGCTCGGGCAAGCTCAGGCAGGGCGAGTACACGCTGGAGGCGCTGGGCAGCGGGCTCCGGCGGGTGATCGACGAGACCGCACCGGACGGGCCGATCGTCCTCATCGGACACTCGATGGGCGGCATGACGATCATGTCGCTGGCCGAGCTGTACCCGGACCTCTTCGGTGACCGGGTCCAGGGCGTGGTGCTGATCTCCACCTCGGCCGGCAAGATGGACGAGGTCAACCTCGGCATGCCCGACTTCGTGGCCCGGTTCACCAAGCCGTTGATGCCCGTCATCATCAACGGTGGCAAGCTCACGTCCGGCGCGGTGGACAACATCCGGCGCGCCTCCACCGATCTGGCCTGGCTGCTCACCCGCCGGTACGGGTTCGGTACGGAGAAGCCGAGCGCGGCCCTGGTGAGCTACGTGGAGCAGATGAACTCCCGTACCGGCACCGAGGTCGTCGCGCGCTACCTGCGCACGATCTACACGCACGCGCGGTACCCGGCGCTGGAGGCGCTCAAGCGCAGCAAGGCGCTGGTGATCTGCGGCGAGGACGACAAGCTCACCCCGCTCGACCACTCCGCCGAGATCTGTCGCATACTGCCGGATGCGCGGTTCGTCGGGGTACCCGGCGCCGGACACGTCGCCCTGCTGGAACGCCCGGATATCGTCAACGCCGCGCTCGTGGACTTCCTGGAGCAGATCTAGGTGATGGTAGGGGAGCGCTGGGCCCCGCTGGCGCGGGAGATCTCGGCCTGCCGCGCCTGTGCGGAGCTGGTCGCGACCCGGCAGCGGGTGGTGGTCGGCGAGCCGGGCCCGTCCGTACCGGCCCGGCTGGTCTTCGTCGGCGAGGCGCCGGGGGCGCAGGAGGACGCGGCCGGCCGGCCGTTCGTGGGCAAGGCCGGTCAGTTGCTGGAGCAGTTGCTGGCCGACGCCGGGATGGCGCGCGCCGAGGTGGGACTGGTCAACGTGGTCAAGTGCCGCCCGCCGGGCAACCGCCGGCCGCTGACCGACGAGCTGGCGCGGTGCCGTCCATACCTGGAGCGCCAGCTGGAGCTGCTGCAGCCGCGGCTGATCGTCGCCATGGGGCTCACCGCGGTGGCCTGGTTCCTGGGCCGGCGGACCACGCTCGCGGCCGCCCGGGGGACCGTACACGAGGCTGGCGGGTACCGCGTGATCGCCACGTACCACCCGAGCGCGGCGATCCGGTTCGGCCCGACCGGCGCGCCGATGGCCGCGCTGCGCGACGACCTGGCCCTCGCCGCCCGGGTACTGGTGTGAAGCTCAGGACCGTCGACGACACCCGGGAGTTCGGGCGTCGCCTGGCCGCCCTGCTCCGGCCCGGGGATCTCGTCCTGCTCACCGGGCCGCTGGGCGCCGGCAAGACCGCGCTGGCCCAGGGGATCGGCGCCGGGCTCGGGGTACCCGGCGAGGTGACCTCGCCCACCTTCGTGATCGCCCGCGTGCACTGGGGCGGGCGGGTACCGCTGGTGCACGTCGACGCGTACCGCCTCGGCAGCGCCGTCGAGGTCGACGACCTCGACCTGGACGCCTCGGTCGACGACTCGGTGACCGTGGTCGAGTGGGGCGGCGGCATCGTCGAGCAGCTCGCCGACGCGTACCTCGAGGTGCGCATCGACCGGCGGGACGACGAGACCCGCGAGGTGGCCCTGGTACCGCACGCGGGCGACTGGCCGGAGCGCGCGGCCCGGCTGGCTAGGTGACCCGTACTCCGTTCCAGGCCAGGTCGCAGCCCTTCTCGATCCCGGTCTGCTCGGTGTGGGCGCCCCCGACCGGCCGTGCCCGGGCGGCGGCGGCGCATTAGGGTGCATACCGTGCTCATCGTCGCGGTCGACTCGGCCACCCCCGCGATCACCGCCGCACTGGCGGAGGTGACCGACGCGGGTACGCGCGTGCTCGCCCAGCGGGTCGCGGTCGACGCGCGGGCGCACGGCGAGCTGCTGGCGCCGGGGATCGACGCGGTGCTACGGGAGACCGGTACCCGGCCGGCCGACCTGGCCGCCGTCGTGGCCGGGGTCGGGCCGGGGCCGTTCACCGGGCTGCGGGTCGGGCTGGTCACCGCCGCCGCGCTCGCGGACACCCTCGGCATCCCGGCCTACGGGGTGGGCACGCTCGACGCGCTGGGCTGGGCGAGCAGCGAGGCGGGGCCGGGCCGGGTGCTGGTCGCGACCGACGCCCGCCGGCGGGAGGTCTACTGGGCGGTCTACGCCGAGGGGGTACGGGTCGCCGGTCCCGCCGTCGGCAAGCCCGCCGAGCTGGAGCTGCCCGAGGGGGTACGGGTCGCCGTCGGCGACGGTGCGCTGCGGTACGCCGGGGTGCTCGGGGTACCCGTCCGGGACGGGCCCCGGTACCCGCCGGCCGAGGGCCTGGTCGCGCTCGCCGCCCAGCGGGTACGGGACAACGCCCCGGCCGAGCCGCTCACCCCGCTCTACCTGCGCCGGCCCGACGCCGTGGAGCCCGGTGCGCGGAAGGCCGTCACCCCCGTGACCGCCGACGTGCTTCCCTCCGCGGAGGCGGCGAGATGACCGCCGACGTGCTTCCCTCCGCGGAGGCGGCGACATGACAGTCGCCATCGAACGGATGCGGTGGTGGCACATCGACGCGCTCCAGCCGATCGAGGCCGACCTCTTCGGCGACGAGCGGTGGTCGGCCGAGATGTTCTGGAACGAGCTCGCCAACGGGCACTTCTACGTCGTCGCCCTGGACGGGGACGTGATCGGGTACGCCGGGCTGAGCGTCAGCGGGGACGAGGCGTGGGTGCAGAACATCGCCGTACGCCGGGACCGGCAGCGGCACGGCACCGGGCGCATCCTGTTAGAGGAGCTGCTCGCCGAGGCGAGCCGGCGCGGGGTACGGGCCGTCCTGCTGGAGGTGGCCGTGGACAACGCGCCCGCCCAGCGCCTCTACGCCGGGTACGGGTTCGAGCAGGTCGGGCTGCGCCGGGGGTACTACCAACCGAGCAACACCGATGCACTGGTCATGAGGCGAGATGCCTGACGAGCCTTTGGTACTGGGGATCGAGACGTCCTGCGACGAGACCGGGATCGGTGTCGTACGCGGGCACACGCTGCTCGCCGACGCCGTGGCGTCCAGCGTCGACGAGCACGCCCGCTTCGGCGGCGTGGTACCGGAGGTGGCCAGCCGGGCGCACCTCGAGGCGCTCGTACCCACGATGCACCGGGCCCTGGCCGACGCGGGCGTGGCACTGTCCGATGTGGACGCCGTCGCGGTGACCGCGGGTCCCGGCCTGGCCGGGGCCCTCCTCGTCGGCGTCGCCGCCGCGAAAGGCTACGCCCTGGCCGCCGAGAAGCCGCTGTACGGCGTGAACCACCTCGCCGCGCACGTCGCCGTCGACACCCTGGAGCACGGGCCGCTGCCCGAGCCGGCCATCGCGCTGCTGGTGTCCGGCGGCCACTCGTCCCTGCTGCTGGTCGAGGACCTGGCCCGGGGCGTCACCCCGCTGGGTTCGACGATCGACGACGCGGCCGGCGAGGCGTTCGACAAGGTGGCCCGGCTGCTCGGGCTGCCGTTCCCGGGCGGGCCGCCGGTGGACCGGGCGGCGCGCGCGGGCGACCCCGGCGCCATCCCGTTCCCGCGCGGCCTGACCGCGCCCAAGGATCTGGCCGCGCACCGGTTCGACTTCTCCTTCTCGGGCCTGAAGACCGCGGTCGCGCGCTGGGTCGAGGCGCGCGAACGGGCCGGCGAGCCGGTACCGGTGAACGACGTGGCGGCGAGCTTCCAGGAGGCGGTCTGCGACGTGCTGACCGCGAAGGCGCTCGACGCGTGCCGGACGTACGGGGTCGACACGCTCGTGATCGGCGGCGGTGTGGCGGCGAACTCCCGCATCCGTACCCTCGCCGAGGAGCGGGCACAGCGGCACGGCGTGACCGTACGGGTACCCCGCCCCCGCCTGTGCACCGACAACGGCGCGATGGTGGCCGCGCTGGGTTCCCGCCTCGTCGCGGCCGGTGTCCCGCCGAGCCGGCTCGACCTTCCGGCCGACTCCGCCCTCCCCCTCACCACCGTGACGGTGTAAGGGGTACCGTCGCGTCCTGTGATCGTGCGGATGTGGGAGGTCCGGGCCTACCCGGAAGGCTTCACCGACCTTTTGTCCTGGGTGTGCGACTCCGCGCTGCCGGACATCGAGGCCAACCCGCTGCACTTGTCCAGCGAGGTGTTCAGCTCGACCGATCACCGGGTCGTCGTGGTCTCGAAGTGGCGCAGCAGCCCGGCGCCGCTGCCCGAGCCGCCCGCGTACCTGGTGGCCCGCTCGGCCCACGCGTGGGACTTCAGCCCGGTCGACCGCTGACCGGTCCCGGCGCGGCGGCCGGCGGCGCGTACGCCAGCCTGTGGCGCTCCTGGCACGCCGGCTCCCACGCCGAAACGACCGCGATCTAGAGCGTCGGCCGACCAGTCGCTCCGGCACGGTCCTTCGATATCGCCGTCGGGGGTTGGTCCGCCGGGGCGGCGGCGGCGAAACGCGCCGCGAGCGTCGCGACCGCGGCACGGAGCTCCTGCCCGCCATCGACGCGGAAGGTGAACGGCACGCTCGCCAACCACTCCTGCGCGTACATCGCCGGATTGCTCGTGCTGCCGACGAGCACGCACCCGTCTCCCGATGGTTCAAGCCGTCCCATGGGAGGCCGGATCCACGGGGCCACCTCAGCCAGCGGAGCGTCGAACACGACGTGGGTGGGGAACTCCCACCCGGTGCCCAGGTTCTCCTCCAGTGCTGCCACCGGGTCGAGGCCGTCGGGCGGCTCGAACTCGTGCGCGGTCTGCTGGACCGCGCGGACCCGGTCGACCCGGTATGTGCGGATCGCGTCCGCGCGATGGGAGTGACACAGGAGGTACCAGCGCCCGTGGCGGACGACGACCGCCAAGGGGTCCACCTCGGCCGCCCACTCGTTGCCGGTCTCGCTGCGATAAGTGACCAGCACGCGACGCCGGGCCGCGACAGCGGCGACCAGTGCGCTGGTGGTGGCGGGATCTGGACGGGTCGAGTACCGGTCGGGCGCGGCTGACGCGTGCTCTCGCAGCGCGGCCGCTTGCCGGCCGACGCTCTCGGGCAGTGCCTGGATGACCTTGCCCAGGGCATGACCGACGAGGTCGTCGACGTCGGCGGCTGTCGGATGGCCGTCGAGCACCGCCATGACCAGACCAAGCGCCTCGGCCTCGGTGAAGACGACCGGAGGCAGCCTCGTCCCGCGCGGAAGCCGGTACCCGCCATGGGGACCCCGGGCTGACTCGACGGGGATGCCGGCCTCCCGGAGGATCCCGACGTACCGGCGCGCGGCCCGCTCCGTGACGCCCAACCGCTCGGCGAGTTCGTCGGCGGTCGTGCCGGGGCGGGTCTGGAGGATCTCGAGGGCACGCAGAGCTCGCGCGGCGGGACTGAGATCGGTCGGCACACGAGCAGACTAGATAGTCACGAGATGAACCGGAAGTAGATCGTCCGGAACTGGTCCTAGCGTGATGTCCATGACCGAGCTCCGAAAGCAGGACCTCACCGGAGCACGCTTCGAGCGCGTGAGCCTCGGGTCACCACCTTTACCCAGGTTTTCCCGAACGACGCCGGCATGCACGCGGTCTGACCGCACAGGAGAAAGGGACTGATCATGGACATCCTGCTCATTGCTGGCCTGTGGCTCGACGGATCCGCATGGGACGACGTCGTACCCGCACTCGAGCCACTCGGCCACCGCCCCGTGCCGCTCACCCTCCCGGGTCAGGGTGACGGACCTGCGTCGGCCACGCTCGACGACCAGGTGGCAGCGGTGCTCGCCGCCGTGGACGCAGCGTCGGGAAAGCCCATGGTGGTCGGGCATTCCGCCGCCTGCACCCTGGCTTGGCTGGCCGCCGACGCGCGACCGGAGAAGGTCGCCAAAGTCGCCCTCATCGGCGGCTTCCCGTCCGCCGACGGGGAGCCCTACGCCGACTTCTTCGAGATGACGGACGGCGTCATGCCCTTCCCCGGCTGGGGCCCATTCGAGGGGCCAGACTCTGCCGACCTCGACGAGGAGGCCAGGCGAACCATCGCAGCTGCTGCGATCCCCGTCCCCGAGAGGGTGGCCAAGGGCGTGGTGCGCCTGGCGGACGTGCGGCGGTTCGACGTCCCGGTCGTGCTGGTGTGCCCCGAGTTCACCCCTGCCCAGGCTCAGAAGTGGATCGACGCCGGTGACGTGCCCGAACTCGCCAAGGCCAACCACCTTGACTTCGTCGACATCGACTCGGGCCACTGGCCTATGGTCAGCAAGCCGATCGAACTCGCCCGGCTCCTTGCCGCAGCGGCTGCCGAGGCATGACATGGCGCCGTGGCCGGGGGCCGGGCACGGCGCGCGCCATCGACGAGGAACTCCACTCGGGCCTCTGACCACGTTTCTCGACGCCGGGTTCACGGCGGTGGACCGACCGGCCGGCGGCGAGCGGTTGTGTGCGCCGAGCTCGCGAGCCGGGAAGACGGAAACGCGCGCGAAAGGACTCAAGGATGTCGTACACGATCCGTCCCCTGGACGCCTCCACGTGGGATGCCTTCGCGGAGCTTGTCGAGCGCAACAACGGGATCTTCGGCGGGTGCTGGTGCATCGGTTACCACCCGGAGTGCGGCCAGAAAGGGATCAACTATCGCGCGGTCAAGGAGGACCGGGTCCGGACAGGTCGGGCTCACGCCGCGCTCGTCCTCGACGAGCACGGCGCCGCACAGGGGTGGTGCCAGTACGGCAGCCCCGAGGAACTCCCTGGCATCAAGCACAGGCGCGAGTACGAGAAGGACGCGCCGCCGCGTCCGGACTGGCGGATCACCTGCTTCTACGTCGACCGGAAACATCGCGGCCAGGGCGTCGCGCGGGCGGCGCTGGAAGGTGCTCTCGACCAGATCGCCCACGCCGGCGGCGGCCTCGTCGAGGCCATCTCCGAGGTGACCACCGGCCGTGCGGCGCCGGGCCGTTTCCTGTTCAGCGCGACCGTCGAGCTCCTCGAGCAGTTCGGATTCAGCCGCGGCCGGCAGGTCGGCAAGCACGCATGGATCGTGAGCAGGGTGGTCGATCCGGTGTGAACGTCCGCTACCGGGCTCAGGCAGCTGTCCGACCGGCATTCACTGGGGCCACCGTGGCTCCGGTCAGCCGGACCAGGTCGGTCGGGTCCAGCTCCAGCTCCAGCCCGCGCCGGCCGGCCGACACGTAGACCGTCAAATGCGTGACGGCCGAGGCGTCGACCACGGTCGGCAGGCGCTTGCGCTGTCCGAGCGGACTGATCCCGCCCCGGACGTACCCGGTGGTCCGCTCCGCCGCGGCCGGGTCGGCCATCGCGGCCCGCTTTCCGCCGACCGCGGCGGCCAGGGCCTTCAGGTCGAGCGACCCGCTGACCGGTACGACGGCCACGACCAGCGCACCGTCGACCTCGGCGACCAGCGTCTTGAAGCAGCGAGCGGGCTCGATGCCGAGCGCGCTCGCGGCCTCGGCACCGTAGGACGCCGCCCCGGGGTCGTGCGGGTACGCATGCACCCGGTGGGTGACCTTGTGCCTGCTCAGCAGTGCCGTCGCCGGGGTTGCCTGACCTGCCACCGGACGACCATACGGCCTGCTCGCCGGAGCGCCGGACTTGCCCCGACGCCGTAGCGTGGTCGTATCAGGGCTTGGTAAGAGGCTGGTTAGGGAAAGGTAACGAGATGGCGCGGTTCTGGCGGGTGCGCTGGGTCGCGATCACGACGGTGACCGCGACCGCGGCCGGTGTGCTCGCGGTCGGCGCGACGGCGTACGCGGACCGTAGTGCCGGGCGTTGCACCCCGCCCGCCCCGGCCGTCACCGTGCACCAGGCGACCAGGCACGACGGATCCTGGCGGACGAGCGCCTTCCGCGCAGCCGGCTGCCGCGCCTGGCGCACCATGCACGACGACCGGCCGCACAGACGGACCTGACCACTGCGGACGTGAGGCCGAGCAGGCCGCACAGACGGACCTGACCACTGCGGACGTGAGGCCGAGCAGGCCGCACAGACGGACCTGACCACTGCGGACGTGAGGCCGAGCAGGCCGCACCGACCGGTGATCCAGCCGATGACTCAGAGCGGTTCGACCAGCAGGACGGTCGGTGCGCCGGCGACCCGGGTGAGTACCACCGTCGCCTCCCGGGTACCGGTCAGCTTCAGCGCCCGGCGCAGCTCGTCGGGCTCCACGGCCGAGCCCCGCTTCTTCACGGTCACCCGGCCGATCCCGCGCTCCCGCAGCGCCGCGCGCAGCCGCTTGACCGAGAACGGGAGCGCGCCGGTCACCGCGTAGCACCGCGCGAACGGCGTCGGTACGGGCGCGTCGGCGTACACGTACGCGATCTCCGGGTCGGCCAGCGTACCGTCCACAGTGGACGCGAACTCCGCCACCAGATGGGCCCGGACGACGGCTCCGTCCGGCTCGTACAGGTAGCGCCGCACCGGCCCGACCGGCGCCGGTGCCGTACCCGACCCGGTGAGCATCGCGCCGGACGGCAGCAGGGTGGCCCGGTGCCGGGCGGAGGCGAGCGGGCCGTACCAGAAGGCGGCCTCCACCACGTCGCCGTCCACCGACACCCACTCCGCCTCGGCGCCCTCCGGCAGCAGCGCGTGCGCGATGCCGGGGGCGAGCTTGAGCACCGTACGGGGGACGCGCCCGGCGAGCCCGGCCACGAAGTCCCACGGAGGGGAGTACCCGCGCGGGTCGAACACCCGGGTACCGCCCCGTCGCCGGGCCGGGTCGCAGAACACACCGTCCACAGTGGACAGATCGACGTCCCGGGCGTCGGCGCACTCGACCTGGACGAGGTCGGCGAGGCCCAGGGCGTACGCGTTGGCCCGCGCGACCGCCACGGTCAGCGGATCGGTGTCGACGGCGCGTACCCGGATCCCGGTACGGGCGGCGGCCACGGCATCGGCGCCGATCCCGCAGCCGAGATCGGCGAGGACCCGTACCCCCGCGGCCTGCAGGCGGGCCGCCCGGCGCGCCGCGACCGGCCCCCGGGTGGCCTGCTCCAGCCCGGCTCGCGTGAAGAACATCGCGCCCGCGTCGGCGCCGAACTTGGCGGCGGCGCGGGCGCGCAGCTCGGTCTGGGTGAGCGCGGCGGCCGCGAGCAGCGGCTCGACCCCGCGGGCGCGCAGCACGACCGCGGCCCGCAACGGGTCCGCACCCACCAGGTCGGCCGCCAGCGCCAGCACGGCCTGCCCCGCCGGGGTGCGCAGCTCGTCCAGCAGCGCTGGCTCCATGAGGCCCGGCCGGCTGGTCTGGCTTGCTGGTAGCCGCTCCGACAAGCTGCGCTGCTACGGGTGCGGCTGGAAGATGACGTCGATGATCCGGTGCTGCGGCCCGGGCGTCGGCGGGATGCCCGGGTCGTGGAACCGGAAGACCATGCCGTCGCCGGCCGCGTTGCGCCAGGTCAGGTAGAACGAGCCGGCGGCGCCCTCGGCGTGGTCGAAGGTCCACGCCTCGGTACGGTGGCTGACCGCGACCGCGCTCAGGTGGCCGGCCGCGTCGCTCGTGCAGAGCAGGCCGATCCGGGCGTCGTTGTGGCCGAGCCAGGCGTCGAGGGCCTCCTGGGCGTACGCCTTGTTGTCGGTCGGGAACGTGATCGCGTGCAGCTGTCCGTCCAGTACGGCGTGCGGCTGCCCGATGAGCTGGTTGCCCAGGCGCAGGACCAGCTCATCGCCGGCGCCGTTGTAGAACGTGCACAGCGACGAGCCGGCCGCGCCCTGGCACATGTAGAGGCCGAAGTGCTTCTCGTAGCTGCCCGAGGAGAGCGTGCCGAAGATGCCCGCGGTGCTGTCGCGGAGCTGGTCCAGCCGTCCGGTGTCGCCAGCGGCCCAGGCGTTCACGGCCGCGGTCGCGTACCCCTCGGCGTCGGCGGGGAAGCCGGCGGCCGCGGCGGCGCGCGGGGTGGGTGACGCGACCGTGGGCGAGGTGGCCGGCGCGCTCGGGCTCGGGCTGGCGCCACCGGAGCCGGAGCCGGTACAGCCGGTGAGCGCCAGCCCGGCGAGCAGGCCCGCCACCGCCCACCCGGCCATCTGGTACGTCGTGCGCATCGCCCACCTCTTTCGTCCGGGCGCCCCGGTACAACTTGCGAAGCAGCACCACGTTACGCCGCGGTACCCGCTTCCAAGGGGTCGGCGAGCAGTCGCTCGAAGGCGAGCTCGGCCGCGCCGAGCAGGATGGCGTCGTCGCCCAGCTCGGGGGTACGCAGCCGGACGTGCTCGCGGCAGGCGGGCAGCGCGTTGCGGTTGATCCGGCTGCGTACCTGGGCCGCCGAGGCGAGGTACACGTCGCGCAGGCCGCCACCGAACAGGACCGTCTCGGGGTTGAAGATGTTCACCAGGTTGGCGACGCCGAAGCCGAGCCAGTCGCCGACCTGCCGTACCGCCGCCTGGGCGACCATGTCCCCCCGGGCCGCCGCCTCGACGACGGCGAGGATCCCCTCCCGGCCGGTACCGTCGCGGTCGGCCGCGCGCAGCAGCGCGTGCTCGCCGATCTCGGTCTCCCAGCAGCCGCGCGAGCCGCAGCCGCAGGGCCGGCCGTTCGGGTTGACGACCATGTGGCCGACCTCGCCGCCGTACCCGCCGTGCCCGGCGACCGGCCGCCCACCGGCGATGATCCCGCCGCCGACACCGACGTCGCCGTGCAGGTATACGACGTTGTCGGAGTCCATCGCGGCGCCCCGGGTGTGCTCGGCCAGCGCGGCCAGGTCCGCCCCGTTGCCGACGGCGATCGGGGTGCCCACGCTCAGCAGGCCGCCGAGCGCCTCGCCCAGCGGCTCATCCACCCAGCCGATGTGCGGGCCGAGCCGGACCATGCCGTCCGCGCGCCGGACCATCCCACCCACCGCGACCCCGCAGCCGATGCAGTACGTGTGTGGTGGCGTGGCCCGCTGCATCTGCCGGACGAACTCGGCTAACGGTGCGACCACCTCGGCCGGGCTGAGCTCACCCCGCCCCCGTACGGTCTCCCGCCGGTCCAGCACGGTACCGCCCAACCCGATCCGGGCCGCGGTCAGCCGGTCCACGCCGATCGCGAACGCGTACACGTACACCCGCTGGGACTCGGGCCGGACGACTAACGAGGGTCGCCCGGCCCGGCCGGTCTCCCGCGGCAGCTCCTCGCGGACCAGACCGGCGGCGGCCAGGTCGGCGGTGAGCGCGCCGATCGTGGAGCGGTTGAGCCCGAGCGCGGCGGTCAGCTCCGCCCGGGACAGCGCCCCCCGCACGTGGAGCTGCTTGAGCAGCGCGCCGAGGTTCTGCCGGCGTACCTCGTCCTGGCTGGGTGCAGCGCGCATGGGGGGATTCTCCGGAGCCGCATCGGTGCCTGGTGACCGCCCTCCTAGCGGAGGCCGGTCGCCGCCGCGCGGCGCCGGGACAGCGCGTCGACACCCGCCGCGGCCAGCAGCACGATGCCGGTAACCACGTACTTGATGCCGTCGCTCCGGACGCCGAGCAGGCCCATGCCGTTGATGATCACGGCCACCACGGCGCCGCCGAGGATCGCGTCGAGCACCCGGCCCTTCCCGCCGAAGAGGCTGGTGCCGCCGATCACCGCGGCGCCGACCGCGTACAGCAGGATGGGGCCGCCGCCGGTGTTCGGGTCGACCGAAAGGCCGCGGCTCACGGCGACGATCCCGCCGATCGAGGCCAGGCCGGAGCAGATCACGAACGCCGAGATCCGGATGCCGTCCACATTGATGCCGGCGCGGCGGGCCGCCTCCCGGTTGCCGCCCACCGCGTAGATGTGCCGCCCGTACGCGGTCCGGCCGAGGATGAACGTCCAGATCACCAGCAGGATCGCGATCAGCAGTACGACGATCGGCACGCCGCGCAGCGAGGCGCCGAGCACCCGGCCGCTCGGCGTGAGGTGCGGCGGGTTCAGGCTGCGTTCGAGGTTGAGGGCGTACACGGCCAGCCCGGCGACCAGCGTCAGCGCACCGACCCGCAGGGCGATGAGGGACAGCGGGTCGGTGGCGAGGCCCCGGGCGGCCCGGCTGCGTACCCGCAGCAGCTGTACCGCCAGGTACCCGAGTATCGCCACGGCCAGCAGCGTCCAGCCGAGCCAGACCGGCAGGTTCTTGTTCTCGATCGCCACCACCACGGAGTCGTCGATCGTGATGTTGGTGCCGTTACGGAGGACCAGCAGCGCGACACCCTGGAAGGCCAGGAACGCGGCCAGGGTGACCACGAACGACGGGATCCGCACGATCGCCACCAGCACCCCGAGGGTCAGCCCGATCACCACGCCGGTCGCGATCGACGTGGGTACCGCCACGTACCACGGTAGGTGCCACCAGACGAGCATCCTGCCGAGGATCGCGGCGCACACGCCACTGGCGAACCCGGCGGACAGGTCGATCTCGCCGAGCAGCAGGACGAAGATCAGGCCCATGGCGATGAGGGTCACCTGGGCGCCCTGGGCGAGCAGGTTGGCGAAGTTGAGTGGCGAGAAGAACTCGGGCGACCTGGTGCCGAAGATGAGGCTCAGCACCACGAGGCCGAGTACGGCCGGGAGCGAGCCGAGGTCGCCGCCGCGCAACCGGCGGAAGTAGTCCGCGATGTGCTCGCCGAGCGAGCGGCTGGCCGAACCGGGTACGACCGGCGCGGTCCTGGTGTCGACGGTGGCCATCACTGCACTCCGTTGGTCTCGCCGAGGTCGCTTGCTGCCGTGGCCGGCTGCAGGCCGAGGTCGCCGCTGCGCCCCGCGGTGATCAGCTCCACGACCTGGCTGTGGGTGATGTCGGACGCCTTGACCTGGGCGGCCATCCGGCCGAGGTAGAGGGTGGCGATGCGGTCCGCGACGGCGAAGACGTCGTTCATGTTGTGCGAGATGAGCACGACCCCGATGCCGTTGTCGGCCAGCTGCCGCACCAGCTCCAGCACCTGCGCGGTCTGCGCGACGCCGAGGGCCGCGGTCGGCTCGTCCAGGATGACCAGCTTGCTGTTCCAGAGGACGGCCTTCGCGATCGCCACGGTCTGCCGCTGGCCGCCGGAGAGGCTGGCCACCAGCTGCCGGATCGACTTCACGGTACGGACGGACAGCCGGTCCAGGGTCTGCGCCGCCAACTGCTCCATCGTCGGTTCGTCCAGCACGATGCCGGAGACCTTCTCCCGGCCGAGGAACATGTTCTGCACGATGTCGAGGTTGTCGCACAGTGCGAGGTCCTGGTAGACGATCTCGACGCCGAGCGCGTTCGCGTCGCGCGGACTGTGGATGTGTACCGGCCGCCCCTCGAACAGGTACTCCCCGGCGTCGATCGGGTAGATCCCACCGATGCACTTGACGAGCGTGGACTTGCCGGCGCCGTTGTCGCCCACCAGGGCGGTCACCTCGCCGGCGTGCGCGGTGAAGTCGACGTTCCGCAGGACCTGTACGGGACCGAAGCTCTTGTCGATGCCGTGCAGCTCGAGTAGGGGTGTGGCAGTCACGGGTGGGACTCCTCATCTCGACGCCGGAGCCCGGCGCCGCACGGTAGCGCGGCGCCGGGGTCAGACGGGTGAGCGGTCAGCTGATGCCGGCCGCGGTGCACTTGGCGGCGTAGTCGCCGGTGCACAGGTCGGACTTGGAGACGAAGCCGTCGGCGACGACGTCCTTCACGTTCTCCTTGTAGATCAGCTGCGGCGTCTCGAGTACGGCCGGCACGTCCTTACCGGCGGTGGTGTCCTTCGCCGTCTGGTTGGTGGCCGGCGACTCGCCCTTGGCCAGCGCGACGGCCAGCCTCGAGGCCGCGTCGGCCTCCTTCTTGACCGCCTTGTAGACGGTCATGCACTGGTCGCCGTCGAGGATGTGCTGCAGGCCCTGCACGGTCGCGTCCTGCCCGGTCACCGGTACCTGCCCGTTGAGGCTGTTCTTCTTCAGCACCGAGATCACCGAGTTGGCCATACCGTCGTTGGCCACCAGCACGCCCTTGATGTCCTTGTTGCTGGTGAGCATCTGCTCGAAGATGGTGCCCGCCTGGGCGTTGTCCCAGTCCGGTACCGACTGGTTCGGGCCCTTGGTGTAGGTGCCGGCCGTGTACAGCGGGTCGAGCACCGAGTTGTAGCCCTGCGCGAACAGGGTGGCGTTGTTGTCCGTCGGCGACCCGTTGAGCTCGGCGACCTTCGGCTTCTGGTAGGCCTTGTCGGTCAGGCACTTTTGCAGACCCTGGCCCTGGAGCTTGCCGACCGCCACGTTGTCGAACGAGACGTAGTAGTCGGCTCCACCGCCAAGCGTCAGCCGGTCGTAGTCGATCGTCGCGACGCCCTGCGACTTGGCCTTGTCCAGCACCGCCTTGCCGGTACCGCTGTCCAGGTTGACGATGACCAGGACGTTGACGCCCTTGGTCAGGAGCTGGTCGGCGATGGTCTGGAAGGCCGCCTTGTCGCCCTGCGCGTTCTGGATGTCGTACTTGACCCCGGCGGCTTTGAACGCCTTCTCGAGGAACGGCCGGTCGGCGGTCTCCCACCGGGCCGAGGTCTTGCTGTCGGGCAGGATCACGCCGACATACGGCGCCTTGGCGGCGGCCGAGGCGCCCCCGCCCGCGTTGTTCGAACCGCAGGCGGCCAGGCCGCCGAGCGCCACCGTACCCGCGGTGGCTAATGCGAGGAGCCCCTTGCGCATAGCAGGGTCCTTTCGGGGTATGGGCCGCACGCGGCGGCTGGGAGGGTCGTGCCTGTATAGGTGGCCGTGACCGGTCGTCCACGTAGTTTGTTGTGTCCGGCAACGTATTCCCGCTGCGGTACCGGTCGCAAGGGGGAAGCTCGCCAAGTTTGTTGTTGCCCGTAACAATTCAGCAACGTGCCAAGCTGGCACTCTCCTTGACGGAGTGCTAGTCGGCGGCATAACCTGCCGTTAGCGCTCTCGACCTGAGAGTGCCAGCCCACTGGCCGTCGGCCGGTGGGGGCTCCTGGCGGGGCCGGCACCCGCGACGACGGTGCCGCCAGGTGCTCGACGAGGTACGAAGAGATCCAGTACCCCAGGAGGGTATGCCCGTGACTACCGCGACCAAGGTTGCGATCAAGCCGCTTGAGGACCGCATCGTGGTCCAGGCGAACGAGGCTGAGACCACCACGGCTTCCGGCCTGGTGATCCCCGACACTGCCAAGGAGAAGCCGCAGGAGGGCACCGTCCTCGCTGTGGGCCCCGGCCGTTTCGACGACAAGGGCAACCGGGTGCCGATCGACGTCAAGGTCGGCGACACCGTTCTCTACTCCAAGTACGGCGGCACCGAGGTCAAGTACGCCGGCGAGGAGTACCTCGTACTCTCCGCCCG
Source organism: uncultured Actinomycetes bacterium (assembly GCA_963728855.1). GTDB lineage: Bacteria > Actinomycetota > Actinomycetes > Mycobacteriales > Micromonosporaceae > AC-43. The sequence continues at coordinate 431,190 of CAVSLN010000009.1, forward strand.
CGACGTCCTCGCGGTCATCGAGAAGTGACCTGACAGTGCCGCCCCGGCGCCCCGGTCCGGGGTTCCGGGGCGGCACTTCGTATGCGAAGGGAAATACATGGCGAAGATCCTGAGCTTCTCGGACGACGCCCGTCACCAGCTCGAGCACGGCGTCAACGAGTTGGCCGACGCGGTCAAGGTGACGCTGGGCCCGAAGGGGCGCAACGTCGTACTGGCCCAGAAGTTCGGTCCTCCGACGATCACCAACGACGGCGTGACCATCGCCAAGGAGATCGAGCTCTCCAACCCGTACGAGAACCTCGGCGCCCAGCTGGTCAAGGAGGTCGCCACCAAGACCAACGACATCGCGGGCGACGGCACCACGACCGCCACCGTGCTGGCCCAGGCGATGGTGCGCGAGGGGCTGCGTAACGTGGCCGCCGGGGCGAGCCCGAGCGGGCTCAAGCGCGGTATCGAGGCGGCGGTGAAGGCGGTCGACGAGGCCCTGCTCGACAAGGCCATCGAGGTCGCCGGCCGGGCGGAGATCGCCCACGTGGCCACGATCTCGGCGCAGGACTCGGCGATCGGCGACCTGATCGCCGAGGCGATGGAGAAGGTCGGCCGGACCGGTGTGATCACCGTCGAGGACGGCTCCACGCTGGCCACCGAGCTGGACGTCACCGAGGGGATGCAGTTCGACAAGGGCTACATCTCGCCCTACTTCGTGACCGACGCCGAGGCCGGTGAGGCCGTACTCGAGGACGCGTACATCCTCATCACGACGCAGAAGATCGGCGCGATCGAGGAGCTGCTGCCCGTACTGGAGCAGGTGCTCCAGCAGAACAAGCCGCTGCTGATCGTGGCCGAGGACGTCGACGGCCAGGCGCTGGCCACCCTGACGGTCAACGCGATCCGCAAGACCATCAGGGTCGCCGCGGTCAAGGCGCCGGCGTTCGGCGACCGGCGCAAGGCGATCCTGCAGGACATCGCGGTGCTCACCGGCGGCGAGCTGATCGCGCCCGAGCTCGGGTACAAGCTCGACACGGCCACCATCGACATGCTCGGCAAGGCCCGGCGGGTCGTGGTCACCAAGGACACGACCACGCTGGTCGACGGCGGGGGGCGCAAGGAGGACGTGGCGACCCGGGTCGAGCAGATCCGCAAGGAGATCGAGGCGACCGACTCCGACTGGGACAAGGAGAAGCTCAACGAGCGGCTCGCCAAGCTGTCCGGCGGGATCGCGGTCATCAAGGTCGGCGCGGCCACCGAGGTCGAGCTGCGGGAGAAGCGGCACCGGATCGAGGACGCGATCTCGGCCACCAAGGCCGCCGTCGAGGAGGGCATCGTGCCCGGCGGTGGCGCGGCGCTGGTCCAGGTCGTACCGGCGCTGGCCGGCAGCCTCGGCAAGGCCGGGGACGAGGCGACCGGCGTATCGATCGTCGTCAAGGCGCTGGTCGAGCCGCTGCGGTGGATCGCCCAGAACGCCGGGCACGACGGGTACGTGGTGGTGGAGCGGGTACGGGCCGCCGACTGGGGCACCGGCCTGGACGCCGCCGCCGGGGAGTACGTCGACCTGGTCAAGTCCGGCATCGTCGACCCGGTGAAGGTGACCCGTAACGCGGTCGCCAACGCCGGCTCGATCGCCGGCCTGCTGCTGACCACCGAGAGCCTGGTGGTCGACAAGCCGGAGAAGGCCGAGCCGGCCGCGGCCGGCGGCCACGGTCACGGCCACTCGCACGGCCCCGGCTTCTGACAGTCCACAGTGGACGAAAGGGCGGTACCCGGTCCCGGGTACCGCCCTCAGCCGTACCGCCCTCAGCCTCGGTGCAGGACCTCGGGCCGGATGAGCACCATCAGGTTGGCCGCGTCGCCGACCGTACGGTCGAAGGCCATCACGATGCCGAAGCTGCCGTAGTCGACCCAGACGCACACCGCGATGGGTACGGGCACCTTGCTGATCTTCGTCGACGCGCACCGGGCGGCGCCGCCCATCGGACCCGGGTCCACCTCGGCCGCCTGGGTGACCGTCGCGCCGTCCCGCTGGATGGCGGCGAACGAGTCGCGGGCCTGCCCGCCCGGTCTCAGGTTGAACCGGGTACCCCCGCCGACCAGTAACAGCTTCGTCGAGCTCGCTCCGGACGGGAGGTAGAACGCGGCCATCATGCTGTCCAGGTGCTGCGGAGCCAGGACATTCGCGACGATGTTGTTGGTGATCTCGTTGAGGCGCGGGTCGTTGAGCTGGTGCATGCCGGCGACCTGGTCCGGGGCGGTCATCGTCGCCGGGTACTCGTCCAGGACCGGGGCCGCGAGCAACAGCCCGGCGCCGCTGAGCAGCACCAGGACGAGCAGCGCCGACGCGAGGGCGACCCGTAGCGGGCTGACCCGGCGGGTCGGCGGCGGTGGCGGGTACCAGACCCCGGTCTGCTGGTACCCGGTCGGCTCGGACCCGGGCTCGTACACGGCGCGACGGTACCCGGCCCGCGTCACCTTCCGGGTGTCCGGAGGCGTGCGACGGATGGCGGTCTCCTTATGGAGCGGTTACGGCCGCTACCCGTTGCGGTCCCGGGGGGTCAGACTTGCCCCGTGACTGGTCGTAGATGGGTCGGTCCGGCCGCCGGGATCGTGGCGGCGGCCGTGGCGCTCGCGGTGGCCGAGCTGGTGGCGGTGGGTACGGGCGCCCAGTCCGCACCGCTCGTCGCGGTCGGCGGGGTGGTCGTGGACTCCGTACCGGGTCCGGTGAAGAACTTCGCCGTGGCCACCTTCGGCACGCACGACAAGGTGGCGCTCCTTACCGGTACCACCGTGTTCCTGGTCTTGTTCGCCGCGGGCATCGGGGCGCTGGCGGTGCGCCGGCCACCCCTCGGCCTCGCGGGCATCGGGCTGTTCGGCCTGATCGGCATCGCCGCCGCGGTGAGCCGCCCGAACGCCGGCCCGCTGGCCGTGTTCCCGGCGTTGCTCGGGGCGGCGGCCGGCGCCGCCGTCCTGGCCGGCCTGCTCCGCCCGCGCGATACCGAGGACCCCGGGTCGCGGCGGCGCTTCCTCACCGAGGCGCTCGCGTTCTTCGGCGGCGCGCTCGCGCTCGGCACGGTGAGCCGGCTGTGGGGCGAGTCGCGCGACGTCAGCGCGGCCCGCGACAAGGTCACCCTGCCCACTCCGGTGAGCCCGGCGCCGAACCTGCCCGCCGACCTGGACCTGCCGGACCTGGCCCGGTTCGTCACGGGCAACGACGACTTCTACCGCATCGACACGGCACTGACCCTGCCCCAGGTCGACCCGGCTACCTGGCGGCTGAAGATCCACGGGCGGGTGCGCAACCCGATCACGCTGAGCTACGCGGACCTGTTGGCCCGTCCGCTGATCGAGCGGTACGTCACGCTCACGTGCGTGTCCAACGAGGTGGGCGGCGGGCTGGTCGGCAACGCGCGCTGGCTCGGCGTACCCGTGAAGGACCTGTTGGCGGAGGCCGGCCCGCTGCCCGGGGCGGACCAGGTGGTCGGCCGGTCGGCGGACGGGTTCACCGCCGGCGCGCCGACCGAGGTGCTGATGGACGGGCGGGACGCGCTGCTGGCGGTGGGGATGAACGGCGTACCGCTGCCGATCCCGCATGGGTTCCCGGTCCGGCTCGTGGTGCCGGGGCTGTACGGGTACGTCTCCGCGACGAAGTGGCTCACCGAGCTGGAGCTGACCAGCTTCCACGACTTCAGCGCGTACTGGGTGCCGCGTGGCTGGGCCGCCCGGGCGCCCATCAAGACCGAGTCACGGATCGACACGCCGCGCGACGGTGCGCACCCGCGAGCCGGTCAGGTGGCCGTGGCCGGGGTGGCCTGGGCGCAGCACCGCGGGATCAGCCGCGTGGAGGTACGGGTCGACGACGGCCCCTGGCAGCCGGCCACCCTCGGCGCGGTGCCGTCGGTGGACACCTGGCGCCAGTGGTCGTACACATGGGCGGCGACGTCGGGCAACCACCGGCTGACCGTACGGGCGGCGGACAACTCGGGGGCGGTACAGGTCGAGGACGCGGCGCCGCCCGAACCGGACGGCGCCACGGGATGGCACACGATCAACGTGACGGTCGGCTGACCGGGCTCGTCGCGCCCGGCGCCCTGGCCGGCGCGCCGTTGGTGCGCGTGGGGTCCAGCCGGTTCTCCAGGCGCTTCACGTCGACCCGGTGACGGTACCGGTCGGCCGCGTCCTCCCAGCCGACGGCCAGCAGGCGCAGCCGCTCGGCCTCGGTGAAGCCGCCCCAGACGCCGTACGGCTCGTGCGTGGCGAGCGCATGCGCGGCGCACTCGGCCCGTACCGGGCACGACCCGCACAGCGCCTTGGCCTTCAGCTCCCGGCGGTTGCGCGAGGAGCCCCGCTCGCCATCCGGGTGGAAGAACTGGGCACTGTCCCGGCCCCGGCACAGCCCCTTCAGCTGCCATTCCCAGATGTCGGCGACGGGGCCGGGGAGCCGTCGTACGTTCGCCATGCGAGAAGCCTCCTGTATGAGCACCGTTCGAGTTGCTCGATCGTTGGACCGGTGGTACCCCCGACCTTCCGGTCCTAAGCATCCGGCTATACGCCGGATACCGGGACTGGCCCGGCATATGGCAGAAAGTGCATAATGAACGGACACTTTCGCGGTCCCCCTGACGAGCGAGGGGCACGACAGGTGCGCACGGTCCTGGTGTGCGTACGGACGCCGCTGGCGGCCCAGACGATCGCGGACTGCGCCAGCCGGCTCGGCGTGGCGCAGGCGGTGCGGACCGCGGTCACCGCGGTCGAGGTCATGGCCCGGCTGGCCGAGCGCCCGGCCGACCTGGTGTTGGTCGACACCGCCCTGATCCAGCCCGACCCGGTGGCCTTCGTGCGGCGGATCCTCGGGTACGCCCCGGGCGCGACCGTGGTGCTCTTCGGCCCGGAGGACAGCCAGGTCGCCAACGCCGCGGTACGGGCCGGGGCGCGCGGGCTGATCCGGGGCGGGGACCAGGACCTCGTCACCACGGTCACCAAGACGCTGCTGCTGCTTAGCCTGCCGCCGCGCGGTACGCCGGGACCGGCCCGGCCGCCCGCGAGGTCCGTACCCGGGCCGGCCCTACCGCCGGACGAACCGGACCCGGCGCCGAGTCCGGCTCCGCATGATGGGCCGGTGCCACAGCCGGTGGCCGGGTGGCCCGTACCGGCGCAGCGGGACCGGATGCCGGTGGCCCCGCGCCGGCCGGCGCTGACCAAGCGGGAGCTGCAGGTGCTGCGCGGGATGGCGGAGGGCAAGAGCAACGCGGAGATCGGCCGGGAGCTGTTCGTGTCCGAGGACACCGTGAAGACCCACGCCCGGCGGCTGTTCCGCAAGCTGAACGCGCGGGACCGGGCGCACGCGGTGGCGGCGGGCTTCCGGGCCGGGCTGGTGGCCTAGCTCGTCCGTGCCTGGGCTTGCTACGTGGCCGGGCTTGCTACTCGGTGTTTTCCGTGAGGGTGTCGTGGACACCGTCCGCGTACCCTCGCGCGTACTCCCAGGTCACGTAGTGATCGGGGTCGGGGTCGTAGGCCGGCTCGTGAACCCGCGGCCGGCCTGAGTCGAGCAGGTGGCGCAGGTTGCCGCGCAGCAGGTCCCAGTCGAAGTAGTGCGGCTCGTGGCAGTCCTCGCACTCGATGACCAGCCCGCGGACCCCGACCGGGGTGAGCAGCGCCTGGTAGATCTCCAGATCCGCCAGATCCTCCAGCACGTCCTCCCGCTCCGCCGGGGTCAGGGGGTCGCCGGCCTCCTCGCTCTTCGCCTCATCGAGGTCGGCGAGCTCGTTGGACGGGTCGGCAGGGTCGCCCGCAAACGGATCGATCGGCTCGTCGTGCACGCCTCCACGGTATCGCCGAACGAAGGCCCGCGCCGCATGGTGTCACCCGGCGCGGCGCCCGGCCCGGCGGGTCGCCCCGCCCCGGGCGATTCTCACCCCCGCCGGGTGGGCGCGGCCCGCGGTGACCCACGGGCGCGGCGGGAGCGGCCGGCCCGGTGGGTACGATATTGAGCACGCTGCCGAGGGGACTTTACAGTGGATCTTTTGCCCGCCGACGACCTCGCCATCTCCCCGCTGCCGCTGGGGCTGACCTTTGACGACGTGCTTCTGCTGCCGGCCGAGTCCGACCTGACCCCGAGTCAGTTGGGCACCACGACCCGGCTCACCCGCAACGTAGAGCTCGCCATCCCGTTGGTATCGAGTGCGATGGATACGGTCACCGAGGCCAGGATGGCCATCGCGATGGCCCGGCAGGGCGGGATCGGGGTGCTGCACCGCAACCTGTCCATCGAGGACCAGGCGCAGCAGGTCGACCTCGTGAAGCGCTCCGAGGCCGGGATGGTGACCAACCCGATCACCTGCTCGCCGACCGACACCCTGCGCGACGTGGACGCGCTGTGCGCCCGGTACCGGATCTCCGGCGCCCCGGTGGTCGCGGCCGACGGTGCGCTGCTCGGCATCGTGACCAACCGCGACACGCGCTTCGTGACGGACAAGAGCGCCCTGGTGCGCGACGTCATGACCAAGATGCCGCTGGTCACCGCGCCGGTCGGGGTGAGCAAGGAGGACGCGCTGGGGCTGCTGCGCCAGCACAAGGTGGAGAAGCTGCCGCTGGTGGACGACGCCGGGCGGCTGCGTGGCCTTATCACTGTCAAGGATTTCGCCAAGAGCGAACAGTTCCCGCACGCGACCAAGGACGAGGCCGGCCGGCTGCGCGTCGCCGCGGCCATCGGGGTGGACGAGGACCAGTACAAGCGCGCCCGTACGTTGATCGACGCGGCGGTGGACGTGCTCATGGTCGACGTGGCGCACGGGCACAGCCGGGCGGTCATGGAGATGGTGGCCCGGCTCAAGAAGGAGACCCCGGTCGACATCGTCGGGGGTAACGCCGCCACGTACGCCGGCGCCAAGGCGCTCGTCGAGGCCGGTGCCGACGCGGTGAAGGTGGGCGTCGGCCCGGGCTCGATCTGCACGACGCGGGTGGTCGCCGGGGTGGGCGTACCGCAGGTCACCGCGATCATGGAGGCCAGCCGGGCGTGCCGGCCGGCCGGGGTACCGGTGATCGGCGACGGCGGCATGCAGTACTCCGGCGACATCGCCAAAGCCATCGTCGCCGGGGCCGACACGGTGATGCTGGGCAGCCTCCTGGCCGGGTGCGAGGAGAGCCCCGGTGAGCTCATCTTCATCAACGGCAAGCAGTTCAAGTCGTACCGGGGGATGGGCTCGCTGGGTGCGATGCAGTCGCGGGGCAGCACCCGGTCGTACTCCAAGGACCGGTACTTCCAGCACGAGGTGGTGGCCGAGGACAAGCTGATCCCGGAGGGGATCGAGGGCCAGGTGCCGTACCGTGGCCCGCTCGCCGCCGTGGCCCACCAGCTCGTCGGCGGACTGCGGCAGGCGCAGTACTACACCGGCGCGGCCACGATCCCCGAGCTGCACCGCAGGGGACAGCTGATCCGGATCACCGCGGCGGGCCTCACGGAGAGCCACCCGCACGACATCCAGATGACCGTCGAAGCCCCCAACTACCACTCCCGCTGACCCAGCCTTCGAACATCGGAGACCGCCGTGCGTGACATCGTCGAGATCGGGCTGGGCAAGAGCGCACGGCGCGGGTACCACCTGGACGAGATCGCCGTCGTGCCCAGCCGGCGCACCCGCGACGTGGACGACGTCTCGACCGGGTGGCAGCTGGACGCGTACCCCTTCAAGATCCCGTGTGTGGCGCACCCGTCCGACGCGACCATGAGCCCCACGACGGCCGTGACCCTCGGCCAGCTCGGCGGCCTCGGCGTGCTCAACGTCGAAGGGGCTGTGGACCCGGTACGAGGACCCGACCAAGCTCCTGGAGGAGCTGGCCGAGCTCGACGACGAGGCCCCCGCGACCCGGCGGCTGCAGGAGGTCTACGCCGAGCCGATCAAGCCGGACCTGATCGCCGAGCGGGTCCGGGCCATGCGGGGGGGCGGGCAGACCGTGGCGGTGCGGGTCTCCCCGCAGCACACCCTCGCGCTCGCCCCGGTGATCCTCGACGCCGGCGTGGACATCCTCGTCATCCAGGGCACCCTGGTCTCCGCCGAGCATGTGTCCACTGTGGACGAACCGCTCAACCTCAAGGAGTTCATCGCGGACCTCGACCTGCCGGTCGTCGTCGGCGGCTGCACCAACTACCAGACCGCACTGCACCTCATGCGTACGGGCGCGGCCGGGGTCATCGTCGGTATCGGTGCCGATGAATGGTCGACGACGGACATGGTGCTCGGCATCCGGGTACCGATGGCGACCGCGATCGCCGACGCCGCCGAGGCGCGCCGCGACTACCTCGACGAGACCGGCGGCCGGTACGTGCACCTGATCGCGGACGGGGACATCCGTACCTCCGGCGACATCGCCAAGGCGCTGGGCTGCGGCGCCGACGCCGTGATGCTCGGCGAGCCGCTGTCGGTCTGCGAGGAGGCGCCGGCCGGCGGGGCCTGGTGGCACTCGGCGGCGAGCCATCCCCAGCTGCCGCGCGGCGCCTTCGGCGTGGCCGGCGACCAGCCGTTGGGGTCGATGGAGAAGCTGCTGTACGGCCCGTCCGACGACCCGGACGGCGGCCTGAACCTCTTCGGCGGGCTGCGGCGCGCGATGGCCAAGTGCGGATACCGCGACATCAAGGAGTTCCAGAAGGTCGGCCTGGTCCTCGACCACTGAACCCTTTGTGAGTTGACGGATCGGTAGCCCGGATCAGTACCGCCAAGGCTCGCCGCCATTGACGCCGCCCGACGGGCCGGCCTACGTTACCGGCAGGTAGCAGGCGGTCGCCCCGCGCCGGCCGCGCTCAGGAACCCAGCAGCTCGATGAGGGACGCCGCGTTGCGCTGGGCGAAGTCGCCGCGGCAGTTGTTCATGAGTACGTGTGTCTGCGCGGTCTGCGCGGTGAGCCGCTTCAGCTTCGGCGCCCAGGTCTTGAGCTCCTGCTCGGAGTAGAGGTACCCGAATTTCTCATAGATGTCCTTGCTCGTCCACTTGTCGCTGTGCCCGTGGAAGCGCACCACCGCGAGGTCGCTGGTCGCCTCGAGTACGGGCGGGATCGACGACTTGTACCCCTGCGGCATGTCCACGCTCACATACGGCAGGTGGTTGCGGCGCAGGAACTCCAGCGTCTCGGCCTGGTTGTCGCCGGCGAACCAGCTTTCGTGCCGCAGCTCCACCGCGATCCGCAGCGGGCTGCACCGCTTGGCCACCTCCAGCAGGTACTGCTTGTTGGACCGGCGGATGGTGAACCATGGCGGGAACTGGAACAGGATCGCGCCGAGCTTGCCCGCCTCGGCCAGCGGGTCGAGCGCGGACAGGAACCTGGCCCACACGTCCTCGTACGCCTGCGGGGTGAGGTCGCCGGGGTAGACGTTCTTCTTCTCGGTCTCCGGACGCAGGTCCTTGTAGATCGCGGCGACCCGGGTCGGGTGCCCGGTGAGGAGGCTGAACGCCTTGATGTTGAACAGGAAGTCCTTCGGGCTACGGTCGACCCACAGCTTGGCGGTGGACTCGGCGGGCGGCGAGTAGTAGGTCGCGTCCACCTCGACGAGCGGGAACTGGCGGGCGTAGTAGGCGAGGCGCTTCTCGGCCGTGCTGGCCGACTCCGGGTACCAGCCGGAGGCGAGCAGCGTCTTGTCCGTCCAGGAAGCCGTACCGACAAGGATCTTCCCCATGCGTACCAGTGGACCGCGGTTACCGCCAGGTCGCCAGCCGCCGGAGAAGGCCCCGGGAAGGCAGGTAACTCTCTGCGCTCACTCACCACGGGTGTTTTTACGCACCACGTAGGTAGACCGGACAGAGAACTACAACCTCCGGCCGCCTACGACGACATGCCCGCGCCCGCAACCGGCCGGCGCTGCCGTACCCTGCGCTGATGGCGTACCGGTTGGCGATCGACCTGGGCTCGTCGAACACGGTCGCGGTGCGGCGGGGACCGGACGGTCAGGTCCGGCCGGTGCTGTTCGACGGCAGCGAGCTGCTGCCCTCCGGGGTCTGTGCCGACGCGGGCGGGACGCTGGTCGTGGGGCGCGACGCCGAGCGGTTGGCCCGGGCCGACCCGGCCGCGTACGAGCCCTGTCCCAAGCGGCGGGTGGACGACGGTACGGTGCTGCTCGGCGCGTACCCGGTGGACGTGCCTGACCTGCTGGCCGCGGTACTGGCCCGGGCCGCCGGCCAGCCGGGGCCCGACGACGCGCCGGTACCGGTCGTGCTGACCTGTCCGGCCGGCTGGGGCGCGCCACGGCGCGGGGTGCTGGCCGAGGCCGGGACGCGGGCCGGGCTGGGCTCGGTGACGCTGGTCGGCGAGCCGGTCGCGGCGGCGGCGTACTACGTGACGGTGCTGCGCCGCGAGCTGCCGCCAGGCGAGGCGCTGCTGGTCGTCGACCTCGGTGCCGGTACGGCCGACCTGGCCGTGGTACGTCACGACGCCGGCCAGGGGTTCGACGTGGTGGCGCAGGCGGGTCTGGACGTGGGCGGCCTCGACGTCGACGCCGCGCTCGTCGACCGCCTCGGCGCCGTGGTCGAGGTCGCCGCGCCGGATGCCTGGCGGGCGGTGGCGGCCCCGTCGACGCCGGTGCAGCGCCGGGACCGGTTGGTGCTGTGGCAGGAGGTACGCGCGGCGAAGGAGAGCCTGTCCCGGCTCAGTAGCGCGCCGGTGCACGTGCCCGGGTACGCCGCCGGCCTGCACCTGACCCGCGAGGAGCTGGAGTCGGTGGCCACGCCGTTGCTGGAACCGGTCGGCGAGCTGGCCGCGCGGGTCGTGGCGACCGCCGGCCTCGGCCCGGGACAGCTGGCCGGGGTCTTCCTGGTCGGCGGCGGCAGCCGGATCCCGCTGCTCGCGCGCCTGCTGCACGTCCGGCTCGGGATCGCGCCGACGGTCGTGGAACGCCCGGAGACCGTGGTGGCCGAGGGGGCGTTGCACGCGGTCGCCTCGACCGGGCCCGCTGACGCGCCGGTCGCCGAGGACCAGCCCACCGACGAACCGGCGGAGCCGGTCGGGCGTTCTCCCCGGCGTAGGTCCAGAAGGCGCCGGTGGCTCAACCCGGCCACGCTTGTGCTGGGACTGCTGTGCTTCCTCCTGCCGTTCGCGACCGTATCGTGCGGACTGCCGGACGGCTACGGCCGCGCCAAGACCGGCGGCACGACGACATATACCGGCGTCGACCTCGTCGTGAGTGGTACCCCCGACGTGCCGGACGACCAGCTCCGCCCGCCGGCGCAGCAGCGCGACGACCGGCTCGCGCCCCAGCCCCTGCTACTCGTCGCGGTGCTGACCGCGATCGCCGCGCTCGGGACCGCGGTCGCCGTACGGGCACCCAGGCGCCGTCGCGCGGTGGTGGCCGTACTCGCCGCCGCTGTCGCGCTGTGCCTGCTCGCCGGTCAGGCCGTGGTCGTCGACCTGCTCGCGACCCGGGTGCGGGCACAGAGCGCGCTGCCCCCCGGCCATACCGCCAAGGACTTCGTCGGCACCGGCTTCGGCTTCTGGCTGGCCCTCGTCCTGTTCGCCGGCGCCGCCGCCGGGAACGCCCTCGGGCTGCTGCGCCGGCGGGCCGGAAGGCGGCACGCTCCGGCACCGTAGCCGATCCGCTCGGCGGGAGCGCGTCCCGCCGCCCTATTCTCTTGCCATGTCCGGTGAGCCGGTGCTGGTGGTGGACGACGACGAGCGGGTCGCCGCGTCGCTGCGCCGGAGCCTGGAGTACGCCGGCTACCGGGTGAGCCTGGCGCAGGACGGGCCGGCCGCGCTCGCGGCCGTACACCGGGAGCGGCCAGCGCTCGTGGTGCTCGACCTGCTGCTGCCCGGGATCGACGGGTACGGGGTGTGCCGCGCGCTGCGTGCCGATCCGGCCACGGCCGACCCGATGATCCTGATGCTCACCGCCCGGGACGGCACCGCCGACCGGGTCACCGGGCTCGACGCGGGCGCCGACGACTACCTGGTCAAGCCGTTCGAGCACGACGAGCTGCTGGCGCGGGTACGGGCCCTGCTGCGCCGCCGCCCGGCGGTCCCGCGGGGCGCGGCGCTGCACCTCGCCGACCTGACGCTGGACACCGGGACGCGCGAGGTCCGGCGGGGGAGCCGCGCGATCGAGCTCACCGCCCAGGAGTTCGAGCTGCTGCGCCACTTCTTACGCCACCCGAGGCAGGTACTGAGCCGGCAGCAGCTGCTCGACGCGGTATGGGGCGGCGGCAGCGCGGCGATGAGCAACGTGGTCGACGTGTACGTCGGGTACCTGCGCGCCAAGCTCGAGGCCGGCGGCGAACCGAGGCTGCTGCACACCGTACGGGGCGTCGGCTACGCGATCAGAGAGCACTAGCCGTGTCGATCCAGGCGCGCATCACGCTCTTCGGCCTGGCCGTCGTCCTCGGGGTGCTCGCCTGCTTCTCGGGCGGCAGCTACGCGCTGCTGTCGTTGGGCGTACCGGGCGGGCAGGACAAGCAGCTCGCCGCCCGGGCCGCGGCGGCGGTGGCCGAGGTACAGGCCGCGCCGGCCGCGGACTTCACGCCGAGCCGGCCGCTGGCACCCGTACAGCCGGCGGTGGACAACGACGTGTTCGTGCTCGTGCTCGACGCGTACGGCGGGCCGGTCAGCTACACGGGCGGGAAGGACCCCCGGGTGCCCGACGCGCTCCTCGACGCCGCCCGGACCAAAGGGAGCGCGACCGGGACGATCCAGCTGGACGGGGTACCGGTTCGGGTGGCGGTGCAGCAGTGGCGGCGCCCGGATCTGCGTACCTCCGGGTTTGTGGTGGCCGCGCAGCCGGTCCGCCGGCAGCGCAACGACATCCAGGGCGTCACCGTGCTGCTGTTCTGTGCCGCCCTGGTCGCCCTGGTCGCCGCCGCCGTGGCCATCTGGCTGGCCACCCAGCGGGCGCTGCGCCCGTTGCGGCAGCTCACCGCGACCGCCGACGAGATCGGCCGCTCGCCCGACCGGAGCCGCCGGTTGCCGCCCGCGCCGCGCCGCGACGACCTGGGCCGGCTGACCGAGAGCTTCAACGGGATGCTGGACCGGTTGGCGGACGCGCACCGGCGTACCGCCCATGCGCTCGCCGCGCAGCAGCGCTTCGTCGCCGACGCGTCGCACGAGCTGCGTACCCCGCTCACCACCATCCGCAACAACGCCGGCTTCCTGCGCGCCAACCCGGACGCGCGGCCGGCCGACCGGGACAGCGCGCTGGCCGACCTGGACGCCGAGGCGGTACGGATGAGCCGGCTCGTCGAGGACCTGCTCACCCTCGCGCGCGCGGACGGAAGCGCCCCGCTCAAACCGTCCACAGTGGACATTGGTGCGCTCGCGCACGACATCTGCCGCAAGGCCGGCGCGCAGCACCCCGACCGCACCATCCACTGCGCCGGCCCGCCGACCGTCCTGCGCGCCGACGCCGACGCGCTCACCCGGCTGCTGTGGATCCTGCTGGACAACGCGGTCAAGCACACGGCCGAGGGCGGCAGCATCTGGGTCGCGGTCACCTCGCGGGGTCCCGACGCGGCCACCGTCGAGGTCGCCGACGACGGCGACGGCATCCCGCCGGGCGAGGAGATGCGCATCTTCGCGCGGTTCCACCAGGCCGACCCGGCGCGCGGCCCGGGCGGCGCCGGGCTGGGGCTGTCGATCGCGAGCTGGGTGGCGCACGCGCACCGCGGGACGGTCACCGCCGCGAACAACGAGCGGGGCGGGGCGACCTTCACGGTACGGCTCTCATCCATTTCTTAGTCGGGGCTCACGGCCGGCTCACCCGCCCTTGCCAACCTCGTGCCCATGAAGGGGTACGCCCATCTCGCGCTCGTACTCGTGCTGCTCCAGTCGGCATTCACGTTCCTGGCGATGCTCGGGCAGCTCCTGGTCAACGGCGGCAACCCGCTGTACTTCCCGATCTCGGCGGCGCACGCCGTGCTCCTGCTGGTCGCGGCGGCGAACCCGCGGCGGCGCTGGGCCGCGGTGACGCTGATCGTGCTGGAGGGGCTGAGCTTCTTCGGGTTCTGGGTGAGCCTCACGGTCGGGCTGCTGCCATGGGTCGCGTACCCGGCCAACCTCGTCGGCCTGCTGACCAACCTCGGGCTCCCGGCCGCCCTGCTGTACCTCGCCGCCCAGGCGCTCTTCCACCGCGAGATCGCGCGATGAACGCCGGGCAGATCTTCGTCGCCGGGATCGCCCCGGATCACGTACCGGCGCTGTGCGCCGCCGTGCTCGTCCCGATCCTCGTGCTCGGGCACCGGTACCTGAGCCCGCGCCTGTCCGCCGAGTTCGACGCCGCCGACTTCGACCCGGACGCGACCGTGTCGATCCGGCTACCGGCCAGCCTGCCGACGCGGGTCTTCGGCTGGCTGATGGCGATCTCGGCCGCGGTGCACCTGGCGCTGCCGCTCGGTCACCACGACAACGGGGCGCTGACCGTGGCGTTCCTGGCCAGCGGCGTGGCGTACGGGTGGCTGGCGTACCGGGCGGTGACCGGGCGCCGGTACCGGACCCTGTCGGTGCCGCTGATCCTGGCCACGATCATCGCGTACCTCGTCATGGTGCTGCGTGGCGACGAGGGGCCGGACCAGGTGGGCATCGCCACCCTGCTCGTCGAGCTGGCCGCGCTCGGCCTGTGCCTGGTCGCCGAGCCGGAGCCGGACCGGCCGGAGAGCGCCGCCTTGCTGGTCCGGCCCAAGTGCCGGCCCACGAACAGCGCCGCCTTGCTGGTCCGGCCCAAGTGCCGGCCCACGAAACGGGTACGGCGGGTGTTCGGCAGCATCGGCCTGGTCTTCGTGACCGTGCTCGCCGGCGCGTTGACGTGGGGCGCGACCCTGGCGCAGCACGCCGCTGACGGGGCCGGGGGGATCCCGGGCGGCCAGGACCACCACGGTCATGACCACGCCGCCGGGGTACGGGGACAGGCCGGGGTGCTCATGCCGCGGCAGTCCGCGACGGTACCGACGCCGGACGAGGTACGGGGCGCGGCCGACCTGGCCGGCCGTACCAAGAGGGGGCTGGCGCGGTACACCGACATCCGCAACGCGTTCGCGGCCGGGTACCGGGTCACGCTCACCCGTACCGGCTACTCCGTGCACCTGGAGAACAAGGCGTACTCGGGCGACCGGCAGGTGCTCGACCCCGAGCGTCCGGAGCAGCTGATGTACGCGATCGCCGACGGCCGGGCGACGCTGCTGAGCGCGGTATACACGGTGCCGTACGCGGGGATGCCGGCACCGACCCCGGGCGGCCCGCTCACCCACTGGCACTCGCACAACGTGTGCATCACCGTGCTGCCGCCCGGCTGGACGGTCGTGGACGCGTACGGCGGCTGCCCCCCGTTCGCCGTCCAGCTCGCCATTCCGCTGATGATGCACGTCTGGGTGGTCGACAACCCCGGCGGCCCCTACGCCGACGGCGTCCCCGACACCTGGACGCGCGCCTTCAACCGCGCCCACGGCGTCCCGTTCCACTGGTAGCCGATACCCTTGCCGCATGGAAAACCCTGTGCTCGTGGTGGACTTTGGCGCGCAGTACGCCCAGCTGATCGCCCGTCGGGTGCGCGAGGCGCAGGTCTATTCGGAGATCGTCCCGCACTCGGCGCCGGTCGCCGAGATGCTCGCCCGGCGCCCGGCCGCGATCATCCTGTCCGGCGGCCCGGCCAGCGTGTACGAGCCCGGTGCGCCCCAGCTCGACCCGGCCCTCTTCACCGCGGGCGTACCGGTCTTCGGCATCTGCTACGGGTTCCAGGCCATGGCGCAGGCGCTCGGCGGTACGGTCGCGCACACGGGCGGCCGCGAGTTCGGCGGCACCCCGGTGTCCCTCGAAGCCGCCAGCGTCCTCTTCCGCGACCTGCCCGGGCGCCAGGACGTCTGGATGAGCCACGGCGACTGTGTATCCGTCGCGCCGCAAGGGTTCTCGGTCACCGGAGGCTCGCCCGGCGCCCCGGTCGCCGCGTTCGAGGACCGCGCCCGGAGGCTGGCCGGCGTGCAGTTCCACCCGGAGGTCGCGCACACCGCGCACGGGCAGACCGTCCTGCGCCGCTTCCTGTACGAGATCGCCGGCATCGAGCCGACCTGGACCAACGCGAACATCATCGAGGAGCAGGTCGCGAACATCCGCGCCCAGGTGGGCGACAAGCAGGTGATCTGCGGGCTGTCCGGCGGGGTGGACTCGGCGGTCGCCGCGGCACTCGTCCACCAGGCGGTCGGTGACCAGCTCACCTGCGTGTTCGTCGACCACGGGCTGCTGCGTGCCGGCGAGGCCGAGCAGGTCGAGACCGACTACGTCAAGGCCACCGGGATCAAGCTGCACGTCGTGGAGGCGGCCGACCGGTTCCTGGCCGCGCTCGCCGGGGTCACCGACCCCGAGCAGAAGCGCAAGATCATCGGGCGCGAGTTCATCCGGGTGTTCGAGGCCGCGGCGCGGGAGATCGCCGCGGCGGGCGACGTGGAGTTTCTGGTACAGGGGACGCTGTACCCCGACGTCGTGGAGTCCGGCGGGGGTACGGGTACCGCCAACATCAAGTCGCACCACAACGTCGGCGGGCTGCCCGACGACCTCGCCTTCGCGCTCGTCGAGCCGTTGCGCACGCTCTTCAAGGACGAGGTACGCGCGATCGGCGCCCAGCTCGGCCTGCCCGAGCCGATGGTCTGGCGGCACCCGTTCCCGGGCCCGGGCCTGGCCATCCGCATCATCGGGGAGGTCACCCGGGACCGGCTGGAGGTGCTGCGGGCCGCCGACCGGATCGCCCGGGAGGAGCTGACCGCCGCCGGGCTCGACCGTACGGTCTGGCAGTTCCCGGTGGTGCTCCTCGCCGACGTCCGGTCGGTCGGCGTGCAGGGCGACGGCCGCACGTACGGCCATCCGGTCGTGCTGCGGCCGGTGTCCAGTGAGGACGCCATGACGGCGGACTGGTCCCGGCTGCCCTACAACGTGATCGCCCGGATCTCCACCCGGATCACCAACGAGGTACGGGAGGTGAACCGGGTGGTTCTCGACGTGACGAGCAAGCCACCGGGCACGATCGAGTGGGAGTAGTGCCTCACGCCTCTTCCGGCATGAGGAGCCAGAAGATCACGTAGGCGAGGACCAGGGCGCCGCCGCTGAAGAACGTACCGAGGACGTAGAGCACGCGGGCCGCCACCGGGTCGATGCCGAGGTAGCTGGCGAACCCGGCGCACACCCCGCCCAGTACCCGGTTGCTCCGGGCGCGGCGCAGCTGCTTGTAGGAGGCGGTGGGAGGCATCTCTGTCATGCCTCCACGGTGCGCTCCCGGGCGCCCGTCCCGCCTCGGGTGACGCCCGGATGCGGACCCTGACCGGCCCCGGAACCCGCACCCCGAGGTGCGGGCGGTGGGGTCACTTGGTGGCTTGGGTCTGGACCAGGTCGGCGGCCTGCTTCTCCCACTGGGCGTACCGGTCGCCGAACGCGGAGACCTGGACGGTCTGCGCGGCGTCGGTCAGCGGCTTGTGCTGCCAGTCCGGCTGCTGGGTCAGGGTCTTGAGGAACGCCGTGGTCGCGTAGTGCGGGTCGGTCAGCTGCTGCGCCGAGCCCCAGCCTGAGGACGGGCGCTGCTGGAACAGGCCCAGCGAGTCGTGGTCGTTGGTCTGGCCGAGGTCGCCGTAGTTGTGCAGCTTGGTCTCCTGCATCGAGGTGGCCACGGCGATCACCGCGGCGCGCGGCGGCAGGTGCATGTCCCGCGACGCCTTCACGATCGCTGCCGCGTTGGCCTTCTGCTCGTCGTCCAGGTTCAGGGTGGACTGGTCACCCGGGATACCGGCGGGCATCAGGTCCTGGGTGGACGGGGCGGCCGGGGTGGTGTGCGCGGCGGCGACGACCGCGGTGTGGGTCGGGGTGTTCGGGGTGGTGTGGGTGGCGGTGCCGGTGATCGGGCCGGCGGCGATACCGGCGATCAGGCCGAGGGACAGGAATGTCTTCTGGAAGCGGTTACGCGTCGTCAAGATGTGCTGTCCTTTCATCGCGTCGGACAGGGTTCAACCATGTCGGGCCGAGCCGGATTCCGGATCCAGCGCATCGGCCCAACATCGCGCTGACCTGCACTGATGGCCGTTTCTCGAGCTGCACATCGGGCCCGGACCAGGCCCGGACCGGGCCGGACCACGTATCCGTGACGGGTCGGGCGCGGGCCGGGGTAAAAGAGGCGAAGCAATTACCGTCGACAATTTCCGGTTACCGCCGGACCGGCGCCGGCCGGTTGCCTGGGTGAGTGCGGCGTTACCGGCGATGTGTCCGGTTCGAAGCCCGGCTCCCGACAAGGTGTCAGGAACCCGACACATGACCGGGGCGGGTCACCTTGACCGGGGACAATCGCCCTTTATGACCCCCGCCTTGGAGCCCTTAAGACGGATCGCCGCGTACGCCGTCTGTCGAGATCCCGTCAACCAGGTGCTTCTCGTCCGCCACTCGGCCCGGTCCGGTACCCCCGGCATCTGGTCTCTTCCGGGCGGCGCGGTCGACCACGGCGAGAACCCGCGCGACACTGTGGTCCGGGAGACCGCCGCGGAGACCGGGCTGTCCGTCGCCGTCGCCCGGCTGCTCGACGTCTACGCGGACATGCGGTCGCTGCCGCACCGGGGCGTCACGATCCACACCGACCGGCTGCTGTACGAGGTCACCGTGCGCGGTGGCGGCCTCATCGACCGGGTCGGCCAGCCCACCGACCTCGCCCGCTGGGTGGATCTGGACGAGACGGCCCGGCTCCCGCTGCGCCCGTTCACGTCGGTCGCGCTCGGGCTGCCTCCCGCGCCCGTTGACCTGCGGCCGGACGAGCCGCCGGACTTCCCGTCGTTCCACGCCGTACCGGGGCCGGACGGGCTGCACCGGGCACAGCGCTTCGCCGCGTACGCCCTGGCCACCGACCCGGACGGGCGGATCCTGCTGACCCGCGTCGCGGACGGGTACCCGGGCGGCGGCCGGTGGCACCTGCCCGGCGGCGGCACCGACTACGGCGAGCAGCCCGGGGTCGCGCTGCTGCGCGAGCTGGCCGAGGAGACCGGGCAGCACGGCCGGCTGGTGGAGCTGCTCGGCGTGGCCAGCCACCGCGACGCCGCGTCGCTGGGGCCGGAGGGGTACCCGATCGACTGGCACGGGGTACGGGCGTTCTACCGGGTCGCCGTGGAGCTGGCCAGCGACCCGACCGTGCACGACGTGGGCGGGTCGACGGCCGAGGCGCGCTGGTTCTCCCCTAGGGAGGTCGAGGCGCTGGAGCTGACCGAGGTCACCGAGGAGGTGCTCGGCACGCTAGCCTCGTGATCCATGCGGCAGAAGCGGAGGATCGCGACGTACGGGCTGTGCCGGGACGACGCGGGGCGGGTCCTGCTGGTCCGGGCCGCGCCTGACGACGACATTCCGGGCGTGTGGTCCCTACCTGGCGGCGGTATCCAGCACGGTGAGCGGCCCGCTGCCGCGCTCGTCCGCGAGGTCGCCGAGGAGACCGGGCTCGACGCCGAGATCGTCGCGCTCCGGGACGTGGTGTCCGACCTCGCCGTCCTGCGCCGCCCGGACGCGGTCATGCACACCGACCGCGTGCTGTACGACACCAAGATCACCGGTGGCACCCTGCGCCCGGAGACCGACGGCAGCTCCGACCGCGCCGAGTGGGTCGAGCCGGCCCGGCTGCCCGAGCTGCCGCTGCTGCCGTACGTGTCCCGGCTGCTCGACCTGCCGGTGTCCGGGGACCCCGACATCCCGGAGTCCGAACTGGTGCTCGACCCGACCCTGTCACGGCGCCAGCGGTTCGCCGCGTACGGGCTGGTCACCGACCCGGGCGGGCGGGTGCTGCTGGCCCGCATCGCCGACGGGTACCCGGGCGCCGGTACCTGGCACCTGCCCGGCGGTGGGACCGACTTCGGTGAGACGGCCACCGTGGGGCTCCTGCGCGAGCTGCTCGAAGAGACCGCCCAACGGGGTCGGGTCACCGAGCTGCTCGCCGTTACCGACTACCACAACCCACGCGCCATGGGGCCGGAGCGGCGGCCGATGGACTGGCACACCGTACGGGCGCTGTACCGGGTACTCGTCAACGAGCCGAGCGCGCCCAGCGTGGTCGAGGCGGCGGGTGGCTCGACCGCCGAGGCGGCCTGGTTCGACCGGGCCGAGCTGGCCACGCTCCGGGTCAACGACTTCGCCCGCGGGGTGATCTCCAGGCACCTCACCCAAGGGTGAGTACTCTGGGACGTTGGGTGAGAGCATCGCCAACCGGTGCCCTCATGTGCGATGGTGTAGCCGCAAATCGGGGACCCATACCGTTTGGCGTGCACTGGAGGGAAGAGTGCCGAGAACCCCATGGGGTCGGCGCCGTGCGACTGACAGCCCGCGTCCCGCGGGCCGCCGATGGGCCGGCCGGCTCCGGCGCAGCGGCTCCTTGGCCCGGCAGGTACTGCTCGTCCGGGTGGGCCGGCGGCGCCGGTCATCGGGCGGGCTGGACACGTTGGAGGCGCACAGTAGCCGCCTCGACAATGGCAGCCGGCTGATCCACCCCGCCGATCTCGACCCGCGTGATCTTGACCCCCGCCTGGTGGCCCCGGTCAGTCCGGCCGGTCCGGCGCTGCTGGGCCGCTCCTCGACGCCGCGCCCGGTACCGCTGCTGCCCGGGGCGCAGACCGGGGCGCGCTGGCTGCGCTTCGTCCTCGTACAGGCGTGCACGCTGGGCAGCCTGCTGCTCGGCCTGGCCGCGATCTTCCTGAGCATGCAGGGCGAGCCCCGTTGGGCGGCCGCCTGCCTGGTCGGCTGCGTCACGTTCGACGGGCTCGACGGGGCACTGGCCCGCCGGTTCGGGGTGGCCAGCCCGTTCGGGGCGCAGATGGACTCGCTGGCCGACATGTGCTCGTTCGGCATCGCCGCACCGGTCGTCGTGTACGCCTCGATCCACGGCAGTGCGCCCGGTCCGCTGGTGGCCGGCGCGTGCGCGCTGGTCGCCATGTGCGCCGCGATCCGGCTGGCCCGGTTCAACGTGTCGCCGAAGGACGGGCGGTTCTTCTGCGGCGTACCGACCACGATGGCGGCGGCCGTGCTGAGTCTCGGCACGCTGATCGGGCTGCGGCTGCCGGGCCTGGTGGCGGTGGCCGTGGTCGCGCTGCTCGCACTGGCGATGGTGTCCAGCTTCCCGTACGCGAAGCTGGCCCGGATCGCGCGCGTGCCGGCCTGGCTATGGCTCGTACCGGTGGCCAGTGCGGTCGTCGACTACCGCCTGACCTTCGCCGGCCTGGTCCTGCTCTACCTGGTCAGCGGGCCGTTCCTCTGGTTCCGCGCCCGCCGCCTCGCCGCGACCGGACGGCTCAGCGCCACCGAGCGATGACGGTGCTGCCCCCGGTGACCCGGTCACCGGGGGCCACGGTCGCGTCGGCGGCGTCCGCCGGCAGGTACACGTCGGTGCGCGAGCCGAACCGGATCAGCCCGAAGCGCTCCCCGCGGGCGAGCAGCGCGCCGACCGGCGCCCGGTGCACGATGCGGCGGGCCAGCAGGCCCGTACGCTGCACCACGGTGACCCGGCCGCGCCCGGTCTCCAGCACGGTGTAGGCGGCCACGTTGTGTTCGGCGGCCGGCCGCATCGCCGGCGCGTACCCGCCGTCCTCCACCCACTGCTCGACCACCTTGCCCGCCACCGGGGCCCGGTTGATGTGCACGTCCAGTACGGACAGGAACACCGCGACCCGCAGCAGCTCACCGCCTAACGCTGCGTTGGTGAGCCGCTCCACGGACAGCACCCTGCCGTCGCTGGCCGCGACGACGGCCGCCTCGTCCTCGGGGACCTCCCGGTTGGGGTCGCGGAAGAACGCCGCGACCGGCAGGGCGGCGAGCGCCGGGACCAGCCACAGCTTCGACTTCGGCCGGGCCAGCCGGGCCGCGGCGGCCAGGCCGAGCGCGATGCCCGCCGCCGCGACGCCGTTGGAGTCGATGTTCATGCTCCGCGTGAGGGGTACGCTCGACGGCCGGTACGCCGGGGTGAGCCGGTTCGCCAGCCCCGCGTCGACCGGCGTGTACCGCAGCCGGTGCACCCGTACCGGTGGGGCGTTGCGCAGTACCAGGTCCGTACCCACGCCGCAGAGCGCGGCCTGCCGGGCCAGCTCCTCGCCGGCGCCCGTCGCGAGCCCCGGCCCGACCAGCACCGCCACCGACAGCACGCCCCCGGCGGCCAGGTGCTTGCCCAACTCCTCCAGATAGACCCGTGCGGCTTCCGCCGTACCGCCCAGCGGCCCGGCGACCACCGCGACGTCGGCCGGGTCGGCCTCGGCGAGCGTGTCCACCATCCGTACCCGCTGGGCCACCCACGGGCCCAGGGTCGCCAGGTGGGCCCGCAGCTCGTCACCGGCCCCGGCCAGCGGCACCAGCGTCACGGCGTCGCCGGGTAGCAGGTCGGCTATCGCGGCGCCCAGCACCGGCGACCGGGCCGTCACCGCGACCAGCAGCACGGTCTTCGGCCCGGCGTGGCGGGCCAGCTCGGCGGTCAGCGCGCGGGTCGCGCGCGGCCCGAGCTCAACCTCACCCAACAGGGGTACGACAGGACGCGGTGGCTGACTCACGCCGCTCAGCATAGGCCGTGTGCCAGATGGTCACGCGGTGTCCTCGCCGTCCCCGGTGCCCGGCTGCCGACCGCTGTGGGCCGGCTCCCGCGGACCGCCGCGCAGCGCGGCCACCAGGCCGAGCGCGCCGACCGCGATGAGCCCCAGGGCGACCGCCCAACCGAGCGTCGGCAGGGCGATGTCGACCGCGCGGCCCAGTACCCACCAGCCGGCGAGCAGCAGGAAGATCAGTCCGAAGGTCAGCGAGACCCCGTCCGTACCGTGGCGCTTCATCGGGTTACCTCCACGTTTCCGGCCGTCAGCTGAATGTCCAGCGTCAGGTGCCCGCCACCGGGCCCGTCCGGTCCGTTGTCGACGATCGTGCGTTCCGGGGTGTTCACGCCATCCCACCTGGTCTCGAAGACGTTCGCGTTGCCCGCCTTGACCCGGGCGTGCACCTCGACGTCCACGTTCGGGGGAACGTCGACGTTCAGGTCCCCGGCGTCGAGCCGGACCGTCACCTGCCGGTTCTGCCCTTCGAAAGGCACCTGCCTGAGGTCGAGGGTGGCGTTGCCGAACCCGTGCTCGTACCGGTCGCTGAGCTGGGCCAGGCTGGCCGGCTCCCAGTTCACGTCGCCGGCGGAGCCGTGCAGCGGCCCTACGCTCCCGACCGCGCTGCTGACCCCGAGGACGACGGTGAGTACCAGACCCCAGGCGATCAGCCCGCGCGCCCGGCCGAACCAGGCCCCGACCAGCAGGCCCACGCCTACGGTCGCGAGCGCGGCGGCGGCGTACCCGGCGAAGGGGACCCGGTCGTGGTTGACGATATCGATGATCGCCACTATCCCGAGTACCAGCAGGAGCAGCGAGAGGCTGAACCGGCCGAGCCGGGACGGCGGCGCGGGCGGCGTGGCCGGAGGAGCCGGCGGCGCACCCGGCCCGGGGTACGGGTACGGGCTGCTCACGTACGGGCCGTGCGGCGAGAAGGGGGGCCGGTACCCGGGGGCGGTGACGGGCTCGGGTGCGGGCGGGAACGCCATCGTCGGCGCGGTCGGCGGCGGGGCGGCCGGCATCGGCGGGGGCAGCGGCTGCCCGCCCCGGTTGGCGTTGCTCCGGCTGAGCAGGATCACCGCGCCGGCGATCAGGGCCACGACGAGCAGCGTCGGGCGCAGGCCGTCGTACACGAAGGAGCTGGCGGCCAGGGCGGTGATGATGCCGACGATCACGACGAGTACCGGGGACGCGCTCGACCTGCCCCGGCCGAACAGCGCCTCCAGCGGGGAGCCGGTATCGCCCTCGGCGGGGATCAGCAGCCAGCCGACCACGTAGGCGAAGAGGCCGAACCCGCCGGCCAGGGTCAGCACGGCGAACAGCACCCGCCACAGCACCGGGTCGGTGTTGGTGGCCCGGCCGAGGGCCACGGCCACCCCGGCGACCACGCGGCCGCCGCCACGCGCAGGGCGGACCAGGCCGTAGCGGGTGGCGAAGCCGCCGGTACCGGGCGGGGGAGGCGGGAAGCCGCCGGGCGGTGGGAAGCCGGCGCCCTGCGGCGGTACGGGCCCGGCGCCCTGCGGCGGTACGGGCCCGGCGCCCTGCGGCGGTACGGGCTCCGTCGGGTCCTCGGCCGGCCGGCTCTCCGGTACCTCGTCGTCGACGGGGTCGTGCTTGTCCTGCGTCATGGCCACATGGTGGCTCGCCGGAAACCCGAGAAGCCTCGGGAGCCGACCCTGAGAGCACCCTGAGTTCCGGGCTGGCCACCTGTCGGGGTGGTACCCGTGGCCGCCGGCCGGTCCGGCGTGTGACGATCGGTTCCGTGACCACCACCGCCCCCCGTCGCCTCTACCGTGACCCGGCCAACCGGCTGGTCGCTGGGGTGGCCTCCGGGATCGCCGCGCACCTCGGCGTGCGTACCCTCCTGGTCCGGGTGGTGTTCGTCGCGCTGCTGCCGTTCAACGGGCTCGGCGCGCTGGCCTACGCCGCGTTCTGGGCCGTGCTGCCGGTCGTCCCGGACGGTACCCCCGGCCGGCGCGACAAGCGCCAGATCCTCCCCTTCATCGCGCTCGGCGCGGGCATCCTGCTGATCCAGCAGCTGGTCGGCCTCGGCGACGGCGCCGACGCGGCGCTGGGCTGGCTGGTCGCGGTGATCGCGCTCGGCGCCGGGATCATCTGGCATCTGGCCGACCCGAGCCGGCGGCGCAAGTGGAGCGCGGCGATGCCGCAGGCGCCCTGGCTCGGTGCGGTGGTCGACGAGACCGACCGGCGCAGCTACCTGCTCCGCCTGGTGGGCGGCGGGGCCTGCGTGATCGTCGGCAGCATCGGCATCCTGGTGGTGTTCTGGCCGATCTCCGGCCCGGGCTTCAGCGCGCTGATCGGCGGCCTGCTGTACTCGCTGATCGCGCTGGCCGGCGTGGCCCTGGTCGTCGCGCCGCTGCTGTGGCGGATGTTCGCCCAGTTGCGCACCGAGCGGGTGGCCCGGATCCGTGAGCAGGAGCGCGCCGAGCTGGCCGGGATGGTGCACGACCAGGTGCTGCACACCCTGGCGCTGATCCAGCGCAACGCGGCCGACCCGAAGGAGGTCACCCGGCTGGCGCGCGGCCAGGAGCGTACCCTCCGCAACTGGCTCTACAAGCCGACCGCCTCGCCGACCGAGCGGTTCGGGGCGGCGGTCGAGGAGGTCGTGGCCGAGGTGGAGGACACGTACGCGATCGCCGTCGAGTCGGTGGTGGTCGGAGACATAGACGTCGATGAAAGCATCGCGGCCCTGGTCGCGGCGTCTCGCGAGGCGCTCGTGAACGCGGCCCGGCACGCCAAGGTGGCCTCGGTGTCGCTGTACGCCGAGGTGGAGCCGGGACTGGTCAGCGTGTTCGTCCGGGACCGCGGGGTCGGGTTCGAGATGGCCGCGGTCGGGCCGGACCGGCACGGGGTACGCGGCTCGATCATGGGCCGGATGGAGCGGCACGGCGGCACCGCGGAGATCCGCAGTGAACCGGGGAACGGCACCGAGGTACGGCTGACGATGCCGGCCCCGGAAGGAAGCGAGTCGCACTGATGAGCATGGATGAGCAGGCCCGGCTGCGGGTCTTTCTGGTGGACGACCACGCGATGTTCCGCGCCGGGGTACGCGCCGAGCTCGGCGTGTACGTGGACGTGGTGGGCGAGGCCAGTACGGTCGGGCAGGCGGTGACCGCGATCGCGGCGAGCGTACCGGACGTGGTCCTGCTCGACGTGCACATGCCCGACGGGGGCGGGCGCGCCGTACTGGAGGCGATCCGCAAGTCGCTCCCGCAGGTCAAGTTCCTCGCACTGTCGGTATCCGACGCGGCCGAGGACGTGATCGGGCTGATCCGGGCCGGGGCGCGGGGCTACGTGACCAAGACCATCTCGCCGGAGGACCTCGCGGCGGCGATCCGCCGGGTGGCCGACGGGGACGCGGTGTTCAGCCCGCGGCTGGCCGGATTCGTGCTGGACGCGTTCGCCGCCCGACCCGACGCGCCGGTCGCCGACCCCGAGCTGGACCAGCTGACCAACCGGGAGCGCGAGGTGCTGCGGCTGCTGGCGCGGGGGTACGCGTACAAGGAGATCGCCAAGGAGCTGTACATCTCGATCAAGACGGTCGAGACCCACGTGTCGAACGTGCTGCGCAAGCTGCAGATGTCCAACCGGTACGAGCTGTCCCGATGGGCCGCGGACCGGCGCCTGGTCTGAAATGGCCGGCCGGTGGCCGCTGCGCGGCCGGCTAGGCGGTGCGCAGCACGGTGAACGCCTCGGCGAGCGTGCCCTCGGGCAGGCCGGCCGCCTCGGCGGCAGCGGTCATCCAGGCCCGGAGCCGGGTCTCGACGTCGACGTGCGAGGTCTGCGAGGTGTGTGCGGCCAGCGCGGCGAGCTTGCGGGGGAAGGTCGCGGTGACGTCGACGACGTGGTCGGGGGCGGGACCGCTGTGGAACCACAGCTCGGGTACCATCCAGGGCTCGAGCCCTTCGTCGGCCAGCAGTTCCGGGAAGGCGAACGGGTTGCGCGCGTCGGGATAGATCGCGCTGGTGACCGCCTCGCCGACCGCGAGGTGGTCGGGGTGGCTCGGTCCGGCGATGCGCTCCCAGCGGCGCAGCGGTGAGCTGGTGAGGATTCGGTCGGGTTGGTATCGCCGGATCGCCCGGGTCAGGTCCCGGCGCAGCTCGATCGACGGGGTGAGCGTGCCGTCCCGGTACCCCTCCAGGAACTCCACCCGCTCGACCCCTACGGCCTTGGCCGCGGCGCGCTGCTCGGCCTCCCGCAGCAGCGGCATCTGGTCGCGTGGGGTGTCGTCGAAGCCGCCCGCGTCGCCGCGGGTGACCAGGAGGTACGCCACGTCGAGCCCGCCCGCCACCCACTGAGCCACGGTGCCGGCGGCGCTGAAGTCCACGTCGTCCGGGTGCGCGGCGACCACCAGGACGCGCCGGACGTCGGGCAGCGGCTCGGCGGAGGGCGGAAAGCTCACAGTGGCCCGCGCCCGGCCCGGAGGATCAGCAGGGCGAGCTGGGTACCGTCGGCGCCCAGCGCGGTGCGGAACCGGTCGAGGATCTCCCGCTCCCGGGACAGCACCAGGCGGGTACCGCCGGAGGCGACCCGGGTCGCGCCGACCTCCTGCGAGATCGCCGCCCGCTCCTGCCACAGCTGGATCAGCGCGGCGTCGATCTCGTCGATCCGTTGCCGCAGGTCGCCGATGTGCGCGTCCGTCGCGGTATTCGCCGGTTGGTCCGCTTCGACTTGGGCGCGGTGCGCGTCGGCGCGCTGTGCCGCGTCGGACGAGGACTCGCTCAGCATGGTGCCGCTCATCTTAATGCTCCGTTTGGGTCGGTCGGTCCGGTGTCTGGGCCCGCGCCGCCCGGAGCGCGAAACACCCCGGGCTTCGAGAGCCCGGGGCGTCGTGAGGTCTCTAGTTCAGGCGCGACCTACGGCTGCCGGACTCCCGGTGCCGTAGTAAAAAAATCGCGTCTGGTGGATCACGCCGTCGAGTATGCCATCCCCGGCCCCTTCCGCGTCAACCCCTGGCGCTGTCGGCTTCCGCCGGGCGGTTGGCGCGGCGCAGCCACAACAGGCCGAGTACGGGCAGGACCAGCGGGACGAACCCGTAGCCGATGCCGTACAGCGACCAGACGGTGGCGTCGGGGAAGGCGGGCCGATCGAAAAGGCTGACCGTACCGACGACGAGCACGCCGACCAGCTCGACCGAGCAGCAGAGCAGGGCCGCCAACCGGCTCGACCGGGCCAGCGCGACCGTGGCCGCGATGTAGACCAGCGCGGCGAACGCGGAGAGCAGGTACGCGACCGGCGCGACGGTGAACCTGGTGGCGATCTGGAGGCCGGCGCGGGCGGTGGCGGCGAGCGCGAAGAGCCCGTACACGCCGATGAGTACCCGGCCCGGGCCGGAGCTGAGGCTACGCACCGCCGGCCCAGAGCTGGTCGATCCGGAGCACGAGTACCGGAAGCACCAGCGCGCCCACCCCGAGGATCACCGCGCCCCACCGGGTCGGCTCCAGCCGGGCCAACAGCGCGGCGAGCGGCAGGACCACGACGAAGGCGACGAGGTACCCGATGAACGTCGCGTACTCGCGCGGGTGCGCGCCGCCCGCCAGGTGGACGATCCCGGCCACCGTCTCGGCGACCGCGAGGGCCTCGACGACGCCCATGCCGGACCAGTGCGACACGCCGAGCGGGCGGTTGCGTACGGCCGGCACCGCGCACCACGCGGCCAGCAGAAGCGCGGCGATGGTGACCGCGGTACCGAGGGACTCGGGCGGCATGGCGCACACTCTAAACGGGTCTTGTCGGTGGGGCGGCATAGACTCGTGGTCGCGATGCATGCCCTTTCGGAAGTTCCCGCCGCCGGCACCGCGGATGCGCTTGGTATGACAGAAACGCCCGGTACCACAGGGCAGCAGCCCAAGCGCCGCCGTGACCCGGAGAAGCTGTTGCAGGGGCTCAACGACCCGCAGCGAGCCGCCGTCACCCACGCCGGCGCGCCGCTGCTGATCGTGGCCGGTGCCGGCTCGGGCAAGACCCGGGTGCTCACCCACCGGATCGCCTACCTGCTGGCCGCCCGGGACGTGCACCCCGGCGAGATCATCGCGATCACCTTCACCAACAAGGCCGCCGGTGAGATGAAGGAGCGGGTGGCCGCGCCTGGTCGGCGGCCGGGCCCGGCTGATGTGGGTGTCCACGTTCCACTCCGCGTGCGTACGGATCCTGCGCGCCGAGCACGAGCACGCCGGGCTGAAGTCGACGTTCTCCATCTACGACGCCGACGACTCGCGCCGGCTGATGCAGATGGTCGCCCGCGAGCTGGACCTCGACCCGAAGCGCTACCCGGCCCGGTCGCTGGCCGCCCAGGTGTCCAACCTGAAGAACGAGCTGATCGACCCGGAGACCTTCGCCGGCCAAGGCGCACGGGCCGGCCGAGCGGGCGCTGGCCGAGGCGTACACGCTCTACCAGCGGCGGCTGGGCGAGGCGCACGCGCTCGACTTCGACGACCTGATCATGACGACCGTCCACCTGTTGCAGGCGTTCCCCGCGGTGGCCGAGAAGTACCGGCGCCGGTTCCGGCACGTGCTCGTCGACGAGTACCAGGACACCAACCACGCCCAGTACATGCTGGTGAAGGAGCTGGTCGGGCGATGACCGGCGAGCTGTGCGTGGTCGGCGACGCCGACCAGTCGATCTACGCGTTCCGCGGCGCGACCATCCGCAACATCCTGGAGTTCGAGCGGGACTTCCCCAACGCCGCGCACCATCCTGCTGGAGCAGAACTACCGCTCCACCCAGACCATCCTGTCCGCCGCCAACGCGGTCATCGACCGCAACACCGAGCGCAAGCCCAAGCGGCTGTGGAGCGACGCGGGCGCCGGGCGAGCAGATCGTCGGCTACGTCGCCGACACCGAGCACGCCGAGGCGGACTGGGTCGGCCGGGAGATCGACCGGCTCGTGCGACGCCGGGCACAGGCCCGGCCCGGCGACGTCGCGGTCTTCTACCGCACCAACGCGCAGTCCCGGGTCTTCGAGGAGGTGTTCATCCGGGTCGGCCTGCCGTACAAGGTGGTCGGCGGGGTGCGCTTCTACGAGCGCAAGGAGGTCCGCGACGCGCTGGCGTACCTGCGGGCGGTGGCCAACCCCGACGACACGGTGAGCATCCGGCGCATCCTGAACACCCCGCGGCGGGGGATCGGCGACCGGGCCGAGGCGTGCGTGGAGGCACTGTCCACAAGGGACAGAATCTCGTTCGGCGCGGCGCTGCGCCGGGCCGGCAAGGCGCCCGGGCATCTCCCCCGGTCCGCGGCAACGGCGATCGCCGACTTCGTGGCGATGATGGACGGGCTGCGGGAGATGGCCGCAGACCGCGCCGCCGGAGGAGGTGCTGGAGGCCGCGCTGGCAGCGCTCCGGGCTACCTCGCCGAGCTGGAGGACAGCCTCGACCCGCAGGACGCCGGCCGGGTGGAAAACCTCCAGGAGCTGGTCAGCGTCGCCCGCGAGTACACCGAGCGGGTACTGGCCACGGCGGCGGCGACCGAGGACGAGGCGGAGGCGCCGTCCCCCAACCTGGCCGGATTCCTGGAGCAGGTCGCGCTGGTCGCCGACGCCGACCAGATACCCGACCGACGACCCCGAGCACCAGGGCGTGGTCACGCTGATGACCCTGCACACCGCCAAGGGCCTGGAGTTCCCGGTGGTGTTCCTGACCGGGCTGGAGGACGGCGTCTTCCCGCACCTGCGCTCGCTGGGCAACAACCGGGAGCTGGAGGAGGAGCGCCGGCTGGCGTACGTCGGCATCACCCGGGCCCGGCAGCGGCTCTACCTGTCCCGGGCGGTGACCCGCTCGCGCGTGGGGGCAGCCGCAGTACAACCCCGCCTCACGGTTCCTGGAGGAGCTGCCGGTGGAGCTGGTGCGCTGGGAGCGCACCGAGGGGGCGTACACCTCGTGGTCGGGTAGCGGCGGTGGGGTCGGTGGGCGGGCGAGCTTCACCGGCGGTAGCCGAAGGCGGCGCGGCTGGCCGAGCGGCTGGGCGTGTCCGCGGCCGGGCTCACCACGGCGAGCGAGCTGAAGAAGGTCGAGGTACCCAGCCTCGTCGCCGGTGACCGGGTCAACCACCAGCGGTGGGGCTGGGCCGGGTGCTCGCGGTCGAGGGCGCCGGCGCGCGGGCTCAGGCGCAGATCGACTTCGGCGACCAGACGATGTGGATCGTGCTGCGGCACGCACCGATCGAGAAGCTGTAAACCGTTCGTCGCGAGCCGGCACTCGTCGCGAGCCGGCACTTGGGCCGGATCGGCAAGGCGGCGTTTGTCGCGAGCCGGCACTTGGGCCGGATCGGCAAGGCGGCGTTTGTCAGCCGTCGACGGCCGAGGTACCGCTCGCGAGGTCGACGCCGTGGGCGAGCAGGAACGGACGCGGGTCGATCGGCGTACCGTGCTGCTGCACCTCGAAGTGCAGGTGCGTGAGGAACGAGTACCCGCTGCTGCCGACCAGGCCGAGCGGGTCCCCGGCCTCGACCTTCTGGCCCTCGTGGACCAGCAGCTGCGACGAGTGCGCGTAGACGAGGTTGATCCCGTTACCGGCGTCGATGACCACGCAGTAGCCGAGCGCGCCGTCGTAGCGGGCGAGCTTGACGGTCCCGGAGTGGGCGGCGAAGTACGGCACGCCTTCGTGTGTCGCCAGGTCGATGCCGTTGAGGTCGCCGGAGTCCCCGAACGGCGCGGCGACCGTGTAGCCCTTCAGCGGCAGCTGCCAGAGGTCCGGAACGCCCTGGTCCTGGGTGCTCGCCATGGTCCGGTCGGACCGGCTGGCCCGGTCGACCGCCGCCTGCCGGTCGGCACCGCTGTCCGCGAACGCGGCGCTGCTCATGGCCGCCGAGTTCAGGTCGGGACCGTCGGCATGCATGTCCGGCATGCTGGCCGCGGTACCCAGTGCCACCACCCCGGCACCGACGAACGCGGTCGTCACGACTGCTGCGTAGCGGGCGCGGGGCGGACTTGGAGCCCGCCGACGCCCACGATAGCGGCCGGTATCTTCCCGAGAAGACACGCACACCCTCCGAACTCGCAAGGTCAGACGGCCGCGGGGCGGAGTGCCGGGGAAATGCTTGGGGTGGGCCGGCGACCCGCTGCCTCGTCGTCACCCGGCTGTAGCCTGGCTGACAACAGGGGACACCGTAGCTAATCCGTTATGGCCCCCACAAGCCAAGCACGTGTTTTCGTGATGCTGTCTTGAGCAACACGCCGGGTTCGTCGCTTTTGAACTTGCACCTCGTTGATGGGCAACGCTTTACGTTATCGCGTCCCTACCCCTTGTTGCGTACATCAAACGGGTCCCGGCGCACTTTCCGTGGGCCGGACGGGTTACCGTTCGTTCAGGACTCGGGTCAAAGAGGTGGAAGATGAGCGCTCGCATCCGCGTGGTGGTGGCCAAGCCGGGACTGGACGGCCACGACCGCGGCGCGAAGGTGGTCGCCCGTGCGCTGCGCGACGCCGGCATGGAGGTCATCTATACCGGCCTGCACCAGACGCCGGAGCAGATCGTGGAGACCGCGATCCAGGAGGACGCGGACGTGGTCGGGCTGTCGGTGCTCTCCGGCGCCCACATGACGCTCTTCCGGCGGGTGCTGGAACTGCTGCGCGAGCGCGAGGCCGAGGACATCGTGGTGTTCGGCGGCGGGATCATTCCGGACGCGGACATCCCGGAGCTGACCCGGCTCGGCGTCGCGAAGATCTTCGGTCCGGGCGCGACGACCCAGTCCATCGTCGAGTGGGTACGGGCCAACGTAGCGGCCCCGGAGCTGGCGAGCCCGCAGCAGTAGGGGCGGCGGTAGCGAGAGGCCGGACGCACCCCCCAGACGCCCGGCCCCTCCATTGCACGACATCCTGCCGCCACCCCTCGACCGGCAGGATGTCGTCCGCTCCGGTGTCGGCTCCGTCCCCGGTGCCGGCAACCTTCTCAACGACGGCGTGTGACCGGGGTTACGCATTCCGTCGACGTTCTTTCGCCTGTGGAGTAGGGCACACCGCGTACCCGTCCCCGGGCAGCATGTGCGCCAATAGTTAGGCTGCCCGAAGGCCCGTATCGGGACGCGTCAAGAGCGAGCAGAAGGGTTCTTAAGGTGGACCTGTACGAGTATCAGGGGCGCGAGCTGTTCGCCCGGCATGGGCTTCCCGTGCTGGACGGCGGGGTCGCCACCACACCGGAGGAGGCCCGCGCCATCGCTGAGCGGCTCGGCGGCCGGGTCGTCGTGAAGGCGCAGGTGAAGGTCGGCGGCCGGGGCAAGGCCGGCGGCGTCAAGCTGGCCGATGGTGTTGACGAGGCCGAGGCGCGCGCCCGGGACATCCTCGGCATGGACATCAAGGGCCACACCGTCCACAAGGTCATGGTGACCACGACCGCGGACATCGTCGAGGAGTACTACTTCTCGTATCTGTTGGACCGGGCGAACCGTACCTTCCTCTGCATCGCCAGCGTGGCCGGCGGGATGGAGATCGAGCAGGTCGCGCACGAGGCGCCGGAGAAGGTCGTCAAGGAGCCGATCGACGCCAGCACCGGCGTCGACGAGGCGAAGGCGCGGGACATCGTCGATCGGGCCGGCTTCCCGGCCGAGGTCGCTGACCAGGTCGTGGCGGTCGCGGTGAAGCTCTGGCAGACCTTCGTCGCCGAGGACGCCACGCTGGTCGAGGTGAACCCGCTGGCGAAGACTGTCGAGCGCTTGCCTGCTGGTCTGGCCCAAGTGCCAGCCCACGATGACGGACGGGTGCTGCTGCTGGACGCGAAGATCACGTTCGACGGCAACGCGACGTTCCGGCACCCCGACCACGAGGCGCTGGAGGACATCTCGACGGTCGACCCGCTGGAGCAGCGGGCCAAGGAGCGCGACCTCAACTACGTCAAGCTCGACGGCGAGGTCGGCATCATCGGCAACGGGGCCGGGCTGGTGATGTCGACGCTGGACGTGGTGGCCTACGCGGGCGAGGCGTACGGCGGCGTACGGCCGGCGAACTTCCTCGACATCGGCGGCGGCGCGAGCGCCGAGGTGATGGCGAACGGGCTGGAGATCGTCCTGTCCGACCCGTCGGTGAAGAGCGTCTTCGTCAACGTGTTCGGCGGCATCACCGCCTGCGACGCCGTCGCCAACGGCATTTTGCAGGCGTTTACGCTGCTGGGGGAGCGGGGCGAAGCGGTCACCAAGCCGTTGGTCGTCCGGCTGGACGGCAACAACGCGGATGAGGGCCGGCGGATCCTCGACACCGCGAACAACCCGCTCGTGGAGCGCGTGGACACGATGGACGGAGCCGCGCAGCGTGCGGCGGAGCTAGCAGCAAGGGCGGCGTGAGATGGCGATCTGGCTCACCAAGGAATCGAGGGTCATCGTCCAGGGCGTGACCGGCTCGGAGGGCTCCAAGCACACCCGGCGGATGCTGCGTGCCGGTACGAACATCGTCGGGGGTACCAACCCGCGCAAGGCGGGGCAGCAGGTGGACTTCGACGGCACGAAGGTACCGGTGTTCGCCGGGGTCGCCGAGGCGATGCAGGAGACCGGCGCGGACGTATCGGTGATCTTCGTGCCGCCGGCGTTCGCCAAGGCCGCCATGATCGAGGCGGTCGACGCCCAGATCCCGCTCGCCGTGGTCATCACCGAGGGCATCCCGGTGCACGACACGACCTCGGCGTGGGCGTACAACCTCGCGCACGGCAACCGGACCCGGATCGTCGGGCCGAACTGCCCCGGCGTCGCCTCCCCGGGCCAGTCCAACGCCGGCATCATCCCGGCCGACATCTCCGGCCCGGGTCGCATCGGGCTGGTCAGCAAGTCCGGCACGCTGACCTACCAGATGATGTACGAGCTGCGCGACATCGGCTTCTCGACGAGCGTGGGGATCGGCGGCGACCCGGTCATCGGTACGACGCACATCGATGCGCTCGGGGCCTTCCAGGACGACCCGGAGACCGACGCCATCGTGATGATCGGGGAGATCGGCGGTGACGCCGAGGAGCGGGCGGCCGAGTTCATCAAGGCCCACGTCACCAAGCCGGTCGTAGGGTACATCGCCGGCTTCACCGCCCCGCCGGGCAAGACGATGGGGCACGCCGGCGCGATCATCTCGGGGTCGTCGGGTACGGCCGAGGCGAAGAAGGTCGCCCTGGAGGCGGCCGGTGTCAAGGTCGGCAAGACGCCGAGCGAGACCGCGCGGCTGATGCGCGAGGTGGTCACCTCGCGCTGACCCGCGACCGGTCCGGGTCGCCGGGCGGCGCCAGGCATGCGCCGACCCGCAAGCTCTCGTCGTTAGACGCCGCCGAGCCGGACTGGTCGAAGACTCGAGCCGGCCGGTCGAGATGACCGGCCGGCTCGCGTTTGAGAGAGTCAGGAGCGATGGCTGGCACTCCCACGGAGTTCGAAACGGCGCGGCGGCCGCGGCAGCGCGTGCGGCCGGTACGGCGCCGGGCCCCGGTCGCGCTCGTGGCGGCGGTGACCGCGGCCTGGGCGGCGGTCGTGTCCTACGTTCCGGTCCTGGCGCTCGTCGGGCTGCTCACCGGGGTCACCGGCGGCACGTCGGTGGGCGGGGTCTTCCGCCTGGGTACGGCCGTCTGGCTGCTCACGCACGGCGTCACGCTCACCGGTGAGGCGGGCCGGTACGGGCTGGTGCCGCTGGCGCTGTCCGTACTGGCCGCGTGGCGGGTCGGTCGCGCGGGCGTGCACACGGCCCGGGCCGTCGGCGCCCGTACGCCGGCTCGGGCAGTGCTCGCCGCGACCGCGGTCGCCGTGGCGTACGCCGGCATCGGTGCGCTCGCCGCGACCGCGGTCGGTGGCCTGGCGACGCCGCTGCGGGCCGGCCTCACGTTCGCCGGGTTCGCGCTGTGCTTGGCCGGCGTCGGGGCGGCCGTGGAGAGCCGCCTGGCCCGACGGGTCGCCGGCCGCCTCCCGCTGCCCGTACGGGACGCGCTCCGTACCGGTACCGTCGCGGCTCTTCTGGTTTTGGGGGCCGGCGCGGCGGTGGCCGGAGTCGCGGTCGCGGTCTCCGGCGGGCCGGCCAGCGCGACCCTCGCCAGCTACCACACCGGCGTGGCCGGGCAGGCCGGCCTGACCCTGCTCTGCCTGGTGTACGCGCCCAACCTGGCCGCCTGGGCGGCCGCCTATCTCGTCGGGCCGGGCTTCGCGGTCGGTACCGGCACCACGGTCAGCGCTGCGAAGGTGAGCCTCGGCGCGCTGCCGGCCGTCCCCGTGCTCGCCGGGCTACCCGACTCGGCGGTGGCCGGGCTCGGCCCGCTGCTGCTGGTGATCCCGCTGGCCGGCGGGATGGCGTCGGGCTGGCTGCTGGTCCGGCGGCGGCTGCGGCTCGCCTCGGCCGGTGAGCAGGACGCACCGGGCTGGGGCGAGCTGCTGGGTTCGGCAGCGCTGGCCGGCCCGGTGGGCGGCGGGCTGCTCGGCCTGGCCGGCTGGCTCTCCGGCGGCCCACTGGGCTCCGGCCGGCTCGCCGTCACCGGCCCGACCGGCTGGCAGGTCGCGTTGGTGGGCGCGGTCGTGCTGGCGCTCGGTACGGTGCTCGCCGCGGCGGCCGCGCAGGTGCTGCTGGTCGCCCGGCGCCGGTAGCCCGACGCCGGGCGCCGGCGTCAGTACGTGGTAGGCACGCTGGAGAAGCCGATCGCCACGTACAGGATGATGATGACCACCAGGATCGCGATGGTGGCCGCGCCGGTGACGAGACCGGCGATGGCCATGCCCTTGTTGTTGGCCTCGCCGCGGTTGGCCTTGCTCACGCCGAGGATGCCCAGCACGATCGCCGCGATGCCGAGCGGAATGCCGATGTAGCAACAGAACAGCAACGGGATCGAGATGATCCCGAAGATCATTGACAACAGGCCGAGGGTGTTGCTCTGCCCGGCGATCGGGGTGGGCATCATCGGCGGGACGGAGTACCCGGCCGGCGGGTACTGCGGCGACTGCGGGTACGCCTCGGGAGGCGGCCCGGAGACCGGCGGGTAGAGCGAGTACTCGGTCGGCTGGACCGGTTGCCGCGGGATCGCCGGCGAGCCGGCGGCGAACGGGTCGGGGTACTGCGGAACCTGGCCGTAGCCGGGCTGGTACTGCTGGTACGGGTCCTGCTGGTACGGGTCCTGCTGGTACGGGTCCTGCTGGTACGGGTCCTGGCCGGGTCCGGGGTTGCCAGGCTGCATGGGTGCTCCTCACGAAAACGGGTGAGGGCCCGGGCCGCCAGCCCGTGCCCTCACCCGGACGGTACCTGGGTCTAGTACGTGGTGGTGGAGGCCGAGAACAAGCCGACATTCGCGACGGCCATGATGATGCAGCACACGATCCAGAGGCCGTACCAGCTCAGGCCGATGATCAGTGCGAGCTTCGACCACTTCTTGGACTCGGCGGCCGCCTGCTGCGCGCTGGCGTAGTCGCCCGCCTGCAGCGCCGGGTTCACCTTCGACGCGTTGATGATCGCCGGGATCGCCAGCGGCCAGAACAGGAAGATCGAAACAATGGACATCGTCATGTTGTTGTCGATCTGGGGTGGCTGACCCTGGGGCGGGTACTGCTGGGGGTAACCCATGTGCGCTCCTGTATGGGGTTCCGGGACAGAACGATCGGCAGCGTACCTGGTAGCGGCGATAATGAGGGGCGCCTATGGCTCGACACTCGGACAGAGTCCTGGTCGGCCGAACGGGCATCCTCGTGACGGAGCGTCACCCGAGGCCGGGTAGGGTACGGGCGTGAGCGCTCGGCTCGTGGTACTTATCTCCGGTTCCGGCAGCAACCTTCAGGCTCTGCTGGACGCCTGCGCCGACCCGGCGTACGGGGCCCGGGTGGTCGCGGTCGGTGCCGACCGGTACGGCATCGAGGGCCTGGCCCGGGCCGCGAAACACGAGGTACCGACGTTCGTCCATCGGGTATCCGACTTTCCTTCGCGTTCGGCGTGGGACGACGAGCTGACCGCCTCGGTCGCGGCGTACGACCCGGACCTGGTGATCTCGGCCGGGTTCCGCAAGCTCGTCGGCGCCGGTTTCCTCGCCGCCTTCGGTGGCCGGTACCTGAACACCCACAACTCTCTGCTGCCGGCGTTTCCGGGTATCCACGGCCCGCGGGACGCGCTCGCGTACGGGGTCAAGGTGGCCGGCGCCACACTGTTCTTCGTCGACGCCGGGGTGGATACCGGGCCGATCGTCGCGCAGGTGGCCGTGCCGGTGCTCGACGACGACACCGAGGACTCGCTCACCGAGCGCATCAAGGAGGCCGAGCGGCACCAGCTCGTCGAGCGGGTCGGGCGGCTGGTACGCGGAGGCTGGACCATCAAGGGACGAAAGGTGACCGTGGCATGAGCGACCGCAAGCCGATCCGGCGCGCGCTGGTCAGCGTGTACGACAAGAGCGGCATCGACGAGCTGGCTCAGGCGTTGGGCGCGGCCGGTGTGGAGCTGGTGTCCACGGGCAGCACAGCCACCCGGATCGAGGCGCTGGGCATACCGGTGACCCGGGTGGAGGAGCTGACCGGCTTCCCCGAGTGCCTCGACGGGCGGGTCAAGACGCTGCACCCAGCCGTCCACGCCGGCCTGCTGGCCGACCTGCGCCTGGACTCGCACGCCGCGCAGCTCGACGAGCTCGGGATCGCGCCGTTCGACCTGTTGGTGTCCAACCTCTACCCGTTCACCGAGACGGTCGCGTCCGGTGCGGACTTCGACGGCTGCGTGGAGCAGATCGACATCGGCGGCCCGGCGATGGTACGGGCGGCGGCGAAGAACCATCCGAGCGTCGCCGTGGTGACCTCCCCGACGGCGTACCCCCTTGTGCTGCAAGCGTTGCGCGACGGCGGCACGACGCTGGCCCAACGGCGGGCCTTGGCGGCCAAGGCGTTCGCCGACATCGCGGAGTACGACGTGGCCGTCGCCAACTGGTTCTCGGTGCAGGAGGCGCTCGGCGCGGGCGGGTGGTGGCCGGAGTTCGGCGGCCTGGCCCAGCGCCTCGGCACGACCCTGCGCTACGGCGAGAACCCGCACCAGAAGGCCGCGCTCTACACCGATCCGAGCCGCCTGCCCGGACTCGCCCAGGCGGAGCAGTTACACGGCAAGGAGATGTCGTACAACAACTACGTCGACGCCGACGCGGCCTGGCGGGCCGCCAACGACTTCACCGAGCCGTGCGTGGCCATCATCAAGCACACCAACCCGTGCGGGATCGCGGTCGGCGCCGATGTGGCCGAGGCGCACCGCAAGGCATACGCGTGCGACCCGGTCTCGGCGTACGGTGGCGTGATCGCGGTCAACGGCCCGGTCACGGTGGAGCTGGCCAAGCAGGTGAGCGAGGTCTTCACCGAAGTCGTCGTCGCACCGTCCTATGTGGACGGTGCGGTGGAGGTGTTGTCCGACAAGAAGAACCTCCGGATCCTGGTCGCTCCACAGTGGACGGACGAGCACATCGAGGTGCGGTGGGTGTCGGGCGGCTCGCTCGTCCAGGTCGCCGACCGGATCGACGCGCCGGGTGACGCTCGCGCGTCGTGGCGTCTTGCCTCGGGCGCGCCGGCGGACCCGGAGACATTGCGGGACCTGGAGTTCGCCTGGCGGGCGGTACGGTCGGTGAAGTCCAACGCGATCCTGGTCGCGAGCGACCGGGCGACCGTCGGCGTGGGCATGGGCCAGGTGAACCGGGTCGACTCGGCCCGCCTCGCGGTCAGCCGCGCGGGGGAGCGGGCGGCCGGGGCGGTGGCCGCGTCGGACGCGTTCTTCCCGTTCGCCGACGGGCTCGAGGTGCTCGTCGAGGCAGGGGTACGGGCGGTGGTGCAGCCCGGCGGCTCGGTGCGTGACGACGACATCATCGCGGCCGCAGCCGCGGCCGGGATAACCCTCTACTTGACCGGCACCCGGCACTTCTACCACTGAGCCGGCGCAGGCAGGCTGTCGCCCCACTCCGGTGTCCAACATCGGCTAGTGACCTGGCACGAAGCGGGGAGCCGACGGACCCGGGCGGTCGCCTACCGTCTTTCTCATCAGGTCGTACGGGTGAGGGAGAACCGGGACAATGAGCGACGGCATCTACGAGGTGGACGCCCAGGGCGTCGACGTCACCGACGGCCAGGGCGACGGCGCGTACGCCTTAGACGTCGTGGACAACCAGGGCAACACGTACTACGAGGTCGGCGCGGTCGACTCGCAGGGCGACGAGGTGCACGGGGTACAGGTCACCGACGCGTACGGCAACACGTACACCGAGGTGGACGGCGTGGACGCCGACGGCAACGCGTTCGTCTACGAGGAGTACGACGGCTACGTCTCCAACTGAACCATCACATAGAACGACGTGGGCCCCGGTCGGACGATCGGGGCCCACGTCGCCGTACCGCTCAGCTCTTGCGCCCGATCCCCGTCAACTGCACCTGAAGGTCCACTTAGGACAGACCTGCGGTTGGGAGCGGGGTGGCGAAGTGGCACGCGGACGGGTGCGGCTCGACGGCGCGCAGGACGAGCGGCGGGTCCTCGGTCGCGCACCGGTCCTGCGCCTTCCAGCAGCGGGTACGGAACCGGCAGCCGGACGGCGGGTCGGCCGGGGACGGTACGTCGCCGGAGAGCCGGATCACCGCACGGCGCCCGCGGGCCGCCGGGTCGGGTACCGGGGCGGCGGACAGCAGCGCCTGGGTGTACGGGTGCGTCGGGCGCTGGTAGATCTCCGAGGCCGTACCGGTCTCCACGATCCGGCCGAGGTACATCACCGCGACCCGGTCGGCGATCTGCCGTACCACGGCCAGGTCGTGCGCGATGAAGACGTAGGAGAGCCCGAGCTCGGACCGCAGCCGGGCGAGCAGGTTCACCACCTGAGCCTGTACGGAGACGTCGAGCGCGGACACCGGCTCGTCGAGGATCACCACCTTCGGGCGCAGCGCGAGCGCCCGCGCGATGCCGACCCGCTGCCGCTGCCCGCCGGAGAACTGGTGCGGGTACCGGTTCACGTGCTCGGGGCGGAGGCCGACCTGCTCCAGCAACTCCCGTACGCGGCGGCGCCGGTCGCCGCGCGGGGCCACCGCGGGGTGGATCTCGAAGGGCTCGCCGACGATGTCGCCCACCGTCATCCGGGGGTTCAAGGAGGTGTACGGGTCCTGGAGCACCATCTGCACATCGCGGCGCAGCGCCCGCAGGTCCGTACCGGAGCGGCCGAAGATGCTGCGGTCCTCGAGGTACGCCCGGCCGGCGCTCGGCTTCTCCAGCAGCATCAGCACCCGGGCGAGCGTCGACTTGCCGCAGCCGGACTCGCCGACGATGCCGAGGGTCTCCCCGTACCCGAGCTCGAGGCTCACCCCGTCGACGGCCCGGATGGGCGGGGCCGACCGGCGCCCGAAGTGCTTGACGAGATGCTCAACGCGCAGTAGGGGCACCGAGTACCTCCTGGGCGAAGTGGCACGCCGAGGTCCGTCCGGTCCCGGGGCTGACCTCCGGCGGCGCCGCGCTTCGGCAGATGTCCCGGGCGTAGGGGCAGCGCGGGTGGAAGGCACAGCCAAGAGTCGCCACCGGTCCGGGCGGGATCGGTGTGAGCGGGATGCCGGTGCGCGGTACCGAGGCGAGCAGGGCCCGCGTGTACGGGTGCGCCGGTGCCCGGTACAGCGAGTACACGTCGGCCTGCTCGACGACCCGGCCG
Organism: uncultured Actinomycetes bacterium; assembly: GCA_963728855.1. Classification (GTDB taxonomy): domain Bacteria; phylum Actinomycetota; class Actinomycetes; order Mycobacteriales; family Micromonosporaceae; genus AC-43. The sequence continues at coordinate 472,283 of CAVSLN010000009.1, forward strand.
GCGTACATCACCGCGATCCGATCGGCCACCTCGGCCACCACACCGAGGTCGTGGGTGATGAGTACGAGCGCCATGTCCAGCTCGCGACGCAGCTCGGCGAGCAGGTCGAGGATCTGCGCCTGTACGGTGACGTCGAGCGCGGTGGTCGGCTCGTCGGCGATGAGCACCGCCGGCCGCAGCGCCAGCGCCATCGCGATCGTCACCCGCTGGCGCATGCCTCCCGAGAACTGGTGCGGGTAGTCGTGTGCACGCTGGGCGGCGTCGGGAATCCGTACCATCGACATCAGCTCGACCGCGCGGGCCCCCGCGTCCTGGCGGGACAGGCCCTCGCGGACCCGCAGCGTCTCGGCGACCTGCCAGCCCACCGGGAACACCGGGTTGAGCGCGGACAGCGCGTCCTGGAAGACCATCGCGATCTCCCGACCGCGGACCCGGCGCCGCTCCCGCTCGGGGAGGGTGAGCAGGTCCCTTCCGCGGTAACGGATCTCGCCGCTGGTGATTCGCGCGGGTGGGGTGTCCAGGATGCCCATCACCGCCTGCGCGGTGACCGACTTGCCGGAGCCGGACTCGCCAAGCACCGCAAGGGTTTCCCCGGCATCGACGTGGAACGACACCCCGTTGACCGCCGGTGTCTTCCCGAACGCGACCCGCAGGTCGCGTACTTCCAGCAGGTGGGTCATCGCGACCTCGGGTCGAAGGCGTCCCGGACCGCGTCGCCCGCGATGATGAACGCCAGTACGGTCAGCGCCAGGAACGTGCTCGGCCAGATCAGCGGCCACCACGCCTGGCGCAGGCGCGGCTGTGCGCTGAAGATGTCCGCGCCCCAGGAGATGGTCGGCGAGCGCAGCCCGATGCCGAGGAAAGACAGGGTGGCCTCGCTGGCGATGAACGTGCCGAGCGTGATGGTGAGTACGACGACCGCCGGCGCCAGCACGTTCGGCAGGATGTGACGCATAACGATACGTCGATGGCTTGCACCGAGCATGCGCGCCGCCCGTACGTAGTCCTGCTGCCGCGCCGCGAGTACGGACGAGCGCACCACGCGGGCGCACGTGGTCCAGCCGAGCACGCCGAGGGTACCGACGACCGGCCAGATGCCGTGCGCCGAGCCGCTCGCGGTGGCCCGGTGCAGCAGCACGATCGCGGCCAGCAGCAGGGGAATCCCGAGCACGACGTCGGTGGCCCGGGACAGCAGCGCGTCCAGCCAGCCACCGAAGTACCCGGCGGTCAGCCCGACCGCGAGCGCGATCGCCCCAGCGAGCGTGGTGGACAGGACGCCGACGAGCAGCGACGATCGGGCTCCGTAGACGGTACGGGCGAACACGTCACAGCCCTGGAAGTCGTACCCGAACCAGGCGGTCCCGCCCGGTGGGCGCAGGCTGCGGTCCAGGTCGCAGTCGCCCGGGCTGACGTTCGTAAATGCCTGCGGAAACGCCGCCATGGCGGTGATCGCGGCCAGCAGCGCGACTGCTAACCAGACGAGGGGGTTACGCAGCAGGTACCGCAACGCTCCTTTACTCATAACGGATCCGTGGGTCCAGGGCGGCGTAGAGCAGGTCCACCACCAGGTTGACCACGAGGAACACGACGACCAGCAGGCTGACGATCGTCACCACGGTCGGCCCGTCGTCGGTACGCACCGCCTTGGCGAGCGCGAAGCCGACCCCGGGTACGTTGAAGATGTTCTCGATGACCACCGCGCCGGCCATCAGGGTGCCCAGCTCGACACCGAGAAAAGTCACCACCGGGATCAGTGAGTTGCGCAGCACGTGCACACCCACCACCCGGCGCCGGGACAGCCCCTTGGCCCGCGCCGTACGGGCGTAGTCGGCGCGCAGGTTCTCCGCCACCGACGCGCGGGTCAGCCGTACGGTCGTGGCGAGGGAGAGCGCACCGAGCAGCAGTGCGGGCAGTACGAGCGAGTAGAGGGTGCCCTGGTTCGCCACCGGGAACACCGCCCATCTGATGCCGAGCAGGTACTGGCCGAGGAAGCCGAGCACGACGACCGGTACGCCGATGACGACCAGGGTCAGCAGGAGCGTGGCGTGGTCCACGATGCCGCCCTTGCGCATTCCGGCGACGACCCCGGCCGTGACGCCGAACAGCACCACGAAGACCATCGCGATCCCGGTCAGCCGCAACGTGTACGGCCACGCCTGCGCGAGCACCGCCGAGATCGGGCGCAGGCTCAGCGTCTGGCCGAGGTCCCCGCGCAGCAGGTGGGCCACGTAGTCGGCGTACCGGTACCAGAACCCGCCGAACCCGGTGCGGTCCAGCTGGAAGCGCTCGGTCAGGTACGCCCGCTGCGCCGCGCTGACCGGCTTCTCCCCGGCCAGTGCCTGGATCGGGTCGCCCTGCGCGGCGAACATCATCGCGTACACGACGAGGGTGGTACCGAAGAACGCGACGACCATCTGGAGCAGCCGCCGCACCACGAAGCGGACCATGGCCCCGGGTCAGCTCGCCGACGTGGTGACCTGGGTCAGGTCGACGTAGCCGTACAGGTCGACCGCGACGTGCCCGACGCTGGTGGAGTGGACGAAGTTGTTGCGCCCGAACCGCAGCGGGATCACCGGCATGTCCTTCGCGAGGATGTCCTCGGCCTGCTGGTACAGCTTGGTCGCCCCGTCCGGCGTCGGCTGCTGTGAGCCCCGGGCCACCAGGTCGTCGAACTTGGGGTTGCTGTAGCCGTAGTAGTTCGAGGCGCCGTGCGTGCTGTACAGCGGCGTGAGGTAGTCCTCCATCGACGGGTAGTCCATCACCCAGCCGAGGCGGAACATGCCCACGCCGGCCGTCTTGTGCTCGACCTTCGGCAGCAGGTCGGCGAACTTCGTCTCCGGCTGTGCCGTACAGGTCACCGCGAGGTTGCGCTGCAACTGGTTGCAGACCGCCTCGACCCACTCCTTGTGCCCGCCGTCCGCGTTGTACGTGATCTGCACGCGGGACGGCCCGTTGCTCTGCCCGTACAGCTGCTTGGCGGCGGTCGGGTTGTACTGGCAGGCGCCGCCGCACGTGTCGTCCCGGTAACCGGGAACCACCGGCGACACGAACGAGCGCGCCGCCGTCTGGGAGCCGGCGAAGACCGTCTTCACGATCTGGTCCCGGTCGATGGCCATCGAGATCGCCTTGCGTACATTGACGTTCGCGTAGTTCGGGTCGTACGTCGGGAACGCGATGAAGTGGAACGCCGACTGGGGGCTGTGCTGGTACCGGGATCCGAAGTCCTGGGCGGCGGTGGGCAGGTTCGGGGTGGGCACCGCGGGCAGGATGTCGAGCGTGTTGGCGAGCACGTCGGCGTACGCGGTGGACGGGTCCTGGTAGATCTTGAAGTCGACCGCGCCGACCTTCGGCTTCTCGCCGGGGTAGGCGTCGTACCGCTCGACCTGGATCGCCTGGTCGTGCGCCCAGCCGCCCCTCATCTTGAACGGCCCGTCGCCGATCTCGTTGTCCTCGAACCCTCGTGCGATACGGCCGGTGGCGTCGAACGCGGCGTTCGGCAGCGGCAGGAAGGCGGTGTAGCCCAGCTCGGACTTGAAGTCGCTGTACGGCGCGGACAGCTGGACCTGGATCGTGAGGTTGTCGAGCTTGCGTAGCCCGGAGAGGGTACGGGCCTTCGGGGTGGCCTTGGGGTCGGCCGGGTTCATCGCGCCGTACCCGGCGATCTTGGCGAAGTAGTAGTTGGCGTTCTGCCCGTTCGGCCCGTACGCGCCGAAGTTCCACGAGTTGATGTAGCTGTCGGCGGTGACCGGCTCGCCGTTGTGGAACGTGTACCCCGGTTTGATCTTGATGGTCCAGGTGCGGCTGTCGGTCGTCGTGATCGACTGCGCCTGCTGCTCGACCGGCCTGCCGTCCGCGTCGAAGCTCACCAGCGGTGTGAACAGCGCGGCGAGCACCTGCCCGCCGCTCAGGTCGGTGGCGTTCGCCGGTGCCAGGTGCTCCGGCTCGCCGATTCCGATGCTGACCACGCCCGAGGGGTTGGTGGCCGGAGCGTCTCCGGCGCCGGGACCGCACGCGGACACCCCGAGGGCCACGGCCACCGGAAGCGCGATCCAGCCGACGAGCCTGCGGACGAGCATGGAGCCTCCCCTGTCTGGGCACCCGCGACCGGGCTGTGGGTGGACCCGGTCGCGCGTGATGCCCGGTCAAGGTAGGTCGCCATCGGCCATTCCGGCAAATTTGACGGACTAAAGCCACATAGCGGGTACGCCGTACTCTGGCCAGAACATCGCCATTTCTCGGCAGATTCCGGAGCGAAACCGCGGGATCTGCCTGGAGATCGCGATCAGGGGGCCGGCGGCCCGGGGCCGTGGCGCAGGTCGCCCGCCGTGCCCCCGGGCCGGCGGCTGGCCCGGCGCCGGGTTATGGTGCGACTCGTCGCAATGTTCTGACCGGGAGCTTCTCACCATGGGCAAGAAGGTCACCGTTGTCGGAGCCGGCTTCTACGGCTCGACAACCGCGCAGCGCCTGGCCGAGTTCGACGTCTTCGAGACCGTCGTGCTGACCGACATCATCGAGGGTAAGCCCGAGGGTCTGGCCCTGGACCTGAACCAGTCCCGCCCCATCGAGGGCTTCGAGACCAAGGTGGTGGGGGTCACCACGGGGCCGAACGGCGAGGGGTACGAGGCAATCGAGGGCTCCGATGTGGTGGTAGTCACCGCCGGGCTGCCTCGCAAGCCGGGCATGAGCCGGATGGACCTGCTCGAGGTCAATGCCAAGATCGTTCGCGGGGTGGCCGAGAACGTCGCCAAGTACGCGCCCAACGCCGTCGTCATCGTGGTGTCCAACCCGCTCGACGAGATGACCGCGCTGGCCCAGCTGGCCACCGGGTTCCCGAGGAACCGGGTGCTCGGGCAGGCCGGCGTACTGGACACCGCGCGCTTCACCCACTTCGTGGCGCAGGAGCTGGGCGTACCGGTCGGCTCGGTGAAGACGCTCACGCTGGGCTCGCACGGGGAGACCATGGTGCCGGTACCGTCACGGTGCACCGTGGACGGCAAGCCGCTGGCCGCGGTGCTGCCGGCGGAGAAGATCGAGGAGCTCGTCGTCCGTACCCGTAACGGCGGCGCCGAGGTGGTGGCGCTGCTGAAGACCGGCTCGGCGTACTTCGCCCCGTCGGCGGCCGCGGCGCGGATGGCCAGGGCGGTCGCGGACGACTCCGGCGAGGTCTGGCCGGTATGTGCCTGGGTCGACGGCGAGTACGGCATCTCCGGCGTCTACCTGGGCGTCGAGGCCGAGCTGGGCGCGACCGGGGTACGCCGGGTGGTGGAGACCGCATTGACCGACAGCGAGCTGGCCGCGCTCCGGGAGGCGGCCGGGGCGGTACGGGCCAAGCAGGCCGACGTCGCCCACCTCTGACGGAAGCCTTCGAGGGCCCGGCCGTGCGGGTTGGCGGACGGGCCCTCGGTCGTCCTGCACCAGCGATCGCCCGTTGACCATCGGACTAAGCGGCACTGTCTGCTGGCCGTCCGGATCGATCGGCGAAGTTTGATGGACGTGCCTATTGGCTTTCCCGTGCGTCCACGCGAGGATCCGCCTTCGTGGACGAAGATTTAGGCACGCGGGGAGTTCACGGAAGCGTCGGGCGACTCATCCCGTCGGCGCCGGTGCGCCCACAAGGCGGTAGAAGGCGACTCTCCTTAGCGTTGGTGGCGGGCGTCGTCTTCGCGCTCACCTCGACGGTGGTGGTCATTCAGGCATCAGCCGCCGACTCGGTCCCTGATGGCGGAGGATGGGCACACGCTGGCGCGGCTCCCGGCTCCGACGCGTCCCGGCAGGGTGCACGGGCCGCGGCGTTACACAACGCGCCGGCCGGATACCCCGTACTCGGCATCGACGTCTCCAGCCACGACCACCTGAGGTTCCCGATCGACTGGCCAGGGGTCGCGTCCAGCGGTGTGCGGTTCGCCTACGTGAAGGCGTCCGAGGGGCAGTTCTACACCAATCCGTACTTCCACGCGGACTACACGCAGGCGAAAGCCGCCGGGCTGCTCGTCGGCGCGTACGCGTACGGCCGGCCGGACCTGGGCGACCCGGTCGGTCAGGCGAACTACCTCATCGACCATGCGGAGTGGAGCAACGACTCCCGGACACTGGTGCCGTTTCTGGACATGGAGTGGCCGTACGGCGGCCTCAACCTGCCTACGTGCTACGGACTCTCGGCGGCACAGATGGTGAGCTGGACTCGCGCCTTCGTCGACCAGGTCCAGGCCCGGACCGGTCGCAAGATGATGATCTACACGAACACCAACTGGTGGAACCCCTGTACCGGCAACGACACGTCGTTCGGTGACTACCCGCTGGACATCGCCGGTTACACCGACACCCCACCGCCGGTGCCGAGCGGTTGGCCGACCTGGACGGTGTGGCAGTACGCGCCGGGCGACCCGTCCACCGCCGGCGCCTACGACCGGAACGCGTTCAACGGTGACTACGCGGCCCTGACGCGGCTGGCCGGCGTCGACCCGCCGCCACCGCTGACGTCGGCTCCCGTGGTGGTGCAACGGCCCTCCGGCCAGGCGGACGTCTTCGCCAACGCGGGCGGTGCGCTGGTCGAACGGACGTGGGCCGCCAGCACCGGCTGGTCGACGTGGGCCAACTTCGGCGGAGACCTCACCGGCAGGCCGTCCGTACTCGTCAACCCCCGGAACGGCAACGTCGAGGTGTACGCGAGCTCGAACGGCCACCTGGTCGAGAAGTACCTGGGCAACGGTGCCTGGTCGGCCTGGAATGATCTCGGCGGCACCATGACCGGCGACCCCGCGGCCTTCTACAACGCCAACAACGGCAACGTCGAGATCTACGCGAACTCGGGCGGCGACCTGGTCGAGAAGTACTGGCAGGCGGGTAATGGCGCGTGGTCGGGGTGGAACAGTTTCGGTGGCGGGCTGACGGGTGACCCGACCGCGTTCTACAACCCGAACAACGGCAACGTCGAGCTGTATGCGAACTCGGGTGGGAGCCTGGTCGAGAAGTACTGGCAGGCGGGTAATGGCGCGTGGTCGGGGTGGAACAGTTTCGGTGGCGGGCTGACGGGTGACCCGACGGCGTTCTACAACCCGAACAACGGCAACGTCGAGCTGTATGCGAACTCGGGCGGGAGCCTGGTCGAGAAGTACTGGCAGGCGGGCAACGGCGCGTGGTCGGGGTGGAACAGTTTCGGTGGCGGGCTGACGGGTGACCCGACGGCGTTCTACAACCCGAACAACCGCAACGTCGAGCTGTATGCGAACTCGGGCGGGAACCTGGTCGAGAAGTACTGGCAGGCCAGCAACGGCGCCTGGCTAGGGTGGAACAGCTTCGGCGGAAACCTCACCACCGACCCGGCTCTGCTGTACAACTCCATCAACCGCAACGTCGAGATCTACGCGAGCTCGAACGGCAACCTGCTCGAGGCTCTACTGGGTCGCCGCTACCGGGCAGTGGGTCGGCTGGGCCAGCATGATGCAGTAGACGCCGGACTGTCCACTGTGGACGGCGTACGCCGTGAACGTGCGGACGAACCATCCGAGGTGGACAACGACGACGTCCGTCAGTTGGTGGGGTCTCGTCGTTTCCGGTACACCTGGTGCCGGCGTAGCGGGCCTCTTCGACGTCCGGGTCGTCAAAGTCCTCCGCGGGATTGCTCGTCATTCCGATCCGTCCCAGCACCGCCCGCGAGCGCAGGTTCGTTGCCACGGTTACCGCGACGATCTCCGGCAGCCCCATGGTGCCGAAGCCGTACTCCAGCGCCGCCAGCGCTGCCTCGGTGGCGTATCCGTGACCCCATGCCGGCCGGGCCAGCCGCCAGCCCAGTTCGATACCGGCGAATGGCATCTCGTCGTCCACGGTGTCCAGCCCGGTGAAGCCGATGAACTCGCCAGACGCGCGGACCTCCAGCGCCCAGAAACCAAAGCCGTAGCGGTTCAGGTTGTCCTGGAAGCTCAGCACCCAGGCGGCCCCACCATCCGACCAGCCTATTCGGGCCCCTCGCTGTTCTCGCCGGTCGGCATGCCGTACGCTCGTACTGTTTGCGGGCCTGTTTCCGAGGAGAGTGCCGCGTGGCGAAGATCAAGGTAACCAACCCGGTCGTCGAGCTCGACGGCGACGAGATGACCCGGATCATCTGGAAGCAGATCCGCGAGCAGCTGATCCTGCCGTACCTGGACATCGACCTCGATTACTACGACCTGAGCGTCGAGCACCGGGACTCGACCAGCGACCAGGTGACCGTCGACGCGGCCAACGCCATCAAGCGGTACGGCGTGGGCGTCAAGTGCGCCACCATCACCCCCGACGAGGCCCGGGTCGAGGAGTTCGGCCTCAAGAAGATGTGGAAGTCGCCCAACGGCACCATCCGCAACATCCTCGGCGGCGTGGTCTTCCGCGAGCCGATCATCATGGCGAACGTGCCCCGGCTGGTGCCCGGCTGGACCAAGCCGATCGTCATCGGCCGTCACGCCCACGGCGACCAGTACAAGGCCACCGACTTCGTGGTGCCCGGCGCCGGTACGGTCACGATCACGTACACGCCCGACGACGGCGGCGCGCCGCTGGAGTTCGAGGTCGCGAAGTTCCCCGGCGGCGGGGTCGCCATGGGCATGTACAACTTCGACGACTCGATCCGCGACTTCGCGCGCGCCTCGTTCCGGTACGGCCTGTCCCGCCGCTACCCGGTCTACCTGTCCACCAAGAACACCATCCTCAAGGCGTACGACGGCCGGTTCAAGGACCTGTTCGCCGAGGTCTTCGAGGGCGAGTTCAAGGCGGAGTTCGACGCCGCCGGCCTGACGTACGAGCACCGGCTCATCGACGACATGGTGGCCGCCGCGCTCAAGTGGGAGGGCGGCTTCATCTGGGCCGCCAAGAACTACGACGGGGACGTGCAGTCCGACACGGTGGCGCAGGGCTTCGGCTCGCTGGGGCTGATGACGTCCGTACTCATGACGCCCGACGGCAGGACCGTCGAAGCGGAAGCGGCCCACGGCACGGTGACCCGCCACTACCGCGCCTGGCAGCGCGGCGAGAAGACCTCGACCAACCCGATCGCGTCGATCTTCGCGTGGACCCGCGGCCTCGCCCACCGCGGCAAGCTGGACAGCACGCCGGCACTGACCGAGTTCGCCGAGGCGCTGGAGCAGGTCTGCATCGAGACCGTCGAGGGCGGCCAGATGACCAAGGACCTCGCGCTGCTCATCGCGCGGGACGCCCCGTGGCTGACCACCGACGAGTTCATGAACGCGCTCGACCAGAACCTGGCCAAGAAGATCGCGCGGTAAGCATCGCTTTCGGGGGCCTGGAAACGGGCCCCCGAACCAGCTCAGACAACCAGCAGCGGTACGGAGCCGAACTGGTACTGCTCGGGTTCACGGGTCACGGCCACACCCTCAAGAGCCTGCGCCTCATGCACCACCTGCTTGGCGGCGAGCAGTCCGGGCCACGGGCCGATTTCGACCGCGGTCGATTCAGACAGCGCAATGGCCAGCACGCCGGTCGTCAACAGGACCGACTCCCAGGCGTCGTGGTCGGCTTGAAGCTTGCGGTTGGCTTCGGCCATGGCCGTGGTGGGGAAGACCAGCGTGAGCTTCGCCCGCTTCCGCTTGGGCGAGCATGCGGTCAAAGGGGTGGTGGTGCGCGTCGAAGAACGCGATGATCGCCGACGGGTCGAGCACGTATGGCGCTCTCACGCCGCCGCCCGGTGTCGGTTGCGGTAGAACGCTTCAGCTTCAGCCTGGGTCTTGGCAAGGAGCTCCGCGAAGTCCCGGTCCGCCTCGGGGTCATCTTTCATCGGCGGCCAGCCCAACGCCAGGCGGGCACGTTCCAGGGCCTCGCCGGGTCGAAGCCGGGCGCGGGCCTCCGCTGGCCGGGGTAGACCCGGTCGTACTCAAGGCGCATCAGATCGGCGATGAGTTGGTCGACTGGCTTGCGCTGCGTCATCGAAAGACACCCAAGGAGGAGACGGTCTTCGTCGTTGAGGTGGATGGTCAGCTCCGACATGGCATCCACAGTAGCTCCGACGAGCGTCGTGCTGTCCCGCGACTTCGTCATCGCGCCTCGCGTGGCCGGGCGCCTTCGACCGGATCGAGCGCTACCCGCGCCAGACGGCGGCGCAGGGCGCAGCGCGGCCGGTCAGCGGGGGGACCAGGTGACGCCGTCGGGGGTGTCGCGTACCTCGATGCCGGCGTCGACCAGGCGGTCCCGGACCCAGTCGGAGGTGGCGAAGTCCCGGCCCCCGCGGGCCCGGGCGCGCAGTTCGAGCAGCGCCTCGACAAACGGCCCCACGACGGTACGGGGATCCGCCGCCCCGGCCGCGGCCAGCTCGCCGAGCCGGAGCACCATCCGCCGCAGGACCGTACGGGCGTGCTCGCCCTCCTCGACATCCGTGTCGGCGGACCAGTCGACCAGCACCTGCTCCAGGTCGAGGATGGCCGACACGCAGCCGTCCACATCCCGTACGGCATAGGCGGCAGCGAACACCGCGTCGAGGCGGTCGGCGTCGGCACGCAGGGAGCCGGTACCTTCGGCGTCCTCCGGCGCCGTGACCGGACCTGGCGCGGGCGCGACGACCGAGTCGGAGCCGAGGGACGCCAGCGCGTCGAACGGGACCACCGAACCGTTCGGGTGCACCACGCTGCGGCCCTGCCGGCGGACGGTGAACCCACCCCGGCCGAGCACGGTGGCCGTACGGGCGTCGAGGTCGAACTGCACGCCGGTGTGCTCGTCCACGCCGAGGATCACCGACTCCTCGGGGAGTTCCCGTTCCAGGGCGGACAGCCGGCGCTCGCCGAGGTAGCAGTACCGCGTGTCGTGGTGGCCGCCCTCGGCGTTGTCGAAGTGCGGGATGAGCACGGCGGGCAGGCCGGTGGCGCGGCGTACCAGGTCGAGGCCGGGTACCCAGGCCGGCTCGACGCCGGCCTTGTAGATCTCGTACACGGGGATGGTGTGCGAGCCCAGCGTCAGCGCGGCGGCGCTGGCGAACACGACGACCGCGCCCCGGTCCAGCGCCTTGGCGAACGCCTCGGGTACCGGCGTGTCCGCCCACTGGCGCAGCGCGTACGTGGGGCTGCCCGGGCCTGCGAAGATCCAACCGGCCTCGTCGAGTCGGGCGAGCGCGCGGTCCCGGGCGAGCCCGGCCGGCGGCGTGGTGCGCCACGACACGGTGGAGATCGGCCGGCCGACGCTGGCCGCGAAGTACCCGACCGCTCTGGTGGAGATGTCGTCGGCGTTCTCCTGGAAGCCGTACGGGGTGTCGAGCAGGACGGCCGGCGCGTCCCCGACCCGCTCGAAGATGGCCCGGTGCGGCTTGACCATCGTGGGCGCGGTCTCCCCGCTGCCCATGATGACGAGCAGCCCGGCCATCAGGAGCCGAGTCGGGCGGCCAGGCCCAGCAGGTCGGTGGCCAGTTCGCGGGGGTGCTGGGCATGCAGGTCGTGGTCGGCGCCGCGGTACTCCCGGATGGTGGCGTCGGGGATGGCGGCGGCGGCCGCGTCGACCCGCCGGCGCCGCAGCGCCGCCAGCGCGTCGCCGGCGGGCAGCGCCGGGATCAGCAGTACGGGCATGGTCAGCGACGGATAGTGGCGCTGTGGCGGGTCGTCCCACATGCTGCGAACGATGCGCATATGGCGATCAATGGATAGCCGGCGGGTCAGCGTACCGTCCGGCCATACCCGCATGTTCGCGAGCGTCGCGTCGATCGCGCGCTCGGACCAGCCCGGGTGGCCACGGCGCAGGTACCCCCGCAGCTCCCTGGCCGGCAGGCCGTCGATGTCGGGTGGCCGTAACGCCTTCTCGCACGCCTCCCACGACGAGAACTCGCTGGCCGGGTCGAGCCAGCCGCCGTCCACCAGGGCGAGCGCGGCGACCAGCTCGGGGTGCTTGGCGGCCAGCGCCACCACGACGTTGCCGCCCCACGACTGCCCGGCGACGACGGCGCCGGCGAGGCCGAGCGCGGCCAGGTCGCTGGCGGCGGTCCCGGTGTCATACCCTTCGGGCGGCGCGTCGCTGTCGCCGTGCGAGCGCAGGTCCACCGCGTGTACGGCGTGGCCCGCCTCGGCCAGCGCGTCACCGACCTCGCCCCACAGCAGTGCGTTGGAGGAGAGTCCATGTACCAGCAGGAAGGGGCGCTTCTCGCCCGGCCAGCGCCGGACGCGCAGGAACACGCCGTCGGCGACCGGCACCCGGGCGTCGGTTGCAGCCATGCGCCAACCGTAGCCGCTCCGCACCTCGACCGTCGCCGGGGTGACTCGCACCATCTGGGTCGTTACGGTGTCCACAGTGGACGGTCGGCCGCTCTTCCATGCGCTCAGCCGGTCGTCCGTGCGCCGAGCCGGCCGACCCGTACGCCTGTTCGGCGTCCTGACGACAGTGCCCGCATCTCTGCATGGACCGTCGTCAGGACGATGCGGGAGATCCCGGCGCGGGCCGTCCACCGGACGGTATCGCCGTGACGGATGACCAGTGGTATGCTCGCCGGTATGACCGCCAAGGTGACCCTGTCCTTCTCGGACGACACGATCGCAGACGCGAGGCATTGGGCGCGACAGGACGGCGTATCGCTGTCCGCCTGGATCGACCAGGCCGCCCGGGAACGCACGCTCCGCGAGATATTTACGGCCCATGCCGACGCGGTGCGCCGCGCCGGGCTGGACGACGAGGCCATCGCGCTGGCCGACGAGCGCGAGATCGAGATGGTTGACGCGGAGGTCTACGGGTCGGGCCGGCGTGCGGCGCGGTGAGATCTGGCTTATCGACGGCGCCCGGGAGCGGCTCGGGCTGGTCATCAGCTCCGATGTCTACAACGGCACGGACGTGCCGGTGATCCTGGTCGCCGAGGTCGTGGAGAAGGACCGGCTGCGCGACTCGCCCCTGTCCGTGGACTGCGGCGAGGAGTACACGGTCATGCCGGACCGGGTCTCCTCCCCGATGAAGCGCTGGTTCAAGGAGCGGGTCGACGTGGCCGACACCGACACCATGCGCCAGGTCTCCCGAGCCCTCCGAATCCTGCAGGACCTGTAGACGCTGGCGGCGGGGCGAGCCCCGCCGCCAGCGGTCAGACGGGCGGTTCCTCCGTACGGACGACCCGCGCTTCCCGCTCGTCCCAGCGCCAGGGTGCCCGTCCGGTGAGGTGCACTCCGCCGTACCAGCGGTCGACGCCGTTCAGCTCGACCTGGTCGGCTTCCCCGGCGAGCACCCGTTCCCCGGTTCTGGTGAGGTGATGGTGACCTCCGCCGGCTATGCGCAGCAACGGGTACGGGCCCCCGGTCAGGCGGTCCAGGTACCCGCGGAACGTGGTGTCGCCCATGAACCTCGGCTCGTCGCCCTCGGCGTGGGCGAGGAAGATGTCGGCGAACCCGGTACGGCCGGCGGCCACCGCGTCGAGCGCGGCTCGCTCGGTCTTGCCGAGACCCTCGCGCGTGCTGGGGTACTGGCGTTCATGCCGTCGCAGCGCGGGCCGGAGCGCGGGCAGTGCCGGGCCGCCCGCGTGGGCGAGGCCCGACGGATCGGCGGATGTGAACGCGGCCCAGGCGGCCACGGCCGTATCGACGTGAGTCTGGGTCACCGGCCCTGTTCCTGTTCGCGCTGTTCTTCCGCGGTCAAGCCGCCCGCGTCCCGGCGTCGACCGCGGTGGCGCGGGTGCTCCCGATGGTCGGGGTCGTGTTCGCGGCCGTCTGGGTCGGCTACGCGAACAGCATCGTGTGGCCGCTCCTCGTCGCGAACGACCGGCTGCACATGACCGCACCGCTGCTGCTCGCCAACTCCGTGGGCACCGGTACCTGAGTGGGTGGGCTACAGCGATCCGCGGTCGGCGACCCACTCGGTCGGCTGGTTGGTGACCGCGGCGATGCGGTCGTAGTCCGCGTCGTAGTGCAGTACGGTTGCGCCGTTCAGTTCGGCCGTGGCCGCGATGACGAGGTCCGGTAGGCGGAAGTGGCGGTGCTGGCTGGACGCGGCGAGCATGCGGTGGACCGCCAAGGCCCGGTCCATGACAGCCTTGGTCACGTCGATCCAGCGCTGGCCGTGCAGGGCGCCCCACACGATCTCGTACCCCTCCGGGCTCGGGGCGTTGTTGAGATACTCCAGCGCGGTCATCTGGCAAGCGGCGAGCCGACCCTCGGCGAGCAGGGCCTCGAACCGGTGCCGTACCCGGGGGTGCCGGCCCTGGAGCACATAGACCGATGTGTCGGCGAGGTAGATTGCTCCGGCCATCAGGCCGGGTCGGTCGTGCGTGCGTCCTCGGCGAGCCGGGCGAGGTCGCGCCCGCCACCGTAGCGCCAGGCCTCGTCGCTATGGGTGAAGTCCATTTCCACGCTGTCGAAGGCCCGCACGATGTCAATGGCGTTCTGGCGCAACGCGAAGGCGTGCAGCGCGGCATTGATGGTGGCGACCTTGGTGGTGGTGCCGAGTGCCTCCATGGCGGCCTCCAGCCATGAGTCGTTGACGTCCACGGTGATGCGCGTCATGGCGCCAACGATACACCAAGATTGCGGCGACGGGCGCACCAAGATCAGGGCTTACGGCGCGGGTCGATCCAGCCGCTCTCGGCGAGGTGGTCGAGCACCAGGCGTACGGCGGCCTCGACGGTCAGCTCGGAAGTGTCGATGACGAGGTCGGCGTCGGTCGGCTCCTCGTACGGGTCGTCGATGCCGGTCATGCCGGTGAGCTGCCCGGCGCGCGCCTTGGCGTACCACCCCTTGCGGTCCCGGGCCTCGCAGACCTCGAGCGGCGTGGCCACCCAGACCAGCGCGAACCCGCCGCCCGCCGCCCGGGCCAGCTCGCGCGCCTGGGCCCGGGCCGCCGCATAGGGCGCGATCGGGCAGCAGATGGCCAACCCGCCGTGCCGGGCGACCTCGGCGGCCACCCAACCGATGCGGCGGATGTTGAGGTCGCGGTCGGCCTTCGAGAAGGTGAGGCCCTTGGACAGCTCGCGGCGCACCACGTCGCCGTCGAGGACGGTGACGGTACGCTCGCCGGTCTCCAGGAGCGCGTCGGCCACGCCGTGCGCGACCGTCGACTTGCCCGAGCCGGACAGGCCGGTGAAGAACAGCACCAGTCCCCGGTGCCGGCGGGGCGGCCGGTCCCGGCCCAGCTCCCGGGCGACGGCCGGCGGAGTGTGCCACTCCGGCAGCGGGTTGCCCCGGTCGAGCAGCTCGTCGATCTCCGCGGCGGACAGGGCGAGGCGGCGGTACCGCGGCGGGATGTCGTCGCGGCCGCGCCACTGGCCGTCGCGGCTGTCGTAGGCCAGCTCGCGCGGGATCAGCACGCGCGGGCCACCGCCGGAGAGCATGTTCTCGCCGGTGGAGAGCAGGTGGGTGACGCCGTAGGCGGCGGCCACCCGGGCGCGCAGCAGCGCGTCGCGGATCTCGTCGCCGCGCGAGGCGAGCGGGACCGCGATGACCGTCGCCGGCGGCATCCGGTCGCGGGCGGCCAGGATCGCGCGGACCAGCGCTTCCGGGGGCAGGCCGGCGCGGCTGGCGCCGGCCGTGGGGATCAGGACCAGAAGATGACCCGCGAGGGTACGGGCGGCCAGCGCGATCTGCGCCAGCTGTGGCCGGTGCAGCGGCCGGTCGGCGATCACACCCAGCACGCGGCCCGGGGGCAGCAGGGCGCGCACCTCGTCAGGGGTACGGCGCAACCGCTGGAACGCACCGTGCCCGCCGTCGCCGACGCGGCGTACCGGTCCGCCGACCCCGGACCAGCCCTCGCGCGTGGGCCACACGTCCACGGCGTCGACGGCCGCCACCGGTGCGCCCTCCGGGTCGGTGAGCACCAGGGCCCGGCGCAGCGGGTTGCCGGGCTCCAGCTCCCCGACCAGGTCCTCGGGGACCTCAAGGGTCACCGGCACCGGCCAGGCCGTGCCGTCGGCGAGCCGCCCGCGGCGGGCCAGGCTGGCCAGGTCGGCCCGGCTGAGGAACCCGGTCAGCGGCGTGCACGCACCGGAGAGCAGCAGCTCGAGGTCGGCCAGCTCGTAGAGCCGGGGCGCGTACGTGGGCGCGTCGCGCAACACCTCGTCCGGCAGCACCCAGCTCACGCGCCCACTCCGCTGCGCTCCGTGGACGCGTACGGCACCAGCGTCCCGAGCCCATCATTCTTCGAGCATTCCGGCTCCCGGAGCTGCGCCGGGCGAGCCGAAACACTCGATCGCTGACGCTCGCTCATGGTCCTCAGTCTGCCAGGAGCCCCCTACGACCGCTCAGCCGGTGTTGCGCAACCCGGCCGCGATTCCGTTCACCGTCGTGAGCAGCGCTCGCTCCAGCGTCGGGTCGGTCGCGGCGGGCCGGACCGAGCCGGGGGAGCCGCGGCCGGCCCGGTACTGGGCGAGCAGCGCGACCTGAAGATGGTGCAGCGGCTCCAGGTAGGTGTCCCGTACGGCGAGGGTGCGGCGCAGCACGGACTGCCGCTCCAGCGGCTCCGCCTCAGCGGTGATCGCGAGTACCTGCTCGACGGTGCGCCGGTACTCCGCCTCGATCGTGGCGAAGATGTGCCGCAGCTCCTCGGGTACGAGCGTCTCCACGTACCGGGCCGCGATGCTCAGGTCGGTCTTGGCGAGCATCATCTCGACGTTGGACAGGAACGTCTGGAAGAACTGCCAGCGCTTGTGCATGTCGGCCAGCACCTCGCCGAGCCCCGCCTCGCGCGCGGCGGCCAGGCCCGAGCCCACCCCGAACCAGCCCGGTACGATCTGCCGGCTCTGCGTCCAGCCGAACACCCAGGGGATCGCGCGCAGGCCGCCCAGGCCGGCACCGGCGTCGGGCCGCTTCGCCGGCCGGGAGCCGATGTTCAGCGAGCCGAGCAGCTCGGTCGGCGTGGCAGCCCAGAAGTACGCGGGCAGGTCCGGGTCCTCGACGAGCCGCCGGTACGCGCCGAACGCGGAGCCGGAGACCACGTCCATCGCGGCGTTCCACCGGTCCAGGTCCTCCATCGGCTGGCGGGGCGTGGTGTGCAGGAGGGTCGCCTGGAGCACCGCGGCGACGGTCAGCTCCAGGTTCTCCCGCGCCAGCACGGGCAGCGTGTACTTGTCGGAGATGACCTCACCCTGCTCGGTCACCTTGATGGCGCCGTCCAGCGTGCCGAACGGTTGCGCCAGAACGGCTTCATGTGTCGGGCCGCCGCCCCGGCCGACCGTACCCCCGCGTCCGTGGAACAGCCGCAGCCGTACCCCGTGCTTGGCCGCGACGTCGCGCAGCGCGCGCTGGGCCTTGTGGATGGCCCACTGCGACGTGGTGATGCCGGCCTCCTTGTTGGAGTCGGAGTAGCCCAGCATCACCTCCTGGATGTCGCCGCGGGCCCGCACCAGCGACCGGTACGGCCCCAACGACAGCAGCCCGTCGAGCAGCTCGCCGCCGGCGTCCAGCTCGGCCGGGGTCTCCAGCAGCGGTACGAAGCCGATCCGCGCCAGTCCACTGTGGACATCCACCAGCCCGGCCTCGCGGGCCAGCAGGACGGCGGCGAGCACGTCGTCGATGCCGAGCGTCATCGAGATGATGTACGACTCGACGACCTCCGGCCCGAACCGGTCCTGCGCCTCGCGGATGGTCCGGAAGACCTCGAAGGTACGGCGGGCCGCGTCGGTCAACGGTACGTCCACAGTGGACAGTGGTCGGCGCCCGGTCAGCTCGCGCACCAACAGGTCGCGGCGCTCGTCACGGGGCAGCTTGCGGTACTCGGCGACCTCGCCGACCCGCTGGAAGAGCTGGGCCAGCACCGCGTGGTGGGCCTCCGCGTGCTCGCGGACGTCCATCGCGGCCAGGTGCAGGCCGAAGGCCGAGATGGTACGGATGACCTCGGCGAGCTTGCCGGTCGCGGTGAGCTGCCCGGCGTTGCGGGCCAACGAGGCGCGCATGAGCTCGAGATCGGCGATCATCTCCGCCGAGCCCCGGTAGTCGCGCCCCGGCACGTGCGGTGTCCCGCTCGCCAGCCGGGTACGGGTGTTCGCCAGCTTCAGCTTGATGCACCGTACCTTGAGCCGGTACGGCTCCTCGGCGTTGACCCGCCGGAACCGGTTCGCCAGCTCGGGCAGCTTGTCGAGGTCACCGGCCAGGCTGGCACTCAGGTCGAGGGAGACCCCGCGCAGCCGCCGCGACACCGACACCTCGTTGATCAGCTCGTCGAGTACCGCCTCGGCGGCCCGGATCCCGTGCTCGTGCTGGATCAGCAGGACGTCGCTGGTGACTCTCGGCGTCACGTACGGGTTTCCGTCCCGGTCGCCGCCGATCCACGTACCGAACGTCAGCGGCCGGCTGGTCGGAGACGTCTCGACCCCGAGGCCCCGCAGCGTGTCCGCGAGGTCGGTGAGCACCTTGGGAGCGGCGTCGGCGTACAGGTCGGCGAGGTAGTACACGGCGTTGCGGGCCTCGTCGGCCGGGTCAGGGCGCTCCAGCCGCAGCTCGTCGGTCTGCCACAGCAGGTCGATCAGCTCGGCGAGCCGCCGGTCCGCCGGCGCGGAACCGTTGGGCGCCGCTGCCGCGACGCGACCGGACGCGGCTGCTGAGCCGTGGGGCGCCGCTGGCGCGGCGCGACCGGACGCGGCTGCTGAGCCGTGGGGCGCCGCTGGCGCGGCGCGACCGGACGCGGCTGCTGAGCCGTAGAGAGCCGCTTGCGCGGCTTCGGTGTCCAACTCGTCAGCGACCCCGCGGAGCTTGGAGAGGATCGAGCGACGGGCCGCCTCGGTCGGGTGCGCGGTGAACACCGGGCGGATGGCGAGCCGGCGCGACGCGGCGGCCACCTCGTCGGCCGGTACGCCGCGCTCGGAGATCAGCGCGGCGGCCTGGTCCAGCCAGCCGCCCCGCTGGGCACGCAGCCGGCGCAGCTCCCGGGCCCGGTGCACCTGCTCGGTGACGTTGGCCAGATGGAAGTACGTGGAGAACGCGCGGGCCAGCTTGGTACCGGTGACCACGTCGACCTCGGCGAGCTTCCCGGCCGCCCCGTCCGGGTCGGTACGGACGAGGGCCCGTACCTCCTCGACGAGCGCGAGCAGCGCCTGCCCTTCCTGGCGCACCAGGGTCTTGCCCAGCAACGTGCCCAACCGGCGGATGTCAGCGCGCAGGGCGGCCTCGTAGTCGATCTGTTCGGGCTGGTCAGGCACCGTGCACTCCTTCAGGGGACGGCCAGGAGGACGGCATTGTCCGACTGGCGAAAATCCTATCCCGCGCCGGGCCGCGTGGCCGGGGTCGGGTGCCGGGCGCCGAACGTGAGCGTGGCTCCCACGACCCCCCCGTACCCGCGAAGAGATAGACATCCATCTCCCTGATTCGTGCCGGCTCCGCCCCTCGGCACACCTCCCGGCGTTCCCGGCCGCGAGGCTCGTGCTGTCCACAGTTCCAGCGGAATGGAGAGACATCGATGTTGCGCCACACCACCGGATCCGCGGCTGCCCGGATGCTGACCGTGGCCGGAGCACCCCTGCTGGTCCTCGTCGCCACCGCGGCATGCACCGCTCGTCCGGTCACGTCCACCGCTCCGGCAAGCGGGGCCCCGGCCGCCAGCGCGTCGGCGGACCCTCACCCGTCCGGCGGTCCCGGTACGGGGCCGAGCGACGGCACCAGCCAGGTCGCGGCCTGCGCGTCCGGCGACCTCAAGGCCGACGTCATCTTCCAGCGCAGCAGCGGTCCGGCGAGTATCGCGTTGGTGCAGTTGACCAACGTGTCGAAGCACGAGTGCCGGCTGGCGGGGTGGGCCACCGTGACGCTGGTGAACGCGGCCGCCCAACCGGTGCCGGTACCGACAAGCAAGGTATCCGAGCCCGGCGCGCCGACACCGGTCGAGCTGCGCCCGGGTACCACCGCGTCGTCCGGGATCAAGTGGACGACCTGCGACAAGGGGGCCGACGACTGCGGGGTCGGAAACAGCCTGACCGTCAGCCCGCCGAACGGGACCACGTCCGTACCGGCGACGCTGGTCGGGTTCCCGGCCCCCGAGAAGTCGGGCATCACCATGAAGCTGTTGCAGATCGGCAGCATCCAGCCCAGCGCGCAAGGCGTGGTCGCCTGGTGAGACATCCGGTCAGCACCTTGGTCACGCCGCCCGCGCACTGTGCACGCGGTGGCGACTCCTGGCCTTGACCTTGAGTCTGCTCTAACTCCTAGGCTGCGACCTATGACCGACTCTCCCGTCACACTGGTCACCGGCGGCTCCAGCGGCATCGGGGCGGCGGCTGCCCGGCTCCTGCTCAACCAGGGCCACCGCGTCGCCGTCACCGGCCGCGACGCCGGCCGCCTCGACCGGTTCGCCGAGTCGCTCGACAAGCGGGCCGACCTGCTCACCTTCGCCGGTGACGCAGCGGACTACGACGCCGTCGTGTCAGCCGTCGAGTCCATCCTCAAGGAGTTCGGTCGGCTGGACACCGTCGTGGCCAACGCCGGCTTCGCCACCCACGACACGCTCGCCGACGGCGATCCGGCCGGGTGGCGTGACATGGTCCTGACCAACGTGCTCGGACCCGCTCTGCTCATCAGGGCCGCTCTGCCCGCCCTCAAGGAGACCCGCGGCCGGATCGTCCTGATCGGCAGCGTCGCGGGCTTCATCAACACCCCGGGCAACTTCTACAGCGCGACGAAGTGGGCGGTGACCGGGCTCGCCGAGAACACCCGGCGGATGGTGACCGGCGACGGTATCGGCGTAACGCTGGTCGCTCCGGGACGGGTGGAGACCGCGTTCTGGGACGGCCTCGGCCACCTCCCCGACGGTCACCTTCTCACCGCCGACCAGATCGCCGACGCGATTGTCTGGGCGATCAACCAGCCGAACGGTGTCGATGTGAACACCATGGTCGTCAGACCGATCGGCCAGCCCCTCTGATCAGTTGAGCGCCTTCGGGTGACCCGGGCCAGAGCAACGTACAAGACGGCAGTGCCACAAGTGGTATCCGCGGATGGTTGAGGCACAGCGGGCGGTAAGGGAATTGTCGTCACGCTATGTGTGGATGGCGGCACAGCCTGGTTGAGTGCGCCGGGAATTGACGTCTTTCAGTATCCGAACCGAACGGTTTGTCGCCGCCGGCCGTTCAGCTTCGTGGGCACGTCAACCGGCAGCCCTCCGGACTACCTGGGAGCAACCGTTGCGTCGATCAATCCTGCTGGCGGCGGGGGCGGCAGTGCTGGCCTCCGTACCGATCGTGGTCGTGGTCGCGGTGGCGAGCGCCTCCACCACGACGTACCAGGCCGAAGCGGGTACGAACACCCGTACCGGTGGCGCGAATGTCAAGAGTTGCACCGGGTGCGCCGGCCAGGCGAAGGTCGGCAACGTCGGTAACAACGCCGGCACGTTGCAGTTCAACGGGGTCGCCGCCGGTGGCGCGGGCCAAGCGAAGATCACCATCCGGTACGTCAACGGCAGCACCAAGAGCCGTACCGCGACGCTGAGCGTCAACGGCGCCACCCCCACCACGACCACCTATCCGCCGACAGCCGACTGGCAGACCCCGGGCACCCTGACCCTGATGGCGACACTGAGAGCGGGCGACAACACGCTGAAGTTCGCCAACCCGAAGGGGGGCAGCTACGCGCCGGACTTCGACGAGATCACGGTCGTCACGGCCGACGCGACCACGGACCCGTACGAGCGAATCGCCAAGACCGACGCGCTCGTCGAGGTGACCACCCCGAAGCCCGAGGTGGCCATCACCTTCGACGATGGACCGTGGCCGTACGACGGCCCGGGCACCCTGAAGTTCCTCGATCTGGCCAAGAGCAAGGGCGCGCACGTCACCTTCTTCACTATCGGGCAACAGGTGGCCGACCTGCCGAGCGCCCTGACCCGGGCGGCCGCTGAGGGGCACCAGTTGGGCAACCACACCTGGAACCACCCGGACCTGACCACGCTTGACGCAGCGAGCCGGCACACGCAGTGGACCCAGACGATCACGGCGATCAGGACCGCGTCCGGGCTGTCGCCGAAGGTCTGGCGCCCGCCGTACGGGTCGACCAACGCGACGATCAACCAGGAGTCGCGGGCGTTGGGGATGGCGCCGGTGCTGTGGAACATCGACTCCGAGGACTGGATGCTGCCCGGGGTACCGACGATCGTCAGCAACGTCATGTCGCAGGTCCATCCGGGATCGATCGTCCTGATGCACGACGGCGGCGCGGACCGTACCCAGACCTATGAGGCGGTCACCCAGATATTCGATCAGCTCAACGCGAAGGGTATCGCGGTCGTGACGGTCGAGCAGTTGCTGCGCGACGGCACCCCGGTGACGAGGCCGACGCTGTAGCGCACCGGTACCGGCCCGGTGTCGCCGCCACCTGTGCACAAGGCGACACCGGGCCGGCCGTCAGGCGCCGTACATCGACTGAGTTGGCTGCCGCGCCGAGCGCCTCGGCGATGCCGATCATGCGAGAGGCTGCGTGTTGCGTTAGCGTGTCGCCGGTGGCCGGTCTGACCTTTGTCTATGCCTTCGACCGCGACATCTCCCGGCTCGTGGCCCACGGCTACACGCAGGTGATGACGACGCCGACGGAACCCGGACAGTTCCAAGTGGTGGGCCGCGACGCCGCACCCGGCTGGGCCGAGTGGTGGTACGACCTGGAGGTCTACGAGTACCCTGATCGCCCGCTCAGTGAACTGGGGTGGGGCGGCCGGTGACGGCCGCCAGGGCGGGCGGGCGGAGAGCCCGAGTCCTGGTCGAGGTCACCGGGATCGTCGGCATGCAACAGGTTGGTGAATGTAGGCGTGAGCCACCGATGCGGCCGGCGTCCGGCTCGACCTGGCACGGTCCGTCCCGGGTGGTCGAAGCAGCAGATCGCCGCGTGTCGATGCTCTGCCGAGGCTCCCCGGGTCGGCAGGGGTGGCGCCGACCGGGGATGATGGGCGGCATGGCGGTAGTGCGGCGGACGACCGGTACGTGGCCCGAGCGGGTCGGTGACTTCCTGACCTCGTGGGTGGACCGGCTACCCCCACGGGTGCACCGGTTCCTACCGCGTGAGCTGGTCGGCTTCGCCATCCTCGGCGCTTTCACGCTCGGCGTCGACCTCGCGCTGCTGGTGCTGCTGCGGCACTCGACGCACCTGCCCATGCCGGTCGCGGTGTCGGTCGCTTACGTCAGCGCGTTCGGGCTGAACTTCGTCCTTAACCGTACGGTCAACTTCCGTTCACATGCACCGGTCGGTGGCCAGGTCCTCCGGTACGCGCTCGTGGTGCTCGGCGACTACCTGCTGACTGTCGGAGTCACGACCGGACTGTCCTACCTGGGACTGGACTTCCGGATCGCCCGGCTCACCGCGTCCTTCTTCGTCGCCACGTTCACCTACTCCGCCTCCCGCTGGTGGGTCTTCCGCGACCGGCGGCCCACGGCGCCGGAGCCGGCACCCGAGAACGCGTCGGCTCCGGAGACCGGGACGGAGACCGGGACGCCCGAGGCCATGACGAGTGCGGTGCCGTACGCGGGGCAGCGCTCGGCTGGTTGACGGCCGCCTCCGCGCGGCGGGGAACGGGACGGCCGTACCGAAGACGAAGTCCTGGTCTTCCACCATGTGCCTGCCGCCCGGCTGGTGGGCCACGGCGACCAGCCACCCACCGCCCTCCATCCTCCATCGGGGCCCCGACGACGGTGACCGGCCACTCGCCGGTCACCGCCCCGGGCAGCGGCCCGCCGGCCGGCCAGGTTGAGTGAGGTCGCCAGGAACCTCGCCGGACCGCCACAGCGGGTAGGCTGGGTTGGCGTACCCCCACCCAAACCGGATGTGGGGTCACGTCGCGTGCCCGCGATCTAGGAAAGAGTGATCCCATGAGGCTCGTCGGCCTGCTCGACGCCGCTCTTGCCGACCCGGCGCTCGCGGCCGCGCGGGACCTCGCAGCAGCCGGCGGGCCCGATGCCGACCAGCTCGACCTGACCGCCCCGGCGGCGCTGCGCCCCTTCGTGGTGGCCGCGGCCGGTGCGGATCCCGGGGCGGGCGGCGCGGGCAAGCCGGTGCTCGCGGTCACCGCGACCAGCCGCGAGGCCGAGGACCTGGCCGCCGCGCTGGGCTGCCTGCTGCCGGCGGAAGAGATCGCCGTCTATCCCGCGTGGGAGACGCTGCCGCACGAGCGCCTCTCGCCGCGCTCCGACACGGTCGGCCGGCGGCTCGCCGTGCTGCGCCGGCTGGCCCACCCCGCCGGCGCCCCCCTGCGCGTGGTGGTCGCGCCGGTGCGCTCGGTGCTTCAGCCGCAGCTCAGGAGGCTCGGCGACCTGGAGCCGGTGGAGCTGCGGCAGGGCGGGTCGGCGGACCTGGAGGAGGTGGTACGCCGGCTGGCCGACATGGCCTACGCGCGGGTGGACCTGGTCGAGAAGCGGGGCGAGTTCGCGGTACGGGGCGGCATCCTCGACGTGTTCCCGCCGACCGAGGAGCACCCGCTGCGGGTGGAGTTCTGGGGTGACGAGGTCGAGGAGATCCGCTCGTTCGCGGTCGCCGACCAGCGGACGATCGCGCCGGTCGAGCGGCTCTGGGCGCCGCCGTGCCGGGAGCTGCTGCTGACCCCGGAGGTACGGGCCCGGGCCGCCGCGCTCGCGCAGGAGCACCCGGCGCTGGCCGAGATGCTCGACAAGCTGGCCGGCGGGGTACCCGTCGAGGGCATGGAGTCGCTAGCACCGGCGCTCGTGCCGGGCGACCTCGAGCTGGTCCTGCACTGCCTGCCCGCGCAGACCGTGGTGGTGCTCTGCGACCCGGAGCGGATCCGTACCCGGGCCCACGACCTCGTCCGTACCAGTGACGAGTTCCTGGAGGCGAGCTGGGCGGCGGCGGCCGTCGGTGGCAAGGCGCCGATCGACCTGGGTGCGGCCGCCTTCCGTACCCTCGCCGACGTCCGGGGCACCGCCCGGGAACTCGGCCAGGCGTGGTGGTCGGTGTCCCCGTTCGGAGTCGCCGAAGCGCCGGTGCGGCCCGAGCGCGAGGCGTGGGAGGACCCGGAGCCCGAGGTCTCGTGGGCCGGCACTTGGGCCGGACCAGCAGGGCGGCGCTTGTCAGTCGTCCCGGACGAGGGGCGGGCGCTGGCGCTGTCCGCCCAGCCGGTCCCGCTCTACCACGGCGACACCGGCCGGGTGCTCGACGACCTCAAGCGCTGGACCGGTGACGGCTGGCGGGTCGCGCTGGTCTTCGCCGGACCCGGCCCGGCCCAGCGCTCGGTCGAGGTCATGCGGGACGCCGGGCTCGGAGTGTCCTATGTGGACAGTGTGCCGGCCGCGCCTCGGTCCGGTGCCGCGGTCGTCACCACCGGCGCGCTGGAGTTCGGCTTCGTCGACGAGGCGTCCCGGCTGGCGGTCGTCACCGGTACTGACATCTCCGGTGGGCGCGGAGCGTCCACAAAGGACATGCGGAAGATGCCGAGCCGGCGGCGCAACACGATCGACCCGCTGGAGCTGAAGGCCGGCGACTTCGTGGTCCACGAACAGCACGGCATAGGTAGATACGTCGCACTCGTGCAGCGGACCGTCAACGGTGCCGAGCGTGAGTACCTCGTCATCGAGTACGCCGCCAGCAAGCGCGGCCAGCCCGGCGACCGGCTGTACGTACCGACCGACCAGCTCGACCAGCTGTCCCGGTACGTCGGCGGCGAGGCGCCAACCCTGCACAAGCTCGGCGGGTCGGACTGGGCCAAGTCCAAGGCGCGCGCCCGCAAGGCGGTACGGGAGATCGCGGCCCAGCTCATCCAGCTCTACGCCGCCCGGCAGAACTCGACGGGGCACGCGTTCGGGCCGGATACGCCCTGGCAGCGCGAGCTGGAGGATGCCTTCCCGTACACGGAGACGCCCGACCAGCTCTCCGCGATCGAGGAGGTCAAGTCGGACATGGAGAAGCCGGTACCGATGGACCGGCTGATCTGTGGGGACGTCGGGTACGGGAAGACCGAGATCGCCGTACGGGCCGCCTTCAAGGCGGTACAGGACGGCAAGCAGGTCGCCATCCTGGTTCCGACGACCCTGCTGGCGCAGCAGCACTACAACACGTTCGGCGAGCGGATGAGCCAGTTCCCCGTGGAGATCCGGCAGCTGTCCCGCTTCCAGACGTCCCGCGAGGCGGAGTCGACCGTGACCGCGGCCGCGGAGGGTACGGCCGACATCGTCATCGGTACCCACCGGCTGCTGCAGAACTCCACCCGCTTCAAGAACCTGGGCATGGTGATCGTCGACGAGGAGCAGCGCTTCGGCGTGGAGCACAAGGAGTACCTCAAGCAGCTGCGTACCCACGTCGACGTCCTGACGATGTCGGCGACCCCGATCCCGCGCACCCTGGAGATGGCGATCACCGGGATCCGGGAGATGTCCACCATCGCCACCCCGCCGGAGGAGCGCCATCCCGTGCTCACCTTCGTCGGCGGGTACGACGAGAAGCAGGTGGCCGCGGCCATCCACCGCGAGCTGCTGCGCGACGGCCAGGTGTTCTACCTGCACAACCGGGTGGAGTCGATCGAGAAGGCCGCTCGCCGGCTGCGCGAGCTGGTACCGGAGGCGCGCGTCGCGGTGGCGCACGGCCAGCTGGGCGAGGACGCGCTGGAGAAGGTGATGGTCGGCTTCTGGGAGAAGGAGCACGACGTCCTCGTCTGCACCACGATCGTCGAGTCGGGCATCGACATCCCCAACGCCAACACGCTGATCGTCGAGCGGGCCGACCTGCTCGGGCTGGCCCAGCTGCACCAGATCCGGGGCCGGGTCGGCCGCGGCCGGGAGCGGGCGTACGCGTACTTCCTGTACCCGGGGGAGAAGCCGCTCACCGAGCACGCGCACGAGCGGCTGGCCACCATCGCGCAGCACGCCGAGCTGGGCGCCGGCATGTACGTGGCGATGAAGGACCTGGAGATCCGCGGGGCCGGCAACCTGCTGGGCGGCGAGCAGTCCGGGCACATCGAGGGCGTCGGGTTCGACCTGTACGTACGGATGGTCGGCGAGGCGGTGCAGCAGTTCAAGGGCGAGCGCCCGGAAGAGGAGCCCGACGTCAAGATCGACCTGCCGGTCGACGCGCACCTGCCGACCGACTACATCGGCGTCGAGCGGCTGCGCCTGGAGATGTACCGCAAGCTCGCCTCCGCGCGGGACGCCACCGCGCTCGACGAGGCCGTGCTGGAGATGCGCGACCGCTACGGGGAGCCGCCCGTACCGGTGGCGAACCTGGTCGCGGTGGCCCGGTTCCGGCTGCTCGCCAAGGCGTACGGGCTGACCGACGTCTCCTTGCAGGGCAAGCACATCCGGTTCGGCCCGCTGCCGCTGGCCGACTCGAAGCAGCTGCGCCTCAAGCGGTTCTACCCGGACGCGGTCTACAAGCAGGCGACCGACCAGGTGTCCGTACCCCGTCCGATGACGCACCGGGTGGGCGGCGAGCCGCTGCGCGACACCGCGCTGCTGGACTGGTGCGCGGAGCTGGTCACCGGCGTGCTCGGCGAACCGGCGCTCGCCGGCGCCCGCGCGTGACCCGGCCCGCGGACCCGGTCGAGCGCCAGGCCGGGCGGCGTGAGACAGTGACGCTCGGTTGCATCCCATCCGTCCGGAGGTACCGATGCCGCGCCGCCTGCTCGCCGTAGCCCTCGCGGGCGCGCTCGCCCTGACGGGCCTCACGGCCTGCCAGGAACAGCCGACCGTGGCGGCGTACGTCGGCGACGTCCGGCTCACCAACGCCGATGTCGAGAAGGCGGTCAGCGAGTTCCCGGCCGCCACCCGCGACACGCACGCGGGCGACATCCGCCAGCTCGTGGTGTCCGCTTTCGTCACCCGCGAGGTGGCCACGAAGATCGCCAAGGACCGGCAGCTCACGCTCGAGCCCGCCGACCCGGCCGTCTACCAGCGGGACGCCGCCCGGCTCGGGATCAGCCCGACCGGCGGGTTCATCCGGCTGGAGGCCGAGGCCACCGCCGCGATGAAGTCCATCGCGGCGCTCAGCCGGTCCCACCCGCCCACCGATGAGGACCAGCGCGCCGTGTTCGCCGAACTGGTGAAGGCGGGGGTGATCCCGCCCGGCACCCCGTACGGCGAGGTGAAGGCGCAGCTCGACTCGCCGGAGCTGCGCGCGGCGCTGGGGCTGCGTCCGGTGCTCGCCGACGCCGTGCACGCCGACGGCGTCATGGTGAACCCGCGCTACCGGCCGCTGAGCATCTACGTGCCGTTCACGCTCGCGAACGGGCAGGTGCAGTCCGATCTCAGCATCCCGCTGGATGGGAAGGCCAGCCCGGCGGTGGTCGACGCCAGCCCGGCGGCGGCCGCCCGGTAAAGCCCGTGGCGCGCATCGTCCTGCTGGTCACCTCACCCCGGCTGCCGGCCGGGCTGCTGACCGCACAGGCGTGGGACACGGTGCGCCGTACCCTGGTGTATGCCGGCGCGGAGAGTGCCCTGACGACGGCCTTGCGCACCGCAGACGTATCCATCACCATCACTGAAAATCCGGTCGAGGACCTCCTCGCCGCGGGCACCGCGGCCGGCGGCGTGGTCTGGCTCGCCGGGCCGCGGGGGGACCAGGAGCTGGCTCGCGAGCTGGGGCTGCGGCTGGCCCGGGAGCCTGGCCTGGCCGACCTGGAGCTGATGTACGGCTCCTGGGACCCGCCCGGCGCGCGGCTGCTGGATGCAGTGACGGTCATGGATCGACTGGTTTCTCCCGGCGGGGACCCCTGGCTGAGCCAGCATGCTGCGCCGGGGCGCACGAACCAGCAGACGCACCAGAGCCTGGCCGCGTTCCTGCTGGAGGAGGCGTACGAGGCGTACGACGCCATCGATGCCGAGGACTATCCGGCGCTGCGCGAGGAGCTGGGCGACGTGCTGCTGCAGGTGGTCCTGCACGCCCGGCTCGCCGAGCAGCTGCCGGATGGGCGCGCGTGGAACGTCGACGACGTGGCCGGCGACCTCGTCGACAAGCTGGTCCGCCGCAACCCGCACGTGTTCGCTGACGCCGATGTCCAAGATGTGGACGCGATTGTCGAGCAGTGGGAACAGATCAAGAAGGCGGAGAAGGCGCGGGAGTCCGTACTCGACGGGATCGCCTGGTCCCAGCCGGCCCTGGCGCTGGCCGTGAAGGTCCTGGCCCGCGCGCGCCGGGCCGGCCTGGCGCCGCCGCTGCCGGCCGGCGACGACCTCGGCGCCCGGCTCCTGCGCGCGGTCGCCGAGGGCGGTGCCGACGCGGAGGGTGCGTTGCGCCGCTCGGTCCTGTCCTATGCCGAGGAGGTACGGGCGGCCGAGCGCATCAGGTAGCTTTCCATCTATGGCACCGGAGTTCGTACCGCTGGCCGAGCGCATCGTCGACGCTCTGCTGGAGGCGAGCCCGCCGCTCGCCGGGTACGCGGGGGACCACCGCTTCGACGACCGGTTGCCGGACTACTCCGCGGACGCGGTCGCCCTCGACGTGGCGATGCTGCGCGACGCCTCGGCCGCGTTGTCGCAGGTGGACGAGGACGAGCTGGACCCGCAGGAGCGGGTGGACCACGCGATCCTGCTCGCCCGGGTGGAACGGACGCTCTTCGAGCACACCGAGGTCCGCGAGCACGAGTGGAACCCGCTGGAGCACAACCCCGGCCCGCTGCTGCACCTGCTGCTGGACCGGCCGTTCGCGCCGGCCGCGCAACGGCTGGAGAGCCTGGCCGGGCGGCTCTCGGCGATCCCGGACGCGCTGGCGACCGCGCGCGCCGTACTCGAGGACTGCCCGCGCGTCCACGTCGAGACCGCGGTCGGCCAGTTCGCCGGTACCGCCGCGCTCGTGCGCAACCAGGTGCCCAAGCTGGCCGCCGAGGTACCCGGCCTGGCGCCCCGGGTCCAGGCCGCGAGCGACCAGGCGCTGGCCGCGCTCACCCAGTTCTGGGGCTGGCTGCGCGACCGGCTCGCGGGCGGGGACCCCGGCCGCGAGCCGCGCCTCGGCCGGCGGCTGTGGGAGGCCCGGCTCTGGCACACGCTCGACACCGAGCTGGGCGCGGCGGAGGTGCTCTCCCGCGCGTGGGCCAACCTGGCCCAGGCGGCGGAGGCGCTGCGCGGGGCCGCCGCCGAGCTGGTCGGTGGTCCCGCCTCCGACGCGACGGTACGGGCCGCCCTGGACCGCCTCGCCGAGGAGCGCCCGGACAACGAGTCCATCGTGGACCTCGCCCGGCGCAGCCTCACCGAGGCCACCGAGTTCGTCGCCGCGCACGACCTGGTGTCCATTGTGGACGATCCCTGCGTGGTGCAGGAGATGCCGGAGTTCGCCCGGGGCGTGGCCGTCGCGTACTGCGACCCGCCCGGCCCGCTGGAGACCGCCGACGTACCGACGTTCTACTGCATCGCCCCCACGCCGGCCGACTGGCCACCCGAGCGGGTCACCTCGTTCTACCGCGAGTACAACAACTACCAGGTCCGCAACCTCACCGTGCACGAGGCGATGCCGGGCCACTTCCTCCAGCTCGCGCACGCCCGCCGGTACCGGGGCAGCACCCGTACCCGCCGGCTGGGCTTCTCCGGCCCGTTCACCGAAGGCTGGGCGGTGTACGCCGAGGAGCTGATGGCCCGGTACGGCTTCGGCGGGCTGCCCGTTCGGCTCCAGCAGCTCAAGCTCCAGTTGCGGATGTCCCTCAACGCCGTCATCGACCAGCTCGTGCACTGCGAGGGCATGACGGAGGCCGAGGCGATGGAGCTGATGACCGGGCGCGGGTTCCAGGAGGAGGGCGAGGCGGCCGGGAAGTGGCGCCGGGCGCTGCTCACCTCGACGCAGCTGTCCACGTACTTCGTCGGCTACACCGAGGTGGCCTCGATCGTGGCGGCGCGCCCGGCCGGTACGCCCGCCAAGGCGTGGCACGACGCGATGCTCGCCCACGGCTCACCGCCGCCGCGGCACCTGCGTACCCTCCTGGGCGCCTAGACCTACCGCGTCCCCAGGATCTCCCCTGGTTGTGGCTGTCCGGGTGGGTATTGACGAAGTTGCGTAGGCGGCCCTCGGCACCAACGTTCACTCTGCCGAAACCAGGGTGACATCGGTGTGGCTCCCCATTGATGTCCCGGACTGCGTGACTGCTTGGTGTCCGATCAAGAGAGGAGTGATCGCGCATGGCCAAGTTGGACAGGCGACGGCGGCTCGCCGCCGCGGGCATGGCGCTGGGCGCCGCGGGTCTCACGGTCGCGTTGACCGCGAGCGCGGCGGACGCCGACCGCGGCGGGATCCACTGGGCCTCGGTACCGGCCGTCAGCGATGTGCGTGGCGTACCCGCGGCCAACGTCCTGTCGCCCGGGCTCGTCGAGTCGCCCGTGGCGCAGGGCTCGACGAGGCTGGAGAACCCGACCGCCGACGTGCCGTACTACGGCTACGACGGCAACGCCCCGACGCTGCTGCCCGACCCGACGCTGGTGCAGTCGCCAGGACACCCCGTCGAGGCGAGCAAGACCGAGGCGGACAAGAACACCTACCTTCGCCTGCACGGCCTGCACGGGGCCGACCCGAACTACAACTACGGCACGCACTTCCTGTACGCGGGCCACGAGGGCGGGACGGCTGGGTACATCACCCGGATCAACCTGGACGCCGACCCGGCGCACCGGGTGACCCTGCTCGCCACCAAGCAGGCCGACGGGACGCCGATCCCGACGATCGACGGCTCGACCTGGGACCCGTGGGCCAAGCGGCTGCTCTTCACGACGGAGAGCTTCGGCAACGCCACGGTCATGCAGGCCACGCCGGACATCAACTCGGTCGTCCAGGACGTCTCGTCCGTGACCGGGCGCGGCGGGTACGAGGGCATCCAGAACGACTCCGACGGCAACCTGTGGATCGTCGAGGACGTCGGCGGGATCACGCTGCCCGACAAGGCGAAGAACCCGAACAGCTTCGTCTACCGGCTGCTGCTCAACGACAAGACCGACATCAGCAAGGGCGGCAAGCTACAGGCCCTGCAGGTGATCTCCCGGCGCACCGGCCAGCCGATCACCTTCACGAACGTCGATGCGGGCCACCCGACCGGTGGCGCCTACAGCGACGACCAGAAGGACCTGAGCAACTACGGTCCGGGCTTCCGTACCACCTGGGTCACCATCCACGACACGAACGTCGACACCAGCGGCAAGCCGTTCGACTCGAACGCGCTCGCCAAGGCGGCCGGCGCGACGCCGTTCAAGCGGCCGGAGAACGGCGTCTTCCGCCCCGGTAGCGGCTTCCGGGAGTTCTTCTTCAGCGTGACCGGCGACACCAACCTCACCAGTGGGGCCAACGCCGGGTACGGCGGGTTCGGCGGCGCGTTCAAGCTGACCCAGTCCGGGCCGGGGGCGAACGAGGGCTGGCTTACCCTGCTCTACGCGGGCGACCAGGCGCACACCGGCCTGGACAACGTCCAGTTCGTCGACCGGAACCACGTCGCCTACGTCGAGGACGCCAGCGACACGGTGCACACCCAGCGGGGGGCGTTCGACTCCGGGTACCTGTTCGACGTGAACGCCGACTACCCGCACGGCGCCCAGCCGGTCCGGTTCCTGGCCGAGGGCCGGGACCCGTCCGCCACGATCGACAACATGCTCGGCGCGGCGGGCAACGGGTTCCAGAACGACGGGGACAACGAGATCACCGGTATCCACGTCTCGGACGGCGACCCGACCACGGGCGGCATCCTCGGCGCCAAGTCGCCGACGCCGTTCCGTGACGGGTGGCGGGTCTTCTGGAACCAGCAGCACGGCGACAACTACGCATGGGAGATCACTCCCGCTAACCCCCGGTCCGACGACTGACCAACGCACGCCCACACCGCCGGCCGGAGCTGCCCGGCGCCAGGCCGACCGCCTCCGGATGACGCGGGTCCCGGCTCCCACAAGGGGTCGGGGCCCGTTCCTACTTCGGGCGCTGGTCGACGACGTGCGCGCCGGGCGGCAGGTCGAACGCGTCCGGTGCGACGGTCTGCTCGTACCGGTCCAGGCTGAGGTCCACCTGCACCCCGCTGACCAGCCCGGAGAAGCTACCGAGCAGCCCGTCGGTGGTCACGCACACGGTGAACTGCGCGGCCGTCGCGTTCTGTACCCCGCTGATGTCGACACACGTCGCGTTTTCCCCGGCGATCGTGGTGTCGTGCGTCGTCACCACCGCGTCGGGGTCCAGTGCCGCCGCGGTGAGCAGGTTGATCGCCATGGGCGGCGGGACGAAGCCGCGCCCGGCCAGCTCGCCGGTCCGCGCGGTGCCCAGGTCGGTCGGGGGGGAGGGCGGCGGGGTGACGGTACAGCCGACCGAGCCGGCCTGCACGCGGCAGTCGGCCGCCTGCTGCGGTGTGAGGACCAGCTTCCCGCCCGGGTACGTGTACGCCACCCGGCTGGGGCCGGCCGCCTGGGCGATCGTCCCGCTGTCGCCCTGGCCCAGCCGGTAGCTGGCGGTGTAGGTGAGCGCGCCGGCACGGTTCAGCCGGTCGGCCAGGTCGCTGACCAGCTTGGCCCGGCCGGCGGCGGGCTGGGCCGCGGTCACCGCGACGCAGCCGGACAGCCCGCCGGCGACCACGATGGCGACGGCGACGACCAGCGCGACCCGGCTGGAGAGATCGGTGGTACGTCGGGCGCGGGCGACATTCGGCGCGGGACGCATGGCTTTCAGCCTCCCCGGCCGTTACAAGATCGCGCAATCCCGTTGCCGTACTGTTACCACTCTTGAGACGAATGTCGCAGTTGGCCCGCCCGCCCCCGGGAGTCGGTGCATTCTGTCGCCTGGGGCCTCGCTAGGCTCGCCCTTCGGGGAGTTCTCCCCGAGCCACCGCAAGACGCGTCCCCGAGCACGCGAGCCCGGCCGCACCGGCGCGGCCCGTACCCGCCGACACCAAGGAGCGTGACCACTGTGGCCACCATCGAGGCAATCGTCGCCCGCGAGATCCTGGACTCGCGCGGCAACCCGACCGTCGAGGTCGAGATCGGGCTGGACGACGGTACGATCGCCCGTGCCGCGGTACCCTCGGGCGCCTCCACCGGTGCCTTCGAGGCGCTGGAGCTGCGCGACGGCGACAAGGACCGCTACGCCGGCAAGGGCGTGGCGCAGGCCGTCGACAACGTCGAGGAGCGGATCTTCCCGGAGATCGTCGGCTACGACGCGACCGACCAGCGGGCGATCGACCAGAAGATGCTCGACCTGGACGGCAGCGCCGACAAGTCCGAGCTGGGCGCGAACGCCATCCTCGGGGTGTCGCTGGCGGTGGCCAGGGCCGCGGCCGAGTCGACCGGCCTGAGCCTCTTCCGTTACCTGGGCGGACCGAACGCGCATCTGCTGCCCGTACCCATGCTGAATATCTTGAACGGCGGCGCCCACGCGGATTCCAACGTCGACATCCAGGAGTTCATGATCGCGCCGATCGGCGCGTCCACCTTCCGCGAGGCCCTGCGCTCCGGCGCCGAGGTGTACCACGCCCTGAAGTCCGTGCTGAAGAAGAAGGGCCTGTCCACTGGCCTTGGCGACGAGGGCGGCTTCGCCCCGAGCCTGCCGCACAACGCCGCCGCCCTGGACCTGATCGCCGAGGCCGTCTCGACCGCCGGCTACACCCTCGGTACGGACATCGTGCTCGCCCTGGACGTCGCCGCCACCGAGTTCTTCGCCGACGGCGCGTACACCTTCGAGGGCTCCCCGAAGCCGTCGGACGAGCTGACCGAGTACTACGCGAAGCTGGTCGACGCGTACCCGATCGTGTCCATCGAGGACCCGCTGGCCGAGCAGGACTGGGCCGGCTGGAGCGCGCTCACCGCGCGGCTCGGTGAGAAGATCCAGATCGTCGGCGACGACCTCTTCGTCACCAACCCGGAGCGGATCAGCCGGGGCATCGCGGAGAAGGCCGCCAACGCGCTGCTCGTGAAGGTCAACCAGATCGGCTCGCTGACCGAGACGCTCGACGCCGTGGAGCTGGCCCACCGCGCCGGGTTCCGCTGCATGATGAGCCACCGCTCGGGCGAGACCGAGGACACCACGATCGCCGACCTGGCCGTGGCCACGGGTACCGGCCAGATCAAGACCGGCGCCCCCGCCCGCTCGGAGCGGGTCGCCAAGTACAACCAGCTCCTGCGGATCGAGGATGAGCTGGGCGACGCGGCGCGCTACGCCGGTGCTTCCGCGTTTCCGCGTTACCGTTCTCGGTAGTTGCGGTTTCGGGTCTCGGGGCTAGGTGACCCACTTCGGCGCACGTCCTGGGTCGCGACGCGAAGCCCGCGACCCAGAATGTGCGAGGTCAGGCTTGATCCCTGCGTGGGTCACCCGCCCCGAGTCCTTGTAGTGGTCGAACGCCGTGCGTCGCGTTCCGGCCGAGTCGCGTTGGGGGTTGGCTGAGGTGGCGGGGGAGCGGCGGCGGCCGGGGCAGGGGCGGCCGGTACGGCCGGTGCGCAGTCCGGCCCGCGCGGGCGGCGACCCGCTGCGTTCGGCGCGGGGTGTGCGCAACCCGGCGCCGGTACGGGCGGTCAGCGACGGGGTGCGGTCGGCTTCGCGGCCGGCCAGTGCGCGGCGGGCGGCGGCGACCGGTGCGGCGAAGCGGACGCGGGCACCGGAGCCGGGCGGCGGGCGGTTCACCGGGCGGGCTACGGCCTTGGTGCTCGTCCTGGTCGTCCTGCTGCTCGCGTACGCGTACCCGATGCGCATCTACCTCAACCAGCAGGCCCAGATCGCCGCGCTGGAGTCGAGCCAGGCCGCCCAGCGGCTGCGTATCCAGCAGAAGCAGGGCCAGGTCGCGAAGTGGAACGACACCGAGTACATCATCGCGATGGCGCACAAGCGGCTGCAGATGGTACTGCCCGGTGACGTCGCCTACCTGGTCACCGATCCCTCGGTCGCGGCCCAGAACCCGGGCGGGGACCCGGACGCGGGCAAGGCCAAGGACACCGGCCCGTGGTACGGGCAGCTGTGGTCGAGCGTGCAGGCGGCGGACAAGCCCCGGACCGGTCCGTGATCGAGCCGGCGGACCTTGCCGCGGTCGCCCAGCAGCTCGGCCGTACCCCTCGTGGGGCTCGGGCGGTCGCGCACCGCTGCCCGTGCGGGCTGCCCGACGTGGTGGAGACCACGCCCCGGCTGGCCGACGGTACCCCGTTCCCGACCCACTTCTACCTGACCTGCCCCCGCGCGGTCGCCGCGTGCAGCCGGCTGGAGTCCGGCGGGTTGATGCGCGAGATGAACGCCCGGCTGGCGCAGGACCCGGAGCTGGCCGCCCGGTACCGGGCCGCGCACGAGGACTACCTGGCCCGGCGGGACAAGGTCGGAGTGGTACCGGAGATCGCCGGTGTCTCGGCCGGCGGCATGCCGACCCGGGTGAAGTGCCTGCACGCCCTGCTCGGACACGCGTTGGCCGTCGGTCCCGGCGTCGACCCGTTCGGCGACGATGTGCGCGAACGAACCGAGCCCTGGTGGGCCGACGGCCCCTGCGTGCCGGGAGCTACGTCGTCGTAGGTACCGGCGTTGCACTCAGTTGGCTGACATCGTTTATCTGGGCACCGGCTGGCACCTGGAGCAGTGAGCTGTCCACGGTGGTCGCGTACTTCGTGAGTTCGATTGAGGCATTGGTGCCGTCGGTGAGCGAGCCCTGAAAACGAGCCAGTATCCCGGAATCGGTAACGCAAACGGTGAAGTCGGAAACTTTTTGGGTCTCGTTCTGCTGGGCCTTCTCGAGGCCGGACACCTTGGCGCAGGTCGAGGTCTGCCCGGCGATCTGCTGGGTGCTCTTGTCGACGTGCGCGCTGGGTACCACCAGGGCGGCGGTCAGTACGGCCAGCGCCAGCGGCGCCGAGACGAAGCCGTTGCCGGCCACGCCCGCCGCGACCGCGGCATCGGCGTTGTTGTTACCGGAGCCGGCCGAGTTCGCGGTCTTCTGACACACCCAGGCCCCGGTCGAGGAGTCGCAGAGGTAGAACGCGTCCGGGGTGGCGAGGTACCGCCCCTTCTCGCTGCCGAACGCCGAGGCCGGCGGCTTCTGCGCGACGGTCACCGCGCTGCCGTCCTCGAGCCGGTACTCGGCCTGGAAGGTGGCCGTCTCCGACTTGGTGATCTTGTCCGCCATGTCGCTGAGCGTCTGCATGTTGCCCACCACGTTGCTCGCGGCGGAGACGAACCCGCAGCCGAGCGTGGCGGTGACCGCCACCAGGGTCGCGGCGAGTACGGCGATCGTACGGGTCCGGGGGGTGCGCATGCCGACAATGTGGGGCCGGGCACCGGTACCGGCAACGGAATGTCGCCCGTCGGACAAACGCCGCCCTGCTGGTCCGGCCCAAGTGCCGGCCCAGGACAGGCGCTACCCTGCCGGAGTGGACGTCGCTATCCGCAGGGCACGTACCGGTGACATCCGGGGCATCCGGCACCTGATCGACCTGTACTCCACCGAGCGCCGGCTGCTTTCCAAGGCCACCGTCGCGCTCTACGAAGATGTGCAGGAGTTCTGGGTGGCGGTCGACTCCTCGCCAGGCGCGGACCTCGTGGTCGGGTGCGGCGCGCTGCACGTGATGTGGGAGGACCTGGCGGAGGTACGGACGGTGGCGGTGGACCCGGGGTACCGCGGCCACAAGATCGGGTACCGGATCGTCGAGGCGCTCCTCGCCGCCGCCCAGGAGGTGGGCGTACGCAGGGTGTTCTGTTTAACCTTCGAGACCCGGTTCTTCGGGGCCTTCGGGTTCGAGGCGATCGACGGGGCGCCGGTGCCGCCGAAGGTCTACGAGGAGCTGCTGCGCTCGTACGACGAGGGGGTGGCCGAGTTCCTGGACCTGGAGCGGGTCAAGCCGAACACCCTCGGCAACACCCGGATGCTGCTGCGCCTGGGGGAGTCCGCGTGATGAGACGTGTGGCGGCCATCGACTGCGGTACCAACTCCATCCGCCTTCTCGTCGCTGACCTGCCACCGGACGGCGGCCCGCTGTCGGACGTGACCCGGCGGATGGAGATCGTCCGGCTCGGCCAGGGCGTCGACCGGACCGGCGTGCTCGCCCCGGAGGCGATCGAGCGTACCCGCGTCGCCCTCGCCGACTACGCCGCCGAGATCGAGCGGCTGGGCGCCGAACGGGTCCGCGTGGTCGCCACCTCCGCCTCCCGGGACGCCCGCAACGCCGCGGACTTCCGCGACATGGTGTGCGCCACGCTCGGCGTACCGCCCGAGGTGGTCACCGGCGACGAGGAGGCCCGGCTGTCGTTCAGCGGCGCGGTGCGCGGCCTTCCACCGGCCCGCAACCTGGTCGTCGACATCGGCGGCGGCTCCACCGAGTTCGTCACCGGTGTGTCCACAGTGGACAAAGCGGTGAGCGTCGACATCGGCTGCGTCCGGCTGACCGAGCGGCACCTGCACACCGACCCGCCCGCGCCCGCCGAGGTCGCCGCGGCCACGGCCGACATCGAGGCCGCGGTCGACCGGGCGCTCGCGGCCGTGGGCGGCGCCGGGGCGTCACGGGTGGTCGGGCTGGCCGGCTCGGTCACCACCGTCGTGGCGATCGCCTTGGACCTGCCGCGGTACGAGCCCGAGCGCATCCACCACGCCGAAGTGTCCACCGTGGACGTCGCTCGGGTCGCCGACGCACTGCTCGGCATGGCCCACCAGCAGCGGCTGGCGATTCCGGTGATGCATCCCGGCCGGGCCGACGTGATCGGGGCCGGCGCGCTGATCCTGCGGGTCATCCTGG
Organism: uncultured Actinomycetes bacterium; assembly: GCA_963728855.1. Taxonomy (GTDB): domain Bacteria; phylum Actinomycetota; class Actinomycetes; order Mycobacteriales; family Micromonosporaceae; genus AC-43. The sequence continues at coordinate 510,747 of CAVSLN010000009.1, forward strand.
AACGGGCCGCCGCCCCGGCCGTGGTCGCCAGCGAGCACGACATCCTCGACGGGATCGCCTGGAGCCTCGGCTAGCGCGCATCGTCGAAGCGGCTGCGGCGCCCGATCGACGCAACGCACCGGGCGAAGCACGCTGTGCGGGGCGGCGGGCGGGTGGCGGCGGGCGGGTGTCGCATTGGGGCCGCGTAGCAGTGCGCGCCATGGGCTCAGCCGGTACGGCGGACGTCCGCCCGGGTCTGCTCGCGCGGCTCGGACTCGTCCCGCGAGTACCACCAGCCGTAGTGCAGCTGCCCGTCGTTGGGCGTACTCATGACGATCCGGGCGGGGAACGGCCCGTCGTAAGCGGTGAACGAGCCCGGGGTGGTCTCCACGAAACGCACCACGCCGGGCAGCTCGAGGCAGGCGACGTGCAGCTCCAGCCGGCCGCCCTCGCCGGTGGTGAGCACGGTGTGCTCGACGTGCTGCAGGCCGTTGCGGTCGCTGGACGCCTCGTAGTCCAGCGTCACGGCCCGTCCACGCAGCACGGTGGCGACCTGGATCCGGGCCACGAACGGGCCACTCTCCGGGCCGTCACCGCGACCGCGGTACAGGCCGGGGGCCGTGGCGAGCCTGGTCAACAGATCTGTCACGCGGGACACGGTAGCGAAGCCGCGCAGCTTCCCGCTCGGCGCGGGCGGGTTGTCACCGGCGGTTACGGTGACCAGGCGAGATTCGCCAAACGCCAACCTGGTGGGACGCCCGCGGCGTACCGTCGGCCGGGGTGGCGCGGACGGATCTGAGCAGCTAGGGTGCGCTTCGTTTCGCCTTTCCCCGGAAGGAACCAGACAGTGACGGATCCCGTCAGCCCCGGTCAACCTGGTCAGCCCGGTCAGCCTGGTCAGCCTGGCCAGCCGTACGGCGGTTACCAGCCGCAGCCGCCACCGCCGCCCCAGGGCGGCTATCCGCAGCAGCCGTACCAGCCCGGAAGCGACCCGTACGGTCCCCACCCGGGCGGCGAGGCGCCCGCCCCCAGCCCGTACGGGGCCCCGAACCCGTACGGCGCGCCCGGGCCGCCGCCGGTCAAGAAGGGCGGCGCCGGCAAGGTGATCGGCATCATCGTCGGTGTCGTCGTGCTGGTGCTCGCGATCTGCGGTGTCGGTGGCTACTTCCTCGTCCAGAGCCAGAAGAGCAACCCGTCGAACGCGAAGGTCGGCGACTGTCTGGCCGGCGACTCGATGGACAGCACCACCGCCAGGCCGGTGAACAACATCAAGATCGTGAGCTGCACCGCCAGCGACGCCAAGTACAAGGTGGTCGGCGTCGTGGACGGCAAGTCCGAGGTCGACTTCAACATCGACGACCACATCTGCGACGGGTACCCGACCGCCAAGTCGGCGCTGTGGCAGGGCCAGACCGGCAAGAAGGGTTCGGTGCTCTGCCTCGAGCCGGCCAAGTAACGGCTGGCCGCACCATCGCCCCTGCACAGGCGGCGCCGGGACGAACCGGCGCCGCCTGGCCGTTTTCCAGCTCTTCCTGCGATTTCCGCCACGCCGCGACGCTCTTTCGCAAACGATAGGCGCATGATTGGCTACCCCGAAGCAACCTCTACGCCACCAGCCAACGATGACTGTCTGACAGGAGGCCGCCGGATGGGCGACATCGTGCGGTACGCCAGCAACGGCGGATCGAGCGAGGGCTACCTGGCTCGGCCGTCGACGCCGGGGGTGCCCGCGGTGATCGTCATCCAGGAGTGGTGGGGACTCGTCCCGCACATCCGCTCGGTGGCCGACCGGTTCGCCGACGCCGGGTTCGTCGCGCTGGCGCCCGACCTGTACCACGGCGTCCAGACGTCCGAGCCCGACGAGGCCGGCAAGCTCATCATGGGGCTCGCGATGGACCAGGCGGCCCAGGACATCGCGGGCGCGGCCGACTACTTAGCCGCCCTGGACGAGGTACGGGGCGGCATCGGTACGGTCGGCTTCTGCGCGGGCGGGAGCCTCGCCCTGTGGTCGGTGACCCTGTCCGACCGGATCGTGGCGGCCGCCGGCTTCTACCCGCCGATGCCGTGGGAGCGGATGCGGCCGGAGTGGTCCAACTACGCGGGCAAGGCCGCGGTCATCCACTGCGACGAGGATGGCGGCCTGTCCTCGGCGCCCGGCATCCAGACGGCCAAGCAGGCGATCGAGGCGGCCGGTGGCGAGGTGACCCTCTACGACTACCCGGGCACCCACCACGCGTTCTTCAACGACGACCGGCCCGAGGTCTACGACGCCGCGGCGGCGGCGAGCGCCTGGGCCCGTACCCTCGAGCTGTTCCGCAGCCGGCTCGGGTGACCGCACCCGCGCTGACCGCCGACCAGGTCGCCGGCCAGGCCGCCGGCGCCCCCGACCTGGCCACGCTCGACGCGCGGGTGAGCGGGTGCCGGGCCTGTCCCCGGCTGGTCGCCTGGCGCGAGGAGGTCGGCGCCACCCGCCGGGCGGCCTTCCGTGACCAGGTGTACTGGGCCCGGCCGGTCCCGGGCTTCGGTCCGCCCGATGCCCAGCTCGCCATCATCGGCCTGGCCCCGGCGGCGCACGGCGGCAACCGTACCGGCCGGATCTTCACCGGGGACCGCTCGGGGGACGTGCTCTTCGCCGCCCTGTACCGCGCGGGCCTGGCCAACCAGCCGACCAGCGTGTCCCGCGACGACGGCCTGGTCCTGCGGCACACCCGGATCTTCGCGGCGGTGCGCTGCGCGCCGCCGGACAACAAGCCCACCCCCGCGGAGCGGGACACCTGCGGCCCCTGGCTGCACCGCGAGATCGCCTTGACCAGGCCCACGCTGTGCGCGGTGGTCGCCCTCGGCGCGTTCGCGTGGGACGCGTGGTGGCGGGCCTTCCCCAAGGTGTACGGGCACCGACCGCCCAGCCCGCGTCCCACCTTCGGGCACGGAGCGGTCGCCCAGGTCGCCGCCGACGCTCCGGCTCTCCTAGGCTGTTACCACGTCAGCCAGCAGAACACCTTTACCGGCCGGCTGACGCCCGCGATGCTGGACGACGTACTCGCCCGGGCGAAGGACCTCGCCGGGCTGGACTGACCGCACTGGCTCAACTGACCGCACTGGCTCAACTGACCGCACTGGCTCAACTGACCAGGGGAACTCATGACGGGGCTGCGCCGCTTCGGGCCGCTGCTTGCCGTGGTCGCGCTGCTGCTCGGTGCCGCGCTCGCCGCCACGCTGGCCTCGCCCCAGGTGCACCGGGCCCCGCTGAACATCCGGGCGCCCGCGGTCACCCTCCCGCCGCCCGACCCGCCGACCGGCGTCGCGACGGCACCGCCGCGGGACACGGACCCGACGGTGCAGGCGAAGCCGTCCGAGCTGCCGGTCTGGCTGAACATGGCCGCTCAGCTGCTCTGCCTGCTGGTGGTCGCGGCGGCGCTGGGCTTCGTCGTCTGGTACGTGTCCACGCAGCTGCTGCGGCGCCGGGGCGACCTGGCCGAGGAACCCGGGGAAAGCGCCGAGGCACCGGCCCGGGAGCAGGTGCTCGCCGCGGTCGACGCCGGGCTGGTCGAGCTGGCCGACGACGACGCCGACCCGCGCCGGGCGGTGATCGCCTGCTGGGTACGGCTGGAGCAGGCGGCGGCTGCCGCCGGTACCCCGCGCGAGCCCGGGGACACCCCCGCCGAGCTGGTCACCCGGCTCCTCGAGGCGCACCAGGTGAGCGGCGGCGTGCTGTACGCGCTCGCCGAGGTGTACCGGATCGCCCGGTACGCCACGCACGTCGTCGACTCCGGCATGCGCGACCAGGCCCGGGCCGCCCTCGGCCAGCTGCGCGCCGAGCTGTCCACGACCCCGGTGGTCCCGGCGGTGCCGGCATGACGTCCCTCGACGACCTGCTCACCTACGACGAACCGGAACCCGAGCGGCCGAGCCGGTCCGGCTCCGACGCGCTGTGGTGGTGGCTGCTCAAGGCGGCCGGGATCGCCGCGCTGGCGGCCGGGGTGGCGTACGGGATCGCCCGGCTGGCCGGCTACAGCGTCCCTTTCCTCCTGCTGTTCATGGTGGTCCTCTGCCTGGAGATGCTCTACGCGCTGCTGCAGTGGATCCGCCCGCGCCCGTTGCCGGCCACCCTCGTGCGCGCCTCCACGGAGCTGGTCAGCGCCGATCAGGAGACCGGTCGCGGGCAGGACGGCCTCTACCTCGCCGCGGCCCGCTGGGACACCCGGCTGGCGTGGGCCCGGCTGCAGAACGACAAGGGCCAGTTCGCCCGTACCGTCCAGCCCCTGCTCATCGGGATCATCGACGAGCGGCTCCGGCAACGGCACGGCGTGCTCCGGTCGGCCGACCCGCGCCGCGCCCGCGCACTCATCGGCGAGCACCTGTGGGCGTTCGTCACCGTACCCGCTGCCAAGAACCCCTCGCCGCGCGAGGTCGCCGGCGTGATCGCATTGATGGAGGCGATATGACGACCGCGGTTGAGCCGGTACCGGTCTACGAGGTCGGCCGGCTCGGACGGTCCGTGCTGGACGCCGTCGGGACGGTGGTGGTCGGCAAGCGGTCGGCCCTGGAGCTGGTCCTCGCCGGCGTCCTCGCCGGCGGGCACGTGCTGCTGGAGGACCTGCCCGGCCTGGGCAAGACGCTGACCGCGCGCAGCTTCGCCCAGGTGCTGGGCATCGAGTTCCGGCGGCTGCAGTTCACGCCCGACCTGCTGCCCGCCGACGTCACCGGCTCCTTCCTGTACGACCAGCGCACCCACGACTTCACCTTCCGGGCCGGGCCGATCTTCACCAACTTCCTGCTCGCCGACGAGATCAACCGCACCCCGCCGAAGACCCAGGCGGCGCTGCTGGAGGCCATGCAGGAGAAGCAGGTGTCGGTGGAGGGCACCACGTACCGGCTCGCCGCCCCGTTCCACGTGCTCGCGACCGCCAACCCGATCGAGTACGAGGGCACGTACCCGCTGCCCGAGGCGCAGCTGGACCGGTTCCTCCTGCGCGTCTCGTTCGGGTACCCCGACCGCGAGGAGGAGTGGAGCGTGCTGCGGCGCCGGATGGCGCGGCGGCGCGAGGAGTCCGTACTGGACCCGGTCGTCGACGCGGACACGCTGCTGGCGATGCAGGCCGCGCTGGAGGACGTGGTGGTCGAGGACTCGATCGGCCGGTACATCGTCGAGCTGACCGCGGCCACCCGCGAGCACAACCAGGTCCTGGTCGGGGCGTCGCCCCGCGGCTCCCTGGCGCTGCTGCTGCTGTCGCGCGCCCGGGCGGCGCTGTCCGGGCGGGACTACGTGATCCCGGAGGACGTGAAGGACGTGGCCGTCCCGGCTCTGGCACACCGGATCACGCTCAAGCCGGAGATGTGGCTGCGGCAGACGCAGGCGTCCACGATCGTGGCGGACGTGCTCGCCCGTACGCCGGCTCCGGCCAGCGGTGCGCTGCCGTCCTACTCAGACACGGGGGGCGGCGAGGTGGCGACGGCGGCACCGCGCGGCGCCGACCCGTACCGCTTCACCGCCCCGCCGCGCGCATGACCCTGCTGCGGCCCGCCGTCCCGCCCACGCAGTCGGGGGAGGCGCGGCACCTGGCCGACGCGCTGCACCGCTGGGCGCCGACCCGGGCGCTGGGCCGCGCGGTCTTCAGCACCGGCGCCCTGCTCATCGTGGCGACCGTGCTCGGGCGGGCGGACCTGGTCGTGCTCGCCGCGCCGTTCGCGCTCGGCCTGGCGCTGGGCCTGTGGCGTAGGCCGTCCCGACCGCCGGCGGTCCGCGTCGACCTCGGTGCCGACTTCGCGGCCGAGGGTGGGGAGGTGCCCGCGACGCTGGCCGTGACCAACCACGACACAATCGCGTACGACCTGGTCGTGGCCCGCGTCGCGATCTCCCCGTGGCTGCTCGTGCCGGACGGCGACCGGCCGTACGCGACCGACGTCGCGGCCGGCTCGGTGGCCAGGGTGCCGCTGCGTACCCAGGCGCTGCGCTGGGGTCGCCCGGCGGTGGGGCCGGCGGTCGCGCACGCGGTCACCGCCGACGGGCTGCTGGTGAGCGACCCCGCGGTGGGCGCGGCCCGGCGGATCAAGGTGTACCCGGTGACCGACGCCTTCGAGGCCGACGACTCCATGCCGAGGGCGGCGGGGCTGGTCGGCGCGCACCATTCGCGCCGTCCGGGCGAGGGCGGTGAGCTGGCGGGGGTACGGATGTTCGGCCCCGGCGACCGGCTGCGCCGCATCGACTGGCGGGTCTCGCTGCGTACCCGGGAGCTGCACGTCGCCGCCACGCTCTCCGACCGGGACGCCGAGGTGGTCCTGGTTCTCGACATCCTGCACGAGGCCGGGCGCTCCGGAGGCATTTACGGCACTCGATCAGTCCTCGACACCACCGTACGGGCCGCCGCCGGTATCGCCGAGCACTACCTGCACCGCGGCGACCGGGTCTCCTTGCTGGAGTACGGCTTCCGGGCGCGCCGCCTGCGCGCCGGCAGCGGCCGCCGCCAGTACCACACCATGCTGGAATGGCTGCTCGACGTCGACGCCACGGCCGGTGGGTACGAGCCGTCGTCAGACGCGTTCGGCCCGCACACCGTGTCCTCCAACGCGCTGGTCGTGGTGCTCTCCCCGCTGCTGGACACCCGGGCGGCCGCGATGGTGGCCCGGTTCGCCCGGGCCGGCCGGTTCGTGGTGGGCGTCGATACGCTGCCGGCCGACCTGCCGCTGCCCGTACGCGGGGAATGGGCCACGGCCGCGGGACGGCTGTGGCGCCTGGAGCGGGAGAGCACGCTCGGGCAGCTGCGCGAGCACGGGGTACCGGTCGTCGGCTGGGCCGGGGCGGGCAGCCTCGACGAGGTCCTGCGCCAGGTGTCCCGGATGGCCTCGGCGCCGAAGGCGGTGCTGCGGTGAACAAGACGGTGCTGCGGTGAACAAGACGGTGCTGCGGTGAACAAGACGGTGCTGCGGTGAACAAGGCGGTGCTGCGGTGAACCAGCTACGGGCTCGCCTCGACGAGTACCTGACCCGGGTCCGCCGGGTCTCCCCGGCCGTCCTGCTGGTACGGGCCGGGGTCTTCGGCGCCGGTCTGGTCGGGCTGCTGCTGGGTTGGCCGTTCGAGGTGGTGACCGGGCCGGCGCTGCCCATGTTCGTGGTGGTCGCGACGCTGCCCGCCTTCGTGCCGCGCAGCTACCTGCCGACCGCGGTCATCGGGCTCGCGGTGTTCGGCTGGGTGCTCGCCGTCCACTGGTACGGCGAGGAGGTCACCTACCCCCGCCTGGTCCTGGTGGCCACCGCGCTGTACCTGGTGCACACGCTGTCCGCGCTCGCCGCCGTGCTGCCGTACGACGCCGTGGTGGCGCCGACCGTACTGGTCCGGTGGCTGGGCCGGGCCGGGCTGGTGGTGGTGCTGACGGCCGTACTCGCGGTGTTCGCGCTCGCGTTCCCCGCGCTGCTCGGTGGCCGTACCTTCCTGGTCGCCTCGCTGGTCGGCCTCGCCCTGATGGCCGCGACCGTCGCCTACCTGGCCCACCTGGTGCGCCGCCGGTAATTGTTGTGGTCGATGATGGTCGGGTGAAAACACAGCGGATCCTGGTCGTCGGCGCCGGCCACGTCGGGCTGTACGCCGCCCTGCGCCTGTCCAAGAAGCTCAAGGGCCGCGAGGCCGAAGTTATGGTCGTCGATCCGCAGCCACACATGACCTACCAGCCGTTCCTGCCCGAGGCCGCCGCCGGCAACATCTCGCCACGGCACACCGTGGTACCGCTGCGCCGCGAGCTGCGCCGCTGCCACGTGCTGGCCGGCGAGGTCACGCACATCGAGCACGCCCGCCGTACGGTGACCGTCCAGCCGATCATCGGCCCGGCCCGCGAGGTCGGGTACGACCACGTCGTCGTCGCGCCCGGCAGCGTCTCCCGTACCCTGCCGATCCCCGGCCTGCGCGAGCGGGCGATCGGCTTCAAGACCATCGGCGAGGCCATCTACCTGCGTAACCGGGTGCTCGAACAGCTCGACGTGGCGGCCACCACGACCGACCCGGCGACCCGGGCAGCCGCGCTGACCTTCGTGTTCATCGGCGGCGGGTACGCCGGCATCGAGGCGCTGGCCGAGATGGAGGACATGGCCCGGGACGCCCTGCAGTACTACAGGGGGCCGCGTAGCGGCTCCTCCCGTGAGGATCAGCGGGCGCCGCGCAGCGGCTCCTCCCGTGAGGATCAGCCGGAGCTGAGCCAGGACGACATGCACTGGGTCCTCGTCGAGGCCACCACGCGGATCCTGCCCGAGGTCGACCCGGACATGGGCGCGTACACCGTGCAGCAGTTGCTCAAGCGCCAGCTGGACATCCGCCTCGGTACCCGCCTGGAGTCCTGTGTGGACGGTCTGGTCAAGCTGTCCGACGGGGACGCCTTCCAGGCGGACACGATCGTGTGGACGGCGGGCGTGAAGCCGAGCCCGATGCTGCGCCAGACCGACCTGCCGCTCGACGACAAGGGCCGGATCACCTGCCTGGCGACCCTCCAGGTGGTCGGGCCGGACGGGACGGTGGTCGAGGGGGCGTGGTCGGCGGGGGACTCCGCGGCCGTACCGGACCTGACGAAGGGCCCGGGAGAGCTGTGCGGGCCGAGCGCGCAGCACGCGGTACGCCAGGCGAGGCGGCTCGGCGACAACATCGTCGCCATGCTGCGCGGCCGGCCCCCGACCGAGTACCGGCACAAGTACGCCGGCTCGGTGGCGAGCCTGGGTCTGCACAAGGGCGTCGCCCAGGTGTACGGGATCAAGCTCAAGGGCCTGCCGGCGTGGTTCATGCACCGGTCGTACCACGTCAGCAGGATCCCCAGCCTCAACCGCAAGATCCGGGTGATCATCGACTGGACCCTGGCGCTGTTCCTCAAGCGTGAGGTGGTCGCGCTCGGCGAGCTGCATGAGCCACGGGAGAGTTTCACCGACGTCACCCCATCCGTACCGCGCTGATCAGCTAACCGTTAGCCCGATGCACGCCCCCCGCCCAGCGGATACGGTGACCTTTGCGCCCGGGTGGTGGAACGGCAGACACAGCCGCCTTAAAAGCGGCCGCTGAAAGGCGTGCGGGTTCGAGTCCCGTCCCGGGCACCAGAAACTTCACAGGTTCATACCTCAGCTATCAAGATCACGACCGGGATTTGCCGTGTTCTTGACCTTCGTGCCCTTTCTGCGTCATTGTGGCGTCTGGCTCCGCCCAGCACAACGCCGGGCTCGCGACCTTCGGGTTCCGGCACAAGAGCGGTCCAGCCGTGGCGGCTCGATGTGGCCAGCCGCCCAGCGGGTGCCACCAGATCCCCGCCCGCACCGTCGGCACACGACCTCGCCGCTCCACCTTGACCGGCCGCACACTCGATCAAATTGAAAGCGCCTGGCTCGGGTAAGGCCCCGGGCCGGGCGTCGGCTCTCGATTGATTGGTACCGGCACGGTCAGACCTTGCCGCGCCCGGCCGAGCCTCGCAAGATGTACATCAACCTGCGCTATTACGGAGCTTTAGGGTACTTTCGCTCGTACCCGGTAAACGGCACGCACCAGTAGGTTCCATCGTTCGCCCGGTTATGGAGCGCCGCCGCCAACTCGCAAACATCATGGTTCGGCCAGTGGAAGACCGGGTAGGAAACCGGTATCCCTCCCGCAGAGGCTGCGCTGGCGTCGGCAAGTACTACTCCGGCTGAGACGGCCGCGGCGAGGACAACGGCGGCGGTTACCCGTTTGGTTCGCTTTAGCATCATATTTTTTCTTTCTGCTTTCCGGCAATTACCGGTTGGTGTTGGGAGCCTTCGGTTCCGGCGTCTTGCCGAACCGCGCCGCACTGGTGCTGCCCATAGGCCGCGAGCGCAGAAGTTCTGTTGGGTGATCTGCGGTGTGGCGCCGGTTCCGTCGGTCTGCAGGCGCTTCGGTTCTCAATGCGCTACTGTCCCGGTGAGGGAGACTATTCGACCGACGTTGAAATCAGAGTTTGGGCCACGAATGCGTGGGTACATCGGCGTAAGCACCGGAACTCCGCCACCATTATGTGCGCGGCCACGAACCCTCCTTCCCGCAGGCAACGCGGCCTTGCTGCCGACGGGCAACGAACCTCGCTCGCTGCTTTTTTGAAGCTCGACAATGCCAATGGGACGGTACCAAGCGAGGACGGCCGATCAGCGGCTCCCACCGAAACGTTGCCTGCCAGTCCCGTCGGTCTTGCCCCGGCGTCCACCCAGGGCCGCGCTGTCCGTGGCGCGGCGAGTTGCCTGCCGGCCTGCTGTCGTCGCCGACTGCAGCCGGCCGTCAGCGGTACGGAGCATGTCGCCCGCCGCACCGTGGGGGTCAGCGCCTCCCGGGCCGCCGAATTGTTCGCCCCTTCGATGAGAAGGGGTTCAACATCGGTGGGGAGCAGGCCGAAGCCCGGTCACCCGGCATGCCGGAGCCCGTCGAGCAGTGGTGCCTGGACCGGCTTGAGTCCGGCGACCTGGACGAAGATCTCCCGTTGCTCGACGGCTTCGCCCTGGCGGTCCAGCACGTAGCCCTTGAGCCACACCCAGCCGTGACAGGTAATACCGTCGCGTACCTTGGCAACCCGGAAGATCAGCTGGCGAAGGCCGGCAAACTGTACGCTGGCCTGATCGTCGACTAATAGGACATCTCCGGGCTTAGGTAATGCCCGCGCAGTCCACTGCGATTGCGGACGAATAGTCATGGTCGGCTCCCGCCTGCCGCCGACACGGGTGTGGCCGGGCTTAACTACAGAAGGGCGCCGGGGCCCGCTGGCGTTACGCGGCGGCGGTCAGGCAGGCGTTCAGGCGGACGTTCAGGCGGCGGCCGCAGCGCGTCATGCGCACCGGCGGCAACGCCTCCGCCACCGAGATCGCCGGCCTGGCCGCCGCCTGACGGGACCAGGGCCGGACCGGTCCCGGTACGGGCGGGGCGCGGCTACCCTGGATGGCAACGTGACTGGAGAAGGGGCGTGCTGGCGGTGGCCACAGCGTTGAGAAGCTCGAATCCGGTACTGAGCCGGTTGGGTACGGCGGCTCAGGCCGAGCGTACGGCGGGTTACGGGTACGGCTATTCCGGTCCCGTCGAGGCGCCGCCGACCCGTGCGATGACGATCGACGACGTGGTCACCCGTACCGTCATGTTGGTCATGCTGACCGTCGCGTCGGCCGCGGTCTCCTGGTACACCCTGCGCACCGGCGCGGTGGTCGGCCTCGCCGTCCTCGGCTCCTCGCTCGCCGGCCTGGTGCTCGGCCTGGTGATCTCCTTCGCCCGGATCACCAACCCGCTGCTGATCTCCGCCTACGCCGTGCTGGAGGGCATCCTGCTCGGCGTGGTGAGCCGCTTCTTCGAGCAGGTCTACCCGGGCATCGTGATACAGGCCGTCGTCGGTACGGTCGGGGTGTTCGCCGGCATGGCGCTGCTCTACAAGAACCGGGTGCTGCGGGCCACGCCGAGGTTCACCCGCTGGGTCGTCGGCGCGCTCATCGGCGTCGTGGCGCTGAGCCTGCTCAACCTCGTCTTCGCGCTCTTCGGCGCGAACCTGGGTCTGGTCTACTACGCGCCGACCCAGAAGGCGGGGCTGCTGGCGATCGGGTTCTCCCTGCTGTGCGTGGCGATCGGCGCGCTGACGTTCATCATCGACTTCGACGCGGTCGAGCAGGGCGTGCGCTACGGGCTGCCGGAGAAGTACGCCTGGTACTGCTCCTTCGGCCTGCTGGTCGGCCTGATCTTCCTGTACTGGCAGCTCCTGCGCCTGCTGGGCTACCTGCGCCAGTAGCGGGACGGTCGACAGCGTGACACTCGATGATGGCCAGCTGGTCCGCTCGGTGGACCGGCTGGTCAATCACGTCGGGCACTGGTCACCCGCCCGCTGGGCAGCGGCTCGCTCCCCCGCCGGCGCAGCCGAGCCGGGTCTTGGCGCAGGCGAGCACGGCCAACGCCCGTCAGCCGGTGCCGCCGAGGTGGTCCACGGGCTCGCCCAGCGGCTGGCAGACCTCGAGGCGGAGGTCACCCGCCGGCCCCGCTACCCCGTACCGTGGCTGGACAACTATCTGGGCCTGCCCGACCAGGTCCGCGTGATGGCCCTCGACCTGGCATGGGCCAAGCCCGGTCCGGAGATCCTCGCCGCCGCCGTGGACGCGGTGGAGCAGGCGCGGCACGCGCTCTGACCCGTCAGGGTGCGAACGGGCGGCTCGTCCAGGCCCGGCCCGCGTCACGTGCTCGATCAGCTCGTCGCTGGGCCGGCTCCTGGACGGAGGCATACCGGACCGCCCGCCACTCAGCAGCCACGCACCGCCGGCGGCCGTGGCCCCGAGTCCAGGCCGCCCTCCGCCGCGGCGCGTTCGAGGTCAGGACAGGCGCTCGAACACCATCGCCATGCCCTGGCCGCCACCGACGCACATGGTCTCCAGGCCGACCGTCTTGTCGTGCCAGTCGAGCGCGTTGAGGAGGGTACCGGTGATCCGGGCGCCGGTCATGCCGAACGGGTGGCCGACCGCGATCGCCCCACCCATCACGTTGAGCTTCTCGATCGGGACGCCGAGCTGCCGGTACGACGGGATGACCTGGGCAGCGAACGCCTCGTTGATCTCGACGAGGTCGACGTCGTCGATCGTCATGCCGGCCCGACGCAGCGCCTGCCGGGACGCCTCGACCGGTCCGAGGCCCATGATCTCGGGGGAGAGCCCGGTGACCCCGGTCGATACGATCCGGGCCAGCGGGGTGATGCCCAGCTCCCGGGCCCGTACGTCGCTCATCACGATCACCGCGGCCGCGCCGTCGTTGAGCGGGCAGCAGTTGCCGGCGGTGACCCGGCCGTCCGGGCGGAACACCGGCTTCAGCCCGGCCAGCGCCTCCAGCGTCACCCCGGCCCGGGGCCCGTCGTCCTTCGACACCACAGCACCGGAGGGCGTGGTCACCGGGGTGATCTCGCGGGCCCAGAAGCCGTCGGCGATCGCCTGCCCGGCAAGGTTCTGGCTGCGTACCCCGAACTCGTCCATGTCCGCGCGGCTGACGTCGCACAGCTGCGCCACGTTCTCGGCGGTCTGGCCCATCGCGATGTAGACGTCCGGCAGCTCGCCGTCCTTGCGCGGGTCCTGCCAGTCCCCGCCCTCTCCCTTCCCCCGCGACTCGGTACGGGACATGGCGCCCTCGAAGGCGGGGTTCTCCCAGCCGCCCCCGACCAACGCCTGCGCCTCCGACGGGAGCCCGTCAGAGGACCCGCGGGCGTACCGGGACACACACTCCACGCCGGCCGAGATATAGACGTCCCCCTCGCCGGCCCGGATCGCGTGCGCGGCCATCCGCGTGGTCTGCAGGGAGGACGAGCAGTACCGGGTGAGCGTGGCCGCCGGCAGGAAGTCGTACCCGAGCAGGACGGCGACCACCCGCGCCATGTTGAAGCCCTGCTCACCGCCGGGCAGGCCGCAGCCCAGGTACAGCTCGGCTATCTCGTGCGGGTCGAGCTGGGGGAGCTTGTCGAGGGCCGCGCGGATAGCGGTGGCGGCCAGGTCGTCGGGGCGCAGGTCGACGAGGGAGCCCTTGGCGGCCCGGCCGATCGGGGACCGGGCAGTGGCGACGATGACGGGTTCAGGCACGTGCCTCAGTGTGAGACGACACCGGCCGCTTCCGCTACTGCCGGGTAGAGTGCGTGAGCCCACACCCGGTACCCGTCGGCCGATGGATGCAGGCCGTCGTGACAGAGGGTACCGGCATCGGCACGGAAAACCGGTCCGGCTCGCTCGGCCAGGTCGACCGGTACGCCACCGGCCTCCTGTACGGCGGCGGTCTGGGCGCGGGCGACCCGCCGCCCGAGCCACCCAAGGATCTGGCGCAGCGGAGGCGCGACCGCCCGTACCGCGCCCAGGTCCGGACACGTACCCACGACCACGGCGACCCGTGCCTCGCGCAGCCGGCGCACCGCCGCCGCCAGGTGCCCCGCCGCGGCGGAGGGCCGGCGCAGGCTGGTGGCGTCGTTCGTGCCGACCAGGATCACGGCGACGTCCGGCCGGTCACCGAGCAGGGCCCGGGCGACCTGGGTGCCGAGGTCGACCCCGCGCGAGCCGGCCACCGCCACACTGGACAGCTGGACCCGGCGACCACTGGCGGCCGTACCGTCGGCCAGCAGCTCGGCGAGGTGCCCCCCCACGGTGTCGACCACCCGTTCGACGCCGACCCCGAGCGCCGAGGAGTCACCGAGCAGCACCAGGCGTAACGGGGTGGCGGCCGGGTCGCCGATCGAGGTGCGCATCGCCAGCCGCAGGTCGGGCTGCGCGTACCGGCGGGCCCGCGCGGCGACGGCCTCCGCCGCGATCAGGGCCGCGCCGCCGACCGTACCGGCGACCAGCGCCATCGCCGCCGCCCGCCCGACCTTCCTGGCGTACCTGTTCATGTCCTTCTACTCCGCCCGTGAGGGGGTTGTGTCGACCGGGTCCTGGGGGCGTTCGGTGCGCGCCCGCATCCGGTGCCGGAGCTTGGCCCACCGCCCGGCCCGCCCGGTGACCTGGGCAGCACTGACCTCGGTACCGGCCCGGTCGGCCGCCTCGACGGCCGCCTGTGCCAACGACCGTACCCCTTCGGTGTCCCGCGCAACCGGCACCGCCTCGACCGGGCCCATCGCCGCGGTGATGACGGTCGGCAGCATGGCCGCGATCGCGGCCGCGTACCCGAGGGCCGACGGGTGGAAGCGGTCGCTGGCGAACATCGTCTCGGGGGACGCGGCGAACTCGGGACCGAGCAGGTCCCCCAGGGACACCGTGGCGCCACCGGCGGCGACCACCGCGACCGTCTGGGCAGCGGCCATGTCCCGGCTCAGCCGGCGGGCCACCCAGCGCAGCGGGGGCTGGATCGGCCGGATGGTGCCGAGGTCGGGGCAGGTGCCCACGACCACCTGGGCGCCCGCGTCGCGGAGCAGCCGTACGGTCGCGGCGAGGTGCCCGATCGCCACCGAGGTACGCTCCCGCCGGGTCACGTCGTTGGCGCCGGTCAGGATCACCGCGAGGTCGGGCCGCCACTCGAGCGCCAGCTCGCGCTGCGGTACCAGCCCGGCCGAGATGGCCCCGACGACCGCGAAGCTGCGCAGCAGTACCGGCCGGTGCAGCCGCTCGGCGAGCCCGGCCGCCAGCAGGGCGCCCGGAGTCTCCCGCGGCCGCTCCACGCCGTACCCGGCGGCGGACGAGTCGCCGAGCAGGACCAGCCGCACCGGTGCGCCGTCGTACTCCGTGCCGTAGGTGCCGTCGCAGCGGGGCGGCGGGGACTCGGCCAACCCGATCTGGTACCGCGCCAGGCGCGCCTGGCCGACCAACAGGACCGCGCCGAGCAACCCGGCCAGCCCGACACCGCCGCCACCGTAGACGGCGACGGCCGCCATCTGGCGCGCTCGACTCATCGCAAACCCCCCATGGTTCCCCCCATTGGCAGGTTCTGTGGACCTTCCAAGGTAGCTCGGTCGGTCAGCCTTGCCGGTCGGGTCCGGCCCTGGTGGTCCTCAGCTTGAGCAGTACCCGCTGATCGCGGTGCGTAGCGGCGCGGTAGTCTGCCCAGTCGGGGTGCTCCCCGGAGATCCGCCGGTGCCGGGTACGGAGCAGGTCGCGAGCGGCATCGAGATCCATGAGCCAATTCTTGCGCGGCCGGGCACTATGGGAGGACGACTCCCCGAGAATGCTTGCGGGAGCGCCGGAAGCGGGAGGAGCGGCGAGATGGCGCGACTGGGGCGGAAAGCGGCGTTCATCGCGCTCTGGAACGCGCTGGTCTCAGCGCGGCGGGGCCCGTCGCTCGGCCGGCGGCTGGGTGCGCTGCCGCGCATGTTCTGGATGACCGCGACCGGCCGGTACGACGGCAAGGGCCGGCTGGCCGCGATGCTGTTCGCGACGGCGTACATCGCCTCGCCGATCGACCTGGTGCCCGAGGGCATCCTGTTAGTCGCCGGGCTGGTCGACGACGCCGCCGTCGTGGTCTGGCTCGCCGGGGCGGTGCTGTCGGAGACCGAGCGCTTCCTGGAGTGGGAGCGGCGCCGGGCAACCGTGATCCACGGGCACGCCACCGCTCGTTAGCCGGCCTGCGCGGCCGCACCTGATCCTCACGGGAGGAGCGGCTGACCTGATCCTCACGGGGGAGCGGCTGACGCCGCGCTGTGATCGCTATTCTCGGTTGCGTGCGCTATTACGACAACGTGGTCGAGCTGATCGGCAACACTCCGCTGGTACGGCTGCGCGGGGTGGCCGCCGGGATCGAGACCATGGTCCTCGCGAAGGTCGAGTACCTCAACCCGGGCGGGAGCGTCAAGGACCGGATCGCGGTCCGGATGATCGACGAGGCGGAGAAGGCCGGGCTGCTGCGAGCCGGCGGGACGATCGTCGAGCCGACCTCCGGCAACACCGGTGTGGGGCTGGCCCTGGTGGCGCAGCTGCGCGGGTACCGGTGCGTGTTCGTCTGCCCGGACAAGGTCTCCGAGGACAAGCGCGACGTGCTGCGCGCGTACGGAGCCGAGGTGGTGGTCTGCCCGACCGCGGTCGCGCCCGAGGACCCCCGGTCGTACTACAGCGTGTCCGACCGGCTCGCCCGCGAGCTCCCCGGCGCCTGGAAGCCCGACCAGTACGCCAACCCCAACAACCCGATCTCGCACTACGAGTCGACCGGTCCGGAGCTGTGGACGCAGACCGACGGCCGGATCACCCATTTCGTGGCCGGGGTCGGCACCGGCGGCACCATCTCCGGCGTGGGTCGTTACCTGCGCGAGATCTCCGGGGGGCGGGTACGGATCATCGGCGCCGACCCGGAGGGCTCGGTCTACTCCGGCGGGTCGGGGCGGCCGTACCTGGTCGAGGGGGTCGGTGAAGACTTCTGGCCCCGGACGTACGACCGGGATATCTGCGACGAGATCGTCGAGGTATCCGACAAGGAGTCCTTCGCCATGACCCGGCGGCTGGCCCGCGAGGAGGGGCTGCTGGTCGGCGGCTCGTGCGGGATGGCGGTCGTGGCGGCGCTGCGGGTGGCCCGGGCCGCCGGCCCGGACGACGTCGTGGTCGTCCTGCTACCCGACGGCGGGCGCGGATATCTATCTAAGATCTTCAATGACGAGTGGATGGCGCGGTACGGCTTCCTGAACACCACCGCGGCCGAGGCCACCGTCGCGGATGTGCTCCACGAGAAGGGCGCCCGGCTGCCCGAGCTGGTCCACGTCCACCCGACCGAGACGGTCCGCGAGGCGATCGACGTCATGCGGGAGTACGGCGTCTCCCAGCTCCCCGTGCTCAAGGCCGAGCCGCCCGTGGTGACCGGCGAGCTGGCGGGGTCGATCGCGGAGCGGGAGCTGCTGGACGCGCTGTTCAGCGGCCAGGCCCAGCTGCACGACATGGTCGAGCGGCACATGGTCGGGCCGCTGCCCATGATCGGGGGTGGGCAGCCGGTCTCCGAGGCGGTGGCGCTGCTGGAGAAGTCCGACGCGGCGCTGGTACTCATCGACGGGAAGCCGCGCGGCATCCTCACCCGGCAGGACCTGCTCACCCACCTCGGCGCCCGATAGCCGCCGGCGTTGCCGCCGCGCGGCTCAGCGGGCCGCCGTGTCCAGCTCGGCGGGCACCGCGACGACGTCCACGAAGGCGCCCCGGCGTAGCAGCGTGATCGGCAGCCGGGTACCGATGGCCGGGCCCAACATGAGGCGCTGCAACGCCTGTACCCCCTCGACCGGGCGCCCGCCCGCGCTCACCACGATGTCCCCGAGGTAGATGCCGGCGACCCCGGCCGGACTGCCCGGGACCACCTCGACCACCCGTAGGCCGAGCTTCTGCCCGGTGCGCCCGGTGACCGCCGGCGGCAGCGGTACGGGTACCCCGGCCACGCCGAGCCAGGCGCGCCGGACCCGGCCGGTGGACAGCAGCTCGGAGATGATGTACCGGGTCGTCGTGTTCACCGGTACGGCCAGGCCGAGCCCGTACCCGGCGACCGCGGTGTTCACCCCGACCACCTCGCCGTTCGAGGTGGCCAGCGCCCCGCCGGAGTTGCCCGGGTTGAGCGCGGCGTCGGTCTGGATGACGTTGTCGATCAGCCGGAGCAGCCGGCCGTCCCGGGCCGGGATCGACCGGCCCAGCCCGCTTACCACCCCGGCGGTCACCGAACCGGCGAGCCCCATCGGGTTGCCGACGGCCACCACCAGCTGGCCGATCTTGAGCTGGTCGGCGTCGCCGAGTGCGGCCGGCGGCGCGCCCGTCGAGTGGGTACGCAGGACGGCCAGGTCGGCCAGCGGGTCGGCGCCCACGACGTCGAAACGGGACTCGGTACCGTCGGCGAACTCGGCCGTACCGCCATCGCCGCCGGAGACCACGTGTGCGCTGGTGAGCAGGAAGCCGTCGTCGGTGAAGACCACGCCGGAGCCGGCCCCGGCACCCCGTGGGGTACGGACGGCCAGGGCGGCCACCGACGGAAGCACCTTGGCGGCGACGCTCGTCACCGCCTGGCTGTACGCGTCTAGAGGATCCATGCCGATCTGAACGCGGATCGACCCGTACCCATGCCGGGGTTCGCTGTGCGCGTAACGACCGGACGGTGACCTGGCGGGTCGCACAAGCTGTCCGTTCGCGGTCCGTCCCAGTTGCCTACCTTTGGGTTCCGGGGTTGCCGCCGTGTGCAACCGGTCGCCCTGGGATTGGGGGTAGGACACCGTGGTCAGTACCGACCTCGCAGAACCGGCCGGGGTCGGCGCGCTCAAGCCGTGGAACGAGGCCAGGGCCGCCCGGCACGACCAGCACAGCCCGCGCGCCGAACCGAGTTGCTGCGCGGAGTACGACCGGCCGACGAACGCCGCCTTTCCGGCCCAGCCCGAGTGCTGGCCCGCGAGCCGGCGCCCGCCGATCGACCGCCGTGCGCCGCGCCACGCAGCGCGAAACTCCGGATGCTTCGACTGACGTTTTACCGCGGTGACATCGCGGTGCCCCGCCAGCACCGCACCGTCCCGCACCCACCCGCCCGCCCACCGTC
The DNA here is from genome assembly GCA_963728855.1 of uncultured Actinomycetes bacterium. GTDB lineage: Bacteria > Actinomycetota > Actinomycetes > Mycobacteriales > Micromonosporaceae > AC-43. Next base: position 529,654 of record CAVSLN010000009.1, read on the forward strand.
TGCGGTCCGGCTTGCCTCCGCTTTGGTCCGCCGACGGCGCCTCCGGCCAGGCGCAACGGTCGGGCGGGTACGGCGGGCGAGGGTGGCTGACTGATCGGTTCCCCGTACATAGTGGGGTCAGCCGCCCTCGCCCAAAGTCTTCCGTACGGTTGTCAATCAACGGTGCCCCGATCGGTGGATACCGGCGAGCCCATGGATATCCGTTCAAGGCGTACGGTCGCCCCATGAGTGAGCGCGCGACCGCCCCCGCCGGCGCGGGTCGGCGCATGACTGGCGACGAGAGCTTGCGGGTCGGCGCATGTCCTACGACGTGAGCTTCCTGCGGCTGGCGCCTGGCCAGAGCTGGGACGAGGCGGTGCGGGCCGCTGCCGAGCCGGACTCGGCGCAGGTGACCGACGAGGCGGTATGGTCGGCGATCGTCACCGATGCCCGGCAGGTGGTCGGCGAGGTGTCCGTGTTCGCGCGCGGCGCCGTACGGGTACTCAACCACGCACCGACCGGCATCGAGCTGTGCTACTCGGCGGACAGCGCGAGCGTCAGCGTGCCGTACTGGTACTCCGGTGACGAGGCGGGTGCGGTCCTGCACAAGATGTACGCGCTGGGCGAGGTCATCGAGCGGCACACCGACCTGCGCGGATACGACCCGCAGGCCGAGCTGCCGCTGGCGGAGGCGCGCCGGCACGTCGAGCGGGGGGTACGCGCCTTCGACCAGGTCGCCCTCGCGCTGGGCCGGCTGCGTCGCGACCCCCGCTGACCCGGCCGCCCCGGCCATCGGCGCGCCCGGCCGTGGCTCCTGACGAATGTCCACTGTGGACGGTCAGGGCGACATCCGGGCCCAGTCCAGATGGGTGACCACCTGGTCGGGCGTGCTGGCGTCAGCCGGCGGTACCCCGTCCCCGGGACCGACCGTCTGCTGGATGATCAGGTGCATCGGTAACTTCGGGAGGATGACTGGGGTCGGGCTCGCGGTGGAGTCGAGGTACAGCTTGTCGTCGACGTACATCTTTACGAAGGTGGCCCGCCACTCGACGGTGTACGTGTGCCACGCGGTGAAGTCACCGGACACCTTGGTCGCGTAGTTGACCAGGTGGCCGGCGTTCCACGTCACGTTCCCGTGCATCGTGTGCCGGTCCGCCTCCTTGGGACCGGCGAAGACCATCGACCCGTCGGTCTGGTGGTCGCTCTGCGGCCACAGCCCGATCACCGGCGCGTAGCCCGTACCGGCGTCGAACTTCGCGCGTACCTGCCACTTGCCGTAGAGCTGGTTGCCGCCCTTGCCGCACCAGCACAGGCCGCCGGAGACGTTGCCCTGGCCGGTCGGGTTCCGGCCGGTACCGACGATCTGGAGCTCCCCGTTGACGACCCGAACCGCATCGGTCGTCCATAACGAGCCGTTCTTCCCCGTCGAGTGGTAGACGCCCCAGATGGCGGTGTCGACCGTCGCGCCGCTGAAGTCGTCGCGGTCGGGCGGCGTACCGACACTGGATGGGCTGGCCTTCGTGCTCGGGCCGGCGGACGCCGCCGGACCCGTGCCGCCTCCGGACGCCGCCGGAACCGCCCCGCCCTCGGACGTCCCGCCACTCGTCGCGGCCGCCGGCCGCACCGCGGGCGTCCCGCCGCCCTCGCCGCGGGCCAGCCACACCACGGTGACCACACCGCCCAGCACCGCCAACGCGACCCCCGCCGCGAGGACCGCCCACAGCGTGCGCCGGCCCCGCGGCGGCTGGGCGACCCGAAAGACCGGCGGGGGTACGGGCCCGCCCGGCCACCCCACGGCCGGCACCGGCTGCTGCGGTACCGGGACGGGCTGCTGCGGTACCGGGACCGGCGGCGGCGCGGTGACCGCCGGCCATGCCGTGGTGGTCGCCGGTACCGAGTCGGCCGGTACCGGGTCGGCCGGTACCGAGTTCGGCGGCGGGGACGAGACTGGTGCCAGCGGCCACGCTCCCCGGTCGGGTTGCCCATGATGCGACGCCACGCCATGCCCCCGCAGTCGATCCGTACGCCTGACGCGGTCACAGTAGTCGCGCCGGTACGTCCCCTCCACCCCGCCGGATACGGCTCGATCTGAGTCCTCGTGCATTTCGAGGGTCGAGATTGTGAACTGGTACGGCGCGCCGACCGTAATGAGTGGTCGATAGATGTTCGTGGCTGCGAGGTTCGCGCCATCGCCGATCGGAGTTCACATGCGAATCGCAAACGGCTTACTCGTGGGCAATGAGTTTTCGGTCAACGTCGATACATTGTCTCCACGCTCCGGAAGGTTGCAACATGAATTCCAGCGCTATACGCCGTTTTCTCTCAGCTCGTAGAGTCCTGGTCGCCGGGGCCGTGGCCGCCACCGTGGCCGGCATCGCGGTGGCCACCCCGTCCTGGGCGGACACGGCAACCGTCTATGCCGCGCTCGGCGACTCGTACGCGTCCGGTGTCGGTTCCGGCTCGTACGACCCGGAGAGCGGTAGCTGCCAGCGAAGCCCCAATTCGGCCGCCGCGCTCTGGGCGGCCGGCCACCCCGGCACGTCGTTCTCGTTCGCCGCGTGCAGCGGGGCGACCACGACCGACGTACTCAACAGCCAGCTTGGCGCGCTGAGCGACGCCACCACCCAGGTCACCATCACGATCGGTGGCAACGATGCCGGGTTCGTCCCTGCGCTCCGCACATGCATAACGGACACCGACGCCGCCTGCATGGTGGCGGTCCAGCAGTCCGAGGGGTACGTGACTTCGGTCCTGCCGGGCCAGCTCGACGCGACGTACGCCGCGATCCGGGCCAGGGCGCCGCAGGCCCGACTGATCGTGCTCGGCTATCCGGACCTGTTCGAGTTGACCCCCTCGTGCGACGCGTCCGGCCTGGACTACTACAAGCGTGGCCTGATGAACCACGGGGCCGACCTGCTGAACCAGGTGGTCTCCAGCCGGGCCGCTGCCGCCGGGGCAACCTTCGCGGACGTACGGCCGACCTTCTCCGGGCACGGTGTCTGCTCGGGCAGCCCGTTCATCAACGGGATCACGTCACCGATCACGGACTCGTTCCACCCGTCCGCGGCCGGGTACGCCTCCGGCTACCTGCCAGCTCTGCTCCAGGTCACCGGCTGACCCTGAACATTGCCGAACGGGGCGCCGCCAGCTGCCGGGCGGCACCCCGTTGCTGCCTGCCCTGCCCATACGGGTGATCCGTATATTGCCCGGCTTGGTGTGCACCCGTGATGCTCGAGAAGCCATTGGGCACTATCCATGCCGGCAATGACGATACGGTGAACGGCGGGTATCCGGGTCGGGCTGCCCGCGCCGTGGACGGTTCACACCAGCAACAGTCACCGGTCCTAAAACGGCCGCCGACCGACCGGGTCCACCACCCTTAGCCGGATCGTTTACTACCGGTCGAGGGGATCGGCAAAGGTCTGGAATGATCTGTAGCGCCCGAGCGCGTCTGCGGATGCCTTAGCGTTAGCGGGCGGTCCGGGCGACCCCACCGGCAGGTCAGGACCGTCGGGCCGAATGGACGTTCATGCGCGCCGGCCTGGCCCGCGGCGAAGCGCCCGTCGCCGACGCCGTTCGCCGCAACCAGCAGATCGCCGCCCGCGTCCGCGACAGCCACAGCGACCCCGACCGGGCCGACTGACCCGGCCCTGACCCTTTTGTCCAGCCTCACGAATGCTTGACGCCTCCTTCTCATGACGTGCTCGACAGTTGATCTAGATGCCGAGGCCGACCTTGTGGCGGCCCGACTGGAAGATAGGGCAAGTCGGAGTAATCTGGGTTATATGAGTCAGCAGCCACGGGTCGTTGGGCCGGTGCAGCTCAACGTGATCGGGTTCTCCGCACCGGAGATCCCTGACGAGATCCGCCGCGCGCTTGAGGATCTGTCCGACCAGGGCGCACACCTGGTTGACGCCCTCGTGGTGCGCAAGGACCGCAGCGGCAACATGGAGCGGCTAACCCTCGACCTCATGCCGGAGACCGAGCCTGGCCCCGTCTCCAGGCTCATGACTTCCGTCGCGTCCAGGCGGATGCTGTCCGACCGGCCCCCGTCCGGGGAGTACGGAGGCACGCGTGGGCAAGGCATGCTCTTCTCCGGCGACCCGATACCAAACCCTCGGGATATCGTGCCGGCGGGGTCCAGCGCCGTCATCGTCCTGATCGAGCACCGCTGGGCGATACCGGTCAGGGACGCCATACTGCACTCGGGCGCTTCCGTCCTCTCCAGCAACGCCTGGCTCGGCTTCGACGACCTACAGGAGCTTGGGCTGCTCTCACCTGATGTGGCGAGGCAAGTCGCTGAGCTTAGGCAGTGACCGTCCCTCACCGGACCCCTGCGATAGAACATCCGCAGCGAGCGGTCCGCGCGCCCCCGACAGGTCAGGCCGGTCGGGCCGTGGGTGCAGTACCTGTACGGGTTTTCCGCGTCTGAAAGGTACTGCTGATGTCAGAGTTTGTGCGCCTGGTGCTCACAACTGTGACCGTGTCTTGCTGTCCGCTACTGCGCCGCTTGGAGGTACGCCACGGATCGGACTAGTCCAGAGCGCTCCAACTTTGCAAGTACGTCGGCGGGGCGCCCGGGAGGGTTGCGCCAGGCGTCTGCGATCTGCTGGATGCAACTCCACACGACCTTCGGGTTCAGGTCGATCTGATCAAGTACGAAGTCATCCGCGCTGAGCGCTTCGATGTTCCAAACTCGAAGTGTCGCGGTCGGGAAGTCGTCGAGGTTGTCCGTGACGATGACCTGTGCCTGGGCACGTATGGCGGCTGCGTCGTAGAGCACCACAATGCTCACTCGTACAGACCCATCTCTTGGGTCAGCTCGGCCAGCTCATTGGCGGCGGCGCGGCGGCGCTGATCGTCGCGCCGCAAGTAGTCCAGCAACGAGGATGCACGAACTCGCCGGTGCTTGCCGACCCTTCGGTAGTCGATCTCGCCGGCATCCAGCAACCCGATCAGGTAGGGGCGTGACACGTTGAGCAGGTCGGCAGCCTGTTGGGTGGTCAGCTCCGCATGCCCGGGAACCACCGAGACGCCGCGCCCAGCGGCCATGTGGGCCAAGATCTGCGCGAAGAGCTCGACGGATGCCCGCGGTACGATCAGCTCGTCACCGTCGTCCTCCACCCGCAGCCTGATCCGGCTCGGCCCAGTCGGGTGGCGTGCGAGGTAAGCCTTAACGCGATGAAGCGCCGCGTCGGCCGTTGAGATTGCTTCTGGATCGGGCTGTATGGGCTCAAGGGCTGCGATGCTCATGTCTTACCTCCCAACCGCATTATCCGCAGCAGATGCAATAATCGCAACACGGATGCGGGACGCCGGACCTGTTGTGGGACGACGTCGCGGAGTGGTTTGACCTGGAACGAACCGCCAGATGTCTGTATCCGGAGCGGGCCAGCTGTGACCAGTCGGTTGGTTACTACGAGGGTGCCGGGCGGCGGGCAGGCCGGTTCGTGCGGCACGCCGGCCGCCAGAGACGCCGTCCCGGCGCAAGCGCCCGGGACGGTACGTCAGACGACCGGAGAGCCGCCGTGAGCCGCGCGGAGCGAGGGGGTCAGGTCTTGATGAGGGTTCGTCTCGCCAATCGGTTTGCTGTCAACCCATCCCTGACACCGGATCGACGAACGCAGACCGGGGCACCCTTGGTTCTAGCCCTCGTCCTTCATCACCCGGAGATGCCAGCCTAGGCCGGTCGGGCACTCGTACGCCTCGAACAGGCCCATTGACCGCGATACCGCCTGGTCCGCATCCACCTGGGTCAGTGGCCGCTTGACCGCGCACAGCTGGCACTCCAACTCCCCGGATGGAGTGTCCCACCGACGCCGATTGAGCCAGGCCCACCGTCCGCCGCCGCTAGCGTTCACCGATCTCTCCCTTCACGATCTTCATCGCCAGATCGGCGAGACTGACGAACGCGCAAGGCCACGCCACCGCCTTGCCCAGAACCTTCGAGCAGCCAAGGCATTTGCCCGTCCCGTTGGCCACATGCGCGCCAACCACCGCTGCCGCGTGCGCCGCGAGTACAGGTCTCGGAACGGGGCGGGCGTCGCGAGTCATCGTTGCGGCTCGGCCAGATCTGTGAACCAGCCGAACGCGGACCACGTCCCGGCCGGGGCAAGGGTTGCGCCTGGACGTCGCTTCGGCAGGTGCCCTGACCACGAGAACGCGCGGCTGGCCTTCAGGTACATCTGACACACGCCCGGCGCACCGCCGCACGTGACGCACCGGCCCGCACTGGCACCGATGTGCTCGTCCAGGATGGCCTGGACCTGCGCGAGAGACTCGTCAACGGCAGGTCCGTACAACCGGCCGCCGGAAACGGACGAATCCAAGGGATCCACGGCTGGTGGTCCTCTCTGCGTGACGCGTCAAGGTGTTTTCAAATCTGAATACACTTCTGCTGGCAGGCGGTACCGCTTTGATCGGTGGCCCCCGTCGCCGACGTTTGCCCTAGCCGCACGTGTTCTCCCTCGATAGCGTGGAGTGGGCTGCGGGGAAGGCGGGAAGGTACGCCGACGTGGCGAGGAGTGCGTCCTTGGTCGAAGCGCGTCCACGCGCCTTCCCCGCGCCCTACGAGTAGCCTCCCGCTCACGTACCGTCGAATGAACCAACCTGCTGTCTTCCACTGTTTTCAGAGGGTCATGGGGATCACAGTTCGATGAGCGAGATCGGTGCCATGCTCAGAGAGGCCCGTGAAGCCGCCGGGATCAGCCTCTCGGCGATGGCCACGCGGGCGCACTTCACCAAGGGGCACCTGAGCAACGTCGAGAAGGGGCGCCGGAAGGCGACCCCCGAAGTCGTTCTCGCGTATGAGCAAGTGTTGGGAGACAGCGTGGACCGCCGGGGTTTGTTGACCGGGGTGGCCGCTGGGGTAGTCGCGCCGATCGCCGTCTCCGAACTGATCCGCAAGGGGTTCACCGCCGCGCTCGGGAGCCAACGGCCAGAGGACGAATGGCAGCAGCAGGTCACCGAGTACGGTCGCGACTACATGTCCGTTGGCGCCGCACATCTACAGAACCGGTTGGCGGGTGATCTCGTTGTCCTGCAACAACATCTGGAGACTCCGGCGCTGTGTGGAGTGGCCGCGCGGTTGTTGACGGTGCACGGCAAGACGGTCCCGAGCGACGACGGTGCGCGCAGCGCGGCCCGGTGGTACAAGCTCGCGGCGCTTGCCGCCGACCGTTCCGGGGACACGGCCGTACGGGTGTGGACCCGGGGACGGGCGGCGCTGGCTCTGGCCTACGAGGGGGCCGGGCTGAACACCGCGAGCGAGCTTGCCGACCAGGCGCTCACGCTGTCGGACAAGCCCTCGATCGGACGGCTCAACGCGTTCCTCGCCAAGGCACATGTTGCCGGAGTACGGGGAGACAAGAAGATGGCGATCGCCGAGCTGGAACAGGCGAAGCGGGTCTTCGACCAGGCCGGCTCGGACGAACAGATCTCCGACTTCGCCGTACCCGAGTGGCGGATGGCCACGGTCAGCAGCATGCTGCTGTCCCGGCTCGGCGACCCACGCGCGGTGGAGGCGCAGGAGACGGCCGACCGTACCCGCCCGGCGACCCTGCCCCGCTTCGTCACCCACATCGAGCTGCACCGCGGCCTGATGATCGCCAAGGCCGGCGATGTCCCCGGCGGGATCGCCTACGCCCAGAGCGCGCTAGACCGGCTCCCGCCCGAGCGGCACAGCCTGTCGCTACGTCTGCTCATGGAGGAGATCGAGCGCGTCCCGGCCCAGGCCAACGGCAAGCTCTGAACACAACGAAACCCGGAGTAGGTCCGGGGCTTCGCCGACATCAGCCAGCGGTCGGAGGCAGGTCAACGGGCAGGTCAGCCCGGTTGGGTCGGCGGAGTCGGCTGTTCGGCCAGCGGTAGACGAGTGTCGAGTGGCCAAACAGAGGGTGACAACACCGACACACAGGATCAGCCTGGCTGGGTGACCTATCATTCCGGCCCTGCTGACGGAGCAGAGGGCCAACCCCAACCCGCGCCACGCGGGTCCCCCGTCACACCCGGTCCTGTTCCTCCGATACGCCCATGGCCGGCACCTGCGCCAAGGAAGGTTGGAAGGACGGGGCTGATCATCGGCATCGTCTCTGCGTTTGTCGTGTTGTGCTGCGGCGGCATGGGAGTCGCTGCGATCAACCGATCGCGCAACGACATACCGGTACCGGCTGTGGTTCCTACCGCCACATCTCCGAGTCCAAGCCCGTCACCGTCGCCAAGCCCTTCACCCACTGAGCCGGCCGCGCCGGTGCCGTCGACCGCTGCCGCGCCGGTCGCGCCCGCGCCGACGACCCCCCAGCCCGCACCCACAACCAAGCAGCCTGCCCCGCCGCCGCCTACAACACCGAACTACCAGCACGGCGTGACGCCTGGTGCCTTCTGCGGTGATCACTGGGCCTACGGCTACACCGGCGCCGGGACCCTGATGCAGTGCAAGCCATCGGCGACGGATTCCCGGTTCCGATGGCGGGCAGCTTGAACTTCCGATACCCGATCGCCTGCGCCAGCGACGGCCAACGCCGAGCGGCGCAGACTTCGCTGCGTCTGCTCAGGGAAAGAGATCGAACGCGCGCCCGCGCACGCCACCGGCGAGCCATGAGGAGACAAAAGCCCCGGAGGACATCCGGGGCTTCGCTCTACCTCAGCTAGCGGTCCGAGCGACTCCCACAGGGCAGGTCAGGCCGGTTGGGCCGTGGGTGCAGTACCCGCCTGGGTTTTTCTGACTTGAAAGGTACTGCTGGTGGTAGCGGCCGGCGTCCTTATCTACCTCACGCGTCATCTCAATGAAGGTGCAGTACCGTCCTGAGCGCTTCGTCCACTGTGGACATCTCGCGCTGAGTGAGGTGTCCGACCAGGTGTCCGAGTCGTTCCGGGTCGATGGCCGCGGTCTGTTCCGCAAGGACGAGTGTGGTCTTCCCATCGATCTCGATCTCGGGGCGGAAGCTCGTGGGCCGTGCGCCCGTCGACGTGGGTGCGACCAACCACGTCGTGAGCGGAAGGAGGTCAGACTGCACGACCACCGCGTACCGGTTGCCGCGTTGCTCATGCCCGCGCGTGTTGCGTGGCGCCTTCAGCTCGTAGACGTCACCACGCACGCAACGACTCCATGTCGGCGAGGACGGTGCGTGCCTCCGCGCGGTCCTCGGGATCAGCGGCGACGGCTTCCGCCTCGGTCCGTAGCTGGTCGTCACGCCGGGCACGCCAAGCCGCGAGGATCGCCTCGCGGATCACTTGCGAGCGGTCGCGCTCGCCTCCGGTCAGCTCGGCCAGCGCGTGATCGACTTCGTCATCGGCCCGGAATGTAATCACAGACATAAGACAAAGTGTAATACGGATAGGCGAGCTGTAGAAGGTCGGAGGCGCGAAGCCCCCGAGGCGGTTCGGGGGCTTCGCCGTACCTCAGCTAGCGGTCCGAGCGACTCCCACAGGGCAGGTCAGGCCGGTGGGGCCGTGGGTGCAGTACCCGCCGGGGTTTTTCTGACTTGAAAGGTACTGCTGGTGGTAGTCCTCGGCGTAGTAGAACTTGTCGAGGGGCCGGATCTCGGTCGTGATGTCGCCGAGCCCGGACGCCCGTACCACCGGGTTGAAGGCATCGCGTGCGGCCGCCGCCTCGGCGAGCTGCTCGTCGGTGGTCGTGTAGATCGCCGAGCGGTACTGGGTACCGACGTCGTTGCCCTGGCGCATGCCCTGGGTCGGGTCGTGGTTCTCCCAGAAGACCTTGAGCAGGTCAGCGTACGCGACCCGGGCGGGGTCGTACACGACCTGGACGACCTCGGTGTGCCCGGTGTAGCCGGAGCAGACCTCCTCGTACGTCGGGTTCGGGGTGCTGCCGCCCGCGTACCCGACCGAGGTGGAGATCACCCCCGGCACCTGCCAGAACATCTTCTCGGCGCCCCAGAAACAGCCCATCGCGAACACCGCCACCGCAGCGCCCTCCGGCCACGGGCCGGTGAGGGAGGTACCCAGCACGGTATGCCGGGCGACCACGGGCATCGGCTCGGTACGGCCGGGCAGAGCCTGGTCAGGCGTGGGCAACTCCAGCTTCTTGCGACGAAGCATTTTCGCGCTCCTTTCGGCGTCTGGCACAAGCCTCCCGCGCGGCGGGCTATTCCGCCCTTACGAGCCGGTGACGGGGATGGCCGCGACGCTGGTGTCACCGCAGACGTTCCCCACCGGAGCCGTCCCATTCTCGCGGTGGGTTCTACACGAGGAGGTGGTATCCCAGGTACCCGCCGACGGCCAGTACGGCGAGGAGCACGGCACCGAGGCTGGCGACGACGGCCTGGCCCACCCGGGACGGGTATCCCGCCGGCTCGGTGGCGGTATCGCGGGTCCGGCCGCGACGGCGGTTCGCCAGCCGGGCGACGGCCGCCGCCAGCCCGGCGACCGCGGCGGCTCCGGCGACCGCCTCCGCGACCCCGAAGTAGACGGTCGCTCCGACGCTGAGCGGCATGGCCGGCAGGCAGGCAGCTGCCTGGGCGGTACCGCAGATGCCGAGCACGATGGGTACCGGCGAGGCGAGCGCCGTCGCGCCCATGGTGACCAGCGCGGCGAGGACCGCCAGGGTACCGCGCGCCGGGTCGACCCGGGCCGCGACGACCAGTGCCGCCCCGGTGGCGGCCAGGACGCCGAGGTAGGTCGTGGCCAGTACCAGATAGCCGCCCGCGGCTGGGATGTTGGTGGCGGTCGCCGGACCGCCCCGGGCCCGTACCAGCTCGGCGAGCGCGACCGCGGCGGCCAGTGCCGGCACCGCGGCGAGCAGCCCGGCGCGCAGGGCGTCACCCAGGGGTGGCCGGGGCCGGGCGGCCGGCGGCGCCACGGCGTCGAAGCCGGCGAGACGCCGCCAGCGGGGGACCTCCGCCGGCACCCGGCGGACCAGCCCGTACACCACCATGACGACCGGTGCGGCCAGCAGGAGCGCGACGCCGGGCACCAGATGGACCACGACCAGCGGCAGGTAGGCGGACATCACCAGGTCGTACGCCGGTGGTCGCCACGTGGCCTGCCAGGTCGGCATGTACTCCGCGTAGTAGGCGTGTACGGACAGGATCGCCGGGCTGTAGTGAAAGCCTGCCCACGCGCTGTACGCGGGGTAGAGCGCCGCCGCGCCGACGAGCGCCGCGGCGGCGACGGTTCCGCGCAGCCACCGGCGGACCACCGGCACCCACGCGGCGGCGCATTCGTCCATCCACGCGAACAGCAGCGCAAGCAGCAGGGCCAGCGACACCACGGAGACGGCGACAGCGGCGAGGCCGCCGCTCGTGGCCGGGTCGAAGACTCCCCAGGCACCGTTGACGCCGGAGAAGACGGACAGCGGTTCACCGATCAGCAGTCCAGCGGCCAGGGCGAGGACGGGTAGCCCGATGCGCCGCCAGAAGGGCTGCCGCTCCGGCAACGGCTGGTCGCGCAGGTGGGTCTGCCAGGCGAGCACCGCGGCCAGCCCGGCGAGCATGACGGCGGATCCGGCGTTGGTCACCGCGGCGATCTGTGGGTAGAGCTTGCTGGTCTCCAGCGGTCCGGGGGACTGAACGACCAGCAGCTGTACCAGAATGATGCTCAGGTTCGCCTGCAGTATGGCGATGGCGATGCCGGCACCCACCACAACGGGCAGCCGGGTCCTGGTTGCCCGGGCCGGGTTGTCGAGCATGGCCAACCGCTGCTTCGTCGGCAGGTGCCGGGCCAACGGGTTCCACCGGCGGCCGCCCGGCGCCCGGCGCAGCACCCGGGCCAGCGCGCCCGGTTCGCCGGTGAGCGCGGAGCCCAGGTCGGCGTGCGTCTCGCGGGCCCGCAGGATCGAGGCGTAGGTGAGGTACACGAGACCGACCAGCGCCGCGATCGACAAAACCACATGACCGCTGACGGTACGGCCGAGCGGGAGCGGTACCAGCTGCAGCACTGTGTACGGCGCCAGTGCCACCAGCAGGAACGCGCGCCAGATCGCCACGGTCCGGTACGTGTAGCCGATGTCCCGGTTGCGGATGTGGCTCAGCTCGTGCAGGACGACCGCGTCGAACTCCGGTCGCCGGCCGGCCAGGGCGTACCCCTCCAGCAGCCCGTCGTTGAGCTGGACGTGGCAGCGACGCTGCCGGCCGAAGGCAAGGCCCTGCGCGTGGGGCCGGTTCGGGGCGACCCAGAACGTCGGCCGGCGTGCCAGGCCGACCCGGTCGACGAGCTCGTCGAGGTACCCGATGAGCGGGATACCGGTACCGCGGTCCAGCCGGACGAGCCGGTTCCGACGGATGCGCCACCATGGCATGGCGAAGTAGGTCGCGGTGGCGAGGACGATGACCGCCCCGACGCCGACGAGTGCGTACCGCATGGCCCACGTGGCGTCCGGCCGGATGCACGCCATCGCGTCAGCCATGCGGGGTATCCAGGCGTCACCGGCGCCGGGCCTGATGCTGTCGGCCGCCGACATCTCGAACTGCTCGACACACCGCTGGTACCCGCTGCCGGTCCCGTACCGGTCCAGCCACAGTCTCATGTAGATGGCGCTGGTACTGGCGAGCACGGTCGACACCAGGATCGCGTACCGCAGCGAGGTGTCCGAGGGCAGCGCCGCGGCAGCCGTCCAGGCGGCGCGCGAGGCGGCTCGTCCGTCCACTGTGGACGGTGGGGTCGGGTCCCGATCCGGCGCCCCGGTGTCCTCGTGGATGTGGTGGTTGCGAACCTCGACCCGGGCGTCGTCGAGCAGCGGGTGGTTGGGCAGCGGCCCCTGCCCGGCGATCGTCAGCTCGACCTCCGGACGCTCCTCCCAGATCAGGCCCATCGCATCGAGGAGGATGTCGACGCCCTTGTAGCCGTGCATCCGGCCAAACATCAGGACCCGCGGCCTGTCCGGGATCGGCGAGACGTCGGGGGGGTCGATCCCGTGCGGGACGACGACGACCGGTGCCTTCAATCCGGTCGACTCGATCAGCTGCTCGCGCAGGACCTCGGCGTGGACGAAGACCAGGCGGGCGCGCTTGAGCAGGAATTCCCGGCTCCGGCGGTCGCCGACGCTGTTTTCGTCGTCTTCCTCGCGGGCGACGGGGTCGTGGACGGTGACGGCGAGCTTCTTCCAGCTGTGGACCGCGGCGGCGACCAGCCCTGGGTCGTTGACGACAACGTCCTGGAGGTGGAAGACGTCGGCCCCGAAGCGTCCGGTCCGCCGTCGCAGCGCCAGCGCCTCGCGCCAGTGCCGCGGCTCGCGGACCCGGCCGCTGAGGACGAGGTGCTCTCCCCGGCCCGCGAGCGAGGCCTCGACGCTCCTCGTCATCGCGCCCGGCTCCTTGCCGAACTCGAGGTCGTGGTCCCGGGTCAGGATCCGGAGGTCGGCCCCCACGTTGAGGAGCCCGCGCGCAAGTCCAAGTGTGTACTTGAGAAGGAAATCCGTGCCCAGAATGACCCGGATTTCGGTCATCGACCACTCTCGGGGCCGGACCGCTCGGCGAGGGCGGTGCGGCGGGTCGAGTAGATCGCGCCCGACAGCAGCGCGATCGCGAAGATCATTTCGGGCGCGCTGAAGTAGATCGCGACGATCGCGCTCAGCATGATCGAGAGCAGGCCCACTCCCCAAGCGCTCTGCTCGGGGCTTCGGGTTCGGAAGGCGAACGCTTCTCGCAGCCCCGTGAATAGGTAGGCGAGGAACGCGAGCACCCCGGGGATGCCGGTGATCAGCAACAGGTAGAGGTACTGGTTGTGGAGGAAGTACTGGGGCACCTTCACCCACACCCCCTGGGCGGTGGCTTCGAAGAACGAGACGCCGAATTCGACCCCCGGCCCGATGCCGATCAGCAGGTTCCCTTTGGCTACGTTCCAGGCAACTTCGGTCTCGTCCTCGCGAGATTTCAGCGAGGCTTCGGCCAACAGGCTTTCCCGGTTCGTCAGTGACGTCCCCCTCGCGATCAGAGGCTGCAGCTTCGATTCCGGCCCCGGCTGGGCCCCGATCAGGACGATTCCAAGCGCGATCACCCCCAGCACCACCGCCAGGCGCCGCCTGATGATCGGGCCGCTGAGGACCAGCATCGCCAGCAGGCCGATCAGTATGCCGATCCACATGTTGCGGTTGAAGCTGATCGCGATGTTGGCCCCCATCCCGACGATCGCCAGGGTCCACAGCCACCGTTCCCGGCCCTGGGTCTGTATCGCCCGCACCACCGCGTACCAGAACAGCGAGTAGGCGAGCGCCAGCCCCGGCAGCCGGACGCGTTCGGATCAGCCCGAGTCCCTCTTCGGATTTTATGAACTGCTGCGAGGGGTCCTGGAAGAACGATTCAGGGCCCGAGAAGATCGAGAGGTAGATCGCGAGGAACCCGGTCGCGGCCGAGATCAGGACCGCCCAGAACAGCAGCCGGCGCAGGCTCTCGTCGTCGGAGAAGAGCCTGACCACGATGTAGAAGAAGGCGAAGGTCAGGAACGACCGGCTCCAGGAGAACGCGTTGAGGAAATCGGCTCCGCCTTCGTTCACGGCGACCAGGGTCGAGATCCCGACGATGACCAGGAACAGCGCCGGATCGCCCCGGCGAAGCCCCCCCACACCTTCCTTTTCGGCCTGGTCAGGGCGACGACGAAGAGGGCGCCGAGCAGAAGTTCGGCGCCATTGAGCGTTGAGCGGCCCGATCGCGACGAGAACGGTCGACATGAAATACCGAGTCGCCGAGGATCAGCATCAGGACCGCGGTCGCCATCGGGAACCGAACGCGACCGCGAGGCAGCCCAGCGCGACGAAGGCCCAGAGCGCGATCGAGACCTGCCCGAGGCGAGGATCCGTCGCCAGGACGACCTCGGTCAACACCATACCCGCGATCAGCGAGAGGCGCCGGGCGGCGTCCCCGTCCAGCCGCTCAGGAAGTCTGATCCGAGGATGAGGAGAGCCGTAGTAGTAGCGGTAGCCACGCTCTGAGGGTGTGAAGTTGGCGACCACGCCCAACGCGTTTCCACGGGCGAGGATCAACTGTTTTCTGAGTTCGTGTGCGGCGTCACGGGTCGTGTGCCCGAGAGCGCCGACCACAAGGACACCGGAGATCTTGGGAACCAGCGCGAGGGCGTCGCTGACCGCCGAGAGCGCCGGGCTGTCGACCAGGACCATGCTCGTAGCGGCCCCTCAGCTCGGCCAGCACCTCTTCCATCCGCTGGCTCTCGAGAAGCTCGAACGGGTTCGGCGGCGCCGGGCCGGCGGGCAGCATGTGGAGGTTCCGGGACTGACCGCGTTCGGAGACGCCGAGGTCGACCTCGACGATCGCGCTGTCGAGGCTGGCACCGGCGAGGACCGAGGAGAGGCCCATGTTGCCTTCGCCTTTGTGGAGGTCGGTCTCGACCAGGATCACGTTGTCGCCCATCGAGGCCATCGTCATCGCCAGGAAGTCGGCGACCGTCGACTTGCCGTCGCCGGCGAGCGGGCTGACGATCAGGAGCGACGTCGAGGCGGCCGTCGACGTTGAAATAGCGCAGGTTTGCGCGCAGGGTCCTGAAAGCCTCGACCTCGCCGAATTTCCCGACCAGGTCGGTGAGTTTGTGCGAGGAGCCGGAGAGCGCTTTGCTGCGCGGGATGCGGGCCAGCAGCGGCAGGTTGTAGATCGCTTCCAACTCGGAGGCGTCGCGAACCGCCCGATCGATCCGCTCGAGCAGCGCCGCCAGGCCGATCGCGACCGCATCGCCAGGATCAGGCCGAGGAACATGTTCCTTTTCAGATCCGGGGAGGAGGGTTCGTCCGGGGGGTCGCGCGCTGGACCAGCTCGGCGTTACCGGTCTGGATCGATGCCGCAATTTGAGCTGGTCGAGCTGGTCGCGGAGCTCGACCCCGCGGGGGCCGACCAGGTCGTCGGTCTGAGGGCGGAGATGCTCTCTTCGAGCTTTGGATCGCTGTGTTCAACTGCCTCAGGTTCGAGGAGCGCCTGAACTGGATATACGATTCGGCGTAGGCGTTCGCGGTTCTCGCCGCTTCGACCGGATCGACCGAGGTTGACTTCGATGTCGGCGATGTCCGAGGTTGCGCTGGGCTTGACTTCGACCTGTGCCGGACGACGCCGCCGTGGACATTCCCAGTTCTTTCGCCGCGTCTTCGGCGATCACCGGCAGCGAGGCGAGCGCGATGTTGGTGGCGGCGGCGCTGTCCGGGTCGATGAAGCCGGTTTCCCCTTCTTGCCGACGCCGAGGGTCGGGCCATCGAACAGGATCGTCGCCTTGGCCGTGTACTTCTTCTCCTGGGTCAGGGTGATCCCGAAGACGACCAGCGGGATGATGATCAGCGCCTGCAGCACCACCCATTTGCGGCGCAGGAATATCCCCCACCATTTCTCGAGCGGCCCCTGGTCTCCCTCCGGGCGGTCGGCACCGGGAGTCGCCGTGCCACCCGGTTGAACGGGGCGTCGCATCGGACTCGGGGTGGCTGATCGCCGAGGAGGGGAATTTCGGTCGCTGAGGGCTCATGTATCGGCGGGGGAGGCTGCGTTCTCGCCATTTCGGACGGGCCTGCCAGGGTACTTGGATTCCTCGGTTTGGAGGCCCCTCTGGGCGTCGCGGGCGTCACCGACCGAACCTCCCCCGAGTGCTCCGGGCCCAGTCGCGGCCGCGCTTCAGCGCCGGCCTGAGCCGGCGCCGCCAGACGTAGGTCGGGACGGTCCCGGCTCCGCGGAAGGCGTGGATCGTCCTCCGCCCTCGCATGTGGTCCGCCCAGCGCAGCTTGTACTCGTCGGGGCCGCCGAGGAAGTCGTAGCTGCCGAGCCCCTCCTCGATCGAGGCGCCCAGCACCTCGGCGCGGAGGACGAGCCCGGGGGCAAAGCGACCCAGGTCCTCGTCGAACGCCGTCTTGATCAGGTAGCCGCAACCGTTGAACACGCATCCATAGTCGGCAGCAATCAACTTTCCGTTGAGTTCGAGCATGTACAGGCGCAACCAACCCTGCGCCGACGCCGCCTCGGCAAAGGCCCGGTAGTGCTCGATCAGGGTCGGGTCGGCGGCGATCGCGGTACCGGCCGTCCCCCTTCCATCCCGAGGCCTCGAGAGCGAAGAAGGCATCGAGGTCCGCGCCCAGGCCGGCGCCGCCGGTGACCGCGCGCAGCTGCATCTCCCCCTCCTTCTCCAGCCTCCGGGTCCGGCGCCCTACCTGGGAGCGGAGGTTGCGGCTGCGCGACGCGAGCAGGACCTCCATCGATCCCGGCAGCTCGAGCCAGGGGCTCGGCTCGCGCGATTCCTCGACGAGCCGGTATCCGCCGCCCCGGAGTGCTTCGCGCGGAGCCGAGGCCCCGGCGTCCTCCTCGAGCAGCGGCTCGAGCACGATCCTCGTGTCGCCGAGCTCGGCCACCTCCGACCAGAAGCGCGACCGGGCGTCATCGTCGGCTGCGACCGCGCCCCAGTCGTTGGTGTGGGTGTTGATCGCCGGATGCAGGGTGCGCCCGGACTCGACGACGAGCGCCCCCGCCTCGAGCGCCCCGTCCTCCCCGTGCAGTAGGAGCGCGGTCGCCCCCTCGGGCGCGAAGGCCCGCCACCAGCTCCCGACCCAGGCGGCGGTCAGGAACGGGCTGGCGCCGCCCGAGGCCAGCCGATCCCAATCCGATTCGATTTTCGCGAACCCGGCGAGGTCGCAGCGCGAAAGACCCACGCTCACCTCCGCCGCATCGCGAGGGTCCGCTCGATTGTCCGCGAGAGGACTCCCGACTCCGACAGCTGGGAGTAGCGCCAGGCGCGCATCGCGAGGCGCCGCGTCGTCGTCTTGTTGAAGACGCCGATACGAGGCCAGGCGAGCGGCAGAGGCGCGGTCGGCCTCCGCGGCAGCGAGACCGCGATCGTGTAGCCGGCGGCCGCCGCGGCGTCCCTGACCCGCTTGTCGTGGAGGCCGTAGGGATAGGCGAGGCTCGGCGCCTCGACTCCCAGCATCTCTGTGCAGCGAGCGCGGGACCCCGCCAGCTCGTCGGCGAGCCGCGCGTCGTCGGTGAGCTCGGTCAGCTTCGGGTGAGTGCGGGTGTGGGAGCCGATCTCCCAGCCCGCGGTCCTCGAAGGCCGCCGAGCTGGTCCCACGACATCGGCGCCAGCTCCTGCTCGTACTCGGTGTCGAGCCAGATGTCGTAGCCGTCCCAGCCCATCAGGTCGCCGCTGTCGACGAAATCGGTCGGCGCATAGACGGTGGCGATGAAGCCGTGGTTGCTCAGCAGCGGCTCGGCCTTCTCGAGGACGGAGAGGTGCGCGTCGTCGAAGGTGATCGCGAGGGTGCGCTCGGAGGGAGGGTCGGTCAGCGCCCCGGTCAGCGTCGTCGCCTTGTAGCCGCGCCTCGTGAACCACTCGAGCTGGCGCTCGAGCGCCTCCGGGGTGACCGTGGTCTCGGCCGGCCAGGCCTCGCTGATGCCGTGGTAGCAGACGACCGTGATCTCCATCAGAGCCTCTTCACGATCGCGTCGGCCATCCCGGCGGTGTCGGTCGCCTTGCTTTTCTTGACGGCGAGGTCGGGCGTCACGGCCCCGGCAGCCACCGCGGAATCGACCGCGGCCTCGAGCCGCCCGGCGGCGTCGGCCTCCCCAACGTGGCGCAACAGCATCGCGCCGCTGAGGATAAGGGCGGCTGGGTTGGCGATTCCCTTGCCGGCGTGGCGCGGGGCGGAGCCGTGCACGGCCTCGAAGACGGCGCAGTTGTCCCCGAGGTTGGCTCCCGAAGCGACGCCGAGGCCGCCGCACAGGCCGCCGGCGAGGTCGGAGACGATGTCCCCGTAGAGCATCGGGGCGAAGAGGACGTCGAAGCGCCCGGGGGCGCGGGCGAGGTCGGCGCAGACACGGTCGACGAGAAGATCGTCGACCTCGAGCTCGGGAAAGTCAGCGGCGGCGACCCTGGCGGCCTCGAGGAAAACCCCGTCGCTGCCGCGGATCACGTTCGCCTTGTGGACGATCGTCATCCGCCGTCTTCCGCCCTGAAGCGACCAGCGGATCGCGGCCCGGGCGGCGCGCTCGGCCGCGTGGCGGGAGATCGCCTTGACCGAGATCCCGGAGTCCGCCTCCGGCGTCGCGCCACCGGCCACGCCGACCGCGTCGCGGATCGCGGTCGCGACGGGATCGTCGGGCCCATACTCGAGCCCGGCGTAGAGATCGCCGGCGGTCATCCGCATGACAACGAGGTTGACGTCGGAGAACGGGGCCCGGATGCCCTTGATCGACCGGCTGGGCCGAACGCCCAGGTAGAGATCGAGCCGCTCGCGAAGCATCACGTTGACAGAACGGTACGGGTCCTCGGCCCTGGTCGCGACCGGTCCCTTCAGCGCCAGCCCGCACTCGCGGATCGCCTCGACCACGCGCTCGGGCAGGGCATCGCCGCCATTGCCGTAGGCGGCCTCCCCGACCTCGAGCTCCACCCACTCGATCTCGACGCCGGTTGCGTCGAGCGCGCGGCGAGCCGCGCCCACCACCTCAGGCCCGATCCCGTCGCCTGGGATCAGGCAGACACGCAGTGCCACGTCTCTGTCGTCAGCGACATTGGGTTCACCGTAGATGAGATCGGAGCTAGAGTCCCCCAGACTTGACTGACGAAACCCAGATACCAGCCGACGAGGGCGGCATCGGGGCCGCGAAACCGAAAACGGCCGAGATGCACCCCGGCCCTGGCTTCCGCCTGATCGAAAGCTTCGAGAGGCCGGATCCCGAGCTCGTCAAGGGCCTGAGCGGGTTCGAGACGCCGCTGATCTCGGACCTGATGAACCGCCTCTACGCAATGTCGCCGGAACTGCGGCCGTTGACCGACCCCGAGCTATCGCTCGCCGGCCCCGCCTGCACGGTCAAGTGCTACCCGGGCGACAACCTGATGGTCCACAAGAGCCTCGATCTCGCCCAGCCGGGCGATGTCGTCGTCGTCGACACCAGCGAATCGGCGCTGACCGCGGTCCTCGGCGACCTCGTCTGCACCAAGGCGCGGCATCGCGGCATCGCCGGCTTCATCGTCGACGGCCTGATCCGGGACGTGCCGGCGATCCGCGCGCTCGGCGACTTCCCGGTCTACGCCAGGGGGATCACCCCGAAAGGCCCCCTCCACCGCGGCCCCGGTGAGATCAACCACCCGATCTCCTGTGGCGGGATCGTCGTCAACCCCGGCGACGTCGTCGTCGCCGACCTCAACGGTGTCGTCGTCATCCCCTCGGGGATCGCAGCCGACCTGCTCGGCCGGCTGCGCGAGCGGGCATCGGTCGAAGCCGACTACACGGCCGCCGTCGCCCGCGGCGAGTTCTCGAACGATTGGGTCGACGCCGCCCTCGACAGCGGCGGCGCCGTGCGTGAGTGATCGCCCGCCGGCGATCCTGCTCGGCGGCGGGGTAGTCGCGCTCTCGGTCGCCCGCGGTCTGAGTCGAATCGGGGTCCCGGTCGTCGGCCTCGGCCACGGCGAAGACCCGCTCCGCCAATCCCGCTGCCGCGAGGAGTTCGTCGACACCGGCAGCGGCGAGGGGGTCCAGGGCCGCTGGCTCGATTGGCTGCGCGCGCACCCGGTCGGCGGCGCGGTGATCCCCTGCAGCGACGACGCCCTGGAAATGATCGCCGCCGGCCGGGCGGAGCTGGTCGAGCTCGGCCACGCCCCCGCCGAGGCCGACGACGAGGTGGTGACGGCGATGCTCGACAAGGCGCGGACGGCGGAGCTCGCCGAGGCCGCGGGAGTCGACATCCCCCGGACGGTGATCGTCGAACGCGGGGCGCCCCTCGGAGACCTTCTCGACGGCTTCTCGTTTCCGTGCGCGCTGAAGCCGCGCCAGTCGCATCACTTCACCCGCCATTTCGGGATGCGCAGCAAACTGATCGTCGTCTCCTCGGCGGGTCAGCTCGAGGACGAGCTATCGGGCCTGCCGGCCGGGCTGGAGATGATCGCGACCGAGATCGTCCCCGGCCCCGAGCTGTTCAGCTCCTACTACAGCTACATCGACCGCGACGGCGAGCCGCTCTTCCACTACACGAAGCAGAAGCTGCGCCAGTTCCCGATCCATTTCGGCCTCGGCACCTACCATCGGTCGACCCGGGACCCCGAGGTCGCCGAGGAGGGCCTGCGGTTCTTCCGGTCGATCGGGCTGCGCGGCCTCGGCTGCGTCGAGTTCAAGCGCGACGAGCGCGACGGCCGCCTGAAGCTGATCGAGTGCAACCACAGGATCACCGCCGCTGACGCCCTGCAGCGGGCCTGCGGCCTCGAGCTCGGCCGGATCGTCTACGAGCGCGCCCTCGGCCTGCCCCCGACCCCGGTCCCAAGCGAGTTCCGCCGCGGCATCGGCCTCTGGTTCCCGGCCGAGGATACCCGCGCTTTCCTCGGCTACCGCCGCGCCGGAGAGCTCTCCCTCGCGGCCTGGCTGCGGAGCCTCGCGGCGCCGGTCCGCTTCCCGATCGCGAGCCTCGCCGACCCGCTCCCAAGCCTCGTCGGGGCGCTCCGCCGCCTCGGCCGCGCCCTGCGCCGCGTCCTCCCCGGCTAGGCGCGCTCGGATATCGAGTGGTCAGTTATGCACACCCTGGTGTGCACAAGGCACCAATCGATCTCGTTGGGCCCAGCCTGAGCGGGCTAGAGGCGCTCCGCCAGCAGCTTGCGCAGGATCGGGACCGCGACCCGGTCTGCCCGCTCGGGGTCGCGGACGAGGTAGTGGTAGTGCAGGCCGGGGGTGCCGTTGACCTCGATCACCGCGCCCCCGGCGGCGGCCAGCGAGCTGCCGATGTCGGGGGTGATCAGGTCGACCCCGGCGAGCCGGAGCCCAAGTGCGTTCGCCGCGGCGGCGGCCTCCGCGATCAGCTCCGGCGCCAGCTCGGCGGTCGGGACCGTCTCGGTGTCGCGGGCTCCGCCCTGGCTGCGCGAGCCCTTCACCGCGACCTCGACGCCCACGGATGGGACCGACGCCCGGGCGCAGCCCCTGGTGCTGGAGGGCGAGCAGGGCGTCGAGGTCGATCGAGACCACCCGCAGCCCGGCCTCGCCCTCGGCCGCAAGCCGGCGGTCGTTCTCGGCGCCGACGAGCCCGGTGATCGTGCTCGTGCCGTCGCCGCTGACCGTCGGGGCGAGCCGGCGCACCGTGCCGATCAGCTCGCTGTCGAGGAACAGCAGTCGGTACTCCTCCCCCTCCGCCCGACGCTCGAGCAGGAGCCTGGCGCCACTGCGGGCGGCGCGCACCGCCGCCCGGGTCAGGTCGTCCCCGTCCCGCACCCCGGTCGTCGCGCCCTGGCCGCTGCTGGTCCCGGCCGGCTTCACGACCCAGGAGCCGCCGGCCTCGAGCGCGCGGCGGGCCGGCGCCAGGTCGGCGAGCTCGAACGGGATCTGCTCGGGGATCGGCACCCCGGCCTCGGCGACCAGGCGCTGGCCGGCGGCCTTGTCGAGCGCCAGCAGCAGCGTCTCCTCGGAGTCGAGCGAGGTGATGTGGATGTAGGTGCGGACCGGGTCCTCGCCGCCTCCGATCTCGAAGTGCCCGTAGACGGGCTCCTCGCTCGGGACGCCGACCTCCGCCGCCGCCTCGTGCCAGATCCGGGAGTTGACCGCCCGCGCCGGCCACATTCGGCCCAGCGCCCGCTCCTGGCGGCGGCGATCGAGCATGTAGCGGGGCCCGGTCGCCGTCAGCAGGTCGAGCGCGATCGCTATCTCGCGTCCCACGCTGCCGCCGCGGCGGGCCAGCGCGTATGTGGCGGCCGCCCTCAGAGCAGGTCGATGACGCCGCGTCGGGCGAGGCGGACCAGTGTCTCGGTGCCGCCGCCGTTGGATGCCGCGCTGAGGACCTCGCTCGCGCTGCGCCGGCCGTCGACCGCTTCGAGAAGCGCCAGATCGGTCCCTGACAGCGCCACCGGCGCCTCCTCCCGAATGTCGGGCTGACCGGCGTCCTCCCAGTCCCGCGTGTAGCGGCGGCTGATGCAGTCGAGCCTGTGGCCGAGAATCGGGACGGTGCCGTCGACGTCGCCGTTGTCCGCCGCGGCCAGCGTCACGCTGCGGACGTCCCCGTCACTCGGGTCCTCCCCCAGCGGGTCGCAGTTGAAATCGTTGAGGCTGTCGAGGAAGGAGCCGCTGACGTTGAGCGGGTTGACCTCGGTCTCGTTCTTCGGCGAGAGGAGTCGTAGGCCTTGATGTTGCGCTCCGACAGCGTCATCGTCGGCCGGTGCAGGTTGCAGGGGTCGGCGACGACGTCGAACAGCTCACCCGGGAAGTCGACCCCGTCGGGGGCCTCGTAGAGCGCCTGTTTCATGCGCCCGGCGATCGCCTTCCCTCGACCTTGTGGGCGCCGAAGCGCTCGCCGGCGAAGTTGGTGAGCGCCTCGAGGAACTCGGAGGAGATGCCGCCCTGCTCGGCAGGGTCGAAATCGAAGATCTTCATCGGCGGAAATCCTAACGTTTGGCTTGTCTACGGGATTCGGGTGACCAGGTCGCCCGAGGCGTAGCGGAGTGCGAGTTTCGGATCCGGGCTGTAGATCTCGACCTGCTCGTCCGAGTTCGGGAAGGCCATATGGACGTTTTCGGCACGATCGGTTTCGAGTAAAACGACGGCACCGTTCTTGCTCATCGCCAGCTCCTTGCCTTCCTTGGCGTTCGCCGCATCGCGGAGGACGCCGGCGGCGTCCTTGACCGGGTAGGTGCCGATCGTGACGATCCCCGGCGAGGGGTCACCCGCCTTCGAGCCCTCGGGCAAATAGCGCACATAGACGCGCCCGGAGGCGGTTTCGGTCAGCTCATAGACGACGTTCTCGACTTCACCGACCCAGTAGACGGTGCGGTCGGTGCTGTCGACGAAGCTTTCGAGGTCGGAGACGGACGCGATCACCGGTTCCCCCGTCGTCGGCCGGAATTCGTCGTTGCCGCCGGTCACGAGCAGGACCACGAGCCAGGCGCTGAGGCCGACCGCGAGAACGATCAAAACGGGTCTCAACCAGGGGCTGGACATGATTCCGGGGGACTCTATGGCTAGGCTTCCGCCGATGCAGGATGGGCAAGCATCCGAAGACCGGCCCCGCGCCGACGCCTCGCGCCGCCGGCGCCGGCTGCTGATCGTGCTCGGGATCGTCGTCCTGATCGCGATCGGGATCTGGCTGATCACCAAGGGTGGCGGCGACTCCGGCTCATCGTCCTCGAGCGGAGTCCGATCACCGGAAGCCGTCACCCCGGCCGAACTGAGCGAAGTGGCCGGAGAAAGCAAGACGCCGATCTACTGGGCCGGAGACCAGCCGGGGAGCACCATCGAGCTCAGCGAAACCGAAGGCAGGACCTACGTCCGCTATCTGACCGAAGGCGCCGAACCGGGCGACGCGCGGCCCAACTTCCTCACCGTCGGCAGCTACCAGTTCGCCGACCCGGTCGCAGCGCTCGAAAAGCTCGCCGAAAACCCGGGCGGGGTCAAGCGCACCGTGCCCGGCGGCGGCGTCGCCTTCTTCAACCACGAACGGCCGCAGAACGTTTACCTCGCCTACCCGGACGAGGAAGTCCAGATCGAGGTCTACGACCCCGATCCGAAGGTGGCGAAGAAGATCGTCACCAGCGGACAGATCGTCCCCGTCGGCTAGCCGACTTTTCCGCAGACGGCGAAGCCCTGAAGGGCCCAGCTGGCGCCGGTTTCATCGACGGCTTTGACCCGCCAGGTGTTCGAGTCGAACGCTTTGTTCTGGGTGATCCTGACCGCCCGTTCCGCGCCTTCCCCCCCAGACAGGCTGTAGCCGCCGTTGATCACGACCTTGCCCGAGGGGCAGTCGACGTCGATCGTCTTCGGTTCGCTGTTGGAGGGCGTGCCCTGTTCTTCGTACTGGACCTGACTGAATCCCGTCCCACCGGGGGTCCCGGTGAGGCCGGTCGCGCCTTTTTCCCCGGTCGTGCCTTTGGCCCCAGTCGTGCCCGTCGCCCCCGTTTTGCCCGTCGCCCCGGTAGGGCCTTTGGGCCCGGTCGGACCCGGCAGGTAGACGGTCGGCGATTTGTCGAGGTAGAAGGTCCCGGGTTCGTTTTCGCCTCCCCCCATCCGGAAGTAGGCACGCAGGCCGTGGCCTTCGGAGCTCCAGGTGTAGGTGTATTCGATCGGCTGCCAACTGCCGGTCCCGATCGTCGCGTTGGGCTGCTCGTGGAATCCGGTCGGGAGCTGGACGCCGTCGGCACCGCGCTCGCTGAGCGCCATCCAGAATTCCCGCCCGGCCGGCAGTTTGATCATCATCCGCACGGTGTAGGTGCCGTTCGGCGCGACCGGGGTCGTCGGGCTGTGGACCCCGTTGATCCCACCGACACCGTTGACGTCGACTTTGAGGATCCATTTGCCGTCGGGCGCTTCGGAGCTTTCGATCCGGTGGAACTGGGTTCCGACGTCGAAGTCGCCGGTCCAGATCCAGCCGGGAGGCTTCGGCTGCAGTTCGGGTTCGAGGGTGATCGGTTCGAACTCGAACGATTCGTCATACAGCGGCGTTGTTTCCAGGATCGGACCACCTTTCGCCCCTGTCGCCCCGGTGGCGCCTTGCGCCCCGGTCGCCCCGGTCGCCCCGGTCGGGCTGGCCCCGGTCGCTCCGGTGGCGCCGGTCGGGCCGGTCGGGCCTTTGGTCCCCGGGACCCCCTGGGCTCCGGTGGCGCCCGTGGCTCCGGTGGCTCCGATCGCGCCGGTAGCGCCCTTACCGCCGGTCGCTCCGGCGTCGCCGGTCGCGCCGATAGCCCCGGTCGCGCCGTTGACGGTTCCGCCGGTCGCGCCGGCGTCGCCGGTCGCGCCCTTGGCGCCGCTCGCTCCGCTCGCCCCCGTGGGCCCGATCGCGCCGGTCGCGCCCGTGGCGCCATTGCCGCCGCCTGCGCCGGTGGCTCCGGTTGGTCCCGCCGGGCCCTGGATGCCGGCCGGGCCCTGGTCACCCTGGGCTCCGGTCGCCCCCGTGGCTCCCGTGGCGCCTTTACCGCCGGCGGCACCCGTTGCGCCCTGGGCGCCGGCGGCGCCCGTTGCTCCGCTTGGGCCCGTCGCTCCGGTCGGGCCCAGGGACCCGGGCGGGCCCTGGGTCCCGGTTGACCCCGTGGCCCCGATTGCGCCAGTGTTGCCGGTCGGCCCGGTCGCGCCTTTGCCGCCGGTCGCGCCCGTTGCTCCTGGAGCTCCGGCGGCGCCTGTTGCACCGGTCGCGCCGCTCGAACCCTGGGCGCCTTCGGGGCCGATCAGGCCCGGGGGGCCGGCCGCCCCGGTCGCACCGCTCGCTCCCGTCGCGCCGGTCGGCCCGCTGGCACCGGTTGCTCCGGTTCCCCCTTTCGCCCCCGTCGCCCCGGTTGCACCGGTCGGCCCGCTGGGCCCGCTCGCTCCGGTGGCCCCGGTCGCTCCGGTCGCGCCGCTCGCTCCGGTGGCCCCGGTCGCGCCCGTCGCTCCCTTCGGTCCGCTGCCGCCCGCGGCTCCCGGTGCGCCCGTGGCTCCCTGCGCTCCGGAAGCGCCCTGCGGCCCGGCTGCGCCGGTGGGGCCGCTCGGGCCTTCAGCACCGGGCAGCCCGGGGCCACCGGGCGCTCCGGCAGCGCCCTGCGGTCCCTGAGGGCCCTGAGGCCCGGCAGGGCCGGTGGGACCGGTCGGGCCGGGGACGGTTCCGGGAGCGCCCTGAGCGCCGCCGGGGCCGGTCTGACCCTGTGGGCCCTGCGGCCCGGTCGGTCCGGTCGCGCCGGGGCTCCCCGGCGCGCCGGGCTGACCCGGGTCGCCCTGGGCGCCCTTCGGCCCAACAGGCCCGACCGGTCCGATCGGCCCGACGGGCCCCCCGGCCGCGATGTTTTCGACGTCCTGGTCGCTGTCGGCGGCAAGGACGATCACCCGCCGCTCCCCCTTGCTGCATGACTTGCTGCGGCCGACGAATCGGATCCTTCCCGCTTCGGAACCGCTCTTCTTGACACAGAGATTCGTCGCCCCGAGCGCGCTCGTCCGCGCCGCCTGCGCCGCCTGCGCCCCTGGCGCGAGGACCACGGCCACGGCGACGCCGACGGCCAGCGCAGCCGCGAGGAAACGACCCGGTCGCAGCGAGCCTACGGGCTCACCACGCCGCAGATTGCGAATGCCTGGAGTTCCCATTCTGAGGCGATGTCGGTGTCCTCGACCGCCCGCACGATCCAGGTATCGGCATCAAGAGCCTGGTTTCTGACGATCTGGACCTCGCGCTGCTGGCCTTCGTTGCCGCCCACGTTGTAGCCGCCGTTGATCAGGGCCTTGCCGCCGGGGCAGTCGACCGTCGCGGTCTTCGATTCTGCGTTTTTCACGATCGTCCCCGGGATCCTTTCGACCCCACTGATTCCGACCGGTCCGGTCGGTCCGGTCGGGCCGGTCGGGCCGGTCGGGCCGGTCGGACCACCGGGTCCGGTAATCCCCTGGTTGCCCAGGGGGCCCTGAGGCCCGGCCGGACCGGTCGGGCCCGTTGGGCCTGGGACCGAGATCGGCTGCGCCTTGTCGAGCCAGAAGCTGCCGGTGCCGGTGCCGCCCAGGTTGAGGAAGAGGCGGAGTTTCGTCCCTTCCGGCCCGAAGTTGGTTTCGAGTTTCAGTTCTTCCCATTCCCCCGAACCGGCGAACGCTTCGAGTTCGTGGTAGGCGACGAATCCGTCTTCCGAGTTGCGCTCGACGATCGCCGGGAAGATCAGGCGGTTGTTCGGCGATTTGATCATCATCCGCACCCGCTCGAGCTGGTTCGGGGTGACGTCGGCGGAAATGCTTCTCACACCGCCGAAGCTTTCCGTCCCGTCGGTGGTGACTTTGAGCACCCAGGGCGGACTCGGCGCGGTGCCGTCTTCAAGCCTTTCCAGGGTGGTCACCTGTGACCCGTCTTCGGGTTCCGGAAGGGGGATCCAACCCAGCGGTTCGGCGATGTCGAACGACTGGTTGTATAGGGCGACTTCGGGAAGGAACCCGCCCGCTGCGCCGGTCGCGCCCGTGGTGCCGGCGGTGCCGGTCGCGCCTTTGTCGCCGACCAACCCGGTCGCCCCCGTCGCGCCGGTGCCACCGGTCGCGCCGGTGATCCCTTTCGTGCCGGTGACCCCCTGAATGCCGGTCGCTCCTGTCGCCCCGATCGCACCGGTGTTTCCGGTCGGGCCTTTGGTCCCGGGAGCTCCGGTCGCTCCGGTGGGTCCCGCGGGCTCGCCCCCGCAGCTCCGGTGGCCCCCGTGTTGCCGGTGTTTCCGGTCGAGCCCTTGACGCCGGTGGCACCAGTGGTGCCGCTGGTGCCGGACACCCCGGACGCACCGGTCGCTCCGGTTTTGCCCGTCGCACCGGTTGCCCCGGTGTCACCGGTCGGGCCCTGGAGGCCGGGGACACCCTGGCCGCCCTGCGCCCCGGTGGCACCCGTTGCCCCGATCGATCCGGTCGCGCCTTTGGCGCCGGTCGCCCCGGCCGCCCCGGCCGCCCCGGCCGTTCCAGTTGCTCCGACCGCCCCGGCCGCGCCGGCATCGCCGGTCGCGCCTTTGGCGCCGGTCGCCCCGCAGCCCCCGTCGCGCCGGCCGGACTCGGCCCGGTCGCACCGGTTGCGCCGGTGGCACCTACCGCGCCGCTCGCCCCGGTGGCGCCGGTAGCGCCCGTGGCGCCTGCGTTTCCAATGACTCCTGTCACCCCGGTAATGCCGGTGGCGCCCGTGGCTCCGGTCGGGCCCTGGTCCCCGCCGGGCCCTGTGCGCCCTGGGCGCCGGCCGCGCCCGTGGCACCCGTGACTCCGGTCGCGCCGGTCGCCCCAGTCGGCCCAGAAGGTCCGCTCGCGCCGGCGGCTCCCGTGGCGCCGGTGGCACCCATGGCTCCGGTCGTCGCCTTTGGCGCCCGTCGGGCCGGTCGGTCCTGCTTCGGTACCTGCCGCCCCCGTGGCGCCGGTCGCCCCCTGGGCGCCCTGCGCTCCCTGGGCGCCCTGCGCTCCGGTCGGGCCGGTCGGCCCTTCCCCGCCGGCACCGCCACCTGCGCCGGGTCGTCCGGCGGCGCCCTGCGGGCCCTGGGGCACCCTGCGGGCCGGCGGGGCCGGTCGCGCCGGTCGGGCCCGTCGTCGAGTTCGTCGCGCCCGGGTGCCGCTGGGCCCCGTCTGGCCCTGATGGCCCTGCGCGCCGGTCGGGCCGATGCCGCCGGGTCCGCCGGCGTTGCCCGGGCCACCCTGCGCGCCCGCCGACCCCTTCGGACCGACGGGACCCTGGGGACCAACGGGCCCGGCCGGGCCACCGGCGGCGATGCTCTGGACGTCGCCGTCATTGGCGGCGGCGACCATGACGACCTTCTTCTCGCCCTTCTTGCAGTTCTTCTTGGCGCCGATGAAGCGGATCGCGCCCTTTTCGGGGTTGCCCTTCTTGACGCAGAGTTCGTCGCCCCGAGCGCGCTGATCCTGCGGCCTGCGCGGCGGGGGCCAGATCAGCATCGCCAGCGCGGCGGAAGCGCCGCAGGGGCCACCTACGCGGTCGATGCCGCCGCCACACCCAGCTCCGAGGAGCCGGCCCATCATTACGGTGTCGAGGTGACGCAGATGACGGAGGCCGGAGAGACCAAAGGTTGACTTCGGGCTCCTCGACCGCCTTCACCGACCAGACGTTGGCGGCGCTGGCGCGGCTTTCGACGACGGTCAGTTTCCCGAGGTCGGATTCCGGTGTGGCTTGAGGACGTCCGA
Organism: uncultured Actinomycetes bacterium; assembly: GCA_963728855.1. Classification (GTDB taxonomy): domain Bacteria; phylum Actinomycetota; class Actinomycetes; order Mycobacteriales; family Micromonosporaceae; genus AC-43. The sequence goes on from CAVSLN010000009.1 coordinate 559,115, forward strand.
GCCTGCCGATCGCGATCTTGCCCGCCGGGCATTCGGCGGTCGCCGTCTTCACCGATGTGCGTGTTCGGGCCGACTTTGGTCCCGGTCACGGTCACCAGGCCGCTGGCTCCCGGCGGCGCCGGTCGGGCCGGTGGCTCCGGTCGGGCCGGTGGTTCCGGTCGGGCCGGTCGGGCCCTGGAGGCCGGTCGGGCCGGTCGGCCCGGTGGCTCCGGTCGGGCCGGTCGGGCCGGGGACGCCGTCGGCGCCTTTGGCCCCGGTGGCTCCGGTGGCACCCGGTCGCCCCGTCGCGCCGGTCGCGCCTTTGGCGCCGCTCGCGCCGGTCGCGCCCTGAAGTCCCTGTTCGCCCTGCGGGCCCTGGATCCCGGCCGGGCCCTGGCGCCCGGTGGCGCCGGTGGCGCCGGTCGCGCCGGTATCGCCTTTGGCGCCGGTCGCTCCGGTGGCGCCGGTCGCACCCGTGGCGCCGGTTGCACCCGTGGCGCCGGTCGGCTCCGGTCGCGCCCGTGGCGCCGGTGTCGCCTGTCGCGCCGGTTGCACCGGTCGCGCCGGTGGCGCCGGTGGTCGCCTGTTGCGCCGGTCGCCCCGGTGGCGCCGGTCGCGCCGGTGGCGCCGGTCGCTCCGACGGCGCCCTGGTCGCCCTGCGGGCCCTGGACGCCGGCCGGGCCGGTGGCGCCGGTGGCACCCGTTGCGCCGGTGGCGCCTGTGGCGCCGGTGGCGCCGGTCGCGCCGGTGGCACCCGTGGCTCCGGTGGCGCCGGTCGCGCCGGTGGCTCCGGTGGCTCCGGTGTCGCCTGTGGCGCCGGTGGCACCCGTCGCGCCGGTGGCGCCGGTCGCGCCTGTGGCTCCGGTCGCGCCGGTGGCGCCCGTGGCTCCGGTCGCGCCTGTGGCGCCGGTCGCTCCGGTGGCGCCGGTGGCGCCGGTGGCGCCGGTCGGCGCCCTGGGTACCCGGCGGGCCCCTGCGTGCCCTGGGCGCCGGTCGCGCCGGTGGCTCCGGTTGCTCCGGTTGCGCCGGTTGCTCCGGTGGCGCCGGTCGTTCCGGTTGCTCCGGTCGCCCCGGTGGCTCCGGTCGCGCCCGTCGCGCCTCCGGTCGCACCGGTGGCGCCGGTGGCTCCCGTTGCGCCGGTCGCGCCCGTGGCGCCGGTGGCACCGGTCAGGTCCGGCGGCGCCGGTCGCGCCGGTCGCGCCGGTTGCTCCGGTCAGACCCGTGGCGCCGGTCGCGCCGGTCGGGCCGGCGACCCCGTCGCGCCGGTCGCCCCGGTTGCGCCGGTCGCACCGGTCGCGCCCGTCGCCCGGTGGCTCCGGTCGCTCCGGTCGGGCCGGCGGCTCCGGTGGCGCCCGTCGCGCCGGCGGGACCGGTGGCACCCGGCGGGGCCGGTCGCGCCGAGTCGCCCTGCGGGCCGGTCGCGGCCCTGGGCTCCCTGGGCTCCCTGGGCGCCGGGGTTGCCCTGGGCGCCGGGGTCGCCCTGCGGGCCGACGGGCCCGACCGGGCCGATCGCGCCCTGCGGGCCGGGAGCTCCAACACTCGCCACGTCCTTTTCGTTCGCGGCGCTGACCAGAATCAGAAGCTTCTCGCCCTTCTTGCACTTCTTGCCCTTGGCCATCCGCATCGCGCCCTTGTTCGGGTTGCCCTTCTTGACGCAGACCCGGAACGACTTGATCGCGGCATCGGCCGAGCTCGAGATCAGCAGCAGCCCGAGCATGGCGATGGCGGCCGCAAGCATGTACGGGAGCCAACGGCGGGCGGGCAGCGAAGCGATCATCGGCGAGCGGTCTCCTTGAAGTGTCGGGCGCTTGTCGGTCGGGCGAATGCGGCGGCGAAGCAAGAGAAGCTACAGAAGGCGGCGACGGTTGACCAACGCCGTCAGTAAAACAATCTGCCATCGTACGAAGTTTCGGTCAATCGACCCTGCGAAAAGTGCAACAACGCCCCCTCAGGCGGCATCTCCCGGCTCCTTGCGGGGCACCAGCACCAGCCGCTTGAACTCGGCGACGAGGACCCCGTCCTGGTTGAGGACCCGGGTGTGGACCTTGACGACGCCCCGGTCGGGCTTCGAGCTCGAGGGCTTGACGTCGAGGACCTCGGTCTCGCAGAACAGCGTGTCGCCGTGGAAGACCGGGTTCGGATGGCTCAGTTCTTCGGTCGCCAGGTTGGCGATCGCCTTGCCGGAGACGTCGGAGACCGACATCCCCAGCGCCAGCGAGTAGACCAGCGGCCCGACGACGACGTTGCGGCCCTGCTGCGAGTTCTTCGCGTAGACGTCGTTGAGGTGCAGCGGGTGGTGGTTCATCGTGATCAGGCAGAAGAGGTGGTCGTCGGCCTCGGTCACGGTCTTCGCCGGCCAGTGCTTGTAGACGGCGCCGACCTCGAACTCCTCGAGGTAGCGGCCGTAGGCGTGGGCGCCGGACGCCTCGCGCTCGGCCTGGTCGGTGGTCAGCTCGTACTTCTGGTCAGTCATCTGCTCTCCGGGTCTCCTGTGGTTTGACGGCCGCGGACTTTATCCGCGCCCGCCCCGGTTAGGCTTTGGCGCCCGATGGACCGCAAGAAGATCATCCGCTACGGCTTCTGGGCCGTTGTCGCCGTCCTTGGCGCGGTGCTCCTGATCTCGCTGCTCGACAACGGCGACGACGACTCCTCCAGCTCCGAATCGACGACCTCCGGCTCGGCGACCGCGGCGATCGTCAGCGGCGACGAACTGCGCGAAAAGGCAGCCGAACAGGAAGGCCCGATCTACTGGGCCGGCGAACAGGAGGGCGCCGAGGTCGAGTACAGCGAACCCGAACCGGGCCGCACCTACGTCCGCTACCTCACCGGCGGCGCCGAAGCCGGCGACCCGGACACCAATTCCTCACGATCGGGACCTACGAATTCAAGGACGCCGCCAAGGCCCTGAAGAAACAGGCCAAGCAACCGAACGGGGTCCTCGCCTCCGCCCCCGGCGGCGGCGTCGTCTTCTTCAACACCACCCACCCCCAGAGCGTCTACCTCGCCTTCCCCGGCGAGGAAGCCCAGATCGAGGTCTACGACCCGAATCCGAAACGCTCTCTGGGCCTTGTCTCCTCAGGCCTGATCGTTCCCGTCGGCTAGGCGGCCTGCACTGTGAAGGGCGGCCTCTGCTGACTCCAGCTCCCCCCTGTCTGGATACGCATCTCCGAACAGGATCGCGATCGCCCCTGGCAGGCTCGCGACGACCATTGCAACGACGCCCATCAGCGAGAGCAAGGTCGCTTCGGTGGTCGATATAGTCGGCCATGCCCAGAAGAGACGACCATGCCCTCCGCGAAGCCCGAAACCGGCGATCAAGATCGGAATCAGGGTCACGACGAGCACCAGCGGCGTGACCACGGCAAGGAGGGTGATCGGCACGTCGATGTCGATCGCCCGGCCACCAGCCACAACGAGGTCACCGTCACGGCCTGGAAGACGAAACCGAGACCGACGGCAATCGGCAGGATTCGAGGGCGCCTGCGGTAGAGGTGGAGCGTCGCCCGGGTCTCCCTCGCCCACTCGACGACCCGCTCGGGAAGTCTCTGCGCGAGGGCAGCTTCCACCGCGCATGCCAAGGAGGATCAGGAGCGCCGAGGCGAGCGAGCCCGGCGACGGTGATCGCCAGTAGCGTCAGTGCGAGCGAGGTCGGCACGGTCTCGGGCCTGATCGCAAGGGAGAGCCAGCGCAATGCCGATCAGGCACCAGAGCGCCAGGAATCGGTCAACAACCACCGAGAGCAGCGCCCTGGACCAGCGGCGGACCCGGCTTCGCCAGCAGCAGAGCGCGGGCCAGGTCGCCGCCGAACGCAGTCGGCAGGAAGCTATTTGCAAAGGCGCCGACCAGGTAGGCCCGAGATCACCGCCGGCAGCGGGCGCGGCCCAGGCCCGCGCCCTCGAGCAGGAAGAACCAGCGCCAGGCCGCGACCAACTGGGCAGCAGAACAGAACCCCGATGGCGGCACAGGAATAGCGGCCACGAGCCATCCTTGGAGCTGGTCGACGGCCGCGCCCCAGTCGACAAAGGTCGCGATCAGGGCCACCAGCATAACGGTGAAAAACGCCCGGACCCAAACCGAGCCCGCTGCCCATTGCATCACCCGTCCGATGCTGCGAGCGCGCCTCGGTCCTCGGCGTCGGTCCGTGGCCGGTCACGGCGGTGCACCGTCGCAGGAACTAACATTGCGCGCCGCCAGGAGGTGGAGGCGGGCCTGCATGACCACCCCATGAACGACGATGCGACGAATATCTCGGAGAGCCCGCCGAAGGAGGGGCTGCGTCAGCTGCTGACCATCGAGGCGCTCCGCACGCTGATCCGCAACCCACGGGTCTTCATCGCAAACATCCGCCAGGGACCGGAGTTCATCCGCGACCAGCGCCGCCGGCACGACCTCGCCGGCCTCGAGGAGTTCATCGAACCCGAGGCGAAGCGCTGTGGCCGCCGTGTTGGAGATCGAGCCCTCCGCGTACGAGGCAGCGGCGAAGCAGACTTGGCTTCCGAGCCGCGCACCTCGAAGGACCCGCTCACCGTCTGGAACGCGCGTGCCGAGCTGCTCCGCATAGTCGGGACGATCACGACCCTGATGAAGCCGGCGGTACTGGTCGAGACCGGCGTCGCGCTCGGCTTCACCACGGCCGACGATCCTCAGGGCGATGACGAAGAAGAGCGGCGGTCGGCCATCGTCTACTCGGCTTGATCTTCCCGGCCCTGCACATACGACTTCGACGACCCGGTCGGCCGCGCGATCCCGGAGGAGCTCAAAGACCGCTGGACACTCAGGCTCGGCGACTCGAGGAAGACTTCTGGAGCCGCGGCTCCGCTCCGAGGTCGGCCCACTCGACATCTTCCTCCACGACGCCCTCCACACCTACTCTTCGCAGATGCGGGAATACAGGAGCGCATGGCCCCATATCCGCCGCGGACTGCGATCTCTACGACGTCAACAATCCCGCCTTCATCGAGTTCGCCGATCGGTCGGCGCTCGACCACATCTCGTCGCCGGGCCGAGCCGCAGGACGCGATCGGCCTCCTCCGCAAGCCCTGACCGTGGAATCCTCGTCTCGGCCTACGGATTCCCGCATATGGGCGGTATCGAGGCGGCTCGACGCGCTCGCGACCGGGCTCGCGGGTCGCGGCCACACGTCACCCATGTGACCTCCGGCGGGGCTCGGATCGAGCTCACCGGGCCGGGCTACACCCAGATCAGGGTGCCGGCGCTGACCCCAGGCTGGACGGGCGGTGCCCATCGTTCGGCTCCCGCCTAATTACAACCCTCAGTAAGGAGATCGCCCGGGCTGACATCGTCCACACCCACGGCTATCATCTACCCCGGCTCGGTCACCGCCGCAGCGCTGTGCCGGCATGCCCGACAACCGCCGCTCGTCCTCACCGAGCACGTCGGGCACGTCCCTTACGACTCGGCTCTCCTCGACGGCGTCGAGGCGCTCGGCGATCAGAGTGCCTCGGCCTCCGAGTCCTGAAGCGTGCCGATGCCGTCGTCGCGTACAACGACCGGGTCGCCGAGCAGCTCGCCGCGCTCTGCCCGTCGATCACGAGGCGGACGATCCTCAACGGAGTCGACACCGACCTCTTCCGGCCGGCCGACGAGGACGAGCGATCGCGGCCTCGCGATCCGAGCTCGGCTGGGACGACGGCCCCGGGTCCTCTTCGTCGGGCGCCCGGTCGCCAAGAAGGGATTCACGATGCGGTTAACGCGGTGTGCGAACGCGCAGCTGCCCGACGTCCGCGCTCGCGGTCGCCGGAGCGGAAAGACTCCGGCGGGCGCCTGCCGAGCGGGTCACCCCTCTCGGGAAGCTGTCGCGAGACCCGCCTGGCAGAGATCTACCGCGCCTGCGACGCGATGATCGTTGCCCGCGCGCGGGAGAGGGGTTTCCGCTCTCCGCACAGGAGAGGCCTGGCAAGCGGGCTCCCGCTGCTCGTGGCGGATGACCCGGGCTACGCCCCCAATCTCGTGGGAGCGGGGCCGGCGATTCACCTGGTCGGCGATCCGGCAGGGTTCCCGGCCGCACTCACGGCGCTGCTCGGCGACCCCTCTGCGCTTCTTCGGGCAAGCCGGGCCGCGGCAGCCCACGCCCGGGAGGCCTTCTCCTGGGACCGCGCGAGCGCCGAGCACGAAGCTCTCTACAGGGAGCTCGATCCGGAGTAGGCCTCGACCCAGTCCCATCGAGTCCCGCAGAGCCTGTGGTACTGGCTCGGATTGATCGAGACCAGTCCGAGGTCCCCGTACTGCGGAGCGCGGAGCTCGAGTGGCCCGATTTCATAGGGATCCACGGCGCTTCCTGGCCACAGACTGGCGCCGTGATAGTCGATCTCAAGGTCGTGTTCGCCGGCGGCGAGGCTGATCGTCGCGAACTGTTCAAGCCCGCCGTAGTTGTTGAGCACCCCGCGCTCGGAGGCGACCTTCTCGCCGTCGATCGTGATGTCTGATGCCGCCGAAGACTACCCCGCCGAGCCAGAGCTCATATTCCCCTCCCGGGACGCCGAAGGGCGTCGTCAGCCGACCGCTCCCATCGGGCGCAAAGGTGTAGGTGGTCGGGGATCGTCCAGCCGCTCGGGTGGGTCGAGCTTCGAACTCGATCGCGATCGGCGTGCCGACTCGTGCCGCGACCAGGTTCCCGCCTTCCCCGGCTTCGTCGGCCAAGCTGGCGGACTGCGCTGCAGCTGGGATCGAGCCCGCGTCGAGTTCGGTCCCCAGCGGCAGATGATGGACCAGGGTCCCCGGCTGCTCGCGGCGCGTCCAGACTTCGTAGTGGTCGCCGCTGTAGGCGAGCCCGAATTCCGCGCCCGGTCTGCTGGTCGAGGGACCGCGGCGGAGAACCAGCAGGTTGTAGGGGTCGAGCTGGTCGGAGCGGATCCGGTCGAGATCGAGGGATTCGGCGTCTTCGGGGACGCTCGCCGTCAACGAGCAGGACCGGCGGCGGCGGCGGTCGGTCGCGCCCTCGGGATCGAGGTCGCGGAGGAAATAGCGCGGCCCGTAGCCTGAGACCTCGGTGCTCAGTGTCGGCCCTTCGCCGCTGAACTCTTCGTCGACCTTGTCCAGCTCGGTGTAGTGGATCTCGCGGCGCGAGCCAGACCCCTTGGTAGGCGAGAAATGCGCCCCAGCGCGACGACGGCGAGGAGGATTGCCGACGCGACGCCGGCCTCGAGGCGAAGTCCCGTCCGATCGCCGATGAAGAAGACGCCGAGGAGCGCCGCCGCCAGGATCCCTGGCGAGAGGATGGCGAGAACTTTCGCGTCGACCCAAGTCGAACCGAAGTGGATGATGATCAGCGCCGCGCCGACGATACCGCCGGCGATATAGCCGACCAAGGGGATCCCGGCCCCGCTTCGGCAGCCGCAGCGCCGCCACCGCCCACGCGGCGAGAAGCAAAGCGAAGATCGTGAGCAGCTTGATCGGGGCCTCGAGTTCGGGTCGAAATGCGGAAGTCGAGCGAGGGCCAGATCCCAGCCGCTTGGAGAAGGCTGAGGGGGCGGTAAAGGTTGCCGATCTCGGCTTCGCCGGTGACCCCTTCCGTCGAGCGGATCGAAGGTCCCGTTCGGGCGCGAAGATCACTGGCAGCAGCAGGATCAGGCCAAGTACCGCGATCGGAGCGACGATCCGGACCGAGCGCTCCGCCCGCCGTAGCGTCTGCAGGACAACGAACAGCGCCGGGATCAGCGGCGGCACCGCCCATAGTGCCCCGCCGGGGCCCGAGAACGGCCACGATCGCAGCGATCGTGATCGCGATGCTGACGAAGGCGCTCGGGGCCATTCTTCGTCGGTCGGCCTGTCCCGCCAGGATCGGGCCCAAGGGCAGCAGCGCGGCCATCACCAGCTCCTTCACTCCGCCCCAGAGGTAATAGCCGAGGAGAAGCGCCGAAAGCGGCGCGACGACCGCGACCGCGACCGATGCTCCGACGCCCTGCCGAAGGCGCCGAGACAGCTCGAACAGGAGCAGCGAGAGGATCACCGCCGCGACGGCCATCGACGGCTGCAACGTGAACGCGAGATCCTGGCCGGTGATCTCGGTCATCACCGCCATCGGGACGAAGCCGCCGATCGGGTAGCTGCCGCCCAAGGTAGTCCTGAAGTACCTGCTGGTGGGTCGACGGCGGTCAGGTGCGCCGACCGCGCGGCCATGCTCGAAGACGTGGGTGGTGATCGCCAGCCAGGTGGCGTTGTCGTCGAGCTTGATGTAGCCGGCCCAGGTTGCTTCGCCGGCTGACCAGGAAGGGCGAAGCGAAGAGGAGGAAGCAGACAGGCATCCGCGATCCCGATCAACGGCGCCGCCTGGCGCGGCCTCGACAGCCGCCGTCCGAGCACAAGGCCGAGCGAGCGGCGAGCACCAGGATCGCCGGCAGGGTCAGCTTCGCCGTCATTTCGGTCGCGGTACCAAACTGGGCGATGACGATCATCGTCGCCATCCCGAGGGCAGGACGAATGGTCCAGGGGAGCGCCGAATGCGCTGACTCGCTCCACCAGCAGCGAGAGTCCCGCCGCCGTGACGAGCAGAGCCGCGGGGGCAACGAACCAGCAGAGAATCAGGTCCACAGGCGCCGCATCTTACGTGCCGGTAAGTTGGCTAGGCTCAGGCCGATGGCTGGAGAGGCTGACGCGCTTGCGGTTTCCGTCGTGATCCCCTGCCTCAACGAGGAGCAGAGCATCGAGTCCTGCGTCCGATCGGCGCGCGAGGTGCTCGTTGAGAACGGGATCAGCGGCGAGGTCGTCGTCGCCGACAACGGCTCCGAAGACGACAGCGCCGCGCTGGCGGCGGCGGCCGGGGCGACGGGTCGTCCACGAGGAGCGGCGCGGGTATGGCAGCGCCTACCTGGCCGGGTTCGCCGCCGCGCAGGGGCACCTACATCATCACCGCCGACGCCGACCAGACCTATGACTTCAACGAGATCCCGCGCTTCCTCGCGCAGCTCGAAGGCGGCGCCGACATGGTGATCGGAAACCGGATGAACAACATCGTCCCCGGGCGCGATGCCGTGGCTTCACCGCTACATCGGCAACCCGATCCTCAGCGGATTCCTCAACCTCCTCTACCGTCCGGGATCCACGACGCCCATTGCGGGATGCGCGCGCTGCGCCGCGACACGCTGCCGCGCCTGCGAGCTGCGCAGCACCGGGATGGAGTTCGCCTCGGAGATGGTCGTGCGGGCGGTCAAGGAGGACCTCGAGATCGCCGAGTTCGACATCGAATACCATCCCCGCGAGGGGGAGTCGAAGCTCTCCTCGTTCCGCGACGGCTGGCGACATCTAAATTCCTGCTGGTCAACAGCCCGACCGCGCTGTTCATGGTGCCCGGGGTGGTGCTCCGTCCTCGGCCTGTTGGGAATCATGCTCTCGGCCTCCGGGGTCTCCGTCTTCGGCCGCGAGTGGCAGATCCACGCGACGATCGGCTCGGCCCTGCTGACGATCGTCGGCGCCCAGATCGTCGCCCTGGTG
>CAVSLN010000010.1:0-823963 GCA_963728855.1 uncultured Actinomycetes bacterium
CACACGACGATGGAGTTCGAGCCGGGCAGGGGTCTACCTGACCTGCGCGAGATGCTCGAGCGGCTGGTCCCGACCGAGGGCGACTACGCCCACAACCGGCTGAATCACGACACCAACTCCCACGCCCACCAGCGCGCGTCGATCATCGGGCCCTCCGAGGCGGTTCCGATCGTCGGCGGGAGGCTCGCGCTCGGCACCTGGCAGGCCCTGGTCCTGATCGACTTCGACGACCGTCCGCGCGAGCGGACCGTCCTGGTCCACGTCGCTGCATGAGTTGAGCCCCGCTATGGGGTGGTCAACCCATGCAGCACCGCCACCTCCTGAGCCGTGAGGCGACGGGAATCGCCCTCCGCGAGCCCGCCGAGCTCGAGCGGGCCGAAGCGGACGCGGCGCAGGCGACGACCCGGTTGCCGACCGCCTCGACCATCCGCCGGACCTGGCGGTTGCGGCCCTCGCGCAGGACGATCTCGATTTCCTCGCGGCCGAGCCGCTCGACCTCGGCCGGCGCGGTGCCCCGTCCTCGAGCTCGACCCCGCTCGCAGCCGCCGGAGATCGCGGTCGCTCGGCGGCCGCCGCAGCCGACCCGGTAGGCCTTGGCGACTCCGTAGCGCGGGTGCGTGAGCCGGTTGGCGAGCTCGCCGTCGTTGGTCAGCAGCAGCAGCCCGGTCGAGTCGGCGTCGAGCCGGCCGACCGGGTAGAGCCGCGCCGCCGAGTCGACCAGCTCGACCACCGCCGGTCCGCTCCCCGGCTCGCGCGCCGTCGAGACGACCCCGGCCGGCTTGTTCACCGCCCAGACCTCCCGCGCCTCCGCCCCGACCGAGCTCCCATCGACCCGCACGTCATCGCCTTCCCCGACATCGCGCGCCGGATCGCGTCACGACCTCCCCGCCAACCGTCACCCGCCCGTGGCGATGATCACCTCAGCTTTCCGCCGCGAGGCGACGCCCCCGTGGGCGAGGAACTTCGCCAGCCTCACGAGTCGGAGGGTCGGGGGAGGCCCTGGCGGAGCCTCCCCGCTGTTGCTCCGGCAGGGCCGTCCCCGACCCCCCCCCTCATGGCTCTGCTCGCTGTTCCCCGGCCTTGAGCAGCCGCTCGCGCAGCTCCCGCTCGTCCTCGGGCGTCGGGTCGAAGCTGCGACGGGTCGGGCAGCTGGTCGAGGCCGGCGAGGCCGAAGAGCCGCTCGAACAGCTCCGTCGTCTTGAAGATCGCCGCGCCGAACTGCGAGCGCCCCGACTCCTCGATCAGGCCGCGCTCGGCCAGCGTCTGCACCGCCGACTCCGAGGAGACGCCGCGGATCCGCGCGACCTCCGGGCCGCGAGACCGGCTGCAGGTAGGCGACGATCGCCAGCGTCTCGGCCTGGGCCTGGGTCAGCGGCGGCGTCCGCGGCTTGGCCAGCAGGCGCCGCGCCGCGTCCTCGCTGGCCGGGTCGCTGGCCAGGGCGAAGCCGCCGGCGACCTCGCGCAGGACGACGCCGCGCCTGCCCTCGGCGAGGTCCTCGCGCAGCAGCTCGATCGCCTCGGCGACCTGGCCCTCGGTCGCCTCGGTCGCCTCGGCCAGGTCGGCGAGCGGCGACCGGCTGCGGCGAGAGGAAGAGCAGCGCCTCGATCGTGCGGGCGAGGTCGCTCACGCTGCGCTGCCTCCTGGCTGCGGATCTCGATCGGGCCGAACGGCTCGCGTCTGCTCCCAGGTCACCTCGCCCTTGCGGTAGAGCTCGAGCAGGGCGAACAGGGTGACCGCCTGGGTCAGCCGGTCCTCGCCGCCGAACTGCCTCGTCGAAGTCGATGCTGGCGCGGCCGCGAGAGCGCGTCGCGCAGCGCGCGCAGCCGCCGCTCGAGCGAGACGGTCGGGCGGATGTGGCTGATGTCGAGCGTCGGCGGGATCGTCAGCAGGTCGCCGAGCGCGGCGCCGAGCCGCTCGGGGTCGTAGACGGCGGTCGGCGGCGTCGAGCGCGACCCGGCGCAGCTCCGGCGGCAGCGGCGCCGAGCGGTAGAGGTAGCCGCGCTGCCGCCTCGAAGCGCTCGCGCCAGCGCCGCCGCGGCGTCGCGGTAGCGGCGGTACTCGAGCATCCGCGCGAGCAGCTCCTCGACCGCCTCCTCGGGGCCGAGCTCCTCGAGCTCGTCCTCGGCGCCGGGCAGCATCAGCCGCGACTTCAGCTCCAGCAGCGAGGCGATCAGGACGAGGAACTCGGTCGCCACCTCGAGCTCGAGCTCGCCCTCGCGCTCGAGGTGCTCGACGTAGGCGACGACGACCTCGCCCAGCTCGACCTCGAGCAGGCTCGACCTCCTCGCGCAGGACGACCGCCATCAGCAGGTCGAACGGCCCGGCGAAGACGTCGAGGTCGAGGTCGAGCTCGGCGACGGTCACCGGCGCAGCCGTAGCGCTCAAGCGGCTAGACGCCGGAGCGGGACCGACTGCCCATCGCGCTCGCGCACCTCGGCGAGCGTCGGCGCGGCGATCGCGCGGGCCTTCTCGGCGCCGGCGGCGAGCGTCGCCTCGAGCGCCGCCTCGTCGGGGCGCAGCTCGGCGTAGCGCTCGCGGACCGGGGCCAGGAGCTCGACCACGCGCCTCGGCGACCGCCTCCTTGAAGTCGCCGTAGCCGGCGCCCTCGAACTCGCGCCTCGACCGCGGCCGGGTCGATGCCGCGGGCGACGGCGAGGATGTCGATCAGGTTGGTGATCCCCGGCCTTGTCCGTCGCCGCGGCGCACCTCGCGGCCGGAGTCGGTGACGGCGCTGCCGAGCTTCTTGCGGATCGCCGTCGGGCTCGTCGAGCACGTAGACGGTGCCGGCCTCGGTGCCGCCGGTGGTCGACATCTTCCGCTCCGGCTCCTGCAGGTCCATGATCCGCGCGCCGACCTCGGGGATCGGAGCTCGGGCACGACCAGGGTCTCGCCGAAGCGCTCGTTGAAGCGGCGGGCGATCTCCCGCATCAGCTCGACGTGCTGGCGCTGGTCGTCGCCGACCGGGACCTCGGTCGCCCGGTAGGCGAGCACGTCGGCGGCCATCAGCACCGGGTAGAAGAAGAGCGCCGCGGAGACCAGCTCGCGCTGCTTGGCCGACTTTTCCTTGAACTGGTGTCATGCGGTTGAGGTCGCCGTGGGCGGTGACCGCGGAGAGCAGCCAGGTCAGCTCGGTGTGCTCGCGCACGTCGGACTGGCGGAAGAGGATGCAGCGCTCGGGGTCGAGGCCGGCGGCGAGCAGGATCGCGGTCGTGTCGTAGACGCCGCTCGCGCAGCTCGGCCGGGTCGTAGGCGACCGAGATCGCGTGCAGGTCGACGATGCAGAAGATCGCCGGCTCGCCGCGGTCCTGGCCCTCGACGTACTGGCGGATCGCGCCGATGTAGTTGCCGAGGTGCTTGCGGCCGGTCGGCTGGATGCCGCAGAAGATGATCGGGGCGCTCACGGCGCGGAGCCTATTCGGGCCGGGACGGAGCCTCGCGCAGTCGGCGCTCGCCGATGGTCCGGCGAGGCTCGGTCCGTCGGCGCCAGTGGCCGCGAGCTCGCCGGCGTCGGCCGTGCCGCATGCCGGCGCAGCGCCTCGGTCGCCTCGCGGCGCGGGTTCTCGATCCCGAAGCCGGCGACGATGCCGCCGACGATCATCAGGACGCCGGCGATCGCCGATGCCGAGGTGGAAGGCCGAGGTCGAGGCGTCGGCGACGCGGCGCTCGACCGGGTCGCCTCGGCCGGCGGCAGCTCGCCGGTGTCCGGCACCGCCAGCGGCTGTGCCTTGGCGTCGGCGACGGTGCTCGGCGCCGGGGCTGAGCGCGGCGCCGCCGAGGTTGGCGTCGAGCGTCGAGCCGAAGTGGGCCGAGATCACGGCGCCGAGGACGGCGATCGCGAGCAGGCCGGCGACCCGGGAGACGCCGTTGTTGACGCCCGAGGCGATGCCGACGTGGCGTTCGTCGACCGAGTCGAGCACGGTCGCGGTCAGCGGCGCGACCGTCGCCGAGAGGCCGAGGCCGAAGACGAGGATCGCCGGCAGGACGTCGGTGACGTAGTCGGCGTCGGCGCCGACCCGCAGCAGCAGCAGCAGCCCGATGCCGCCGACGATCGGGCCGAGCGCTCATCGGCAGCCGCGGCCCGGTGCCGGAGGCGAGCCTGCCCGAAGCGCGGCGAGAGGACGAAGAGGATCAGCGAGATCGGCGTCGTCGCCAGGCCGGCCTCGAGCGGCGAGTAGCCGGCGACCTGCTGGAGGAAGAGGCCGACGAAGAAGAGGCCGCCGATCAGCCCGGCGTAGGCGGCGAGCGTGGTCAGGTTGGCGACGCGCGAAGTTGCGGATCCTGAACAGGCCGAGGTCGAGCATCGGGTGGCGGGCGCGCGCCTCGTGGACGAGGAAGAGCGCGAAGCAGGCGACGCCGACGACCATCGGCACCCAGACCATCGGGTCGCCCCAGCCGTGGGTCGGCTGCTCGATCAGGGCGAAGACCGGGCCGCCGAGGCCGACCGCCGAGAGCGCCGATGCCGGCCCAGTCGATGCCGCGGAAGGCGTCCGGGTCGCGGCTCTCCTCGACCGAGTGCAGGGTCAGCGCCACGGTCGCCGCGATCAGCGGCAGGTTGACCCAGAAGATCGCCCGCCAGGAGAGCAGCCCGATCAGGGCGCCGCCGCCGGCCGGGCCGATCACGGTCGCGATCCCGGTCCAGGCGGTCCAGGTGCCGACCGCCTTGCCGCGCGCCGGCGCCCTCGAAGGTCGCGGCGACGATCGCCAGCGAGCCCGGCACCAGCAGCGCCCCGGCGATCCCCTGCAGCGCCCGCGCGCGCGATCAGGAACTCGACCGTGGGCGCGAGCGCGCAGAGCGACCGAGGAGGCCCCGAAGCGCGATCAGGCCGATGACGAACATCCGCCGCCGCCCGAACTGGTCGCCGAGCGAGCCGCCGACCAGCAGCAGCGAGACCAGGGTCAGCATGTAGGCCTCGACCACCCACTGCTGGCCGGCCAGCCCGGCGTCGAGGTCGTCGCGATCGCCGGCAGCGCGACGTTGACGACGGTCGAGTCGAGGAAGACGACCGTCGAGCCGAGGATCGTCGCGACCAGGGTCAGGCGCTGCTGGCGGGACACCAAGCGAGTCTAGGCCCGCACAGCATCGCCGAGGGCCGATACGTCGAGGCATCGCTTGCGTATCGGCCCATCGGCGCCGTCGGTTCAGGGCTCGCGCAGCTGCTGGGCCGGGGTGAAGAAGTTGCGGTAGGCGAGGCCGGTGGCGACGAGGGCGGCGATCGAGACGCTGCCGAGCAGCGGCGTAGAGCAGGATCAGCTGCAGGCGGACGGCGTCGGTCGGGTTGGCGCCGGCGAGCAGCATCCCGACCATCGTCCCGGGGAAGAAGATCAGGCCGGTGGTCTTGGTCGAGTCGACCAGGGTGATCATCCCCGAGCGCAGGGCGCGGCGGACGATCGGCGCCGCCGCCTCCTGGGCGGTGGCGCCGAGCGCCAGGGTCGCCTCGATCCTGCGCCCGCGAGTCGGCCATCTCGTCGCCGAGCCGGTTGAGCGCGACCGCCGAGGCGGTCATCGCGTTGCCGATCACCATGCCGCCGACCGGGACCAGGTAGCGCGGCGGTCGGTTCGAAGATGCCGAGGGCGACGACCAGGCCGAGCGTCGTCGCCGCCGGCGAGCGCCAGCGCGATCAGCAGCGGCCAGAAGGCGTCCGGGACCTTCTTCGCCCGGCTGCGCGCGGTCAGCGCGCCGAAGAGGACCATCACCGCGAGCAGCGCCAAGACCAGCCAGAGCGTGTCGGCTTCGAAGATCAGCTTGATCGCGTAGCCGATCGCGGTCAGCTGGACGAAGGAGCGGACCGTGGCGACGCCGATGTCGCGCTCGAGGTCGGCCTCCTGCCAGAAGGAGATCGCCGCCGCGAGCGCGACCAGGGCGAGCGAGGCGGCGACCTGGCCGGAGCTGAGACGTGGATCGAGGTGCTCATCGCGCCAGACACCTCCGCCGGCGGGCCCGCACTCGACCACCCGGCCGGCCTCGAGCCGCACCACCCACTCGCCCAGCCGCCGCGCCTGCTCGGGGTCGTGGCTGACCAGGACGAGCGAGATCTCGAGCTCGCGCCGCAGCTCGGCCAGGGTCGCCTCGATCGCGTCGCGGGCGGCGTGGTCGAGCGCCGAGGTCGGCTCGTCGAGCAGCAGCACGCGGGCTCCTGGGCCAGCGCGCGGGCCAGCATCGCCCGCTGCTGCTCGCCGACCGAGAGCTTGGCGACGTCGCGCTCGGCGAACGGGGTCGAGGCCGGCGAGGCGAGGCAGCGGCGCCGCGTCGAGCTCCTTGCCGGCGAGGCCGGCCGCGTAGGCGAGGTTCGACTCGACCGTGCCCTCGAGCAGCGCCGGCAGCTGCGGGACCAGCGAGACCTCGCGCCGCAGCGCCAGCGGGTCGTACTCGGCGAGCGGCTCGCCGCGGTAGGCGATCGTGCCCCGTCGGGGTCGGCGAGCCGGTTGAGCAGCCGCAGCAGCGTCGACTTGCCCGCCCCCGAGGGCCCGACGATCGCGGTCGCGCCGGCCGGGATCTCGGCGCTGACCGAGTCGAGGACGCGGCGGTCGCCGCGGGTCAGGCTGACGTCGCGCAGCTCGAACAGCACCGGCGCGATGATCCCACCGCACCGCGCGCAAGATGCGCTCCCGCGCGGCCGCCGACCGCGACGGCGACCGGTGCGCGGCTGGAACAATCCGGGTAGGTGATGCGCTGATGGCAAGAGCGATCTGGAGCGGCTCGATCAGCTTCGGGCTGCTCAACGTGCCCGTCAAGCTCTACAGCGCGGTGGCCCGCCGCGGCATCTCGCTGCGCGAGATCCGCGAGTCCGACGGCGCCCGGATCCGCCACCGCCGCGTCGCCGAGGGGACCGACGAGGAGGTCCCCTACGAGAAGATCGTCAAGGCCTTCGAGATCACCCCCGACCGCTACGTGCCGCTGAGCAAGGACGAGATGGCGGCGCTGGCGCCGGAGAAGACGCGCGCGATCGAGGTCCAGGACTTCGTCGACCTCGACCGAGATCGACCCGATCTACTTCGACAGCCCCTACTACCTCGGCCCCGCCGACGGCGCCGAGAAGGCCTACTCGCTGCTGGCCGCAGGCGATGGAGGAGTCGGGCAAGGTGGCGATCGCCCGCTTCGTCTTCCGCAACAAGGAGCACCTGGCGGCGATCCGCCCCGGCGACGGCGTGCTGACCCTGACCACGATGCGCTTCGCCGACGAGGTCGTGCCGCCGGCCGAGCTCGACGACGTGCTGCCCCGCGAGAAGCCGAAGGTCGCCAAGCGCGAGGTCGAGATGGCCGAGCAGCTGATCGACTCGCTGACCCGCGACTTCGACCCGAGCGCCTACCGCGACGAGTACCGCGAGGAGCTGCTGGCGCTGATCGAACGCAAGGCCGAAGGCAAGGAGATCGTCGCGCGCCCGAAGCGCGAGGAGCCGCAAGGCGACCAAGGCGCCCGGACCTGATGGCGGCGCTGGAGGAGAGCATCGCCGCGGTCAAGGGCAAGCGCGGACGGCGCAAGGCCGAAAGCCGCCGAAGAAACGCGAAGCCGCGGCGAAGCGCAAAGCCGCCAAAGCGGCGCCGACACGAAACGCTCGCTCCGCGCAGCCAAAGCCAAAGTCCTCGAAATAGGCCGTGGCCACGAGCCGCCAGGTCGAGGTCGACGGGCGTGAGCTGAAGCTCACCAACCTCGACAAGGTCCTCTACCCGAAGGCCGGCTTCACCAAGGGCGAGGTGGTCGACTACTACGCCAAGGTCGGCGCCGGCGATGGTCCCCCACCTGAGCGGCCGGGCGGTGACCCTGCGCCGCTTCCCCGAAGGGGTCGACGACCTCGACGCCGCCTTCTTCGAGAAGCGCTGCCCCAAGCACCGGCCCGAAATGGGTGAAGACGGCGCGCGGTCGAAGCCGGCCCGCACGCCGGCAAGATCGACTTCTGCGTCTGCGACAGACCTGCCGACCCTGGTCTGGATGGCGCAGCTGGCGGCGATCGAGCTGCACCCCTCGCTCTCGCTGGCTCGCGGGCCCGAACCGGCCGACCGTGCTCGCCTTCGACCTCGACCCCGGCCCGCCCGCCGACGTCGTCGACTGCTGCCGGGTGGCGCTGCGCCTGCGCGAGCTGTTCGCCCACTTCGGCGTCGAGTGCTTCCCCAAGACCTCGGGCTCGAAGGGCATGCAGGTCTACGTCCCGCTGAACAACGACGAGGTCACCTACGAGGGCGACGACGGCAGGACCAAACCGTTCGCCAAAGCGATCGCCCAGCTGCTCGAGAAGCAGACCCCCGACCAGGTCGTCTCGAAAATGAAAAAGGTCGAACGCAAGGGCAAGGTCTTCGTCGACTGGTCCCAGAACCACCGCCGCAAGACGACGATCGCCGTCTACTCGCTGCGCGCCCGCGAACGGCCGACCGTCTCGACCCCGGTCACCTGGGACGAGGTCGAGCACGCCGCCGAGAGCGACGACGCCGCCTCGCTCGTCTTCGAGGCCGCCGACGTGCTGGAGCGGATCGAGCAGCACGGCGACCTCTTCGCCCCGGTGCTCGAGCTCGAACAGGAGCTGCCGGAGCTTCTAGAGCGACGGCTCGGGCTGCAGGCAGCGTCGGGCCACATCCGTGTCCCGGCAGGACCGTGAGGCCGTCTTCGCGGAGGCCGCGAAGGCGCTCGGCGGAGCGGAGCCTGAGCGTCGAAGTCGGCGGCGAAGGCTCGGGAAGCGCGGATCGTCGAGAACCTCGGCGTAGTGCGCGACGTCGGCGCCGATCACGACCTCGCCGACCCGGACCGACTGGTGGCCGGTGCATGTGGCCCGGGGTGCTGAGCAGCTCGATCGAGCCGTCGCCGAGCAGGTCGTGATCGCCGTCGACGAGGATCACCTCCCGATCCTGGCCCGCGTAGTCGCGCGGCTGGAAGAAGTTGAGCTCGACCCCGGCGTCATCGTGGCCGGCCTCCCATTCGGCCCGCTGGACGACGATCGGGACGCTCTCGGGCACCGACACCAGGCCACCGGCGTGGTCGAAGTGGAGATGGGTGAGGACGACCTGGGTGAGCGAGCCGAGGTCGACCTGATCGGCGATCGATTTCTCCTGCTCCAGCTCGAAGATCGCAAGCGACTCCGAGTAGTGGCCGACCGTGTCCGCGACCGCGCCGGGGTTGAGCCCGGTGTCGACCAGGATCCGCTCGGAGTCGGTCTCGATCAGGTACGAGGAGACCGGGACCCTGGCCGGGCGGCCCGGATCCTCTTCGCCCTGGCGCCAGACGCCCGCCGGGGCGGTCATCCAACCGACGTTCAGCAGCTCGACCTTCACGCTCAGAGCGGCTGGCGGACGACCGGCTTGCGGGTCGCCTTGACCTCGTCGAGGCGGCGGACCGGCGTCGTGTAGGGGGCCTGCTTGGCGATCTCGGGGTCGTCCTCGGCCTCGGCGAGGATCTGCTCGATCGCCTCGGCGAAGGCGTCGAGGCTCTCCTTGGTCTCGGTCTCGGTCGGCTCGACCATCAGCGCCTCCTCGACCAGCAGCGGGAAGTAGACGGTCGGCGGGTGGAAGCCGAAGTCGAGCAGGCGCTTGGCGAGGTCGAGGGTGGCGAGCCCGAGCTCGCGCTTCATCGGCTTGCCGGAGAGGACGAACTCGTGCATGCAGTGGCGCTCGAAGGCGACCGGCAGGTGCTCGCCGGCGCGGCCCTCGGCCAGCCGCGCCTTCAGGTAGTTGGCGTTCAGCACCGCGGTCTCCGAGGCCTCGGCGAGGCCGTCGGCGCCGAGGCTGAGGATGTAGGCGTAGGAGCGGACGAAGACGCCGAAGTTGCCCTGGAAGCCGCGCAGGCGGCCGATCGACTTGGGCCGCTCGAGGTCGAGGTCGAAGCTGCGGGCCGCTGCCGTTGTCGCCCTCGCGGCGGACCACCTGGGGCCGCGGCAGGAAGGGCTCGATCCGGTCGGAGACGGCGATCGGGCCGGCGCCGGGGCCGCCGCCGCCGTGCGGCTGGCTGAACGACTTGTGGAGGTTGACGTGGACGATGTCGAAGCCCATGTCGCCGGGGCGCGAGTGGCCCATCACCGCGTTGAGGTTGGCGCCGTCGTAGTAGAGCGTCCCCCCCGCCTCGTGGATCAGCGCGGCGATCTCGGCGATGTTCTCGTCGAAGAGCGCCGAGCGTGTTGGGGTTGGTCAGCATCAGGCAGGCGACGTCGTCGGTCGACCTTCGCCCGCAGGTCGTCCATCTCGACCCCGCCGCGCTCGTTGGTCGCGACCTTGACCACCTCGTAGCCGGCCATCGTCACCGAGGCCGGGTTGGTCCCGTGCGAGGTGTCGGGCGCCAGCACCTTGGTCCGCTCTTCGCCGCGGTCGGCGTGGTAGGCGCGGGTCAGCAGCAGGCCGGCGAGCTCGCCGTGGGAGCCGGCCGAGGGCTGCAGGCTGACGTGGGGCAGGCCGCAGATCTCGCCCAGCGACTCGCTGCAGCAGCCACATCAGCTCGAGCGCGCCCTGGGCGCGCTCGGGGTCCTGGGCCGGGTGCAGGCGGGCGTGGCCGGGCAGCGCCGCGACCCGCTCGTTGAGGCGCGGGTTGTGCTTCATCGTGCAGGAGCCGAGCGGGTAGAAGCCGGTGTCGAGGTCGAAGTTGCGGCGCGAGAGCCGGTTGTAGTGGCGGACGATCTCCGGCTCGGCGACCTCGGGCAGGCGCGGCGGCTCGGCGCGCAGCAGGTTGGCCGGGATCAGCTCCTCGAGCGGCGTCTCCGGCACTTCGGCGTCGGGCAGCACGGCGGCGCGCCGGCCCGGCTTCGACTTCTCGTAGATCGTCAGGACCGCGTTCGTCCTGCATCGGCGTCTCGATCAGCGCTCACGCCGGCGCACCTCCCGCGCTCGGCGGCGATCGCGGCGCCGAGGGCCTCGGCGAGGTCGTCGATCTGGGCGCGGGTGCGGCGCTCGGTGATCGCGACCAGCAGGCCGTCCTCGTGCTCGGGGTACTCGCGGCCGAGCGGGTAGCCGGCGGCGATCCCGCGCTCGGCGCAGCGCTCGAGCACCGCGGTCGACCGGCGCCGTCGAGCCGGACCGCGAACTCGCGCGCGACCGGCGCCTCGTGCAGCAGCTCGACCCCCTCGACCGCGGCCAGGCGCTCGCGCGCGTAGGCGGTGCGGCGGACCAGCAGCTCGCCGAGCTCGCGGAAGCCCTCGCGGCCGAGCCAGGCGAGGTGGACCATCGCCGCCAGCGCGTTCAGCGCCTGCGCGGTGCAGATGTTGTGGGTCGCCTTCTCGCGGCGGATGTGCTGCTCGCGGGTCTGCAGGGCGAGGACGAAGCCGCGGCGGCCGTCGACGTCGTCGGTTTCGCCGGCGATCCGGCCCGGCATGCGGCGGATCAGCTCCTCGGTGGCGCAGAAGAAGCCGAACGAGGGGCCGCCGAAGTCGAGCCGGTTGCCGAGCGGCTGGCCCTCGCCGAGGGCGATGTCGGCGCCGCACTCGCCCGGGCGGCCTGAGGACGCCGAGCGTCATCGGGTCGGAGGCGACGACCAGCAGCGCCCCGTGCTCCTTGGCGGCCGCGCCGAGCGCCTCGACGTCCTCGACCGCGCCGAGGAAGTTGGGGCTCTGGAGGAAGACCGCGGCGGTCTCGCCGTCGACCGCCGCGGCCAGCGCGGCGGCGTCGGTCAGGCCGCCGTCGAGCCCGACCTCGACGACCTCGGCGCCGAAGCCCGCGCGAGTAGGTCGCGAGCGTCTCGCGGCTGTGCGGGTGCACGCCGCGCGAGACGACGAAGCGGCGGCGCCCGGTCGCCCCCATCGCCAGGTAGCCGGCCGAGGCGACCGAGGAGGGGCCCTCGTAGAGGCCGGCGTTGGAGACCGGCAGGCCGGTCAGCTCCGACATCGCGGTCTGGAACTCGAACATCACCTGCAGCCCGCCCTGCGAGATCTCCGGCTGGTAGGGCGTGTAGGGGGTGAGGAACTCGGAGCGCTGGGTGATCGCGTCGACGATCGCCGGCACGTAGTGGTCGTACATCCCGGCGCCGACGAAGCAGACCTGCTCCTCGGCGTCGGCGTTGCGGGCGGCGAGCGCCGCCAGAGCCGCTCGTAGACCTCGGCCTCGCTCGTGCCCGTCGGGCAGATCGCAGCGGCCGGCCGAGCCGCAGCGGCTCGGGGACCTGCTCGAAGAGCTCGTCGACCGAGTCGACGCCGATCGCCGCCAGCATCTCGGCCCGGTCCTCGGGCGTGGCGGAGGTGTAGCGGGTCACCGGCTAAAGGCTAGCTGGCATCACCGCGCTTCGATGGCTAGCGGAAATCAGATATGGACGCGGGCTCACTCCAGCGCTCTCAGCAGCTTGCGGTATTCGTCGGCGCCGAGCAGCGACTCCGCCTCCGCCGGATCGGTGAGCTTGACCTTGACCAGCCAGCCCTCGCCGTAGGGGTCCTCGTTGATCTTCTCCGGGGCGTCCTCGAGCGCGTCGTTGACCTCGACGATCTCGCCCGAGAGCGGCGCGATCACGTCGGAGACCGCCTTGACCGACTCGACCTCGGCGTAGGAGGCGTCCTTCGGGAGCGTCGCGCCGACCTCCGGCGGGTCGTAGAAGACGACCTCGCCGAGCGTGTCCTGGGCGTACCAGGTGATCCCGAAGGTGGCCTCGTCGCCCTCGAGCCGCGCCCAGTCGTGCTGGTCGTGGTAGAGCAGGTCGTCGGGGTAGCTGGCGTCGGCCAAGGTCACTTCTCCTTCTTGTAGAGGGGCTTGGAAGCTATCCGGGCCGGGCGGTGCTTGCCGCGCACGTCGATCTCGACCTCGGTTCCCGGCTCGGCGAGGTCGGGCGCGCACGTAGGCCATCCCGATGCCGATCTCGAGCGAGGGCGAGAAGGTGCCGGAGGTGACGACGCCGACCTGCTCGCCTCCGGCGAGGACCGGGTTGCCCTGGCGCGGGATCCCGGGGCCCTCGATCCTGAACGGGGCCAGCTTCTCGGCCGTGCCCTCGGCGCGGGCGCGGGCGATCGCCTCGGAGCCGATGAAGCCGGTCGCCTCCGCGCAGCACCAGCCGAGCCCGGCCTCGATCGGGTTGCGCTCGGGGGTCAGGTCGTTGCCGTGCAGGTGGAAGCAGACCTCGAGCCGCAGCGTGTCGCGGGCGCCGAGGCCGCAGGGGACGACGCCGGCGTCGAGCAGCTCGGCCCAGATCGCCGGCGCGACCTCGGGGTCGATCAGCAGCTCGACCCCGTCCTCGCCGGTGTAGCCGGTGCCGCAGGCCAGCGCCGGCCGGCGGCCGATCTGGACGGCGGCGACGTGCATCCGCGCCGGCAGGTCGATCCCCAGCGTCGAGGCGACGATCGGGCGCGCGTGCGGGCCCTGGACGGCGAGCATCGCGTAGCGGTCGGCGACGTCGCGGACGGCGACGTCGAGCTCGCGGCTCCAGCGCCCGAGCCAGGCGAGGTCGGCCTCGTGGTTGGCCGAGTTGGTGACGATCAGGTAGCGGTCGCCGCCGAGCCGGTAGGCGAAGAGGTCGTCGAGCACGCCGCCCTCCTCGTTGCAGAGGCACGAGTACTGGGCGCCGCCGATCTCGATCGTCGCGACGTCGTTGGAGAGGACGCGCTGCAGGAAGGCGAGCGCGCCCGGGCCCTCGACCTCGACCTCGCCCATGTGCGAGACGTCGAACATCCCGGCGTGGGTGCGCACGGCGGTGTGCTCCTCGCTGATCCCCTCGTAGGGGACCGGCATCTCCCAGCCGGCGAACGGCACCAGCTTCGCACCCGCCTCGCGATGGCAGTCGAAGAGGGGGGTTCGCTGAAGGTTTCCGACTGCCACGGTCCCAGGCTATCTTGGACCACAGACCTGGTGAGCCAAGGACGATGAGCAATCCGGCAACCAACTGGCAGCCCGACCTCGGCGAGCTGCGGTCGGTGCACGCCGCCTCGGCCGAGACGGTGAAGGAGACCCCGGTCTTCAGCCTCGGCGAGCTCTCCCGTCGCTGCGGCGGCAGGGTCGTCGTCAAGGCCGAGAACATGCAGCGGACCGGGTCGTTCAAGCTCCGCGGCTCGCTCGCGAAGCTGGCCGGCCCCGACGCCTCCGAGTGCCCCGGGGTGGTCGCCGGCAGCGCCGGGAACCACGGTCAGGCGCTCGCCTACGCCGCCCGCGCCCGCGGGATCCCCTGCACCGTCTTCATGCCCCGGGACGCGGCGATCTCGAAGGTCAACGCGGTGACGGCATTCGGCGCCGAGGTCGTGCTCGAGGGCGGCGCGATCGACGAGTGCCTCGAGGCGGCCCGCAGGCTCGCCGCCGAGGACGGACTCCTCTTCGTCCATCCCTTCGACGACCTCGAGGTGATCACGGGCCAGGCCGGGCGTCGGCCTCGAGCTGCGCGAGCAGGTCCGCGACCTGGCGAAGGTCATCGTCCCGGTCGGCGGCGGCGGCCTGATCAGCGGCATCGGCGCGGCGCTGGCGGCGACCGGGGGCGGGGTCGAGATCGTCGGCGTCCAGGCCACCGGCTGCGCCGCCTTCGGCCCCTCGATCGAAGGAGGCGAGCCGCGGAGCGGTCGCGACCGCCTCGACGATCGCCGACGGGATCGCGGTCAAGCGGCCCGGCGAGCTGACGCTGGAGCTGGTCCGGCGCTGGGTCGAGGAAATTGTCACGGTCGACGACGACGCGATCGCCGAGGCGATGGTCCTGCTCGTCGAGTACGGGAAGCTCGTCACCGAGGGCGCCGGGGCGGTCGGGGTCGCGGCGCTCCTCACCGGGGCGGTCGAGCCCGCGAGCTCGGGGACGACGGCGGTGATCCTCTCCGGCGGCAACGTCGACGCCCACGTCCTCGCCGAGGTGATCAACCGCCATCAGACCGGGATCGGCCGGCGGACCCGCCTCTTCTCGAAGATCAGCGACCGACCGGGCGGCCTCGTCGACTTCCTCCAGATCATCGCCGGGGCCGGCGGCAACGTCCTCGACGTCACCCACGTCCGCGACGGCGTCTCCCTGCACGTCCGCGAGACCGGGGTCGAGGTCCTGGTCGAAAGCCGCAGCCAGGGCGACGGCGATGACCTGATCGCTCGGCTCGCCGCCTCGGGCTACGAGGTCGAGGAACTCGGGCCGCACTGAGCGGCGCCGGCCCTGCGCTATTCTTGAAGGAAGCCCGGGACGTCGATGTCGTCGTCGGAGACCCGCAGTTTGCGGATGTCGGTGTCCTCGGCCGAGATCCGCGGACGGCTCTCGTAGCGGCGGCGGACCCGCTGCGGCGAGCGGGCGAGGAGCTCGAAGCCCTCGAAGCCGGTGGCGATCACGGTGACCCGGACCTCGTCGCGCATCGACTGGTCGACGACCGAGCCGAAGATGATGTTGGCGTTGTCGTCGGCCTCGGCCTGGACGAGCTGGGCCGCCTCGTTGACCTCGAACAGGCCGAGGTCCTCGGGGCCGGTGATGTTGAGCAGCATCCCGGTCGCGCCCTTGATCGACTCCTCGATCAGCGGCGAGGTGATCGCCGCCTTGGCGGCGTCGAGCGCGCGCGCCTCGCCGGAGGCCGAGCCGACGCCCATCAGGGCCGAGCCGGCGTCGCGCATGATCGTCCGCACGTCGGCGAAGTCGAGGTTGATCAGGCCGGGGATCGTGATCAGGTCGGTGATGCCCTGGACGCCCTGGCGCAGGATGTCGTCGGCCTGGCGGAAGGCCTCGAGGACGCTGGTGCGCCGCTCGACCGCCTGCAGCAGCTTCTCGTTGGGGACGATGATCAGGGTGTCGACGTTGTTGCGCAGTTTCTCGATCCCCTCGAGCGCCTGCTGCATCCGCCGTTTGCCCTCGAACTCGAACGGCTTGGTGACCGCGCCGACGGTGAGGGCGCCGATCTCCTCCTTGGCGATCTCGGCGATGACCGGCGCCGAGCCGGTGCCGGTGCCGCCGCCCTCGCCGGCGGTGACGAAGACCATGTCGGCGCCCTTCAGCGCCTCCTTGATCTCGTCGCGGCTCTCCGCCGCCGCGCCCGCCCCGACCTCGGGGTTGCCGCCGGCGCCGAGGCCGCGGGTCAGCTCCTGGCCGATCGAGAGCTTGATGTCGGCGTCGCAGGCCTGC
The DNA here is from genome assembly GCA_963728855.1 of uncultured Actinomycetes bacterium. Lineage (GTDB taxonomy): Bacteria > Actinomycetota > Actinomycetes > Mycobacteriales > Micromonosporaceae > AC-43. The sequence goes on from CAVSLN010000010.1 coordinate 15,953, forward strand.
AGGGCCTGGGCGTCGGTGTTGACCGCGACGAACTCGACGCCGCGAATGCCGGCGTCGACCATGCGGCTGACGGCATTGGTGCCGCCGCCGCCGGCTCCGACGACCTTGATCACCGCAAGGTAAGTGGATTCCATCTCCCGATTTCTCCATGTCCAGCCCAGGGCGGGCCGGTTATGCCCCAGTCCTCGGCAGGACTGGTATTTGAGTTGAGCCTTTGTTCCGTCCGAGGCTTCAGCAAGGCTTAAGGGTTCAAGCCTTCGCCTGAACCACGGAAATTGCGCTCAACGTAGGGCATTCTCGCCGCCTCTGTCAAACGGCCGGGAGGCATCCTGCAAGCCGAATGTCTCAAGTGTTACTTGAGGGTTTGCCCAGTCTGAGCCTGCGGTCGAGGGTTTATTCGACGGGCGGCAGAATATGCCCAGAGCCGCCTACGGCGGGCCTTTGCGGCGCGTGCAGGTCTACATAATCGAGCGCGGTGGTCGGGGTCGGCGAGCACCGCGGCAGCCGCTCGCCACTTCCGCTCCGCCTGCGGTCGCGTCGCCGAAGCGCAGTTCGATCCCCGAGCTGAGCTCGACGCTCGACCCCGCTTTCGCCGTAGGAGGCTGCTCGCAGATAGGGCCGCAGCGCCGCCGGCGCCGCGCCGAGGACCCGGACCTGTTCGAGCACGGGCCCGCGACGCCGGCCGCTCTTCGGCGGTTCGGTCAGCGGCAGCTGCGGCAGCGACCCGTCTTCGGGGGCCGGCAGGTCGAGAGGACATCGGCCCGTCGGAGTCGACGCCGACCGCGTCCGATCCGATGCCGATCGCCGCGACCGGCCTCGGAACGGACACGGTCGGCGCCACCGTCTTGTCGCGGATGACGAAGCAGGTAGAGCGCCGCGGCGACCAGCGACCACGGCAACGGCGATGAATCCGACCCGCCTCACAGCTCCCAGCCGTCGGGCCAGCTCGACCTCGCCGAGCACCTGGACCTCGGGCTCGAGCACGACCCCGAACCGCTCGTGGACCCGCCGGCGGCCCGACGGCCATCAGCTCGAGCACGTCGGCGGTGCGTCGCGTCGCCGGCGTTCTCGACGAAGTTGGCGTGCTTCTCGGAGAAGCGGGCGCCGCCGACCCGCAGGTCCGCGGCAGCCGGCGGCCTCGAGCAGCTGGCCGGCGCTGCGGCCCTCGGCCCGCGGGTCGTCGGGGTTCTTGAAGGTCGAGCCGAAGGTCTTGATCCCGGAGGGCTGGGCCTCGCGGCGGCGCTCCGCGCATCGCCGCCATCGTCGCCTTCACCCGCTCCGGGTCGGCGGCGGCGAGGCGGAACGCGGCCGCGCGCGACGACCTCGCCGGGCCGAGGTTCGAGCTGCGGTAGGCGAAGCCGAGGTCCTCGGGCCGGCGCCGGTCGCGGCCCGCCGGCGGTGCAGACGTCGACCCACTCGAGCACCTCGGCGAGCTGGCCGCCGTAGGCGTTGGCGTTCATCCTCACCGCGCCGCCGGCGGTGCCGGGGATGTTGACGCCGAACTCGAGGCCGGCGAGGCCCCAGCCGGCCGCCTTCGCCGCGGCCGAGGGCAGGCGGGCGCCGCCGCCGCAGAGCAGCCGCTCGCCCTCGCGCTCGATCGTCGCGAGGCTCGCCGTCCGAGCTTGATCGCGAGGCCGCGGAATCCATCGTCGGCGACGAGCAGGTTCGAGCCGGAGCCGATCACGCCGATCGGCAGCCCCTCGCCGTCGGCCCAGGCCAGCAGCTCGACCAGCGCCTCCTCGTCCTCGGGCCGGGCGAACCAGTCGGCCGCGCCGCCGGTGCGGACCGTGGTCAGCCGGGCCAGCGGGTAGTCGCGCTCGACCCCGTCCGGCGGCGCGCTCATCGCCCGTCCCCGCCCGCGACCAGCGCCTCGCCGAGCTTGAAGACGTCGCCGGCGCCGATCGTGACCAGGACACGTGCCCGGTGCCCAGCGCGCCGGGCGAGCGCCGCCGCGGCCGCCGTCCGCGGTCCGGGCGCCCAGAGCACCCGCCTGCCCCCCATCCGGTCGGCCGCGGCCCGGGCGACGTCGAGGCCGCTGACCCCGGCCAGCTCGCCGACCGGCTCCTCGCGCGCCGGGTAGACGTCGAGCACGACGACCTCGTCGGCCAGCGCCAGGGCGGCGCCGAACTCCTCGGCGAAGGCCTTGGTGCGCGAGTAGAGGTGGGGCTGGAAGACCGCGATCAGGCGCTCGGGGCCGAGCTCGCGCAGCGCCGCGAGCGCCGCCCGGACCTCGGTCGGGTGGTGGGCGTAGTCGTCGTAGATGCGGGAGCCGGCGCGCTCGCCCTTCAGCTCGAGCCGGCGGCGCACCCCGGGGAAATCGGCCAGCGAGGCCGCGGCCGCCGCGTCGACGTCGACGCCGCAGAGCCCGATCGCGGCCAGGGCGGCGCGGGCGTTGAGGAGGTTGTGGCGGCCGGGGACGGCGAGCTCGAGCCGCTCGGTCCGGGGCTGTCCTCGTCGAAGCCGACGACCTCGGCCGCTGCCGCGAGGTCGTCGAGGCCACCATCGGCCGGGACCACCAGGCCCGTCGCCGAGCTCGGCGAAGCGGGCGAAGGCGGCGCGCAGCTCGGCGACCGAGCCCCAGCGCGAGTGGTGGTCCATCTCGATGTTGGTGACGACGGCGATCTCCGGCTTCAGCTCGAGGAAGCTGGCGTCGCTCTCGTCGGCCTCGGCGACGACCCACTCCCCCCCGCCCCAGCCGGCGTTGGCGGCCGCGCCGTCCGGGCCGAGGCCGGGAACCTCGCCGCCGACGAAGAAGGCCGGGTCGGCGCCGATCGCCCGCAGCGCCCAGGCCAGCCATCGCCGTCGTCGTCGTCTTGCCGTGGGTGCCGGCGACCGCGATCAGCCGCTTCTCGGCGCAGAGCTCGGCCAGCAGCGCGCCGCGGTGGCGGATCGTCAGCCCGCGCTCGCGGGCCAGCGCCAGCTCGGGGTTGTCCTCGCCGATCGCGGTCGAGACGACGACCTCGGCGCCCTCGGGCAGGTTGGCGGCGTCGTGGCCGACCGCGCGGCTCGAGCCCGGCCGCGCGCAGCCGCTCCATATAAGAGGAGTCGGCGCGGTCGCTGCCGCTGACCGTCGCGCCGAGCTCGGCGCAGACCAGCGCCAGGCCGCTCATCCCGGCGCCGCCGATGCCGATGAAGTGCAGCCGCCGCCAGCTCCAGTCGCTCACGTTCGGTCGCCTTTGCTCGCTCCACTACGCACCGGAATCCGCTCGCCCGCAGTGGCGAGGACCTCGTCGGCGATGCGGCGCGCGGCGTCGGGCATGGCCAGCGCACGCCGAGGCGGCCGCCATCGCCGCCAGCCGCGCCCTCGTCGCCGAGCAGCGCCGCCGACCTCGCTCGGCGAGCCGCTCCGGGGTCGAGCTCCGCGTCGTCGATCACCGTCGCCGCGCCCGGCCCGCTCCATCCAGGCGGCGTTGGTCGCTCTGGTGGTCGGCGGTCGCGTGCGGGTAGGGGACGAGGATCGCCGGCCGGCCGGCCGCGGTCACCTCGAAGATCGAGCCGCCGGAGCGGCCGAGGACGAGGTCGCAGGCGGCGAGCACGTCGCCGAGGTCGGGCTCGTAGGCGAGCAGCGTGTAGCGGTCGTTGTGCGGGCGCCGCGCGAGGCGCTCGCTTCAGCTCCTCGTAGTCGCGGCGGCCGGCGAGGTGGAGGACGTGGAAGTCGCGGCCCTCGCGCTCGGCGAAGGCCTCGAGCGCGCACTAGTTGATCGAGCGGGCGCCCTGGCTGCCGCCCATCGACCAGCAGGCAGCGCGCGCCGGCCGGGCGATCCCGAAGCGCTCGCCGGGCCGCGCCGCGGTCGGCGGCGAGCACCGCGGCCGGGACCGGCCGCCCGGTGACCAGGTAGCGCTCGCCCTCGCGCCCGTCGATCGGGAAGGCGAGGCAGACCCGCCGCGCCCGTCCGCGCCAGCAGCCGGTTGGCGAGGCCGAGGTGGCTGTCGGCCTCGGTCAGCACCAGCGGCGTGCGGGTGAGCGCCGCGGCCAGGCCCGGCCGGGCCGGCGACGAAGCCGCCGCCGCCCATCACCACGTCGGCGCCGCGGCGGCGCAGAGCGCGCGCGCGCCGCGCCGACCGCGCCGAGCGCCTCGAGCGCGGCGCGCGGCGGCGCGCAGCGGGTTGCGGCGGTCGATCCCGCGCACCTTGAGGAAGTCGATCTCATAGCCGGCGGCCGGCACCAGCTCGGCCTCGATCCGCTCGCGCGTGCCGAGGAAGGAGACCTCGGCGCCGCTAGCCCGAAGCTCGTCGGCGACCGCCATGGCCGGCACGACGTGCCCTGCCGTTCCCCCCGCTGCCACCACGACTCTTGCGCGCTTCTGGCACTGCTCGATCGGCTCCTTCCACGGGCGGGCGAGCGCCCGCCCTCGACGACGCGCAGTTTGCCAGCGCGGGCGGTCCCCCCGCGGGCGACGTTGAGGATCAGGCCGACCGCGAACAGCGTCGCCAGCAGGCTGCTGTTGCCGTAGGAGACGAAGGGCAGCGGCACGCCGGTCAGCGGCGCCAGGCCCATCACGGCGAAGAGGTTGATCGTCGCCTGGACGAGGATCAGCGAGGTGAGCCCGGCGACGAGCAGCTTGCCGTAGTTGTCCTTGGCCTTCTGGGCGACCTGCAGGCCGGCGTAGCCGAGCATCGAGAAGAGGCCGACGACGCCGACGATCCCGACCATGCCGAGCTCCTCGCCGATCACCGCGGAGATCATGTCGGTGTGGGCCTCGGGCAGGTAGAAGGCCTTCTGCACGCCGTTGCCGATGCCGACGCCGAAGAGGCCGCCGGAGCCGAGCGCGATCTTCGCCTGGGCCGCCTGGAAGCCGGCCCCGGCCGCGTCGGCGCCGGGATTGAGGAAGCCGGTCAGGCGGGCCATCCGGTAGGGCTCGACCACGGTCATCAGCAGGGCGAGGACGCCGAGGCACGAGCGCGATCATTGCCGAGGTCGCGGAGCCGGGCGCCGGCGGCGATCAGGGTCGCGCCGACGGCGAAGGCGATCACCATCGTCGTCCCCAGGTCGGGCTCGGCGACGATCAGCAGGCAGGCGGCGCCGACGACGAGCAGGAACGGCATCAGGCCCTCGAGCGAGCGCACCCGCTTCGGCTTGCGGGCGAGCAGGTCGGCGCCGTAGAGGATCAGCGCCACCTTGGCCAGCTCGGAGGGCTGGATCTGCAGCGAAGCCGGGGCCGATCCAGCGGCTGGCGCCGTTGACGTTGGTGCCGGCGACGAGGACGGCGAGCAGGAGGAAGAGCGAGACGACGAGCGATCGCCGGGGTGAGGCGGCGGATCGTCGTCCAGGCCGTGGCGCGCGGTCAGGTGCATGATCAGCAGGCCGAGGGCGCCGAAGATCAGCGTGCGCTTGAGGTAGAAGGCGCTGTCGGAGAGGCCGCCGTCGCTGAGGACCCGGGTGGTCGAGCTGGCGGAGAAGACCATCACCGCGCCGAGCGCGAGCAGGCAGAGGGTCGCGGTCAGCAGCATGTTGTACTCGGTCGGAGGCGCGGCGGCGCGGGCGCGCTTCTTCTTGCCCTTCCTCTTCGCCGCGGCTGCCCGGCCGAGCCGGCGCAGCGAGAGGGCGCGGGCGCTCACGCGAGCGCCCCGACGATCTCGCGGAAGCGCTCGCCGCGCCGCTCGAAGTTCTCGAAGGCGTCGAAGCTGGCGCAGGCGGGCGAGAGCAGGACGACCTCGCCGGGCGCGGCCGCGGCGGCGGCGCGGCGGACGGCGTCCTCGAGGTCGGCGCAGCGGTGCAGCGCGACGCCCGGCCGCGATCGCCGGCGCCAGCTCCTCGGCGAGGCGGTCGGCGGTGGCGCCGATCAGGTAGCAGGCGGCGCAGCGCTCGCGCGACCGGGTCGAGCAGCGGCGCGAACGGCTCGCCCTTCTCGCTGCCGCCGAGGATCGCGTGGACGCCGCCCTCGAAGGCGCGCAGGCCGACCACGGCGGAGGCGACGTTGGTCGCCTTCGAGTCGTTGACGAAGCGGACGCCGCCGATCTCGGCGACCGGCTCGAGCCGGTGCGGGACGCCGGCGAAGCTGCGCAGGCCCTCGCGCACCGCGTCGCGGTCGAGGCCCATCGCCAGCGCCGCCGCGCGCGGCGGCCATCGCGTTGGCGACGTTGTGCTCGCCGAGCAGGCCGAGCTCGGCGACCGCGCAGCAGCGGCTCGCCGTCGTAGAAGATCGTCCCCTCGGCGAGCGCCACCTCGCAATCCGGGGCCGGCGCCGTGGCAGAAGGCGATCCGCCGGGCGCAGCCGCCGAGGTCGATGCCGGCGAGGGCCGGGTCGTCGGCGTTGTAGACGGCGACGTCGTCGTTGCCCTGGTTGGCGAAGATCCGCAGCTTGGCCGCCAGGTAGGAGTCGAGGTCGCCGTGGCGGTCGAGGTGGTCGGGGGCGAGGTTGAGGAAGACGCGCGCACTCGGGGGCGAAGTAGACGGTGTCCTCGAGCTGGAAGCTGGAGGCCTCGCAGACCACCGTCGCGTCGGGGTCGACCTCGCCGGCGAGCGAGGCGAGCGGCGTGCCGACGTTGCCGGCGACCGCGACCGGCTCGCCGGCGCGTGCGGTAGACGTGCCCGAGCAGCTCGACCGTGGTCGTCTTGCCGTTGGTCCCGGTCACGGCGAGGAAGCGGTTGGGGATCGCCCGCCAGGCGAGCTCCAGCTCGCCGACCACGTCGATCCCGCGCTCCAGCGCGGCGGCGATCACCGGCGCCTCCCGGGGAACCCCCGGGCTCTTGACCACCGTCCGCATGCCCTCGAGCTGCGCAAGTCCATCCGTATCCAGGAACGACTTCGACGCCGGCCCGCGCAAGCCCTGCCGCCCCCTCGGGATGTCCCAGAATCGACCCCGACGACCGACTCGCCCCGCGCTGCGCCAGCAGCCGCGCCGCCGCCTGCCCCGAGCGGGCGAGCCCGACGACCAGGAACGGGCCCCGCGGGAGCGGCGGGCGGAGCTTGCGAGGCGGCGGGGCCGACACTCAAGGTATCTTCGCGGCCCCCGCCGCCTCCCCTGTCGCTCAGACGCGCGTCTTCGGCCGGACCGCGAACTGGCGGATCGCCGACGCCAGCTCGACCGGCTGGTCGATCGGGATCAGCGTGTAGCTGTCGGCGATCTCGACCAGGCGGGCGTCGGGGAAGTCCGAGGCGAGCTTGCGGCCCTGCTCGTTGGGCATCATCGGCCCCTCGCTGTCCCAGACGACGAGCACCGGGCGCTCGAAGGTGCGCGAGCGACGGCGGTGGCGGCGGCGATGTCGCGCCTGCCCTGCCTGATGTCGCCGATGTAGCGACGGACGTCGCGGCGGATCTCCGGCCGGCGCAGCGGCTCGAGCCATTCACGCATCAGCGGCGTCCGGGACACCGCGCTTCGACATCTGCCCATAGACGAAGGGGAGCCGGCGCAGAGATCGGATCAGCAACGTCCGCCGCATCACCGAGAGGCCACCGGGCAGTTTCGCCGACAGCACCGCGGCCTGGCCGGCGAGGCCGGGCGGGTAGTTGCCCTCGGTCTCGCAGGAGGCGAGGACGAGCGGCCGAGACGCGGTCGAGGAGACCGTCGGCGACCATCACCTGGGCGCCGGACCAGTCGTTGAAGCAGAGCGTCACGCCGTCGAGCGCGAGGCTCTCGATGAAATCGGCGACGATCCGTCCCATCCCGCGCAGCGAGAGGTCGGCGTCGGCGCGCATCGGCTCGGGGTGGGAGCCGAACGGCAGCGTCAGCATCAGGCAGCGGTGGGTCGGCGCCAGCTCGGCCGACGACGCCCTCCCAGAGGCGCCGTCCATAGCCAGGCCGCCGACCATCACCAGCGGCGGCCCCTCGCCGATCTCCTCGTAGTGGATCGTCCCCGCCGAAACCTCGGTCAGATGGCATCGCCCGCCTCCGTTCTAGATAGATCGCTCTAGTTAGAGCTACTCTACATATGGATTCGACGACACCGGCGACGAAGGAGGAGCGGTGGCGACGGACACCAGGGAGCGGATTCTCAAGAGCAGCGGCGAGCTGTTCCGGCGCCAGGGCTACATGGGAACCGGGCGTCAAGCAGATCATCGAGGAGGCCGGGCGCGCCCTTCGGCTCGCTCTACCACTTCTTTCCGGGCGGGAAAAGCGCGCTCGGCGCCGAGACGATCCGCCGCTCGGGCTTCCTCTACGGCCTTCTCTTTCCCGAGTACGTCGGCCCCGACGTCGAGCTATCGGCCGGCGTCCGGGCCTTCTTCGCCGGCGCCGCCGAGACCCTGGTCGAGACCGACTACGCCGACGCCTGCCCGATCGCGACTGTCGCCCTCGAGGTGTCCAGCGTCAACGACGAGCTCCGCGAGGCCTGCGCCGACGTCTTCAACATCTGGATCGATGGCGGCGTCGCACCGTTTCTCCGAAGCCGGCATCGACCCGCGAGCGGGCGCGCGCCCTCGTGATCGAGATGATCGCCGCGCTCGAGGGCGCCTTCGTCCTCAGCCGCGCGCTGCGCTCGACCGAGCCGCTCGAGGTCGCCGGCAAGGCCGTTGCGTCCTCGATCGAATCTGAGCTCAGATGAAGGAGACCGAACAGGGCCGAGCGCTCTTCGAGGAGCTGCTCTGGGTCCACGACGCGATCCGCCGAGACCTCGCAACCGTCGAGCGACTGGCCTGCGAGGTTCTCTCCGACCTCCCGACGGAGGAGGCCTGGCAGCAGATTCAGGACCTTAAGACCAGTGGGCCGCTATGGCAGCTGAAGGTCAACTGCGTGCGCTACTGCCGCTTCGTCCACAGCCACCACAACGCCGAGGACGCGCTCTTCTTCCCGACCCTCCGTGCCGCCAATGCCGCCGTCGGCACCGTGATCGACCGGCTCGAAGCAGAGCACCGCTTGGTCTCCGACCTGCTCGACGCCGTAGAAGCGGGCGCCGCCGAGCTCGACGGCGAGGACGAATTCTCGCGCACCCGCCTCTCGGCGGGTCTGACCGAGCTCGCCGAGCAGCTTCTCGCCCACCTCTCCTACGAGGAGCGCGAAGCGGGGCCGACGATCCGCAGCCTCGACCGCCACCCGTTCACGGCCCCCGGGTAGGCGTTTTCGTGCGCCCGGCGTGGGGTAGCCGCCAGATATGAGACACGCTCCAGGCAAGGCGATCAATTGGGGCAGGGTTCGAGTCCCGCTCGCCCTTCTCGCCTTCGTCTTCCTGGCCACCAATCTGGTCTTCCAGTACTGCCCGGCCTGGTTCGCGACCCTGACGTTCGTCGCCGCGCTCGCCCTCTACCTGAGGCTCGGCGGGCCGACGGCAACGGGGGCGCGGCGGGTCGAGCCTCCGGTCAGCGGGCGGTGGCTGGCACTCAACACCCCGGCCGACCACGTCCCCAGCCACGGTCTCCACGCCTACGGGCAGACCTATGCGATCGATCTCGTGGCCGTGCCTTCCGGTGAGGCGCGTCCCGTCACCGGATGGTGGCCGATCACCCGGCCGCCGGAGGACTTCCCCGGGTTCGGCGAGGAGGTCCTCTCGCCTGCCGCCGGGGCGGTGGTTCGCGTGCGCGACGGCGCGCGGGATCACCGCAGCCGCAACTCCTGGCCCGCGTTCGCCTTCCTCTTCATCGAAGGTGGCCTTCGCGAGCTGACCGGGCCGGGCCGGATCCTCGGCAACCACGTGATCCTCGACCTCGGCGAAGGCATCTACGCGGCGTTGGCCCACCTCCAGCGTGACTCGGTCGTGGTGCGGGAGGGAGAGCGGGTGAGGGCCGGGGACCCGATCGGTCGTTGCGGGAACTCGGGCAACTCCTCCGAGCCCCATCTCCACTTCCAGTTGATGGACCACCCTGCCGTCGCCCTGGCCGACGGCGTCCCGTTCGCATTTCCGCACTTCGACGAGACCGGGACCCGGCCGAGGACCGGCGTTCCGGACAGCTCGGCGCCCTTCCTCGCCTAACCCGCCTGATCCGGTAGAGGACGTGGGGGCGCAGTGGGTGCCGGGCTCGGATCGCGAGGATGGTCGAAGTCGTCAGCGGGGTCGCGGCTCATCCCGATCCGCTCCATCACCGCCGCGCGAGCGCGCGTTGCCGGCGCTGGTCGAACGAGACGATCTCCGTCGAGGCCGACCTGGTCGAAGCCGAACTCGAGCGCCGCCCGAGCCGCCTCGGTCGCGTAGCCCTGCCCCCAGGCCGATCGCGCCAGCCGCCACCCGACCTCGACCGCCGGCATGAAGTGGCGCCTCGAACACCGGGCACGGCGAACCCGGCGAAGCCGATGAACTCGCCGCGTCTCGGCAACTTCGAGCGCCCAGAGGCCGAAGCCGTGCCCCTCGAAGCCCGCCTCGATCCACTCCACCAGCTCATCGCTCTGCCCGCCGCGTCAGGGGCCGGAGAAGTGCTCCATCACCTCCGGGTCGGCGTTCATCGCCGCGAACGGCTCGCGATCGTCCGCCCGCCAGCGCCGCAGCCTCAACCGCTCGGTCTCGCAGCTGGGGCGCGGTGGCCCTCACCGCCCAATCGACTGCTGGTACAGCGTGAACCCGATCCCCGAGCAGACCGCGGCGATGATCCAGAAGCGCAGCATGATCTTCGTCTCCGACCAGGCCATCATCTCGAAGTGGTGGTGCAGCGGCGCCATCAGCAGGACGCGGCGGCGGAAGGTCTTGAAGGAGAAGACCTGGATCGCGACCGAGAGCGCCTCGATCACGAAGATGCCGCCGATGATGATCAGCAGCACCTCGGTCTGGGTCATCACCGCGAGGGCGCCGATCGCGCCGCCCAAGCCCGAGCGAGCCGGTGTCCCCCATGAAGATCGAGGCCGGGAAGGCGTTGAACCAGAGGAAGCCGATGCAGGCGCCGACCAGGCAGGCGGAGAGCAGCGCCAGGTTCTGCTGCTCGTTGGTGACGAAGGCGATCGCCGTGTAGGCGAGCAGGACGATCGCGCAGGAGCCGGCGGCGAGGCCGTCGAGGCCGTCGGTGAGGTTGACCCCGTTGGAGGTGCCGGCGATGACGAGGAAGACGAGGACGAAGTAGAGGACCGGGCCGAGGTCGATGCTGGCGTCGCCGATCCGGAAGTAGAGGATCGGCTCGAGGCCGACCTCGTGGCGGGCGACCCACCAGAGGCCGAGCGCGAGGAAGAGCTGGAAGAGCAGCTTCCAGCGCGCCGAGAGCCCGAGCGAGCGGCGTTTGACGATCTTGATGAAGTCGTCGGCGAAGCCGATCGCCGCGCAGCCGATCGCGACGCCGAAGACGGCCAGGCTCTGCGCGTCGCGGTCGGAGAGGACGAGGTAGGGGACGCAGATCGAGGCGAAGACGATCAGGCCGCCCATCGTCGGCGTCCCGGCCTTGGCGTGGTGCTCCTGCGGCCCGTCCTCGCGGATGTGCTGGCCGAACTCCCTGCACCCGCAGGTACTCGATGAACTTCGGGCCGAGGAAGATGCAGATCAGCATCGCCGCCATCCCGGCGATCAGGACTTCACCCATGTCAGGCGCGTCCCTCGCCGCCGGGACGCTCGCAGCTCCCTGCAGGGTCTCGGCGACGGCCTCGAGGCCGGCCGAGCGCGAGCCCTTGACGAGGATCGCGTCGCCCGGCTCGAGCTGGGCGGCGAGCAGCTCGGCGGCCTCCTCGGGGTCGGCGACCAGCTCGTCGGGGTCGTACGTCGCGAGCCGGCTCGCCGACGCCGATCAGCAGGTCGACGCCGGCGGCGCGGGCGTGCTCGCCGACCTCGCGGTGGTAGCCGGCGGCGCCCGGGCCGAGCTCGCCCATCTCGCCCGAGCACCGCGATCCGCGCGGCCGCCCTCGAGCGGTCGCGAGGTGGTCGAGCGCCGCGCGCATCGACACCGGGTTGGCGTTGTAGCAGTCGTTCACGAGGACGATCCCGTCGCCGAGCTCGAGGCGCTCGCCGCGGAAGCTGGAGAAGCCTATGCTCGCAGCGCCGTCGGCCATCTCGCGCGAGCGGCGCGCCGAGCGCGACGCCGGCGGCGATCGCGGCCAGCGCGTTGGTCAGGTTGTGCGCCTCGGTGAAGGGGAAGTGGAAGGGCTGGCGCCCGGCCGGGGTCGCGATCAGCGCCTCGGTGACGCCCGTCGGCGACCCGCGCTCTCGACGCGCCTCGACGTCGCCGCCGGGGCCGAAGCGCAGCAGGCGCGGCGCGCCGGCCAGGTGCGGCTCGAGCTCGCCGGCCTCGGCCGGGACGACCGCGGTGCCCGTCGCCGGCAGCGCCGCCAGCAGCTCGGCCTTCGCCGCGGCGATCGCCTCGACCGAGCCGAGCAGCTCGACGTGGACCGGGCCGACGTTGGTGATCACGGCCGACGTCGGGCTCGGCGATCGCCGCCAGCTCGGCGATCTGGCCGGCGCCGCGCATCGCCATCTCCAGCACCAGCAACTCGGTCCCGCGGGCGCTTCGAGGATGGTCAGCGGCAGCCCGATCTCGGTGTTGAGGTTCTCGCGGTTGGCGTGGACGCGGCCCGGCAGCAGCGCCCGGGCGATGTCCTTGACCGAGGTCTTGCCGACCGAGCCGGTGATCCCGACCACCCGCGCGCCGAGCGCCCGCCGCCAGGCTCGGGCCAGCGCCTGCAGCGCCGCCAGCGGGTCCTCGACCGCGAACACCCAAGCCGTCCGCCGCAGCGCCCTGCCGATCGCGCCCGGCGGGCCGACGACCGCGCCCCAGGCGCCGGCCTCGAGCGCCGGCGGCGGCGAACTCGCCGCCGTCGACGTTGCTCGCCGCGCAGGCCGAAGAAGAGGTCGCCCTCGCCCGCCGCCGCCGGAGTCGATCGTCGCCCGCGCCGGCGACGCCGGCGGCCCGCCCTCGCGAGCGACCTCGGCCCCGATCGCGGCGGCGATCTCCTCCGCGCTCGAGGCTTCACGCCGGCGCTGCCCAGCCTCCGCAGCTCCTCGCGCGCGACCTCGCGGTCGTCGAAGGGGATCTTGCGGCCGTCCTCGAACTCCTGGCCCTGCTCGTGGCCCTTGCCGGCGATCACGACGGTGTCGCCCGGCTCGGCCCGCGCGAGGGCAAGCGCGATCGCGGCCCGGCGGTCGGGCTCGACCTCGACCCCGCTCGCCGCCCTCGGCCCCGGCGAGGACTTCGGCGACGATCGCCTCCGGGTCCTCGGAGCGCGGGTTGTCGGAGGTGACGATCGCCAGGTCGGAGCGCTCGGCCCCGGCCCGGCCCATCTTCGGCCGCTTGTCGCGGTCGCGGTCGCCGCCGGCGCCGAAGACCGAGATCAGCCGCCCGCGGTCAGCCGCCGCGCCGCCCGCAGCACGTTCTCGAGCGAGTCGGGGGTGTGCGCGTAGTCGACGAGGACGGCGAACGGCCTGCCCCTCGTCGATCGGCTCGAACCGCCCCGGCGGCGGCGCTCGCCGCGGCCAGCGCCGCGGCGACGCCGTCCGCGCTCGACCCCCATCGCGCGTCGCCGCCGCGAACGCCGCCAGCGCGTTGGCGACGTTGAAGTGCCCGGGCAGCCGGGTCCGCACCTCGACGTCTCCGCCGACCCGCGAAGCGAGCGCCGCTCGGCGTCGAAGGTCGACGTCGCGGGCGGTGAAGTCGGCCTCGGCGCCCTCGGCCGAGAAGGTCACGGCAATCGAATTCCTCCGCGAGGCGGCGGCCGTAGGGGTCGTCGACGTTGACGATCGCGTGCCGCGGCCCGATCTCGAACAGCATCCGCTTGGCGCGCGAAGTAGTCCTCCATGTCGGCGTGGAAGTCGAGGTGGTCCTGGGTCAGGTTGGTGAACAGCGCCACCTCGAAGTGGATCGCGTCGGCGCGGTGCAGCGCCAGCGCGTGCGAGGAGACCTCCATCGCGCAGGCCCGGTCGCCGCCCTCGAGCATCCGCCGGAAGGTCGCCTGCAGGTCGATCGCCTCCGGCGTCGTCCGCTCGACCTCCTCCTCGACCCCGCCGACCACCTGCTTCACCGTCCCCAGCAGCCCGCACTGGATCCCGGCCGCCTCGAGGATCTCGCGGAGCAGGAACGCCGTCGTCGTCTTGCCGTTCGTCCCGGTGACGCCGACGACCCGCAGCTCCGCGGTCGGATCGCCCCAGAAGCGCGCCGCGAGCGGCGCCATCGCCGCCCGCGCGTCGGCGACCACGCACCTGCGGCGACGCGGCAGCTCGAGCTCGCGCTCGACGACCAGCGCCGCCGCCCCGGCCTCGACCGCCGCCGGCGCGAACTCATGCCCGTCGGACCTTCTCCCCGGCACGCAGAAGAACAGCGTCCCCGGCCCGACCTTGCGGCTGTCGTAGGCGAGCGTCCGCGACCTCGACGGCGGGGTCGCCGACGACGCGCGGGCGCTACGAGCCCTCGCAGATCAGCGCAGTTCCAACCTCAGGCGCGATTCTAGGCGGTCGGCCACGGCCGCCGTCCTATTCCGGCGGGACGCCGAGGTAGGGCAGCGCGAATGCGGCGATCTTGCCGAAGGCCGGCGCGGCGACCGAGCCGCCGTAGATTTCGCCCTGCGGCTGGTCGACGATCACCGCGACCAGCAGCTGCGGGTCCTGGGCCGGCGCGAAGCCGATGAAGGAGGCGACGTACTTGGTCTCCGAGTAGGTCCCGTTTTCGGCGACCTGCGCGGTTCCGGTCTTGCCCGCCAGCGTGTAGCCGGGGACGCTGACCTCCGAGGCGGTGCCGCCGGCAGCCAGCACGCCCTCGAGCATTTCCCGCACCTCGGCGGCGACCTCGGGCGTGATCACCCGGCGGCCCTTCGGCTCGTGGACCGCTTCGTCGCCGACCCGCTCGATCAGCTGCGGCGGCTTGAGGATGCCGCCGTTGGCGATCGCCGAGTAGCCGGCGATCATCTGCATCGGCGTCACCGAGAGGCCCTGGCCCATCGGCAGGTTGCCCATCGTCGAGCCGGAGTATTCGTCGAGCTTCGGGACGAGGCCCTGCTCCTCGCCGGGGAACTGGATCCCGGTCGGGCGGCCGAAGCCGAAGCGGTTGATCCAGCGGCTGAATTTCTCGCTGCCCACCTGCAGCCCGATCGTGACCGCGCCGACGTTCGAGGAGTGGGCGAGGATTTCGGCGACCGATGAGGGTCACGGTGCCGCGTTCCTCGGCGTCTTCGATCGTGCGGTCGGCGACCTGGAGCTGCCGGCGGCAGCGTGAAGGTCGGTCGTCGGCGTGACCATTCCTTCTTCCAGCGCGGCCGAGACGGTGAACGCCTTGAAGGTCGAGCCCGGCTCGTAGGTGAAGCCGGTCGCCCGGTTGATCAGGTCTTCGGGGCTCGGCTTCGGAGAGGTCGGTGGGGTCGACCGGCGGCCAGTTGGCCATCGCCAGGACCTGCGAGTTGCGCGGGTTCATCACGATCGCCGTCGCGCCCTTCGGCGCGTAGGTTTCGCCGACTTCGCTGAGCACCTCTTCGGTCTTCTTCTCGATCGCCGGGTCGAGCGTCAGCTGCGATGTCTCTCGCCGTCCTCGGCTTCCTTGACGGTTTCGAGCCGGATCGGTTCGCCGAGCGCGTCGTTGACGATCGCGGCGTTCGCCGTCGCTGCCCGCGCAGCACCGATTCCTCGCCAGCCTCGAGCCCGGTCAGGCCCTGGTTTTCGGAGCCGACCGACGCCGATCACCTGCCCCGCCATCTCGCCCTGCGGGTAGGTGCGGCGGCTGTCGGGCAGCTGGCCGATCCCCGGCAGGTCGAGCCGTTCGATCCGCGCCGCGGTCGGCAGGTCGACTTTGCTGGGCGACGTAGGAGAAGCCCGATTCCTCGGTCAGGCTTTCAGCACCTCGCCCTTGTCCATCGCCGAGGATCGGCGCCAGCTTGTCCGCCGCCTGCGGCGGGTTCTTCACCTGGTAGGGCGTCGCGTAGATCGTCGCCGCGTCTTCGGAGGCGGCGAGCGGGTTGCCGCGGCGGTCGAGCAGGCTGCCGCGCAGGCCGGGGACCGTGATCGACTTCGGTCTGCTGGTAGGTCGCCTCGGAGGCGAGCTGGGCGCCCTGCACGCCCTGCAGCCAGAAGGCGCGGCCGACGATCGACCAGGAAGCAGAGGAGGAAGCCGGCGAAGAGGAGCCCGATCCGGCGCTCGATCATGCGCATCGCGGCCCCTAGTAGCCCGTCCCGCGGCGGCGAGGCGCTGGGCGGCGACCCTGCGACGTCGTCGGGGCTGGCCTCGCACGTAGCCGAGTCCTGTCGCGGTCGGCGGCGCTGAGGCCGAGCGCCGCGGCGTCGTGGCGGACCCGGTCGGCGCCGGAGCGCTGGGCGTCGCGGCTGCGCAGGATCGAGTTCTCCTGGTCGAGGGCCTGGATGTTCTGGTCGATGTGGCCCGAGGAGGCGGCGAAGCTGAGGGTGACACGTTGAGGGCGACGATCCCGACCAGGAGCACGCCGAGGACGCCGATCCAGGCGCGGCCGCGGGTCATCCGCACGATCAGGCCCGAGTCGGGCAGACTGGCGGACCGCGGTCGGCGGTGCCGACCGCGATCGGGATCAGCTGGCCGCCGGGACGGCGGGCGGGCTGCGGCGGGCGCGCGGCTTGCGGGCCGGCGCGCGGCGCGCGGCGCTTGCGCGCGGCGCGCGGCCGTTGCGGCGAGGCGGCGCGGTGCGCGCGGCGCGGGCGGCGCGAGCCTGGCGTGCGGTCGCGGCGGCGCGCCATCAGGCGGCCTCCGCCGGCGGCCGGCTCGGCGATCTTCACGCGCGGCGCGCAGGTGGGCCGAGCTCGAGCGCGGGTTGGCGGCGACCTCCTCGGGGCCCGGGCGCGACGGCGCGGCGGGTCAGCAGCTCGGCTTCGGGCTCGCGGCCGCAGACGCAGACCGGCAGCTCGGGCGGGCAGACGCAGCCGCGGGCGCGCTCGGCGAGGAACCGCTTGACCGGCGGTCCTCGAGCGAGTGGAAGGAGATCGCGGCGAGGCGGCCGCCGACCGGCAGCATCGCCCAGGCGGTCGGCAGCGCCTCGTCGAGCGAGTCGAGCTCGCCGTTGACGGCGATCCGGATCGCCTGGAAGGTGCGCTTGGCCGGGTGGCCGCCGCCGAAGCGGGCCGAGGCCGGCATCCCGGCCTTGATCGCGGCGACCAGCTCGGAGGTGGTGCTGCAGCGGGCGGCGGCGGACGATCTCGCGGGCGATCCCGCCGGCGTAGCGCTCCTCGCCGAAGCGGCGCAGCGCCTGGGCGATCCGCGACTCGGGCCACTCGTTGACGAGGTCGGCGGCGCTGAACTCCTGGCGGGTGTCCATCCGCATGTCGAGCGGCGCGTCGTAGGAATAGGAGAAGCCCCGCTCCCAGGCGTCGACCTGCATCGAGGACATTCCGAGGTCCATGTAGACCATGTCTGGGCGGATGCCTTCGCCGCGCAGGGCGCGAAGCCCTGCCGCGAAGTCGGTCGCCGATGAAGCGGGTCTGGCAGGGGACCTCGGCGGCGAAGCGCTCGAAGCGCTCCTCGGCGGCGGGGTCGCGGTCGATCGCGATCAGGGTCCCGTCGGCGCCGAGCTCGGCGGCGATCCGGCGGGCGTGGCCGCCGCCGCCGAAGGTGCAGTCGACCGCGGTCTGCCCCGGCTCGGGCGCCAGCAGCGAGGTCAGCTCGGCGGCGAGGACGGGTTCGTGCTCGATGGGCATCATCCAGACAATGGCAGCGCCGATGCTCGCTCGCGGAAGCCGGAATCGGCGGTCGCTGCGCGTGGGCGCGCATTCGGCTGAAGGCATGCATCTCACTCGGCGCTCCGCCCGCGGCCAGGCCCTCGGCGATCTCGGCGGCGGAGGCGTCGAGCTCCTCCTCCTGCTTGGCCCAGGCCTCGGCGTTCCAGATCTCCAGGTACTCGCCGGCGCCGATCACGACGCAGGGGCCGTCGAGGCCGGCGTGCTCGATCAGCGGCTTGGGGACGCGGATGCGCCCGGCGGAGTCGAGCTTCTCGTCGAAGGAGCCGCCGTGGAAGCGGCGGCGCAGGCTGCGCGCGTCGCTTGCCGAACGGGCTGTGCGGCGAGAGGAAGCGGTCGGAGAGCTGCTCGAACTCGCTCGGTCGTGTGCACCCAGACGCAGGGGTCGAAGCCCTTGGAGAGAACGATGCCGTCGGAGAGGGCGGCGCGGAACCGCGAGGGAACCGTGAGGCGATCCTTGGAGTCGAGGCTGTGCTCGTAGAGACCCCGAAATGCCACTCGCCGTGGGTTCCTTTCTGAGCGGGAGGCCTGGAAAAGAGTTAGGACCGGAGTGATGAGGTGGGAGGAGCCTCACCACCCCGGTCCTTGGGCTTCAACTCGAGCGCCACAGTAACCCACTTCCCCCCACTTTGCAACACGACGTCCGGACTGCAACGCCCCAAATCGCAACGGTCCGTTGCATCGGCGTAGGTTACGTTGCGCCGATGAGCGCGCCCAGACATGCCCCGCCAGGCGCCAGGTGCCGACGACGCCAACGACCTGCGCGGCTTCCACTTCAGGCTGCTGATCGCGCAAGCCGCTGACCCTGGGTCCTGCTCGCGGCCTTCGCGATCGCCGCCGGCGTCGCCGGCCTCGTCCTCGTCGGCGCCGCCGTCGGCGCTGCCGGCGCTCGGCGCCGCCCTCCTGGTCGGGCTGCTCGTCGTCTTCGCGATCGCCGACTCGCGGTCCGAGGACGCCTTCTTCGACAGTCTACGCCGCGCCAGCGCGGCATGACGCTCAGCCGACGGCAGACGGCACGCTGCCGCCGGCGACGCCGCTGCTGCGCAAGGGCGACGACCGCTACGCCGAGCGCGACTGCTCGAGGGCCCGCTCGGCGACGGCGTCGACGGGCATCCTCGCCCTCTACACCTACGAGGAGGAGACGACCGACAGCGAGGGCGACCGGCAGACCAACTACTACCACTACACGGTCGGCATCGTCGAGGTCCCCGAGTGCGCCGCCCTCGTCCCCGAGCTCTACTGCCAGCGCAAGTCCGGCCTGCGCGCGCTGGAGAAGCTCGAGGACGTCTTCCGCTCGAAAGAGCGGGTCGAGCTGGAGAGCGAGGCGCTGACCGAGCGCTACGAGATCTTCTCCGGCGAGGGCCAGGACCCAACTGGCTGCGCCAGCTCTTCTCCCCCACCTTCATCGTCTGGCTGCCGACTCGGCGCCGGAGAAGTTCGCCTTCGAGCTCGTCGGCGGCACCCTCTGCTGCTACGTCAACGGCCACAAGAAGACGCCGCCGAGCCTCGACACGATCGCGCGCCGCGACCGCCGCGGTGGCGACGCGGCTGCGCGAGGAGGCCACGAGACGGGTAGCTGAGGTCGCCAGTCCGGTGCGCTGGCCTGTGTCAGAAGGCCCGGCGAGCGAGCAGGACGTCGGCGTTGGCGATCAGCGCCGCGGCGATCATCAGCAGGACCGAGGGGACGAGGACCAGGGCGACGACGAGCTGGATCTTCGGGGCGGCGCGGGCGGCGCGCTCCTCGACGCGCGCGGCGCTGGTCGCGGCGCAGGGCGCGTGGCCTGGCGGCGGAGCTGGTCGGCGAGCGGCGAGCCGAACCGCCGCGAGCGCTCGATCGCGGCGCAGAGGGTCGCCAGCTCGCTGCCGGGGACCCGCTCGCGCAGGCCGGCGCAGCGCGCGCTCGAGCAGCGGCTCGCCGCAAGCGAGCTCGGCGACGGCCATCCGCAGCTCGTCGGCCAGCGGGCCCGCCGCCGGCCGCGGCCGATCTCGGCGAAGCCCGGCGGCGGCGCCGCGGCCCGACGGCGGCGCCGACCGCGAGCAGGTCGAGCGCGTCGGGCAGCGGCGCCGAGCAGGCGGCGCTGGCGCCGGCGCGCCCGCCGCTCGAGCAGCGCGTCGGGGACGAGGAAGCCGGCCGCGGGCAGCCCGATCGCGACGAGGATCGAGATGCGGCCGGGCGCGGCGGGGGCGGCGAGCGAGGCCGGCGAGTCCACCTGCCGCGGCCGCCCGAGCTTCGCGAGCAGGACCGTCGCCACGGGACTCGCGGCGCCGAGCCCGGCGCGGGCGAGCCGCTCGGGCAGGCCGAGCCGGAGCGCCGCGTCGCCGAGGCCCCGCCCCGTCAGCCGGTCGACGAGGGAGTCGAGGCCCGCGGGCCGCGAGACGGCCGAGCTCCCGCCCCGCGGCGAAGAGCAGAAGCATCGACGCCGACCGCCAGCAGGACCGCGAGGGCCGTCATCTAGGCGGGGATCCCGGGCCGAGAGCGGCGGATCGCGACGAAGCCGACGAGCTGCAGCGCGGCGGCGAGGGCCAGCAGCACCGCCGAGGCGGGCGACCCGAGCAGCCTGGCGATGAAGCCGGGCTGGAGCAGCTCGGCGAAGAGCGCGCCGCCGCTCGGCATCGCGACGACCAGCAGGCCGGTGAAGCGGGCCTGCGCGGTCGCCGCCCTGGCGTCCTCGGCGACCCGGTCGCGCTCGGCGGCGCCGGCGGCGAAGCGGCGCAGCAGGCCGGCGAGGTCGCCGCCGGCGAGCCGCTGGCTGAGCAGCGCCGCGGCGAAGGCGTCGACCCGGGCCGAGCGCATCCGCCGGCGCCAGGCGCCCGACCGCCTCGGCGGTCGGGGCGCCGAGGTCGAGCTCGGCGCCGAGCCGCGCCAGCTCGACCGCGGCCGGGCCGTCGAGCGAGGCCGCCGCCGCGCAGAGCGAGGCCCGCAGCGAGCGCCCGGCGCTGAGCGAGTCGGCGACCGCGATCGCCGACGTCGGGCAGCGCCCGCTCGACCGCGCGGCGGTAACGGGCCCGGCGGCTGGCGACGGTCGCCAGGCGACCAGCGCCGGGCCGGCGACCGCGAGCGGCAGCGCCACAGCCGGGCCGGCCACGAACCAGCCCGCCAGCGATCGCGGCCGCGAGCTCCCAGCGCGGCCAGCCGGCGGCGCTCGAGCGGGTCGAGGCGCGTAGCCCTCGCGGCCGGCCCGCCGCAGCGGCTCGAGCGCGGCCCGCAGCCAGCTGCGCGACCGCCGGGCTGGCGCGCGAGCGCCTTCGCCGTCGCCGCGAGCGCGACCAGGCCGCCGGCGGCCGCCGCCGGCGAGGAGCGAGCGAGCCAGGGCACCGGGCGCGCTCACCCGCAGCCTCGGCGATCTCGGTGACCCGGCGACCGCCGTCGGAGCCGCGCTGGAGCTGGACGACGAGGTCGATCCCGCGCCGCACCTGCTCGGCGATCGCGTCGTGCGGCAGGCCCGACACCGGCCATCAGCGCCAGCGTCTCGAGCCGCGAGAGCGCGTCCGGCGGGCGAGTTGGCGTGGACGGTCGAGAGCGCGCCGTCGTGGCCGGTGTTGAGCGCCGTCAGCAGGTCGAGCGCCTCGGGCCCGCGCACCTCGCCGATCACGATCCGGTCCGGGCGCATCCGCAGCGCGTTGCGAAGCAGGTCGCGGATCGTCACCTCCCCCCTGCCCTCGACGCCGGCGGGCCGGCTCTCGAGCCGGACGACGTGCGGCTGCTGCAGGCGCAGCTCGGCGGCGTCCTCGATCGTCACGACCCGCTCGCCGGCCTCGATGAAGCTCGAGAGCGCGTTGAGCAGGGTCGTCTTGCCGGAGCCGGTGCCGCCGCTGACGACGATGCTGCGGCGCTCCGGCGACCGCGTCGCCGAGCGACTCGCAGCTGGCCCCCGGCTCAGCGTCCCGGACTCGACCAGCTCGCCGCGGGCCCGGCCGGCGGACGCCGAAGCGGCGGATCGAGAGCGACCGGCCCGTCGACCGCCAGCGGCGGGATCACGACGTTGACGCGCGAGCCGTCGGCGAGCCTGGCGTCGACCATCGGGCTCAGCTCGTCGACCCGCCGGCCGAGCGGAGCGAGGATCCGCTCGATCGCGTTGCGCAGCTCCTCCTCGTCGGCGAAGCGGACCTCGGCCGGCTCGATCCGGCCGCGCGCGCTCGACGTAGACGCGTCTCGGCGCCGTTGACCATCACCTCCTCGACCGCCGGGTCGGCGAGCAGGTCCTCGAGCGGGCCGAGGCCGACGGTGTCGCGGACGATCCCGGCGACCACCGCGTCGCGATCGGCATCGCCGAGCAGGGCCGCCTCCTCGTCGACCAGGGCGCGGACCTCGGCTCGAGACCGCTCCGAGGCGGCCTGCGCCGCGCGCGGCCTCCGCCCGCCGCCGCTCGATCAGCCGCGAGCGCAGCGCGGCGGCGAGCTCGCTCGACGGTGGCGCTCCCGCGACCTCAACCGTCCACCCGCCGGCAGCAGCGTCACTCGCGGGCAAAGCTCTCGGCGGCGATCAGCCGCAGGGCCTGGCGCCTGGTCAGGCCGAGGGTCGCGGCGGCCGAGTTCCGCCCGGTTCGGGGCCTTCGGGGCCGGGGCCGAGCGCGAGCAAGCGGCACCCGGCGCGCGGCGACGTAGGTGCGCCCGGTGCCGGCGCCGCGTCGGTTCGGTGGTGACGACCACGTCGACCTTCGCCCCGGCCGGGCTGGCGCCGCCGAGGAGCAGCGCGTCGGCAGCCGCTGACCGCGATCTCGACCGGTCCCCGGCCGCGGCCGAGCGACGGGCCCGCCGAGGAGCCCGTCCCCCGGCGGCGCGCAGCTGGGAGGCCTGCAGGTAGGAGCCGGCCGGCAGAGCCGCGGCGGCGACAAGCCCCGCCGCTTCCGCCGGAGCCGCGAGCGCGCCCGGCGGGACGAAGCGTTCCGGCACCCGGCGCACCGTCAGGACCTCCCCGGCCCGCGCGGAGTCCAGACGCCGTCCCCGCCGCAGCGACGAATCGAGCGACCACGACCGGGCGCAGCGGTCCGTAGCCGCGCGGCGACCCTCGATCCGTATCCGTCGGCGATCGCCGCCGCCGCGCCGGCCGCCGCGATCGCCAGGAGCGAGGAAGACGAGGGCTCGCCCGCGCCTGCTCATGCCTCGCTGGCGCCGACCAGCGGCAGTTCGAGGGTCGCGACCGAGCCGCGCTCCGAGCGGCGCAGATCGAACGCTGCCGTGATGCGAGGCGGCGACCCGCCGGACCACCGAGAGGCCGTGGCCGCGGCGCCCGCTGCCGGCCAACCGCGCGAACAGCTTCGCGGGCGACTCAGGCCGCGGACGCAGGCCGGCCTGCCCCGCCCGGAGTCGGTGACCGCGATCGGCAGCCGGCCGCCCGTGCCTGCGGGCCGCCGACCTCGACCATCGGCCCACCGTGCTCGATCGCGTTGACGATCAGGTTGTCGAGCGCCTGCGAGAGGGCGACCGGATCGCCTTCCAGAACCGGCGTTCGCCACCTCACCCAGCCTCAGCTCGCCGCCGGCGATCCGCGCCCTCGCCCGCCAGCGCCCGACCGCCGCCTCCAGCATCGGGCGGACCGGGTTCGGCGTCGGCACCCGACCCGGCCCGGGGCCGTTGATCTCCTCGTCGAGCCGGTCGAGGGCGGCGGTGACGAGGAACAGCGAGCTCTCGATGCCGCCCGTCGCAGCCCGGCCGGGCTCGACCGAGAGGGCGAGGGCCTGCAGCGGCCGCCGCAGCTCGTGGAGCGCCTCGTTCAGGGCTGCGCGCCGCGAGACCCCCGGCAGCCTGATCCCGCTACCCGTCGACCAGCCTGTAGCCGACGCCCCAGCAGTTGACGACGTAGCGGCCCGTGCTCGGGGTCGAGCTTGCGCCGCAGCCTGCTGGCGTGGGAGTCGAGCGTCCTGGTCCGTGCCGGGGTCCGGTATCCCCAGACCTCGCCTAGCAGATCGGCCTTGGTGAAGACCCGGTGGGGGTCGGCGGCGAGCACCCGGAGCAGCGAGAACTCCTTGTTGGAGAGCGGCACCTCGCGATCGCCGACCCAGGCCTTGCGGCGAGCCGGGTCGACGACGATGTCACCGACCCGGCGCGGGCCGTCGCGGTGACCGGCCTGACGCCGCAGGACGGCCGCGACCCGGGCCCGCAGCTCGGGATAGTGAAAGGGCTTGACGACGTAGTCGTCGGCGCCGATCTCGAACCCGCGGACCCGGTCGGCGTCGGCGCCGCGACCGGTGAGGACGATCACCGGGAGCAGCGGGTCGAAGCGGGAGGCGACGCCGTCGGACTCGCGGATCTCCCGCAGGACGTCGAGGCCGGAGGCGTCGGGCAGGGCGAGGTCGAGAAGCAGCAGGTCGGGCTGCTTGTAGTGGCAGAGCCGCAGCGCGTCGGACGCGCTCGGCGCCGGCATCGCGCCGAAGCGGTCGGCGGTGAGGTGGTCGCAGAGCAGCTCGAGGGTCGCCTCGTCGTCCTCACAGACGACGACGGTCGCGATCTCTTCTCGATCGGGAAGCATCGCGGGCGTAAGGCGACGGCGAACCAGACTCTCCCCCCTTCGAGCGCCGCTCGGCACCTCGAGGACGGCGACCGCCCGCCGATCCCACACCAGGCGGTTCGGCGGGACCGCCCGCAGGACGGAGGTCGACTCCCCCGCGGCGTCGAGAAAGTGGAGGTCGAGCTCGAACCGCATCCCGAAGGTGTGGACACTGCGGCAGCGCGGAATCAGCAGCCCGGGCCCCGCCTGTTCGACCGGCAGGAGCGCCAGGCCGAGCAGGCGGGCCAGCGGCCCACGGGCGACCGGGACCGTGCGGCCGAGCTCCTGGGCCCAACTCAATCGACGAAACCTGGTCGCCATTCGTCCATTTGCCATCAGAACTGGAAGCGGTCGCTACTCGGAATTCATCCCCATCGCCCCAAGGGGTTCTACGAAGCCGAGTTCCTTCCGATACTCGATCTGATGAAACGGATCCGAAACAGCGACCCGGAGTCAGGATTCACCATGATCGAGCTGCTGGTCGTGATGCTGATCCTCGGCATCCTCGCGGCGATCGCGCTGCCGCTGTTCATCAGCCAGAAAGACCGCGCCCACGACGCTGCGGCGAAGTCGACGGCGTATTCAGCAGAGCTGGCGATTGAGGCCTGCGCCAATGACAACAATGGCTACGACGAAACGGCATGCGATGCCGAAGCGCTGCACACGATCGAGCCGACCCTGCCGACCGGGGCGGAAAGCCCGATGGAAGTCAGGCCCGAAGGCGACGGCTACAGGATCGACGTGACGTCGGCAATCTCCGAAAACGTCTTTTCGATCGTCCGCCTCCCCGGCGGCGAGGTCCTCTACCCCTGCACCGTCGCCGGCAGCGAGCCCGGTGGCTGCGAGGTGACCGAAGGCAACGTAGGAGTCTGGCGCCGCTGAACGCCTTCGCTTCGCGGGCAGGGGCTCGACTAGCCTCTGAGATGCCCTCGGGTGGCAACGTCGTCGTCTTCGGGCCGAGCCCGATGCTCTCGGTCACGGTCGAGGCGATCCCGGTCGAGGCGGTCGACGACATCCACCTCCACGCGGCCGGGCAGGGCGTCTGGGTGGCGCGGATGGCGGCCGAGCTCGGCGCCGACGCGCTCCTCTGCGGCTATATCGGCGGCGAGAGCGGCACCGTGCTGCGCCCGCTGCTCGAGCAGATGCCGTTCGAGCTGCGGCTGGTCGAGACCGGCGGCGCGAGCGGCTGCTACCTGCACGACCGCCGCAGCGGCGAGCGCGAGCCGCTCGCCAGAGCCCCGGGCCGCCACCCACCCGGCACGAGATCGACGAGCTCTTCTCGGTCACCGTGCGCGGCCGCGCTCGACGCCGACGTGCTCGCCGTCTGCGGCGCCTTCCCCGCCGAGGCGATGCCGCTGGAGATCTACGGCAACCTCGTCGCCGACGTGCGCGCCAACGGGACGCCGGTCGTCGTCGACCTCTCGCCGCCGCGCCTCGACAGCGCCCTCGAGGGCAAGCCCGACCTGGTCAAGATCAACGACTGGGAGCTGGCCAGTTACATATCAGCGGCCCGGTCGACACGCCGGAGCGGATGCGGGCCGGCGGCCGAGCGCCTGCTCGATGCGGGCGCCGGGGCCGTGATCATCACCCGCGCCGAGGAGCCGGCGCTGGTCATGCGCGGCGACGAGGCCTGGGAGCTGGTCCCGCCCCGGTTCGAGCGCGGCGTCGCGGGAGGGCTGCGGCGACTCGATGATGGGCGCGCTCGCGGCCTGCATGGCGGCCGGGCCGCGACTGGGAGGAGACGCTGCGCACCGGCGCCGCCGCCGGCGCCGCCAACTTCCTCCGCGACGGCCTCGGCAGCGGCCGACGCGATCGCGGTCGGTCGCCGACCTCGCGCGGCGGGTCGAGCTGCGGGCGCCCCTGTCGACTAGGGCGCGACCGAGGTACGGGGAGCCTCGAGCTCGCGCCGCCCTCGACGATCGCGTGCGGGGCCGTCTCGCGCATCCACTCGATGTGGGGTGTCGAGGAGGGCGACCCCCCGCGAGCCGCTCGAAGGCGGCGCTCAGGTCACCGGCCTGCCGCCGTGGGAGGAGTGGGCGTCGCTGCTGAGCACGTGGACGAGCCCCGGCTCGGCCAGCGCCCGCATCCCGTCCGCCATCTCGCTCGCGCAGGAAGAAGTCGGCGGTCGCCTGGACCAGCGCCCCGGCGATCGACGAGCGCGCGATCCGCTCGTACATGTCGGCCGAGAGGTGGCGCTCGGGGTGGGCGATCAGCGCCCGGTGGCCCCGCGCCGGCGAGCTGCCTCGACCCGCGCGCGCGAGGCTGTCGCCGAGCGGGCCGGGCGCCGGCTCGAGCAGGACCCAGCGCCCGGCGCCGAGGGCGACCCGCGCCAGCTCCTCCTCGCTCGAGGCCCTCGACCGCCGTCTCGGCGACCTCGCCGCCCTGCAGCACGACGATCGGCGACAGCCCTCCTCGACGAGGCGCCGCGTTCACCGTCGCCACCCGGCCGGCCAGCTCCTCGATCCGGACGTCGTGGTCGTGGCGGATATGCGGGGTCGCGCAGATCGCGCTCGATCCCGTCGGCGGCGCCCTGGCGCGCCATGCCGACGCTGTCGCGCAGGTCGAGCGCCCCGTCGTCGACGCCGGGGAAGGATGTGGCAGTGGAGGTCGATCACGTGTGCAAACCCTCGTTTCAGGCGTCGCCCGCGGACAGGCACGCGGCTACGATGATCGGCATGATCCACCACCTGCTTCCGCTGGGCTTGCGCGAGCGGAATGGGCTTCAACTCATGGATAAGAAGACGACCCGCAGAGGGAACTACGAGTCTGGCTCCGACTACGTGCTCGAGTACGGCGAGCTCCGCTTCGCCTTCAACGAGGAGGACTTCGGCCAGCGCGTCGAGCAGGCGGCGGTCAAACTCGGCTTCGTCGCACCAGGGGCCTCAGCCAGGAGGAGCTCGACGACCTCCTCGACCTCGCGGTCAGCGGCGAGATCGCCGAGCCCAGCTCCCGCCTCGGCGAGCACATCAACGAGAACTGGGAGGACCTGGTCGGCCCCGCCAACCGCAGCCTCGTCCACTGGCTCCGCCGTCTCGTCTTCCGCGGCGCCTGGCTCGACCAGCGGGTCAAGGAGGGTGAGCTCGACGTCGTCTTCGACGAGCGCACCCAGACCTTCGGCTACGTCCAGCCGGACCGCAGCTCCGAGCTGATCGAGCTCTCCAAAGAGCCCTCCTGGCGCCGCATCGCCTACCGCGGCTGAGCGACGCCTACTCGGAGCGCTCGAGCGCCGCGACCACGGTCAGGGAGCCGCTGCCGCCGACGTCCTGGCCGCGCGTCGAACAGCTCCTTCGCCTCGTTCGCGGCTTTGAAGGCCTCGCCGAAGCGGCTCAGCGAGTCGACCAGGAGGATCACGTCTTCGCCGGCCTCGGCGCGGCGGGTCGCCTGGGCGAGGGCGTCGCCGGCGTGGCGGGCCTGGCCGGCGGCGACGATCTCGGCCTGGGGGGCCTCGCGCTTCCACTCGGCGAGCTCCTCGGGGTCGGGTCGACGAGCAGCGCGATCGGATCGGGGCCGCTCGAGGCGCCGGAGAGGTCGGCGGCGACTTCGCGCAGCAGCGCCGTGCAGGCGTCGCGGCTCTCGGCGTAGACGATCGCCTGGCCGCCACCGCCCGCGCGGCAGCAGCAGGTCCTGGACCCTGACGTCCTTGCGTCGCCGTCCCCAGCGCCGGCGACGCCGTTTGCGGCGCGGTTTGTCGGAGGGGACCGCGGCCGACGCGGCATCCGTCTCGCCCTGCGGCTCAGGTGCGGGTTTCGGTTTTGACTCGGGGGCACGTTTTTCGCTCGAGCGCTCGCGACGCTGTCCACCCCGGCCATCGCGCTCGCCGCGCCCGCCGCGGTCCCGCTGTCGCGACTGGCGAGGTTTGCGGTCGCGCTGGCGACGTTGACCACCGCCACCCGAGCCGCCGCCACGTGACTCCGATTTCCGGCCCGAGCCACCGCCCGAATCGGGCCCCGCGAGCTGATCGAGCAGCTCGCCCTTGCTCAACATCCGGTAACCCTCGACGCCCTGCTCCGCGGCCAGCGCATGCAGCTCGGCAAGGGGCTTCGACTCCAGTTCGGCTCTCGTCATCGGCCTGAGGTTAGTTCAGCCGGCCGCAGCGAGGCGCTTGCTGGTCAGCTTGCTCAGCCATTCGCCGAACTCGGGCCGGCTCTCCCAGTCGGCGCGGAACTTCTCTGCTCCGGCGTCGGTGAGTGGGTGGTCGAGCATCTGGCGCAGCACCTTCGCCGGCGTTGTCGCGATCTCGCACCCGATCCTCGCCGCGACGACGATGTGCTCCGGATGCCGGATCGAGGCGGCGATGATCTCCGACGTCATCCCTCCCGCGCGAAGCGTGTCGGCGATCTCCTCGAGGACCGCGCCGGAGTCGATCGAGATGTCGTCGAGCCGGCCCATGAAGCAGGAGACGTATGTCGCCCCCGCGGCCGCGGCGAGCAGCGCCTGGTTGGGTGAGAAGACGAGGGTCATGTTGACCGGGATGCCTTCGTCGGTCAGTGACTTGGTCACCTCGAGGCCCTCGCGATTGAAGGGGACCTTGACGACGATGTGCTCGTGCAGCTCGCGCAGGGCGCGGCCCTCGTCGAGCATGCCCTTGACATCCTGGGAGACGACCTCGGCCGAGGTCGGGCCGCCGACCAGGTCGCAGATCCGTTTGATGCTCTCCCCCGGGTCGCCGTCCTCCTTGGCGAGCAGCGACGGGTTCGTGGTTGCGCCGGAGAGGATGCCCCAGGAGGCGATCTCCTCGACCTCGGCGACGTTTCCTGTGTCGATGAAAAGTCTCATGGCGCCAGACTAGTGGAGTGGATAGATGGCTCGGCGGGTACGGGCTTGGAGATGGACCTGAAGCTCGAGCTGATCCCGGTCCCGGTCACCGACGTAGACCGCGCGAGGGAGTTCTATTCCGAGCGCGCGGGGTTCAAATTCGAACAGGACCACACCGTGAAGGAGGGGCTCCGCTTCGTTCAACTGACCCCGCCCGGATCGAGCTGCTCGATCTCGATCGGGGAAGGCCTGACCGAGATGGAGCCAGGGTCGCTCGAGGGCCTCCAGCTCGTCGTCGACGACATCGTCGAGGCCCGCGACCAACTCGCCGGCGGCGGCGTCGAGGTCTCCGAGATCCAGGACTTCCCCTGGGGGCGGTTCGTCTTCTTCAGCGACCCCGACGGGAACCGCTGGTCGGTCCAGCAGATCCCGGAGCGCTAAGCGGCCTGGTCGATACCGGCCTCGGCGGCGGCGGCGGGCCAGGCCTCGGCCTCGCTCTTGACCTGGCGCCGCGACCAGCCCAGCTCGGCGCCGATCGCCTCGGCGACCGGCCGGACGGCGTCGGCGTGCGCAGCTGCGGCGCCGCCAGCAGCCCGAGCCGGGTGCGGCGCAGGAGCACGTCGGCGACCGTGCGGGCCTGCTCGTGGCGGGCGGCGATCACGGCCTCGGCCAGCAGGTCGGGGCGGCCATCGACGATCGGCGCCGCCAGCTTCGGGTCCTTCCAGGCGAGGTCGAGGACCGCCCGCGCGGCGTGCCCGTAGCGGAAGGCGAGCTGGGCGACGGCCTCCTCCCCGACGCCCTCGGGCGCCTCGAGATCCTCGGCCCGCGCCTCCATCCCGAGCGGGATCTCGGCCGTGTGGCAGGGCGCCTCGCGGCCCTCGCGCTCGACCAGCCGGTCGACGGTCTGCTTCGCCATCCGCCGCCAGGTCGTGAGCTTGCCGCCGGTGATCGTCAGCATCCCCGAGGAGGTCTCGTAGAGCTCGGCCTTGCGCGAGATGTCGACCGACTTCTTCGGGTCGCCGGTGGAGATCAGCGGCCGCACCCCGGCGTAGGCGCCGACCAGGTCGGAGCGGCCGAGCTCGGTGCCGAAGAAGGCGTTGACCGCGTCGAGCAGGTACTCGACGTCGTCCGTCGCCGGGCCGGGGATGGTCGATGTCGCCCTCGTAGTCGTTGTCGGTGGTGCCGACCAGGGTGCGCCCGTACCAGGGCAGGGCGAAGATCGCCCGCCCCTCGCCGGCGGGGACGATGCAGGCCGCCGACCCGGTCGAGAGGTCGGCCCGGTCGAGCAGCAGGTGGGTGCCGCGGCTGGGCGTGATCCGCGGCACGTCCTCCTCCTCGACCATCTCCTCGGGCCGGATCAGGTCGGCCCAGACGCCGGTCGCGTTGACGACGTTGTCGGCGGCGACCTCGATCCGCTCGCCCGACTCGGCCTCGACGAAGGCGACCCCGCGCGCCTGCCCCTTCTCCGAGAGTCACCTCGGTCACCTCGGCGCCGTTCAGCATCACCGCGCCGAAGCGCTCGGCCTCGCCGAGGATCGTCAGGACGAGGCGGACGTCGTCGGTCTGGCAGTCGTAGAAGAGGTAGGCGTCGTTGGGGTCGCGGGGCTCGAGCGCCGGGACCAGCTCGAGCAGCTCCTCGCGGTCGATCGTGCGGTGGCGGTCGGGCGACCAGTAGAAGTCCTCGTCCTCCTCCTTGGAGGAGCGCATCTCGCGGCGGCTGCGCCCGACCCGCGTCGTCGCCATCACGTCGTACATGTTGAGGCCCGAGCCCGAGTTTGCGGTCGCGGCGCTCCTCGCCGAAGGAGGGGACCAGGAACGGCGTCGGGTAGACGAGGTGGGGCGCGAGCTGGACCATCAGCTGGCGCTCGAGCAGCGCCTCGCGGACCAGGCCGAGGTCGAGGTTCTGCAGGTAGCGGAGGCCGCCGTGGACCATCTTCGAGGAGCGGCTCGAGGTGCCGACCGCGTAGTCGCCGCGCTCCAGCAGGGCCACCGAGTAGCCGCGCGAGGCGGCGTCGAGGGCGACCCCGGCGCCGGTGATCCCGCCGCCGATCACGACGACCTCGAAGCGCTGCCCGGCGATCGCCTCGATCGCCTCGGCGCGCGAGATCATCAGGCCGCCGGACGGGTCATCCGAATTTCGCGCTTTGCTCGCGGCGCGAAGATCCAGATGCACCCTGCTCGCTCCGCGCTCACGGTAGAACTCCGTCACCTGGTCGACGGGCGGGCGCTCCGGCGGTGCTTTCTCCTGGCGCGGCGGGCCGAGGTGGAGGAGGCCGACGAAGCGCTCGTCGTCGCCGAGGCCGACGGCGCGCCGCCCCGCCTCCCCGCGCAGCAGCTCGGGCGTGCGCCAGTAGCCGGCGAGGCCGCGGGCGTGGGCGGCGAGCAGGACGATGTAGGAGGCGACCGCGGTCGCGTGCAGGTCCTCCTCGTCCTGGACCGGGTCGCCGCCGAGCACGGCGGAGACGACGACCAGGGTCGGCGCGCGGTCGAGCTTCGCCGCGCCCTCGGCGCCGGCCGCCTCCTTCAGGCGCGCCAGCGACTGCGGGCCGACGACGCGGAAGCGCCAGGGCGCGGTCAGGTGGTGGTTCGGCGCCCAGCGCGCCAGCTCGAGCAGCTCCTCGAGCTCCTCGCGGTCGAGCGGCTCGGGCCCGAAGGCCTTGTGGGTGCGGCGGGTGCGGATCGCCGTCTCGACATCCATCCGCTCACCGAATCTCGCTCATCACCAGCTGAAGCGCCGACCGAGGAACAGCACGCCGCCGAGGGCGAGGGCGCCGGTGCCGACGCCGACCCCGATCGGGGCCAGCGGATGCGGGCCCGGGGGCGGTTCCTTCGCTTCGAATTTCGACAGCGGCGGGGTTTCCGGCGTCGCGCCCTCGCCCGTGCTCGGCGAGACCGGGATCGGCGGCCCCGGGGTCGCGGCCGGTGGGGTCAGCGGCGCCGACCCGCCGGAGCCCGAGCCTGAGCCGGAGCCCGAGCCGCCGCTGCTCGAGGGCGGGGTCAGCGCTTCGGGAATCGTCGGGGTCAGTCGGCGCCGGCGAGCTTTCTTCGGGTTTGACGGGCGCCGGCTTCGGCTTCGGCGCCCGGGGCGGCACCGGCGAGATCGGGAACGAGCTGCCGGCGATCGCCGGCAGGACCTGAGCCGGTGACCCAGACCGGGGTCTGGTTGCTCGAGGAGGAGTAGCTGAAGTGGCCGTCGGCGTCCTGGCGCGCCAGCAGGTAGTCGGCGCGCCGGTTGCCGCCACTGGCAGATCGACGCCGGGTCGGCGCCGACCGCGAGCATCCCCTGCGCCGCCCAGGCCGTCGACTGCGAGTTCGCCGGGCCGCTGCCGCGTGAGGCCGAAGCCGCCGCTCGAGAGCTGCGCCGATTTCGAGGTACGAGAGGCCGCGCTGGGAGGGCTTCGAGCTCCGCAGCGCCTGCATCACGGCGCCGGTGTCGTCGGCGGTGCTCGGCTTGCCCGGCACGTCGCCCCAGCCGCCGTCGCTGTTCTGGACGTCGCCCAGCCACGAGAGCGACTTTTCGAGGCCGCCGGTGGCGCCGGCGGCGCGCAGCGCGATCACCGCGAAGGCGGTCGGTCCCCGGCCAGCCTTCGCAGGAGCCGTTGCTGCCGCGGCGCTTGCAGCAGCGCTGACCAGGTCGCGGCCGCCGAAGGAGCGCGGGTCGACGCCGGCGCCCTCGAGGGCGAGGATCGTGCGCGCGAGGTCGCCGCTGCTTTCGACTTCGCCGATCGTCGATGCGCAGGAAGTCGACCGGCGTCTTGCCGCCTTTGGAGACGTCGAGCGGGTTGCGCCCGGCGGCCTCGAGGCCGAGCATCGCCCAGCCGGTGATCGCGGCGCTCGAGTCGTCGCCGGGGCGGCTGCCGCAGCCGCCGTCGCTGTTCTGGACCGAGACCAGCCAGTCGGCCGCCCCGGTCGGCGCCGGCGGCGCCGTGCGCCTGCGGCATGGCGACCAGCGCTGAGCCAGCAGCAGCGCCGCCAGCACCGGTTCCGGCCAGCGCCGGTGTCGCGCGGCCGCGCCACTCGAAGCGCTCGCGGAAGCGGGCCAGCATCCGCACCATCGCCGGGCCGGCGATCAGCGCGAAGACGACGTTGCCGACCGCGTGGGCGACGTCGAACGGGATCGCGCGCGCCTCGAGCGCGCAGGAAGCGCTCGCAGCGAGAGCTCGCCTCCGTAGGTCGCCATCAGCGAGAAGTTCAGCAGAGCGCCGTAGGCGATGCCCGCAAGACCGCAGGCGGCGGCGAGGCTGAGGCGGCCGACGTTGCGCGCCGCCGAGCGCCAGCGACCGCGCCGAGCATGCCGCAGAGCCCCCAGCCCGCCATCTGCCAGGGCGTCCACGGGCCCTGCCCGAACCAGAAGTTGGAGACGAGCGCGGTGAGGGCGCCGACCGCGAATCCCGGCGCGCCGCCGAGCGCGTAGCCGGCGAAGATCGACGATGTCGGTGGTCGGCTTGACGTTGGGGAAGGCGGCGAAGGCGATCCGGCCGGCGATCGCCAGCGCCGCCAGCGCCGCGACCAGGGCGACGACCTGCGACGGCGGGCGCGAGCGCTCGTACCAGGCGAAGCCGGCGAGCAGGACGGCGCCGAGGATCAGGAAGCTGGCCAGCTCCCAGCTCATCGCCCGCCTCCCCGCCAGGAGCGCGCGGCGCCCTGCTCGGGGGTGACGACGCCCGGGCAGGTCGAGGACGCGGGCGACCTCGGTCGCGAAGTACCAGCCGCCGGAGAGGACCTCGCCGGCGCCGCCGTCGGCGATCGCGACCCCGTCGCCGAGCAGGACGACGCGCTCGGCGAAGGCGGCGGCGAACTCGACGTCGTGGGTGGCGACGACGACTCCCGCGCCGCGCGTCGGCGAGCCGCGGCGATCAGGTCGACGAGGTCGTCCTTGCGGGCCCGGTCCATGCCCCGGGTCGGCTCGTCGAGGGCGACCAGCCCCGGCAGCGCCGCCGCCGTCCATCCGGCCGGCGAGGGCGATCGCCAGCGCCAGCCGCTGCCGCTCGCCGCCGGAGAGGTCGCGCGGGTCGGCGTCGACCGCGTGCTCCAGCCCGACGACCCGGAGCGCCGCCAGGCCCGCCTCGCCCGGCAGCTCGTCGCCGACCCGCTCGCGGACCAGGTAGTCGCCCGGGTTCTGGGTCAGCAGGGCGATGCCCGTCCGGCGCCTCGACCTTCCCCGCACCGGCTCGACGAGGCCCGCGACCGTCCGCAGCAGCGTGCTCTTGCCGGCGCCGTTGCGCCCCATCAGCGCCACCCGCTCGCCCGCTCCGATCCGCAGGTCGACGCCCTTGCAGCACATCGTCGCTTCTGCATCTCCCTCTCCGAGCTCGACCCAGAGATCTCGCCGAGCTCGAGGACGGGACCGGGCGGCTGACCGCGGCTCGGGACTTCGCTCGGCTGCGGCGTCGAGACTTCGTCCGCGGCGCGCCGAGAGTCACCGCTCCGATCTCCGCCGCGAGCTGCGTCGCGGGCATCGCGGACGCCGACGGGCAGCGGGTCGATGCCGGCGAGCGAGAAGAGGCGGGCCGCCGGGGTCTCCAGGGCGGGGTCGGCGCCCTGGGCCCAGGCGAGGAAGCCGCGGGGGGCGCCGTCGAAGGCGATCGCGCCGGCGTCCATCGCGACGACGCGGTCGGCGGCGGCGAGGCAGCGCTCGAGGCGGTGCTCGGCGAGCAGGATCGCCACCCCCCACTCCTCGTTGAGCCGCCGCAGCAGCCAGATCAGCTCGTCGCCGGCGACGGGGTCGAGCTGGGAGGTCGGCTCGTCGAGCAGGACCAGCGCCGGGCGGGTGACGAGCGCGGCGGCGAGCGCGACCCGCTGCAGCTCGCCGCCGGAGAGGGTGTCGACGGTGCGGTCGAGCAGGTGCGGGATCGCGAGCGCCAGCGCCACCTCCTCGACCGCCCGGGCGCGGGCGGCCGGCGGCGTCGCCGCGCATCTCCAGCGGCAGCTCGATCTCGGCGGCGACCGTGGTCGAGACGACCTGGGTCTCGGGGTCCTGGGCGACGTAGCCGACGGCCGCGGCCAGCTCGCCCGGCCCGGCGGCGATCGCGTCGAGGCCGGCGACCTCGACCCGGCCCTCGATCTCGCCGCCGTGGAAGTGCGGGACGAGGCCGCAGGCGGCGCGCAGCAGGGTCGACTTGCCCGCAGCCCGAGCGGCCGGCGAGGAGCGACGAACTCGCCGGCGCCGAGCTCCAGCGAGACGTCGACGCAGGGCGTCGCGCCGCGGCGTCCGGGTAGGCGTAGGCAGAGCGCCATCGCAGGCGTCAGCGCCGGGCTGCGGCTGCGGGTCGCGCGGATCGCGAGGTCAGCCACGGCGCACCGCAGCGGGGCCGAGGCCCGGCGAGGGCGCATCGAGCGAGCCGCGAGGCGCGAGCGGTCGCGCGGTGTCGGCGTCGAGCGCCGATCGTCGGATAGGCGTGGAAGCCGCCGGCGCCGGCGAGCAGCCCGCGCGATCGCGAGCGGCGAGGACGGCCGCGGCGACGGCGTAGAAGCGGCGGTCGTAGCCGGGAGCGATCGCGCCGGTTCGGCGACCCGCCGCGAGCCGAGGCCGTAGCCGCGCAGCTCCAGGGTCGCGGCGACGTCGACGGCGCGGTCGAGCGAGCCGGCGAGGAGCCGCCGGGCCAGCGGCGCCCGGCCGACCGGGGCGGCGCCGGGGCCGCGCAGGCGGGCGGCGTCGCGCAGGCGGGCGGCGTCGGCGGCGGCGACCGGGACCAGGCGCGAGACCAGGGTCGCGGTCAGCGCCGAGCGGCCGGCGAGCGGCCGCAGCGCGCGCAGCACCCGGTCGGGGTCGACGCAGGCCGAGTAGACGGCGAAGGCGACCAGCACGACGAGCGCGCGCAGGCCGAGGACGACGCCGTCGACGATCGCCTCGGCGGTGACGTCGACCTGGCCGAAGCAGCGGCCACTCGCCGAGCCGGGCGAGCACCGTCTCGCCGCGGCTGACGACGAGCGCGTTGACGACGACGATCAGGCAGCGCGAGCGTCAGGCCCATCCAGAGCGCCGCCCGCACCGCGCGCGCCGGCGCCGGCGAGCAGCCCGGCGCGCGACCGCGGCCACCCCGACCGCGACCAGGACGAGCGGGCTCGAGTAGAGGAAGGCGACCGCGACCAGCGCGCCGAGGTAGGCGACCGCGGCGCCCGGCGAGGCCGCCTGCAGCGGCCCCGGCCTCGGCGTGTAGGCGAAGGGCGACCTCATCGCGATCCCAGCGGCAGCGGCGTCTCCTCGCCGCCTTCGGTCGCGCACCGCGTAATGGTCGCGCAGGTCGGCGCTCGTCGAGCAGGCCGGCGGCCGCCGGCACCCCGGCGCGTCGCCCCGGTGACGATCCAGGTCGGCGGCGCTTCGTCGCGGCGGGTCGCGGCGACGAGGCCGGCGTCGGGCCCGAAGCGCCGCGCCGCGCCTCGCCGCTCTCGATCGAGGCCGACGCAGGCCGTCGCCGTCCCCGCTCGCCGTCGAATCGGCGAAGACGCCGCTGTCCTCGGGTCCGGCCTCGATCTGCGCCGCGGCCGGGTCCGACTGCGCAGCCGCGCCCAGGGGCCGACCAGGACCCGGATCGCGCCGGCTCGCCGGCGGAGCGACGGCGAGCGTCGCGCCGGCGTCCCGCAGCCTCGCCTCGCACCGTCGCGCAGGCCGCTCCCGCCGCCCGCGGCATTCGACCGACGACCGGGTGGCGCTTGCCCTTCGTAGCCGCCGGCGAACGGCTCCGGCCAGGAGCCGACCACGGCCGGGACCGCGGTCGCCGCCGACCAGTCGCGGTAGTCCCACCAGATCGCCTCGCCGCCCGTGCAGCGGGACGTCGGCGGCGCCGACCGGCGACTCGACGCCGTTGACGTAGAAGAACCAGTCGAGCGGCTGCCGCCGCCGACTCGCCCTCGAGGCCGTCGATCGACTGCACGAAGCCGCCGCCGTAGCGGGTGGTGATCTCGGCGTTGCGTTCGAGCACCCGCATCACGGTGTCCGATTCGGTGACGTCGTCGACTGAGCGGTGCGACGCACCGGCTCGGCGCCGTAGTCGCGCGTCACCGTCGAGCTCGACCTCGCCGAGGTCGTCGCCCGGGCCGAGGCCGCAGCCGGCGGCCGCGAGCGCCGCCAGAGCAGCGCGATCGCGACCGCCGTGCCGCGGCCCGGCGTCACGCTACCAGCCCTCGGGGCACGCCCCGCCGACGCAGACCGCCGCCCGGTTCGAGGGGATGTCCTTGCCGTGGGTCGCGATCGAGCATCGTCGGCGCGCTGAGCGTCACCGTCGCCTTGCCGTCGGCGCGGTCGGGCCGGACGCGCCGGTGACCTCGACCCCGGCGGCCGGCTTGCGCTTGCCCTTTTCGTCGTAGGAGAAGACCCGGACCTCGAACGGCATGCCCGGCGTCGCCTCGTGCGGGGGCTTCCAGCGCCAGCTCGTCCGGGTACGGGTAGGACGGGGCCAGAGTCCCAGAGCACTTCGTCGCCCGTCTTCAGCTTGACCGCTTCGCCGCCGACGTTCGGGCGTCCTTGTGGTTGACCTTCAGGTACCAGGACGCTTCGCCGTTGGCCTTGGCGCCGCCGACCCCGCAGAGGCCGAGGCCGAAGTCGAAGGGGTCGGTGACCAGCAGCGGCCGCAGCGAGCCGGTCGACTTCGCCGCCTGGGCCAGCAGGCCGAGCGCGGTCGCGCCCTTGAGCGTGACCGACTTGCCGCTGCCGCCGGTGCCCGTGCCGAAGCAGGTCGCCTTCGGGCTGGTCTTGACCGTGGTGGTGCCGGTGCTGAGCGTCTCTTCGGCGAGCACCTTGCCGCCGCTTGCCGACCACGCGCAGGTCGGCGCTGACGCCCTTGGCCGACGCGACCGCGACGGCGACAGAGCAACACGGTGATAGGGCCAGCGCGCACGCGGCGGCCAGCCGGAACGGGATGAGTCTTGGCATTTAAGCCACCCTTTCCTCGAGGGTTGTCATGGCTGGCCGGGGACAGGTCTCCTGGCTTCCGGGGTGGTCGGCCGCACCTTCCCGGGGACTCTGTGTCGTCCCCAGTGGCTGGCGTCGCTGCGCCCGCGACTTCCTTACCCGGTCACAGTGGCGGGACCGCGCCGGTCTTTCACCGGACTTCCCTTGACCACCGACCGTATTACGCGGCGAGTCTATCCCGCTGCCAGACTGTTCGTCCAGCGGTCTGTAGCTGACAGGGCTCTACGCTCGGGCCGCAGCCACTCAACCGACGGGAGGTCGATGAGAAGGGACTTGGCTGCCGTCACCGGCACTGGTGATCGCTGCTCGCGCTGGTCCTCGCCCTCGGCGGGACCGTCTACGCGGCGAAGAAGATCGAACGGCAAGCACGATCAAGGTGAAGTCGATTGCCGGGCAACCGGCTGAAGCTCGCGCTCGGTGCCCGCCAACCGGCTGAAGCCGGGCGTCGCTCGGCAGGCAGTTCGACCGGGCCGCTCACCGGCGCGGAAATCGACGAGGCGAGCCTCGGCCAGGTGCCGAACGCCGTCCACGCCGACACCGCCGACTCCGCCCGGAGCGCGATCGACGCCGAGACCGCGCTCAACGCCGTCAACGCGGTCGACGCCCAGACCGTCAACGGTCACGGCGCCGGCTGCGGGCCCGGCACCCGCGCCTTCGCCGGCGCCTGCTGGCAGGCTCCGCCAGCGACGCCGCGGTGACGGCGCCCGCCGCCGCGGCCGCCTGCGCCGTCACGCGGCGGGACGCTGCCCGAGGCCCTGCCGCTCGCCGCCTTCTCCCAGCAGCAGGGGTGACGCTTGCGCGAAGGCGAAGAGTGGTCGGGCGACATCGCGAGTCTTCACGTGGCCAGAACGCGTACGCAGTCGTCACCGTCTTCCAGCGACGGCGAGATCGACTCCGCGCTCGTCCACCGACACCCGCGCCTACCGCTGCGTGATCCCGCTCGTCAGCTGATCGAACTATTTCGATCCATCGGGACGTGCCGGGGGTTAGGTACCCATAGTGGCCCCCAACTACCGGCACGTCCGCTGTAGCGCTCGAACTCTCGTCGAGGTCCGGCGGGCCCGGCGTCTATCCTCAGTGGCGATGCGACCGGGCTCGCCCAGTGCCAAGTTGCGCGTCACGGGCCCGCTCGTGGCGCTCGCCCTGTCGCGGCGATCGCGCTCGCCGCGCCGTCGCCTGTGCCGCCTCGCCTTCCCCCTCCCGGGTCCACCCGAAGGGTCCGTCCAGGCCCGGTGAAGTCGAACGTGCCCGCAACTACTGGACCCCGGCGCGGATGCGGGCGACCGCCGCCCGCTCGACGCGCCGGCAATCGCTCGAATCGGCGCCGAAGCAGCTTCGCCCCCGTACCCGAACCGAGCGTAGTCCCCTTCACGGTCAACGGCCGGCTCTTCATCCGCCAGGGCAACGAGCAGGGCTTCTGCTCGGCGACGGCGATCAACAGCCCGAGCCGGCAAGCTGGTCCTGACCGCCGCCCACTGCGTCAACTCCGGCCCGCGCGGCCTCCTCGGCGGCACGACCTGGTCCGGCTGCGTCGTCTTCGTCCCCGCCTACACCGACGGCCTGGCCCCGTTCGGCGCCTTCGTCGCCCACCGCAACGCGGTCCGCGCCCGAAGCAGTGGATCAAGCTCGGCAACCCCAACTTCGACATCGGCGCCGCCCAGGTCGAGCCCAACGCCGAAGGCGTCAACGTCGCCGACGCGGTCGGCGGCGGCGCCTCGATCGCCCTCGACCTCGGCCGCAAGCAGCAGTTCCAGACCTTCGGCTATCCGGGCAAGGTCCGCGGCATGCAGGGGTGCAGCTCCCCCTACGTCGGCGACGACAGCGCCACCTACCCGATCCCCGGCCCGCCGACGATCGCGATCCGCTGCCACTGGGCGCCCGGCGCCAGCGGCGGCGGCTGGCTGATCGAAGAAGGCACGACGATCAACGGCCTGACCAGCTACGCCAAGCGCCGCGACAACCACCACACCTTCGGGCCCTACTTCAGCCAGCGCAACGTCGGCACGCCTCGTCGCCGGCCTCTAGCCGGCGCGGCTAGGCCAGCTGGTCGCGGTAGAAGCGGTAGTCGCCGCGCTCCGGGCGCAGGTTCGACGCCAGCGCCAGGTGATGGCGGGCGCGATCGGTCTGGCCGGTCTTGGCCAGCGACCGGCCGAGGCAGAAGTGGGCGAAGTCGTCGACCTGGTGGGAATCGACGACCGCCTCGAACTCGACCGCGGCGGCGGCGAATCGGCCGAGGCGGAAGTAGGCGCGGCCGAGCGCCTCGCGGATCGATGACTTCTCCGGCGCCCGGCGGGCGGCGGCCTCGAGCGGCACCGCGGCCTGCTCGAAGTCGGCCTCCTCGAGCAGCTCGATTCCACGCCTGTAGAGGGTGAGGACGGAGTCGCGATCGACGTCGTTGGTCATGGATCCAGTGTAGGGAGGCGGTCCAGGGTCCTAGCGAACCAGGCGCCCAACCGCAGCCATCAGCTCCTCCACCCGCTCCTCGGGCTCGGCTGGTACCGAGTCGCCCTTGCCGAGCATGCAGTGGTGGGCGTGGTCGTCGAGCAATCCCAGCGCGACCCGGTCGAGGGCCGCCCGCACGGCGGCGATCTGGGTCAGGACGTCGATGCAGTAGCGGTCCTCCTCGACCATCCCTGTGACCCCCCGGACCTGGCCTTCGAGCCGCGCCAGGCGCCGCAGCAGATCGTCCTTGCTGGCCGTGTAGCCGTGGCTCGGGGCCGGGTTCGCCATCGCCTGGACTATACCCCCTCCGGGTATCGACTCAGGGCGATTGCAGAAGGCGTTTGGAGTAGAAGACCCGTTCGAAGCCGTTGTCGCTGCGGCGATCCACCTCGGTGTAGCCGAGTCGGGTGTAGATCCGCTGGTTTCGCAGCATCACGACGTGGGTGAAGAGCCGCAGCTCCCCGACCCCGCGGGACCGGGCCTCCTCCTCGGCGAAGGCGAGCAGGGCGCGGCCGACCCCATCCCCCTGTCGCCGGGGATCGACCGCGACGTTCTCGACCTCGAGATGGCCGCCGTCGATGGCGAGCACGATCAGGCCGGCGATCCCGAACCCGTCCTCGGCGACAAACAGGGTCCGCGCCCTGACCGCCTCGGAGTAGTCGGCGTCCATCGGCGCCGGCCGGCCGCCGACCTCCTCGACGTAGCCCTCGTAGGCGCGCTCGACGATCCCGGCGGCGACGGCGACGTCGGCCTCCTCCCCGGGGCGGATCCGCAGATCACTCATCCGACTTCGGCCAGGCGACGGGTCAGGAAGCGTCGGTCGGGGTCGGACCCGGTCAGCTCGAGTGCGCGCTCGTAGGCTTCGCGGGCTTCGCCGTCGCGCCCGAGACGACGCAGGAAGTCGGCCCTGGTCGCGTGCAGGTGTGGATATGACTCAAGCTCGAGGCCCTCGATAGCCGCCAGGCCCGCCTCGGGACCATCGGACTCGGCGACCGCGACGGCCCGGTTCAGCTCGACGACCGGAGACCCGGTCCGGCGGGCGAGCTCGGCGTAGAGCTCGGCGATCCGCGACCAGTCGCGCTCCACCTCGACGTGGAGGGCCGCGATCGACGCCTGGAGGAAATAGGGGCCCTCGCCATCCAGGGTCGCCGCTCGCTCGAGTTGAGGCGCGGCCGGCGGCGATGCGCCCCTCGTCCCAGAGGCGCGCGGTCCTGGTCGGCGAGCAGGACGAGCTCGCCGTCACGAAACCGGGCGGCGCTGCGGGCGTCGAGGAGCAGCATCAGCGCCAGCAGGCCCCGGGCCTCGGCCTGCTCAGGCAGCAGCTCGACGAGAACGGCCCCGAGGCGAATCGCCTCGCCGGCCAGCTCGCTCTCGCCCACCGTAGCCCTCGTTGAAGATCAGGTAGACGACCGCCAGGACCGCCGCCAGTCTCTCCGGCAGCAGGCCCTCGGACGGCACACGGAACGGGATGCCCGCCGCCGCAATCTTCTTCTTCGCCCGGACCAGGCGCTTGGCCATCGTCTCGCGCGGGACCACGAACGCGCGGGCGATCTCCTCGGTGCTGAGGCCGCCCATCGTCCGCAGCGTCAGCGCCACCTGTGCCTCGATCGCGAGCGAGGGATGGCAGCAGGTGAAGACCAACTCCAGGCGCTCGTCGGGAATCGTCGTCATCTCCCCGACCTCCTCCTCAAGTCCTTCGTGGGGATCGAGCAGGTGCGCCTTCGCCGCCAGGGTCCTGTCGCGCCTGATCCTGTCGATCGCCCTGTTGCGCCCGGTCGCGACCAGCCAGGCGCCCGGGTTGTCCGGGGTTCCTTCGGCCGGCCAGCGCTCGGCGGCGATCGCGAAGGCCTCCTGCGCGGCTTCCTCGGCGAGGTCGATGTCGCCGAGGAAGCCGACCAGCGCAGCGAGGACCCGACCCCATTGGTCGCGGAACGCCCGCTCGGTGCTCGTCTCTACCACTCCACCACCGGGCGGACCTCGACCTTGCCGCCGAGGCGGGCCGCCGGGATCTTTGAGGCGAGGGCGATCGCGGAGTCGAGGTCATCGGCCTCGAACATCAGGTAGCCGCCGATCGCCTCCTTGGTCTCGACGAAGGGGCCGTCGGTGGTGAGCGTCTTTCCTCCCTCGACGCGGACGGTGGTCGCCGTCTCCGGGGGCGAGAGCTGCAGCCCGGACGTTACACCGGCGGTTTCCGACACCGCGCGGTAGTCCTCGGATATCGCCTTCTTCTCATCGGCGGAGAGTTGGTCCCACTCCTCCGAGGGCGGGGTCGGGGCACTACCGTGGTTGATCATCAGCATGTACTTCATTCGTTCCTCCTTTGAGAGCATTTCTACCCCCAAGACGAACGGGAAGACCGGAAATGGACAGCCTAGGCTGATCCGGACCGCTCGAGGCCGCGCTGCCCCTCCCGGAACGCCGCCCCGAGGTCGAGTGAGCCGGCTCTCCACTCGATCGACCGGAGACTGCCGCGGTCGCGGAAGGCCCGCATCGTCTCGAGATGGAACGGAAGCGCGACGAAGCGCCGCAGCGCCGCCTCGTCCTCCCAGGCCGAGAGTGACCCGACCCTTCCGCGGAACAGCTGCCAGTAGGTCGTGACCCCGATCGCACCCTCGAGCTCGGCGATTTCGCGCCGCAGCCGCTCGGCGGTGCGGTGGATCCGCGGCACGTCGCGCAGGGTCTTCGGCGTGAACTCGGTGTAGCTGACCAGAAACGGACCGACGAATTCGGCGGCGGGGCCGCGCTTCCAGTTGGTTCGGACCCGAAGGTCGGTGAGAGAGTCGCCGAAGGCGGCGCTAGGCAGGTATGGGCACGCTGTGCTCGAGCTCATAGAGCGCCTCCAGCGCCCCTCTCATCGCCGCCACCCGCTCCTCACCGATCCGCTCGGCCCACTCCCGCTCGACTTCGGCGAAGATCTCGAGCGCTGCCGCTTTTGCCTCGGCACCACGGTCGGTGAGGCGGATGATCTTCGCCCGGCCGTCGGCCGGGTCGGGGATCCGCTCGACGTAGCCGCGGACCTCGAGGTCGCAGACGAACTCGCCAACCGCCTGCTTGCTGTGACCGGCCAGCTCCGCCAGCTCGGTCAGCCGCGTACCGTCGGGATCGACCCAGCGGAAGACGCAACCGTGGGCATGGCGGATGTCGTCGAAGCCACGCTCGGCGAGGCGGTCGTGCAGGTCCTCGTAACCGATCGCCTTCGCGTTGTCGAGCAGAGCCGGCAGTGGAACCCAGCTGTCTGTCTGCTTTTCGGTGCTCATCCGTGATCCCTCTCACGCAGTTTCTGCCAATTTGGGCTGTCAAGCAACCTGATCATCTGATACGGTCGCCTTATCAAGTCACCTTACAAGGCTACCTTACGGATTGTACCCGCCGGTCAGGAGGTTTCAAGTGGAACGCAA
The DNA here is from genome assembly GCA_963728855.1 of uncultured Actinomycetes bacterium. Taxonomy (GTDB): domain Bacteria; phylum Actinomycetota; class Actinomycetes; order Mycobacteriales; family Micromonosporaceae; genus AC-43. The sequence goes on from CAVSLN010000010.1 coordinate 59,404, forward strand.
GTGGTGGACTCTGATCACGGTCTCGGTCGCGACCTTCATGCTGTTGCTCGACATCACGGTCGTCAACACGGCGCTGCCGGCGATCGAGGATGACCTCAACGCCAGCTTCACCGATCTTCAATGGGTGATCGACGCCTACACCCTCTCGCTCGCCGCCCTGGTCCTGACCGCCGGCTCGCTCGCCGACCGACTCGGGCGCCGCCGCGTCTTCGGCGTCGGTCTCGGGATCTTCACCGTCGCTTCGCTGGCAGCGGGGCTGGCGACCACTCCGACGATGCTGAACGTCGACCGCGCGGTGCAGGGGGTCGGCGGCGCGATCATGTTCGCCGTCTCGCTGGCGCTGATCGCGCAGGAGTTCGCCGCCGGCCGCGAGCGGGCGACGGCGATGGCGACCTACGGAGCGACGATCGGCGTCGCGGTCGCGATCGGGCCGCTCGTCGGCGGCGCCCTGACCGACGGCTTCGGCTGGCAGTCGGTGTTCCTGCTCAACGTCCCGATCGGGATCGCCGCCGTTGTGGCGACCTTCACAAAGCTGCGCGAGTCCCGCGACCCGAACGCGACCAGGATCGACTGGGCCGGCCTGCTCACCTTCAGCACGGCGCTGTTCCTGCTGGTGCTGGCGCTGCTGCGCGGTAACCAGGAGGGTTGGAGCAGCGGCCTGATCCTCGGCCTGTTCGGCGGCGCCGCGATCCTGCTGGCGGCATTCGTCGCGATCGAGCGCCGGGTCCGCGAGCCGATGCTGCCGCTTCATTTCTTCCGCCAGCGCGCCTTCACCGGGGTCCAGATCGCGGCTTTCGCGGTCTCGGGCTCGATGTTTGCCCTCTTCCTCTACCTGACGCTCTACCTGCAGAACTACCTCGGCTACTCGCCGCTCGAGGCCGGAGTCAGGTACCTGCCGATCACGGTCGCGGCCTTCTTCGTGGCGCCGATCGCCGGGGTCCTACTTGGCCGCGTCCCGGCCCGTGTGCTGCTCTCCGGAGGCCTCGCCCTCGCCGGCGTCGGCCTGCTGTTGATGTCGGGGATCGAAGCCAACTCGGAGTGGACGACCCTGCTTCTCGGCTTCATCGTCGCCGGCATCGGGGTCGGCCTGCTGAACCCGGTGATCGCCGACGTCGCGCTCAGCGTGGTCCCCAAAGAGCAGAGCGGGATGGCCTCCGGGATCAATGACACCTTCAGGCAGGTCGGCATCTCCGTCGGGATCGCCACCTGGGGCGCCCTGTTCCTCGGCCGCGGGGCCGACAAGGTCTCCGAACTGGCCGCGGGCACGCCCGCGGCCCACGGTGACCGCCCCCGGCAGCTGATCGAAGCGGCGTCGTCGGGCAACCTCAACCATGCACTGGGCTCGGTCCCGGACGGGGCTCGGGCGACCGTCGCCCATGCCGCCCGCGAGGGCTTCCTGGCGGGGATGAACGAGATCCTCCTGCTCGGGGCGCTGCTCTCGATCGCCGGCTCGCTGCTGGCGCTGCTGCTCGTCCGCGAGGGCGAGATCGCACGCGACGAAACGGTTACCGAGGGGGAGCGCGAAGACGGACAGCTGGCCCTCGGAAGCGCCGGAGCGGCTTGACGGTGGCATAGGAGTCCGCCACGATCACTCGATGCGCCGTCCCGGGCTCGGCTGCGCCCTCGTCATGCTGCTCCTTCTGGTGCCGGCTACAGCATCGAGTCTGGAATCCGCAAGCGTCGCCGGCGACACCTCGCTGACCCATTACGTCGGCACCAAGGGCGTCGACGATCTCTTGGTCGGAGTCGAAGGCCCGAAATGGGTCTTCTCAAGGAACGCGGCCACGCAGGAAGCACCGATCGCCGCCGGCGAACACTGCGCCGACACGTCTGGAGGTGAACAGAAAACGGTCGCCTGCGATCTGACCGAATTCACCGAAATCGACCTCGGCGATGGCGCCGACCGTCTGATCGGTGGTGCCAGCGCGAACGAAATGGTCGTGCACGCGGGCCCCGGCCAGGATCTGCTGACGATCAGCAGCGACGAATCCAACGTCATCGACGGCGAAGACGGTGACGACACATTCGAGCTCGGGGGCGCGTCCGGCCAGGACACGATCAACGGCGGCGCGGGCGACGATCTGTTCCGGGAGCCGGTCGGGGCCGACACGATCAACGGAGGCGGCGGCTCGGATACGGTCGCCTATCAGTTGACACCGGCCGAATCCCTCACGGTCACCCTCGACGATCAGCGCAACGACGGGCTCGGCGCCGACCAGAACATCCACTCGGACATCGAGATCCTGACCGGTGGCCAGGAGCGGGACCACTTCGTCGGCTCATCCGCCGCCAACCTGATCAAGGGTGGCCAGGGCAACGACGAAATCGACGGCGGGCCGGGCCGGGACACCCTCGAGGGCGGCGAGGACGAAGACCGGATCCTCGCCCGCGATGGCGAGCCCGACACGGTCGACTGCGGATTCGGTCAGGACACCGCGACGGTCGACACAATCGACACCGTCGTCAAATGCGAGGTCGTCTACTACCCCGACCTCGACTTCGACGGGTCCGACGCCAGTACCGACTGCGACGACCACAACGCCTCGATCCATCCGGGCGCGACCGACGTTCCTGGGGACGGGATCGACCAGGACTGCGTCGGGGGCGACGCGCCGAAGATCCTCCAGGGGGCTCCGCCGGTGACGGCGTCGGGCACCCTGAAGAGCAAGTCAGCAAACCTGCGCAGGGGCGCCGGCTCCGTCTCGTTCCGGTGCCGGGCGCCCGCCGGCGACACCTGCTCCGTCAAGGGCTCCCTCCACCCCAAGGGGAATCACAGGAAGAGCCTGAAGATCGGTTCGATCTCGGGACGCGTCGGCGGCGGCAGGACGGGCGCGCTGAGGATCCACCTAAACGAGACCGGCGAGGGGCTGCTGGAGAACGCCGTCAAGCTGAGCGCAGAGATCAGCGCGACGATCACCAATGAGGCGGGAACGAAATCCCCGTTCAACGCGACGATCTGGCTGAAGCCCGCGCCGCGGTCCTGATCGCCCGCCTGATCCCGGCCGCGGGGGCCGAGCGGATCGCCGCGCGTTGCGAGGTTCGCGAGGGCGGCCTCGGGGCGACCGCGGAGAAGATCCGCAAGCTCGCCCCCGGCGTCGCCGCGATCGTCGCCGACCCGACCGTCGCAGTCGGCCCGGAGCTGCTCGATGCAGCGGGCCCCGGCATCAGGCTGGTCGCCAACTTCGCCGTCGGCTACGACAACATCGACCTCGAGGCCTGCCGCGATCGGGAGGTCCTCGCCACCAACACTCCGGACGTCCTCACCGACGCCACCGCCGAGCTGGCACTGGCGCTGACCCTGGCCGCGGCACGTGGCCTGTCGCCCGCCGAGCGGCGCCTGCGGGCGGGCGAGTGGGCGGGGTTCGACACCACCGGCGACCTCGGGATCGAGCTCAGCGGGGCGACGTTCGGCATCGTCGGAATGGGCAGGATCGGCAGACGCTACGCGGAACTGGTGCGGCCGATGGCGGGGTCGATCCTCTACGCGGCCCGCGACCCCAAACCCGAGGCCGAGAGCGCGCTCGACGCCGTCCGCGCCGAGCTCGGGGAGCTATTGGCGCAGTCCGACGTCGTCAGCATCCACGCCGCCGCCAGCGCCGGGACCGCGGGCCTGATCGGCGCCGTCGAGCTCGACCTGATGCGGCCGGGCGCGATCCTCGTCAACACCGCCCGGGGATCGCTGGTCGATTCGGAGGCGCTCGCGGCCGCCCTCGCCGATGGCTCGATCGCCGCCGCCGGCCTCGACGTCTACGAGAAGGAGCCGAAGGTGCCCGCTGCGCTCCTAGCGGCCCCCAACTGCGTCCTCCTCCCCCATGTCGGCTCGGCGACGGTCACCGCCCGCGACGCGATGGCGAACCTGGTCGCCGACTCGGTGCTGGCGGTCATCGACGGCCGCGAGCCGCCGAACAGGATCGCCGCCTAGTTGACGGCGTCGGCCCAGTCGCTGAGGCGATCCGAGAACTGCGGCGTCGCGGCGCTGACCTCGACGACCTCGTCGGCCGGGACGTTCGGCCTTGCGCGGCGGCCAGGATCGCGTCCGGCGACGGGCGCTTCATACAGGCAGTAGGTGCGCCGCCGGTCGGCACTCAGGAACGAGAAGAGCCAGCGGACTCCCTCGTCGCTGTTGACCTCCTCGATCAGCCGGACATCGTCGTCGCGTGAGGTCGAGCTGATCGGCGAAGCTGCGCTCGATCACGTAGAGGGCCACGGCGGGTGATCCTAGCGCGCGATCTCGACGTCACGCCGAGGCGAGCCCGTGCCGGTGGGCGTAGGACGCCGCCTCGGTGCGGTTCGCGGAGCCGGTCTTGCGCAGGATGCTGCGGATGTGGTTCGCCGCGGTGTGCTCGCTGATCGAGAGCTCGGCGCCGATCTCGCGATTGCTCAGCCCCTCGGCGACGAGCTCGAGGATCTGCGCCTCGCGCGGCGAGAGCCCGTCGGGGAGCCCGGCGCCGGCGGCGGGCACGCCGAGCGAGCGGATCCTGGCGAGCAGCGCCGCCATCCCGATCCGCTCGGCCAGCGCCGCGGCCTCGCCGAGCAGGGCCGCGGCGCGCTCGCCGGCGTCGCCGCCCCGGCCGCGCAGGAAACGCCCGTACTCGTAGGCGGTGTGGGCGACCCAGGTCGCCGCCCCCATCGCCGTGTTCAGCTCCATCGCCCGCTCGAAGTGCTGCTCGGCCCGCTCCGGCTCTCCCAGCGTCGCGGCGAGCATGCCCAGGTACCGATCGGCGGCGCCGTAGCAGGCGACCAGGTGGCCGATCATCACGTTCGCCCCCGCGAACGGCTCGAGCTCCGGGTAGAGGAGCGCCGCCATCGCCTCGTCGCCGAGGGCGGCGGCAGGCGTCGGTCAGGTAGGTGAGCGCCGCCAGCCAGAGCGACGCGCGGAACGCGTCGAGCCCGTCGGCGACGAGCCGCGACGAGCTCCCGCCTCGCCTCGTCCTCCATGCCGAGCTCGGCGAGCACCGCGACGAGCCCGGGCCGCCAGGGCCCCTCGCGGTCGACCTCGCCGGCCAGGATCCTGACCGCCGGCGCCAGCTCCGCCAGTCGGCCCTGCTCGCGGCGGATGCCGAACATCTGGATCCCGTAGATGCCGGACGCGTCGCGCCCGGTCAGCAGCCGGCCCCACTCGCGCGAGCGCTCGGCCATCGCCTCGGCCTCGGCCAGGTCGCCGTCGCAGAGCGCGATCGCCGACCCGTAGTGCTCGGCGACGTGGATTCATGAACGGCTGCGCCGGTTCGCTCGGCCATCTCCCGCAGGGCCGCCGACCTCGCGCCCGCGCCGACTCCAGGTCGCCGAGGGCGACGAAGGTCGGCACCCGCCAGGCCATCGCCTCGGTCCGGATCTCGGTGTCGCCCAGCTCCTCGGCCAGGTCCATCGCCTCGGTCAGCATCGCGCAGGATCTCCTCGCAGCGGCGTCGTGCCGCGCGCCCAGTAGGAGCGGACCAGCACCTTGGCGAGCCCGGCGCGGTCGTCCAGCCGCCGCGCCAGCGCGACCGCGTTCGTCGCGCACGATCGCCGCCGCGCTCGCGCTCGCCCTGGAAGTCGAGCGCCCGGGCGAGCCCGGCGAGCAGGCCGATCCGCAGCTCGCCGCTCCCGTCCCCCAGCGCCGTCAGCGCCTCCTCCAGCAGCTCGACCGCGCCCTGGCTCGCCATCCCCGGGCGCCAGCAGGCTTCCTCGTAGCCGATCGCCGCCCGCGCCAGCAGCTCGGCGCTGCCCAGCCCGCGGGCGATCTCCGCCGCCGCCGCGAAGGCCTCCAGCGCATCGGTCGCCTTGCCGGCGCGGTGGCCGGCCGCGCCGAGCTCGAGCAGAGCGTCCGCGCGCTCGGCGCTCGTCCTCGATCCCGATCTCGATCGCCGTCCGCAGCCGCGCCGCGGCCTCGTCGTAGGCGAGCGCCGCGCTCGGCCGCCCGCGCGGCGCGGCAGGTTGTACTCGATCGCCCGCTCGGCGCCGCCGAACGGCGCCGCTGCGCCGAAATGGTGGGCGAGGTCCGCGAGCGCCGCGGTCGGAGGCCGCGTCGGCGGTGCTCCTCGAGGGCCTCGCCGACGCGGAGGTGGAGCTCGGCCCGCCGCAGCCGCGAGAGCCGGTCGTAGAGGGCCCGCCGCACGATCTCATGGGTGAACCGGCAGGCCAGCCGCTGCGAGGGGAGCTCCTCGATCATCCCGCTGCCGACCGCCTCCTCGAGCGCGGCGAGGAGCTCGGGCTCGGCCAGGCCGGCGGCGCGGCCGATCGGCTCGAGCTCGAACTCCGGCCCCGCCGACGGCGGCGAGCTCGAGCAGGTCGATGGTGCTCGGGGCCAGGCGCGAGAGCCGCTGGCTGACCACCTCGCGGACGCTCTCGGGGGTGCCGAGCTCGGCCAGCGGCCGGGTGAGCACGATGCGTCCCGTCGACGACCTCGACCGTCCCGGTCTCGACGCAGCGCGCGCCAGAGCTCGCAGACCAGGAAGGCGTTGCCGCCGGTGAGGTCGTGGATCGTCGCTCGCGAGCTCGGGCAGCTCGGGACGCCGGCGTCGCTCACCGGCCGCGCGGCTGACGAGGTCGGCGACCTCGCCGCCGGAGAGCCCGGCGAGGCGCATCCGGACGACGTCGTCGGAGCGGCGCAGGTCGGCGAGCGTCTCCGAGAGGCCTCCCGGCACGTCGGCCTCGGTGTCGCGGAAGGTGGCGAGCAGCAGCAGCCGCGCGCGCCGGCCGCCCGCGCCAGGTGCCGCAGCAGGAGAAGCGTCGGGGCGTCGGCCCAGTGCGCGTCCTCGAGCACCAGCAGCATCGGCCGTCCGCGGCTGACGTTGGCGAGCAGGTCGGCGACCGCGGTGTGGAGCCGGTGGCGCTCGGTGTCGGGGTCGGCCTCGACCGGCTCGCGGCAGCTCGCCGACCACGCGCCGGCAGGTCGGGCAGCAGCCGGGTCAGCTCGCCGCCACCGGCACCGAGCGCGGCGCGCAGCTCCTCCGGCTCGGTGACGCGCGACGAGGCGGTCGAGCGCCTCGACGAAGGGCCCGTAGGGCGTCCGCACGACCGCGTCGCAGGCGCCGTAGAGGACCAGTGCGCCGTCGGCCGCGGCCTCGGCGGCGAACTCGCGCACGAGGCGGCTCTTGCCCGAGCCCGGGCTCGCCGGCCAGCAGCGCGACGCGCCGACCCTCCCCCTCCGCCCGCGGCATCAGCGCCCGCAGCCTCTCCAGCTCGGCCGCGCGCCCGACGAACGGGAGCGTCGAGGTCGGGCGGAGCGAGCCCGGGAGGCTCGGGATCTCGGTGTCCATGGCCAGGACGATAGTCAGATCTGACCATCGCGTCCGGATCGATCGCACTGCGGCGCGCCGCGAAAGTGGGTCAGATCAGGTCATGACAGCGCGGATCGCGGGCCCTACGCTCGGCCCGAGATGAGATCTGACGACGACTAGGAGGAACGCATGAGCACCCCCAACGCCCTGCAAGCAGACCGCCCGCAGGAGATGACCGGACTTCGACGGGCAGCTGATCGGCCCCGAGGACGCCGGCTACGACGAGGCCCGCAAGGTCTACAACGCGATGATCGACCGCCGCCCGGCGCTGATCGCGCGCTGCACCAGCGCCGACGACGTCGCCGAAGGTCGTCGCCTTCGCCGCGCGATCACGACCTGCCTGCTGGCCGTCCGCGGCGGCGGCCACAACGGCGCCGGTCTCGGGCACCGTGCGACGACGGCGTCGTGATCGACCTCTCGCGGCTGAAGGACGATCGAGGTCGATCCCGAGGCGCGCACCGTCCGCGTCGGCGGCGGCTGCCACCTGGGGCGAGGTGGACGCCGCGACCAACGAGCACGGGCTGGCGACCCCGAGCGGGATCATCTCGACCACCGGCGTCGGCGGCCTCACGCTCGGCGGCGGCATCGGCCACCTGACCCGCAAGTGCGGGCTCGACGATCGACAACCTGCTCGAGGCCGAGGTCGTGCTCGCCGAGCGGCGAGCGCGTCCGCGCCAGCGCAGACGAGAACCCCGACCTGTTCTGGGCGATCCGGGGCGGCGGCGGCAACTTCGGCGTCGTCACCTCGTTCCTGTTCCGCCTGCACGAGGTCGGCACGGTGTCGCCGGCCCGACGTTCTGGGCGGTCGAGCAGGGCGCCGAGGTGCTGACGCGCCTACCGCGACTTCCTCCCGAACGCCCCGCGCGAGCTGAACGGCTTCTTCGCCTTCGCCTCGGTGCCGCCGGCGCCGCCGTTCCCCGAGGAGCTGCACCTGCGCAAGGTCTGCGGCGTCGTCTGGTGCTACGTCGGGCGACGACCGAGGAGGCCGCCGCGGCGATGGCACCGCTGCTCGACGCCCTTCCGGAGCCGCTGCTGCACGGCGCCGCAGCCGATGCCGCACCCGGCGCTGCAGGGCGCCTTCGACCCGGTCTACCCGGAGGGCGACCAGTGGTACTGGCGCGCCGACTTCGTCAAGGAGATCCCCGACGAGGCGGTCGAGGTCCACGCCAAGTTCGGCGCCGAGATGCCGACCTGGAAGTCGACCATGCACCTGTACCCGATCGACGGCGCCGCCCACGACGTCGGGCCGACCGACACGCCCTGGAGCCTACCGCGACGCCAAGTGGGGCGCGGTGTTCGCCGGCGTCGACCCGGACCCCGCCAACGCGGACGCGATCCGCCAGCTGGAGCGTCGACTACTTCGAGGCGCTCCACCCGTACTCGGCCGGCGGCGCCTACGTGAACATGATGATGGACGAGGGCCAGGAGCGGGTCCGGGCCAGCTACGGCGACAACTACGACCGGCTGGCCCAGATCAAGGCCGAAGTACGACCCGGACAACCTCTTCCGCGTCAACCAGAACATCCAGCCGCAGACCTAGATCCGGCGGGGCCGATTGCCTAGCATGAGGATCATGCTTTTCGGAAAGGAGCATGTCGATCGCTACCGGGCCACCGACGGCAAGGAGGGGCATGACTGGGAGAAGGGGTCCAGCACCCTCCTGCTGACGACCAAGGGCCACAAATCCGGCGAACCGCGGACCACGCCCCTGATCTACGCGCCGTACGGGGACGACGCCTACACGGTCGTCGCCTCCAAGGGCGGGTCCGACGAGCCGCCCGCCTGGTACGTCAACCTCAGCGAGGAACCTGAGGTCGAGGTCCAGGTCTGGGGCGATGTCTTCAAGAGCAGGGCCCGGACCGCGACCGCCGAGGAGAAGCCCGAGATGTGGCGGACGATGGTCGCCGAGTGGCCCGACTACGACGCCTACCAGCGCAACACCGACCGCGAGATCCCGGTCGTCGTGTTGGAGCGCACCTAGCCGGAAGCACCGCTACGTCAATTCATCGCAACGTGGAGATCCTGGTCGTCGAGGACGAGGCGGGGATCGCCGACTTCCTCGAGCGTGGGCTCGAGGCCGAGGGGTTCGCGGTGCGGACCGCCGGCGACGGCATCGAGGGCGAGCGGCTGGCGCTCGAGGCGGCGTTCGACCTCGTGGTGCTCGACCGGATGCTGCCGGGCCGTGACGGGCTCGAGGTGCTGGCGGCGATCAGAGGCGCGAAGCCGGCGCTGCCGGTGATCCTGCTGACCGCACGCGACGAGGTCGCCGAGCGGGTCGAGGGCCTCGACTCCGGCGCGACCGACTACGTGACCAAGCCCTTCTCCTTCGACGAGCTGCTCGCGCGGGTCCGGGCGCATCTGCGCCAGGCCGACGCCGAGACGACGACCACGCTCGAGGCCTGCGGGGATCCGCCTCGACCTGCTCTCCCGCGAGGCGACCCGTGGGGACCGACGGTGCGGCTGCCCGAGCGCGAGGCGGACGCTGCTCGCCTATCTGATGCGCCACCCGGGCCAGGTCTGCTCGCAGCAGGAGATCCTCGCCGCGGTCTGGGGCTACGACCACGACCCGGGCACCAACTCGTCCAGGTCTACATCGGCTACCTGCGGCGCAAGCTCGACGCGCCGGGCTCTCCGGCGCCGATCGAGACCGTGCGCTCGGCCGGATACCGGCTGGTCGAGCCGGTGAGCGGCGGCTGGGCGAGGCTCGGGCTGCGCGGCCGGCTGGCGCTGTCGATCGGCGCGATCGTCCTCGTCGCCTTCGCCGTCGTCTTCGTCGCCGTTCGCGCCGAGATGACGAACGAGTCGAGGTGATCAAGCGCCAGGAGGCAACGCGAGCCGCCGCGAGACCGGGCAAGCCGGACTCGCAGCTCGACGATCGCTCCGATCGCGGACGCCCAGGCGGAGGTGGAGCGGACCTTTCTGATCGTCGGCGGGATCACCCTCGTCGCCGCCCTGCTCGCCGGCTACCTCCTGGCCGCGCGCACCGCGGCGCCGCTGCGGCGGATGGCGGCGACCGCCGGTGAGGTCGACGCCGGTGACCTCACACCCCGCCTCGACGCCGAGCCCACCGCGGCGGCGGAGCTCCGCACCGTCGTCGAGGCCTTCAACCAGATGCTCGACCGCCTCGATCTGGCGCTTCTCACGCCAGCGCCAGTTCGTCTCCGATGCCTCGCACGAGCTGCGCACCCCGCTGACCGCGATTCGCGGCCAGCTCGAAGTGCTCGCCCGGGAAGAGAACCCCAGTCGCCGAGGACGTGCGCCGCGTCGAGGCGCTGGCGATGACCGAGATGAGCCGGGTCGAACGGCTGGTCGACGACATGCTCGCCCTCGCCCGCCTCGACGAGGGAGCCGGGCCGGCGATGCGGGAGGTCGAGATCGGCGCCCTTCCTGCGCGGCCTTGCCGAAGCTGATTCGCACGGCGAGTCGTTGTCGGCGAGCTGGCCGACGGGCACGATCCGCATCGATCCCGACCTGATCGCCCAGGTCGTCCGCAACCTGCTCGCCAATGCCCGCCGCCACGCCGGCCCGTCCGCCGGGTCGAGTCTCAGCGCGAGCCGCGGGGAATGACCACCTGACGATCTGCGATCGACGACGACGGCCCGGGAGTGCCCGCAGCGGAGCGCGAGCGGGTCTTCGACCGCTTCCACCGCAGTCGGGCTTGGCCCGCGACCGGGCCTCGGGCGGCAGCGGACTGGGCCTCGGGATCGCCCGCTCGGTGGTCGAGCTGCACGGTGGCCGGATCTGGATCGAGGACTCGCCGCTCGGCGGAGCGCGCGCGGCATTCGAGCTGCCGATGGCGGCAGCCCGATGAGAGATCTCTCACCGAACGGCTTAGGGAGTGGGAAGGGCGCGGGCCGACCATTCGGCCCGTGTACCCGTCCAGGAGAAGAAGGTCCGCAGCGGCGTCGCCGGCAACGCCCGCCTGACCGGCGCTGGTCGCTGTCGTCCTGCTTCTGCTGCTGGCGGCCGAGGGGGCGACGATCCCCTTCATCGGCACCCTGCTGACGCCGCACATCCTGATCGGCATGCTCCTGATTCCGCCCGTGCTGCTGAAGCTCGGCAGCACCGGCTACCGCTTCGCCCGCTACTACTCGGGCAGCGGAGCCTACGTCCGACAAGGGCCCGCCACTGCTTCCGCTTCGCCTCCTCGCCCCCGGCGTCGTGCTCACCACCGTCGCCCTGTTCGGCACCGGCGTCGCGCTGCTGTTCGCCGGGCCGCCGAGCGAGACCCTGGTCTTCTCCCACAAGCTGAGCTTCATCGTCTGGGTCGCGCTGATGACGCTGCACGTGCTCGGCCACCTGCTCGAGGTGCCCCGCCTGGCCCTCCCGGATTGGCGGCGAGCGGGACCGCGCGAGGCGCGCCTCGCCGGGGTCGGACTGAGGTTCGTCGCCGTGGGCGGATCGATCGCCGCGGGGACCGCGCTCGCCGTGCTCGCCGCAAACTCGGCCGGAGGGTGGCTCTGATGGCCCTCGACCCGATCGAGAAACGGCAACGGCTCGCGCGCCGCGAGGAACCGCCTCTACGCGCAGCGGCGCCGGGCGGGGCAGCTGCGGAGCAGAGTCGTCGCGGTCGTCGCTGATCTGCATTCGCCCTGCTCTGGGGATCGTCTTCGTCCAGATGGCGACCGGCAATGATCCCGTCCTCGGGCGCAGCGCCGCCAACGTCGCCGGCGCCGTCCAGGAAAGCTCGGGAAGCGTTGAAGACCGACGCCGGGCACGGCTCGAAGCGGACCTTGCGGCCCGGGAAGAGATGATCGCCGAAGGCCCACCGGAAGTCGAACCGAACTCGAAGAAGTGGCACCCGAACCCGAAGAAGTCGGCACCCGAACCCGAAGCAGTGATCACGGCCAGTCATGAGCGGCGAGGCCCGCCGCACCTTCGAGTGCTTCGGCGGCATCGCCAGCGTCAACGTAGGTGGCCGCGGCCCCGAGATGGGCGCCGAGGAGGCGGCGCTCGGCGCCGAACAGAAGCTCCTGGACGCCCACGGCCGCCTCTCCCGATTTCTCCCCGACAGCGAGCTCTCCGCGCTCAACCGGGATCCCCGGCCGACGGTGCCGGCCAGCAGGCTGCTGATCGAGGTGGCGGCCGTCGCGCGCTGGGCCGGCATGCTCAGCGACGGGCTGGTCGACGCGACCCTGGTCGGGGAGATCGAGGAGGCCGGCTACCGAGAGTCGCTGGCGGAAAGCCCCCCGACCGGTTCACGGCAGACGATGGGCGCCCCTACCAGCGCCAGAGCCCCCGCGTCGGCCGGCGCCGACCGCCGGCTGGCGCAAGGTCACCGTCGATCGCCGTGCCGGAACGATCACCCGACCGCCCGGGGTCCAGATCGACAGCGGCGGCATCGCCAAGGGCCTTGTCGCCGACCTTGTCGCGACATCCCTCAACCGACACCCCAGCTTCGCGGTCGACTGCTGCGGCGACATCCGCATCGGCGGCACCGGACGAAGGCCGAGGACGGTCCTCGTCGACAGACCACTGCGGCGGGGAGCCGATCAGCTGAGATGGAGATCGCGCTCGGTGCGGTGGCGACGAGCGGGATCGGCAGGCGCACGCTGGGTCGAACGACGAGGGAGATCTGGCCCATCACCTGCTCGATCCGGCCAGCGGCGCTCCCGCCTACACGGGCGTCGTCCAGGCGACCGCGAAGGCGCCGACGGCATTCCTCGCCGAGATCTACGCGAAGCACGGCGCTCCTCTGCGGGCCCGAGGAGACGTCCGGGCGCCTCCCGCACGGCGGCGTCATCCTTCTCGAGGACGGTACGGTCGAGGCGATTTCCGGCACGCAGCGGCTCCAGGCGGTGGCCGGGTGAACGTCGGCCCGCACCTCTTCTGGATCACCAGCCGCTCGGCCGGAGGGATGGCCCTGCTGCTATCGAGCGCCAGCGTCGGCCTCGGCCTGATGATGAGCTCGCCGCGCGGATCGCCAACAAGCGCGACCTGCGCGCGCTTCACGAGGCTCTCTCGCTGACAGCGCTGGCGATGGTCGCCCTGCACGGAGTCGCCCTGCTCGGTGACAGCTACCTCAATCCCGGCATCGCCGGCATCGCCGTCCCGTTCGCCGGGGCGTACAGGCCGCTCTGGACCGGGCTCGGGATCGTCGCCGGATACGGTCTCGCGGTCCTCGCGCTCTCCTATTACGCCCGCAACCGCATCGGGGCCGCGAGATGGAGGCGCGTTGCACCGCCTCACCGCGGTCTTCTGGCTGCTCGCGATCGGCCACTCCGTCGGCGCCGGAACCGACTCCACCCAGCTCTGGTTCCTCCTCGCCAGCGGGGCGCTGGTCATACCCGCCGCGCTGTTGCTCGGACTGCGCTGGGTCTCGAGGTCGGCGGATGCCCGCGCGGAGCTCCAGTACCGCTACGGGGATTCGAACCCCGGCTTCGGGGACTAGAGACCCAGGCCCAGGGTGGGCTGGGTGCCGGCGAATGTGAGACGGTCGTCAGATGCCGTGCGCTCCTGAGCTCTTCTCCGCGCCGGCGATCGAGCGATTGGCCGCGAGGAGGCGACACGAACGCCTCGTCATGCCCTATTTCGACGGCATCCTCACGGGCGAGCTGGATGCCCTGGTCGGATCCTTTGCAGGCGAGCCCCGGCTCCGCCACCCGATCCAAGGTGAGATCGGCGGAGTGGAGGCGTTCGAAGATTTCGTAACCGAAATGGGCCGGTGGATTCGATGAGCTGGCGTTTGCCCGCGATCCTCATGTTCGGCCTGTTCTTCGCGATCGCGCCACTCGTCTCCGCCGATTCGCATCGAGATCACCTCCGCACGGCCGTCATCGTTCTCGAGAACCGTGAGTTCGATGAAGTCGTCGGCTCGCCGGAAGCCCCCTACTTCAATCACCTGGTCGAACGCGGGGCATTGGCGACGAACTTCTACGGATTGCTGCACCCGTCGATGCCCAATTACCTCGGCCTCCTGGCCGGCTCGACCTTCGGCCTCACCGATGACTGCACGGATTGCCTGGCGAGGGGGGCCAATCTCGCTACTCAGCTCGGCGGCGCCGATGTCTCTTGGCGCGCCTACATGGGAGGAATGCCGACCTCCTGCTACGCGGGGCCAGACGTCGGGGAATACCTCAAACGACACAACCCGTTCATGTATTTCCCGTCGATCACCGAGCGGCCTCGGCTCTGTAGCCGGGTCGTTCCGGAACGCTCGCTGCGCCAGGACCTGACCGACAACACACTTCCTGAATTCCTCTGGATCGGGCCGGGCCTCTGCAACGACGGCCACAACTGCTCGACGGGTACCGTCGATGACTATCTGCAACGACGGGTGCCCGCGATCCTGAGGCACCTCGGGCCCGATGGAGATCTCGCGATCACCTTCGACGAGGGCAGCAGCGATGCCGGTTGCTGCGGGGTTGCCGCCGGAGGGCGTATCGCGACTCTGTTGATCGGACCCGGGGTCAAGGCCGGTGTCCGACTGTCCCGGCCCTACACGTCCTATTCCCTGCTGGCGACGATCGAGGACCGCTTCGGCCTACCCAGGCTTCGGAATGCGAGGGACGCCCCAACGCTGAAGGCGGCCCTCAAGCGCAGCAGATAGGTGCGTCGAGGGCAGATGTCAGCGGTTAGGCTTGCGACGGGATTAATGGTTCAGCGGCCGGGGAGCATGACCAGCCATCACTTGCAAAGGAGCACGCATGGCGACTCTCCACTTCAATGCCAAGACCAGCGCAACACCCGAGCAGTGGGTGGCGGCGCTGACCGACTTCGGGCCTGGCCGCTCGGAGATCTTCGAAAACAGCGCCGACGAGGATCTCAAGGTGCACGATCAGGGCCCGACTGAAGCCGACGTCACCGAGGGCTCGAGCGGCATCTGGGAGCGCCTGCACTACGACTGGTCCGATCCCAATCGCATCGTAATGACCACGACCGACTCCAACACCTGGGGAGGGAAATCGAGTCACACCTACACCTTCAGCAGCGAGCCCGATGGGAAGACGGACGTTGAATACGTCGTGGTGCGGGACGGCAAGAACCTCAAAGGGCGGGTGCTCGGGATCGTCCTCGAGACGGTCGGCAAGGGCCGACTGAAGAAGGCGTTCGAGGGCGCCGTCAGCGCCATCGAGGCCCGCGCCGCCAAAGAAAACCAGGAGACCGGGCGCTAAGCGACCGCATGGCGAACGCCGCACCTACGCCGAGGGCCGTGGCGCTGGTTGGGCCGCCGTCGGTGGCGGCGGAACTCGACAACCTCCCTGGTGACCCACTCGACGCGCAACGGACCTCATCCCGTAGAGATGCGCTGTCGCAAATCGATGACCGCGAGGTCTACGGCGCTTACGAGGCCGCGACGAACCGCCTATTCGTCGCCTCGGCCGCCAGCGCCGCCGGACTGAGAATTGGCTCTGGGAGCGCGTTTGCGGTCAATTGCGGCGAACTGCGGCCGGCAAGTTCGTCCAAGATCCCAGGAGCTCGGTGGAGTCGGGGGCATATTTCGGGACACGCATCTCAACTACCGCGACTGGAGGCGCTACGGTTTGACGATGGCCGCATCCGTCGACTTCACGATCTCCTTCGACAGCCCCGACGAGGAGGGTTGGATCGTGGCGCGCGTCCTGGAGGTTCCCGGCGCGATCAGCCAGGGCCGCACACGAGAGGAAGCAAAAGAGAACGTTCTCGACGCGCTGCGCACCGTGCTGACACCGGATGAGGAGCTGGCTGGCGAGACTTCCGAGTCTGATCGCGAGCACCTGCGGTTCGTGCCCGCGGTGTGAAGCGCCGCGATCTCGAGCGTCATTTGCGTGCGCACGGCTGCCGCGAAATCGGCGGTTCGAAGCACGCGAAGTGGCGGGGACCCAAGGAGCAGGTGTCCGCCCTGCCCCGACACAAAGAGATCGGGCCGGGACTCGTTCGGGCAATCTGTCGCCAGCTCGGAGTTCCCGCTCCCCCGAATCGGAACTGACAGCAGTACCGCTACGGGGATTCGAACCCCGGTTTCCGGACTGAGAATCCGGCGTCCTAGTCCCCTAGACGATAGCGGCGTGGGTCGGCGCATTCTAGCGAGGCCGCGACAACGGTAGATTGCCTGCTCCCGCGGCTGTGGCGGAACTGGTAGACGCGCACGGTTCAGGTCCGTGTGGGCGAAAGCTCGTGAAGGTTCGACTCCTTTCAGCCGCATCCTCAGTGCAGAGCGCCGAGGCCGGCTCGGCGGCGGTCGCCGCGGGCGGCGGTCGCCGGCGATCTCCTCGACGAACTCGGGCCAGAGCTGCGCGCGGCAGGTCGTGGCCCATGCCCTCGAACATCCGCAGCCGGGCGCCGGGGATCGCCCTCGCGGTGGCGCGGCCGCCGGCCGGGCGGACCAGGGGGTCGGCGGCTGCCGTGGAGCACGGTGGTCGGAAGGTCGAGCTGTCGCAGCGCCTGGGTGCGGTCGCCGGAGGCGGTGATCGCGTGCATCTGGCGCAGGACGCCGGCGGGGTTGTGGGCGCGGTCCTAGAGGCGTCCCGCCAGATCTCCGCAGGCGCTGCGGGTCGCGCGGGAAGCCGGGCGAGCCGATCACCTCGAAGGTCGTGACGACCTGCTCGATGTAGGCCTCGCGGCTGCGCGGGTAGTCGGCGAAGCAGGATCGCCGCAGGCCCTGCCAGTGCGGGCCAGCCGACCCAGCGGTTGCCGGTGGTCGACATCATCGAGACCAGCGAGCGGACCCGCTCGGGATGCGTCGATCGCCATCGTCTGGGCGATCATCCCGCCCATCGAGGCGCCGACCACGTGCGCGGAGTCGATCCCGAGGTGGTCCATCAGGCCGAAGGTGTCGTCGGCCATGTCGCTGAGCAGGTACGGCGCGCGGTCGCGCGGCGGCCGCGCATCATGTCGAGCGCGGCCGGGCATCCCCGCCGAGTCGATCATCGTCGAGTGGCCGATGTCGCGGTTGTCGAAGCGGACGACGCGGAAGCCGCGCTCGGCGAGCATCGAGCAGAAGCTCCTCGTCCCAGGCGAGCATCTGGGTCGCCGAGGCCCATGATCAGGAGCAGCGGCTCGCCGTCGGGGTCGCCCACCTCCTGGTAGGCGAGCTCGATCCCGTTGGCGGGCGCGAGCCGCTCCTCGCTCAGAGCTTCCATCGACGGCATGGCTAGCCCGCCGCGCTGCCCGGGCAGCGCAGGCAGTAAGTTGCGCCGATGCGCACGGCGATCGTCTCCGACCTGCACCTCGGCAGCGCCTGCGGCGAGGACGTCGCTGCGCGACGCCGGCGGTCCGGCGCGCCGCTGCTCGAGGAGATCGCCGGCGCCGACCGCCTGGTCCTGCTCGGCGACGTGCTCGAGCTGCGCGAACAGCCGCTCGCCGCGGCGCTCGAGCTCGGCCCGGCCGTTCTTCGAGGAGCTCGGCGCGGCGATGGCCGGCCGCGAGATCGTCCTCGTCCCCGGCAACCACGACCACCGCCTCGCCGAGCCGCTGCTCGAAGAGCTGGCGCTCGCCGGCGCGGCCGCTCGGGCTCGAGCACCACGCGGCTCCCGTGCGCCGAGGCCGGCGACGACGATCGCCGGCTGGCTCGGCGGCGCCGAGCTGCGACATCGCCTACCCCGGGATCTGGCTGCGCGACGACGTCTACGCGACCCACGGCCACTACATGGACTGCCACATGAGCCTGCCGCGGCTCGAGTGCATCGCCGCGGCGACCGTGATGCGGCTCTTCGGGCCGCGTGCCGAGCCCGGCGACGCCCGTCCGACTACGAGCGGGTCCTGCGCCCGGTCTACGGCTTCTCCTACGCGCTCGCCCAGTCGCGAGCTCGCCCAGCGCGGCGACGCCGGCCCTCGGAGCGCGCCTGGAAGACGATCTCCGGCGAGCAGCCGGGCCGAGGGCCGCGCCCGCCGCGCGCCTGCTCGGCGCCGCGGTCGGCGGCCGGCGTCCCGGCCGGCGATCTGGAGCATCAACCGGCTGCTGCGCTCCGACTTCGACGCCGACCTCTCCGCCGCGGCGATCTCCGCCAGCGGCGTCGACGCCGCGACCGAGCTCGGCGGCCGGCTCGGCCTCGACGACGGCCACCTGATCACCGGCCACACCCACCGCGGCGGCCCGTACGAGGGCGACGGCGAGTGGCCGCTGCCCGGCGGCGGCCGCCTCCACAACACCGGCAGCTGGGTCTTCGCCTCCGCCTTCCACCACCCCGGCACCCCGCCCGGCCCCTACTGGCCGGGGACCGTCACCTGGGTCGAGGACGACGGCCCGCCGCGGCGGGTCCGGCTGCTCGACCGAGCGCCCGCGCGAGGAGCTGTCCGGAATCGTGCGGGCC
This sequence comes from uncultured Actinomycetes bacterium, assembly GCA_963728855.1. GTDB lineage: Bacteria > Actinomycetota > Actinomycetes > Mycobacteriales > Micromonosporaceae > AC-43. Next base: position 77,897 of record CAVSLN010000010.1, read on the forward strand.
CAGGACTCCCGGCGCGGGACCTAGCCGCCGCAGCCACTCGGCGATGATCGCGCCGATCTCCGGCGCCGGCGTCCTCCTGGAGGAAGTGCGAGGCGTTCGTCGATCACCCGCGGCGGCGGGAAGTTGAGCCGCTCGGAGACCCGTTCGCCGACCGAGAACGGCAGCGCCGGGTCGGAGTCGGCCCAGAGCACGCAGCGTCGGGCGGTCGTCGTCGCGCAGCGCCGTCGGCGACCCGTTTGCCCTCGGCCGCGCCCGGGCGCGTCGGGCTCGGTCGGGAGGATCAGCGGGAAGGCGCGGGCGCCGGCCTTCGACTCCGGGCTCGGATAGGGGGCCTCGTAGGCGGCGATCACCTCGTCGCCCGGGTCGCTCCTTGCAGCCGGCCGCGGACCAGGAACCCGACCGGCAGGTCCTCGTTGTCGCGCGACGAAGTCGCGGAATTTGAGCCAGGCGTCGCTCATCCGCTGGTGGCCGGTGAAGGGGCCGGTGTCCATGATCACGAGCCGCGAGAAGCGCTCGGGATGCTCGACCGCGAGCCGCAGGCCGATCGGCCCGCCCCAGTCGTGGACGACCGCGGTCGCGTCGCGCACGTCGAGCTCCTCGAGCAGCGCCGCCATCAGCTCGACGTGGCGGTCGTAGCGTGTACCAGCCGATGTCGGTGGGCTTGTCGGAGCGGCCGAAGCCGGCGTAGTCGGGGGCGATGCAGCGGTAGCCGGCGTCGCGGACCGGCGGGATCACCTTGCGCCAGAGGAACGACCAGGTCGGCTCGCCGTGGAAGAAGACGACCGGCTGGCCCTCCCCCTCGTCGAGGTAGGCGAGGCGCAGCCCGTCGACCTCGTGATAGCGCGACTCGAACGGGAAGTCGGGCAGCCCCTCGCAGCGCCTCCTCCGGCGTCGCGCACCACGTCCTCCGCCGCTCATCGCGCGCTGAGTCTATTCGCCGGCGACCTCGGAATCAGCTAATTCCCTACTTTTCCGATCAACTTTATGCTACGGTGCCGCGCTCTCATTTCAGAACTAAGTCAGTCAAGAAAGAAAGGAACATTCACGATGGAGAACGCTCGCAAGATGACCCGGCGGCGCAGCGTGAAGATCGGCCTCTCGCCGCCCTGGTCGCGCTGCTCATCGCGCTCGCCGTCGCCGGCTGCGGCGGCAGCGCGACAGCACTCCGCAGCTCGAGCTCTGGCTCCGGCTCCGGCGGCAAGCTCGACGTCGTCGGCTACTCCACCCCGGAATCCGTCTACCAGGAATCGCTCGAGCCGGCCTTCGAAAAAACCTCCGAGGGCAGCGGCGTCAGCTTCAGCAACTCGTTCGGCGCCTCCGGCGACCAGAGCCGCGCGGTCGCGGCCGGCCAGCCGGCCTCCGTCGTCCACTTCTCCCAGGCCGGCGACATGGAACGGCTGGTCGAAGAAGGCGAGGTCGTCGCCAAGGACTGGGACAAGCAGCCCTACAGCGGGCATCGCCCAGGACTCGGTCGTCGTGATCACCGTCCGCAAGGGCAACCCGGAGGGCATCAAGTCCCTCGACGACCTGCTCGACCAAGGACGTCGACGTCGTCACCCCGAACCCGTTCAGCTCCGGCTCGGCGCGCTGGAACATCATGGCCGTCTACGGCACCGCAGCTGAACGAGGGCAAGTCGCCCGACCAGGCGCTGGAAGGCGTCAAGACGCTGCTCGAAAAGACGGTCGCCCAGCCGGGCAGCGCCCGCGACGCGCTCGCCGCCTTCACCCAGGGCCAGGGCGACGTCCTGCTCAGCTACGAGAACGAGGCGATCAAGGCCGTCAAAGAAGGCGAAGACGTCGAATACGTCGTCCCGCCCTCGACGATCCTGATCGAAACCCCGATCGCGGTCACCAAGGAAGCCTCCGAGCCCGCCGCCGAAGACTTCCTCAAGTTCATCTGGTCCGACGACGGCCAGGAAATCTGGGCCGAAAACGGCTACCGCCCGGTCAACCCGAAACTGGTCGACCCGAAGCAGTTCCCGACCCCGACGGATCTGTTCAAGATCAGCCAGTTCGGCGGCTGGGGCAAGGTCAACGACGATTTCTTCGACGAAGAAACCGGCTCGGTCGCGAAGATCGAGGGTGAACTCGGGGTCTCCACCTCAGGCTGATGGAGGCACACCCGGCAACAGCAGCATCCGCTTCCGGCACCCGGGGGGCGAGGTCGAGTTCGCCTGCCCGGGCTCGGCGTCGGCCTCGGCAGCGGCACGGTCGTGCTCTACCTGAGCATCATCGTGCTGCTGCCGCTGGCGGCGGTCGCCAGCGAAGCCTTCTGCCGGCGGCTTCGAGCACCTTCTGGGACCAGGTCACCTCGCCGCTGGCGATAGCGAGCGCTGGAGCTGACCGTGATCTGCTCGCTGATCGTCGTCGTCATCAACGCCATCTTCGGCACGATCCTCGCCTGGATCCTGGTCCGCGACGAGTTCCCGGGCAAGAGCGCTGGTCAACGCGGTCATCGACCTCCCGTTCGCGCTGCCGACGATCGTCGCCAGCCTCACCCTGCTCGCGCTCTACGGGAACGACAGCCCGATCGGGATCGACCTCGCTCTGCACCCGGGCCGCGGTCGTCGTCGCGCTGATGTTCGTCACCCTGCCCTTCGTCGTCCGCGCCGTGCAGCCGCTGCTGCTCGAGATGGACCGCGAGATGGAGGCGGCGGCGGCCTCGCTCGGCGCCGGCAGCTTCACGATCTTCCGCCGCATCATCTTCCCCAACCTCCTCCCCGGCCTCGGCGGCCGGCGTCGCGCTCGCGTTCGCGCGGGCGCTGGGCGAGTTCGGCTCGGTCCTGATCTTCGCCGGCGGCCTGCCCGAGCACGATGGTCTCCTCGGTCTTCATCCGCCAGCAGATCGAGTCCGGCAACGACGTCGGCGCCTCCGCGGTCTCGGTGGTGCTGCTGACCGCCTCGCTGCTGCTGCTCGGCGCCGTCTCTCTGATCCAGCGCTGGGCCGCCCGTCACGACCGCGGCGACGTCGAGGTCGGCTCGACGATCATGCCCAACGCCGGCGGCGGAGGTGGCGCATGAGCTCCTCCGCGACCAGCCGCTGGGGCCTGCGCATCGCCGGCCTCGGCTACCTGACCCTGCTGCTGCTGATCCCGCTGGGGATGATCTTCTACAAGACGTTCGAAGACGGGATCGGCCCGCCGCTCGACGCGATCACCTCGCCCGACGGCCTGCACGCGCTGAAGCTGACCCTGCTGATGGTCGCGATCGCGGTGCCGCTCAACACGATCTTCGGGGTCGGCTGCGCGCTGCTCCTGGTCCGCCACAAGTCGAAGGGCAACCCGGCTGATCGACGCGGTCATCAACCTGCCGTTCGCGGTCTCCCCGGTCGTGATCGGCCTCTCGCTCTTCCTCCTCTACGGACACCGACGGCTGGCTCGGCCCGACCCTGGCCGAAGCCGGGATCAAGGTCCTCTTCTCGGTCCCCGGGATGGTCCTCGCCAGCATCTTCGTCTCGGTGCCGTTCGTGGTCCGCGAGACGGTGCCGGTGCTGCAGGAGATCGGCACCGACCAGGAGGCGGCGGCCTCGACCCTCGGCGCCAACGCCTGGCAGACCTTCTGGCGGATCACGCTGCCGTCGATCCGCTGGGGAGTCGCCTACGGGGTCGTCCTCACCACCGCCCGCGTGCTCGGCGAGTTCGGCGCGGTGACGATCGTCTCCGGCTCGATCAGCGGCCAGACCCAGACCCTGCCGCTCTTCGTCGAGAAGCAGTATCGAGAACTTCAACCTTCCGGGCGCCTACGGCGCCTCCCTGGTGCTGGCCCTGCTGGCGCTGCTGACGCTGGTCGGAATGAACCTGCTCAAACGAAAGGAGGACGCCTGATGGGAATCTCAGTCGAGGGAGCGAACAAGCGCTTCGGTGACTTTCAGGCGCTCGACGACGTATCGATCGATGTCCCCGACGGGTCGCTGACCGCCCTGCTGGGACCGAGCGGCAGCGGCAAGTCGACGCTGCTGCGGGCGATCGCCGGGCTCGAGGAGCTCGACGGCGGCCTGGTCACGATCAACGGCGAGGACGCGACCGGGAAGCCCGCCCAGAAGCGCGGCGTCGGCTTCGTCTTCCAGCACTACGCCGCCTTCAAGCACATGACCGTGTTCGACAACGTCGCCTTCGGGCTCAAGATCCGCAAGTGGAAGAAGCCCGAGATCTCCGACCGGGTCCACGAGCTGCTGCAGCTGGTCCAGCTCGACGGCCTCGCCGGCCGCTACCCCTCCCAGCTCTCCGGCGGCCAGCGCCAGCGCATGGCGCTGGCCCGGGCGCTCGCCGTGCAGCCGCAGGTGCTGCTGCTCGACGAGCCCTTCGGGGCGCTCGACGCCAAGGTCCGCAAGGACCTGCGCACCTGGCTGCGCAGCCTCCACGAGGAGATGCACGTGACGACGATCTTCGTCACCCACGACCAGGAGGAGGCGATGGACGTCGCCGAGCAGCTGGTCGTGATGAACGAGGGCCGGGTCGAGCAGTCGGGCAGCGCCGACGACCTCTACGACCACCCCGCCAACGAGTTCGTGATGAGCTTCGTCGGCGAGGTCAACCGGCTCGGCGACCACTTCGTCCGGCCGCACGACATGGAGGTCGTGCTCGAGGCCGACGAGCGGACCGAGGAGGCGATGGTGCAGCGGATCGTCGCCCTCGGCTTCGAGATCCGGGTCGAGCTCGATGCTCGCCGACGGCTCCGAGGTCTGGGCGCAGCTGACCCGCGCCGAGCTCCAGAAGCTGGAGCTGCGCGAGAAGCAGATCGTCTACCTGCGGCCCGGCCAGAACAAGAACTTCAGCGGTGATTCGCCGTCGCCCGGCGACCCCGGGGCCTCGGCTCCCCGGGATGCAGAGGGTTGCGACGACGCAGAGGTAATTGCAGCCGCCTGAAGAGGCGACGGGGTGGGGCGCCCTTTTTGCCGGGTGGCGCCCCGCCCCATCTCGCCACTCAGGTTATCCGGCGCTCGAACGTCTTTGCCAGCGCGCTCTCATCCTCCTCGCCGGCGATCGTCTTGTCGAGCCGGATCGAGGCGTCACGGCCATCGAGCCGGACCGTCGCGACCTGGTTGTCGAAATAGGGCCCCTCGAGCGTGCTCCACCGTATTCCGGGATCGGGGGCCCGAGCCAGCCGCGCCAGCCCGCTGGGTGATCAATCTGAGCCAGCGCGAGAACCCGGCTCGCACGACCCTCCTCTCCCCCCTACCGAGCGGGTTCCGGTAGGGCGAGCAGACCGCCTGGTAGACGCGGCTGCCCACGCTCGCGCCGGTGCCGAACTCGACCTCGCTCAGATAGGCGTGGTGGACGTCGCCGGAGAGGACGACGATCGAGGCCGGCGCCTCTCCGCGCCGGCCCGAGCCGACCTCTTCGATCAACTTCCGCAGGCGGCCGAAGGAGTACTGGAACGCCGCCCAGTGGTCGAAGTCGACGGCGCGCCGCAACCGCTCGCTCTGGCGCGCCGCCAGGCGACCCCAGGCGCCGTCGGCGAGCCGCTCGTTCCAGGCCTCGAGGTGATGGAAGCCGGGCGAGAGGAGGAACGGGACGGTGGTCGCGATCAGCAGGTGATCGAAGTCGCCCTCGGCGTGCTCGACGACCCAGTCCCAGGTCTCCTCGTCGCACATCGCCCGGCGCTCCTCGGTCAGGACCCGGGCGGCACGGGAGTCGACGAACAGCGCCCGCACCCCGCCGATGTCGCGGTGAAAGCTCCAGCGCTGCCCGGATCCCGTGGTGTCGATCTCGTGCGCCCACTCGCGAAGGAAATCGGTCGCGTCGGGGTTGCCCCGCACCCGCGAGTAGAGCTCGTTCTCGCGCAGCTCCCGCGGCGAGAGGTTGCCGATGAACTGGTAGATCCAGTAGCTGACGATCCCGCCCAGCGCCCGCTCGTGCCACCAGCCCTTGCGATCCATCTCCTCGCGCCAGGAGCGTGAGATGTTCCAGTCGTCGCTCATGTCGTGGTCGTCCCAGGCCATCGAGGTCGAGACGGTCGAGAACAGCCAGCGGATCATCGGGTCCTCCCAGGACTCGCGGTAGAGCCAGGTGTACTCCTCGAAGTCGATCACCTCCTCGCCCGGGGGCTCGCTGGTGTCGCGTCGCGCTCGATCCGCTCGCGGGTCCGCGGCGAGCCCTCGTCGACATAGACCTGGTCGCCGAGGAGGAAGAGCAGCTCCGGCCAGTTGTCGCGATCGTCGCGGGACATCTGCTCGGCAAGGACGTGAAGGGCGTCGAGCTCGTACCCGTTTTCGTCTTCGTCTTTGGTCAGCGTGTAGGGGCGCTGGTGCGGGAAGGCGACCCGGCAGGAGCCGAAGCAGATGTCGAGCGGCTTCCCCGCGTCAAGCGTGCGGATCACGCTCGGCGGCAGGTCGCCATCGCGCGGAGGCCAGCGCCACTGGCCGTCGAGGTTGACGTCGTACTCGTAGAAGCCGCCGGGCTCGAGGCCGTCGATCTGGACCAGCGCGTAGTGATGCCCGGCGACCGTGAACGTCCGCTCGCGGCTGCCGAGGATCCTCACCTCGCAGGGCGCGCTGGTCTCGACCCAGACGGTCGCCTCGGTCTCGGAGACATAGCGGAGCAGCGGCCCCAGGACTAGATCTGGCATCCCCGGTCACTTCCCGATTCTTGCGATTGCTATTCTTGAGTTAAATGCTCAACAAACTTTGAAAGGAAGCGCCATGGATGACGTGCCAGCCACCACGACGTTCACCTCGCGCGGCCGCCTCGCCGGACTGATCCGGGACGAGGCACCGGCGGGAGCCGGTCAGAACCGCGCCAGCCGCGCCGACCGCCGCGACACGCCCGTCCCCGCTGTCGACGAGGCGCTCTACTACCGCGCCCGTCTGATTCTTGGGGATTTCCTCCCCCGCCTCGGCCGCTGAGTTGTGCGCGGAGCCCGACATTCACGAGTCTCCGACAGAGGAGCTCGGCTGGTTCACGCTTGCAGCCCTCGAAGCGTCGCATCAGCGAGGCTTGGGTCTGGCGCTCAACCCCGCGGTGGACGACCTCTCTCGAGTCGGATCGCTCGGCCCCCGGTACTAGGGAAGGTTCCGGAGGAAGGCCGCGATCGACGGCCCGAAGTAGGCCGAGTAGAGGAAGTCGGGCCGGTTCGGCGTACCCGTAGCTGGTCACACCGTTGACGTATGCGTCTTCGAGCAGCCATCCTCCGCCGCTCGAGCCTGCGGCCATGTCGCAGGCGCTGAAGATCGTCGGCGGGCCGGTCAAGCGGAAAGGTGAGGGGGTCGCTGCCGAGGCCGTGGGCACGGCAGCTGCGCATTTCTTCACCCTTCAGCGCCGCGGCCGGGTAGCCGTAGATCTCGAACCCCGCGGAGCGTGATTTGCGAGGTGGCCATGCCCCGGCCCCCGACGACGTCGGTCAGGGCGCCCGAGCTGATTCGGCGCCACCTTCAGCGCGGCGACGTCGAAGTCGGGGTTTTCCCGCTGGCGCCACTGCGGCATAACGTAGACCGAGGTCACCTCGAAGGTCCCGAACGGTCGCACCCCGTGGTCATAGGCGGGGACGAAGGCGATTCGGCTCGCCGCCTCCCCTTCGAGAACCACGCAGTGGCCGGCGGTGAGGACGATCGAGCGGCTCGGGGTGTTGACCGCGGTGCCCGAGCAGGTGTAGTTGCCCTCCTTCGGGTCGACCCCGAAGATTTTCCCGTTCATGCGGGTGGCGGCCTCGCTCGCGTCGAGGACCCGGAGGCTCGACGCGGAGGCGGTCGAACCGCGGTCGGGGATAGCGGCCGGGGACGGTCAGAGGCGCCCTCGCGGCGGGCGTCGTGCCGCCGCCCAGCTCGATCACCCGGGTCGCCGAGGCGACGCTCGGAAGCGCAAGTGCCAGCGCTCCGATCAGCATCACCGGCGTCAATCTCCCGATCAGCGGTCCCCTCGTCCAACCCATCGTCGGGGAATACTGCCAAAAGCACAAAAAGGTTCGCTAAAAGCGACTTCACGGCGTCATTGGGAGGAGATACTGATCCGGGCGCGAAACGCCGCAATACGGGCTTTCCAATGCCCCAAATTGCTCACGAAAGGGTTTCGCAATGAACGAAGACAGTGGTCTGATCAGCGGCTGGTGGGTGTTCGCCGGCGTCCTGCTGCTGATCGCCGGCGTCCTCAACATCATCTACGGCATCGCGGCGATCGGCGACTCGAAGTTCTTCACCGAAAACGCCACCTACATCCTCAGCGGCCTCCACACCTGGGGCTGGATCCTCCTGATCATCGGCGTGCTCGAGCTCGTCGCCGCCTTCTCGCTCTTCTCGGGCGGGGAATTCGGCCGCTGGTTCGGGATCTTCATCGCCTCGCTGAATGCGATCGGCGCCCTGCTCTCGATTCCGGCGCGCCCGTTCTGGTCGCTGGCGCTGTTCGCCCTCGCGATCATCATCATCTACAAGCTGGCCGAGGGCCCCGAAGGGGCGCCCAGCACCTAGTCAGGGACCGGCAACCTGATGTGGCCGAAGGCCCCGGGAATCCGGGGCCTTCGCCGCGTCAGGGGCCTCTCCGGCGTCCGGACTCGGTCGAAATGGAGGCGTGACCAGGGCGCCGCCATCGCGCGGCTCGTAGATGACGTCGACCCCGGCCATCCGGTCCTGCCAGCCGCGCCTGCGTTCGTCGAAGAGGATCCCGAGGAAGCCGAGGCCGAAGGTGAGGAAGCCGAGGCCGAGGCCGAGCAGCCGCCGGATTGATCTGTCGTGGCGGCAGCCCGTGGCCCACGACCGCGAGCCTTATCCCGAGGAAGCGCATGCCGAGGGTCTGGCCGGCCAGCGACCAGAACCCGACCAGATAGATGCCGCCGAGCAGCAGCCAGGCGCTGCTCCCGAACACCAGGGCGAGGTCGGAGACACCGTTGCCGCGCCGGTGAAGGCGGAGACGACCAGGGCCGCGACCGCGGCGATGCCGGAGAAGCCGAGGTTGACGATCAGGACGTCGAGGCCGAGGGCGAGCGCCCGGCTGACCGCGCCGACCCGCTCGGTCGGCTCGGTGCGCTGCTTGCGGAAGAAGACCTTCCTCGCGATCCGCTCGACGATCGAGTCGAGGCGCTCGGTCCCGTCGCCGATCGAGTGGCCGATGTCTTCGACGAATCCGACGCTCTGGGCGCTGATCGCGGCCCGGATCTCGGGCGCCTCGGCGATCCGCTCGACCAGTCGCTGCGTCTCATCGCTGGCCAGCAGCCGCAGCCAGACCTCGTCGACGAGCTCGCTGTCGAGCGCCTCGATCAGCGCCCGTTTCACCGCATCGCTCTCGAGCGCCCCATTGACCGCCTCCTCGACGACCGGGCCTTTGAGCACCCTTACCAGGGCCCGTTCGACGGCCTCGCTCTCGACCGCCGCGACCATCGCCTCCTCGGCTGCAGCCTGGACCGCGCGGTCGACGCCGGTCGCCTTGCCGACTTCGCGGACGCCGCGGACGCCGGCCCCGAGCAGGCGCACCGAGAGCGGCTGTGGCCTGCTCTCCGAGCCCTCTTCGCGGGAGCCGTTTTCGCTCATCGATCCGAGTATCCCAGGTGCTCGAGCAGGCGGTCGACGAACGCCGTCTGGGCCTCGATCAGCTTTTCGCGGGCCCGATCGGGATCGAGCCACTCGGCGCGATCGACCTCCGGGAACTTCCGCTCGTTCCCGGAGCGCGGCGGCCACTCGATGCTGAACGTTTCGCTGTCGAGCGCGGCCGGGTCGAAATCGCCCTCGACGGCCCAGGCGTGGACGACCTTGCCGCCCTTCTGGCGCACCGACCCGAGCTCGACCATCTCCTCGGGCTTCACCTCGGGTGCGGGCCCGAGCTCCTCCCTCATCTCGCGCAGCGCGCAGACGCGCAGGTCCTCGTCCTCCTCGGCGCCGCCCTTGGGGATCGACCAGGCGCCGAGGTCGCGCTGGGCCCAGAACGGACCGCCGGGATGGACCAGCAGCACTTCGGGACCGTCTGCGACACGGTGGAGGAGGACTCCGGCGCTTACCTTCGGCTTACGGGCGATCCACCCAAGATAGCCACAGGGGGATCAGACCCGGCCGGTCGAGCAGCCGCGCCAGGAATCGCCTGGTCTCCTCCCGCTCCGGAGCGGTCAGGACCCGGTCGGGCGGGCCCGACTCGACGATCTGCCCGTCGTGGAGGAAGGCGACCTCGTCGGCGACCTCGCGGGCGAAGCCCATCTCGTGGGTGGCGATCACCATCGTCATCCCCTCCGCCTTGAGGTCGCGGACCGCTTCGAGGACCTCGCCGACCAGCTCCGGGTCGAGCGCGCTCGTCACCTCGTCGAGCAGGAGAGCGCGGGGCCGGCCGGCGAAGGCGCGGGCGATCGCGACCCGCTGCTGCTGGCCGCCGGAGAGGTCGTCGGGCCGGTCGTCCTCGCGGCCCTCGAGCCCGAAGCGGCGCGAGCAGCGCGCGGCCGTGGTCCTCGGCCTCGCCGCGCGAGACGCCCATGCGCCCGCATCTCGCCCGAGGACCACGTTCTCAAGCACGGTCAGGTGCGGGAAGAGGTTGAAGGCCTGGAAGACGAGGCCGAGGCGGCGCCGGACCGGCGACCGGCTCGACCGAGGGGTCGGTGATCACCTCGCCGTCGAGGAAGACGTCGCCGTCGTCGATCTCCTCGAGCAGGTCGATGCAGCGCAGGAGGGTCGACTTGCCGGAGCCCGAGGCGCCGATCAGCGCGACCGCCTCGTGCTCGCTGACGGTGAGGTCGACGCCGCGCAGCACCTCGCGCTCGCCGAACGCCTTGGTCACGCCGCGGACCTCGAGCACCGGGCGCCCGCCGGCGCTCATCGAACGCCTCCACTCGGGCCGCCCATGCGGTCGACGAGCCGGGCGAGCGGGATCGTGATCAGCCAGGAAGAGCAGCGCGGCGGCGATCAGCGGCGTGTAGTTGAAGGTCTCGCCCTGGATGATCTGGGCGATCCGGAACGCCTCCTGGGGGCCGAGGATCGAGATCAGGGCGACGTCCTTCTGCAGCGCGACGAAGTCGTTGAGGAGCGGCGGCGCGACCCGGCGCACCGCCTGCGGCAGGATCACGTGGCGCATCGCCTGGGCCTCGGTCAGCCCGACCGCCAGCGCCGCGTCGCGCTGGCCGCGATGGATCGAGCCGATCCCCGCCCGGTAGACCTCGGCGACGTAGGCGCTGTAGGAGAGGCCGAGGGCGATCCCGCCGAGGACGACCGGGTCGGTCGGCAGGCCGGTCAGCCGCAGCGCCGGGATCCCGAACCCGATCAGGTAGACGAGCAGGAGCGTCGGGACGCCGCGGAAGAGGTCGACGTAGACCGTCGCCGAGGAGCCGCATCGGGAACAGCGCCGGCGCCGGCGCTGGTCCGGATCAGGGCGATCACCAGGCCGACGATCAGGACCGCGATCTCGACGATGACGAAGATCTTCACGTCGAGCCAGAAGCCTTCGAGCACTTCCGGGAAGGAGTCCTTGAAGACCGACCAGGAGAAGAAGGTTTCCCGCACCGACCGGCCAGCCCGGGCTGGTCAGGATCCAGGTCGCGAGGCCGCCGATGACGACGATGCTGGAGGCGGCGGCGATCGCCTGGCCCCGTCTCTGCCGGCGGCGCTTTGGCAGCCTGCCTCGCGAGGCGGCGGTCGCTGATGACGGCGGTCCCGGTCAACCGCGCGCCATTGTGACCCCGGCCGGGGACGGCCGAGTTCGGGTGGCGTCAGCTCAGTTCGGGCGCGCCGGCGGCCTTGCTCATCCAGCGCTGGGTGATTTCTTCGAGTTCGCCCGATTCTTCGAGCTCTTCGACCGCCTGCGAGATGCACGCGGTCAGTTCGCGAGTCCTTTTCGAGCAGGGCGCCCCACTGGTCGCCGCCGGGGACGCTGAACTGGCCGACGACCTTCGCGTCCGGGACCTGAGCCGCGGTCAGGTAGAGCGCCGTCGGCAGGTCGACGACGACGGCGTCGATCTGTTCGTTCTTCAGCGCGGTGACGACGTCGTTGGAGCTGTTGAAGACCTGCGGCTTTTCGTCGGGTTCGATCTTTTCTTCGACGCCGTCGAGGCTGGTGGTGCCGATCTGGACGCCGATCTTCGCCGACTTCAGGTCTTCCAGCGAGGTCGCGCTTGGCCGCATCGGAGTCCTTGAGCGCGACGACCGCCTGGTTCGCCGTGTAGTACGGGCGCCGAGAAGTCGACCGCCTTTTCGCGGGTCGGCGTGATCGAGATCTGGTTGACGTCGAAGTCGAAGTCCTTCGGCCCCGGCGCGTAGGAGGAATTGAACGGGACGACCGTCCAATCCACATCGGCTTTCGAGAAGCCGAGGTTCGCGGCGATCGCGTAGGCGACGGCGCTCTCGAAGCCTTCGCCGTTGGTCGGGTCGTCGTCTTCGAAGTAGGGCGGGTAGGCGGGCTTGTCGGTGGCGACCGTGAGCTTCCCTTCCGTCTTCGTCGCGAGTTCGGCCGGGTTCGCAGTTCGACGCGGTCGCGCCGGTCGAAGGTCGAACCGCTGTCGGAACTGCCGCAGCCGGCGACGAGCGCGAGCAGCACCAGGACGAGGGAGGTGACTGAGAGCTTCTTCATCGGAGCACCGAGGTCGAAGATCCTATTCCAAACCGCGACGGCGGACGCTCGCCGCCAGGCGCCGGAGCGGGGCCGCGAACCTCCAGGACCTGGACTCCTCGATGACGCGGACCTTCGCCTCCGCCACGTCGGCTCGGTCCCGCGCGGCCTGCACCTCTTCCCACATCTGCCCGATTTCGGCTTCGAGTCGGTAGGTGCGGATCGCGGAGCGTGCCTCCAGCCGCACCAGCCGGGCCACGGTCTCGAGAACGTCGTCGGATGCGGTCGAGACGCTGGCGCCGTCGAGCAGGTCCACCAGTAGCTCCGCATGCTCGTGGGCAGAGTGATGCTTGCGGACCAGGTCGAAGCCGAAGGCGCCGAGCTCGGGCCCGTAGGCGGAAAAATCGGCACGCATGCGATCGGCGTCGATGATCGGGTCGGTGGCGGCGCCGGCAAAGCCGTCGGCCTCGAGGGTCGGGTAGGTCTCCGGGGTCACCCAGCCGTCGCCCCCGGCGTAGTCCCAGACGTAAGCCGCCCGGCCCAGCGCCATCGCCTCGAGCACCGAGCGCCCGTAGCCGACGACGATGTCCGCATCGGCCATCTCCCCCTGCGGCTCGAGGGTCGGCGTTCCCGAGGCTCCGAGCCTGACCAACTCGAGGCCAAGATCGCCGCACACGTCCTCGAGCATGCGGAGGGGCGCGCCTTTGAGGTAGTTGCTGAGCAGTAGCACCCGGCGCGCTCGGCGCCGGGCCGCCCCACGCGGGCGGAAGCGTTCGATGTCGATCGGCTGCCGCAGCCGTATGACATCGGGACGCGAGCCGAGCGCAGCGATCCTGCGCGCGACTCGATCGTTCAGCACGACGACGGGCGGAGGCGGATCGAGCTGGCCGGGCGGCTGCTCGGAGGCCGCGAAGCCATGGGTCGCAAATACCTGTCGGAGCCCGGGCCGCCGGCCGGCGAGCAGGTACGCGCTCTCTGTGTCCTGAGCAAGGACGGCGTCGACACCGTTCAGCGCCGCGAGTTCCCCGACCTTCAACCGCACCCCGCGCGAGGCCGCCAGATCCTTGCCGTGATCGCTGGCCTCCCCCGCATGGATCGTCACCGTATGCCCGAGGCGCTCCAATTGCTCGGCGACGGTGACCGTGTAGGTCTCGGTCCCGCCGAGCATAAATCGGGAGAGTGTGATCAGAACGTGCATTGCGGAGTGTGGTCCGGCAGTATGTTCATCGGCGTAAGTCTCCCCCACGTATGAACTCCGAGGATCGCGACCGATTGCTGCGACGTGCGTGGGAGTTTCCCCCGTTCGATGACCGGGTCATGGCTCTCTCGGACATCGCCCGGCGGATCGGCCCCTCCGAAGACGTCCCGCCATCGGCGCCGACGGATCTGCCGATGGGAGTGCGGGCCCTCGCCGAGGAGGCCCGCCAGGAGTCCCTCGCGCGCGGTGGCGGCGGGACCCACTCTCCCGGCGAAGTTGTCCTCCGGCATGCGCCCGACGCGCTGCGGGTCCTCTCTCGGCGATTTCCGCAGCCCTGCGTCCTGGTTTCCGCCACCAATGGGAAGACCACCACGGCGTCGATGATCGCCGCCATCCTTCGCGAGGACGGCCGAACGGTGACCCACAACCGAGCCGGGGCGAACATGCCGGCGGGGGTCGTTACGGCCCTCCTCGAGGAGCCGGGGGAGATCGGCGTCTTCGAGGTCGACGAGGCGTGGCTGCCGGTCGCGGCGGCGGAGCTCTCCCCCGGGGCTATCGTGCTCGGGAACCTCTTCCGGGACCGACTCGACGGGTACGGGGAGCTCGATTCTCTGGCCGAATCCTGGAATCGGATGGCGTCCGGCCTGCTCCGGGCCCGACTCGTCCTCAACGCCGACGATGCGGTCATCGCCGGCCTGCGGCGGAACGGCGACGGGAGCGCCTCCCCGCCACCTCTGTTCTTCGGGGTCGAGGATCGCGCTCTGGATCTGCCGGAGACCGAGCACGCGGTCGACTCGATCCGCTGCAGCGGCTGCGAGGAGCCGCTCGAATTCGATATCCGCCTCCTGAGCCACCTGGGGCACCACCGCTGCGAGTCCTGCGGCGCCGGTAGGCCCGAGCCCGATGTCTTCGCCGCTCGCGTCAGCCTCGACGGAATCTCGGCTTCCAGCTTCTCGATCGACGGGATCGCGGGCCGGTTCGAGATCGATCTGGGCCTGCCCGGGCTTTACAACGTCTACAACGCGCTGGCGGCGATCGCCACGGCTCTCGCGCTCGGGGTCGATCCCTCGGCGATCTCGCGTGCCCTGTCGGCGTTCTCCCCCGTCTTCGGCCGCGGCCAGCGCCTTCGAGCCGGCACCACGGACCTGCTGGTTCTGCTGATGAAGAACCCGGCGGGCGCGAACGAGCTGCTGCGGACGTTGGGTAGGGACGCCGCCCCGACCATCGACCTCCTGATCGCGCTCAACGACGGCTGGGCCGACGGGCGCGACGTCTCCTGGATCTGGGACGCCGACTTCGAGGCGCTTCAGCGCCGGGTCGGCCGGGTGGTCTGCACCGGCAACCGGGCCGCCGAGCTGGCGCTGCGACTCAAGTACGCGGGTTGGCCCGTCTCGCAGATCGCCGTCGACACCGGGATCGCAAGCGCGCTCGATCGCGGGATCTCGGAAGCCGGCGAGCGGTTGATCGTCCTTCCCACCTATTCGGCGCTACTCGAGCTTCAGTCCGAGTTCGCGCTCCGGGGCCTCGCCCGCCCCTTCTGGTCCGGCGCTCAGGTCCTCCCGGGCGATCCGCCGTAGCGTCTCGCGATCCTCGGCCTTCACGCCGTGGATCGACTCGATGACGTTACCCCGGCCCATGACCGCGACCACGTCGCCGGGCCTGGCGGAACGGACCGCGTCCGCGAGCGCCTCCTCGCGGTCGCCGATCACCTCGAGGTCGGCGCCGTCGATCGCATTCGCGCCCGCGACCAATCCCTCGAGCGGCCCGAGCGGCGGGTTGCGGCGGAAGCTCCCGGCGGTGAGGACCAACCGGTCGGACAGCGACCTCGCGACGCGGCCGAGTGCACGTCGGTGGGCCGGGTCGGGCGCCCCCATGATTCCCAGCACCGCGTGCAGACGGGCCTCTGGATCCATTCCCGCCCGCACCGCGGTGAGGAACTGCTCGACCGCCGCCGGCGAGGACGCGGTATCGAGGATCAGGTCACACTGAAGGCCGCAATCGATGTGCTCGAAGCGAGCCGGTGCGCCGGGGTGCGTGGCGAGCACTTCGCTCATCACCGATCGTTCGACCTCGAGCGCATCGGCGAGGGCGACGACCGCGGCGACATTGCGGGCGTTGTAGTAGCCCGGCAGTCTCGTCTCCAGCTTGAGCGGGCCGCTCGGTGTCTCGAGCTCGAGCTCGGCGCGCCTCAGGTCCCAGCTCGCGCCCCTGATCCGGTACGCCGCTTCAGGCCCGAGGCCGACCCGGAACACCCTCCCGCCGGCCCGCTCGATTTCGCCGGCGAGCTCCTGCCCGAACTCGTCGATCGTGTCGATGACGGCCAGGGGAACGGCGGCCCCGTTTTTGATGAACAGGCTCCGCTTGACCTCGCCGTAGCGGCGCATCGTCCCGTGCCGCGGGAGATGGTCGTGGCTGAGATTGGTGAAAACCGCGACCTCGGGCATCAGGGCGGGACAGGATTCGAGCTGGAAGCTCGAGATCTCGCAGACGATCAGATCGGGTTCGGCATCCGGGTTGCCGGTCACGGCCGTTAGCGGCGGGGCGGTGTCGGCGTTGCCGGCCAGCTTCGATTCGAGCCCGGACCTGGCCAGGACCGCGGCCGCGAAGGTCGCCGTGGTCGTCTTGCCGTTGGTCCCGGTCACGGCGACAATCGGCGCCGTCCCCATCCGCCATCCGAGCTCGACCTCGTCGAATACTTCGAGGCCCCTCTCCCTGGCTCGCTGAATCAGCGGAGTGTCGCCGGGCATGCCGGGGCTCTTGATCAACGTGCGTGGCGCCGGCGGCAGGTCGAGCAGCCCGTCCTGGGCTCCGAGGTGGACTCGGATGCCAGCGTCCTCAAGGGCGCGGCGGACCCGTTTGGGAATTCCGGGCGGGTGGTGATCGGAGGCGAGAATCCCCTCGCTTCCCTGGCGGAGGCGCAGCGCCTCGACGGCGGAACAACCGGCCTGGCCCAGCCCCGCGACCAGGTATGGGCCCTCGGGGACCGTCGGGCGCGATTCGCGGCGAAGGCCCATCTACCGACCATACCCGCGTTCTACTCGGTCGCGGCGGCGAGGGCGAACGGGCTCCCCTCGGAGTCCCGGCAGATCGCCCAGCGCTCACCCGGATGGACAATCGATCCGCCGAGCTCGCGGACGCGCTCGAGGGCGGTCGCCATGTCCTCGACGGTGAGATAGGGAAGCGAGCCGGTGTCGCCGGGCCCGGTGCCGCGCCGGTGGACGCCGAGCCGCAGGCCGCCCTCCTCGGCTTCCCAGCCCTCTCCGGCGGAGGCGGCGCGAGGCGCGAGCTCCAAACCCAGCAATCCGCGCCAGAAGCGAAGCGCCCGATCCGGGTCGTCGGCGGGGAACTCGATCAGGGGCGGGCCGGTCATGACTCCACTAACTTGACAGCTATCGGGCGACTGGGCGAAAGTGCATCGCCAGCGACCAATGGAGGGCTGAGATGAGCAGCGCCGACACCAGCAGCGACAGCGCGGCGGGGACCCCGCCGGTGGACCCGGGAGAGATGAAGCTCGAGGTAGTCGTCCTGCCGGTCTCCGACGTCGATCGGGCGAAGGCCTTCTACGAGAAGCTGGGGTGGCGGCTCAGGATGCCGACCTGACGGTCGAGGACGGCTACAAGGTCGTACAGATGACCCCTCCCGGATCCGGTTGCTCGATCATCTTCGGCGAAGGGGTGACATCGGTTTCCCCGGGCACATGCCAGGGACTGCAGCTCTCGGTCTACGACATCGACGAGGCCCGCGCCGACCTGATCGCCCGCGGGATAGAGGTCAGCGAGGTCTTCCACGACGAGACCGGGATATTCCATCACGCCGGTGAGGAGGGGCGGGTGTACGGCCCCGCCCCGGAGCACGCCGACTACGGCTCGTTCGTCGCCTTCAGCGATCCGGACGGCAACGGCTGGCTGATGCAGGAGATCAGAACTCGGCTGCCCGGTCGCTGATGGCGGACAGCGACTACGACGTCATCGTCCTCGGCGGCGGCTCGCCGGGCGAGCACTGCGCGGGCGCCCTGGCCGAGGGCGGCCTGCGGGTCGCCGTCGTCGAGCGCGAGCTCGTCGGCGGGGAGTGCTCCTACTGGGCCTGCATCCCGTCGAAGACGCTGCTGCGCCCGGGCGAGGCGGTCAACGCGGCGCGCAAGGCCGGCCGCCAGCGCCGAGGTCGATGTCGAGGCGGCTCTCGCCTGGCGCGACTTCATGGTCTCCGACTACTCCGACGCCGGACAGGAGCGATGGCTGGCCGACAACGACATCGACCTGATCCGCGGCAGCGGGCGGCTCGCCGGGCCCGGGGTGGTCGAGGTCGACGGCGTCCGGCACACGGCCGACCACATCGTCCTCGCCAACGGCGCCGACCCGTTCATGCCGCCGGTACCGGGCCTGCGCGAGCTCGACGGCGTCTGGACCAATCGCGAGGTGACGGCGATGAAGGCGGTTCCGCGCCGCCTGCTGATCCTCGGCGGCGGGCCGGTCGGGGTGGAGATGGCCCAGGCCGTTCGCCGCCTCGGCGGCGAGGCGGTGGTCGTCGACATGTCCGAGCACGTGCTCGCGCGGGAGCCGGCGCCGCTGGGCGAGGCGCTCGGCGAGGTCCTGCGCCGCGACGGCGTCGAGCTCGTCCTCTCCGCGAACGCGAGCGCCGCCCGCCGCGACGGCGACGGACTACGTCCTCGAGCTCGACGACGGCCGCGAACTGCGCGGCGACCGCCTGCTCGTCGCCACCGGCCGGCGGCCGCGGGTGCGCGGCATCGGGCTCGAGACCGTCGGCATCGAGCCCGACGCCCACGGGGTCCCGGTCGACGCCCACCTGCGCGTCGGCGGAGGGGCTGTGGGCGATCGGCGACGTCAACGGCCTCTGGCCGCTGACCCACGTCGGCAAGTACCAGGGCGAGGTGGTCGCCGCCAACATCCTCGGCGAGCCGCGAAAGGCCAACTACGAGGCCGTTCCGCGGGTCGTCTACACCGACCCCCAGGCCGCCGCGGTCGGCGCCTCCGCCGGCCGCTTCAGCGCCATGGTCCCGGTCTCCGAGGTGGCCAAGACCGCCACCTACACCCGCGCCTACGCCGAGCGAAATCGGCTTCCTGACACTGCTCAGCGACGGCGAGCGGCTGACCGGCGCCTACGCGCTCGGCCCCGAGGCCGGCGAGTGGCTGCAGCAGGCCACCCTGGCGATCCGCGCCCGCGTTCCGCTCGACGTCCTCGCGCGACACGATCCAGCCGTTCCCGACCTTCTCGGAGATCTACGTCGCGGCACTGAAGGCGCTCCGCGGCGAGATGGCAAAAGCGACCGGCGCGTCCGCCGGCCAGCCGCCGATGGCCAACTGAACGACCGTCAGGACGGCGGAACGACGACCCCCTTGACGTCGGCCATGTAGCGATTGGCGGCGGTGGAGGCATCGTCCGGGCTGCTTCCGCCCTGGCGCGCGTCCATATAGGCCGCGTACCAGTCCCACCAGTCATGCGGTGGAGCGACGGCCTCGAAGGAGCCATGGCGCCCGGAGGTTTCGTGGAGGAGCTCTGCGAGGGAGGCGATGTCCATGGTGGGTGGGCCGGGTCAGGCAGGCGGGTTCTCGGCGAACTGGGGCGCGTCTCCGCCGATCTGGTCCCAGTCCGCTTTGTAGGCGACCTGCATGTGAAAGCTCGGCTCGAGCTCGAGGTCGCGCATCAGCCCGGCGGCGACGAAATATTTCTCGCCGAGATCGTCGTAGAGACTGGACCCGCAGTTGCTGCAGAAATGGCGGGGGGCCAGCTCGCTCTCATAGCGCCCGACCAGGTCCGCGCCTTTGGTGATCTCGAAATTCGTCCGGGTCCACGACCACCGCAGCAAGACTCGAGCCCGTCCACCGCTGGCAGCGAGTGCAATGGCATACCCCCAGTGACTCGGGATCCTCAACCTCATACTCGACGCCGCCACACAGGCAGGCTCCCTTCAGTGCTTCAGCCATCACAGACCCCCTTGGGGTTGGCGTTGAACGACCTCCGGCAAAGCTACCACCGGGCGGCCGCTACGTTTCTATCGACGGCTTCGGCCCGGACCTCTGCGGCTTTCACCGGCCGGTCCGGTTCCCGCACGAGTTAGAAGACCAACCGCCGATTGTGGCGGCGAGGCGTCCGGGCCGGAGCCCGACTTGGCGGTCGGTTCGGTGACTGGATGCCCGCGTTCCGTCTCAACCTGGCGAACCACCGCGTCCCACCGCGTTTCCTGCCGGCGCCAGTCCGCCTGCTCGTGCCTCAGCTGCTGACGGCGCCAGAGCCGGAAACATGCGTTGCCGGCGATCAGCGCGATCACGATGAAGATGAGCAGCGGCAGGGCATATGAGCTCGAGCCCGACTGATTGCTCGAATCGGCGGCGGGCGCCGTGCTCACCGCCGGGGTCGGGCTCTCGCTGCTCTTGGAGGGGCCTACGCCGCGGGCCAGTGCGATGTACGCAACCTCCTTGGCGTCGGCGATGCCCATCTTGTATTCGGGCGCCGGTGGTGCCGGTGCGGCAGCGGCCGGCGCGGGACGATTCCCGACCCGCGTCGAGGTCGTGCTTTCGGATTCTTCGGTCGTCGAGGGAATCGGGGTGACCGGAGTGCTCGACGGTTCCGGCGCTTCGCTGACCGGTTCCGGGGCCTTCGAGTTCCCTTCGTTGGTCGACCCCGTATTCGTCGGGGCGCCGCCGCTGCCCACAGAACTTCCACGCTGGATCGGCGCGGCCCCGCCGCCGGAGGTGCCGGAACTGCCGCTCGGCGTGGTCCAACCCGGCGAGGTCGGTGCAGCCGCCGGCGGCGAGGTGGTCGCCGGAGCGGTCGGCGTCGAGCTGGACGGTTCTTGCGCCGAGGCCGAGCCGGATTCCCCACCGGCACCCAGCGCTCCCGCGGGTGCCAGGACGGCCACGATCAGCGCCGCGGCGATCACCCAAAGCTCGATACCAAGACGGCGATTAAGCTTTCTCATCCGCCGAGCCCGCTCCCTTTACCAGAATGGATTGTTTCTACTCAGAACCGATAGACGGATATTCTAGATCGCGAACGGGGCGTGTTGGGGAAATGGCGCTGAGAGAAAGAGAAACGCACGCGGATGTCTGACCGCAGGGCTGCGCTGGGAGCGATGGCCGGCCTCTGCCTTTCAGCAGGACTGATCTTGTTGCTCGCGGTCACCTCGGCGGCCGCGCCGCCGACCCTGAGCATCGCGGCGACCGACGCCACGATCGGGGGGACGATCCACGCCACCGCGCAGCTCTCGGAAAGCCCGGGGGCAACTGGAGCGATCTCGTTCCAGATCTTCAGCCCCGATGACCCAACCTGCACCGGGCCCGCGCTGACCCCCGAACCCGCCGCCGCCACGGTCGAAGGCGAAGACGAATACTCCTCCGGGAATTTCTCCCCGACCGAAGCGGGCACCTACAGCTGGAGCGCCCAGTACACGGGCGACATCGAAAACGAACCCGCCGTCGCCGAATGCGCCGCGATCTCGACCGTCGCCAAGGCCACCCCCGGCATGGCGGGCACCGCGAGCGACGCCGTCGTCGGCGCGACGATCCACGATGAAGTGACGGTCAGCGGGGGCTTCTCTCCGACGGGAGAAGTCACCTTCAGCGTCTACGGGCCGGACAATGCCGGCTGCCTGACTCCGCTTGAAACGGAAACCGTCCCCCTCGATGGCGGCCAGGCGATCTCCCCCGATTTCTCGGCGCAGCAGGCCGGGGAATTCCGCTGGACCGCCGAATACTCAGGCGATGACAACAACGAGCCAATCGGTCTGGCCTGCAACGCCGCGAACCAGACCTCGGACGTCGGCAAAGCCTCGCCGGGCCTCACCGGAGTCGCGACCGCCACCGCCACCGTCGGCTCGCCGATCACCGACACCGTCACGGTCGCCGGCGGGTTCAACCCGACCGGCCAGCTCGTCTTCAAGGCCTTCGGCCCCGCCGATGCGACCTGCTCGGGCGCCGTCGAACACGAAGCGACCGTCTCCGTCAATGCAAACGGCCCCTACTCCCCGACCGGCTTCTCGCCCCCGAGCGGGCTCTACCGCTGGACCGCGAGCTACTCAGGCGACGGCAACAACGAAGTGGCGACGCTGGCCTGCAACGCCGCGAACCAGACCTCGGACGTCGGCAAAGCCTCGCCGGGCCTCACCGGAGTCGCGACCGCCACCGCCACCGTCGGCTCGCCGATCACCGACACCGTCACGGTCGCCGGCGGGTTCAACCCGACCGGCCAGCTCGTCTTCAAGGCCTTCGGCCCCGCCGATGCGACCTGCTCGGGCGCCGTCGAACACGAAGCGACCGTCTCCGTCAATGCAAACGGCCCCTACTCCCCGACCGGCTTCTCGCCCCCGAGCGGGCTCTACCGCTGGACCGCCGAATACTCAGGCGACGGCAACAACGAGGCAATCGGTTTGGCCTGCAACGCGGCGAACCAGTCGTCGGCGGTCGCCAAGGCGACGCCGGGACTGAGCGGAGTCGCGACCTCCACCGTCACCGTCGGCTCGCCGATCACCGACTCGGTGACGATCTCCGGAGGCTTCCAGGCGACCGGCCAAATTCTGTTCCGCGCCTTTGGACCGGCCGATGAAAGCTGCGCGGGCGCGGTCAAATACGAAGAATCGGTCTCCGTCGCCGGCAGCGGCGCCTACTCTCCGGCCGGCTTCTCACCCCCGAGCGGGCTCTACCGCTGGACCGCGACCTACTTGGGAGATGGCAATAACGAAGCGGTTCTGCTGGCCTGCAACGCCGCGAACCAGGCCTCGGCGGTCGGAACGCTCGACGTGACCCTCACGGCGCGGAGCGCCACCAATAACACGGTCGGTAAACCCCTTACCGCCACGGCATCGATCGCGAACGGGTCAAATCCAAAAGGGCAGATCACGTTCAACGCGTTCACTCCCGACGACCCGAATTGCTCCGGTGCCGCGGTCTTCAGCACGACGGCCAACGTCGTCGGGAACGGCTCCTACCTCTCAGCCGCGTTCGTGCCGGCCCGGGTCGGAACGTTCCGCTGGACCGTCGGCTATTCGGGCGACGCCAATCATGCTCCGGCGACAACCCCCTGCGGCAGAGTTGCGTCCAACGTCTCGCAGGCGAGCCCCTCGATCACCAGCGGAGTCGAGGGTCGAGGCGTGGTCGGCAGGTCGTTTCAGGTCACCGCCACGATCAGAAACGGATACGCGCCGACGGGCACCGTCAAATTCGAGATCTACAACCAGGCGTCGACCGTGGCCGGGTGCGCCAATCTCCTGGCCGTCAACACTATGGCGGTCGCCGGCAACGGCACCGTCCGTTCGGCTCCGTTCGTCCCCCGGCGTCCCGGGCGCTACAGCTTCGTCGCAACCTACTCCGGCGACGCTGCGAACCAGGGCGCGAGCGAGCCGTGCGATCCCCTTGCCCACGCGGCCCAGGTGCTGAAGCGAACGCCGAAGGTGAAGCCGCGCGCCCGCCTGATGCGGGGCAACCGGATCGCGGTTCGCGCCCAACTCTCGGGCGCCGCCTCCCCGTCGGGAGTGATCAACTTCAACCTCTACCGCCCGGGCGACAAGCGCTGCAGGCGCGACCCCCTCTTCAGGGGCGGCGTCACCGTGAAGTCGAACGGCGGGTACCTGCTGGCTCAGTATGTCGCCAGCAAACCCGGCATCTATCGCCTCAGCGTCGGCTATTCCGGCGACCGGCGAAACCAGCGATACCGAGGCAAATGCAGCGCCGCGCAGTCTATCCGGGTCCATTGACCGAGATTGCCAAGATTCAGGCATGCAGTTGGTTGAGGATGCGATCGTCGGATGCTGGGTCGTCTTCGCCCTCTTCTGGGCGCTCAAGGCCTTGGGAACGAAGCGGACCGTCGAGAGGCAGAACCTGTCCTCACGGCTCGAGCACTCGATTCCGATCTTCGCCGGCGCCTGGCTCCTGGTGAAGGGAAGCTCGGACCCCGGGGCGCTCGGCGACAGGGTCCTTCCACACGACGTCCCGTTCCTCGTCGTCGCCCTCGCGATCACGGCCGGGGGCCTGGCATTGGCGCTGTGGGCCCGGGTCACCCTGGGGGGCAACTGGAGTGGGATCGTGACCTTCAAGGAGAACCATGAGCTGATCCGCCACGGCCCGTACGGCCATGTCCGCCACCCGATCTACAGCGCGATCCTGATGATGGTCCTGGGCTCGGCAATGGCGGTCGGAACACTCGGGGCTCTGATCGGCCTGCCCCTGATCCTTTTCGGCGTCTGGCTCAAGCTCCGCCAGGAGGAGGCGCTGATGACCGAGCACTTCCCGGCCGAGTACCCCTCCTACAGGTCGCAGGTCAGCGCGCTTATTCCCGGTCTGCTCTGAGACCCTGAGGGCCGCCTGGCGCGACGGCCTGCGCGGCGAATAAGGTCCGCCCCATGCGGCGTTTCACATGCGGGGCGATCTGCCTGGCCGGCTTTCTGACGATGGCGCCGAGCGCCAACGCGGCGCCGGTCACGGTGGGCGACCCGCTGCTGGGCCTGATCGGAAGCTCGCCCCCTTCCGCAATCTCGGGGACCCTGCTCAACACCATCATCGCCGAGCCGGGGGCGCTGACGACCTCTCCGGTGAATGGCGTCATCGTGCGCTGGCACCTGATCAAATCGACCGGGGGACCGTTCCGCCTGCGGGTCCTCCGCCCCACCGGCAGCTCCTTCACGGCGGTCGGCACCAGTGCATCCGCCGAAGCGGTCACCCCCGGCCTCGAAACCTTCGCCACAAAACTGCCCATACGCGCCGGCGACACGATCGGGCTCGACGTCGTCAAAGGGTTGATAGTGGGGGCGGTCCCGAACCCCGCCTCCGTGATCGCGGTGATCTCGCCGATCCTGGTCGAAGGCGCCACCGAACCGCTGACCGCGACAGGGACGGGCGCCGAGTTCGCCTTCAACGCCGAAGTGCAACCCGCCCCCACCGTCACCTTGATCGGCCCCAAATCCGGATCGTTTCAGGGAGGCACGCCGGTGACGATCTCCGGCACCGATTTCGCCGGGGTCTCAGGGGTCAGCTTCGGAGGTTTGGCGGCGAAGAGCTTCACGGTCAACTCCGAAACCCAGCTCACCGCCATCGCCCCGGCGGTGGAAAAGCCGGCCACCGTCGACATCACGGTCACCACCATCGCCGGCACCAGCGCCGTCGTCGCCGTCGACCGCTTCGCCTACAAGGCCTGCGTCGTGCCGAAACTCAAATCCAGAAGCCTCAAGGGGGCCAAGAGGAAGCTGAAGAAGGCGGGCTGCAGGGTCGGCAGGGTGACGAAGCGAGGAACCGTCACCCGCAAGACCGGCAGGGTCATCGGTCAGAGCAAGAATGCCGGCAAGAAACTGGCGCCCGGGGCCAAGGTAAACGTGACGCTCGGCTGAGCGGGCAGCGTCAGTACCCGTAGCCCCCGCCGCTGCTTTCGGTGGTTTCCGTTTCGCCGCTCGGCTGGCCCTCCACCATCGCGCCGGATTCATCCAGCGCCTGCCACTCGCCGCCGAACGCATTGGATTCGTTGCCGTTTGCTTCGCCCGGATTCTGGTCGTCGACGAAGGTGTAGAGCGGGTGACCGGAGTAGGTCGCCTGCAGGGTGCCGTCCTTGCGCTTGGTCGTGCCGAGCTGTGAGGACATCGCTCCTTCACCGGCGGTTGGCGTGCCTTCGAGGATGACCGGCGGCCAACTTTCGGCGCAGGCGCCATTACAGGACGAGGCGTCGCCGTGGTCCTTGGCAAAGGCGTAGACGGTGAATCCTTCGGAGTCGACAAGCACCGTGCCGAGGCCTTCGATGCTTGTGCCCGTCACCATCATTCCGGAGCCGGATGAACCGCTGGAGGTTTCGCCGCCGGTGCTATTGCCGTTACTCCCGCCACAGCCGGCGATCGCGAGCGCGCCTGCAATAGCGAACAGCATCAACGCATGGGTGGACCTGGTCAATTCGGTGCCTCCTTGGTTGGAACTTGTCCATTGAGGGGACGAGGCAATTGGACTACGGAATGCTCCGCGGCGTGGTTCAGGGAGTCCCCGATTCGGTCACATCTACGCCCCCTATTTCGTCTCATCTTTAGAAGCGGTAACCGACGAAAGGAAGGCAATCATGGCTTCGGAGAAGAAGATCGCCGTAGTCGGCGCGACCGGCCGCCTCGGCCACCACGCCGTCGAGATCCTGCGGGAGCGCGGGCACGAGGTGGTGCCGATCTCGCGCAGCCAGGGGATCGACGTGATCTCCGGCGAGGGCCTCGGCGCGGCGCTCGAGGGAGTCGATCTCATCGTCGACGCCGCGTCCAGCCCCACACCCGAGGGTGCAGCCGAGTTCTTCACGACCTCGGCGCGCAATCTGCAGCAGGCCGGCGCCGAACGGGGCGTCGAGGGCATCCTCGTCATCTCGATCATCGGCACCGACCACTTCGACAGCGGCTACAACGCCGCCAAGGTGATGCAGGAGCGAGTGCACCTCGACGGCCCCGTCCCCGCCCGCATCCTCCGTGCCGCCCAGTTCCACGAGTTCGTCGCGGAACTGATCGAGTGGACCCGCCAGGGGGACGTCGCCTACGTGCCCGAGATGCGCACCCAGCTCGTCGCCGCCCGGAGCGTCGCCGAGGCCGTCGCCGACCTTCTCGACGGTGCGGACACCGCGCCCGTCGGCAACCCGGTCGCCGAAGTCGCCGGCCCCCGCGAGGAGAAGCTGATCGACGCGGCGAGGCTTCTCGCCTCCCAGAACGGCAACGGACTGCGGATCGAGGCCGGGGAGTGGCCCGATGACCCGGAAGGCCTCTACCCCGGTGGCGCCCTCCTCCCCGGCCCGGTCGCCAAGCTCGCCGGCCCCAGCTTCGAGGAGTGGCTCGTCCAGTAGCTCGGCCGAGGTTACGTTCCAGCGTGGCGGAGCAGTTCTACGAGACGCTCGCGCCGGCGGCGTTCGCCCTTCTCGGGCTGTGGTGGGTGGTGGAGCCGCCTCACTCGCTGGACCCGCGGGAGCCCGACGAGCCCTCCAGCCGCCGGGCTTCTTCAGCGGCGCGCGACCTGCGCGAAGCGCCGGAGGGCCGCCTTCGGCTCACCGTCGAGGCCGAGCAGCCCGGCTGAATCGCAGAAGTCGCACGGGGTGCTGGCAGCCGGGATGTCTCGCCAGGTGAACCAGAAGGCGGCCTGCAGATTCCAGCGCCGGCGGTTTGCCAGCAGGATTTCCCAGGCGCTCTTGACGTACCTCGCCTGCGCCTCCGGGCCCCGCTCAAATTTGTCGCCGCCCGCGGCCCGGGTTTGCGAGCCCCAGCCGAACTCGGTGATGAAGAGGCCCCTGCGCCCATCGCCGTGACTCCTCATCACCGCACGCAGCGCCCTGATGTCCATGGCCATCAGACTCGGATCGGCGGCATAGGGATGAAGGCCGACTCCGTCGAAGAGGCTCCTGATCCCCCTCTGTCGGTAGAGGCGGCTGAGGAAGATCGTCGCGTCGAGGGACGGCTTCACCCTCGGCGTCGCATAGAGGCCGCCGAGGACGATCCGGGCGTCGGGATCGACCGAGCGGATCGCCGGCGCGGTGCCTCGCAGGAGGGCGGCGTAGCCGCGGACCGAGGCCTCGGCGAAGCGGTGATCGTTCTCCTCGTTCCAGATCTGCCAGGTCCGGATCGGGTCCCTTGGCAGCTCCGGATGGAGCTTCCAGAATGTGCCGGAGGGGCCATAGCGCCCGACGAGGGCCCGCAGGAACGTCGACCAGGCTCGGCGCTGAGCACGGCTGTGGACCGGCATCTGCAGCGCCGAGCAGCGATCGGCCGTGAACTGACATCGGCTCTCGCGGGGCGTTTGCGCCAACCACGCGGGCGAGCCCCAGATGACGGGCAGGCGCTCGAAGCCGTAGCGCGAGGTCGATGTCAGGAAATCGTCTGTGGCCGCCCAGTCGAAGACCCCGGGCGCAGGCTCGGACTGGGACCAGTAGATGAGAAATCGCAGCGAGCCGACCCCCGTCCTCCGCATCAGGCGCAGATCGTGGCGGTGCAGCGGGGCCTGCGGGGAGATCCCGATGAAGGTCGAGGGCCCGCCGGCCCTCGAGGTTGCCTGACTTGGAGCAGACGGCTGCACAGCGCCGAGCAAAAGCGCGCTGAGAGCGATGCCGGCGAGTAGACGACGCTTCCCCATCGACTACATATTTTCAATCAGCTGCTGCAGGTCCCCCTGGTCCTCGTCGTAGCCCTTCAGGGTTTGGAAGGCGGACTCGCGAACCCACTCGAAGGTTTTCGAACCCGCGGTGTATTTCCCCTTCCAGCTTTTCATGCGCTTTTCCCGCGCCCCCTTCTCTTCCTTCTCGAGGTCGATCAGGAACCCCTCGACCTGATCGGAGCCTTCGACCCAGGCCTTTCTCGCGTCGAGACCGGCGTGCCTGCCCCATTCGTACCTCGCCCTTTCCCACTCGAGCCTGCCGTCCACTTCTCCCAGCACCTCCCACGCGACCCGGGACGCGGCGCCATCGCGTTTCGCAAAGCTGAGAACCATGTTCTTGATGTCGTCCTGGGCGAGCGCCGACGCGTGCTTTCCCGCCTCCGTGATGGTTTCCGCGATCGCCAGCGCCTTCTCGGTCTTGACGGGAACGAACTCGCCCACGGTCCCCGTCACGTTCGGTCCGGGGTCCGACGTCGATGGGTAGGTTTCGAGAGCCTTGTCCGTCGGCCCGAGCTCGAATTTGATGTTGCCGCTGAACTCCAGATAGACCTCCACCCCGTTGAAGTCGACGACCGGCAGAAGCTTGGCGTTGACCGCCGTGAAGTTGAAGTAGACGAAGTATCTGTCGTGCTTGTAGAACACCTTCGGGGACCGGAACCACTCCTCGGCCGCTATCGCGACATTGATCTTCAATGGCTCATTCGCCTCGCCGCCGGAGACTCCCAGACGGGGTCCGACGACCTGCTCGGCCAGGACCTTCCCGAACTCCTCCGTCAGCTCCGGCTGTCCGCCGCTCGTCAGCACTCCCGCGGCGACCGGATCGGTCTTGGTGCCCTTGATGAAGACCCTGAGATCTCCGATCAGGTAGGGGGCGATGTCCACCTTCGGCGCATGCAGAACGGGCAGCGCGAGGTTGATCTTCAACCGGGTGTCGGGCGCCAGTCCCGAGGGGCGGTCGGGCGACTTCGGCGGCGGTGCTTCGGGCGCTTCCGGGTAGGTTTCCATTTCCCGTAGGACCGTCACCCTTCGATTTCTCGCCAGCACTTGCGGGTCGGTTCCTTCAAGCACCGGCTCCAATGAGCTGGCGCTTGAGATCCTGACCCCCCGAAGGCCCATCCTGGTCAGCACGGCGCCCACGTTTTCTGCCCGTTGCAGCGCCAGGGTCTCGTTCGACTGCTCTGTCCCTGTCGTGCTCGCGTGGCCGCGTACCGCGAAGTCTGACCGTGGATGTTCGGGCGACGCCGCCAGCAGCGCCGGAGCACCGAAATCCTCGATCGCCTTGACGTGGGCGGGGGCGAGGTCAGCCTTCGCGACCGGGAAGTTGTAGAGGGTCAGTTCTCCGCGGTCCTCGATCCACTTCGGTTGCGGGTTCTCCCGGTACCACTTCAGCTCCGCCGCGGCCACCTGCTGCGGATCGGCAACCCGCTGCTCACCGGCCACGGGCATTACGCCGGCTGGTCGGTTTTCTTCGCGGATCCGTTCCCGTCGAAGCTGAGGTAGATGCCCTCCTGCGGCGGGAACTCCTTCTCGAACTGTTTCTTGTCGAGGCGGCCCTGGAGGCGCTCGTTCTCGAGCTTGATCGACTGGTTGTTGAGGCGGATCGTCTGCTCCTCGAGCTCCTGCCTCTCGACGATCGCGTGCTCGCAGGCGCAGCATTTTCCGACGATGGCCTCGGAGTAGAGAGCTGCGGTCGGCAGGATGTGGCGGTGCAGGTCTTTCGTCGCCGTGGCCAGGTCCTGCACGCTTTCGCCGAACAGCTTGCGCCATTTCGGGTGGTCGCCGAGCCTGATCGGCACCGCGAGCTGGTCGCCGATGACGCCGACCGGGGCTCCTTCGATCACCCCTGCCATCGCCAGGTTGTTGAGGACGGGATCATCGGCTCCAGAGCGTTCGTTCCAGACCGCAAAGCGGTAGTGGTCGATGTTCTTTTCGTCGTTTAGATGGGTGAGCAGCGCATCGAGTCTCTCCTCGGCGACCGCGCTCTCCTTCAGGCCGAAGGACTCGAGGATCCGGAGGTTTCGCTCCTCCCTGGCGATCCGGGCGATTTCGCGTTCCCGTTCGTTGGCGGCTTTGTTCGCCTCCTGTTCCTTCAGCCAATCGGAGTAGGCGCCGCTGAAGACCGCAATCGCCTGGATCAGGCCCTCGTCCTCGAATCGGTTCATCCCGACCGTGTCCTTTACGCGCTGGGTGATGATCCCGGCGCTGATGAACTCCGGGTTGAAGGTGAGGACGAACCCGTAGATTTCCCAGCCGACACCGTCGGCGACGCGCGGGTCGGCGGGGAGAAGCGCCAGGGCCGGCGGCGGAAGCGCGGCGATCACCCGCTGCATCGCGCGAGCCTGCGAGGTCGTCACCGGCATCGGTTTCTTCCCGACTCCGATTGCCGCCAGATCGTTGAGCAGCGACGGAGCGTTGGCCGCCAGCGACCTCCTGAAGAGGTAGCTGCGGATGTCCTTAGTGCCTTCATTGACGATCGGTGGCGCCACCCCGATCCCCCACGGAGGCGGCAGGACCGCTCGAACCGACAGCGGGAAGACCACAGTCTTTTCGCGGGTCTTCGCGACGGCCAGCGCCACGTTCCGCGCTGCTTCCGCGACCGCCTCCCACTTCGCGCCGTCGGCCGCACCGAGGTCGACGTCGTCGCAGTCGCAGTTGTCGCAGAGGACGTCACATGCGCGGTCGCGGGCATCGAGGAAACGCGCCGCCTCGAAGCCGTCGGCGAGGCTACTGTCGAGCAGCGCCAGCCGCAGCGCGGTCTCGTGGCTGCGAATGAAGGCGCGGTCGATCTGGGTCAGCAGGCTGCTGAGCGTGGAGCTCTGGATCAGCGCGACGAGCCGAACCTGATCCGCGCGAACGAAGGTCGAGACCTGGTAGTTCGCGAGGACTTCGAAGAAGGGGATGGTCAGCGTGTGGCACTGGTTGGGGTTCGTGAGCTTCCGGGTCACCCGTTCCTCGCGGCCGGCCTCCTGAGTTTCTGTCACGGTGAGGGTGCGCTGGGTGCGCACCCGTCCGGTCGAGTGGGTTGTCGCCTCGGTGATCTGCTGACGCGTTTCCTTCTCGCCGTCGTTCATCGCCGCTTTCCCGCCGGCCTGCGCGCCCAGATCGAATTTCGCGACACCGACCGTGAACCCTACTTTTCCCGTGGTCGAGGTTTCAAAGCCCGCCTGGTGGGCGACGTCGTGCGCCACATCCCCGGCATCGCGGCGCGTCCCCGAGCTCTCGGTCTGCTGCTCCTCCTCGAACGTCATCGAGGAGGTCAGGGTCGAGCCCGACTTCGCCCAGGTGAAGATCTCGACCGTCTGTTCCTCGTCCGGACCGAGCGAGAACGAGTTGACCACGCGTCCACGCGTGTACCCGTCGAGCTTCCATTGCTGGAGGAACGGCATGTAGACCGCCATCTGGAGATTGAACGGGTCGATCTCGATGCTGACCTCGGCCGTGCCCTTGCCGTCCTTCTCCTTCGGGCTCGCGGCTTTCTGGAGCTGCTCGAGCTTTTTGTCGGAGACCTCGCGCAGATCGCCGAAGACCAGGCCAAGCTTGAAGAACTTCTCGAACTCGACCTCCTCGACGACGTCTCCTGGCGGCAGGTCGATGTGACAGGCCTCGAGCAGCGCGCCTGTGGCGGGCGGGTTTTCCGCCGCGGCGACCGCGTCGGAGACGACGGGGTCATCCGAGTTCGTCTCAGACGGCTTTTTGGACTTGGTTGCGGACTTGGCCATGACAGACCTCCTGTCCGTCGTCGGATAATCCTGGTCGCCCGATCCTCCACCCGCGGTTGCGGGTGTCAAGTGGCGCTAGACGGATGACCGGTCAGCAAAAGCCGACCACTCGCGTGCGGTCTTCCAGAAAGCATCCGGGTCGGAAGCAGCTCAACCTGGATGACCGCGCCGACGACGACGCCAGGAAGGCTTCCCAACACCAGGAACCGCGCCAACGGTCCGGCGACGTTTCCGGTTCTCCTGTAGCGGAGCAAAGCGCCGGAACGGCAATCAGGTTGTAGAGCAGGTTGGTGGAGGTGACGGCTGCGCTCGGCGTGTTCAGGACACCGAGCTGAGCCGGGACCAGGAACACGGCGCCAGAGATTCCGACCGGCGCCATCAGCGTCGCAATGCGAAAGCGATATCCGCTCCCAGGGCTGCGTCGCCGAGCATCCGGGGAGGCTAGGTCAGGGTTGCCCGATGGTTCGCGGTGGGTTGGCCTTGCTCGCCGCCCCCGCCCTACTCCGCCACCATAAGCGCCATCGCCAGCTCGATCCTCCTGGCCCCAGGTTCTCGGCGACACTCGCCATGCGTGCCTCGAAATCGGGCATCAGCAGCGAGAGGTCGACGCCCGGTACGCCGCTGCTCATCGCCGCTGCATCGGAGCCGGCGATGGCGCCGACGCGGGCGAGGACCTCTGGACTCTGCAGCCACTCGCTGACGGCGAAGCCCGCCTCGGCGGCGAGCTCGCGAGCCCGCGCGGCGTTGATGACAAAACTCTCATCGGGCACGTCGGCCGCCCGGCAGCGGTGAGCGCCTCGAGGACGATCGGCGCCAGCTCCGCCGGGCCTTCAGCGTAGTAGGCCTGGGCGTCGCGATCGCTCATGGCGCAAGTCTAGGTCAGCCTTCCCGTTGAAGTGCTTGTCGTGGGGATTGCCGGCCAGCGTCACCGTTGGGTGGTTGGATTCCAGCCTTAGGAACCGACTCGGGCTCGTTTGGACACCGACTGGGCGGTGCTCGATTACCTGATGTCCCTCCCGCCTGGAACGGGGGTTCCTCCTGCTCGAGGGACCGGTCGGCCGCTAAAGTGTTTCATTAATTCATGAAATCTGATTCAAGAGTTGATACGGAATCGGAAGAGATCAACGGAATGCCTCGCGGGATTGTCCCCGACTGGGACTTCCTCACCAACCACGCCCACGTCCTGCTCTGCATCGCTCAGGATTCCGGTATCCGATTGCGTGACTTTGCCGCTGCCATTGGGATCACAGAGCGGACCGCTCACAAGGTTCTCTCCGAGCTGGTCGAGGAGGGCTACGTGCTGCGCGAGCGACCTGGTCGTCGCAACCGCTACAAGATCAAGCCCGAGCTGCCCCTTCGCCACCCACTTGTCCGCGAGCGGGAGGTCGGTGAGCTCCTGGACGCCCTCGGAAGGCCTGAGCGAGCCAACCGCTGATCTCAGGAGCCGGAGCCTGGGCGGACATTCCGCAAACTCAGAGAGGAGGAGTACTGTGATTGCAACGGACTTGCGTCAGGCGTCAGGCATCTCAAATCGCAGGCCGATGCATCACTCGCTCGCTGGGTCCCTCCTCTTCCTCCGTGCGGCTCTGCCACGGAGGGCAAGGAGGAAGGTCGATGACCAGCAGCAGTCCGTCCTGAAGGACTGCACGACCACGGGACAATTTTCGTCGCGCAGATGGGATCGACGACGCGGAACTCCGTCGCCCCGGCGGCGACCCATGAAGCGCGGAAGCGCGCCCACTAAGAGAGGAAGCAAGCAATGCCCACCATCATCGTTATGAGCAGGACAACTCCAGAGGGCAACAGCGCAGTCACCCTCCGGGAGGACGTCCAGCCGGCGCACTTGGAAAGCGAGCATCACGCGGCGCAGCTGATCGAGCGCATCGGCTGGGCGGTTACCGACGCCGAGACCGACGAAGACACGCGATCCTAGGCGGTCATGCTGTGAGAAAAGATGGGCGCGCGACCCAGTCTGATTTGCCGACAGAGAAGCCCGATCGCCTGCTCGCTTTTCCACAGACTGAGCTGGACAGGTTTGAGGTCAGCTTTACCGGCCCACCGATGATCAGGCGAATCCGCGGCGCGCTCTCGGCGGCGGGGATCACCCCCCTGGTCGACAGGCACGCCAACACCGCATCCCTGCGGGACGGTGCGAGCGAGCTGCATGAGTTCGTCGTCTCGGTGCGAGCGCGGGACGCCGATCAAGCCATGAAGCGAACCCAGGTTGCCCTGCCGCCGGGAGGGGCCTATGCCGGATTCTCCGTGAACCCCGATCGGTAGGCCCGTCAGGCCTGCGCTGTTGGCCGAACGAGGATCTCGTTCAGCGTCATTCGCTGCGGCCGTGAGACGGCGAAGGCGATGACCTCGGCGATGTCCTCAGGCTCGATCGCGATCCCCCCAACCCACTCCTGCACGGCTTTCCGGGTCTCGTCGTGGGTGATGTGCTCGGGCAGCTCGGTGGCAACGGCACCGGGCTCGATCACGATCACGCGCACGTCGGGCTGCAGCTCCAGGCGCAACCCCTCCGACCAGCCGCCGATACCCCACTTGGTCGCCGCGTAGACAGCGTTGCCTGCACGAGCCGTGCGGCCGGCGACGGAGGAAATGTTCACCAGGTCTCCGCCCCCGTCCCGCAGCTGGTCCAGAAAGACCTCTGTGGTGGTGATCGCACCCAGCAGGTTCGTCTCGATCATCTGCTCGTAGTCGGCTCGCTGCTCGGAGGAGAACGGGCCAAGCAGCATTACGCCCGCGTTGTTGACGAGGATGTCGGCCCCGCCCAGCTCTGCTTTGACCCGCTCCGCTGCCGCGACGATCGAATCCCGCTCGGTGACGTCAGCCCCAATCGCCAGTGCACCGCCGGGGAGCTCTTCGGCGAGGCTTTCGATCCGATCGACCCGGCGGGCCAGAAGCGCAATCCGGTGACCATCGGCGGCGAGCGCTCGGGCAGTCGCCTCCCCGATGCCCGACGACCCCCCTGTGATGACCGCCACGCGGGGCTCTGCTTCGGCGCTCATTCCCAAGTGGTACCACGAAGGGTTGAGCGCCGGCTTCTCTCAAGCAGAAGTTCGCCTACAAGGCGGCCTTCCGGCTGATCGGGAGACAGAATTGAACCCGGCGACCGCTCGGCCCCCATGCGGTCGACGTGACTGCTCCATGTGTCCTCACAAGTCGCACACGTCCCTGCGCTCGTGGCGCCGTCGGTTAGCCGGCCGGCTCAGCGAGGAGGGCGACCGCCGCCAGGATCGCGCCCATGACGCCGAAGCCGAGCCGCGGTGCGATGCCGTCCGAGGTGCGGACGGCGACCACGCACTGCAGCGCGTAGTAGGCCGCAAAGGCCCGCGAGGCGACGACGATCAGGGTAAAGATGGGGACCAGCCAGACGAGGAGGATCGCCGCCACGCCGCTGGCCAGGTAGGGGAGCGGCCCTTCCATCGTGCCGGGGAGGTAGCGAGCCAAATTGCCGTGTGCGGCGATCGTGTCGGCGACCGCGGCGCTGAACTGGCTGAGGATCGCCGTCACCACGACTGCGACCGCGAGTACAGGCAGAAGCCGCTCGGCGATGTCGAGCAGCGTCACGTCGGCGCCGTCGCCCGTTCCCAGGCCCATCATCGGCGTCGCCACCGCGACGAACCCGATGTAGACCGAGGAGGAGATGAGCTGCGACAGGCGGCAGGCGAGGATCCGCGTCCGGCGGTCGTACTCCTCGGTCAGGTAGCGGACCGTCTCGAAGCCCTGGACGGTGATCACGATCCCGCCGAGTATCAGCAGCACGTCGGCGAGCTTCCGGTCGGGCACGGGCGGCAGGCTCAGCCCGCCGCCGAGGAGCTCCTGGCCGTCGCTGAGGAAGAGCGCGGCGCCGAGAACCGTGGTCAGCGCCAACACGGCGCCGAGCGCCAATCGCTCGAGCAGGTCGAGGCCGGCAAACCGGCGAAGGACGCCCACCGCCGTGATCGCCAGCACGGCGCCGCAGGCCAGCGCCCGCTCGGCGAGCTCGGAACCGGAAGCGGCATATTCGAGGACGTACAGCGACATGATTCGCAGATAGAGGGCGACCGAGATCACGTAGGCGACCGCGATCACCAGGTCCGAGGCCCGCTCGAACAACTCGGTGAGGCGGTCGACCCGTCCCTCCTCGACCAGCGGCTCGACGGCGACCACGTTGTGGCGGATCGCAGTGCCGACCAGCCAGGCGAAGCCGCAGACGCCGGCGATCCCGACCACCGATAGCGCGCCAAGGGTACGCTCGAGAACCGGCACGATGATCAGGAAGCCGCTGCCGAAGATCGACGCCAGTGGCGGCACCGTGGCGCGCAGAACGGGTGGCGACAGCAGCTCGCGCACCGCCTTCACCGATGACCCCCAGACCGGCCCGGAGACTCAGTCGCCGGGCAGTGGGGTCTGCTGATGGAAAGCCAGCTTCCATGCTCCGTCCATGTCACGGCGGTACATACTCGCCAGAATCGCCCCATGGCGGCCTCTGCCCCCGTCGCCGATCGGGCGATGCGTTGGGCACCAAAGCGGTACTGAACGCTTGATGGCCTTTGGCGAGGGCCATAGGCTGGGGCCGTTGACTCAGGTCCACCTCTACGACCCCCAGACCCTGTACCGCCACTGGGAGGACGAGCAGTGGTCCCCCTTCGCGATCGATCTCGCCGCGGATCAAGGCCAGTGGAAGGAGTTGGGCGAGGAGGACCGCGGGCTGATCTTCTGGGTGCTGTCCTCGCTGATGGTCGCCGAGGAGCGGATCACCACCAAGTTCTCCGGGCTGGTCGGGGCTTACGGCAGCGAGGAGGAGGCAACGTTCCTGGCGACGCAGCAGGTTGACGAGGCTCGCCATATGCAGTTCTACGCGCGCTATCAGGACGAGGTGGTGGCGGACCCGGCGGCGATCGCCACCCATGTCGAGCGTGCCCGAGTGCAGACCTCACCCGCCTTCCGCCTCATCTTCGACGAGGCACTGGTCGAGGCGCATCAAGAGCTCGTCGCCAACCCAGGGAGCGCTGAGGCCAAGGTCCGCTTCGTCACCCTGTATCACCAGATCCTTGAGGGGGCGCTCGGCCTGACCTCATTCAACTTCGTCACGAGCTACCTCGAACGCGAAAGGCTCTTGCAGGGGTTCGTCGAGGGCTACTCGAAGATCCACCACGACGAGCAGCGCCACATCGGTTACGGCACCTGGTATCTGCGCGAGGCCGTCGCCGCCGAGCCCGCCCTCGCTGAGCCGGTGCGGGCGACGCTGCGCGAGTTGCTGCCAGCGGTGGCCGAGTCCCTGACTCCCCCCGACCGCGAGGGAACCGACTGGAACGCCCTCGGCGCCGGCGCCGAGGAGATCCGCGACTTCGCACTCAGCGGGCTAAGCCGCCGTCTCGACGTGATCGGGGTGCCGCTGTCGACTCTCTGATCTAACCGCATATCAGAGCCGGCAACGGGTCCGACGTCGGAAATCCGACAGTTGTCGGTATCCAAGCGTTGAGATGCCGGAATTCTCCTCGCTCCAGATCCGAGACGACAATGGACGCCGGTCGGAACAGGGCGCCGCCGGCGGTGGACCGACGCTGCTCGTGCTACCCAGTGTTTTCGCGTGTACCTGGCAAGAAGCGACCGACGATGTCAACGTCGTACGAGCTCGCGCAGTTGTAGGTGCCGCGCATCCACAGCAGCACTCGATTCCGAGCGTTCGACTCGGGCATGATGGGCCGCAGGTTGTCCACGCTCGAACCCTGCGTGATCGCCCGCCAGTGCCACCGGCCCGACTTGAGCCTGCCGCTGTAAATCTCGTGAACGCCCGTATTCTCACCATCGCGCGGGTCGATGGGCGTGGAGATATAGACGAGGTTCGGATTGGTCGGGTCGAGCGCGCCGAGTCCCGTGTAGTCCTGCTCGAGCGGGCACAGGTTAGGGCCAGCCTTCGCGATGTACTGCCACTTCCATCCGCGGCCATCGTTGCGGGCGTAGAAGATGCGCTGGTCGTCCAGCGAGTCGTCCGCTCGCGCCTTGAACAGCGCGGTGATCGTGCCGTCTCCGTACGTCTGAACGTCGGTCGTCCACGCGTGCGTCATCGGCTGGCCCTTGACCACCGTGCCCGCCGCGAACACCCGGGTGAACTGTTCGACGCTCGGTGCCCGGCGGTCGAAGATCGAACCGTCCACGACCCTGCCGTTGGTGGCGTGGCTCTTGCCCGCCTTGATGAACCCGTGGTAAATGCTCGTGTTGAAGTCCCGCGGATGGTGCTCGGTCGCGATGAAGTCGATCCGGTCGACGCCGTTGTCGGTGTACTTGAAGTAGCCGTCCACGTAGCCGACCCTGGTTTTTGCCTCCGTGAGCTGGCCGCCGTACCGCCACGTCTCGCCCAGGTCGTTGGATACCATGAAGTTTGGGCTGCGGTCCGCCGAGCGGGCGATGTTGTAGACCCTCCGCTCCGCTGATAGGTAGATGAGGTTCGAGTAGGTGACCGGGAAGTCGCTGCCGCCGGGTGTCTCGGTACTCCAGTCGAAGACGCGCTCAGGGCTCCAGCGCCCGTTCTTGTAGATACGAAAACGGCTGTAGTAATCATTGTTATGTCCGGCGTACATCGCGAGGTACGCCCCGTCAGGCCTGACGAGCAGGGCGGGCGCATTGTGGTCGTCACCCGACTGCGTGAATGTCGTGACGAGGTGGTCCCTCAGCGTGAACGAGCGGGTCGGGCGGCGAGTAGCGATGTCGACGAACGTCACGTCGACATCACCATCCTTGCTGAGGCCTCCCGTACCAAGCCTGTTCGCTGTCGAGCCAATGATGAGCCTTCCCGTGGCGGGATCGACGACCGCGCGCTCGTCCTGAAACCAGCTCCACGCGCCGTTGTCGATGAACTTGATGGGCGCCGCGTGAGCGTCCATCGTGATGAGCAGCGCGAGAGCCGCTGCGAGGAAGATGACGCGCTTCATCGCGTCACCAGGCCCTCGACGCGGGTCTGCGCCCCAGACTGTCCCCGGCGAAGCATCGTCGGTGTGACCATCGGGCGAGCTTTTGTCAGGAGCTCTACCTGAGTGAACGGCACGGCCAACGTGCTCTACGCCCCGCTGCCTTCAGCGGCGAGCGTCTTCAGGTCCTCGCTGACCCAGTTCGGCAAAAACGGATAGACCATCCCGGCCCGCTCGAATCCACGGGGGTCGATCAGGTAGAGCGCGTCGGAGTGTTCGATGTCGCCGGCCGTTCGACGCACTTCGATCCTGAACTTGCGCCACACGGGTTCGAGACGTTTCTTGGAGCCCAGCAACCATCTCCAATCGAAGGACGCCAGGCCGTACCGATCGATCGCACGGTGCGCCGAGGCAGGCGTGTCTTCCCAGGGGTTGACGCTGACGACGACGACCAGGGGAAGCTCGGCAGCCGGAACCTTCCGCAGGGCCGCGGAAAGCGCCCGTCCCTCGAGCGGGCACTCCTGCCGGCAGCGGGAGTCCATGAACAGAAGTACCACCGACCGACCTCGGGACGAGGCGAGCGAGAAAAGCCCCCCCACTTGGTCGGGTAGCGAGAAATCGGGCGCCCGCCTCAATCCCGCCGGCCAGATCGCCTGACCGTTGAGGCTGGCATCCGGGCCCCGTTGCTCGCTGCTGCCATGGCCGGCCTGATGCAGGCCGATTCCCAACGCCACTCCAATGAGCGCCGCGATCGTCACCGCGCCCACTGCGAAGCGGCGACTGACCCCTTGCCGCTTCGTCTCCTCGCCGGCAGCTTCGGTCGGTCTGGTCACGGGTGCCGTCTTGCGGCCACCCAGTACCAGCTCAGTACAGCAATCACCACGAGGAGGGGAAACACGGTGGAAAAGACGCCGGAGAAGCTCGTCCAGCCGGCGGTCGCGAACAGCTGTGAATTCAATTGCATCTCATCCAACTCCAGTCGGCACGGGCTTTACGGACCTGCTGCCGCCGCGTGAGCTGCGCGGTTCCAGCATACGGTAGGCGACGAGCACGATGGCGATTGTGTAGGCGAGGGATCCGGGCACCCACATTACCCCCGCGGCCAGCTGCTGGTCGGTCAGCGCCGAGAGGTGCCACGGGCGACTTGCGACGTCGGTGTATGCGGCATACAGCGGCGAGGTCGCCATCGCCAGCACAATCGCGAGAATCCAGCCGACCAGGAGGGTCGAGGCGAGGTAGGCCAGCTTCCCCGGCTCGCTGAGTGGCGATCGCCAGGGTGGAGAGTCGATCACCCTGGTCCAGAAGAGCAGCGCCGTTGCAAAGAATGTGAGGTGCTGGAGCGCGTGGATCGCTTCCGATTCCAACCCGGCGTCGTAGAGGACGGGCAGATGCCAGGCCACGAACGTAACGTTGAAGAGAAGCCACGAGGGCAGGGGCCTCACGACGACCCGGACAGCCGCGCGCAGAGGTGCCCAGGCACGCCCCTGGACAAGCTCGTGGGCGAGCGGCCTGCGCAGCTCCAGCGGTAGGCCATGCCACATGCGATTCCAGGGACGTGCCAGCGCCAGCAGTGGGGGGGCGACCGTAATCAGGAGGAGGTGCTGGCACATATGGGCCCAGAAGGCGCGATCGGCCAGGCCGTCGAGCGGCGAGTCGACCGCAACCAGAATCGCCAGCAGGCCGCCGAG
This sequence comes from uncultured Actinomycetes bacterium, assembly GCA_963728855.1. Classification (GTDB taxonomy): domain Bacteria; phylum Actinomycetota; class Actinomycetes; order Mycobacteriales; family Micromonosporaceae; genus AC-43. The sequence goes on from CAVSLN010000010.1 coordinate 117,940, forward strand.
GAACGCGGCGGTTCGCCACCGATTCCCCGGGCGGGGTGAGGTCCCGCGCCCCCCGAGCCAGTACAGAAGCGCCGCGCAGAGCACCCACGCCAGGGCAGGCCCGCCGGTCCAGTCCAGGGGCGTGATCGCCGCGCCCGCCACCGCTACACCAGGTAGAGGAGTATCCAGGCCAGTACCGCAATCGCCGCCAGCAGCACCCAGTAGTAGGCGCCAGGCGTGATGTCCGGCGGCGGCTCGGTCGTCTCGGACTCGCGATATCGCAAGCCGGAGGCGAAAATCGTCTCGATGCGATAGAGCGCGATCAATGCAACCACGGTGAAGAGAGCCGTCCAGCCGTAGAAGACGCTGGCGTAGCCCCCGTCTTCCGGGCCGAAGCCGAGGTGCGCGTACTCGAACCCCTGGAGGATGCAACCGACAAGCCCGAGCAATAGGGAAATGCCGGCGATGACCGTCCAGCGGCGGCCGGATCGCGATGCCAGGGCGACGTAAGCGAAGAGGATCGCGCTGAGCACGAAGGCGGCTGCGATCGCCACGCCATAGCCACCGGGCGGATCTATGCCCGCCGGACGCCAGAGGGCGTTGTTGTCGAGCGAACGTAGGTAAAAGTAGGCGAAGACGAAGCCGAAGAAGAATGTGATCGTGGCGCCGGCGGCAAGGCCGAAGCCGACCCGGTCGATGCGGTCGGCCAGCTCGGGCGGCTCGACGTAGGCCTCGGTCTGGTGTCGAAGCGACTCCTGCATGACTATCCGGCTCCCGCCGGCGCCTCCCTGGGTACCGTCGGCGCGGGCGGCACGCCGTATTCATACGGATCGGAGTCGATCACCGGCGGCCGATCGAAGTTGTGTACCGGAACCGGGGTGGGCGTCTGCCACTCCAGCGACTTGGAGTCCCAAGGATTGGCGGGGGCTGGCTCGCGCACGAACACCAACGAATAGACCACGTTGAAGAGGAATACGAGCATCGAGGCTCCGAGCACGAAGGCCGAAACGGACACCCAGTCGTTGAGTGCCTGCAGGTTTGACGGGTAGGTAACAACCCGTCGCGGCATTCCCATCAGACCCAGGGCGAAAAGGGGGAAGAATGTTGAGTTGAAGGCGATGAACATCGCCCAAAAGTGGATTTTGCCAAGAGTTTCGTTCAAGGTCACTCCGAACATCTTCGGCACCCAGTAGTAGATCGCCGCGAAGAACGTGAAGACGAGGCCGCCCATGATCGTGTAGTGGAAATGGGCCATGACGAAGAAGCTGCCGTGCGTGGCGACGTCGCTGGGCACGTCGGAGAGGAAGACCCCCGAGACGCCGCCGACGAAGAAATTGAAGAACCAGGCAAGGCAGAAGAGCATCGGAACCGTGTAGCGGATTCGGGCTCGCCACAGGGTGGCCATACCGCAGAGGAAGACGAGCCCGGTCGGGATCGAGATCAACTCGGTGGAGAACATGTAGAAGGGCCGCAGTGAGGAGTTGAGGCCGCTGACGAACAGGTGGTGCTGCCAGACAAAGAAGCTGAGCAGCATGATTCCGAGCAGGCCGGCGACGGCGACCCTGTAACCCCACAGCGGTTTCCGCGCGAAGACCGGCAGGATCTCGAGCAGAATCCCCATGCCCGGCAGGGCGAGGACGTACACCTCCGGGTGACCGAAAAACCAGAAGAGATTCTCGAACAGGTAGGGGCTGCCGCCGGCGCTGGACAGGAAGAAGGACGTCTGCAGCCCCCTGTCCAAGGCAACCATCAGCAGGGTGGCGATCAGAACCGGAGCGGCGAGCACCATCAGGATCGAGGTGCTGAGGGCGCCCCAGCAGAAGATCGGCAGGCGGCGCCAGGTCATCCCCGGCGCCCGCATGGTGACGATCGTCGTGATCAGGTTCAGCCCGAGGAGCATCATCGACAGACCAACCAGCGCGAAGAAGAAGATGTAGGAGTCGAAGCCGAAGTTGGCCTGGTCGTTGAGCGGCGCATACCCCGTCCAGCCCGTAGGGAAGCCACCGAAGAAGATCGTCGAGAGCAGGATCACCCCTGCCGCCATCAGCAACCAGAAGGTGAGCGCCTCGACCCTGGGGAAAGCCATCCGCCGCGAGCCGATCATCAGCGGCACGAAGTAATTCCCGAACGGGCCAAGTATCCCCGAGGTCATCATTCCCATCATCATCGTGCCGTGGAGGCCGACCAGTGTCAGGTAGTTACCGGCATTGAAGATCTGTGGCGAGGGGCGCAGCAGCTCGGTCCGGATCAGCATCGCATTGAGGCCGGCGATGAAGAAGAACAGGCCGATTCCGAGCAGGTACTGAACCCCGACCACCTTGTGGTCGGTACAGAGTCCGAAGTAGCGGCCAACCCCGCCTTTCTCGTTTTCGAAGACGGTGCGCTGGCCACCGAGCATCCTTCTCAGCGGGTAGCGGGCGAATCCGAGGCCGATTAGGAAGCCGATCACCGCGAACAGGTAGCCGAGCATCAGCGCGATGTCGTTCTGGTTCGTGTCGTCGATGAAGTCCAGGCTTTCAGCATGAATCTGGTGGCCGAGCCACCAACCGAAGTAGAAGCCGACGACCAACAGGACGATGCCCGAGAGGAGGTTGAAGCCGATCAGACGCCGCCAGAGCGGCCCAGGCGTCGCGGTTTCGCTCATCCGCCTCTCCTTTCAGGTTCGGGGAAGTAATGGGTTTCGTACTTGGGTAGCACCTTGCCCGCCGGTGCGAAGACGCGCTGCTGGTTGTGGATCCAGCGTTCGAAGGCGGCTTCGCTCACTATCTGCCCGGTGTCGAACATGTAGCCGTGCCAGAGGCCGCACAGCTCGCTACAGCGGAGTTCGAAGGTCCGTTCTTGCTCTGGCTCCACGTAGGCGACGTTGTCGACGCCGGGATTGGCGTCGACCTTGACTCCCAATCTCGGCGCCCAGAAGGAATGGATCACGTCGAGCGACGTGACGTGCAGTTCGATCCTCCGACCCACCGGCAGCTCAAGGTGGGCGGTCTCAATCCCGCCGTAGGTCGGATAGCGGTAGGTGAACTCCCACTGCTGGGCGATCACCTGCACCGGTATCTCATCGCCCGAGGGCTTGAAGGCGGGATCCGGCCCCTCCCCGCCGCCGGAGCCGGCGTCGGCGAGCTCGACGGTGCCGAAGGCCGCGAGGAAAAGCACGATGATCGAAGTCACCCCAAGCCACCAGAACTGGACGCGGCTGTCGCCCTGGATCGCGACGCCTTCCTGTGGGCCCTCCTCACGACGGCGGAACACGAACAGGCTGTAAACAAAATAGACGACGATCGTCGCCGCGATCGGGGTGACGATGCCGAACAGCACTGTGTTGTCGAAGACCTGCCCTGAGGCCGCGTCGGTGGCCTTGCCGGGAGGCAGCGTCGGCGCGATCACGGCGACCACTATGGGAGTGGCGATCGCGCTGAGGACGACCGAGGCGATCACGATCCGGCGGAGATGGTTCGGCTCGTTCACGCTTAGGCCCCTTCCTCACACGACCTGGAGGAATCCGTCCATGTACCCGATCGTCTGCATCGGTCCGCCGAAGCCGTAGAGGAAGCCGGCGGCGCACGGCACGAAGCACTGCCAGCGGTAGTGCCCCGGCTTGCCGGTGCGGAATACAAAGGTGATCGTCTCGTGGGCCTGGTGAAGCGAGCAGGGACCTTCTTCGCACGGGTTGGCGGCTTCGTCCGGCACGCCGTAAAGCGGAACGATCAGACCCATCTGCGGGATTGCGAAGGTATGCGACGCTTCTTCGGGGTCGATCGAAGCCACGAGCTTGCCGTTTAGGCGCATCTTGTTGCCGACCGTGCCGTGAACCTGGGAGAGGAACGGGTTGCGGAGCCCGCTGTCACCGTCGAACTGATAGACGGTGACCCGGACAAGCGAATGCGCCGGCACCTTGAAGTTCGTGCTGTGGACCCATTCCCCCTGGGGATTCTTGATCAGGTAGGAGACCCAGCTCTTGTTGCCGCCCTGCGGCCCGACCGCAGCCTCGGTTTTCAGGGTCAACTGGGCAGTCGGCCCGGTTGTGGTGGCGTCGACCGGCGCCGGAGACTCGAGGAGCTTGGCAACGTAAAGGGCGATCAGCGCAGCGACGACCGCGACTGCAACCACGGTGACCACAAGCCTGGACAACGAACCCAACATCTGCCCCTCCGCTTGTTGCCCCCCCAACAGGGCAATTGTGCTGTGCGCGTAACCTACTTCGGCTACCCTCGAGATGCAAGGCCATCCCGCTGCTCTGGGAGGTAGTCGCCGTGAGCCGCCGTCACCTCAGTTACGCGATCGTCGCCATCGCCGTGGTCGCGGCGATCGGGGGGGATGCGCAAGCACTGCTCGGCGGCGGCGGTACCGACGCACAGGGTAAGCCGGCACCCCCGTTGCCGGGCGAGGTGCTGGTGCCGCCGAAGGTGACGATTGACTCGCTACGGGGCCGACCGGCAGCCATCAATTTCTGGGCAAGCTGGTGTCTGCCCTGCCGCCAGGAGGCCCCGGGGCTTGCGCGTCTCTCCCGCAAACTGCGGGGACGGGCGTCTCTGGTCGGCGTGGACTGGGAAGACGAGCACGACGCGGCCCTCGCCTTCATCGACGAATACGGTTGGACCTTCCCGATCGTCCGGGCATCGGGCGGGGGACTCGCCGGCAGTTACGGAGTCGTCGGCCTCCCAGCAACCATCATCCTCAATCCCGGAGGCCGAATCTCAGAGGTGCTCCAGGGGCCTCAGACGGCAGATGACGTTGAACGGGCCCTGGGGGTTCGCGCCGATCTACAGCAGTCGACGTTTCCCGGAGTCGACCGATGAGGTGGCGGATCGGCCTGATCATCGCCACGATGGCAATCGCGTTGGCGGGGCAGTCGTTGGCGATAATCCTCGTGGCCCCCCACGACGTCCGAAGCCCGCCGCGCGCCGGCGAACGGCCGCAATCCCTTCGACAGCCTCCGATACATCCAGGTGGTCAGCAAGGTCGTCGGCTCGACGGTGCCGACGTTCACTCCGGCAATGAAGGCGCCCAGCAGGCCGGACCTTTTCTAATAGCGGGCGTTTTCTCGCCCGGAGCGAAAGCGGCGGGAATCAGCGCTGCATCGGCGAGGAGCAGTTCGCGGATCTTCTCGGTGTGTCCCTACTCAGGATTCGGCGCGGAAGGTGATGCCGTCCAGGCTTAGGTTGGTCACCGTGGTCGGTGCGACGATCGCTCCATCGAAACCGGGGATGGTGTTGGGGCCCGCTACGACCACGGAGCTAGTGCCTGAGGTGCATGCCCCACCACTGCAACCCACGGCAAACCGCTCGGATCTGCCGGAGGTCGGCCGATACCCTGGGGGAAGCTGGAAGATCGCCGGCGACGTCCCTGGGACCGCGGTGCCCTTCAGGTGCACGACTCCCCCCTGGTCCTTGTAGAACCCGACGACCTCGATGAAACCGGATGCGTTATGCCATTCACCCAGAAATCCCGGCTCCCCGGCCAGCCCGACTCCGTGCCAGCCCTCCGGCGGAACTATGGTGTTGGCCGTCTGCGCCACCGGCACCGTCCCAAGTGTCGCGACGTTGATCTGCTGACCGGTCAGCGTGCCCTTCTTGACTTTGGCAGCAGTAACCGCCTGCCGCTTGATTTTCGCTGTCGTCACCGAGCTCCTCCTGAGTTGCTTGGCGCCGACCGAGTTCTTGCCGAGCGTGAAGGCAACGGCATTCCCCCCAACCGCCAGGACGATGGCGATAAGAGCGAGCACGTGGGCTGACGAGATGCGCTTCGTCATTTGCCCCCCTTTGGGTTGTCACCTCGACCTCGCAACCCGAAGGCCGAGGCCCTGTTCGGGACGGTAGTCCAATCGATGGCCAGCGTCAATTGATGCTGGACGAAGCGTCAGACCGAGATTGGGCCGGCAGACGGCGGTTCGACCTTGAGATTTCGCACTCAATCCTCGAAGCTAGTCCGATGAGCCGCAATTGGCGGCACCGCCTTGTCGGAACGGCCGTTGGTCTGGCTGCCCTGGTAATCCTGTCCACTGGGGATGTGCCGGTCTCGACGGCCGCCATGTTCAAGCTGACCACCAATCCGGCGGCCAGGCTCCCCGATATCGCGGTCGACGACTCAGGTACCTCCCACATCGCCTGGAACCTAAGCGCCGGCGGTGCCGGAAACGACCAACTCGTCTACTGTCGGGTGCCTCGCGGCGCCCACACCTGCGATGTGGTCCGAGTAATCCAGCTCCCCGGCACTGACTTCGACGGGCCGCGGGTCGTCTTGGCTCGCTCAGGGGCCATCATGCTCGTCTCGGGGCGTTGTTGCTTCCCGGCCGCGCCGGTATTCGCGGTCACCTCCAGCGATGGCGGGCAGAGCTTCGGGCCACCGGTCGAAATTGCGCAAGAGTTCGCCGGCGCCAAGGAGTGGGAGGCGGTCCTTGGCCCGGGCGACTTCTCGCTCTCCCTCAGCGGCGGCAATAGCGGGCCGGACTTCGCCTCGATCTGGCGCTCAGCTCCCATCGATGGCTCGAATCTCGGCGGGAAGGCCGATCTGGCCCCGTTCCCCAAGGCTTACTTCACCAGCACCGGGTTCCCGTCCCCGACCGCGCCGATCGCCGCCTACGGGGACCTCCAAGACGTCTATCTGCGCCGCTGGTCGGGCTCAGGCGACTACAACGACCAGGCCAGCTGGCTGCCCGAGGAGTACGTGGTCCACGGAAATGAGCCGAAACTCGCAAGCGGGGTGCGCGGCGTCTTCCTCATCTACCGGGGCGCCAAACCCCCGTATCAGTACTTCGTTCGCAAGTTCGACCCCAATTCTGCGGCCGGCCGGGCCTTCCCGAAGGCGACCCAGACGGTCGTCAGCGACCGGAAGAGTGATCAGTCGGCGATCTTCCGAGATATCTTCGAGGACAGCGGGGGCAACCTCCATGCAGTCTTCCGGCAGGAATCGAAGAAGGGAGTGGAGGGACTGCGTCACCGGGTCTCGGTCGACGGTGGTAAGAGCTGGCGGAAGGTCGAGATCCTGGCCTCCGGACCCGCCGCCGAGGACCTCTTCGATCTGCGGGTGGGGGCTTCCGAGAAGGGCGGCGCCGTGGTCGGCGACCACAATGACGCCGGGCCGGTGTGGGTCGCGCCATTCGGCCCGAGCGGTGCTGGCGGCGGGGGTGCCTGCCCCCCGACCGTCAAGCTGGGCCATGCCGTCGCCTTCGCGACCGAGGGCTGCTTCAAGCGCGAGGGCAAGAAGTTCGTGGCGAGCGGCGCCGTGAAGCTGAACGGAATCGACATCGAGCCACTTGGCGGAGCGGGCAACGCGAGCGCCTCGGCCGGCTTCAAGGTGACCGCCGTGCCGAGCGAGCGCGAGCTGTCGACCAGCGCGAAGGCGGCCGTGCGAGTGGGTCAGGTCCTTCTCGACAAGGGCCCGATCCTCTGGAAGCTTCCTGCCGGAAACGGCAAGGTGGTCCGGCTCAACTCCCCGGACGGTTCCGTTTTCCGCGACCTCGGCAAGTTCGCGAAGAAGCTCTTCGAGTTTCCCGTCGATGGGGATGCCGAGCTGTTGATCGACGGCAGCGGGACGAGGGTCCCGACCAATCTGCGGATGCCAGGGCTGCTGGGTGGGGTCACCGGCAACACGACATTGAGGACCGACCAGAGCGGCCAGGTCCTGGCCGGGATGAAGATAGAGGTGCCGACCGCCTCGATCGGCCTCCTCCATCTCGCCGCGATCGATGTTGCCTATGACGGCCAAAACAGGTTCACCGGCACCGCAAAGGTTGAGTTGCCGCCCGCCTACTCGGCCGGGATCGGGAAGTCATCGGTCACCTTTGCTTTCGAGGACGGCCAGCTGAGCGTGCTCAGGGTCGAGCCGCCACCGTTCAAACCCGCTCTTCCCATCGTCGGGTCCCCCCCGTCCCCGATTGTCGGCCTCGACCGAGTCGCCTTCTCCTACGTGCGCACACCGGGATCTCGTCTCTTCCAGGGGGACGTCTTCCTGATCGCGGGGCCGAAGCTGTTCGGCCAGTCGGCCGTTGATGTGCAGGGGGCGATCACGCTCGAGTTCCCCGACTCCAAACCAACGACCCTCAAGGCCAGCGGTGACCTCAGCGTGGTCAGGCTGCCGCTCGGCTCGGCCTACGCGACCTACACCGTCCCGAGCACCTTCAAGTTCGGTGGCAGCTTCAAAGTCCTCGCCATCTCCGGCGCGGTCTCCGGGTTCATCGACCTCGCCCACGGCACCTTCAGTGCCAGCGGGCAGGCCAGCGCCGGGCCCCTCAGCGGCGAAGCGGTGCTATCGAACCACGGCTTCGGGGCCTGCATCGACAATCCGCTCGGCCCAGATCCTGGGGTCAGCTGGGATTGGGGCGACGTGTCCCCGAGCGCGGGCTGCCCGGGTTCCGGGGCTGGCGCATCCGCGAGCGGCGCCGGAACGCTTGCGGTGCCGAAGGTCAGGGCCAGCGTGCGCGGCACCGGCCGCAGGCACTCGCTCCAGTTCAAACTGATGCGGGCGGCCGGGCAGCGGGTGACGTTCGCGGAGCAGTCGAATCGTGTGTACCGGCAGATCGGCAGCACCAGCAAGGTCCGCGGCAATCTCCCCTTCCGTTCGGCGCCGGGGCCGGGGGGAAAGCGCGACATCGTCGCGATCGTCGAATCGGGCGGCGTTCCTTTCGCCAAGCTCACCGTCACCCACTACAGAGTCCCACCGATCCGGCGCCTCCGCGCCCCGAAGGTCGCCGTCCGACGCCGCGGGGCCCGGCTATCGATCGGATGGAGCCGCGTCAAGCGCGCTCGCGATTACGAGGTGCGGGTCAACCTGCCGCGCGACGGCCGCCGCCTCCTCTTCTTCCCACCCCCTAGGAAGCATCGGCTCAGGGTGAGGGGGCTGGAGAACTCAGATATCGCGAGCGTCACCGTTGCGGCTATCGGGCCCGACCTACGGCCGGGCCCGGATGGCAGGGCCCACCTCAAGCCGCGGAAGCGCCGCCACCGCACCCGGCGGCGTTGAGTCGCGATCCGCTTGATCGGTGAGAGCCCGCTTCCCGAGCTGGCTTCCTGATGATCCGGGGGAGACAGGATTTGAACCTGCGACCGCTCGGCCCCCAGCTGAGTAGTCACACAGCCCCTGCGTGCGGGGGCCCGTTGAGAGCGTGACAACCCGGCGTCGCAGGGGCGGATCAAGGTCGGGTAACTCCCGATCGGGGTCCCTCAGGCGCTCGGAAGGGATCTTCCCGAGCGAAGCAATTGCTCGGACCACTCCCGGTCGCCATTTGCGGTCCGCCCTCGCCCTTCGGGGTTAGTTCCTCTCTGTCTCCGACTGGACTGAGCGGGGCCCTCCACCGCATGCTCGGAGGGCCGACCTCCCCGCCTGCTTATCCACCTGCTATTCGTGCTTCTTGCGCTGTGGGGACTCAGTCAATCGCTGAGCCGGAGGAGCGGGGTCGAGCGCGGGCGTAGGCTCAACGCAGGCCACTCGCCGCCTCGGCGCGGCCAATCGATCCCTCACCGAAAGGCCGGTTCACGATGAGTCAAGCCGGATTCTCCCCAGCGCCACTCGCCCGCCTCGCCCTAGCCGCCCTGTTGACGCTCGCAGCCTTCCCCCTGGCCTCTCCCACGGCGAGCGCCGTCGCGGCTGGCCCACCGCACTGCAAGACCTCGGGACTGGTGATCTGGTCCAACAACGGGGCCGGCGGCGGCACCGCGGGGAGTGTCTTCTACAAGATCAAGCTCACCAACCTCTCCGGCCACACCTGCACCCTGACGGGCTTCCCGCGGGTCGCCGCGGTCAACCTCGCTGGCAGAAGAATCGGCGCCTCGGCGCAGCACGAAGCCGGCCAGAAACCGAAAACGGTGAAACTGGCGAACGGCTCGACGGCGAGCGCCCAGCTGCGGATCGTCGACGCCAGCAACTTCTCGCCTTCGGCCTGCCACCCGGTGACCGCCGCCGGCCTGCGGGTCACGCCCCCCGGTCAGAGCAAATCGAAGCTGGTGCCGCTGCCATTCGCCACCTGCGCGCGAGCCGCACAGCACACACTCTCGGTCGCCGTCGTGCGCTAGGACCTGCGTTCGCGGCGCCGGCGATCAGCCGGCCGAGGCGACGACGATCAGGGTTAAAGATGGGGACCGACCAGACGAGGAGGATCGCCGCCACCCCGCTGGCGAGGTAGGGGACCGGCCCTCCCATCGTGCCGGGGAGGAGACGATCCAGATTGCCGTGTGCGGCGATCGTGTCAGCGACCGCGGCGCTGAACTGGCTGAGGATCGCCGTGACCATGACTGCGACGGCGAGTGCCGGCAGCAGCCGCTCGGTGATGTCGAGCAGCGTCAGAGCGCCGGCGGCGGAGCGCCCATCCCGACGAAGCCATCCGCGACGTCGCCGAAGAGCTGGCGCATCGTTTCGCGAGCCTGGTCATTGTCGATCGTCGCGTAGGCCCACTTGCTCGGATCCTGCTGGTCGTACCAGACGGGATACCGGTCGCCCTGGCGCGGAACTTGGACCCGGGAGACCGTGGTCGTCTTGGTCGCGTCGAATGCCGGGCTCCCGTCCAGCGGCTCGACGCGGAAGGTCATCTTGACGCGGGGGTTGTCGTTGACCGTCATGCCGGTGTCCTGGACCGAGATCAGCGTGCCAGCGCCTTTCGCGCCAGTTTCGAACAGCTCGGCGGCCTTCTTCTTCTTGCTCTTGAAGATCCCCATGAACTCTCTCCTCTCGATCGGGCGCCCGTCGGCGGGCAGCCTAACGCTATCCAGGCGATGGAGCGCGAGTGTTGCGGAGGGAGGAGTCTGGCCAGGCGCGGGTAGGGAAGCGCCGTGCGTAGAGGAAGCGAGTTGGACGGGTTGAGCCCTGGACAAACGCACGACCGACGCTCAGGAGCGAGAGAACAGCCACCTCCGAGCTGGTGGGGTACCAGGCGAGGCGCGTTTCGGTACCAAGCGCGGTATCAGACCGGGAGGAACTTAGGCGACCCAATCGATCAGTGACAGGCCCCGATATTTGACCGATGCGCCCAGTCGAGAGAGCAGGTACACCCGCCTTCGAGGCCCATCCGCGGTGCCGAACCCCTATGGATGCACTTCGCGGCCTCAGGTCGGGTAACTCCCCGTCGAGGTCCCTCAGGCGCCAGGCAGACAGACTTCCCAGCGAGCGGGTCGGCTCGGCCCCCGCCGGCGGACGATCTGGATGCATCGGACATAGCAGTCGGTACCAGAGTGGCACCACGCCAGCGTCGCCCCGCCGGATGCCGGGACCGAAGCACGCAGGCCAGCCACGGTTTATGGTTTATCGAAGCGCTTGCAACAATTGACCCCGGAAGGACTGAGATGAATTCGCTCAAGAGCAAGCGTCCGTCTCCAGCCCTGGTCGTCTCAGTGACCGCCCTGATTGTCGCGCTCGCGGGAACCGCGTACGCAGCACAGCACATCAACGGGGGTGCGATCAAGAACCAGACGATCGGTGGCGGGAAGCTGAAGAAGAACACGCTCACCGGCTTCCAGATCAAGGTCAACAAGCTGGGCGTGGTGCCGACCGCCAAGCGTGCGGCCCATACCTACTGGGCGGTCGTGAAGAACCTGCCGGGTCCTGACGACGCCACCCTGGCGCGGGCCAGCGACGCGGGGATAAGCGCGGTCGAGAACGAACACGTCGTGAGCGTCGTCTTCCCGCAAAACGTCAGGGGCTGCGCAGACGTGGCGGCTCGCAACGACGCGGGCACAACTACGCCGTTCCCGGGCTCCGCCCAGACGAACGGCTCTCCGACCAACGCGAACGCGATCGAGGTGCACACGAGCAGTTCTGGCAGCGCCGACGCCGATTTCCACCTAATCGTCGTTTGCCCCTAAGTCGCACTGCGGCCCGCTCAGGCAATCTACGCCTCTGCGGCCCGCTCCTGGCCGCTGCGCGGCGCTCAAACCGTCGGTTTGACCCGGCCCCTGGGTCGCGGGATGTCGCTCGGTGGCCAGAGTCGACATTCACCTCCGAACCGGGTTTCTGGATATCGGGAAGACAGGATTCGAACCAGCGACCATTCGGGCCCCAGCCACAGGACCGCTGGGGCCCGATGCATACGCGAACCCGGCGTCCGAAGCGCAGTTCGAGGTCGGGTAACTCCATGTCGGGATTCCTCAGCACCTCGCTCCCTAGTTGCCCGTCGGAGGAGTCCCAAGCCCCACGACCGCTCGGCCCCAGCTTGAGAACCTGAGTGCCATGTCCGTCCGGACGCGTCCCCTGCGTCCCGCCGTCCCCGACCTGGGATTTATGGGACATATCGGACGATGCGTTGGGACCAAGTTGGTACCGGGGCACCAGCTCGGGAGACTTGAGCAGGCCCTCCTCCGGCTCGACGTGACGACGGCATCCTGGAGTCAAGCTAGCCTTTCGCCGTGGCACGAGTGCTGCTGATCGAGGACGACGCCAGATCGCGGACTCGCTCGGCAAATTCCTGATAGATGCCGGCAATCAGGTCGAGGCCGTCGGCGAAGGCGCCGCCGGACTCGCTGCCGTGCAGCGGATGCTGCCGGACATCGTGATCCTTGATCTCGGCCTTCCCGACATCGACGGGCTCGACGTCCTGAAGATGATCCGTAGTGTCGAGCGGGTGCCGGTAATCGTCGCGACCGCCCGCGACAGCGAATCGATGATCGTCCGGGCGCTGGACCTCGGTGCCGACGACTACGTGGTGAAGCCGTTCTCAGGGGATCGGGGACTTGACCGTGAACAGGGCAGCGCGTGAGGCGACGCTCGCCGGCACGCCGCTGCCTCTGCGACGCAAGGAGTCCGACCTGCTCGCACTGCCCGCATCTCATCTCGGCGAGGTGGTCCCGAGGGAGGAGATCGCCCGCGAGGTCTGGGGAGATCCGTTCGCTACTTCGAGCTCGACGATCGACGTACACATCTCGGCTCTGCGCAGGAAGCTGGGAGAGACGGCCGCGGAGCCCCATTACCTGGTCGCCGTAAGGGGGGTCGGAGTAACGGCAGCGCCAACCTGACCGAAATGGGGTCATATACCTGGGAGTACGCCCTGATTAAGCGTTGATCGATGAAGCGATCCGCAGTGGTGGCAGCGTCGTAAGCTGGTTAAACCGGACGGTTGACAAAACTCAACGGCTGCTCGGATCAGGGCTCCTGGCGCGATTCGACTTGCGGCTCGCGCGCGCCCCCGCGACGCAAGAGGAAGATGGCGGTGCCGAAGGCAAGCGCCAACAGAGCGAGCATTCCCAGCTCGAGCAGCAAGTTGGTCAGTGGCCGTCCCGAGGTCTGCTCGGCCTGAGCGGTGACGACGACGACCCGTCGTACCACCGCAATCAGCCCAACCAGCAGGAACGGCTCCGCATAGATGTTGCCCTCATAGAGGACGATTCGCAGAGTGTGCAGGAGCTCCGCGACGATTAGAAGTAGCAGAATGCGGTCGAGAACCAAGAGGCCGAGCGTCACTGAATCGGTGTTTCCCCCGATGCCATCGATCAGTTCTTCGACCGTGCCCACAACCACCGCGATCGCCGCGACCAGCAGCAGCAAGCCCACCACGATGTAGACGGCCTCCTGCGCGAGGTCGAGGCTTCCCATCACTAGCCTCGGACGCCCACTGGTTGGGAGCTTGAGATCCATCGGTTTGGCCCTATTGGCAAGCGGGCGAAGACCCGCGCCGGCAAGAACGACCTAATCGTAGACCGCTAGGGAAGGAGGCGAAAGCGCCGGCAATACTCCACTCACGGGACCGTCAGCGGCGGCAGGCGAAAGCTCTGGATAAACCCGACGGATGACAAAAGTCACACGGTGGTCGCAACCCTGAGCGGCGGCAGCGCCAGCCTGACCGAAATGGCGCTGAACTCCCGGGAGTTCCCTTGACAATGGGGCGGATCTAGGACTCGATCCGCAGCGGGGGCAGCGTCGCGAGCTGGTTAAACCCGACGGTTGACGAAGAAGGGACTTCGACTGTGACCTCCCACTACACGCTGCCGTAGGCGCGGACCGGACCCGGAGGGAGCGGTGGGCCGCTTCACTTCCGGCCGAAGCTGTCTCTGAGCGGGCCTCCCGCTGATCGGGGAGGCCGGATTTGAACCGGCGACCGCTCGGCCTGAAAGCCCTCGCTCTATACGTCGTGGTCGGCGGCTTTCTCGCGGGCCTTGCCCTTCTCCTCGAGGGTCATCGCGCCAGGGTGGCCGACTCCCGGCCAGGGACTGAGGATCAGTAGCAGGCGGGAGTCGGATCGCGCCGCGACGGTATGGCGCTCGCCCGGCTGGAACTCGAAAAGGTGACCCGGTCCTCCCGACACGCTTTCACCGCTTGGCAGGGAGGTGTCGACCTCTCCTTCGATGATGATGACTCGCGCCCGCTCGTGGACCTCGTGCTCCTGCAGTACCTCCCCGGCTGGGAGGTGCAGCAGGATCATCCGCGCATCCTTGCCCGAGGAAAGGATCTCCGGTTCGTGCGGTTCGACCCCGACCGTTCTCAAGTTCCAACTCTGCATCTCCACGCTCCTTCGTCATGAGCTGACACTTGCGGGGATTATCCACGCGGGTGGCAGACTGCGAATGGGAGTCCGAGATGGGACGCGACGAGGCCCCCGCCATCCGGGGAAAGCCGCAGAGAGATCACGGTGCGCTGCCGATGACAATGTTCGGCGAGGATCCGAGAACCCCGCCCCCGAAGCGGGCTTCTAGTGATCGGGGAGACAGGATTTGAACCTGCGACCGCTCGGCCCCAGCCGGAGGACACGACTGCCAATGCGTCCCGACGCATCCCCTGCGTCCTATATGCGTCCCCGACTCGGGACGCATAGGACAGATCGGACGATGCAGCCGGTACCAAAGCGGTACCACATCAGGTCACGGGTGCGGATCGGGGGCCCGATTCGTCTCTCGCGACCACCCGCGGATCGTCGAGCGGATGGCAGCCTGATCCCCGGGGGCCCTCCGGCTCCCCAATGCGATAAGCAGAAGGCCCAGCTCGTGCCCCTTCTTTCCACGCGAGGCGCGGGCTGGGATACTCCGCTGGTGACCAAATCCGAGCAGTCCGACACCCGCCTCGTAGCCGTTGATGACCTCGGTGCCTCACAGGTCGCCGTTGTGGGGAAAACCCCGCACGGCGCCCTAGCCGTTGGCATCAGTGCAGGCAAGCCGTTCGCGGTGTCCAACCGCTGCCGCCATCTGCTCGCCTCGCTGGGCGAGGGGCAGGTGACGGATGACGGATGCCTGGAATGCCCATGGCACGCCTCGCTCTATGACGTCGGCACCGGCAAGATGGTGCGGGGTCCTCAGGGTGCGTATAAGCCGCTAGCTGGATTCGTCAAGGCGACGACCGGCCGCCTACCGCTGAAGAGGTTTCCGGTCGAGATGCGCGACGGCGCAATCTGGCTGGTCGCTTGACCACGCACCCACAGCATGCGCCCCAAGGTCCAAGCGATCTGCGCATCTTCGTCTCCTCGGTCTAGATCGCAGCCCGGAAATCCGTGGTACCCGGGTTGGGCGGATTCGCCCTTAGCCCACCAGGCATCCCGGAAGCGGTGTCAACTGCAAACTCGACGCGGTTCGGCAACACGTCAATCGCCCGCGGGCCCCAGAACGCCCCGCGTTCCTTTGAGCGCCTCCGAAACCCGCCGAGTCTCGTGTTTTGTCGTCCGAGTGTCCGAGGCAGCGATCGGAGTTTCTCAGCGCCGCCAGAAACGACAAAGTCTCCGAGGGTTCTGCGATAGCGGGGGCCCGATTCGCTTCTCGCTACCACCCACGGATAATGGAGCAGATCGAGGACTTAGACCGCCTCTGCGCGTCATAAAATGAGCCGGGGGAGCTGGCGCCTAACGGCATCGTCCTCCGCATCCGCCGTCACCCCTCACGGAGCCCAGGGAGAGCTGATCAGCCCCGCAACGCCCGCAGGGCGTTGAGGATCACCGCGAGGTCGATGCCCTCTTGTAGCAGAGCACCGGCAACCGGGGGGAGGTAGCCAAAGGCGGCGACGCCCATAGCTGTCAGGCTGAGGCCCATGCCGACGAGGACGCTCTGGCGCGCGATGGCAAGCGCCCGGCGACCGGCGTGCAAGGCGTCGGCGACCCTGTCGATTCGGTCCACCGTGATCACGGCGTCCGCAGTCTCCGACGACACAGTCGCGCCAGCCACCCCCATCGCGATCCCGAGATCCGCAAGGGCGAGGGCGGGCGCGTCGTTGACGCCATCGCCGACCATCATCACCGGGCCGAGCTCGGGATCGTCGTGGAGTCGCCGCACGACCTCGAGCTTGTCTTCGGGCGACTGCTCCGAGTAGACCCGGTCGATGCCAATTTCATGGCCGATCCTCTCGGCCACGGAACGGCGGTCGCCCGTGACCATCGCGACGTGCCTGACGCCTTCCGAGCGCAGCCGCTCGACGATCCCGCGGGCATCGGGACGAAGCTCGTCCGCCATCGCGATCACCCCGGCCACCTTGCCGTCGATCGCCACGTGTACGCGCGCCTCCCCTGACCCGCGACCGCTGATGATCGCCGCCGAGGCGATCTCCTCCGTGGGCACCCCCTCCCCCTCCAGGAACGACCGACTGCCGACGGCGACGCGATGGTCGTCGATCGACCCCGCGATGCCCTGGCCGGGATCCTCCTCGATCCGGGTCGGAATCGTGAGCTCGAGCTCGGCCTCCTCGGCGGCTCGGACCAGCGCCTCCCCCAGCACGTGGGCCGACATCCGATCCACCGACGCGGCAAGGCGGAGCAGCTCGACCTCGCCGACGGCGGACCGGGCGGCGATCTCGCGCACCTCGGGACTGCCGACCGTCAGCGTCCCGGTCTTGTCGAAGAGGATCGTGCGCACCTGGCCGAGGGTCTCGATCGCCCCCGTGCCCTTGACGACGACGCCCGCCCGCGCGGCGCGCGAGAGGCCCGAGATCAGGGCGATCGGAGCCGCCAGGATCAAGGGGCACGGCGTCGCGACGACGACGACCGCGAGGCCGCGGACGGGATCCCCGCTGAGCGCCCAGGCGAGGCCGGCGACGAGCATCGTCGCCGGCAGGAAGAAGCCGGCGTAGCGGTCGGCGATGCGAACCAGCGGCGCGCGCTCGGTCTCAGCCTCCTCGACCAGCCTGACGAGGGCGGTGTAGGCACTCTCGGCCGCGGGGCGATCCGCCCGCACCTCGAACGGCGATCCAGCGTTGGTCGTGCCGCTGAGCACCGCCAAGCCCTGCTTGACCGTGACGGGCAGCGGCTCGCCGCTGAGCGCGCTGGTATCGACGACCGCCTCCGGGCTGAGGATCGTCCCGTCGACCGGGATCACCTCGCCGGTGCGGACCAGGGCGACGTCGCCGGCCCGCACTCGCTCCACCGGCACGTCGCGAAAGCCGTCCGCCACTCGCAGCCTGGCTATCTTCGGCGCCCGCTCGACCAGTGCGGTCAGCTCGCGGCGGGCGCGTGTCGAGGCGATTTCCTCGAGCGCCAGGCCGCCGGAGAACATCAGGCCGATGACGACGCCCGCCAGCAGTTCACCCAAGGCCAGCGCACCAAGCATCGCGACCAGCGCAATCGTGTCGACCCCCATGTGGCGTTCGACCAGCACCGTGCGGCCGACCTCGACCGCGAGCTCCGCGGCGAGCAGCGCCAAGACCACCCGCCAGACGGCGTCACCTGCAGCCGCATCACCGGCGATGTGGAGTCCGCCGCCGACCATGATTGCGGCCAGGGCAAGGGCGGCGAGAAGGCGGGCGCGGTGGCCGATCAGCCAGCTACTAGCGCGGAGATCGCGATCCATCACGCGACTATTAGGGACTATCGAGCGCGCGCACATCCGTAGAACCCAACACCTCTGAGGCAATGGCCACCTGCTTGACCTCCGGGCTCAGCCGCCATCGGCCCAGGCTGGGTCTGATTGATCGGGGAGGCCGGATTTGAACCGGCGACCGCTTGGCCCCCAGCCGGAGGACACCATTGCCATATGCGTCCGGACGCGTCCGATGCGTCCCCGACTAGGGACCCATAGGACAGATCGGACGATGCAGCCGGTACGAAAGCGGTACACACAACGCGATATCGGATGGGATCCGGGCGGGATTCGACCCTGCAATCTTCGGGTGTGAGGTCTTTCTGACTGCTGGATAGCCTGATCCGTGCCTGGACAGGGTAGTTGAGCTGCCTTCGATTGAGGGCACTATGCCCAGAATTGTCCCCTTCGCCTCGGAGGGTCAAACAGCGCGGCGCCGACCGCGAAGAATGGGCGCAAGGCTAGGAGCGGTCGTAAGACAAATGTCCTCTTGAGACCCCGACCGCGACAGGAGCATGCTGACTCCCGCTGAACACCACCACCGAAAAAAGGAGTCACGATGAGCAAGTTCACACGGGTCCTCGCAGTCGCCGGAATCAGCGGCGCTCTGGCGGTCGGCGGAGGCGGCGTCGCCCAGGCCAGCACCGATCGCGGACAACAGGTCAGTCCCGACCGGACGCAGAGTACGAAGCTCGACCACAACAGCCGGGACAAGAACGGAAATAGCCGCGACAAGAACGGCAACAGCCGCGACAAGGGCAAGAGCAAGGACAAGGGCAAACACAAACACGACCACGGCAAGAACCACAAGTAGTCGCGGTGCGTGTGGCGAAGGCGGCCTCGCCGACGGCGGGGCCGTTCGTCGTTCCGGGGCTCCTGAGCTCATTCCGGCGGAAAGATGCCGTGGCGCTGTGCCCAGAGCGCAGCCTGCGTGCGGTCGGTGACGCCGATCTGCTCGTAGACGCGGGTCAGGTGGGCCTTGACAGTCTTCTCACTGATCTCCAGGCGACGGGCGATCTGCTTATTCGGCAGGCCATCAGCGACCAGCGCCAGCACCTCCCGCTCGCGCCCCGTCAGTTCGGCCTCGCGTCGCCCCGCGCGGACCGCCAGCACCTCGCTCGCTGCCTTCGGCGCCAGCGGTGCCTCGCCGCGGGCGGCGGCCCGCACGCCGCCGAGCAACTCCTCCGGGGAAGCATCCTTCAGCAGGTATCCGAGCGCGCCGGCGTCGATCGCGCCGAGAATCCGCTCGCGGTCTGAGAAGGCGGTGAGTATGACCACCCGGATCTCGGGACTTGCCGCGACGATCCGTCGGGTCGCCTCGATCCCGTCCAGCCGTGGCATCGAGAGGTCGATAAGGACGACTTCGGGCTCCAGCGCTGTCGCCAGCTCGACCGCCTCCTCGCCGTCGGCGGCGGCGCCGACCAGCTCGACATCCTCGGCGGTACCGAGCAATGCTTGGAGCCCGGCCCGGACAACAGGGTGGTCCTCGGCCAACAGCACGCGGATCATCGTCTCGGCACCTCGATTGTCACACGGGTACCCGCCCCCGGACCCGAATCGACGGTCAGCTCGGCGCCGCGCTCACGGGCGAGGTCTCGAAGCAGCGCCAGCCCAAAGTGGCCTTCGCTGGCGCCCGCCCGCGCGGGGTCGAAGCCCTGACCGTCGTCCGCGACGGTCAGGGCGGTGTCGTCGGCGTCCGAACTCACGACGACGGTGATGCTATGGGCTCCAGCGTGGGCTACCGCGTTGCGCACCGTCTCCTGGGCGACGCGGAACAGCAGGGCCTCATCCTCTGGATCGAGATCCAACTCGTCTGGTGCATCGACGTGCGTCTCGATGCCGCGTGCCGCGACTGGCGCAACCAGGTCCGATAAGGCTGAGACGAGCCCCGCCTGGCGGAGGCTCGGCGGGTAGATCTCGACCAGCAGGCTGCGCAGGGCCTGCACACTCTGGCGCGCCTGCTGTGCTCCGCCCCGCAACTCAGCCGCGGCATCCTCCTCGCCCTCCAATGCCGTGCGCTCTGCCGCCGCGGAGAGGCCAAAGGAGAGCCCGGCGAGGTCCTGGACGACACCGTCGTGCAGGTCGCCGGCGATCCGTCGCCGCTCGTCTGCCGAGGCGTCGACCGCGCGCTGCAGCAGCTCCTCGCGATCGCGGCTGCCTCGGCGCAGTCGCCGGGCCAGGGAAGCCGCGAGTGGGAGCTGGACGAGGTAGAGGACGAGCAGTGCCGCTATCAGCGCCGGCAGGAAGGCAAGCCAGATGTCGCGGGCACTGGAGGCGACTGAGCTGAACCGCTGGTAGGCCTCGAATAGCAGCGGCCGCCCCCCCGGGGTCCGCACCGGTAGATACACCTCCAGCAGCTTGGTGCCGAGGCTGCGCTCGGAGCGATTCTCCGACAGCGAGAGGTCGCTGACACCCGAGTCGACGGTGCCGTTGCGAAGCGAGGCCACCTCGTCCGCGCCGAGCTTGTAGTGCTGGCCCACCAGCGCATTGTCGTCCGAGTAGACCACCCGTCCGGCGGGCGTCCACAGCTTGACGCGGACGATCGGGTCGCGCAGCACCTTTTCTCGGACTACCCGTTCGAAGCGGGCGACAGCTCCGGGGCGTCCACGAACCAACCCCTCGGTGAGGTTTGGTTCGACGATTCCGCGGCCGACGATCTGCGTCAGATTGCGGGCGTTCTTGAGCGCCCCGCTGGTGCCGACATTACGAAGTATCTGAAAGCTGACGATGCCAACGACGGCGAAGGCGATGAATCCGGCGAGCGCGAAGCGTCCGACTGCGCCCCCAACCGACGGCTCGTCACCAGCTCTCGCTCGCGGCTTACGTCTCTTTCGCTGCATGGCGGCATGTTGACGCCTGCGGCTCAGTTGCCACCATGTGGGATTGGCTACGCATTCCTACCGCTGGGTCAAGGCTGGCTGCCGCCGACGGGGCAGACCCGCCTCCCAGCCGGGCTCCCGGCTGATCGGGGAGGCCGGATTTGAACCGGCGACCGCTCGGCCCCCAGCCGAGTGCGCTACCAGACTGCGCCACTCCCCGTGGCTGGCCCCATTCTGACGCATCGCGGGTCGGCTGGGCTCCTGGCCGTTTGACCTGACCATACGAACGTCTGTTCGTATCCCTATCCTCGCTCTGATGAGGACTTGTGGCCGCTGCGGCATCGAGAAACCGGTCGAGAAATTTGCTTGGAGGCGCAGGTCAAAGGGCCAGCGGGACAACTACTGCCGCCATTGTCGTGCCGCCTACAAGCAGGAGCACTACGCCGCGAACAAACAGCGATACATCGACTCGGCGGCACGCCGTCGTCGGAAAATCGTCGTCGAACGCATTGCCTATCTGATCAGCTACTTCCGCGACCATCCATGTGCAGACTGCGGTGAAACCGATCCGCTCGTCCTCGAGTTCGACCATCTTCGGGACACGGATTTCGGGATCGGCAACGGCCTTCGGGACCGGAACTGGCGGAGCGTCCTCGACGAGATGGCAAAGTGCGACGTCGTTTGTGCAAACTGTCAGCGACGCCGCACCGCTCAGCGAGGCGGCTTCATCCGTGCGGTGGTAGCTCAACGGTAGAGCCTCGCCCTTCCAAGGCGATGATGCGGGTTCGATTCCCGTCCGCCGCTCTCCCTCGCCGGGTCGGCTTTAGAAGGGGGAGCGCGATGCCGATGCGGGTGGAGGTGGGTCGGATGAGGCTGCGAACAGGTCTTTTGCTCGCGTGGCTGGTGCTCGTGCTCGGCCTAGTGGCCGGTTGCGGCTCAGATCACGAGACCGGCGGGAGCCCGAAGG
Organism: uncultured Actinomycetes bacterium; assembly: GCA_963728855.1. Classification (GTDB taxonomy): domain Bacteria; phylum Actinomycetota; class Actinomycetes; order Mycobacteriales; family Micromonosporaceae; genus AC-43. Next base: position 139,392 of record CAVSLN010000010.1, read on the forward strand.
CTGCGGGCAGCGGCGGGCAGCAGCTGGTCGACTGGCCGACCTTCGGCCGGGTGCCGGAGCGGACCCAGTACCTGCCGACCGACAGGCGCGAGCTCGACCCGCCCCTGCGCGAAGACTGGTCGATCGACACCCATGGCCTGATCGAGTTTCCGCCGGCCGTCGCCGACGGCGTCGCCTACGTCGTCAACAAGTTCGGGAACCTGCACGCGGTCTCCCTCGATGACCACAAGACCCTCTGGAAACGGGAACGCGATCCGAAGAACAAAGGCAAGCCGACCGACGTCACCGCCCCCGCCTACTACAAAGGCCTGCTCTACATCGCCTTCATCGACGGCGAACTGGTCGCCCTCAATGCGAAGACCGGGGCGACCGAATGGAAGCGCAATCTCAACGCCCATCTCGAATCCTCGCCGATGACCACCGACGGGACCCTCTTCATCGGCACCGACACGCACGAGCTCCTGGCGCTGAGCGCCGCCGACGGCAAGACGCGGTGGCGATTCGAAGTGCCGGGGGCGATCAAAGCCAGCCCGAGCCACAACGACGGGCGCGTCTTCGTCGCCGACTACGAGGGCTCGATGTACGCGCTGGACGCCGAGACCGGCAAGCCGATCTGGCGCACGAATACGACGAAGGTCAAGCCCTTCGGCAGGGGCGGTTTCTACTCCTCACCGGCGATCGACTTCGGCCGCGTCTACGCCGCCCGTGACGACGGCACGGTCTATGCCTTCGACGAAAGGACCGGCAAGGTCGAGTGGTACTTCCCGACCCACAACTTCGTCTACGGCTCCCCCGCCGTCGCCAAGGTTCCCGGCACCCCCGCGACCGTCTACATCGGCTCCTATGACGAGCATCTCTACGCCCTCGACGCGCTCAGTGGCAAGCAATTTTGGAAATACGACGTAGGCGGCCCGATTCCAGGAACCTCGACGGTGATCGGGAACACCGTCTACACGACCAGCTTCAAGACCCGCGAAGCGGTCGGCATCGACGTCCACACGCACAAGAAGACCTTCAGCCTCGACCAGGCCGGCTACACGCCGATCGTCTCCGACGGCCAGCACCTGTATCTGATCGGCTACTTCGATCTGATCGGGCTGGAACCGAAGCGGCCGAACTAGTCACCAGGTGTCGATGAAGCGTCCCCTTGGCTCAGCCGGCGGCGCGTGGGCGGCGGCGGCGGCCAGCGTCGCGGCGATCAGCGGGCGGGTCTCGGCCGGGTCGATGACGTCGTCGAGCTCAAAAAGGGTCGCGGCGTTGAGGGCTCGTGCGTTCTGCTCCGCCGCCGCGGTCAGGTCGCGGACCCGCTTCTCGCGCTCCGCCTCGTCGGCAATTGCCTCGAGCTCCTTGCGCATCGCCAGCCGGACCGCGCCCTTCGAGGCCCATCGGGCCGAGGTGGGCCGAGGGCCAGGCCACGGTAAGCAGCGGCTCGTGGAGGCTGCCGCCGACCATCGCCTGGGCGCCGAGCCCGTAGCCGCGGCGGAGGACGACCGCGATCAGCGGCACCCGGATCGCCGCGCCGGCGACGAGGAGCCGCGAGGCGTGGCGCACGAGCCCGGTCGCCTCGGCGTCCTGGCCGACCATGAACCCGGGCGTGTCGACGAGGGAGATCACGGGCAGGCCGAAGGCGTCGCAGAGCTGGATCAGGCGCGCCGCCTTGTCGGACGCGTCGCTGGTGACGGCGCCGGCCATGTGGCGGGTGTCATTGGCGATGATTCCGACCGGGCGGCCCTCGATCCGGGCCAGCGCGGTGACCATCTCGGGGGCGAAGCGAGGCCGCAGGAACGTCACCGAGCCCTCGTCGGCGAGCGTCTCGATGATCGGGGCGACGGAGTATGCGCGCCGCTCGCGCTCGGGGACGAGCTCGCGCAGTCGCGACTGATCGGGCTCGGGGCCGGCGGGTGTGGTGCCCTGGAAGTAGCCGAGCAGCCTCTTCGCGACCGCGGTCGCCTCGGCCTCGTCGGCGACCTCGACGTCGACGACGCCGTTGGGCCCCTGGACCGAGAGCGGGCCGACGTCGTCGGCGGCGATGGTCCCCAGCCCGCCGCCCTCGATCATCGCCGGGCCGCCCATCCCGAGCGAGGTGTTCTCGGTGGCGACGATCAGGTCGGCGCAGCCGGCGATCACCGCGTTGCCCGCGAAGCAGCGCCCGGCGACGACGGCGATCCGCGGCACCAATCCCGAGAGCTTCGCCCAGAGCGCGAACGCCCGCGTGTCGAGGGCCGAGACGACGGGGTAGTCGGTGTCCCCGGGCCGCCCTCCCCCACCCTCTGCGAAGAACACCGTGGGAAGCCGCATCCGCTCGATCAGCTCGAACAGCCGGTCCTTCTTGCGGTGCCCGAGGGCGCCCTGGGTGCCGGCCAGCACCGTGTAGTCGTAGGTGAGGACCGCACCGGCGGCGGCATCTCCGAAAAGCTCGCCGTTGATCCGCGCGGTGCCGCCGATCAGGCCGTCGGCGGGGGTCTTTTCGATCAGATCCTGAACCTCGCGGCGGCCACGCTGGGCGGCGATCGCGAAGCGCCCATACTCGACGAAGGAGCCCGGGTCGACAAGGTCCTCGATGTTCTCCCGCGCCGTCCGGCCCCCGGCCCTGTGGCGGCGCTCGACCGCCTCCGGCCGCGCCTCGTCTTCGCTCAGCAGGCGGCGCGCCCGCAGGGCCGCGAGGTCGTCTCGCTCTCCGTCCTCGCTCGTCCGCTCCACGCCACCAGGGAACCTAGCCGCTCCTTGGTGGAAGCAAGGCTAGCGGTGGCGATTCAGTGAGCGGGGGAGCCGGGATTCGAACCCGGATTCACGGTTTTGGAGACCGTGCGCATAGCCGTTAACTCACTCCCCCTGGCCTGCCGGGGGGCCAAACCCTAGTCATCTGTTCCGAAACAGGCGACCGTAGACCCGGCTGACGCTCTCGCGGCCTCTGATCGAATCGTGTTCGTCGAGATATGTGAGGTCGATGCCGCTTCCGCACTCGACGGTGTCGCGTTCTCCGTCGCGGCGTAGGAGTCGCCACGGCCGATGCGAGGATACGGCCGGCATGGCCGTCATCGCCACCGAGGAACTGACGAAGTCATACGGGCCCCACCGGGGCATCGAGGACATCTCACTCGAGGTCGAGGCCGGCGAGGTGTTCGGCTTCCTCGGCCCCAACGGCGCCGGCAAGACGACCGCGATCCGGACGCTGCTCGATTTCCTCCACCCGACGGCCGGCAGCGCCCGCATCTTCGACCTCGACACCCACCGCGACAGCGTTCCGATCCGCCGGCGGATCGGCAACCTCCCCGGCGACTTCGGATACGGCAAGGGAGCCACCGGCCGCGAGGCCCTTGACCTGCTGGCCCGGCTCGCGGCGTCTCGGAGCTCGGCCGGGCCGAGGAGCTTGCACAACGCTTCCGGGCCGACCTCGACCGGCCCCTGGGCCAGCTCTCGCGCGGCAACCGGCAGAAGGTTGGGCTGATCCTCGCCTTCTTTCATCAACCCGATCTGCTGGTCCTCGACGAGCCGACCGGAGGGCTCGACCCGCTGATGCGGGAGGAGTTCCTCGCCCTGGTCGGCGAGGAACGGGATCGGGGTCGCGCCGTCTTCATCTCCTCGCACGAGCTGAGCGAGGTCGAGCGCGTCTGCGATCGGGTCGGAATCATCCGCGAGGGCAGGCTGATCGCGGTCGAGCGGGTCGCCGACCTGATCGGCAAGACCCGGCGCAAGGTGACGGTCGAGTTCGCGGCGCCGGTGAACCTCGACGAGCTCGAACGCCTGCCGGGCGTCTCCGAAGTCAGCGACGGCGGCGGCCGGGTGACATTCCTGGTCGCCGGCGACCTCAACCCGACACTCCACGCGCTCGCCGAGCACGTCGTCACCGATGTGGAGATCGCTCACCCCTCCCTGGAGGAGGTCTTCCTCGCCTACTACCGCGACGAGGGACAGCAATGACGGCGCTGGCGGCCGCCCAGCTTCGCGACCGCCGTCGCTCAGTGCTCGCCTGGGGATTGCCGATCGGGCTGATGTCTGCCTTCGTCGTCGCGATCTTCCCCTCGGTGTCCGATGCCCTCTCGAAGGTGATCGGCAGCTACCCGTCGGGATTGAAGGAGGCGTTCGGGATCAGCGAGCTCTCCGACGTCGAGCAGTACCTCGACGCCGAGATGCTGAGCCTGATCGTGCCGCTCGCAGCCGGCTATCTCGCCGTGCGTTCAGTCGCCAGCGGCCTCTCGGGCGCCGCCGAAAGCGGCAGGCTCGACGTCATCCTCTCGGCGCCGGTATCGCGCGCCCGTCTCGTCGCGGCCGGCTTCGCGGCGACCGCCGTCGAGTTGGCGGCGGTGCTCGCGGTCAGCCTCGCGCTGACGATGGTCTCGAGCCTTATCGCCGGCGCCGGGCTCTCATTCGGGGCCGCCCTCGCGGGCTTCGCCAACGTCTGGCCGCTGGCGCTGCTCTTTGCCGGGCTCGGTGTGGTGGTGACCGGCTTCTCCCTGCGGACCAACATCGTCACCGGGTCGGTGGCCGGAGTGCTGGTCGCGATGTACGTGCTCGATCTCGTCGGCCGGCTCGACCCCGGCCTCGACGCAATCCGCTACGGCTCGGTCTTCCGTTACTACGGGCAGGCGATCGAGAACGGGATCGAACCACTGGCGTTCCTCGGCATCACCGCTTCAGCGGTAGGGCTCGCGGCGATCGGCGCATGGCTGTTCGAAGGGCGGGACCTCTCCAACTAGGCGGCCCGGCGCGAGATGAGACACTCAGGGGGAGGTGACCATGAAGGCCTACCAGCTGACGGAGTGGCAGCAACCGCCCGAGCTTCGGGACGTCGAGGTGCCCGAGCCCGGCCCGGGAGAGGTGCTGATCAGGGTCGCCGGCGCCGGCGCCTGTCATTCGGATCTTCACCTGATGGAGTGGCCGGAGGGTCAGATGGATTTCGACCTTCCCTTCACCCTCGGACACGAGAACGCCGGTTGGGTCGAGGCGCTCGGCGCCGGAGTCGACGGCTTCGAGCAGGGCGAGCCGGTTGCGGTCTATGGGCCCTGGGGCTGCGGGCGCTGCCGGTCCTGCCGCACCTCGGCGGAGAACTACTGCGAGCGGCAGGCGGAGATCGGCGCCTTCGGCGGCGGGCTCGGCCTCGACGGCGGCATGGCCGAGTTCCTGCTGGTCCCACACAGCCCGCCTGCTGCTGCCTCTCGGCGACCTCGATCCCCGCGACGCTGCGCCCCTCTCCGACGCCGCTCTCACGCCCTACCACGCCGTCAAGCGCTCCCTCGGGTTGCTCGTTCCGGGCTCGACGGCGGTGGTCATCGGAGTAGGCGGGCTCGGCCACATGGCCGTGCAGATACTCGACGCTCTCAGCCCGGCGCGTGTGATCGCTATCGACACCTCCACCGACAAGCTGGCCCTTGCACGCGAGGTCGGGGCCGATGAGGCGGTCCCCGCCGGCGAGGATGCGGCAAAGGCGATCGTGGAGCTGACAAGCGGCCGCGGCGCCGAGCTGGTGCTCGACATGGTCGGCGCCGATGACACACTCGCCCTCGCCGCTGAGATCGTGCGCTTCGAGAGCCACCTCACCGTCGTCGGCCTGGCGGGCGGCACCTTCCAGTTCGGCTTTGGGGCGCTGCCGTTCGAGTGCCAGATCACCCTGCCCTATTGGGGCAGCGGCGTCGAGCTGATGGAGGTCCTCGACCTCGCCCGCGCGGGCAGGATTCGCGCCCACACCAAACGCTTCCCCCTCGATCGGGTCGGCGATGCCTACGCGGCGATGCGCGACGGCAGGCTCACCGGGCGCGCTGTGATCTGCCCCAACGACTGAGCGCCGCCGGCCCGGCGCCGGTGGCGTCGATTCGACCGGCGAGACTATTGCGCCCGTGTCATCCCACCGAGCTCACCGCACCCCCGGACGCCACACTCATTGGAGGCTCGCCAAGCGCCGCCCGCTGCTGCTCCGCGGGGGGGCGGCGGCGGCACTGCTCGCCGTGGTCGGGCCGGGCGTGCTCGCCGGCCTCTCCGACGACGACCCCGCCGGGATCACCACCTACTCGATCCTCGGCGCCAAGTACGGCTACGAGCTGCTCTGGGTGCTGGCGCTCTCGACCGCGGCGCTGATCGTCTTCCACGAGCTCGGCGTGCGGCTCGGGCATCGTCACCGGCAAGGGGCTGCTGACGCTGGTCCGCGAGCGCCACGGGCCAGCGGGCCGCCGCGGTCGTCCTGGCCGCCCTCGTGATCGCCAACACCGGCACCCTCTGCGCCGAGTTCGCCGGCGTCGCCGCCGGCATGGACCTGCTCGGCGGCATGAGTCGCTACCTCAGCGTGCCGCTCGCGGCGCTCGGCGTCTCGGCTGCTCGTCCTGCGCGAGAATCTTCCGCCACGTCGAGCACGTCCTGCTCGCGCTGAGCGCGGTCTTCGTCGCCTACATCGTCTCCGGGCTCCTCGCGCATCCCGACTGGGGCGCCGCCGCGAAGGGGCTGGTCGTGCCGAGCATGCCGCTGACCCGCGAGGCGCGTGCTCGTCGCCGTCGCCACGGTCGGCACGACCCTCGCGCCCTGGGGCCTCGCCTTCATCCAGTCCTACGCGGTCGACAAGCGGCTGCGGGTCAAGGACCTCCGCTACGAGCGCGTCGACGTGATCGTCGGGGCGGTGCTGACCGGCGTGATCGGGCTGTTCGTCGTCGTCGCCTGCGCGGCGACCCTGCACGCCGCAGGGATCGAGGTCGACGAGGCGCGCGACGCCGCGCAGGCGCTCGAGCCGCTCGCCGGGAGCCTCGCCGCGACGCTTTTCGGGCTCGGCTTCCTCGGCGCGGCGCTGCTCGCCGCCGCGATCGTCCCGCTCTCGACCGCCTACTCGGTCGCCGAGGCGTTCGGCCGCCGCGCGCGACCTCAACGACAGCTTCGCCGAGGCGCGGCTCTTCTACCTCAGCTTCGGCGCCGTGGTGCTCGTCGCCGCCGCGACTCGTGCTGATCCCCGGCGCGCCGCTGATCCCGATCCTCTTCCTCTCCCAGGCGCTGAACGCGGTCCTGCTGCTGGTCCTGCTGCCCTTCATGCGCTCGCTCGGCAAGGACCGCGAGCTGATGGGCGAGCACGCGCTCGGGCGAGCCGATCGCTGGCTGACTGGCATCACCTTCTGCCTGATCGCGGCCTCGGTCGTGGCGCTGGGCGTCCTCGTCGTGGCCTGACCGAAGGGTCAGACCCCGAGGGCGAAGCTCAGCGCGAGCATTACCGCCGCGCCGACGATCACCCCGGTGCTCGGCTGCAAGCGCGCCGAGCCCGAGTAGGCCTTCGGCAGCATCTCGACCGCGATCAGGGCCAGCATCGCCCCCGCCGCGAAGGCGAAGGAGAAGGGCAGCAGGGCTTCGATCTGCTCGACGAGTAGAAAGGCGATAAGGGCGCCGACCGGCTGCGGAGCGCTGGTCGCGACCGCCGCCCAGAACTGGCGTGTCCGGCTGAATCCCTCCGCCGCCATCGGGATCGCGACGCTTGTTCCCTCGGGAACGTTCTGGATCGCGATCGCGAGGATCACGAAAAGGCTCAGGCCGGCGCGATCGGAGGCGAAGGCGGTGCCGATCGCGAGGCCCTCGGGAAGGCTGTGGACGAAGAGCACACCGAAGACGAGGGCCGAGGTGCGGGCGCCCGGGCCGGTGTGTCCCATGAAGCGGGTGTCGGCGTCGAGCCTGCGCCGCGCCACCCCGAGCAGACCGGCACCGGCGAGGAAGCCGAGCACCACCGACGCCGAGGACCCTTCTTCGGCCGCCGGGACCAGCAGGCCGGCGATCGAGGCGACGCCCATCACGCCCACGGCCAGTCCAAGCAAAAACGGGGTCAGCTGCGCGGCACGCCCGCCGAGGAAGAACACAGGTACGGCGCCGAGCCCCGTCGCCAGAGCCGTTCCACTGGCGGCGAGCAGAAGGACCACGACGTCGGGCATCGACGAAACCTAGCCGCGGGACCCGAGGGAGAGCTAGCGGCATCGGCCGGTACCAACCTCGGCGCGCCGCTCAGACGACCGCCGGTGAAGTCGAGGATCGCGTTCGTAACCGTGGCCGGGTCGTCGCTCATCGGGACGTGACCGAGCCCCTCGAACTTGATCCAGTCCGCGTCGGGCAGCAGGCGCCTCATCCTCGCGTAGTGGCCGGGCCCGTGGAAGAGCCGGTCCTCGGTGGCGAGCGCAATCCTCACCGGGCAGTCGACCTCGGACAGCTCGATGCCGGCCGCAACCTCGAGGATCCCGGGCACGAAGCGGGCCTCGATCTGGCAGTTCGCCGCGGCTTCCATCGTCGCCAGCGCCAATGCCGGGCCCAACCGGCGCGGGCGGGAAACCGCGTCACGGAAGGCAAGCGCCCGCAGCCGGGGCCGGCGCGCGATCGTCTCCAGCCACGGCCGGGCCAGGCCCAGAGTCACCTCGTTGCGCCGGAAGAGGCGGGCCAGGGCCGGCAGCTCGGTGCTTCCAGCCTCCCAGCCGCCGGCGGGGCAGAGCGCGACGACCGAGAGCGCCCTTCCCCTTATCGCCAGCTCGAGGCTCAGCCAGCCGCCCATCGAGTTGCCGACCAGGTGGGCGCGCTCGATACCCTCCGCGTCGAGCTGGCGCTCGAGGACGTCGACCATCTCCAGGAAGTCGGTCCCCTCTTCGGCCGGGAGCGTGGGACCGCCGTGGTGCCACGCCGCCGTCGGGGCAAAGATCGAGTGGCGCGCCTCCAGCGCTGGCAGAACCGGCGTCCAGGCGCGCCAGCAGTTGCTGAAGCCGTGCAGCAGGACCATCGGCTCACCGCTGCCGCCGCGGTAAGCCGGCCTGAGCGGAGGGGCTATTTCGCTTTTTTCCTCTTTTTCGGCGCCGCGATCCTGAACGAGGTGACCTGGGTGGTCACGTTTCCGGCCACGTCGGTGGCGGTGAGGGTCAGTCGATAGCTGCCGGGCTTCAGTTTCCTCGGGATCGCGACCTGGTGGGCGCCGACCGTGCCGGTGCCGCTGAAGGCGCCGCCGACCGGGGTGAACCGGCTGCATGCCTTCTTGCCTTTGTTGCCCCGCCTCTGCTTGACGCATTTCTTTCCGACCTTTCGACCCTTCGACTTCTTCTCGACCCTGAGGCTGACTGTCGCGGCCTCGGCGAGGCTGTAGGAGACCTTCCCGTGGACGACCTTGAGCCCGTTGACCCCGGGTGGCGTGGTGTCGCAGGGGCCCTGGGTCGTCGCCTGGGTCGGGCACTGGTCCTGGGTCTCGTCGCCGAACCCGTCGTTGTCGGCGTCGGGCTCGATCGTCGCCTGGACCTGGAGTTCGTTCTGGACTTCGGTCGAGCCTCGCTGACCGGCTCCTTCGACCAGCGGCGGCGCGAACATGTAGCTGCGCTTATCGCCGTTCGAGTTGTAGATGATGCCGATCGATTTGGTGATGTCGACGGCCAGCTGCTGACCAGCTGTTACCGGGACCCGGCCGTTCACCTCGGTGATCGGCGATTCCGGTCGATTCGGTCGGCTGGATCGTGACCGTCGGCCCGGTCCCGGCCGACGTGGCAAGGGCGTTTTCGAGGTCCATCGGGTTCGGAAGGGTGAGGTTCGCGACCCGGAAGGTGATCTGCCCCGGTGCTTCGACGGCGAACGCGTTGGTCCTGAACTTGGTGATGACCCCGCTGACCGGCGCCCCCCCCGAGTAGGGGTCGCCTTCCGGGGGGGCCGAGTGGATCCGGGCGACGATCGTGCACGTGCCGACCGCGTCGCAGCTGTTTTCCGTCGGTTCGTTTTTCAGCTGGCTGCCGAAGGTCGTCGCCGCCTGACCCGCGGCGGGAAGCAGCAGCAGTGCCGCGGCCACGGCGCTCAGCGCCAATGCCGTCAAACGCCTACTCGACTTGGACATTCGGACTCCTCTCGAGAATCGGATTTGCTCAGCCCGCGACGATCTTGAACGTGGGCCCGTTGCGGGACGCCCTGTTGCCGGCAGCGTCACGGGCACCGACTACGACCCTATAGCCGCCGAGCGACAGTCTCCGGGTTTTGGTCAGCAGACCCTGGAAGCGGACCCTGTTCTTGCCGGCCTTGGCGTCGGCATTGATGCTGCCGGCGTTGACATAACGGGTGCATTTCGGGTGACTCTTGTTGCCGCCCGTCCGTTTGACGCAATTCCTGCCAGACCTTCGCCCGGATCCCCGTCGCTGGAAGGTGAGGGTCGCGCGCGCCGCCTCGCTGAGGCGGAAGGAGATCGTGGTCCCGACCGGCGCCTTCGAGATCTTCGCCAGGCCGTTGCCGAGGCGCCATTTCTTGGCCGAGACGCTTGATTCCCGAGATCGACGGCGGCGTCCTGTCGCCCGACGCCGATTTCTGGCCGACCTGGATCGTGACGCTCGTCGGCACGGCTTCGGAGGTCCCGTCGGTCCCGGTATAGGTGAACGCGTCGGACCCCTGGAAGTCTTTGTTTGGCGTGTAGATGACCTTGCCGTCATCCGAGAGGCCGCCAATCGTCCCGTGCGACGGTCCCATCGCGATTTCGAGCGCGTCCGATTCGAGCGGCGTCGGGGTCGGCGGTTCTTTCCCGAAGCCGAAGTCCGGGTCGGTGCAGGAGAGTTTGATTGTCGTGAACTGGTTGACCCCGATCTGGGCAAGCTTCGGATCGCACTTCGGCGAGAAGTTCGTGGCCCAATCTGAGTTGCCGTCGAAGTGTTCCGGGGCTTTCCAGGTGCCGGGGACGCTCTGGATGTTTCCGCTGGTATCGCGCAGGGTGAGGTCGCCGGCCCCGAAGACGCCCTGCGTGTAGAGGATCTGCGACCCGTCCGGCGACCAGACGCAGTTGATGCTCCCGCCCGTGGTGGTGGAGAAGGGCGTCACGAGGCCACCGTTGACGCTGACGAGTTGGATCGTCGCCGTGTTGTTCATCGGCCCGCGCAGGAAGCAGAGGGTTTTTCCATCCGGCGAGAGGGAGGGCTGCCAGTCGTCGCTTTCCCCACTCGTGATTTGGACTTCAAGGGAATCGGCTGAGACGGGGTTGATCTTGTAGAGGTCTCGTTGTTTTCCCGATTCGCCGCGGTTGTAGTAGAGGGTGTTTCCGTCGGGGCTCCAGACTGGCCGTTCCTCAACCGTCCCCGCATTGTCGGTAACCCGGACCGGTGCGGTTTCCGGTTCAACGCCCATGACCCAGAGGTCGCCTTCCGCCCCGTAGGCGATCTTCGTGCCGTCGGGCGACCAGGAGGGGCGATCCAGCCCTGTGGTCGGGGGAACCATTTCGGTCTGGCTGCCCGTCCGCAGGTCCAATATCCAGAGGGCGTAGCTGGTGCCGGAACCGCCCGCGTAGGCGATCCGGGTGTGATCGGGCGACCAGTTCGGCTGACGGTGCCGGACTGTTTCCCCTTCGGGCTTCGTCGTGACCTGAACGGGCGTGCCCCCGGGAAAATCGGTCACATAGATTCTTGCCCCGGCGTCCCCGGCATTCATTTCAGAGAGCCCCACGGCCGGCACGCGGCCGCTGGTGAACGCGATCTTCCCCGGGGGCCCAGGGATGAACGTCGCCGTGCTGACGGCGGGAGTTGCGGAGAGCGCGAGCGCTGAGATGGCGCCTGTGAGGGCGAGGCGGCGCAGCATCGTCGCCCGACGCTACATCAGATTCGGGTAGGGGCTTCCAGTTTTGGACTTGAGAACGGGATGCCAGTACCCAAAATCCGAACTGCTTGCCTCAACCCGCTGCTCGGTCGAAGGCGGCGGCGAGCGCGTCCGCTGTCGCCTCGCCGCCGGCCGGCGCCTCGATGGCGAGCTCCAGCTCGGTCCCCTGCTCCACCAGATTGATCTTGAGGAACGAGCAGCACTCCCGCTCGGCGCTGACGATCTCTTCCAGCCGGACCCTGGTTTGGGCGTCGACTCTGAAGCGCAGAATGTGCCGGCCGGCGACCTGCTCGCGGGAAAGGAGGCCGGCGCTCCCCACCTCGGCGGCTTCCGCCAGGCGCGCATTCAGCGCGTTTCGGTCGAGTGAGCAGGCAATCGGCGGTTCGGTCATGGATCGGTCCTCGGGGTCGGGTGCGCAGCTAGTGTTGAACCTCAACCCAGGTTGAGGTCAAGGGGGTCTCGGTGGCGGAAGCGGAGCTGAGCATCGGAGAGGTGGCGGAACGGGCAGGCATCAACGTCTCCGCGATCCGCTTCTACGAGCGCGAGGGGCTCCTGCCGGCGGCCGAGCGCGTGGGTGGGCAGCGCCGCTTCACCGAGGAGGCGGTCGGGCGGCTTGGAATCATCGGCGTCGCCAAGCAGGCCGGGTTCTCACTGGAGGAGATCCGGACGCTGCTGAGCGCCACCGACCACGGCTCGCCCGCCCACGAGCAGCTGCGGGCGCTCTCAGCTCGGAAACTGCCGGAAGTCGAAGCGCTGATCCAGCAGGCGGAGACGATGCGGGGCTGGCTGATCGCCGCGGGGGCATGCGAATGCGAATCGCTCGAGGGCTGCGCCCTGTTCAGGGCTGCTTGAAGGCTTCGAGCGTGAGGCTGGTCGAGCACCCGCTCTGGGTGTGTCCTTCCGCCCCGGTTGCCGAGAGGCTGGCGCCGGCCACTTCGACGATCAGTTGGCCGGTCGTGGCCCCGAGGTGACCGTGAATCGTCTGGGGCAGGAACAGGTGGATCGTGTGTGAGCAGCGGCGGCCCGGAAGATCTAAGAACCCAGATTGGACCCGAAGACGATGCGGCGCTCGCATTCAGCGCAAACGGATTCGATTACGCCACCTTCATCGTGGTGCGCCTGACGAGTGGCGATCGCGGGATGAAGGTCAGATCGTCTGGATCAGCATCGGCTGATCGCGGTGCGAGTAGTGCGGGCGGAGGGACTTGAACCCCCACGAGCCGAAGCTCACCAGGACCTAAACCGCGAGCGTGCCGCCGCTCCTGCGCCTTCCTGCGCCTCCGAATGCGGATTCTCGCGGTTTCCGGCGTCCCCGCCAGATGCAGGAAGACGCTGGGCGACGCTGGCGACTGGCGCACGACTGGCGCACCGGGGGGCTTGCAGCTTGCGCGCCCGAACGGGCTTACCCCTCTCAGGCCCGCAGGCCGATGCCCCTCTGCTGGGTCCCCTTTACGGCGCTGTCACCGACCAGGTTCCGGCGACGACGCCAGCTTCTATTCCCGTCCCTTGCCCGTAGGCGTTTGTACCAAAGCGGCTCGCGCCGGGTTCGCCGGTTTCCGGGTCCTCAAACAACGTATAGATTTCGGCGCTCTGCGTGTAGCCGATATAGGCGCAGAAGTAGCCCGGGTCTGCCTGCCCGACGCCAGGGCAGTGTTCGTGGCTTGCTTCCCCTTCCTGCAAAGTGACGACGTGATTTTTGTCGAGCGGTGCCGGTAGCGGCTGGGCGAAAGACGCGACTACGCTGAAGGTGTCTTCTTTACCTCCGCCTGCAGCGAAGGCACCGGACTCCGTGGCTCCGGAGCCAAGCGGTGTGGCCGCCGTCAGATTCTGGCCGGGAGGGCCCTGCGGTCCCTGCGGAAGCTGACCGGCCTTGAAGTCGGCGGCTCGCAGCGAGCCGTTCTTGACTTTGGCGCTGTTGATCGAGTTCTTCTTGATCTTCGCGGCGCTGACGGCGTTCTTCTTGATCTGCCTCGGTCCGACGCTGTTCTTCGGCAGCCTAAAGGCGGCGTAGGAAGCCCCTCCGAGAGCAATGAAGACGGCGATGGTCGCCATGACGTTGGCGTAGCGCAGCTTTGGGCGCATCAAAGGGCCTCCATTTTGGTTCGCGCTTTTGGCCTTGCCCCCCAACGGCCCGAGGCCCCACCAAGCACGGTAGACCTCCGAGGGGGATTGGTCAATCCCAGAGGGGGAGGCGCGTTAGCCAGGCTGAAGCAAGCGGAGGGGGCCGCTCTGGACCCCCTCCCAGGTTCGGTGTGTCAATGCTCAGGATTCGGCGCGGAAGGTGGGCGGGGCCGCCAAATATGCGACTTCCAGGGGCGACAGGCCCCTGCCGCCGGTTCGGGGCGCGAAGCGCTTAAACGTTGCGTCTCAGAAAGTCAATCTGGTCCCCGACGACGGTGTCAAACAGCGGGTCAACGTACGGGTCGAAGTGGCCGCAGTCGTAGCTCAGTACCTCACCCTTGGGAATGCGTTTGACTGCCCTCAATGCGACCTCATAGGGCGTGACAACGTCGTCTTTCGCAAGCTGAACGAGCGCTGGCGTGGTGATCTTCTTCGCGGTCCGGCCGGGAGAGTAGAACGGAACCGTGAGAGCGATTCGGGCAGCGACGTTGTTCTCGGGCAGCAGTTCCTCGTACCGATCCTCGGCGAGCCGCTTCAACATTGATAGAGCGTCGGGCGTGTTCATCATCGCCAAAGTCCCCGGCTCTGCAGCGGCGGGGAGGCGGAGAGGTTGCCGTCCGAACGCGGCACCCGCTTGGTCGCGGAGTCCTGCAAGGGCCACCTGAGCGGTAAGCGCCGGGGGGCGAGCAAACGCCGATGCGGGTCCGCTGATGTGGGGAACCTGAGCGACGATGGCCGCAAGCCCATGATCCTTGGCGGCGATGCTCAGTACGTGTCCGGCCCCGAAGGACGTGCCCCACGCGACGACGCGGGACGAATCGACGCCGTCAAGCGCGCGGGCATAAGTGAGGGCCGCGCGCCAGTCGTCCTGCTGGCCGCCTATGTCGAGCACTCGACGCGGCTCGCCGGGACTGTCGCCCCAACCCCTGTAGTCGAAGACTAGGACCGCGTACCCTGCCTCAGCGAACCGCTCGGCGTAGGCGGCGAGGCGCAGGGCGCGGATCGCGGCGAAGCCGTGCGCCATGACGATGATCGGCGGCCGGTCTACGCCTTCCGGCCGGTAGAGCCACGCCGCGCAGGGCGTCCCGTGGGAGTCAAAGGCCGTGTCCTCGCGGGTGTGGCTGCGCATCGGTCCAGTGATTTGGGCAATAGCGAGAATCCTATCCTCGCGAGATTTTCCCATCGAGGGGGCCGGGCGGGCGCATGCCTCGCGCGCAACATGTGTCGCGAATGTGTCGCGGGCTTCCCGGCCGCCGTCGCCGTGGGGGCGCGTGTTTGGCTCTGTGACTGCTATGCGGGCGGAGGGACTTGAACCCCCACGGGCCGAAGCTCACCAGGACCTAAACCTGGCGCGTATGCCAATTCCGCCACGCCCGCGTGCGCGCCTATACGGCGCTTAACGCGCGGCCAACGCCGCGCTGTCGCTCTCAGATTCTATGATCGTCCGGTGGCGATAGGAGAGGCGAGGCCGGGGTACGAGCTCTGGCACCCAAATCGGGAAAAACCCGATGTCGTGACGACCAAATTCATCGTCGCGTTCCTGATGCTGGCCACAGCCGCCCTCTGCGCCCTGATCGCGATCTCCGGCTGGTCGGTGCTGACCGGCGGCGGGGGGATGGGTGTCGTCTGCCTGATCTACGCCGCGCTCTACCTCCTGTTCGGGATTCGCGCCCTGCAGTGGAGCCGCGGAGTGCTCCCGGTCGGCGCCGCGCTCTCGATGATCCTCGCGATCTTCTGCGCGGTCGGGGCCAACAGCTGGTTCGCCCGCGACAAGGACGGCTTCCAGGACGCCCTCCTCCCGGTCACGCTGATCGGCCTCCTGGTGATCATCCTGCTGCTGATCCAACTCCTCCTGATCGCCGCCTGCGCCTACGGCTTCTCCCAGGACTGGCACGTCGAGGAGGAGCGCCCGATCGGCTCCGGCGAAGACTACGGCGCCGGTGCGCCGCCTGAGAACGGCGGCACCCCGCAGCCCGCCTGAGCTCAAAGCGCACGAGACTGTAAAAGTTCTGCGCAGAACTGTAAGAAGTCGCCGCACAAGGCTTGATTCGGGCCTCTTGCGACCGGGGCGGGTCGTAGCGTCGGGCCTACAATGGCGACAATCCGCGGCGGTGGAGGAACGGCAGACTCGGGATCCTCAAAAGGTCCTGCCCGAAAGGGCGTGTGGGTTCGAATCCCACCCGCCGCATCCAAATTACGGCTGGGTACTCCGTGAGGAGCCCGGATGAAGTGGACACCGTGCTCTCGATGGGCCGTAGGGGATTGAACAACAGCGCCATATCCCGCGCCACCGGAATCCCGCGCTCGACCGTCGCTCAGTGGCAGAACGGTCGGACCCCGAAGTTCGGCGCTGAGCGAAACCGCGGCGGCGCATGCGCTCGCTGTGGCCCAATAGGCGATCCGTTCCCATGGCTGGTCGTCTACCAGTACGCGTATTTACTCGGGATGTATCTCGGCGATGGCTGCCTCCTCGCCCATCCTCGAAAAGTCTTCCGCCTCCACATCACGCTCGACGCGGCCCACCCTGTTCTGGCTGCCGAGTGCCTGACCGCGATGGAACTCACAATGCCGTCGAGCAAGGCCTCGATGCGACGAAGTCGACGCGCTCGAATGTTCGACCTCGTCTCCTACTCCCAGCACTGGCCCCACCTGTTCCCACAGCACGGTCCCGGCCCGAAGCATGGGCGGGCGATCAAGCTCGAGCCCTGGCAGCAACGAATCGTTGATCGCTATCCGGGAAGGCTTCTCCGCGGGTTGATCCATTCCGACGGCTGCCGGGTGACGAACAGAATCAGCCATCCGAAGAAGACCTACATGTATCCCCGCTATTTCTTCTCGAATAAATCGTTCGACATACAACGGATCTTCTGCGACGCGTGCGATCAGCTCGCGCTCTCCTGGCGCCAGGACGGGCCCTGGAACATCTCGGTGGCGCGCAGGGAGGCCGTCGAGATTCTGGACCGCCACGTCGGCCCGAAGCGCTGACCGAACTAGACTCGCCCGGGGGATGAGGATCCACCACATCAACTGCGGGACGTCGTGCCCTCGCGGGGCGCGGCTGCTGAACGGCGAGGGGGGTTTCCTCGAGCCCGCGCGGATGGTCTGCCACTGCCTCCTGATCGAGGCCAGCGACGGCCTGGTCCTGGTCGACACCGGCTACGGGATCGACGACGCCCGCAACCCGCGGCAGCTCGGGCCGTCGGCGAAGCTGACCGGGGCCCGGCCGAGCGTCGAGGAAGCGGCTCTGACCCGGGTCGAAGAGCTCGGGTTCGCCGCCGCCGACGTCCGCCACATCGTCGTCACCCATCTCGACCCCGACCACTCCGGCGGCCTCCCGGACTTTCCCGACGCCGAGGTCCACATCTTCGAGCCGGAGCTGCGGGCGGCGATGAGCCCGGGCTTTCGCGAGCGTCCCCGCTACCTGGCCCCGCACTGGCGCCACGGGCCGAACTGGGTCGAGCACACGGTCGACGGCGACGAGTGGAAGGGGTTCGAAAGCGTGCGGGTCCTCCCCCACCTCGATGCCGACGTCCTCCTCGTCCCGCTGCCGGGCCACACCGCCGGCCAGACCGGGGTCGCGATCGAGGAAGGAGATGGCTGGCTCCTGCACTGCGCCGACGCCTACTTCCATCACGGCCAGATCGAGCCAGACCCGACCTGCCCGCCGATGCTTGGCCTGTTCCAGAGGATCACGGCGGTCGATAACGGGCGCCGGGTCGCCAACGGCGAACGACTGCGGGAGCTCGCCGCGTCGCAGGCGGAGAGCGTGCGCCTGATCTGCTCCCACGACCCGCACGAGCTAGATCGTGAACAGGCGCGATGAGCGACGCGGCACCTGAAAGGCTCTGGGACCCACCCCGGGAGCTCCGCGAGCGGGCGCGGATGACCGAATTCATCGCCTGGCTCAGGGCCGAGCGCGGTCTCGAGCTCAACCGCTACGAGGAGCTCTGGCGCTGGTCGGTCGATGACCTCGACGGGTTCTGGTCGGCGATCTGGGAGTTCTTCGACGTCCAGGCCGACGGCGACCCGGGGCAGGTGCTCGGCAGCCGCGAGATGCCGGGCGCCGAGTGGTTCGCCGACACCCGCCTCAACTACGCCGAGCACGTCTTCGCCGGCAAGGACGACGCCGAGACGGCGATCCTCCACGCCTCCGAGCTGCGCGAGCTCGGCGAGCTGAGCTGGGGCGAGCTCCGCCGGCAGGTGGCGGCGGTCGCCGCCGGCCTGCGCGGGCTCGGGGTCGAGCCGGGCGACCGCGTCGTCGCCTACATGCCGAACATCCCGGAGGCGATCGTCGCCTTCCTCGCCGCCGCCGAGCATCGGCGCCACCTGGTCGAGCTGCTCGCCCGACTTCGGCCCGGCGAGCGTGATCGACCGCTTCGCCCAGATCGAGCCGAAGGTCCTGTTCGCGGTCGACGGCTACCGCTATGGCGGCCGCGACTTCGATCGCAGCGAGATCGTCGCCGAGCTGCAGGCGGCGATGCCGAGCCTGGAGCGGACGGTCGTCCTCCCCTACCTCGACTCCGACCCCGACCTCGGCGGCCTCGACCGCGCGATTCGGCTGGGACGAGCTAGCCGCCTCCGGCGAGGGCGCCGAGCTCTCCTTCGAGCGGGTCCCCTTCGACCACCCGCTCTGGGTCCTCTACTCCTCCGGCACCACCGGCCTGCCGAAGGCGATCGTCCAGGGCCAGGGCGGGATCCTCCTCGAGCATCTGAAGAAGCTCCACCTCCACGTCGACGCCCATCCCGGCGACCGCCTCTTCTGGTTCACGACGACCGGCTGGATGATGTGGAACTTCATCGTCTCCGGCCTCCTCACCCGGGCCGCGATCGTCCTCTACGACGGCAACCCCGGCCACCCCGACATGGGCGTCCTCTGGGACCTCGCCGAGCGCGCGGGGATCACGATGTTCGGCACCAGCGCCGCCTACATCGCCGCCTGCATGAAGGACGGCGTCGTCCCCGGCGAGGGCCGCGACCTCCGCCGGCTCAAGGCGGTCGGCTCGACCGGCTCCCCCCTCTCCCCCGAGGGCTTCGACTGGGTCTACGAGCAGCTCGGCGCCGACACCTGGCTGTTCTCGACCAGCGGCGGCACCGACCTCTGCACCGCCTTCGTCGGCGGCGTCGCCGCTGCTCCCGGTATACCGCGGCGAGCTCCAGGGCACGGGCGCTGGGCGCCGCGGTCGAGGCCTGGGACGAGGACGGCAACTCGGTCATCGGCGAGGTCGGGGAGCTCGTCGTCACCGAGCCGATGCCCTCGATGCCGGTCTTCTTCTGGGGCGATTCCGACGGCAGCCGCTACCGCGCCAGCTACTTCGAGCAGTACCCCGGCTACTGGCGCCACGGCGACTGGATCGAGATCACCCCCCGCGGGACGGCGATCATCTACGGCCGCTCCGACTCGACGATCAACCGCGGCGGGATCCGGATGGGGACGAGCGAGATCTACCGCGCGGTGCTCGGCGCTCGACGCGATCGTCGACGCGCTCGTCGTCGACGTCCCCCGCTCGGGAACCGACGGCTGGATGCCGCTCTTCGTCGTCCTCCGCGAGGGAGCGGAGCTCGACGACGACCTCCGCGCCGAGATCGCCCGCCGGATCCGCGAGAGCTGCTCCCCGCGCCACGTCCCCGACGAGGTCTTCGAGATTCCCGAGGTGCCGCGGACCCTCAGCAACAAGGTGCTCGAGGTGCCGGTGAAACGGATCCTGATGGGCACTCCGGTTGAGAAGGCCGCGAGCCGCGACTCGCTCGCCAATCCGGCGGCGCTCGACTGGTTCGTCGACCTCGCGGGACGACTCGACACGCCCGCCTAGCCGCTCACGGCGTACGGCGGCGGAGGGTGGCGGCGCCGAGCGCCAGCAGCAGCCACGTTGCGGCGGCGATCACGACCACGTCGAGGAGGCCGCGTGACCCGAGCGACCCCGTCGTGGTCACCCGGTCGAGCGCATCGAAGGCGTAGGTGAGCGGCATCAGGGCCGATGCGACCTGGAGGATGCCGACCATCGTGTCGCGGGCGACGAACAGCCCGCAGAGCAGCAGCTGGGGAAAGACGATCGCCGGCATGAACTGCACCGCCTGGAACTCGGTCCGCGCAAAGGCGCTGACGAACAGCCCAAGCGACATCCCGAGCAGCGCGTTGCCGACGGCGAGCGCCACCACCAGGGCGGTCGAGCCGGCGACGTCGAGGCCGAGCAGGCCGAAGGCCACCGTGCTGGTGACCAACGCCTGCACGACCCCGATCAGCGCGAATGCGATCGCGTACCCGAACAGCAGGTCGAGCTTGGCCAGCGGCAGCGACATCAGGCGCTCCAGTGTCCCGGTGGTCCGCTCGCGCAACATCGTGATCGAGGTGACCACGAACATCGTCGTGAACGGGAACAGTCCGACCAGCGGCCCGCCGACATGCTGGAAGGCCTCCGGATCCTGGTGGAACGCTCCCTTCAACAGGGTGAGCAGGAATGGCGGCACACCCAGCAGGAGCACGATCGTCCGCGGGTCGCGTCGCAGCTGCGTCAGCACCCGCAGCGCCGTCGCCCAGGTGACGCGGGCGCTCACGCCGGCCCACGCTCCTCGATCAGCGCCAGGAAGGCCTCGTCGAGTTGGCTGCACCCTGTCCGCTCCCGAAGTCGCTGGGGCGATTCGGCGGCGAGAAACTCCCCCTCCCGCATCAGCAGCAGCTGATCGCAATGCTCGGCCTCCTCCATCACGTGACTGGAGACGAGCAGGGTCACGCCCCGCGCGGCGAGCGCGCGGAAGGTCGCCCAGAGATCCCGTCGCAGAACCGGGTCGAGGCCGACGGTCGGCTCGTCGAGGACCAGCACGTCGGGCTCGCCGAGCAGCGCTGTCGCCAGCGAGACCCTGGCGCTCTCCCCACCCGAAAGGCTGGAGACGACC
Source organism: uncultured Actinomycetes bacterium (assembly GCA_963728855.1). Lineage (GTDB taxonomy): Bacteria > Actinomycetota > Actinomycetes > Mycobacteriales > Micromonosporaceae > AC-43. The sequence continues at coordinate 159,945 of CAVSLN010000010.1, forward strand.
TGTTCGGTCTGGCCGCCGAGCGCGACCGTCTCGATCACCTCGGCGATCCGCTGCTGTGGAGCGCCGATCACCCGCGCGAAGTAGCGAAGGTTCTCCCGCACGCTGAGGTCCCGGTACACCGACGGCGCCTGGGTCACGTAGCCGACCCGCGCCCGCAGCCCGACCGAGCCGGCCGCGGCCCCGAGCACCTCGATCAGGCCCGACTCGACGATCTGCACACCGACGATCGCCCGCATCAGGGTCGTCTTGCCGCAGCCGCTCGGCCCGAGCAGCCCGGTCACCTGGCCCGAGGCGACCGAGAAGGTCAGCCCGTGGAGGACCGGCTTGCCACCCCGGCTGACGCGAAGGCCGTCCACATCGATCGCGGGCGCCGGCTCCACGGACCCTCAGGCCATGCGATCAGGCCGGCGTCACGGGGTTGCGCCGCTCGGCGAAGGAGCGGTCCTTGGACGCGGCGGCCTCGAAGCGGCGGATCAGCTCCGCCCGCAGCTCGGTCGGCTCGACCACCGCGTCGACGACCAGCTCCGAGGCGAGGTGGAGGATGTCGATGTCGGCCGCGTACTCCTCCCGTTTGGCGGCGACGAACGCCTCCCGCTCGGCCTCGTCGGAGATCCCCTGGATCTGGTTGTAGAAGACCGCGTTGATCGCCGCCTCCGGGCCCATCACCGCAATCGAGGCGCTCGGCAGGGCGATGCAGCAGTCGGGCTCGAACGCCGGCCCGGCCATCGCGTAGAGGCCGGCGCCGTAGGCCTTGCGGACGATCACCGACAGCTTCGGCACCGTCGCTTCGGAGACGGCGCTGATCATCTTCGCCCCGTGGCGGATGATCCCCTGGCGCTCGACAGCGGTCCCGATCATGAACCCGGGGACGTCGGCGAGGAACAGCAGGGGCACGTTGAAGGCATTGCAGGTCTGGATGAAGCGCGCCGCCTTGTCGGCCGAGTCGACGAACAGCACCCCGCCTTTCTGGCGCGGCTGGTTGGCGACGACGCCGACCACCTTCCCGTCGAGCCGCCCGTAGCCGACGATCAGCTCCTTCGCCCAGCGCCTGTGGACTTCGAGGAAGGAGTCGGCGTCGAGGAGGGCGTCGAGGACCTCGCGTCATGTCGAAGGCCTGGTTCTCGTCGGCCGGGAGGATCTCGGCGATCGGGGTCTCCGAGGTGGGCGCGACGGCGGCGATCGCCGGCGGGCGCTCGCGCCAGTTCGCCGGCATGAACGAGAGGTAGCGCTTTGCGACGTCGATCGCCTCCTCGTCGTCGGCGACCAGGAAGTGGCCGCAGCCCGAGACCGAGGTGTGCATCCTCGCCCCGCCCATCTCCTCGAGCGTCACCGTCTCGCCGATCACCATCTCCGCCATCCGCGGCGAGCCGAGGTACATCGAGGCGTTGCCGTCGCGCATGATCACGACGTCGCAGAAGGCCGGGATGTAGGCGCCGCCGGCGGCGCTCGGCCCGAACAGGAGGCAGACCTGCGGGACCTGGCCGGAGAGGCGGACCTCGTTGTGGAAGATGCGGCCGGCGCCGCGCCGCCCGGGGAACATCTGGACCTGGTCGGTGATCCGCGCCCCGGCCGAGTCGACGAGGTAGACCATCGGCACCTGCAGGCTCAGCGCCCGCTCCTGGATCCGGAGGATCTTCTCGACCGTCTTCGGCCCCCAGGACCCGGCCTTGACCGTCGGGTCGTTGGCCATCAGCGCGACCCTGCGGCCGTCGATCGTCGCCGTGCCGGTGACGACGCCGTCGGCGCCGAGGCCCTCCTGGTCCCAGTTCGCGAGCAGCGCCTCCTCGGCGAAGGAGCCCGGGTCGACAAGCCGCTCGACCCGCTCGCGTACCGGCAGCTTGCCCTGCTCCTCGGTCTTCTCGTGATGGCGCTGCGGGCCGCCTGAGAGTGCGGCCTCGAGGGCGGGTCGAATATCGGTCACGCGCGGCGACCTAGCTGCCGGCGGCGGCGAGACGGCGGCCCATCTCCTCGCCCAGCGCCATCAGGCCGCTGGCCGGGCGGACCATCACCATCATTTCCTTGATCAGCCCGTCCTCGCCGAAGCGCAGGACGTCGACCCCCTGCAGGTCTTTCTCGCCGACACGGGCCTCGAAGACGAGGACGGCGGTGTCGCCGGTCTCGACCTGGTCGACGTAGCGGAAGTCCTCGAAGACCTCGGCCACGTTGGAGAGGACCATGCCGAGTGCCTCGTGCCCTTCGTAGGGTTTGAAGACCGCGGGACTGCGGAAAACGACGTCGGGGGCGAAGAGCTCCGCTCCGGCGGAGAAGTCCTTCGTCTCGGCGGCACGGCGGAAGGCATCGCTCTTCATCGGCATATGACCCTACTCGCTCCCTGCCCACTCGACCGGCCCGGCGCGTAGGACGTGGCTCCCGAGCGGGCGGCCGAGCGTCTCCTGGGCGGCGCGGGAGGCCTCGATCAGGCGCGGCAGGTCGATCCCGGTCTCGACCCCCATCTCGTCGCAGCATCGAGACCAGGTCCTCGGTCGCGATGTTCCCGGTCGAGCCCGGGCGGGACCGGGCAGCCGCCGAGCTCGCCGAAGCTCGACTCGAACGAGTCGACGCCCTCCTCGAGCGCGGCCAGCGCGTTGGCGAGGCCCTGGCCGCGGGTGTTGTGGAAATGGGCGGTCAGCTCGACGCCGGCGAGGCGCTCGCGGGCGGCGGCGAAGAACTCGTGCGACCTGGCGCGGGTTGGCCATCCCGGTCGTGTCGCCGAAGCCGATCTCCTCGCAGCCGGCGGCGGCCAGCCGCTCGGCGATCCCGAAGACGCGCTCCGGCGGAACCTCGCCCTCGTAGGGGCAGCCGAACGAGACCGAGATCACGCCCTCGCAGCGCAGCCCGCCTCGGTCGCGGCGGCGAGCGTCTCGCTCGAGCCCGGCCAGCGACTCCTCGATCGAGCGGTTGACGTTCTTGCGGTTGTGGGTCTCCGAGGCGGAGAGGAAGACGTTGATCTCGTCGAAGCGATCGCGCATCGCCAGCGCCCGCTCGAGCCCGCGCTCGTTCGGGATCAGGACCGAGAGCGAGACCCCGTCGCGCCGTCGGACCGCGGCCAGGACCTCCTCGGCGTCGGCGAGCTGCGGGATCACCTCCGGCCGCACGAACGAGGTCACCTCGATCCGCCGCAGCCCCGTCGCCGAGAGCAGGTCGATCAGCCGCACCTTGTCGGCGGTCGGGATCTGCTCGGGCTCGTTCTGGAAGCCGTCGCGCGGGCCCACCTCGCGGATCCGCACGCTGCTCGGGAGGCTCGCGTCCACGGGGGATTATGCCCGGGGCCGCGCTTCGATCGCCGCGTCTCGAGCCCGAAGCCGGGAGGTCACCGCCACGAGGGTCTCGCTGACGGAGGCCGACTCGAAGCGCACCTGCGCGTGGGTGAACCGCAGCGGGGTCATGCCGGCCGCGATATGCGCCTGGTCGCGGACGCGGTCCCGCGCCTGCTGGGCCGGGGTGCGGTGATAGCGAAGGCCGTCGGTCTCGACGACGAGCCCGAGCGACGGCCAGAAGAAGTCGACGCGGAACCCGTTCACCCGCTGGCGAGTCATCGGCAACGGGAGCCTGGCACGCCTGACGATCGCCAGGAACCCGACCTCGAGCTCGGAATCGGTGAGCCGAAACGTGTGGCGGTCGAGCACCGCGCGCAACAGACCGACGCCCGGTCGACCTGCGTAACCGCCCAGCGCCTCCCGCAGATCAACGGGATCGACGAGGTCGAGGCGATCGGCCTCGTTCACCGCCCGCTCGAGCGCCGCCGATGACACCTGGCCGGCCAGGTCGATCAGCGTCACGATCGGGGTCGTGACGGGAATGGCATCGCGAACGTCGAAATCGCTTGACCCGAGACCGGTACGACGATGAACGCGGATGCCCGCCCTGCGGCACTGGTTGGCGCCGATCAATGAGACCTCGATCGGCGCATCGGGCTCGGCCCGGATCCCCCACAGCGCACCGGCGGTGCCGTGGCTGAGAACCGCCCCATGACCACAGCTCAGCACGGCCGCCATCCACTGCCCACGCCGGGTCAGCCCGGGCCGCCCGACCGCGTAGACGCCGCGCATCACGGGATGAAGGCGACCTCGCGCTACTCGGTGCTGGACCGCCCGTCTGCTGAGCCCCAGTCCGAGCGAGTTGGCGCGCAGAGACGACGCCATGTTGCCGAGACGCGAGACCCCAGGCCCCGCCGAGGGACGATTGGTCGTTTGAGCACACCCTGGTGTGCTCAAGTCACCAGTCGCGCGGATTCGGCCCCTCAGCCGAGCTGGCCGACGGCGATCACTCGCCGCTCGTGGGTGCCGACGCCGATCGTCCGGTCGCCTTCGGTCACCTCGACGTCGAAGCGGAGCTTGCGCTCTTCGATCACCTCGCGCAGGACGCGTGCGCACCTTGCAGGTCGAGCCCTCCGCCGCCGCCGCGACGTGCTTGACGCAGACTTCGAAGCCGACCGTCGCCGAGCCCTCGGGAAGGAAGGCGAGCGCGAGCGAGGCGGAGCTGCCCTCCATCATCGCGATCATCCCCGGGGTCGAGAGGACGCTCGACCCGATCGTGCCGCCGACGTCGGTCAGCAGCCGGTCGGCGACGACGAACTCATCGATCCGCTCGGCGCCGGGCTGCAGTCCGGTGCTCACACCATCCCCAGGCCGCCGCTGACGCCGAGCGTCTCGCCGGTCACGTAGGTCGCGTCGTCGGAGGCGAGGAAGGCGACCGCGGCCGCGACCTCCTCGGGCTGGCCGAGCCGCTTCATCTGCGTCAGCTCTTTCATCGTCTCGATGATCTTCTCGCCGATCTCGCCGAACTCCGTCGCCCCCATCAGCAGCGGCGTCTCGATCGGCCCCGGGGCGATCGAGTTGGCGGTGATCCCGTAGCGGGCGTTCTCGCGGCCGATCGCCTTCATGAACGCGATCACGCCGCCCTTCGCCGCCGAGTAGACCGCCGAGCCCTTCGACCCGACCCGGCCCGCCTCCGAGGAGATGCTGACGATCCGGCCGTAGCCCGCCTCCTGCATCGGCCCGCAGCGCCGCGTGGGTGCAGTTGAGGACGCCGAAGAGGTTGATCGCCGATCACCCGCTGCCACTGGTCCGGGGTCGGTGTAGGTGAAGAAGCCGAACTCGTCGGTGCCGGCGTTGTTGACCAGGATGTCGGGGGTGCCGACCGCCTCGACCGCGGCCCTGCGCCGACTCGAGCTCGGTGACGTCGAGCTCGATCGCGGTGGCCGCTGATCTCGCCCGCGACCCGCTCCGCGCCCTCGAGGTTGATGTCGCCGACCCAGACCTCGGCGCCCTCGGCGGCGAGCCGCGCGGCGATCGCGGCGCCGATCCCGCTGGCGCCTCCGGTCACCAGTGCCTTCCTCCCCTCGAGCCTCATCAGCGCGCGCCTCACGAGGACAGACATGACGTTCGGCCGCTCGGCGATCCCGCAATAAACTCCCGCTCTGCCCGAGCCAATCCCGATAATCGGCGGCACCGGTGCGCTCGGCGCGGGCATGGCGCTGCGCTGGGCCAGGGCCGGACAGGCGATCGGTGATCGGATCGCGCTCAGCGCCGAGCGCGCCGAGGAGGCGGCGGCGCGGATCCGGGAGCGCGTGCCCGGCGCCGAGGTCGAGGGCCTCGAGAACGCCGAGGCGGCGCCGCCAGGGCCAGATCGTCTTCCTCACGGTCCCCTTCCGGGCCCAGTCGGAGAACCTCAACAACCTCCGCGAGGCGCTGGAGCCGGGCCAGATCCTGGTCGACTGCACCGTCCCGCTCGCCGCCGCCGTCGAGCGGCAAGGCGACGCGCTCGCTCGGCGTCTGGCAGGGGTCGGCCGCCCAGCAGGCCCAGGAGATGGTCCCCGAGGGAGTGACCGTGGTCTCGGCCCTGCACACGGTCTCCGCCCCGACCCTCGCCGACCTCGACGCCGAGCTCGACGAGGACGTCCCGATCTGCGGCGACCGCAAGGCCGACAAGGCGCGCGTCGCCCGCCTGATCGAGCCAGATACCCGGGCCTGCGCGCGGTCAACGCCGGGGCGCTCGAGATGGCGCGGATCGTCGAGCAGCTGACGCCGATGCTGATCTCGATCAACGTCCGCTACAAGACCCACGCCGGGATCCGGATCACCGGCCTCCCCGACGGGGACCATTGGGCGTAGGACGGCGGTGAGGGTCGCCCTGCTCGCCGGCGGGACCGGCGGGGCGAAACTCGGCGCCGGCCTGCAGGAGGAGATCGGCGCCGACCTCTCGGTGATCGCCAACACCGGCGACGACATCGAGACCCTCGGCGTCCACGTCTCCCCCGACCCCGACCTCGTCACCTACTGGCTGAGCGGCGAAATCGACGACGAGCGCGGCTGGGGGATCCGCGACGACACCTTCACCGTCTTCGAGCGGCTGGCCCGGCTCGGCGCGCCCGACTGGTTCGGCCTCACCGACCGCGACCTCGCGACCTGCCTCTACCGCAGCCAGTTCCTCGACGAGGGCGGGACCCAGACCGCGGCCCAGGCCCAGATCGCGGCCGCGCTCGGGGTCGCGGCGAGGGTCCTGCCGATGAGCGACGCCGCCGGTGCGGACCAGGGTGCTGACCGCCGCCGGGCGCTGGGACCTGCAGGAGTACCTGATCATCCACCGCGGCCAGCCCGAGGTGACCGGGGTCGAGCTCGAGGGAATCGCCGAGGCCGAGCCGAGCCCCGAGGCCCTCGCCGCGATCCGCGATGCGCGAGGCGATCGTGATCGGCCCCTCGAACCCGGTGATCAGCATCGGCCCGATCCTCGCGGTGCCGGGGATGCGCGAGGCGATCGCCGCATCCGGGGCCCCGGTGGTCGCGGTCAGCCCCTACGTCGCCGGGCGAGGTCGTGAAAGGCCCGACCGAGCGCTTCATGGACGCGATCGGCCGGCCCTCGACGCGCGAGCGGGGTCGCCTCGCTCTACGCGGGGCTGATCGACGCGATGGTCGTCGACGAGGGCGACCCGGACCCGCCCCCCGATCGAGATCCGCACCCAGGCGGCGCCGACGCTGATGGACAACGCCGCCGCCAGGGCGCCGGCTCGCCCGCAGCGTGCTCGACCTCGCCGCCAGCTTGAGCGAAGGTTGAAGGCGACGGCGGTACATCCCGGTCAAGCGGTTCGCCGAGGCGAAGCAGCGGCTGGCCGCCGGCATCGAGGAGCGAGCAGCGCCTGGCCCTGGTCGCCGCGATGCTCGCCGACGTGCTCGAGGCGGTCGCGGCGGCGCGGATGATCGAGCGGATCGTCGTCGTCAGCGACGAGCCCGGCGCCGCCGGCGCCCGCGGCCGAGCGTCGGCGCCGAGCTGATTCCCGACACCCCCGACGCCGGGCACTCGGAGGCGACCCTGGCCGGCATCGAGCGCGCCGTCGCGGCCGGGGCGCGAGTGCGTCGTCCTCCTCCCCGGCGACTGCCCGCTGCTCGACCCGCGCGAGCTCGACCGGCTCCTGACCGGCGTCCCGAGCCGCTACGTGGCGGTCGTCCCCGACCGCCACGGGACCGGGACCAACGCCCTCGCTGCTCGCGCCGCCGGGCGCGATCCGCCCCGCCTTCGGCGAGGGCAGCCGCGAGCGCCACGTCGCCGCCGCCCGCGAGGCCGGCGTCCCGTTCGCGGTCGAGGAGATCCCGTCGCTGGGCCTCGACCTCGACACCCCGGCCGACGTCGTCGCCCTCACCCGCCGAGCTGGCCGCCGGCCGGGCCCGGCGACCGCGCCCGCCGCACCGCGAAGCGCGCTCGGGCAATGAGCTGAGCGCTCGAGGTCGATCCCCGTCGAGGGGCTGCCGGAGTTCGTCGACGGGATGGCCGTCGGCGAGGAGATCGCCGGCGCGCGCCGAGCTCGAGCGACGGCGACGTGCGTCGTCGTCTCGCAGAAGATCGTCTCCAAGGCCGAGGGGCGGGTGCTGCCGCTGTCCTCGGCGATCCCGGGCGGCGAGGCCCGCCGGCTGGCCGCGGTGCTCGGCAAGGACCCGGCGCTGGTCGAGCTGATCCTCGACCGAGAGCCGCCGGGTCCTGCGGGCCGAGCGCAGCGTCCTGATCGTCGAGACCCGCCACGGCCTGCGTCTGCGCCAACGCCGGGGTCGACACCTCGAACCTGCCCGAGCCGGGGACGGTGGCGCTGCTGCCCGAGGACCCCGACGCCTCGGCGCGCCGGATCCGCGCCGAGATCGCACGGCCGAGCGGGCGCCGCGTCGGGGTCGTGATCGCCGACAGCTTCGGCCGCGCCTGGCGGCTCGGCCAGGCCGAGGTCGCGATCGGGTGCGCCGGCCTCGCTCCCGCTCGACGACTGGCGCGGCCGCGAGCGACGCCGGCGGCCGGGCCCTCGAGGCGACCGCAGATCGCGGTCGCCGACGAGGCGGCCGCCGCCGCCGACCTCGTCCGCGACAAGTCCAGCCGGGTCCCGGCGGCGATCATCCGCGGGCTGGGCCGCTTCGTCACCGAGGAGGACGGCCCCGGCGCCGCCGCCCTGCGGCGGCCCCCCGAGGAGGACCTCTTCCGTCTAGATCGCGAGCACGGCGGAGCCCAGCAGAGCGCCGCTGCGCATCGACTCGAGCGCCTCGTTGGCGCCGCTCAGCGGGTGGACCTCGATGTCGGTCTCGATCGGGAACTCCTCGGCGAGCGCGAGGAACTCCTCGCCGTCGCGCCTGGTCAGGTTGGCGACCGAGCCGAGCGAGCGCTCGCCCCAGAGGATCTCGTAGGGGAACGCCGGGATCTCGCTCATGTGGATCCCGGCGCTGATCACCCTCGCCCCCTTGGCGCTGACCCGCAGCGCCGCCGGCATCAGCGCGCCCGACCGGGGCGAAGACGATCGCGCCGTCGAGCTCCTCGGGCGGCGCGTCGGTCGAGGACCCCGCCCACTCGGCGCCCAGGCTCCGGGCGAACTCCTGGCCCTGATCGTCGCCCTCCTTGGTGAAGGCGAAGACCCGCCTTCCCTGGTGGGCGGCGACCTGGCAGATGATGTGGGCCGAGGCGCCGAAGCCGTAGAAGCCGACCCGCTCGGCGTCGCCGACCATGCGCAGCGCCCGGTACCCGATCAGCCCGGCGCAGAGCAGCGGCGCCACCTTCTCGTCGGTGTAGCCGCTCGGGATCGGCAGGCAGTAGCGCTCGTCGGCGACGGTCAGCTCGGCGTAGCCGCCGTCGATGTCGTAGCCGGTGAAGCGGGCCCGGTCGCAGAGGTTCTCGCGGCCGCTGAGGCAGTAACGGCACTCGTCGTCGGTCCAGCCGAGCCAGGGGACGCCGACCCGCTCGCCGACCGCGAACCGCTCGGCGCCCTCGCCGGTCGCGGCGACCTCGCCGACGATCTGGTGGCCCAGCACCAGCGGCAGCTTCGGCTCGGTCAGATCGCCGTCGACGATGTGGAGGTCGGTGCGGCAGACGCCGCAGGCGGAGACCGAGATCAGGACCTCGCCGGGCCCCGGCTCCGGAGCGGGCAGCTCGGCGGGCCGGAGGGGCTCGCGCTGCCGCTCGAGCACCATCGCCCTCATCGGCTCAGCCTCCGGCCGACTCCAGGCTGGCTGCGTCGAGGCGGATTTCGGAGGTTCCCTGAACCACCGTCGAGTCGCGCAGAAGCCCGACTTCGATCTGGGCGGCGCTGCTGCCGGGCGCGATCAGGCTGATCTCGCCGCGCGCGTCGAGCAGTTGGCCGTCGAGGGAGAGGATGTAGAACCCGTCTCCCTCGCTCGAGGCCCTGAAGCGGATCGTGACGTCGTGCCAGGTTCGCTCGGCCAGCGGCGCCAGGAACCGATCGCCGCCCATCGCGTCGCCGCTCGCCCAGAGGCCCCGGCCGGAGTTCAGCGGATCGGCGATCTCGTCCTGCCACAGCTGTAGGCCGAGGGTGCGGGTGTCGCTGGCATCGCTGATGAACTGGACGAATCGCATTGTCGGCGCCGGGCTCGCCGTAGCTCATCGACTGGATGTAGAAGGAGAAGGCGAAGGTGTATTCGTCGCCCTCGCGGATCTGGACCGCGCCGTCGCTGCCACCTTCGCCGCCGAAGGCGAGCAGCGAGCGCGACTGTTCACCGGTCAGCCGGACCGCGCTGGCGTCGGCGCCATCGCGAACCACGCCGCGGACGATGCGGGGCGGGATGTTCCCCGCCGGGTGCGGTGCTCCAGCCGTCAAGGCCGTTCTCGAAGTTCGCGACCAGCCTCGTCTTCGCTACCGGTTCGGCCGCGGGCGCCGGGATCGCCGGCGGTGCCGAGACCGGCACCGGTTCGGTCGGAGTTTCCGGCGCGGCCGGAGCAGCTGGGGCGGCACCGGCGAGACAGGGCCCGTCAAACCGACCGGGCGGGCCGCCGAGATCCCGATCAAGGGCGTCGAGACGGTTTTCTTGCACGACCGGGACCGGCTTGCTTGCCATCACCGCGACGCCGATCGGCGCCGGCACCGCCTCGTGCCACGGCCACCTCGGTGCCCGGTCCCGACCGGCACCGAGTCGCCGATCGCGGCACCGACATCGGGCGCGAGGGTCAGGTCGGGGCGACGCTGTCGTTGTCCCAGCGGGTGGAGGCTGATCAGCGCCGCCGCCCCCAGGGCAGCGAGCAACGCAAGCAGCGAGACGGCTGCGAGTCCCGGAAAACCTCCCCTAGCTACCGAAGAATGAGTAGCGATCCGCGCACAGTATGGGTCAGTAGGTCTCGATCGATCTCGTAGAGCGTCGTGCGCTGGGCCGGGGTCCGGCCGGCGGCGCGGGCGGCGCCGATCAGCTGCTCGGGCTCGAGCCGGACGCCGTGCTGGGAGCCGGCCATCCGGGAGATGTTCTCCTCCATCAGCGTGCCGCCGAGGTCGTTGACGCCCCAGCGCAGGCTCTCGGTCGCCGCGTCGAGGCCCATCTTCACCCAGCTCGCCTGCAGGTTGGGGATCGTCCTGCCCGAGCGCCAGCCGGAACGCGGCCGTGTGCTTGAGGTTCTCGGTCGGCGAGATCTCCTCGACCCCGTGGGTGCGGCCGAGCAGGGTGTTGAACGGGATGAAGCTGAGCGGGACGAACTCGGTGATCCCGCCGGTGCGCTCCTGGAGCTCGCGGATCACCCGCATGTGGCGGGCCAGCTCCCACGGCTCCTCGATGTGGCCGAACATCACCGTCGAGGTCGAGCGCAGCCCGGCGCGGTGGCGAGGCCTCGATGATCTCGACCCAGCGCGCCGACCGGGAGCTTGTTCGGCGAGATCCGCTGCGCGGACGCCGTCGTCGAGGACCTCGGCCGCGGTCCCCGGCGTCGAGCCGAGCCCGCACTCGAGCAGGTAGTCGAAGACCTCGTCGGGGCCGCTTGCCCGAGCGCTCGCACATGAAGTGGATCTCCATCGGCGAGTAGGCGTGCAGGTGGAGCTGCGGGGCGACCTCCTTGGCGAGGCGCAGCCAGCGCCCGTAGTCCTCGAGCGTGTAGTCGGGGTGGATCCCGCCCTGCATGCAGATCTCGGTCGCGCCGAACTCGACCGCCTCGTCGATCCGCGCCGCGAAGTCGTCCTCGGAGACCTCGTAGGCGTCGGGCGAGCGCTTGCCCTGCCCGAAGCCGCAGAAGGCGCAGCCGACGACGCAGATGTTGGTGAAGTTGATGTTGCGGTTGACGACGAAGGTCGCCGTCTCGCCGGCGAGCTCGGCGCGCAGCTCGTCGGCGGCGACCCGCATCTCCTCGATCACCTCGGGCCGGGTCTCGGCGAACAGCGCCGTCAGCTCGTCCTCGGTCAGCTCGCTCCCCGTCGCGGCCCCTTCTCGATCGCCCGCGGCGCAAGCGCCGGGTCGATCGCTCGCTCGCGCGCGGCGGCCCGAGCCGCGCCGCGGGATGAAGCTCCAGTACTTCAGCTTGACGACGTCGAGCACCCCCTGCTCCATCCACTCGGGGTCCAGGTACTGCGGGTAGACGCAGAGCCGCTCGGTCAGCGCGTAGCCCTGCGGCGCCAGCTCCTTGCGCACCTGGTGCGGGCTCGGGAACGGCGTGCTCGGGCGAGATGTGGTCGCCGTTCGCCGACAGCCCGCCGAGGTCGGTCGCCCCGGCCTCGACCAGCTCGGGCCACCAGTCGCGAAGATTCGGCGGGACCTGGATCCCGACGTCCGGCATCAGCCGCTGCACTCGCGCGATCAGCCGCTTCATCTCGTCCGAGACCGATCGACCAGTCGCGAGCGCCCAGCTGCGGGCAATCGGCCTGACTCGAACGCTCCACAGCGCCGCTGTCGGAGCCGGGGCATCCCCGCTCCTCCCAGCGCTCGCGGGCCGCCTCGTCGGCGATCTCCGCGACCTCGCGGCCGTAGTAGCGCGGGTGCGGGACGAAGTTCTGGAGGATCACCTCCTGGATGTGGCCGTGGCGGGCGTGGACCTCGGCGAGCGCCTCGAGCGATGCGACGCGCTCGTCCTCGGTCTCGCCGATCCCGACCAGGATCCCGCTCGTGAACGGGATCTGCAGCTCGCCGGCGGCCTCGATCGTCTCCAGGCGCGCGCGCCGGGTGCTTGGTCGGCGAGCCGGCGTGGACGGTCTCCATCAGGCGCTCGGAGATCGACTCGAGCATCAGCCCCTGCGAGGCGGTCACCTCGCGCAGGCGGGCGAGGTCCTCGCGGCCGAGGACGCCGAGGTTGGTGTGCGGCAGGATGCCCCGCTCGAGCGCCCGCTCGCAGGCCCAGACGACGTAGGAGGTGAAGTCGTCGTGGCCCCACGCGGCGAGCCGCGCGGCGACCTCGGGGTTGACCTCGGGCCGCTCGCCGGTGAGGACGAGCAGCTCCTTGGCGTTGCGCCGCACCGCCTCCTCGAGCCGCTGCTCGACCTCGTCGGGCGAGTGGAGGTGCGCCCGGTGGGTCGCGAACGCGCAGTACTTGCAGTAGCACTGGCAGGTGCGCGAGAGCGAGAGCGTGTAGTTGCGCGAGAAGGTGACCCGGCGCACCGCCGTCACGCTACTGCAACCCGCCGGCGCCCGACCGGGCCCGGCGCGCTATCGAGGCCTGCTGCGGGCTCAGTCGGCGTCGCCGGTCTCGACGTCGCGCTCGAGCTCGGCGCCGGTGCCTTCGGCACCGGCTCGGGCGACTCGGTCGGCGGGCACCGCCGGCCTCGAGCACGAACCTGAAGACCGCGGCCGCGAGCAGCGGAGCCGACGATCGGGCCGACCATGTAGGGCCAGGCGCCGCCGAACGCGTTGCCGACCAGCGCCGGGCCGAACCAGCGGGCCGGGTTGAAGGAGCCGCCGGTCAGCGGGCCGACGACCATGACGATGAAGCCGAGCGTGGTGCCGATCGCCAGCGGCGCCCACTCCTTGAGCTCTTCTTCGAGTAGACGGCGGCGAGGATCACGAGGACGAGGCAGAAGGTGCCGATCGCCTCGACGATCGCGCCCGCGAAGTTGCCGCCGAGCAGCGCGGCTGACCGTCGCCGGCGCCGTAGTGGGTCGCCCGCCCCTCGTCGAGCAGCAGCGCCTTGGCCAGCAGCGCCCCGAGCACGCCGCCGGAGAGCTGGGCGAGGATGTAGATGACCGCGTCGATCGGGTTGATCCGCTTGATCGCCGCCGCCGCGAGCGTCACGGCCGGGTTGAAATGGCCGCCGCTGACCGCGCCGAACATGATGATCAGCCCGAACAGGAGGAAGGCGTGGACGAGACCGACGACGGCGAAGTCCGAGCCGAACTGCGCCTGGCTTCCGGTGGCCACGAACAGGACGACGACGCTGCGTGATGAAGAACACCAGGAAGAACGTGCCGATCAACTCGGCGAGATATGCCGCAAGTCCTCGTTCCTGCACTCTGTAACCCCTCCTCTGATCCCTTGATCCCAAGTCGGGTTTGCGGCGCGGCAGTCTAACCGGATTCGCGCAACGAACTAGGTTTCCCCGCGAAATGAGACTGGCTGTCGCGCTGCTGGCGGCCGTCCTCGCTGCTCGCCGGCGTCGCCGGTTGCGGCGGGGGCGGCGCTGAACCGGGCGCGCCGAGAGGCGCGACGCTGGTGCTCGATTTCACGCCCAACGCCGTCCACTCCGGCATCTACGCGGCGCAGCGCGCGCGGCTTCTACGACGACGCCGGCGTCGACCTCGAGGTCCGCGAGCCCGGCGACCTCGACGCGAGTGCCGAAGCTGCTCGCCGCCGGCCGCGCCGACTTCGCGATCCTCGACATCCACGACCTCGGGATCGCCCGCGAGCAGGGCCTCGACGTCGTCGGCGTGATGCCGATCGTCCAGCGGCCGCTGGCGGCGGTGATCGCCCGCGCGCGACGGCCCGGTCGCGCGCGCCCGCGCGACCTCGAGGGCCGCACGGTCGGCGTCACCGGCCTGCCCTCCGACGAAGCCGTCGTCGACTCCGAGGTCAGCGCCGACGGCGGCGACCCGGCCAGGTCGACCGGGTCACGATCGGCTTCAACGCCGTCTCCGCGCTCGCCGCCGGCAGGGTCGACGCGGCGACCGGCTTCTGGAACGCCGAGGCGGTCGCCCTGCGCCGCGCGGGCGTCCCGATCCGCGATCTTCAAGGTCGACCACTACGGCGCCCCGCCCTACCCGGAGCTGGTCCTGGCCGCCTCGCGGCAGACGCTCGACGAGGACCCGGACCTGGTCGACGCGATGGTCGACGCGACCACCCGCGGCTACGGGTTCGCCGTACGCGCACCCCGACGCGGCCCTCGACGACCTGCTCGCCGCGGTCCCGTCGCTCGACCGCGGCGACCAGGCGGCGCAGCTGCGCGCTCCTGCGGCCCGACCTCGCGCCCGCCCCGCTCGATCCGGCGCGTGCTGCGCGAATGGGCCGCCTGGGACCTCGAGCACGGCCTGCTCGAACGGCCGCTCGACGTCGGCGCGGCGTTCAGGCTTCCGCGGCTGAGCGAGCCGACTCGACGAGCGTCCGGCAGCTCGCGGACCATCCGCGAGCGCGGGACGATCGACCAGGCACCCCGGCCGCCTCGGCCGCGCGCCGGGTCTCGACCTCGACGTGCGAGTAGTAGCCGAGCACCGGCACCCCGGTCGCGACCAGCGCCTCGGCGTCCTCGGTGTCGAGGTCGGCGACGACGAGGTCGGCCTCGTCGGCATCGGCGCCTCGGCGAGCGACGCCGAGAGCGTCACGTCGTGGCCGGCGGCGCTCAGCATCGCCTCGACCTTGCTGCCGAGCATCAGGTCGGGGGCGACGCGACGACGCTGCGCCATCAGCCGGGCCACTAGATCGCGCGGCGCTGGCGGAACTCCTCGCGGACGCTCTCCGGCCGTCCCCACATCTGGACGATCTCGGAGCGGCCCTCGCGCACCTCGCGGACCGCAGCTCGCCGGCGACCCCGTCCGCGTCGAGCCTGGCGAGGACGCCGCAGCACCGTCTCCGCCGCGGCGGCGTGGCCGAAGCTTTGCGCGACCAGCAGCCGCCAGTCCCAGTCCGGCTCGCGAGTAGGGCTGCGCGTTGACCTGGCTGAGGGCGACGGCGGTGTCGACGTACGCGGCTCTCGTCCTCGATCCGCAGGTCGAGCTCGAGGTCGGTCCAGTCGGACGGCAGCCCGTCGAGCACCTGCTGGAAGTCCTCGGCCAAGAGCCACCGCCGCAAGCCGTACGATGATCAGAGCGACGAGATCGGCGAGCAGGAAGACGTTGAGGGCGATGATCACCGCCGCGAACAGGCCGCAGACGGCGCTCAGCCAGCGGCGGGCTCGCCAGCGCACCCCATCAGCTCGCGGTCGCGGGCGATCAGCAGCAGCGGCACCAGCGCGAAGGGGATGCCGAAGGAGAGCACCACCTGGCTGAGCGACCAGGGCGTCGGTCGGGTTGAAGCCGATCGCCAGGACCAGCAGCGCCGGCGCGAGGGTGATCGCGCGGCGGACGAAGATCGGGATCCGGCGGCGGATGAAGCCCTGCATCACGACCTGGCCGGCCATCGTCCCGACCGAGGAGGAGGCGAAGCCGGAGGCGAGCAGCGCGACCCCGAAGACCGTCGCGGCGCGGTCCGAGACGAGCGTCCTGGAGCCCGTCGTAGGCGCCTTCGATCGAGTCGATCCCGGTCAGGCCGCTGCTCGTGGAAGAGGGCGGCGGCGACGATCATCATCGAGAGGTTGACCACGCCCGGCGATCGAGAGGGCGATCACGACGTCGACCTTCTCGAAGCGCAGGATCTTCCGCTTCTCCTCCTCGTCGCGGCCGACGATCCGCCGCTGGGTCAGCGCCGAGTGCAGGTAGATGACGTGCGGCATCACCGTCGCGCCGACGATCCCGGTCGCCAGCAGCAGGCTTTCGGTGCCGGCGAAGCCCGGGACGGACGAGGTGCTTGCGCGACTTCGCCCGCCGTCGGGCTTGGCGTTGAAGAGCTCGAAGACGAAGGAGGCGACGACGACGCCGACCAGCGCCGGTGATCCCGGCCTCGAGCCGGCGGAAGCCCCATCTGCTGCAGGGCGAGGATCGCGAAGGCGCCGGCGCCGGCGATGCAGCCCGGCCGGGAAGAGCGGGATCCCGAAGAGCAGGTTGAGGCCGAGCGCGGCGCCGACGACCTCGGCGATGTCGCACGCCATCGCGACCATCTCGGCCTGGATCCAGAGCCCGATCGAGGTGCGCCGCGAGAAGCGCTCGCGGCAGAGCTCGGCGAGGTTCTTGCCGGTCGCGATCCCGAGCTTCGCCGACTGGGTCTGGACCAGCATCGCGACCAGGTTCGCGGCGAGCACGACCCAGAGCAGCAGGTAGCCGAACTTGGCGCCGCCGGCGATGTTGGTCGCGAAGTTGCCGGGGTCGATGTAGGCGACCGCGGCGATGAAGGCCGGGCCGAGGAAGGGCCAGATCCGGCCGAGGCCCCGGGTCTCGCCGTCGAGCGAGCGGCGGGCGGCCGCGGCGACCGCCGCCTCGCCGGGGAGGACGTCCTCGACGGTCGGCTCGGCCGGCGGCGGGCGGCGGCGGCTTCATCGCTCCCGCGCCTCCCCGGCGGCGGCTGCAGGTCGGGCCCGGGGATCGGGGTGCCGTGGGGGTCGTGGCTCGGCTCGCCGAGCTTCTCCGCGATCAGCAGCTCGAGCTCCTCGGAGATGTAGTGCTCGAGCACCTCGGCCTCCTCGTGGACCCGGTCGTCGGGCATCCCCAGCGCCTCCGAGAGGTAGGCCTCGATCAGGCGGTGGTGGCGGATCACCTCGAGCGCCACCTTCTCCCCGGCCGCGGTGAGGACGACTCCCTTGTAGAGGGTGTGCTCGACCAGGCCCAGCTCGTCGAGCCGCTTCAGCATCGAGGTCGCGGTCGCCGGGGTGACGCCGATGCGCTGGGCGAGCTCGCCGTTGAGCACCGGGCCCTCGCGCTCCCGCGAGAGCGCGTAGATGGCCTTCGCGTAGTCCTCGATCGCCTCGGTGTTGGGCGATCGCCTCGAGCGTGGGCCGGCTTCAGGTTTTTGATTCATCGAAAACAAGTTTTGATGAGTCTAAACACCCCGGGCAGTCGCGATTCGTAGAATCGAAGGAGATGACCGAAGCGACCGACAGTCGAGCTCGACGCCCAGTACCGCCAGCTGCGCGAGGAATGCGGGCTGCTCGACCGCTCCGGGCGCGGCAAGATCCTCGTCACCGGCCCCGACGCCGCCGAGTACCTGCAGGGCCAGCTCACCAACGACATCGAGGCGCTCGCTGCGGACGAGGGCTGCTACGCGGCGCTGCTCGACCGCAAGGGCCACCTGCAGTCCGACATGCGCGTCCTCCGGCTCGCGGACGGCGACATCTGGCTCGACCTCGAGCCCGACCCGCACCGCACCGTCCTCTCCCACCTGCGGACCTACAGCATCGGCCGCGAGGTCGAGATCGAGGACGTCGGCGAGGAGTGGGCGATCCTCTCGCTGATCGGCCCGCGCGCCGCCGAGCTCGCCGGCTTCGAGGGCCTCGGGCCCGAGCACGCTCAGCGCTTCCGGCGGTGGGAGGGAATCGATGTCCTCGGCGGTCGCGACCGCGGTCGGCGATCGACCTGATCGCCGCCGCCGGCGGACGCGGCCGCCTGCCGCGAGCTGCGCTCTCCGCCGGCGCCGTCGAGGTCGGCGAGGACGCCGCCGAGATCGTCCGGATCGAGTCCGGCGACCCCGCGGTTCGGCGCCGAGATGAGCGCCGAGACGATGCCGGCCGAGGCCGGGATCGTCGATGCCGCGATCAGCTTCACCAAGGGCTGCTACATCGGCCAGGAGCCGGTCGCCCGCCTCCACTACAAGGGCCGGCCGAACCGGCACCTGCGCGGGCTCGAGCTGAGCGCCCCGGCCGAGCCCGGCGCCGAGCTGCGACTGGGCGAGAAGACGGTCGGCAGGATCGGCAGCTCCTGCCTCTCCCCCGCCCGCGGCCCGATCGCGCTCGCGATCGTCCGCCGCGAGGCCGAGCCGGGGGTCGAGGTCGCGGTAGGTGAAGATGGCGTTACGGCGCGCGTTGTCGACTTGCCGTTCGGCTAGATTCCGCCGCGATGGGTGGTTGGAGAGGCAGAGGGACGCTTGGGTTCGTCCTGCTCGCGATCGTCGCGCTGGGCGCCGCCGGCTGCGGCGTGGAGGAACACGCCAACGAGCCGCGGCCGACGCCCTCGGCCCGGGTCAGCGTCATCGCTCACCGACACCAGCGTCTCGGTCCAGCCGAAGGAGGTCGGCGTCGGCCCCGAACCCGCGAGCCAGATTCCGCAGAACCGCGATGCCAGCCAGCCCCGCGTCCACTCGAGCCGGCCCCTCGACGTGATCATGGTCGCCGCCAACCTCACCGACAACGACGCCAAGCTCGTGATCAGCGGCCCCGGAACCCGGGTCGTCTCCGGCCCGATGATCGCCAACAGCAACGGGTCGGTCGAGGCGGCGCTCAAGGCCGGCACCTACACGATCCAGGCCGCCGGCATCCCCGGCGCCAAGCCCACCCGCCTCATCGTCGGCGATTACCGCACGTCGTCCTCGAACGACGTGCTGCTGCCCTAGCGGGGTCACCGCGGGTAATCCGCGCTCCGTTAAGGGCTCTATCGGCGCCTAACGGAGGGCAGGTCGTTCAGCCGTCAGCGGCCTCGCGCCACCGGTCGGCAATCTCGCCGGCGTCGTCGCGGGGAGGATTGATGCTCCGGACCTCCCCCTCGAGCTTCGGCCGGCGGCGCGCAAACTCAAGGACCGTCGACGCCCGCCTCCAGAGCTTGCTTCGGCCGCTCGTCATCGAGAGCAGCCCGTCGTAGCTCTTGAAGGCCGTCTGGAGGTGCCTCCCGTGCTGGTCGAGACCGTCGAACAGGTCGGCGACCTGCTCGGCCACGTCGATCAGCGCGTCGGCGACATCTCCGACCTGCTCCTCGTACCTCGCTTTGTGGGTGACCTCGGCGATCAGACCAAGCGCGAGGCCGAGCTGCGACGGAGTCACGACGTAGACACGATGCTTCTGCGCGAACTTCTCGATCGAGAAATCCGGCAGAGACTTGAGGGCCTCATAAGCGCCTTCAACCGGCACGTAGAGCAGTACCACGGAGGACCCCCGTCCAGCCGCCTTGGTGCAGTCGCGCTGGTCGAGATCGCCGGCATGACCGGCACGTGACTTCGAGCTCCAGGAGAATCCGACCAGGACGGTCGGGTGCGCCCGACGACCGCTTCCTCCTGTCCGAGGCCGCGGCTTCGTCGACGATCGAAGTCGCGTCGATGCCATCCTCGACTGCCCAGGAGTCCGGAGGATGTAGTCGGCTCGCTTGCGGCCATCTCGCGCGGCACCCGGCAGGCGCGCGACACGTCCGCGCGCTCAGCTCGAAGGTTCCGGAGCTGGTTCGACAGCCAACTCCCCGAATGCCCCCCGCGCCTGCGTGATCTGCTTCATCCCCACCGCATCCGGTCCTCGACTCGCTCGGCCTCCGCTGGCCGCCTTTGAGCTGTTCGACTAGCAACTGGGGCAGCTTCTGTTGCTTGATCTCATCGAGACCACGACGAAGGTCGCTGATCGGTCTGTGCGTCTGAGACAGCATGTAGCTCGTCCTGGCCCCAGGAGCATGTCGC
Source organism: uncultured Actinomycetes bacterium (assembly GCA_963728855.1). Taxonomy (GTDB): domain Bacteria; phylum Actinomycetota; class Actinomycetes; order Mycobacteriales; family Micromonosporaceae; genus AC-43. The sequence goes on from CAVSLN010000010.1 coordinate 179,774, forward strand.
CGGGCGGCCTAGATCGCCTCCAGTCGGCGCGCTCGCGGCCGCCAGCCTCGTGCCTCGACATCCGGGAGCAGCGCGGCGCGTGTGGCCTGTTCGTCGCGCTCGACCAGCGCCTACGAATCGCGCTCGGCTCGATGCGAGCGCAGCTGCGCCAAGCCGAGACGGTCTCAGGGCCAGATATCGCGCGGTGGCAGGAGACCACCGCCAGCAGCAGGATCAAGAGCGTGACTGTCATGGCATCCCCTCATGGTCGAATCTTTGAAGGTAGTCGCGCCCGGACAAGAACCTGACGCTGTGGGTCTGATCTAGGATTGCCGCCGGTCCGCAACTTCAACCTTCGGAGGAGCCGGTTTGGCAGTCGACACCAGCGCAGTCGCGAATTTGGACGTGGAGCCCGGAACGCTGCCGGAGACGATGGCGGCGTGGGTGATCCGGCAGGAGCGCGAGGGCGAGCCGACCGACGCCTTCCAGCTCGAGCAGATCGAGGTCCCGGAGCCCGGCGCCGTTCGAGGTGGTCGTCCGGGTGATGGCCGCCGGGGTCAACTTCAACAACGTCTGGGCGGCGCTCGGCAAACCGGTCTCGGTCTTCGGCTACGGCGACCACCCCGAGTACGGCCACCACATCGGCGGCTCCGACGCCTCCGGGATCGTCTGGAAGGTCGGCGAGGGCGTGACCCGCTGGAAGCCCGGCGACGAGGTCGTGATCCACTGCAACCAGGCCTCCTACGAGGACGTCGAGGTCCACGGCCTCGACCCGCTCGCCGCGCCGAGCCAGAGGATCTGGGGATACGAGACGACCTGGGGCTCCTTCGCCCAGTTCACCAAGGTCCAGGCCCAGCAGCTGCTGCCCCGCCCGCAGAACCTCTCCTGGGTCGACTCCTCGGCCTACGGCCTCACCTACTTCACCGCCTACCGGATGCTGATCGACCAGTGCAAGCTGCAGCCCGGCCACAACGTCCTGATCTGGGGCGCCGCCGGCGGCCTCGGCGTCTTCGCGACCCAGCTCTGCAAGGCCGCCGGCGCCAACGCGGTCGGCGTCGTCTCCTCGGCCGAGAAGGGCGAGCTCGTCAAGCAGCTCGGCGCCGTCGACTACATCGACCGCAACGAGTTCGGCGAGATGATGCGGACCGACGAGAACCTCGCCGACCCGGCCGCCGACAAGGAGCGCTTCAAGGCGTCGCGCGGGTTCGCGAAGCGGGTCAAGGAGATCCTCGGCGACGCCCCCGACATCGTCTTCGAGCACGTCGGCCAGGCGACCTTCCCGACCTCGGTCTTCGTCGTCAAGCCGTTCGGCAAAGTCGTCATCTGCGGCGCCACCTCGGGCTTCCAGCTCGACTTCGACGTCCGCTACCTCTGGATGCGCCAGAAGCAGATCATCGGCTCGCACTTCGCCAACGCCTACGAGTGCATGCGCGCCAACCAGCTGATGGCCGAGGGCAAGGTCCGGCCGGTGATCTGGAAGACGATGGGCTTCGACGGGCGTCGCCGAGGCCCACCAGCTTCTGCACGAAAACAAGCACCTCGGCAAGATCTCGATCCTGGTCGGCGCCGAGTCCGAGGACGAGGGCAAGAAACGAGGACGGCCCGGGCGCGATCCGGGCGGAGGTCGGAGCATGAGCGATGAAGGAGGATTGCTGATGGGCGAGGTCTGCACACTCGACTGGCACATCGCCCCGTTCCGGGCCGACCGCTGGCTCGACCTCTGGGAGCCGGCGGCGGCGAAGATGCCCGCCTACGGCGCCAGCAGCTGGTCGCTGACCCGCTCGATCGACGACCCGCTCTCGTTCCGGCAGGAGTCGGTCTGGGAGAGCCGGGCCGACTTCGAGCGCTACTGGTTCTCGGAGGAGATCGAGGCGGCGCGCGCGAGCATCATCGACATGCACGACCTGCCGATCCTCCCCGCCTGGCACACGCTCTGGTCGCGGCAGAGTAGCCCCGGCGCTCAGCCGCGCTCGAGCGGGGCCATCGTCAGCCCCGCCGAGTCGAGCTGCTGCCAGTAGTGCTCGGCGGTCTCGCGCGGGCCGGTCCAGACGATCGCCTGGCCGGAGTTGTGGATCTGTTCGGCGATCGCGTGGCCCTGATCGAGGGTCGTGCCGGGGAGGACGCTGGCGAGCGTCCGGGCGACGTGGTCGAAGGTGTTGTGGTTGTCGTTGCGGACGATCACCCGCCACTCGCCGCCCAGCCCCTACCCCGGGCCGGCCTGACGCGGACGCTCGATGGTCTCCGTCGACACCGACCGAATTATGGCGTGACTATTCGAACGGGTTCGGAACCCGGATGACGAGGTCGTCGAAGCTCCCGACCAGGCCCTTGGCCGACTTCGAGGCCCCGAGCCCGACCGCGCGAGGCGCGCCCCTGCAGTTCGCCGGCCGCATCGTCGGTCACGTCGGCGACGAGTTCGCGGCCGACGAAGGCAAGCAGACGGCATGAGCCCTTGTCCGGGCCGCTGGTGACGTTGAAGGCGCGCAGCCGCAGTTCGTTCGGTTCGTTGACTCCCTTGATCGCGGCGACGCCCTTGGCGATCTTCAGGTATTCGACACTGCCGCCGGGGAGGTCTGCGCGGAGCTGGGCCTTGCGCTGCAGCGGGTAGACGGCGAGCTGATAGTGGGCGCCGTCTTCACCGGCCCGCAGGTCGAGCGCGAGGAAGGCCTTGCTTGCGCAGGGCCTTCGGCGTCCCGCTCAGGAGCCGGGCGGTGGCCCCGATTTCGAGATCGCGGCCGACCACCGGCGTTCGGTATGAGCATTCGCTGGTCCGCTTGCCGAGGGTGATCCGCAGGGCGTCTTCGGAGCCGCCGCGATTGCAGCTGTCGCCCATCCAGCTTGCGGAGCGCTTCGCGCTGTGCGTCGTTGCTCCATCGGCGTTCTGGTAGACGCCGACCGGGGCCGCCAGCGCGGCGCTCGCGGCGCCGAGCGCGCACGCGAGCAGCGTGCCAAAACCGCTGCTTTCCCGCGAAAACTCATCGTCGGAGCCTAAACACCGCCCCTGGGAAAAGATGCGCGGCGTGACCGATGAACGCAGTTTTTCCGCGCGCGCGCAAATATCATTGGGGACGATGTCCGAGCACCGCCTGCCAGAGCCCGACCGCCCGTGGGTGATGCGCACCTACGCCGGGCACTCCGACGCCCGGCGCTCGAACGAGCTCTATCGCCGCAACCTCGAAAAGGGCCAGACCGGCCTCTCGGTCGCGTTCGACCTGCCGACCCAGACCGGCTACGACCCCGACCACATCCTCGCCCGCGGCGAGGTCGGCAAGGTCGGCGTCTCGATCGCCAACAAGGGCGACATGCACGACCTGTTCGACGGCATCCCGCTCGACGAGATGAACACCTCGATGACGATCAACGCGACCGCCGCCTGGCTGCTCGGCCTCTACATCACGGTCGCCGAGGAGAACGGGGTCGACCGCTCCGAGCTCAAGGGCACGACCCAGAACGACATCATCAAGGAGTACCTCTCGCGCGGCACCTACGCCTTCCCGCCCGAGCCCTCGATGCGGCTGATCGCCGACATGGTCGCCTTCACCGTCAACGAGGTCCCGAGCTGGAACCCGACCAACATCTGCAGCTACCACCTGCAGGAGGCCGGGGCGACGCCGGTCCAGGAGATCGCCTACGCGCTCTCGACCGGGATCGCCGTCCTCGACGAGGTCAAGGCCCGCGGCCAGGTCGCCGACGCCGACTTCCCGAAGGTCTTCGGCCGGATCTCGTTCTTCGTCAACGCCGGGATCAGGCTGATCGAGGAGATCGCCAAGCTGCGCGCGATGGGCCGGCTCTGGAACGAGATCGGCCGCGAGCGCTACGGCGTCAGCGACGAGAAGATGCTGCGGTTCCGCTACGGCGTCCAGGTCAACAGCCTCGGCCTGACCGAGGCCCAGCCGGAGAACAACATCCAGCGGATCGTGCTCGAGGCGCTCGCCGTGACCCTCAGCCGCGACGCCCGCGCCCGCGCGATCCAGCTCCCGGCCTGGAACGAGGCGATGGGCCTGCCCCGCCCGTGGGACCAGCAGTGGAGCCTGCGGATCCAGCAGGTGCTGGCGAACGAGACCGACCTGCTCGAGTACCCCGACATCTTCGAGGGCTCGAAGGTGATGGACGGCCTGGTCGAGGAGCTGATCGAGGGCGCCCGGGCCGAGATGGCGGTCGTCGAGGAGCACGGCGGCGCGGTCGCCGCCGTCCCCTACATGAAGGCCCGCCTGGTCGAGTCCCACCGCGAGCGGGTCGGCGCGGATCGAGCGCGGCGAGCTGAAGGTGATCGGGCAGAACAGCTTCACCGAGACCGAGGACTCGCCGCTGACCGCCGGCGCCGACGGCGGCATCCTCACCCCCGACCCCGAGGTCGAGCGCGAGCGGGTCGAGGCGCTCGAGCGCTGGAAGGCCGAGCGCGACGAGGAGGCCGTGCGGCGCGGCGCTCGAGGAGCTCGGCCCGGGTCGCCGCCGACCGAGGGCGAGAACGTGATGCCGGCGACGATCGAGGCGGCCAAGGCCGGCGCCACCACCGGCGAGTGGGCGGCGGCGCTGCGCGAGGCCTTCGGCGCCTACCGCGCCCCGACCGGCGTCGACGGCGCCGCGCCGCCGGCCGACCGCGACCAGCTGGCCGAGATCCGCAGCCGGGTCGACGAGGTCTCCGAGCCGAGCTCGGCCACCGGATCAAGATCCTCGTCGGCAAGCCGGGCCTCGACGGCCACTCCAACGGCTCCGAGCAGATCGCGCTCCGCGCCCGCGACGTCGGCATGGAGGTCGATCTACCAGGGGATCCGCCTGACCCCGGAGGAGATCGCCGAGTCGGCCCTGCAGGAGGACGTCGACGTCGTCGGCCTCTCGATCCTCTCCGGCTCCCACCTCGAGCTGATCCCCGAGGTCGTCCGCCTGCTCCGCGACGAGGGCAGCGACGTCCCGGTCGTCGTCGGCGGGATCATCCCGCCGGCCGACGCCGAGCGACTGCGCGAGGCCGGGGTCGACGGCGTCTACACGCCGAAGGACTTCGACATCAACCGGATCATGGGCGAGATCGTCGAGCTCGTCCACCGCCGCGCCGCCGCCGGCGCCGCCGCCTGACGACGATCGAGCCGAAGCGGGGAATGCAGGGCCGCCCGACTTCTGTTGGAGAGCCGCGTTCGACATAGCGTTGCAAGTCTTGGCGCAGGTTCTCCGGCATCGGGCCAAAGGCTCCATCGGCATCTGGGGCGCGACGACAGGGCCTATGCGCGAGAATGCCTGGAATGGGCGAGCTCAACGGGGACCGCTCGGCCTGGCTGCGCTGCTACCGCTGCTGGTCCCAGAACCTCGAGATCCAGATCCACTACGACGCGATCCGCCGCGTCGACCCCGAGTCGGGGATCCCGGCCGAGGGCATCGACGAGGTCCAGGAAGCCGTCGTCCAGTGCCTCGACTGCATGCACGACCAGCCGCACCTGACGCTTCCAGGACGATCGCGTCGTCCCGATCGAGGACCGCTGGGAGCGGATGGTCGCCGGCACCCCGTGGGTCGCCTCCTGCACGGTCACCGTCGACCAGGAGCGGGTCGAGAGCTGCGCGGGGCCCGAGGCGGCCGAATTCCTCACCTACGGCGCCTTCGGCGAGGCCGGGGTCCGCGAGTTCTTCGCCCACGTCCGCTTCCACAAGCACGACGAGGAGCGGATCGTCGTCCACATGCTGGTCGAGCTCTACGCGCGCTCGGCCGAGGAGGCGACCGAGGTGCTCGAAGCCGCCGCCCACGGGCCGCTCGAGATCACCTCGCTGGCCGAGGAGTCGCGCCCTCCGGCGCACGCCTCCGACGAAGCGCACTGAGCCCACCGCTCAACGTTTTGCGTCGGACATCCGTCCGCGCCGATCCGCATCACGAAGCTGGCAGGGCGCCAATGCAAAACATTTCCTGCGCAACCTTGTAACCGTCCCGTTTCTAGGTATGGAGTTTTCACCGATCTGTGTCTATGTTCTAAGGCGGTGTTCGCCGGTGGTGCCGGTGCCCGCGGAAAGCCCCCCCATTGTGTGCTGAATGGCACGGTTGGGAAAGAGGGTTTCGAAGACGATGGGCATGGGTTACCACAGATTCGCACCGCGGATTCACGCGGATTGCCGATATAGACAACGCGTGGCCAAATTGAGAAACCAGATGGAGAGCTCGACCTCCACATACCAGGGTCCCACGGCCGTCCACGGCGAGCCCGACGACGTCCCCGAGCACGGCGCGGCCAGCCGCGCCAAACAGCGCGGCGCGGTCCTCGCCAAGATGCTTTTCATGGGCGACTCGTTCGCGGCGTTCTGCGCCGCCGGGGTCGCCGTCATCGCGCTCGGCCTCCAGTCCTGGGAAGGGCTCGTCTTCGTCCTCGCCGCCACGGCCCTCTGGCCTCTGGCCGCGTTCAGCATCGGCCTCTACCGCAGCGACCAACTCTCGACCTGGGCCTCGGCGGTCACCGAGATCCCCCGCGGCGTCGTCGCCGTCCTCCTCATCACCTGGCCGCTGTTCGGCGTCGCCGACGCCCTCGGGGTCAGCAGCGAGGTGATGCTCACGTTCCTGACAGTCGCCGGTATCGGCGGCTTCACCGGCATCGCCCGCGCCGTCGTCCGCGCCGGCCTGCACCGGGCCCCGGACCTGCGCCAGCGCACCCTGATCATCGGCTCCGGCGTGGTCGCCGGCCAGGTCGTGACGAAACTCAACAACAACCTCCAGTTCGGCCTCGTCCCGGTCGGCATGATCGACGACGATGTCCATCACGTCGGCAGCCCCGACCTGCCGTGGCTGGGTCGGTTCGACGATCTCTCCGACGTGATCCGCGACCAGCAGATCGACCGGGTCATCATCGCCTTCTCGCGCGCCAGCCACGAACAGCTGCTCGAGGCGATCCGCGCCTGCCGCGACGCCGGCGTCGCCGTCGACGTCGTGCCCCGCCTCTTCGAGTTCCTCGACGGCGTCCGCGCGCTCGACCAGGTCGGCGGCCTGCCGCTGCTCTCGATCGGGGCGCCGGTCCTGACCTCGGCCTCGATGGCAGCCAAGCGCGTCTTCGACGTCGTCGGCATCGGCCTGCTGATAACGATCTTCTCGCCGCTGATGCTGCGCGATCGCGATCGCGATCAAGCTCGAGTCCCGCGGGCCCGTCTTCTTCCGCCAGCCCCGCGCCGGCCGCGGCAACACCAGCTTCCAGGTGATCAAGTTCCGCTCGATGTACACGGACGCCGAGGCGCGCAAGAAGGAGGTCGGCCGCGCTCAACGAAGCCACCGACGGCGTCATGTTCAAGATCCGCCGCGACCCGCGCATCACCCGCGTCGGGCGCTTCATCCGCCGCTCCTCACTGGACGAGCTGCCGCAGCTCTTCAACGTCCTCCGCGGCGAGATGAGCCTGGTCGGCCCGCGGCCCCTGATCTTCCCCGAGACGGCCGCCCTCGACGAGAACTGGCACCTTCGCCGGCTCGAGCTGCGCCCGGGCCTGACCGGTCCCTGGCAGGTCTACGGGCGCTCCCAGAACCCGTTCCAGGAGATGGTTCGGTTCGATTACCAGTACGTCGCGGGCTGGTCGCTCGCCCGCGACATCGAGATCCTGCTGGCAACTCTGCCTGCCGTGATCTCGGGCCGCGGCGCCTACTGATCAGCGCCCGCAGCTGACCTCCAGCACCTGTCCGGTCACCGGTACCGGACATACGCCATACGTCCACTCGATTGGACGCCGCTACCCGACGGGGCGGCATTGGACGAAACGGATTGCCCATGCGATCCCCAATCGACACACCTTCAAGTCCGGCCCGTTGGCTCACCGCGCTCGCCGCCTCCCTGATCCTCCTGGCACTGATCCTCGTCGGAGGCACCAGCGCCAAGGCGTTCTGGTCCCCCGCTTCCGGCGCCCAGGCAGCCAGCGTCAGCCGCGGCGAGCACCAGTTTCTAATGAGGCTCTCGCACCACGCGGTGATCGACCGTCGCCGCGGCCACTACCGGCCGCGCCCGAAGCCGCAGCCGAAGCCGGCCCCGACCCCGAAGCCCACTCCGACCCCGGCTCCGGGCCCCACCCCGCCTCCGGTCAAGCAGGAAAACCCGACTCCTCCGATGGCGCCGGCTCCCGAAACACCGGCTCCTGAAACTCCCACCCCGCCGGCACCTGAAACCCCGACGCCGCCGGCACCTGAAACCCCGACGCCGCCGGCACCTGAAACCCCGACGCCGCCGGCACCCGAAACTCCGACGCCCCCGGCCCTCACTCCCCCGACGCCGCCGATCCTTGACGCCGGGTTCGAGAACGGCCTCCAGGGCTGGAACACCTCCGGTGCCACCGAGAAGGACGGCGCACAGCTACCGACCGTCGTGTCCGGGGACGCTCGCGTCGGCACCCACTACGCCCGAGTGGTCCTCGAAGGCGGGCAGCAGCGGTCCGAGCTAACCCTCGGCGGCGCGGGCAACAATGAATTTGGCGGCACGATCAAGGTGTCGCCCGCTGACACCTACTATTACGCCTTCTCCCTGCGCCTGCCAAGCCAGATGCAATGGGGAGGACCGGGCAAGCACAACACCGTCTTCCAGCTCCACGGCTATGACGACAACGAAGCCCTCCTCCAGCTCCAGCTCTGGAACGCAACCGAGGGCGCCGGAAAGACTGGCAAGGGCCTTTGGGTCAGCGGTCCCTACCCCAATTCCCGCAACTATGACGATCGCTTCGTCTCGGCCGCGGTGCTTGACGGGAAGTGGCACGACATCGTCGTCGGCTGGGCCGCCGACTGGTACACCATTTGGCTGGACGGGAAGGAAGTCTACGACCAGCACGGCCGTGACGTGTTCGACGGGAACCACTCCGCCTACGTCAAGAACGGCCTCTACCGCGGCAACCTCAGCGGCACATCCGAGGTCGACTTGGACGCCGCCCGCATCGGCACGTCGACGGCCAGCGTTCTGCCTGGTTGAGAGCTCCCAGAATGCAGTACCCCCGCTAGGACAAACGTCCAGTCAGTCCCTGGACGGCTGCACCAGGAGGGAGATCGGGCCGAGCGGGTACCCATGGCCCACTCCCTCAAAGCTCTCACCGTCCTCATCCTCTCCGCTCTGGTTGTAGCCATCGGCCCGGCCGCCGCCTCGGCGGCCGTCGGCCAGGGCGACCAGGCGAGGGCCGCCGCCGCCTCCTCTGCCTCACACAAGAAGAAGGCTCGGGAGCGTCGGGCCGCCCGCGCCCGTCGCCGCGCCCACCGCCGCCAGATGGCGCAGCGCAGGAGGCTCCAGAGGATCAACCGCAGGTCCGGGGTCGCCGACAACGTCTCCGTCTCTCGGAAAAAAGGTCAGGTCTCAGCCAACGGCGTCATCGACGCGGGCTTCGAGGAAGGGTTGATGAACTGGAACACGGCCGGAGTCGGCGATGTCGTCCCGACCGTCGTCAGCGACACCGCCCGGACCGGCACGCACTCGGCACGGGTCGCCCTCGCCGGGAACCAGGAACGCTCGGAGCTGATCCTGGGCGGCAACGGAGGCGCCAGCGCCGACAACATGATCCAGTTCGGGGAGGGCGCCGAAGGCTGGTACGCCTTCTCCTTCTACATCGACACGATGGTCTACGGCCACCCCGGCGGCCACAACCTGATCTTCCAGTTCAAGGGCGCCCCCGACAACGGCAGTCCGAACTTCGGCCTCCAACTCTGGGACTACGAAGGCGACGACGGTGTCAGCGGCGGACGCGGCCTCTGGACCCACGGCGAAGCCGCCGGTGGCGACCGCTTCCTCGGCCCCGTGGCCGAACACCAATGGCACGATGTCCAGATCCACTTCAGGGCCTCGAAGGTCGGCGCCGGCTTCTACGAAACTTTCCTCGACGGCCGGCTGGTCGACCAGCGAAGCGGGATCAGCATCATCGGGGAGGGCGCAGAAACCGTCTACATCAAGGACGGGATCTACCGCAACGGGGACACTGTGTCCGGCACCTCGGAAATCCGCCTCGACGCATCGAAGCTCGGCCCGACCTACGACTCGGTCGTCCCCGGCTGAGCGCACTCCGCAGATCCGCCCGGTGAGCGATCATCCGGGTCACCGGATGGCCGACCCCCTTCGAAACCGCTCGCGCGGATCAGCCTTCCTCTGCTACCACTCGATCCACGACGAAGGGCCGGAGTGGCTATCGGTAGCTCCTTCGACCTTCGCCCACCAGCTCGAGGCTCTGAGCGCGCGAGGCTGGGGCTCCGGCACCGAGGCCGACCTGCGGGCGGCGGGCGGCGGCGGCGCGGCACCTGAGCGCCCGCTCGCCTACCTCACCTTCGACGACGGCTACATCGACAACCACGCCTCCGCCTTCCCGCTGCTGCGCGATTTCGGGATGACGGGGATCTTCTTCATCCTCCCCGGCCACCTCGACGGAGGCCAGGCGCTGGACTGGCCGGAGGTCGCCGAGGAGCACGAGGAGCACCCCGAGGTCATGCGCTCGATGACCTGGGACCAGGCCGAGGAGATGGCGGCCGGCGGGATGGAGTTCGGCAGCCACGGCCTCGACCACAGCCACCTCCCGAGCCTCGGCGACGAGGAGCTCCGCCAGGAGCTGCTCGACTCCCGGCGACAGATCGAGCGGCGGCTCGGCAGCTGCTCGATGCTCGCCTACCCGTTCGGTGACTGGGACGAGCGGGTGGCCGACGCGGCCCGGGACGCCGGCTACGCGTTCGCCTTCACCCTGCCGCGCGCCCACCAGGGCGAGGTCGGGCCCCACTCGATCCCCCGCATCTCGATCGACCACCGCGACGACGGGCGGCGCTTCGCGATGAAGCTCCGCCCACTCGGCCGCCGCCTCTACCTCTCCCGACTGAAACCCATCCTGAGGCGCGGTTCAGATTGAGCCGGATCGCGCTCGCCCACGTGGGGGATACACGTGAGCCCTCCACCTGGTCGGGAATCCCCCGCAACCTCGCCGACTCCTTCGAGGGCCTCGGGATCGCGGTCGCGCACGCCAACGCCGAGCCGGGGCGGATCGCGCGGCGCCTGCGCCGGCTCACCCATCGGGACAAGGACCCGGTCGAGGCCGCCGACGCGACCCTCGCCCGGCGGCTGCGGATGATCGGCGAGGTCGACGCCGTGCTCCAGCTCGGGAGCGAGTTCAACGTGCCCGCCGAGTACCGGGTCGCCACCTACGACGACATGACGGTCGTGCAGGCGAGGCGGCTCGACCACCCGCTCCTGGCCCCGCTCGAGGACGCGGAGGTCGACGCCTGGGCCGAGCGCCAGCGGGGTATCTTCGAGCGCGCGGTGGCCTGCTTCGTCAGCACCAACTGGGCCGCGAAATCGGTGATCGACGACTACGGGATCCCCGCCGATCGGGTCCACGTCGTCGGGATCGGCCGCAACCTCGACCCCGAGCCGGTGACCCGCGAGTGGTCGCCGCCCCGCTACCTGTTCATCGGCCAGGACTGGCGTCGGAAGGGCGGCGAGACGTTGGTGGAGGCGTTCCGCGAGGTCCGCCGGCGCCTCCCCGAGGCGACCCTGACGATCGTCGGCAACCACTCCGGGCTCGAGGACGAGCCGGGGGTGATCGCGACCGGCGGCCTCTACCTCAATCGCCCCGACCAGCGGGCGCGGATGATCCGGGCCTTCGAGGAGGCGACCTGCCTGGTGCTGCCGTCGGTGATCGAGCCCTCGGCGATCGTCCACCTCGAGGCCGCCGCGGCAGCCGTGCCCAGCATCGGGACGACGGTCGGCGGCGTCGGGGACCTGATCGGGGATTCCGGCCGGCTCGTCGATCCCGGCGACGTCGACGCACTGGTCGCCGCGATGGTCGAGCTCGCCGACCCCGAGCTGGCCTCGGCGCTGGGCGTCGCCGCACACCTGCGGGGCGAGTGGTTCACCTGGCCTGAAATCGCGAAGCGGATCGCTACGGTGCTGAGCCTATGAGCATCGACCGCCGCCAGGTCAGACGCGCGATTCCGCGGCCGCTGCGCCACTTCCTCTACGACCACAGCCCGTCCCGCAGCCGCCGCTGGCGCGAGAACCCGGGGCTGGAACGGGTCGCGGAGGGCGCCGTCGCGCTCACCTTCGACGACGGGCCCGACGCGGACGGGACCCCGGCGGTCCTCGACGCCCTCGACGCCCTCAACGCCAGGGCGACCTTTTTCGTCGTCGGCGAGCAGCTGCGCAGGAGCCCGGACCTCGCCCGCAGAATGCGCGACGACGGCCATGAGATGGCGCTCCACGGGATGACCCACCGCCGCCACGACGGCCTCTCCCTCGAGGAGGCCAGGGCCGAGCTCGGGGCCGGGATCGAGGAGTTCGAGGGCGTCCTCGGATTTTGCCCGCGCTGGTACCGGCCCCCCTACGGGGGATCCTCTCCAGACCTCGTCACCATCTGCGACGAGCTCGACCTCGAGCTCGCCTACTGGAGCAACTGGGGATTCGACTGGGAGCCGCTGCCGGCGGCCGCGATCGCGCGCATCGTCCTCCGCGACCTCGCCGGCGGCACGATCGTCCTCCTCCACGACTCCACCCGCTACGCCGAACGCGAGGATGCGAAACCGACCGCGGATGCGCTGGCAGAGATCGCCGCTGCCGCCCGCCAGCAGGGGCTGGAGCCGGGGCCGCTGAGCGCGACCGTGCCCAAAGCCGATGGCTGAGCGGCGCAAACCCAAGGTCCTGCTGGTCTGCTCCCCCGGGGGCCACCTGGCCCAGATGCTCTGCCTCGAGGAAGCCTGGCGGAACCTCGACCGCGCCTGGGTGACGCTCGAGTCGCTCGACTCCGATCACCTCCTCGAGCACGAGCGGGTCGTCATCGCCAGCGGCCCGACCAACCGCAGCGTGCGCGCGCTGCTGGCGAACCTCCGCCTCGCCTGGCAGGTGGTCCGCCGCGAGCGCCCCGACGCGATCCTCTCGACCGGCGCCGCGCTCGCGGTCCCGTTCTTCCTCGTCGGCAGGCTCTACGGGGCGAAGCTCGTCTTCGTCGAGAGCCTGACGAGGACCAAGAAGCTCTCGCTGACCGGCAGGCTCGTCTACCCGCTGGCGGACGTCTGCTTCGTCCAGTGGCCGGACGCCGCTCGACGAGCCAAGACCCGATTCGCGGGGAACCTGCTGTGATCTTTGCGACCGTCGGCAGCCACCCGACCTTCAAGTTCGACCGCTTCCTGAAAGCGCTCGAGTCGGTCGACGTGAGCGACCTCGTCGTCCAGTACGGGCCCGGGACGCCACCGGCCAACGCCGACGTCGCGGTCGCCTGGATGCCATTCGGCGACTATCTCGACCACGTCTACCAGGCCGAGAAGGTGATCAGCCACGCCGGGATCGGGACGATCCTGAACGCGACCAGGGCCGGCCAGACGCCGATCGTGGTTCCCCGGCTGCGCCGCTATAAGGAGACCGTCGACGACCACCAGCTCGAGCTCGCGCTCTCAATCGCCGAGACCGGCCGGGTCGTCGTCGTCGAGGACCTGAGCACACTGGCACGGGAAGTCGAGGCGGCGCCGAAGCGCCAGGACGTGCGGCCGACCGCGGACAGCCGGCTCGCCGAGGCGGTCCGCCGGGAGCTGATCGGCGAGCCCTCCTAGACGAGCGACTCGTAGACCGCTTCGAGCTTGGCGTAGACGTCGTCGTCGGCAAGGCGGCGGGCGCTCTCGGCTGCCGCCTCCCGCAACTCCCTGCGGCGGGCAGGGTCCTCGAGGACCGCGGCCAGGGTGCTCGCCAGCGCCTCCGGGTCCCGCGGTTCGATCAGGACCGCGTCGGTATCGGCGGTGAGGATCTCGGGGATCCCGCCGACCGAGGTCGAGACGATCGCCAGCCCGTGGGACATCGCCTCGAGCAGGGTGACGGGCAGTCCCTCCGAGATCGAGGGCATCGCGAAGACGTCGGCGCCGGCGAAGGCCGCCGCCTTCGCCTCTTCGTCGAGCCACCCGATCCATCGGGCCCGATCGGGGAGGTCGCCGTCGAGCTCGCCCGGTCCGGCGAGCGTCACCCGCGCCGTCGGCGCCCGCTCGAGCAGCTCGGGCAGCGCCTCGAGCAGGACCGCTCCCCCCTTTGCCGGGTCGGCGAAGCCGCCGAGGTAGAGGACCTCGGGCTCGGCCGAGTCGCCGTCGGAGCGGGCCGCGCCGACCGGCGGCGGCGCGTTGCGGACGACCTCGACTTCGACGTCGGCGAGCCTGGCCCGGAGGACATCGGCGGCGCTCGCCGAGACGCTCAGCACCCGATCGGCTCGCCTGAACGCCTGCGCGAAGGCCCACCTGCGGATCGGGCCCAGCCGGTCGAAGAAGTCCCCGAGGTCTCCCGGCCCGGCGTGGAGCTGGAGGACGACCGGTCGCCGCATCGCCTTCGCGACCATGACGACGACGGTCTTGCGATAGAAGCTGCCGCGGACGGCGATGTGGACGTGGACGATCCGCCTCCCGGACCCCGCGCACCAGCGCACGAGGGCGCCGAGCGAGCGCCCGAAGACGAGCAGCCTGTCGAGCGCGCCGGTGTCGCGCCAGGAGGGGATCGCCTCCATCCGGTAGCGCTCGGCCAGCGGCGAGCGCAGCAGCCCGGCGACCACGGCCGGCATTCCGCCCGCCGCGGCGGGGTCCGGGCCGACGTGTGCGACGCGGACGCGGGTGTCTGGATCGGCGGACAGGCTCACTAGTGTCCTGAATCGTCAGTCGTGTGTCGCATCCGGCGAGTGGATCGTGGTTTGTGGCGAGGACGCAGGATGAAGGCTTTGCCGGTTGGCAAAGACAAGTCCGAGGACGCCGCCACGGACGACGAGACGCCGCCGGGGTGATGCAGGACTTACGACTCAGGACACTAAATTAGGCGCGGCATGTGTGGAATCGCCGCGATCATGGCCCCGCGAGAACCGCTTCCCGCCGCGAGCGCGGCGGAGATCGCGGCCGCCCTCCACCACCGCGGCCCGGACGGAGAGGCGATCGAGCGGGTCGGCCCGGTCACCCTGATCCACACCCGGCTGGCGATCATCGACGTCGCCGGCGGCGACCAGCCGCTGCGATCGGAGGACGGCCGGGTCCGCGTCATCGTCAACGGCGAGATCTACAACCACCTCGAGCTGCGGCGCGAGCTCGAGGCCGCCGGCCACCGCTTCGCCACCCACTCCGACTGCGAGGTCGTCGTCCACGGCTACGAGGAGTGGGGCCGGGACCTCGTCCGCCGGCTCAACGGGATGTTCGCCTTCGCGCTCTGGGACGAGAGAACGAAGACGATGGTCGCGGCCCGCGACCCGTTCGGGGTCAAGCCGCTCTACTGGACGCGGAGCGGCGACCGGGTCGCGGTCTGCTCGGAGATCAAACCGCTGATCGGCGCCGGCCTGGTCACGCCGGCGGTCGACCGGGTCGCCCTCGAGCATTACCTGGCCTGGCGCTTCACCCCCGCCCCCCGGACGCTGTTCGAGGGGGTCTCGAAGCTGGCGCCGGCATCGATGCTCCTCGCCGGCGAGAGCGGCGTCGAGGTCTCCTCCTACAGGGAGGCGCCCGGCGATCCCCTCGCGGAGGGCGCCGACCAGCTCGCGCCCGAGCTCGGCCGGCGCTTCGGCGAGGCGGTCGAGCGCCAGATGATGTCGGACGTCCCCTACGGCGCCTTCCTCAGCGGCGGCGTCGACTCCGCTGCGATCGCCGCCGCGATGCGCCGTGCCAACGACCAGCCGCCGCTCACCTTCACGATCGGGTTCCCCGGCCACGGCGACGAGCTCGACGAGCGCGATGCGGCCGCCGCGACCGCGGCCGCGATCGGCACCAGCCACCACGCGACGGCGATGGAGGAGCTCGACTTCCCGGGCGAGCTCGCGACCTGCGTTCGCAGCCTCGAGGAGCCGATCGGCTCGGCATCGGCCCCGGCCGCGCTCCAGCTCAGCCGCTTCGCCGCCCGGACGGTCAAGGTGGTGCTCTCGGGCCAGGGCGCCGACGAGCCGCTCGGCGGATACGAGCGCCACCAGGCCGCCGCGGCGCTTCGCCTCACCGCCGCCGTCCCGGGCCCGCTGAGCAGACCGGTCCTCGCCCTCGCGGAGGCGCTGCCGCGCAACGAGCGGGCCAAGCGCGCCGCCCGGCTGCTCGGCGCGCCGGCGGGGATCGACCGCCTGCTGCGGATCTTCGAGATCTCCGACGCCGCGACCCGGACCAGCCTCACCGGCGGGCCCCAGGCCGAGGCCGAGGCCGAGCGCCGCGAGCTCGCCGCCGGCCTGCTTGGGGACCTCGGCGGGCGGCGGGACGCGCTCGAGCAGGCCCTCTACCTCGACACCCGGATGTTCCTCCCCGACTGCCTCCTCCTCTACGGCGACAAGACCTCGATGGCGTCGAGCCTCGAGCAGCGGGTCCCGTTCCTCGACGTCGAGCTGATGCGGTTCGTCGAGCGGGTCCCGGCCCGGCTGCGCCTGCGCGGCCTCAGGCGCAAGTGGCTCTACCGCCGCGCCCTCCGCGGACTGGTCCCGCAGGAGGCCCTGGAACGCCGCAAGCACCCGTTTGCGACGCCCTACGACGACTGGCTGCGGACCTCGCTCGGAGGCGAAGTCGAGCGCCTCTACGCGCCCGGCTCGGCCCTCTCGGACCTGATCTCCCCCGGCACCGTCACCGAGCTCGTCGGCGAGCACCGCCGCGGCCGCGCCGACCACAAGCGGATCCTCTACTGCCTGCTCGAGCTCGGGCACTGGCACCGGCTCTTCATCGAGGGCGATGGCTGAGCTCGACGGCGTCCGCGCGGTCGTCCTCACCCACGGCACCAGCGGCCGCTTCGGGCCGCTGCTCGAGTCGCTGCAGGGCGAAGGCCTGCCCCTCGAGCGGGTGGTGATCGTCCACAACCCATCGGCGCCCGGCGAGCGGCCGCCGCCGGTCCCGGACGGATGTGAGCTGATCGCCGCGCCCCGCAACCTCGGCTACACCGGCGGGATGAACCTCGGGATCGATCATCAGCTCGGGCTCGACGGTGACCTGGTCCTCGTCCTCACCCACGATGCCCGCTTCCACCCGGGCGGCCTGCGGGCCCTGGTCGAGGCGGCGCGGCGCGACCCCTCCTACGGCGTCCTCGGCCCCGCCCTGGTCCTCGAGGACACCGGGGCCCCGTTCTCCTTCGGCGGCCTGACCCGCGCCAACGGCGAGCGCGCCCATGTCCGCGAGCGCCCCGAGGCTCCGGGCGGGATCGCTCCCTGCGACTGGATCGACGGCGGCACGATGCTGTTCCGCGCCGACCTCCTGCGGGAGATCGGCGGCTTCGACGAGCGCTTCTTCATCTACTGCGAGGACGCCGACATCTGCTGGCGGGCGGGCGAGGCGGGCGCCAGGGTCGGCGTCGTCCCCGACTCCGTCGCCGATCAGGCACCGGGGGGAGCGGGCAGGATCGGCCCCTGGTCCTACCTGATGACCCGCAACGGGGCCGCCTTCGCGCGGCGGGCCCGGGGCCGGCGCGCGCTCGCCGACTCGGTCGGCCGGGCGGCGAAGATCGCGGGCTTCAACTTCCTCCGCGTCATCGCCCGCGGGCTTCACCTCCGCAGCGGTTCGCCGGCCGAACCGTGGGCGCTGAGCGTCGGCACCGCCCGCGGGGCGATCGACGCCCTCCGCGGCCGCTGGGGCCCGCCGCCGCGCCTGCCCGGCGCCGGCGACGTCACCAACGTCTAAGCCGCCCAAGCCGCCTCCGGACGCGGGAGGGCGGGCGCCTGCTGTCACTCCGATTCCCGCCAGCTCGGCGGCAGGTTCTTCTCGATCTCGATCCCGGTGAACGTCGGCGTCGATCGGGGGCCGTGCTCCTTCGCCCACTCGCACATCCTGCCCACGCCCTCCGCGAGCGGGACCGGGTCGCCGCCGCCGAACACCCGGCGGGCCTTGGAGTGGTCGGAGAAGGCGTGCAGGACCTCTTTGCGGGCCTCGTGGTGGATCACCGGGTGCTCCGGCACCCCCATCTCCTCGCAGACGGCCTTGGCGAGGTCGTTGACCGAGACCGGCTGGTCGGCGCCGACGTTGAAGATCTCCCCCCGCGCGCCCTCGGTGTCGGGGGCGGCGGCGATCGGCCCGGCGACGTCGGAGATGTAGCTGAAGGCCCGCGTCTGGGTGCCGTCGCCGAAGATCGAGAGCGGCTCCTCGCGCATGATCTGGTTGATGAAGATCCCGAGCACGTTGCGGTAGCGGTCGCCGATGTTCTGCAGCTCGCCGTAGACGTTGTGGGGGCGGAAGGTGACGAAGTCGAGGTCGAACATCTCCTTCGAGGCCTCCAGCTCGAGCTCGACCGAGCGCTTGGCGATCCCGTAGGAGTCCTCGGGCTGGGGCGTCATCTCCTCGGTCATCGGAGTCTGCTCGGAGCCGTAGACGGCAATCGAGGAGGTGAAGACGAAGCAGTCGACGCCGTGGTTGACCGAGGCGTTGATCAGGTTGACCGAGCCGATCACGTTGTTGGTGTAGTTGAAGCGCTTGATGAAGTGGCTCAGGCCCTCCGCCGCGTAGGCGGCGAGGTGGTAGACGCGCTCGAAGCCCTCCTGGGCGAAGAGCCGGTCGATCGCCTCGGAGTCGGTGACCGAGGCCTCGACGAAGCTCGCGTCGGGCGGGACGTTGGACTCGAAGCCGCCGCTGAGGTCGTCGAGGACGACGACCTCGTCGCCGCGCTTGAGCAGTTCGCGCGCGACGTGAGCGCCCATGAATCCCGCCCCACCGGTGACCAGGCTCTTCGACATGGCCGGGATGCTAGATGGTCGATGGCAGGGTCGCGATCCCTGAAAGTTGACGTTCAGCCACTACTGAGTCTGCGATCTCCCCCGCTATGCGGCGGAGATCGCAGACTCGGCAGCGGGACCCAGGAGCTTCCGCGTCCGATGCAACGGCGCCCGAATCAGCTCAGGAGCCGCGACGCATGCGGTGGAGCTTGCGCGCGACCGATCGGGGGCCCGCCGGGAGCCGGCGGCCCAGCTCCTTGGCTCGCAGGTCGAGCAGGGCCGAGCGGGCCGCGGCGCTGCCCGGGCGCCCGATCAGGTGGGTCGACGCCTCGCGCCTGCCGGTCTCGAGCCGGCGCTTGTACTGCTCGTCGCCGCGCATCAGGTCGTAGACGACCGCTCCCTCCTCGGCGGCGGCGCGGATCGTCGCCGACATCAGACCGCTTCCCACCCCCTTGTTGCGGTAGGCGGGGTCGAAGCCGGAGATATAGAGCATGTAGCGCCCGCCGAGCTTCCAGGCGTAGGTCGCCGCGACATCCCTGCCCTCGAGCTCCATCACCGATAGCCGCAGCCAGCCGTTGCGGAGCGCCGCCTCGGCGAAGGCCCGGTGCAGCCGCGGCAGGGCCGCGCCCATCGCTTCGGTCTCCGCCCCCCAGCGGGCGTCGTGTAGCCCCTCGAGAGCGGCAAAGTTCCGGGTCAGCTCGGCGGCGTCGCCGGTCGTGCGGACCACCGCCCCCGCCCGCTCGAGCCGCCGCGAGCGCTTGCCGAGATCCTCGCGCACGCTGCGGCTCCTTCCCTTCAGCCAGCCGTCGATCCCGTCCCCGCCGAACTCGAGGTAGGGATAGACCTCGACCCGGCTCTCGCGCAGCGCCCGCGGGCGCCGGCGGCCCGGCCAGGACCCGGTCAGCGCCGCCAGGAAGCCCTCACCGCCGACGAAACGGTCGAGTTCCAGCAAATCCCAATCCCCCTGCTCGGCGAGCACGCTCGCGGTCGCGGCGCCGAACTGATCCTCGTCCTCGAGAGCGCAGGCCGGCTCGAACAGGTCTCCGGCACCCGCGCCGGGAAAACGGAGCGCCCGGGCCCGGCCACGCGACCCTGCCACCAACGGCAGGACCCCGCGGACTTCTCCTCCCTGGCGCCAGGCGATCACCCTCGGGGCCTCCTCCAACGCCTCGACGCTCGCCTCGAGCCAGTCCGGGGTGAGGAACGGGTTCTCGCGCTTGACCGCGAGCCGCCGCCACGGCTCGGTCAGGTCGCTCGGCGGCGGCCAGGCGACGATCTCGGCCTCGTTCGCGCCGCTCACGTCTGCTCCGTTCCCTGCGGCCGCAGCATCCTCCAGATCCCCCGGATCGTGAGGCGCTCGGGCAGGAACCCGAGGCGTCCCGCGAACACCCAGTAGGGAACGCTGAAGATCGCCCCGGCGATCACCGCGGCGGCCAGGGCCGGCAGCCTCGTGTCGGGAATGTTGCCGTCAAGCAAGAACCAGGCTGCGATCGGAGCGGCGCAGGCGACGCAGAGGCCGGTCACCGGCAGCACCGCCTCGAGATAGTCGCCCCAGGCGAGCTCGTTGTCGCGGTTGTAGGCACGGACGAAGAGGAGGCTGCCGATCACCCAGGCGGACGCGGTCGCGATCAGCACCCCCCAGAGGTCGAATAGCGGCGTCAGCGCGACGGTGAGGACGAGGTTGATCCCGGCCGTCATGGCCGAGTAGGCGGCGACCTGCCCCGGCTTGCCCTCGGCCATCGCCAGCGAGCTGCCGACACCGGTGCTGACATTGAAGGCGTAGCCGACCAGCAGCAGCACCGCGATGACGTCCGCCTGCCCGGGGATTTCCCCGAGCCAGGCGACGAGGACGAACGGGACCGTCGCGGCCCCGAGCGCGAAGATCCCGAAGCTGATCCCCACGGTCAGTTTCAGATAGCGGCGATAGAAGCGGGCGATCACCTCGCGGCCGTGCTCGACGATTTCGGCCGTCGCGGTCGGGATCATCGCCGAGAGGGTCAGGATCCCGAACCCCCGCAGCGAGGTCGCGACCCGGGCGCCGATCTCGTAGGCGCCTGCGGTCTTGACCCCCAGCAGGGTCGCGATCACCACCTTGTCGGTCTCGAGGTTGATGAGGTCGGCGATCCAGACGACCTGACCCTTGATCCCGTACCCGAGCACCTCGCGCACCCGGCTTTTGGTCGGAATCGCCAGGTAGGAGCCATCCCAGACCCGAGCGCAGACGACGAGGAACGGCACCATGCCGACGATCCCGGCGGCAGCGTTGGCGATCGCGTAGGTCGTCAGCTTGGTGCTGAGGCCGAGCGCGACCAGGCTGAACGCGAGGTTGGTCAGGGTCAGGATCACGTTGGCGACGTTGGCCGGCACCATCTCCCTCATCCCGATCGGCAGTGCCGTGAAGACCTGGGAGAAGGCATAGGTCATCCCGAGCAGGACCGAGGAGACGAGGACGACCCTCATTTCGCTCGCGGTCAGCGCGTCGAGGACGTCTGAGACCCAGGGGGCGAGGAGCGCGGCGGCGATGACGCCGACGAGGGAGAGAAGCGTGACCGCGATCAACCCCAGTCCCATGCATTCCCGGACCCCGCGTGGGTCATCGCCGGCGTGGTAGAGGGCGACGAAGCGGGCAAGCGAGCGTCCGACCCCGAAGTCGAGCGTGCGGGCGTAGGTGACGAAGGCCCCGGTCACCGCCCAGATCCCGAACGCCTCGAGGCCGAGGCGGGAGAGCATCACCGGCGCCAGGATCAGGCTGGCGAGGTAGGAGGCGAAGACGCCGCCCGACTGGGCCAGCGTGTTCTTGAACAGCATCGCTAACCCGACCCGAGCCGGGCCCGAAGCGAACGCGCCGAGGACTCGGCCGCAAGCGCCGCCCGCCCGATCGCCCCGGCCCCGACCGCGAGCGTGGTCACCGTCCGCCGGCCCGTCTCATAGCGGGACTTGTAGGCCTCGTCCCCCCAGAGCATGTCGTAGATTTCCGCGCCCTCCTCGGCCGCCCGCTCGATCGTGTGCGCGAGCAGCAGCGTCCCGATCGCGAGCTCGCCCCACCTCGGGTCGAATCCCGACATCCCGTAGAAGTAGCGACGACCTACCCGCCAGCCGTACCAGGCCGCGGCCGGAGTGCCATCGATTTCCACCATGTGCATCCGCAGCCAGCCCCGCTCGAGCGAGGCGGCGGCGAAGCGCCGGTAGGCCTCCTTGGCGGCGCTCGAGAGCCTGCCGTCGCCGCCGGCGTCGAGGCGGCGTTGGTCGTGGAGGTCGAACAGCGTCGTCATCGTCTCGGCCAGCTCGCCGGGGCCCGGCGTGCCCTCGTAGCCGAGCTCGTGGTCGCGCTCGGCCTTCCGCCGCCGCCGCCCGAGCTGGCTGCGGAAGTTGCGGCTCCGCGACGAAAGCCAGCCCTCGTAGCCACCCTCGCCCAGCTCGATGAACGGGAGGACGTCGTCGGCGCGCGGGACCCGGGGCCCACGCTCACCCCAGAGCGCGGCGATCCCCTCCCGCCAGGCACCCGGGCTCTCGACTCGATCGAGCCGCAGGACGTCCCAGGACCGCTCTCCCTCGCGGAGCGCCCGCAGCCAGGCGGCGATCGCATCGGCCTCGTCCTCGGGGGCGCAGGCGGCGCCGAACCAGTCGCCGTTGTCGGCTCCGGGGAAGCGCAGCATCCGCAGCGGCCCCCGCCGGCCGACGACGAGGGGCAGGACGCCGCCGACCGGGCCGTCGGCACTGCGCCGCCAGACGAGCAGGTGCGGCTGCTCCCCGGCCCCCTCCTCCCAGGCGTCGAGCCACTCCGGAGTCAGGAACGGGTTTTCGCGGGCGATCGCCAGGTCCCGCCAGGGCGCCCGGATCTCCTCCCCCGCCTTTCCGGAGCTCAGGACCTCGACGAATCCGGCGTCTGAATGATTATTCTCGGGCCCCATCTTGGATTCGGCGTCAAGCGTAGTCATGGGCGTCGGACAGCGCCCATCGTGAACGAGCCGAAGCCAAAGCCCCGGATCCTGATGGCTGTCCACAACCTCCGTCCCGGGGGCGCGGAGCGGCAGCTGATCGACCTCGCGCGCGGTCTTGCCAGGCGCGGGATGGGAATCCGGATCGTCTGCATCGGCGAGCCCGACATCGACACCGGCCCGCTCACCGCCGACGGGGTCGAGGTGATCGCCCTTGGCGCGCACCGCCGTCGCGACCGGCCCGGCGCCGTGCTGAGGATGGCCCGCCTCGCCCGCGAGGCCGACCTCGTCCACTGCACGATGTGGGACGCGACGCTCTGGGCGCCGCCTGGCGGCGATCCTCGCCCGCCGCCCGGTGATCGTCGCCGACCACGCGACCGACCGCGACGTCCAGGTCTCCAGCAGCGGCAGGCGCCGTGACCGGGCGATCGCCGTCCACAACCGCCTGCTCGAGCCGTTCACGGCGGCGACGGTCGCCTGCGCCCACTCCCAGATCCCGGTCCTGCGCAGCGAGGGCGTCGCGGCGGAGAAGATCACCTACATTCCGAACGGGGTGCCGACCGCCGAACTGCGAGCCGAGGCGGTGCCGCCGCCCGACCGCGCCGTGCTCGGGATCCCGGCCGATGCCAAGGTCGTCATCCACATCGCCCAGTTCCGGCCGGAGAAGAACCAGGCCGCGACCTTCGAGGCGGTCGGACGGCTGCGCGAGAAGCTCGGCGACGTCCACGCCGTCTTCGTCGGCGTCGGCCGCGCGATCAAGGACCCGATGGAACAGCGCGCCCGCGAGCAGGGTGCGACCTGGGCCCACTTCCTCGGGATGCGCTCCGACGTCCCCGCCCTTCTCGCCCTCTCCGACATCGCCGTGCTTCCCTCGACCTCGGACACGATGCCGCTCTCGATTCTCGAGGCGATGGCGCTCGGCGTCCCGGTCGTCGCCTCCGACGTCGGCGACATCCGCGGCCTGATCG
Source organism: uncultured Actinomycetes bacterium (assembly GCA_963728855.1). Lineage (GTDB taxonomy): Bacteria > Actinomycetota > Actinomycetes > Mycobacteriales > Micromonosporaceae > AC-43. The sequence continues at coordinate 203,217 of CAVSLN010000010.1, forward strand.
ACGACCACCGGGCGGGGATCGTCGTCCCCGCCGGCGACGTCGACGCCTTCACCGAGGCCTGCCGCAGCATCCTCGCCGGCCCCGAGCTCCACGACGAGCTCTCCGCCGGCGCCCTGGAGGCCTCGCGGAGCTTCGACTCCGAGGCGATGGTCGAGAGCTACGTCGAGCTCATCGACCGCACCCTGGCGCACCGCGGACGCCGTTAGAGGATGTGCTCCCGGTAGGCGTCGATCGTGCGCCGGGCGACGACCTCCCAGCCCGCCTGCTCTTCGACCGACTTCGCCCCCGCTCTACCGAGCCGCTCGGCCAGATTCGGGTCGCCGGCGACCTCGAGCAGCGCGGCAGCGAGCTCGGTGGCGTCGCCGGGAGCAACGATCCGACCCGCATCGCCGACCAGGTCGGGCAGGCCGCCGAGGTCGGTCGCGACGATCGGCCTTCCGTAGCGCTTGGCAAGCGAGCCGACGCCGCTCTGGCTCGCCTCCCGGTAGGGGAGGACGACGCAGGTGGAGGCGGCAAACATCGGGCCGACGACTCGGTCGCGGTCGGTGCGGCGGTCGGGATCGGCGCGGTCGGGGCGGGCGCGGCCGGGGCAGACGGTGCCGTCGGTGCCGGGGTGGCCAGCGGCGCTGGCGGTCTCCCCGGAATGCCGTCTGTCCCCGGAAGGCTCTCTGTCCCCGGAAAGCCCTCGACCAGGAACGTGACGATCGCGTCCGCGACCCGCTGGGCGTCCGGGGAGGCCAGCCCGGCCTCGACTCCCCGCGCTGTCGCGAACTCGCGCAGCCGTGCCGCCTGCTCCGCGCCGAGTGGGAGGAGACCGTCGGGAACGGTCACCGGCGACGGCTTCGATCGCCGGCGCAGCCGTCGGAACAGGATAGCCACCGCGACCTCGGCGGTCCGGCCGATGAGCTGGCCCACGGCGGCGTTGGCCACGTACACTACCGCCCCGATCACCACCATCTCGGCGACTCCGAGCCCGAAGCCGAGGTCCTCCGCGCGCTCCTGACGCCGGCGCAGAATCCGTTCGGGATCGGCCAGGTACGCGGGGGCCAGTACCGCAAACACCTCGGCCCGCTCCGGCGCGACCTGCCGGACCGTACGCTCCGCCAACTCGCGTACCAGGTCGGGCGCGGTCACCTCGACCACTGACATCTCCCTTCCGAGGGCGGTTACCAGTGCCTGGTCACCTTGTCGTACGCCTTGCTCACGACCGAACTGGTCAACGCGTTGTCGATCGAGTTGACATCGGTATCGGAAATCATGAGGAGCGTTCCGCCGCGCCGGATGGCGACGAGGTTCTCCAGGATCGTCGCGGGGTAGCGCTCCGGCTTCATGGTCACCCGGAGAGCCGCTGTCTCGTCACCGTACGACGGCGTCGCCATGGTCGTCACGGTGAAGTCGACCTTTCCCAGGGTCGGGTCGGTTCCGGAGAACGAGTGGCAACTGCTCGACGCGCTGCGGATCCGGCTCATGGCTGCCTGCGCGCCGGGTACCGGGAACTGCCTGAGCCGCTCGCGGATGAATGGGCTCGACCCGTCCTTGCGGAACAGCACCTCGGCGCTTGCCGTGGCTCCGGCGGTGAAGTCGGTATCGAGAGGCGGGCATCCGGAAAGCGAGTTCGCGCCGCTGCTGTCCGTCGTACTGTCAATGGCGAAGCCCGGCATTTCCGCGACGGTGAGCAGGGCGGCCTGCACGTCATTCTGGGACGGGGCGTGCGGGGGACCCGGGGTCGGGCCGGTACCGTTTGCCGGCGGTGCCGGTGGCTGGCCGCCGCCGGTGGTACCCGAGGCGCTCGCCATGGCCGAAGCCGGTATGGCCGTGGGGCCGCTGGAGTCGGACGACGGTGTCGGGAGGGCCTCAGGCGAGCCGGCAGGGGTTGGCGCCGGCGGCCTCGGGGATGGTCCGCAGCCAGCCGCCGTCGCCGCCAGTACCGCAGCGGCCAGGACCAGGATCCTGAGTGGCGCGGGCCGCGTCGGCATCCGCCCTCCTCACATCGCGTCCGGCTGGTCGTCCGGCCCGACGGCGACGGACGGCACCCGGCGCCGGCGCGCGTACGCCAGGCGGAGCGCGGCGCCGACGCCGACCAGCACCACCCCCGTACCGACGATCAACCCGACCGGGGCGCCGGTCCTGGGCAGCGTGCCCGTCGTCTCCTGCAGCGCCGGCAGCACGGCCGGCGGGGTGGGCGACCCGGTCGCCGTTGGCGACGGCGAGGGCGTGCCGGACGCCGCCGGCAGGCACGCGCTGGTCAGGCCGAACGTCTTGGCGTCGGTACTGGCCACGACCCCCTGCATCGCGCCGCCCCCCAGGATCCAGCCCTTCGGCGTCTGCAGCCAGGCCCCACCGGCACCGCCGTCGATCAGGCCACCGGTCACCCCGGGCGGCGGCGGTCCGATCGTCGGTGCGGGGCTGGGCGTGGTCGACGGGGCCGGCGTCGCGATGGCTCCGGGCACCATCCCCGGCACCGTCGCCGCGGCGGTGGAAATGGGTACGGTGACCACGCCGCCCGGGCCGATACCGAGAAGAATGGGGGTCGGGCCGCTCGGCTCATCGATGATGTACCCGATGACATACAGGATGTCGTGCGCGCCCACCATCGGCTGGTCAAAGCTCCAGCCATCCACGCCCGGCTTCGCGCCACCGGGTACGTGGGCGCAGGTGAGCAACTCCGCCGGCAGGTCGGTGACCTTCTTGAGCACGTACTTGTCATCGAGCTTGAGAATGACCGGGCCGGGATCGGCGGCATTTGCCGCACCCGCTCCGGCACCCCAGGCCAGGAATGCGATGACCGTGATGACCAGCAACCGGACGAGCGGACGTGTCTGCACGGATCCTCCTGCGGGCAATCGATCCCTGCGCAATTTCGCAGAGCCCGGAACCGCGGACAACCCCTATTCGCTGTCGACTTCGGGCAGAAGTGGTTACCGATAAATGAACCTACGCGCGATCTCCTGGCTGATCGGACATCCGGCCCCGGACAGCTCGGGGCGGTGACGGCTGTGCGGGTGGGCTCCGAACAGCTCGGGCGGCTTCGGCAGTGCGGCTATGGCAGCGCGGCTCCGGCAGTGCGGTTATGGCAGTGGGGCTACGGTAGTGCGGCGGCGATCTTCGCGGCGTAGTCGGCCGCCTCGGTGTCGGAGGCGTACTTGCCGCGAGGCCAGAAGAAGCCGCGCAGGCCGTCCTTGCGCCGGCGCGGTACCACGTGCGTGTGCAGGTGCGGCACGCTCTGGCTGACGATGTTGTTCATCGCCACGAACGTCCCGTCCGCCGACAGTCCCGACTGCACGGCGACCGCCACCCGCTGGACCAGCCCGAAGTACCCGCCCAACGACCCGGCCGGCAGGTCGGCCAGGGTCGGGATGTGCGCGCGCGGGATCACCAGTACGTGCCCGGGAAACACCGGTCGCGTATCCAGGAACGCCAGCCCGGCCGGCTCCGAGGCGACCAGGAACGCCGGTACCGAACCGGTCACGATGCCGCAGAAGACGCACTCCGCCACGCGGCCCACCCTAGCCAACCGGCCACGACTACTGATCCTCCTGGCGGGAGCGGCGTTCCGCCGCCGTAATCTCGTGACCATGACCTACGGCTTCGAGACGCTCGCCATCCACGCCGGGCAGGAACCCGACCCGCGTACCGGCGCGGTGGTACCGCCGATCTACCAGACCTCCACCTACGCGCAGGACGCGGTCGGCGCGCCCCGGCTCGGGTACGAGTACGCCCGTACCGCCAACCCGACCCGCGACGCGCTGCAGGAGTGCCTGGCGGCGCTGGAGGGCGGCCGGCGGGGTCTCGCGTTCGCCAGCGGCCTCGCCGCCGAGGACACCCTGCTGCGTACGCTGTGCCGGCCGGGCGACCACGTCGTCGATACCGGACGACGCGTACGGCGGCACGTTCCGCCTCTTCGCCAAGGTGGCCCAGCAAGTGGGGGCTGGAGTTCACCGTCGCCGATCTGTCCAATGTGGACGACGTACGGCTGAGCGACGCGCGACAGCACCCGGATCGTCTGGGTCGAGACGCCGACCAACCCGCTGCTCAACGTCGCCGACATCGCCGTCCCTCGCGCAGCTGGCCCACGACCGCGGCGCCCTGCTGGTCGTGGACAACACGTTCGCCAGCCCGTACCTGCAGCAGCCGCTCGCGCTCGGCGCGGACGTCGTCGTGCACTCGACGACCAAGTACCTCGGCGGCCACTCGGACGTGGTCGGCGGCGCATTGATCGTCAACGACGACGGGCTGGCCGACGAGCTGGCGTACCACCAGAACGCGATGGGCGCCGTCGACGGACCGTTCGACGCCTGGCTGACCCTGCGCGGCGCGAAGACCCTGGCGATCCGGATGGACCGGCACTGCGACAACGCCGAGCGGGTGGTCGAGTTCCTGCTGCGCCAGCCCAAGGTCCGCAAGGTCCTCTACCCGGGCCTGCCCGACCACCCCGGCCACGACGTCGCGGCCAAGCAGATGCGCCGGTTCGGTGGCATGGTCAGCTTCCAGGTCGGCGACCCTGACCTCGCGGTGGCCATCTGCAACCGGGCCAGGCTCTTCGTGCTCGGCGAGTCGCTCGGCGGCGTCGAGTCGCTGATCGAGCACCCGGGCCGGATGACCCACGCCAGCGTGGCCGGCTCGCCGCTGGAGGTACCCGCCGATCTGGTCAGGTTGTCTGTCGGCATCGAGACGGTGGAAGATCTCCTGGCGGACCTGGAGCAGGCGCTCGCCTAGCCGTTGCCGCAGGGCTAGCCGTTGCGGCAGGGCGGGGCGCCACAACCGGGCGACGGGGAGGATGCCATGTTGGAGGAGTCGGCCAGCTGGGTCGGCGCCACGGCCAAGCAGATCGCCCGGGCGGTCCGCCGGGGGGACGCCTCGGCGACCCAGGTGGTCGCCGACCATCTGGACTACATCCGGGCGTACGACAGCGCGGTGAACGCTTTCCGGATCGTCCGGGCCGGCGAGGCGGTCGGCCGAGGCCGAGGCGGTCGACGACCAGGAGGACCTGGTCAACCTGCCGCTCGCGGGGGTACCGATCGCGGTCAAGGAGAACACGCCGGTGGCTGGGCTGCCGACGCTGGTACGGGTCGGCGGCCGCGCGCGGCGCGACGGCCGAGACCGACCACGAGGTGGTACGGCGGCTGCGGGGCGCGGGCGCGGTGGTCGTGGCCACCAGCCGGATGCCCGAGCTGGGGCTGTGGGGACTGACCGACGACGAGACGCGCGGTCACCCGCAACCCGTGGCGTACCGACCGGACTCCCGGCGGCTCGTCCGGCGGCGCGGCGGCCGCGGTCGCCGCCGGGCTGGTCCCGATCGCGCACGGCAACGACGGCCTGGGCTCGGTACGCATCCCGGCCGCCTGCTGCGGTCTCGTCGGGATCAAGCCCGGGCGCGGGGTGGTCCCGGCGCAGATGCCGGCCGAGGACTGGTTCGGCCTGACCGAGCACGGGATCCTCGCCACCACCGTCGCCGACGCCACCGTCGGGCTCGCGGTGCTGGCCGGCTGGGCGCCGCCGAAGCTGAGCGAGCCGGGCCGGCTGCGGGTCGCGGTCTCCGCCCGCAGCCCGCTGCAAGGGGTACGGGCGGACAAGCCGGCCCGCGACGCACTGCGCTCCGCCGCCCGGCTGCTGATCGGGGCGGGCCACGACGCGGTCAACGCCAGTCCCCGGTACCCCACGGGTCGGGGTCTCCGGGCGGTGATCGCGACCTGGTTCGCCGGTGCGTACCGCGACGCCCAGGACTCCGGTGTGGACGTGACCACGCTGCAGCCCCGTACCCGCCGGCACATCGCGGTGGGCGGGTGGGTCACCCGCCGCGGCCTGGCCCGGGAGCGCGACCGCGCCAGCTGGCGCTCGGGCCTGGAGGCGTGGTTCTCCGGCGGGTACGACGTCCTGCTCACCCCGGCACTGGCCAGCACCCCGCCGCCGGCCGTCGACTGGCACGCCCGCTCGTGGCGCGCGAACTTGATGGCCAACCTGCGGTACGCGCCATACGCCGGCCCGTGGAACGTCGCCGGCTTCCCCGCGATCGTCGTCCCGATGGGGGTACGCCCCGACGGGCTGCCGGTCGCCGTGCAGCTCGTCGGCCCGCCCGGTACCGAGCTGACCCTGCTCGGCCTGGCCGGCCAGCTCGAACAGGCGTCGCCCTGGCTGCGGCACGCCCCCGGCTGGCCCCGCACGCGGGGGGCGGGTGCGACGATCGGGGGATGACCCTCGATCTGGTGACCCTCTTGGACGTCGAAGAAGCGCAGAAGCTGCTCGACGGAGTGGTCCGGCGTACCCCGCTGGAGCCCTGCCGGCCGCTGACCGCCAAGCTCGGCGGGCCCGCCTGGCTGAAGTGCGAGAACCTGCAGCGCGCCGGCTCGTACAAGGTGCGCGGCGCGTACGTGCGGATCTCCCGGCTCTCGGCGGAGGAGCGCGCCCGGGGGGTGGTGGCGGCCAGCGCGGGCAACCATGCCCAGGGGGTCGCGCTGGCGGCCGGGCTGCTGGGCACGTCGGCGACGGTGTTCATGCCCGAGGGCGCGGCGCTGCCGAAGGTCGCGGCGACCAAGGGCTACGGGGCGACGGTACGGCTGTCCGGGTCGACGGTCGACGAGGCCCTGGAGGCCGCCCGCGAGTACGCGGACTCCACCGGCGCCGTCCTGATCCACCCGTTCGACCACGCGGACGTGATCGCCGGCCAGGGCACGGTCGCGCTGGAGATCTTCGAGCAGTGCCCGGACGCGCGGACGATCGTGGTCGCGATCGGCGGCGGCGGCCTGATCTCGGGGATCGCCGTGGCGGCCAAGGCGCTGCGGCCGGACATCCGGATCATCGGCGTACAGGCGGCGGGCGCGGCCGCCTACCCGCCCTCCCTGAGCGCCGGCCACCCCGTACGGCTGGCCCGGTTCGGCACGATCGCCGACGGCATCGCGGTTGGCTGCCCGGGCGACGTCACGTTCGCGCACGTCAGCAAGCTGGTCGACGAGGTCGTGACGGTACGCGAGGAGGACATCTCCCGGGCACTGCTCATGCTCATGGAGCGCGGCAAGATGGTCGTCGAACCGGCCGGCGGGGCAGCGGTGGCCGCCCTGCTGACCGGCGTGGTGCCCGTACCGACGCCGGTGGTCGCGGTGCTGTCCGGCGGCAACATCGACCCGCTGCTGCTCCTGCGGGTGATCGAGCACGGGCTCGCGGCCGCCGGCCGGTACCTGCGGATCACCGTACGGACCGGCGACCGCCCCGGTCAGCTCGCCCAGCTCCTGGCCCTGATCGCCCAGCACGGCGCGAACGTCCTCGATGTCGCGCACCAGCGGCACGACCCCCGGCTACGCCTCGGCGAGGTGGAGATCGAGCTGTCCGTGGAGACCCGGGGCGCGGAGCACTCCGACCGGCTGATCAGTGGCCTGCGCACCGGCGGGTACACGGTGAACCCGTCGGTGCGGTCCTGACCTCGGTCATCCCACGCCTCGGTCATCCCCACGCTTGGTCAGGCCATGCCGTGGTCAGCCCATGCCACGGTCAGCCCGCGAAGGGCTCGAAGCCGACCACGGTGACCTTGATGTCGCGGCCGTTCGGGGCGACGTAGGTGACGGTGTCACCGCTGCGCGCGCCGAGAATCGCCGTGCCGAGCGCCGACTCCGGGCTGTAGACGGTGAGGTCGGTGGTGGAGGAGATCTCCCTCGACCCGAGCAGGAACGTCTCGGTGTCGTCCCGGTCGTCGTCGAAGTAGATCGTCACGACCGTACCGGCGACCACCGAGTCGGCGTTGGGCGCGTCGCCGACGTGCGCCGTGCGCAGGAACTCCTGGAGGTAGCGGATCCGCCCCTCCTGCTTGCCCTGCTCCTCGCGGGCGGCGTGGTACCCGCCGTTCTCCCGCAGGTCACCCTCCTCGCGGCGGGCGTTGATCTCCGCGGCGATCACCGGCCGGTTCGCGATCAGCTCGTCGAGTTCGGCCTTGAGCCGGTCGTACGCGTCCTGGGACAGCCAGGTCCCCTCGCGATCGGTGGTGGACACTATGGGATCTCCTCGGATGGGACAGTCGGAAACTACCAAGCTACCAGTGCCCGAGTTAGCACGGCATTACCAATTGCGAGCAACCTTATGGGCTGTCGAACACTGACTGGCACCGCTCCGCAAGCTACGGGGCGTGACACCCGGGGACGTCGACGGCGTACGGGCGGGCCGAGGTGGCCACGGTGTACCGGACCGTGACGTCCGTACCGGCGGTCACGGTCACGTCCGCGGACCCGACCTCGGCGCCGGAGTAGCTCTTGGCCAGTACCCGGCACACCGCCGGCCCGCCGTCGCGCTTGTGCACGGTGAACGTGACGGTCGCCGAGGTATCCGTGATCCCGGCCTGGCTCTGCACGGTCACCCGGTACGCCGGGTCGCCGTACTGGCGGTAGAGGCGTCCGGCCAGGAGCAGCATCGCCAGCACGACGGGGACCAGCAACGCGACCGGTACCCAGCGCCGGGCACGGCTGGGCTCGCGGCGCCGCCCGTACCGGCCGGGTGGGAACACCGGCGCCGCTGCGTTGTTGGCCACGATGCGTACCTCTAAGGATTGTCGGAGGGGTGCGTAAGAATGGTCGGGTTCCATTATCTCCAGCGTTGCGACGAGGAGCTTGGCGTGGGCGAGGGGTTGCGGCTGATGGCGGTGCACGCGCACCCCGACGACGAGTCGAGCAAGGGCGCGGCGACCATGGCGAAGTACGCGGCGCAAGGCGTGGATGTGCTGGTCGTCACGTGTACCGGCGGCGAACGGGGCAGCGTCCTGAACCCGAAGCTCGACCGGCCGGAGATCTGGGCACAGATCGCCGAGCTGCGCCGGCTGGAGATGGAGCGGGCTCGGGAGATCCTCGGGGTCCGGCAATCCTGGCTGGGGTTCGTCGACTCGGGGCTGCCCGAGGGCGACCCGCTCCCGCCGCTGCCGCCCGGCTGCTTCGCGCTCGAGGACGTCGACCGGGCCGCTGAGCCGCTGGTCCGGGAGATCCGGGAGTTCCGGCCGCACGTCGTCCTCACCTACGACGAGGATGGCGGCTACCCGCACCCCGACCACATCATGACCCACAAGATCTCGACGGTGGCCTTCGACGCGGCCGGCGACCCGCGGCGCTACCCGGACTCCGGCGCGCCGTGGCAGCCGCTCAAGCTCTACTACCACATGTGGCCCAGGGCGCGGTGGGTCGCGATCCATGAGGGCATGCTCGCGGCCGGCCTGGAGTCGCCGTTCGCCGAGATGATGGCGAGGATGGCCGAGTGGCCGAGCAAGGACCACCGGATCACCACGCGGGTGGAGTGCGGCGACTGGTTCGAGACCCGTGACGACGCGCTACGGGCGCACGCGACCCAGGTCGACCCGGACGGGCCGTGGTTCCGGGCGCCGCTGGATATCCAGCGCAAGGCGTGGCCGACCGAGGACTACGAGTTGGTGCGCTCGTCCGTCGACAGCGAGCGGCCGGAGCACGACCTGTTCACCGGGGTGGCCGAGCAGGTGTGCGCGTAGGCGGCCGGGGCGTACGCTGACCTGCACGGGAGGAGCGGCGTCCCGCCGCCCTGTTCTCTTGGCGTGGGAGGGAGGTTCCGATGACCACGACAACGGTCGCCGAGAACAACTTCGGCGACACCATGTCCGATGGGCTGGCCGGTCCGATGGGCCTGCTGATCATCGTCCTCCTGGCGATCGCCACGGCGCTGCTGATCCGTAGCATGAACCGGCACCTGCGCCGCATTCCCGAGCGCTTCCCGATCCGGCCCACCGAGGACCGGCCCACCGAGGACCAGGCCACCGAGGACCAGGCCACCCGGGCCGGCCGGGCGGCTGGATCGGGCGGGACGGCCGCGGTCCCCGGCGCAGGGGCCCAAGGGGCTGCCGAGCGGGCGGTCGGCGGCGGGCGGTCGGCGACGGGTGGCGGATCATCGCCGGGAACCGGCGGTTCGGTGGACGGTCTGTCCGGCTAGGTGTAGTCCGCCGACGAGCGCGATTATCAGCCACCTTCTACCAGATAACGGGCAAGCTGCCGAGCTGGTAGCTGACTTCCGACCCTCGCGTAGCTTAGCCTTCGCCCCAGGGCGGAGGCGCCCTTCATCTATATGGGAGGGCGGTGTCGAGATGTCGGACATCCTCGGTCGCCGTCTATACCAGATATCGCGACCGTGGCGGTACTCATGGGCGGCTCGCTCTGCTCCGCGCTCGATGCGCCGCCCGGCCAGCCCCGCCGCACAACGGCTCCGCCGGAGCGTCGCGCCAGCCCGGACGCCGCACGCTCCGCGATGCTCGCCGCCGTACCGGAGCCCGCGATGACGATCCTCCGTCGCCTGGGTCACGCGCTCGGCACCGCGCAGGCCAACCAGCGGCTGCGGATCCTGTACGCCAGTGTGATCCCGGCGGCGGTGATCCTGGCGGTCGCCGGGATCGCGGTACACAGCACGCTGCTCGGCCCGGAGACCGACACGGTACGGCTGGTCGGTGCGCTGGGTGCGGTCACGCTCGCCCAGCTCGCCCGGGTACGGGTCCGGGTCGGTCGCGCCGAGATCGGGGTGGCCTGGGGCGAGGCCGCCCTGATCATCGCGATCTATCTGATCCCGCTCGGCTGGGTACCCGCCGTGGTGCTCGTCGGCAGCCTGCTCGCCCAGGTCACGCTGCGACTCGCCGGGGAACGCCGTACCCCTGTCGGGATGACCTTCAACGCCGCGAACCAGTCGGTCGCCGCGGCCGTGGCCACCGGCGTCGCGGTGCTCGTCCATCCGGGCGTCCACGACGCCGGGGACCTGCACATCGGTGCCGCCCTCGTGGCCGCGGCCGTCACCTACTTCGGCGTCAACCTGGTGCTGTTCGCGGCGGTGGTGAGCTTCCACACCGGTAGCCCGTTCCTGGAGCTGCTCCGGCGCGCGCCGAGCGGCAAGGGGTTCATGGTCGTCGGCAACATCGCGGTCGGCCTGCTCGTCGTGGTGACGATCAGCGAGGACCCGCGCTGGCTGGTGATCCTGCCGCCGGTGCTGTGGCTGCTGCGCCAGGCGTACGCCAACCGGCTGCGCGCCGACGACGAGCGGCGCGCCTGGCAGGTGTTCTCGCGGGCGACCGAGTCGCTCAACCGGCTGGAGGAGCGCGGGGTCGCCGAGGCCGGGGTGCACGGGGCGGCGGGGCTCTTCCCGGCGGCGACCGCGGAGGTACGGGTACCCCACCCCGACGGTCCGACGTGGAGCTACCGGGGCGGCTCGGAGGCGGCCGTGCACAACGGGCCGGCGGTGGACGAGCCGGCCGGTACCGAGGTCGTCAGCCGTACCCTCCAGGTCGGCGCGGCCGTCGTCGGTGAGCTACGGCTGCACTTTCCCGCCCGGGTCGAGCTGGCCGCGCGGGAGCGCATGCAGCTCTCCGCGTTCGCCGACGCGCTCGCCGCCGCCCTGCACGACGCGGCCTCGCACCGGGAGCTGCAGGCGTTGTCGGAGCGCAGCTCACACGCGGCCGTACACGACCCGTTGACCGGGGTCGCCAACCGGGAGGCGTTGCTGACCCGGGGAGACGCCGTGTTGCGGGCCCTGGAGTACGACGCCCGGGTGGCCCTGCTGCTGCTCGACATCGACCACTTCAAGGAGGTCAACGACACGCTGGGGCACGCCGCCGGTGACGAGCTGCTGCGGGTCACCGCCGCGCGCATCGGCGCGTACGCGCGGCCGGGGGAGCTGGTCGCCCGGCTGTCCGGCGACGAGTTCGGGCTGCTGCTCACGGCGCTGGACAGTCCGGTACGGGGCGACGGCCACGACGGCACGCTCGCACTGGCCCGGCGCCGGGCCCGGGAGCTGGCCGACCTGGTGGCGATGCCGACCGAGGTGGCCGGGGTCCAGCTCGCCGTCGAGGCATCCGTCGGCGTGGCCCTGGCGACCGCGACCGGCGTGGACATGTCCGAGCTGGTCCGGCGCGCCGACATCGCGATGTACCGGGCCAAGCGCGGCCCGGGCGCGGTCGGCTGGTACGACGGCACCGGCGAGGAGAGCAGTACCGACCGGCTGGCCCTGCTGGCCGAGCTGCGCGAGGCGCTCGCCGCCCGGGACCAGTTCCAGGTCGCCATGCAGCCCGCGGTGGACCTCGGTACCGGCGCCCCGGCCTGTGTCGAAGCGCTGGCCCGCTGGCAGCATCCCCGGCGTGGTGAGCTGGCGCCGAAGCAGTTCATGCCGGTCCTGGAGAACAGCGACCTGGTCGGACCGTTCACCCGCCTGATGATCGACAAGGCGTTAGCGGTCGCCACCGCGTGGGACCCGTCGGTACGGATCGCGGTCAACCTCTCGCCGCGCAGCCTGCTCGACGACGAGCTGCCGGCTCAGGTCGCCGAGCTGCTGGCCCGGCACGCGCTACCGCCCGGCCAACTGGTACTGGAGATCACCGAGACGCTGGTCGTCCCCGAGCAGGACGCGGTCACCCGGGTCCTCGGTGAGCTGCAGCGCATCGGCGTCCAGCTGTCCGTCGACGACTTCGGCACCGGGTACTCGTCGCTGAAGTTCCTCACCCGGGTACACGTCGACGAGGTCAAGGTGGACCGCAGCTTCGTGCGCCGGATGGTCGAGTCGCCGGAGGCCATGGCGATCGTCCGTACCACCGTCGAGCTGGCCCGGGAGCTGGGCGTACGGGTGGTGGCCGAGGGGGTGGAGACCGCCGAGCAACGCCGGGTGCTCACCGACCTCGGCTGTACCGCCGCCCAGGGCTTCCACTTCTTCGCCCCGATGCCCGCCGACCGGATCACCGGGGTGCTCGCCGGCATGCTGCGCGACTCAGGGGGCCAGGTCCTCCCGCTCCGGGCCACCGACGGCGCCTCCTGACCGCCCCGTAGCTGATCCTCACGGGAGGAGCGGCGTCCCGCCGCGCTGCATTAGCTATAGCTAGTCTCTTGGTATGGCGAACCGGCTGGCCCACTCGTCCTCGCCCTACCTCCAGCAGCACCGGGACAACCCGGTCGACTGGTGGCCCTGGGGGCCGGACGCGTTCGCCGAGGCGGCCCGCCGGGACGTGCCCGTACTGATCTCGGTCGGGTACGCCGCCTGCCACTGGTGCCACGTGATGGCGCACGAGTCGTTCGAGAACGAGGGCGTCGCCGAGCTGGTCAACGCGAACTTCGTCGCGGTCAAGGTGGACCGGGAGGAGCGTCCCGACGTGGACGCCGTGTACATGACCGCCACCCAGGCGATGACCGGCCAGGGCGGCTGGCCGATGACCGTCTTCGCCACGCCGGACGGCCAGCCGTTCTTCTGCGGCACGTACTTCCCCAGGCCGAACTTCGTGGGCCTGCTCCAGTCGATCCATGTGGCGTGGCGCGACCAGCGGGACGCGGTGGTGCGCCAGGGCGCGGCGGTGGTCGAGGTCATCGGCGGCGTGCACGCCGCGGGCCCGACCAGCCCGATGACCGCGGAGGTACTGGACGCCGCGGCCGCCGGCCTCTCCGACGACTTCGACGAGGGGTACGGCGGCTTCGGTCACGCCCCGAAGTTCCCGCCGCACCTGAACCTGCTCTTCCTGCTGCGCCACTACCAGCGCACCCGCAACGAGCGGGCACTGGAGATCGTGCGCCACACATGCGAGCAGATGGCCCGAGGCGGGATGTACGACCAGCTCGCCGGCGGGTTCGCCCGGTACAGCGTCGATGATCGATGGATCGTGCCGCACTTCGAGAAGATGCTGTACGACAACGCCCTCCTCCTGCGCGTCTACACCCACCTCTGGCGCCTGTCCGGCGACCGGCTCGCCGAGCGGGTGGCCCGGGAGACCGCGGTGTTCCTCCGGCACGGCCTCGGTACCCCCGAGGGCGGCTTCGCCTCGGCGCTGGACGCGGACACCGACGGCCACGAGGGCCTCACGTACGTGTGGACCCGGGCCCAGCTGCGCGACGCCCTCGGCGACGAGGACGGCGCGTTCGCGGCGGACATATTCGGCGTCACCGAGGAGGGCACCTTCGAGCACGGCACCTCGGTCCTGCGGCTGATGCGGGACATCGACGCCGCGGATGAGACGGTCCGTGCGCGCTGGGAGTCGGCGCGTTCCCGCCTCGCCGGGGTACGGCGGCAGCGGCCCCAGCCCGGTCGGGACGACAAGGTGGTGGCCGCGTGGAACGGTCTCGCGGTGACGGCCCTGGTCGAGTTCGGCGCCGTCGCGTCGGCCGTGAGCGCGATCCGCGACGAGGCAGACGAGCATCCCGACGCGGCGTGGGAAGTGGCGCGCCGGGGCGGTGGGTTGCTGGCCCGGCGGCACCTGGTGGACGGGCGGCTGCGCCGGGTGTCCCGGGACGGTGTGGCGGGCGAGGCGCCGGGCGTACTCGAGGACTACGGGTGCGTCGCCGAGGCGTTCTGCGCACTGCACCAGGCGACCGGGGATGGGCGCTGGCTGGAGCTGGCCGGACAGCTCCTCGACACCGCGCTCGCCCACTTCGCCGATGGCAGGGGCGGGTTCTACGACACCGCCGACGACGCCGAGGCCCTGGTCACCAGGCCGGCTGACCCGACCGACAACGCGACCCCGTCGGGGCTGTCCGCGATCGTGGCGGCGCTGACGGCGTACACGGCGTTGACGGGGAAGACCCGGTACCGGGAGGCGGCCGAGGCGGCGATCGCGACCGTGACACCGCTCGCGGCCCGGTACCCGCGTGCCACCGGGTACGCGTGCGCGGTCGGCGAGGCGCTGCTGTCCGGGCCGTACGAGATCGCGATCGCGGGCAACGGGGCACTGCTCGACACCGCGTGGCGGCTCGCCCCGCCCGGTGCCGTGGTCGTCTCCGGCGCGCCGGACACGCCTGGCGTACCGCTGCTGGCCGGGCGCCCGATGCTCGACGGCGCGCCAACCGCGTACGTCTGCCGGGGTTTCGTCTGCGACCGCCCGGTCACCGACGCCGCCGACCTGGCCGCGCTTCTGCACGGCTGACTCCCGCCTCGTCCGCCTCCGGCACCCTCCGCCTCCCGCCTCGTCCGCCCAGAGCGAACACACTGGTCGCTTGCATCCGTAGCGCTGTAAGCATGTAATCAGTGCAAGGACAGCAGGGGAGGAAGCATGAGGCGGGAGCACTTCATGGGGCAGTGGGGGCGGGGTGGCCGTAGCGAGCCGCCGGCCGCCGACGACGCCGCCGCGTGGATCATGGGGGCGCTGCCGGACGACTGGTTCACCGGCCGGCCGGACGTGACCATCGACCGGGACGAGATCCTCATCATGGGCCGGCTGCCCGAGCCGGACCTGGGCGAGGACGCCAGCACGGCCGAGCGGGCCAGCGCCGAGGCCGGCCGCATCGCGAGCTGGCGCGAGTCGACCCGGGATCGCCGGATCGGCATCGCCAAGCAGGCCGAGCACCGGTACCGGCGCAAGGTGTCCTGGGGTGCGACCTGTGGCGAGACGGTCGAGCTGTTCACCACGTTCAGCGCGCCGGCCATGACCCGGCTGCGCCAGCCGGAGCGGCAGGTGCTCGACACCCTGGTCGACGCCGGGGTGGCACGGTCGCGGTCCGAGGCGCTGGCGTGGTGCGTACGGCTCGTGGGCGAGCACGCCGACGAGTGGCTCGGGCACCTGCGCGAGGCGATGGGCGCGGTGGACGAGCTGCGCCGGCAGGGCCCGACGCTCTAAAACCAGACGACGGGAGTACGGCGGGGCGGCTACGGTTCCGCACATGGAGCCGCGGATCGTCCCGCTGCACCCTGCCCTGGCCGGCGACGACCTGCTCGGCCGGGTCTGGGACCTGCAGTACGCGTGCCACGTCCTGGTCGCGCCGGACGAGCCGATGCGCGACCGGGCCGAGACGATCGCGATGCTGCGCCATCCGCCCTCGAACGACGGGCGTTGGTACTGGACGTCCGGCGATGTCGACGGCTTCGCGGGGATCGCCGTGTCCGCCGGGTCGAGCACCGCGTTCCTGACCGACCTGATCGTTGCGCCGGACGCGCGGCGCCACGGGATCGGCCGGGCACTGCTGCACGCCGTTGCCGGGCAGGCGCGGGCCACGGGCTGCAAGAGCGTGGTCGGCCACTACCTCGACCCGGCCGGCCCCGGCTTCGTCCGCGCGGTCGGCGCCCGGGAGAGTACCGACCGGATCCGGCGCAGCGTGCTGCGGCTGCCGTTGCGCTCGGTGCCCGTACCGGCGGTGGCGGGGTACGAGCTGGTGTCGTGGACCGGGGCGGCGCCGGACGACCTGCTCGAGTCGTACGCGCGGGCGCGGCACGCGATCAACGATGCTCCCCATGACGACGCGATCGAGGCGGAGCGGTTCACGCCAAAGCGGATCCGGGATATCGAGGCGGCCGTGGCGCGCCGGGACCGGGAGCTTCGAGTGACCGTGGCGGTGGACCGTACCCGTACCGTCGCCGGACAGACCGAGGTGCGGGTGGCCCGCACCGCGGGCGCCACCGCGTTCACCGAGGAGACCGCGGTGGTGGCCGCGCACCGCGGCCGTGGGCTGGCGCTCTGGATCAAGGATGAGGCGCTGCGCCGGCTGGCCGCCGACCGACCGGACGTGCCACAGGTGGTGACCGACAACGACGTCACCAACCGGGCGATGCTCGCCGTCAACGACCGGCTCGGCTTCCTGCCGACCTCGGTCACCTCCGGGGCCGTCCTGGAGCTCTGACCTGGTCAAGTAGGATCGCGGCCGAGATGGATACCCGTACCGGGCTGCCGGTGGTCGGCATGGTGGGCGGCGGGCAGCTGGCCCGGATGACCCATCAGGCGGCGATCTCCCTCGGCCAGTCGCTGCGCGTACTCGCGACCGCCCCTGACGACGGCGCGGCGCTGGTCGCGGCGGACGTGCACTACGGCGACCACACCGACCTGGAGGCGCTGCGCGCGTTCGCCAAGGGCTGCGACGTGGTCACCTTCGACCACGAGCACGTGCCGTCCGGGCACATCGAGGCGCTGGTCGCCGACGGGGTGGCCGTCTGGCCGGGCGCGGCGGCGCTGCGGTATGCGCAGGACAAGCGCGCGATGCGGTCTCGGCTGGCGTCGCTCGGCGTCCCCGTCCCGCGCTGGGCTCCGGCTCCGGACCGGGCCGCGGTCGAGCGCTTCGCGGCCGGGTCCTGGCCCGTGGTGGCCAAGGCGGTCCGCGGGGGGTACGACGGCCGGGGTGTCTGGTTCGTCGGGCCCGACGACGAGCTGCCCGACGTGGAGCTGATCGTCGAGGAGCGGGTACCGCTGCGCCGGGAGCTGTCGGCACTCGTGGCCCGTTCGCCGTTCGGGCAGGCGGCCGCGTACTCCGTCGTGGAGACCGTGCAGCGGGGCGGCGTCTGTGTCGAGGTGCTCGCGCCGGCGCCCGACCTCGCCCCCGACCTCGCCGTCCAGGCGCAGCGGCTGGCCATCCGGCTCGCCACCGAGCTGGACGTGGTCGGGCTGCTCGCGGTGGAGCTGTTCGAGACCGGTACCGGGCTGGTCGTCAACGAGCTGGCGATGCGCCCGCACAACTCCGGGCACTGGACGATCGAGGGCGCCCGGACGTCCCAGTTCGAGCAGCACCTGCGGGCGGTACTCGACTACCCGATGGGCGACACCGGCCTGACCGCGCCGGCCGTGGCGATGGCGAACGTGCTCGGCGGCCCGCCCGGCGGCATGTCGATCGACGAGCGTGTGCACCACCTGTTCGCCGCCGACCCGGGCGTCAAGGTCCACCTGTACGGCAAGCAGCTGCGCCCCGGCCGCAAGATCGGCCACGTGACGGCGCTGGGTTCGGACCTGTCCACTGTCCGGGCGCGGGCGGTCCGGGCGGCCGCGATGCTTCGGGAGGGAACCGCGTGAGCCCCGACGACGCACTCTTTTCCGTGGAGGAGTCATGAGCCCCGACGACGCACTCTTTTCCGCGGAGGAGCCATGGGCGCCGTCGGCGTGATCATGGGCAGCGACTCGGACTGGCCGGTGATGCGGGGTGCCGCGGAGGCGCTGGACGAGTTCGGGGTGCCGTACGAGGTGGGGGTCGTATCGGCGCACCGTACCCCGCAGCGCATGCTGGCGTACGCGGAGCAGGCGGTCGCCCGAGGGCTGAAGGTGATCATCGCCGGGGCCGGGGGAGCCGCGCACCTGCCCGGGATGGTGGCCGCCGCGACACCGCTGCCGGTGATCGGGGTACCGGTGCCGCTGAAGTGCCTCGACGGGCTGGACTCGCTGCTGTCGATCGTGCAGATGCCGGCCGGCGTACCGGTCGCCACGGTCTCGGTCGGCGGGGCGCGCAACGCTGGCCTGCTGGCCGTACGGATCCTGGGCGCGAGCGACCCGTTGCTGCGCGAGCGCATGCTGGCGTACCAGGCGAGCCTGAAGGACCTCGTGGTCGAGAAGGACGCCGCGCTGCGGGCCTCGCTGACGCAGCTGGCGCAGCCGGCCGGGTCGGATCGGTCAGCGCAGCCGGCCGGGTCGGATCGGTCAGCGCAGCCGGCCGGGTCGGATCGGTCAGCGCAGCCGGCCGGGTCGGATCGGTCAGCGCAGCCGGCCGGGCCGGATCGGTCAGCGCAGCCGGCCGGGCCGGATCGGTCAGCGCAGCCGCCCGAGGGCGCCGCGCAGGCGTAGCAGGTCGTTGCGGCGCTTCTCGAAGTTGGCGCCGAGCGTGACCAGGCCGGCGCCGACGAATGCCATGACTGTCCAGAGCAGGGCGGTGGTGGACAGCACGGCCAGCTCGTGCAGGGCGGCGATGACCAGGGTCACCGCGCCGACGACGACCGGCGCCTGCTGCCGGCGCCAGGCGCCGAGCGCCACGGTCGCGGCGGCGGCCACGATCAGGATCCCCCGGCGCAGCGGGGTCTGCCCGGTGTAGAGCACGATCGCGAGGGTGGGCAGGAACGCGGCCACCAGGGCGATCCCGTATGCGTACCAGCTGGAGATCTCGGGGTGGCGGCGTACCTCGACGTACCCGGTGATCAGCGCCACCAGCGCGACCGCGAGCGTGTACGCCTCCGGCAGCCCCACCCCGCCGATGTGCATCAGCAGCCACCAGGCGACCACCTCGTGCGCGGCGCCCAGCCAGATCAGCCCGCTGCGGTACAGCGCCGCCCGGCCCGGCTTGGCCGCGGCGACCCCGAGCACGGCGCCCCAGGCGCAGGTGATTACGGCCAGGTGGGGCAGCGACTGGGAGGCGAGCAGCAGCGCGAGTACGGCGCCCGCGTACGAGCTGGCCTCGATCGTGCCCGTCTCGGCAGCCGCCTCGGCCCGGCGTAGCTGCGGCAGCAGCGCGGCCAGCACGAGCTGGGACGCGGCCACGGCGCCGACCAGGAAGGCCGACCAGTACCGGGGCAGCCCGAACACCTCGCCGACCACCAGCGCGAGCAGGTTGCCCGCCAGCGCGGCGATCAGCCAGCCGGCGAGCCGGGCGGAACGGGTGACCCCGGCCAGCGCGGCGATCAGGCCGGCGGCCACGGTGGCGGCGAGCGCGGTGAGCGTCAGGGACTGGGTGGCCAGGCTGCCGGCGAGGCCGGCACCGCCGGCGGCGAGGCAGATCACCACGACCACCCGCCGGGCGGCGCGTAGCGGCTCGGCGGCCAGCGAGTCGGGCGGGGTCGGGGTGAGCGCGACGCCGAGCCCGGCCAGTACGGCCACCGCGACCGCGGCGACCGGTCCGACCGGCCACTCGGCCCGCAGCGCGTACGGGGCGATGAGCAGCGTGATCGCGACGCCCGGGATCACCACGGCCACCACCCGGGCCTGCACCGCCCGGACGCTTCCCCCGAAACCGATCGCGCCGAGCGTGCCGGCGAGCGTCAGGATAATCGCGGCGAGCACCTCGCTGCCACCGCCGACCCAGGACGCGAGGTAGCCGAGGGTGGCGAGGGAGTCACGCGGGGGCCCACCCCACACCTCTTCGACCCAGTGGTACGGGCCGACCAGCGCGGCGGCGATCGACGGCGCGAGCTTCAGGCCCGCCAGTACGGTCGCCGGCCCGGCCGCGAGCAGCAGCACGTACCCCTGGCGTGCGGGCAGCCGGCGGGGCCGCCACCGGCGCGGCCCGGTACGCAGGCCGGAGCCGGAGAGGTTGGCCCGTCGGGCGATCACGGCATTGCGCAGCAGCTCGGCGAGGACGGCGAGCAGGGCCGCCGCGGCCGCGTACACCTCCACGGGCAGCGGGGTGTCTAAAGTGCCGACCGCGATCGCGGTGCCCCCGACGGCGACCGCGGCGGTCGCGTAGGGCAGGAACGCCTCGTGGTCCACGGTCACCGCCACGATGGCGAGCCCGAGGCACAGCCCGGCCAGAGCCGCCGTCAGGTTCACGCCCAGCGGGAGATGGGCGGCCGCCGCCGCGCATCCGGTGGCGCCCGCGAGCGTGAGCAGCGCTCCGGCCAGCCCGACGCCGCCGATCTGGACGAGATGGTCGGCGTCGTCGTTCCGCTTGTAGGTGCGCAGGGCGATCCCGGCCACCGACCCGTAGATCAGCGCGGAGCCCAGCAGCGTGGTCGCGGTGACGTCCGGCTTGACCAGGCTGGCGAACACGGTGTCGGTGAAGAGCAGTGTGGCGACGGTGGCCCGGCCCCAGGCCACGGTCGCGTCCACCGAGCCGGCCGCGGCGAGCCCGGCGATCGTGGAGACCAGCCCGCTGACCAGGATCGGCGACCACCACGGCAGCGCGAACGCGGCCGGTACGGCAAGCGCGGCCAGGCCGGCGAGGGCGACCCCCACGACCTGCGAGGTCGGGTGCGGCAGGACGACCACGGCCGCGATCGCGAGCAGCCCGAGCGCCACGGGTACCTGCGGTCCCGGGCCGCCCGGCTGGTGCGCGGACCAGGCCGCGAGGTCGGTGTGCCAGACCGGGTTTACGGCCCGCAGCGCGTCGAGCGCGCCCCGTACGGCGCCCACGGCGGCGACGGCGGCGATCAGCGCACCGACGATCTCGCTGCCCACGATCGGCCCACGCCGCCACTCCTCGGGCAGCGACCGGAGCCCGAGCGCGACGGCCAGTACGAGACCGGCCGCGGTGGCCAGCGGGTACTCCGGTACGACCAGCGCGGCGACCCGGGCCAGCGCGGCGATCGCGGCCGCGGTCACCCCGATCGCCGCGATGTCCGAGCCGTCGTACTGGGCGCCCGGGCGTCGCCCGAGGTCGAGCCCCGGCGCCACCACGAGCAGCACCGCCGCGGCGAGCAGCAGCACGGCTACCCCGGTGTCGAGGAGCGCCACGTGCGGGCTGTTGAACGCGGTCACCGCGACCACGAGTGCGCCGAGCGCGGCGCCGACCGTGGGCAGTGGGGTGGTGGTCGCGCGGGCAACCTGGGCGATCGCGGCCGCGCCGAGGGTACCGGCCACTGCCATGTAGGCGGCCGCCAGGATCGGGCCGGGGGCGTACTGCCCGATGGACAGCGCGGCGGTCGCGAACGCCACCGCGCCCGGCAGCGCGAACGCCGCTCCGCCGAGCGCGGCCTCGGCGGCCACGTCGGCACCGGGCCCGCCCGCGGTGAACCCCATTCGGGGTGCGGCGCCGATGATCGCGCCGCCCGCCGCGAGCGCGGTCAGGGTCAGCGCGCCGACGCTGGGCCGGCCGAGGCTGATCGCGGCGGCGTAGAAGCCCAGGATGGCCGCGCCGGAGACCCGTAGCCAGGCGGCGCGCAGGGTGCCGGCGGCGAGGCCGTACGCGCCGATGGCGATCGCGGCGGGGACCAGCAGGAGGGGTACGGCACCCCACTGCAGATGCATCGTGGCCGGGACGAGCAGCAGGGTCAGGGTGATCCCGGCCGCGGCACCGTCTTCCCTGGCACCGGTGGGGAGCATGAGCACGGCGGCCACGGTGAGGATCAGCGCGGCCAGGGCGAGCTGTCCGGAGCCGGGGCCGGTCGCCTCGGCTACCCGGGCCGCGTAACGGCTGAGGTCCGCGCTCCAGGCGGGCAGCGACGCGCGGATCGAGGCCGCGATCCCGTCCACGCTGCGGGCCAGGATGACCAGGCCGAGGGTACCGGCGGACAGCGCCCCGGCCACCTGCGGCCCGAGCTTGGCCGTGGGCGGCAGGTAGCGCACCCCGACCGCGGCAAGCAGGACGGCGAGCGCGGTGAAGATCAGACCCCGCCCCGGTACGGCCACTCCGGCCAGCCGCCCGACCGCCCCGATCAGCGCGACCGTCGCGATCCCGGCGCCGATGTCGGCGAACGGTCGCCGCCGCACGAGCAGCCCGCCGTCCAGCGCCACGGCCCCGGCGAGCAGCAGTGCGGCCGACCCGGCCAGCGCGGGTCCCACGGTGTGCGCCCGGCCGAGTGCGACCACGGCACAGCCGAGCGCGCCGAGCACGGCGAGCCCGTGCAGCACCCAGGCCGCATCCTCGAGGTAGGCGGTGCCGTTGGGCCGGTTGCGCAGCGCCAGGGCGAGCACCAGGTCCTCCAGCCCGACTGCCGCCAGGATGGTCGCCCAGCCGACCGCCCCGTGCAGCGTGTGCAGGGCGAGCAGCGGCAGTACGGGCTGCAGCAGCAGCACCGTGGCGAACCGCGGTGCCTTGAGGTGGGTCAGGGTCCGGTAGCCGACCGCGATCCCGGCCGTGGCGAGGCACACCAGGCCGGCGTACCCGCTGCCCGGCAGTCCACTGTGGACGAACCAGTGCGCGGTCCACGCCGCGTACCCGTCGAGCAGGACGAAGACGAGTCCCACTGTGGCGATGGTCTCCGCCGTCGAGCGCAGCCCCCGGCGCCCGAGCGGCACCGCGATGGCCAACACCGCCGAGGCCAGTACGGCGAACACCGCCACCCGTCCGCCCCCGCCCAGGGTGCGCAGCAGGTACGTGGTGCCGGTGACGGCGAACAGCAGGGCGCCCAGCCACAGCAGCACGTTCTGCATGGACAGGCTGGACGCCTCGGGCGGGTGGTGCAGCGGGGCGGACGGCGGTGGCGGCATTGTGTGCGCCGGTGCCCGCAGCGGTGCCGCCTTGCTGGGCTTGGGCCTGGCTCCGGGCGTCGGGCCGGTCGGCGTCGCCTGGCGCTGGCCCGGTATCACCTCACGGGCGCCGCCGAACCCGACCACCGGTGGCGTACGGACCCGGCGCAGCGGACCGCTGGCCCGCTGCTGCTCGTTTGCCTGCAACAGCAGCGACCTGGTGGCGATCGCACCCTGGATGCGCTTCATCAGCAGGGTGCGCTGATCCGTCATGTCCTTGTTGCGGAACTGCATCTTGGTGATCACCTTGCTGAGCTCGGCGATCTCCTGCTCGACGCTGCGTCCACATTGCGGACAGCCGGCCACCGTATCGGCGCGCGCATTACAGTTCGAGCAGGGGTATGTCCCCACGGCGGCCCTCCTGTCGGGTTCTCCCGAAAGCATGCCGAGTGAGTACGACAAAAAGCTAGTGCGGCGTCAGCCGCTCCTCCCGTGAGGATCAGTAGTGCGGCGTCAGCCGCTCCTCCCGTGAGGATCAGTAGTGCGGCGTCAGCCGCTCCTCCCGTGAGGATCAGTAGTGCGCGTCAGCCGCTCCTCCCGTGAGGATCAGTAGTGCGACACTCGAACTCAGGTGAGTGGTCAGGTCAGCGTCGGGCGGCCCATCCCGCGGTACTCCCAGCCCGCACGTACCCAGACCGGCTGGTCAAGGCAGTTACGTCCATCGATGACGCGACGGCCGGCGACCAGGTCGGCGAGGGCCACCGGGTCGGCGTTGCGGAACTCTTCCCACTCGGTCAGTACGCAGAGCAGGTCGGCACCGGTGACCGCGTCGGTCAGCGCCTTGGCGTACCGGACCTCGGGCAGCTCGCGCTCGGCGCCGGCGAGACCCTCGGGGTCGTACACCGTGACGGTCGCGCCGGTGCGGTGCAGGCGCCGCGCGACCGACAGCGCCGGCGAGTCCCGTACGTCGTCGGAGTTGGGCTTGAACGTCGCGCCCAGTACGGCGATCCGCAGCCCGCTCAGGTCCGGCCCAGCCGGCCCGCTCGGCCGCCCCAGCAGCTCCGCGGCGAGCTGGATCACCCGTCCCCGGCGCCGGTTGTTGATCAGGTCCACCTCGTGCAGGAACCGCAGCGCCTCACCGACGCCCAGCTCCTGCGCGCGGGCCTGGAACGCCCGGATGTCCTTGGGCAGGCAGGCGCCGCCGAAGCCGAGGCCGGCACGGAGGAACTTGTTGCCGATCCGGGGGTCGTACCCGATGGCCCGGGCGAGCTGGGTCACGTCGGCGCCGCTGGCCTCGCAGACCTCGGCCATGGCGTTGATGAAGGAGATCTTCGTGGCCAGGAACGCGTTCGCGGCCACCTTCACCAGCTCGGCCGTGGCGAAGTCGGTGACCACGACGGGTACCTCGCGGTCCTCGGTCTGGGCCAGGTCGAAGACGCCCTTGTGCGACTGGTACAGCATGGCCTGCGCCCATTCGCTCTTCACGCCGAAGATGACCCGGTTGGGCCGCAGCACGTCCTCGACCGCGAAGCCCTCCTGGAGGAACTCCGGGCTCCAGGCCACCTCGATGCCGGCCTCGGCCGGGGCGAGCCGCTCGACGAGGTCCTCGACCCACTCGGCGGTGCCGACCGGTACGGTCGACTTGCCCACGATCAGCGCCTTGCGGGTCAGCTTCGGGGCGAGCGCGGTGACCGTACCCTCCACATAGGACAGATCGGCGGCCAGCCCGTCGGCGCGCTGGGGGGTACCGACGCAGATGAAGTGCACGTCGCCGAACGCGGCCACCTCCTCGTACGAGGTGGTGAAGCGCAGCCGGCCGGTGGCGAGGTTCTTGCGCAGCAGCTCGTCCAGCCCGGGCTCGTGGATCGGCACCTCACCGGCGGCCAGCTTGGAGATCTTCGCTTCGTCGACGTCGCAGCCGAGTACCTCGTAGCCCATCTCGGCGAAGCAGATCGCGTACGTGGCGCCGAGGTAGCCGGTGCCCAGGAACGTCAGCCGGGGACGGGCCGCGCCGGAGGTCGGGCTCACCGGTAGCGGGGTCTGCAGGGACTGGTTGCTCGGGTACGCGATGGTCACGTGGGTCTCCGCTTCTCGGGGACGGGAGTGGGGGTGGCACGCCCGGGTCGGACGGCTGGAGCAACTGTGTGACGCCGTCACCGGCGAGGATAAACGGTACGGCCGGGAGGGGCCCACCCGCCGCAGGTTACTCGACGGTACGATGGCGCCCAGTGTCCACGACAGGAGGCTCCTGTGTCCGATTTCGACCTCTATCAGCTGCCTAAGGAGCACCGTGCGGTGCGCGAGGCCGTCCGCGCCGTGTGTGAGGGAAAGGTGGCCCCGAACGCAGCCGCCGCGGACGCGACCGGGGAGTTCCCGCAGGCTTCGTACGACGCCCTGCGCGCCGCGGACTTCCACGCACCACACATCCCCGTCGAGTACGGCGGCGCCGGCGCGGACGCGCTCGCCACGGCCATCGTCATCGAGGAGGTCGCCCGGGTCTGCGGCTCGTCCTCGCTGATCCCGGCCGCGAACAAGCTCGGCACCGTACCCCTGCTGCTGGCCGGGTCCGAGGACCTCAAGCGGCGCTACCTCACACCGGTCGCACGCGGCGACGCGATGTTCTCGTACTGCCTGTCCGAGCCCGAGGCGGGTAGCGACGCCGCCTCGATGACCACGAAGGCGGTCCGTGACGGGGACCACTGGGTGATCGACGGCGTGAAGCGGTGGATCACCAACGCCGGTATCTCCGAGTACTACACCGTGTTCGCCACCACCGACCCGGCTGCCGGCTCGCGCGGCATCTCCGCGTTCGTGGTGGAGAAGTCCGACCCGGGGGTCAGCTTCGGAGCGCCGGAGCACAAGCTCGGTGTCAAGGGCTCGCCGACCCGCGAGGTCTACCTGGACTCGGTACGCATCCCTGCTGACCGGGTCATCGGGGCGCCCGGGGATGGGTTCCGGACCGCGATGCGGACCCTGGACCACACGAGGATCTGCATCGCCGCGCAGGCCGTCGGCATCGGCCAGGGCGCGCTCGACTACGCGCTCGGGTACATGAAGGAGCGCCGCCAGTTCGGCAAGCCGATCGCCGAGTTCCAGGGCCTGCAGTTCATGATCGCCGAGATGGGCATGAGGCTGGAGGCGGCCCGCCAGCTGGCGTACGCGGCGGCGGCCAGGTCCGAGCGGGAGGATCCGGACCTGACGTACTTCGGAGCGGCGGCCAAGTGCTTCGCGTCGGACACCGCGATGCAGGTGACCACGGACGCCGTACAGCTCCTGGGCGGGTACGGGTACACGCGTGACTTCCCGGTCGAGCGGATGATGCGGGACGCCAAGATCACTCAGATCTACGAGGGCACCAACCAGGTCCAGCGCATCGTCATGGCCCGCCAGCTGCTCAACCAGTAGCTGGTACCGCCGGGCGGGGACATCCTCCCCACCCCGGACCGTAGAACCGTCCTCACATCGCCCGGGTGGCGTCCGGGTCTTCCGGCAGGCTGTGCGGCTCCGTGGCGTCCGGGTCCGCCGCCACGTGCGTGGCCGGTTCGGCTGGCTTGGCCGGTTCGGCGGGCCTGGCGGTGGACGGCGGCTCAGGCAGCCGAGGAGCTGGTGGCATCGGCGGCGCGGGTGGGACCGGCGGCGGAGACGTCCACGGACCCGACGGAACCGGCGGAGGGGACGAGACCGGTGGCGCGGACGAGACCGGTGGCGCGGACGAGACCGGTGGCGCGGACGAGACCGGTGGCGCGGACGAGACCGGTGGCGCGGACGGCGCCGGAGGGACCGGCGGACTTTCCGCGGCCGGGCGGCCCGGTGGAGCCGGCGGGGTCGCCGGAATCGGCCAGCTCGGTGGGGCCGGCGGGCTCGGTTGCGGGGTGGGGCTCGGCGGAGCGGGCGGCGCGACCGGGCTCGGCGGCGTCGGCGATGGGTAGTCGGTGGGCGGGGTCCAGGTGCGTGCCGGCGCGGGCGGGAAGCTGGCCGGCGGCGCGGGCGGGAAGCTGGGCAGCGCCGTAGGGAGCTTCTCTGTCGGGTCGGCGGGAGGCGGGCTGGACGTCGGCCAGGTCGGCATCGGAGGTGAGGGTGGCGCAGACGACGGTGGCGCTGAGGACGGTGGCGGGGCCGGGGGTGCCGACGTGACCGGGGGTGCCGGTACGGGCGGCGGCGGTAACGGCGTCGACGGGGCTACGGGCTGGACCGGTGGGTAGCTCACTGGCGGAGCGGAAGACGGGTACACCGGGTACGACGACGGCGGCACCGAGGACGGGAAGGCCGACGGCACCGGAGCCGGTGGCGCCGGGAAGCTGGACGGTGGCGCCGGGAAGCTGGACGGTGGCGGGTACAGCGGCCGGGTCGCCGAGCTCTCGTCCTCGACCGGGGCCACCGGTACGGGCGGAACCGAGGTCGGTAACGGCGGAACCGAGGTCGGTACGGGTGGCGGCGGAGCGCCCGGGTACCCCCCGACCGGCGGCGGCGGATACCCGTACGGGCTCGGCGGTGCGGGCGGGTACAAGGGATGGGCCGTCGGCGGCGCCCCGAACACTCCCGCCGGGGCGGGCTGCGCGGACCGGCGCCACCGCCGCGGGCTGAACACCGTGAACAGCAACGCCACCGCCAGCACCAGCAGGATGCCGGAGGTGGCCGGGATGACCGCGGCGTTGAACGTGTGGAAAACGGTCCGGGGCATGGTGTCCCGGAAGTTCCCGGGGGAGGCCAGTGCCCAGCCCTCGACGCCCAGGTAGACCAGGCCGGCGAGGACCGGCCCGAGCGGCGAGAGCCGGGCCAGCACCAGCGGGGCGTAGGCCACACCCGCGGCCAGCAGGAGCAGCACGCCGATCGCGACGTCGCCCCAGCGCTGGCTGCCGGTGGTCTCGTTGCTCTCGATGACCTTCATCAGGCCGAGGCCGATCAGAAGGTAGGCGACCGCCGATAAGACGAGCGATAGGACGATCGAGCCGAGGTGGCGCATGGGGCCTCCCACAAGGTGCGGTCGCGCAGAACGCTACCGCGCGGGCGCAACCGCGCGGGTTCGTACGATTGGCTATCGCGCCTGCTGCTCGGTCGCGTTCTCGCCCGGCGGAGTGCCCCACGGCGAGGCGCCGTACTGGCCCGGCACGGTCCGATCGGTCGTCGAGTCGTCGCCGAACGCCGAGAACGAGTTCGTGGTGGCAGGCGTGGACGCACCGGCCGGGGAGGACGGAGCGCCCGGAGTCGACGGCGTCCAGAGGTCGCGGGCCGTCGGCTCCTCGGTCGTACCGGTCTCGCCGGTCGCGGGTACGGTCGCCGGAGCGGTCGACGGCCAGCGCCGCCACCGGCCCACGCTCGCCACCCCGACCAGCAGCACCGCGCCGAGCAGCAGGGTGGCACCGGTGCCGACCGGGGTACGCAGGTCGGCCTTGTGGTTGGCGATGGTGATCGTGTAGTTGAGCAGCTTGTTCGCGTCCTTGCCGTCGATCAGTACGGCGGCGTAGCTGCCCACGTAGACCAGCCCGGCCACGACCGCCCCGAGCGGGGAGAACCGCAAGCTCGTGATCAGCCCAAGGACGAGGCCGGCGCCGGCCAGGAGCAGCAGCGGGGTGAGGAAGTCACCAGCGGGCCACGCACCGCTGGTCTCCGCCTTCGCGAACGCGGTGACCGACTGGGTCTGGCCGAATGCGATGAGCAGCCAGGCCGCCGGGGCGAGCACGATCGCGGCGATGAGGGTACCGAGGTGTCGCATGACGCGCACCGTACCGTGTTTCCCGTCAATGGACACCCCGAGCCCCCCTGTGTCAGCCGGCGACCGACTCCCCCACCCAGGACAGGTAGTCCGGGTTGCCCCCGGTCAACGGCGTACACACGATTTCCGGTACGTCGTAGGGGTGGTGCTCGCGCAGGTGGGCCTCGAGCGCGGCGTACCGCTGTGGGGTGGTCTTGAACAGCACGCCCCACTCCTGGGCGCTCTCCACGGCGCCCTGCCACCAGTAGGTGCTGTGGATCGGTCCGAACACCTGCGCGCATGCCGCGAGCCGCGCTTCCACGGCGGACCGGGCCAGCGCCCGCGCCCCGTCCTTGCCATCGATGGTCACCGTCACCTGCAGGACCTCCATGGCCACGGAGTGTACGGACCCCGTGGTAAGGCAGGATGGATATCCAGCGACAACGCGGACGGGAGGTCGGATGACCGCGGGTGAGGTGCTCTGGACGCCGCCGCCGGGCGTGCGGGAGCGGTCCCGGGTCGGGGACTTCATGGCCTGGCTGGCGCGCGAGCGCGGGCGGCCTTTCACGGGGTACGCCGACCTGTGGGCCTGGTCCACCAGCGACCTGCCCGGCTTCTGGCGCGCCATCTGGGACTACTTCGAGGTGATCGCGCACCGCCCGCCGACCGACACCCTGCCGGACGCCCGGATGCCCGGTGCTCGCTGGTTCCCCGGCGCGACGCTCAACTACGCCGAGCACGTGCTGCGGATGCCGGGGCTGGCCGACGACGACCCGGTGGTGTACGGGTACTCGCAGACCCGGGAGCCGGTGGTGCTCACCGCGGCGCAGCTGCGCGAGCAGGTCCGGCGGGTACGGGCCGGCCTGGTGCGCGTGGGTGTCCACAGTGGAGACCGGGTGGCGGCGTACGCGCCCAACATCCCCGAGACGTTCATCCTCATGCTGGCGACCGCGAGCCTGGGCGCCATCTTCTCCTCGTGCGCGCCGGAGTTCGGTACCCGCAGCGTGGTGGACCGGTGGCGGCAGATCGAGCCCAAGGTGCTCGTGGCCGTCGACGGGTACGGCTACGGAGACAAGCGCATCGACCGCCGCCCCGAGGTGCGGGAGATCCACCATGCACTGTCCACTGTGGAGCACTCGTCCAACTGTCCTATCTGGACGGTTGGACCGGCGGCGGTCCGGACGGCTGGGCCGAGCTGAGCGCGGACACCGACGAGCCGCTCGCCTTCGCCCCCGTACCGTTCGACCACCCGCTCTACGTCCTCTACTCCTCTGGTACCACCGGCCTGCCCAAGCCGATCGTCCACGGGCACGGCGGGATCCTGCTGGAACACCTCAAGATGCTGGCGCTGCACCAGGACCTCGGCCCCGGGGACCGGTTCTTCTGGTTCACCACGACCGGCTGGATGATGTGGAACTACCTGGCCTCGGGCCCGGCCGTCGGGTCGGCCATCGTGCTGTTCGACGGCGACCCCGCCTACCCCGACCTGACCGCGCTCTGGCGGATGGCGGAGGAGGCCGGGGTCACCTACTTCGGCACCTCCGCGCCGTTCCTGCTCGCCTGCCGCAAGGCCGGCCTGGTGCCGGGCGAGCTGGCAGACCTGTCCGCGCTGCGCGGGATGGGCTCGACGGGTGCGCCGCTGCCGCCCGAGGGCTTCCACTGGGTGTACGAGACGATCGGCGAACACCTGCTGCTCGCCTCGCTGTCCGGCGGTACGGACGTGTGCACCGGGTTCGTCGGCGGCTCGCCGCTGCTGCCCGTGTACGAGGGCGAGATCTCCTGCCGCTGCCTGGGTGCCCGGGTGGAGGCCTTCGACAGCGACGGCAAGCCGGTCATCGGCGAGCTGGGCGAGCTGGTGATCACCGCGCCGATGCCGAGCATGCCGGTCGGGTTCTGGGGCGACGACGGACCGGGCAGCGCTACCGGGAGGCGTACTTCGACGTGTACCCGGGCGTATGGCGGCACGGTGACTGGATCACCATCACCGAGCGGGGCAGCTGCGTCATCACCGGGCGCTCGGACGCCACGCTGAACCGGGGCGGGGTCCGGCTCGGCACCGCGGAGTTCTACTCGGTCGTCGAGG
The DNA here is from genome assembly GCA_963728855.1 of uncultured Actinomycetes bacterium. Classification (GTDB taxonomy): domain Bacteria; phylum Actinomycetota; class Actinomycetes; order Mycobacteriales; family Micromonosporaceae; genus AC-43. The sequence continues at coordinate 233,733 of CAVSLN010000010.1, forward strand.
GGCTGCCCGAGGTCGTCGACTCGGTGGTGGTGCACCTCGAGGACCGACGAAGGCGGCGCGGGGGAGCTGCTGCTGTTCGTCGTGCTCGCCGACGGGCGGGAGCTGGACGACGCGCTGCGCGGCCGGATCGCGCGCGAGCTGCGGACCGCGCTGTCGCCCCGGCACATCCCGGACGAGATCTACCAGGTACGGGCGGTGCCGCGCACGCTGTCGGCGAAGAAGCTGGAGGTGCCGGTCAAGAAGATCCTCACCGGTACGCCGGTCGACGCGGCCGCGGCCACCGGCGCACTGGCCAACCCGGAGTCGTTGCTGGCGTTCGAGAAGCTGGCGACCGACCGGGCCCGGTCGATCAGCCCGCGAGGTTCCGGGTGACCCGTTCGGCGCCGACCCGTACCCACACCTCGTCCGGGTTCAAGTGTCCGCAGAGGACGATCGAGGCGCCGACCACGAGCGGGGCGAGCAGCCAGTCGACCGGGTCCGGGTAGCGGGCCGCGTCGATCAGTACCCGGTCGCCGGGCTCGATGCCCAGCTCGGCGGCCCGGTCGCGGCCGCGTCGACCAGCTCGGCCTGGGTGTAGCCGGCGCGGCCGGCTCGTCCGGACCGATCGGTACGGGCGGCGCGAACTGGTCGCCGTGCCCGCGTACCTCGGTCGCGAAGTCGGCGAACCCGGCGGGCACCTCGCGTAGCGGCAGCGGCCGAGCGGGTGCAGCGCGAGCAGCGTACCGCTCGCCGGCCGGCCAGTCGACCGCCTCGCTCGACCCGGTCCGGCGTGCGGCGAAGCAGCGACTTCCACCGTCGCCCGGTGACGTGGCCACCGACGAGCCCGGCCGACCAGCAGCCGAGCAGTACGGCGGCGGTCTGCCAGTGCGGCGGCAGCAGCACGACGGCCTGGTCGCCCGGCGTCGCGCCCGGCGCCGGTCGACCAGCAGGTTCGCGGTCTTGGCGACCCAGTTGGCCAGGGTGGCGCCGGACAGCTCGGTGCGCTCGCCGGTGGCGTCGTCGTACCAGGTGAGCAGCGGTCGGGTCGGGTCCGACGCGACGGCGGCGGCGAACGAGCCCGGGCGATGTCATGTCGGAAGTCTATCACATCGGCTGATCGATACGCGGGTACCTGGCCCGTCGAGTGGTGACGTACCGTCAGGTCGCGTCTACGTCCGATCGTGCGCGTGTCGCACGCTTGTCGTATGTCATACCCGACGCGTTGCGGTCACTGCGCCGACGCGCGGTCGGCGTAGGCTTGCGGGAGCAATGGCAACGTGACGAGAGTTGCCCCGTGACCGGCGGTCGCCCGCCCCGCGTGCTCGATCGACGCCACGAGCGTCCCCGCCGACCGGGGCGGCGTCGGACGATACGTCGACGGCCTGCTCGGCGCGCTGGGCAAGGTCGAGCCGGCGGAGGTCGATCTGGCAGTGGTGAGCCAGCGGACCGACTGCGGAGCGTTACACCCGGATGCTGCCGAGCGCCGAGGTGATCCCCGCGCCCGGCCGCCGTCGCGCACCGCCCGGCCCGGCTGGCCTGGGAGCAGACCGGGCTGCCGCTGCTCGCCCAGCAGGTCGGCGCGGACGTGCTGCACTCGCCGTTCTACACCTGCCCGCTGCGGGCCGGCTGCCCGGTGACGGTGACCGTGCACGACGCGACCTTCTTCACCGAGCCGGAGCACTACGACAAGTCCCGGCGCACCTTCTTCCGCAGCGCGATCAAGACCTCGCTGCGCCGGGCCGCCCGGGTGATCGTGCCGAGCAAGGCGACCCGGGACGAGCTGATCCGGCTGCTGGACGCCGATCCCGACCCGGATCGACGTGGCCTACCACGGGGTCGACCACGACCGCGTTCCACGCCGCCGACCGACGAGGAGAAGGCGCGGGTACGGGCCCGGCTCGGCCTGGGCGACACGCAGCTACGTGGCGTTCCTCGGCGCCAAGGAGCCGCGCAAGAACGTGCCGAACCTGATCCGCGGCTGGGTGCGCCGCCGTTGCCGACCGGGAGAACCCGCCGGCCCTGGTGATCGCCGGCGGCTCAGGGCCACGACGACGACATCGACCGCGCGGTCGCCGAGGTGCCGGCCCACCTGCGCCTGCTGCGCCCGGGCTACCTGCGCTACGCCGACCTGCCCGGCTTCCTCGGCGGCGCGCTGGTCGCCGCCTACCCGTCCTACGGCGAGGGTTTCGGGCTGCCGATCCTGGAGGCGATGGCCTGCGCGGCGCCGGTGCTCACCACGCCCGGCTGTCGCTGCCCGAGGTCGGCGGCGACGCGGTGGCGTACACCGGCGGAGAGCCCCGGAGCAGATCGCCCGCGACCTCGGCTGACCTGCTGGACGACGAGCGGCGCCGGCTCAGCCTGGCCAAGGCCGGGTTCGACCGGGCCAAGGAGTTCACCTGGGAGTCCAGCGCCGAGGTGCACATGGCCGCCTGGACCCGCGCGATCGGGTGAATCTGCTGTCATGTACCTGACTCGCAAGATCGTCGGAATTTACCGCCCCGGACGGGCGCGGTAACCCCGGGATCGGCATGATGGGCCAATGTTCTACGCGGTGATCCCGGCCGGGGGCAGCGGTACGCGCCTGTGGCCGCTGTCCCGGGCCGGCCACCCCAAGTTCCTGCACCCGCTGACCGGGAGCACCTCCACGCTGTTACAGGCCACGGTCGAACGGCTGGGGCCGCTGGTCCCCGCCGGACCACACCTACGTGGTCACCGGCGTCGCGCACGCCGCCGCGGTGGCCCGGCAGCTGACCCGAGCTGCCGGACGAGAACATGCTGGTCGAGCCCTCCCCGCGGGACTCCTGCGCCGCGATCGCGCTGGCCGCCGCGGTCATCGCGCGAGCGCGACCGGCAGGCGGTGATGGGCTCGTTCGCGGCCGACCACCTGATCCGCGACCCGGACCGGTTCGTCGAGGTGCTGCGCGCAGGCCATCGAGGGGCGCCCGAGCAGGGGCATGCTGATGACCGTCGGGATCACCCCGACCCACCCCGAGACCGGGTACGGCTACCTGGAGTGCGGCCCGGAGATCGGCGGCGGGCCGGTGCGGCGGGTACAGGCGTTCAAGGAGAAGCCGTCCTACGACGTGGCCGAGCGCGTACGTCGAGTCCGGGCGACTACCTGTGGAACGCCAGCATGTTCGTCTGGCGGGTCGACGTGTTCCTCGCCGAGCTGGCCCGCCAGCAGCCGGAGCTGCACGCCGGCCTGGCCACGATCGCGAGCGCCTGGGACACCTCGGCCCGCGAGGACGTGCTCGGCCAGGTGTGGCCGACGCTGCCGAAGATCTCGGTGGACTACGCGGTGATGGAGGGCGCGGCGGCGAACGGGCAGGGTGGCCACCGTACCGGGCGACTTCGGCTGGAACGACGTCGGCGACTTCCACACGCTCGGCGACGTGCTGCCCGGTGACGACGCCGCGCAACGTGGTGCGTCGAGCCGGCCGACAACGCCGAGAAGCCCGACGTGCTGCTGATCGACAGCGACCGGCGTGGTGGTCGTGCCGCACTCCGGCCGGCATGGTCAGCCGTGCTGGGGATGCACGACCTGGTCGTGGTGGACACGCCGGACGCCGTGCTGGTCTGCCCCCGCGAACGGGCGCAGGACGTCAAGAAGCTGGTCGACGAGCTCAAGGCGCGGGGCGACCTGCGGCTGGTCTGAGCCGCCTCGCCGGACGCCGCCACAGACCCCGCCGCCACAACCACCGGGCACCGGTGAACGGCAGCCAGCCCGCGTACCCGAGCAGGACCATGCCGAGGATGACCAGCACGGCATCCTCGGCCGGGTCCGGTACCGGGCCGGGCCAGTAGGACGCGAGCGGGAGGAAGAGCAGCAGCACGCCGGCGGCCAGCGACAGCGGTCCGAGCAGCCGGGCGAGCAGCGGGTTGGCCAGGTTCGGCTCGGTGACGATCCGGCCGCGGATGCGGACGAGAGCGGCGGCGTACCCGACGATCAGGCCGGTACCCACCCCGGCCCGTACGGGCCAGCCGGCCCCGGTGACGACGAGGCACCAGAGCACCGCCGCCGGTACGCAGCCGGCGCGCATCACCCGCCAGGTCAGCCGGGCGGTCGCGTGCTGCAACGGGGCGTCGGGTGCCTCGGCGACCGGGTCCCGGGCCCGGGTACGGTCGGCCGCGTCGACCGCGAGCACCGCCGCCGCGCTCCCGACGAAGGCCACGCCGAGCACGCCGAGCTGCGGCAGGAGGTCCACGTCGGTGGCGTCCGGGTCGATCCCCGCGTCGGCGACCCCGAGCCCGAGCGCGACCAGGGCGCACAGCGCGGCGGCACCGAGCCGGACGTACAGGCGGGGAGTCCCCAGCCGGGTGCGCACGAGCAGCCGGCTGCTCTCCGGTACCCGTCGCCAGAACCGGACCGCCGCCACCGTGTAGCCGCCGGCTGTCCCGGCGGCGAGCACCCACGCGGGCGGGAACATCCCGAACAGCAGCACCAGAAGCAGCAGCCAGGACGCCAGCAGCGCCCAGTTGGCGATGCCGAGCAGCGCCTTCTCGATGCCGCCGCCCCCGGCGGCCGGCTCGGCGGCGGCCGCCCCCGTGAAGTGGCCGACCGCGTCGACCAGCCGCCCGGCCGCCAGCGCGATGTGCCCGAGCCCGCGCTGCGCCCCGGCGTGCCCCGGCTCCAGCCGCAGCGCGCGCCGGTAGGCGCGCTTGGCGCCGAGCCGGTTGCCGGAGCTGTGCCGCAGCAGCGCCTGGACGTAGTGGACGTGCGGCTCGTCCGGGGCGAGGCTGACCGCCCGGCCGACCGCGGCCATCCCGGTCTGGCGGCTACCCAGGGCGCACTGCGCCACGCCGCTCAGCAGGTGCCCGCGCCAGCCGTTCGGGGAGATCCGGGCGGCGACGGCGGCCGCGTCCACCGCTTCGTAATAGCGACGCAGATGGATGTACGCCGAGGCGAGCAGCACATGCCCCTGGTACGAGCCGGCGTCGGAGGCCACCGCGGCGTGTGCCGCCGCGAGCATCTTCGGGTACTCGTCGGTCGCCTCGTAGCACCGCGCGATCAGCCGCAGGCCGCGCGCGTCCCCGGGGTGGCCGGCCAGGTAACCGGCCGCGTGCTCCCGCGCCTGGGCTGGGCGGCCGACGTCCAGCAAGGCTTCGGCCGTCGCGAGTCCGAATGTCCGCTCGCTCATTGCTGACCCTCGCTCCCGCGCTCGGCGCTCGTCCGCCGTCGGGGTCGAGGTCCGTAGCCTCGCGCTCCGCTCATTTCCGGGGACCCTAGTCGATCGGCGCGCGCCGGGCGATCCCCCGATTCAGTCAGGCAGACACACCGCGAGCAGGCCGAGCGCGACCGTACTGGCCGGTAGGGGGACGAGCCCCATGAGTCGATGTGTGTCGATCTCCCGCCAGGCGGATACCAGTCCCTCCGCGGCCAGGACCGCGCGGAGCCGGTGCAGGTCCACACCGGCCCGCAAACCCCCCAGCGGTACGGGCGCCGCCGCGACCAGAACCAGTTCTCCCTTGGGGAGATCGGGCAGCTCGTCGCGTACCTTGTCCCGCTCGCCGGCCGCGAGCGGGATGAGGCTCGGCGAGCCGACCAGGTCCAGGGCGCGGGCCAGCGCGGCGAGGTCCACCGGCGCGTCGCCACCGTCCACATTGGACAGTGTGGCCGCCTTCCTGAGGCCCGCCGCGACGGCCTCGGCCGTACCGAGGGAGAAGAGGTCGTGCGTGGAGTCGCGGACGAGTACGGCGGCCCCGGGCCCGTCCGGCGTACTGGTGACTCCGAGCCCGCGTACCACCGCCACCGGTACCTGGTCGTACTTGTTCTTCACCAGCTCGGCCGCGGCCGACAGCTCGTCTACGACCGCCATCTGGGTGATGTGCAGCTCGTTGCCGTGCGCGTCGACCTGGCCCCGGTAGTCGCGCAGCGCCTCGATCCCGGCCGCGCCGAGCGCCACGTCCGTCAGCCCGGTACGCCAGGGCCGGCCCATCGTGTCGGACACCAGCACCGCCACGTCCAGCCCGTACCGCTCGCGGAGCGCGGCGCGCAGCTCCCGCGCGGACGCGTCGGGGTCTAGGGGCAGCAGGACCAGATGCTCTCTGTCCACATTGGATGCATCGATACCAGCGGATGCCATCACGAACCCGTGGCGGGTCTGCACGATCCGGGTGTGCCCGCGCCGGGCCACCTCCCGCGCGGTCTCCGCGGCCAGCACGGCCTCCCGGGCCGCCTCCCGTTCCGGGCCGCCCTCCGGCACCGGGACCACCCGGCCCTCCGCCTTGGAGACGATCTTGCTGGTCACCACGAGCACGTCGCCGTCGGCGAGCCAGGGCGCCGCGCCGGCGACCAGCGCGGCCAGGTCGTCGCCCGCCCGTACCTCACCGATCCCGAGAACCGGCCGGATCTCCAGACTCACCGGGCCTCCGTTCACCGCTGCTCCGCCAGCTCCATCGCCGCCCGGACCATCGCCAGGGTGGCCGCCTCGTCGGACATCCACAGCGGAACCGCCCGTACCGGTACCCCGTCCACGACCGTACCCGTGTCCGCGCTGTCCACCAGCCAGCCGTCGAGGATCCCACCGGCGGCCCGGCCACCGTAGAGCGCGCCGACCCCGGCGGCCGTACAGGGCACATCCAGCGCGGCGAGGCACCTGTCGGCCATCCCGCGTACCGGCGCCCCGCTGATGATCGGCGACACCCCGACGACCGGCGCCGTACCGTGCACCAGCGCGTCCCGTACCCCGGCCACGGCCAGGATCGGCGCGATCGACACCACCGGGTTGCTCGGCGCCACCAGGACCAGGTCGGCCTCGGCGAGCGCGTCGGTCACCCCGGCGCCGGGCTTGGCGGCGTCGGCGCCGACGAACACGAACCGCTCGGGGACGGGCGCGGCCCGGTACCGGATCCACCACTCCTGGAAGTGGATCGCCCGTCCCTCGGTGACCACGTGCGTCTCCACCCGGTCGTCGGTCGCCGGCAGCAGCCGGACCCCGGGCTGCCAGCGGGTGCAGAGGGCCTCGGTGACGGCCGACAGCGGGTACCCGGCGTCGAGCATCCGGGTACGCACGAGGTGGGTCGCGAGGTCCTTGTCGCCGAGCCCGAACCAGGCCGGCTCGGCCCCGTACGCGGCCAACTCCGACTTGACGACCCAGCTCTCCCCGGCCCGGCCCCAGCCCCGCGCGTTGTCGGCGCCCCCGCCCAGCGTGTACATGACGCTGTCCAGATCGGGGCAGATGCGCAGGCCGTGCAGGGTCACGTCGTCGCCGACGTTGACGATCGCGGTCACCTCGGCGCCGGTCGCCCGTACCCCTGTCAGGAAGCGCGCCCCGCCGATGCCCCCGGCCAGTACGACGATTCGCATGTCGCCCATCCTCCCCCAAGCCCGTCTGCACCCAAGACCGGGACTTGGGCGCTAGGCTCGCGGGGCACGCACGCCTACCGGTACCAAGGGGGAGTTGTGACCACCCAGCCGCCTTATCCGTCGGCGCCCGCGGCCGCCCCGGCCGCTGAACAGAAGGATCCCGTCGCCGCTACCGCGCCACTGCGCGAGTGGGGCGCGTTGCTCCTGGTCATCGCGACGGCTGCGTTCCTCCTGTTCGCGCTGCTCTCACTGCTGCTGCTGTCCCCCGACTCGTTCGAACGGCACGCGGCCGCGATGTTCACCGACTTCGCCGGCCCGCACATCATCCTGTTCCCGCTGTTCGGCGTGCTCCTGGCGACCCACGTCAAGCCGGCCGTGGCGCGGGGCAAGGTGGTCACGCTGCTCGCGTTGATCGTGTACGGCCTCGCCACCCTGCTCGGCCTGGTCGCCCTCGTCGCGGGCTTCCTGGTGAACATCGACGTCGACGCGGTCGCCGCGATCCTCACGCTGGTCACCCAGCTGACCTGGCTGGCGCTGCTGGGCTTCGCCGGCTTCGTGGCGCTGCGGGTCTTCACCGGTGCCTACGTGGTACCGAAGCCGGCCGCGCCGACGGGCTACCCGGGCTATCCCGGCTACCCGGCCGCCCAGCCCGGCTACCCGCAGCAGGGCTACCCCCAGCAGGGGTACGCGCAGCAGGGCTACCCCCAGCACGGGTACCCGCAGGCCCAGCCGTACGCCCAGCAGCAGGCCCAGCCGCAGGCCGGCTACCCGACGGGCGGGTACCCGACCCAGAGCTACGCCCAGCAGCCCGCCTACGGCGGGTACGCCCAGCCGGCCGCCCAGCCACCGGTCGCCGCCCCCGCCCCGGCACCCGCTCCGGCTCCCCAGCCCGTCCAGCCGACCCAGCCGACCCCGGTCGCGCCCGGCCCGGTTGCGCCCGGCTCGCCCGCCGTGAGCAGCCCGTACCCGACCTACTCGGTGACCCCGCCGAGTTCGGCCCCGCCGGCCGACCCGTACGCGACCCCGGCGACCCCGACCCCGGCGGTACCCACGCAGCCGCCCGCCCCGCCGTCGTCTGCCCCGCCCGCACCCGTCCCGTCCACGCCCGCCACGCCGTCGTCCGCGCCGCCGGCCGGCCTGGACAGCGAGGGCGGCGAAGACCGTACCCAGGCCCTGCCGCCCCGCCAGCAGGTCCCGCCCACCCCGCCCACGCCGCCCGCCGGGCAGTTGGGCGACGAGCCGACCCAGCGCTGGGGATAGTTCGTTCGAGTCCTACACAGTGTGCGGACATCTGAAGTCCGCACACTGTGTAGGACGCTGCGAGAGGTGTCCTGAGCCGGCCGCGCCGGACGATCCGCCCGGCAACGGCATAGGCTGCACGAGTGCGTGAACCGACCGATACGGCCCTGCGCCGTGCGCTGCGCCGGGCCGCTGACGGCCGTAGCCTCGACGTCACCGAGGCGACGATCCTGCTCGGTGCCCGGGACTCGGCCCTCGACGAGCTGCTCGCCACCGCCGGTACGGTCCGGGACGCGGGGCTGGTCGACGCCGGCCGGCCGGGCGTGGTCACGTACTCGAAGAAGGTCTTCATCCCGCTCACCCGGCTGTGCCGCGACCGGTGCCACTACTGCACGTTCGCGACCGTCCCGCACCGGCTGCCGGCCGCGTACCTGGAGCGCGACGAGGTGCTGGAGATCGCCCGGGCCGGTGCGGCGCAGGGCTGCAAGGAAGCCCTCTTCACGCTCGGCGACCGGCCCGAGGACCGGTGGCCGCAGGCCAAGGCGTGGCTGGACGAGCGGGGCTACGAGTCCACAGTGGACTATCTGCGGGCGTGCGCGGTGGCCGTGCTGGAGGAGACCGGGCTGCTGCCGCACCTCAACCCCGGCGTGCTGTCGTGGGCCGAGCTGCAACGGCTCAAGCCGGTCGCGCCGAGCATGGGCATGATGCTGGAGACAGTCGCGGAGCGACTGTGGACAGATCAGGGTGAAGCCCATTACGGGTCACCCGATAAGGAGCCGGCGGTACGGCTGCGGGTGCTGGAGGACGCCGGCCGCGTCGGCGTCCCGTTCACCACCGGGATCCTCATCGGCATCGGGGAGACGCCCGAGGAGCGGGCCGGGTCGCTGTTCGCGATCCGCCAGGTCGCCCGGGAGTACGACCACATCCAGGAAGTCATCGTGCAGAACTTCCGCGCCAAGCCGGACACCGCGATGCGCGCGATGCCGGACGCCGAGCTGCACGACCTGGCCGCCACGATCGCGGTCGCCCGGCTCGTCCTCGGCCCGAAGGCGCGCATCCAGGCCCCGCCCAACCTCGTCGACGGTGAGTACGACCTCCTGCTGCGCGCCGGAATCGACGACTGGGGCGGGGTCTCGCCGGTCACCCCGGACCACGTGAACCCGGAGCGGCCCTGGCCGCGGATCGAGGAGCTGGCCCGCCGCTGCGCCGCGGCCGGCTTCACCCTGCGCGAGCGCCTGACGATCTACCCGGAGTACGTGCGCCGTGGCGACCCCTGGCTCGACCCGCGCCTCGCCGCTCACGTCGGCGCGCTGGCCGACCCCGTCACCGGCCTGGCCGTGGACAGTGCCCGCCCGACCGGCCGGCCCTGGCAGGAGCCCGACGAGACGTACGGCGGCCGGGTCGACCTGCACCACGAGGTCGACACGGTCGGGCGCTGCGCCGACCGGCGCTCCGACTTCGACTCCGTCTACGGGGACTGGTCGGAGGTCGCCGCGCACGCCGCCGTGATGACCCGAGGCGCCGTCCGCGTGGACTCCGAGGTCCGCACCGGGCTGCGGCTGGCCGCCACCGAACCGGCGAGCCTGCTGCTGCCCAGGCACGAGGCGGCCGCGCTGGCGTTGCTGGAGTCCGACGGTACGACCCTCGACGAGCTGGCCCGGATCGCCGACGAGCTGCGCACGGAGGCGGTCGGTGACGACGTCACGTACGTGGTCAACCGGAACATCAACTTCACCAACGTCTGCTACGTGGGCTGCCGGTTCTGTGCGTTCGCGCAGCGGGAACGGGACGCCGACGCGTACCGACTGTCCGTCGAGCAGGTCGCCGACCGGGCCGAGGAGGCGTGGCGGGACGGCGCGACCGAGGTCTGCATGCAGGGCGGTATCGACCCGAAGATGCCCCCGAAGTCCTACCCCGAGCTCGTACGGGCGGTGAAGCGGCGGGTGCCCCAACTCCATGTCCACGCGTTCTCGCCGATGGAGATCGTGACCGCGGCCGCGAAGGCCGGCGTCTCGATCCGGGACTGGCTCACCGAGCTGCGCGCGGCTGGGCTGGACACCATCCCCGGTACGGCCGCGGAGATCCTCGACGACGACGTGCGCTGGGTGCTCACCAAGGGCAAGCTGCCGGCGGCCACCTGGGTCGAGGTCGTGACCACCGCGCACGAGCTGGGTATCGGCTCGTCGGCCACGATGATGTACGGCCACGTCGACCACCCCGGCCACTGGCTCGGGCACCTCCGCGTACTGGCCGGGATCCAGGACCGTACGGGCGGCTTCACCGAGTTCGTCGCGCTGCCGTTCGTCCACCAGAACGCGCCGATCTACCTCGCCGGCATCGCCCGAGCGGGTGCCACCTGGCGGGAGAGCCGGGCGGTGCACGCCATGGCCCGGATCCTGCTGCACGGCCGGATCGAAAACATCCAGTGCTCATGGGTAAAGCTGGGCGATGTGGGTACCGTCGCGATGCTCAACGGGGGAGCAAACGATCTCGGCGGCACACTCATGGAGGAGACGATCTCGAGGATGGCCGGCTCGGAGCACGGCTCCGCCCGTACCGTCAAAGAACTTCAGGCGATCGCCGCCGCGGCCGGCCGGCCGGCGCGCCAGCGCACCACGACGTACGCCCCCCGATGAACAGCCCCATCTATCAGGTTCCGCTTGACGGCGCACGCATTACACGCGTGTAATTTCCCTGGGGTTGTTCGACGGGGGCACAGTGAATCGTCACTGATCGGACTAATACGGCGGAGGTCACGCCTTCGCGTGGGGGGTTGCGCCGGCACCCGCGGCCGGCGCGTCAGAAGGAGGCACGCTGATGGACGGCCGAGTTGCCGGGGCCGACCTACTGGGCAACGCACCCGAGTGGCAGGAGCGGGCGCTGTGCTCGCAGACGGACCCGGAGGCGTTCTTCCCGGAGAAGGGGGGCTCCACCCGGGAGGCCAAGCGGATCTGCTCGCGCTGCGAGGTCAAGGCCGACTGCCTTGAGTACGCGCTCGGGCACGATGAGCGCTTCGGCATCTGGGGCGGCCTCTCCGAACGGGAGCGCCGGAAGTTGAAGCGCCGCGCCGCGTAGCTTGTCGAAGCGGCGCCAGGTCAGCGTTCGACAGCCGCGTAGCTTGTCGAAGCGGCGCCGGGTCAGGTCGAGCTCTTCGGGATCGACGCCCAGCAGGTTCGCCACCTGCTCGATGATCACGTCATGGATGAGGTCCGCGAGGTCCTCCCGATCGAAGGCCCGGAACTCCAAGGGCCGGCGGTAGAGCACGATCCGGGGCGGTACGTTGTGCCGCCCCGGCCCGCCGGGCAGCAGCCGGGCGAGCGGCACCTCGCCGTCCTCGAGCACGTCGGAGTCGTACACGTTGAGGTCGGGGGGGACCTCCTCGACCGCGAACTCGACCCCGGCCAGCTCGTTGGCGTACCGCCGCTCCAGCTCCTCGACCGCGTCCAGCACCAGGTCGTCGAAGAGTTCCGCCTTGGTCCGGGAGGCCGGTACGCTCGCGGGCACCAACCGGCCGCGCAGCCCGCGCCCGTGCCGGTCGCGTAGCCGGCGCCGGCCTGGTCCACCGGGTACGCTGCGGCGAGGCTCGGGACTGGTCACCGACACAGCGTAGCGCTGTCGGCCGTACGGTTGACCGGCGCTCGGGTGGCTGGTCGGCGTGTCGCACGGGTAACCGGACGAACGCGTGGCCCGGGGGAGATACCGTGCCGCCGTGAGGTCGCCACGTCGTTGTTCCCGCAATGGTTGCCCCAAGCAGGCCGTCGCGACGCTGACCTATGTCTACGCCGAGTCCACCGCCGTCATCGGGCCGCTGGCGGCGTTCGCCGAGCCGCACACGTACGACCTGTGTGAGCCGCACGCCCGGAGCCTGACCGCGCCGCGCGGCTGGGAGCTGGTACGGCACGACGGCGAGTACGAGCCGCCCCCGCCGAGCATCGACGACCTCGTCGCCCTAGCCGAGGCGGTACGGGAGGCCGCCCGGCCCGGTACCCGCCGCGACGAGCACGAGCCACCCGGACCCGGCCGCTCCGGTACCGGCCGCTCCGGCGACGTCCCCGGCTCCGGCCCACCCGTCGGCCGCCGCGGCCACCTCCGCGTCATCCCACCGTCGCGGTAGGTCCAAACCAGGGAAAGCGTGGGCGGCCACAGGTAGCTGTTTGTCGAGAGAACACATGACAACGCGGGCGGATCCGCGCAGGTACCGTGTAAAGCCCGATATTGCCGCCCGAACCCGCGAGGTCATACCGCGATCTGCACGAAGACCGACTCTTCACCACTGAAAGACTTCTTCGGTGCCAGCAATGGCGCGCCCTCGCAGACCCGCAATGAGACCGGCGGCAAGGTAACTCTGTCGTGCACGCACAGGCTGGTGGCCGACAGCAAGCACTACCCAAGTCTCACGGCAACTGTGGTCTATTTCACCGTTGCCTCAGCGGCTGACCGCTCTTACCAGTTCGATGCCAACTATGCGCGGACCGAGCATGCCAAGAATGGCGCCATCCGGGACGTCACCGACGCCGGCGACAAGGCCGTGGTGCTGCGGTGGGACAGTAATGCAACGGGTACCTTCGACACCTGGGAGCTGCTGTCGATAAGCGGGAGCAAGACGATCCGCCTGCGAGCGCTCGGATACAACTACGGCACGAACTGGACCGACGATCAGAGCCGGCAGATCATGGACGCGGTCGTGAACTGCGCCAAGAACACGGTGCCCCGGGTGTAACACGAGGGAGGCCGGCGCGGGACCCGGCGAGGGCCTGGGCTGACGGATCATCCCGCGTCCCGGGTGTGCCCGACCCGTCGTGGGGAACCTTACTGACCGCCGTCGAACGGTACCGGCGAACGGACCAGACCCGGCCGGTCGGCGCAGGCCGGCGGTAGGGTGGCCGGTAGGCTCGGCGCACGGTTGCCGTCCGAGTCGAGGAGTTCCTTCAGTGTCCGACCTCAGCCGCTTCGTCAAGGCGTACGACGTCCGGGGTACCGTCCCGGACCAGCTCAACGACCAGGTCGCCAGGGCCTTCGGTGCCGCCTTCGTCCGGGTGCTCGGCCGCGAGGCGCCGGTACCCAGCATCGTCGTCGCGTACGACATGCGCCCGTCCTCGCCGGACCTGGCCGACGCGTTCGCGGCCGGGGCGGCGGCTGAGGGGGTCGACGTCGTGCTCGCCGGGCTGGGCTCGACCGACATGCTCTACTTCGCCGCCGGTTACCTCAACCTGCCGGGCGTGATGTTCACGGCTAGCCACAACCCGGCCCAGTACAACGGGATCAAGCTGTGCCGGGCCGGTGCCCTGCCGGTCGGGCTGGAGTCCGGCCTCGCGGACATCCGTGACGAGGCGCAGCGCCTCCTCGACGGGGCGAGCCAGTACGGCACCGGCAGCGGCACGGTCGAGCAGCGTGACCTGCTCGCCGAGTACGCGAGGCACCTGCGTACGCTCGTCGACCTGTCCGGTATCCGACCGCTCAAGGTGGTCGTCGACGCCGGCAACGGGATGGCCGGGTACACCGTGCCGGCCGTACTCGGCGACGCCAAGCTGCCCGAGCTGCCGCTTTCGATCGAGGCGCTCTACTTCGAGCTGGACGGCACCTTCCCTAACCACGAGGCCAACCCGCTGGAGCCGAAGAACCTGGTCGACCTGCAGGCGGCCGTGGTCGAGCACGGCGCCGATATCGGGCTGGCCTTCGACGGCGACGCCGACCGCTGTTTCGTGGTCGACGAGCGCGGCGTGGGAACGTCGCCGAGCGCGGTCACCGCGCTGGTCGCCACGCGCGAGCTGGCCAAGCACCCGGGCGAGGTGGTCATCCACAACCTGATCACGAGCAGCGCCGTACCGGAGATCGTGGCCGAGCACGGCGGGACGCCCGTACGGACCCGGGTGGGGCACTCGTTCATCAAGGCGGAGATGGCGAGGACCGGCGCGATCTTCGGCGGGGAGCACTCGGCGCACTACTACTTCAAGGACTTCTGGGGCGCCGACACCGGCATGCTCGCCGCCATGCACGTCCTCGCCGCGCTCGGCGAGAGCGACCAGCCGCTGTCCCAGCTGGTCGCGCAGTTCTCCCGGTACGTGTCGTCCGGCGAGATCAACTCGACGGTCGACGACCAGCGGGCGAAACTGGCCGAGGTGGAGCAGAAGTTCACGGGTGCCGACACCGACCACCTGGACGGGCTGACCGTACGGTTCCCCGACGGCGCCTGGATCAACCTGCGCCCGTCCAACACCGAGCCGCTGCTGCGCCTGAACGTCGAGGCACCGACCGCCGAGAGGATGGCGCAGCTGCGCGACGACGTGCTGGCGACGGTCCGAGACTGAGGAGCCCACGTGTCGATCGACGCACAGTTGCTGGAGATTCTGGCCTGCCCGGACACGCACCACGCGCCGTTAACCTACGACGCGGCCGAGCAGACCTTGACGTGCACCCAGTGCGGGCGGATCTTCGAGATCCGGGACGGTATCCCGGTGCTGCTCCTGGACGAGGCGCGGCTGCCCATCGCGCCCGAGGGGGAGTAATGATCGACGGTACGGCCGGGGTACGGGGACACCGCGGCATCGACGAGGCGCTGCTGGACAACCAGGCCGCGCTGGAGGCGTCCGACCCCGGGGAGATGCTCCGGCGTACCGCCTCGGCCGGCGCGCAGGTACGGGAGTCCGCCGCCCTGGCCGCCGAGGCCAACCTGACCAGCATCGCGGACGAGGGCCGGCCCCGGGCAGTGGTCGTGGCGGGGCAGGGGACGGCCGCCCGTACCGGCGACATCCTGGCCACCGTCGCCGGCCCGCGCTGCCCGGTGCCGGTACTGGCGCACCGTAGCGTCGGGATTCCCGGCTGGGTCGGCGCGGCCGACGTGGTGATCGCGGTATCCGCGTCCGGGCGCAGCCCCGAGGCGCTCGGTGCCGCCGACGCGGCGGCCCGCCGGGGTGCCCGGCTGGTCGCGATCGGGGCGCCGGACTCGGAGCTGCAGTCGGTGGCCGAACGGGCCCGGGCACCGTTCATCCCCGTACCGCGCCGGGCACCGGCCCGGGCCAGCATCTGGGGGCTCACCGTGCCGGTGCTGCTGGCCGCCCGTACCCTCGGCCTGGTCAAGGTGACCGAGGCGGACATCGCGGAGACCGCCTCCCGGCTCGACGCGGACGCCGAGCGCTCCCGGCCCGGCGCCGAGTCCTTCGTCAACCCGGCCAAGTCGCTCGCGCTGGACATCGCCGGCTCGGTCCCGATCGTCTGGGGCTCCTCGGCGCTGGCCACCGTCGCGGCCCGCCGGTTCGGCGACACGCTGGCCGCCAACGCCCGCTACCCGGTGGTCGCCGGGGCGCTGGGCGACGCCGGCCGCGGCGCGGTCGGCCTGCTCGACGGCGTCTACGGCGCGCTGTCCGAGGTGCAGCGGGACATCTTCGCCGACCCGGGCGATCTCCCGGACAACGACGAGACCCGGCTGCGGGTGATCCTGCTGCGCGACAGCGGGCTGGTCGAGGAGGACAGCACCGAGCCGGAGCCGAGCGCCGTCGAGGAGCGCCGGGCCGAGGCGGTGCAGGAGATCGCCGAGCGTCGAGGGGTACGGGTGACGGTGCTCGCCGCCGACGGCGGCTCCGCCCTGGAGCGGCTCGCCTCGCTGGTGGCCGTACCCGACTTCGCCTCGCTCTACCTCGCCATGGCGCACGGCCTGGACCCGATGGCGGTCCCTGCGGTGGAGGAGATGAAAGAGTTCCTGATCCCGTGAGTTCCGGTGGAGGAACGCGGGCGGT
Source organism: uncultured Actinomycetes bacterium (assembly GCA_963728855.1). Lineage (GTDB taxonomy): Bacteria > Actinomycetota > Actinomycetes > Mycobacteriales > Micromonosporaceae > AC-43. The sequence continues at coordinate 249,990 of CAVSLN010000010.1, forward strand.
CATCGCGGCGCTCGCGGCCAACCTCGGGATCGCCGCGACCAAGTTCATCGCCTTCGGGCTGACCGCGTCGTCGTCGATGCTGGCCGAGGCGATCCACTCGGTGGCCGACTCGGGCAACCAGGTGCTGCTCCTGCTGGGCGGCAAGCGGGCCGAGCGCAAGGCGACCGCGAAGCATCCGTTCGGGTACGGCCGCGAGCGCTACCTGTACGCCTTCGTCGTGTCGGTCGTCCTGTTCTCGGTGGGCGGGCTCTTCGCGGTGTACGAGGGGGTCGAGAAGACCCTGCACCCCGAGCCGATCACCAGCTGGCACTGGGTACCGGTGGCCGTGCTCGTGGTCGCGATCGCGCTGGAGGGCATGTCCTTCCGTACCGCCGTCAAGGAGACCAACACCATCCGGAACGGCGCGTCCTGGCGGGCGTTCATCCGGCACGCACGGGCACCGGAGCTACCGGTGGTCCTGCTGGAAGACTTCGCCGCCCTGATCGGTCTGGTCCTCGCGCTGTTCGGGGTCGGCCTCACCGAGCTGACCGGGGACGGTCTGTGGGACGGCATCGGTACCCTCGCGATCGGCGTGCTGCTCGTACTCGTCGCGGCCGTACTCGCCGTGGAGACCAAGAGCCTGCTGATCGGCGAGTCGGCGACGATCGAGCAGATCACCGCGATCGAGGCGGCGATCGAGGACGCGAACGGGCTGTGCCGGCTGATCCACATGCGGACCCTGCACCTCGGTCCGGATGAGCTGCTGGTCGCCGCCAAGATCGCGGTACCGGCCGGGGACAGCGCCCGTACGGTGGCGGCGGCGATCGATGGGGCGGAGGCCCGGATCCGGGCGGCGGTACCGATCGCGCGCGTCATCTACCTGGAACCCGACATTGATCGAGGAGCTTGAATATGGAGCTGCTGCACGGCCAGATCCGCCCGTACGCCTGGGGCTCCCGTACCGCGATCGCCGGCATCCAGGGCCGGGAGGTACCCAGCGCCGGGCCCGAGGCCGAGCTGTGGCTCGGCTCCCACCCCGGGGCGCCGTCCGGGCTGGGCGACGGCACGCTGACCGAGGCGCTCGTCGCCGACCCGGACGGGCTGCTCGGGCACGGGGCCGTCGAGGAGTTCGGGGTCCGGCTGCCGTACCTGTTCAAGCTGCTCGCCGCCGACGCCGCCCTCTCCCTGCAGGCCCACCCCGGCCCGATCCGGGCGCAGGAGGCGTACGCGTCCGGCTACCCCGGCTACGCCGACCCGTACCACAAGCCGGAGCTGCTGGTGGCTGTCGAGGAGTTCGACGCGTTGTGCGGCTTCCGCGACCCCGAGGCGACGGCGCAGGTGCTCGACTCGTTCGAGGTGGCCGCGCTCAAGCCGGTGGTCGAGGCGCTGCGCGCGGGCAGTGCCGAGCAGCGGCTGCGGGGGGCGTTCGAGGCCATCATGTCCTGGCCGGTCGGGGAGCGCGCGGACCTGGTGGCCGCGGTGGTCGAGGCCGGCCGGCGGCGGCCGGACGACCCGGCGCACGCGCTGGCCGTGGACCTGGGCGAGCAGCACCCGAGCGACGTGGGCGTGGTCGCCGCGCTGCTGCTCAACCGGGTACGGCTGGCCCCGGACGAGGCGGTCTGGATGCCGGCCGGGAACCTGCACGCCTACCTGCGCGGGGTGGGTATGGAGATCATGGCGGCCAGCGACAACGTGCTGCGCGGCGGGCTGACCCCGAAGCGGGTGGACGTACCGGAGCTGCTGCGCGTGCTGCGCTTCGAGGTGCTCGCCGACCCGGTGGTACGCCCGGTGCCGGTCTCGCCCGGCGTGGTGACCTGGCCCGCGCCCGTACGGGAGTTCGCGCTCACCAAGGCGACGGTCGACGCGAGCCCGGTCACCCTGCCCGCCGACGGGCCACGGATCCTGTTCTGCCTGCGCGGCGCGATGGAGCTCAGTTCCGGGGACGCGCGGCTGGTGTTGCGGCCCGGGCAGGCGGCGTTCGTGAGCGCCGCCGAGCCGGCGGTCGTCGCCACCGGTACCGGCGTGCTGTTCCAGGCCGACACCTGCTGCCGCTGAGCGCAGCCGCAGCCGCAGCCGGGTTTTGGCGAGGCGAGCACAGCCAGCGTGGGACGGCGCAGCGGCCCGGCGCGGGCACACCCTTGCCGCCGCGGGATAGCTGCCCGCGTATGGTCGAAGGGCGCGTTTTCCACCAGTGAAGCCAGTGAAGCGAAGACAGGGGTGGTCATGACCAACACGTTGCCGCGTCCGGACGCTGCCGGCCGGGCCCGCCCGACCACGGTGGCCGAGGGAGACTTCAGGGTCGCGGACCTCTCCCTCGCGGCCTTCGGGCGCAAGGAGATCCAGCTCGCCGAGCACGAGATGCCCGGCCTGATGGCGCTGCGGGCGGAGTACGCGCACAGCCAGCCGCTGCGCGGCGCCCGGATCACCGGCTCGCTGCACATGACCGTGCAGACAGCGGTGCTCATCGAGACGCTGGTCGCGCTCGGCGCCCAGGTCCGCTGGTGCTCCTGCAACATCTTCTCCACCCAGGACCACGCGGCGGCGGCCGTGGTCGTCGGGCCGGACGGCACGCCCGAGCGCCCGGCCGGCGTACCGGTCTACGCCTGGAAGGGCGAGACGCTCGACGAGTACTGGTGGGCCACCGAACGAGCACTCGACTGGCCGGGCGATGGCGACACCATAGCCGGCCCGAACATGATCCTCGACGACGGCGGGGACGCCACGCTGCTGGTACACCGGGGCGCGGAGTTCGAGGCGATCGGCGCCGTACCGGACCCGGCGAACGCCGACAGCGAGGAGTACGGCGTGATCCTCCGCCTGCTGCGCCGCTCGCTGGCCGAGGACGGGCAGCGGTGGACCCGGCTGGCGGCCGCCGTCATGGGCGTCACCGAGGAGACCACGACCGGCGTGCACCGGCTGTACGAGATGCAGCAGCAGGGCACCCTGCGCTTCCCGGCGATCAACGTGAACGACTCGGTGACCAAGAGCAAGTTCGACAACCGGTACGGCGTGCGGCACTCCCTCGTCGACGGCATCAACCGCGGTACCGACGTGCTGATCGGCGGCAAGGTCGCGGTCGTGTGCGGGTACGGCGACGTGGGCAAGGGCTGTGCGGAGTCGCTGCGCGGGCAGGGCGCCCGGGTGATCGTGACCGAGGTCGACCCGATCTGCGCGCTACAGGCGGCGATGGACGGCTACCAGGTCGCCACCCTCGAGGACGTGGTGGCGAGCGCGGACATCTTCGTCACCGCGACCGGCTGCCGGGACGTCATCACGGCCGAGCACATGAGCCGCATGAAGCACCAGGCGATCGTCGGCAACATCGGGCACTTCGACAACGAGATCGACATGGCCGGGCTGGCCCGGATCGACGGGATCCGGAAGGTCAACGTCAAGCCGCAGGTCGACGAGTGGGTCTTCGTGGACGGTCACGCGGTCATCGTGCTGTCCGAGGGCCGCCTGCTGAACTTGGGCAACGCGACCGGGCACCCGAGCTTCGTGATGTCGAACTCGTTCAGCAACCAGGTGATCGCGCAGATCGAGCTGTTTACCAAGCTCGATGAGTACCCGCTCGGCGTCCACACGCTGCCCAAGCACCTCGACGAGAAGGTGGCCCGGCTGCACCTGGCCGCGCTCGGCGTACAGCTCACCGAGCTGACCAAGGAGCAGGCGGCGTACCTCGGCGTACCGGTCGAGGGGCCGTACAAGTCCACGCACTACCGGTACTGATCCACTTGACGAGTTCCCGGAAGGATGGGTTAGCCTTACCTAACTAAGGCAGCCCTTCCTTCCGGGAGTCATCGTGTCCAACGCCGTACTCGCCAGCTACCTGATCGGACTGCGCGAAGGGCTCGAGGGCACGCTCGTCGTGAGCATCCTGGTCGCGTACCTGGTGAAGTCCGGCCGGCGCGAACGGCTGCCGCACGTCTGGGCCGGCGTCGGTGCGGCCCTGGCCCTGTCCATCGCCTTCGGCTCCGGGCTCACCTACGCCGGCGTGGCGCTCGGCGCCCGGAAGGAGCTGTTCGAGGCGGTCGCCTCGGTCGTCGCGGTCGGCTTCGTGACCTGGATGATCTTCTGGATGCGGCGGACCGCCCGCCAGCTCAAGGGCCAGCTGACCAGCCGGCTGGAGGACGCGCTCAAGCTCGGCGCGCTGGCGGTCGTGGCCATGGCGTTCCTGACGGTGGCGCGGGAAGGGCTGGAGACCGCGCTGCTGTTCTTCGCGGCGGTACAGGGCGCCACCACCGAGGCCGGGCCGCTGCTCGGGATCGGCGGCGGCATCCTGACCGCGGTCGTCCTGGGGTACCTGCTCTACCGGGCCGCCATCCGGATCAACCTGGGCACCTTCTTCACCTGGACCGGTGTGCTGCTGGTGCTGGTCGCCGCCGGCATCTTCAAGTACGGCATCCACGACTTCCAGGAGGCCGGGCTCCCGGGGCTCGACACGCACGCGTTCGACGTCGCGTCCTGGTACGACCCGAACGCCTGGTACGCCGCGCTGCTCACCGGCATGTTCAACATCACGGCCCAGCCGTCGGTCGCCGAGACGGTCGGCTGGGTGGCGTACGCCGCCGTGGTGCTCACGCTGTTCCTCTGGCCACCCCGCCGCCGCCCGGCACCCGTCGCCGCCGCCTGAGCTCCGTTGGCCGTGCTCGCCTCGCCAAAGAAGCAGCTGCGGCTGCGCTCGGCCTGAGCCCGGCCAGTCTCCTTACCCGAAGGGATTCTTCGATGCATCCGCGCGCCCTCATGCTGGCCGGTACCGGGCTGGCCCTCGCCCTGGCCGTCACCGGCTGCGGCTCGTCCGCCAAGGCCGACAGCTCCGGCCCGGTGGCGGTGACCGCCACGGATACCGAGTGCACGCTGGCGCGGCCGAACCTGACGGCCGGGCGGCAGACGTTCACGATCGCCAACAAGGGCAGCAAGGTCACCGAGTTCTACGTGTACGGCGCCGGGGACCGCGTGGTCGGCGAGGTGGAGAACATCGCGCCGGGGCTCACCCGTACCCTCGTCGTCGACCTGCCACCGGGCAGCTACCAGGCCGCCTGCAAGCCGGGCATGGTCGGCGACGGGATCCGGACCGCGCTCACCGTCACCGGCTCGGCCGCGCCGCAGGCCGCTGACGCCAAGCTCACCGCCGCGGTCGCGAGCTACCAGCAGTACGTGCGGACCCAGGTCGACTCGCTGGTCGACCAGACCGCCCAGTTCACCGCGGCGGTCAAGGCCGGTGACGCGGCCCGTGCCAAGACGCTCTACCCGCAGGCGCGTACCTACTACGAGCGCATCGAGCCGGTCGCCGAGACGCTCGGCGATCTGGACCCGCGCATCGACGCCCGCGAGGACAGCATCGAACCGGGTACCGACTGGAGCGGCTTCCACCGGCTGGAGAAGGACATCTGGTCCGGTGCGGACCTGCGCGCCGACGCCCATATCGCCGACCAGCTCAACGCGGACGTCGCCACGCTGAAGCAGAAGGTCGCCGACCTCAAGCTCACCCCGCTCGAAATCGCGAACGGCGCGAAGGAACTGCTGGACGAGGTGGCCAGCAGCAAGGTGACCGGCGAGGAGGACCGGTACTCGCACACCGACCTGTGGGACTTCCATGCCAACGTGGAGGGCTGCAAGGCCGTGGTGGGGGCGCTGCGCCCGGTGCTCGACGAGCGCTCGCCGGCCGTCGGTACGGCGCTGGACGAACGGTTCGCGGCGGTGCAGGCGGAGCTGGCCAGATACCGTACCGGCGACGGGTTCGCCAGCTACAACCAGCTGAGCCCGGCCCAGGTCAAGACCCTGAGCGACACCCTCAACGGCCTGGCCGAACCGGTCAGCAAGGTCGTCTCTGTGGTTGCCAGGTGAGCGCCTGGCGGCGCTCCGTTGGCGGAGCAAACGAAGGAGCGGCAGCGTGAGGCGGCGCAACGTCTTGGCGGCCGGTGGGGTGAGCGCGGTCGGGGCGGCGGCGTTCGGGGCGACCGTGGCGACCGCACCGGCGGAGTTCACCGCGGCGACCGTCGAGGACACCTCGATCCCGTTCTACGGGCCGCACCAGGCCGGGATCGTCACGCCCGCGCAGGACCGGCTGCACTTCGTCGCCTTCGACGTGCTGACGGACCGGAAGGCCGAGCTGGTCGACCTGCTGCGGCGGTGGACCGCCGCGGCCGCCCGGATGACCGCGGGGCTGGACGCGGGGCCGTTGGGGGCGGTGTCCGGACCGGCGCAGGCGCCGCCGGATGACACGGGCGAGGCGCTCGGCCTGCCGCCCGCGCGGCTGACGCTGACCTTCGGCGTGGGTACGGGCCTGTTCCGCGACGCGCAGGGGCGCGACCGGTTCGGCATCGCGGACCGGCGGCCGGCGGCCTTCGCCGACCTGCCCACGTTCGCGCGCGAGGCGCTCCAGCCTGAGATCTCCGGCGGGGACCTGTGCGTCCAGGCGTGCGCCGACGACCCGCAGGTCGCCGTGCACGCGATCCGGAACCTGGCCCGCATCGGCTTCGGTACGGTCGCGGTGCGCTGGTCACAGCTCGGCTTCGGGCGCACCTCCGCCACCTCGCACAGCCAGGCCACGCCGCGCAACCTGTTCGGCTTCAAGGACGGTACGGACAACGTCAAGGCCGAGGACGAGACGCTGCTGCGCGACCAGGTCTGGGTGGCGCCGCAGGACGGTCCGGGCTGGATGGCCGGCGGCTCGTATCTGGTGACCCGGAAGATCCGGATGCTGATCGAGACCTGGGACCGGACCACGCTCGCGGAGCAGGAGGCGATTGTCGGGCGGCACAAGGGAACCGGGGCGCCGCTCGGCCAGCAGGCCGAGTTCGACCTCCCGGACTTCGGCCGGCGCGACGACTCCGGCGAGCCGACCATCGCGGACGACGCGCACGTCCGGCTCGCGCACCCGAGCACCAACCGGGGCGCCCGCCTGCTGCGGCGGGGATACAACTTCGTCGACGGGTCGGACGGGCTGGGCCGGCTCAACTCGGGGCTGTTCTTCATGGCGTACCAGCGCGACCCCCGTACGCAGTTCGCAGCCATCCAGGCTCAACTATCCCGTCTGGACGCGATGAACGAGTACATCCGGCACATTTCAAGCGGCCTGTTCGCGTGTCCGCCCGGCGTACCGGACGCAACGGATTTTTGGGGACGTGAGCTTTTTTCGTCGTGACTCTATGTCCAGGGGTGCCCTTGATGACCCCCCTGCCGAACAGTCGGGTCGGCCAGATATCGACCGGATGACCAGGCCATATTCACCCGAAGAGGCATCCGGGCCCGCCCGCTAGTACCACTACGGCTGGTGCGCGAGGGTCGTCGTTGTGACTGTGACTCAGCTGTTACCGGACCGTTGTGTAACGGCATGTTCGTCCGGTGGCCCGTACAGCTACGGTCTTCGAAGGCCGACCATCAATCGGTCGATCCACAGGAGGCCCCGATACCCATGGGTGCAAATACTTCGACGTGGACCGACGGGCAGATCCCGTTGGTCGGCGGCGATCTCATGCACGGCCCCGCACGGCCCCGACGGCTGCCCGGGCGCTCGCCGTGCCCGCGCCGCACCCGGGTTCTCGCGCACCGGCCGGGCCTTCGCGGCGCGCCGGCCGGGCCTGGCCTCGGGCATCCCGTGGATCCACAATGGCAGGGCAACCACGACCAACTCGGCGCCGCTCGACGAGAGCGGGCTCACGTTGAGCCAGCCCAGCGGGTTAGCCGTCGGGACTCTCGGACGAGGAGGTGAGTGGGTATGGAGCCGATCGTCCTAGGGCCTGAGCAGCCGCCCGTTCCCCAGGTACCGACGACGACCACCACGGCCGGCGCGGCGCCCAGCAAGGTCAGAGCGGTCAGCAAGTCACCCACCCAGATCGCCTTGGCGCGCCTGCGCCGGGACCGGGTCGCGATGACCTGCGCGGTGATCTTCGCGATCTTCGTGCTCATCGCGATCTTCGCGCCGCTGCTCGCCGCGCTGGAAGGCCAGAGCTACACGGTCTGGCACCAGGAACTGTTGGACCGCAACGGCTACCCGACCTTCGTGGCAAACGGTGACCACTGGTTCGGGGTCGAGCCACGGACCGGTCGCGACCTGTTCGCCCGCTGGGTGTTCGGAGCCCGGCCGTCGCTCATCGTGGCCAGCACCGCCACGATCCTCTCGACGGTGATCGGGGTTACCGTCGGGCTGGTGGCCGGCTTCGCCGGCGGCTGGATCGACCGGGTGCTCTCGTGGGTCATCGACTTCGTGCTGAGCCTGCCGTACCTGCTCTTCGCGATCGCCACCGCGGCCGTACTCATCACGCTGTTCGGCGGGTCCGAGAACCTCGGCCCGGAGCAGGTGGCGCAGACCCGCTTCTTCGCGCTGATCACCGTGCTGGCGTTCTTCGGCTGGGCCAGCCTGGCCCGCCTCATCCGCGGGCAGGTCCTGTCGTTGCGGGAGCGGGACTTCATCGCGGCGGCCCGGGTGCTCGGCGTACCGACCCGGCAAGTGCTGTTCAAGGAGCTGCTGCCCAACCTCGTGGCCCCGATCGTGGTCTCGGTCTCCCTCGCGTTGCCGAGCTACATCGTCGCCGAGGCGGGCCTGACGTTCCTCGGTGTCGGGCTCATCGAGCCGACGCCTTCGTGGGGGGTCACGATCTCGGCCGCACAGACCTTCTACAAGGCAGACCCGATCTACCTCTGGCTGCCGGTACTCGGCATCACGATCCTGGTGTTCGCGCTCAGCCTGCTGGGCGACGCCATCCGTGATGCGTTTGACCCGCGGACCCGCCGCTAGCGGCGTCGCAAAAGGGATGGGAGAAATTTCGTGAGGCGATTGAGATTGGCAACGGCGCTGGCCGTCGCCGTCACCCTCGGGGCTGCCGGCTGTAGCAGCCCATCTTCGAACAGTTCGGGCGGCGGCAACTCGTCGATCGGCCAGCAGCAGAGCGTCCTCGACCCGACGGCCAAGGGCCCGGCGCCCGAGGTCCCGGGGGCGAAGAAGGGCGGCACGGTCACGGTCTACTCGCAGTCGACGCCGGACACGTTCGACCCGACGGGGACCTACTACGTCGACGCGAACGAGATCGAGAAGCTGGTGTTCCGTACCCCGACCCAGTTCATGATGCGCAACGGCAAGCCGATCCTGGTACCTGACCTGACCGACCTCGGTACGGTGTCCAGCGACAAGCTCACCTGGACGTTCAAGATGAGGGGCAGCTTCAAGTACGCCGACGGCTCGGACGTCAAGGTGGAGGACCTCGCGTACGCGATCAAGCGGTCGTTCGCCCACGACGTCTACTCGACCGGCCCGACCTACCAGCTGACCTTCTTGAAGGACGGCGACAAGTACAAGGGCCCGTACACCAGCGGCGACAGCTACTCGGGTGTGGAGACGCCAGACGCCTCGACCCTCGTCGTCCACCTCGCCAAGCCGTTCCCGGACCTGCCGCTCTACATGAGCTTCCCGGCGTTCACGCCGATCCCGAAGGCGAAGGACACCAAGGAGCAGTACCAGAACAACCCGATGGCGACCGGGCCGTACCAGTTCGACAGCTTCACCCCGGGCACCGAGCTGAAGCTCAAGCGCAACCCGAACTGGAAGCCCGACACCGACCCGGCGCGGCACGCATACCCGGACGCCTGGGACTTCAAGTGGGGCGTGGACGACGTCAAGAGCCAGCAGCAGGTGCTGAACAGCAACGGCGCCGACGGCAACGCGCTCAACTACGGCGAGATCGACTCCTCGCTCATCAAGGACGTCACCGGCGCCAAGAAGGACCAGCTGATCAAGGGCGAGTCGCCGTGCACCATCGTGTGGCAGCTGGACACCCGGAAGATCCCGCTGGAAGTCCGCAAGGCGATCGCGAAGGCATTCCCGTACGACCAGGTCTGGACTGCGATGGGCTTGAACGACGAGACCGCCGAGCCGGCGAGCACGATCATGCCGCCGAGCGTGCCGGGCTACAAGAAGTACACGCCGCTGCCCGACATGACCGGTACCGGCAAGGGTGACGCCGCGGCCGCCAAGCAGATGCTGCAGCAGGCCGGCAAGCCGGGCTTCGAGCTGAGCTGGTACTACGACAACACCAAGACCATTCCGCAGCAGGTGTCCCAGGCCCGCGCCGACGCCCTGACCGCGGCCGGGTTCACCGTGAAGCCGATCGGCGTCACCACGGCGGACCTGCGCAAGAAGACCGCCGACTACGATGCTCCGGTCAACTCGGGCCAGTCGCCGCGCGGCTGGTGCTCCGACTGGCCGAGTGGCTTCAGCTGGTTCCCGGTGCTGTTCCAGACACACAGCATCTCCGACGGACAGAGCTGGGGCATGCTGTCCGACAAGGCACTGGACGCCGAGATCGACCAGCTCGCGGCGCTCAGCACCACGGACGCGACCCCGAAGTGGGCCGCGCTGGACGAGAAGCTCATGGGCATGTACCCCGTCCTGCCTCTCTACTACGAGAAGGGCGCGTTCGCGATCGGCACCAACATCGGTGGCGGCGAGGGTGACGGCACGATGGGCATGCCGTACTTCCTGAACATCTTCCTCAAGAGCGGCTCGTGACGAGCTGACAGTTCCATCCCGTGGCCCCGGCCGGCGCTCATGTGGCGCCGGCCGGAGCCCACGCGGCCACGTCCATCGCGTGGGCCCGACACCCCGCCCACGCGCAAGCGCAAGCAGGACCGAGCGAGCAAGACCGAGGAGGTCGCGGTGGTTTCCTACATCCTGCGCAGGGTGCTGAGCGCGGTCTCGGTGGTCGTCGCGACGCTGCTCGCGAGCTTCGTACTGTTCTTCGTCGCGCCCAACGACCCGGCAGGCACGATCTGCGGTCCGCGCTGCAACACCCAGCGGTACGAGGACATCCGCCGCAGCCTCAACCTCGACCGGCCGGTTGTCGAGCAGTTCGGTGAGTACGCCAAAGGCATCGTGGTCGGGCGCACGATCACCACGGGCGGGCTCAAGGTGGACTGCCCGGCGCCCTGCCTCGGCTACTCGTTCAAGCTCGGCCAGCCGGTGACCAAGCTGCTCGGCCAGGCCGTACCGGTCACCGTCTCGATCGTGCTCGGCGGCGCGCTGGTCTACTTCGGCACGGGCGTGTTCGCCGGTACCATGGCCGCCCAAAGACGCGGCAGCGCGCTCGACCGGGTCATGGTGGGCAGCGCGCTGACACTGGGGTCGCTGCCGTACTTCGTGGTCGCGTTGATCGTCTCGCTGTACCTGGTCGGGACGATTCTGCCCGTGTCCCAGTACACCTCGATCCTTTCCAATCCATTGAAGTGGGCCAGCGGCCTGCTCGCCGCCTGGCTCACGCTCGGCCTCACCAACGCCACGTCCTACACCCGGTACTCGCGCAACTCGATGATCGAGTCGCTGGGCGAGGACTACGTGCGGACCGCGCGGGCCAAGGGCATCAGCGAGCGGAGGGTGGTCTACCGGCACGGCCTGCGCGCCGCGATCACCCCGGTGATCACCCTCTTCGGTGTCGACATCGCGTTCCAGATCACCAACACGATCTTCACCGAGACCATCTTCGGCCTGCCCGGCCTGGGCCTGCTCACGGTCCGCGCGTTCGGCCAGTTCGACCTGCCCGTGCTCATGGGTAGCGTGCTGGTCGGCGCGATCGTCCTGGTCACGCTAAATCTCCTCGTCGACCTGTTCTACACAGTCCTCGATCCGCGGGTGAGACTTACATGAGCGGGTGGCCGGTGGCGAGCAAGCCGGCGGCCGGTTGCCGTGGCACCGGCGCAGGAGCGATGTGGAGTGAGGCACGATGAGCGACCCGACTTCGACCGGTACCGATCCCGTGGCGGCCGGTGGCGTGGCGACCGGTGCTGTGGAGACGGGGATCGTGGTGCAGCGGGGTCCGGAGACGGTGTCCCGGGCCCGCCGGGCGGCCCAGGCGTCCGGCCAGACGCCGTACCTGCTGGTGGAGGATCTCACCGTCTCGTTCCCGACCGCCGACGGCCTGGTCCGGGCCGTGCAGGGACTCAGCTACGCGGTCCCGCTCGGGCGTACCCTCGCGATCGTCGGTGAGTCCGGCTCGGGCAAGAGTGTGTCCTCCATGGCGATCATGGGCCTGCACGATCCCAAGACCGCCCGCATCGCCGGCTCCATCAAGCTCGGCGGCGTCGAGATCGTCGGCAAGCCGCAGGAGGAGCTGCGCCGGGTACGCGGCAACGACGTGGCCATGATCTTCCAGGACCCGCAGTCGTCGCTGCACCCGTTCTTCACCATCGGCAACCAGATCATGGAGGCATACCAGGCCCACCACCACGTCTCCACCCGTACGGCGAAGGAGCGGGCGGTCGACCTGCTCGGCCGGGTCGGCATCCCGAACCCGCGCAAGCGGCTGGAGGACTATCCGCACCAGTTCTCCGGCGGTATGCGCCAGCGCGCCATGATCGCGATGGCCCTGGTGAACGACCCCAAGCTGCTCATCGCGGACGAGCCGACGACCGCGCTCGACGTGACCGTACAGGCGCAGATCCTGGACCTGATCATGGACCTGCAGCAGGACTTCGGCTCGGCGGTCGTGTTTATCACGCACGACCTCGGGGTGGTCGCCGAGACCGCGGACGACATCCTCGTCATGTACGGCGGCCGGTGCGTGGAGTACGGGTCGGTGAACGAGATCCTCGGCAAGCCGCTGCACCCGTACACGTGGGGGCTGCTGGAGAGCATTCCGGCGCTCTCCGGCGAGCCGACCCGGCTGCACCCGATCCCGGGCCAGCCGCCGAGCCTGCTGTCCCTGCCGACCGGCTGCTCCTTCAACCCGCGGTGCGAGTTCCGCGTCCGGGTGCCGGACGACCTCTGCAAGGACGAGCTGCCGGACCTGATCCCGCGCACCCTCGACCCGAACCGGCAGTCGCGCTGCCACCTGGAGTACCCGGACCGGATCTTCGAGTCCGAGGTCCAACCCCGCCTGCCGTGAAGGAAGCACGATGACGACTGCGATCGAGACCGCCGAGGCGGCCGTACCGACGGTGTCCGGAGCGCCGCTGCTGGAGCTCAAGGACCTCGTCATGCACTTCTCGGTCAAGGGCGACGGGCTCCTGCGGCGCGCCAAGAACAAGGTCCAAGCGGTCGACGGCGTCTCCTTCATGCTGCACGAAGGCGAGACGCTCGGTCTGGTGGGGGAGTCCGGCTGCGGCAAGACGACGACCGGGCGGCTGATCACCCGCCTGCTCGAACCGACCAGTGGCCAGATCCTCTACCGGGGTAGGGATATCGCGCACCTCAAGGAGGGGACGCTGCGCCCGTACCGGCGCGAGCTGCAGCTGATCTTCCAGGACCCGTACTCGTCGCTGAACCCGCGGCACACCGTCGGTACGATCATCGGCCGGGCGATCCGCGTCCACCGGCTGGTCCCGAGGGGCAACGAGCTGGGTCGGGTACAGGACCTCCTCGAAGTGGTGGGGCTGAACCCCGAGCACTACAACCGGTACCCCCACGAGTTCTCCGGCGGCCAGCGCCAGCGCATCGGTATCGCGCGCGCCCTCGCCCTGCAGCCGAAGGTCATCGTCGCCGACGAGCCGGTCAGCGCCCTCGACGTGTCGATCCAGGCGCAGGTGATGAACCTGCTCGAGGACCTCCAGGCCGAGTTCGGCATCTCGTTCATCTTCATCGCCCACGATCTCGGGGTGGTGCGGCACTTCTGCGACCGGGTGGCGGTCATGTACCTGGGCCGCATCGTCGAGCTCGGCTCGCGCGACGCGATCTACAGCGCACCGCAGCACCCGTACACGCAGGCCCTGCTCTCCGCCGTGCCCGACCTCGGCGTGGTCCGCGGTACGCCGCCCAAGACCCGCATCAGGCTGGTCGGCGACGTGCCGAGCCCGATCAACCCGCCCTCCGGCTGCCGCTTCCGCACCCGTTGCTGGAAGGCGCAGGACATCTGCGCCCAGGTCGAGCCGCCGCTGGAGGAGAAGGCGCCCGGCCAGTTCGCCGCGTGCCACTTCGCGGCGCCGCCCAAGCAGTCGATCGTCGCCGAGGTCTGACCCGCCGGGCCGGGCCCGCCGCTGACAAAGCTGGCTGGTAGCGGCTCCGACAAGCTGCGCGGCTGAAATAGCTGGCTGGTAGCCGCTCCGACAAGCTGCGCGGCTAGCGCGGTGTGGCCGGCCGGATCGGTGGCCCCGATGAGATCGGCGGGCCGGCCGGTTGAGCGGGGATCGGGAATGGCATGGTCATCGGCGGCATGGGCATTGACATGGGCGGCATTGCCATGGGCCGGGCCGGTTCGTGGACCTCGCGGCTGAGCTCGGGCCAGACCGCCGCGGTCGCCCTGCGCGCCTGGACGAGGCGGCGCACCGCCCGCCGGTTGCGCTCGGCGAGCACCGCGGCGAGATAGGCCCAGCCAGGGGTACCGGGCGGGGGTGGCGGGGTCGTGTGCGCCGCCACCTCGCTGGCCAGGCTGTACCCGAGGCGGGACCGGAACGGCTCGCGGATCTCCCGGTTCCGGGCGAGGTAGTGGCGCACCGCGAGGGCCAGCTCGTCGTCCAGCCCGGTGAGGTCCAGCGCGCCCGCCCAGCCGGCCAGGGCGGGCGGCATCGCCGGTACCCAGCCCCAGCTGGCCGGCGTGCGCTCGTGGATCACGATGGTGCCGGCCATCAGGTCGCCGAGCCGCTTGCCCTGAGGGTTGATGAGCATCGTCCACAGGCTCGCCACCCAGGTGACCGGGGGCAGGACGAAGCCGGGCCACTCCAGGGCGACCCGTACGAGCGCGCGCGTCAGCGCGTGCCGGAACCGGATGGGGCCGCCGTCGTCCCGTACCACCCGCAGGCCCATCGCGAGCTTGCCGACCGTACGGCCGCTGGTGAGCGTCTCCAGCACCGCCGGGTACCCGACGAACACGATCACCAGGACCACGATGAGGCCGGCCACCTCGAGCGCCTGGTCGACCAGGTGCGCCAGGACGGCCAGCGCGAACTGCAGCGCGATCGCCAGGATGAAGAACAGCCCGACCTGGGTGAGGATGTCGACGAGCAGGGCCAGCGCCCGGGACCCGAGCCGGGCGACCCGGATGTCCAGCTCGACGGCCTCGCCACTGACCAGTCGCTCGGTGCCGGAGTCCGGCGCGCGCGGGGTCACCGGCCTAGTGAACCACAGCTAAGCTCAGCGCCGTGGACCTCGACGCGTACGTCGGCGAGCACGCCGGGCAGTGGCGGCGCCTGGAGCAGCTGGCCAGCCGGCGGCGCCTGGGGCCGGCCGAGGTCGACGAGCTGATCGGGCTGTACCAGCGCACCGCCACCCATCTGTCGGTGATCCGCAGCCGGTCTCCCGACGCGGCTCTGGTCGCCCGGCTGTCCCGGATCGTGCTGGCCGCCCGCGGGTCGATCACCGGCGGCTCGGCCTTCTCCTGGCGTACCGTCGGCCGGTTCTTCACCGCCACCTTCCCGCTCGCCGTGTTCCAGGCGTGGCGTTGGTGGAGCGTGGTCGCGGTGAGCTTCACCGGGCTGTCGCTCCTGATGATGTTCTACGTCGCCGACCACCCCGAGATCCAGGCCGCGTTCCTCACCAACGACGAGATCAAGCAGCTGGTCAACCACGACTTCGCCAGCTACTACTCACAGAGCCAGGCGCAGAACTTCGCGCTCGAGGTGTGGACCAACAACGCGTTCCTGACCGGGCAGTGCCTGGCGGCCGGGGTGCTGATCGTACCGGTGATCCTGCTGCTGGCCGACAACCTGTTCAACCTCGGCCTCATCGGCGGCGTGATGATCGGCAACGGCCGGTCCGACGTGTTCTTCGGCCTGATCATGCCGCACGGCATGCTGGAGCTGACCGCGGTGTACGTGGCCGCCGGGGTCGGCCTGCGGATCGGCTGGTCCTGGATCGCCCCGGGCCCGGGCCTGACCCGCGCCCGCGCCCTCGCACAGGCCGGCCGCTCCGGCATGCTCGTGGCGCTCGGCCTGGTCGCGGTGCTCGCGGTGAGCGGGCTGATCGAGGCGTTCGTGACGCCGTCCCCGCTGCCGACGGAGGTACGGATCGCGATCGGCCTCGCGGCCTGGATGGCGTTCCTCGCGTACGTCTTCGTGGCCGGCCCGCTCGCCGAGCGCGCCCGGCTCAGCGCCGACCTCGACGCCGACCTGAGCGACGACGCCCGCCCAGCGGTGTAAAGGTAGCTATTCAGCAAGGGTCACGGGGGTGCGTGGCGTCCATTCACGGGTTGGCGACCGGGAGGGATGTGGCTACGCTGCCACTGGCTTGGGTAGCCACGGGCGGCCGGCTTGGGCGCGGGTGATGGCGTCCAGGATGGTCAGGCCGTGGTTGCGGGCCGAGGTGAGGTAGGACTGGATCAGGCACCATCGGTCCAGGGTCTGGTCGGTCTGCCAGTACCCGGAAACGGCTTGATGTCGTTTGGCGGGTTTGACGCCGCGTTCGACTCCACTGGCGAATTCTGGTTCAGGCTGCGAGAGCGAAGTCCAGTCGTGACAGATGAGTGGTCCGGCGGGGGTCGAGAACTTCGCCGTTGAACCAGGCGTCGAGCCGGATGAGGTTGAGGGCGGCGGCCATGGTGTTGTGTTCCAGGCGGACCTTGGGCAGTCCTCGGTAGCGGGCGCGACGGGCGTTGGTGACCTTGATCGCTTGGGCGATGGTGGATTCGACCCCGGCTCTTCGGGCGTAGCGGCGCTGCCAGTCGGTGGTGGACTGCTCGGCTCTGGCCTGGTCCAATGCCTCCTGCACTGGTCGGGGACGCAGGGTCAACTGCCGGCCGCCGCGGGTGGCGGTGGTGCACTGGGCCTTGACCGGGCAAGACTGGCAGACCTCGCCAGCGAACTTGACCACGATCACGTCGGTGCCGCGTTGGATCGCTGGGGTCCACGACGCGCTGGCCTGCTGCTGGGGGCAGGTGACCGTCTGGGTGTCCCAGTCGATGGTGAACCCGCCACGGTCGAAGCCTTCCCCAGCGCGGGCTTGGGGTGAGGTGTCGGCCAGCATCGGGGTGACCAGCCGCACCCCGAAGTCGGTCAGGCTGGACACCAGCAGGTCCGCCGACGGGTAGCCGGAGTCCACGTAGTGCTCGTCGGGTAACACCTCCCGGCGGGCCAGATCCTGGTGGATGGGTTCGGTCATCGCCACGTCGGGCACGCTGGCGTCGGTGGTGGCCGCGTTCGTGATCAGGTTCGGTGGGGTGTCCGGGACCTGGTCAGCCCGGCCAGCCGGCGCTTGGGCGTCGCAGGACTCACTGACGTGCAGCTTGTAGCCTGGCCAGGTCAGATCCCGTTTCCCGCCCCAGCGGGCATCCGTGTCATACGGCGAGACGATGCGGCATCTACCAGGCGGGAGCCCGTCCGTGTCGGCCTCCCGCAGTCGGATCACCTCCCGCCCACCACGGTCGACCTCGACCACCACGTTCTGGATCAGCACCCGCTGCAGCACCCCGACCGCGGGCAGCTGCGCCAGCCACGACGGCGAGGCCGGATCCCACACCGCCGGCAGCAACGCCACCCCGTCCCGGGCGTAGTCGGCCCCCAACGCAGCCCGCTTGGTCTTCGAGGCCGGCATCCGCCAGGAATCCACCCGCGCGCCGTAGCGGCGCTGCCAGCTGGCGTCCAAGCAGGCCGCCACCCAGTCCGGGTCCGCGGCAGACAGGGCCTCCACACAGGCGCGTACGCTCTCCCCGACCAGTTCGACCTGGTTGAGCTGGCGCACTGCCGCCAGCACGTGTGTCGAGTCGGTGCGCTGCTTGCCCCGCGCCTTGAGCAGCCCCAGCTCGACCAGCCGCGCTACCAGCAGGTCCAGCACCTTGGCTTCCATACTGTTGGCGACGATCCGGGACCGAAATTCCGACAACACCGAGTCGTCCAACCCCTGATCGGCCATCGACAGCCCGAGCAGGTACTTCCAATCCAGCCGCAGCCGGACCGCCTCAGCCGCCTGAACATCGGTCAGGTTCTCCACCGCCTGCAACACGGTGATCGCGGCCAGCCGCCCGGGTGACCACCCCGGCTGACCCCGCACCGCGAACGCCTCGGCGAACTCAGCGTCGGCGAACAGTTCCCCCAACTCGTCGCGGACCACGACCGCCAGCGGCGCCCGCCGACCGGCGAACATCGTCCGCACGGCCTCCGCCACATCGTCAGCGGGTTCGGGCCAGGACCGGGGCTGCATCGACATCAGGTCGAATCCTCCTGCCGGGACGGTGAACAGCCAAGAGGACACATCCTCCCCTGACACCCCACGGCAACGGTCCAACGACACAGGACCAGCCAGTTCAAGAATTCGCCAGTGGAGTCTACGGCTGGCTGCCCAAGCGCCGGCCCGGGTTGGCAAGGGTGCGGCCGATAGGAAGCCGTCTCGGTTGACGTTGCCCGTGTGACCTATCGGTCCAGGGTGACTTCAAAGTCGCGTGATCGAGGACGTTCACAACATCTGTGCTGGTTGCAGGTGGTGTCTGCCTGACGTGACGACGCTGGACGGGCGTCCTTGATCACCTTGTGGTCACAGGCGGATCTCGTTGTAGCCTCGCCATCCTGTTCGGCGACCCGGCATGGCACATCCGGTACGCAATAGGCGCACCGCCGACGAGGCGACGAAGCAATCCACGGCGTGCTGACTTGACATACGAGCGGGGTTTCCGGCAAGTCGGTGATCTCTCACAAACGCCGACCGGACCAGGAAACCCCGTGACCGCACAGTGTGCCACCATCGACCGCCCGCTGACCATCGACGACCTGCCCGACCTGCTCCCAGCCGTCTTGGAGCCCACCTACGACCAGGTACTACCCGACCTGCTCGGCGGCCAACCCGTCGAGCTGCCCGGGCACATGCCCACCCGCCTGCCCGCCACCCGCGTACGTGAGCTCGCCGCAGCGCTGGCCCCCCAACGCACCCAACGTCTGCCCCGAACACCTCGCACCACCCCGCCCGCCGCCATACCCAGCCCCGTCGTGATCGACGAAGCGGCCTGCGCACGGTTGCTGGGCTTTCTGGCCCAGGTCCGCGATCGCCGCGACCCACGCGGGCGCCGCTACCCCCTGCCCTACCTACTGGCACTGCCGATCGTGGCGATGACCGCCCACCAGGTCGACCTGACCGCGATCGGCGAATGGGTCACCGCCGCCCCCGAACATCTGCTGCTGGCCCTGGGCGCCCCCACCGACCCCGCCGGCCAGGCCCGCCGGCCCGACACCAAAACCATCACCGAGGCCCTCGCCGGCCACGGCGAGGACTACGACCGCGCACTGTGCGCCTTCACCGGCGCGCTGGCCCGCGACCAGCACCGGCAGACCCGAGGCGGGCTACGGCGATGCCTGCACATCGACGGCAAAGCCCTGGGCGGCGCGGCCCCACCCGGCGGCCCTGCTCCGATGCTGCTATCAGCACGTTTCGACGACGGCACGGTGGCCGCCCAACGACCCATCCCGGTCGAGAAGACCAACGAAATCACCGTGTTCGCCCCGCTGCTGGACCAGGTCAGCGACGCCGACCTAGCCGGCACCGTCGTGACCGCCGACCAGTTGCACACCCAACGCGCTCACGCCCGCTACCTGCACCGCCGCAACGGGGTACTACGTCTTCACCGTCGGCGGCAACCAGCAAAAGCTTTTCGCAGCCCTCGACGCACTGCCGTGGCAGCACATCGCCGTGGAGGACGCCACCGTCGACCGCGGCCACGGCCGGATCGAGATCCGCACCATCCAAACCCTGCCCGTCACCGAGAAGATCGCCGCGCTGTTCCCACACGCTGCCCAGGCGTTCCTGATGGAACGCTACATCTACAACTACGACGGCGAGCAACTCGGCGCGGTTGCGGTCTTGGGTATCACTAGCCTGTCCGCAGACCAGGCCGACGGGACCGCGCTGCTGGCCTACGTCCGCGGGCACTGGTCGATAGAGTCCCTGCACTGGCTACGTGACCACGTGCTCGGCGAGGACGACAGCCGCCTGGCCAGCGCCGCACGCGCCATGGCCGCGCTCCGCAACCTGATCATCAGCATATGCCGCCTACGAGGCATCACCCGAATCAGCCGCCAGCTCCGCGACTGCGGCCGCGATCCCTACCAGCGCCCACTCATCCTTCTCGGACTGGCGAGACCAATCAACGACCCAACCGTTGCCCGAACGTGACCCACAACGATCGATCCCCCACGCACCACTTCCTGATCTACACCCGCGACCGGCTCAAACTACCTTCCGTCACCGACTTTGAAGACGCCCTGCCTATCGGTCGCATCTTCTCGGTCACGTCATGCCTCCGGCGACAGGTTTACCGGCTCTTCGTACTTGACGGGGCTTGTGTTGTCGGTTGACTGCGCTGCGTGATGGGATGTTGTTGCGGCGCGTGAGTGCTGGATGTGGGGGGCGGGCTGGCCGTCGCGACGAGGCTTGGACGGTTGCCAACAGGCATGGCAACGCATCATACTTGCTGTATGACACCTGTACGACAGGACTCTGGGCAGATGCGCAACACGCCGAAGAAGGCCGCCTCTCGCAGGGCTGACAGCCGGAACGGGACGAAGGCCAGTCCCGCTCGTGGTCAGCGGCGTGCCACTAAGGCTGCCGCTTCGCAGGTGGCCCAGGTACGCCTTCAGGCCGACGAGATGGCGGCACTGCGTGACGTCATGCGGCAGTTGAGCCTGCCCACGACGTCAGAGGCGTTGCGCGAGGGTATCCGCCTTCTGCTTCGTGAGGCCGGAGAGGCGGCCGCTGCCCAGGAGATCGAACGGTTCTACGCCAATCGGCGGGCACCGTTGCCCGAGGGCGTGGCTCCCGCGACGCAAGAGGAACTGGCAGCGGCGGACGCTGAACAGTGGTAGCAGCCACCGAGCACCTCGCACCAATGCGCGGTGAAGTATGGGCTTGCGCGGTGCCGATAGTCGGCCCGCACCCGGTCGTCGTATTGACGGTCAACCGTATAGCTGAGCCTTTGTCTGCCGTTACTGTGGCGCTGGTCACCGGATCAGATGGGCCCACGACGACTCACGTACGTATCGGGCCAGAAGCCGGTGTCACGAAGTATGACGAGTCATATGTGAATTGCAACGACCTGCATACCGTTGACAAACCTCGGCTCCGTCGGCGGCTTGGTCGTGTCGCCATAGCCGAAATGCGAAGTGTCGAGTCCAACCTCCGCCGAGTCCTCGGCCTGTGAGGCTAAACTGCAGCGCAGTCAACCGACAACACAAGCCCGGTCAGGTACGAAGAGCCGGGTTACAGCCTTCCGGCGGCTTTCATGGCGAGGTAGGCGTCGGCGACCCGGGAGGCGAACACGTCGGCCGGCGCGTCGACCACCTCGACCTCGTGCCGGGCCAGTGCGGCCCGCAGCCGGTCCCGTTCGGCGAGCGTACGGTGGGCGGCCGCGGCCGCGTACACGCCGGGCGCATCGCCGCGCCGTACGGCCAGCTCGGCCAGCGCCGGATCGTGTACCGCCGCCACGACCACCTTGTGCCGCGCGGTGAGCTGGGTCAGTACGGGCAGCAGCCCCTCGCCGAGCGCGCCGACCTCCAGCGCGGTGAACAGGACGACCAGGGCCCGCTTGCGCTCCCGGCGCAGTACCTCCCCGGCGACCAGCCCGAAGTCGGTCTCGACCAGGGCCGGCTGCAGCGGCGCCATGGCGCCCACCAGCCGGGGCAGCAGGGTACGGCTGGTGCCACCCTCGACCGCGGCCCGTACGGAGGTGTCGATGGCGAGCAGGTCGACCCGGTCACCGGCCCGGTTAG
This sequence comes from uncultured Actinomycetes bacterium, assembly GCA_963728855.1. GTDB lineage: Bacteria > Actinomycetota > Actinomycetes > Mycobacteriales > Micromonosporaceae > AC-43. The sequence continues at coordinate 271,575 of CAVSLN010000010.1, forward strand.
CGAGCGCGGCGAGCAGCAGCGCGGCATCGATCGCGGCGTCCAGCCGGGGCTCGTCGAGCGACCGGTCGCCGCCCAGCGTGCTGGCCACCCGGGCGGCGGAGGTACGGCCGGTGTCCAGCACGCACAGCACGCGCCGGTCGCGCTCCGGCCGCCAGGTACGGACGATGACGTCCGAGCGCCGAGCGCTGGCCCGCCAGTCGATCGACCGTACGTCGTCGCCGATCACGTACTCGCGCAGCGTGTCGAACTCGGTGCCCTGGCCGCGCCCGCGGGTCACCACGAAGCCGTCGACCACCCGTAGCCGGGCCAGCTTCTCCGGCAGGAACCGGCGGGAGGCGAAGCGGGGCAGGACGCGCAGCCGCCACGGCGGCGTCATCGCGTCCAGCCGGCGCCCGGTCGGCTGCCGGTACGCGAAGCGCAGCGGCCCGTACGAGCGGATGGTGACCCGGACGGCGGAGCGGTCGCCGCGCCGGGTCGGCGTCAGGGTGGTGACCAGCCGGGCCGAGGTGTCCGGGTCGAGGTCGAGGTCGTGGTGGTACGGGACGGCGCCGGCCGACGGTACCCAGGCGTCCCGGACCTGGCCGCGGACCGGCCGTACCCCCGTGTTCGTCACGACCAGCGCCACCTCGGCGGTCTCGTCCAGGCGGACCTGGTTCACGCCTTCGCGGGCCAGCCGCAGGTCGCCGACGGCGCCGGCCAGCGCGACGTCCAATGCGCAGGCCAGCAGCACCAGCACGACCAGGACGAGCACGCCGACCCACGGCGCCGGCAGCACCGCGACGAGCACGGCACCGGCCGCGAGTACGGCTGCGGGGCGCCAGGTGATCATCGCGGCGTCGGTACCGTGGCCAGCACCGAGTCGAGCACGTTGTCCACGGTCACGCCCTCCAGCTGGGCCTCGGGGCGCAGCCGTACCCGGTGCCGCAGCGTCGGCCGGGCCAGCGACTTGACGTCGTCCGGTGTCACGTAGTCGCGGCCGAGCAGCCAGGCCCACGCCTTCGCGGTGGCCAGCAGCGCGGTCGCGCCACGCGGGGAGGCGCCCAGCTCCAGCGAGGGGGAGGTACGGGTGGCCCGGCACAGGTCGACGATGTAGGTCAGCACGCCGTCGGCGACGGTGACCTGCTGCACCGCGGCCCGTCCAGCGGCCAGGTCGGCGGCGCCGGCCACCGGCTTCACCCCGGCGGCCAGCAGGTCGCGCGGGTCGAACCCGGCGTGGTGTGCCCGGAGCACGCCCAGCTCCTCGTCCCGGTTCGGCAGCGGTACGGACAGCTTGAGCAGGAACCGGTCCAGCTGCGCCTCGGGCAGCGGGTAGGTGCCCTCGTACTCGATCGGGTTCTGCGTCGCGGCGACGATGAAGGGCTCGGGCAGCGGCCGGGGCTCGCCCTCCACCGACACCTGGCGCTCCTCCATGACCTCCAGCAGCGCCGACTGGGTCTTCGGCGGGGTCCGGTTGATCTCGTCGGCGAGCAGCAGGTTGGTGAAGACCGGGCCCTCCCGAAACTGGAACGCGGCCGTACGAGTATCGAAGATCAACGATCCCGTGACGTCGCCGGGCATCAGGTCGGGGGTGAACTGCAACCGCTTCATGGACAGGTCCAGCGCCAGCCCGAGGGTACGGACGAGCAGCGTCTTGGCCACCCCGGGCACGCCTTCGAGCAGGACGTGGCCCCGGCACAGCAGCGCGATCACCAGCCCGCTGACGATCGCCTCCTGCCCGACGACGACCTTGGCCACCTCGGCGCGCAGCTGGGCGAGGGCCTGGTGAGCCTGGCGGCCATCGGTCGGTGCCCCGACCGGCCAGGCGGTCGCGTCGGTCATGCGCCGACCCGCAAGCTCTCGTCGTTAGTCATCGTGGTTCTCCCTTGGGGACGTCGGTCAGGGTGTGCACGAGGCTGTCCAGGTCGTTCACGAGCTGGACGAGCTGTTGGTCGTCGGCCGGCCGGGCGCCGTACAGGATGGCGTCGACCTGCCACTCCGGCCCGCCCGTACGGGTCACGACCGCGGCCACGACCGCGGCCCGGCCGGCGTCGGGCGGCAGCCGCAGCGCCGGCCGGATCCGGTGCAGGGCTCCGGTGCGCAGCGCGTCGACGGCCACCTCGCGGGCCTTGGCGCGCCGGTACAGCCGGCCCCGCCCCTCGACGGTCTCCGCCGCGCGTACCGCCACCGGCAGCGGCTCGCTGACCGGCGGCCCGAGCCGGCGCGCCCGGGCCAGGGCGTAGGCGAACGCGGCGATGAAGAGCAGGCCGAGGGCCGCCCAGGCCCAGGTCGGCAGGAGCAGCCAGACCGGTGGCGGCGGGGCGTCCGAGGCGCTCTCGTCCTCGCCGCTGCCACCGGAGCGGGGGGACGGCGGTACCTCGATCGGGAAGTCCGGGTCGGGCTTGCCGCCGGTACCGAGGGACGGCGGCGCGGCGGGCAGGTTCGGGTCGGGCGACTGCCGCACCAGGCCGGGCATCGGCTCGCCGCGGTGCAGGTCCAGCCACACGACGGTACGGTGCGCGGAGAGCAGCCCGGTGGCGAGCGCGGCGTTGCCGTACGCCTCGATCCGGTCGTTGCGGAACGGCTCGCTGGCCCCGATCACGAGCACCTCGGTCGCGGCGTACCGCACCCCGACCAGCCCGCCGTCGTAGCAGTGCGCGGTCTCGACGGCGCGTACCGAGTCGTGCTCCGTGTCGTACCTGGTGTGGTACGCCTCCGCCGTCCCGGCCTGCCGCGCCTCCGGGAAGGTGCAGCCCGGGGCCGCGGAGCGCGTCGTCCACCTGGACCCGCTCGAATACACCGGCAGCCGGCCGTTGCCGAGCGTGAATCCGCCCGGCGCGACCAGCACCACCCGGGTACTGGCCGGCATCAGCTTGAGCATGCGCAGGTAGTACGGGTGCATCAGGCCGGGGGCCGGCAGGAACAGGGTCACGTCGCCCTGGTACGCCCGCACGAGAGCGTCGGAGCTCTTGCTCACCCGCTCCACCGCGACGCCGCGCTGGGCGAGCCGGCCGGCCAGCCGCTGGCCACCGAACGGCTCGGCGCTGGCCGGGTTCAGGTATGCCGGGTCGGTGACGTCCACCGCGCCCAGCTCATGGACGATCGCGGTGCCGAGCAACAGCGCGACGACCACCGCGTACGGGATGACCAGCCGTAGCCAGCGGGTCGAGCGGCGGCGGCGGGGCCGACCGGCGGCCGGGCTCTCCGGGGCCGGGCTCTCCGGGGCGGGTGCCATCACCGTCGCGGTCATCCGGGGACTCCCGTCGGTACGGGGACGCCGGTCGGTACGGGGGCCAGCGCGGCGTGCACGTGCCCGGCATGCTCTCGCATCCGGGCGTCGTGCTCGGCCGTGGCCGGGCGCTGGCCGTACCAGAGGTCGGAGAAGAGCAGGCTGGCCGCGTCGAGGGACGGCCGTACCGGCGGGCGGGCGTACCCGGCGGCCCGGGCCAGCTCGGTCATCGTCCAGCCGGGCCGGTTCTCGATCACCCCGGCGTCGACGAGCTCACGGACGATGGCGCGCAGGCGCTCCCGTACCGCCTCGGCGTAGCGGCCCTCCGCGGCCAGCCGGTCGGCCAGCGTGAGGAACGCCTCGCGGGACAGGTCGGGCAGCCCCTCGGTGTCGTGCGGAACCAGCTCCTCGGGCTCGCCGCGCGCCGGCCGGCGCCGCCGCCACCGCAAGCGCGGCCAGCGCAGCCGGGGCCAGCGCCAGGTCCGCCGGCGGCGCTCGCCGTCCGCGCCGGCCGCGGCCGCGATCGACCAGCGCCAGGGCAGCCAACGGGGCCAGAAGTACCAGCCAGCCGCGACCAGCGTGGCCGCCACGAACAGCAGGAGTACGACCAGGGGCAGCGAGATCACGTCACCGACCGCGGCGACCAGCTCGTCCCAGAACCGGCTCACCGGCCACCCACCAGGATCCGGTCGGTCGGCGCCCCGTGGCGCAGGGTACGGGTGAGCGCGATGTCCAGGCCCTCGACCCGCATCCGGTTCTCCAGGTGCAGGACCGCGTCGAAGCAGCCCAGCACGGCGTACGCGATGGTGTTGACGACCACCCAGGCGGTGACGCTGGCGGCGTAGACCCAGGCGCGCCCGGGCACCTGGTAGAAGGTGGCCACGAACAGCAGCGCCCACATCCCGCCGAAGGCCAGGGCGAGCCGGATGAAGTACCAGGCCAGGTAGCCGAGCAGCCGGTTGCCGGCCGGTCGCCAGCCGCCCCGGTGGACCATGGCGATCCCGTGGCCGAGCGCGGCGAACGGGGTACGCCGCTCGATGACCAGGGCCGGGGCGGCGAGCCCGGTGAACATGTACCACAAGACCCACGGGAGCAGGCCGGCCGCGGCGGTGAGCACCCCGCCCAGCCCGATGACCAGCGCCAGTACGGCCAGCGCGCCGAGCCGGGCGTCCCGCCCCACCGGCCACTTCGGTGCCGTTCCGTGCCCGGTCAGCGCCGGTACGGCGACCCGGCCGGCCAGCCCGCCGAGCACCGTGATGATCGCCGACTCGGTACCGAGGCCGACCGCGACGAGCAGCCAGAAGGCGCCCGGGTGGTGCAGGTACGGGTCGACGTACCAGGGCGGCCCGACGCCGGCCAGCGACCGCAGCGGGTACAGCAGCGCCTGCTCCAGTACGGCCAGCACCCCGGCGGCGCACAGCAGGCCGGGCGCGTTGCGGCGCAGCAGCTCGACCGCCGCGTCCAGCCGCTCGGCCAGAGTGAGCGGGCGCAGCGGTACCACCTCGCCCCGCAAAGCTGTCCCTCCCCGGTTGGCCGCGCCTCCTGGTTCGCCGAGCGCGGTAGCCGGCCCATCCTGACATGCCGGCGCACGCGATGGGGACCGGCGTTATGCCGGTTCGGCGCCTGATCGTCCCCGCCCGCGCAGCCGGGTTCCCGGATTAGCGGAGAGAGATGGAATATTGGTCGCATGAGAGCCCGGGTGCTGGTGGTCGACGATGATCCAGCCCTCGCTGAGATGCTCGGCATCGTGCTGCGCAGCGAGGGTTTCCTGCCGTCCTTCGTCGCGGACGGGGAGCGCGCGCTCGGCGCGTTCCGGGAAGCCCGGCCGGACATCGTGCTGCTGGACCTGATGCTGCCGGGCATGAGCGGCATCGATGTCTGTCGATCAATACGGGCCGAGTCCGGTATCCCGATCGTGATGCTGACCGCGAAGAGCGACACCGTCGACGTCGTGCTGGGCCTGGAGTCCGGCGCCGACGACTACGTGGTCAAGCCGTTCAAGCCCAAGGAGCTGGTCGCCCGGATGCGGGCCCGGCTGCGCCGGGGCGAGGACGTCACGCCCGAGCTGCTGACCATCGGGCCGCCGGGGAACCAGATCGGCATCGACGTACCGGCGCACACGGTGAGCCGGGACGGTGACGAGGTCAAGCTGACGCCGCTGGAGTTCGACCTGCTGGTCGCGCTGGCCCGCAAGCCCCGGCAGGTGTTCACCCGCGAGGTGCTGCTGGAGCAGGTCTGGGGGTACCGGCACGCGGCCGACACCAGGCTGGTCAACGTCCACGTGCAGCGGCTGCGCGCCAAGATCGAGCCGGACCCGGAGCGGCCGGAGATCATCCTGACCGTGCGCGGCGTGGGCTACAAGGCGGGTACCGGCTGATCGCCGTGCACCTCGCGGGCTGGTACGTCCGGCTGCGCCGCCATCCGGCCGCGCGGGCGGTACGCCGTACCGTCGTGCACCGCTCGGTCGTGGCCTCACACGCCGCGCGCCGCGCCTGGCGACGCTCGCTGCAGACCCGCATGGTCGCGATCACGCTGGTCGTGTCCGGGGTGCTGGTCGGCGCGTTCGGCGCGATCGTCGCCTCGCAGATCACCGGCGGCCTGGTGAACGCGAAGGTGCACAGCGCGGTGAAGCAGGTGGAGGACGGCGCCAAGGTGGCCGCCCCGCAGCTGGGTGGGGTCACCGACCCGGCTGACACCAGCCTGCCCAACCTGGTCAGCCAGGTCGGGCAGCGGTTGGCCAGCACGTCGTCCCAGGACACCGGCGTGGTCGTGGTGGCGATCGTGCCGATCTCCCGGGTCCCGGCGAGCACCCAGTTCGTCGTACCGCTGGTCGGCATCGACAACGTGATCACGCCGGAGCTGCGCGACCGGATCGGTGCCGGCAAGATCGCGCACCAGTTCGTCACGGCCGACCTCGACGGCCAGGGCCCGATCCAGTACCTCGTGGTGGGCAGCCCGATCCCGCTGACCTTCGGCGGCACGCTCGGCCTCTACTACCTCTTCCCGCTGACGTACGAGCAGCAGGCGGCCGACCTCGTGCAGACCACCGTCGCGGCCACCGGTATCGCGCTCGTACTGCTGCTCGCGGTGCTCGCCGCGCTGACCACCCGGCTGGTGGTCCGCCCGGTACGGCTCGCCGCCCGTACCGCGCAGCGCCTGTCCGCCGGCCTGCTCGACCAGCGTATGGAGGTGCGCGGCGAGGACGACCTGGCACTGCTGGCCGCCTCCTTCAACCAGATGGCGGAGAACCTGCAACGGCAGATCATCCGGCTGGAGGAGATGTCCAGGCTCCAGCGCCGGTTCACCTCGGACGTGTCGCACGAGCTGCGTACTCCGCTGACCACCGTACGGATGGCGGCCGACCTGATCTTCACCGCGCGGAAGGACTTCAACCCGGCCGTCGCGCGCAGCGCCGAGCTGCTGCAGGCCGAGCTGGACCGGTTCGAGGACCTGCTCACCGACCTGCTGGAGATCAGCCGCTACGACGCCGGGTTCGCCGTACTGGACGCCGAGCCGACCGACCTGGTCGCGACCGTCACGCGGGTCACCGACCAGCTCAGTACCCTCGCGGGCCGCTGCGGTGTGGCGCTCGACGTGCACGTACCCGATGGGCCGGTGATCGCCGAGGCGGACCCGCGCCGGGTCGAGCGGATCCTGCGCAACCTGGTGGGCAACGCCGTCGAGCACGGGGAGCGGGCTCCGGTCGAGGTGACTTTGGCGGCCGACGAGAACGCGGTCGCGGTGACCGTACGCGACCACGGGATCGGGCTGCAGCCGGGCGAGGAGAAGCTGGTGTTCAACCGGTTCTGGCGAGCCGACCCGTCCCGGGCCCGGCAGACCGGCGGCACCGGCCTGGGGCTGTCGATCAGCCTGGAGGATGCCCGGCTGCACGGCGGCTGGCTGGAGGTGTGGGGGCAGCCGGGGCAGGGTGCGCAGTTCCGGCTGACCCTGCCGGTACGGGCCGGGGACCGGCTCGGCGCCTCCCCGCTGCCGCTCGCGCCGGTCGACCTCGCGCCGGTGGACCCGGGGGCGGTCGACCCGGCCGCGGCGGAGCCGAAGCCGGAACAGGCCGTGGCGGTCCGGTCGGGGGACGGCCATGGCTGAGCGTAGGTGGGACCGGCGCCAGGTGCTGCGCGGGCTGCTGCTGGCCGGTGCCGGGCTGACCGTACCGGCCGCCTGCGGGGTACCTGCCGGAGGCGGCCCGATCGTCGACGGTACCGGCCCCGCGCCCGACAAGATCGGCGGCCCGAAAGGCCAGCCGGCCGAGCCGGACGGGGTGACCTCGCCGGTGACCTTGGTACAGCTGTTCCTGTCCGCGGTCTCGGGGCCGCTGGACAACCCGGACAACCAGAAGGACGCGGCCGACCGGGCCCGCCGGTTCCTCACCGCGGCGGCGGCCCGGGCGTGGCAGCCGGCCGTGCAGGTGACGGTGGTACGGGTCAGCAACGTCAGCTCCGCCGTGTCCGGCCGCGGCGCGACGGTCGTCCGGGCGACGCTGCGCCCGGTCGGGGTGCTCCAGCCAAGGGGCGACGTGGGCCCGTACAGCGGGAACGGTGCGGAGACCGCCGTGGAGTTCACCGTCGTACCGAACCCCGACCCGAACATCCCGCTGCTCATCGACCAGCTGCCCGGCAACCTCCCGCCCGGGCTGCTGCTGTCGAGCGAGGCGCTGAACAGCCAGTACTACATCCCGCACCTGGTCTACTTCTGGGACGGCGCCCGGCGGGGCCTGGTACCGGACCTGCGCTACGTACCCCGTACCAAGCTCACCGAGCGGGAGCAGCAGGCCACCGTGGTCAACTGGATGATCGGCGGCCCGTCCGACCTGATGTCGTCGGTGGCCACGAACATCCTGCCCACCGGTACCAGCCTGCGCGGACCGGCGCCGGTCACCGACCCGCAGAGCGGGGCCCTGGTGGTCAACCTCTTCGGCTCGTTCCAGGGCGTCGACCTGAACCAGGTGATGGCGCAGCTGCGCTGGTCGCTCAACCCGCTGTGGACCAAGGCGGTACAACTGCAGATCGTCGACCGGCCGCAGCAGGTGGACGGGGCGTCCGACGGGTACCTCTCGGCCAACCTGGCCGACCGGAACCACCGCAGCCCCGACGCGGAGCCGTTCTGCGTCGTCGGTGGCGTCGTGGCCGGGGTCGAGGCGCCGTTCGCGGTGCCGCCCGTCCTGGCCCTGTCGGATCGCAACAAGAACGTCGCCAGTGCCGCGCTGACCCGAGACAAGCACCAGGCCGCGCTGCTGACCAACGACAACAACGACAAGCGGCTGTGGGTCGGGCGGCTGGAGGGCGCCGGGTGGGTGGCGTACTCGGCGGCCGACCTGCACGGCCAGCGGTGGACCCGGCCGGCGTGGCTGCCGAACAAGAGCCGGGTGCTGGTGGCGGTGGACGGCACGCTGTACGCGGTCAACGGGTCGGGCCGGACGGTCACCGTGACGCCGGACGTCAACGCGTTCGCGGTCGCTCCCGACGGGTACCGCATCGCGCTGGTTGGCCCCGGCGGGGTGGGCGTCGCCGCGCTGCGCGACGACGGCGACCGGCTGTCCATCGGTACGCTGCGCCAGCTCGACCCGGGCCTGGGCGGGGAGGTGACCGGGGTGGCGTGGACGCGGCTGGACCGGGTGATCGTGGCGGGGCACGCCGCGGACGGTTGGGGTCTCGCCGAGGTGAGCATCGACGGCGCGATACTGGAGCCTTGGACGAACCGGTTCAGTACCGCGATCGCTTCGGTGGTCGCGTACCCGAGGCTGCCCTCACAGCCCTCGGGCAGCGGGCAGGTCATGGTGCAGACGAGCAACGGCCTGTCCTACCGGGCGTTCCAGACCAGCGCGTCCGCGCTCACCCAGCGGGAGTCCTCACCCGGCCCGTCCGGCAACCCGCCCGCCGGGACCAACCCGACCGCGCCCTTCTATCTCGACTAGCCGCAGGAGCGACGTGGGACTGCTGGGACAGACCTGGACCGGGCTGACCGACCTGGTACTCCCGGGCACCTGCGCGGGCTGCGGCACCGGCGCGCCCGGTTCGCTGTGCGCCAGCTGCCTCGCGGCACTCGAGGGGCTGCGGCCGCACCCCGTACGGCCGACTCCGGCGCCGTCCGGCCTGCCGCCCTGCGTCGCGCTCGGCGGGTACGACGGGGTGCTGCGCGAGGTGCTGCTGTCCTACAAGGAGCGGGGCCGGCACGTACTGGCCCGGGCGCTCGGGGACTGGCTGTCCGGGGCGGTCACCTGGGGGGTACGCCAGGCCGGCCACCCGTACGGCACGCCGGTGCTGCTCGTTCCGGTACCGGACACCACGGCCGCCGCCCGTGACCGGTACGGCGACCACATGCGGCGGCTGGCCCGGCGGGCCGCGGTCCGGCTCAACGCGACCGGCTGGCCGGCCGGGATCGCGGCACCGGTGCTCACCCGGCCGCGCCCGGACTCGGCGCACCTCGACGCGGCGGCGCGCGCCGCCGAGGCGGCCCGTGCCTTCGTACCCCGGCCGCGGGAGCTGAGCCGGATGGCGGCCGCGGTCGGGCGAGGCGCCGTGGTCGTGCCGGTGGACGACATCCTCACCACCGGCGGCACTCTGGCGGCGCTGACCGGACGGCTACGGGCCGGCGGGGTGCCCGTACCGGTAGCGGCCGTGCTGGCGGCGACGCGGCGCCGCAGCGGCCCGCTGGCGAAGAAGGCCGGGCAATCCCGGCACGGCCTTTCTACGAACGAGGGGTGACGCACGGCCGAACAGGGGTTAGCGTCGTAGCTCACAGCACCGACGCATCTGTGTCGACACCGGAAGGAGCCGCCAGAGACATCGGTCGCGTGGACCGATACCGCCACATCGATCAACCACAGCCACATCGATCACCGTGTGGGAGGTCAAAGCGTGGAGATCGTCGTCAAGGGCCGTAACGTCGAGGTGCCCGACCACTATCGACAGCACGTCAGCGAGAAGCTCGCCAAGGCCGAGCGTTACGATCCCAAGATCATCCGAGTCGACGTCGAGTTGTTCCACGAGCGGAACCCGCGTCAGTCCGGCCGCTGCCAACGGATCGAGATCACCTGCGCGTCGCGTGGACCGGTGGTCCGCGCCGAGGCGTGCGCCGCTGACTTCTACAGCGCGCTGGATCTCGCGATCACCAAGCTGGACGGCCGGCTGCGCCGGATGGCCGACCGGCGGCGGGTGCACCGGGGACGGCGCGCCCCGGTATCGGTCGCCGCGGCCACCTCTGGCCTCGGCCGCCTGGCGCCCGACGACGTCTTCGCGCAGCCGGACGCGGCCACGTCCGGCAGCGCGCCGAGCTTCGCCGGCCAGACCCGCAACCACCGGCATGCCGAGCCGGACGGCGACCGCCCGCTCGGCGCGGAGCCCGACGACCAGCCGTGGCACATCGTGCGGGAGAAGGAGCACGACGCCGAGCCGATGACCGTGGACGATGCCCTGTTCCAGATGGAGCTGGTCGGCCACGACTTCTACCTGTTCATGGACAAGGAGTCCGGCCGGCCCAGCGTGGTGTACCGCCGCCGGGCCTACGACTACGGAGTCATCTCGCTCACCGCGTAGCCCGAGGGGCTTGCGGATCTCTGCGATGATCCTGACGTGCCCGATTCCTTAGCCACGGCGTCCCCGGCCGATCCCAAGCCGGCCGGCGGGCGCATCTTCACCCGCTCCGACCTGGTGATCCTCGTCGGCGGCGCGGTGTTCGTCGCGGTCGCCGGGATCGCGAACCTCGCCGGAGCAGGCGCCGTACTGGCCTTCGGTGCGGCGTCGGTCGCCGTCATCATGCTGGCCTCCCTGGTCGGCCGCAGCGTGGAGCAGCTCGGCGACCGGTTGGGCTCGGGCGCCACCGGGGTGCTGCAGGGCGCGCTGGGCAACCTGCCGGAGCTGTTCATCGCGTTCTTCGCGCTGCGCGCCGGCCTCCGTACGGTGGTCCAGTTCGCGATCATCGGCTCGATGCTGGCCAACCTGCTGCTCGTACTGGGCGCGGCGTTCCTGGTCGGCGGACTGCGCAACGGGACCCAGAAGTTCGAGAAGTCGCGCGCGCGCAACATCTGCGTCCTGCTCGTCCTCGCCACCGCGGCCCTGGTGCTGCCCAGCGTCGCCCAGTACTCGCACAGCCCGGCCGAGCCGCACATCCGGACGCTGTCCGACGCGGTGGCGGTGGTGCTGCTGCTGATCTATGTGCTCTCGCTGCCATCGGCGCTGCGTCGGGACGCCGCGGCCGGTGGGAGAGCGGTTGCCGCCGACGGCGAGGCGGTACCCGGGCACGAGCCGCCGCGCTGGCCGCTCTGGCTCGCCATCACCCTGCTGGCCGGCGCGAGCGGTACGGCCGCGCTGGTCTCCGACTGGTTCGTCGAGGCGCTCCAGCCGACCATCGACACGCTGCACATCTCCCAGGCGTTCGCCGGCCTGGTCGTGGTGGCCATCGCGGGCAACGCGATCGAGAACGTGGTCGGCATCCAGCTCGCCTTCAAGGGCCACGCCGACTACGCGCTCTCCGTCATCGTCAACAGCCCGCTGCAGATCGCGCTGGTACTGGCGCCGGCGCTGGTGCTGCTCAGCCTGTTCACCGCCACGACGCTGACGCTCGTCTTCGTGCCGCTGCTGGTCGCGGCGGTCGTGGTGACGGTACTGATCGTGACGTTGATCGTCTTCGACGGCGAGTCCAACTGGCTGGAAGGCGCCACGCTCATCGGACTGTACGTGATCATCGCGGCGGTGTTCTGGTGGGGCTGACCTACCGCCCGGCCAGGTCCGCCGGGAGCAGGGCGTAGAGGACGTCGTCGATACGGGTACCGGCCGGGCCGGGGAACCGGCCGTGCTGGTAGCCCTCGCGGCGGAAGCCGGCCCGTTCCAGGACGCGCTGGGAGGCCACGTTCCCGGGCGTGGTACCGGCGGCCAGCCGAGCGAGGCCGGCGACCGTGAACGCCCAGCGGACGAGCAGCCGTACCGCCCGGGTGGCGTAGCCGCGGCCACGCCAGGCCGGGAGGAGGTCGTACCCCAGCATGGCCTGTCCGGTCGTGGCCTCCACCGCGAACAGCGCGATGTCTCCGGCGAAGGCCCCGGTGGCCCCGTCCCGGATGCTCAGCACCGCCCGCTCGCCGGCCAGCCAGGTCGCGGCCGCGGTCGCGCACATGGTCGCCACGGCCGCGGCGGTGGGCGCCGGACCGGCCGGTACCGTCGCGGCCACGACCTCGGGCAGCCGGTAGAGCGTCGCCGCGTCGATGCCGTCCGCCGGGGCGAGCGGCCACAGCGCCACCGTCCCGTCCGACAGCCGGCCGCCGGGCAGGTCGGGCAGTAGCCGCGGGGTCGGCCCGGGCGGGTCGGTGGCCAGCCGGGACCAGGCCACCAGGTCGTACCGGGCGCCGTCGCGGTCCACCCCGGCCGCCCGTCGCAGCCCTTCGCGCCGGTACCCCGCGGCGATCGCGACCCGCTGGCTGGCGACGTTGTCCGGCCGGGTGAGCAGCTCGATGCGGCCCAGCCCGTGCCGGAAACCGAAGTCGGTCAGCGCGATGGTGGCGGCCTTCCCGACACCCCGTTGCCGCGCCCACGGCGCCACCCAGTAGCCCACCTCGCCGCACCGGTCTGCGAGCAGCAGGTGGTGCAGCGCGCAGCCGCCGAGCAGCCGGTCGGTCCGCGGGTCCGCGATCACGAAGGCCAACCGGTCGGGGTACCGGTCCGCGTTCGCGATCCAGGCCAGCGCGTCGGCCCGGGTGTACGGGCTGGGCATCACCGGGATGAAGTGCTCGACGAGCGGATCGGCGCACGCGGCCGTGATGTCGTCGGCGTCGTCCCGCCGGGGTGCCCGCAACACCACCTCGTCCGTACGTAACGGCTCGTACGGCAGCGGGTCCATCGGCTCTCCTTCGGGCATGCTGTACGGATGAACGAGGGTCAGCGATCGACCGCGCCGGCTCGCCCGACGAAGCTACGGGAGCCGGAACGGTCGAAGAGCCACGGGCGCGGCAGCTTGTGCGGGCGGCGGCTGCGGGCCGAAGGCGAGGAGCCGACGTGAGCGCACAGTTCGCCGCCGAGACCAGTGCCGGAGCCTTCGTCCGCCAGCCCAACCGCTTCACCGATAGGATCACGCGCGACTCGACCTCGCCTCCCGGGGGAGGCCCGGACGAGCACGGCCGGTGGCCCGTCGAGGAGGGACGGTACCGGCTGATCTGGTCGCGCGCGTGCCCGTGGGCGCACCGCTCGGTGATCGTACGGGCCCTGCTCGGGCTGGCCGCCATCTCCAAGGGCACGGTCGACCCGATCCGGGACGAGCGCGGCTGGCGCTTCACCCTCGACCCCGACGGCCGGGACCCGGTGCTCGGCATCCGCTACCTGTCCGAGGCTTACCTGGCAACGGATCCGAGCTACACCGGCCGGGTCACCGTACCGGTGATCATCGATACGGTCTCCGGCCGCGTGGTCACCAACGACTATCCCCAGATCACCCTCGACTTCTCCACCGAGTGGGTCGAGTTCCACCGGCCCGGCGCTCCGGACCTGTACCCGGTCGAGCTGCGCCCCGAGCTCGACGCGCTGATGCTCGACCTCTACACCGACGTGAACAACGGGGTGTACCGGTGCGGTTTCGCCACCGGGCAGGCCGCGTACGAGTCGGCGTACGACGCGCTCTTCGCCCGGCTCGACGCGCTGGAGGACCGGCTGTCGGACGGGCGGCCGTACCTGATGGGGGAGCGGCTCACCGAGGCGGACGTCCGGCTGTTCACCACGCTGGTGCGCTTCGACGCGGTGTACCACAACCACTTCAAGTGCAACCGGAACAAGCTGACCGAGCTGCCGTACCTGTGGCGGTACGCGCGCCGGCTCTTCCAGAGCCCCGGCTTCGGGGAGACCGTGGACTTCGACCAGATCAAGCGGCACTACTACGTGACGCACGAGGCGATCAACCCGAACCGGATCGTCCCCAAGGGGCCGGACCTCGCCGGTTGGTCGGTGCGGCCCTAAGCGGTCACGTCGGTGGCGAGCAGGGAGCCGACCCAGGCGTCGCGGCGCTCGCCGCGCTGCACGCACGTGCCGCGCCCGACGCCCTCGATGGTGAAGCCGGCCTTCTCGGCGACCCGCCGGGACGCGTCGTTGCCGAGGTACGCCTTCCAGACGACCCGCTCCAGGCCCAGGGCGGAGAAACCCCAGGCGCAGATGGTACGGACGGCGGCCGGCGCGTACCCCTTCCCCCGAGCCCACGGTGCGACCAGGTACCCGACCTCCGCACTGCCTTCGTCGGAGGGGTCGAGGCGCAGGTCGATCGAGCCGGCGTACCGGTCGTCCCCGTCGGCGATCGCGTACCCGGCCCCGGCGCCCCGGGCCCACTGCCCCGGCACGATATCGGCGGTGAAGAACTCGGCGTCCTCGGCCCCGTACGGCGTCGGTACCGTCGTCCAGCGCACCGACTCGGGGTCCTGGCAGGCCCGGGTCACGGCCGGTACGTCGGCCGGCCGCCATCCGCGCAGTGACCCCGGCACCCCGTCGAGCGGCAGTACGGGCGGCGGCGCCCCGAAGACATGGGCCCGCCGGGCGAGGAGCGACCCCGACGCGTACCGCTCCGGGACCTGCCCGGTCACCTCGCCCGGCAGCAGCGAGCCGACCCACGACTCGCGCCGGCCCTTCAGATGGGGCTGGCAAGCGCCACCTGGTAGCCGCTCCGACAAGCTGCGCGGCTGGCAAGCGCCACCTGGTAGCCGCTCCGACAAGCTGCGCGGCTGGCAAGCGCCACCTGGTAGCCGCTCCGACAAGCTGCGCGGCTGGCAAGCGCCACCTGGTAGCCGCTCCGACAAGCTGCGCGGCTGTGCCATCCGCTGCTCCCCGGATATCTGGAAGCCCGCCCGGAGCGCGACCAACCGCGAGGCGTGGTTGCCGATCTCCGCCGACCAGGTCAGCCGGGCCAGTCCGAAATGCGCGAATGCCCAGGTCGCGACGGCGCGGGTGGCGGTCAGCGCGACGCCCCGCCCGCGTGCCCAGGGTGCGGTCCAGTAGCCGAGGTCTGCGGAGTTGCGTACGGGGTTGACCGAGGCCAGCCCGTTCGCGCTGAGCAACTGTCCGGTGTGCAGGTCGAACACGCCGAGCGGGGCGGCCGTACCGGTCGACCAGGCCGCCGTGGTGTGCCCGCCCACGAAACCGCGCGCGTCCGCCCGCGTGTACGGCGACGGAAGCGTCGTCCAGCGCTGGATGTCCGGGTCCTGGCACGCTTCATATACGGCGTCCTCGTCGTCCGGTTGCCAGGGCCGGATCAACAGGTCACCGGCGATGATCTCGATCGGCTCCACCAGGACATCCTGGCCCAGCCGCCGGAGGTCGGGCCATCGGGTTACCCCCGGCGCGGGTCGGCGTCCGTTTCGTCACGATCAAGCCCGCCGTACCGCGGCGGCTGACAGATGGCCATCCTCTCCGCCTACGATGGTCCGGCAGACTGTCTAGGGAGAGACTTCCGTGTCGATCTTCGAAAAGATCCTCCGCGCCGGCGAGGGTCGCATCGTGCGCCGGCTATCCGCGATCGCCACCGCGGTCAACTCGATCGAGGACAACTACACCGACCTGACCGACGCGGAGCTGCGCGAGCTGACCGACCAGTACAAGCAGCGGTACCAGGACGGCGAGTCCCTCGACGACCTGCTGCCCGAGGCGTTCGCGACCGCCCGCGAGGCGGCCAACCGGGTGCTCGGCCAGCGCCCCTTCGACGTCCAGGTGATGGGCGGCGCGGCGCTGCACTTCGGCAACATCGCCGAGATGAAGACCGGTGAGGGCAAGACGCTCACCTGTGTGCTGCCGGCCTACCTCAACGCGCTGTCCGGCAAGGGCGTCCACGTGGTCACGGTCAACGACTACCTGGCCCAGCGCGACGCCGAGTGGATGGGCCGGGTGCACACGTTCCTCGGGCTGACCGTGGGCGTGATCCTGCCGAACCAGCCGCCGGCCGAGCACCGCGCCGCATACGAGTGCGACATCACGTACGGGACCAACAACGAGTTCGGCTTCGACTACCTGCGCGACAATATGGCCTGGTCGGCCGGGGACCTCGTGCAGCGCGGGCACAACTTCGCGGTCGTCGACGAGGTGGACTCGATCCTCATCGACGAGGCCCGTACCCCGCTGATCATCTCCGGCCCGGCCGAGCAGTCCGCCCGCTGGTACACCGAGTTCGCCCGGGTCCTGGACAAGATGCAGCGCGGCACCGACGGCGAGGGCGACTACGAGGTCGACGAGTCCAAGCGTACGGTCGCGGTGACCGAGCGTGGGGTGGCCAAGGTCGAGGATCGGCTGGGCATCGACAACCTGTACGAGTCGGTGAACACCCCGCTGGTCGGCTACCTCAACAACGCCATCAAGGCCAAGGAGCTCTACAAGCGCGACAAGGACTACATCGTCTCCGAGGGCGAGGTCCTGATCGTCGACGAGTTCACCGGCCGCATCCTGCACGGCCGGCGCTACAACGAGGGCATGCACCAGGCCATCGAGGCCAAGGAGCACGTGGAGATCAAGCAGGAGAACCAGACCCTCGCGACGATCACCTTGCAGAACTACTTCCGGCTGTACGAGAAGCTCTCCGGCATGACCGGCACGGCGCAGACCGAGGCGGCCGAGTTCAACAAGGTCTACAACGTCGGCGTGGTACCGATCCCCACGCACCGCCCGATGATCCGTGCCGACAAGCCCGACGTCATCTACAAGACCGAGAAGGCGAAGTTCGGCGCGGTCGTCGAGGACATCGCCGAGCGGCACGGGCAGGGCCAGCCGGTGCTCGTCGGTACGGTCTCCGTGGAGAACTCGGAGATCCTCTCCCAGATGCTGCGCCGCCGGGGCATCCCGCACTCCGTCCTGAACGCGAAGTTCCACGCCAAGGAGGCGGAGATCGTCGCTCAGGCCGGCCGGAAGGGCGGCGTCACGGTGGCGACCAACATGGCCGGCCGGGGTACCGACATCCTGCTCGGTGGCAACCCGGAGTTCCTGGCCGCCGCCGAGCTGCGCCAGCGCGGCCTGGAGCCGGAGACCGACGAGTACGACGCCGCCTGGGAGGACGCGCTCGCCCGGTGGGAGAAGCTGTGCGAGGAGGAGGCCGAGGAGGTCGTCGACGCCGGCGGCCTGTACGTGCTCGGCACCGAGCGGCACGAGTCCCGGCGCATCGACAACCAGCTGCGTGGCCGGTCGGGCCGGCAGGGTGACCCGGGCGAGTCGCGGTTCTACCTGTCCCTGCAGGACGAGCTGATGCGCCGGTTCCGGGCCGGCGCGGTGGAGGCGGTCATGGACCGCTTCAACATCCCGGAGGACGTACCGATCGAGTCGAAGATGGTCAGCCGCCAGATCAAGAGCGCGCAGACCCAGATCGAGGCGCAGAACGCGGAGATCCGCAAGAACGTGCTGAAGTACGACGAGGTGCTCAACAAGCAGCGCCAGGTGATCTACGCCGAGCGCAAGCGGGTCCTCGACGGCGAAGACCTGCACGAGCAGGTGCAGCACATGATCGACGACGTGGTCGGCGCCTACGCGGACGGGGCCACCGCCGAGGGGTACGCCGAGGACTGGGACTTCGACCAGCTCTGGTCCAGCCTCAAGCAGCTGTACCCGGTCGGCGTCACCGTCGAGGACCTGGTCGAGCGGTCCGGTGGTGAGCGCGAGCAGCTGGACGCCGACTTCCTCCGGGCGGAGCTGGTCGAGGACGCGCACGATGCGTACGACAAGCGCGAGGAGGAGCTCGGCTCGGGTCCGATGCGCGAGCTGGAGCGCCAGGTCCTGCTCGCCGTGATCGACCGCAAGTGGCGCGAGCACCTCTACGAGATGGACTACCTCCAGGAGGGTGTGGGCCTGCGCGCGTACGCCCAGCGCGACCCGCTGGTCGAGTACCAGCGCGAAGGCTTCGACATGTTCAACCAGATGCTCGACGGCATCAAGGAGGAGGCGGTCGGCTACCTGTTCAACCTGGAGGTTCAGGTACAGGAGAACGCGCCGGCCGGGGGGGCCGAGGTCGACCACCCGACCGACTTCGTACCGCTGCCCGCCGCCGAGGCGCCCGTCGAGATCAAGGCCAAGGGGCTGGGGGACTCCCGGAACCTGCCGCGCGCCCTGCAGTACTCGGCGCCGTCCATCGACGGCGAGGCGGGGGCCGGCTCGGTGCAGATCGACCAGGCGCCCGCGCTCGGCCTCGGTACCGAGGACGGTGCCAAGCGCCGGTCCGGTCCGGCGTCGCCGACCACCGCCGGTGCCCGCCGCCCCTCGCCCGGCCAGTCGGTCGGCAGCGGCCCGTCGCGCAACGCCCCCTGCCCCTGCGGCTCGGGCAAGAAGTACAAGCGCTGCCACGGCGCGCCGGAAGGCACGGCGTGACCGTCTGAGTAGACGGAGCGGCCGGCTGAGTAAGACGCAACGGCCGGCGGGGCCCCTCGCGGGCCAGCACTTGGGCTGGACCGGAAGGGCAGCGTTCATCAGCCCGCCAGCCGCCGGCTTCCTTCGTTCCCGGAAGCCGGCGTCTTGTGCGCCGGTACTCCGAGCCCGGCCCGGAGCGCCCGCCGGCTATGGGGGGACCTGACGGACGCTCCGGGGGTCTGGGGCGCACCGCCGTCCGGGCCCCGGGAGCATCGCCCGGACGGCGGCGCGCTAGAGCACTTGCAGGTGGGTACACAGCCAGGTGCCCGAGCGCCGCTCCAGGCGCAGGGCCAGCGCGCGTACCCGGTCACCGCGCACCAGCACCGCCGCCGCCTCGAGGACGCCGTCGCGTACCTCGCAGACGCGCAGGTGCCGTATGCGCACCCGGTCGACGGCCACCCGTACCACCCCCGAGGTTGGCCGGGTGGGCAGCGCCAGCCGGCCGCCACGCAGGCGGCTGAGCTGACCGGCGACGTCGTCGAACTGCCCGGGGTCGATGAGCGCCCGCAGGTGCCCGACCGGGCGGAAGCCGTCCACGACCTCCAGCGCGCGGTCCAGGTACCCGCGCACCGTCCGGTGTGCCGCCGCCCGACGCCCGACCGCGTCGTCCTGAGCGGCACCGGGACCGGAGCCAGGATCGGGACCGGAGCCAGGATCGGGACCAGGCCGTGGACCGGGCGGGGGACCAGGTGCGGTCCAGGGCCCGACGACCGGCGACTCCGGCCCCGACCCGCCCAGGTCCGGCACCCCGGACGGCAACGGCGGCAGCCGGTCGGGCTCGTCGTCGAACGGCGGATCGAGCGACGGCGCGGGCCGTACCCGTACCAGCGCGACCGCCCCGACCGGTGTGGTGCCGGCACGAGCCGGCCTGACGAGCGTGACGGTCATCGGAGCCTCCCCAGGGCCGAGGGCGAACGTTGCGTTTGCCTTCGTTTGCCTCCGATAACTTTGTAGTCGGCTCGGCACTGCGGCGTCAAGAACCTTTCGTTTGCTTTCGTTTGCCTGTCGCCGTACCGACACGAGGGCCCGTCGACAGTGCTGTCGACGGGCCCTCGGCGAGGTCGGGCGGGCCGTCAGTCCGGCTCCTCCTCCTCGTGGGCGACGAGCGGGTTCTCCCGTACCCAGTCGGCGGTCTCCGTGTACTTCCGCTGGATGTACTCCTCGAGCTTGGCCCGCTCGACCCGCCACTGCCCCCGGCCGCCGACCTTGATCGCGGGCAGCTCGCCGCTGCGCACCATGTGGTACACCTGCGACGAGGACACCGACAGCTCCTCGGCGACCTCGGACATCTGCATGAACCGGCCGGGCATTGCTTCAGTTTGCCACCGGTTGCGGCCGGGTCCGCCTAGCCGCGCAGCCTGTCGGAACGGCTACCAGCCAGCTATGTCAGTCGGCCAGATCGGATCGCGGCGCGCCGTACGGGTAGCTTTCCAAGGACCGGCCGGGGGTGTACTACAAGCACCGTGACGGACATCATCCGCGTGTACCTGCCGGCGACCCTGCCGCTGCTCGCCTCGTTGCGGGAGCGGGGCGAGCTGGGGCCGCTCGCGCCGGACATCCCGCCGGTCGAGGCCCACGCGGTCACCCCGGCGCTACGCGAGTGGTACGCGGAGGGCGACGAGGAGGAGCTGGAGTACGTCGCGTTCACCCGGGCCGCCCAGGCGGCGCTCCGGCTGCTGCGCCACGACCCGACAGCGCCCCGCCGCCGGGTGGTGGTCTCCGCCGACGTACCGGCGACCGAGCTGGTATCCGAGCTGGAGCTGGGCTCGAGCGCCGTACGGCTGAACGCGCCCGTACCGCTGCGGGCCGTGGCGGCGATCCACGTCGACGACACCGACGCCGGTACGGCCGTGGCGGCGGCCGCGGAGGTCGTCGAGGAGGCCCTGGCCGGGGACCCGGATGCCCAGTTCACCGTCGACGGAGCCGAGGATCACGAGCTGGCCTGGTACGACGTCACCGAGCTGGGCGACCTCTTACGCTGAGCGCAGCCGCAGCCGGTTTTTGGCGAGGCGAGCACAGCGAACGTGGCTCAGCTGAGCGCAGCCGCAGCCGGTTTTTGGCGAGGCGAGCACAGCGAACGTGGCTCAGCTGACCTTCGCCGGCTTCTTGGCCGGCGCCGTGGGCTGCTTCGCCGGGAGGGCCCGGCCGTAGCAGAGCAGCGTGACGATCGCGCCGGCGAAGAGCACCACCAGCGCATGGTCGAGCCGGGTGTTCGCCCAGTAGTCGACGAGCGTCTGGTCTGCGCTGCTCAGGCCGCTGACGATGTGGAAGAGCTGGGCCCCGCCCACCCGGGTGACCAGCTCGGCGAGCAGGAGTACGAACCCGGGAAAGGCGCCGGCCGCGAGGTAGGCGAGGAAGCGGCGGCCGGTACCGGAGCGGTGCAGGAGCCAGAACGCGAGCACCCCCGCGAGTACGCCACCGACGAGCGAGGTGGTCAGCGCGAGCCTGGTCGCCGCGGACAGGATCGAACCGGGCGAGCTGCCCGCGCCGAACAGGTGCATCAGCTGGCCCGGGAAGCTGTGCAGGGCGATGCTGACGAGGAACACGGCGAGGGTACCGGCGACTCCGGCGCTGGCCAGCTCGCCCGGCTTGACCGCGCCGAGCGCCCCGCCCAGGACCGCGGCCGCCAGGACCGCGACGGCGAGCACGACGATGGACGAACGGTGCCCGTACCCCAGGAGGACGAGGACGAGCGCGAGCGCCCCGACCAGCGCGCCCACCCCGAGGGCCAGCGGCCAGCGCAGCCGGTCGCGGACCGGCCACCGGCCCAGCACCGCCACACTGCTGGCCGCGCCGGCCAGCACGCTCGCCGAGATGACCACCGGAAGTGCGTCGGTGGCCTGGAGCACCGCGTTCAGCTCGTCGCCCGCGCTGGTGATGTTGTAGTGGGCCGACCACAGGGTCCAGCCGAACCAGACCAGGCTGAGCCCGAGCAGTACGGAACGCACGCGGTCATGGTACGCGGGCGGCGTGTAAGGATTGGGGCGAGGCGCTCGCCGACGCGTCGACCGCACGGGCGCGCAGGCCGCCCAAGGCGGGCGTGAGGTCGAACCGAGCCCGGGAAGGAGACCCTCATGGATGCCGCGTTCGCCGTCCCGCAGCCGCGTAACGAGCCGGTCCGGGAGTACGCGCCGGGCAGCCCCGAGCGCGCCGGCATCGAGCGTCGCCTGGGCGAGCTGGCCGCCGAGCGGGTCGAGCTGACCATGACGATCGACGGCGAGCAGCGGCTGGGCGGCGGTGACCTGATCGAGGTCGTCGCGCCGCACCGGCGCCGGCAGGTGCTCGGCGTCGCCGGCAACGCGACCGTGCTCGACGCCGAGGAGGCGGTGGGCGCCGCGAAGCGGGCCGCGGCGGGCTGGCGCGACCTGCCGTTCGAGGAGCGGGCCGCGGTCTTCCTGCGCGCCGCCGAGCTGCTCGCCGGACCCTGGCGGGACACCCTCAACGGGGCCACCATGCTGGGCCAGTCCAAGTCGGTGTACCAGGCGGAGATCGACTCGGCCTGCGAGCTGATCGACTTCTTCCGGTACAACGTGCACTTCGCCAGCAAGCTGCTGGCCGAGCAGCCGCTGTCCGCGCCGGGCGCGTGGAACCGGTTCGACCACCGGCCGTTGGAGGGGTTCGTCTACGCGATCACCCCGTTCAACTTCACCGCGATCGCCGGCAACCTGCCGACCTCGGTCGCCCTGCTCGGCAACACGGTGGTGTGGAAGCCGTCGCCGACCCAGCAGCTCGCGGCGCACTTCACGATGCGGCTGCTGGAGGCGGCGGGGTTACCGCCTGGCGTGATCAACATGGTGACCGGGGACGGCATCGCGGTGTCCCAGGTGGCGCTGGCCGACCGGGACCTGGCCGGCATCCACTTCACCGGCTCCACGGCCACGTTCCAGCTGCTCTGGCGCACGGTGGGGGAGAACATCGGCCGGTACCGGACGTACCCGCGCCTGGTCGGTGAGACCGGCGGCAAGAACTTCGTCGTCGCGCACTCCTCCGCCGACGTCGACGCGCTGCACGCCGCGCTGGTCCGGGGCGCCTTCGAGTACCAGGGCCAGAAGTGCTCGGCCGCGTCACGGGCGTACGTGCCCCGGTCTCTGTGGGACGGCGGGCTGCGCGACCGGCTCGCCGCCACTTCCGAGTCCCTGGCGTACGGCGACGTCACCGACCTGGCCAACTTCGGTGGCGCGGTGATCGACGGGCGGTCGTTCGCGAAGCTTGCCGGTGCGCTGGACCGGATCAAGAACGCGCCGTCGTGTACGGTGCTCGCCGGCGGTACGGCCGACGACACCGAGGGCTGGTTCGTCCGGCCGACGGTGGTGGAGTGCTCCGACCCGACGCACGAGGTGTTCACGACCGAGTACTTCGGGCCGATCCTCGGCGTACACGTCTTCGACGACGCGCGCTTCGAGGAGGTCGTCGAGCAGGCGGAGTCGGCGGCACCGTACGCGCTGACCGGCTCGGTCTTCGCCACCGACCGCCGGATCGTGGACTGGTCCGCCAACGCCCTGCGGTACGCCGCCGGGAACTTCTACATCAACGACAAGCCGACCGGTGCGGTCGTGGGGCAGCAGCCGTTCGGTGGCGCGCGGGCCTCGGGTACGAACGACAAGGCTGGCTCCTGGCAGAACCTGGTGCGCTGGATGTCGCCCCACACGATCAAGGAGACGTTCGTCCCGCCGACCGACTTCCGGTACCCCCACATGGGTTGACACCGGCGCTAGAGTCCCGGTCGTGAGGAACATTGTGGCCGGCTTCCTGGCTCTGGTCATCGGCGTAGTACTGATCGTCTATGGGATCGTCGGCCTGGATAAGGATGTGACCTGCGGTGGGCAGGTCATGAAGCCGGGCGACTCCTGCGTGTCACTCGGCAACGGCGGCGGCAGCCGGGACTACGAGCAGCAGCACTCGAAGAACCAGCGGGAGGCCTGGCTGGCGATCGGGGGCGGCGGCGTGCTCCTGCTGCTCGGCGGGGCCGCGGCTGGCTTCGAGCTGCGGCGGCGCCGGCGCGCGTCGGCTCCGCAGTTGCCGGCCTGACCGGTAGGGTGCAGCCCAGGAAAGCACGGGCTCGGTGCGCCCGTACTGGGCGGCTGGCGTCAGCAAGGGGGGGATCATGAGCGAGGATCCGAGCGGGAACACCGCACAGTTTCGGGCATTTGCCCAGCGCAACGAGGTGGAGACACCGGCCAAGCGCTCCGCGCTGCCGCTGGTGCTCGGCATCGGCGCGGTGATCATCGTGGTCGCCGCGGTGATCGCGTTCATCGCGATGGGCTGAGTCCGTGCGGGGCGGCCGGTGGCCGCCGGACCAAGATCGCTGTCTCCAGGCAGGAAGTCAAGTGGGACTTCAGGTTCTGCCTGGAGACGGCGATCTTCGCGTGGCTCAGTCCGCCCAGTCGGCTCAGTCCGCCCAGTCGGCTCAGTCCGCCTCGTCGTCGAGGCGGGCGAGCCAGGTGGCGAAGCGCTCGACCGGGGTCTCGAACTCGGGGTTCAGGTCGACGAAGTCGCGCAGCCGCTCGGCCAGCCAGTCGAGGGTGACGGTCTCCTCGCCGCGCCGCTCGGCCAGCTCCTCGATGCCGCGGTCGGTGAAGTACATCTCATCTCCAGACGAAGGCCCACCGCCGGTGTGGCGACGGGCCTTCCGGTATGTCAGGCGCGGGGCAGCGCGGCGTCGATGAGGGCCGCCTGCTCGGCGTCGTGCAGCTTCGTCGAGCCGACGGCCGGAGCCGCCGCCGACGGCCGCGAGATCCGCCGCAGGGACACCCCGTCGAGGTGCTCCAGCAGGTTCAGCGCGATGAAGGACCAGGCGCCCTGGTTGGCCGGCTCGTCCTGGACCCAGGCGAAGTCGGTCGCGTCCGGGGTAGGCGGCCAGGGCGGCCCGGATCTCGTCGACGGGCAGCGGGTAGAGCTGCTCAAGCCGTACGATCGCGGTGTCCGTGATCGTACGGTCGGCCCGGGCCTGGACCAGGTCGTAGTAGACCTTCCCGGAGCAGAGCAGCACCTTGCGTACGGCACCGGCGTCGAGCGAGTCGCCGATCACCGGCTGGAACCGGCCGGAGGTGAAGTCCGAGACGGCCGACACGCACAGCCGGTGGCGCAGCAGGGACTTCGGCGTGAACACGACCAGCGGCTTCTTCTTCGGCGACAGGGCCTGGCGGCGCAGCAGGTGGAAGTAGTTCGCCGGGGTCGACGGTACAACCACCCGCATGTTGTCCTCGGCGCACAGTTGCAGGTACCGCTCGATGCGCCCGGAGGTGTGGTCCGGCCCCTGGCCCTCGTGACCGTGCGGGAGCAGCAGGGTCAGCGCGTTCTGCTGGCCCCACTTGACCTCGCCCGACGAGATGAACTCGTCGACGACCGCCTGCGCGCCGTTGGCGAAGTCGCCGAACTGCGCCTCCCAGAGCACGAGCGCGTCGAGGTTCTCGACGGAGTAGCCGTACTCGAAGCCCATCGCGGCGTACTCGGAGAGCAGCGAGTCGTGCACGAAGAACCGGGCACTGTCGGCCTTCACCGCGAACAGCGGGAGGTAGTCCGCACCGGTCTGCGCGTCGACCACGCTCGCGTGGCGCTGGACGAACGTGCCGCGCCGCGAGTCCTGGCCGGCCAGGCGTACCGTCACGCCCTCGTTGAGCAGCGAGCCGAAGGCGATGATCTCACCGAAGCCCCAGTCGATGTCGCCGCCCACGGACATCTTCGCCCGCCGCTCCAGCAGCTGCTGGACCCGCTTGTGCGGGGTGAAGCCGGGCTGGCAGGTTGACGTACGCGTCGCCGATCGCCTTGACCAGGTCGGTGCTGATCGCGGTGTCGACCACCGGTTCGGGCTGCGGCTCGCGCTGGCGGCTCGGCCGGACCGACCTTGGAGGTGTCCCGGGTGGCCTTGAAGACCGTCTCGAGCTGCTGCTGGAAGTCGCGTAGCGACTCCTCGGCCTCCTCCAGCGAGATGTCGCCGCGGCCGATCAGCTCCTCGGTGTAGAGCTTGCGGACGGAGCGCTTGGTGTCGATGATCCGGTACATCAGCGGGTTGGTCATCGACGGGTCGTCGCCCTCGTTGTGCCCGCGCCGCCGGTAGCAGACCAGGTCGACCACGACGTCCTTGTGGAACGCCTGCCGGTACTCGAAGGCGAGCCGGGCGACCCGGACCACGGCCTCGGGGTCGTCGCCGTTGACGTGGAAGATCGGCGCCTGGATCATCCGGGCGACGTCGGTGGAGTAGAGGCTGGAGCGCGAGTACTCCGGAGCGGTGGTGAAGCCGACCTGGTTGTTGACCACGACGTGGACGGTGCCGCCGGTACGGTAGCCGCGTAGCTGGGAGAGGTTGAGCGTCTCGGCGACCACGCCCTGCCCGGCGAACGCCGCGTCACCGTGCACCGCGACCGCGAGTACGGTGTAGCCCTCCAGCTTGAGGTCGATCCGGTCCTGCTTGGCCCGGACGATGCCCTCCAGTACCGGGTCCACCGCCTCCAGGTGCGAGGGGTTGGCGACCACCGAGACGCTGATCGCGTGCTCCTCGTCGGGCGTGTGGAACTTGCCGACCTGACCGAGGTGGTACTTGACGTCGCCGGAGCCCTGCGCGGTCTTCGGGTCCAGGTGCCCCTCGAACTCGGAGAAGATCTTCTCGTACGGCTTGCCGACGATGTTGGCGAGTACGTTGAGCCGGCCCCGGTGCGCCATCCCGATGACCACCTCGTCGAGGCCGCCGACCGCCGCCTCGGAGAGGATCTCGTCGAGCAGCGGGATCAGGCTCTCCCCGCCCTCCAGCGAGAACCGCCGCTGGCCGACGTACTTGGTCTGCAGGAAGGTCTCGAACGCCTCGGCCGCGTTGAGCCGGTTCAGGATGTGCTTCTGCTCCTCGGGGCCGGGCTTCTCGTACTTCTTCTCGACCCGCTCCTGGATCCAGCTTGCGCTCCTCGGGATCCATGATGTGCATGTACTCGATGCCGACCCGGCGGCAGTAGGAGTCGCGCAGGACACCGAGCACGTCGCGCAGCTTCATCTTCTGCCTGGCCGCGAACCCGCCGACCGGGAACTGGCGGTCCAGGTCCCACAGGGTCAGCCCGTGCTCGAGGACGTCGAGGTCGGGGTGGCGGCGGATGTGGAACTCCAGCGGGTCGGTGTCGGCCATGAGGTGGCCGCGGACCCGGTACGCGTGGATCAGCTCGATGATCCGGGCCGGCTTGCTGATCTGCCCCTCGGACGTCTGCGCCACGTCGCGCATCCAGCGCACCGGCTCGTACGGGATGCGCAGCGCGGTGAAGATCTCGTCGTAGAACCCGTGGTCGCCGAGCAGCAGCTCGTGCATCACCTTGAGGAACTCGCCGGACTGGGCGCCCTGGATGATCCGGTGGTCGTACGTGGACGTGAGCGTGATGATCTTGCTGACCGCGTTGGCGGCGAGGGCGTCGTCGGACAGGCCGGCGAACTCGGCCGGGTACTCCATCGCGCCGACGCCGACGATCGCGCCCTGGCCGGCGACGAGCCGGGGCATCGAGTGGACCGTACCGATGCCGCCCGGGTTGGTCAGCGAGATCGTGGTGCCGGCGTAGTCGTCCATGGTCAGCTCGCCACGCCGGGCCCGCCGCACGATGTCCTCGTACGCCTGCCAGAACTGGCGGAAGTCCATCGTCTCGCTGGCCTTGATGCTGGGCACGACGAGCGTACGGGTGCCATCCGGTTTGGCGAGGTCGATCGCGATGCCGAGGTTGACGTGCTCCGGCTCGACGAGCGTCGGCTTGCCGTCGATCTCCGCGAAGGCGCGGTTCATCTCGGGGTGCTCGGCGAGCGCCTTGACCAGCGCGTACCCGATGAGGTGGGTGAAGCTGACCTTGCCACCCCGGCCGCGCGCCAGGTGGTTGTTGATCACGATCCGGTTGTCGGCGAGCAGCTTGGCGGGGACGGCACGGACGCTCGTCGCCGTCGGTACCGTCAGCGACTCCTCCATGTTCGCGACGATCCGCGCGGTCACCCCGCGCAAGACCGTCGTCTTCGCCCCGGCCGGCGCGGTCTTGGCCGGCGCCGCCTTCGCGGGAGCGGCCTTGGCTGGCGCGGCCTTGGCGGGCGCCTGTCGGCCGGGGCTGGCGCCGCCTTCGCCGGGGCTGGCGCCGCCTTCACCGCGATCCGCGCGCCGCCGTTCGGCACCGCCGGGGCGGCCGGGGCGGCCGGGACCGTCGCGGCCGGCTCGGCCGTCGGCGTGACCGGGTCGGCGGCCGCCGGCACCGCGGCCGCGGTGGGTGGTGCGGAGTCCAGCGCGGGCTTGTAGTCGGCGAAGAAGTCGTGCCACGCCGCGTCGACGCTGGTCGGGTCGGCCAGGTAGCGCTGGTACATGTCTTCGACGATCCACTCGTTCGGACCGAAGTCCGCGAGCGGGTTCTCCTGTGAGGTCTGCTGACTCGACACTGCCGCTCTCGTCTCTCCACGGTTTTCGCCTGAGTGCGCCTTCAGGCTACGCGGTCAAGCTTCTGTCAAGTCCACCGCCCGCGTCCCGTGTCGAGCCTCACAAGCGGTGCGCTGGTCAGGAACACGGTGGGCGCCGTCCGGTCCATTCTGGGCCGGAACGGCGCCCGCGGGGAGGTCGGGGTTCAGCTGATGTCGCGGCGGCGGGTGATCAGGATGCCGACCAACCCCGTGACCACCGCGTACCCGATCAGCACGGCGCCGCCCACCCACTGCGGTGCGGCGTGCTCGTAGAGCTGGCCGGGCGTGATCATGACTGTGGATGCGATGGCGGGAGCGATGACCTCCGCACTGCGTACCCAGGCGTGTGGGTAGGCGTTGTAGATCAGGTTGAAGATGATGGCGACGGCGGCGAAGCCGATCAGGTAGAGCACCATCCCCGTGATGATCGAGCCGACCTGGCTGCGGATCAGCGTGCCCAGACCCAGGCCGAAGATCGCCCACACCACGAAGGCGAGCAGGTTGAGCAGGACCGACTGCACCACGGTCCACTGGGTCAGGCTCACCGTGACGTGCTCGGTACCCAGAAAGATCGGCGTCGCGATGACATCCAGCACGGTGGATATCAGCCAGAACACGGCGCCGAACAGGAGGGCGGCCACGGCCTTGGCGAGGATCACCGTGGTGCGGTGCGGGCTCGTCATGAACGTGGTGGTCGCGGTCTGGTGGAGGAACTCGTTGGTGACCACCAGCATGCCGATGATCATCGCGAACAGCAGGCCGAAGAACTGCCCGGAGGTCATCAGGTTGGCCGCCGTCTTGGCCAGTGCGGCGGCGGCGTGCGCCTGGGCGGCTGCCGCCGCCTGCGCGCCCTCGCCCCCATCTCCGCCGTCACCGCGCCCCTGCAGCTCGAAGTGTGTACCGAACGCGTTGAAGGTGAAGGCCAGCGCGGTGACCGCGACGATGCCGATGGCGAAGAGCCACCACGTGTTGGTGGTACGGATCTTCGTGATCTCGGCCCGGACCAGTCGCGGCAGCGTCGGCCCCGACCGGCCGGCGCGGGCCAGCGCCGGGCTCTCAACCAGGCTCATCGGATCGCCGCCTTTCCCTTGGTGAGCTCGAGGAAGACCTCTTCCAGGTCGGGCCGGGCCGCGACCAGCTCGTGCAGCTCGACGCCGGCTCGTAGGGCGGCGGCGCCGACTGCGGGTGCATCGAGGCCGGTGACCAGCAGGCTGCCGTCGGAGCCCTCAGCCACCATGACATCGTCCTTGGTCAGCGCGGAGGTCAGCAGGTCCGCCTGAGGCGTACGGACCCGAACCCGCTGTACGTCCGACATCGAGTCCAGTACCTCGGCCACGGGCCCCTGCCGGACGAGCTGGCCGGCCGCGATGATGATCACGTCGTCGGCGAGCAGTTCCATCTCGGACAGGAGATGGCTGGAGACCAGGATCGTGCGCCCCTGTGACGCGAGCGTCTTGAGCACACCGCGCATCCAACGGATGCCCTCGGGATCGAGGCCGTTGGCCGGCTCGTCGAGGATCAGCACGTGCGGGTCGCCGATCAGCGCCGCCGCGATGCCCAGACGCTGGCGCATTCCCAGGGAGTACCCCTTGAACTTGCGCTTCGCGGCCGGGGTGAGCCCGACGATCTCCAGTACCTCGTCCGCCCGCTTCTGCGGAATGCCCGCCGACTGGCAGATGATGCGTAGGTGGTTACGACCGGTGCGGCCCTTGTGGGCGCTGCTGGCCTCGAGGATCGCTCCGACATGGCGGATCGGGTCCCGGAGGTCGGCGTACCGGTGACCACCGATCGTGCCGGTGCCCGCCGTCGGTGTGACCAGGTTCAGCAGCATACGTAGGGTTGTCGTCTTGCCGGCGCCGTTGGGGCCGAGAAAGCCGGTGACCCGGCCGGGCTCGACGGTGAAGGACAGGTTCTCCACCGCTCTGACCC
The DNA here is from genome assembly GCA_963728855.1 of uncultured Actinomycetes bacterium. Lineage (GTDB taxonomy): Bacteria > Actinomycetota > Actinomycetes > Mycobacteriales > Micromonosporaceae > AC-43. The sequence goes on from CAVSLN010000010.1 coordinate 301,461, forward strand.
GTTTGTAGTGCTTGGTCAATCCGGAGACGACGATTTGTCCATCGGACATGGATCTCCTCCTGTTTGTCGCGGCCCAGCTTGCCAGATCGACGCCAGCAGGTGCCGCCGGGTACGCACACAGGGTGCCGTCATGCTCCTGAGAAAAGCGTTAGAGCTGCCGACGGTCGGGAGCGGCCCGACCTGGCCGGTCGGCCCGCCGGATCACGTGCCCCAGCCCGGACCAGGTCTCGTCCACCGCGCACACCTTCACGTCGACCCGTCCGTGCGCGAGCGCGTGGTCGCGGACCACGTTCTCGTCGAGGTCGGTACGGATCCCCGAGGCCCGCTTCGGCCAGGCGACCCAGAGCGCGCCGGCCGTGGTGGTCAACGGGTGCAGGACCGGCCAACGCCGTACCAACCTGGCCTTGTCCGGGCAGAAGCAGACGATCACGTCGTACGGGCCCTTGGTCGCGCGCCGGGACAGGTGCGCCTCGGGTGGCAGCCCTTCGATCGCGAAGCCGTCCGGGGCGCCGTCCAGCAGCACCTCGTTGCCCGGTGCGATGCCGAGCTTGCGTGCCAGCGGGGTACCCGAGTAGCCGGCCATTCACCAATAATCCATGAACCACACCGGTACGCGTCACGGGGACGGCAGGTCACGGCCTTACACAAAGGACATGACCGTACTCGCCGTCCACGCGCCGACCACCGGCTCCGCACGGTACACCCTGCGGATCGCCGCCGACGCCGCCGAGATCGCGGCCGCCCAGCGCCTGCGCTACCGCGTCTTCGCCGAGGAACTGGGCGCCACGCTGCACTCCCTGGCGCCCGGGACCGACGTCGACGAGACCGACCCCTACTGCGACCACCTGATCGTGGTCGAGGAGGGCGCTGGCGAGGTGGTCGGCACGTACCGCATGCTGCCGCCCGGCCGGGCGCCCCGGCGCTACTCGGCCGGCGAGTTCGACCTCAGCGCGCTGGCCGGGCTGGACAGCGACATCGTGGAGACCGGGCGGTCCTGCGTACACCCGGCCCACCGGGACGGCGCGGTGATCAACCTGATGTGGGCCGGGATCGCCCGGTACCTGCACCTGACCGGGCACCGCTGGCTCGCCGGCTGCGCCTCGGTCGGGCTGGACGACGGGGGCGGCACCGCGGCCGGGGTATGGGACCTGGCGCTGCGCAAGCACCTGTCACCGCCGGAGTACCGGGTGCAGCCGCACAACCCGTGGCCACCGGTCGAGCGTCCGGCCGGGCGGGTCGCCGTACCCCCGCTGCTGCGCGGGTACCTCCGGCTCGGCGCCTGGATCTGCGGCGCGCCCGCCCACGACACGGACTTCCACTGCGCGGACTTCTTCGTCCTGCTCGGCCTGGACCGCCTCGACCCCCGCTACCTGCGGCACTTCCTCGGCGAGGGGACATGAGCATCGACGAGAGCCTGCGGGTCGGCGCATGAGCGAAGCGCCGGACAGCAGCCTCTGGCTGCCCCAGTCGGCCTGTGGACCGGACTGCTTCCAGAGCGAGGAGCCCCTGGCGGCCGGCCGGCCGCGCCAGGTCGCCAGGCTGGCCGGCGTGCTCGGCGTCGTGCTGGGCGCGGTGGCCCTGGTCCCCGTGCTGCCGCTGCTGCCCGCCCGGGCGCGGGACCGGGTGGTCCGCGCCTGCGCCCGAGGCGTCCTACGCACGCTGGGCATCCGCTATGCGATCCGCGGCCGGCTGCCCGAGCGCCACGCCATGGTGGTCGCCAACCACGTCTCGTGGCTGGACATCGTGGTGATCCTCGCGACCGGCCGGTCCCGCCTGGTCGCCAAGAGCGAGGTCCGGCGCTGGCCGGTGGTCGGCCGGATCGCGGCCTATACCGGAGCCATCTTCCTCGACCGGGCGCGCCCGACCCGGTTACGCGACGCGGTCGCCGAGGCGCGGGCCGCGCTCGCGGCCGGGGACGTGGTCGTCGTGTTCCCCGAGGGCACCACGTCGTGCGGCGAGGGCGCGGGCCCGTTCCGGCCGGCGTTCTTCCAGGCCGCCATCGACACCGGTGCGCCGGTGGTACCGATGACGCTGCGCTTCCAGGCGGCGGGCGGCCAGCCGACCGCCCAGCCCGCGTTCATCGGCGCCGATACGCTGCTCGACTCGCTGGGCCGGGTCCTGGCGATGCGCGGGCTGTCCGTACGGCTCACCGTGGGGTCGGCGATCCACCTCGGGCCGGCGGCGTCCCGCCGTACCGTCGCCCGGATCGCGGACAACGCGGTCGGCTGCGCCCCGCACCTGCCCGTACCGCCGCCGGCCCCGGCGATCCCCTTCCCGGCCGCCGCGGCCGCCGGCCTGTCGTGCGCGGCCTAGCGGATCCTGTCCATCCCAGCCCGGCGCATTGACCTGCCCGTACCTCGTCATATCGCGATGTATCGTGTTAGCCTCGGCCCGTGGTGAGTTGGACGATCACCGAGCCCAGGCGGCTGGGCACCGACGGGGACATCTCGGCCGCGGTGCGCCAGGTGACGTCCGGGTCGGCCGGGTCCGCCCCATGACCGCCGTCTTCAGCCACGGTCGGCTGCGGCTCTACCTGCTCAAGCTGCTCGCCGAGGGGCCCAGGCACGGGTACGAGCTGATCCGGTTGCTGGAGAACCGCTTCCTCGGGCTCTACGCGCCGTCCGCCGGCACGATCTACCCCCGGCTGCAACGGCTGGAGGTCGAGGGCCTGGTCACCCACGCGGCGGCGGGCGGGCGGAAGGTGTACGAGATCACCGAGGCGGGCCGTACGGAGCTCGCGCAGCGCGCGGTGGAGCTGGCCGACCTGGAGCGGGAGCCTCGCCGACCTGACGTCGCTGGCCGGCGAGATCGAGCAGCAGGTGAGCGGCCCGGTACGGGACATCAGGCGGGAGCTGCGGGAGGCGGCCCGCGAGTCGCGGGGTACCGGCCGGCGGCAGCCCTGGCGTACCCGCCCGGGCGGGGCGGGCCCGGTGGGCGCCAGCGCCGTGGCCGACCTGGAGCACGCGGTGGGTGAGCTGGCGGCCGAGGTACGGCGGCTCGCGCGCGGCGCCGCGGTGGCCGAGCCCGACCTGGTCGCGGCGACGGCCGTGGTGACCCGCGCGCTCGCCGACCTGCGCCGGCTGTTGCGCGGATGAGGCGACTCACAGCCAATTCCCAGGCACACTTCAGTCATGGCACAGCTAGGGCAACCAGGATGACCGACATGGGGGTACGAGACAGCGGGGCACAGTCCGGGGGTGCCACGTTGTCCGGTGCGGCGCAGGCTGAGGCGAGACTGCTCGTGGTGGAGGACGATCCGAACATCCTCGAGCTGCTCTCCGCCAGCCTGCGCTTCGCCGGTTTCGTCGTGAGTACGGCGACCAGCGGCGTACAGGCGGTACAGGTGGCCCGGGACGACCGGCCCGACCTCGTGGTGCTCGACGTGATGCTCCCCGACCTGGACGGCTTCGAGGTCATTCGCAAGCTGCGGGACGGGGGTACCCGTACCCCGGTGGTTTTCCTGACGGCGCGGGACGCGACCGATGACAAGATCCGCGGCCTGACCCTCGGCGGCGACGACTATGTCACCAAGCCCTTCAGCCTGGAGGAGCTGACCGCCCGGATCCGGGCGGTGCTCCGGCGTACCAGCGGCCAGCCCAGCTCGGCCCGGCTCACCTTCGCCGACCTGGAGCTGGACGAGGAGGCGCACGAGGTGTGGCGCAACGGCCAGCGCATCTCGCTGTCGCCCACCGAGTTCAAGCTGCTGCGCTACCTGATGGCCAACGCCGGCCGGGTGCTGTCCAAGGGCCAGATCCTCGACCACGTGTGGAGCTACGACTTCCGCGGCGACGACAGCATCGTCGAGTCGTACATCTCGTACCTGCGCCGCAAGGTCGACTCGACCGAGCCTCGGCTGATCCACACGCTGCGCGGCGTCGGGTACGTGCTGCGCCTGCCCGCGTAGCGCGCCGTGCACCGGATGCTCGACCGCATCCCGTTACGGGTCAAGCTGGTCGCCGCGATCCTGATGCTGGTCACCGTCGCGCTGCTGGTGATCAGCGTGGCCAGCACCTTCGCGCTGCGCAGCTACCTGGTCAACCACCAGGTCGACGGCCAGCTCAGGGCGGTCGCGGCGGCCGCCGACCGGATCGTGAAGAACGCCGACGACCGGGCGCAGGTGCCGCTGACGCCGGACTACTTCGTCCGGATCACCACGCCGTACGGGGTCGGGCGGCCCGTCGAGCCCGGCGGCCGGTACGCCGAGGCGGACCTGCCGCCGCTGACCGTCGGGCTCGACGCGGTCAGCCGGGCCGACGGGCACCCGTACACGGCGGTGTCGCGCAACGGGCGGTACCACTGGCGGGTGCTGGTCACCGTGCTGCCCAACGGGCAGGTCCTGCACCTGGGCGCCAACCTGGCCAGCGTCGAGGACGCGGTCGCCCGGCTGGTCTTCACCGAGCTGCTCGCCGGTGGCGGGGTGCTGATCCTGCTCGCGGTACTCGGCGTCGGGCTGGTCCAGGCGAGCCTGTGGCCGTTGCGGGACATCGAGCGCACCGCGGCGGCCATCGCCGACGGGGACCTGACCCGGCGGGTACCGGACTACGAGCCCGGGGACCGGGAGCCGCGTACCGAGGTCGGCCGGCTCAGCCGGGCGTTGAACACGATGCTCGGGCACATCGAGTCGGCGTTCATCGCGCGTGCCGGCTCGGAGAGCGCGGCCCGCCGGTCGGAGGCGCGCGCCCGGCTCTCCGAGGAGCGGATGCGCCAGTTCGTCGCGGACGCGTCGCACGAGCTGCGTACCCCGTTGACCACCATCCGCGGTTTCGCCGAGCTGTACCGGCAGGTGGCCGTACGGGAGCCGGAGCAGGCGGAGAAGCTGGTGCGCCGGATCGAGGACGAGGCCGCCCGGATGGGGCTGCTCGTCGAGGACCTGCTGCTGCTGGCCCGGCTGGACCAGGAGCGGCCGCTGGAGCCGGTACCGCTGGAGCTGCAGGTGATCGTGCACGACGCGGTGACCGCGGCCCGGGCGGTGGCCCCGGACCGGCAGATCACGCTGGAGATCCCGGAGGGTACCGGCCCGGTCGAGGTACTGGCCGACGAGTCGCGCCTGCGGCAGGTGGTCGGGAACCTGGTGACCAACGCGCTCACCCACACACCGCCCGGTACGCCGGTCTGGCTGCGGCTGCGCCGCGAGGACGAGCAGGCGGTCATCGAGGTCGCCGACCAGGGTCCCGGGCTGACCGAGGAGCAGGCCGAGCATGTGTTCGAGCGGTTCTACCGGGCCGACGCGGCGCGTACCCGGCGGGTGGCCGGTACGGGTACCGGGTCGGGACTGGGGCTGGCGATCGTCGCGGCCCTGGTGACGGCGCACAACGGTACGGTCGAGTTGGACACCGCGCCCGGGCGAGGCGCGACATTCCGGGTACGGCTCCCGATTCACAGCTAACTTCCAGGGCGGACCCAGTATCGGGTCAGGGTGCCGAGGCAATGTTGGTGCCATGAGCGAGAACGACACCGATCCCCAGCCGGCCGGACCGGCCCACCCGGTCGAGCCGGTAACCGCGGCGCAACCGGTCGAGCCGGTAACCGCGGCGCAACCGGTCGAGCCGGTAACCGCGGCGCAGCCGACTCAGCCGGCCCAGCCCGTTGCCGGGCAGCCGGTGCCGGGGCACCCGGGCGGCGCGCCCGCGCCGGTGTGGCCGACGCCGCCCGGACCCGCGTACCAGCGGCCGGCGCAGCAGCCCGTCGGCCCGCAGCAGCACCAGCAGTCCTGGTACGGCGCGCCCACCGCGGGCTACGGCTTCCCGCCGCAGGCCGCCACCCCGCCCCGCCGTGGCGGCCGGGCGGCCGTGCTCGGGCTGCTCGGGCTGCTCCTGGCGGGCGGCGGCGGGGTCGTCGGCGGCCTGGTGGTCCACGCGGCCGACTCGTCGAGCGCCACCGGTGCCGGCGGGTCGGCCACCACCCCCACGACCGTCAAGGTGATGGATCGCTCCTCGCTCGCGAGCATCGCCGACGCGGTGAAGCGGAGCGTCGTGGCGATCCGGACCCAGGACGCCGAGGGCTCGGGGGTGATCTTCAACACCGACGGCTACATCGTGACCAACAACCACGTGGTGGCCGACGCCACCGGCAATACGGTGAAGGTCAACTTCTCGGACGGCAAGACGACCACGGCCACGATCGTGGGTACCGACCCGAAGACCGACCTCGCCGTCATCAAGGTCTCCGGCGTCTCCGGGCTGACCGCCGCCAAGTTCGGGGACAGCTCGGCGATGCAGGTCGGCGACACGGTACTGGCGATCGGCAGCCCGCTCGGCCTGGAGGGCACGGTCACCTCCGGCATCGTCAGCGCGCTCGACCGGACCATCCAGGAGGGCCCCCAGCAGAACCAGCAGCTCAACCAGGCCCAGTCCGCTACGAACATCGGCGGCGCGATCCAGACCGACGCGGCCATCAACCCGGGTAACTCCGGCGGCGCACTGGTCAACATGAGCGGCGAGGTGATCGGGATCAACACCGCGATCGCCACGTCCGGACAGGGCGAAGGCAACATCGGGGTGGGCTTCGCGATCCCGAGCAACCGGGTCAAGCAGGTTGCCGAGGCTCTGATCGGCGGCCACAAGGTGAGTCATCCGTACATCGGGGTGCAGGTCCAGACGGCTGACGGCGGTGGTGCCGTGGTGTCCTCGGTGGTCGACAGCGGTCCGGCGGCCAAGGCCGGCCTGCAGCAGGGGGACGTCATCACCAAGGCGAACGGCAAGACCATCAGCACCAGCGACGACCTGGTGAACATCGTGCAGGTCAGCAAGGTGGGCGACCAGCTCCAGCTCACGGTCACCCGCAACGGCTCCAGCCAGACGCTCGCCGTGACGATCGGCGAGTCCTCGTAGCGCTTCTCCTCCTCCCTGAGAAAGGGCGGGCGGCGTGACCGGGGGTAGGTCGCCCCGCCCGCCCGCCGCCCGCGGGCTAGTCGACCCAGCCGAAGCTGCGGTCGACCGCCTTCGCCACAGCCGGTACGCGCGGTCGCGCTCCTCGCCCGGCATCCCCGGATCCCAGCGCGCGTCCGCCTCCCACTTCGCCCGCAGCGTGTCCAGGTCGGGCCAGTACCCGACGGCCAGCCCGGCCGCGTACGCCGCCCCGAGGCTGGTGGTCTCGGCGACCGTGGGCCGGACGACCGGTACGTCGAGCACGTCCGCCTGGAACTGCATGAGCATTCCGCTCGCGGTCATCCCGCCGTCGACGTTGAGCTTGGCCAGGTCCACATTGGACTCGGCGGCCATCGCGTCGACCACGTCCTTGACCTGCCACGCGGTGGCCTCCAGTGCGGCCCGGGCCAGATGCGCCTTGGTCACGTAGCTGGTCAGGCCGGCGATCACCCCGCGCGCGTCCGGCCGCCAGTACGGGGCGAACAGGCCGGAGAACGCCGGTACGAAGTAGCACCCGCCGTTGTCCTCGACCTGGCTGGCCAGCTCGTTGATCTCCGGTGCGCTGGAGATGATGCCGAGGTTGTCGCGCAGCCACTGGACGAGCGCGCCGGTGACCGCGATCGAGCCCTCAAGCGCGTAGACAGGCTTGGCTGTGCCGATCTGGTACCCGACCGTGGTCAGCAGGCCGCGCCCGCTTCGGACCGGCTTCTCGCCGGTGTTGAGCAGGAGGAAGGAGCCGGTGCCGTACGTGCACTTGGCCTGGCCGGGGTCGAAGCAGGTCTGCCCGAACAGGGCCGCCGACTGGTCGCCGAGGGCGCTGGCCACCGGTACGCCGCCGAGGTCGCCGCGCGCCTCGCCGTAGACGTGCGCGGAGGGCAGGATCTCCGGCAGCATCGCCCGGGGTACGCCGAACGCGTCCAGCAGCTCCGGGTCCCAGTCCATTGTGGACAGACTCATCAGCATGGTACGGCTGGCGTTGGTCACGTCCGTCGCATGCCGCCCGGTCAGCCGCCAGATCAGCCAGGTGTCGACGGTGCCGAAGAGCACCTCGCCCTGCTCCGCCCTCAGCCTGAGGTCGGGCATCTCGTCGAGCAGCCAACGGATCTTCGGTCCCGCGAAGTAGGTCGCCAACGGCAGCCCGCACGCCGCCCGGAACCGGTCCGAGCCCTGGTCACCGGCCAGCTCCCGGATGACCCGGTCGGTACGGGTGTCCTGCCACACGATCGCCGGGTGCACCGGCTCGCCCGTACGGGCGTCCCAGAGCACCGTCGTCTCGCGCTGGTTGGTGATCCCGATCGCGGCCAGGTCGGCCCGGGACAGGCCCGCCTGGTCGAGCGCCGCCCGGGTAACCGCCTGGACGTTGTGCCAGATCTCCGAGGCGTCGTGCTCCACCCAGCCCGGACGCGGGTAGATCTGCCGGTGCTCGCGATGGTCCTGCGCGACGACCCGGCCGTCGACATCGAAGATGATGCAGCGGGTGGAGGTCGTACCCTGGTCGACCGCGGCGATGTAGGCGGGCGTCACGCCGACAGTGTGCCAGCCACCGCCAACCGCCCGCGCCCGGAGCCTCTGCTAGCCCGGAGCACGGGGAGTCGAGCGGGCCCGCACGGTCGTATCGGCCGGTAGCGGCACGTCGTGGCGGACGGGAACGGCTGCCGGTCCGTCCTGGGGCCAAGCCGCGGCCGGGCTCGGAGGGGTGGCGGAAGGCACCGCGGGGTCGGCCGCGAGCCGGGTACGTGGAGGCAGAAGCACCAAGGCACAGCACGCGACGAGGAACGCGACAGTGATCGAGCCGTGCACGGCGGCGGGCATCGGTATCCAGCGGGTACCGAACAGGATCAGGCAGGTACCGATCGACCACCATGGCAACCGCCGGCGCTGACCGAGGAGGTCCCAGATCACTGCCCCCAGCATCGGACCGGCGATGTAATAGAGGAAGGTGCCCGGATCTATGGCCACTCTCACCGCCATGGCAAGGAGCAGGACGGCGGCCCAGCGACCGCGCCATATCGCCAGAACACCGAGCGCGAGAGCGAGGACCGTCTGGACCGGCCGGTCCCACGGCGGTGTCCGGGCGTCGTGCACGCCAAGCACCCGCAGCCCAGACAGCGGTGTGTTCGGAATCGTATAGTGCATGGCGCTGGCGGTGCCGGAATCGGCCAGGAAGAACGGCAGCCAAGCAACCGCCACCACGCCCACCAACATCAGTGCGGCGCGTACGATAGCGCGGCGGTCGCCCAATACCAGCAGCAGGCTCGCAAACGCCAACGCCCACGGCTTGGCGTCGACCGCGAGCCCGAGCAGTGCTCCGGTCAGCCACGGGCGCCCCGACCTGGCCGTTCCCAACGCGACGGCGGCAAAAGCCAATGCCAGGACATCGTCGACGTGTGCGTCGCCGACCGCGAGCCAGATCCACACCGGCATGAAGAAAAACGCGGCGACGGCCACCCACAGGTTGACCGCGGCCCGATCGAGGTCTGGCCGTTCCCGCAGCGCGAGGCGGCGGACGTACCACAGCAGGAACACTCCGATGGCTGTGCCGAGCACCTCCCATCCGATCAACGCAGGCCCACCACCGGCCGGAAGCAGTACCAGGACCCCGAGCAACGCCACCGGACCGATCTGCGTGACCGGTGAGCCGGCGTACAGGTGTAGGCCGCCGCGCACCGGATCATGGAGGTGGCTCAGGGACGTGGCGCCGTCGAGGAAGAAGTGCCAGGATGCGCCGCCCTGCCTCTGCATGACCACGAACCAGGCCAGCGACCATACGGCCGACACGACAGCGATCCACCGGTTACGCGCCGGCCACGGCTGAGGACTGTGGTCGGAGGCCAGCGGCCGCGAGTACGCTTCATTATTTGACGTCAATGTCACGATCCTGTCGTAGAAGTCGTTTCAGGGATTGTGGCCACGGAGAAAGTCCTGGGTTCCGCCGTGACCACGCCCGTTCGAAGACGGTGACCGCCCGGCAGGGCTATGGCCGACGTAGCTCGACAGCGTCAGCAGCTGCTCGTGAGCCGCGGGTTTGCAACATCAGCTCGACTTGGGTCCTCGGGTGTCTTGCCTCCTTGGGCGTCCGCTGGTAGGCAGCGACCCCCAACAACGGCTAACGCCATCAACAGGTTCACCATTGTCGGGCTTATCACTCGCGGTCGGCTCGCCGTGAAAGGTTTGACCCGACTACGGCGGGACACGCGCTACCCGTGTATCCTGTACAGATTTTGACGAGTTGCTGTCGCGACTGGCGTTCACGACACGTAACGCGTGGCAATCGCGGTGGCTGCCGGCCTGGACAGTCAGGACGGTTCCCACGGACCGCTGATGAAGTTACCGTCGGGGCTGAACGGATAGGGGTTGGGTAGACACTGCCCGTAGTCAGCTGCCATGATCGGCGCCAGTTGACCCGGCTCCGGGCACTTCATATGGTTGAAGCCCAGAAAATGGCCGACTTCGTGATTGATCACGTTCGCGTGGTACTCGTCGAGCGTCGGGTACCACTCCACACCCGGCACCCACCTGCGCATGTTGATCAGAATCGTGTTGCCGATCGTGCAGGAGTGCACGCCCTCGATATCAATGCCGGCCCTGCGGCAGAGCTTGTCGACCGTGTCCTGCGTCGCGAGCCGGATGCGCACGTCGTAACTGCCGTTGCCGATTCGCTGGAACCGCCATGACGCGTGGTCCAGATGCACGTCGGCGTTGGTGACGGGGTGCTGCGCGGACAAGGTCCAGCCACGCGGGTCGGCGAGTATGGAATCCACGGAGGCAGCGAAGCTCTCCGGCGTCCAGCGGGTAAGGCTGCCCCAGTCGATACCCTGCTCGACCTCCAGGTGGTACTTGATGAGCTTCCTGCCGGAGCCGAGAACGGGTCCGTCGGTGGACAACCCCGTGAAGGTACCGGCGCCGTGCTTCGGGATGGCGGCATCCGGGATCAGGGTCCGGGAAGGACTCGGGGAAGGACTCGGGGAAGGGCTGGGTGACGGCATGGCGAACACCGCCACGGGCGCCTCCCTCGTCGGCATCGCGCCCCGGAACATCGCGGCCCATCCGAACAGGCCCGCCGAGCCCGACAGGGCCACCATGGTCACGGCGATCAGGATCCGCCGCCGCCACGTGCCCCTGCTCGCCCTCGCTGCTCCACGGCTCACGCCTATAAAGAACGGGGCGGCAGCAGATCAGGTTGTCGAACGATGAGATTCGTGATCTTCGCTACATCTGACAGTGCCGGCGCCGGGCGTTGAGGGGGCCGATGGCCGGTCAGACATGATCTTCCTTCCACTGAGCAGGCCCTGTTCGTACCTTATCTGGACTGGCTCCAGTGAGGATCCGCATGTACCGACCGAACGGCTGATGTCATCTAGCTGACTCGGAGGTCGTACTGCCGTGCGAACGGCCGTACCGTGCAGGCCGAATCGGGGGCTGGGGCGGGTCGGCAGGGGGCGCAAAGTGGGACAGAGCGCACTGGTGCGCGCGGTAGAGCGGGCCAGGTGACACAGTGACTGTCGTTGAGACCCGGGTGAGCGTGTGGGAGGCGCTGGCGGGGCGGGCCCCCGGTACGCCGGTGGCGCCGGCCGATCCAGGGCTGTGGGCCGCGGTAGCGGAACGGCTCAACCCGGCGCGGGCCAAGCCGTGCCTGCGCCCGGAGATCGAGACCTCGCACCTGGTCAGCGTGCGGGACGTCGAGTACGTGATGCTGCGCTCGCCCGACCGTCGCAACGCCTGCTACCTGCGGCTGGCGCCCGAAGAGCTGGCGCTCGCCGAGCTGATGGACGGCACCCGTACGGTCGCCCGGCTGGTCGCCGAGTTCGCCCGGATCACCGGCCGGCTGGCCCCGGACCAGGTGACCCGGGTCGTCGCCGACCTCGCCGCCAACCGCATGCTCGAAGAGCTGCCCCTCGATGCGTTCCGGCCGCTGGGTCGGGTGAAGCGCCGGCCGTGGCCGGTACGGTTCTTACGCGGGCTGGTCGCCGCTGCCAAAGGACAGCGCCTGATTGTGGCGCGGATCGACCCGCTTGTCGGGTTCCTCTACAAGGCCGGCGGACGGCTGCTGTTCACCCGGGTGGTGGCCGCGCTGCTCGGGCTGGTGGCGCTGGCCGGCTTCGGGGTCTTCGTCTGGACGTGGGCGCTGGGCAGCCAGCCGGTGTTCCTGACCGGCGGGTCGTACGCGATGGGCGCGCTGGTGCTGCTCGGGCTCAACGTGCTCGCGCTGGCCTGCCACGAGCTCGGGCATGCGCTCGCGACCAAGCACGCGGGACGACGCGTACCCGCCGCCGGGTTCCTGGTGTATTTCGGCATCCCATCGGTGTTTGTCGATACCACGGACGTCTGGATGGCCGGGCGGCGGGCCCGGCTGCTGACCACCGCGGCCGGACCCGCGACCGGTCTGATCCTGGCCGGTGCCGCGCAGCTGGTGACGCTGGCCTACCCGCCGCTCGCGCCGTGGACCTTCAAGCTCTCCTTCGCCTGGTACCTCAATGTCGCGTTCAACCTCAACCCATTTATTGCGCTCGATGGTTACTACCTGCTGATGGACTGGCTGGAGGTACCGAACCTACGCGCCCGCGCGATGGCCTGGTTGGTCGCCCGGTTCCGCAGGCGGCCGCCGCGCTTCGGCGACCTCGACCGCGAGGGGCGGCTGGTCGCGCTTTACGGCATGCTCTCGCTGATCTGGCTGGTCATCGCGGTGAACCTGGCCTACCGCGTCTACGTCGACCGGGTCGGCGGGCTGGTCACCGGGCTGTGGCGGGCCGGCTGGCCGCAGCGCCTGCTGCTGGTCGGGGTGATCGTCGGGCTGGCGGCTCCGCTGGTGTATCTGCTCTTCGGCTGGCTCGGTAAGCGGTGGCGCCGGCTGCGCGAGCGGCTGGCCGAGCGGTCGGTGGTCGGGGACACGCCACGGCGGTACGACGCGCTGCGCTCCTCCGCACTCGGGCGGCTGCCCGCTGACGCGCTGACGACGCTCGCCAAGGATGCGCGGTGGGTCCGGCCGCGCACGGGGGAGCAGCTCGTGTTCGCCGGTGCCGCCCAGCCATCGGTGTATGTCGTCGTGGACGGCGCGCTGGAGGGGCGCCGGCCGGGCGACCCCGGCGGCTGGGTCCGCGAACGGGTCGGCGCCGGCGGCGTCGTCGGGCTCGCCCCCGCGCTCACCGGAGCGCCGTCGGCGCTGGCGTGGCACACCGCGGGTACCACCCTGCTCGCCATCCCACCGTCCACTGTGGCCAGTGCGGTCGGTCCCGTCTCCGGTCCGCCACCGGCCGAGCGGGCCGAGCTGGAGCACCTCTTCGAGAACGCGCCCGCGCTCGCCCAACTGTCCACTGAGGACAGACTGGGGCTGGCGCACTCCGCGCGGCCGGTCACGCTCACGCCGGGACAGTCGTTGACCCTCACCAGCGGTACGGACGCCGCCATCCTCGCCTCCGGTGTGCTGGTGCGTCCCGACGGGTACGAGCTGCGCGCCGGTACGTTGATCGCCTACGGGGTAACGGCGGCAGGCCCGGTCGGCACCGCCCGTACGCCGGTCCGGGCCTGGATCCTGCCGGCTGTGGGCGGGCTGCCGCTGCTGCTCGGCTCGGCGGCCCCGGACCCGGTCGCGCTCGGGCCGGGCGTGGCGCCCGCGTTCGGGGTACACCCGCCGGCCGGGTACCCGCCGCTGGCCGCCCCGCCCGGTGAACCACCGTCCACTGTGGACGATGACAAGGACCGGAAGTTCGAGCGCAAGCTGTGGTGGCTGCTGATCCTGTTCCTGCTCTTCGCGCTGCTGCTGACCGGCTCCAACCTGGTCCCGGGTCCGGCCTGGGGCGAGATGCCCGAGGACCGGGCGCTGCTGCACGTCGACAGCGGTACGGTCAGCACCACCATCAACGGCTCGCCGGGCGTCATGCACAGGGGGGACGACGCGTACGTCGGGCGCGACGATCAGATCTCGGTCGGCGACCGGAGCCTCGCCACGCTGACCTTCCGGGGCGGCGGATACACCGTCCTTTGTGGAGGGTCCCGGATCGGGGTCGGTCCACTCACCACGACCGGGCGCCCGTACCAGCCGTCCGGCGAGCTGGACCTCACGGACGGGCGGCTGCTCGCCGACACCACCGGTACGTCGCGCGCCTTCCACGCGGTGAACCTGCGCGTCGGTACGGGGCCGTCGCGGGTGACCAACCAGGGCGCGGCCCGGTTCGCGGTCGCCGCCGGGGACGTGACGGTGGCGGCCGGCGCGGTGACGCTGGACGGTACCGAGCTTCCGGTCGTCGGCGGGGCGCTGCGCTGCGGTGCGGGCCAGGTGGGTGCGATCCCGGTACCGAGCTCGTCGCCGTCGCCCACCGACTCGACGTCGCCGAGCCCGTCGCCGTCGGACAGCGCGAGCCCGAGCCCGACCACGACCGTGTCCCCGACCCCGGGCAAGACCACGGGTTCCCCGACGAAGACCCCGACCACAGGGCCGACCACCGGACCGCCTCCGACGACCGGTCCGCCGCCGAACAAGCCACCGGTCATCACGAACGGCACCGTCTTCCGGAGTCCCGTCGCGCAGCAGCCGCCGTCCGGCTACTACTGCTACAACGAGCAGCTCTTGCCCTACGAGCGGATCTACGGCTACATCTCGGATCCGGACGATGCGATTCCCACGCTGAGCGCCAACTACACCTACACGTTGCCGAACGGAGCGAGCTTTTCGAGCAAGATGAGCGAGGGGGACAACATCTTCAACGGACCGCAGTTCACCATCCCGTATGACGCCAAGTACGCGAGGGGTGGGACGGTCCGGGTGACGATCCACGCCTCGGACCCGCATGGCAACCAGGCGGTGCCGTATAACTTCACATTCCAGCTTGAGGCCTGCTCGCTGCAGGCAGTCATTGGGTAGGAGCACGACTTGCTGTGTTGGTTCTGCGCCAAGGCGGCGCGGGGGAGTTGCCGGTTCTGTGGGCGGGGCCTGTGCGAGGACCACGCGCGGTTCGGTCCGTTCCTGTTGGAGGTACACCGGTCCCAGACGCGGGGGCGCGCCGAGGGACTCGTGGTGGAGGACGCTGTGCTGTGTGGGACGTGCCGGCCGCGGCCGCAGCCGGTACCCATGCCTGAACTTGACTAGGGGGAGCACGACGATGAGTGACTTCGACACGGTGCTGGAGCGGTTGCTGACCGATCCGGCCTTCAAGGCCGCGCTCGCCGCGGACCCGGCCGGCGCGCTGGCCGGCTACCGGCTCAGCGCAGACGAGGTCGACCTGCTGCGCTCCCAGGTGAGTACGGACCGGGGCGCCGAGCGCACGGTCGAGATGCGCACCAGCAAGGCGAGCATGATGGGGCTGCTCGGGTCGTTCGAGGGGCTCGCGGTGGGCGGGCACGGTACGGGATCGGGCGAGCACGCATCGGCGGTGGGCCGAGGGCTCGGGCCGGAACACCAGGCCGTGCCGGCGCAGCACGGCGCGGTGCACCAGCAGTTCGGCGCGGTCGGGCAGTCGACGTCGGCCGGACTGGGTCCGGTGGCGAGCGCGGGCGACCCGTACTCGGGGGGCGGGTCGCTGCACGGCGGGGAGTCGTTCGAGGGCGGGGCGTCGTACGAGGGCGCGGACCCGTACGGCGCGGACCCGTACGGCCCGGGCGTCGACCCGTACGGCGGCCAGGGCGAGGTTTCCGGGTACCCGCCGGCCGGGCCGCTCGACCCGGCCATGAGCGGCGTGGTGGGCTCCGGTGACCAGGCGGCGACCGGGTACCACCCGCACATCGACGCCGACGGCGACGGGCGGTGGGACCAGTACACGGCCGTGGAGCACGCGGACGGCAGCGTGGACGTGTACGAGGACCGCGACGGCGACGGGCTGGCCGACTTCGTCGGGCACGACCGGAACGGCGACGGGATCCTGGAGAGCGCTGACTACGACGAGGACCAGGACGGCGTCCTGGACACCCGCATGGCCGACACGAACGGTGACGGCTGGATGGACACCCGGGGGGCGGAGCCGACGGGTAAGTGATGTCTCGGCTTGAGATCGCGCCGAGACATGTCCATCGACCGGGAAGCCCGGTACGGTGTCGGGCGTGCGACACTTTGGAACCCTGATCGCTGCGATCATCTTCGCTCCGCTGGCCTGGATCCTGCTCGCCTTCGGAGAGGACCGCACGGCCATGGCATTCGCCAACGCGCACGCCGACGGTGCGTTGCACTCGGGCGACTTTCTGCGGCCGTTGCAGTACCTGACCGCCGCCGGACTGCTCCTCGGGCTGCTCGCTACGCTCCGGTTCTCGCCGCTCGGCACCGTGGTCGCCGGCCTGCTGTACGCGTCCAGCTACATCGGTCTGCTGCTGGCCCCGCGCAGCGTGGTGCACCTGTTCACCCACAACGTTTCCGTGGGCGGGCACCAGGCCGACCTGACCCTGCCGATCCGGACCGGTACCGCCATGGTGCTCGGCGCGCTGATGCTGCTCGGGGCGGCGAGCCTCGGCCGCTGGCGGCGCTGGCCGCGACCGGCGAGCGAGCGCACCCGCGGGGACTACGGCGGTGACTACCGGCGTGACTACGGGAGCCGTGACTACGGGAGCGAGGAGGACCGTCCGGTCGGCGCGGACGGGCTCGGCCTGCTGCCGCCGGGCCGTGGCGCCGCGGAGCCGGAGCTGGTCCGGTACTCGGTCGGTCCGAGCCAGCCGGTGGCGCCGCTGCGGGAGCCGTCCGGGGCACAGCCGGCGGTCCAGAGCCGGGCCCGGTCGCGCTGGGCCGAGCGGTCGGGAGACACCACCACCACCGGTGGCTGGTGACACCGCGCTAGGGCAGTACCGGCCGTCCGCACTACCGGTCGTCCCCCGGGGCCGCACGGCCGATGGCCCGGCGAGAGTACCTCTGACCGGGCCATCGGCATCGTGTGGTGCGGCGGCGGAGGCGATCAGCCGACGCTGACCCCGGCGCCGTCATTGACGTGGACGCCGACGGCGAACTGGACGATGTCGTTCTCGCCCCAGCCGAGGCCGTCCCACACCTGGATGGTGAGGTAGGCGCCGGAGGGCTGCTTCACGAACAGCGTCCGACCGTCCGTGGAGCCCTTCATCGTGGCCAGCACACCGGGCTTGTCACCCACGCGCACGTCCTTTTTCGCCACGTCGTGCGGGACGGCATCGCTCAAGGCAATGGCGATCTTCCCGATGAAGCTGTGCGGATCCTTGTCGGTCGCGTTCTTCGGCGCCAGGGTGAGGACGTACTTGTCCACGCCCTGCACCACCCAGCCCTCGGGCACCTGGTCGAGGGTGAAGCCGGTCGGCTGCTGGCCGGTGTAGGCAACGAGCCTGGTGGATACCTGGGCCGCGACCCCGCCGCTGGCCACGGGAGCGGCGGCGTTCCTGTCAGTGGAGGCGCTGGGAACGGCCAGCGCGGCGGCGATGACGGCGGCGACGACGAGCCCCGATCCCCCGACGATCTGGCTGGCCCGGCGCCGTCGGAGGGCACGTCGGCCCCGCGAGAGATCGGCATCCACCGTCGAGGCGGACGGCGCCACCGTCGGGCCGGCGATCTCGTCGAGTCGCGTGTGCAGATCAGACATCAGTTGCTCCTTCAGCGATAGGTGGTCGTGGTAGACGCGGGCAAACTGCCGGACAAGGATCCGAAGCGTCCGGGAGAGGCCCCGAGAGTTGCGCGTAGGCGATCCAGCGCACGGGCGGTCTGACTCTTCACAGTTCCCTCCGCGCAGCCGAGAGCGTGCGCGGTCTCGGCCACGTCCAGGCCGTCGAAGAACCGGAACACCACAGCCGCCCGCATGCGCGGCGGCAGCTGCTTCAGGGCGCACCTGAGCTCGTCGTCGGCCTCGCCGCCGCTGTCCAGCTCGGTACGAGCCGTGTCCGGCAGTTCGGCCATCGGGCGCTCCCGGCGCCGCCACGGACGCCGCCGTTCGTCGGTCAGTACATTGACCAAAGTCCGGTGTACGTAGCCGCCTGGGTTGTTCGATCTTCTGAAGGCGGGCCACGCCAGATACAGCTTCGTCAATGTTGACTGCACCAGGTCCTCGGCAAGGTCGGCATCACCCGCGGTCAGCAGCGTGGCCGTCCGAACCAGCTTGGTACGCTGGGTCAACACGAAGCGCTGGAACTGCTCATCTCGCTGACTTTTCAAAACGTCCCCTTCCGTCCCGACACCTCATTGACGGAACTCGACAACGAGAGGTTGCATGGCGGTACGGCGCGTTCGCCAGCTAGGTAGCCCGGTGCCTAGACTGGTGGGCATGGTCTGGCTCAGCGCGCTCTGGCACCTGCTCGGTGCCGGACTCGACCTGAGCCCGGCTGCGATGAGCCCGGCTGCGATGAGCCCGGCCGCGCTGGCCGGTTTCGCGTTCGCGAGCGTCGCGGTGGCACTGCTGGCCCTCGCGCTCGCGGTCCGCGTCGCGCACCCGGCCACCCCGGGCCGGCGTGCCGTCCGGGCGGCGTGGCGCCCGCGGGTCCAGACCCCCATCGTCGTGCGGTACGCCGACCCGGACGCCCCGGGCCGCTCCCGTCCTCGAGCCCCCTCTCCGGTACCCGCGGCGGCCTGAGCGCCGCCGCGCGCCTGCCGACCCGTACCCGTCTCGAGGCCGAGGGGGCCTTTCCGTGTCCATTCCCGTGCTCGACGCCGCCGTCTCCGGGGCGTACCCCATTGTCTGGCACCTCGCGACCGCGCTTGCGCCGCTCGGCGGTGCCGCTGTCGCGATCGTGCTGTGTACCGCCGTCCTGCGCGCCCTGCTGCTGCCGCTCGCCGTCGCCGCCGTACGCGGTGAACGGCGCCGGGCCGCGCTCACCCCACAGGTCACGGCGCTTCGGTGCCGGTACGCCAAGCAGCCCGAGAAACTGGCGACCGAGCTCGCCGCGCTCTACCGGGAGGCGGGCACCAGTCCGTTCGCCGGCTTCCTGCCCCTGCTGCTCCAGGTGCCGTTCTTCCTCGTCACGTACCGGCTCTTCCTGTCCGGTACGGTCGCCGGCCACACCAACGCGCTGCTGCACAGCCACCTGCTCGGCGTCGAATTGTCACAGAGGATGCTCGGTGCGGAGCTGTTCACGCGCCTCCCCGGCGCGGAAACCCCGCTGGTGTTCCTGCCGTTCCTCGCGCTGCTCGCCGTACTGGCGTGGGTCGCGGTGCGCCGGACCCGGCGGCTGGCCGGGCCGGACGCGCCCCGGGGGGTACTCGCGCTGCTGCCCTTCGCGACGCTGGTGACCGCCGTGTTCGTACCCCTCGCCGGGGTGTTGTATCTGGTCACCACGACGGCCTGGACGGCCGGGGAGAATGCCGTGCTGCGGCGGACCTAGCTACCTGGTCCTCGCGGGAGGAGCCGGCCCGCCGCACTATCCTCATGGTTGTGCGTCGCTTCCTGACCCCCGCCTGGCTGCTGCGGCACGCGGCCCTGGTCGTGCTGGTCGGGGCGTTCCTCGCGCTGGGCTGGTGGCAGCTCAGCCGGGCGCGCGGCGGAAACGCGCTCAGCTACGGGTACGCGGTCGAGTGGCCGGTCTTCGCGCTGTTCGTGATCTTCGTGTGGTACCGGGAGGTGCGCGCCGAGCTGCGCGGCGGCTTCGAGGAGCCGCCGCCACCCCCGGCGGTCCCCGAGGACCTGCGGATCACCGTGCCGGTCCGGCGCCCGTCCGCCCCGCCGCCGGATGAGGACGGGGAGAACCGGGCCTACAACGAGTACCTCGCGTGGCTCGCCGAGCACCCCGAGGCCCGCCCCGCCGACTACCCCGGCCGGCGCTGATCCGGCCGCGTTGCGGCTCAGCCGGCCGGGTACAAAACACCGTCACCTACCAGCGGCCCCAGCGGAACCACGAGCGGGCCGCCCGGGTGTTGAGCAGCAGGACGTAGAGCACCGGCAGGATCAGGCCGGAGAGCATCTGACCGTTGTCGAACCGCCACGCGTCGTACGCGGTGCCGGCGATGCTCAGCACGCTCAGCACCAGTACGGTGATCCGCGCCCATTGGTGCCCGGTCTGCAGCTTCCGGGCGATCACCAGCCAGAGCAGCGCGACGACGGCGAGGGCGACCGCGATCACCACACCCAACCCGGTCAGCCCCTGCCGCACCGAGTCGGGGACCTGTATTCGTCGTTCGTCGAAGGCGCGTCGGCCGCCGTAGGTCAGCAGCATGACCCCGGCGGCGGCGAGCAGCGTCAGCAGGCCGCCGAGGTACTGGAACAGCGCGACGATGTGGACCGAAGGCGGGGCGCTCGGGCGCCGGTACGTGGCGACCATCGCGGGCTGACCGTAGTAAGCGGGATAACTCATATCTAGAGGGTCTCTCCGCCGCGCAAGCCCGTCGGTCACGAAATGGGCGCCGTACACTGGGAGACCGCTGATCAGGGATGAGGAGGAGCGGAGAGCGCGGTGACCCGACCCACACCCGGAATGACCCGCAACACGCGCCAGCGCGCCGAGGTGCTGGCGCTGCTCGACGGCACGGGTGAGTTCCGCAGCGCCCAGCAGCTGCATGCCCAGCTGCGGGCGGGCGGCTCCGGTGTCGGGCTCACGACCGTCTACCGCACCCTGCAGATCCTGGCCGACGCCGGTGAGGTCGACCAGATGCGGCTGCCCGACGGCGAGCAGCTGTACCGCCGGTGCAGCCGCAGCCAGCACCACCATCACCTGGTGTGCCGCGACTGCGGCCGTACCGTCGAGGTGGAGGGCGCGGCCGTGGAGGCGTGGGCCGAGCGGCAGGCGGCCGAGCACGGCTTCACCGAGGTCGGCCACACCCTGGAGATCTTCGGCCGCTGCGCGGTCTGCCGCGCGGGCAGCTAGACGGGCCTGTCCAACGAGTCGAGGACGGCCGGCTCGGCATCGCCGACGGTGCTGGGCACGCCGGCGCCGTACCGCTGGGCCTGACCATCGTGACCGGTACCCGTGAGCGGTTCCGGTCAGTCGTGCTCCGGCACGGAGGTGGCCCGGTGCAGAGGTTGCGCAAGTTCTCCGACTGCTGCCTTCCGCGGGCGACCCGGGTCCTCTAGGGTCCGCTCGAGAGTGAGTGACCTGAGTCACATACGGGCTGGTGATGGCATGGCGTTGGCAGGGGGGCCCTTACGCGTACCCTCGCTGCGCCGCCGGACCCTGCTCGGCGGCGCGGCGGCCGCGGCGCTCGCGGGCCTCGACGGCTGCACCGCCCGCCCCGACTACCCGAACGGACCGCTGCGGATCGCGGCCGGCGGGACCGGCGGCGTCTACTACGAGTACGCCAAGGGGATCGCCGCCGTGGTCCGCGACACCCTGCCCGGGCTGCGCCCCGAGGTGCTGGCGACCGCGGCGAGCGTGCAGAACCTCCAGATGGTCGCGACCGGCCGGGCCGAGCTGGGGCTCACCACGGCGGACGCGGCCGCGGACGCGCACTGGGGCGGGCCGCCCTTCCCGGTGGGGCTCCCGGTGCTCGCGCTCTGCCGGATCTACGAGAACTACGTGCAGCTGGCCGTGCGCCGGGACCGGGACATCCAGCGGCTGACCGACCTGCGCGGCAAGGCCGTCTCAATCGGGCCGCCCGGCTCCGGTACGGAGCTGGTCAGCATCCGGCTTCTGCCGCTGGGCGGCCTCGACGTCGCGGTCGATCTGCACCCGGCCGGGCTCGACCCGGACGTCGCCGCGGAGGGGGTACGGTCCGGCCGGCTCGACGGCATGTTCTTCTCCGGCGGCATCCCGACCGCGGCGATCGCCAAGCTGGCTTTACAGGTCCCGATCGTGCTGGTGGACCTCGCCGAGTACCTGCCGGCGATGCGCTACCGCTACGGCGAGGTCTACGTCGAGCGGACCATCCCCGGGTCCACCTACGGTCTCGGCCGGCCCGCGGTCACCTTCGGGGTGGCCAACTACCTCGTCGTGCCGGCCTCGATGGACGAGCGGGTGGCGTACCGGGTCACGCGGGCGCTCTTCGAGCACCGCGAGGAACTGGCCGCCGCGCACCCGATGGGTACCCGCCTGGACCGGACCGCCGCGATCAGCACGTACCCGTTGGCCCTGCACCCCGGGGCGGCGCGGTACTTCCGCGACGCCAAGCGCTGAGCGGAGCATTGCCCGGCTCCGAGCCGTCACCCGGCCCGGCTCCGAGCCGTGACCGGGCCGGGCTCCGAGCCGTCAGCGGGTCGGCGGGGACGGCGACGCGGCGGCTTTGGCCTGCGGTCCGAAGGCGGTCAGGAACCGGTCGCGGAAGGTGTCCATCCGCCAGACCGGGGCCTGTGGACCGGGCTTCAGCCCGTCCTGCCAGCCCCACCCGGAGATCCGGTCCAGCACGGCCCGGTCGCGGGCGACGATCGTGATCGGTACGTCCCGGCTGGCGCCCTCACCGCTGACTATCGAGACGGGCTGGTGGTCGCCGAGGAAGACGAGCACGAGATTGTCGTCGCCGTAGGTCTCCACGTAGGAGATGAGGGTGCTCAGCGAGTACTCGATGGACTGTATGTATGCGGTACGGACCCGGGCGCGGTCGCGCCACACGGCGTCGGCCGAGTCGCCGGTCTCGGGCATGCCGGCGAAGACCGTGCCGTCACCGAGGCTGCTCCAGTCGACGAGGCGGGGGAGGGGTGCCCAGGGCGCATGGCTGGAGAGCAGGACAACCTCCCCCATCACCGGGGCGTGGCCCGGCGTCGCGCGCTCGGCGCGCTGGAAGGCCGACAGGGTGTACTGGTCCGGTGTCGAGGCGAAGTTGAACAGTGGCCCGCGGTACCCGAGGTTAGGGGCGGTGTAGAGCTGGTTGTAGCGGTAGAACGCGCCCTCCGGCCAGGGCTTGCTGACGGCCGGCTCCACCCCGGCCGTCCGCCAGCCCGCGCGACGGAAGGCGCCGCTGAGGGTCAGGCGGTCGCTGGCGAGGAGGTTGCGGTACCGCTGCTGGTTGTCGATCCACAGTCCGGACCGGAGCGTGGAGTGGGCCAGCCAGCTACCGCCGCCGAAGGTCGGTGAGGTGAGGAAGGCGCTCCGGGAGGCGTACCCGGCCGCGCCCAGCCGGCGGTTCCCGGCGTCGAGCAGCGCACCCACCCGCGGACCCAGCTCCGGGTCCTCGACCGCGACCCGCCCGTAGCTCTCCACGAACGTAAATATGACGTCCTTGCCGCGCAGGCCGGTCAGCAGGTTGGCGCCCGCGGTGTCGCGGAAGGCGTCGACGGCGGACTCGGTGGCGAACGCCTGCTGGTCCTGCAGGCCGGCGCGTACCTGGTGCAGGCGGTCGTAGGCGAGACCGGCCGCGCTGTCGGCGGCGACCGGCATCCCCGGGACGATCTGGATGCCGAACACGGCGCAGGTGACCCAGGCGACCCCGAGCACCGCGACGGTACGGGTCGCGGTGGTGCGGCGCCGGACCACGAGACGGCTCAGGCGCAGGGTCGACAGCGTCATGAGGACGAGTACGCCGATGGCGACGACCACGGTCGCGACCACGGACCCGACCGCGCCTGCCCCGCCGGCCGACCGCTTGACGACTTCCACGGCGTCGCTGAGCAGGATCCAGTCGAGCACCGGGTCGAACGGCCGGTCGAGCACCTCGTAGAAGCCCATGTCGATGATCTTCACGATGGTCAGCAGGCCGAGGGCCGCTCCGGCGAGCACCGCCACCGTCCACCTCGCCCGCGCCGGCAGGACGAGTACGAGCGCGACGCCGAGGAGCCCCTCCACCGGGATGCGTACGAATGCGGCAGGCGTGAGGTGGCTGAGCTGGTTCGGCGCGATGAGGGCGAACAGTACAAGCAGCCCGGCGAGGACCGTCGCGACCGGTGCCGCGATGCGGCGCCACCGCCGGCGGCTGCCGGCCTCGTCGCCTGTGGCCTGGTCGCCTGTGGCTTCGTCGCCCGTGGCCTCGTCACGCCGCGTGCTCTCCGGACGGCCCTCCGTTGTCAGGTCATGGTCTGCGGTCGCCCGCTGCTGAACCGGCAGCCACCGAAAGCGCGTGAAGAATGACAACCTGTAGATCCTTCCGTACCGGCGGCGCAACGGCCACACCTATCTGCACGGCCGCATGACGCCTCCGGTTCGCGACTCGCCAAGATCGTGACTTCCAGGCAGATCCGTCAGTGAAACTTCGCGACCTGCCTGGAAACCGCGATCACTCCACTGTGGACATAGGACATTCTCGTCGCCGGTCGCGAGCGCGACGAACGCGGCGCCATGACTGGCCGTACCCCTTGGGTTATCTGCCGGAGGGGAGGCTGAGGCGGACGTCGAGGCCGTGGGGTACGGCGGGGAGCAGGTCGAGCTTGCCGCCGGAGGCTTCCACGAGGGCGGTGGCGATCGGTAGGCCGAGCCCGCTGCCGTCGATGTTCTGCGTGTGTGGCGCGCGCCAGAAGCGTTCGGCGGCTCTGCGCCGGTCGTCGTCGCCCAGCCCGGGGCCGTCGTCGACCACGTGCAGCTCGACGGTGTCGCCCTGGGGCACCACGTCCACCGTCACGGTCGCGCCGCAGCCGGCGAACTTCAGGGCGTTGTCGATGAGCGCGTCGAGGGCCTGGCCGACCGCGGTCGGTACGGCGCGTACGGGAGCGGTCCGCGCACCGCTACGGCGTAGCGCGATCCCGCGCTGTAGGGCGAGCGGCTGCCAGCCGGCCACCCGGGCGTCCGCGGTGTCGGCGGCGTCGACGGTCTCGTGCCCGTACCCGCCGCGCTCGGCCCGGGCGAGGGTGAGCAGCCCGTCGAGGATGTTGCGCAGCCGGTCCGCCTCCTCAAGCGCGAGCCGGTGCTCCTCGCGGCCGGCCGGGTCGGTGATGAACCCACCCAGCTCCTCAACCCGCAGGCGCAGTGCGGTGAGCGGGTTGCGCAGCTGGTGGCTCGCCTGGGAGACGAAGGCGCGCTGGCGCTCCAGGGAGTCGGTGACGTCGTCGGCCATGGTGTTGAAGGACTTGGCCAGCCGGCGCAGCTCGGGCGGGCCGAGGCCGGGCGGTACCCGGGCGTCCAGGGTGCCGTCGCTGATCTGGTGCACGGTGCGGTCCAGTCGGGCCACCGGGCGCAGGATCCACCGGGTGAGCACCCTCGCCACGACCACGAACACGATGCCGGCGACCAGCCCGCCCGCGGCCAGCTCGGCCCAGGCGCCGTCGATCTCCGAGGTCGCCTTGTCGACCGGGGAGAGCGTGATGACCGCGCCGACCACCTCGCCGGAGGTCGTCACGGGTACCGCGATGGCCAGCGGGTCGCGCTGCCACGGCCAGACGGTACGGCCGGCGCCGACCCGCTCGCCGGTCAGTGCCTGGGCGAGCCAGCGGCGTACCTGCGGGGTACCGAACGCGGCCGGGTCGCCGGTCTGGGTGACCAGGCGCCCGTCCCGGTCGGCGACCGCGGCGGAGATGCCGTACAGGTCGTAGTAGCGGCGCAGCTCCTCGGTGAGCGAGACGGTGGCGCCGGTACGCAGCGCGGGGTCGGCGAGCGAGGCGAACCGGGCGGCGTCCACGTTACGGTCGATGACCATCTGCTGGGTGCTGGTGATGGCGACGTTCGCGGCGAGCGGGAGCTCCAGCGCCAGGAGCACCAGGGCGAGCAGCGCGAGGTACGTGCCGACGAGCCGGTGCCGCATCCGGGCCCGCTAACCGTCCGCGCGCAGCCGGTACCCGACGCCGCGTACGGTCTGGACGAGCGCCGGGTCGCGCAGCTTGGCACGCAGCGACGCGACGTGCACCTCGACCGTGTGCGGGCTGCCGGCCCAGGTGGTGTGCCAGACGTCGGCGAGGAGCTGGTCCCGGGTGACGACCGTACCGGGGCGCCGGGCCAGCGCGGTGAGGAGGTCGTACTCCTTGCGGGTCAAGGAGATCTCGGCGCCCTCGACGGTGACCCGATGTGCATCGAAGTCTATCGTTACCTTTCCGAACGAGGTGGCGCCCTGCGGCGCGACCGTACGCAGTGCCCGGCGCATCACCGCGTCGATACGCGCCTGCAGCTCGGCCATGCCGAACGGTTTCACCACGTAGTCGTCGGCGCCGGTACGCAGGCCGGCGATCCGGTCGCGCTCCTCGCCCCGGGCGGTGACCGCGATGATGGCCACCTCCCCGCGCCGGCGCAGCTCCCGGCAGACCTCGATGCCGTCCCGGTCGGGCAGGCCGAAATCGAGCAGGACCAGGTCGACCGGGGGAGCGGCGAGCGCCTCGGCGGCGGTACCGGCGCGGAGCAGGTCGTACCCCCGCCGGCGCAGTGCGGTCTCCAGCGCCCCGGCGACCCGGATGTCGTCCTCGACCAGCAGAACCCGCATAGCCGGAGCATAGGTGCCGCCTGCGGGGCGACATAGCCCGTCGCCCCGCAAGACTCCCGCAAGAATCAGGCTGGGCCACGTTGGCTGTGCTCGCCTCACCAAACCCCGGCTCGGCTCCGCTCAGCTGGGCCACGTTGGCTGTGCTCGCCTCACCAAACCCCGGCTCGGCTCCGCTCAGCCGACGCCCAGATAAGCCGCCTGTACGCGCGGGTCGGCCGCGAGGTCGGCCGCCGGGCCGGAGAGGGTGATCCGCCCGTTCTCCAGGACGTACGCCCGGCTCACCACTTCCAGCGCGGCGCCCGCGTCCTGTTCGACGAGCAGCACGCCGGTACCGGCGGCGGCGACCTCGGTCAGCCGGGCCAGGATCTCGTCCACCACCACCGGGGCCAGGCCCAGCGACAGCTCGTCCACGAGCAGGATGTCCGGCCGGCCCAGCAGCGCCCGGCCGATCGCGCACATCTGCTGCTCGCCGCCGGACATCGAGCCGGCGACCTGGTTCAGCCGCTGGCCCAGCTTCGGGAACATGGCGAGCACCGGCCCCAGGTCCCGTTGCCGGTTGCGCCAGCCACCGAGCAGGAGGTTGTCCCGTACGGTCAGGCCGGGGAACAGCCGCCGTCCCTCGGGTACGTGCGCCACGCCGGCCCGGGCGATCGTCTCGATCGGGGCGCCGGTGAGGTCGCGGGCGCCGAGGACGACCGTACCGCTGGTGGGTCTGATCATCCCGCTCGCGGCCCGCAGGAGCGTCGACTTGCCCGCGCCGTTCGGGCCGATCAGCGCGACCAGCTCGCCGGGCGCGACCGTCACGGTCACCCCGCGCAGCACGCTGACCCGCCCGTACCCGGCGTGGAGATCATCCAATCGGAAGCCACTCATTGTTGACCCTCGCTCCCGCGCTCGGCGCTCGTCCGCCGTGTTGGTTGCGGCCCGTAGCCTCGCTTTGCGCTCATTGTTGCCTCTTCCCCTGCGCCGCGGCGGCGCGGGCCGCGTAGCGGTGGCCGAGGTACGCCTCGATCACCCGGCGGTCGGACAGGACCGCCTCGGCGCGGCCGGTGGTGAGCACCTCGCCGTGGTGCAGGACCAGAACCTCGTCCGAGACCGCCGCGATGGCGTGCATGACGTGCTCCACCATGAGCAGCGCCAAGCCTTCCCTCCGCAGTGAGTCGATGAGCTCCAGCGCCGGCCCGATCTCGACCGGCCGCAGCCCGGCCAGCACCTCGTCCAGGAGCAGTACCCGCGGCCGCAGCGCGAGCGCCTTGGCCAGCTCCAGCCGGCGGGCGTCGGCCACCGACAGCTCGGCCGGTGGAAGCTGCGCCCGCTCGGCGAGCCCGACCCGTTCCAGCGCGGACCCGGCCTCGCGCCGGGCCGCCCCGACCGAACGGCGCGCGCCATCGGGACCGAACAGCGCCCCGACCGTCACGTTGTCCAGTACGGTCATGCCGCGGAACGGCTTGACGATCTGGAACGTACGGGCCACACCGGCGTGGGCGATACGCCACGGCCGCGCGCCGGTTAGGTCACGACCGTCGATGGTGACTGTGCCGGTCGTCGGGCGCAGGTGCCCGGTGAGCAGGTTGATGAGTGTTGACTTTCCGGCGCCGTTCGGACCGATCACCCCGAGCAGCCTCCCCGCGTGCAGCTCCAGGTCCACGCCGGCGACCGCCTGCAGACCGCCGAACCGCTTGGCCAGTCCCTTGGCGGCCAGTCGCGCCATGGTCATAGCCGGTACCTCCTGACATTGTCGAGCAGGGAGAGCCGGCGGGTGCGTACGGCGTCGGCGACGTAGCTGGTGAAGCCTTGCGGCAGAAGCACCACGGCCGCGATGATGAGCCCGCCGAGCAGGAACGTGTGCGCCATGGGGTAGTGCTGGCGCAGCCACTCGGAGACGTACGCGACCGCGACCGCGCCCAGTACGGGGCCGACGACCGTACCGGCGCCGCCGAGAATCACCATGACGACCATGAGCACCGTGAGGTCCACGTCGAAGAGGCGCTCGGGGAAGATGGTGATCTGCTGGAAGGCGTACGCCGCGCCGACGGCACCGGTGAGTGCCGCCGATACCGACAGCGCAAGGGTTTTGGCCACTGTCGTATTGATGCCCATCGCGGCGGCCGCGTCCTCGTCCTGGTGGATCGCCCGCAGGGCGTACCCGGCCCGGGACACCGAGACGACCAGCGCGACCGCGACCGTGGTCACCGCGAGCACGAGAAACAGCACGTAGAAACCGTCGTTGCCCAGCCAGGGCGTCGGTGCGCCGGCCTCCACCGTCGGGATGGTGACTCCGGCACCACCGCCGGTGAGCCGGGGCAGGTTGGTGACCAGCTCCCGCAGGCCCTCCGCGACGCCGAGGGTGGCGACCGCGAAGTAGTGGCCCTTCAGCCGCAGCAGCGGTGCGCCGACGGCCGCCGCGAACGCGGCACACAACACCGCCGCGAGCGGCAGCGCCGCCCAGAACCAGAGATTCAGATGAATCATCAGTACGGCCGCCGCGTACCCGCCGAGCCCGAAGAACCCGACCTGACCGAAGCACGCGTAGCCGGTGTACCCGCCGATGAGGTTCCACGCCACCGCGAGGGCGACGAACATCAGGACGGTGCTGACCGTACGCTCCTGGCCGGCGTACAGCTGGGTCTGCAGGGCGAGCCCGGCGACCAACGCCGCCGGAAGGGCGAGCCAGGGTGCCGTTCTGCGCAGGGTGCTCATGCTTCGCAGGGCGCTCATGCTTCGCAGCGTGCTCGTGCTTCGTGGGGTGCTCATACTTCGACCCGGGCTGCGTAGAAGGAGCGGCCGGCGAGACCCTGCGGCCGTACCGCGAGCACGACCACGAGCACGGCGAAGGCGAGCGCGTTGACGAGCGTACCGGGCAGCAGCTGCCCGCCCCAGGACTCGACGAGCCCGAGCAGGAGCCCGCCGTACAGGGCGCCGGACATGGTGCCCAGCCCCCCGAGTACGGCCGCGACGAAGCTGAACAGTGTGAACCGTCCCGCATCCGCGGGCGAGAACGTGCTCACCGCGCCGACCGCCGCGCCGGCCGCACCGGCGAGCCCGGCGGCGACGCCGAACGTGAGCGCGTACACGTGCCGGGCCTTGATGCCCATGAGCCGGGCCGCACCGCGGTCCATTCCGGTCGCGAGGATGGACAGTCCGGTACGGGTGCGCCGCATCACGTACCCGAGCGCGAGCGTGATGCCGACCGCCAGTACCGCCGCCACCAGCCGGCCGAGCGGGATCCGTACGTCACCGGGCAGGGTGAGCGAGGTGCCGGCGTACCCGGTCGGGATCGAGCGGTAGTTCGCCGTGAACAGCAGGACCATCCCGTTGACGGCCAAGAGCTGTAACCCGAAGGTGAGCAGCAGGGTGATGAAGATGGGTGCGTTGACCACGAGGTTCACCAGGTACCGCTGGAGCCCGTACCCGATGACGAAGAGCACCAGGGCCGCCGGAACCATGCCCAGGAACGGGTCCAGCCCGAGCCACTCGTTCAGCTTGAAGGCGAGGTAGGCGCCGGCGAGCACGAAGGCGCCGTGCGCCAGGTTCACCACGTTGAGCACGCCCCACACCAGGGAGAAGCCGACCGCGACGAGCGCCAGCAGCCCTCCCTGGAGCAGACCGTACACAGTGGACTGTGCGAGCTGGCTCATGCCCTCGTCCCCGGCCACGCCAGCGGCGCCTCGCTGGAGTCCTTGGGCCACACCGAAA
This sequence comes from uncultured Actinomycetes bacterium, assembly GCA_963728855.1. Lineage (GTDB taxonomy): Bacteria > Actinomycetota > Actinomycetes > Mycobacteriales > Micromonosporaceae > AC-43. The sequence continues at coordinate 331,149 of CAVSLN010000010.1, forward strand.
CCGGCTTGCCGCCCTGGATCTGGATGACGCCCATGGTCTTGGTGACGTTCTGGCCCTCGGCGTTGAACTTCAGCGGCCCGAAGAAGGTCTGCTCGTCCAGCGTGGCGAGGGCGTCACGGACCTTGTCGGGCTCGGTGGAGCCGGCCTTCTCGACCGCGAGGACGAGGGCCAGGCACGCGGCGGTGGCCTCGGCGCCGTGGTACTCCGGGGCGCGGCCGCCCCACTGCTTGCTGAAGGTGGCCGCGTAGTCCGCCGCGCTGCCGAACCACTTGTCGGTACCGGCGGTCTTCACCGTCCACTGCGTCGACCCGAGTACCCCGTTGGCCGAGCCGCCCAGCGTCTGCGTGAAGTCCGGCGTCGGCGGGGCGACCGTCTCGGCGAACCCGCCGGGCGGGTTGACGCCCAACTCCTTGGCCTGCTTGATGATGGCCACGCCCTCGGCGAGGTGCACCGAGCCGATGATGACGTCCGGGTTCTTCGGCTTGATCTTGGTCAGCGCGCCGGACACGTCCGAGGTGCCGTTGGACACGTACTCCGTACCGACGACGGTGAAACCAAGCTGCTGCGCCTTTGCCGCGCCGCCTTTGGTGACCGTCTTGGAGAACCCGTCGTCGGCGGAGATGAACGCGACCGTCTTCGGCTTCGGCTGGGCCAGGTCGTACAGGGCCTGCACCATGCTCGCCGCGTACGAGGTGGCCGGCGACAGTACGGCGAACGTGCGCCGGTACCCCTTGGTGAAGATCGCGTCATCGGCGCCCGAGCTGTCCGCCATCACCTGTTTGTTGCGCTCGATCACGGCCGCCGCCGCGCCGGTGGTCGCCGACCCGTACGGGCCGAGGATCAGCTTGACCCCGTTGTCGTTGAACTGGTCCACGAGCTGGCCGGCGGTGTCCGGCTTGGAGGTGTCGTCCTGGTACCGGATGTCGAGCGTGAGCTTGGTACCCCCGACGCTCACTCCGCCCTTGCCGTTGACGACGCTCTTGCAGACCTCGTACCCCTCCTTGGTCAGGATCCCCTCGCGGGCCAGCGAGCCGGTTAACGAGAGCGAGGCGCCGAGCACCAGCTTGCCCCCCGCGGGCGCGGCGTTGCTCGCCTCGCCCTTCGATCCGCAGCCGCCCACGGCGAGCGCCAGTGTTGCGGCGGTGATTCCGACAAGTATCCGGGTTCGCATGTCATTTCCACCTTCCCTGTTTGGCCGCAACCGTAGGAAGGTCGGTGGGGTCAGGCGAAGAGGCCAGGGCCCGTTCTTGACGAACCCCGGAGGGTCGCCCGCGACGGACCGGCAGCCGTGGGCGGCGGGCGCGGTCCCGTTTCGGCGCTACACCTGACGTGCGCTTCTACTCATCCGGTGAGTTTGCCCGGAAACATCGGTGGGCTACGCGTCGTCCCGCGGACCGGCTTGGCCGCCGCGGCGCCGCGTGCGGAACCCGAGCCACGCGAGGCCGCCCATGATCGCGGCAACGACGCCGGCCGTCACCAGGAACCCCAGGAACTCCGCTCCTGCGGGAGTCGCCCCGCTCAACGCTGGCGGGCTGACCGCTGGAGCTGGTCGGCGAGGGTGAGGAAGACGAAGAGGTTGGGGATCTCGGCGGCCGGCTTGTGTGACCAGGACAGCCACTTGCCGGCCTTGCGCAGCTTGACGTACCCCTGCTGCAGCCGTACCTCCTCCAGCTCCGCCCACGGCAGCAGCCCGTGCCTGGCGCTCACGATCCCGGCACTGCTGATCGCCAGGTCCCCGAACGGCACCGTGTGCCCCTGCTGGAGCGCGGCGATCGCCCGGGGCAGGTGGACCCGGGTCACCTCGCGGGCGATCGTCTGGCCCAGCTCGGCGACCCGGTCGTAGAACTGGGTCAGCTTGACCACCGCGCCGTCCTGCCGCGTGACGGTGTAGAGGTAGGTGGTGCCGGTGTGTATCCCGTTGGTGTACCGCTCGACGATCTTCTGCAGGACCGACGCGATGCCGTCCCACCGGTAGTCGCCCACCGGTCCGCTCGCCGCGGTGTGGATGAACCCGTTCTCGAAGACGTACACCTGCCGCGCGGCGAGCCGCCGGGAGAAGGTCGGGTTGCGGAACAGGAGGATCACGAACGGTACGGCGAAGACAAGGCCGAGGATCGCGAGACCCCAGACGCCCGTGACCAGGCCGACGATCGCCAGCGCGAGGGAGCCGGCGGCGAACGCGGTGACCCCGGCCACCGCGATGAGCGGCGGGCGCTTGGCCGGGTACGTCGCGACGTGGCCACCCATCTGCCTGGCGTAGGCGAGCTGCGCGACCGCGGCGGGTAACGTCGATGCGGAGACGGGAGTCTGGTACGCCATGGCGAAACTCCAGGTCGAGCGGTACGGGGGCCGACGGAGCGTACCTCGCCGCACCCCCTGGCGGCGTCCCCCCGGCGGTTCTAGCCGTGCGTCGCCGCGTGCCCGGCGGAGGCGAGCATGCGGCCGAGCGTGACGGCGCGTTCCCCGGTGACCGTGAGGGTCAGCTCCTCCCCGGTGTCGTCCGGCTCGAACGGCAGTACGTACACGGTGAGGTCAATGCGGGCAAGTGCATCCGGTTGACCCGGCTCCCCGGCGTCCCTACTGAGCTGTATTTCAGCGCGGATGTTGTTGCGAGGGTCCGGCTCGATCGTGATGGGCAGCGACCAGTGCCAGCCGGATCTGTGAACCGTGCAGAGCGTGCGGTCGCACCATGACGGGTGTCCGATCGATACGCCAGAAGACCCAACTTCCGATGAGGCCGTGGTACTCGTCATGGCTCCGTCCTCCTTGCCAGCATTTGAGGTGTCCTGGAAGACGGTATGACTATGAGGAGCGAGCCTGCTAGCGATCCCTAGGGATTTCTACCACGTTTCCCCGCGTTCGTGGCGTCCCTCGGCGCGGTCGATGAGAACCCGGGTAATCAGGGCCCGCGCGGCCGAACCATACACGGCGATCGAGGCGAGCTGGTCGAAGATCCTAGCGTAGGTCTGGATTTCGTCAGGCCGGGTGAGCCGCAGTTCGGCGGCGATCGTCTCCACGATGACAAGGTCTTCGTCAATGAGCCAAAACCCGTGATCGAGGAAGACCGGCCACTCCACGTCGAACGGGATGACGCCGAGCTTGACGCCCGGGCCGAGGGCCGTAGCCGCCACCAGGCGGTCGAGCTGGCCGGTCATCACGTGGGGCGCAGCCGCCGCACCGCTGTGGAGTACGGCTTCCGAGACGACGATGTGGAACGACTTTCCCGGCCGGTACAGCAGTTCCTGCCGGCGCAGCCGTACCGCCACGGCCTCGTCGACATCGTCCGGCGCTCCGTGTAACCGTGCACCCTTGGTCAGCATGGCGCGGGCATACTCGGCCGTCTGGAAGAAGGCCGTCACGTAGTGCATGTCGAAGACCCGGACCGACCGGGCCTTCGCCTCGGTGTCGAATGCCTCCTGTTGCCGGAACCGCATGCCCGACCGGAGCCTGCGGCGGTACTCCTGGTAGAACGTCTCCAACGCGCCGAGCTCGTCAGCCAGCGCCTCGGCGGCCTCGGGTCTGCCGGTCAACTCCGCCCAGGCTGCGATGTCTGCCGGTCTCGGCGTCTGCTGGCCCAGCTCGATCTTCGACACCTTCGAGGCCGTCCAGCCGAGCCGGCTGGCAAGCTCTTTGCCGCTCAGGCCGGACTCCCGCCGCAGTGCCCGCAGATGAGCACCGAGCGCCTCACGCGCCTGCTTGATGTTCGACTGCACCAGGACTTGCCTTCACATAGGTGCGGTACGGCGTGGCGTAGTGCCAGGCGGCGTCACGCCAGAAGTTGTGCCGCACCAGCGTGGCCGGGTCCTCAATCGGCTCCGCGCCCAAGAGCTCGTCCGAGTCCGTGAAGCGCACGACATATAGGCGGCTGGAATCCAGCAGCCAGTAGTCGTGGTCCGGCAGGTCGCCTGCCTGCTCGCGGTCCAGGTACCGGATGTCCTCGCCGGCATCGGTGTTGTAGCGACAGAGCCAGAGCCCATAACGGGTGTAGTCGGAGTACGGCCTGGACACCACCCGTACTCGCTCGATCCGCTTGCCTTTGGCTGTCAGCTCGGCGATAAGCGCCAGCCAGTCCTCCATGTAGGCCAGGTCGACCTGCTCACCGTCGAGGAACTGCCGCAGCTGCTCCTTCTCGTAGTAGCTCTCCCGGACCTCGAGCCGATACGCGGTGTGCTCGAACGTCCGAAACAGGTCGAAGAAATCCTGGCCGGTGAGCAGGGCCACGTCGTCAGTCATTCGGGAAGTACTTGAGCAGCTCAGCCGGGATCTCGATGACGGTCTCGTGGCTAGGAACACTCAACTGGCCCAGAGCCTCCGCGTCTTCGACCTTGTAGCCCTGCACGACGAACGTACCGCGGTCGGTGGCGTACACCCTCGGGCTGCCGTTCGGGCCCGAGTCCCCACCGAGAAGCCTGAGCCGCATGACGATCTCCCTTTCCGGGATTTCGCGCAATTTCTCATCATCGTGCCGCACTCGGTGATCCAAGACAAGCCTTCGCATCAAACGCCCGCCCCCGCCGGCCGACGGCGACGGCGGCGGGGGCGGGGGCGGGGGCGGGGGCGGGGCGGGGGGACCGTCAGCGGGCCCCGACGGGTACCGGCTCCTCGGCCAGCGGCTCGTCCCGTACCTCGTCCTCGGCCGGCTCGACCGACAGGTGCGGCAGCCAGCGGTCAACCCACCGGGGCAGCCACCAGTTGGACCGGCCGAACATGTGCATCAGCGCCGGTACGAGCACGGTGCGCAGGATGAACGCGTCGATGAACACGGCGACGGACAGCCCGATCCCGAACTCGGCGACCACGCGCTGCCCGCCGAACACGAAGGCCAGGAACACGCACATCATGATGGTCGCCGCCGCGGTGATGACCCGTCCGGTGGACGCCTGCCCGACGGTGACCGCCCGCCGGTTGTGGTGTGTGTGTACCCACTCCTCATGCATCCGGCTGACCAGGAAGACCTGGTAGTCCATGGACAGCCCGAAGAGGATGGCCAGCATCATCACGGGGAGGAACGCCTCGACCGGACCGGCCCTGCCGAGCCCGAGCGCGTCGCTGCCCCAGCCCCACTGGAAGAACGCGACCACCACGCCGAACGAGGCGCCCGCGGCGAGCAGGTTCATCACGGCCGCGGTGAGCGGTACGACGACGCTGCGGAACGCCACCAGCAGCAGCAGGAAGCCCAGCCCCACGATGACCCCGACGAACAGCGGCAGCTTCCCGGTGATGACGCTGGCGAAGTCGTCGAAGATCGCGGTCTGTCCGCCCACGTACACCTTGAGGGCGTGGCCTTTCTCGGCGGTCGGGATGGTCTCCTCCCGCAGGTGCCGGATCAGGTCGCTGGTCTTGGCGTCCTGCGGCGAGGTGGTCGGGATCACCTGGATGATCCCCACGGTGCTGCCCGGCCGGACCGGTACGGCCACCGCCGTGGCCACGCCCGGCGTGTGCCCGACCGTGTCGGCGAGCCCGGTCAGCGCCTTGGCGTCGTCGGGCGAACCGATCGTGGCGACCAGCTGGAACGGGCCGTTGAAGCCTGGACCGAAGCCGTTGGCGAGCAGGTCGTACGCCTTGCGGGTGGTGGTGTTTGCCGGGTTGTTGCCCTGGTCGGAGTTGCCCAGCCGCAGCGAGAGCACCGGGATCGCCAGCGCCACCATCACGAGCAGCGCGATCGGGGCGAGCACGCGCGGGCGGCGCTCCACGAAGCGGGCCCAGCGGTACCAGAAGCCTTGCGCGTGCACATCGTGCGCGCCCTCATCCGCCAGCCGCCGCCGTTCCCGCCGGCTGAGCACCCGGTTGCCGAGGATGCCCAGCATCGCGGGCAGCAGCGTGGTCGCCGCGAGGACGCTGAAGACCACCATGACCGCGGCGGAGATACCGATGCCGTTGAGGAACGACAGGTTCAGCACGAGCATGCCGAGCATCGCGATGCACACGGTCGCGCCCGCGAAGATGACCGCCCGGCCGGACGTGTTCAGCGCGCGGACGGCGGACTCCTCGGGAGTCAGCCCGGCTTTCAGGCCGGTACGGTGCCGGGTCACCACGAAGAGGGCGTAGTCGATGCCGACGCCGAGACCGATCAGCGCGGCGATGGTCGGCGCGATGTCGGCGATCGTCGTGGTATGGCTCAGCAGGCCGATGCTCATGATCGCCGCGATCAGCGAGACGACCGCGGTGACCAGGGGGAGAAGCATCGCGAATACGGACCCGAACGCGATCAGCAGGACGACCGCGGCCCCGACCACGCCGATGAACTCGGAGGCGGACGTGGACACCCCGTCCGACGCCTGGATGGCCTGGCCGCCCAGCTCAACCTCGAGACCGTCCGTACGGGTCCCCTGCGCCAGGCTGATCACGTGCTTGACGTCTCCCGCGGGGACCTCACGTCCGACACCGGTGAACGTCACCGTCGCGTACGCGGTCTGCCCGTCCCGGCTGACCTGCATCGCGCCCTGTTCCGTGTACGGGCCGGCCACCCCGGCCACCGACGGCGCCTTGGCCACCTTGTCGAGCATCTCGGAGACCCGCTGCCGTACGGCGGGGTCGCGCACCGAGCCGCTGGACACGTGCCAGACGATCGTGTCCGACTCGCCGGCCTGCTGCGGGAAGGCCGACTTCAGCAGGTCGAGGGCGCGGGTCGACTCGGTGCCCGGCAGCGCGAAGGCGTTGTTGTAGGCGGTACCGGCCGCCTGGCTTGCCGCGCCGATGCCGGCGAGCGCCGCCACCCACAACAGGACCACGATGTACTTGTGCCGGAAGCACCAGCGTGCGATCCAGGCCATCAGACTCCCCCCAGTTAATCGGACGGTCGGTATGTTCGGAGAGGAACGTATCCTTCAGTACCTGACAGCTTCCTGAGAGGGGGCGAAGGCCGTGGCACGGACCGTGGGCAGCGCGGCCGACGAGACCAGACTGCGCATCCTCGACGCCGCCATGCGGCTGATGGTCGAGCGCGGGTACGCCGGGACGTCGGTACGCGACATCGCCGAGCAGTTACGGATGACCAAGGGCTCGCTCTACTACCACTTCACGTCAAAGGACGACCTGCTGTACGCCCTGCTCACCCCGCTCGTCGAGGCGCTGGACGAGTTCGTCACGGAGGTACAGACCGCCGGCCGGATGAGCGGCGCACTGCTCGGCCGGCTGGTCGACGTGTTCGACGAGCACGCCCCGCTGCTGCGCGCGGTGATGGGCGACCCGTCGGTGATCCGCGGCATGATGCTGCGGCACCGGCTGCCGGAGCGGCTCGGCACGCTCCTCGACGTGCTGGGCGACGGGACGGACGACTCTGCCCGGCTGCGTGCCCGGTGCGTGCTGGGCGTGATCCACGCCGGCGTACTGGCGCCGAGCGACCCGACGCTCAAGGTCGAGCTCGGCGAGGGGCCCTGCCCGCCGCAGCCCAGGCTCACCGAGGCCGAGAAGGCGTATGTGACCAAGGCGGCACTGGCGGTGCTCCGGGTCGCCCACCCTGGCGTTCAGCCCGGCTGATCCGCGCGGTCGCGGGCATCCTCGCGGCCGCCCGCAGGTGGTCCGGGCGGCGGCATAGTGTGGTAACGGCGTAGCAGCCTGCCGCCGCTGTCACCGGCGGCCCGCGCGAGGGAGTACCGCGATGGCGAGCATCGCCGGCATCACGATCCCGGACGCCGGCCCGGTGTTCCTCACCGCGCTGGCCGTACACGTCGCGGCCGGGGCGACCGGCGTCGTGGCCGGCCTGCTCGCGGCGACCGCCCGCAAGCGGCCCGGCCGCCACCCGCGCGCCGGCACCGTCTACCTGTACGCCATCGGCACGGTCTTCCTCACCGCCACCGTGATGGCGGCGATCCGCTGGCGCGAGGACTGGCACCTGTTTCTCATCGCCACCGTGGCGTTCGGGCTCGCCGTGCTCGGCTGGCTCGCCCGGCGCCGGCACCGTCCACAGTGGATGATCCGGCACGGCGTGGCGATGGCCGGCTCGTACGCCGCCCTGTTCACCGGGTTCTACGTCGACAACGGCCCGCAGCTACCGCTTTGGGACCGGCTACCGCACCTCGTCTACTGGCTGCTCCCCGCCGCGGTCGCCGTCCCGCTCACCTACCGCGCGCTGGTCCGCAACGGCGCCCTGCCCCGGGCCTGAGCTACCGTTGCCGGGCTTCGAGCACGGCTGCCTGGTGCTGTGCGGTCCAGCCGCAGTGAGCCGGGTGGCGCGGTCGGTGAGGTGCCGGCGCTCGGGCAGACTGGTCGCGCGCCGGGCCGCCGCGCGGTAGGTCTCCGCCGCCGCGGCCGGCCGTCCGGCCAGCTCCAGCAGGTGGGCGCGGGTGGCGAGCAGGCGGTGGTGGTTCGCCATCCGGCTGTCGGACGCCAGCGTGGCGAGCAGGTCGAGCCCGGCCGCCGGACCGTGCACCATGGCCACGGCGACCGTACGGTTGAGCGTCACGACCGGGTTCGGCGCCATCCGCTCAAGCAGCTCGTACAGGGCGAGGATCTGCGGCCAGTCCGTCGCCTCGACGTGCTCGGCCTCGTCGTGCACCGCGGCGATGGCCGCCTGGAGCTGGTACGGGCCGACCGCGCCCCGCGACAGGGCCCCGGTGACGAGCGCGATCGGCGAAGGGCATGTCCGCCGCGATCTCCCGGGCCCGCTCCTCGCTGTCGCAGTCGAGCAGGTACAGGCTGGCGAGGTACTCCTTGGTCTCCAGGTACGGCCCGTCGGTCACCACCGGCGCCCCGTCCCCGCGCCGTACCACCTTCGCGTTCACCGCGTCGGCCAGCCCGTACGCGCCGAGCAGCTCGCCGGTCTCCCGGTACTTCCGGTTGAACGCCTCCTGCCGGGCGATCGCCTCCGGCCACTCCTGCGCCGGGAACGAGCTCCACTTCTCCTGGTTGCCGTACGTCAGCATCAGGTACTTCATCTCGGGCCTCCGTCAGGTTCGCGCGCCCGCCGGCGCGCCGTCACCCCTCGGTCGGCGCCGGACCGTCGTACTCGACATCCGTACCATGGACGCCACCATCATTGCCGTCCTCCGCACCATTTCCTTGGCCGTTTCCAGGTCTGTACGGGCCGCATTCGGTCAGGCTCACTCGGACACGGTCGAGGAGGCGCGGGGCAACTGCGTCGTCCACGAGTGCAGATGCTAGGCAAACGTGGGCGCGCCGCGCGGCATTACCGTCCCCGGAGTAGCGTGGTCAGCGTGGGCGCATTGGCGCGTTTTGATGTGTCGCGGCCGGCCCGGTGTTGGTGAGGTAGGTCGCGAGGTGGCGGCGCTGACCTGCCGAGTCCGGCGCGACGATCCATTCACAATCGTCACGTTCCGGGGCACGCTCGCCTTCTCCAGTGCGCCGATCCTGCGGACGAGCCTGCTCAGGTGTGTCGCCGAGTGCCCGGCTGCCGTACTGGTCGACCTGGCCGCGCTGGTCGTCTCGCAGCCGGCGGCACTCGCGGTGTTCGCCGCGGTACGTCGACAGGCGGCGATGTGGCCGGGCGTACCCATGCTGCTGTGTCGGGTACCCCCGCGGATCTCCCGGGTGCTGGTATCCCATCGCGAGGTCGCCGACGTGCCGCTGTTCGCCACGGTGGCGGCCGCCCGCCGGGCGGCGGCCCATCCCGCGGCGCTGGGCCGGCGGATCCAGGTCGACCTCGCACCCACCCGGGACGCGCCGGCCCAGGGGCGGCTCCTGGTCCTGGACGCCTGCCGGCGGTGGCGGCTGGACCATCTGGTGACCGCCGCCGAGCTGATCATCTCCGAACTGTGCGCCAACGCGGTCATCCACGCGGGCACCCGGATGCGCATCGTGCTCACCTACGGCGCCCGGTACCTCCATCTGGTGGTCCGCGATGACGACCCGCACCTGCCGGTACCCGCACCCGGGCGGCTTGCTGAGCCGTGGCGCGTCAGCGGCCGCGGCCTGGCCCTGGTCGATACGCTCGCGAGCGGCTGGGGAGCCGTCTCGACCGGGCACAGTAAGGCGGTGTGGGCGACGCTGTCCGTCCACGGCGCTCCACCCGGTGTGCAGCCACCGCTTTCCAGTTCCGAGCTGACGGCGTAAGTAAGGGAGGTTGCGCCGGGCTGGCGCCGGTCATGGAGACAACGGCGGCAGCGGCATCAGGTGCCACCCGTCACGCCGCCCGCTCAGATCAGCGACAGGACGTGCCCGAGCCCTCGCGGGCCGGTACTCGCGGGGCGCGGCAGCAGGAAGACGTACATTCCGGCGGCCACCGCACCGGAGTCGGTGAGCGGGTTGTCCCCGACCATGAGGGTCCGCTCGGGATCGACGTGCAGCTGGTCGCATGCGGTGAGGAACACCGTGGTGGCGGGCTTGCAGACGCCGTACTCGTAGGACATCACGACGGTGTGCAGGAACGGCGACAGTCCCAGCAGGTCCATCGCCGGGCGCAGGTCGAACCCGGTGTCACTGACGACTCCGATCCGCAGGCCCCGGTCGTGCAGGGCCCGCAGGGTCGGTACGGTGTCGGGAAATGCCTCCCAGGACTCGGCGCTGACGGTGAGCGCGTACAGCTCCTCGCTGAGCCCGGGGGCCAGCCGCTCACATCCGGCGGCGCCGTACAGCTCGACCCATACCTCGCGGTGCCGGGCGTTCGACAGGTCGCGGCCCTTGGCCAGCTCCTCGGCCGTACTGCTGCGGCCGAGGACCCGCCGCCAGACGAGCGCCGCCTCGTCGGGGTCGAGCGGGTCGGCGCCGAGCGTCGCCGCCGCCCGGTGCAGCAGCGTCTCGCCGCTGCCGGAAAGCCGGATCAGCGTGTCGCCCGCGTCGAACAGGACGGCCTCGAACTGGCTCATGTCCGCGTCTCCTTCCGCTCGCCCTTCGCTGACCCTAGCCAGCGTGGCGGGTGTTCACCCGGCGACGGTGGGGCAGCACCGGGTGACGGGACCGCGGCACCTCCGTGCGGTGCCCACCGATGGTCGAACGGTTCCGGACGGTCTCGATCCGGGCCACGAGGAACTCCGGCTTCATGTTCAACGGCAGCAGCCGGCTTCCCTGCCGTGGCTCCACACCGACCCGTGACGGTGGCACGGGGCCGTGACGATGGCCGGGCTGGACGAGCCGGTGCCGCCACAGCCACCCGACGTCGCGGCCGAACGACTCGACGAGCAGCGCCAGCGCCGCCGCCACCGCGGTGACCGCCAGCGGCCGGGGGAGGACGTCGGCGGCCGCGGACACGAGGACGACGCCCTGGGTCGCCGCGACCACCTTGCGCCAGTAGCGCGCCGGCAACGTCCCGCGCAGCCAGGGCAGCAGCCAGCTCGCCAGGACGTACGCGTACCGCATGGCGCCGATCGCCAGTACCCACGCGCCGACCGGCCGCGCGGCGTACACGCTGAGCACCAGGACGAGGAACGCGTCGACCTCCATGTCGAAGCGCGCGCCGAGTGCGCTGGCGGTACCGGTGCGCCGGGCGACCTTGCCGTCCACCCCGTCGAGCACCAGCGCCACGACCGCGATCGTCACCAGCGCCTGGACCGGTACGGGCCGGTCGAACGAGTCCGCCGTCAGCGCCGTCACCGCGCCGACGAGCGTCGCCCGGCCCAGCGTCACCCGGTCGGCCGGGCCGAGCGCGACGGCACCCGACCGGTACATGGCCCGGGTGAGCGTGGCGCACAGGACGACCCCGTACGCGAGCCCCGCCAGCCAGCCGGAGACACCAAGGCCGACGGTACCGGCGAGGGCCGTCAACAGGACAACCTGGACGATCAGTCCGATCACCGGACCCGTTCGAACCGTTTGCACCCGTGCCTCCGTAAAGATGGGGTACGACGTTTGATCGGGGACACGAGAATCGCGGCCGTTCGGTTCGGGTGAGTTTGGAAGAGGAGGAAAGCCGATGACGCGGGAGGCTCGTGCCTTCTGGCTGCGCTCCTCCGGTGAGGGTGAGATCCGGCCGGTGACGCTGCCGGACCCGGGCCCCGGCGAGGTTCTCGTCCGCACCCGGTACTCGGGCATCAGCCGGGGTACCGAGACCCTGGTCTTCCGGGGCGGCGTACCGGCCAGCCAGTACGCGGCGATGCGGGCGCCGTTTCAGGAGGGCGACTTCCCGGGGCCGGTGAAGTACGGGTACCTCAACGTGGGCGTCGTCGAGGAGGGGCCGGCCACACTGCTCGGCCGTACCGTCTTCTGCCTCTACCCGCACCAGACCGCCTACGTCGTCCCGGCCGGCGCGGTCGTCCCGGTACCCGATGACGTTCCGGCCACCCGGGCCGTGCTGGCCGGAACGGTGGAGACCGCGGTGAATGCCCTGTGGGACGCCGCGCCGCTGGTCGGCGACCGGGTCACGGTGGTGGGCGCCGGCATGGTCGGCTGCTGCGTCGCGGGCGTGCTCGGCCGGTTCCCCGGCGCCCGGGTCCAGCTGGTTGACGCCGATCCCGCCCGGTCCGCCGTCGCCGCGGCGCTCGGCGTCGAGTTCGCGCCGCCGGCCGACGCGGCCGGCGGGCGGGACCTCGTCGTGCACGCGAGCGCGACGTCGGCCGGGCTCCAGCGGTCGCTGGAGCTGCTCGCACCGGAGGGTACGGTCATCGAGCTGAGCTGGTACGGCGACCGCCCGGTCAGCCTGTCGCTGGGCGGCGCGTTTCACTCGGGCCGGCTGAGCATCCGCAGCAGCCAGGTGGGTACGGTCTCGCCGGCCCGGCGTACCAGCCGTACCTTCGCCGACCGGCTGGCGCTCGCCCTCGACCTGCTGCGCGATCCAGCGTTCGATGCCCTGATCACCGGCGAGTCCCCCTTCGAGCAACTGCCCGACGTGCTTGCCCGGCTGGCCGCGGGGACCCTTCCCGCACTGTGCCACATGATTAACTACAGCGACAGCGGAGCGTGATTCCCTTGTTCAGTGTGACCGTCCGTGATCACGTGATGATCGCCCACAGTTTCCGCGGCGAGGTCTTCGGGCCCGCCCAGCGGCTCCACGGTGCGACGTACGTCGTTGACGCCACCTTCCGGCGCGCCGAGCTCGACACCGACAACATCGTGGTCGACATCGGGCGGGCCGCCCAGGAGCTGCACGCCGTGCTCGCTCCGCTCAACTACCGCAACCTCGACGACGAGACTGCATTCGCCGACATAAATACGTCGACCGAGGCGCTCGCTCGGGTGATCGCCGACCGCCTCGCGGATCGGGTACACGCGGGCGCTCTCGGTGCGGGCGCCCGCGGACTCGCCGGCATCACCGTCACGCTCCACGAGTCGCACATCGCCTGGGCGAGCTACGAGCGGTCCCTATGAGGGAGGTACACGTCGTCCTGCCGAACGACATCGACGACCCGGCGGCGCCGAGCGGGGGCAACGCGTACGACCGCCGGATCTGCCAGGGCCTGGCCGCCTCGGGATGGACGGTACGCGAGCACGCCGTCCACGGCGCCTGGCCCCGGCCCGGCGGGACCGAGCGCGCCGGCCTCGCCCGTGTCCTCGCGACGCTGCCCGACGACGCGGTCGTGCTGCTCGACGGCCTGGTCGCCTCGGCGGTCCCGGACGTCCTGGTACCCGAAGCCCGACGGCTGCGCCAGGTCGTACTCGTCCACATGCCGCTCGGGGACGAGACCGTGGAGCTGAGGTACCCGGAAGCCGACGCTCTGGCGGCCGCGGCCGCGGTCGTCACAACCAGCGACTGGACCCGGCGGCGGCTGCTCGACCTGTACGCCCTGCCGGCCGAGCGGGTCCACGTCGCCGTGCCGGGGGTGGACCCCGCGCCCCTGGTGCCCGGCTCGGACGCCGGCTCGGAGCTGCTCTGTGTCGCGGCCGTCACGCCGGGCAAGGGGCACGACCGGTTGACCGAGGCGCTGGCGACGGTAGCGGACCTGCCCTGGAGCTGTGTATGCGTCGGGGCGCTCCGCCGGGACCCGGACTTCGTCGAGCGGCTGCGCCGGCAGGCGCGAGCGTACGGTCTCGCCGACCGCGTACGCTTTGTCGGCCCGCGTACGGGCGGGGAGCTGCACGGCGCGTACGCCGCCGCGGACCTGCTCGTACTGGCCTCGCGCGGCGAGACGTACGGCATGGTGGTCACCGAGGCGCTGGCGCGCGGGATCCCCGTACTGGCGACGGCGGCGAAGGGGCTGCCCGAGGCGCTGGGCCGCGCGCCGGACGGCAGCCGGCCGGGCCTGCTGGTACCGCCCGACGACCCGGTCGCGCTGGCCGGTGCGTTGCGGCGCTGGCTCGGCGAGACCGAGCTGCGGCAACGGCTGCGGCGGTCCGCGCGTGGCCGCCGTACGACGTTGACCGGCTGGGCGGCCACCTCGAAGATCATCGCGAACGTGCTGGCCGCCTCGCCGGTGCCCGGATGAACCCCCGGCGGTCCCGGCGCGTGTAGGTGCAGGCAAAGGTGCTGTTCAAGGCGGACAAAGGTGCTGTTCAAGGGAGGACCGGTGCGCAGCTGGCTGCACGGCCCGTTCGGGCCCTGGCTACGGGCCCTCGGCGGCGCGGGCATTCTGGCGGTTCTGCTGTGGCGGCTGGGTACCGGTCCGTTCGTCGAAGGACTGCGCCTGATCGACGGCTGGTCGCTCGCGGTGGCGCTCGGCATCGGTGCGCTGACCACGTGGTGCTGCGCCTGGCGGTGGAGCCTGGTCGCCCGTGGCCTCGGTATCCGGCTGCCGGTCCGTACCGCCGTAGCCCATTGCTACCGGTCGATATTTCTCAACGCGACGCTCCCCGGCGGCGTACTCGGTGACGTGCACCGCGCGGTTCGCCACGGGCGGGACGTCGGCGATGTCGGCCGCAGCGTCCGCGCCGTGGTGTGGGAACGCTCCGCCGGCCAGGTGGTCCAGGTCGCCGTCGCGCTCGTCGTGCTGTCGGTGTTCCCGTCGCCGGTCCGGTCGTACCTGCCGGCGGCGATCGGGCTCACCGTGGCGGGCGGGCTCGGTGCCGTACTCCTGGCGCGGTTTCTGCCGCGAGGCGGACCGTCGCGGTGGGCGCGGGGCCTGCGCACGGCGGAGGCCGACATCCGCGACGGGCTGTTTGCCCACCGCAACTGGCTGGGCATCGTCGTCGCGTCGGCCGTGGTCCTCGTGGGCCATCTGGTGACCTTCCTGGTCGCCGCGCGTACCGCCGGCGCGACCGCCCCGCTGTCCCAACTGGCGCCGCTGACGTTGTTGGCGCTGCTGGCCATGGGACTGCCCGCGAACGTCGGCGGCTTCGGCCCGCGTGAGGGCGTGGCCGCCTGGGCGTTCGCCGCCGCCGGGCTGACCGCCGGACAGGGCGTCGCGACCGCCGTGGTGTACGGGGCGCTGGCCCTTGTCTCCAGCCTTCCCGGCGCCGCCGTGCTGCTGGTCCGGCGGATCGGCGTGCCGGCGGCCGTCCCGCAGGAAGGCGCCGTCCGATGAACGAGGTTCCCCTTGCGACGGTACGGACGCAGGTGACCGTGCCGATGCGGTTCCCGGATGGGTACGCCACGAGCGCCCGCGTGTACTCCTTCGACGGCCTGGTGGACGGCCGGGAGCACCTCGCACTCGGCCTCGGCGACCGGGCGCGACCGCTCGACGGGAACCCGGCCGGCGCAGCCGCCCCGCTCGTCCGCCCGCACAGCGAGTGCCTGACCGGGGACGTGTTCGGCAGCCAGCGGTGTGACTGCGGCCCGCAGCTACGCGAGGCGGTCGAGCGCATCGCGAGCGTCGGCGGCTTCGTGCTGTACCTGCGGCAGGAGGGCCGCGGCATCGGCCTGTACAGCAAGCTCGACGCGTACGCGTTGCAGGACGCCGGCCTGGACACCTACGAGGCCAACGTCGCGCTCGGTCACCGCGAGGACGAGCGCGACTACACCGCCGCCGCCCAGATGCTGGGCGCCCTGGGCGTGGCGCGCGTCGCCCTGCTGAGCAACAACCCCGACAAGGCCGAACAGCTCGTCCGGCTCGGGGTGACCGTGACCGAGCGGGTACCCACCGGCGTGTACCTGTCAGCGGCCAACGCCGGCTACCTGGCGGCGAAGGCCAGCCGGGCCGCCCGTACGCCGGACCTCCCGTTCGTGCGCTGACGAGATTGGTCCCGCCGTCTGAGGACCGCACGCCGCCGGGTGGCGCAACTGATCGACATATCTGGATGGTTAGCCCGACCGCCCTCGACCGCCGCGTCCTGGCGATAGCTCAGGCAGAGCAAGCTGGCTCACAGACGCGGGCGTGGCGGGGCTTCGCCCGCGTACGTTGGCGTGTCATGGACGTCAATGCGATCGTGCTGATTCTGGGCGCCGCCGGCCTATTCATGCTGGTCGGTTCCCTCTTCCTCAGACGGAGCCGGAGCGGCACCGAAGGGCGCCCCGGGGTGAGTGGACCGGAGTTGGAGGCCGACATCGTCGCGCACCTGGCGACGCACGGGAGGATCGAAGCGATCAAGCTGTACCGTCAGCGGACCGGGGCAGGCATCAGGGAGGCGAACGACGCCGTGTCGGACATCGCCAGCCGGCGCGGGTTCTGACCAGGCCGGCCAGGTGCCGGGTGTACGCCCGTCGAGCGGTGACGCCGCCGGTCTGGCCCGCCGGTTGGGACCCGACGGGCCGGCCGTGCGCGGGACTCAGCAGAGGGCGCCGGCGATGGTCGCCGTCGCGGTACCGTCCGGCTCACCGAGGAAGCCGGGGTCGGGCCGCACGATCACCACATGCGGGATCTCGCCCTGGACGTTCAGGACCTGGTTGCCCTGCGCGTCCGTCCGGATCGACGTCTTGACCTGGTCGCTCACCGCGACGATGAGGTACTCCGCCAGGCCGACCGAGGGCGACGCGAGGTCCTTCTCGTACACCTTCCACGAGCCGCCGCACCGGGGTTCGCTGTCGGAGGTCTGCCACCCGCGGAAGAAGCCGGCCGGTACACCACCGCTGAGCGGGTTCGCCGACCGCCAGTCGGGGCTGTACAGGGTCACCGACCTGCCGCTCGCCCCATTCAGCGGGCCGACCGCCAGATCGCCGACGACGTAGCCGCCTCCGGGCATGTACGAGTAGATGATGGCGCCGACGAAGAGCCCGCCAGGCCGGTAGGTCGCGTCCCCGGCGTACCGGATGACGATGTTGGTGTTCTGCGCGGCCACGCCGATCCGGGCGATGGTGCAGGTGGCCTTGCCGGTCGAGTCGGTGACGCCGGTGCAGGTCTCGTTGGGCCCGCCGACATCGAGGGCGAAGGAGAGCGTACGCCCGGACAGCGGCACGCCGCCCGCGGTCAGTACGGCCGACAGCGTCACCGGGCGACGCCCCGGGAGGAAGAACGGACCGGTGTAGGCCACCTCCGTATCGATGGACGCCGCGAACGCTGGCGCCGCGGGTACCAGGGTGACGGCCAGGAGGCCGGTGACGATGGCGGCCAGCAGGCGCATCTGGCGGAACGCTGGCAATCGTGCTTCACGTAATCGTGCTTCACGGACGGTCATCAGGCGACGCTATGGTGCTACGAATAACGGCGCATGACCTCGTCGGCCAACTGATCGCCGCCAGCTGAACCGGCGCCGAAGCCACAACGGCACGGGCCACCGCGTCGCGTGACGCGGTGGCCCCGGCGGTCGCCACGACGACAGTCAGTTCTGCCCCGCGCAGCCGAGGGTTCAATTGGCTGTTTAACCACAACACGGACGCGCGCCAGTCAAAGCTTAACAGCGCGTCCCGTTCGAGTGCGTCAGATGACCGGAAAGGTGCTCGCCTCTACCAGCAGTCTTCGACCGATCCTGCTGTGATTTTGTAGATCTGTGACGTGCTCCGGTTCGAACTCCGCCCGGTATCTCCGATACGGGCGGAACTCGAAGAGCGGGCCGCTCTATGGAGGCAACGCGGCCCGGGCACTCGATCCTCATCAGGCCAGAGGGTTTGGCGGAGTGGGAAGTTCTGAGTGCCCCCGGCAGGATTCGAACCTGCGCCACCGCCTCCGGAGGGCGGTGCTCTATCCCCTGAGCTACGGGGGCTCAGCGACCCCAGAACTGTACCAGGCGACCGTACCGATCATCGACGCCCGGTACCGTCCACCGTGTCGCGTACCGACCCTCAGCTTCCCAGTGGTTGTGCCCCGAGATCGGTGAGCTTCTGTCGCATCCTCGTCACCTCGTTCTGTTGCCCGTTACGCATGGCGGTGGCCAGCTCCACCACATCCCGGTCATTCGTGAGCGACAGGATTCCGGAGACCATGTGGATACCGCCGAGATGGTGGCGAAGCATGAGCTGGCAGAACAGGATGTCCAGCTGCTTGCCGGTGGCCGCCCCGAGCTGCTTGATCTCCGCGTCTGTGGCCATGCCCGGCATCCGGCCGTCGGGCAGCAGCTCCTTGGTGCCGTTCGGCATCCAGGCCATCTTCGGCCGGGTCCCGGTCGGCAGCAGGTGCCAGTCCTTGAGCCAGGTCTGCATGACGCCGATCTGACCCTGCTGGACGGTCGCGATGTCGTACGCCATCTGGCTGATCTCGGGATCCGTGGTCTTCTGCCACGTGATCATCGCCATCTCGACCGCCTGGGCGTGATGGGTCGACATGTCCCGGGCGAACCCGGCCTCGGGTGAGGTGTCCCCGGGCCGGGTCAGCGACGGGGTGAGTAGGCCGCCGAGGTACCCGATGGCCAGCGCCACCACCGTGACCAGCGCGCCCAGCAGCAGGGCGCGCCGGCGGAGCAGGTCGAGCATCAGCTCTTGGCGCTGGGAGCGGGGCTGCCCAGGTCGTGCGGGACGGTACCGGTGCTGGTGATGAAGTTGGCGGAGCCCGAGCCGCAGGATGCCTGGGGTTCCTGGGTGGCGTTCTGCCGCAGGTCCCGGATGAACTCGTCGATACGCGAGTCGTCGACGCTGCCGACCTTGAGCTGGAAGCCCCACGCCTGCAGGGAGACCGCCTTGTCCAACCCGGGGTACGGGCTCATGAACATGAAGTCGTTACCGCGTACCTTGCTCGCCAGCTTGTCCACCTGCGCGGCGGGCAGGTCGGGGCGGTAGGTGATCCAGACCGCGCCGTGCTCCATCGCGTGGACGGCGTGCTCGTTGGCGATCGCGGCCGGGTATACGTCGCCCTGGCAGCGCTGCCAGTTGTAGTTGTGCGGGCCGGCGACCGGCGGGGACTGCTTGTACTTGAGCTGACCCCACTGGTGCTGGCCGCTTTTCACCAGGTCCGGGTCGGACTTGCTGAAGTCCACGATGCCGGAGATGCCGTCGGCCTTGTCCCGCCAGGTCTCGTCGCTCTTGACGACCTGGTACACGCCGAAGCTGATGATCCCGACGGCGAGCAGGCCGACGACGGTGAACAGGATGATCGGGCCCCAGTTGGTACCGGCGCTGACCTTGACCGGGGTGACCGGGGGGCGGTTGCCGCCCTTGGCGCCCGGTTTGCCGGTGGCCTTCGCGCCCGGCTTGGCGCCGGCCGCGGGCTTGGCCGACGCGCCGGTCGACCTCGCCGCGGACGACTTCGCGCCGGTCGACTTCGCGCCGGGCTTGGCGCCGGCCGCGGGCTTGGACGACGGGCGGCGGTTACCGCCGGTCTGCGGACTGCTGATGCTCATCGGGCCTCGTCGCGATCGAAGTACGGTCAGGGCTGTCCCGGGGTGGGCGCAACGTCCCGCATTGTGACCAGCACGTCGGGTCGCCGCCAAGTCCCGAAGTGTACCCCCGCTACCCTTGGTCAGTGACTCCAGCGCAGCTCGCCGACTCGGTACTCGCCGCGGCGCGTATGGCATTGACGGATAACGATTTGGACGCGAGTGTCCTCCCGCGTTCGACGGGCGTGGAGCGCCCCCGCAACCCGGAGCACGGCGACTACGCCTCGACCCTGGCGCTCCAGCTCGCCAAGCAGGTCGGCCGGCCGCCGCGGGAGCTGGCCGCCGCGATCGCCGACCGGCTGCGCGAGACGGCCGGGATCCGCGAGGTGGAGATCGCCGGGCCGGGCTTCCTGAACATCCGGCTGGCCGCCGAGGCAGCCGGCGAGCTCGCCCGGGTCATCGTCGAGCAGGGCGAGGGGTACGGCCACAGCACCACCTCCGCCGGCCAGAAGCTCAACCTGGAGTTCGTCTCGGCCAACCCGACCGGCCCGATCCACATCGGTGGGGTACGGTGGGCGGCCGTCGGCGACGCGCTCGCCCGGCTGCTGCGCGCGGTCGGCGCCGAGGTCGGTACCGAGTACTACTTCAACGACGCCGGTTCGCAGATCGACCGGTTCGCGCGGTCGCTGCTGGCATCCGCGCGCGGCCAGGCGATCCCGGAGGACGGGTACGCCGGCGAGTACATCGGCGAGATCGCCTCGGCGGTCGTGCAGAAGCAGCCGGACGTGCTGAGCCGGCCCGAGCCCGACGCGCTGGAGACGTTCCGGGTCGAGGGCATCGCGCTGATGTTCGACCAGATCAAGGCGTCGCTCATCGAGTTCGGGGTCCGGTTCGACCGGTACTTCAACGAGAAGGAGCTGCACGACCGGGGTGAGCTGGAGGCGGCCCTGGCCCGGCTGCGCGAGCACGGCCACGTGTACGAGGCCGAGGGCGCGGTCTGGCTCCGTACCACCGACTTCGGCGACGACAAGGACCGGGTGATCGTCCGGGGTACCGGCGCCTGGACGTACTTCGCCGCCGACTGCGCCTACTACCTCGACAAGCGGGAGCGCGGCTTCGACCGGGTCGTGATCATGCTCGGTGCCGACCACCACGGCTACATCGGCCGGATGCGCGCCATGGTCGCCTGCTTCGGCGACGACCCCGACCAGAGCCTGGAGATCCTCATCGGCCAGCTGGTCAGCCTCGTACGGGATGGCCAGCCGGTACGGATGTCCAAGCGCGCCGGCACGTACGTCACCCTCGAGGACATCGTCGACGCGCTCGGCGTGGACGCCGCCCGGTACGCGCTGGCCCGATACTCCGCCGACTCCCCGATCGACCTCGACCTCGACCTGTGGACCCGGCGCAGCAACGACAACCCGGTCTACTACGTCCAGTACGCGCACGCCCGGATCGCCAGTCTGCTGCGCAACGCCGCCGACCTCGGGGTCACCCGGGGTACCGGCTTCGACCCCGGGCTGCTGTCCCACGACCGGGAGAACGACCTGCTCAAGGCGCTCGGCGAGTTCCCGGAGATCGTGTCGGCCGCCGCCGAGCTGCGCGAGCCGCACCGGGTGGCCCGCTACCTGGAGGGGCTGGCCGGCACGTACCACCGCTTCTATGACGTCTGTCGCGTGCTGCCGCAAGGGGACGAGCCGGCCACCGACCTCACCACCGCCCGGCTCTGGCTGGTCGAGGCGAGCCGGGTCGTGCTCGCCAACGGCCTCGGCCTGCTCGGCGTCAGCGCCCCGGAACGGATGTAGGTAGGGATGAGCGGAGTCGCGAGGCTACGGACCCTGACCACGGCGGATGAGCGCCGGGCCGGGGAGCGAGGTTAGCAGTGCGCGCGCATGAGGCTGGGGCGCTGCACGGCGAGGTCGGCAGCCGGGGGCCGGCGTGGCTGCCTACCCCCGACGATGTCAACGCCCTCCTGCCGCGGCTGTGGCCGCGCTCGGTCGCGCGCGGCGCCGACGGCGCGCTCACCGTCGGCGGGCTCGGCGTCGGTGAGTTGGCCGCCGAGTTCGGCACGCCGGTGTACGTCCTGGACGAGGCCGACTTCCGCGCTCGCTGCCGGGAGTACGCGGAGAGCTTCGGCGAGGCCGAGCTGTTCTATGCCGGAAAGGCGTTCATCTGCAAGGCGGTCGTCCGGATGCTCGCCGAGGAGGGCCTGTCCCTCGACGTGTGCTCGGGCGGGGAGCTGGCCGTGGCGCTCGCGGCCGGCATGCCGCCGGAGCGCATCGGGCTGCATGGCAACAACAAGTCGATCTCCGAGCTGTCCCGCGCCCTGGATGCCGGAGTCGGCCGGATCGTGCTCGACTCCTTCCAGGAGATCGACCGGCTGACCGCGCTGGCGCGCGAGCGCCGGCAGCGGCCGAGCGTCATGATCCGGGTCACCGTCGGCGTCGAGGCGCACACCCACGAGTACATCGCGACCGCCCACGAGGACCAGAAGTTCGGCTTCTCGCTCGGCGGCGACGGTTCCCGGTCAGCTCGCCTGGGGCGCGGCGGGGCACGAACCGTCGTGGGAGCGGCCCGGGCGGCCGTCGACCGGGTGCTCGCCGACGACGTCCTGGACCTGCGCGGCCTGCACTCGCACATCGGGTCGCAGATCTTCGACACGGACGCGTTCGAGGTGGCCGCCAGGCGGCTGCTCGGGCTCCAGGCGGCGATCCGGGACGCGTACGGGGCCGAGCTGCCCGAGCTGGACCTGGGCGGCGGCTTCGGCATCGCGTACACCAGCCAGGACGACCCGCGCTCGCCGGCCGAGCTGGCCGACGGGCTGCGCCGGATCGTCAAGGAGGACTGTGACGCGCTCGGGCTGGCCGTACCCCGGCTGTCCTTCGAGCCGGGCCGGGCGCTGGTCGGGCCGGCGATGTTCACGCTCTACGAGGTCGGCACGGTCAAGGACGTCGACGGCATCCGTACCTATGTGAGCGTCGACGGTGGGATGAGCGACAACATCCGTACCGCCCTGTATGACGCCTCCTACTCCGCCACCCTGGCCGGGCGGACCAGCCCGGCCGAGCCGATGCTGGCTCGGGTGGTGGGAAAGCATTGCGAGGCCGGGGACGTGGTGGTGAAGGATGAGTTCCTGCCTGCCGACGTCTCGCCCGGAGATCTTCTCGCGGTACCCGGCACCGGCGCCTACTGCCGGAGCATGGCCAGCAACTACAACCACGTACCGAGGCCGCCGGTGGTCGCGGTCCGGGACGGGGTGGCCCGGGTGATCGTCCGGCGGGAGACCGAGGACGATCTACTGGCATTGGACGTGGGGTAATGAGCGAGCGTCAGCGAGCGAGTCATGGGCTCAGCCTGGTGGAGCCTCATGGCCGACCGCAGCGCGGCGAGGATCGGCCATGCGTTCGAGTCGCGCTGCTGGGTTGTGGGACGGTCGGTGCCGAGGTGGTACGGCTGCTGCACGAGCACGGCAACGACCTCACCGCCCGGGTGGGTGCGCCGCTGGAGCTGGCCGGCATCGCGGTACGCCGGGCGAACCGGGACCGGGGTCCGCTGCCGGTCGACCCGGCCCTGTTCACGACCGACGCGCTCGGCCTCGTCAAGCGCGACGACGTCGACGTGGTGGTGGAGGTCGTCGGCGGGATCGAGCCGGCCCGAACCTGGCTGGTCGAGGCGCTACGTACGGGCAAGAGCGTGGTCACCGCGAACAAGGCGCTGCTCGCCGAGGACGGCGGTACGCTGCACGACGCGGCCGCCGAGGGGGGCGCCGACCTGTACTTCGAGGCGGCCGTCGCGGGCGCCATCCCGCTGCTGCGCCCGCTGCGCGAGTCCCTGCACGGCGACCGGATCACCCGGGTCACCGGGATCGTCAACGGCACCACCAACTTCATCCTGTCCTCGATGGACGCGACCGGGGCCGGGTTCGCCGAGGCGCTGGAGGAGGCGACCGCGCTCGGGTACGCCGAGCCGGACCCCACCGCCGACATCGAGGGCTTCGACGCCGCGGCCAAGGCGGCGATCCTCGCCTCGCTGGCGTTCCACACCCGGGTACGGGCCGGCGACGTCTACCGCGAGGGCATCACCGAGGTGAGCGCGGCCGACGTGGCCAGTGCCAGGGCGATGGGCGCCACGATCAAGCTGCTCTGCCTCGCCGAGCGCTCCGCCGACGCGGTGAGCGTACGGGTACACCCGGCCATGATCCCCCGTACCCACCCGCTGGCCGGCGTCGGCGACGCGTTCAACGCGGTCTTCGTGGAGGCCGAGGCGGCCGGGCAGCTGATGTTCTACGGTCGGGGGGCGGGCGGCGCGCCGACCGCGAGCGCGGTGCTCGGCGACCTGGTGGCGGTCGCTCGCAACCGCCTGTCGGGCAGCCGGGCGGTGTCCGAGTCCGCCTACGCCGACCTGCGCATCCGCTCGATGGGCGAGGCGTCCACCCGGTACCACGTCAGCCTGGACGTGGCCGACCGCGCCGGCGTCCTCGCCACCGTGGCCGGCGTGTTCGCCCGGCACGACGTGTCGATCGCGACGGTCCGCCAGTCCGGCCGCGCGGCGGATGCGACGCTGGTCATCGTCACGCACACCGCGCCCGACGCCGCCCTCGCCGCGACCGTCGAGGAGCTGCGCGGGCTGGATATCGTGCGTTCGATCGCGAGCGTGCTGCGGGTGGAGGGGGAGTAGCGATGTGGTGGCGCGGCCTGATCGAGACCTACCGGGAGCGCCTGCCGGTCACCTCGACCACCCCGGTGGTCACGCTCCATGAGGGAAACACGCCGTTGGTACCGGCACCGGCGCTCGCCAGCCTCACCGGCTGCGACGTCTACCTCAAGGTGGAGGGCGCCAACCCGACCGGCTCGTTCAAGGACCGGGGGATGACCGTGGCCGTGTCCCGGGCGGTCGAGCAGGGCAACAAGGCGATCATCTGCGCGTCCACGGGCAACACGAGCGCGTCGGCGGCCGCGTACGCCGCCCGGGCCGGGCTCACCTGCGCGGTGCTCGTCCCGCAGGGCAAGATCGCGCTCGGCAAGCTGGCCCAGGCGCTCGTACACGGCGCCCGGCTGCTCCAGGTCAGCGGCAACTTCGACGACTGCCTCGCGCTCGCCTCCAAACTCTCCGTGGACTACCCGGTCGCCCTGGTCAACTCGGTCAACCCCGACCGGCTGCACGGCCAGAAGACCGCTGCCTTCGAGATCGTCGAGGCGCTCGGCGACGCCCCGGACATCCACTGCCTGCCCGTCGGCAACGCCGGCAACATCACCGCGTACTGGATGGGGTACACGGAAGACGCCGAAGCGGGCAACGCCACGAAGACCCCGAAGATGTACGGCTTCCAGGCGTCGGGCGCCGCCCCGATCGTCAACGGCGCGGTGGTCCACGAGCCGTCCACGATCGCGACCGCGATCCGGATCGGCAACCCCGCCTCGTGGACCAGGGCACTGGACGCGCGCGACGCCTCCGGCGGCCTGATCCGCGCGGTCACCGACCGGTCCATCCTCAACGCGTACCGGCTGCTCGCCCGCCAGGTCGGCGTGTTCGTCGAGCTGGCCAGCGCGGCGAGCGTGGCCGGGCTGCTGCAGTCCGCCGAGGCCGGGCTCGTACCGGCCGGCTCCACCATCGTCTGTACGGTCACCGGGCACGGGCTCAAGGACCCCGAGTGGGCGATCACCACCGCCCCGGCGCCGACCACGATCCCGGTCGACGTACTGGTCGCGGCCCGTACCCTCGATCTGGCATGAGCCCAGCCGGCCGGACCGCCGGGTAAGGTACAGCGTCTACCTTGATGTCCGCTACACCTCCGCCAAACCCCGTCTCCGGCGCAGCGGCCAGGGGGCCACCTTGATGTCCGCTACACCTCCGCCAAACCCCGTCTCCGGCGCAGCGGCGGGGAGGCTCCCCGCACCCCTTTCGGTACTGACCCACAACAAGGACTTCCGCCGGCTCTTCATCGCCGAGCTGGTGATCTTCGGCGGTGACTGGTTCGTCATCATCCCGCTGCTCGGCCTGCTCGCCCGGCTGACCCACGGCGGGCTCATGGGTGCGCTCACGCTCGCGGCCGACACCGGGATCACCGCGCTCCTGCTGCCATTGGCCGGTACGGTCGCCGACCGGTACGACCGCCGGAAGGTCATGGTCACGGCCAACTTATGCGCGGTCGGGGCGGTGCTGCTGCTGTTCTTTGTCCACAGTAGACAGACGGCGTGGCTGGGCCCGGTGGCGGTGGGAGCCGTGGCGGTCGCGAAGGCGTTCTACTCGCCGGCCGCCCAGGCCGCGATCCCGAACCTGGTCGAGCCGGACGACCTCTCCGGCGCCCTGGCCGTGGCCGGCTCGGCGTGGGGCACGATGACCGTGGTCGGGGCGTCGCTGGGGGGAGTGTTGGCGGCGGCGTTCAGCCCGTACACCTGTTTCGTGGTGACGGCGGTCGGCCTGAGCCTGGCCGCGGCGCTGACCTTCAGCGTGCGCCGGCCCATGCAGTCCCCGCGCGAGCCGGCGGCCGCGCCGCCGCACGCGTTCGCCGCGCTCCGCGAGGCCCTGCGCTACCTCCGGGGACATCCCCGGGTGCGGGCGCTGGTCACCGTCAAGTCCGCGGTCGGGGTGGGCAACGGCGTGCTCGCCATATATCCCGCGCTGGCCGTACTGCTCGGCGCGGGGAGCCTGGGCACCGGCCTGTTCTTCGCGGTACGGGGCCTCGGCGCGCTGGTCGGCCCGTTGCTCTTGCGCGGCGTGTTCGTACGCCGCCCGGGCTGGCTCCTCTCCGGCCTGTCTGTATCGATGGCCGTCTACGGACTGGCCTACCTCGGGGTGGCCGCGGCGCCGTGGTTCCCGCTGGTCCTGCTGCTGATCCTGCTCGCGCACATGGCCGGCGGCGGCAACTGGGCGATGTCGAACGTCGCGCTCGCCGCCGCCGTCCCCGACGAACTGCGCGGCCGGGTGTTCTCCGCCGACCTGATGCTCGCCACGGTCGCCATCGCCACCAGCCAGATCCTGGTCGGCCTGCTCATCGACCACACCTCCGCGCGCCTGCTCATCGCCGCGTGCGGCGCCACCACCCTGCTGTACGCCCTCGGCTGGCGGGCTGTCGTGGCCCGGACTCGGGCTGTGCACGCGCCGGTTCCGGACAGCCACCGAATAGGATGACCGCGTGCCACGCTTCCTGCGCGCTGGCGTCCGGGTACGGGTACCGGCCACGAGCGCCAACCTCGGGCCGGGCTTCGACGCCCTCGGGCTCGCGCTCAACCTGCACGACGCGGTGACCGCTCGCGTGTCGGGTACCGGCATCCGGGTACGGGTGACCGGCGAGGGCGCGGACGAGCTGCCGACCGACGAGCACCATCTCGTCGTACGGTGCATGCTCGCCACGTTCGACTTGCTCGGCGGGCGGCCGCCCGGACTCGAGCTGATCTGTGACAATCGGATACCGCAGGCGCGCGGGCTGGGCTCGTCGTCGGCGGCGATCGTGGCCGGGATCCTGGCCGCCCGGGCGCTCGTCGCGGACGCGGTGCTCGATGACCAGGCCGTGCTCGAGCTGGCGACCGGGATCGAGGGGCACCCGGACAACGCGGCCGCCTGCCTGCTCGGCGGCATCACCATCGCGTGGGTGGACGACCGTTCCGGGTCGGCCGGCGAAGCCCCCCGAGCCGGAATGGTCGCTGGCGGCCCGGAGGGGACGGCCGTCAGGGCGGTGCGGCTGGAGCCGGCGCCGGGCGTACACCCGGTGGTTTTCGTACCGGACGAACGGGGCCTGACCACCCAGGCCCGGGCGGCGCTACCGGCGACCGTGCCGCATTCGGACGCCGCGCACAACGCAGGCCGGGCCGCCCTGCTCGTACACGCCCTGACCAGCGCTCCCGGCCTGCTCCTGCCGGCCACGGAGGACCGCCTGCACCAGGACTACCGGGCGGCGGGCGCACCTGCCACGGCCGCCCTGGTGGCGAAGTTCCGGGCAGCGGGAATACCGGCGGTGGTGTCCGGCGCTGGACCTAGCGTTCTGGCCTTCAGCGGAACGGGGCAGCTCCCAGCTTTAGCGGGTTGGCGACAGCTCGACGTGGGGATCGGTGCACGCGGGGCGGTCGTCGAGGTAGACTCGCAACACGCCGAGCGGGGTCCTGTTGCCGCAGGTCGGGCGAGTTGATTACGCTTTAGCCTAACAACAGCCGCGAAGCGCGCGATCTGTGCGGGGCGGCGCACCCCCGAACCTTCCGTGGCACCCCAGGCCGAGACGGCTCGTCGTACCGCAGCTTCCGCGGATCGCCGCAGACGGCGCGGCCCGGACACAGATGTCGGGTGCACCGGTCGCGTTCGCCGTGCCGCTGTTAACAGACCACCTACTGCGCCATGGCCGGCACAGCAGGTGTACCGGAGGCCGCCCGGCCACGATGTGCAACCCGGGCGCGTCCCGGCCCATCGAGGGAAGGAATCCATTGAGCGACACCACCGACGTGACGTCGGATGTCTCCAGCACCCAGGCGTCGGAGGAGGCGGCGGGCGCGACCCGGCGCCGGCGTCCGGGCAGCGGCCTCGCCGCGATGCTGCTTCCCGAGCTGCAGAGCATGGCCTCGTCGCTCGGTATCTCCGGCACCGCTCGGATGCGCAAGGGCGAGCTGATCGCCGCCATCCAGGAGCACCAGGGCGGCGACAGCCGCGTTCCAGGGCCCCGCGCCATCGACGCCTCCGTACCCGCCCGGGTCGAGGCGCCGCGCAACGAGGTCCGTGCCGAGGTACGGGAGACCGAGCGCCACGCTGAGCCGGCCGCCGCGCCCAGCGCGGAGCCGGGCGCCGAGACGAACGGCCGCGGCCCCCGCCGCGCCACCCGTCCGGCCGGCCCGCCCGAGCCGCGCACCGACAACCGTGCGGAGGCCGAGGAGCGGCCGGTCCGTACGGACAACGGCCGCCCGGAGACCGCCGAACGCGACAACCGCCGGGACAACCGGCCCGACCGGGGTGACCGGGGCGAGCAACGCAACGAGCGCGCCGATCGGGACACCGAGGACGACGGCGATGGCGGCGGCCGGCGCGGCCGGCGCAGCCGCTTCCGGGATCGCCGGCGCGGCCGTGGCGAGGGCGGCGGCGAGCGCGGGGAGCGCGGGGAGCGCGCCGAGCGGTCCAGCGAGCCGCAGGTGGCCGAGGACGACGTCCTGGTACCGGTGGCCGGGATCGTCGACGTGCTGGACAACTACGCGTTCGTCCGTACGTCGGGGTACCTGTCCGGGCCGAATGACGTCTACGTGTCGATGGCCCAGATCAAGCGGTACGGGCTGCGCCGCGGCGACGCGGTCACCGGTGCCGTACGGGCCGCCCGCGACGGCGGTAACGACAGCCAGCAGTCCTCCCGGCGGGACAAGTACAATCCGCTGGTCCGGTTGGACACCATCAACGGCATGGACCCCGAGGAGGCGCGCCGCCGTCCGGAGTTCTACAAGCTGACCCCGCTGTACCCGCAGGAGCGGCTGCGGCTGGAGACCGAGCCGCACATCCTGACCACCCGGGTCATCGACCTGGTCATGCCGATCGGCAAGGGCCAGCGGGCACTGATCGTGTCCCCGCCCAAGGCGGGTAAGACGATGGTGCTGCAGGCGATCGCCAACGCGATCACCCGCAACAACCCGGAGTGCCACCTGATGGTCGTGCTCGTCGACGAGCGCCCCGAAGAGGTCACCGACATGCAGCGCTCGGTGAAGGGCGAGGTCATCGCGTCGACCTTCGACCGGCCGCCGTCGGACCACACCACCGTCTCGGAGCTGTCCATCGAGCGGGCCAAGCGGCTGGTCGAGCTGGGCCACGACGTGGTGGTACTGCTGGACTCGATCACCCGGCTGGGTCGGGCGTACAACAACGCCTCCCCGGCCAGCGGTCGGATCCTGTCCGGCGGTATCGACTCCACCGCGCTCTACCCGCCCAAGCGGTTCCTGGGCGCGGCCCGCAACATCGAGAACGGTGGCTCGCTGACCATCATCGCCACCGCGCTGGTCGAGACCGGCTCGACGGGTGACACGGTCATCTTCGAGGAGTTCAAGGGTACGGGCAACGCCGAGCTGAAGCTCGACCGCAAGATCGCGGACAAGCGGGTGTTCCCGGCGATCGACATCGACCCGTCGGGTACCCGTAAGGAAGAGATCCTGCTCGCGGCCGAGGAGCTGGCGATCGTGCTCAAGCTCCGCAAGGTGCTGCACGCCCTGGACTCCCAGCAGGCCCTCGATCTCCTGCTCGACCGGCTCAAGAAGACCCGGACGAACATCGAGTTCCTGATGCAGATCGCCCAGTCGACACCGGGCGAGTGAGCTCGACGCGGTAGCCCCGGTCGGAACCGGCCGGGGCTCCCGCGCAGGCTCAGGGTGTGAGGTCGGACACGGCGATCTTCGCCCAGGGCAGTCCAGCTGCGGCGACCGCGTCACCCTCCTTGAACAGCCCGCTCTCCAGATACACGCCGGTCTCGCCGAGTCGGTAGGTGTGCACGACGACCTGCGGAGCGATCTCGACGTACCAGTAGTGCTCGACCTTGACCGTGCGGTACTCGGCGGGCTTGTGCAGCCGGTCGGTGGTCTGCGTACCCGGGCTGGCCACCTCGACCACCAGGAGCACGTCCTTGGGCAGGTAGCTGTACACGTCCAGGTCGTCGGCCGCCGCGTTGACCGCCATCACGTCCGGGGTGCGCCGCAGCAGGTCCGCGAGGCGGATCTCCTGCTCCCAGACGATCCGCAGCTGGTCGGGGCAGACCCCCTCCAGCGCGACCCGTAGCTTCTGGACCACGATCTGGTGCCGCCTCGTTGCGGGCGTCATGACCTGAACCACTCCATCGACAAGCTCGACCCGGTTGTTGGGGGGTAGCGCGTCGTACTCCTGGGCGGTCAGGACCACCGGTTCCGGGAACTTCAGCGTCGGGCGCTGCGGCATCACCGCGGTCATGGGTCCACCTCCTCGTGCGTCCTCAAACCCTACCTACCCGTCGCGTACGGTGTGATCCGTGGCGGACAACATCGGGTGGGCCGAGTCGTACCTGGGGCAGCTGCGCGCCCTGGCCGGGGAGCGGGTGCTGCTGTTCGTCGGTGCCCGGGGGGTCGTACGGGACGCGGCCGGGCGGGTGCTGCTGATCCGGCGCGCGGACAACGGGTACTGGGCGCTGCCGGCCGGCGCGATGGAGCTGGGCGAGTCGATCGTCGAGGCGGCCGCCCGCGAGGTCTTCGAGGAGACCGGCCTCATCGCGACCGACCTGACCCCGTTCGCGCTCTACACGGGCGCCAGGTACACCTTCACCAACATGTACGGCGACACGTACCAGCTGCACGTCACCGCGTTCCGGGTCGACGCGTGGGCGGGCGACCTGCGCACCGAGACCGACGAGACCACCGACGCCGGGTTCTTCGCGCTCGACGCGCTGCCCGAGCCGCTGTCGGCCTCGGTCCCGGAGACCCTCGCCGACCTCACCAGCTTCGAGGTGACCGGCCGCCTCGTGGTGCGCTAGCAGCCGGCCTAGAAATCTCCCTCAGCGACCTGCAGGACGGTCAGCCCAAGATCACGCCACATCCGTACCACCTGCATCCGGTCATCGAGGACGCCCACGATCCGGTACGCGTGCCGGATGTGCTTGTCGAAGATCTCGGCCTTGACGATGGAGTCCTTGCGCTGGTCGCCGGCGACCCGCATGTGCAGCGCGTCGTACCGGACACCGACGTGGGCGGCGAGCCAGGCCGCGGTGTCGTCGCGGCAGGCGTCGGTACGGCCGGAGCAGAACACGATGCGGTACCCCGCGGCGTGCAGTGCCCGTACCACCCGGATCACCGGCTCGTTCGGCCGGTCCTCGCCCACCCGGCTCTCGTCGTACGGGCTCCGCCCGCCCATCAGCGCGACCGTGCCGTCGATGTCGACGAGGAACGCGTCCGGTACCCCGGCCGGTGGCGCGTAGTGCGCCGGCGTCACGGCCGGCCCGAACGGCGGTACGGGCAGGGGCAGCTTGCGCCCGGCCAGGTACCGCTGCCACATGCTCCGGATCACGTCCGCACCGACCCGTTCGTCGCCCGGCCGGACGGCGTCCCGATCGATGCACTCCTCGACCGGTACGTCGGTGAAGTCCCGTACCGCCACCTCGGCGCCCACCGACCGGGCCAGCTCGGCCAGCTCGCGGACCACCCGCGCGCGGAGGTTGGTGTCGTCACAGATCACGTTGAGCCCGGCCCGCAGCAGCGCCTCGACCTGGGCCCGCTGGGCCAGCGTCACCTGTACCTCGGCCCAGCCGGTGTGCAGCGGGCCGCCGTGCAGCATCCGGCGCAGCTCGTCCCGGTTGACCCGGACGTGCCCGCCCTGCTTCCTCGCCCACGTGGTCTTGCCCGAGCCGGGCAGGCCGCGGGTGATCGTCAGGGTGGGCATCACTTCTCCAGCATCTCGTCGCGTACGCGCAGCAGCCACCGCTCGACGACCGGCTCGTCCGGCTCCTCGGGCAGCTTGCTCGTGATCGTAGAGAACCGTTGCCGCGCCTCGTCGAGCGCCGAGCGGGCGAGGCCCGGGTCGGCGGCCACGGCAAAGCCGAAGTCGAGGTACCGCTGCGGGTCGGCGAGGGCCACGGTCAGCTCGCCGGTGGCGTACAGCTGCTCGCCCTGGTGCAGGAGGCGCAGCAGGTGCCGGGCGTGCTTGGGGGTACGGGCGTCCGTGCCCTTGTTGAGCAGCCGGTTGACCTGCTGGCTGGCGTACCCGAGGTAGGCGTCCCGGACCCGGGGCGCGGACAGGAACGCGTGGCGGATCCCGACCAGCTCGGCGCCGAGCGCGGTACGGACCTGGTAGAGCGGGTCGGGCAGCCAGAGCAGGTCGGTCACCGTCGGGTTGGCGCTCAAGGCGAGCAGGCAGAACTTGCGCGCCTCGTGCAGCGTCAGGTCGGACGGCTCGTGCTCGACGATGCTCGCGCGGCGGTCCAGCGGCGGGTGCAGCCCGTGGAAGTCGCGCGTCGGGGCGGCGAACACGCCGAGCCGGTCCACGTCGGAGTGCGGACCGGCCAGGCCGTACGCGGTCGAGCCGACGATGCCGAGCAGCACGACCGTCCTCATGCCACCTCCGGGCGTACCTGCTGCCAGAGCAGCCGGCGGTAGTCCTTGCCGTCGAGCCGCAGGAAGAGGCAGCCGCGCTGCGGATGGCGCACCGCCACGGCGGCGAAGTCCTTGCGGGACCAGCCGTCCGGCAGACCGTCCACAATGGACTGGTACGCCTCCTCGATCGCCGCCGCGGCGGTGTCCACCTCGGCGTGCAGTTCGGCGGCGACACCCCGTACCCAGGCGTGCAGCTCGTCGGGCAGCGGCTCGATGAGCGCGTCGAGGTCCTCGATGCGCTCCCAGACGGTACGGGCGTTGAGGCCCGTGACGATCTTGTGCAGCTGAACGTACTCCGCGTACTTGATCTTGAGTCGCAGGTCGAGGCCGGGGAACCAGACGACCAGCCCCTCGCGGCCGGAGCGCGGCGGCGCGGCGAGCGCGTCGGCGAGCGTCCGGTAGTCGAAGCTCTCCACGACCGGGCCGGGCCAGTCCGGTACCGACCCAGGGCCGGCGGTCGCGCCGGTGACGAGGTCGACCGAGCCGAGCAGGACGAGGTCGTCGAGGCCGCCGTAGTCGAGCACGATCCGGTTGCCCGGGTAGATGATCTCGATGAGGACGGTCCGGCCGGGTGGCGGCGTCCAGGTCGGGTACCGCTCGCGGAGCACCTCCGTCGCGTGCTCGGCCTGCCCGGACCCGAACGAGCCCCGGGTGGCGACCGCATACCCGGTGCCGTCGAAGAACACGATGCCAAGCGAGCCGTCCATCTTCTCGGTGACGACAACCGGCGCGTCGAGCGGTACGGGCGGCGCATCGGGCTGCCCGTGGTTGAAGAACTTCGCGAAGGGGCGGGCGAGGACGGTGCCGTCGACGGTGCTCACCAGGCCGCGGCAGGCCAGGGTGACCGGGTTCCAGACGCTCTCGAACTGGGCCTTCTCGGTGTAGTTGTGGATCACCAGGGGCGCGCTCGGGTGGCGCTGCACGCGCACGTACCCCTGCTGCACCATGCTGGCCAGCAGGTCAGGGTCGAAGAGGTCAGCGAGGCGCGGCGCGGCGACGGAGGAGGTGACCATGGCCGCAGACGATAACGGCCGCGAATCAGCTTGCGCTGCCGGTATTCGGTCGTCCAGGTCGACCCGGATCGCGCGGGGAGTGGACGCCATCAGCCGGCCGGTCGCGGCGTCCCACCGGAATTATCGCCCCCGTACGGGGCGTTACGTAGCCCGCATGGCACACTCGTGTGTGCAGCCCAGGTTCCGGTTCACGCCCAAAGGGCGACCCGGCGACCATGACGAAAGGACGCACACGGCATGAAGCCGGACATCCACCCGCAGTACGACGTGACCAACGTCACCTGTTCGTGCGGCAACAGCTTCACGACCCGCAGCACGGCGAAGAACGGCCAGATTCACGTCGAGACGTGCAGCGCCTGCCACCCGTTCTACACCGGTAAGCAGCGCGTGCTGGACACCGCCGGCCGGGTTGCCAAGTTCCAGCAGAAGTACGCCAAGGCCCAGGCGAAGAAGGCCAAGTAGCGCCGCATCCGGCGCCCGCCCCCGGCACTCGCCGGCGGGTGGGCGCCGTTTCGTTTCTCCGGCTCTAGCGAAGGAAACCAATGACTGAGGATCGGCTCAAGGCGCTGCTCGACGAGTACGCCGAGCTGGAGGCGCGGCTGGCCGACCCGGCGATCCACGCCGACCAGGCCGCCGCGCGGCGGGTCGGGCGGCGGTTCGCGGAGCTGACCCCGATTGCCAAGGGCGCGGCCGAGCTGGAGCAGGTTCGCGCCGACATCGCCGCCGCGCGTGAGCTGGCCGCCGAGGACCCGGCGTTCGCGTCGGAGGCCGCCGAGTTGGAGGCCCGGCTGCCGGTACTGGAGGAGCGGCTCGCCGAGCTGCTCGCGCCGCGGGACCCGGACGACGGCAAGGACGTGATCCTGGAGATCAAGGCCGGCGAGGGCGGCGAGGAGTCGGCCCTGTTCGCCGGGGACCTGTTGCGGATGTACCTGCGGTACGCCGAGCGGCGCGGCTGGGTCACCGAGGTGCTCGACGCGCAGGAGTCCGACCTCGGCGGGTACAAGGACGTGGCGGTGGCGGTCAAGACCCGCGGGGTCCCGGACGGCGGGTACGGGGTCTGGTCGCGCCTGAAGTGGGAGGGCGGCGTGCACCGCGTGCAGCGGGTACCGGCGACCGAGTCCCAGGGCCGCATCCACACCTCGGCCGCCGGTGTCCTGGTGACCCCGGAGGCGGAGGAGACCGAGGTCACCGTCGACCCGGGCGACCTGCGGATCGACGTGTTCCGGTCGAGCGGCCCGGGCGGGCAGAGCGTCAACACCACCGACTCGGCCGTACGGATCACCCACCTGCCCAGCGGGATCGTGGTGTCCTGCCAGAACGAGCGCTCCCAGTTGCAGAACAAGGACCGGGCGATGCGCATGCTCCGGGCCAAGCTGGCCCAGCTCGCCGTCGAGCAGGCCGCGGCCGCCGCCTCGGACGCCCGGCGCGCCCAGGTACGGACCGTCGACCGGTCGGAGCGCATCCGGACGTACAACTTCCCGCAGAACCGGATCTCCGACCACCGGATCGGGTACACGGCGTACAACCTGGACCTGGCGCTGGGCGGCGACCTCGACGGCGTCCTCGACGCATTGACCGAAGCCGACCGCCAGGCCCGGCTGGCCGGCGCGACCGAGCTCAGCCGGAAGTAGGTCAGGACGCTCAGCTGTCGACCGGCGCTTCGCGCTCGGCGCTCGTTCTGCGTCGTGGTCCGGGCCCGTAGCCTCGCGCTACGACGCTGTGTCGGCCGGCGCTTCGCGCTCGGCGCTCGTTCTGCGTCGTGGTCCGGGCCCGTAGCCTCGCGCTACGACGCCTTCCGGCGGAGCATGGCCTGGTCGGCGGCCGCGAAGGCGTCGGCGATGCTCATCCGGGAGGTGGCCTCCGCCCAGCCGACGGTGATGCCGACGCGGCTACCGGGTACCAGCGCGGACCAGTCCTCGCTTTCTATCGCGCTCACGATCCGGTGCGCCACCTCGAACGCCTCGCGCTGGGAGGCGCCCGGGAGCACGACCACGAACTCGTCCCCGCCGTACCGGGCGACGAAGTCGCCACGGCGCATCACCCGGGCCAGGATCGCCGCCACCCGGGTCAACACGTCGTCACCGGCCAGATGCCCGTGCTGGTCGTTGACCGCCTTGAAGCCGTCCAGGTCGCAGACGCCGATGATGGCTGAGTGGCCGGCGTCGATGAGTGCACCGACGTACTCCTCCAGGTGGCGCCGGTTGGGCAGCCCGGTGAGCGGGTCGGTGAGCGCCTCGCCCTGGTACCGGGCCACCGTGACCAGCATGTTCTCGTGATCCAGCCGGGCGGCCACCCCGTCGATGAACAGGTCGCGCAGCCGCTCGGTCTGCTCGCTGGCGACCCGGTAGGTGCGGCGCTCGGCGGCCAGGGCCTCGGCGTGCTGCCCCGCGGCGAGATGGGCCAGGACGCGCAGCCGGTACGGCTCCGGCGCGCCCATCGTGGCCGGCGTGATCGTGGCCTGGTCGAGCAGGGCGAGCGCGGTGGTGGCCTGGCCGTCGGCGATCGACAGGCAGACGTTTCCGAGCAGTCGCAGGTCCCGGGCGCGCAGGGACTGTCCGGCGTTCTCCAGCAGCGGCCAGGGGTCGGCGCCGACCGGCTCGCCGAGCGCGGCTAGGCGGGCCAGGCCGTAGCCGTACGAGCCGCGGAAGATCGGCCGGAGCTGGGTGAGGTGCGCGCCGAGGTCGTCGATGGCGTCGCGGAGGACCCGTACGCAGGCGTCGGTGTCGCCGTGGTGGTCGTGCCACACGGCCAGCCGTACCTGGATCGCCGGGTTCACGTAGTCCCACTCGGACAGCCCGGCGGAGACCGCCACCTGGCGGGCCCGGTCGACCGCCGCGATCGCGTACCCGTGGAACCCGGCGTACGAGTACGCCGTGGCGAGGTCGTGCCAGGCGTACGCGACATCCTCGTCGACCCGGGTCACCCCGTTGAGCCAGCGGTAGCTCTTGACGAGGTGCGCGACGCAGCGGTCGAGCGAGTTGTCGAGCAGCGCGATGATCGCGGCCAGGGCGTTGAGCCGGCCGTGCCGTTCCGGGTCCGGGTCGGCGTCGATCGCCGCGTCGGCCGCGTCGAGCCCGGGCGCGTACTCGGTGCGCCGGCCCAGGTTGACGATCGCCGACAGCCGGCGCAGCAGCAGGTCGGCGCGGCAGGCCAGGTCCTGTTCGGTGG
This sequence comes from uncultured Actinomycetes bacterium, assembly GCA_963728855.1. Lineage (GTDB taxonomy): Bacteria > Actinomycetota > Actinomycetes > Mycobacteriales > Micromonosporaceae > AC-43. Next base: position 367,777 of record CAVSLN010000010.1, read on the forward strand.
CCAGCAGCCGGTCGATGACGAGCAGCGCTTCGGCCGCCCTGCCGTCGGCCAGTAGCTGGCGCAGCTGGGGAAGCTCGTCCGCGGCGCTACCCACGCAACCCCCTCGGTGACCGGAGCCCAACCGGCCGTCGGCATGATTATGGGGTGCGATCGGTCCGGGAGGCGAGAGCTTGGGCAGTCTCGGTGCTCGCCGAGGCCGGTATTGAATCGCCGACCGTCGATGCTGAGTTACTCGCCGCACATGCGCTCGGGGTGCCGCGCGGGCGGCTGGCGCTCGCCGCCGGGTTCGATCCCGTGGCGTTTGAACGCTTCGCCGCGCTCGTCCGGGAACGCGCCGCCCGCCGGCCGGTACAGCACCTCCTCGGTACGGCCGCGTTCTGGAAAGGTGAGGTCGCGGTCGGGCCCGGCGTGTTTATCCCACGATTTGAGACAGAGCTGCTCGTCGAGTGGGGGTTGGCGCGGCTGGACCGCCAGGCGCGCCCGGATCAGCAGGCGCCGGTCGTCGTGGACCTCTGCAGCGGTACGGGTGCCGTCGCGCTCGCCGTCGCCAGCGAGTGTCCACATGCGACGGTGTACGCCGTGGAGTACGACCCGGTGGCGCTGGAGTGGCTGCGGCGCAACACCTCCGGCTCCTCGGTCGAGGTCGTCGAGGGCGACGCCACCGATCTCCGCACGCTGTCCACTGTGGACGGACAGGTGGACCTGGTGCTGTGCAACCCGCCGTACGTGCCGGAAGGTACCCGGGTGCAGCCGGAGGTGGCCGAGCACGACCCGTACCCGGCGGTGTTCGGCGGCCCCGACGGTCTGGCCGTGATCCGGGGCATCGTGCCCCGCGCGGCCGGCCTGCTCCGGCCCGGCGGCTGGGTCGGCATCGAGCACGACGACAGCCACGGCGAGGTCCTACCCGCGATGTTGCGGGCGGCCGGCTACGGAGCGGTCGCCGGTCACCGCGACCTCGCCGGACGCCCCCGGTTCGCCACCGCCCGCCGCCTGGCAGACTGCACATTGTGATGCTTTACGACTGCCGGACGGTCGGCGACCGCGACCGGGGTATCGAGGCGGCCATCGATGCCGTGAAGCGCGGTGACCTCGTCGTGCTGCCGACCGACACGCTGTACGGGATCGGCGCGGACGCCTTCAAGCCCTGGGCGGTGACCGCGTTGCTGGAGGCCAAAGGGCGCGGCCGGCAGATGCCCCCGCCGGTGCTGGTCGGCTCCCGGGAGACGCTCGACGGCCTGGTGTTCGGCCTGCCGACGGCGGCGAAGGACCTGGTCGAGGCGTTCTGGCCGGGCGCCCTGACGATCGTCGTCGAGCACGCCCCGAGCCTGCAGTGGGACCTCGGCGACCTGGACGGCACCGTCGCGGTACGGATGCCGCTGCACCCGGTGGCGCTGGAGGTGCTCCGGGAGACCGGTCCGATGGCGGTGTCCAGTGCCAACAAGACCGGCCAGCCGCCTGCCGGTACGGCCGAGGAGGCCCGCTCGCAGCTCGGCTTCGCGGTCTCCGTCTACCTCGAGGCGGGCGAGTTCGCCGACCGTACGCCATCGACTATCGTCGACGTCACCGGTGACCTGCCGCGGCTGCTGCGCGCCGGCGCGATCCCGCTGGACAAGCTGCGCGAGGTCGTACCGTCCATCGAGGCGCCCGAGGAGTGACCGTGCCCCCGTTCGCCGTCCTGCACGTCTGCATGGGCAACATCTGCCGCTCGCCGATGGCCGAACGGCTGCTGCTCCTGGCCGTACGGGAGCGGGTCGGCGACAAGGCCGAGGAGCTGGTCCTGTCGGAGAGCGCCGGTACGGGCGGCTGGCACGCGGGGGAGTCGATGAACCCCCCGGCCGCGCGGGAGGTACGCCGCCGGGGCGGGGACGAGACCGGGTTCAGCGCCCGGAAGCTGCGCGCCGAGTACCTCGACCACGCCGACCTGATCCTCACCGCGACCGCCGAGCAGGTCGAGTACGTGCTCGGGCTGCGGGCCGACGCCGGGCCGCGCGCCTTCGTGTACGGGGAGCTGGCCAGGCTGCTGGACGCCGTGGACCTCGCGCAGCTGCCGGCGGTGACGCCCGTACCGGAGGCGGTCCACGCCCGTGGGGTGGCGCTCGTGGAGGCGGCCGACGCGGCCCGTGCCGGCCGGCCGCCGCGCCCGGACGACGAACTGGACGACCCGTGGGGGCGCGGGGACGCGTTCTTCACCCGGGTCGCCGACGAGATCGAGGCGACGGTACGCCCCCTCGCGGCCGCCCTGTTCGGCTGAGTTCTCAGGCATCGCCCGTACAGTAGGCGCCGTGCGCGCTCGCCGGCTCGTCGAGTACCTCGTCCTCTTCTTCGGCGTGTCCGGCGTCTTCGCGCTGGTCCGCATCCCGGGCGGCCCGATCCCGCTGCTGGTCGTGCTCGGCCCCGCCGCCTACCTGTACCTGCGCCGCCGTCCCGACCTCGACCGGCGGGACCTGGCGCGACCCGAGGCGCTGCGGCCGGCGCTGCCGTCGATCCTGTGGCTGTGGCTGCTCGCCGCGCTCCTCGCGGTGGTGGCGATCGCTGTCCTGACGCCGACCTGGCTCTTCAACCTCCCGAGGCAGCAGCCGCTGCTGTGGGCCGCGGTGGTGGTGTTCTACCCGCTGCTCTCGGTGTACCCGCAGGAGCTGCTGTTCCGGGCGTTCCTGCTCTACCGGTACGCGCCGGTGTTCGGGGAGGGCCGGGGTGCCGCGCTCGCCAGCGCCGTGGCGTTCGGCTTCGCCCACCTGATGTTCCACAACGTCCTGTCGGTCGCGCTCACGCTGGCCGGCGGCTGGCTCTTCGCGCGCCGGTACCAGCGCACCCGTTCCCTGCTCACCGTCTCCGTCGAGCACGCGCTGTACGGGGTACTCGCGTTCACCGTCGGGCTGGGCGCGCTGTTCTACCACGGAGCCGTACGGTGACCCCGTACTGCGAGCGGACGGCTGCCGGGCTGTGGGGGGAGCCACTCAACGCGGTGAGCAACCTCGCTTTCCTGGTGGCGTCCGGGCTGCTGCTGTGGCTGCTGGCCCGGGAACGGCGGGCGGCGCCGAACAGCGTGCGCCTGCTGCCCGTACTGCTGGGGGTGGTGGGGTTGTGCAGCCTGGCCTTCCACACCGCGAGGTCGCCGCTCACGGAGGCGCTGGACTCGTTGTCCATCATGGCTTTCGTGCTCGCCGGGGTGGTGGTGATCGCCTACTGGATGTGGGGGGTGCCGTGGCGGTGGGCCTGGCTCGCGGCGCCCGCGTTCACGGCGTTCGCGGTAGGTTGTTACGCCGCGCTGGTCGGGCTCGCCGGGCTGCGTCCGGCGCTGGTTGGCTACCTGCCCGCGCTGCTCGGTCTGGTCGGCATCGCCGCTGCGCTGTGGCGCCAGCCCGAGCTGCGGCGGTACGGGGTGTGGCTGGGGGCCGCGTCGGCGATCTTCGCGGTCTCGCTCACCGCCCGCACGCTGGACCTTCCGCTGTGCGCGCACTTCCCCGTGGGTACCCACTTCATCTGGCACAGCCTGAACGCGGTCGTGCTGTTCCTCGTCGGGTACGCGGTGCTGCGCCGCTGGCGGCTCAGCCGGTAGTTGCCGGGGCCGGTGCGGGCAGGATCTGCCGGGGCAGGCGGGGCGGGTTGGCGCGCGGCTGCCACTCGCGCGGATATCCAAGGGAGACCTCCTGGTGCGGTACTCCATCGACGACGATCGACCTCGGGATGTGCAGGTGCCCGTAGACGACCGCGGCGGCGTTGAACCGTACCGGCCAGTCGGCGGTCAGCTCGGTGCCGCACCACTGCGCGAACACCGGGTACCGCAGGATGCGGGTCGGCTCGCGGACCAGCGGGAAGTGGTTGACCAGTACGGTCGGCACCGCGGGGTCGAGCCCGGCCAGCCGGCGCTCGGTCAGCTCCACCCGCGCCCGGCACCACGCGTCCCGGCTCGGCCACGGGTCCGGGTGCAGCAGCATCTCGTCGCGGCAGACCACACCCGCCTCGTAAGCCATGGCGAGCGCCTCCTCCTTGGTCGTCGCGCCGTCCGGGCGGAACGTGTAGTCGTACAGGAGGAACAGGGGCGCGACGGTGACCGGGCCGCCCGGACCGGTCCACACCCGGTACGGGTCCTCCGGCGTCAGCACGTCGAGGTCACGGCACAGCTCGACGAGGCGGAGGTAGCGCTCCTCGCCCCGGGCCCGTACCGGGTCCCCGGCGGGGGTCCACAGCTCGTGGTTGCCCGGTGCCCAGACCACCGTGCCGAAGCGCTCGCGCAACCGGCCCAGTGCCCACTCGACGTCGGCGAACGTCTCCGCCACGTCCCCGGCGACCAGCAGCCAGTCGGCGTCGGACGTGGGGCGGAGGTCCTCGACGAACCGCCGGTTGTCCGGGTACGCGACGTGCAGGTCACTGACGGCCAGCAGCGCGCCGGCAGGCTCACCCATGCCCGCGACCCTATCCGGCGCGCCCCGTACGGCGTCCATGCTCGTTGGCACCGAGATCTTGGACGCGGTCACCCCCGCCGAGGGGTACGAGCGTCGAGGATCGCAGCGGCCCGGGTCTAGATTGGTGCCTGAACCGAGGAGGTGAGCACGCTGGTCGCCACGTTCCCGGCGTACCCGCGATGACCCGGCGGCTGCGCCACCTGCCGTCCGGCCTCGTCGCGTCGGCCGTGCTCCTGGTCCTCGGCGTCGTCCTCGGCGTGATGCTGCGCGGCGGCGCCGGCGCGGCCGGTGCGGCGGCCGGCGTCCTGCTGGTCGCGGCCAGCTACACCGTCTCCAGCCTCGTCATCGCGTGGGCCGACTCGGTGCGCCCCGCCTTGATCATGCCGATCGGCCTGCTGGCGTACGCCGTGAAGTTCACGCTGATCGGCGTCCTGATGGCGGTGATCGCCGGTACCGGCTGGACCGGCCTGCCGGCCATGGGCGTCGGCGTCATCGCTGGGGCCCTCGGCTGGACGACCGCGCAGGCGGTCTGGACCTGGCGGGCCCGGATCCCGTACCTCGAGATCGACGGGCGGCCATAGCACGTAACCAAGGCCACACTGCTGCACGAAACTGCGCAGCAGTGGCGTCCTTCGCGCCGGATACTCCTAGGTAACGGTCTGGTGTCCGTTTGCAGACTTTTGGCACTCGATCCCCTGGCGCGGCCGCGTGAGAGGAGTAACGTGTCATCGGCATCAGACATACCGGCCCCAGACTCTGGCCACCCCCGCAGGCGCTGCCGCGGGGGTCGACTCACACCCACTCTTTCGCGGCTGATATGGTTCGCGCGTCATGGCCGGTGACCAGTCCCCGAAGCGCCCCGATGATGCGGCGGCAGGCGTTAACGCGGGCTGGGCAGCGGTGAGCTACCTGATCGCCGGGATGGCGTTCTGGGGGTTCATCGGCTGGCTCGTCGACCGATGGCTACACACGGGCGGGATCTCTACCGCAATCGGCTGTGTGCTGGGCATCTCGGCGGGCATCTACCTGGTCGTACGCAAGCTCGGCGCGTAGTGCGCGTCTGGATGAGAGAGGGGCCGGCGTGAGCGGACAGGCAGTCCTCACCGAGGGTGGCCACGAGGGGTGGCCGCCCAGCGTGCACGACTTCTACCTGCCCAGCATCATTGGCGGTACGGGGCCGTGGCTGACCAAGTTCACGCTGATGGTCTGGCTCGCGGTCGCATTGATCATCGTGTTCTTCCTGGTCGCCTACCGGGACCCGAGGCTGGTACCGAGCCGGATGCAGTGGCTCGCCGAGTCCATCTACGGTTTCGCCCGTAACGGCATCGCGGGCGAGGTCATCGGCCACGAGGGCGTACGGTTCGGGCCGTACCTGGCCAGCCTCTTCAGCTTCATCCTGGTCACCAACGTGTTCGGCATCCTGCCGTTCCTGCAGATCTCGCCGAACTCGCACATCGCCTTCCCGGCCGTACTGGCGGCGCTGTCCTACATCTTGTTCCTGTACCTGGGCTTCCGTAAGCATGGGTTCTTCGGGTACTTCAAGCAGTCGCTGATCATCCCCGGCGTACCGGTGGGGATGCTCCTGCTCGTCGCGCCGCTGGAGTTCGTGTCGACCTTCCTGCTGCGCCCTTTCACGCTGGCGCTGCGTCTTTTCGCCAACATGTTCGCCGGGCACGTGATCCTGCTGGTCTTCACGCTCGGCGGGTTCGTGCTGCTGGGCTCGCAGAGCCTGTTCATCAAGCCGATCTCGCTGCTGTCCTGGGGGATGGCGATCGCGCTCACCTTCTTCGAACTACTGGTCGCGGTGCTTCAGGCATACGTGTTCGCCCTGCTGACGGCGAGCTACGTGCAGGGCGCGCTCGCCGACGAGCACTGAGTTCCCTCGGATCGAAACACCGAAATACATTCGGCCTCCCGCGTGAAGGCACGCGGAAGACTCAGGAGGAAACACCGTAATGGACACTCTTGCCGCCGTTAACGGCAGCCTCAGCGCCATCGGTTACGGCCTGGCCGCGATCGGCCCGGGTATCGGTGTGGGCATCGTCTTCGCCGCCTACATCCAGGCGACCGCCCGGCAGCCGGAATCGGCCGGCCTGACCCGGACCTACCTGTTCCTGGGCTTCGCGGTGGTCGAGGCGCTGGCCCTGCTCGGCATCGCGTTCGGCTTCGTCTTCAGCTAATGCCGGCCACCGGCCTCGCAATAGGAGGTACCCATGCCGTTGCTCGCTGAGGCGGCCCCGAACCCCGTCGTCCCGATCTGGCAAGAGCTGGTCGTCGGCATCATCGCCTTCGGGCTGCTCACCTTTGTCCTGATGCGGTACGTCTTCCCCCGTATGGAGCAGACGTTCCGGGCGCGGGTCGAGGCGATCGAGGGCGGCATCCGCCGGGCCGAGGAGCGCCAGGCCGAGGCCAACGCGCTTTTCGAGCAGTACACCCGCCAGCTGGCCGAGGCCCGTACCGAGGCGGCGAAGATCCGCGACCAGGCCCGTGCCGACGCGATCGGCATCCGGGAGGAGATCGTGGCGGCCGCCCGCGAGGAGAGCGAGCGGATCGTCGCGGCGGGCAAGGATCAGCTCGACGCGCAGCGCGCCTCGATCATCCGTGACCTGCGGGTCGAGGTCGGCAAGCTGGCGGTCGACCTGGCCAGCAAGATCGTTGGGGACGCGCTGGCGGACGAGGCGCGCAAGAAGGGGACCGTCGACCGGTTCCTGCGCGACCTCGAGACGGCGGGAGACCGCTGATGGAGTCCGCCATCCGGGAGTCGTACGGGCCGGCCGCCGAGCGGCTCGCGGCGTACGCGGCCGGCGCGGACGCCTCGGCCCTGGCCGAGCTGGCCGACGAGGTGCTCGCGGTGGCGACGCTGCTGGGTCGGGAGCCGCGGCTGCGCCGGGCGCTGTCCGACCCGGCCCGTACCGTCGACGACCGGGTCGAGCTGGCCCGGGGGCTCCTGCGTGGCAAGGCCGGCGCCGAGGCGCTCGGCCTGGTCGAGGAGCTGGTGTCGGCGCGCTGGCCGAGCCCGGGGGAGCTGCGCGACGCCGCGGAGCGGCTGGGTGCGGACACCGTACTGGCCGGCGCGGAGCGGGCCGACGAGCTGGGCGAGGTGGAGGACGAGCTGTTCCGCTTCGCCCAGGTCGTGGACGGGGCGCCCCGGCTGGCGGCCCTTCTCGGGGACCCGGGCGCGCCGGTCGAGCACCGTACGGCGCTGGTGTCCGAGCTGCTCGACGGCAAGGCGCTGGCGACGACCGTACGGCTGGTCCGGCTCGCGCTGGCCGGGTTCGGCGGGCGCAGCTTCGGCGCCTCGATGTCCCGGCTCATCGAGCTGGCCGCGGCGGCCCGGGACCGGCAGGTCGCGTACGTCACCTCGGCCATCCCGCTCACCGACAGCGACGAGGCGAGGCTGGGTACGCAGCTCTCCCAGAGGTACGGTCGACAGGTCTCCCTCAAGGTGACGGTCGATCCGCGCATCATCGGTGGGCTGAGCGTCCAGATCGGCAGCGACCTGTACGACGGGACCGTCCTGCGCCGCCTCATCGAGGCGCGCACCGCCCTCACCAAATAGACCGACCTCCCATTCGAGCGGTGATCCATCGCTCGACGAGATACAAGGGGAAGTAGCGGATGGCCGAGCTGACCATCTCCTCGGACGAGATCCGTAGCGCGCTGGAGCGCTATATCTCGTCCTACACACCGGAGATCTCCCGCGAGGAGGTCGGCGCAGTCGCCGACGCGGGTGACGGGATCGCCCACGTCGAGGGGCTGCCCTCGACCATGGCGAACGAGTTGCTGGAGTTCGAGGACGGCACGCTGGGTGTCGCGCTGAACCTGGACATCCGGGACATCGGCGTGGTGGTCCTCGGTGACTACTCCGGCATCCAGGAGGGCCAGCGGGTCAAGCGGACCGGCCGGGTGCTGTCCGCACCGGTCGGGGACGCGTTCCTCGGCCGGGTGGTGGACCCTCTGGGTACGCCGCTGGACGGGCTGGGCGAGATCCAGAACGAGGGGTACCGCGAGCTGGAGCTGCAGGCGCCGAACGTGATGGTGCGCGAGGGCGTGAGCGAGCCGCTGCAGACCGGGATCAAGTCGATCGACGCGATGACCCCGATCGGGCGCGGCCAGCGGCAGCTGATCATCGGGGACCGGAAGACCGGCAAGACCACGGTCGCGATCGACACGGTGATCAACCAGCGGGACAACTGGCACTCCGGCGACCCGAAGAAGCAGGTCCGCTGCATCTACGTGGCGATCGGCCAGAAGGCATCCACGATCGCCTCGGTCAAGGGCACGCTGGAGGAGCACGGCGCCATGGAGTACACGACGATCGTGGCCTCCCCGGCGTCCGACCCGGCCGGCTTCAAGTACCTGGCGCCCTACACCGGCTCGGCGATCGGCCAGCACTGGATGTACGCCGGGAAGCACGTACTCATCATCTTCGATGACCTGTCCAAGCAGGCCGAGGCGTACCGGGCGGTGTCCCTGCTGCTGCGCCGCCCGCCCGGCCGCGAGGCGTACCCCGGCGACGTCTTCTACCTGCACTCCCGGCTGCTGGAGCGGTGCGCGAAGCTGTCCACGGACCTGGGCGGCGGCTCGATGACCGGCCTGCCGATCATCGAGACCAGGGCCAACGACATCTCGGCCTACATCCCGACCAACGTCATCTCGATCACCGACGGCCAGATCTTCCTGGAGTCGGACCTGTTCAACGCGGGCGTACGGCCGGCCATCAACGTCGGCACCTCGGTGTCCCGGGTGGGCGGCAACGCGCAGCAGAAGCCGATGAAGCGGGTGGCCGGCCGGCTCCGGCTCGACCTCGCCCAGTTCCGCGAGCTGGAGGCATTCTCGGCGTTCGCCTCCGACCTGGACCGCGCCTCGCGTAACCAGCTGGAGCGCGGCGCCCGCCTGGTCGAGCTGCTCAAGCAGCCGAACTACTCGCCGTACCCGGTGGAGGAGGAGGTCGTATCGGTCTGGACCGGTACGGCCGGCAAGCTCGACGACATCCCGGTCCCGCAGGTGCGCCGGTTCGAGCAGCAGTTCATCGAGTACCTGCGGCACGCGCGCAAGGACCTGCTGGCCACGATCGCGAACGGCACCTGGGACGACGACGTGACCGGCCAGCTCGACGCGGCGGTCGCGGAGTTCAAGCAGCAGTTCCAGACCGACTCGGAGTCGACCCAGGCCGTACCGACCGGGCAAGGGCAGTAGCTATGGCCGCCCAGCTACAGACCCTGCGCCGGCGGATCCGTACGGTCAAGTCGACCAAGAAGATCACCAAGGCGCAGGAGCTGGTCGCCACCAGCCGGATCGGCAGGGCGCAGGAGAAGGTGCTCGCCTCCCGCCCGTACGCCGAGGCGATCACGGACGTGCTCGCCGCGCTGGCCCGCAACGCCAGCGAGGTCGAGCACCCGCTGCTGCGCCCCCGGCCGCACGTCAACCGGGCCGGCGTCCTGCTCATCACCAGCGACCGGGGCCTGGCAGGCGGGTACAACGCGTTCGCCATCCGTACCGCCGAGGCCCTCATCGCGCGCCTGAACGACGAGGGCAAGCAGGTCGCGCTGTACGTCATCGGCCGCAAGGGCGTGGCGTACTACCGGTTCCGCAACCGCCCGATCGAGGCGAGCTGGACCGGCTTCTCCGAGCGGCCGGAGGCGGAGAACGCCCGTACGGTCGGGGAGACCATCCGCGACGCCTTCGCCACCGGGGCGCAGGACGACGCCGACGGCATCGACGAGTTCTGGCTGGTGTCCACCCAGTTCCGCTCGCTGATGACGCAGGCGCCGGTGACCACGCTGGTCGCCCCGATGACGGTCGAGCCGCTGGAGGGGCTGGCTCCGGCGTACGAGTTCGAGCCGGGACCGGAGCAGCTGCTCGACGGGCTGCTGCCGCAGTACCTGAACACGCGGATCTACACGGCGCTGCTGGACTCCGCGGCCAGCGAGTCGGCCTCGCGGCGCCGCGCCATGAAGGCCGCGACCGACAACGCGGAAGAGCTGCTGAAGAAGTACACGCGGTCGATGAACTCCGCGCGTCAGGCGTCGATCACCCAGGAGATCAGCGAGATCGTCGGGGGCGCGAACGCGCTCGCCGGGGCGGGGAGTGAAGGGTAATGACTGCTGCTGTAGAGAAGACCATGACCGGCGTCGGTCGCGTCACCCGGGTCATCGGCCCGGTCGTGGACGCCGAGTTCCCGCGCGACGCGATGCCCGGGATCTTCAACGCCCTCAAGGTGACCGTGTCGCTCTCCGGCGGTGAGAAGGTACTCACCCTGGAGGTCGCCCAGCACCTCGGCGGCAACATGGTCCGGGCCATCTCCATGCAACCGACCGACGGTCTGGTACGGGGCGCCGAGGTCACCGACACCGGCGGCCCGATCACCGTACCGGTCGGCGACGTGACCAAGGGGCACGTGTTCAACGCGATCGGCGACGTGCTCAACGCGGACCCGAAGACGCTGGACATCAAGGAGCGCTGGTCGATCCACCGGCACGCGCCGGAGTTCGTGTCCCTGGAGCCGAAGACCGAGATGCTGGAGACCGGCATCAAGGTGCTCGACCTGCTCACCCCGTACGTGAAGGGTGGCAAGATCGGGCTGTTCGGCGGCGCGGGCGTGGGCAAGACCGTACTGATCCAGGAGATGATCGTACGGGTGGCCCGGAACTTCGGTGGCGTCTCGGTGTTCGCCGGGGTCGGTGAGCGTACCCGCGAGGGCAACGACCTCATCAAGGAGATGACCGAATCCGACGTGCTCCCGCAGACCGCGCTGGTCTTCGGGCAGATGGACGAGCCGCCGGGCACCCGGCTGCGGGTGGCCCTGTCCGCGCTGACCATGGCCGAGTACTTCCGCGACGTACAGAAGCAGGAAGTGCTGCTGTTCATCGACAACATCTTCCGGTTCACCCAGGCCGGGTCCGAGGTGTCCACGCTGCTGGGCCGGATGCCCAGCGCGGTGGGCTACCAGCCGACCCTGGCCGACGAGATGGGCGAGCTGCAGGAGCGGATCACGTCGGTACGGGGCCAGGCGATCACCTCGATGCAGGCGATCTACGTACCCGCCGACGACTACACCGACCCGGCTCCGGCCACCACGTTCACCTTCCTCGACGCGACCACGAACCTGGAGCGGTCGGTCTCGGACAAGGGCATCTACCCGGCCGTGGACCCGCTGGCCTCCAGCTCGCGCATCCTCGCGCCGGAGTACGTGGGCGCCGAGCACTACGCGGTGGCCTCCGAGATCAAGCGGATCCTGCAGCGGTACAAGGACCTGCAGGACATCATCGCGATCCTCGGTATGGACGAGCTGTCCGAGGAGGACAAGGTCACGGTCGGCCGGGCCCGCCGGATCGAGCGCTTCCTGTCCCAGAACACGTACGTGGCCGAGCAGTTCACCGGTATCCCGGGCTCGTTCGTGTCGGTCAAGGAGACCATCGAAGCCTTCAAGAAGATGACCGAGGGTGAGTTCGACCACCTGCCCGAGCAGGCTTTCTTCATGTGCGGTGGCATCGAGGACCTTGAGCGCAACGCCCGTGAGCTGGAGAAGAACAGCTGATCTCCGGATATCGCGGCCGCCCGGCGTGAAAAGGGCGGCCGCGGTATTCACTCATGTGGTGAATGTCGCTTGTCGCGCCCGTTCGTCGTCGGGCCCGGTACGGCGTCGACTAGAATTTGGTTTGTCCCTCAAATCGCTTGTCGTCCTTGGGGGACATCACGCTAAGGAGAGCCCACGCCGTGGCCCGTCAGATACACGTCGACCTCGTCGCCCTTGAGGAGCGCGTCTGGTCCGGCGAGGCCGACATGGTCGTCGCCCGTACCACCGAGGGTGAGCTTGGTGTGCTGCCGGGCCTCGCGCCGACGCTGGGCCAGCTCGCCGAGCCGAGCGAGGTACGGATCAAGCGTCCCGAGGGCGACTTGGCGTTCGAGGTTACCGGCGGGTTCCTGTCGGTGACCCCGGAAGGCGTGAAGGTTCTCGCCGAGAGCTGTCAACCCGTCTCCCCGCAGCGTTGATCCCATGACGCCGATCAGGATCATCGAGCTTATCGGGATCGGCGTGTTCGTTCTGCTCTGCGCGCTGGGCATACTCTTCCTGCGCCGCGAGATCATCGCCCGTGGCCGGGGCACCATCGAGATGAGCATCCGGCTGTCCACCCTGATGGCCGGCCGGGGCTGGTCGCCCGGGGTGGCCCGGTTCGTCGGCGACCAGATGCGCTGGTACCGGGTCTTCAGCCTGGCCATCCGCCCCCGCCGTACCCTCACCCGGCGCGCCTTGGCGGTCGAGGAGCGCCGCGCACCGACGGCCGCGGAGCGGCTGGTCCTGCCGGCCGACTGGGTGGTTCTCCGGTGCATCAGCAAGCGCACGTCGATCGAGATCGCCATGGCGGAGACCACGCTCACCGGCTTCCTCTCCTGGCTCGAGGCCGCCCCGCCCGGGGCGGTCTCGATGCGTTTCGCGGCCCGTTAACCGCGGCTCGTCCACACCCGCGTGGCGGTACCGTCCTCGACCGCGAGCAGCATCGCGTCCCCGGCGCCGACGAGCGCCACCTGGTGCCCCTCGCCAACCGTGGGCTGGACGGGCAGCGGGAGCCGCGTCCAGTCGGTGGCGGGTCCGCCGGAGGCCCACAGCTGGTAACGCTCGCCGTCAGCGACCACGGCGTAGGCCCTCCCGTCGCTCGTAGCCAGCGCGGTGACGCCGGGCAGGCCGGTGCCGTGGAAGGCGCCGAACCGGGAGACCGTACGCCAGCCGGCCGGGTCGCCACCGCTGCCGCTCGCGCGCCAGACCCCGAACCCGGCGCCCCGGATCCCGAGCACGAGCAGCCCGTCGCCGTCGGGTACGGCGCGCTGCAGCTCCGCGTCCTCGCCCGGTGCCGGCAGCGCCACCCGGTGCCAGTGCACGCCGTCGCCCGACGTCCACGCGAGCGGCGCCCGCGCGGCGTGCCCGTCGAGTGGGAACACGCTGCCGACCAGCGTGAACCCGTCCTGGGCGGCCAGCACGTCGACGCCCGAGGTCTGGCCCCGGGCGTCGGACTCCAGCTCCGGGTCGGCGTCAACGAGCCGGAACTCCCGACCGTCGACCGATGGCCAGACCGCCGCGCCCGGCTGCCCGTTGGCGTCCAGCCGGGCACCGCAGAGCAGCCAGCCGCCCGGGCCGGCGGTGAGCCGGCCGACGCCGATCGCGGCGGGGCCGCCGTACAGCTCGAAGGCGGCCGGCACCTCGGTGAGTGGGCCGGTGCCGGAGGCGAGCCAGGTGGCGGTACGGGGGTTGCCGTGCACGCCGCCCGCCGCCGAGCCGACCGCGACGACCGTGTCACCCCGACAGGCGACGGCGGACAGCAGGTGGCGCGGCCCGTACGCGGAGACCGGCCGGGTCGGTACGGGCCGCCACGCCCTCCCGTCCGGGCTCGCCCACAGCGCCGGGCTCGTGGCACCGTCCGGAGTCCGGTACCCGCCCGCGGCGTACCAGTGACCCGGGCAGGCGGCCAGCGCCGCCACCTCGGGCCGGCCGGTACCGGCGACCGGCAGGGTCACCTCGTGCCACCCGGGCGCCGGTAGCGGCGGAGGCCCCGGCGCGCTGGTACAGCCGGCAATCACCAGGGGCGGGGCGAGCACCAGCGTCAGCAGGCACAGGCGGAGGCGGAGGCGGAGGCGGAGGCGGAGGCTAGCGAGGATCGGCGACCAGCTCGACCTCGTACCCACTCGCTTCACTCACGGTGCCTCCGTCGTTCGCTCACTGGTTTCCGCCAGGTCTCCAGAGGACGTCGCCGCCGGGGTTGGCCACGCGGCTGAGGATGAACAGCAGGTCGGACAGGCGGTTGAGGTACTTGATGGCGAGCGGGTTGGTGTGGTCGGCGTCGAGCTCGTGCAGCGTCCAGGCGGAGCGCTCGGCCCGGCGGGCGACCGTACGGGCGACGTGCAGCAGCGCCGCGCCGGGCGTTCCCCCGGGCAGGATGAACGAGTCGAGCTTGCCGAGCCTGCCGTTGAACTCGTCGCACCAGCCCTCCAGGCGGGTGACATAGTCTTCGGTGATGCGCAACGGCGGGTACTTCGGCTCCGTCACGACCGGGGTGGACAGGTCGGCGCCCACGTCGAACAGGTCGTTCTGGACGGCGGTGAGCACGGTCCGGACGTCCTCCGGCAGCTGGCCCAGGGCCAGGGCCACCCCGATGGCGGCGTTGCACTCGTCGGTGTCGGCATAGGCGCCGATGCGCGGGTCGCTCTTGCGGACCCGCGATCCGTCGCCGAGCCCGGTCGTGCCGGCGTCGCCGGTCCTGGTGTAGATACGCGTGAGGTGGACGGCCATGGTGTTGAGCGTACGGACCCCGCCCGACACTTCTACGATGGCCGTCGTGGACGTGATCCGGGTCGTTGGTGGAACGCGGTTATCCGGCGAGGTCGCGGTGGCCGGTGCGAAGAACTCGGCGCTCAAGCTGATGGCGGCAGCGCTGCTGGCCACGGGGGAGTCGGTGATCTCCAACGTGCCCCGGATCACCGACATCCTGATCATGGCGGAGGTGCTCCGCCGGCTCGGCTGCACCGTCTCCATTGACCATCCCGGCTCGGGTGGCTCCACGGGCGGACCCGGAACGGTCACCGACAACACCGTGGTACGGGTCGGCACGCCCGCCAAGCCCGGCACCGAAGCCGACTACGACCTGGTACGGCGGCTGCGCGCGTCGATCTGCGTGCTCGGACCGCTGCTGGCCCGCTGCGGCTACGTACGGGTGGCCCACCCGGGCGGGGACGCGATCGGCTCGCGCGGGCTGGACATGCACGTCGCCGGCCTGGCCCGGATGGGCGCCGAGATCTCCGGCGAGCACGGGTTCGTGATCGCCGTCCGCGCCTCACGGGACTGCACGGCGCCACGATCTGGCTGGACTTCCCGAGCGTCGGCGCCACCGAGAACCTGCTGATGGCGGCGGTACTGGCCGACGGGGTGACCGAGATCGACAACGCCGCCCGGGAGCCGGAGATCGTCGACATCTGCACGATGCTGACCGAGATGGGCGCCCGGATCGAGGGCGCCGGTACGTCCCGGCTGGTCATCGAGGGCGTGAGCGAGCTACACCCGGTACAGCACCGGACGGTCGGGGACCGGATCGTCGCCGGTACCTGGGCGTTCGGGGCGGCGATGACGCGCGGGCGAGGTGACCGTGACGGGGCGTGGTACCCGGCGTACCTGGAGCTCGCGCTGGACAAGCTGGTCAGCGCCGGTGCCGAGGTCATGACCGAGGCGGAGTCGTTCCGGGTCACCATGGACCGCCGGCCGATCGCGGTGGACATGCTCCACGCTGCCGTTCCCCGGCTTCGCGACCGACCTGCTGCCGATGGCGGTCGGGCTGGCGGCGGTCAGCCGAGGGTACCTCGCTGATCACCGAGAACATCTTCGACGGCCGGTTCATGTTCATCAACGAGATGGCTCGGCTGGGCGCGGCACAGGTCCGGACGGACGGGCACCACGCCGCCGTACGGGGGCGGGAGCGGCTGTCGAGCGCTCCGGTACGGGCCACCGACATCCGCGCCGGCGCCGGACTGGTGATCGCCGGCCTGTGCGCCGACGGCGTGACCGAGATCGCCAACGTGCACCACATCGACCGCGGGTACCCCGACTTCGTCGCGGACCTGCGCGGACTCGGCGTGGCCGTGGAGCGCGGCGTCGCCCCCGAGGAGCCCTCGTTCGCCTTCTGACAACGCTGAGTTACCGTTCAGGAAATGAACGAAGGAGAGGGGCGCCAGCATGGCGGGTCGGCTCGCGGTCATCGGGGCGGGGCTGATGGGGTCGGGCATCGCCCAGGTAGCGGCGCAGGCAGGCTGGTCGGTGGCGCTGCGCGACGTGGACGGTCCGGCGCTGGACCGGGGCCTGGACGGCATCCGCCGGTCCCTGGACAAGTTCGTGCAGAGAGGTACGGTCACGGCCGCCGACGCGGCCGACCGCCGTCGCCCGGATCACCACCACGACGGACCTGGAGGCGGCGGCCGACGCGGACATCGTCGTCGAGGCGGTGTTCGAGCGGCTGGACGTCAAGCAGGAGGTTTTCCGGGCACTCGACAGGATCTGCAAGGACGACGACGGTACTGGCGACGAACACCAGCGCCATCCCGGTGACCCAGATCGCGACCGTCACCGACCGGCCCGAGTCGGTCGTCGGTACGCACTTCTTCTCGCCGGTACCGCTGATGGCGCTCTGCGAGCTGGTACGCGGGTACAAGACGTCGGACGAGACGCTGGCCACGGCGAAGAGCTTCGCCGAGGGGGTCGGCAAGACCACGATCATGGTGAAGCGCGACATCGCCGGCTTCGTCACCACCCGGCTGATCTCGGCCCTGGTCGTCGAGGCGGTCAAGCTGGTGGAGAGCGGCGTGGTCTCCGCCGAGGACCTGGACACCGCGTGCAAGCTCGGCTTCGGCCACCCGATGGGCCCGCTGGCCACCACCGACCTGACCGGCGTCGACGTGCTGCTGCACGCGACGACGAACATCTACCGGACACGGCGGACGAGAAGTTCTTCCCGCCGGAGCTGCTGCAGCGCATGGTCGCGGCCGGCGACCTCGGGCCGCAAGACCGGGCAGGGCTTCTACTCGTACTGAGCCGACACGTAAGCGCCGCACCCGCGTCCGCCCCGGGCGGCTAAGCTGTCGCGCTTGCCGTTGCGTCCAGCGGAACGTACGCAGGGTCAGCAGCAGGCCGCCGACCGCCCAGGCCACCAGGACGAGCGCGATGCGGCCGTGCTCCCAGCTGTGCGCGACCTCCTGCTGTGCGTACGAGTCGGGCAGGAAGACCGACCGGTAGCCCTGGGCGATCCAGCTCAGCGGGAACACCGCGGCGACCTGCTGCAACCAGTCCGGCAGGTTGCTGAACACGAAGTACACCCCGGAGATGAACTGCAGCACAGGGCGACCGGGGTCACCGTGGCCGGGGCGGCCTTGCCGGACCGCGCGACCGACGAGAACACCATGCCGAGCAGCGAGCCGGCGGCCACGCCGAGCAGGGTCACCCAGAGGAAGGTCAGCCACTTGCCGCCGTCGGTGGGCAGGTTGACCTTGCCGAGGGCCCGCGCGATGCCGAGCAGCACCACGCTCTCCAGCGCGACCATCGTGAGGACCATAATGATCTTTCCGATGAAGTACGCGGACGGGGGCATCGGCGTACCTTCCAGCCGCTTGAGGATGCCCTTGTCCCGCTCGATGGAGATCTGGATCGCGAGGGTCTGGAAGGACACCCCGAACATGCCGGCGGCCAGGATGCCGGGGATGAAGTACTGGCTGAAGTTGAGGCCGCCGGGGATGTCGTACTTGACGACGGTGGTGAAGATCAGGAGCAGGATCACCGGGAAGGCGAGCGTGAAGACCACGGACTCGCGCTGCCGGAAGAACTCCCTTACCTCCAGCTTCCCGCGCTCCCAGCCGATGCGCGCGGCGTGCAGCGGGCCGTGGCCGGCCCGTACCGTCGTGACGCTCATGCCGGATCCTCGCTGCGCTTGCTCATCCGCGACTCCTTGCCGATCATGGTCAGATAGATGTCCTCCAACGTCGGCCGCGCCACGGCCAGGCCGGGCACCTCGCCGTCGAACCGCGCGGCGAGCTTGGCCACCTCGGCGGTCGGCGCGTCGGTCTCGACCGACTCGCGGCCGTCCGGTCCATCCCAGCTGACCACGGTGGCCGCGCGGTTCCGGCCGCCCAGGGTGGCCGGCGTGTCCACCGCGACCAGCCGACCGCCGTCGATCACCCCGACCCGGTGGGCGAGCGCCTCCGCCTCGTACAGGTAGTGCGTGGTGAGCAGGATCGTGGTGCCTTCGGCGGAGAGCCCGCGGATCAGCTCCCAGAACTCCTGGCGCGCCTCGGGATCGAAGCCGGTCGTCGGCTCGTCGAGGAAGAGCAGTTGGGGATTGCCGATGATGCCGAGCGCCACGTCCAGCCGGCGACGCTGGCCGCCGGAGAGGGTACCGGCCCGCGAGCCCGCCTTCGCGGTGAGCCCCACCGCCTCGATCGCCTCGCCCGGGTCGCGCGGTGCCGGGTAGTACTTCGCGAAGTGGGTCACCACCTCCCGTACCGTGAGCGCCTCGAACTCGCCGGTCGACTGCAGCACGATGCCGACCTGGGCCCGCCAGTCCCGGGTGGGCTTGGCCGGGTCGAGGCCCAGCACGCTCACCTCGCCGGCACTGCGCGGCCGGTACCCCTCCAGGATCTCCACGGTCGTGGTCTTGCCGGCGCCGTTCGGCCCGAGCAGCGCGAAGCACTCGCCGTGGTCGATCTGTAGGTCCAGCCGTTCGACCGCGACGTACTCGCCGTATGCCTTTCGCAGTCCGCGGACGCGGATCGCGGGTTCCTCCGTCATGCCCATCAGCGTGCCTCACCCGCGGGTTGAGGCGCATGGACCCCAGGGTTGAACCCGGGCGGTGACGGAAGTCATCGACGCGCCAAGTTACCGTTCAGTATGCTGCCGTCATGGCATACCGACTGGAGGAGCCCGACCGCCCGTGGGTCATGCGGACCTACGCCGGGCACTCGTCGGCGGCCGCGACCAACGCGCTGTTCCGGCGCAACCTCGCCAAGGGGCAGACCGGGCTCTCGGTGGCGTTCGACCTGCCCACCCAGACCGGGTACGACCCGGACCACGAGCTGGCCCGCGGTGAGGTGGGGCGGGTGGGGGTACCGGTCGCGCAACTGGGCGACATGCGCGCGCTGTTCCATGGCCTTCCGCTCGGATCCGCTAACACGTCGATGACAATCAATGGGCCGGCGATGTGGCTGCTGGCCCTCTACTGCGTCGTCGCGGAGGAGCAGGGCGCGTCGCTGGCCACGCTCGCCGGTACCACCCAGAACGACATCGTCAAGGAGTATCTGTCCCGCGGCACGTACATCTTCCCGCCCGGCCCCTCGCTGCGGCTGACCGCGGACACGATCGCCTACACCGTCACCGAGGTGCCGAAGTGGAACCCGGTCAACATCTGCTCGTACCACCTCCAGGAGGCGGGCGCGACGCCCGTACAGGAGGTGGGGTTCGCGCTGGGCACGGCCGTGGCGGTGCTGGACGCGGTACGCGACGCGGGGCAGGTGCCCGCTTCGACGCTTCGGTGAGGTGGTGGCCCGGATCTCGTTCTTCGTCAACGCCGGGGTGCGCTTCGTCGAGGAGACGGCGAAGATGCGGGCCTTCGCGACGCTGTGGGACGAGATCACGCTGTCCCGCTACGGCGTCACGTCGGAGAAGCAACGGCGTTTCCGGTACGGGGTGCAGGTCAACTCGCTCGGCCTCACCGAGGCGCAGCCGGAGAACAACGTGGCGCGCATCGTGCTGGAGATGCTCGGCGTGACGCTGTCCCGTTCGGCCCGGGCGCGCGCGGTCCAGCTGCCCGCCTGGAACGAGGCGCTCGGCCTGCCCCGCCCATGGGACCAGCAGTGGTCGCTGCGCATGCAGCAGGTGCTCGCGTACGAGTCGGACCTGCTGGAGTACCCGGACCTGTTCGACGGCTCGCACGTGGTCGACGGCCTGGTGCAGTCCATTGTGGACGGTGCGCGGCAGGAGCTGGACCAGATCCTCGACCAGGGCGGGATCGTGGCCGCCGTGGAGAGCGGGTACCTGAAGAGCGCGCTGGTCGCCTCGCTGGCCCGCAAGCGCCAGCGGATCGAGGCCGGTGACGACGTGGTCGTCGGGGTCAACCGGTTCACCGAGACCGAACCGTCGCCGCTGACCGAAGCGGGTGCCGTGTCCGTGGAGCGGATCGACCCGGCCGTGGAGTCGGCGGCGGTCGAGTCCCTGCGGTCCTGGCGTTCCGGTCGGTCGGACTCGGCGGTGTCATCCGCGCTCGGGCGCCTACGCGCGGACGCCGCGACCGACGTCAACCTGATGCCGGCGACGCTGGAGTGCGTCCGGGCCGGCGTGACGACCGGGGAGTGGTCGGGGGCGCTGCGCGAGGTGTTCGGCGAGTACCGCGCCCCGACCGGCCTGACCGCCTCGGCCGGCGCCGCCTCCGACCCGACCCTGGCCGGGGTACGCGCCCGGGTCACCGCCACGGCCGCCGAGCTGGGCGCCGGGCGGCTGCGCATGCTCGTCGGGAAGCCCGGGCTGGACGGGCACTCCAACGGTGCCGAGCAGATCGCCGTACGGGCCCGCGATGCCGGCTTCGAGGTGGTGTACCAGGGCATCCGGCTCACTCCCGCGCAGATCGTGGCGGCCGCCGTCGCCGAGGACGTGGACCTCGTCGGGCTCTCCGTACTGTCCGGCTCGCACCTCGCCGCCGTACCCGCCGTGCTGGACGGGCTGCGCGACGCCGGGCTGGCCGACGTCCCGGTCGTGGTCGGCGGCATCATTCCCGAGCCCGACGCCGACACCCTGCGCAAGGCCGGCGTCGCCCGGGTCTTCACGTCCAAGGACTTCGCGCTCACCGGCATCGTCGACGAGCTGGTGACCGTGGTCCGCGAGGCGAACCACCTCCCCTGACGGTCGCGGCCCCGCCGCTCCGGCTCCGCCCGGGGGCAGGTCTCGCACGGTGCTACACAGTGTGCCGACATCTTTGTCCGCACACTGTGTAGGTAGCCGCCGAGGACCTGTCCGCCGGCTCAGCCGGGACGGCGAGCCGCGCGCGCCAGCGCCTTCGCCTCCTTGCGCCGGCGCCGCCAGCGACCTACCCAGACGAAGAACAGCACGATCCCGACCAGGAAGAGCACGATCAGGATCGGCACGACGATCGCGACCAGCGACATCACCACGCTGATCACGTCCTCGACGACGCTGGCCACCGGCGCGCCCACCCCGAGCGTGGTCGCGTTGATCACCGGCCGGGCGGTCGCCTTCACCCCGTGGACGGACAGCGCGATGATCACGCCGGCCGTGATCGGTACCCATTGATGGCTGCTGAAGAACGTGCCCGGGTCGGTCACGGTCGCGGTCTGCGACTCGGACGCGGCGCCGAAGACCAGGCCACCCGCGGTCGGCCGGATCACCGTGTGCACGACGTCGTTGACGTGGTCGAGCACCGGGACCTTGTCGGCGACCATCTCGATGGCCAGCAGGATGGCGAGGATCACCAGCACCCAGCCGTTGGACAGCCAGTGCCAGCTCGCCGGCAGGTGGATCAGGTCGGAGTACCGGGCGAGCAGGCCGACCAGCAGCAGCGGGATCCAGGCGTTCAGTCCCGCCGATGCGGCCAGGCCCATGCCGGTGAGCGCTTCGAACACGGGTACCAGCATGGCACCGCCGTGCCACTTCCTGAGGCGGGTATCCTCGCCGGGTGCGGTTGGTGATTGCGCGGTGCTCGGTGGACTACATCGGTCGGCTCACGGCACACCTGCCGCCGGCCGTACGGCTGTTGATGGTGAAGGCGGACGGGTCGGTCTCCGTGCACGCCGACGACCGGGCGTACAAGCCGCTGAACTGGATGAGCCCGCCGTGCCGCATCGAGGAGGCGCCCGGCGTCTGGCGGGTGGTCAACAGGGCCGGCGAGGAGCTGCGGATCACCCTGGAGAAGATCTTCCAGGACACCTCGTACGAGCTGGGCCTGGACCCGGGCCTGCGGAAGGACGGGGTGGAGGCGCACCTGCAGGAGCTGCTGGCCGCGACGCCGTCGGTGCTCGGTGCCGGTTTCACGCTGGTACGGCGGGAGTACCCGACCGCGATCGGCCCGGTCGACCTGCTCTGTCGCGACGATGCTGGCGCGACGGTCGCGGTCGAGGTGAAGCGGCGCGGCGAGATCGACGGCGTCGAGCAGCTGACCCGGTACCTGGAGCTGCTCGGCCGGGACCCGCTGCTCGCCCCGGTCTCCGGCGTGTTCGCGGCGCAGGAGATCAAGCCGCAGGCACGGGTACTGGCCGAAGATCGGGGTATCCGCTGCGTGGTTGTCGACTATGACGCGCTGCGCGGCGTGGTCCGCGACGAGCTGACCCTCTTCTAACCGGCGCCCGGGTCGGCGCGCCGGGTGTCCTCGGCAACGCCACCCGCGGCCGTCGCGCGGGCCGCCCGCGTGGCCTGCGTGGTCAGCTCGCGGTCCTCGCGCGCGTGCTGCCGCTCCTGGCGCGCCAGCTCCCAGGCGTGCCGCCCGTCCACGCCGAAGCGGTGGCCGGCGTGCCGGGCCTCGAGCCAGCCGAGCTGGCTCGCGTGCCGCAGCTCCATCCAGGCGTGCTGTGCGGCGTGGCGGGTGCTCAGCAGCGCCCGGCGCTTGAGGGTGCCTTCGGACATTTTCTCGTGCTCGAGGATGTGCCGGTCGGCGAGCCGGGCGTGCTCCTCGCCGTGCCGGTTGCACAGTGCCTCGTGC
Source organism: uncultured Actinomycetes bacterium (assembly GCA_963728855.1). GTDB lineage: Bacteria > Actinomycetota > Actinomycetes > Mycobacteriales > Micromonosporaceae > AC-43. The sequence continues at coordinate 390,413 of CAVSLN010000010.1, forward strand.
GCGGCGAGGTGCGCTCGCGACAACCGGTTGTGGTCCTCGACGTGACGGTGCTCGACGTCGGCGTGCTCGGTGGCGTGCCGGTGGCCGACTGCGGACAGCTCTTCCCGCATCATGGTGATCACCTGACCTTGCCGGACGGTTCGACCTGACGTTACTCCCGCCGATCGGACCTTGGGGACAGTCAGCGAGGCTCAGGCGCGCCAATCTCGGCGAGGGCGGTGAGCGCGCTGGCCCGGTAGGCGGTCTCCTCATGGATGGCAAGTGCGCGCTCGGCCGTTCGCGTAGCCGGTCGGTGGCCGCGTTGTGCGCGCCACCGCGCGAGGGCCGTCCCGGCATACGCTCTGGGACATGAGCCCACGACTGAAGCGCGGACCGTCGTCGTGAACCGGAAGCTGACGCTGGCGCTCGTGGCGCTGCTGGCCCTGGTCGCGCTCGCGTGCAAGAGCGCCGCGGGCAGCCCCGGCGCCGGCCCCACCCCGACCCCCCGCAGCGATCTGCCGTCCTCGATGGTCGCGCTCGGCGACTCGGTCACCGCCGGGTACGGCGCCTGCCTCACCCTCAACGCCTGCCCCCGCAACTCCTGGGCTACCGGCGACGGCACCCTCGTCAACAGCCACTACAAGCGGATCGCCGGCGGCAACCCGGCCATGAAAGGCAATGCGCACAACCTCTCCGCGGCCGGCGCGACCGTCGACGACCTGCCCGGCCAGGCCGCCGCCGCGGTCGGCCTGCGACCGGACTACGTGACGGTCCTGGTCGGTGCGAACGACGCGTGCCGCAGCCGGGTCGGGGACATGACGGGTACCGGCCAGTTCCAGGCCCAGCTCGGCGCGGCACTGGCCACGCTGCGCGCCGCGCTGCCCAAGGCGCGGGTGCTCGTGGTGAGCATCCCCGACGTGTACCGGGTATGGGAGATCGCGCACACAAACCATGCCGCGCAACAGGTCTGGGCGCTGGGCGTGTGCCCGGCGCTGCTGCGGAACCCCACGTCCACGGCACCGGCCGACGCGGCGCGCCGCAAGCAGTTCCGGGATCGGATCGACGCGTACAACTCGATCCTGGCGAGCGCCTGCCGCGACTACGGGCCGAGGTGCCGTACGGACAACGGCGCCGTACACGCCGCGTCGTTCGGGGTGGACCAGCTCAGCCCGCTGGACTTCTTCCATCCCAATGCGGCGGGCCAGACCCAGCTTGCCGAGGTGAGCTGGCCCGGCGCCTTCACCTGGGGCTGATCGGCGCCCAGCGCCGGCGGTCACCGCCCCCGACCATGTAGGAGGCGGACGATGCGGGTGATCATGTCGACCTGTCTGGGGGTACGGTCGAACGACAGGGACGGCAGCGGGGAGCGCATGCGGCGCTTGGTGATGGCCTTCGGCCGGGCGAACTCGCGGAGCCCGTCGGCGCCGTGGATGCGCCCGAAGCCGGAGTCGCCCACCCCGCCGAACGGTAGCGAAGGCATGCCGGCGAACGAGATGGCCGAGTTCACCGAGGTCATGCCGGAGCGCATCCGGCGGGCCAGCTCCATGCCGCGGGAGCGGGAGAACACCGCGCCGCCGAGGCCGTACCGGCTGCTGTTGGCGAGGCGTACCCCTTCCTCGGCGTCCCGGACCCGGGCCACCGTCAGCGTCGGGCCGAACGTCTCCTCCCGTACGGCCGCGGCGTCTTCCGGCACGTCGACCAGGATGGTCGGCCGCACGTACGGCGGCACGACCGCCTCCTCGCCACCGAGCACCGCGCGCCCGCCCCGCGACAGCGCGTCGGCGATGTGCCGGCGGATGGTCTCGATCTGACCCGGCATGGTGATCGGGCCGATATCCGCGTCGGCGTCCACGCCCACCTTCAGCCGGCCGGCCCGCTCCACCAGCCGTGCGAGGAACGCGTCATACAACGGCTCGGCGACGTATATCCGCTCGATGCCCACGCAGGTCTGGCCGGCGTTGGTCAGGCCGCCCCACGCCGCCGCGGCGGCCGCCTTGTCCGGGTCGGCATCCGCGTCGACGATCATCGCGTCCTTGCCGCCACACTCCAGCAGTACCGGCGTGAGCGTCTCGGCACACACGGCCAGCACCTTCCTACCGGTCGCGGTCGACCCGGTGAAGGCGAGCTTGTCGACCCCGGACCGGCACAGCGCGGTACCGGTCTCCCCGGTGCCGAACACGACCTGGAGCACCGGCTGCTCCGGTACCGCCTCGGCGAAGCGCTCGGCCAGCCAGCTCGCCCACCGCCGGCGTGTATTCGCTCGGCTTGAAGACGACCGCGTTACCGGCCGCGAGCGCATATCCGATGGAGCCGAGCGGAGTCAGCACCGGGTAGTTCCACGGGCCGATCACCCCGATCACCCCGTACGGCAGGTATTCCAGGTGGGCCGAGTACTCGATCTGCAGCAGCGAGCTGGCGACCCGCCGCGGCCCGAGGACCGACCGCGCATGCCGGGCCGCCCAGGCGACGTGGTCGATGGCGCCGGCCGACTCGACGATCGCCTCGGCGACCGGCTTGCCCCCCTCGTCGTGCATGAGCGCGGCCAGCTCGCCGATCCGGTCGGCCAGGATCGCCCGCCAGCGCAGCAGCCGGGCCCGCCGGCCGGCGAAGCCGAGCCCGGCCCACCATTCGGCGGCGGTCCGCGCGCGGGTCACGGCCGCGGTCACCTCGTCCGGACCGGCGACCGGGAACCGGCCGACCTCCGCGCCGGTGGCGGGGTTCGTGGAGACGAGCCCCCCGTCCTCGATGACCGGCACCCCGGGAGTACGCGTAGCCGTCATGCCGGCAGTCTAGACCTGAAAACTACTCGCGAGTAGTGATGCGTCACAGCGCTGGGGGACCTTCCCGTGGGAGACTGCCCGGCAGGTATTGAGCGAGCGTTTGGGAGGGCGGCGTGGCCCGGAACTTCAGCAGCGTAGGCGTGGTCGGACTGGGCACGATGGGCGCTGGGATCGTCGAGGTGTTCGCCCGCAACGGGGTGGACGTGGTCGCGGTGGAGATCGACGACACGGGCCTTGAACGCGGCCGGGCCACCCTGGTCGGCTCGACGGAGCGCGCGGTCGCCAAGGGCAAGCTGTCCGAGGCCGACCGGGAGGCCCTGCTGGGGCGGGTGAGCTTCGCGGTCGGGCTGGATGCGCTGCGCGAGGTTGACCTGGTCGTCGAGGCCGTACCGGAGCAGCTCGACCTCAAGCGCAAGATATTCAGTGACCTGGATGCCATGTGTAAGCCGGAGGCGATCCTCGCCACGAACACCAGTTCCCTGTCGGTCACCGAGATCTCGGTCGCCACGGGCCGGCCCAACCAGGTCATCGGCATGCACTTCTTCAACCCGGCTCCGGTCATGAAGCTGGTCGAGGTGGTCAAGACGGTGGTCACCGCCGACGAGGTGGTGGCTGACATCGAGGCGCTGTGCGCCCGGCTGGGCAAGGTCGACGTCACCATCAACGACCGCGCCGGGTTCATCGCCAACGGGCTGCTCTTCGGATATCTCAACCACGCGGTCTCGCTGTACGAGGCCCAGTACACGGGCCGGGAGGACATCGACGCCGCGATGCGCCTGGGCTGCGGGTTGCCGATGGGGCCGCTGGCGCTGATGGACCTCATCGGGCTGGACACCGCGTACGAGATCCTCGACACCATGTACCGGCGCGGCGGCCGGGACCGGCGACACGCGCCGGTACCCCTGATCAAGCAGATGATCACCGCCGGCCTGCTCGGGCGTAAGAGCGGGCGGGGCTTCTACACATACGAGAAGCCCGGCTCGCCGAAGGTCGTCCCCGACGAGCTGACCCCGCCGACGCAGCCTGCGGAGTCGGCCCCAGTCAGCGCTCGTCAGCCGGCCCGGGAGGCGGCGCCGGCCACCGGGGTGCGTACCGTCGGCGTGGTCGGCTCCGGCACCATGGCGACCGGCATAGTCGAGGTCTTCGCCAAGGCCGGGTACGACGTGGTCTCGGTGACCCGCGGCGAGGAGAAGTCGGCGAAGATGTCCGGGAAGCTCGCGACCTCGCTCAACAAGGGCGTCATGCGCGGCAAGCTGACCGAGGCGGCCCGGGACGCGGCGCTGGCCCGGGTGACCTGGTCGACCGCCCTGGACCACCTCGCCGACGTGGACCTCGTGGTGGAGGCGGTGGTCGAGGAGCTGAGCGTCAAGAAGGCGCTGTTCGCCTCGCTCGACGAGATCTGCAAGCCCGGCGTACTGCTGGCCACCACCACCTCCTCGCTGCCGGTGATCGAGTGCGCGATGGCCACCCAGCGGCCGGCCGACGTGGTCGGGCTGCACTTCTTCAACCCGGCGCCGGTGATGAACCTGGTCGAGGTGGTACGGACGATCCGTACCTCGCCGGAGGCGCTGGCCACCGCGACCGGGGTGTGCGCCACGGCCGGCAAGTACGCGGTGGTCTGCGCCGACCGTTCCGGGTTCGTGGTCAACGCGCTGCTCTTCCCGTACCTGAACGACGCGGTACGGATGCTGGAGGCCAGCTACGCCAGCGCCGACGACATCGACCACGCGATGAAGCAGGGCTGCGGATATCCGATGGGCCCGTTCGAGCTGCTCGACGTCGTCGGGCTGGATGTATCCCTGGCCATCCAGCAGGAGCTCTACCTGGAGCTGCGCGAGCCGGGCTTCGCCCCGGCGCCGCTCCTCGAGCACCTGGTCACCGCCGGCTACCTGGGCCGCAAGGTCGGCCGCGGCTTCCGCGACTACCGCTGACAGCTACCTTTGACGGGTGAGTCCGCGTCGGAACTACCGTCGCCGGGACGCCGAAGCGCCGGTCGACCAGGATCGGGTACGCCGGGGTGTCGAGGCCGTACAGGCGCACGTCGACGGCGACTGGTTGGTGCGCACGGTGACGGGGAGCACCAAGGCGTACCGCTGTCCCGGCTGCGACCAGGAGATCGGGCCGGGCGTCGAGCACCTCGTCGCCTGGCCGGCCGACGAGCGCGGCGACCTGACCGACCGCCGGCACTGGCACGCCGGCTGCTGGCGGGCCCGGGCCCGGCGCGCCCCGGTCGTCCAGCGCTCCCGCAGCGCCCCCCGCTACGGTTGATCGCGTGAGTACCCCGATCCGCGCGAACTCCATCCTGCCCGCCCACCGCGAGGACATCGAGCTGCACACCGCCGACGGGCTGCGGCTGGTCGGCGAGCTGGCCCGCCCGCTGGACCGCGAGCCGGTGGCGACGCTGGTCTGCCTGCACCCGCTGCCGACCCACGGCGGCATGATGGACAGCCACATCTTCCGCAAGGCCGCCTGGCGGCTGCCGGCGCTGGCCGGGGTCGCCCTGCTGCGGTTCAACACAAGGGGTACGGCCAGCCTGCGCGGCACCAGCGACGGCACCTTCGACGCCGGGGTCGGGGAGCGCTACGACATCGCCGCCGCCATCGAGTACGCCGAGTTCGCCGAGCTGCCGAACATCTGGCTGGTCGGCTGGTCGTTCGGCACCGACCTCGCCCTGCGGTACGGCAACGACCCGTGCATCTCCGGCCTGATCCTGCTCAGCCCGCCCCTGCGTACCAGCGAACCGGCCGACCTGGACAGCTGGGCGCGCAGCGGGAAACCGGTGACCGTCCTGGTGCCCGAACTCGACGACTACCTGCGTCCCGACGAGGCCCGGCGGCGCTTCGCCGCGATCTCCCAGGCCGAGGTCGTCGGCGTACCGGGCGCGAAACACCTCTGGGTCGGTGACGCCGAACGGGTACTCGACGAGATCGTGCAGCGGGTGGCGCCGGGATCGGCACCGCTGCCTCAGGAGTGGGACGGCCCGATGGCGTACGGCGACGCCAGCGCCTATGCGAACCGTACGGTGGCCGCCTTCGCCGAGGTACCTATTCCTGGTCAGCCCCCACGCTGACCTTTTTCTGCTCCGCCTCGGCCGGCTTACCGTCGCCGGCTGGCTTATCCTTGTCGGCCTTCGCCCCGGCCGGGTCACCGTCACCCGTCTTGGTATCGGCCGTCTTTCCATCGACGGGCTTCACCGGGTCGATCCGCGGCGACGTCTCGGCGACCGGCTGCGGCTGGGTCTCCCGCTGAGGCTGGCCATCCGGCTTGGTCGGGCCGTCCTGCTTGGCCTTCGCGAGCCGCTCCGCCTCGCGGCGCGCCTCGGCCTCCGCCTCGCGGCGCGCCTCGGCCTCCGCCTCGACCTGCTGCTGCCGCGCCTGCGCTTCCGCCTTCCGGGCCGCGTCGGCCTTCTCCCGCGCCTGGGCCTCGGCCGTCCGGGCCGCGTCGGCCTGTTGCAGCGCCTGGGTCTCCGCCCGTCGGGCCGCGTCGGCCTTCTCCCGCGCCTGGGCCTCGGCCGTCCGGGCGACGTCGGCCTGTTGCAGGGCCTGGGTCTGCGTCTGCCGGGCCGCGTCGGCCTGTTGCAGGGCCTGGGTCTCCGCCTGCCGGGCCGCCTCCGCTTGCTGATGCGCGGTCGCGGCGTGCTGGTGCGCCGCGGCGGCCTTGTGCTGGGCGCTGGCCAGCTGCTGCTGGGCTTCGACCGTGTGCTGGCGGGTGGCCTGGAGCTTCCTGGCGGGCCGCGCCCAGCACCTGCTGCGCCTGCGCGGCCTGGGCACGGGCCCCCTCGACCTGTTGCGCCGCCTCGGCCGCCTGGCGCTGCCCCTCGGCAACCTGGCGTTGGGCCTCGGCGACGATCCGGTCCGCATGCGCCCGGGCGGCGGCCAGCTGCTGCTCGGCGTCCGTCCGCGCGCTGCCGACGACCCGGTCGACCTCGGCGCGGGCGGCGGCCACGATGCGGTCGCCCTCGGCCCGCGCGTTGGCCACCGCCTGCTCGGCCTGCTGCCGCAGCGCGGTCAGCTCGGCCTCGATCGCGGCGCGCCGCTGCCCGCTCTCCTGCTCAAGCGCGGTCCGGTGGTGCGCGACGTACACGTCGGTCTCCGCCCGTACCCGCTCGGCCTGCGCGGCCGTGGCGTCGGCCAGCCGCTTGGCCTCGTCCCGGGCGGTCGCCAGCGCCTGCTCGGCTTCCTCGCGGATCCGGGTCGCCTGCTCCTGGGTGCGGGTCAGCTCCGCGTAGGTCTCGGCGCGGCGCGCGGCCGCGGCCCGCTCCTCGTCGGCGCGGCGGGCGGCGAGTGCCGTCTCGAAGTCCCGGATCGCCAGGTCGCGCTGGTTGCGGGCATCCGCGAGCAACCGCTCCGCCTCGGCCCGCTGCGCCGCGATGCTGGCGGCCGCCTCGGACTTGATGGCGTCGGCCTGGTCCTCGGCCATGCCGAGGATCTGCTCGACCCGGGCGCCGAGATGGCGGAACGAGACGTTGGTGGTGACCGTCACCGGTGGGTTCGTGCGGTGGCGGGCCTCGACCACCTCCACCTGGAGCTGCTGCACCTGCGCGGCGAGAGCCTGCAGCTGCCCGTACGCGTCGTCCCGCTCGGCGGCCAGTGTGGCGTTGTCGGCCTCGAGCAGGCGGACGTAGTTGTCCACCTGGGTCTTGTCGTAGCCTCGGAAGGCGATTTCGAAGTTCGGCTCGGACGACACGCCCTCGCCCAGTGCGAACAAGTCCCCGCCGCCGTGCGCCATAGCCCTATCCTCACACGCAGCGTCCCGTCGCGCAGGATGAGCCTCCGGCGCGACGGGACCTGCGGATGTCAGGGTCTCCGTCCGGGATCAGCTGGTGGAGACCTTCCCGTCCTTGTCGGATTTCTTGTCGCCCTTGTCGGCCGAAGCCGCAGCCACACTGGGCACAATACCCGCAAGTCCGGAAAGCATCTGCCCCAGTTGGGCGGTAACCGCGTCTTTCTGGCGAGTGAGTTCGTCCACTTCCCGGCGGGCGGCGGTCGTGGTGAGCTCCGCCTCGGTACGGGCCTCGGTGAGCTGCCGGTGCGCCTCGCTGCGCGCCTCGTTGACGGTCCTGTCCGCCAAGCTCTTGGCGGCGTCGATGGTCTCCTCGGCGTGCCGCTCGGACTCGACCCGACGGGCCTCGGCCCGCTGCTCGATCTCCTTGGCCCGGTCCTCCGCCGCGCGGGCGCGCTGCTCGGCCTCGCTGACCAGCTTCTGGGTGTTGGCCACCGCGGCCGCGTGCCGCTGCGACTCCTCGCGCTCGGAGGTCTCCCGCCGCTCGGCCAGCTCCAGCGACAGCGCCTGCAGGTCCTTGTCGCGCTTGTCCCGCGCGTCAGCCAGCAGCTTGGTCGCCTCGGCCCGCTTCTCCTCGGCTTCCCGGGCCGCCTTCGCCCGCAGCTGGGTGATCTCCCGTTCGGCGGTGGCCCGCAGCGTGGACACCTCGCGCTCGACGGTCGCCTTCAGCTCGGCGACCTCGTGCGCGGTCGCGGTACGCAGCTGCTTGGTCTCCCGCTCCGCGTCGGCCCGCAGGTTGTCGGCCTCCCGGCGCGCCTGTACGCGTACCTCGGCCGCCTCCCGCTCCGCCGACGTACGCACGTTGCTCGCCTCGCGCTCGGCCGTCGCCTTCATCGCGGCGGCCTCGGCCCGGGCCTTGTCGGTGATCTCGCGAGCCTCCAGCCGGGCCGCGGAGACGATGCCCTCGGCCTCCCGCTTGGCCTCACCCCGGTGGTCGTTGGCCTGCTCCTCGGCCAGCCGCAAGATCTGCTCGACCCGGGTACCGAGGCCGGACAGCGTCGGTCGGCTGTTCTCCTCGAGCTGCTTGTTGGTGTCGGTGAGCTTCTGCTCCACCGAGCTGAGCCGCTGCTCGGCCTGGCGCAGCCGGCGCTGGCTCTCGTTCATCCGCTGCTCGGCCTCGACCCGGACCTGCTCGGACTGGGTGATGGCGGCGGTCAGGCGCTGGATGTGCGCATCTACCTGTGGGCGGTCGTAACCGCGCAGCACGACGCTGAACTCAGTGCCGGCTGTGGCGTCGTCGAAGAACGCGAGGGTGGAAGGCTGCTGCTGCTGGGGCATTCGCACATACTTGCAGATGCCCCCGGTGCCTCCGCAAGACCGGATGTGCCATGTGAGCTAGTCGGTCTTGGTCGTTTTTGCACGTCACGAATCTTGAGTCCCGAATTGGCGGTGCGCCGGTGGCGCTGGCGGCGCACCGCCTACTCCGGTCAGTGACCCCGGAAACGGTTGATCGCGGCCTCGTGCTGGGCGCGCAGCTCCGGATCCCGTACCCCGAGCCCCTCGCCGGGCGCGAGACACAGCACGCCGACCTTGCCCTGATGGGCGTTGCGGTGCACCTCCCACGCCGCCTGGCCGGTCTGGTCGAGCGGGTACGTCTTCGAGACCGTCGGATGGATCCGGCCCAGGGCAATCAGCCGGTTGGCCTCCCACGCCTCCCGGTAGTTCGCAAAATGCGAGCCGATGATTCTTTTGAGATTCATCCAGAGGTACCGGTTGTCGTACTGGTGCAGATACCCACTTGTCGACGCACAGGTGACAACGGTGCCGCCGCGCTTGGCCACGTACACGCTGGCGCCAAAGGTCTCCCGGCCGGGGTGCTCGAACACGATGTCCGGGTCCTCGCCGCCGGTGAGCTCGCGGATGCGCGTACCGAACCGGCGCCACTCCAGCTCGTCCTGGGTGTGCTCGTCCTTCCAGAAGCGGAAGCCCTCGGCGGCCCGGTCGATGACGAGGTCGGCGCCCATGCTCCGGCAGATCTCCGCCTTCTCGGGGCTGGACACCACGCAGACCGGGATCGCGCCGCCGTTCAGGGCGAACTGGGTGGCGTACGAGCCGAGACCGCCCGAGGCGCCCCAGATGAGCACCACGTCGCCCTGCTTCATCTGCGCGCCGTGGTGGGACACCAGCTGGCGGTACGCGGTCGAGTTCACCAGCCCGGGGCTCGCCGCCTCCTCCCACGTCAGGTGCTCCGGCTTGGGCATGAGCTGGTTGGCCTTCACCAGGGCCAGCTCCGCGAGGCCGCCGAAGTTGGTCTCGAAGCCCCAGATCCGCTGCTGCGGGTCGAGCATCGTGTCGTCGTGCCCGGCCGCGTCCTCCAGCTCGACGGACAGGCAGTGCGCGACCACCTCGTCGCCCGGCTGCCACTTGGTGACACCCGGCCCGACCCGCAGCACCACGCCCGAGGCGTCCGAGCCCACCACGTGGTACGGCAGGTCGTGCCGCTTGGTCAGTGGTGACACCCGGCCGTACCGGGACAGGAACTTGAAGGTGGGCAGCGGCTCGAAGATGCTCGTCCACACGGTGTTGTAGTTGATCGCGCTGGCCATCACGGCGATGAGCGCCTCGCCCGGGCCCAGCTCCGGCGTCGGGACCTCCTGGACGTGCAGCGACTTGCGGGGGTCGCGGTCGCGGGTGGGCAGGTCGGCGAACATGTCGACCTCGTCGGCCCGTACCACCATGCCGCGGTAGCTGGCCGGGACCTTCAGGTCGGCCACGGCCTGCGGCTCGGCGGACGTGATCGCGTCGAGGATTTCCTGCATGGTGGCGCCTCCGCTGATTGGGTGGCCTGACGTTACTTCTGAGTAGCTAGGTGTGCTACTCGAATGTGGTGAACCCCACCGGTGTGTGCGCAAACGTGCACCGGCGCCACGGCTACCGCGCCGGCTCGACCAGTTCGACAAGTACCCCGCCGGCGTCCTTCGGGTGGATGAAGTTGATGCGGGAGCCGGCGGTACCGGGCCGAGCGGACTCGTAGAGCAGGCGCACGCCGCGATCGCGGAGCGCGGCGCTGGTCGCCTCGATGTCGACGACGGAGTACGCCACCTGCTGGACTCCCGGCCCCTTCCGGTCGAGGAACTTGCCGATCGGGGAGTCCGGGGTGAGCGGCGCCAGCAGCTGGACCTGGCTGCCGTCGGGGGTCGGGCCGATGGCGAGCATGGCCTCCCGTACCCCTTGGTCGGGGTTGTCCTCGACGTGCACGCACCGCATGCCGAAGACGCGCGCGTAGAAGTCGATCGCGGCGTCGAGGTCGGCCACCGCGATCCCGACATGGTGTATGTCCAGCAGGCCGATCTCTGTGATGGAAGCCGCATCCTGGGCCGATGAAGAATTCATGGCGATAGTCTGACCCAGTTACCGTCCAGTAGACCCTGTTGGGGGCATCACATGACTTCGGTGATCGTCAGCGGCGCGCGTACCCCGATGGGTCGGCTGCTCGGCAACCTCAAGACCTTCCCGGCCACCGCCCTCGGCGCGGCGGCCATCAAGGCCGCGCTGGACCGGGCCGGGATCGCGCCCGACCAGGTGCAGTACGTGATCATGGGCCAGGTGCTCCAGGCCGGTGCCGGGCAGATCCCGGCCCGCCAGGCGGCGGTGGCCGCGGGGATCCCGATGACCGTACCGGCGCTGACCGTCAACAAGGTCTGCCTGTCCGGCCTGGACGCGATCGCGCTGGCCGACCAGCTCATCCGGGCCGGCGAGTTCGACATCGTGGTGGCCGGCGGGATGGAGTCGATGACCAACGCGCCGCACCTGCTGCGGGGCCAGCGCGAGGGCTTCAAGTACGGCGACGTGACGCTGCTGGACCACATGGCCTTCGACGGGCTGAGCGACGCGTACGACGAGGTGTCCATGGGTGAGTCGACCGACCGGCACAGCCGCCGGTACGGGGTCACCCGGGAGGAGCAGGACGCGTTCGGCGCGGCCTCGCACCAGAAGGCCGCCGCCGCGCAGAAGAACGGGGTGTTCGCCGAGGAGATCACGCCGGTCGAGGTACCGCAGAAGCGCGGCGAGCCGGTCGTGGTCAGCGAGGACGAGGGCATCCGCCCGGACACCACCCCGCAGACCCTGGCCAAGCTGCGGCCGGCGTTCGGCGCGGAGGGCACGATCACCGCCGGTACCTCCTCGCCGATCTCCGACGGCGCCGCCGCCGTGGTCGTGATGTCGAAGACCCGGGCGGAGCAGCTCGGGCTGACCTGGCTCGCCGAGATCGGCGCGCACGGCAACGTCGCCGGCCCGGACAACTCCCTGCACAGCCAGCCGGCCCGGGCGATTCGACACGCCCTGGACAAGGCCGGCCTCAACGCCGCCGACCTGGACCTTGTCGAGATCAACGAGGCGTTCGCGGCGGTCGGGGTGCAGTCCACGAAGGAGCTCGGAATCAGTCCCGATATCGTCAACGTCAACGGCGGCGCGATCGCGCTGGGCCACCCCATCGGGATGTCCGGCGCCCGTCTGGCCCTCACCCTCGCCCTCGAGCTGCGGCGGCGCGGTGGTGGCCTGGGCGCGGCGGCGCTGTGCGGCGGGGGTGGTCAGGGTGACGCCCTGCTGATCCGGGTACCGGAGGACTGAGCGGAGGGGTCACTGCGTGACTGCACCACTGGAGGTGTCGGCACCACTGGAGTTCGCGGCCACGGTGGTCGGCGGCGCGGTGACCACGGTCGAGCGGGACGGGTACGTCGGGTACGTGTTCGGGCTGGCCGCCCAGCGCAACGGCGCGGGCGGCTGCCTGGTCATCCAGCGGGCCGACGACCCCGAGCCGCACGAGGAGCCGTACTGCCTGGTGTGGGGCGAGGAGGAGGGCACCACGTACGGAGGAGTCGAGCGGGTGCTCGTCGACAGCGGCGCGCTGACCTTCGAGATGACCACGCTGAACGCCGCCGAGCTGGGTACCCCACGCCGGTTCCGGATCACGTTCCCGCCCGAGCGCACCGGCGAGGTACGGGCCGGCCTGGCCCGTACCCTCGGCCCCGAGGTTGTCGCGTGAAGCGGAACACGGACGTTCCCGCGCTCGTCGACGCCGCCCGCGGCGGTGACCCGAGGGCGGTCGCCCGGCTGATCACGCTGGTCGAGAACGACGACCCGGCGCTGCCCGAGCTGGCCGCGACGCTCGCCGCGTACACGGGGACGGCGCAGGTCATCGGGCTCACCGGGGCACCCGGGGTGGGCAAGTCGACCACCACGAACGAGCTGGTCCGGGCGCTGCGGGCGGGCGGGCACCGGGTCGGCGTACTCGCGGTGGACCCGTCCAGCCCGTACACCGGCGGGGCGATCCTCGGCGACCGGGTACGGATGCAGGACCACGCCACCGACCCCGGGGTGTACATCCGTTCGATGTCCTCGCGCGGGCACCTCGGCGGGCCTCGCGGCCGCCACCCCCCAGGCCGTACGGGTGCTGGAGGGTACCGGGTGCGACGTGGTGCTCGTCGAGACCGTCGGGGTGGGGCAGGCCGAGGTCGAGGTCGCCTCGCTCGCGGACACCACGCTCGTGCTGCTGGCCCCGGGCATGGGTGACGCGATCCAGGCGGTGAAGGCGGGCATCCTCGAGATCGCCGACGTGTTCGTGGTGAACAAGGCCGACCGGGACGGGGCCGACGCCACCTACCGCGACATCCAGGGCATGATCGGGCTGGCCGAGCGCGGGCCGGGCGAGTGGCGGCCGCAGGTGGTGCGCGCGGTGGCCGCCAAGGGCGAGGGCATCGACGACATCATCGCCGCGATCGGCAAGCACCGCGGCTGGCTGGACCGGCACGACCAGCTGCGCCGCCGGCGAGAGGCGCGGGCCGCCGCGGAGGTTGAGGCGCTAGCGCTGGCCACGCTGCGCGAGCGGATGGGCTCCCTCCGTGACGGTACGGGCCTGCCGGCGCTCGCCGCCGCCGTGGCGGCGGGGCAGCTGGACCCGTACGCGGCGGCGCGCCAGCTGCTCGCCGGCCTGGAGATCAGCCGGTCGGCCCGGTCGGGGTGACGGCGGGGGCCTCCCGTGACCGGCGTGGCGCGGGTACGCTCGCCTCGCATTCCGCGCGCCGCCGGCTGGGAAGCGCCCCGGCGCCGAGCTGACCAGGGGAGACAAACCATGACCGATGTCGTGTCCGGCGCGCCGGCGCATCCGGAGAGCACGCCGGCCTACGTACCCACCGTGGCGCCCGCCAGCGATTTCGAACAGTCCACTGTGGACACGGTGAAGGAGAAGGCCGCCGAGGTGGCGGCGCAGGCGGGTGAGGCGCTGGGGAAGGCCGGCGACGCGGTACAGGACGCCGCCGAGCGGGCCGTCGAGGCGACCAAGGAAGCCGCCGGCAGCGTGGTGAGCCGCATCCGCAACAACGCGACCCTGCCGGCGGCCCGCGGCCGTACCACCATCGCCGACGAGGTGGTGCAGAAGATCGCGGGGATCGCCGCCCGCGAGGTGCCGGGCGTGTACGACCTGGGCGGCGACGTGGCCCGGGTCTTCTCGGCGGTGAAGGAGAAGCTGCGGCTCGGCGAGGAGAGCGCCGCGCAGGGCGTGGCGGTGAAGCTGGACGGCAAGACCGCCGACATCGAGATCACCATCGTGCTCGAGTTCGGCTTCCAGGTCTTCTCGGTGACCGAGAAGGTACGGGAGAAGGTGATCAGCTCGGTGGAGAACCTGCTCGGCCTGGACGTCACGAACGTCGACGTGACCGTGGACGACGTGCACATCGACGAGGAGGGGCCGGTCGGCAACGACGCGGAGCGGGCCAAGGGGTACGTGGCCGAGACCAAGGCGATCGTCGTCGGCGAGTGAGCGCAGCGCCGCTCCGAGCCCGGCGAGTGGTGCGCCGGCATCGGGCCCGGTACCGCGTGCGGTACCGGGCCCGACCCGTACTCAGCTGAGCCGCGATGGCTGTGCTCGCCTCGCCAACGAACGGCTGCGGCTGCGCTCAGCTCACAGTGACGGACTGGATGACGACGTTGAGCTTCGGGTGGCCGCCCCCGATGTCCCCGTACGCCCGGTCGTCGCCCCCGGCCGCCACGGCGTCGACCAGCTCAAGGCCGGCGGTGACCGTACCGAACGGCACGTAGCTCGGCGGCAGCGGCGAGTCCCGGTACACGACGAAGAACTGGCTGCCGTTGGTGTTGGTGCTGGCGCTGGCCGTCGCGACCACCCCGCGCCGGTAGAGCGTGTTGCCGCCGGAGTCGGTCGCGATGCCGGTGAGGTTCTCGTCGGGGAACGTGTAGCCGGGGCCGCCCTGGCCCGTACCGCTGGGGTCGCCGCACTGCAGCACGAAGATCCCGGTCGTGACCAGCCGGTGGCAGCTGGTGTTGTCGAAGAAGTGCTTGCCCGCGAGGAAGCTGAAGCTGGCCACGGTGCACGGCGTCTTCGCCGGGTCGAGCTGTACCCGCAGCACCCCCCGGTTGGTGCCGATCGTCATCGCGCTCGGCGCCGGTACCGGCGGGTTCGCCGGCGGCATCCCGACGTTGCGCGTGTTCGGGTTGGCCGTGCCCTGGTCCAGCCACAGGCAGGTGACGGACGCCGACGGGCTGGCCGTACGGGTCGGGGCGGCGAACGGCCGCGGTGCCGACGCGCCGGGCTGCAGCTCGTGGTAGACGCGGCGGCTCACCAGCCAGACGCCGAGGCCGAGCAGCAGCACGAGCACCAGTCCGACGGCCACCCCGATCAGGGCGATGCGGGTGTCGCGGCGCCGGCGCTCCGCCACGTGGTACGGCTCCATGGCGCATCACCCTACCGACACCGAGCTCGGGCTCCACGGACTCCGGAGAAGGTTGGTGATCCACGCGGGTAAGGGCAGGGCAGGGTACGCCATGTCCTGAGTGAACGTTCAGGATCGCCCCTACACTCGGTGCCATGGATGCCAGCGAGATCGAGGCGGGCCAGCGGCGCTGGCAGGAGCGCTATGACCGGTCACGGTTGCGGGATGCGGACTTCACCACGTTGTCGGGTGGACCGGTCGACCCGGTGTACGGGCCGCCACCCGGCGTCGAGGTGCCGGGGTTCGAGCGGATCGGGTGGCCGGGGGAGTTCCCGTACACCCGGGGCCTGTACCCGACCGGGTACCGGGGACGGACCTGGACGGTGCGGCAGTTCGCCGGGTTCGGCAACGCGGCGCAGACCAACGAACGGTACAAGCTGATCCTGTCGTCGGGTGGTGGCGGCCTGTCGGTGGCCTTCGACATGCCGACGTTGATGGGGCGCGACTCCGACGACCCGCGCGCGCTCGGCGAGGTCGGGCACTGCGGGGTGGCGATCGACTCGGCCCGCGACATGGAGACGCTTTTCGATGGGATCGACCTGGCCGGGGTGACCACCTCGATGACCATCTCCGGGCCGGCGGTCCCGGTCTTCTGCATGTACCTGGTGGCGGCGGAGCGGCAGGGCGTCGACACCGGCAGCCTGGACGGCACGCTGCAGACCGACATCTTCAAGGAGTACATCGCGCAGAAGGAGTGGCTGTTCCCGCCCGAGCCGCACCTGCGGTTGATCGGGGACCTGATGGAGTTCTGCGCGCGGCGCATCCCGCGGTACAAGCCGTTGTCGGTGTCGGGGTACCACATCCGGGAGGCGGGTTCGACGGCGGCGCAGGAGCTGGCGTTCACCTTGGCCGACGGGTTCGGGTACGTGGAGCTGGGCCTGTCGCGGGGGCTGGACATCGAGACCTTCGCGCCGGGGTTGAGCTTCTTCTTCGACGCGCACATCGACTTCTTCGAGGAGATCGCGAAGTTCCGGGCGGCCCGGCGGATCTGGGCCCGCTGGCTGCGCGACGAGTACGGGGCGAAGACGGACAAGGCGCAGTGGCTGCGCTTCCACACCCAGACCGCCGGGGTGTCGCTGACCGCGCAGCAGCCGGTCAACAACGTCGTCCGTACGACGGTGGAGGCCCTGGCGGCGGTGCTGGGCGGGACGAACTCGTTGCACACCAACGCGTTGGACGAGACGCTGGCCCTGCCCACCGACGAGACCGCGGAGATCGCCCTGCGTACCCAGCAGGTGCTCATGGAGGAGACCGGGGTCGTGAACGTGGCCGACCCGCTGGGTGGCTCGTGGTATGTGGAGGCGCTGACCGACCGGCTGGAGGCCGAGGCGGAGGAGATCTTCACCCGGATCCGCGCACTCGGCAGCGACGGGACGATCACCTCGGGAATCCTGCGCGGGATCGAGGACGGCTGGTTCACCGCGGCGATCGCCGACTCCGCGTTCACCTACCAGCAGGCCCTGGAGAAGGGCACGAAGAAGATCGTCGGGGTCAACGTGCACACCGGTACCGTCGCCAAGGACGTGCAGATTCTGCGGGTCTCCCACGAAGTGGAGGCCGAGCAGCGGCGGGTCCTGGCCGCCCGGCGGGCCGGCCGCGACCAGGCCGCCGTAGACGCGGCGCTGAAACGGATGGTCGAGGTCGCCCGTACCGGTGACAACATGGTGCCCGCCATGCTCGACGCGGCCCGAGCCGAAGCCACCCTCGGCGAGATCTGCGACGCGCTGCGCGCCGAGTGGGGCGTCTACCACGAGCCGGCCCGCTTCTGAGCAGGTCGCCGTGGACCCGGCGGCGCGACCGCGCGGGTTCCCGAAGGCGTGCAAAACTAGGGAACCATGAGCAGCGATCCCCGTACCACCTCGTCGATCTTCACGCGCGGCGCGGTCGACCTGAGCGCGTTGCGTACCCCCGCGCCCACTCCGGCCTCGGCGGCGCCCGCACCGCCCGCACCGCCCGCGCCGCGCCGCGGCGCCTGCGCCTAACGACGGCGGCGCCGGCGGCGGTGACGGTGGCGCCACGATCATCGACGTGACCGAGGCCACGTTCCAGTCGGAGGTGCTGGAGCGCTCACTCCGGACCCCGGTCGTGATCGACTTCTGGGCCGAGTGGTGCGGCCCCTGCAAGCAGCTCTCCCCGATCCTGGAGAAGCTGGCGATCGAGGGCAACGGCACCTGGGTGCTCGCGAAGATCGACGTCGACGCGAACCCGCGCATCGCCCAGATGTTCCGGGTCCAGGGCATCCCGATGGTGTACGCGGTCGTCGGCGGGCAGCCGGTCGACGCGTTCACCGGCGTGGTGCCGGAGGCCCAGCTCCGGCCGTGGATCGAGGCGGTGTGCAAGGCCGGTGGCGTACCGGTCGAGACGCCGGCCGACCCGCGCCTGGAGAGCGCGGACGACGCGCTGATGTCCGGCGACCTGGACTCGGCCGAGCAGGCGTACAAGAAGATCCTGGCCGAGTCGCCAGCCGACGCCGCGGCCGAGGCGGGGCTCGCCCAGGTGGGGCTGCTGCGCCGGGTGCAGGGCCAGGACCCCGGCAGGGTGCTCGCGGCGGCCAACGCCGCGCCCGGCGACGTGCCCGCCCAGTTGCTCGCGGCCGACGTCGAGGTGCTCTCCGGCCAGGCCGAGGCCGCCTACCGCCGGCTGGTCGACCTGGTGCGGCGCTGCGCGGGTCCGGAGCGCGAGACGGTACGCCAGCACCTGATCTCGCTCTTCACGGTCGCCGGCCCGGACGACCCGGCCGTGGCGGCCGCTCGGCGGCAGCTCGCCAGCGCACTGTTCTAGGCCGCCGATGCGCCGGATCGCCGTCTTAGACGCTCCGAGCAACCTGGGGTTGCGGCCGCCCACCACGACCTCGGTTCCGGGCTGCGCCAAGGCGCCCGGCGCGCTGCGCGACCAGGATCTGCTGCCCATGCTGGCAGCCCGGGACGCGGGCTGCCTGACCCCGCCCCGGTACGACCCCGGCGACTGGCGGCCCGGCGACGGCGTCGCACACGCCGAGGCGATCGCGTGGTACTCGCGGCGGCTGGCCGACCGGATCGGCGGGCTCCTCGACCGGGGCGAGTTCCCGCTGGTCCTCGGCGGGGACTGCTCGATCCTGCTCGGCTCGGCGCTCGCCCTCGCCCGGTTGCGGGCCCGCGACGAGCTGCCGTACGGCCTCGTGTACATCGACGGGCACTCCGACTTCCGGCACCCCGGCAACGCCTCATACGTTGGCGCCGCCGCCGGCGAGGACCTGGCCCTCGCGACCGGCCGGGGCCAGCCCGACCTCACCGACATGGAGGGGTTGCGCCCGTACGTGCGCGATGAGCACGTGGTGCTGCTCGGCATCCGGGCGCAGGACGAGTACCGGCTCGACCTGCAGGCGGCCGGGGTCGCCTACCGGGCCGTACCGCAGCTGCGCGGCGACGGGGGCGGCAAGACCGCGCAGTGGGCGCGCGAGCACCTCGCCGACTGCATGGGCTACTGGCTGCACGTCGACGTCGACGTCCTGGACCCCGCGGTGATGCCCGCCGTGGACGCGCCCGACGACGGCGGGATCGCGTACGCCGAGCTGGAGCTGCTCATCGCCAACCTGGTATCGACCCCGGACTGCCTCGGCATGGAGCTGACCGTGTTCGACCCCGACTACGACCCCGACGGCGGGTACGCCCGCGAGCTGGTCGGCTCCGTGGTCACCGGCCTCGCCCCGCTCCTGCATCCCGAGCCGCAGGCGGTTCCCCTGGCGATGCCGACGCAGCGGACCGAACCGCCGTTGGAGATCAGCCGCGTACCGGCCCCCGGTCGTCGCCGCTCCACCCGCCCCGCCCACGGCGCCGCCGAAGGGTCGTGAGCGGGTGGGCCGCCCGGAGGCGTCGCGGAGCCGGGCGAACGTCGCGGAGCAGGGCGAACCGTGAGCAAGACCCCTCAGTCAGTCGTCAGCAACGCCCGTAACTGCGCCAGCCGGCGGGGCACCTCCACGGTCTCGTCGATCTCCAGCAGCTTGACCCAGGGCATCGGCTGGTCGACCAGTACCTCGCCGTCGTCCTCGATGTGCGTGGGCACCAGCGTCGCGCCCTGCTCGTCCAGCCGGGTCGCGAGGTCCCGCAGCACGGTGACGGTCTCGGCCACCCGGTCGGCGAGGCCGCGCAGGCCACCGTACGAGGCGGCGTACCGGTCGAGAGCCCGTAGGTCGGTCGAGCCCCGGTTGTCGTAGCTGGCCGGGTCGCCGGCGAGTACCGCGTCGGTGACCCCGATCAGCTCCTCGTGGTTGCGGGCGACGTGCGCGACGATCCGCTCCGCCGTCCACCGGCCGTCCTCCGGCGACCGGAACTGCCCGGCCGTCGCCTCGTCGATGAAGTCGGCGTACGCGTCCATGACGAGCACGGTAGCTGAGGCGCCCGGCTTTTCAGCCGGGCGCCGGCGAAGAATGTCAGCCGAGCGCGGAGAAGAACTTCCCCGCGACCGGTACGGCACCCTTGGTGCTCAGGCCGCCGTTCTGGATGAACACCGCGAACGCGAGGTCGCCCCGGAAGCCCATGATCCAGGAGTGCGCGTGGGTCGGGTCGTTGTCGAACTCGGCCGTACCGGTCTTCCCGGAGATCGGCGGCCCGGGCACGCTCGCCAGCGACTTGGCCGTACCGGACGTGACCACCTCGCGCATCATCTGGTGCATCGCGTCGACCGTCGACTGCTTGAACGGGGCCTGGTCGGGTGCCGGCTTGGCCGGCGCCGGGTCGAGCACCAGATGCGGCTGCTTCCACTGGCCACGCGACAGCGCCGCGGCGCAGCCGGCCAGCGCGATCGGGGAGACCTGCGTGGTGCCCTGGCCGAAGGCCGCCGCCGCCTGCTCCGTGGCGTCGCCGTTCGCCGAGACCTTGCCCGTGAACGCCGGCACCCCGAGGTCCCACGGCTGGCCGATGCCGAGCCGCCCGGCCGTGTCACGCAGCCCGGTCGGGCCGAGCTGCGTGGACAGCCGCGCGAACGCGGTGTTGCAGGAGATCGCGAAGTCCTGGTGCAGGGGGTACTTGCCGGGGACCTCGCCCTCCGCGTTGTGGAACGTGTGGCCGCCGATGTCTATCGTGTCCGTGCACTCGACGGTCGTGTTGACGTCGACCTTCCCGGCTTCGATCAGGTTGGTCGCGGTGATCGACTTGAACGTCGAGCCGGGCGGTACCTGGGCTTCCAGCCCGAGGTCGAGGCTGGAAGCGCCAGGCCCGTTGGCGACCGCGACCACGGCACCGTCGCTGATCCGGATCGCCACGATCGCGGCCGGCTGGGTGACGCTGGCCAGGGCGGAGTCGGCGGCGTTCTGGGTCCTCACGTCGAGGCTGGTCTTGACCGGCTGGCCGGCGATCGGGTCGTGCTTGAACGCGATCTTGTCGGCGTCGCTGGTGCCGTCAGCCTTCGGCTTGGGCGCGACCGACACGGTGACGCCGGCCGTACCGGCGAGCCGGTCGTCGTACGCCTCCTGGATGCCGCCGTACCCGACCTGGTCGCCGACGCGGTACTTCCCGGGCTTCTTGTCCATGCGCTCCTTGGTGACGTCGTCGACCACACCGAGGAGAGCGCGCGCGAAGACCGGGGTGGGCGCGAGCGCCGCGGTGACGGTCCGGAACACCGTACCGTCAAGGGGCTGGATCTTTGCCTTGATCTGGTCGTACGCCGGCTGGCGCAGCCGGGCCACCTCGACGAACGCGTTCTTCTGGGCGGCCTGCACCCGGCCCGGCACGTCGTGCAGGTCCACGCCCACCTGTATCGACTTGAACGCGTCGTCCAGCGACTTGATCAGTGCGTTGAGGTCCTTGACCAGGTCGGGCTCGATGCCCACGATGACCAGCGGCTGGTTGGTCACGAGCGGCTGGCCGGCGTTGTCGAGGATGGTGCCGCGCGGCGCCGCCGCCGACTTGACGGTCAGCTTCTCCCCGTCGGCCATGTTCGGCGCGAACACCGCCGGCTCCCAGATCGGCTCCCAGCGGCCGTCGGCGAAGCGCAGCCGCAGGGTGGTCTGGTAGGTCCAGGCGACCCCGGTGCCGAGCGGCCAGGACACGGTGATGGGCGCGGTCGCTTCGTTCTTGGTGACCTTCGTCGCACCTGGCTTGAGGTTGGGCTTGACCGGGGCCAGATCCCCGGCCATCGCCTTGATCTTTCCGGCCGCGTCGGCGCCGGTGACCGGGCCGCCGTCGGCGGAGACGAGGTGCAGTTCGGTGGAGAACTGCCCGTTGCGCCAGCCATCCAGGAAGGACGAGACGGCCGAGTCGGGTGATGGCTGGTGCGAGCACGCGACCAGGCCGGCGACCAACAGGGGTACGGCGATCAGGGCGATCAGGCGAGTGGTCCGGCGCATCGGGGGTTACCTCCTGGAATCTCCGCAGCATTCTGTCCCATTGGCCCGGACGGGCGCAGCCCACTGGGCCGGTACCTATCCGACGCCCCCGCGTCGGGGATCCGTCACCAGGTCTTGTCCGGTCGCCCGGTCGCCCGGTCGCCTCGACGTTCTAGTCTGCGAAGTGTGCTCCGGCCTGGGAATACGCACCGTGACGGCGGTCGCGGACGGCTCAGCGGTGCGGCGGCCTAAGCTGGGCAGGAGATGTACCCCACAGTGTGGTGGGGTTCGAGGGGAGTGGCACCCATGAAGCGGCGTGCGGCGACCGGTGTCGACGCGTCCGATCCGACGGAAGCCGAGGAGCTGGACGACTTCGTCGACAGTGACGACAGGGCCCGGCGGACCGGCGTCGACGTGGTCACCGAGAGTGATGACATCGACCTGGACGAGCCGCTTCCGGACGCGGAACGCCTGTGCACCGATGCGGTGGCGCTGGCCGGTGAGGATCTCGACACCGCGCGCCTGATCCGGCGGTACTGGCGGTTCGCGCCCGACGAGGAGCTGGTCGGGCTGACCGCGGCGGAGATGGTACGGGCCGCCCAGGAGCACCGGGAGCTGGCCGTCCAGCGGGTCCCGGGCGAGCTGAAGCTGCGCGTCGACGAGACCGCCGACGGCGAGCTGACCCGCCTGGAGATCGTCACCGACGACATGCCGTTCCTGGTCGACACGGTGACCGCGGCGCTGGCCTCGCGCGGGCTGTCGGTACACCTGCTGGTCCACCCGCTCGTCGTGGTCCGCCGGGAGCCGCTCGGCGCGCTGGTCGAGGTGTGCGCCGACGTGGAGCCGGACGACGCGATCGCCGGCGACCTGATCGAGAGCTGGATGCTGCTGCACGTCGACCGGGTACATGGCGCGGTGCACCGGGACGAGCTGCTGCGCGACCTGAAGCGGGTGCTGACCGACGTACGGGAGGCGGTCGAGGACTGGCCGCGGATGCGCTCACAGGCGCTGACGCTGGCCGACGAGCTGGCCTCGGCGGAGCTGCCGGTACCCGACCGGGACATCACCGACTCGGTCGAGCTGCTGCGCTGGCTCGTCGACGACCACTTCACGTTCCTCGGCTACCGCGAGTACCGGCTGACCGGCGGCCAGACCCTGGAAGCCGTTCTGGGTACGGGTCTGGGCATCCTGCGCCGGGACCAGACCCGGCCGCGCTCGCTGTCCTCGCTGTCCCCCGAGGCGTACGCGCAGGCGCTGGAGAAGCGGCTGCTGATCATCACCAAGGCCAACTCGCGGTCGACGGTGCACCGTGCGGCCTACCTCGACTACATCGGCTTCAAGATGTTCGATGCCGACGGCAACGTCTGCGGCGAGCGGCGCTTCCTCGGGCTGTTCTCCTCGGCCGCCTACCAGGGCTCGGTACGGGAGCTGCCGGTGGTCCGGCGCAAGGTGGCCGCCGTGCTGGAGCGCTCGGGCCTGTCCCCGCGCAGCCACTCCGGGCGGGACCTGCTCGCCGTGCTGGAGGACTACCCGCGCGACGAGCTGTTCCAGATCAAGACCGACGACCTCTACGACACCGTGACGGGCGTGCTGCGGCTGGCCGGGCGCCGGCAGCTGCGGCTGTTCGTGCGCCCCGACGCGTACGGGCGGTTCGTGTCGTGCCTGGTGTTCCTGCCCCGTGACCGGTTCACCACGGAGAACCGGCTGCGAATCCAGGAGATCCTGCTGCGCGAGCTGAACGGCGTCGGGGTCGACTACGCCACCCGGGTCGGCGAGTCGCAGCTGGCCCGGATCCACTTCATCGTGCGTACCGACCCGGCGGGGCCGCCGCACCGGGCCGACGCGCAGGCGATCCAGGAGCTGCTGTCCGAGGCCACCCGGGACTGGGACGACGACTTCCGGCTGATCCTCGAGCGCAAGCTCGGCGAGGAGCACGGGCGGCTGCTGTTCGACCGGTACGCGGGCGCGCTGCCGGACGCGTACAAGGACGAGCACACGCCGTACGAGGCGGTCAAGGACATCGCCAAGATGGAGCTGCTGGACGAGCCCGGCGAGCTGGCGATGCACGTCTACCGGCGCCGGCAGGACGAGTCCGACGTGCGCTTCAAGGTCTTCCGGTACGGCGAGCCGATGATGCTGTCCAAGGTGCTCCCGGTGCTGCACTCCCTCGGCGTACGGGTGACCGACGAGCGCCCGTACGAGATCCGCCGCTCCGACGACTCCGTCCACCTGTGCGACTTCGGCCTGATCCTGCCGGCCCAGGCCCGGGCGCTGCCGGTGATCCGGCCGCACCTGGAGAACGCCTTCTCGGCCACCTGGCGCGGCGAGGCCGAGGTGGACGGGTTCAACGAGCTGGTGATCCGGGCCGGGCTCACCTGGCGTCAGGTGGTGGTCCTGCGCGCGTACGCGAAGTACCTGCGTCAGGCCGGCACAGTCTATTCGCAGTCGTCGATGGAAACGACCCTGGTCGGCAACCCGGAGATCGCCGAGCTGCTGGTCGCGCTGTTCGAGACCCGGTTCTCCCCGACCGACCTGACTGAGGAGGATCGCGCGCTGCGCGGCAAGGAGCTGGTCACCGAGATCGGCCGGCGCCTCGACGACGTGGCCAGCCTCGACCAGGACCGGATCATCCGGGCGTACCTGACGCTGATCCAGGCCACCCTGCGCACCTCGTTCTTCCAGCGCAGCGGCGGCCGGCCGAAGTCGTACGTGGCGTTCAAGCTGGAGCCGCGGGCCATCCCGGAGCTGCCCGCGCCCCGGCCGCGCTTCGAGATCTGGGTGTACTCGCCGCGCTTCGAGGGGGTACACCTGCGGTTCGGGCCGGTGGCCCGGGGCGGGCTGCGCTGGTCCGACCGGCGCGACGACTTCCGTACCGAGATCCTCGGGCTGGTCAAGGCGCAGATGGTCAAGAACGCGGTGATCGTACCGGTGGGCGCCAAGGGCGGCTTCGTGCTGAAGACCGCGCCCAAGCCCAGCGACCGCGACGCCTTCCAGGCCGAGGGCGTGGCCTGCTACCGGCTGTTCATCCAGGCGCTGCTGGACGTCACCGACAACATCGTGAACGGCGCTGTCGTACCGCCGGCCGAGGTGGTCCGGCACGACGGCGACGACACGTACCTGGTGGTCGCGGCCGACAAGGGCACCGCCACGTTCTCCGACATCGCCAACGAGATCTCGGTACGCAACGGGTTCTGGCTGGGCGACGCGTTCGCCTCGGGCGGCTCGGCCGGGTACGACCACAAGAAGATGGGCATCACCGCGCAGGGAGCCTGGGAGTCGGTCAAGCGGCACTTCCGGGAGCTTGCGAGCGGAAGCGACCAGCACGGCCGGGAGCTTGCGAGCGGAAGCGACCAGCACGGCCGGGAGCTTGCGAGCGGAAGCGACCAGCACGGCCGGGAGCTTGCGAGCGGAAGCGACCAGCAGGGCCGGGAGCTCGGCGTGGACACCCAGACGCAGGACTTCACCGTGGTCGGGGTCGGCGACATGTCCGGTGACGTGTTCGGCAACGGGATGCTGCTGTCCGAGCACATCCGGCTGGTGGCCGCGTTCGACCACCGGCACGTGTTCGTCGACCCGTCGCCGGACGCCGCCACCTCCTTCGCCGAGCGGCGCCGGCTGTTCGAGCTGCCGACGAGCAGCTGGGCCGACTACGACCCTGGGCTCATCTCGGCGGGCGGGGGCGTGTGGCCGCGTACCGCCAAGTCGATCCCGGTCTCCCCGCAGATGCGCGGCGCGCTCGGCCTGCCCGACACCACCACGGCGCTCGCGCCCACCGAGCTGATGACCGCGATCCTGTGCGCGCCGGTCGACCTGCTGTGGAACGGCGGCATCGGCACGTACGTCAAGGCGGGCGCCGAGTCGCACGTGGACGTCGGCGACAAGGCCAACGACGCGATCCGGGTCAATGGCAACCAGGTACGGGCCCGGGTGGTCGGCGAGGGCGGCAACCTCGGCCTGACCCAGCGCGGCCGCATCGAGTACGCCATGAAGGGCGGGCGCATCGGCACCGACTTCATCGACAACTCGGCCGGCGTCGACTGCTCCGACCACGAGGTGAACATCAAGATCCTGCTCAACCCGCTGGTGACGCGGGGCGAGCTGGCCATGGCCGAGCGGGACGCGCTGCTGCAGGAGATGACCGACGAGGTCGGCGCGCTGGTGCTGCGGGACAACTACGAGCAGGCCACCGCGCTGGGTAACGCGCGGGCGCAGGTGCACCCGCTGCTGCCCGTACATCGGCGGCTGCTGGCCGAGCTGGAGCGCGACGGGCGGCTGGACCGGACGATCGAGGCGATGCCGTCGGACGGGGAGCTGGCCGAGCGGTACGCGAACGGCACCGGCCTGACCTCGCCGGAGCTGGCGGTGCAGCTGGCGTACGTGAAGATCGCACTGGAGGACGAGATCAACTCCTCCGCGCTGCCGGACGACGCGTGGACCCGCCAGGTGCTGCTGGACTACTTCCCGACCCCGCTGCGCGACCGGTACGCCGACGTGGTGCCCGGGCACGCGCTGCGCCGGGAGATCGTCACCACCCAGGTGGTCAACGAGGTGGTCAACCGGGGCGGGAGCACGTTCGTGTTCCGGGCGGTCGAGGAGACCGGTGCCTCCCCGGCCGACGTGATCCGGGCGTACCTGATCGTCCGGGACGCCTACGGGCTGTCCGACCTGTGGCACGCCGTGGAGCAGCTGGACAACCGGGTACCGACCGAGGCGCAGACCGCGGTGTACCTCGACGTCCGGCGGCTGCTCGACCGGGCCGTACGGTGGCTGGTCACCAACCGTCGGGTACCGCTCGACGTCACCGCCGAGACCGCCCGGTTCGCCTCCGGGGTGGCGCGCCTGCTGCCGGACCTGGGCCTGCTCTGCCACGGCAGGGAGCGGGACTCCGTGCACCAGCACGCCGCCCGGCTGAGCGACCAGGGCATCCCCGAGGACGTCGCCGACTGGGTCGCGCGCATCGTCTACGGGTTCGGGCTGCTCGACATCGTGGCGATCGCTGACCGGACCCGCCGGGACACCACGGAGGTGGCCAGCGTCTACTACGTGCTGTCCGAGCGCCTGCAGGTCGACGACCTGCTGTCGCGCATCTCCAGCCTGCCGCGCAACGACCGGTGGGAGACGCTGGCCCGGATGGCGCTGCGCTACGACCTGTACGCCGCCCTCGCCGCCCTGACCACCGAGGTGCTCGCCTCCAGCTCACCCGATCGTACGGGCGAGGACCGGGTCACCGAGTGGGAGCAGGCCAACGCGGCGGCGATCGCCCGGTGCCGTACCGCCATCGGCGAGCTGGGCGAGGCGCGGTCCGACCTGGCCCCGCTCTCCGTGCTGCTCCGCCAGATCCGCACCCTGGTCCGGACGGCGGGGGCCTGAGAGCACGGGAGGGCCCGGCAGCACCGCCGGGCCCTCCCGTTTCCTCCCCAGCGAAAAGCCCTACGTCACGGGACCGCCGGTACCGGCTCCGGCGTCAGGCCCAGCGCCGCCGCCGCGGCCCAGCCGTTGGCGCGACTGGCCCCGTACGTGGTGACGAACGCCCGTACGCGGGACGGGCGCCACGCCGACGGCCAGCCCATCTCCACCGCGACCACGGCATGGCTGGCGGCCAGCTCCTCGATCAGGGCCGGTGCCCCGGGCAGCCGGTGCAGGTTGCGCCCGACGACCACGATCGGCCGGTTACCGGCCGCCGCCCGCAGCGCCGTCGCCGAGGTGTTCTGCGAGGTGACCTGGACCTGTTCGGTGCCGTTGATGTGCGGGCCGAGGCCCCACGGTACGCCCGGCCCGACCGCGATGTTGATCTCGTGCTCCAGTACCTGGACGACGAGCGGGTCACCGAGCCCGGACAGCGACCCCTCGACCCGTACGGCGCGCCGGGCGGCGGGGTACCCGATGCCGTCCTCGGCCGGGATGGCGCTGCGCGCCGAGCTGGTCCACTCGGCGAGCGCCCCGACCCGCTCGGCCGCCTCCTCCAGCCGGGACAGCGGCAGCCAGCCGTCCCGTACCGCCGTGACGATCTCGGTGATGCTCTCCTCCACCAGGTCGGCGTCGACCCGCGAGCCGAGGCACAGCAGGTCGTTGCCGGCGGCCATGGCCCGGGCCGCGGCCTTGGCCGTACCCCCGGCGGCCGTGGCCGCGCCGTGCATCTCCAGCGCGTCGGTCACCAGTACGCCGGCGAAGCCCATCTCGTCGCGGAGCAGGTCGACCAGGGCGGCCCGGGACAGCGTGGCCGGCAGGTCGCCGGTGAGCACCGGGACCCGGATGTGCGCGGTCATCAGGGCACGGGTGCCGGCCTTGATGGCGGCGCTGAACGGGGCCAGGTCACGTTCCCGTAGGAGACCCATGGACACGTCGACGGTGGGGAGGTCCAGGTGCGAGTCCGTACTGGTGGAGCCGTGGCCGGGGAAGTGCTTCGCACAGGCGGCGACGCCGACCGACTGCAGGCCGGCGATCGCGGCCGCCGCCTGCGCCGCGACCTTCGACGGGTCGGCGCCGAACGAGCGGGTACCGATGACCGGGTTGTCGTCGCTGGTGTTCACGTCGACGGTCGGCGCGAGGTTGAGGTTGAAGCCGGTCGCGAGCAGGTCCAGCCCGATCGCCCGGTAGATCCGCTCGGTGAGCGCCGCGTCGTCGACGCTGCCCAGCGCGGCGTTGCCCGGGTACGGGCTGCCGGCCGCGTGCGCCAGCCGGGTGACGTCGCCGCCCTCCTCGTCGATCGACAGGAGCAGGTCGGAACGGGCGGCGGAGAGCTGGGCGGTGAGGGCGGTCAGCTGGTCCTGGTCGACGATGTTGTACCCGAAGATGATGCACCCACCGACGCCCTCGTTGACCAGATCGGTGACCCAGCCCGGGGCGGTGTGCCCGCGGAAGGCCGGGAGGAGGGTACGCAAGGCAAGCCGCCGCAACCCAGGATCGATCGCCACACCTGTTCCCCTCCGGCCCGGCGGAACGGTCCAACCCCGGTCCGGGATCCTTGACCGTACGCTACCGATATCCTCACGCTGGACATGCATATAGGAAAGTTTCCTAAATGATAGAGGTTACACACCGATGAGCTCAACCCGCCTCCCGGGTACCCCTCGACTTCTGCGCGCCATCAACGACCGGGCCGCGCTGGAGTTGCTGCTGGATCAGGGCCCGCTCACGCGGGCCCAGCTCGGTGAGCTGACTGGCTTGTCCAAGGTTACCGCCTCCCAGCTGGTGGAACGGCTGGAGGAGCGGGGCCTGGTCGCCCGGGTGGGCGAGCAGGCCGGTGGCCGGGGACCGAACGCCTCGCTCTACGCCGTCGTACCCACCAGCGCGTTCGTGGTCGGCGTCGAGGTCGGGCCGGAGCAGGCGGTGGCCGCGTGCGCGGACATCACCGGCACGGTGGTGGGCCGGGTGGAGCAGTCCACGCACGACAGCGACGACCCGGTCGGCGTCGTCCACACGGCGGTGATCGAGGCGGCGCGCAGTGCCAAGGCGCCGCTGGGGAAGGTACGGCGGGTGGTCCTCGGTACGCCCGGCCTCGTCGACCCGACCACCGGCGACCTGTCCTTCGCCTTCGACCTGCCGCGCTGGCACCGGGGGCTGCTCGCCGCCCTGCGTGAGGACCTCAAGCGCACGGTCGTCTTCGAGAACGACGTCAACCTCGCCGCCGTCGCCGAGGCGCACACCGGCCCGGCCAAGGGGGTCGACGACTTCGTCCTGGTCTGGCTCGACCGGGGCGTCGGCATGGCGGTCGTGCTCGGCGGGAAGCTGCACCGGGGGGTGAGCGGCGCCGCGGGCGAGATCGGGTACCTGCCGGTCGCCGGGGCGCCGGTACCGCGTGACGTGGCCCGCCGTGCCAAGGGCGGGTTCAAGGAACTCGCCGGCGCCGACGCGGTCCGGGCCGTGGCGCGCGAGCACGGCTTCCGGGCGGCGACCGCCCAGGACGCGGTACGGGCGGCCGTGAACGCCGGTACGACCGGTGGCCCGGTGCTCGACGAGCTGGCCCGGCGCCTCGCGCTCGGGCTGGCCGCCGCCTGCGTGGTGCTCGACCCGGCCCTGGTCGTCCTCGCCGGCGTGGTGGGACAGGCCGGCGGCGTGGCGCTGGCGCACCGGGTACAGCACGAGGTGGCCGCGATCGCACCGGTGTCCCCGCGCGTGGTCGTATCGGAGGGCCCGCCCGAGCCCGTACTGCACGGTGCCCTGCTCACCGCGCTGGACGCGGCGCGCGACGAGGTCTTCGGCTCGACGATCGGGGAGAGCGAGTAGCGGACCGCCCACAGGCCGAACGGCAGGAACGGTTACCCGGTCCCGGCGCGCCGGGTACCCCGCCGCGGGCTCCGGCCCCGTGGTTGGATTACTGCCGTGCAGCAGCCCGACCCCGACCTGGTCATCGCCGTCGACAAGGCCACCGTCACGCGGAGCGGACAGGACCTCGTCCGCGACATCGACTGGCGGGTCGAGCTGGACGAGCGCTGGGTGGTGCTCGGGCCCAACGGCGCCGGCAAGACCACGCTGCTGAACCTCGCGGCCGCGCGGCTGCACCCGAGCCGGGGTAAGGTGCACGTCCTCGGCGAGCGGCTCGGCCGGGTCGACGTCTTCGAGCTGCGTACCCGGATCGGGCTGGCGTCGATGGCGGTACACGACCGGATGCCGGGGGACGAGTCCGTACTCAACGCCGTGGTGACGGCCGCGTGGTCGGTGGTCGGGCGGTTCCGGGAGAGCTACGACAGGCTGGACACCGGCCGGGCCCGCGCGCTGTTGAGCCAGTTCGGGGTGGCCGGGCTGGCCGACCGGCGCTACGGGACGCTGTCGGAGGGGGAGCGCAAGCGGGTACAGATCGCCCGGGCGCTGATGACCGACCCGGAGCTGCTGCTGCTCGACGAGCCGGCCGCGGGGCTGGACCTGGGCGCGCGCGAGGACCTGGTGCGGCGCCTCGCCGAGCTGGCCGCCGACCCCGACGCGCCGGCGATGGTCCTGGTGACCCACCACGTCGAGGAGATCCCGCCCGGGTTCACCCATGCGCTGCTGCTGCGGGAGGGCAGCGTGGTCGCCTCGGGCCTGCTCACCGAGACGGTCACCAGCGAGAACCTGTCCAAGACGTTCGACCTGCCGCTACGCGTGGCGTACGTGGACGGCCGCTTCACGGCGCGCGCCTCATGAGAGTCGTCGTGGTGGGCAGCGCGCTGCCGAGCCGGTCGACGATCGAGGAACTGTACTCGTCGACGTACCCCTCATGATGGTCCTATGCGCTTGTTGCTGAACGTCTTCTGGTTGGTCTTCGGTGGCCTCTTCCTGGCCCTGGGGTACGCCATCGCCGGTCTGATCTGCTACCTCCTGATCGTCACGATCCCGTTCGGCGTCGCGTCCTTCCGGATGGCGAACTTCGCGCTGTGGCCGTTCGGCCGTGAGCTGGTCCGCAAGCCGAGGGCCGGGGTGGCCTCGACGGTCGGCAACGTCATCTGGTTCATCGTCGCGGGCTGGTGGCTCGCGCTCGGGCACATCACGGCGGCGGTCGCCCAGTTCGTCTCGATCATCGGGATCCCCCTGGGGCTGGCGAACATCAAGCTCGTCCCGGTCTCGCTCTTCCCGCTGGGCCGGGAGATCCGGGACATTTAGTCACTGCGCAACGACGAGGAGGTTGGCGTGGGCAACGTGGTCACGCTGTCGGTGGACGAGGGCATCGCGACGGTCCGGCTGGACCGGCCGCCGATGAACGCGCTGAACGCGGCCGTGCAGGAGGAGCTGCGGTCCGCCGCGACCGAGCTGTCCGGGTCCGACGAGGTGCGTGCGGTCATCGTCTACGGCGGTGCGAAGGTCTTCGCCGCGGGCGCGGACATCAAGGAGATGGCCACGATGTCCTACGTGGACATGGCGGCCCGGGCGCCGGCGCTGTCCAGCGCGTTCGACGCGATCGCCCGCATCCCGAAGCCGGTGGTCGCCGCGATCACCGGGTACGCCCTCGGTGGCGGCTGCGAACTGGCGCTCGCCTGCGACTGGCGGGTCGCCGCCGACGACGCCAAGCTCGGCCAGCCCGAGATCAACCTCGGCGTCATCCCGGGCGCCGGCGGCACCCAGCGCCTCGCCCGGCTCATCGGTCCGGCCCGCGCCAAGGATCTCGTGCTGTCCGGGCGCATGGTCGACGCCGAGGAGGCGCTGCGGATCGGGCTGGTGGATCTCGTTGTGCCAGCCGGCGAGGTCTACTCCGCCGCCCGTACGCTCGTCGCCCGGTACGTGGGCGGGCCGGCCCAGGCGGTGCGCGCCGCCAAGGCCGCGATCGACGGCGGCCTGTCGATGGACCTGGCCGCCGGGCTGGCCTGGGAGACCCAGCTCTTCGCCGCGCTCTTCGCCACCGAGGACAAGGTCGAGGGGATGGCCGCGTTCGTGGAGAAGCGCAAGCCAAAGTTCACCGGCCGCTGATAGCCGTTCGGCCGGCCGCACGGACGGGCCCGAACCACCGTGGGCGTAAGGCCGAACAGGCCGCACGGACGGGCCCGAACCACCGTGGGCGTAAGGCCGAACAAGCCGGAGCCGCCCGGTGCGGTCCGACGTTGAGCCGGTCGGGCAGGGGACACCCGGCCCGGCGGGTCGGGCGGGGCGAATAGACTCGGGCGCATGCCAGCGTCAGGGTTCGCGCTCGGGGTGGATTTCGGCACCTCGAACACGGTCGCGGTGCTGCGCTGGCCGGACGGGCGGGCGCGGCAGTTGATCATGGACGGTTCGCCGCTGCTGCCGTCGTCGGTGTACGCGGACCCGAGCGGCGCGCTGCTCGTCGGGCGCGACGCGGTGCACAGCGCCCGGCTGGACCCGGCCCGGTTCGAGCCGAACCCGAAGCGGCGCGTCGACGACCAGAGCGTCCTGCTCGGCGAGCGGGAGCTGCCCGTCGTCGACCTGGTCGCGGCGGTACTGATCCGGGTCGCCGAGGAGGCGCGCCGGACCACCGGGGACGCACCGATCGAGACGGTGACGCTGACCTGCCCGGCCGGGTGGGCGGCTACCCGGCGGGGGCTGCTGACGGCGGCCGCGGCGCGGGCCGGATGGCCGCGGGTACGGCTCGTCGAGGAGCCGGTCGCCGCCGCCACGTACTTCACGAACGTGCTTGGCCGGCAGGTACCGATCGGCTCGGTCGTGGTCGTGCACGACTTCGGCGCCGGTACGTTCGACGTGTCCGTCGTCGCCCGTACGGGGAACGGGTTCAACGTGCTCGCCGTGGACGGGCGGGACGACATCGGCGGCCTGGACATCGACGCCGCGATCGTCTCGTACATCGGCCGGCAGTACGGCACCCGGCCGGAGTGGGCCCGGCTCAGCTCACCGTCCAATGTGGAGGATCGCCGGTTCCGCCGGCTGCTGTGGGACGACGTACGGGTGGCGAAGGAGCGGCTGTCCCGGTCACAGAGCGCGGACATCTCCCTGCCGCTGCTCGGCACCGACGCGCACCTCACGCGGGAGGAGCTGGAGACCCTGGCCCGGCCGGTGCTCGAGCAGACCGTGAAGGTGACCGAGGGCGCCCTGCGCTGGACGAAGCTCGCCGAGGGCCGGCTGGCCGGCGTGTTCCTGGTCGGCGGGGCGAGCCGCATCCCGCTGGTGGCCACGTTGCTGCACCGGGCGCTCGGGGAGCCGCCGCTGGCCATCGAGCAGCCCGAGATGGTGGTCGCCGAGGGCGCGCTCTACGCCACCTCGGTCGCCGGACCGAACCCGGCGCAGACCGTACTGTTCGCCGCGCTGCCCGCCTCCGGCGCGCCGGTCTCGGCGATGCCGGTGTCGGTACCGCCCGGGCAGGCGAGCCCGATATCGGCGCCACCCGCCCAACCGATCTCGCCGGCCCAACCGATCTCGCCGGCTCCGACGTCTCCGGCGCGGGTACCGCCCCCGCCGCCGCCCCCGCAGCCCGTGTACGCGCCGCCCCAGCCGCGGGTCGTACCGCAACCCGCTCCGACGCTCATCGCCCCGCCGATGCCGCAGCCGGCTCCCGCCCCCCGACCGCTCGCCCCGCGGCCGCCCGTGGTGACGCCGCGGCCGCCGGCCCCGGCACCGCCCTACTACCGCGGCCCGAACGTGTTCGTGCGCGCCCTGCGGATCGCGATCGTCACCTCGATCCTCATCGCGGTCCCGACCACGGTCGCCTACCTCGCGTTCCACTACGCGCAGGGCACGCCCTACTGGCCGATCAGCTGGTAAAGTGAGCCGGCTTCACATCAGCGTTACTGAGCGGTAGCCTTCCCGGGGCGGAGGAGGATCCGGGCATGGCTTCGAGCATGGACGCACCTGGCACTGGACCGGTCGACGGGCACGGCGGGCAGCTCGCCCTGGCGGCGCTACGCCCGTTCGGCGTGCGTGAGCTGTTCACCCTGTCCGGCGGGCACGTGTTCCCGGTCTACGACGCGGCGCACCAGTCGGGCGTACGGATCGTGGACGTACGGCACGAGCAGTCCGCGGTCTTCGCCGCCGAGGCGGTGGCCAAGCTCCAGCGCCGGCCCGGTCTCGCCGTAGTCACCGCCGGTCCCGGCGTGACCAACGGGATCTCCGGGCTGACCAGCGCGTACTTCAACGCCGCTCCGGTGGTCGTGTTCGGTGGCCGGGCGCCCGCCTTCCGCTGGGGCTCGGGCAGCCTGCAGGAACTGGACCACCTGCCGCTGGTCGCGCCGGTCACCAAGCGCGCGGTGACCGTGTTCGACACCGACGAGGTCGCCGGCGCCGTACGCGAGGCCGCGACCGTCGCGCTCACCGCCCACCGCGGGCCGGTGTTTCTGGACTTCCCGCTCGAGGTCATCTTCGGCGCGGGTGCTGGGGAGGTGGCCGAGCCGGAGATCCCGATCGGCGAGCCCGATCCGGATGAGGTCGCCCGGGTAGCCACGCTGATCGCGGGCGCCCGGCGGCCGGTCATCATCGCCGGCTCCGACGTGTACGGCGGCGACGCGGTCGCGGCGCTGCGCGAGGCGGCGGAGGCGCTGCGGGTACCGGTGTTCACCAACGGGATGGGGCGCGGGGCGCTGCCGGCCAGCCACCCGCTCGCGTTCGCCAAGGCCCGGCGGGTCGCGCTGTCCGGCGCCGACCTGGTCGTCGTCATCGGTACCCCGCTCGACTTCCGGCTCGGCTTCGGCGACTTCGGGGACGCCCAGGTCGTCCACATCGTGGACGCGCCGTCCCAAAAAGCGACCCATGTCACACCGGTCGCGGCCCCCGCCGGGGACCTGCGGCTCACCCTCACCGCGCTCGCCGACTTCCGCGGCGACCGCGAGGACCACGCCGACTGGGTAACGATTCTGCGGGCGGCCGAGGACAAGGCGAAGGCCCGCGACGCCGAGGCCATGTCCGCCGACACCGACCCGATCAAACCCGCCCGGGTGTACGGGGAGCTGAAGCGCGTACTGGCACCGGACGCGGTCACGATCGGCGACGGAGGTGACTTCGTCTCGTACGCCGGCCGGTACCTGGAGCCGACCGTCCCCGGTACGTGGCTTGACCCGGGCCCGTACGGCTGCCTCGGCACTGGCATGGGGTACGCGATCGGCGCCCGGGTCACCTACCCGGACCGGCAGATCTGCGTGCTGATGGGCGACGGCGCGGCCGGGTTCTCGCTCATGGACGTCGAGTCCCTGGTCCGGCAGGAGCTCCCCGTCGTCATCGTGGTCGGCAACAACGGCGTCTGGGGCCTGGAGAAGCACCCGATGAACGCCATGTACGGCTACGACGTCGCCGCCGACCTCCAGCCCGAGCTGCGCTACGACGACGTGGTCCGGGCGCTCGGCGGGGCCGGCGAGACGGTACGCCGCGCCGGTGACCTCGAACCGGCACTCAACCGGGCGTTCGCCTCCGGGGTGCCGTACTTGGTGAACGTGTTAACGGATCCTACCGACGCGTATCCACGTTCATCGAACCTGGCCTGAGTACGGCCGCGCTGCTTCACCCGCCGTTCACCGGTGCGTCTTGTCCGAATGATGCACTGCCGCACCATGAGATGGCAGTTGGCGTGCCTGGACATGGCGGGCACTACGGTTCGCGACGAGGGCCTGGTCTCCCAGGCTTTCGCGGTGGCCATCGCGGGTGAGGGGCTGGCCCCGGGCTCGCCGGGGTACGACCGGGCGCTGACCATCGTGCGCAAGACCATGGGGCAGAGCAAGATCGACGTGTTCCGCCTGCTGACCGGCGACGAGTCGCGCGCGGCGGCGACGAACGCGGTGTTCGAGGAGGCGTACGCCGACCTCGTCGCGGACGGGCTGGTGAAGCCGATCCCGGGCGCGGCGGAGACGGTACACCTGTTGCGGGGTAACGGGATCAAGGTGGCGCTCACCACCGGGTTCGCGCGGTCCACGCAGGACGCCATCCTCGACATGCTCGGCTGGCGGGAGCTTGCCGACCTGGCGCTCTGCCCGGCCGACGTGGGCCGCGGCCGCCCCTACCCCGACCTGGTCCTCGGGGCCGCGGCCCGGCTGGGCGTCACCGACCTCGGTACGGTCGCGGTCGCCGGCGACACCCCCGCGGACATCACGTCCGGGCTGCGTGCCGGGGCCGGGCTGTGCGCGGGCGTCCTGACCGGCGCCACCGACCGGCAGGCGCTGGTCGCGGCCGGCGCCACCCACGTGATCGGCTCGATCGGGGAGCTGCCGGGGCTGCTCGGCCTGGCGTGACCGGCGGGCTGAGCGGGCGGGCTACGCCTTCGGCGGCTCGTCGGGCCTGCCGTCGTCGGGCCGGCGCAGCTCCTCCTCGCGGCGGCGCAGGTCGGCCTCCCAGGCGCGCAGCATCTCCTCGTCCTCCTGGCGGGTCCGGGCGGCCATCCGCCCGAGGAACTCCGGGTCGTCGTCCGGCGCGACCGGGCGGCCGGGGCGCAGGTAGGGGCCTTCGTCGTCGGTACGGGCAGCGCGGACCGGGCGGCCGGCCACGAACCAGGCGACGCCGCCGATCGGCGAGAACAGCAAGATGATGAACACCCAGGCCACGCGGGGCAGCGCGCGGATCTCGTACTCCTCGACCGACAGGCAGTCGATCAGCGCGATCACCAGCAGGGCGAGGTCGGCGAGCGCGAGTAACGGAAAGAGGCGACCCATGGCATCACGGTAGTACCACCGGGCCGGCGCCGAGTAGCGCGAAACCGGCTAC
This sequence comes from uncultured Actinomycetes bacterium, assembly GCA_963728855.1. Classification (GTDB taxonomy): domain Bacteria; phylum Actinomycetota; class Actinomycetes; order Mycobacteriales; family Micromonosporaceae; genus AC-43. The sequence continues at coordinate 427,036 of CAVSLN010000010.1, forward strand.
CGCGGCAGCAGGTTCGCCACGACCAGGAGCACCGCGCCGAGCCCGACCGTGAGCGCCAGTACGGCCGGGAAGCGCGACCGCGGCAGCGGCTGCCCCAGCCGCATCGCCCGTTCGATGCGCGACCAGCGGTCCAGTGCCCGTACCTCGACCGCCCCGCCGAGCAGCATCAGCGTCACGGCGAGCGCCTCGCGCAGGTGCGGTATCCGCAGCGGGGGCAGGAACCCGGCCACCGCCAGGCCGCCACCGATCAGCGCCAGGCCGGTCCGTACCCAGGCCAGGAAGGTGCGCTCGTTGGCCAGTGAGAACCGGTAGTCCGGGGTGCGGCCCTCCGCGCGCGCCGCCGACCCGTCGAACCAGCGACACACCGTACCGAGCACGAAAACGATTATCCCGGACCGCCGGGCGTGGTTTGACTCGGCCCCGTGCCGGAGCGGTACCCGCAGGTCGACGCGTCCGACAACAGCCGGCCGATCCGGGAGCGGCTAGGCTTCGTACCGCTGACCGAGACCCGCCCGTACGTATTCGTACCGGGGTGAGGCGCGTCACCGGGTGCCGGCAGCACGGCGAAGCTACCAGCCGGTAACCTGACTTTGGCCAACGCGACAGGAGGTCCTCGAAGCGCCATGAACATCGTGGTACTCGTCAAGCAGGTGCCGGACTCCGGCTCCGAACGCACGCTGCGCCCGGACGACTGGACGGTCGACCGCGCCTCGGCGAACAACGTGATCAACGAGATGGATGAGTACGCCATCGAGGAGGCGCTCAAGCTCCAGGAGGCGCACGGCGGCGAGGTCACCATCCTCACGGTCGGCCCGGAACAGGCGACCGAGTCCATCCGCAAGGCGCTGTCGATGGGGCCGGACAAGGCGGTACACGTCACGGACGAAGCGCTGCACGGATCGTGCGCGGTGGGCACCTCGAAGGTGCTGGCCGCGGCCATCCGTACGCTGAGCCCCGACCTGGTGCTCTCCGGTGCCGAGTCGACCGACGGCCGGGTCCAGGTGATGCCGCACATGATCGCCGAGCGGCTCGGCCTCGCCGCGCTGACCGGCGCCCGCAAGCTGACCGTCGACGGAGCGACGCTGACCGTCGAGCGGCAGACCGACGAGGGGTACGAGGTGGTCACCGCCTCGACACCGGCCGTCGTATCGGTCTGGGACACCATCAACGAGCCCCGGTACCCGTCGTTCAAGGGAATCATGGCGGCCAAGAAGAAGCCGGTCCAGACGCTCTCCCTGGCCGACCTGGGCATCGCCGCCGACGAGGTGGGCTTCGCCGGGGCGACCAGCACGGTGCTGGAGGCCGCCAAGCGGCCGCCGCGCCAGGGCGGTACCAAGGTCACTGACGAGGGCGACGGCGGCGTCAAGCTGGTCGGCTTCCTCGCCGCCGAGAAGTTCGTGTGAGGGGTACGACAATGGCTGAAGTTCTCGTCGTCGTCGAGCACTCCGGTGGCGCGGTCAAGAAGGTCACCCTGGAGCTGCTCACGCTCGCCCGTACCCTCGGCGAGCCGGCCGCGGTCGTGTTCGGCGCGCCCGGCACCGCCGCCGCGCTGACCGGGAAGCTGGGCGAGTACGGGGCCGCCAAGGTCTACGTCGCCGAGTCCGACGACGTGGCCGGTTACCTGGTCGCGCCGAAGGTGACCGTGCTGGCCGAGCTGGTGCGCTCGACGTCGCCGGCCGCCGTGCTGCTGGGCTCCACCCAGGAGGGCAAGGAGATCGCCGGCCGGCTCGCGGTCAAGCTCGACAACGGGCTGCTCACCGACGTCGTCGACCTGGCCGCCGACGGTACCGCCACGCAGGTGGTCTTCGCCGGCTCCACGATCGTGAAGTCGAAGGTCACCAAGGGGCTGCCGCTGGTCACCGTACGGCCGAACTCGCTGACCCCGGTACCCGCGCCGGCCACCCCCGCACTGTCCACTGTGGACGTTCAACTGTCCGATGCGGACAAGCTGGTCACGGGTCGTCCAGCGGGTGGTCGAGCAGAAGGGCTCGCGCCCAGAGCTGACCGAGGCGTCCGTGGTCGTGTCCGGTGGCCGGGGCGTCGGCAGCGCCGACAACTTCAAGGTCGTCGAGGAGCTGGCCGACCTGCTCGGCGGCGCGGTCGGCGCGTCCCGGGCGGCCACCGACTCCGGCTTCTACCCGCACCAGTTCCAGGTCGGGCAGACCGGCAAGACGGTCTCCCCGCAGCTGTACATCGCGCTCGGCATCTCCGGCGCGATCCAGCACCGGGCCGGCATGCAGACCTCGAAGACCATCGTCGCGGTCAACAAGGACCCGGAGGCACCGATCTTCGAGCTGGCCGACTTCGGCGTGGTCGGCGACCTGTTCAAGGTCGTCCCGCAGGCCGCCGAGGAGATCCGCAAGCGCGCGTAGACATCGGGTCGGGCCCGGGTCACCGTCCACGGACGGGATTCGGGCCCGGGTGGCTAGGCTGGACGGCGATGGCTTACCTCGATCATGCCGCGACCACCCCGATGCTGCCGGAGGCGGTGGATGCCTACCTGGGCGCGACCCGGGCCGTGGGCAACGCGTCGTCGCTGCACGCATCAGGGCGGCAGGCCCGCCGGCGGGTGGAGGAGGCACGCGAGCAGGTGGCGGCCGCACTCGGGGCGCGGCCGTCCGAGGTGATCTTCACCGCCGGGGGTACGGAGAGCGACAACCTCGCCGTCAAGGGCATCTTCTGGTCCCGGCGCGCCGCCGACCCGGCCCGGAACCGGGTGGTGGCCAGCTCGGTGGAGCACCACGCGGTACTGGACGCGGTGCACTGGCTGGAGCGGCACGAGGGCGCGACGGTGAGCTGGCTGCCCGTCGACGCCGAGGGCCGGGTCGCGCCTGAGTCGCTCGCCGCCGAGCTGGACCGGTACGGCGACGAGGTGGCCCTGGTCACCTCGATGTGGGCGAACAACGAGGTGGGTACCCTCCAGCCGGTCGCCGAGCTGGCCGCGCTGGCCGCCGCGCGGGGCGTGCCGTACCACACCGACGCCGTACAGGCGGTCGGGCAGGTACCGGTCGACTTCGCGGGCAGCGGCGTGGCCGCGCTGACCGTGTCCGGGCACAAGCTCGGCGGCCCGATGGCGGCCGGCGCGCTGCTGCTCGGGCGGGACGTGGCCTGCGTACCGCTGCTGCACGGCGGCGGGCAGGAGCGCGACGTGCGCTCGGGCACCCTCGACGTACCCGGGATCGTGGCGTTCGCCACCGCTGTCGAGGTGAGCGTGAAGGCCCAGGCGGAGTACGCGTGCCGGGTGTCCGCGCTGCGCGACGAGCTGGTCGCCCGGGTCCGTACCGCCGTCCCCGAGGCCGTGCTCAACGGCCCGCCGGCCGACCGGGTGCCCGGCAACGCGCACTTCTCCTTCCCCGGCTGCGAGGGCGACGCGCTGCTGCTCCTGCTGGACGCGGCCGGAGTGGCCTGCTCGACCGGGTCGGCCTGCTCGGCCGGGGTGGCCCAGCCATCGCACGTACTCCTCGCGATGGGCGCCGGCGAGGACGTGGCCCGCTCGTCGCTGCGCTTCACTCTGGGACACCCGTCGACATCCGCCGATATCGATGAGCTGGTCGCCGTGCTGCCGGCTGCTGTGGAGCGGGCCAAGCGGGCCGGGGTTTTCAAGTCCGCGCGCGGCTAAACTACGGATCATGCGGGTACTGGCTGCCATGTCCGGGGGGGTCGACTCCGCCGTCGCCGCCGCGCGGGCGGTCGACGCGGGGTACGACGTGACCGGCGTGCACCTGGCGCTGGCCAGCAACCCGCAGACGTACCGGACCGGTGCGCGCGGCTGCTGCACGCTCGAGGACGCCCGGGACGCCCGCCGCGCCGCCGACGTGATCGGCATCCCGTTCTACGTCTGGGACCTGGCCGAGCAGTTCCACGAGGACGTGGTCGACGACTTCGTGGCGGAGTACGCGGCCGGCCGTACCCCCAACCCGTGCCTGCGCTGCAACGAGAAGATCAAGTTCGCCGCGGTGCTGGACCGCGCGCTGGCCCTGGGCTTCGACGCGGTGGTGACCGGCCACCACGCCCGGCGCGACCCGCAGGGCCGGCTGCGCCGCAGCGTCGACCTGGCCAAGGACCAGTCCTACGTCCTCGGCGTACTGACCCCCGGGCAGCTCGCCCACTCGATCTTCCCGCTCGGCGACTCGACCAAGGCCCGGGTCCGCACGGAGGCGGCCGAGCGCGGCCTGGCCGTGGCCGACAAGCCGGACTCCCACGACATCTGCTTCATCGCCGACGGCGACACGCGGGGCTGGCTGCGCGAGCGGCTCGGCTCGGCGCCCGGCGACATCGTCGACGGGGCGACCGGCGAGGTGCTCGGCCAGCACGAGGGGGCGTACGCCTACACCGTGGGCCAGCGCAAGGGCCTGCACCTTTCGCGGCCGGCTCCGGACGGGCGGCCCCGCTACGTCCTGTCGATCACGCCGGTGAGCAACACGGTGACCGTCGGGCCGGCCGAGGCGCTGGACGTCTCGGTCGTGTACGGCGACCGTCCACTGTGGACCTCTCCGTCGCCGGTACGCGCCGAGGTCCAGCTGCGGGCGCACGGCGACGTGGTACCGGCGACCGTCTCGGTGAGCGGTGACCGGCTGGTCGCTTCGCTCGACCGGCCGGTGCGCGGGGTCGCCGCCGGCCAGGCGATCGTGGCGTACCAGCCCGACCCGGACGGCGACATCGTGCTCGGCTCCGCGACGATCGCCGCCGCCGCTCCGTCGGCGCTCGCCGCATGAGCTGGGGTGCTACCGGGATCGGGTCGCTGCCCGGTACGGACATCGTCGAGGCGCTGCGGGTCGTCTTCGGGGAGCTGCCGGACCTGCCGTACCTGCCCGAGCTGCCGGCGCGGGGGCCGGGCGCGGACGTGGTCGGCCGCTCCGCCGGGTTCCTCGTCGACCTGCCGGTCAACCTGTACGCGGGGACCTGGCGGGTGGCCGCGCATCCCGGCGTCGACGCGCGCCGCATCGCCGACCTGCAGGAGCGGGACCTCGACGCGCTGACCGAGCAGGCCGACGGGTACGCGGGGGCGCTGAAGGTGCAGGCCGCCGGCCCGTGGACGCTCGCCGCCGCGCTGGGCCTGCCGCAGGGCGGCGCGGTGCTCCGGGACCCCGGAGCGGTACGGGACCTGGCCGGCTCGCTGGCCGAGGGGCTGGCGGTACACGTACGGGAGGTCCGGCGCCGGGTACCGGGTGCCGAGGTCGTCCTGCAGCTCGACGAGCCGTCGCTGCCGGCCGTACTGGCGGGGCGGGTACCGACGGAGAGCGGCTTCGGTACCCTCCGCTCGGTCGAGGCGTCCCGGGCCCGCGAGGCGCTCGCCCAGGTGATCGAGGCGGTCGGCGTACCCGTCGTGGTGCACTGCTGTGCCCCGGACGCCCCGGTCGCGCTGCTGCGGGCCGCCGGCGCCGCGGCGCTCGCGTTCGACCTGTCGCTGTCCCCGGCGCTCGACCCGTTGGGCGAGGCGGTCGACGCCGGGCTCGGGCTCTTCGCCGGAGCGTTCCCCGGGGTCGGCGCTCCGCCGCCGGCCAAGCGGACCGCGGAGAGCCTCGTGGAGCTGTGGCACAAGCTCGGCTTCCCGCCCGCCCTGCTGGCCGACCGGGTCGTGGTGACCCCGGCGTGCGGCCAGGCCGGCGCCACTCCAGCGGACGCCCGGGCCGCGCTGACCACCTGCCGCGAGACCGCGCTGCGCCTGCGCGAGGTGGAGTGACCGCCGGATCCCCGGGGCAGGCGAGGTCGGGCAGGGTGCGATGACTGTCGGACCCGGCGGCTAGATTTCCGGTATGGACGAGACCCTCCAGGACGTGGCCGCCGCGGTGGCGGAGGTGGCGGCGACCCACGAGGTCACCGCCGCGCAGGCGGCGCAGGCGGGCGCCGAGCCGCCGCCGGTCGCGCGCGAGCGGCACGCCGCGCTGAGCGCCGAGATCGACGACAACTCCTACCGCTACCACGTCCTGGATGCGCCGACGATCTCCGACGGGGAGTACGACGCGCTGATGCGCGAGCTGACCCGGCTGGAGGAGGAGTACCCGGCTCTGCGTACCCCGGAGTCGCCCACCCAGCGCGTCGGCGGCACGTTCTCCACGCTGTTCACGGCCGTACAGCACGCCGAGCGGATGCTCAGCCTCGACAACGTCTTCAACGCCGACGACCTGGCCGGCTGGGTGGAGCGGGTCGAACGGGACGCCGGCGGCCCGGTCAGCTACCTGTGCGAGCCCAAGGTCGACGGGCTGGCGATCAACCTGACCTACGAGCAGGGTCGGCTGGTCCGGGCGGCGACCCGGGGCGACGGCCGCACGGGCGAGGACGTGACCGGCAACGTCCGCACGATCGACGAGGTACCCGAGCGCCTGCACGGCGATCACCTACCCGAGCTGGTCGAGGTGCGCGGGGAGATCTACTTTCCGCTGGCCGGCTTCGGGGAGCTGAACGCGGCGCTGGTCGAGGCCGGGGAGCGGCCGTTCGCCAACCCGCGCAACGCGGCCGCGGGCAGCCTGCGCCAGAAGGATCCCCGGGTCACCGCGTCGCGCCCGCTGCACCTGGTCGTGCACGGCCTGGGCGCCCGGCGAGGGTTCGAACCGGTCAGCCAGTCCCACGCGTACGAGCAGCTGAAAGCGTGGGGGCTGCCGACCAGCGGGCGGTGGAAGGTGCTGCCCGACCTGGCCGCGGTCACCGAGTACATCGACTACTACAACGACCACCGGCACGACGTCGAGCACGAGATCGACGGTGTCGTGATCAAGGTGGACCAGATCCCGGTACAGCGCCGGTTGGGCTCGACCAGCCGGGCGCCGCGCTGGGCCATCGCATACAAGTACCCGCCCGAGGAGGTCAACACCAAGCTGGTGGACATCCGGGTCAACGTCGGGCGTACCGGTCGGGTCACCCCGTACGCCGAGCTGGAGCCCGTACGGGTGGCCGGCTCCACGGTCACCTTCGCCACCCTGCACAACGCGAGCGAGGTGGTCCGCAAGGGCGTGCTGATCGGCGACACGGTGGTGGTACGCAAGGCAGGCGACGTGATCCCCGAGATCCTCGGGCCGGTCGTCGACAAGCGCGACGGCAGCGAGCGCGCCTTCCAGATGCCGGAGACCTGCCCGGAGTGCGGCTCGGCGCTCGCCCCGGCCAAGGAGGGCGATGTCGACATCCGCTGCCCCAACAGCCGGTCCTGCCCGGCGCAGCTGCGCGAGCGGCTGTTCCACCTGGCCGGCCGGGGCGCGCTCGACATCGAGGTGCTGGGCTACAAGGCATGCATGGCGTTGCTCCACGACGGGGTGATCCACGACGAGGGAGACCTGTTCGCGATCGACGCCGACGCGCTGCGGCGCAGCGAGTTCTTCGTCAACAAGGACGGCACACTCGGCTCGCAGGCGACCAAGCTGCTGGCCAACCTCGCGGAGGCGAAGACCCGGCCGCTGTGGCGGATCCTGGTCGCGCTGTCCATCCGGCACGTCGGCCCGACCGCCGCGCAGGCGCTCGCCCGGCACTTCGGCTCGGTCGACGCGATCGAGGCCGCGTCCGAGGAGGAGCTGGCCGGCGTCGACGGGGTCGGGCCGACGATCGCGGCCTCGCTCAAGGAGTGGTTCACCGTCGACTGGCACCGCGAGGTGGTGCAGAAGTGGCGGGCGTCCGGGGTACGGCTCGCCGAGGAGCGCGTCGACGAGGGGCCCCGGCCGCTGGAGGGGATCACCGTGGTGGTCACCGGCAGCCTCACCACGTACTCGCGGGACGAGGCGACCGAGGCCATCACGTCCCGGGGCGGCAAGGCCAGCTCGAGCGTGTCGAAGAAGACCGACTTCGTGGTGGTCGGGGAGGCGCCCGGCTCGAAGCACGAGAAGGCGGTGTCGCTGAAGGTGCCCGTACTCGACGAGGCGGGTTTCGATGTTCTGCTCACCGACGGCCCGACCGCTGCGCGGAGCGTGGCCCGCGTCGGAGAATGACTCGCAACCGGCGTCACCGGCCCATGGTGGGGTCGTTTAACGGTGAGATGAGGTGGGCCGGCCGGACGCGACCCCGCATCGGCACCGGGGGAGGCATCGATGGAGCGCACGGCCCTGCGGAACACTCCGCCGCCGGAGCGCGAGCGGGTGTTCTTCGGGTACGTGGCGGTGGTCAGCCTCCTGGGGCTCGCGCTCGCCGCCCCGTACCTCGCCCACCTGGCCGGTTTTCTCCGGCACGCACCGGTCGCCTTCTGGCTGATGGCGGTGCTCGCCATGCTCTCCGACGCGCGGCCGTTCACACCGTCAGGTGGCCGGCCGCTCTCGCCGGTGTTCCCCTCGGTCTGCTTCAGCTTCGCGGCGCTGGTCAGCTGGGGCGTCGGGCCGGCGGTGCTGGTCGCCGCCGGGGCCGTCACGGTCTCCGCGGTCCGGCTGCGCCACCGGCCCTGGCGGTGGGCGTTCAACGCCACCCAGTGCGCGCTCGCGTTCGTGGCCGCGGGGCCGTGGCTCGCCGGTCATCCGGCCGGGGTCGGCGGAGCGCTGCGCACCTTCGTGGGCCGCCGCGACCTGGTTCGCGGTCAACTACGTCCTGGTGGCGGGCGCGGTGTGGCTGCGCTTCGGTGGCGGGTGGTGGCGGCTGCTGCGCCGGACCGGCCCGTACGAGGCGCTGTCGACCGGCGCCCTCCTGCTGCTCGGACCCGTGCTGGCGGCGGCCGCGTACCGCGGTCCGGCGCTGATCCCGTTCGTTCTGGTCCCGCTGTACGCGGTGAACCGGATGGCCCGCCTGTCCCGTGACCAGGAGCGGCTGGCCCGGCTCGACCCGTTGACCGGGCTGCTCGGCCGCAAGGGCCTGGAGAGCGAGCTGGCCGAGCAGTTGAGCATCCACGCCGAGGCCGGTTCCCGTACGCACGAGGACACCCAGGCCCGGGTACGGGCCGCGGGCGGGCCGGGCGGCGGCGGGCGGTTCGCGCTGCTGCTGCTCGACCTCGACCGCTTCAAGCACGTCAACGACGCGCTCGGGCACGGGGTCGGGGACCGGCTGCTGGTCGCGGTCGGCAAGCGGCTGTCGGCCGCGGTACGCCCGCCCAACCTCGTCGCGCGGCTGGGCGGCGACGAGTTCGCGGTCGTCCTGCCGGCGCTCGGCGACCTCGGCGAGGCGTACGCATGGGCGGTCCAGCTGAGCCAGGTGCTGGTCGAGCCGGTGGTGCTCGACGGGCTCCCCCTGGACGTGGGCGGCTCGATCGGCGTCGCGGTGTACCCCGACCACGGCACCGACGTCGCGACCCTGCTCAGCCACGCCGACGTGGCCATGTACGACGCGAAGACCCGCGGCGACGGCGTCGCGCTCTACGCCCCGGAGGCCGACCACAGCTCGCCGGAGCGGCTGAGCCTGCTCGCCGACCTTCGCCGCGCCCTGGACGCGCCGGACAGCACCGAGATCGTGTTCTTCTACCAGCCCCAGGTGGACATCGAGTCCGGCGAGGTGATCGGGGTCGAGGCGCTGCTGCGCTGGGACCATCCCGAGCTCGGGCCGATCGATCCGGAGGAGCTGATCCGGGTCGCCGAGTACTCGGCGGTGATGCGGCTGCTCACGCTGCGGGTGATCGACGACGTGGTGGCCCAGCTCGGTACGTGGGCGGAGGCGGGCGTACGGATGCGTGCCTCGCTCAACGTCAGCGTGCGCGACCTGCACACGACCGAGGTGGTCGACCGGCTGGCGGAGCGGCTGCGCGAGCATGGCGTGGTCGCCGACCAGATCCAGCTGGAGATCACCGAGGGCGCCCTGATGGCCGACCCGCGCCGGGTACTGAACACGCTGCGCGGGCTGGACCAGCTCGGCGTGGCGCTGTCCCTGGACGACTTCGGCACCGGGTACTCCTCGCTGCAGCACCTGCGCCGGCTGCCGCTCGCCGAGGTGAAGATCGACCGGTCGTTCGTCCTCGGGATGGCCAGCGACCCCGACGACGAGGCGATCGTCCGCTCGATCATCGAGCTGGCCGGCGCGCTCGGGCTGCGCGTGGTGGCCGAGGGCGTGGAAGACGCCCGTACCCTCCGGCTGCTCGCCGCAAGCGGTTGCCACGCCGCCCAGGGCTGGTTCTACGGGCACCCGATGCCGGCGAGCGAGGTGGTCCCCTGGCTCTCCCGGCACCGGCCGGGACAAATAGACTTCCCGGGTCACCGCGTGCAGTGGGACGCTGCGCGGTACGTACCCGGAATCTGATCGAGGGAGCATCCGATGGCCGCCATCTCCCGCGAGGAGGTCGCCCACCTGGCGCGCCTGTCTCGCCTGGCCGTGACCGACGAGGAGCTGGACACGTTCGCCGGCCAGCTCGACGTGATCCTCGAGTCGGTCGCCCGGGTCGGTGAGGTCGCGGCCGCGGACATCCCGCCGACGTCGCACTCCGTACCGTTGACGAACGTGCTGCGGGAGGACGTGGTGGTGCCCTGCCTGACGCAGGAGGAGGCGCTGTCCGGCGCGCCGGACGCGCAGGAGGGCCGGTTCCGGGTCCCGCGGATCCTGGAGGAGGAGGCGTGAGCGAGCGGAGCGAGCCGGCCCGGGGGCGCGGCGTGAGCGAGCGGAGCGAGCCAGCCCGGGGACGTGGCGTCGCCGAGCGGAGCGAGGTAGCTGAGGGGCATCGCGTGACTGGGTTGACGCACAAGACCGCGGCGGAGCTGGGTGAGCTGCTGGCGGCCGGGGACGTGTCCGCGGTCGAGGTGGCCCGGGCGCACCTGGACCGGATCGCCGCGGTGGACGACCGGGTGCACGCATTCCTCTATGTCGATGAGGCTGGTGTCTTGGCCGCCGCCGCCACCGTCGACGCCCGCCGGGCCGCGGGGGAGGAGCTGGGACCGCTCGCGGGGGTGCCGGTCGCCGTCAAGGACGTGGTCGCGACCAAGGGGGTACCGACGACGTGCGGTTCCAGGATGCTGGAGGGCTGGCGGCCACCGTACGACGCCACGGTGGTCCAGCGGCTGCGCGACGCGGGCCTGGTGATCCTCGGTAAGACGAACATGGACGAGTTCGCGATGGGCTCCTCCACGGAGTATTCGGCGTATGGCCCGACGTGCAACCCGTGGGACCTGTCCCGGATCCCGGGCGGCTCGGGCGGCGGTAGCGCGGCATCGCTGGTCGCGTACGAGGCCCCGCTCGCCATCGGTACGGACACCGGCGGCTCGATCCGGCAGCCCGGCGCGGTCACCGGCACGGTCGGCGCCAAGCCCACGTACGGCGGCACGTCCCGCTACGGCCTCGTCGCCTTCTCCTCCAGCCTCGACACCCCGGGCCCGTGCGCCCGTACCGTGCAGGACGCGGCGCTGCTGCACGCGGTGATCGCCGGGCACGACCCGCGCGACTCCACCTCGATCCCGGCGCCCGTACCGCACGTGGTGGAGGCGGCCCGGCAGGGCGCGACCGGCGACCTGACCGGCGTACGGATCGGCCTGGTCAAGGAGTTCGGCGGGGAGGGCGCCGAGCCCGGGGTCGCGGCCGCCGTGCGTGAGGGCATCGAGGCGCTCGTCAAGCTCGGGGCCGAGGTCGTCGAGGTGTCCTGCCCGCACTTCGCGTACGCCCTGCCCGCCTACTACCTCATCGCGCCGAGCGAGTGCTCCTCCAACCTGGCCCGCTTCGACGGCGTCCGGTACGGCCTGCGGGCCGGCGACGACGGCAGCCGCGCGCTGGAGGAGGTCATGTCGCTGACCCGGGACGCCGGCTTCGGGCCGGAGGTGAAGCGGCGGATCATCATCGGCACGTACGCGCTGTCCTCCGGCTACTACGACGCCTACTACGGTCAGGCGCAGAAGGTCCGTACCCTCATCAGCCGCGACTTCGCCGGCGCCTTTGAGCAAGCTGACGTGCTGGTCGCGCCGACCACCCCGTTCGTGGCGTTCCCGTTCGGCTCGCGTACCTCGGACCCGTACCAGATGTACCTCGCCGACCTGTACACGATCCCGTCGAACCTGTACGGCGGCCCGGCCATCTCGGTGCCGTGTGGACTGTCCGAGGGGCTGCCCGTCGGGTTGCAGGTGATGGCGCCGACCATGGCCGACGACCGGATGTACCGGGTCGCCGCCGCCCTGGAGACCGCCGTCCCGCCGCTCACCCCGCCGAACCTCTAGGGAACGACGAGGGGGCCCGGTCTCCCGGACCCCCTCGGTTCCCTCACCCCCAGTGCCGTCCGACACCCCATCAGCGGCCTGAGCTTGACCGGTCGGTTCCCGGGTCTCCGGGATCGAAACCCAGAGGAGCCAGCGAGTTATGACCACCACCGTGACCACCTCTTATGAGGAGGCCGTCGCCCGGTACGAGCCGGTGATCGGGCTGGAGACGCACGTCGAGCTGGGTACCCGGACGAAGATGTTCTGCGGCTGCCCCACCGACTTCGGCGCCGAGCCCAACACCCAGGTCTGCCCGGTGTGCCTCGGGCTGCCCGGCACCCTGCCGGTGGCCAACAGGGCGGCGATCGAGGCGACCATTCAGATCGGTCTCGCGCTGAACTGCTCGATCGCGTCGTGGTGCCGGTTCGCCCGGAAGAACTACTTCTACCCGGACATGCCGAAGAACTTCCAGATCAGCCAGTACGACGAGCCGCTGTGCGTCGACGGTTACCTCGACGTGCTCGTCGAGGGCGCGACCGTACGGGTCGGCATCGAGCGGGTGCACCTGGAGGAGGACACCGGGAAGACCCTGCACGTGGGCGGCGCGACCGGACGCATCCACGGCGCGACCGAGTCGCTGGTCGACTACAACCGGGCCGGGATCCCGCTGGTGGAGATCGTCACCAAGCCGGTGCCCGGCACCGGTGCGCTCGCCCCGGCCGTGGCCCGCGCGTACGTCACCGAACTGCGCGAGGTCATCCGCTCGCTCGGCGTGTCCGACGTACGGATGGAGCAGGGCTCGCTGCGCTGCGACGTGAACACCTCGCTGAACCGGCCGGGCGAGCCGTGGGGTACCCGTACCGAGACCAAGAACGTGAACTCGCTGCGCAGCGTCGAGCGCGCGGTCCGGACGGAGATCCTCCGGCAGGCGGCCGTACTGGACGCGGGTGGCCGGGTCGTCCAGGAGACCCGGCACTTCCACGAGGACAGCGGCGACACGACATCCGGGCGCAGCAAGGAGACCGCGACGGACTACCGGTACTTCCCCGAGCCCGACCTGGTGCCGCTCGCCCCGGATCCCGCCTGGGTGGCGGAGCTGAAGGCCGCGCTGCCCGAGCCGCCGCGGGTCCGCCGCGAGCGGCTCCGCACGGCCTGGGGCGTCACGGAGAACGATATGCAGTCGATCATCAACGCGGGCGCGCTGGAGCTGATCGAGGCGACCGTGGCCGCCGGTACGAGCCCGGAGGCGGCCCGCAAGTGGTGGCTGGGTGAGCTGGCCCGGCGGGCCAACGAGACCGGTGCCGAGCTGGCCTCGCTCGCCACCCCCGGGCACGTCGTCGAGCTGCAGAAGCTGGTCGACGCCGGGAAGCTGACCGACAAGCTGGCCCGTACCGTGCTGGAGGGCGTCGTCGCGGGCGAGGGCTCGCCGGCCGAGGTGATGGCCGCGCAGGGCCTGGAGGTGGTGTCCGACACCGGGGCGCTGACCGCCGCCGTGGACGAGGCGATCGCCGCCCACCCGGACGTGGCCGCGAAGGTACGGGAAGGGAAGGTGGCCGCCGCCGGGGTACTCGTCGGCGCCGTCATGAAGACCACGCGAGGCCAGGCCGACGCCAAGACGGTACGGGAGCTGGTGCTGGCTCGGTTGGGCGCCTCCGGCGCCTGATCGACAGTCCTACCGGCTTGGTGAGGTGCGGCGGCTCAGGTGAGGGCGCCCGCGCTGCCGGCCGGCACGATCCGCAGGATCTGGTCGTCGTCGGGGGCGGGCGTACCCTCGCCGTCCTTGTTCGAGGTGGTGACCCAGATCGACCCGTCGGGCGCCGGTACGACCGTACGGAGGCGGCCGTACTTCTTGGTGAGCAGCGGCTGCGGGGCGCCGAGGGTGCCGCCCGCCTGGGTGAGCTGGACCAGGTACAGCCGGGTACCGGCGAGGCACGCGGTGACCAGTAGGGTCGCGCTGCTGCCCAGCCCGGCACAGCCGGCCTGGTCGGGCTTCCAGGTCACCAGCGGGTCGACGTACTTCGGGTTGTGCGCGACCCCCTCGACCGTCGGCCAGCCGTAGTCCTTGCCCGGCTCGACCATGTTCAGCTCGTCCCAGACGGCCTGCCCGAGGTCGGTCGCGTACAGCCGCTTGGCCTGGTCCCAGGCGAGCCCCTGGACATCCCGGAACCCGGTCGCGTAGACCAGCCCGCCGCCCGGGTTGTCCGGCGCCGGCCTGCCGTCGGTGGTGATTCGCAGCACCTTGCCGCCCAGGCTCTTCGGGTCGGCCGCGGTCTTCGGGTCGCCGCCGTCGCCCGTACCGGCGTACAGGAAGCCGTCCGGGCCGAACGCCAGCCGGCCGCCGTCATCGGTGGCGCCGTGCGGGATCCCGGTGACGATCGGCTGGGGGGTGCCGCCCAGGGTCAGCTTGGCGATCCGGTTGTCCTCGGACGTGGAGTAGTAGATGAAGATCGTCTGGTCGGTCTCGTACTTCGGCGACACCGCCAGGCCGAGCAGCCCGCCCTCGCCTCCGTTCGCCACCCCTTGGAGAGTCTGCACCTCCTTGACCTGGGCGCCGTCCGGGCCAGCACTGGCCAGCGAGATCTTCAGCAGGCGCGCGGTGTCCCGCTCGGTGACCAGGGCGGTCCCGTCGGGCAGGAAGCCGAGGCCCCACGGTACGGACAGGTGCTTGGCCACCACCTCGACGGCGGCCTGGCCGTCGGACGAGGTGGAGCTTGGTGGGGCGGACGGGCTGGGCAGCTTCGGCGGGGAGCCGTTCTGGTCCGGCGTTGGCGGTCCGAAGGTGCACCCGGCCAGCACAGAGGTCACCAGCGCGAGCACGGCGAACGAGCGTCCGGCGGCCTTGGTGGCGGGGGTCGTCACGGGGCCCAGCCTAACGGGGGGACGCATCAGGCCGCTGGGGCATCATGAGTGGAGCGCGCGGCCGGCCCCTGACGGCCGGGCATGCGGAGCGTTACCGCGCGGACATCGCGGCCGCCGTCGGGAAACGATGACCGGCTATCGTCGGTACCCGTGAAGGTCTGGATCGCGCACGAGGCCGGCCGGTCGCTGCTGGGTGAGCTGCTGGGTGAGCTGCCGGGCGGGTTGTCCATCGAGGTGTTCGAGTCGCCCGAGGCGGAGATGCCGTCGGACCCGGCGGACGTCGAGTTCTGGGTACCCCCGTTCCTCTCCTCGGGCAACGTCGTGCACTTCGCCGGCAAGCTCACCGGCGTACGCGTGGTCCAACTGCTCTCCGCCGGAGCCGACGCATGGGTCGGCAAGCTGCCCGAGTCGGTGACCCTGTGTGACGCCCGGGGCGTACACTCGTCGTCCACCTCCGAGTGGATCGTCACCGCGATCCTGTCGTACCTGCGCTCCTTCCCGGCGTTCATCCGTGACCAGGCCGCCCAGCGCTGGTCGTACGGCGACCACGCGCCCACGGACGAGCTGGCCGGCAAGCGGGTACTGGTCGTCGGCGCGGGCGCGATCGGGGAGGCGACCGCCGCCCGGCTGGCGCCGTTCGAGGCGTCGCTGACCCGGGTGGCCCGTACCGCCCGGCCGGGGGTGCACGGCGTCGACGAGCTGCCCGCGCTGCTGCCCGAGGCCGACGTCGTGGTGCTGATCGTGCCGCTGACCGACGAGACCCAGGGCATGGTCGACGCCGGCTTCCTGGCCCGGATGCGCGACGGTGCCCTGCTCGTGAACGGCGCGCGCGGCCCGGTGGTGGACACCGAGGCGCTCACCGCCGAGCTGGCCACCGGGCGGATCGGCGCGGCCGTCGACGTCACCGACCCCGAGCCGCTGCCCGCCGACCATCCACTGTGGACAATGCCGAACTTCCTGCTGACGCCGCACGTGGCGGGCTCCGTCCGCGGCCTGCTGCCGCGGGCCTACCGGCTGGCCGGGGACCAGATCCGGCGGTACGTGGCCGGAGAGCCCCTGAGCAACGTGGTGCAGAACGGCTACTGACCCTCGGCCGGCGTCTCAGCCGTGGCCGGTGCCCGCTCCTGGCCCGGGGCCCGCTCCTCGCCGGGGGTCGGCTCCTCGCCGGAGTTCGGCTCTTCGCCGCTCGCCGCGAGGAGCCTGCCGAGGTCGGCGCCGCGCACGCCGGTCAGCTGCACCGTGCGGCCGTTCCGGAGGATCGCCTCGACCCGGTCCTTCTGCGGCACGATCGCGGCGATCGCCGGCCACGGGTAGTGCCGGCTGCCGAAGGCCGCACGGACGGTGACGCCATCGGCGTCCGCGTCCGTACCGGCGCGCCAGCCCCAGAGCGCCACCGCGACCGGCAGCAGCAGGATCGGCACCAGGTACCAGGCGTTCAGGACGGCCGGCAGCGCGCTGACCAGCATGATCAGGCCGGCGATCACCATACCGCCATGCTGGCGGAACCTGACCTTGTTCACCCCGCCATCCTCGCATCCTGTCGGACCCGGGGAGCATACTGCCCTGCATGACGACGACGCTTCTGTCCATCGGCACGGAGAAGGGCCTCTTCCTGGCCCGTAGCGAGGACGACCGCAAGTCGTGGGAGGTGTCCGGCCCGCACTTCCCGATGACGGGCGTCTACGCGGTGGCCATCGACAAGCGGCGCGGCGCTCCGCGTCTGCTCGCCGGCGTCACCAGCTCACATTTCGGGCCCAGCCTGGCCACCAGCGACGACCTCGGAGAGTCCTGGCGGGAGCCGGACACCGCACCCGTGGCGTTCCCCGAGCGTACGGGTGAGTCGCTCGGGCGGGTCTGGCAGATCGCGCCCGCCCCGGCCGACCAACCCGACCGGGTGTACGCGGGGGTCGAGCCCTCGGCGCTGTTCGTCTCCGACGACGGCGGCCGGACCTACGGGCTGGTCGAGGCGCTGTGGGACCATCCGCACCGGCCCAACTGGACGCCCGGCTTCGGTGGCAAGGCGATCCACACCGTCCTGCCCGATCCGCGTGACCCGGCCCGGCTGGTGGTCGCCATGTCGACCGGGGGCGTCTACCGCTCCGAGGACGGCGGCGCGAGCTGGACCGCCAGCAACACCGGCATCAAGGCGTACTTCTATCCGGACCCGTTCCCCGAGTACGGCCAGTGCGTGCACAAGGTCGCCCGCGACGCGGTCAACCCCGACCGGCTGTACGCGCAGAACCACCATGGCGTCTACCGCTCCGACGACGGCGGCGCCACGTGGCAGTCGATCGCCGACGGGCTGCCCACCGACTTCGGCTTCACCATGCTCGCCCACCCGTCCCGCGGCGACGTGATCTACGTGTGGCCGGTCGAGGCAGATGCCAAGCGCTTCCCGCCCGGCCAGCGCTGCCGGGTCTACCGCTCCACCGACGCCGGAGCGACCTGGCAGGCGCTCTCCGACGGGCTGCCGCGCGAGCCGTACTTCCCGATCGTCCTGCGCGACGCGATGTGCGCCGACGACGCCGACCCGACCGGCATCTACTTCGGCACCCGCAACGGCGAGGTCTACGCCAGCCACGACGAGGGCCAGTCCTGGTCCCTGGTCGGCGAACACCTCCCCGACGTGCTGTGCGTACGGGCCGCGACCGTATGAGCGCGGTGGTCGTTGTTCCCGGGGTGCTGCGGGGGGAGTCGGGTGGCGCCGGGCGGCTGGAGGTGACCGCGCCGGGCACGCTCGGCGCGGTCCTCGACGAGCTGGCGCGGCGGTGGCCCCGGCTGGAGCGGCGGATCCGCGACGAGCAGGGCCAGCTGCGCCGGTACGTCAACGTGTACATCGACGGAGAGGACTGTCGAGCGCTGGCGGGACAGGACTCGGCGGTAGCGCCTGGAGCGGAGATCTACGTGATGCCGAGCGTTGCGGGCGGGTAGTGCAAAGCGCGCAAGTCACCTTGGAGCCCGGGCTTCCCGCCGGTAACCTGACGGTGTGTCCCACCTCGCCGCCTCGCTGACGACGCGGAACCGGGAACGGGCGCGCAAGGAGATCGCGGAGGTGGCCGTACGGCTCTTCCGGAAACGGGGCTTCGACGCGGTGAGCGTCGACGAGATCGCGGCCGCTTCCGGAGTCTCCCGCCGTACGTTCTTCCGCTACTTCGGGGCCAAGGAAGACGTGCTGTTCCACCGGCACCAGGAGTACGTCGACGAGCTGCGCGAGCGGCTGTTCGCGCCGGAGGGCACCGGCGACCTGGCGCATCTGCGACTTGTCCTGCACCAGATGTTCGGCCGCCTGCGCAGCGAGCACGACCGCGAGGTCAACCGGCTCATGCTCACCGAGCCGGCGGTACGGGCCCGTTCCGACGAGCTGGCCAGCGACTTCGAGCAGGTGGTCGCGGAGCGGCTGCGCGTGGCCGGCTACGACGAGGTACACGCGGCCCTGCTCGCCGGGGCCGCCATGGGTGCGCTGCGCGCGGGCCGGCAGCTGGCGATCCGGCTCGGACCGCGGCGCCGGCAGTCGCTGATCGACGAGGCGATGCGGGTCCTCGAGGAGCCCTGGCCGGCTCCGCCGGCCGTACCGGCTCAGCTTTCCCGGTCGGAGCTTCCCGGCAGATCCCCGAGGCGAACCGCGGGATCTGCCGGGAAACCGTGACCTTCCGGTGGACCGGCGGCGTCAGGCCGGTGCGAACCCGGGCATCGGATACGCGGAGAGCAGGTCGCGTACCTCGCCGGCGACCGTACCGATGGCGGCTTCGTCATCCTTGAGTGACGCGGTGATCGCCTCGTCCATCCACGCCGCCACCTGGGGCATCTGCTCCTCGGTGAGCCCGCGCGTGGTCAGTGCCGGGGTACCCAGCCGGATGCCGGAGGGGTCGAACGGCTTGCGCGGGTCGTACGGGACGGTGTTGTAGTTCAGCTCGATGCCGGCCCGGTCGAGCGCCTGGGCCGCGGGCTTGCCGGCGATGCCCTTGCCGGTCAGGTCGATGAGGATGAGGTGGTTGTCCGTACCGCCGGAGACGAGGTCGAAGCCCCGCTCGATCAGCGCGCCGGCCAGGGCCTTGGCGTTCGCGACGACCTGGTGGGCGTACTGGCGGAAGGACGGCTGGGCCGCCTCGTGCAGCGCGACGGCGATGCCGGCCGTGGTGTGGTTGTGCGGGCCGCCCTGCAGGCCGGGGAACACCGCCTTGTCGATGGCCGAGGCGCGTTCGGCGGTGGAGAGGATCATCGCGCCGCGCGGGCCCCGGAGGGTCTTGTGCGTGGTGGTGGTGATCACGTCGGCGTACCCGACCGGGGATGGGTGCGCACCGCCGGCGATCAGGCCGGCGATGTGCGCGATGTCGGCCACCAGTACGGCGTCGACCTCCCGGGCGACCTCGGCGAAGGCGGGGAAGTCGATGGTGCGCGGGATGGCCGTACCCCCGCAGAAAATGACCTTGGGTCGCTCGGCCCGGGCCAGGTCGCGGACCTCGTCGAAGTCGACCCGGCCGGTCTCCTTGCCCACGTTGTAGCGCACGGACTTGAACCACCTGCCGGTGGCCGACACCGACCAGCCGTGGGTCAGGTGGCCGCCCATCGGCAGGGCCATGCCCAGCACCGTCTCGCCCGGCTGTAGGAAGGCCAGGTAGACGGCGAGGTTCGCGGGCGAGCCGGAGTACGGCTGGACGTTGGCGTGGTCGACGCCGAAGAGGCTCTTGGCCCGGTCGATCGCGAGCGTCTCGATCGGGTCGATGAGCTGCTGGCCTTCGTAGTACCGGCGGCCGGCGTAGCCCTCCGAGTACTTGTTGGTGAGGACCGTACCGGTGGCCTCCAGTACGGCGGCCGAGACGTAGTTCTCCGAGGGGATCATGCGCAGCTTGTCGTGCTGGCGCTGGGCTTCGTCCTCGATCAGCCGGGCGAGCTGCGGGTCGGCCGCGGCGAGGTGCGGGATCGGCGGTACGTGCACGGGCGTACTCCTCATTGGTCACCCTGACACCCAGGCGCGCGGTGCCGTGGTCTGCGTCGCTCCCCGGTGGTTGACTCCACCTTCACTGCGCCAGTCGCCGTGACGCTCAGGATCCTACTCGGGGACGAGGCGGTACGCGCCGTCGCTCGCGCTGGTGGCCATCGAGGCGTACGCGCGCAGGGCCGCCGACACCGTACGGTCCCGGTCGGTCGGCGTGTACGGCCGGTCGCGCTTCTCCTGCGCGACCCGCCGCGCCTCCAGCACGTCGTCCGGTACGGCCAGGGACAGCCGGCGCGCCGGGATGTCGATCTCGATCGGGTCGCCCTCCTCGACCAGCGCGATCAGCCCGCCGCTGGCCGCCTCGGGGGAGACGTGCCCGATGGACAGGCCGCTGGTACCGCCGGAGAACCGGCCGTCGGTGATCAGCGCGCACGCCTTGCCCAGCCCGCGGCCCTTGAGGAACGAGGTCGGGTAGAGCATCTCCTGCATGCCCGGCCCGCCCTTCGGGCCCTCGTAGCGGATCACCAGCACGTCACCGGGCTGCGATCCCGCCGGACAGGATGGCGGTGACCGCGTCCTCCTGCGACTCGAAGACCCGGGCGGGACCGGTGAAGGTCCACACCTCTTCGGGTACCCCGGCGGTCTTCACCACGCGCCCTCCGGCGCGATGTTGCCGAACAGGATGGCCAGCCCGCCGTCGTTCGAGTAGGCGTGCTCGCCGGTCGCGGATGCAGCCGTTCGCGGCGTCGGTGTCCAACCGGTCCCAGCGGTTGGTCGTGGAGAACGGCTCGGTGGTCCGTACCCCGCCCGGCGCCGCGTGGAACAGCTCGACCGCCTCGGCGGACGGGGACCCGCCCCGGACGTCCCACGCACCCAGCCACTCGTCGATGCCCGTCGAGTGCACCGTGACGACATCGCGGTGCAGCAGCCCCGCCCGGTCCAGCTCGCCGAGGATCGCCGGGATGCCGCCGGCCCGGTGTACGTCCTCCATGTGGTACTTGGGCGAGTTCGGCGCGACCTTGGCCAGGCAGGGCACCCGCCGGGAGATCGCGTCGATGTCGGCCACGCCGAAGTCCAGCCCGGCCTCGCGGGCGGCGGCGAGCAGGTGCAGCACCGTGTTCGTCGAGCCGCCCATCGCCACGTCGAGCGCCATGGCGTTCTCGAAGGCGTGCCGGGAGGCGACGTTGCGGGGCAGCACCGAGGCGTCGTCACCGTCGTAGTACCGGTTGGCGAGGTCCACGATCAAGCGAGCCGGCCCGCTCGAAGAGGGACTGGCGGGCGGCGTGCGTGGCCAGCGTCGAACCGTTGCCGGGCAGCGCCAGCCCGATCGCCTCGGTGAGGCAGTTCATCGAGTTGGCGGTGAACATGCCGGAGCACGAGCCGCAGGTCGGGCAGGCGGAGCGCTCGATCTCGCCGAGCTGCTCGTCGGTCACCGCGTCGTTGGACGAGGCGATCATCGCGTCGATCAGGTCGATCCGGGAGTGCACGACGCCTTCGATCGCGACCGTCTTGCCGGCCTCCATCGGGCCGCCGGAGACGAACACGGTCGGGATGTTCAGGCGCAGCGCGGCGATCAGCATGCCTGGCGTGATCTTGTCGCAGTTGGAGATGCAGACCAGGGCGTCCGCGCAGTGCGCGTTGACCATGTACTCCACCGCGTCGGCGATCAGCTCCCGGCTGGGCAGGGAGTAGAGCATGCCGCCGTGGCCCATGGCGATGCCGTCGTCGACCGCGATCGTGTTGAACTCCCGGCCGACCCCGCCGGCCTCGGCGACCGCGTCGGCGACCAGGCGGCCGAGGTCCTTGAGGTGCACGTGCCCGGGTACGAACTGGGTGAAGCTGTTGGCGATGGCGACGATCGGCTTGCCGAAGTCGTCATCGGTCATCCCGGTGGCCCGCCACAGTGCGCGCGCGCCGGCCATCGTCCGGCCGTGGGTGGAGGTCTTCGACCGCAGCTCAGGCATGCGTCTGAGTCTGGCATTTCCGCCCGACGACGGCGAGACCGACCGGCCATGTCCAACTTCTTGGGACGCCCGATCCGGCGAAACGTCAACCCGTCCTCGCGACGCCGGCCGCTTTCCGGCACAGTAGACGCCGTGCCCCTCACCGTCGGGCTGCCGGTGGCCGCGTTCGCCGGCATCGCTGTCGCTGTCGCCGGCGCCGGCGTGGGACTGCTCGGCAGTGCCGCCGGACGGTTGCGTCCGCCGCTGCGCGGCGCGTACTGCCTGATGCTCTTCGGGGTCAGCCTGGGCGCGCTGGGGCTGGCCGTCGCCGCCCTGCTGCTCGTCCTCGGCGGCGCCAGCACCCCGGCCCGGCTCCTCCCGTTCGCCGTGGCCCAGATGGCCGGGCTGGTGCTGCTGCTCACCGGGCTGCTGCGCCTTCCAGGCGTGTCCGACCGGCGCGGCGACGCGCCCCGCCACCTGCTCGACGGCGCGCTGAACGCGGCGTGCACCGTTCACATCGTCTGGACGCTCGGCATCCAGCCGCGGCTCTCGCCGCCTGGCGGGCACGCGGCGCCCAACCTGCTCGACCCCGACAACCTGCTGGTCGCGGTGCCCGCGCTGGTCATGCTGGCGACCTGCGGCGTGGCCGGGATGGTGGCCAGCCGGGCACGGCCGCCGCGCGCCGGCGTGGTGCTGTCCAGCGCCGGGGTGGCCGCGACCGCGCTGACCGGGTACGGCCTGCTGCTGGTCCTGCGCCACCCGGGCGGCGGTACGGCGGTGGCCGCGCTCGGCATCGCCTACGCCCTCGGTCTCGGCCTCACCGCACTGGCGGTAGGGCGCGCGGACCGGATCGTGGCGCCCGAGATCGGGCTGCCCGGCACCGGTACGTTGCTCGCGTTCGTCCCGGCCGCGGCCGCGATCAGCGCCGCGGTCGTCCGGATCGCGATCTACCACACGACCGACAACCTCAGCATCTTCAGCGCGATGGTGATCGGCATCCTGATCACCACCCGGCAGATCCTCGCCACCCGGGCCGCCCACCGGTACGCCAACAAGCTGGCCGAGCGGGAGGCGACTTCCGGGAGATGGCCTACACCGACGCGCTGACCGGCCTGGCAACCGCCGCCAGCTCAACCGGGTGCTGCTACGAGGAGGCCGTGAACGGGCCGCCCTGCGTGCTGCTGGCCGTCGACATGGACGGGTTCAAGAACGTCAACGACATGCGGGGCCACGACGTCGGCGACGCGGTGCTGGTCGAGGTGGCCCGGCGGCTGCGCGCCAACATGCGCCCGGGCGACCTCGCGGCCCGGCTCGGCGGCGACGAGTTCGCGGTGCTCATGTGGTCGGGGACGGAGGAGGCGTACCGGGTCGCCCAGCGGCTGCTCACCGTGCTCGGCGGCGCGTACGACATGGGCGGCTCGGCGTTCTTCCTGTCCGCCAGCATCGGCCTGGCCGGGTGCCGGACGGCCGAGAACGTGCCGCAGCTGCTGCACAACGCCGACCTCGCGCTGCGCTTCGCCAAGCAGCGGGGCAAGAGCCGGGTGGAGCGCTACGACGCCTCGTACGACCAGTGATGCGCCGGCGCACGACGGTCGAGCAGGAGCTGCGTACGGCCATCGAGCGCGAGCAGCTGCAGCCTGGTCTACCAGCCCGTGGTCGAGCTGCCGTCGGGCGACCGGTCGGCGCGGAGGCCCTGCTGCGCTGGCCCACCCGACGCTCGGGCAGGTCTCGCCGGCCGAGTTCATCCCGGTCGCCGAGGAGGCCGGGATGATCGCCGCGCTCGACCGCTGGGTGCTGCACCAGGCGTGCCGCCAGCTGTCGCGCTGGATGGCCGACGGGCACGAGCCATGGGTCTCGGTGAACATCTCGGTCCGTGAGCTGCACGCTGCCGGAGTACGTCGCCCAGGTGGTCGAGGTGCTGCGGGCGCACCGGATTCCGCCGGAGCGGCTGGTGCTGGAGGTCACCGAGCACGCGGTCGCGGTCGACCTGACCGAGCTGGTCGACCGGCTGGCCGAGCTGCGGGCGGCGGGGGTACGGATCGCGCTGGACGACTTCGGCGCCGGGTACTCCTCGCTGGGGCAGCTGCGCCGCCTGCCAATCGACATCCTCAAGATCGACCGGATGCCTGGTCGTCGACCCGGCGGGCGAGCCGGACGGGTCACCGCCGCCGGTCGGGGTCGTACCCGTCCCGTACCGTCCGGCGCAGCGCGTCCTCGACCAGGGCCGGCCGGCCGCCCCGCTCGTCGGGGTCGTCATGCGACTGGGCCGCCAGCTCGGCCTGGAGGTGATCGCCGAGGGCGTCTCCCTGCCGTGCCAGCGGGACGTCGTCGCCGAGGCCGGCTGCCGCCTCGTCCAGGGTGAGCTGTACGGGAAGCCGTGCCCGCCGAGCAGGTGGAGGCCCTGCTGGAGACCCCGGTCCTGGTACCGTCCGCGCGGGTCGCCCAGGATGTGGGACAGTTGACTCAGGCCATGAGATGCGTCAGAGTTAGCCCCATGTCGCCGACCCGGCCTGCCCGAGTACTTACCTGAGCGCACTTTCCACCCGGCGAGTGCGCAGGCCCCGTGCGTCCAGCACGCGGGCTTTTTTAGTGCCCGGACGACCGCAGCTCCTGTGAGGACCAGATGAGCAGACCGACACCCGAGACCATCGCCCACCGATCCGCACCGGCCACGCCGGCAGCCGGTACCCCCGGTGGCGCCCGTGCCGAGCCGCCCGCCGGCCGGGGCCGGGTCGTCGTAGACGAGACCATGAGCGGCGCCTCGTCGCTCGTCCGGTCTCTCGAAGCGCTCGGCGTCGACGTCGTGTTCGGCATCCCCGGCGGGGCCATCCTGCCGGCGTACGACCCGCTGTTCGACTCCTCGGTACGGCACATCCTGGTCCGCCACGAGCAGGGCGCGGGGCACGCCGCCACCGGGTACGCGCAGGCCACCGGGAAGGTCGGCGTCTGCATGGCGACCTCCGGGCCGGGCGCCACCAACCTGGTCACCCCGATCGCCGACGCGTACATGGACTCGGTCGGCATCGTCGCGATCACCGGTCAGGTGCCGCGCGGCGCGATCGGTACGGACGCCTTCCAGGAAGCCGACATCGCCGGTATCACGGTGCCGATCACCAAGCACAACTACCTCGTCCAGTCCGGGGACGACCTGCCCCGGGTCCTCGCCGAGGCGTTCCACCTCGCCGGTACCGGCCGGCCCGGCCCGGTGCTCGTGGACATCCCGAAGGACGTGCTCCAGCTGCCCACCCGGTTCGCCTGGCCGCCCACGCTGGACCTCCCCGGTTACCGGCCCACCCTGCACCCGCACGGCAAGCAGATCCGGGAGGCGGCGAGGCTGATGACCTCGGCCCGCCGCCCGGTCCTGTACGTCGGCGGCGGCGTCCTGCGCGCCGGCGCCGCCACGCAGCTGCTCCAGCTCGCCGAGCTGACCGGCATCCCGGTCGTCACCACGCTGATGGCGCGTGGCGCCTTCCCCGACTCGCACTCCCAGCACCTCGGGATGCCCGGCATGCACGGCACCGTCTCGGCCGTGTACGCCCTGCAGAAGTCCGACCTGCTCGTCGCGCTCGGTGCCCGGTTCGACGACCGGGTCACCGGCAAGCTGGACTCGTTCGCGCCGAACGCGGCGATCGTGCACGCCGACATCGACCCGGCCGAGATCGGCAAGAACCGGGCGGCCGACGTGCCGATCGTGGGCGACGCCAGGTTCGTCATCGAGGAGCTGGTGGCCGCGGTCGCCGCCGAGCACGCGGCCGGCCACCAGGCCGACCTCGGCGAGTGGTGGCGCACGCTGTCCGACCTGCGCGACCGGTACCCGCTGGGCTGGGAGGAGCCGCCGGATGGCACGCTCGCCCCGCAGTACGTCATCAAGCGGATCGGCGAGATCGCCGGCCCGGATGCCCTGTACGTCGCCGGAGTGGGGCAGCACCAGATGTGGGCGGCCCAGTTCGTCTCGTACGAGAAGCCCGGCACCTGGCTCAACTCCGGCGGCCTCGGCACCATGGGGTACGCCGTACCGGCCGCCATGGGCGCCAAGGTCGGCCGGCCGGACGCCACGGTCTGGGCGATCGACGGTGACGGCTGCTTCCAGATGACCAACCAGGAGCTGGCCACCTGCGCCCTGGAAGGCATCCCGATCAAGGTGGCCGTCATCAACAACGGCAACCTCGGCATGGTCCGGCAGTGGCAGACGCTGTTCTACAACCAGCGGTACTCCAACACCGACCTCGGTACCCACAAGCACCGGGTGCCCGACTTCGTGAAGCTGGCCGAGGCGCTGGGCTGTATCGGCCTGCGCTGCGAGACCGCCAAGGACGTCGACAAGACCATCGAGGCGGCGATGTCCATCAACGACGCGCCCGTGGTCGTCGACTTCGTGGTCGGCAAGGACGCGATGGTCTGGCCGATGGTCGCGGCCGGTACCAGCAACGACGAGATCATGTTCGCCCGGGACATGCGCCCGGCCTTCGAAGAGGACGCGTTGTGATGAGTGAGCGCAGCGGCGCGGCGGCGTCTGGAGTGACGCGACGTGCCAACGAAGTTGCCGCGTCGCGCGGCGGGTCGACGGCGCCTCAGGGCGCCGCGGAGCGAGCGACGGCGGCACAGTCATGACCAAGCACACGCTGTCCGTCCTGGTGGAGAACAAGCCGGGGGTACTGGCCCGGGTGGCGCAGCTGTTCTCACGGCGCGGGTTCAACATCGACTCGCTGGCGGTCGGGGAGACCGAGCACCCGGAGGTCTCCCGGATCACGATCGTCGTCAACGCCGACGAGTCCCCGTTGGAGCAGGTCACCAAGCAGCTCAACAAGCTGGTCAACGTCCTGAAGATCGTGGAGCTCGAGCACGCCACCAGCGTGCAGCGCGAGCTCCTGCTCGTGAAGGTACGGGCCGACCGCACCACGCGGTCCCAGGTACTGGAGACGGTGAACCTGTTCCGGGCCCGGGTCGTCGACGTCGCGCCGGACACCCTCACCATCGAGGCCACCGGTACGGCTGACAAGCTGGACGCGCTGCTGCGCGACCTCGAACCGTACGGGATCAAGGAAATGGTGCAGTCCGGCCTGGTCGCCATCGGCCGTGGCTCGCGCTCGATCACCGGCCCGGTACTCCGGGCTGCTGCCTGAAGGGTTTGAAACATTGGCCGCTGAGGTCTACTACGACGATGACGCGGACCTGTCGCTCGTCGCCGGTAAGAAGGTCGCCGTCATCGGGTACGGCAGCCAGGGCCACGCCCACGCGCTGTCGCTGCGCGACTCGGGTGTGGACGTGCGGGTCGGGTTGCCGGAGGGCTCCCGGAGCCGGGGCAAGGCGCGGGAGCAGGGCCTGGCGGTGGGTACGCCCGCCGAGGTGAGCGCCTGGGCGGATGTCATCATGCTGCTGGCGCCGGACACCGCGCAGCGCGGGATCTACGCGCAGGACATCGAGCCGAACCTGACCGCCGGCAAGGCGCTGTTGTTCGGGCACGGCCTGAACATCCGGTACGGGCTGATCACGCCACCGTCGGATGTGGACGTGGCGATGGTGGCGCCGAAGGGTCCGGGGCACCTGGTGCGCCGCCAGTTCGTCGACGGCAAGGGGGTACCGGTCCTGGTGGCGGTGGAGCAGGACGCCACGGGTGGCGCGTTGGCGTTGGCGTTGGCGTATGCCAAGGGCATCGGCGGTACCCGGGCCGGGGCGATCCGCACGACGTTCACCGAGGAGACCGAGACCGACCTGTTCGGCGAGCAGGCCGTGCTGTGCGGTGGCGCCACCGCGTTGGTGCAGACCGGGTTCGAGGTGCTGACCGAGGCCGGGTACGCCCCGGAGATCGCCTACTTCGAGTGCCTGCACGAGCTGAAGCTCATCGTCGACCTGATGTACGAGGGCGGGATCGCCCGGATGCGCTACAGCGTCTCGGACACCGCCGAGTACGGCGACTACTCCCGCGGCCCCCGGGTGATCGACGAGCGGGTCAAGGACGAGATGCGCCGCATCCTCGGCGAGATCCAGAGTGGGGAGTTCGCCCGGGAGTGGATCGCCGAGGACGACGCCGGCCGGCCGAACTTCACCAAGTGGCGGGAGCAGGGCGCGGCGCACCCGATCGAGGAGACCGGCCGCAGGCTGCGCGGCATGATGAGCTGGGTCGACCGCCCCATCACCGAAACCGCCTGACCGTCCACTGCGGACTAAGGTCGCGGTGCCGCCATCCGTAGGGTGGCGGCACCGCGTGCACCCGTGCCTCCTGGGGGTCTTGCACGCCCGCGGCGCTACCGCGTCGGCGGCACCTGAGACCGCGCCGTCACGACCGCTTGGTCTCGTCGCGTTGGACGAGCGTGATCAACCGTTCAAGCTGGGCGTCCACACGGTTGAAGCGGCGATCGGTGGCCAGTTCGAAGCGGCTCAGACGATCACTGAGCCCCACGACGTCGGTCTTGAGTCCCGCGACGTCGGTCTTGAGTCCCGCGACGTCGGTCTTGAGTCCCGCGACGTCGGTCTCCAGGCGACCGAGCCGAGCATCGACGCGGGACTGCCCCCGCAGCAACTCGCCGGCTTGGCCCCAAAGCCCGGTCATCTCGTCGTTGAGCCGCTGGATCGGATCCTCGGTCGCCACGGTCACTTCGCCTCCCCAAGGCTAGCTGTCCACCTGTCCGCGTCACTGTAGGTCGCGGCCCGCCCTTGACGCGAGGCCGAGTCGACTGGCTGTGGATAACTTCAGCGATGCTTCGGCGGTCACTTGTCACGCCGCTGTCGACGGTCCGGCCGCGGCCGGACCGCGCGAAGGTGTGTCCGCGCGGCGCGCAGGATGTCGGACACGATGTCGGTGATCCCGGGCCGGCGCTGCCGGCCGGGGCCGGTCGTTGGGCACCGGCACGCACGAAGCTCGCCACGGATCTCAACGCGTTCGGGACGGCGCCCGGGGTGCGCGGCGCGGTCAGGGTCAGCAGGAGCCGCATCGCGCTGCTCGAGGTCGAAGCCGTCCAGGAAGGCGTGGAGCCCCGGTCGAACCGGCTCGCCGCCTTGCCGGGCTGGGCCTCGAATGCGCCGAGCGCGTTCCTCCCGAGGAAGCGTACGGGTGGGCGTGTCGACGCTATCAGTGCCGGTCGCGTATACGGGTAGTAGAAGTTGACCGATCTAAAGTGCGCAACGTTACGAGGGCATTGCGGGCTGGGGTCTAATTCATTCCTGGGAAATTCCTGGAATCCACGGACGGCAGTCTTGGCAAATGCCATGTACCGTCGTCGCATGCGCCTGGAGCAAACCCACCTAACCGAGCGTTTCGGGGCCGTTCGGATCCATGAGCTTCAACGTGTGATCGAGTTGGACTCTGGTGGCCTGGTTGAGGATCGTCTTGCCAACCATGCTCGGACCAGCCACGTTGTGCCAGTTGAGGCCATCCGTGGGGTCCAACGGGAATTGGTAATTGTGATTCCCTGTATGAACGAGACACGCAGAGTGATTGAGGGCGTGCTCTCCGGAATACCGCATGACTGCCTCATCGTGCTCGTGTCGAACAGCACGCGTACGCCGGTCGACCGGTACGAGATCGAGGCGCAGACCGTGGAGGAGTACTGCCGCCTCGCGGAACGGCCCGCACTCACGATCCATCAGCGAGACCCGGGACTCGCCGCGGCGCTGAAAGTGGCCGGCGCGCCCGAGCTGATTGACGACGACGGGCTGGTCCGCACCGGCAAGGGCGAGGGGATGCTGGTCGGCATGGCATTGGCCGCGCTGACCGGCCGCAAGTACGTCGGGTACGTGGACGCCGACAACTACGTACCCGGGTCGGTCAACGAGTACTGCAAGGCGTTCGCCGCCGGCCTGTACCTCGCCGACAGCCCGTACGCGATGGTGCGCATCTCCTGGAACTCCAAGCCCAAGCTGCAGGACGGCCGGCTGTTCTTCAGCCGGCGCGGGCGGGCCTCCGAGGTGACCAACGCCTTCCTCAACCAGCTGATCGCCGAGTACTCCGGCTTCGGCACCGACGTGATCGCCACCGGCAACGCCGGCGAGCACGCGCTGAGCCTCGACCTCGGGCTGCGGATGAGGATGGCCGGCGGGTTCGCGGTCGAGCCCTTCCAGTACGTCGACCTGTTCGAGCAGTTCGGTGGCGTGCTCGACAGCCCGCACCCGGAGGTCATGGCCAGCTCGGTCCAGGTACGGCAGATCGAGACCCGCAACCCGCACTTCCATGACAACAAGGGCGAGGGGCACGTCAAGGACATGCGCCTGCAGGCGCTCAACGTCCTGTACCACTCCCCGGTCTGCCTACCGGCGGTGCGGGACGAGATCCGGGTGTTCCTCACCGCGCAGGGCGCCCTGGCCCCCGAGGCGGAGCCGCCCCGCGAGCGGATCTACCCGCCGGTCGGCGCCCTGGCCCTCGACCAGTTGCTGGACGTACTGGCCAGCGAGGCGCGCACATTCCGGCAGATCGAGCGCAACCTGCCGGCAGGGGTACTGACCGACCCGCCCATCCGGAGGTCGACCGTGGCGGAGTGAGGCCACCGCGGCGCGCGGTGTAGTCGGTGGGGGGATGGTCACCGTATGGTGACCACGACCCCACACCCCACCCCGCGAGGACCGACCGTGACCCACGTTGTACTCATCGCCGAGGAGCTGGCTCCGGCCGCCATCGACGTGCTCGCCAGCGACTTCGACGTCCGCCATGTCGACGGTACGGACCGCCCTGCGCTGCTGGCCGCGCTGGCCCTGGCCGACGCGGTCATCGTCCGCAGCGCCACCCAGATCGACGCCGAGGCGATCGCCACCGGTACCCGGCTGAAGGTGGTGGCCCGCGCCGGCGTGGGCCTCGACAACGTGGACGTCCCGGCGGCCACCGCCCGAGGCGTGATGGTCGTCAATGCCCCGACGTCGAACATCGTGTCCGCCGCCGAGCAGGCGATCGCGCTGCTGCTGGCGACCGCCCGGCACACCGCGGCGGCGAGCGCCTCGCTGCGCCAGGGCGAGTGGAAGCGCGCCCGGTTCACCGGCGTGGAGATCCAGGGCAAGACCGTGGGCGTGGTCGGGCTGGGCCGCATCGGGGTGCTGTTCGCGCAGCGGATGGCGGCCTTCGGTACCCGGCTCATCGCGTACGACCCGTACGTGCAGCCGGCCCGGGCGGCGCAGTTAGGGGTACGGCTGGTCGGGCTGGAGGAACTGCTGCGGGACAGCGACTTCATCTCGGTACACCTGCCGAAGACACCGGAGACGCTGGGGCTCATCGGTGCCAAGGAGCTGCGGCTGGTCAAGCCGACGGTACGGATCGTCAACGCGGCGCGCGGCGGGCTGATCGACGAGCAGGCACTCGCCGACGCGATCGCCGAGGGCCGGGTGGCCGGGGCCGGGCTGGACGTGTACGCGAAGGAGCCGTGCACCGCCTCACCGCTGTTCGACTTCGACAACGTGGTGGCCGTACCGCATCTCGGAGCGTCCACTGTGGAGGCTCAGGACAAGGCGGGGCTGGCGGTCGCGCGCAGCGTGAAGCTCGCGCTGGAGGGGGAGTTCGTCCCGGACGCGGCCAACGTCCAGGCCGGCGGGGTGGTCGCCGAGGACGTCCGCCCGCTGCTGCCGCTGGCCGAGAAGCTGGGCATGGTCT
The DNA here is from genome assembly GCA_963728855.1 of uncultured Actinomycetes bacterium. GTDB lineage: Bacteria > Actinomycetota > Actinomycetes > Mycobacteriales > Micromonosporaceae > AC-43. Next base: position 458,350 of record CAVSLN010000010.1, read on the forward strand.
TCACCGCGGTGGCCGGTGGCGTCGCGGCCGCGGTCGAGGTGGAGGTACGGGGACCGGTCGTCGCGGGCGACGTCTCGGTGCTGCGGCTGGCCGCCACCAAGGGGCTCTTCTCGGCCGTGGTCGAGGAGCAGGTCACCTACGTCAACGCGCCGCACCTGGCGGCCAACCGCGGGGTGGCGGTACGGCTGTCCGCGATCGCCGAGAGCGTCGAGCACCCGGTACTGGTGACCGTACGGGGAGCGCTGCCGGACGGGCGCTCGGTCAGCGTGTCCGGCACGATCCTCCACAATGGACTGCTGCGGCTCACCGAGGTGGACGGGTACGACCTGGACCAGGCGTTCGACGGGGTGCTGCTGTTCTTCCGGTACACCGACCGGCCCGGCATCGTCGGCACCGTCGGGACGATCCTCGGCGCGCTCGACGCGAACATCGCCGCGATGCAGGTGGCCCGGCGGGCGGCGGGTGGCGAGGCGCTGATGACCCTGACGGTGGACTCGCCGGTGAGCCTGGACCTGCTCGCCAAGGCGGCCGCGGCGATCGGCGCCACGGCCGCCTCCACAGTGGACCTCACAGAAAGCTAAGGAAGCGCCAGACTGTGCTGTGTTTGTCGTGGGCTGGCACTTGGGCCAGACCAGCAGGGCAGCGCTTGTCGTGGGCTGGCACTTGGGCCAGACCAGCAGGGCAGCGCTTGTCGTGGGCTGGCACTTGGGCCAGACCAGCAGGGCAGCGCTTGTCGTCGGGCTGGCACTTGGGCCAGACCAGCAGGGCAGCGCTTGTCTGTGCTCGCAGGCTGCGCTCAGACGGAAACGGGCTCCCGGGCCGGACCGCCGGCCACGACCAGCGCCCGGTACCCGTCGGCGGTGGGGAACCAGGACAGGCCGGACTCACCGGCGGCGTACAGCGCGGTGGCGTACCCGTCCGCGGCGCACAGGGTCGGTCCGGTCACCGTGGCCGGACCCGCAGGCCGGACCCGCTCGCCCGTGTGCGGGTCGATGACCTGCCCGCCGTACCCGGAGGTGGCCACCGCACCGTCGGTCAGCGCGACCGTCGCCAGTACCCGCAGCGGGTTGTCCGGGTCGGCGACCCCGATGCGCCACCCGCCGCCCCGCGGGCCTTTCCCGTGCACCAGCCAGTCGCCACCGGCGCTGATGGCGTAGTCGTCGATGCCCGCGGCCCGCAGCAGTACGGCCGCCCGGTCGATCGCCCACCCCTTGACCATCCCGCTCGGGTCGAACCCGCCGGGTACCGCCCAGGCGTCGAACCAGCCGTCCGTGGCCAGCCGCAGCGCCGCGCACCGGTACACGACGTCGGCCAGCGGCGGCGGGTACCCGTCGGCGGACAGCTCGCCGCGGCGCAGCGCGGACGTCAGCGAGCGCTGCCGCAACGGGCTGAACGCGGCGTCCACCGCCCGCAGCTCGGCGACCGCGCCGGCGAGCGCCTCGCCGATCGCGCGCCGGGACAGCCGCGTCGGCGCGGCGAGGCAGAACGCGTAGACGCTGCCGCCCACCTGGACGCTGTGGCGGGCGATCGTTCGCTCGTCGTCAGAGACCAGGCGCGGCGGGCGGAAGCGGGACAGTGCGCTCATCTCAGGACCCCCCTCGTGACTCTGATGCTCACGGTAGGACTTGTAGATGTCCGCGCCCTGGGGACTTCCTGGCAAGTCGCTGGGAACCCGAATACGCGGCGTTGCGAACGCTTGCTTTACGTTGTGGCGGTTCGATAACGTGCCTATCTGGTTACGGACTGCGCGCGGTCCCGTCTTCGGGTGACGCCGGCCGGCCGGTCGGACCAGCTCCCCGACGTGCGTGTTCCCCACGTACGACGTTGTGCGGGCCGGTGGCCGCTGTGGGCCTTCACCGCGGCCGTCGGCCCGCCGTCGCAGGTTCCATGATCTGGGAGTCGCGTACCGGTTCTTAGGACGATGGCTTAACGTTCAGTAGACGTGAACGGGGCGGGAGGCTCGACGTGGCGGTGGCACGGATCGCGGTGGTTGCCGGCGACGGCATCGGCGCCGAGGTGGTGGCGCAGGGCCTGAAGGTTCTCGACGCCGTCCTGTCCGGGGTCGAGACCACGGCGTACGACCTGGGCGCCGCCCGCTACCACCGCACCGGCGAGGTGCTGCCCGACTCCGTGCTCGCCGAGCTGGCCGCCCACGACGCGATCCTGCTCGGCGCGGTCGGCGACCCGAGCGTGCCGCCCGGCGTGCTGGAGCGCGGCCTGCTGCTGAAGCTGCGCTTCGCGTTCGACCAGTACGTCAACCTCCGGCCGTCGCGCCTCTGGCCCGGTACGGCCAGCCCGCTCGGCGCGGTGAAGCCGGGCGAGATCGACCTCGTCGTGGTGCGCGAGGGCACCGAGGGGCTCTACACCGGCGCCGGTGGCGTCATGCACCATGGCACCGCCGGCGGAGGTCGCGACCGAGGAGAGCCTGAACACGCGGCACGGCGTCGAGCGCGTCATCCGGGACGCCTTCGCCCGGGCCGCCCGCCGGGAGCGGCGCAAGGTGACCCTGGTGCACAAGACCAACGTGCTCACCCACGCCGGCGGCCTGTGGGCGCGTACCTTCGCCGAGGTGGCCGCCGAGCACCCCGACATCGCCACCGAGTACCAGCACGTCGACGCGGCCGCGATGTACCTGGTGACCCAGCCGCAGCGCTACGACGTGGTGGTCACCGACAACCTCTTCGGTGACATCCTCACCGACATCGCCGCCGCGGTGACCGGCGGCATCGGCCTGGCCGCGAGCGGGTGCATCAACCCCGAGCGGCGCTACCCGTCGATGTTCGAGCCGGTACACGGCTCCGCGCCGGACATCGCCGGACAGGGGATCGCCGACCCGGTGGCCGCCGTCCTGTCGGTATCGCTCCTGCTGGACCACCTCGGCCATCCCGAGGCAGCCGACCGAGTAGCCGAGGCGGTCGCGGCCGAGCTGGCCGGGCGAGTAGCCGGACAGCCGCTGCGTACCGCCGAGATCGGCGACCGGCTCGCAGACCTCAGCCGCTGACCACAGCGGCGGGCGAGCGACCGGTCGGGTCGCTGCGCGGCGTCAGGCGCCGCCGGGCCGGACCGCTCGACGGTCCGGGTCGCGCGCCCCTTGTTGTGTACGGGCCTGGGGCGACGTGACCTTCGTCACCCGCTGAACGACCGTTCGGGGTAAGTTGTCAGCAGGCCCGTCGAGCGGCGGTTGGGCGCTGTGCCGTCCCCCCGTTTGAGTCCACCAAGGAGTGCATTCATGAGTGTCGATTTCGAGATCCGTCGGAACGAGAACCCCCTCCCAGCCAGCGAACGGGCCGCCCTGCTGGCCAACCCCGGGTTCGGTCGGGTGTTCACCGACCACATGGTCACCATCCGGTACGCCGACGGCAAGGGCTGGTACGACGCCCGGGTCGAGGCCCGGGCCCCGATCCCGATGGACCCGGCGACCGCCGTCCTGCACTACGCACAGGAGATCTTCGAGGGGCTCAAGGCGTACCACTGCGCCGACGGTACGGTCACGGATGTTCCGCCCGGAGGCCAACGCCGCCCGGTTCCGTGCCTCCGCCGAGCGGATGGCCATGGCGCAGCTGCCCGAGGAGCTGTTCCTCGACTCGCTGCACGAGCTGATCGAGATCGACCGGGAGTGGATCCCGACCACCGAGGACGGCAGCCTCTACCTGCGCCCGTTCATGTACGCCTCGGAGGTCTTCCTCGGCGTCAAGCCCTCCGCCGAGTACCTCTACCTGGTGATCGCGTCGCCGGTCGGCTCCTACTTCAAGGGCGGCGTCAGGCCGGTCAGCGTCTGGGTCTCGCAGGACTACACCCGGGCGGCCCCCGGCGGCACCGGCGCGGCCAAGTGCGGCGGCAACTACGCCACCAGCCTCGTCGCCCAGGCGCAGGCCATCGAGCACGGCTGCGACCAGGTGGTCTTCCTCGACGCGGTGGAGCGGCGCTACGTCGACGAGCTGGGCGGGATGAACGTCTTCTTCGTCTACGACGACGGCAGCCTGGTCACCCCGCCGCTCACCGGCACCATCCTGCCCGGCATCACCCGGGACTCCATCATCACCCTGGCCCGGGACAACGGCCTGACCGTGGTCGAGCGCCCGGTACGCGTATCGACGAGTGGCGCCGCGGACGCGGCCAGCGGGCGGCTGCGCGAGGCGTTCGCCTGCGGTACGGCCGCGGTCATCACGCCGATCGGCCGGGTGCAGTCCCCGACCGAGCGAGTTCGTCGTCGGCGAGGGCGCCGCCGGTCCGGTCACCGCCGACCTGCGCCGCCAGCTCGTCGACATCCAGCGCGGCCGCACCCCGGACCCGTACGGCTGGGTGCACAGGGTCCGGTAACTCGTCGCCCGCTCCGCGAGGCCGCCCTCTGCGGCGGCCTCGCCGCACTCGCTGGGTTACCCCGCCTGAGCTATGCGAGCAGGTGGGCGCGGAGGGCTTCGATGTGCGGCTCGTTAACGCCGGCCGCGCGGGCGTAGCCGGCGACCGAGCCGTACCGCTCGGCGCAGCTCGCGCAGGAACATCCGCATCGCCAGCGGTGGGCAGGCGAGGAAGTGCGCGGGCGGCGGGTCGAGGGAGATGCCGCCGTGGTCGCGCCGGATCTGGGCACCGATCGGCGCCTGGGCGGCGGCGCTCGCGGCATAGTCGGTGGCGACGTCCGCGTCGTCGACGCCGAGCAACGACGAGGGTCAGTGCGGCCAGCACGCCGGTACGGTCCTTGCCGGCGAAGCAGTGCATGACGAGCGGGGCGCGTCCGGCGTCGGCGATCAGGCGCAGTGCCGCGCCGAAGCCCGCGATGCCCTCCTCAGCCATGTCGAGGTACCGGTCGGCGAGGTACCGGTGCGCTCCGGCCCGCTCGTCGTACAGGCCCGGGTTCCACTCCCGGTGCACCGGGTGCAGGTTGTAGTACTCCAGCCCGGGCAGTTCGGGTACCCGCCCGTCGCGCGCGATCTCGTACGGCCGGCGCAGGTCGAGCACCGTACGGACGCCGAGCGCGGCGAGCCGCTCACCCTCTTCCGCGGTGAGCCGGTGCAGCGAGTCCGAGCGGTACAACCGTCCATAGTGGACAGTCTGGCCGCCGGCGCCGGGCAGCCCGCCCATGTCCCGGAAGTTGAAGACCGTCGAGAAGCTCAGCGTGGGAAGGTTCACTCTGCGACGATACCCTTCCATGCATTGACGGAGGTGTCGGTCCGACCACCTCCGTCAACGCATGTCGCCTCCGGCTATCGAGGGGCGTCCGGATCGGCCGGCGGCACCACGTCGCCGAGCGTGTAGGTGGTGTGGTAGTAGTCCTGGATCTTGTCACGGTACGCCGGGTCGGCCGCGTGCCGCGGGTCGTACTCCGGGGCGTGCTTGATCTGCTCCCTGGTCCGGTCCACGTACACCTTCCGGTCCAGCGAGTCGAGGTGGTTCACCGTACCGGCGGGCAGCAGCACCCGGTGCCCGAAGATCCACGGACCGGTGTCGACGACGAGGTAGCTCTCGCCGACCGCGGCGCTCGCTTCGTCGATCTTCCCGATGTGCCCGTCGATCGCCTCCACGCGGAACCCCACCAGGTCGGCTCCGTCCCCGTACCCGGCGCCCTCGCGGTAGTTCCACGGGTCGAAGCGCTGGGTGGAGCCTGGCGTCGACATGGGTTCCACCGAGCCGCGGCCCGGCTCGGGTGCCCGCATCGGCGGTACGTCGCCGTGGTGTGGTGCCGTGCTGGCCTGGGTCGGATCAGGCGCCGACTCCGGCATGTGGGCGAACCCGCCCGGGGGATCGATGTGATCCGGGTCGGGTGTGCCGTAAGTGTTTGGTTCGACCGGTCTGTCCATGACTCCACCTCCGTGTGGTCGGTGACCCGGTCGATGACTGCGTACCCGGTGCGCAACGACGGAAAACGGCGGGCCATCAAGAGAGGCCGGGGGAGCGGGTGGCTCCACCGGCCTCTCCGGCTCGACAGCGCCTGGTCGGGCGGGGTTCGAGCGGCCTCCCTCGGCTGACCATGGCTGGCTGGTGGTCGCTCCGACAAGCTACGCGCCCAGGGAGGTGAATGTGTTTCGCCGATCAGCTTTCCCTGATGTGGTTGCGGGCACGTGAAATGTCCGGAAGATTGTGAACTGGCTCACTCAACGGCTCACGATGTGGGAGACTGCTGCCAAGCAGTGAGCGTGAGTGGCAGGGTACGAAACGTGACCTTGCGGTACGCCGTACTCATTATCACCTAGCGTGCGCAGCTTCCCCTCCCTGCGCGCGCCGACCTCCCGCATCCGCGGGGGGTCTTTTTGTTGTGACGAAAGGATTCCGGTCATGGGTTACCAGGTCTTCGACACCACGCTCCGCGACGGCGCGCAGCGCGAGGGGATCACCTACTCCGTCATCGACAAGCTGGCCGTCGCGCGCCTGCTCGACGAGCTGGGCGTCGGGTTCATCGAAGGCGGCTGGCCCGGCGCGATGCCGAAGGACACCGAGTTCTTCGAACGGGCTCGAAGTCGAGCTCAATCTCAAGCACGCGCTACTTGTGGCGTTCGGCTCGACCCGCAAGGCCGGGGTCCGCGTCGAGGCCGACCCGCAGGTACGCGCGCTGCTCGACGCCGAGACCCCCGCGGTCTGCCTGGTTGCCAAGTCGGACGTGCGGCACGTCGAGCGCGCGCTGCGCACGACCCGCGCGGAGAACCTGGCGATGGTACGGGACTCCGTGGCCCACTTCGCCGCCGCCGGCCGCCGGGTGTTCCTCGACTGCGAGCATTTCTTCGACGGGTACCGTTTCGACCCCGACTACACCGCGAGCGTCGCCGCGGCCGCCCTGGAGGCCGGCGCGGAACGGGTCGTCATGTGCGACACCAACGGCGGCATGCTCCCGTCCCGGATCACCGCCGCGGTGACCGAGCTGATGGCGCGCCTCGGCGTCGACGGCGAGCGGCTCGGCATCCACTGCCAGAACGACACCTCGTGCGCGGTGGCCAACACGATCGCCGCGGTCGAGGCCGGGGTGACCCATTTCCAGTGCACCGCCAACGGGTACGGCGAGCGGCCCGGCAACGCCGACCTGTTCGCCGTGGTCGCCAACCTCCAGCTCAAGCTCGGGCTCCCGGTGCTGCCCGAGGAGTGCCTCCCGCAGATGGTACGGGTTTCCCACGCCATCGCGGAGATCGCGAACATCGCCCCCGACACCCACCAGGCGTACGTCGGGGCGGCCGCCTTCGCTCACAAGGCGGGGCTGCACGCGAGCGCGATCAAGGTGGATCCGCTGCTCTACAACCACGTGGAGCCCTCGGTGGTCGGCAACGACATGCGGATCCTGGTGACCGAGATGGCCGGCCGGGCCAGCATCGAGCTCAAGTCCCGTGAGCTCGGTCTGGACCTGGCCGGCCATCCGGAGACGCTGGCCAGGGTGACCGACAGGGTCAAGGACCTGGAGGCCCGCGGCTGGTCGTTCGAGGCCGCCGACGCGTCGTTCGAGCTGCTGGTACGGGCCGAGCTGGGCGAGGTGGCGCGCCCGTTCGAGCTGGAGTCCTACCGCACGAGCGTGGAGCACCGGGACGACGGCTCGGTGGTGTCCGAGGCGACCGTCAAGGTACGGGTCTGGGGCGAGCGCGTCATCGCCACCGCCGAGGGCAACGGGCCGGTCAACGCGCTCGACAACGCCCTGCGCGCCGCGCTCACCCAGCACTACCCGGCGCTGGCCGACTTCGAGCTGGCCGACTACAAGGTGCGGATTCTGGAAGGCTCGCACGGCACCGGCGCGGTGACCCGGGTGCTGCTGGAGACCGTCGAGGCCGGGCGGGACTGGACGACCGTAGGGGTGCACGAGAACGTGGTCGAGGCGAGCTGGCACGCGCTGGTCGACGCGCTCACGTACGGGCTCACCCGCCCGTAGGGAGGACCAGCTCCGCGTACAGGGCGCGGTGGTCGCTGCCGGGGACCCGGTGGACGGCCACCGTGCGGACCTTCACCCGCCGGTCGGCGAGGACATGGTCCAGGGTGACCCGGGGGATCCGGCCGTAGCCGGTATAGGGCCATGTGGGTACGAGTCCCCGCCCGACGACCCGGGCGGCGTCCCGGTAGCCGGTGCGCAGCAGGGCGCGCAGCGGGGCGTGGTCGAGCGTGGCGTTCAGGTCGCCGAGCAGGAGCCTGACCTCACCGGCGGGCGTGGCCGGCGGTTGGCTGGCCAGGCCAGCCCGCCAGGCGCTCACCTGGTGCGCCGCGTACGGGGCGGCCGGGTGTGCGGACTCCACCGGCACCGGCCCGAACCCGGGTACGTGTACGGTCGCGCGGGCGTTGCGGTACCCGCCCGGGTTGACCCGGGGTTCCTCGCCGGCCAGCGGGTACCGGCTGTAGAGCGCCGAGCCCTTGCCCTCCCAGCGTGGCTCGGTGACCCGGTGCCCGAGCTGCCGGCCCAGCCCGGCCGCCCGCAGCTTCTTGTCGGCGAGCTGGGTGTACTCCTGCAGGGCCAGCAGGTCCACGCGGTGCTCCCGTACCAGGTCGACGAGGGCGTCCGGGTCGGCCTCGCCGTGCAGCAGGTTGAACGTGAGAACCCGTACCACCGGGCCCTCTGCTTGTTCGGGGCGCCCGAACCCGCGCGGCAGCACCGCGGCCGCCAGCCCGACCAGCGCGGCCCCCGCGACCGCGGCCGCCAGCCACCGACCGGTCGCCAGCGCGACCAGAACCGGCAGCGGCGCGGACACCGCCGCGTACGGCGTGAACGCCATTGCGCACGCCGCCAGCCAACCGCGTTCGACTCCGAGCAGCCGGACCGCCGCCCAGGCCGCCCACGCGCCCACCACCACCCACACCGCCACACCCACGCAGCGAACGGTATCCGGTGAGGTTGCCGGGCTCGCACAATGGTCGCGTGACAGACCAAACCCCCGACCCCGAGCAGCTGGCTCCCGAGCACGGGCATGAGCACGAGGTCCACGAGCACGAGCACGCGGTCGACCACGAGCAGCACATGGCGATGAAGGTCCGGCTGGCCCGGCTGGAGCTGTTGCTGGGCATGGGCCATGCCAACGCCGGTCGGGTCGGCCACCACCTGCCGGCCTGGCTGCGCCCGACCCAGGGTGAGCACCGGCTGCCGGTGACGATCGCGCTCGCGATCATCGTGGGGCTGCAGCTGGCGATCCCGCCGGAGCTGGCGTTCCCGCCGAAGTACCTGCTGCCGTCGCTGGAGGTCCTGCTGTACGTGGCGCTCGTCGCGTACAACCCGCACCGGATCAGCCGCGAGACCCTGCTCGTCCGGGTCGCCGGGCTGCTCCTGGTGCTCGCCGCGAGCCTCGGTACCGCCTGGTCCGCGGGCACCCTGGTGTACCGGCTGGCCACCGGCCACGGCGGTACGGACGCCGTACGGCTGCTCCTCGACGGCGGCATGATCTGGCTGACCAACGTGATCGTGTTCGCGCTGTGGTACTGGGACTTCGACCGGGGCGGGCCGGCCGCCCGCGCGCACGCCCGCAAGAAGCACCCCGACTTCCTCTTCACCCAGATGACCGCGCCCGAGCTGGTGCAGCGCGACTGGGAGCCGGGCATTGTCGACTATGTATATCTGTCGTTCACGAACGCCACCGCGTTCAGCCCGACCGACACGCTGCCACTTTCCCGGTGGGCCAAGCTGACGATGATGTTCCAGTCGGCCATCTCGCTCGTCACCGTGGCGCTCGTGGTGGCGAGAGCCGTCAATATCTTCACGTAGCCGCCTAATGCAGCCCCAGCGCAGCCTAGCGCCCGTCGAGCGCCTGCTCGCAACAGTCGATCAAGCGGGCACGCAACGCGGCGGCGCGCTCCGCGAAGCCGCGCTGGTTGCGGACGTACTCGGCACGACCATCGGGCGTTTCGACCGACAGCGGTTCGAGCCCGATGCCCGTGAGGTCGTAGGGGCTGGCCCGGATGTCCAGGGTACGGATCTCGCGGGCCAGCTCGAAGCAGTCGGCCACCAGGTCGCTCGGTACGAGCGGCGACAGCTTGTAAGCCCACCGGTAGACGTCCATGTTGGCGTGAAGGCACCCTGGCTGGTCGTGCTCGTGCTGGGTCTCACGAGTGGGTTGCAGGACATTGAGCGGCCGGGCGGCCGGCGTGAAGAACCGGAAGGCGTCGAAGTGGCTGCAGCGGATGGTGATCTCGTCGACGAGCGCGGCGGTCGCTTCCGTGCCGAGGCGCAGCGGCAGGATGTTGTGGCGTGTGTCCGCCTGATCCTGGCGATAGACCATCGCCCACTCGTGCATTCCGAAGCAGCCGTAGTGCGGCGCGCGGGTGGCCGTGGCCCTGAGAAGCCGGTAGATCCACTCGACGGATCCGCGCCGCCGGTCCAGGACGGCGGACACGTCGAGCCGCACCAGGCCCCGATCGTCGCGGCTGTAGTACGGGCCGAGGTCCGCGGGGTCGGCATCCTCCAGTGCCCGATCTGGGCCGGGATGCCATCGCCGAAGCTGAGCCGGCCGGTAGTTGTAGTAGGTAAGGAGGAACTCCTCGATGGAGTGCCGCCCACGTTGCGCCCGCTTCCCGAGGTGATCCCCCAGGAGGGCATCGATCCGCCGGGTATGGCTCGCCTGCCGGGCCTTCCATTCGGGGGCAGTGAGGATCTGGCGCTGTCTCAACGTCGCCCTCGATGTCACCTCCTCATTCTCCACGGCTGGCGCCTTCACCCGAGGCCAACTTTCCCGGTGAGGTAGCCGGCTCGCCAGCCGTCGCCCCGGTGCTCGTGGGCCGCCCGGCGGGTACGCCAGCCGGTCCCCATGAGCACGCGCGTCACACCGCCGACGGTCCCGCGCCGCGCCGGGGTAGATTCGGCCGGTGCGGATCGCTCGTTTTGTGCACGCAGGTGGGATGTCGTTCGGCGCGGTCGAGGGGGAGTCCGGCGCGGCCCCAGACGCGGTGACGGTGGCCGAGGTCGAGGGGCACCCGTTCGGGGCGCTGCGGTTCACCGGACAGCGCTGGGCGCTGCCGGACGTACGGCTGCTGTCGCCGATCCTGCCGAGCAAGGTGGTCTGCGTCGGGCGCAACTACGTGGAGCACGCCGCCGAGCACGGTGCCCAGGTACCGGCCGAACCCCTGCTGTTCCTCAAGCCGTCGACGTCGGTGATCGGACCGCGCGACCTGATCCGCCTGCCGGTGCAGTCCAAGCGGGTCGAGCACGAGGCCGAGCTGGCCGTGGTCATCGGAGCACCCGGTGCCCGGCGGGTGGACCGTACGGGTGCCGCCGCGGCGATCTTCGGGTACGCCTGCGCCAACGACGTCACCGCGCGGGACCTGCAGCGCGCGGACGGGCAGTGGACGCGGGCCAAGGGCTTCGACTCCTTCTGCCCGCTCGGCCCCTGGATCACGACGGGTGTCGACGTGTCCGACGTCGAGGTGCGGTGCGAGGTCAACGGCGAGGTACGGCAGCTCGGCCGGACGAAGGACATGGTGTTCGACGTACCCACCCTGGTGTCGTACGTCTCGCACGTGATGACGCTCCTGCCGGGCGACGTGATCCTCACGGGTACCCCGGCCGGGGTGAGCCCGATCGTGGCGGGCGACACCGTCGAGGTCTCGATCGAGGGGGTTGGCGTCCTGGCCAACCGGGTCGCCGAGCTGGACTGACCGGGCGGGCGCGATCCGATTTGGCTCGCCCTCGGCCGTCGGGTACAGTTCACTCTCGGCGCCGTCAGGTGCCAGGTGGGGTATGGGGTAATTGGCAGCCCAACGGATTCTGGCTCCGTTAGTCTAGGTTCGAGTCCTGGTACCCCAGCCCGCAGCAGCTCGGCCCCGTCGTCTAGTGGCCTAGGACGCCGCCCTCTCAAGGCGGTAGCGCCGGTTCGAATCCGGTCGGGGCTACAAGCAGGTCACTCGCTGAATCGCTCCCAGGAGGGAGCGGTTCAGCGTCTCTGTGCACCGTTCCTTCGACGACCAGATGTGAGTTGGGTTGTGGCAGGGGTCGGTAGGTGCTGGTTTCGCCTCGTAGACTTCGGTCATGGTGCTGTGGACGGCCGCTGAGGCTGCTCGTAATCCCGCCCGTGAGCTCGCGAGCGGTGGTGGTCTCAGTGGTGCGTACAGGGGGTCGGAGCGGACGGTGCACCGGTCTACGTTGCCCGGGGTGTGGCGGTGCTGGACGACCTGCTCGCCGGTCCAGTCCCCAGCATGGACGGCTGATCCGACGTCACGAGGCGGGCCGGCGCCGTTCCGCGCCGGCCCCACCATCGCTACCGGATGACGACGCGCAGGAGGCCGTCGACGTTGCCGCCGTGCCGGCTTACCGCGAACCCGACGGCCTTGATCGGCTCCACCTGGCGCCGTTCCTTGTCCGTCATCGACCGGTCGGCGGCCAGCAACTGCTGGACGTCCGCGTAGAAGGCGCTACCGGGCCGGGCCGGCATGCCGGCCATGGCCTCGCGGTAGAGGCTGCGGTCAGACAGCCGGCCACTGGTGTCCGGGTTGCCGACCCGGATCCGTACCGTCGTGCCCTGCTGGTCCACGTTCACCGGCGCACCCGGGCTTTCCTGCATGAGGCGCTGTACCGCCGCGTTCACCTTGGCCGCGGCGGCGCTGTCGCGGGTGTCGGCGGCCACGAGGCCGCTCGGCCCGGCCGAGTCAACCTTGGTGAAGGCGAAGCTGATCGTCCGCGCGGTGACGAAGGCCATCAGGCCGTCGGTCAGCTCCTTGACCTCGGTCTGGCTCGGACCGGAACCATAGGTCGGGCCCGAGGCGCCGAAGAAGGAGCCGTTGAGCAGGTCGCCGAGCGAGTTGGTGGTGCTGTCGTTGGGGTCGAGCCCGGGCAGCGCCCCGGCGACCAGCGAGCCGCCGGGCAGGGCGTCCAGCGCGGCCTTCGCGTCCGGGTCCTCCGTGGTGGCCGGGGTGAGTCCGGTCCCGGCGAAGCGGACCTCGACGCCGTTGGACGCGGCGTCCGCGGTCAGGGCGAGGGTTCCGGTCAGCTTGCTGAGGTCCGACGTCGTGCTGCCGAGCTGGCGGGAAGGTACCAGGTCGGCCAGGGCGCCCTTCGCGGCCGAGCCGACGGCGGCCAGGTCGACATAGACCAGCGCCAGGTGAGCGCCGTCCAGTCGGGCCATCGCGTCCGAGAAGCGCCCGCTGTTCGCGAGTGACTTGTTGTTGACGGCGGTACGGGCGGCATCCGCGTCGGCTTGGGCGTTGCGACCGCCGACGGCGAGCAGGGCGTACCCGTCCTTGACTGTGTACCCGAACGGGTTGCGGCCGCTGTTGTTCTGGGCCCGTGCCAGCGAGCTGGCGGCCTTGCCGTCGTCCTTGCTCGCCAGCGCGACGAGCAGGACGGGCTGGCTGCCGCTGTTCATCCAGGCGGCGAAGCCGACCCGGTCGGCGAACCAGGGCTGGACGTCGGTGGTGAAGTCGAGGCCCAGGCTGCTGGTGTCGAGCAGGTTGTGCTCGACCTGTGAGACCTGGGTACCCGAGTCCGGCTTCGGGAACTTGCTGAGCACGCTGGCCAGCTTGAGCTGCTCGCTGTACCCGGGGTCGAGGTCGAGGCGCGCGAACGCGAGCACCCCGGCCGGTACGGCGGACTCCGGCTCGCTGTTGCCCCAGCCGTACCAGGCGCGCAGGCCGGCGTAGGCGCCGCCGCTGAGCAGCAGGACGAACACGGCGACCGCCGCGATGATGATCGGACCGCGGCGCCGGCGTGGTGGTGGAGGCGGCGGCGGGTAGCCCCCGGGCGGGTACGGGGGTGCCCAGGTGCCCGGCGGAGGCTGGGCCGGGGCACCGTATGCCGGCGCGCCGTACGCGGGTTGGCCGTACGCGGGCTGGCCGTACGCGGGCTGGCCGTACGCGGGCTGGCCGTACGCGGGCTGGCCGTACGCGGGTTGGCCGTATCCGGGTTGGCCGTACCCTGGCTGTGGGTCCGGGACCACGGTCGGCGTGTTGGCATCGGCCCAGGGGCTCTGCGGGTACGACGGCGGGTACGACGGGTGCGGGTACGCAGGCTGGCCGGATGGGGTCGGTCCGCCGGCACCGCCCGGGGGACCCACCGGCTGAGCGGGATCGGTCACGGGACAACCTTCCACAGACGGGTCGGGAACGTCGGCCAGCGTAGCGGGGGGCCGCTACCCGGTGGGGGCGATAAGTCGCCACGCTCGGCTGTCCGTTCGCCGACTCCCCGTTCGGTGACTCCGCCTCAGCACGTCGGCGTCCGGATCCTGCCGAGCCGGTGCGCCAGGCTGTCCACGCTCGTCCAGCGGCGGCCAGGGGGGAAGCGGGGTACGGTCCCCGGCACCCGTGCGTCGCGGTCCGTACCGTGTGCGTCAGACGACGAGATCGTGCGTCACACTCGGGTCAGGGTCCAGGTCACAGTCCCGACAGCCGCTGCCCGGCCCGTACCACCGCCATCGCGTGGCGGTCTCCCGGACGGCGGCCGAGCCGCTCGATCGGGCCGGACACGCTGATCGCCGCGATGACCCGCCCGGTGCGGTCCCGGATCGGCGCGGAGACGCTCGCCACCCCTGGCTCCCGCTCGGCCACGCTCTGGGACCAGCCGCGCCGGCGCACCTCCGCCAACGTACGGCCGGTGAACTTGCAGCGGGGCAGCAGCGGCATGACCGCCTCGGGGGGCTCCCACGCCAGCAGTACCTGCGCCGCCGACCCGGCCGTCATCTGCAGCACGGCCCCGACCGGTACGGTGTCGCGCAGCCCGCTGGCCCGCTCGGCGGCGGCGACGCACACCCGCTCGTCCGCGCGGCGCAGGTAGAGCTGGGCGCTCTCGCCGGTGGCGTCCCGCAGCGCGGTGAGCATCGGTTCGGCCGCGCTGAGCAGGACGTCGGGTGCCGAGTTCGCCAGTTCGCCCAGCCGCGGGCCGGGCCGCCAGCGCCCCTGCTGGTCCCGCACGAGCATCCGGTGGATCTCCAGCGCCTGCGCCAAACGGTGCGCCGTGGCCCGGGGAAGCTTGGTCCGCTCCACGAGTTCGGCCAGGCTGGCGCCGTCGACGCAGGCGGCAAGGATGACTACCGCCTTGTCGAGAACGCCGACACCGCTCATACTGTGTCCCATAAGGCGAAACATACCTCCCAAACTTTAGGATGTCCAGATGGTGGGAGAGCCCGAGCGGACCCTCGCGGAGAAGGTCTGGGACGCACACGTCGTACGGTCGGCCGACGGTGAGCCGGACCTGCTGTATATCGATCTACATCTCGTCCATGAGGTCACCAGCCCGCAGGCGTTCGACGGGCTGCGCCTGGCCGGCCGGCAGGTACGCCGACCCGAGCTGACCATCGCGACGGAGGACCACAACACCCCGACCGACAACCTGGTGGCCATCCTCGATCCCGTGTCGCGCACGCAGATCGAGACGCTGCGCAAGAACTGTGCCGACTTCGGCGTCAAGCTGCACTCGCTGGGCGACGCGCAGCAGGGCGTGGTGCACGTACTGGGGCCGCAGGTCGGGCTGACCCAGCCGGGCATGACGATCGTGTGCGGCGACTCACACACGTCGACGCACGGTGCCTTCGGTGCGCTGGCGTTCGGGATCGGTACGAGCGAGGTCGAGCACGTGCTCGCCACGCAGACCCTGCCGCAGGCGCGGCCGAAGACCATGGCGGTCAACGTGGTCGGCGACCTGGGCCCCGGCGTGACGGCCAAGGACCTGATCCTGGCGCTGATCGCCCAGGTGGGCACGGGCGGCGGGCGCGGGCACATCGTGGAGTATCGCGGCGAGGCCATCCGCGGGCTCTCCATGGAGGGCCGGATGACCGTCTCCAACATGTCCATCGAGTGGGGCGCCCGGGCCGGGATGATCGCGCCGGACGAGACCACGTTCGCATACCTGCGGGACCGGGACTACGCGCCGAAGGGCGCCGAGTGGGACGCCGCCGTCGAGTACTGGCGCGGCCTGCGCACCGACGAAGGCGCGACGTTCGACACCGAGGTGACCCTCGACGCCAGCCGGATCACGCCGTTCGTCACGTGGGGCACCAACCCGGGGCAGGGCGCCTCGCTCGACGACGTCGTACCCTCGCCCGACTCCTTCGGTACGGAGGCGGAGCGCTCCGCCGCGCAGCGTGCCCTGGAGTACATGGCGTTGCGGCCCGGTACCCGGCTGCGCGACGTACCGATCGACGTGGTGTTCGTCGGCTCGTGCACCAACGGGCGGCTGGAGGACCTGCGCGCGGCGGCGGCCGTACTGCGCGGGCGGCGGGTGGCCGAGGGGGTACGGATGCTCGTGGTGCCCGGCTCCGCCGCGGTACGGGCGGCCGCCGAGCGCGAGGGGCTGCACGAGGTCTTCACGGCGGCCGGGGCCGAGTGGCGCTTCGCCGGCTGCTCGATGTGCCTCGGCATGAACCCGGACACGCTGAGGCCCGGGCAGCGTTCGGCCTCCACGTCCAACCGCAACTTCGAAGGCCGGCAGGGCAAGGGCGGGCGTACCCACCTGGTGTCGCCACCGGTCGCCGCCGCCACCGCCGTACTCGGGCACCTCGCCGCGCCCGCCGACCTGAGCTGAGAACTGGGGCCACCACATGGAGAAGTTCACCGTCCACACCGGTACGGCCGTGCCGCTGCGCCGGTCCAACGTGGACACCGACCAGATCATCCCGGCCGTGTACCTCAAGCGGGTCACCCGCAGCGGCTTCGAGGACGGGCTCTTCCGCTCGTGGCGCGACGCCGATCCGGCATTCGTGCTCAACGATGAGAAGTATTCAGGTGCGTCGATACTCGTTGCGGGGCCGGAGTTCGGTACGGGCTCCTCGCGGGAGCACGCCGTGTGGGCGTTGCGCGACTGGGGGTTCAAGGCCGTACTGTCGCCCCGGTTCGGCGACATCTTCCGTGGCAACGCGCTCAAGGAAGGGCTCCTGCCGGTCGAGCTGGAATTGGCCGCCGTCGAGGAGCTGTGGGGCGCGATCGAGGCCGACCCTGCGCAACCCATGACTATCGACCTCAGCGCACGGACCGTGGTGACACGCACTCGTACCTGGTCGTTCCCGCTCGACGACTTCAGTCGTTGGCGGTTGCTGGAAGGGCTCGACGACATCAGCCTGACGCTGCAGCACGACGCGCTCATCGGCGCGTACGAGAACCGGCGCCCTACCTTCAAGCCGGCCGTCGCCTGAGGTGGAAAGCCCGCAACTCCCCCGGTTCCTCCTCCGACCGGGGGAGTTTCCGTTACGACACAAGGGCTTTTTTCGGCGAGATGTTTGTGCTTTCGCGCCACAGGGCATACGGTGCGCGCAGAATGGCCAAGCAAGGCCAACATTGTGTTCGGGAGGGAAGTTGTGAACAAGGCTGAGCTGATCGATGCGCTGGCGGCCCGTCTGGGGGACAAGAAGTCGGCCGCCACGGCGCTCGACGCGGTGCTCGCCGAGATCCAGACGGCGGTCACCAAGGGAGACAAGGTGGCCATCACCGGCTTCGGGGTCTTCGAGAAGCGGGTGCGTGCCGCCCGTACCGCGAGAAATCCCCGTACCGGGGAGGCGGTCAAGGTGAAGAAGACCTCGGTGCCGGCGTTCCGGCCGGGTGCCGGCTTCAAGGACCAGGTGGCCAGCGGCAAGGTGGCCAAGGTGGCGGCGGCCAAGAAGACCGCGGCCGCGCCGGCCAAGCGGGCCACCGTGGCGAAGGCGACCACCGCCAAGGCCACCACCGCCAAGGCCACCACCGCCAAGGCCACCAAGGCCGCACCGGCGAAGGCGACCACCGCCAAGACGACGGCCAAGGCGGCGGCCACCAAGACGGCGACCAAGACGGCCACCAAGGCCCCCGCGAGGAAGACCGCCGCGAAGACCACCCGCGCCGCGGCCACCCCCGCACGGAAGACGACCACCGCCAAGGCGGCCCCGGCCAAGGCGAGCACCACCCGCAAGGCCGCGCCGGCAAAGAAGGCGGCCAAGTAGCACCGGTTCGTCAGACAGAGGCGCCCATCGAACTGATGGGCGCCTCTGGCCTGTCCGGGGTCTGTCTGTCCGAGGTCAAGGGGCCAGGCGGTCCGCGCTCACGACGTCGGTACCGGCGAGGGCGAGCAACCAGCCGCTGCCCTTGGGTGTCCGGTACTCCTCGATCGTGGCGTTGCCCGGCTGTAGCGCCCGTAGCAGCGGCGCGATCACCTTGCCCTGGCTGCATACCACCGTCGACCGGTTCTCCGCGGCATAGGCCCGCACGGCGGCTGCCGCGGCCGGTACCCCGTCGGGCGACCCCTCGTCGAGGGCCGGGTCCACCTTCACCGGCAGGCCCAGCGCGTCGGCCAGCGGCGTGACGGTCTCCCGGCACCGCACCGGGGTCGCGGAGACGACGCGTTCCGGCGCGGTCAACCGGAGCAGGGCAACCAGTGCGGCGGCCTGCGCGTGGCCGACCGAGTCCAGCGGGCGCAACCGGTCCGGACCGGTCCAGGCGGAGCGGGTGCCGGCGTTCCCGTGCCGTACCAACGCCACCTCGGCGGTGACCCGGGGAAGCCGGGTGAACGCCGCCAGTACCCCCCGGTCGTGCTTGTAGCTCAGGAGTGTGGCCGCCTCGTTCAGCGGTACCCAGCGCGCCTCGGCGATCTCGTCGTCCGGTTCCCGCCCGGCGTCGGCGAGCACGCGCATGGACCAGAAGTCGACGAGCTTCTCCACGCCGGGCTCGCCGGTGAGGTACCGGATCGACGGCAGCCGTACCTGCGGGGCGCAGGTGAGCCCGGTCTCCTCCCGCACCTCGCGTACCGCCGCCACGAGCTCGTACTCGCCGTGGTCCAGCTTTCCCTTGGGCAGCGTCCAGTCCCCGTACCGCGGCCGGTGCACCAGCGACACCTCGACGCCGCCGCCGCTCTCCCGCCACGGCACGCCACCCGCGGCCCGAACGATGTTCATGGCAGGCTCGCTTCGCGGCGCCTGGAGGCGACGTCGGCCCGGCACGCCGCGCAGCGACATCCGTCGGCGCGTCGCACCGGGCCGACGCCGCCGCGCCGCTGCGCTCGCCGTGCTGTCACGGCGACATCCTCGGTCGCTCGCCCGGCGCTCTGGTGCGGCACCGGCGCGCCGCCCGGCAGCCGGCTTCGCCGGAGCGTTGCGCCGATCCGGCGCCGCGGCGCTCCGCTCGACTCATGGCAGCCATTCCGTCAGCCTGCGGCGGTCGGCCTTGGCCCAGACGGCGGGGAACTTCGCGCGGGCGCGGCGGACCGCGGCGCGTTCCCGTTCGTAGAGCCGGCCCGCGGTGACCGCGAGCGCGTGGTCGTCCGGGTCGGCGTGCGCGACGTCGAGCCAGGTCTGCGCGGCGACCGCGGCATCCTGGTGGTCGCCGAGCAGGCCCTGCACGTCGGCCACCGCGTCGGCCAGCCCGGCGGCGGTGCCGCCGAGCACCTCGGCGACCGCTTCGGTGGCGTACCGGGCCCGCTTGGCGCGGATGCGGACCTCGTGCCACTCGTCGTCGGGTGCGAGCGGGTCGAGGTCGCCGGCGCCGCTCACCCCGTCGGAGCCGTACGCGAGCTGGCGCCAGGGCTTCGCGACGAGCCGGGGGAGGATCTCCTTGGCGGGCAGGCAGGCCCGGTCGTGGTTCAGCCTCGGCGCCGCGGCGGCCGCGACGAGATGGTCGAGCAGGCTCCGGTACCGGTCGGTGCGTAGCGCCTCGTCCAGCGCGCCGAGCGCGTCCTCGTGCCGGGCGGCGAGGTCGGCGTCGAACCGGGCCATGGTCGCGTCGTCGAGCGCGGCGAGCGGGTCGGCGGCCGCGGTCTTGCGCAACCGGGCCCGGAGCACCTCGGCGTCGCGCGCCAGCCCCAACGCGTCGGCGAGCCAGGACAGCTCCTCGCGAAGCGTGCCCGCCCAGGCGCGGTCCAGCAGCGGCCGGAAGATCTTCAGGTCGGTACGCAACCGCCGGGTGGCCACCCGCATCTGGTGCACCGCGGTGTCCCCGTCGGGCAGCGGCTCCCGTAACCGGACCAGCGGGTCGTAGGTCAGCATGCGCGCGATGTCCGCCCGTACCGCCTGGGTCACCACCTCGCCCGCGCTCGCCTTGCGGGACAGCTGCGCCTCCGGCGCCGCCAGCTCGGGCGGGCCGAGCGGGCCGAGCGCCCGCACGTGCTTCGGCAGGAAGGTACCGCCGACCGCCCCGACGCCGCGCAGCGCCGCGTCCACCCGGTCGAGCAGCTTGCGCCCGCCGCCGTGCCGCTCGACCTCGATCTCCCGGAACCGCAGCCGTACCGCCTTGCCGTCGAGCACCGACACCGTGTCGTCGTCGAGCTCGGCGAGCAGCGCGTCGTCACGGTCGCGCAGCTCGTACACCCGCCGGCTGGTACGCAGTACCGCGGCCGGCTCCAGCGCGCTACCCCGCGTGTACGCGGTGACGAGGTGCACCAGCTCGGCCGGGATCGTGTGCGGGGTGCCGGGCCGGGAGACCTCGTGCCGTAACCCCTCCACGGCCGTGGGCAGCTTGACCGTCCACGGTGCCGAGTCGCCGCGCCGGAACCGCAGGGAGGCGCCGGAACGGGCCAGCCGCCGGTCGGCGGTGTCGTAGTACGTGGCGCGCAGCGGCGCGGCCGGCTGCGCGACGACCTGGCCGCCCTCCGGTAAGCACCCGCTCAGGTCCGGTACGGCGAACCCGGGGTCCACCTCGTACTTCCGTTCCTCCTCCAGCATCTGTGCAGCCTACCCGCGGGTTACTCGGTACGGTTCACGATCCGGCGCAGCAGGGCGCTCTGCAGATGCCTGCGGGGCGCGGCCTGACCGGCCGCGGTTTCGGGTGCTGGCGGGTGCCAGCTTCCGTCCGGCGCCAGCTCGAACGCCTCGGTCTGCGCGCTCATCGCGAGGTCCAGCACGCCCGCCAGCTCGGCCTGCGCGGTCGGGTCGGTGACCTTCACGAGCGACTCGACCCGCCGGTCGAGGTTGCGGTGCATGAGGTCGGCCGAGCCGATCCACACCTCCGGGTCGCCGTCGTTGCCGAAGCGGAAGATGCGCGAGTGCTCGAGGAACCGGCCGAGGATCGAGCGCACCCGGATGTTGTCCGACAGCCCCGGTACGCCGGGCCGGAGCGTGCAGATGCCCCGGATCAC
Source organism: uncultured Actinomycetes bacterium (assembly GCA_963728855.1). GTDB lineage: Bacteria > Actinomycetota > Actinomycetes > Mycobacteriales > Micromonosporaceae > AC-43. Next base: position 479,246 of record CAVSLN010000010.1, read on the forward strand.
CAGGTCGGTCCGTACGCCGAGCCGGCTCGCCCGGTACAGCGCGTCGATGACCTCCTCGTCGACGAGCGAGTTCACCTTGATCTGGATGAGCCCGGGACGCCCCTCCAGCGTGTGCTTGATCTCGCGTTCGATCCGCTCGACGATGCCGGCCCGTACCCCGTGCGGCGCCACGAGCAGCCGCCGGTACGCGGTCTGCCGGCTGTACCCGGTGAGCACGTTGAACAGGTCGGTCAGGTCGGCACCGACCTCAGGGTCGGCGGTGAGGAGACCAAAGTCCTCGTACAGCCGGGCGGTTCTCGGGTGGTAGTTACCGGTGCCGATGTGTGCGTACCGCCGGATCTGGTTGCCCTCCTGGCGGATGACCAGCGCGGTCTTGCAGTGGGTCTTCAGCCCGACCAGGCCGTAGACCACGTGGCAGCCGGCCTTCTCCAGCATCCGCGCCCAGCCGATGTTGGCGATCTCGTCGAACCGTGCCTTCAGCTCGACCAGCACCACCACCTGCTTGCCGGCCTCGGCCGCGTCGATCAGCGCGTCGACGACGGGGGAGTCGCCCGAGGTGCGGTAGAGCGTCTGCTTGATGGCCAGCACGTTCGGGTCGGCGGCGGCCTGCTCGATGAAGCGCTGCACGCTCGTGGAGAACGAGTGGTACGGGTGGTGCACCAGGATGTCGCCGTCCCGCAGGGTGGCGAAGACACTGCGCGGCGTCTCACCCTCGGCGAAGCGGGGGTGGGTCGCCGGTACGAAAGGGCGGTCCTTCAGGTCCGGCCGGTCCACCCCCTCGTACACCTGCCAGAGCGCGGACAGGTCGAGCAGCCCCGGTACCCGCAGCACGTCATGGCTGTCCATGTCCAGCTCGCGGACCAGCAGCTCCAGTACGTGGTCGGAGATGCCGGACTCCACCTCCAGCCGCACCGGCGGCCCGAACCGGCGCCGGGCCAGCTCGCGTTCCAGGGCCTGCAACAGGTCCTCGTCGCGGTCCTCGTCGACCTCCAGGTCGGCGTTGCGGGTCACCCGGAAGAGATGATGCTCGACGATCTCCATCCCGGAGAACAGCGCGCCGAGGTGCGCGGCGATCAGGTCCTCGACCGGCAGGAACCGGTACACCCGGGCGCCGGACTCCACGACGACCAGGCGCGGCACGTTGTTCGGTACCTTCACCCGCGCGAACAGCTCCGGCCCGCCATCCGGGTCGCGGACCACCACCGCCAGGTTCAGCGACAGCCCGGAGATGTACGGGAATGGATGCGCGGGGTCCACGGCTAACGGCGTCAGCACCGGGAACACCTGGTCCCGGAAGTAGTCCCGCAGCCGGTCCCGTTCGCCCGGGTCCAGGTCGCCCCAGCGCACGATCTGGATCCGCTCGGCCTGAAGCGCCGGCGCGACCTCCCGCAGGAAGCAGCGCGCGTGCCGCCCGACCAGGTCCGCGGCCTGCTCCGCGATCAGCTCCAGCTGCTCCCGCGCGGTCAGCCCGTCCGGGCTGCGGATCGGCAGCCCGGTCTGCATCCGCCGCTTCAGCCCGGCGACCCGGACCATGTAGAACTCGTCCAGGTTGCCGGCGAAGATGGCCAGGAACTTGGCCCGCTCCAGCAGCGGGTTGTCCGGGTCCTCGGCGAGCGCGAGCACCCGCGCGTTGAAGTCCAGCCAGGACAGCTCGCGGTTGAGGAACCGGTCGTCCGGTAGCGGCTCGTCTAACACGGTCAGCGCCTGGTCCGGGGGCGGCGGGCCGCCGTCGGCGGCCGCGGGCTCCTCGAACTCAGCATCCTGCGTGGGTACGGGCATCGAGACGCTCGCCTCGGCTGCGCTGCCCTGCTCTCCGGCCTCCTCGACCGCCACCCGTACCGGTTCGTCCATCACGAGCTCGTCTGTCGCCAGCCGGGCGGGTCGCCGCCGCACCGGCTGCTTCTCCGTCACCGGGTCGGCCTTACTGGAAGGGAGCCCCTTCGCCGGGTGTACCCGCCCCGTACGGGTGGCCTTGCTGGCCGGACCAGCCGGCTGGGCCGTGGCGGGCGTGGACCTACGGGGGCGAGGCGGTGTAGCACCGGAGGAGGGCGACGTCACCCCGCCATCATCTCTCGGGCGGATGACACGCGAAAAGACCTTTCGTAAAACTTGGGACGGATTGGCGCCGCCGCACGTGCCACCACGTCGCCCCGGCAAGTTAGTGAACGTCTATCTATTGGCTGTCCGGAGCGGGAGGGGCTGGTGATTTCGTGCCCGCTGCCCGTAAAAGGCTGGTGAAGGTGTCCAGGAGTGTTCTGGCCGTCTGTTCGGTCTCGCGTGGGTCGGGCGGTGCCGCGGCGGGGCGAAGGGCCCCATAACGGGCCAGGCCCACCAGGCCGTGGACGAAGGCCCAGGCGATTGTCGGCAGGTCGCCCGCTTGGCCGGTGGGAACGTTACCGGCGGCCTTCGTAGCGATTTCTTCGAGAACGCCAAAGGCTCGTCGCTGGGCTTGCTCCAGGTCGGGATCCTGCGGACGTACGAGGTCGGCTCTGAACATGAGTTCCAACGTGTTGGGGTCCGTGAGTCCGAAGTCCAAATAGGCGCCGCCCAACGTCGCAAGCGGATCCGCGCCTGTCTGGGAAGCGGCGTCAAGCGCCCGGCGGAGGTTGGCTTCGAGTCGATCGAAGCCTTTGACGGCGAGTGCGGTGAGCAGCCCTGCGCGGTCCTGGAAATGGTACTCGGCCGCGTTGTGCGAGAGGCCCGCTCGCCGTGCGATTGCTCGCAGGCTCACCTGCCCCGGGCCCGCCGCCGCACCTGCCACCTCCTCGGCCGCGGCGTCGAGGAGACGATCTCGCGCGCTGCGTGAACTGCCGTCGGCGACCATGGCCCAAGCGTTTCACGCCTCACTTGACACCGTCAAGCGCGCTGCTAAAGTACAGCTTGACACTGTCAAGCGAGAGGCAACCGGAAGCGCCGTAGGTGGCCGCGTCCAGCCCCCACCGTCCGCCGGCCGACCGTGCGGCGGCGGGCAGCTGGGAGCGGGGAGACACCGATCGGGACCACGCTCACCGCCCCGCTTCGCCTGACCGGTCAATCCGCTGCGGACCCCGCAGCCCACAAAGAAAGGAAGAACCGTTGAGGAAAACGGCATTGATCACAGGCGCGTCGAGCGGTATCGGCGCACAGTTCGCCCGTCAACTGGCGCCCGAGTACGACCTGCTGCTCGTCGCACGCAGCGCGGATCGCCTGACCTCCCTGCAGTCACACCTCGCATCCGCTCACCCTGATGGCGTATTCGGCGTCCACATCGCGGACCTCGCCACACCGTCAGGGGTGCAAACACTCATCGACCGAGTCCGACGCGACGCCGTCGTCGTGGATCTGCTGGTCAACAACGCCGGAGTCGGCTCCCACGGCGCCTTCGTCGCCGAAGACCCCGCGGCCATGCTGGCTCAGATCCAGCTCAACTGCCTCTCCCTGGTCTCCCTCACCCGGGCACTGCTCCCGGCAATGGTGAACCGCGGTCACGGCGGCGTGATCAACGTGGCATCGACGGCGGCGTTTCAACCCACCCCCACGATGGCCGTCTACGGCGCCACGAAAGCCTTCGTGCTGTCCTTCAGCGAAGCGCTCTGGGTGGAGACCCGGCGCACCGGCGTCGACGTACTGGCGCTGTGTCCGGGCGCGACCGAGACAGGTTTCTTCGCCGCCACGGGCCACAACTTCCTCACCACGGGCCGGCAGACGCCGCGCCAGGTGGTCACCACGGGCATGCATGCACTACGCCGGCGCCGGCCGGTCGTGGTGTCCGGCCTCACTAACAAAGTCAAAGCCCAAGGCTACCGCTTCGTGCCACGCGGCCTCCTCGCCCGAAGCTCAGCCGCCGTCGTGCGCGACCGGGGCTGAGACGTCGGGCCGAAGAGGCCGGACGGCGTAGGTCGTGCATGGCGAAGGTTGGAGTTTGCCGCGCGGCGGGCGGGGCTCGCGGACCGGGCCCCGTCGTGGTTCAGGGCCCGTTGTGGTTCAGGGGCGAGACGCCGGTGCCGAACCTGTCTGAACAGGACGGGCGGTTGCTCGCCGTAGTCGCCGAGACCCGCGGGCCCGGTGGGCGGGACCAAGCCTGCCGTGTACGAGCAGGACAACGGACACACGTTCGGGTCGTGACCGCCCCGACCTTCGCACTCTCGCGCCGAGAAGAGTGGATCGTCAAACGTCAGGAGGCGTTCAATGTTAACCCGACAGAAAGTTGAGCCTCAGGCTATGTATCCACGGCTGACCTATAGAGCTTCAATCAACCTGATCTTAGTCCGACGTTCCTTCGGAAAGCGGAGTTGTTGCGGATCGAGGATATCGATCAGGACAATCAACTCGTTTTGCAGGAGCGCAAGCTCGGCGACCTCCAATTCTGGATATTCGGAAAGCCCCTCTATGCCATGAAATAAGCGAGAGAAGTACGCCGTAAACTGGTCGTCCTCGTCCAGCCGGCGACAGAACGATGCGTACCCCATGCATCGCGATTGAGCAAGGTCGGCCTCCTGAGCGATCATCAGCTCACCGATCGCTCGCTGCTCACCGCGAAAGATCCTGAATCTCGAATCGAGTCTGCCTGTGTTGAGTATTTCGCCAATTCGCCAGAGCTGCGCCATTACTTCCCGGGTTAGCTTCCGGTGTCCCAGGTCAAGAAAGCCAGCATTCTGTCGAAGCATCTCTGCCCAGCAAAGGTACTCAGCAATCACATACGCTGTATTGGTCAGCGCGTAGTGCCTGTGCCACTGTGAACCTTCCACGAGAAAGGACCGAATAAAGCCGCGCCGCTCCCGTGCCTTTTCGAGGCGAAATGCATAGACTATGTTGTAGAGTCGACTCTGAAGATCGAACGCCGCCCACAGCAATGGATCGCGATAGCGCACCATAGTATCAGCATTCTGCTCGGCTCTCTTGATTCGTTCTCTCCTGCGGTCCAGCAAATGTGTCAATACGACGGAGAGTGCTGCCACAGCGAGCCCGCCCGCAACCGACACGATGGAGATAACGTTCATATTGGCGCCAACAAAGGAGAGACCACCCTTGTCGAAAGGCTTACGGATCAGGTGTGTGGTGATCCTGGCCGGCACGAACTGACGGCCACATATGTTAGCTTTAGGCCAGGATCGCCTGGCTCCTTCGGTCGCAAGTCCGACACCGGAATCGCCGGCGGTGTGCTGCGGCTCGGTATCTCCTGGACCTCAGGATCAGGCGTGCTCTTCTGCCGCGAGTAGCGCGTTGGCGACCTAGCGGCGCACTACCGCGTCAAGCGTGAACCAGCGTCCCCCTCCGACACGACACAGTTCCTGCTTGGACGCCAGGTGCGGGCAGGCAGGGGTCGATGCTGACCTCCTCGTCGACGCTGCCGGCCAGCGGATCTGGAACGAGGGCCGTCCGGCCGACATCCCGCAGGTCGGGGACCTGCGTGTCATCGTTCTCGATCATTCGCCCGACCAGCGCAGTTGGAACATCGGGCGGGTGTACCTGCTGATGGTCCTCGAGATCCGCCTGGACCGCGTGCTGCCGGCAGAGGAGGCCGCAGGTGGATCCGGTCAAATCACCTCGACATCGTCGGCGAGTACGCGAACCGGCGCCCGCGGGTCACCGTTCTCCGCGGCTGCCCGCCAGGCGGCGATGGTGTGCTCCGGCTGGCCGGCTCCGCCATCTTCGGTCATGGCCCCTCTCGTCGTAACCGGTGCGGACATCGCCAGCCCGGTCCATCCGGCTGGCCGGTCGACGGGTTGGGCCGGCCGGTCACCCGGTGCGGCGCTCGGCGTTGACCGCCGTCGCTACCCTGCGGCCAGCAACACCGAGGTTCGCCTCGTCAATCGTCGATCCGACCGCCGGAGGTCAGATGCTGGTCTGGTTCGTCATGGGGTTACTCGCCTGGCTCGTCCTGCGGTTCGTGGTGCGGGGTTTCTACACCGTCGGACCCAACGAGCGAGCGGTGATCACCACACTCGGCCGGGCTCAACGCGTGGGTACGGCGACCACGCTGGACGATCCCGTCGCGCAGTCACTAAGTCCCGAGGAGGCCGGTCGGTACGTCTACCCGCAGGTACGGGTGATCGGCCCCGGGGTTCATCGCAAGGTGCCGTGGCAGAAGGTGCACAAGGTGTCGATCGCGACGGTGATCGTGTCGATCGCGTACGACCCGGACGAGCCGGACGCCAACCACCGCGGGACCGTGCTCGACGCCGTCACCAAGGACCAGCTGAACACGGGCTTCACGGGTCAGCTGCGGTACACGATCTCCGAGCGGAACCTGTACGCCTACCTGTTCGGGGTCAAGAACCCGGTCTCCCACGTCATGGGCTACTTCGTATCCGTCCTGCGCGACCGGGTGGCCAACTTCTCGGCGCCGCGCGGTGAAGCGGGCGCCGAGGAGCCGTCGGACCTGGATTCCGTACAGGGCATCTCCATCAACGACCTGCGGAAGAACCTGAGCGACCTCAACGACCACATGAACGTGGAGTGCGCGTCGGCGGCCGCCCGGTACGGAATCGCCTTGGACGCGGTACTGATCACGGGCATCGACCCACCGCCCGAGATCGAGTCCGCACTCGCCGCCATCAATACCGCGCATAACCAGGTATCCAGCGGTATCAGCCTCGCCCACGCGGCCGCCGACCAGAAGATCGTGCAGTCGCGCCGGGCCGTGGAGATCGAGACCCTCAACGCACAGGCGGAGGTGGAGCCGTTGCTGGCCATGGCGACGCAGCTGCGCGAGCTCAGGTCGCAGGGGGTCGGAGCGCTCGACCTCTACATCCGCAACGTACGGCTCGGGTTGTTCACCAAGGCCGCGTCGGTGTACACGAGCGCGCAGGACGGGCGGGTCGGCCGATGAACAGCCAGCTGGTGAATGTCCTGGCGGCGCTCGCCGGGTTCCTCGCCATTCCGATCCTGCTCGGGCTCCTGCGCGCTTTCGGCATGTACGTGGTGGTACAGGAACGCCAGTGCGTGGTATTCGAGCTCTTCGGCACCGTACGCCTGGTGCTCGATCGTCCCGGTCTGCACTTCCCTTGGCTGCGCCTGGGACCCATCGCGGCCCTGCTTCCGGTCTTCGGCCGGCGGCGCGTCGTCGACCAGCGGTTGGACCAGACGTACCTGCGCAGCGAGCCGGTGAACTCCGAGGAGGGCGCTCCGATGGGGGTCGGCATCTGGTACGAGATGGTCATCAGTGACCCGGTGGCCTACCTGTACAAGAATGCGGACCCCACCGGTTCGTTGCGCGCCAATGTGTCAAACGCGGCGGTCCGCAGCCTGAGCAACATGAGGCTCGACCGCATGCTGGTCGACCGGCACGCGATGAGCCGTACGGTTCGCGAGGAGGCCAGCCGCCAGTCGCAGGAATGGGGGTACAAGGTCGGCAGCGTCTACGTGCGCAAGGTGCATTTCCGGGACGCCGGCATGATCCGGCAGATCGAGCAGAAGGTCGTCAACCGGCTGCGTCAGGTCACTGCCGCGATCGAGCAGGACGGGGCCAACCGGGTGAACGTGATCCGGTCGGCGTCCGAGCGTGAGGCGGCCATCGAGTTCGCCAAGGCGGCCGCACTTCGCCCGCGTATCGTCGGTGAGGCATTGGCGCAGATCGCCGACGATCCGGAGATATCCCATGCCTTGTTCGAGGTGCTCGAGACGCAGGAGATGCTCCGGAGCCGGGACCTGCGGGTCACCCTGGTACCGCCCGACTCGACGGTTCTGGTCGAGTCCGACCGCCGGCAGTAGCGAGTGCGGGCCGGCTCATCCGAGCCGGCCCGCACTCCGGTGCTACGAGACCGGCTTGCCCGGCGGGATCTTCAACAGCAGGAGCTGGCCGCCCTCGACCAGCTCAGGATCTGCACTCGCCTTGTGGTTCTGTACGTCGATGAGGTACTTCCCGTTGCCGAGGAAGAACGCCGGGATGACCCCCGACGACTCCTCGTCCTGGGTGATGAACCCCGAGGCGCCGCCCGCGAACCGGTCCGGGTCGTGCTGGGCGATGCGGGACAGTGCCTTGGTCGACGGGTCGTACTGGTACACGCCGCCGAGGTAGGCGTTGTTACCGACGTCCTCGAGCGAGATGACCTGACCGCGCTCGTTGACGGTCATGTTGTCGAGCATGCGCGGGCCGGCCTGGTCCGCGTTTGACTTGGCCGGGTCGAACGGCGGGCTGGCCACCTCGATCGTGGCGACGCCCCCGGCGAGCACGTCCGAGGCCGTGTCGAAGCGCAGCTTCCAGATCCGGGAGATCCCGTTGAACGCGGCCGTCGTGTTGAAGTAGAAGTTCTGCGCGTCCGACGGGTCCCAGGAGCCGTCCTCCGGACGGTTCAGGCCGGACAGCCCGCTGGACTGGCTGAGGGTGTCCAGCTGGGCGCCGCTCCGCTGCGAGACGTCGCCGAGCGGGACCAGGCTGAAGTGGGCGCTTCCACCGGGCAGCGTGGTGGCGTCGTTCTCGCTGGCCACACCGTCGATCTTCAGGCCGTACAGGGCGCCGCCGCTGAGGCCGGCCTTGTCGATGTCGGTACCGGTGTCCTTCTTGGTCCCGATGTAGAAGTACACCTGACCGTTGCCGGCGTCCTCCAGCTCGGCGACGACCGTCTTCGTCCCGGTGCTGGGCTTGGCCACGCTGTTCTCGAAGCTCATCCGGCCGAGCGCGGACAGCTGGTACGCGCTGCCGGCGTCGGCTCCGGTGACGACGGTGCCGAACGGGCGGCCGTCGTTGCCGATCTCCTCGCCGTCCATGAAGATCCGCTCCTGGGTACCGAGCCCGGACGCGGCGTCGTAGAACGCGCCTTGGGCCAGGTCGGCGGAGCACAGCCGGCCGAGGTTCAGCAGTGGCGAGCCGGCCGGGATCAGCTGCCACTGGCTGGTGGCGGCGTCCCACTGGAGGACCCGCTTGATCAGGTCTTCGCCGTGGGTGACCGTGAGCCCGTCCTTCTCGACGGTCCACTTGGACACGAAGGCGCCCTTACCGCCGTGCGCCCGTACGACCCCGGCGGCGGCGGGGAGCTCGTGGTTCATCAGGACGGTGAACGTACCGTCGCCGTTGTCGTACGCGCCGAGGCCGTCCGGGATGCCGACCATGCGGTACCCGCCGACGGAGTCCCCGGTGGTCAGGATGCTCGTGGTCCCGATGCCGGGCTTCGTCCTCACTAAGTACGGCGAGTCGGAGCTGGACGGTCCCCGCGTACCGTCTGCTCCGGCGAATGCTGTGGTCGTGGCGACCAGTGCCACGACGGCACCGGCGCCGATGGCACTCATGAGCTTGATTCTCTTCAAGTCTGACTCCCTCGCGGGTTTCCGGGGCTGGTCTTCCACTCCTATGCGTACCGGAAACCGGCCCGCCCCTCGCGACGGTTTGGTTGACGAGGAGACATCCGTTTGCCGACGTTCGACTGACGTGGGTGCTAACCCACGCACGGGCGTCGTGCCCTGACCACCCTGCGCGGTCAGCGGCTCACCTCAACGGCCGGAAGTAGTGTCCGATCATGTAGGCGGTGACCTGCTTGCCGATCTTCGCGCCCTGGACGTCGGCGAAACGGGTGTGGATGCCGCCCCAGACCCGGGCTTCGATGACCTCCGCGAGCGCCTGCGAGAAGCTCCCGAAGCACCGCGTCGAACCGGACGCCACGCTGTACGCGCTGAACGGGATGTTGTCCCGGTGGAAGAAGTACGTGAGGGTCGACATCGTCGCGCCCGTCGAGCAGGTGTGCCCGGACGTGTAGTCGGGATGTGGCGGCGTGACGAGCAACGGCATCCAGTTGGGATCGGCGACCGTCGCCGGGTTGCCGTCCGTGTCGGCGAGCTGGATCGCGGTAACCGGCCGCCAGCGGCTCCACGCCTCCTTCTCGTTGAAGCAGGCGATGATGGCGTCGGCTTCGGCGAGGTCCACCATCGCGAACATCCGCGCGGCCTGCAGCGTGTTCAGGTGCTGGCCGGTGGCGAGCTGGCGCTTGATCTCCCATTCGGTCAGGCGCCGGTCGTGCCACCATTTGGCGGCGTCGGTCTGGTCGGGCGTACGGACCGTACTCGACGCCGAGCCGATCAGCTTGACCTCGTTGAAGTCGGTGGCGTACGCGGCACTGGTGAGCGCGGGCGGGCCGGCCGTACGGTACGTCGACGCGCTGGGAATCATGAAGGGCTTCACGTGCCCGACCCATGCCCCGTCCGAGCCGAACGTGGGCGGCGTCGGCCGCCACTGACCGGGCTCGGTACCGACGACCCAGGTCTGGCTGCCGAACGCCCCATCGTTCTGACGCGCGGCGATCATCGCGGCCGCGGCCTGGCCGCCGATCGTGATCCCGCCCTGCTTGGCGGGACCGTCCGGAATCGCGGCGAGGGACTGGTCGTACTGCGACTGGAGACTGCTCTGCTGCGCCGGGAACATGAAGACCAGCGTCTGGTACGCCGCCGCGGCGACCGCCGCATCCATTGACTCGCGTCCATTAGCGCGAGGTGCGACCAGGTATGGCTGGTACGGCTTGCCGGCGATGGCGTTCGCCGCGTCGTAGATGGCTCCGTGCACGATCGCGAAGCTGCGCCCCTGGACCTGTGGCTGCTGCTGGGCGACGTCCCAGATCGCGGTCTGCGCGATCGCGTCCCAGGCGACGACGGAATTGACCGACGTCGCGGTGTCGGCGGCCTGCGCGACCGGCGAACCGAGCACCAGCGGCGACGCTATGGCCAAGGCGGCGGCGAGCGCCACGGGTAAGGACTTGCGCCGTAACCAACCTTCACGTGTCATGGTCTCTCCCGAACTGGCCGACCCCGAAATGCCTGTTCTTCCGCATTGACCATTGCGACTTTCTGCGGGCAACTGACCGTAGCAAGAACCAGTCGCGGCAACAATGAGAACAGAAGTGATCGACTGGCCGTGACCGCTCAGTCGGGGAGGGGCATCGTCACCAGGGCGAGCGAGGCGACCGTACCGTCGGGGCCGTACCGGAGCGCAACGCGCTGGCCAAGCCGGAGCAGGCGTAGACCGGAGGCGATGAATGCGGCCTCGGAGAAGGCGACGGGCGTGCCGTCGTCGAGCAGAACTGTACCGGCACCTGTACCGCCGTCGAAGGTCGCCACCGTACCCTGCACGACCGTCACCCTACGCCCGCAGCAGCGCCGAGGTGTGCGGGCCGAGCCCGAGGCGTACCGCCTCCGCCAGGTCGGCCGCGGTGTCCACGTCGCGCCGCAGGGAGGCTCCGGCACCAGCCAACTCCCGGGCGCCGGAGCGGGCGTGCGCGCGCGCCGAGCCGGGACCGAACCGGGGGTCGAGCGGCGCCCCGAGCGGCGCGGCGAGCAGCGTGGTGCCGGTACCGGCGGCGTCCGGCACGTACCCCCGGACCGTCGCGGCGCCCAGGGCCGCGGCCAGGTCGTCGCCGCGCAGCGCGGGCAGGTCGCCGGCCAGGGCCGCGACCGCGCCGGACGCGGCCGCCGCGCCCCGCGTGAACGCCGGGTTCAGGCCCGCGTCGGGCTCGTCGGGCAGGACCTTCGCGCCGAGCCGGCCGGCCGCCGCGGCCACCGCCGGGTCCGAGCTGACCACGAGGGCCGCGGCCACCGCGGGGCAGGCCAGCGCCGCGGTCAGCGTGTCCAGCACGAGCGCCAGGACCAGGTCCTGATGGGGTACGCCCGGCAACGCGCCGCGCAGCCGGCTCTTGGCCTGCCCGAGGTGCTTGACCGGCACCACCACTGTCCACTCCACCCGTCCGATTGTTCCCGGCCACGACTTTGTACGCGCAGGTGGATCAGGGCATGATGCGCTTGGTAACCGCCCGTGGTGGTGGCGGGGCGGGCAGTTGGGGGAGGTGCCGTGGCGCGGCGCAGGCTCGGGTTCATACGACGGTTCGCGGTCGCGATGGTCAAGCCCCTGCTCGTCCTGTGGACGAAGCGGGACTGGCGCGGCATGGAGCACATCCCGGCGGACGGCGGGGTGATCTTTGCGGCCAACCACCTGTCGGAGTTCGACCCGCTGGTGCTCGCGCACTTCGTCTACGACGCCGGCCGCTGGCCGCAGTTCCTGGCCAAGTCCAGCCTCTTCAAGATCTTCCTGCTCGGCCCGGCGCTCCGGGCGGTCCGGCAGATCCCGGTCTACCGGGGCACCGCCGACGCGGTGAAGTCGCTGGAGGAAGCGGTCGCCGCGGTCAAGAACGGCGACGCGGTGATCGTCTACCCCGAGGGCACCACCCCCAAGCAGGGTGACCTGTGGCCGCAGCGCGGCAAGACCGGCGTCGCCCGGCTGTACCTGCAGACCGGCGCGCCCGTCGTACCGATCGTGAGCTGGGGTCCGCAGCGGTTCTTCGACCCGCGTACGAAGAAGCTCAAGCTGCGCCCGAAGGTGCCGGTGACCGTGACCGCCGGGCCGCCGATCGACCTCTCCAAATGGGATGGCACCCCGCAGGCGCCGGCCACCCTGCACGCGATCACCGACGAGATCATGACGGTGCTCCGGGACATGCTCGCCGAGGTACGCGGCGAGGCACCCCCGCCGCAGCCGAGCGCCTCCCGCAACGGCGGTGGTACCCCGTGAAGGCGGCCGTTCTCGGGGCTGGGTCGTGGGGTACCGCCTTCGCCAAGGTGCTCGCGGACGCGGGTACCGACGTCGTGCTCTGGGCTCGCCGGCACGCCGTCGCGGTGAACATCCAGGACCGCCGGCACAACCCCGACTACCTGCCCGGCATGCGGTTACCCGAGCCGGTCACCGCGACCAGCGACCCGACTCAGGCACTGGGCGGCGCGGAGCTGGTGGTGCTCGCCATCCCGGCGCAGACGCTGCGGACCAACCTGGCCGAGTGGCGGGACCTGATCGACTCCGAGGCCAGCCTGGTCAGCCTCATCAAGGGCATCGAGCTGGGTACCTCGAAGCGGATGAGCGAGGTCATCATGGAGACCGCCGGGGTACCCGCGGACCGGGTCGCGGTCGTCTCCGGACCCAACCTCGCGGCCGAGATCGCCGCCGAGCAGCCGACCGCCTCCGTGGTGGCGTGCGCCGACCCGGTACGGGCGGCCGTGGTGCAGAAGGCCGTGGCGACCCGCTACTTCCGGCCGTACACCAACGACGACGTGGTGGGCTGCGAGCTGGGCGGCGCGGTGAAGAACGTGATCGCGCTCGCGTACGGGATGGCCAACGCGCTCGGCTTCGGCGACAACACCAAGGCCACGCTCATCACCCGGGGCCTCGCGGAGACCGCCCGGCTAGGGGTACGGCTCGGTGCCGACCCGCTCACCTTCGCCGGTCTCGCCGGGCTCGGCGACCTCGTGGCCACGTGCTCCTCCCCGCTGTCGCGCAACCGCACCTTCGGCGAGCACCTCGGCCGGGGCGAGACGATGGAGCAGGCGCAGGCGGCCACCCGGCAGACCGCCGAGGGAGTGAAGAGCTGCCTGGCGATCCGCGACCTGGCCCGCCGGTACGACGTGGAGATGCCGATCACCGAACAGGTCGAGCTGGTCTGCCACGAGGGCGCCGACCCGCGCGTAGCGGTGACGGCGTTGATGAGCCGGGAGACCAAACCGGAATGAGGTACGGCGACGGGACCCGGGTCGTTCGGGCCGGGCTGCCCGGGGCCGTACCGGGACAGCCGTTCCTGCCCGGGCCGGTGCTCGCCGCGCCGTACCATCTCGACCCGGTCGCCGGGCCGGTACCCGGGCGCGACGGGTACGGCCGGACCGATAACCCCACCTGGCGGTTACTCGAGTCCGCGATCGGTGAGCTGGAAGGCGGGGACTGCGTGGTCTTCGCGTCCGGAATGGCGGCCATCTCGGCGGTGCTGCTGACCGTGCTGCGCTCCGGGGACACCGTCGTGCTGCCGAAGGACGGGTACTACAAGACGCGCGCGTTCGCCGCCGCGACGCTGGCCGGGTTCGGGGTCACCGTCCGGGAGGTGGCCACGGCCGGACCGTACCCGTCGTTCGACGGGGTACGGCTCGTGCTGCTGGAGACGCCGGCCAACCCCGGACTCGAGGTGTGTGACGTGACCGCGCTCGCCGAGGCGGCGCACGCGGCCGGGGCGCTCGTCGCGGTCGACTCGACGACTGCGACACCGCTGGGCCAGCAGCCGCTCGCGCTGGGCGCCGATGTCGTGGTGGCCAGCGGTACCAAGGCGTTGACCGGCCACTCGGACCTGCTGCTCGGCTACGTCGCCGCAGCCTCCGTCGAGTCCGTCCGGCGGTGGCGGGACAGCACCGGTGCGGTACCGGGTCCGTTCGAGGCGTGGCTGGCGCACCGGTCACTGTCCACATTGGACCTTCGGTTGGCCCGCCAGTCGGCGACCGCGGCGACCGTCGCCGAGCTGCTCGCGAACCGGCCCGAGGTCTCGTCCGTACGGTGGCCCGGCCGCCCCGCCGACCCCGGTTACGCGGTCGCGGCCAAGCAGATGCGCCGGGTCCCCGGCGTGGTGACGTTCACGCTGCCCGACGCCGGGTACGTGGCCCGGTTCCTCAGTGCCGCGCAACTGGTGAACGCGGCCACCTCGTTCGGCGGCCCGCACACGACGGCGGACCGGCGCGCGCAGTGGGGGGATCCCGTACCCCCTGGGCTGGTGCGCTTGTCGTGCGGCCTGGAGGACACCGCGGACATCGTCGCCGACCTGGCCCAGGCTCTGGGCCGCGCCGGCTGACCACCGCTCGTTTTCCGCACAGCGACGGAGGGCCGGCATCAAGGGGTACCGCATCTACGTCCCCTGGATCGGCTCCGCGTACGCCTGACCGATCTGGGGCGCCACTCGCAGCGGGTGGCGCCCGTGTGGCTAACGGTCGGGGCCGGACCGGCGGGTGCGCACCGCCAGCACGGTCTGCCAGGCGAAGCCGAGCGCCCGGGTGGTGGACCGACGGGTACGCGTCATTTCCCGTTGTGCCATGGCTCCTCCGGTTCGGTGGTCAGGACTCGCGGAGGCGGTCGCGGATCTCGACGCGGTCCAGCCCGAGGGCGTCGAGCAGTACGGCCGCCGGGTCGGGCGGTACTCGGGAGAGCAGCGCCAGCAGGACGTGGCCGAACCCGGTCCGTTCACCTCTGACCCGGGTGCGCGCCAGGCTGGTGAAGACGGCCCGTGCCGCGGGGGTCAGCCGGAGTCGTTCCCCCGGGCGCCCCGGCAAGGTTGACGGACTGAAGCTCAGGTGGATCCCGAGGTAGGCGAGCGCCTGCTGATCGAGCAGGGCCAGCGCGGCGCGCGCCGAGCCCAGGTCGACCCCGAGCGCGCGGGCGGTCGCCGAGTCCGGGTCGGCGAGCAGGGCCAGGACCAGATGCTCGGTACCCACCCTCCGGTCTCCGCGCCGCCTGGCCTCGGCGCTGGCATCCAGGTAGACCCGGCCCAGGCCGGTTCTTGGCTTCGTGGTGACCATGGTCGACTCCTCACCTGCCGTACTTGGCGTGCACTGACTGGCGCGTGATACCGAGCGCGTCGCCGATCTGCTGCCACGACCAGCCCTGACGGCGAGCGGCAGCCACCTGATGGGCCTCCACCTGCTCGGCCAGCCGGCGCAGCGCAAGCACGGCCCGCAGGCCGGTCGCTGGGTCATCGGATCCGACTGCGGAAGCCATCTGGTCCACGTCCACGTCTGTCAGTTTGAACTGACAGCGGGCCGCTTGTCAATCCAAACTGACACGGCTGTGGCCGTTTCCTCGGCCCGGCGCTAAGTGCCGTAGTAGCGTCGGGATGGCTGGAAGGGACGATCGACCGTAGTGCGGTAGGAACGGGGATGACTATGCTGCGCGTAGCCCTCCGGTAGCGGAACGCGTCGTGGGATTCGGAAAGGTGAACAGATGACCGGCAGCTCGGCTACTCCCGGGCAGGACTACGTGTCCAGGCTCAACACGGATGTCCCGCACAGCGCCCGGGTCTGGAACTACTGGCTGGGCGGCAAGGACAACTTCGCCGCCGACCGGGCCACGGGCGACCAGGTGCTCAAGGTGTACCCGAGGATGGTCGAGGTCGCTCGCGCGTCCCGGGCCTTCCTCGGCCGTGCCGTGACCTACCTGGCCGGTGAGGCCGGGATCCGCCAGTTCCTCGACGTCGGCACCGGACTGCCCACCGCGAACAACACCCACGAGGTCGCCCAGCGGGTCGCCCCGTCGGCCCGGATCGTGTACGTCGACAACGACCCTCTGGTCCTGACCCACGCCCGCGCCTTGCTGACCAGTAGCCCAGAGGGGGCCACCGACTACATCGACGCTGATCTTCGTGACCCCGACAAGATCTTGCAGAGCGCGACTGAGGCGCTCGACCTCAGCCAGCCGGTCGCCGTCATGTTGCTGGGAGTCCTGGGCTACGTCGCCGACCACGACGAGGCGCGCTCGATCGTGCGCCGGCTGCTGGATGAGCTACCGTCCGGCAGCTACCTGACGATCAACGACGGCGTCGAGGTCGGCGAGGCGAGTATCGCGGGGAGCCGTACGGCACAACAGTCCGGCCTCCAGTACCACCTCCGCCGGCACGAGCAGTTCGTCGGATACTTCGAGGGTCTGGACCTGGTGGAGCCCGGCGTGGTCCCCACCCCGATGTGGCGACCCGGCACCGCAACCACGGGCGACTACGCCGAGTTCACCGCGTTCTGCGGGGTGGCGCGCAAGCGCTGAGCCCCGTCACTGGATGGACACGTGGACGTGGTTCATGTGGTCCCCGGCCGGCGTGCCGTCGCCGTGGTAGCTGCGCCAACCCGAGCCGGGCAGCCAGATCTGTCGGTACCAGATGACATACATCACGGCCAGCCGGTCGGCGTTGGCGAGGGCCCACGCGGCGAGCCGGTCGCCGTACGTCTTGTCCCCCCCGGTCGCGGCGGCGTTGACGAAGGTGGTCGCGTTGGCGGAGAAGTCGCAGGCCCGTCCCAGGGGATGCTCTCCCGAGCCGCCGCTGCGGTAGCAGGCGGTGTAGTGCGTGAAGCCGGCTTTGCGCGCCTCCTGGAGCGCGTGCAACGTACGGGGGGTCAGGCAGCCCGACGTGGTCGGGTCCTTGACCGAGCAGGACTCCTTGGGCCAACTGCCGTCCGGGTTGCGGGGCGCAGGGGTGGCCGAGGGGGCGCCGCCGGACGGACCCTGGGAAGGCGCGCCACCGGAGGCCGCGGCCAAGGCGGCCTCGGCGTCCTTGCGCCGCTTCTCCATTACCGCGAACTGGCTCTGCTGTGTCGCGACCTCCTGGTCGATCGCCACGCGCTGCTCGTCATAGCGGGCCTGCGCGGAGTTCAGCCGCCCCAGGGCCGCGTCGTCCCGGCTGATCTGGGCCTGCAGGGCGGTGGCCCGGTCCAGGAAGTCGTCGGCGGAGCCGGCCTCCAGCAGTACGGTCAGCCCGCTGAGCCGCCCACCCTTGTACGCGGTCACCGCGGCCGCCTGCGCCTGGACGGACAGGTCCGCGATCTCCGCCCGCGTGGTCCGGATCTGCGTCTCCAGGTCGGCCTGGCGCGCCTTGGCCGCGTCCAGCCGGCCCTTCGCGTCGTTGTACGCCTGCGTGGCGGCCTGCAACTGCCCTTGCAAGCCGGTACCGCCACCGTCCGGCCCGGCCGGGTCGGCGGCGGCGGGCGCGGGCGGTAGGAACAGCACCGTTCCCGCCGCCACCATGAGCGCCGCAGTCAGCCATCGATGTGCCAGCCATCGATGTATTGCCACGGTATGTCGGGGTCGACGCACCCCGGTAGGCTACTCCCTCACCCCGTGGCAGGCCACGTCAGCAGGGCGAGCTGAGTACGGTGGCGGCGCCCTTGATAAGGTAGCCGCCCGCCGGCCGGCTGAGGATGTACGTGATGTCCCAGCGGGTGCACGTCTCGTTCGTGCGCCCGGCCGGCCCGTACCCGGCGCTCTGGTGGCTGGTGAACGTCAGCCTCGCCTGCACGACGCCTTTACCGCTGGTGTCGTCGACGACCGAGTGCAGGACGACGCCCGAGTCGGTGGTGGTGGAGACGCCCTGCGAGAAGCTGTCCACCGACTTGGCATCGCCCGGGTTCACCACGCCGGCCGGGTCGTAGACCGCCAGCGCCCGCTTGTAGTCCTTGGCGTTGATGCCGGAGAAGTACGTGTCGAAGAGCGTCGCCACCTCGTACCCCCGGCTCTGGTCGACCGACGGGTCGATCGCCACGACGCCGATCCCGGTCGGCGACGGCCCCGGGCTGGGGCTCGGTACCGCCGCGCTGCTGCCCGGCGCCGGAGTCGCGCCCGGCACCGGCCCCGTACCGTGCTGCGCCGCGGTCGCGGACGGCAGGAACGTCGAGCGCAGCGCCCAGCCGGCCGCGGTGAGCGCCAGGAGTACGACCACGCACAGCGCGACGATCGCCGGTCCTCGACGGTGCCGGGGCGGCGGCGCGGGCATCCACTGCTGCGGTGCCGGCACCGCGCCCGGCGGTAGCGCGCCCGGCGGTAGCGCGCCCGGCGGTAGCGCGCCCGGCGGTAGCGCGCCCGGCCACGGCTCGGCCGGCGGCGCGAAGTACCCGGGCGGGTAGTACCCCGGCGGGGGGTCATACCCCGGCTGGGCCTCATACCCCGGCTGGGCCTGGTGCTCCGGCGGCTGCCCGTAGTACGGGGCGTCCGGTGGCAACGACACGTACTCCTGCGGCGTCGCGTACCCGGGGGCGGGAACCGCGCTCACGTGGCAGGCCGCGCACTGGGCTGCGCCCTCGTCGTTGTGCGCCCCGCACCGCGGGCACACCCAGACCGCCATGACGATGAGCATAGTGCGGCGACGCCGCTCCTCCCGTGAGGATCAGTTAACCGGCCGTGGGCAGCGTCGAGGTCGGCTGCACCGGTACCACGCCTCAGCCGTTCAGGGCTCGATGCCGCGCTCGACCGGCCGGATCACCGCCCACCGGTAGCGCCAGCGCCGTACGATCCGGGTCACCGCGCGGTACGCCCGGTTGCGCAGGAGCGCGACCGACACGAAGCTGACGATGAACGAGGAGATCAGCAGGGGCAGCAGGAGGAGCGCACCGGGCTGCCGACCGTCGCCCCACCACAGTCCGATGGCGAGCACGGTGGCCAGCTGGATCCCGGCCAGCCCGAGCATGCGCCGGTTGGTACAGACCATCCCGCGCAGCGCCGGTGACAGCCGTTGGTAGCGCTGGGCCGCCACGACGAGGAATCCGGCGAGGAGCACCGCGCACACCGTGAGCCGTACCTGCCAGGGCCGTACGGTCACCGCGACCAGGAGCGCCGCGAGCCACGCGAGGGTCGCGAACTCCAGCACCCGGGTGGCCCAGATCGTCGCCGTGGCCTGCGCGTTGCGTTGGTACAGCGCCTCGGTCGGGCGCTCGGCGAGCACGTCGCGCAGCCGCTCACCGGCCAGCGTGGCGCGGCCCTGGCGCAGCTCCACGACCGCGAGGTTGTTGCGGGCGGTCGAGTTCTGGGGGTCCAGCCGCAGCGCCTCGCCGTAGCACCGGCGGGCCGCCACCGGGTCGCTGATCGCCTGGTACAGCCGGCCGTAGGCGTTGTGTACCTCCGGCTCGTCGGGAGCGAGCTGGCGCGCGTGCCGGGCGGCCCGGTACGCCGTTCGCAAGGACTCCACCGAGCCCTGGGCGAGCAGCGCGTCGACCAGGATCACGTGGGTCTGCCAGGTACCGGGCGCGAGGTCCACGGCGCGCCGCCCGGCCTGTACCGCCTCGGTCACCCGGCCCAGCTTGCCGAGCGCGATCGAGCGCAGGCGGTGCGGCCACTCGTGGTCGGGTGCCGCGCCGATCGCCTGCTCGGCCGTACCCAGCATCAGCTCGAACTGCCCGGCGAGCTGCTGGCACCGGGCAAGCAGGCACAGCCCTTCGACCGACTGCGGCGCGGTGGCGAGGTACCCGGCCAGCTCCTGCTGCGCCTGTTCCCACCGGCCAACCTCCAGGAGGGCCCGGGCGCGCCGGATGTCGGCCGGCATCAGATGAGCTTGCGCTTCTTGAGGTACGCGGCCAGCTCGTCGTAGGTACCGCCCTCGTTGGCGAACAGCGCGACGTTGCGGGCGGTGGCGAACCAGGGCGCGGTGGACGGGCGTACCTCGCGGAGGGCACGCTCGAAGTCGCGCTGCTCGATCATCCGTACCGCGCCGCTGGCGATGGAGTCGGCCATCGCGTGCTCGGCCGCGGTCTCGCACAGGTGCGCGAGGTCCGCGCCGGAGAAGTTCTCGGTCGCCTCGACCAGCCGCTTGAGGTCGACGTTGGCGATCGGGCGCTGGCGCACGTGGTACTCGACGATGGCGGCCCGGGCCGGCGCGTCGGGCGGCAGTACCAGCGCGACCCGGTCCAGCCGGCCGGGCCGGCGCAGCGCGGCGTCGACGTCCCACGGCGCGTTCGTGGCGGCCAGGATGAACACCCCGTCGTTGTTGCCCTCCATGCCGTCAAGCTCGGCGAGGAGTTGGTTTCCGAGGGTACGCATGGCGGAGGACTGCAGCTGGCTGCGCTTGTGCCCGAGCGCGTCGATCTCGTCGAGGAACAGTACGCACGGCGCGTTGCGCCGGGCCGCCTCGAAGATCTCGTGCAGGTTCTTCTCCGAGTTGCCGATCCACATGTTCAGAACGTCCACAATGGACAGTGGTACGAACTTGGCGCCCATCTCCCCGGCGACCGCCCGCGCGAGGAACGTCTTGCCGCAGCCGGGCGGCCCGTAGAGCAGGAGCCCGCCGCGCAGGCTCTTGCCGTACATGGCGCGCAGCTGCGGGTTGCGCAGCGGCCCGAGGAACGCCAGCTCCAGCCGCTTCTTCACGTCCGCCATGCCCCCGACGTCGGCGAGCCGCACGCCACTCGTCTCGACGTCGAAGGTACGGTCGGCCTCGCCCCGTACCGGCTCCGGCTGGTCGTCGGCCCGCGCGAACCGGGGCGGGATCACGTCGGAGAGCTGTTCCTCGTATGCCCCCCAGTCCATCGCGTTCGGGTCGCGCTCGGGGACCGGCGCCGTCGCGGGCGGGGACGGCTCCGCCCGGGTACCGATCGCCCGCACCATCAGCTCCCGCGCCGCCGAGCTGTCCGGCGCGTACTGCAGCGCCTGCGCCGCATGGCTGATCGCCTCGGCCTGCCGTCCCGCCTCCAGCAACAGCTGCGTGAGGTGCAGCCGCAGCGGCACGTCATCGGGACGCCCTTGCACCGCGGCCGTCAGGCTCTCGATCAGCGGCGAGTCGCTCATGCCGGATCCTCAGCTTTCTTGGCGGACCTGCGCTGCGGTCCGGCATGAGGCACCGTAGCGCTGAGCCCATCATTCTTCGACCATTCCGGCTCCCGGAGCGTCGCCGGGCGAGCCGGAACAGTCGATCGCTGACGCTCGCTCATGCCCCGGGTCCCCTTACGTCCATGGCGCGAGATTATGCCCTTGCCCGGAACCCGCACACCCCCGTATGGCGCGCCGGACACCCTCGGTGACCGCCCTTCCGGCGAAGCGGATGGCCGCCACCCAGAGTAAGGTCGGCCCGTGACGAGCCCACGGAAGACTCGCGTCGCCGTCGTGTTCGGCGGACGCAGCAGCGAGCACGCCATCTCCTGTGTCAGCGCCGGGAGCATCCTCGCCGCCCTTGACCCCGACGAGTTCGAGGCCGTACCGGTCGGCATCACCCGCGCCGGGCAATGGGTGCTCACCAGCGGTGACCCGACCCAGCTCGCGATCGCCGACCGGCGCCTGCCGGAGATCACCGCTGGCTCGGGCGCCTCGGTCGTGCTGTCCGGCGACCCGTCGGCGCGCGGCCTGATGGTGCTCGACCCGGGCGAGGGCGCGAGCGCGCTGGGCGACGTGGACGTGGTGTTCCCGGTGCTGCACGGGGCCTACGGCGAGGACGGGACGATCCAGGGGCTGCTGGAGATGGCCGGCATCCCGTACGTGGGCGCGAACGTCTTCGCCTCGGCGGCCGCGATGGACAAGGAGTTCACCAAGAAGCTGGCGGCCGCCGACGGCATCCCGGTCGGCCCGTACGTGGCGCTGCGCGCCGGGCAGTCGCTGACCGAGGACGACAAGGCGCGGCTCGGCCTGCCCGTGTTCGTCAAGCCGGCCCGGGCCGGCTCCTCCTACGGCATCACGAAGGTCAGCGACTGGTCGGAGCTGGACGCCGCGGTCGCCGCCGCGCGGGCGATCGACCCGAAGATCCTGGTCGAGCAGGGCATCGTGGGCCGTGAGGTGGAGTGCGGAGTGCTCGAGGGTGAGTACGGCGGGCCGCCCGAATCCTCTCTGCTCGCCGAGATCCGGATCGTCAACGGGCACGAGTTCTACGACTTCGAGGCCAAGTACCTTGACGACGCCTGCGAGTACGATATCCCGGCCGATCTGCCCGACGAGGTCACCCGCGAGGTGCAGGAGTACGCCCGGCGTACCTTCACCGCGCTCGACTGCGCCGGGCTGGCCCGGGTGGACTTCTTCGTCTCGCCCGACTTCCAGGTCTACCTCAACGAGATCAACACGATGCCGGGCTTCACCAGCACGTCGATGTTCCCCCGGATGTGGGCGGCGACCGGCCTGGAGTACCGCAAGCTGATCTCCCGCCTGGTCCGTACCGCCCTGCGCCGGGGCACCGGGCTGCATTGACTTCATGGTTGCTCGCTGCGCGGCGCTAGAGGCGACGCCGTCCGGCCGCGCCGCGCAACCGGCTTCGTCGGCGCGTCGCACCCGGCCGACGCCGCCGCGCCGCTCCGCTCACTCACGGAGTGTTCGGTCCGCTCAGGCAGGCGGATGGGAGCCGATGGCCGGGGGCGGGCTCGGCGGCGGCAGGTTCCGGACCGGTGTGGGCCCCACCCGTACCGCCGTGCCGTAGGCGCAGATCTCCGACCAGATCGCGTGCATGTCGCGGGTGCTGAACCGCATCCCGACCACGGCGTTGGCCCCCTTCCGGCGGGCCGCGCGGACCAGCTCGGCGACCGCGTGCTCGCGGGCGTCGGCCAGGTCCTGCCGCATCCGCGGGTTCATCTCCCCAGCGAGGTTCTTCATCCCGCCCGTGTACATGTTCTTCTGCAGTACGGCCACGCCGCATACCTCGCCGATCGCGGCGGTCACCTCGAAGCCGGGTATGTGCTCGGTCGTCACCACCAGCATGGCACCCTCCCCACGGTGTGACCGGTGTCTGCCCCGATCCTCGCCGGACAAACGAAGTTGGCCGTGCCTATGGCGATTCGTTACGTTATGTGTGGGTACTAGTCGGCGCATGACTGACGACGGGAGACCGTTACGCATCGCCATGGTGGCCCCGCCGTGGTTCGAGGTACCGCCACAGGGGTACGGGGGTGCCGAGGTGATCATCGCGGCGCTCACCGACGCGCTGGTCGACCTCGGGCACGAGGTGACGCTCTTCGGCACCGGACCCCGTACCGGCACCCGGGCCAGGTTCGTGCCCACCCGGCCCGACCTGCAGTACCCCCGGCTCAACGAGCTCTACCCGGCCGTCCTGCACACCGCCGAGGTCAACCGGATGCTCGCCGAGGGCGGTTTCGACATCGTGCACGACCACACGACCGACGGGCCGCTGACCGCGCCGACCCGCCGGGTGCCGACCGTGATGACCGTGCACAACACGCCCGGCGGCGAGATGGGCGACTACCTGGCCGCGCTCGGCGACTCGGTGGGTCTGGTCGCCATCTCCGGCTCCCAGCGCGCCCTGCGGTCCGACCTGAACTGGGTGGCCACCGTCCACAACGCGGTCCCGCCGCAGGAGGTACCGGGCGGCCGGCGCAAGGCCGACGGCTCGGTCGTCTGGCTCGCCCGGTTCAGCGCCGACAAGGGACCGGACATCGCCGTCGAAGCGTGCCGGGAAGCCGGCCTGCCGCTGGTGCTCGCGGGCAAGTGCACCGAGCGCGGCGAGGTGCGGTACCTGGAGGACACCATCCGCCCGATGATCGACGAGACGGTCGACCTGCTGATCAACTGTGACCGGATGTGTACCCAGCAGGTGCTGGCCGAGGCGCGCTGCCTGATCATGCCGATCCGCTGGGCGGAACCGTTCGGGATGGTGATAATCGAGGCGATGGCGCTGGGGGTACCGGTCATCGCGCTGTGCCGCGGAGCCGTACCCGAGCTGATCCGGCACGGGGTCACCGGGTTCATCTGCGACCGGCCCGAGGATCTGCCGGGCGCGCTGCTGCGGGCCGGTGACATCGACCCGGAGGCGTGCATGGCGCACGTACGGGACAACTTCGGGGCGGCGCTGATGGCGCGCCGGTACGAGCGGGTCTACCGGGAGGCGATGGCGCGCCGCCAGCCCGCGCTCACCCGCAGAGTGGTGGAGGTACGCCGCCAGCAGCTACCCGCGCACCGCACTATCGGACGCAACCGCTGGGCACCTTCGTGACCGATGGTACGGACGCCACGATCGGACCGGAGAACTCGATCACCCACTGGCCCTGGCCGGAGTAGCCGTTCGGCACGGTCACGGAGACGGTCACCTCCCGGTCGAGCGTGCTCCACGTGGTGCTGGACGGACCGGGGACGGCGTACCAGCACACACCAGAGAGCGGGTACACGTCGGCGGTCGGGTCCACCGAGGGCGCCGGCCCGGCACCGCAGGCGAGCGTGATGGCCGGGTCGCCGTACGCGGCGTTCTGCTCGAAGCCGGCGGTCACCGGACGGCGCGGCCGGTCCCGCAGCGCCGAGGGAAGCTGGCTGAGCAGCGCGCGGCAGACCGTCGCCGGCCGTACCGCCAGACTGGGCGCGGCCATCGGCACGGCGGAGGTGGCCTGCGGTCCGGGCGACGCCGCCGGATGGCCGGGCCCGCCGCCGAGCCCGCCCAGCGCCCAGAACGCGACGAGCCCCGCGACGAGCGCGACGGGCAGCGCGACGGCGGCCGCCAGCCGGGCGGCGCCCCGGGTAACCTGGTCAGCCACTTACAGCCGGACCACCGAGCAGGTGAGTGTGCGGGTGATCCCGGTGACTAACTGCACCTTGCTCACGATCATCTTGCCCAGCTCGTCCACGCTGTGCGCCTCGGTGAGGACGATGACGTCGTACGGCCCGGTCACCGCGTCCACGCGGACCACGCCGGTGATATCGGCGATCGCGGCGGCTACGTCGCGCGCCTTACCGACCTCCGTCTGGATCAGGATGTAGGCCTGGACCACGACACGCCCCCCTCTGTGCGGCAATCTCGCGGGTCGCCCGTGAAACTACCGCAAAGGATCGCTGATCCGTATGGGGGCGTGGACGCGAACGCACGAAGAGTAGGCGAGGTTAGCCCATGGCGGGCAGTGCAGCAGAGCGCCGCGGCGCCCGGCACGGCGCAACGCACCGGCGGAGCCGGGGTGCGGGGCGGGTCGGGGGTCGCATGGCGGCGCGGAGCGCAGCGACCGGGAGAAGCACATGGTGGGGATGACGGTCGCGCAGGCGGGCGAGTTCGGCTTGATCCGGCGGGTCACCGCCCGGCTGGCGGGCGGGCCGGCCCCGCTGCTCGGGCCGGGTGACGACGCGGCGGTGGTGGCCGCGCCGGACGGCCGGGTGGTGGCGTCCACGGACGTACTGGTGGAGGGGCGGCACTTTCGCCGGGACTGGTCCACGGCAGGGGACATCGGACACCGGGCCGCCGCGGCCAACCTGGCCGACATCGCGGCGATGGGAGCGGTCCCGACGGCCCTGCTCGTCGCCCTCTGCGCCCCGCCCGACCTGGCCGTGGCGTGGGTCGAGGAGCTGGCCGACGGGATCAGTGCGGAGGCGCGCGGTGTCGGGGCGGGCGTGGTGGGCGGGGACATGTCGGCGAGCCCGCTGCTCACGATCGCCGTCACCGCGCTCGGTGACCTGGAGGGCCGGCCGCCGGTACGCCGGAACGGGGCGCGTCCCGGCGACACGGTGGCACTGGCGGGCCGGGTCGGGTACGCCGCCGCCGGGTACACCGTGCTGTCCCGCGGCTTCCGGACGCCGAGGCTGCTGGTGGATGCGCACCGGCGGCCGGAGGTGCGGTACGCGGCCGGGCCGGCGGCTGCCGTACTGGGAGCGACCAGCATGATCGACGTATCCGACGGGCTGCTCGCCGACCTGGGTCACGTGGCGGAGGACAGCCAGGTGGCCATCGATGTCCGTACGCGCGCGTTCGAGGTACCGGCGCCGATGCGGGACGCGGCGAGCGCGCTCGGGGTCGACCCGTACACCTGGATCCTGTCCGGCGGCGACGACCACGCCCTGGCCGCCACCTTCCCACCCGGCGCGGCCCTGTCCGAGGACTGGCTGGTCATCGGGGAGGTCCTGGAGGGCAGCGAGGTGACGGTCGACGGCAGGCCCTACGCGGGCGGCGTCGGCGGCTGGGAGCACTTTCGCTGAAGGCGGAAAGGACGATGCAGCCGCTGAAGCCGACACAGATAGCCGCCGGCCAGGCGGCCGGCGGTTGATATGGCTGGCTGTAGCCGCTCCGACAGGCTGCGCGGCGATATGGCTGGCTGTAGCCGCTCCGACAGGCTGCGCGGCGATATGGCTGGCTGTAGCCGCTCCGACAGGCTGCGCGGCTAGGAGGCGGTGACGGGGCCGGTCAGCCCCGGACGACCTTGCCCGCCTTGATGCACGAGGTGCAGACGTTGAGGCGCTTGGTGTTGCCGCCGCCGGCCGGGACCCGGACGGTCTGGATGTTCGGGTTCCAGCGCCGGTTGGTCCGCCGGTGCGAGTGGGAAACGTTGTGGCCGAAGCCCGGCCCCTTGCCACAGACGTCGCACACGCTAGCCACGGGAGTCTCCTGGGTTGATGGTCTTTCGTCGCCGGGTCGCTCACCGGGCAACCCGACCAGGTTACCCGATGCCCGTCGGGCCGGGCCAATCGCCCGGGTTGTCAGACGTGATGGGTAGGCTTCCAAGCCGTGCTGGACCGCCTCGACGCCGCCGCCGTAGGGCGCTGGTGCGCGGCCGGTCTCGACGCCCTGCGCCGGCACCAGCGCGAGATCGACGACCTCAACGTCTACCCGGTGCCCGACGGGGACACCGGCACCAACCTCGTGCTCACCCTCACCGCCGCGCACGAGGCGCTGCCGGCGGACCCGGCCGACCTCGGTACGACGCTGCACTGCCTCGCCCGCGGCGCCCTGCTCGGCGCCCGGGGCAACTCCGGCGTGATCGTGTCGCAGCTGCTCAAGTCGTTCGCCGAGTCGCTGCCCGGCGCGTCGGTGGCGGGCGCCTCGGTGGCGGGCGGCGGGGCGGCCGTCGACGGTGCGGCATTCGCCGAGGCGCTGGCGCGGGCGGCGCGGGCGGCGCGGGAGGCGGTCGCGGTACCGGTCGAGGGCACCGTTCTCTCCGTCGCAGACGCGGCTGCCCGGGCCGCGTTGGAGATCGGGTCGGCCGACCTCGGTACGGTCGTCAAGGCGGCCGCCGAGGGAGCCGCGCGCGGCCTGGCCCGTACGCCCGAGCAGCTGCCCGTACTCGCCGCGGCCGGGGTGGTCGACGCGGGCGGGCGCGGGCTGTGCGTCCTGCTCGACGCGCTCGTCGAGGTCGTCACCGGAGTCGTCCGCCCGGTGGCCCCGGTGGCCCCGGCGCCGCCCGCCGCCGTAGCGCGCCGGGAGGCCGGCTCCGCGCTCTACGGCTACGAGGTCCAGTACCTGCTCGACGCGCCCGGTTCCGCCCTTGACCGGCTTCGTGCCGTGCTCTCCGGGCTCGGTGACTCGCTCGTGATCGTGGGTACCGACGACACGTGGAACGTCCACGTTCACGTCAACGACATCGGCGCCGCGATCGAGGCCGGGATCGAGGCCGGGCGGCCACACCGGATCACCGTGACCCGGTTCGCCGACCAGGCGGCGCCGGCGGCCCCCGAGCCGCAGCCGCGCGGGGCGGTCGTCGTGGTCACCGGCGCCGGCCTGGCCGAGGTGTTCCGGCGGGAGGGCGCGGTGGCCGTACCGGGGCCGAGCCCGTCGACCGCGGAGATCCTGGCCGCGATCCGGGCGGCCGGTGCCGACGAGGTCGTGGTGCTGCCGAACGGTCCGGCGGTCCACGGGGTCGCGGCGGCCGCCGCCGAAGAAGCAAGAGCCGATGGGGTACGGGTCGGTGTCGTGCCCACCCGTGCCGAGGTGCAGGCGCTGGCCGCCCTCGCCGTACGGGACGTGACGCGGCGCTTCGAGGACGACCTGATCGCCATGGCCGAGGCGGCCGGGGCCTGCCGGTACGCCGAGGTGACCACGGCGGCGCGGGAGGCGGTGACCGTGGCTGGCGTGTGCCGCCCCGGTGACGTACTCGCGCTGGTCGAGGGCGAGGTCAACCTGATCGGCGCCGATCTCGTACAGACCTGCCGGGAGCTGGTCGACCGGCTGCTCGCCGGCGGCGGGGAGCTGGTCACGCTGGTCACCGGCGCCGGCGCGCCCGCCGACCTCGGCCCTGCCCTGCGCGAGCACCTCGGCCAGCGCTGGCCGTTCGTCGAGGTCCAGCTCCTGCACGGCGGCCAGCCCCGCTCCCCGTTGGTGATGGGGGTCGAATGACCAACGTCGAGAGCTTGGGGGTCGGCGCATGACTAACGTCGAGAACTCGCGGGTCGGCGCATGACTACTGTGGACACCCCATTGCGCAAGGTGCTCGGGGAGAAGACGGCCAAGGCGCTGGCCGGTCACCTGGAGCTGGAGACGGTCGCGGACCTGCTCTACCACTTCCCCCGCCGGTACGACGAGCGGGGCGAGCACACCGACATCCGCTCGCTGGCCGTCGGCGAGCAGGTCACCGTCATGGCCCAGGTCCAGCGCACCAACGTCCGGCCGATGCGCGCGCGGCGCGGGCAGCTGCTGGAGGTCACGGTCGGCGACGGTACGGGCGGCGTACTCGGGCTGACCTTCTTCAACCAGGCATGGCGCGAGCGCGACCTGAAGCCGGGCCGGTGGGGCCTGTTCGCCGGCAAGGTCACCGAGTTCCGTGGCAAGCGCCAGCTCAACGGCCCGGACTACGTGATCCTCGACGAAGGCGAGGACAGCGAGATCGAGGAGTTCGCCGGTGCGCTGATCCCGGTCTACCCGGCGGCGGCCGCCGTGCCGACGTGGGTCATCGCGCGGTGCGTACGCGTCGTCCTCGACACCTTCGAGCCGCCCCCCGACCCGCTGCCGTCGCCTCTGCGCGCCCGCCGCAAGCTCCTCGATCTCGGCACCGCGCTGCGGCAGATCCACCGCCCGGAGAGCCGGCCGTCGCTCGGGATGGCGCAGCGGCGCCTGAAGTGGGACGAGGCGTTCGCTGTGCAGGTGGCGCTCGTGCAGCGCAAGCTACGGGCGCTGGACTGGCCGGCCGCGCCCCGCCCCCGGCGCGACGACGGGCTGCTCGACACGTTCGACGCGGCGCTGCCGTACGAGCTGACCGAGGGGCAGCGCACCGTCGGGGCGGAGATCGCCGAGGACCTCGGCCGGCCGCACCCGATGCACCGGCTGCTGCAGGGCGAGGTCGGCTCGGGCAAGACGGTGTGCGCGCTGCGCGCGATGCTCCAGGTGGTCGACGCGGGCGGCCAGGCCGCACTGCTGGCCCCGACGGAGGTACTGGCGGCCCAGCACCACCGGGGCATCGCCGAGCTGCTCGGCCCGCTCGGACGGGCCGGCGAGCTGGACGGCGCGTCCGACGGCACCCGGGTCGCGCTGCTGACCGGTTCGCTCGGTGCGGCCGCCCGGCGCCGGGCACTGGCCGAGGTGGCCTCCGGCGAGGCGGGCATCGTCATCGGTACCCACGCCCTGCTGTACGAGGGCGTCGACTTCGCCGACCTGGGCCTCGTGGTCGTCGACGAGCAGCACCGCTTCGGCGTGGAGCAGCGGGACGCGCTGCGCGCCAAGGCGGCCCAGCCGCCGCACGTGCTCGTGATGACCGCGACGCCGATCCCCCGTACCGTCGCCATGACCGTCTACGGCGACCTGGAGATCTCCTCGCTCACCCAGCTCCCGCGCGGCCGCTCCCCGATCGCGTCGCACGTCGTACCCGCAGCCGAGAAGCCCGCCTTTCTCGACCGCGCCTGGCAGCGCCTGCGTGAGGAGGTCGCCGCCGGCCACCAGGCATACGTGGTCTGCCCCCGGATCGGCGACGGCGCCGCAACCGAAGACACGCCCGACCCGGTCGGTGACGACGAGCGCCGGGCGCCCCTCGCCGTCCTGGAGGTCGCCCCGCTGCTGCGCGACGGGCCGCTGGAAGGGCTGCGGATCGGGGTCCTGCACGGCCGGCTGCCCGCCGACGAGAAGGACGCGGTCATGCGCGCCTTCAGCCGCGGTGAGCTGGACGTCCTGGTGGCTACGACGGTCGTCGAGGTCGGCGTCGACGTACCCAACGCCACCGCCATGGTCGTCCTGGACGCCGACCGGTTCGGCGTCTCCCAGCTGCACCAGCTGCGCGGCCGGGTCGGCCGGGGCAGCGCGGCCGGGCTGTGCCTGCTGGTCACCGAGGCGCCCGACGGTGTGCCGGCCCGGGAGCGGCTGGACGCGGTCGCCGCCACCTCCGACGGGTTCCGGCTGGCCGAGCTGGACCTCGAACAGCGCCGCGAGGGTGACGTACTCGGCGCGACCCAGTCCGGCCGCCGCTCCCACCTGCGCCTGCTCTCCCTGCTCAGGGACCGGGAGCTGATCGGTGACGCCCGAGCCGAGGCGATCGAGCTGGTCGAGGCCGACCCGGAGCTGGCCCGCCACCCGGCCCTGCGCGACTGGATCGCCGCCCTCGTCGACGACGAGCGCGCCGAGTACCTGGAGAAGGGGTGACCCGGATCGTGGCGGGCCGCTTCGGTGGGCGGCGGATCGCGACCCCGCCCGGGCGCGGACACCCGGCCCACCGCCGACCGCGTACGGGAGGCCCTGTTCGGCGCGCTCGGCGACCTCACCGGCGCCCGGGTCGCCGACCTGTACGCCGGCTCCGGCGCGATCGGCCTGGAAGCCGCCTCCCGAGGTGCGGCCGAGGTCCTGCTCGTGGAGAGCGATCCCCGGGCCGGCCGGGTGATCCGGGACAACATCGCCGCGCTCGGTGCCCGTGACGTGGCCCGGCTTGCCCCGTCGCGCGTGGAGGCGGTGCTGCCCGGCGGCCCGGGCGGCGAGCCGTACGACGTCGTGGTGGCCGACCCGCCGTACCCGGCCGGGGAGGCGGAGATCACCGGCATGCTGATCGGGCTCGTCGAGTACGGCTGGCTGGCGCCCGAGGCACTCGTGGTGATCGAGCGCTCCAGCCGGTCGCCGGAGCCGGGCTGGGTGCCGGGCATCACTTGTGACCGTTCTCGCCGATATGGAGAGACAACACTTTGGTACGGTCGCGGTTCATGAGACGTGCGGTCTGTCCCGGGTCGTTCGACCCGGTGACCAACGGCCACTTGGACATCATCGACCGGACCTCCCGGCTGTATGACGAGGTGATCGTCGCGGTGCTCGTCAACAAGTCCAAGGCTGGCCTGTTCAGCTACGAGGAACGGGTCGACATGCTGGAAGAGGTGACGGCCGACTACAAGAACGTGCGGGTCGAGGGCTTCGAGGGGCTGCTCGTCGACTTCTGCCGGCGCCAGGACATCGCGATCGTGATCAAGGGGCTCCGCGCGGTCAGCGACTTCGACTACGAGCTGAAGATGGCGCAGATGAACGTGGGGCTGGCCGGGCTGGAGACGCTGTTCATGCCGACCAACCCGCTGTACTCGTTCGTGTCGTCCAGCCTGATCAAGGAAGTGGCCAAGTGGGGCGGGGACGTGACACCGCACGTACCCGAGCTGGTGGCCCGACGGCTGACGGAGCGGCTGAAATAGCTGGCCGGTAGCCGCTCCGGCAAGCTGCGCGGCTAGGTCGCCGTACGCCGAACGGATGACGGCGACATGGCCGGCCGGTCGGGTGGCGCGCGGCGCATTATGACACCGGGCCCGATGGGCGGGCACCGGGTTGCTCGTACCGTCATGATGGGTCTGGCCGCGGCGGCACGGGACGCCGCGGCGTGACGCGCGAACAGGAGACGCCGGTGGATCCGATCGACCGCATCGACGAGATCATCACCGTGGTGGAGAACGCCCGATCGGTACCGATGTCCCGCAACTGCATGCTCGACCGGAGCGAGCTCATCGGCCTGCTCGACCAGATGCGCGCCGAGCTGCCGACCGAGCTGCGGCGGTCGACCGCGCTGCTGGAGGAGCGCGACAAGATCCTCGACGCCGGGCGCAACGAGGCCGAGCGGATCATCGCCGAGGCCGAGGCCGAGCACGCCCGGCTGGTATCGGTGAACGAGGTCACCGTCTCCGCCGAGCACGAGGGTGCGCGGATCATCGGGGAGGCCCGGGCCGAGGCACAGCGGCTGCGCGAGGAGGTCGACGACTACGTCGACACCGCCCTGGCGAACTTCGAGCAGTTCCTGACCCGTTCGCTCGCGTCGATCGAGCGCGGCCGGGACAAGATGCACGCGCTGCGCGAGATCGGGTCGTTCCAGCCCGGAGAGGAGAACGGCCCGTTACCCTTCTGACGTGGGCCCGGGACCGCCGATTCGACGGTCGGACACCCGCTCAGGTAGTCTTTTCCGACGGCCGATCCAGGCCGGAGCCTGACGATGCATGATCATTCGCTGAGCCACCTCAACCCCCGGGGACCGCTCGTCCTTGACACCAGGGACCTGCCGCGTCGACCCGGGGCGATGCGTGCCATCCAGCGGGTGGTACACGCGCCGTCAGACCTCGGGCTGGAGCTGATCGGGGTACCGCAGGGCAGCGACCTCACGCTCGACCTGCGGCTCGAGTCGGTGTCCGAGGGCGTACTCGTCTCCGGTACCGTCTCCGCGCAGGTGGCGGGGGAGTGCGGCCGCTGCCTGCGCCCGATCACCGATACGGTGACCGTGTCGCTCCAGGAGCTGTACGCCTACCAGCACAGCGCCACGGAGGAGACCACCGAGGAGGACGAGGTCGGTCGGCTCCAGGGCGACCTGCTCGACCTGGAACCGGCGTTGCGGGACGCGGTGGTACTGGCCCTGCCCAACCATCCGCTGTGCCGTGAGGACTGCCCAGGGCTGTGCCCCGACTGCGGGGTGCCGTGGGACGAGCTGCCGGCTGACCACAGCCACACCCAGCTCGACCCGCGCTGGGCCGCCCTCGCCCAGCTTGCCGAGGAGACTCGGACCGGACATGGGGCCGCTCCCGGCGGCGCCAGCGAGAAGGAGTAGGAAGCCGTGGCCGTACCCAAGCGGAAGATGTCGCGCAGCAACACCCGGTCGCGTCGTGCACAGTGGAAGGCCACCGCGGTCGTGACCGTGGCCTGCCCGCAGTGCAAGTCGCCGAAGCTGCCGCACGCGGCGTGCTCGGTGTGCGGCACGTACAACGGCCGCCAGGTCATCGAGGTCTGACCAGCGGACCGGGGGTGACGGACTCCAGCGGGCGTCCGGCCGGGCCGGAAACCACACGGATCGCCGTCGACCTCCTCGGCGGGGATGACAGCCCCGCCGTCGTGGTTGACGGCGCTCTGCTGGCCCTCGACGCCGACCCCGAGCTACGCCTCCACCTCGTCGGGCCACCGGACGTGGCGGACGAGGTGGTCGGCGCGTGCGCGCCGAACAACCGTGCGCGGCTGACCGTACAGGCGGTGGCCAGCGGGGTACGGATGGCCGACGCCCCGGCCCGGGCGGTCCGGCACGACACGACCGTCCGGGCCGCGGTGGCGGCGGTCGCCGACGGGCGGGCCGATGCCCTGGTGTCCGCGGGGATGAGCGGCGCGGTCGTCACGGCCGCCGCGCTGGGCCTGGGGCGGTTGCCGGGGGTACGGAAGCCCGCGCTCGCCGCGGTCCTCCCCGCCCAGGCCGGCTCCCTGGTACTCCTCGACGTGGGCGCCTCGCCTGAGGCGTCCGCGGCCGTGCTCCTGCAGCACGCCGGTCTCGGCACGGTGTACGCGACCCGGGTGCTCGGTATCGCCGCTCCCCGGGTCGGCCTGCTGTCGATCGGCGCCGAGCCGGGCAAGGGCGACCGGGCCCGGCGTACGGCCGACGAGGCGCTACGCAGCGCCCAGCCCGGGTACGTCGGCCTGGTCGAGGGCGGTGACGTACCGCTCGGCGGGCCGGCCGACGTCGTACTCACCGATGGTTTCACCGGTAACGTCCTGCTCAAGGGCATCGAGGGTGCGTTCGTGCTGGCCGGTGGCGTGGCACCGCACAGCGCCGTACCCCGGGCCGCCGCCCTGCTCGGCATCGGCGGCATCGTCGTGGTGTGCCACGGCGCCGCCACCGCCGCCGACCTGGCCTCCGGCATCGCCCTCGCCGCCAGCCTGCACCGCCCCGCGCGGCACCGACCCGTGGAGGTTAGATGAAGGGTTCCCCGCCGGTTACCCACCTGGAGGCCGCCTTCGGGGTGGGGTTCGAGCCGGAGCTGCTCGAACGGGCCCTGACCCACCGCTCGTACGCGTACGAGCATGGCGGCCTGCCGACCAACGAGCGCCTGGAGTTCCTCGGCGACTCCGTACTCGGCGTCGTCGTCACCACCGCGCTGTTCCACACGCACCCCGACCTGCCCGAAGGGCAGCTCGCCAAGCTGCGTGCCAGTGTCGTCAACATGCGCGCGCTGGCCGACGTCGCCCGTGGCCTCGGCCCCTACGGGCTCGGTCCGTACCTGCTGCTCGGCAAGGGCGAGGAGACGACCGGCGGCCGGGACAAGGCGAGCATCCTCGCCGATACCCTCGAAGCGCTGCTCGGCGCCATCTATCTCCAGCACGGGCTGGACACCGCCGCTCAGGTGATCCGGAAGCTGTTCGACCCGCTGATGGCGGAGGCCGCCGGGCGGGGCGCCGCGCTGGACTGGAAGACCAGCCTCCAGGAGCTGACCGCGAGCCTCGGGCTGGGTGTACCGGAGTACAAGGTCGAGGAGGCCGGACCGGACCACGCCAAGGTGTTCACCGCGTGGGCGGTGGTGGCCGGGGAGCGGTACGGGGGCTCGGAGGGGCGCAGCAAGAAGGAGGCCGAGCAGCGCGCCGCGGAGGCGGCCTGGCGGCAGCTCTCGGAGCGGGAGTGACGACGGTGGCCGAGCCGTCGGTCGAGCCGGAGCCCGAGGAGTCCGACGGCGGTACCGACGAGCCGTCCCGGCACCGGGTCACCGACCTGGCCACCCCGCTCCTGCTGTACGCCGCGACCCGGGTCGTCCAGCTCGCGCTCATCGTCTGGCTCGCGCCGGCGGGTGGTCCGTCGGTCAAGGACCGGCTGCTGGTCTGGGACGGCGGCTGGTTCGTGCGGGTCGCCACCGAGGGGTACCCGCACACGTACACCTACGACAGCAGCGGCCAGATGCTCGGCAACGGGCTCGCCTTCTTCCCGGTGTACCCGCTGCTCATCCGCGGCGTGCACGCGCTCGGTATGGGCCCCGGCATCGCCGCGCTGGTGGTGTCCTGGCTCGCGGCCGCGGTCGCCGCCGTCCTGCTGTACCTGCTCGGCACCGACCTCGTAGGTCGGCCTGAGCTGCGTGGGCCGTGCTCGCCTCGCCAAGACCCGCCAACGAACATTCCGGCTCCCGGAGCTTCGCCTGGCGAACCGGAACGTTCGGCGGCTGCGCCCGGCCGTCGCTTCGGGCTCGTACTCATGCTCCTCTTCGTGACCGCGCCGATGTCGGTCGTGCTGTCGATGGGGTACAGCGAGGCGGTCTTCAGCGCCTTGGTGATCGGCATGTTCTACGCGGTACGCCGCAACGCCTTCCTCGTCGCCGGAGCGCTCGGGCTGGGCGCCGCGCTGACCCGGCCGACCGGGCTGGCCGCCGCGGTGGCGCTCGCCCTGGCGGCACTGCTCGCGGTCCGGGCCGGTACGGGCGGCTGGCGGCCGGTTGCCGGAGCCGTGGTCGCCCTGCTCGGGGTACCGGCCTACCTGCTGTGGGTGGCGCACCGGGTGGGCGACCTCAACGCCTGGTTCACCATCCAGACCGCCGGCTGGGGAACCACGTTCGACTGGGGCGCCTCCAGCTGGGACTTCGTCTACACCGCCTTCCGCCAGGGCAACGGCTGGGTACAGGTGAGCGTCGCGCTGATCCTGGTGACCGCGATCGGCGCCGCCGTGATCGCGCTCCGCCAGGGGGTCTGGCCGCCGCTCGCCGTGTACGGGGTACTCGCGCTGATCCTGGTGGTCGGACAGGCCGGGTACTACCACTCCAAGCCCCGGCTGCTCGTACCCGTGCTGCTCACGCTGCTTCCATTGGCCCACGTGGCCACCCGCGCCCGCCCCCGCCCGATGGCCCTGGCGCTCACCGCGTACGGCCTCTTCGGACTCTGGTACGGCGCTTACATGATCACCGTCTGGCCGTTCACAATCTGACCCATGCCCGAGCTTCCCGAGGTCGAGACCGTACGGCAGGGCCTGGCCCGCTGGGTGGCCGGCCGCACCATCGCCACCGTCGCCGTACGCCACCCCCGCGCGATCCGCCGCCACCTCCCCGGCGAGGAGCACTTCGCGGCCGTCCTGACCGGCCGCACGATCCTCGACGTACGCCGCCGTGGCAAGTACCTGTGGCTACCGCTGGACTCGGGTGACGCCATCGTGGCCCACCTCGGCATGTCCGGCCAGCTGCTGTGCCAGCCGGCCACCGCGCCCGAGGAGCCGCACCTGCGGGTCCGGCTGCGGTTCACCGACGGCGACCCCGAGCTGCGCTTCGTCGACCAGCGTACGTTCGGCGGCCTCGCGGTCTCCGAGGGCGGCGCCGACCTCCCCGCCGAGATCGCGCACATCGCCCGGGACCCGATGGACCCCGAATTCTCCGACGCCGGCTTCGTGGCCGCCTTACGGGCCAAGCACACCGAGGTGAAGCGGGCCCTGCTGGACCAGACGCTGATCTCCGGCGTCGGCAACATCTACGCCGACGAGGCGCTGTGGCGGGCCAGGCTGCACGGTGCCCGGCCGACCGACGCGCTGACCCGGCCGGCGGCGGCACGCCTGCTCGGGTACGTGCGGGAGGTGCTGGGAGAGGCGATCAAGGACGGGGGTACGAGCTTCGACGCGCTCTACGTCAACGTCAACGGCGAGAGCGGCTACTTCGACCGTGCCCTGAACGTCTACGGCCGCGAAGGCGAACCCTGCCGCCGCTGCGGTACCCCCATCCGCCGGGAGCCCTTCATGAACCGCTCGTCCTACTCCTGCCCCCACTGCCAGCCCCGCCCCCGTATGCGCCGGTAGCCAGGCGCGGCTCCGACGTCGGGCCGCCTCAGCCTTGACCGGCTCGACATCCGCCAGGGGCCAGCCGATCGTCGTCGGCTCGTCACTGCCGTAGAAAAGCACCTCAAGCGTGACGTAGGGGGCGATCCCCGAACGGTAGGCATCGATCACGGTCCCCTCAACCCGCCCGAGTCCGAAGGGGATCGTGACGCGATCGCCGATCCGAGGGAGCTTGTCCATGTGTGTCCTCCTCCTTACCAGGGCCGAGTGCCGAGCAGGTCATTAACGTGTCTGTGGATAACGTCAGGAGCTGCGGTAATGCGGGGTCGGCTACGAGCCGAAGTCGGCGGTCCAGTACGGCACGCCGTTCGCCGCCACGGCGACGCCCACGCCGACGGCCTTGAGGCCGCAGTCCTGCAACGGCTGGCGCTGCTTGGCGTCGGCCGCCCACGCGGTGAGGGCCGCCTGTGCGGTCCGGTACCCCGAGCCGATGTCCTCGCTCGTGCCGTTGCGGTACCCCGTCTTGCTCATCCGGTCCTGCGGGCTGCTCCCGTCGCTGCCGGTGTGGCTGACGTTCCCGGTCGCGGCCATGTCGGCGCTGTGCGCACGGGCCGCCGTACGCAGGTGCCCGTCGGCGCCGAGCTTCTTGCAGCCCGCCTCGGTACGGGTCTGGTTGATGAGCTGGACCAGCTGGTCCTCGAGTGCCTTGGGGTTCCCGACCGGGCTACCGGCGGGTGCGGCGGAGCCGACCGGAGCGCTCGGGCTGGCGGCGACGCCCGCCTTGCCCGAAGCGGGCGGAGCGCCGCTGCCGGTACCGGCGAGCGTGTCGGCCCGGGACGGCTCGGCCGACAGCGGGCCGACCAGCGCCAGGCAGATACCGGCGAGAGCGAGTACGGCCGCCGCCACCGCGGCCCAGCCGACCGGCCCGGCCGGCCGCCAGCCGACCAGGCTCCGCAGGTACGCCAGCGTGTCCGCGCGCCGATCCCGCACCGTGCGTCTCGCCTCCCTCACCGGTCGTGGCGCCGACCTGGTTCGGCTGTTGAGCCTGTGGTGAACCGTCGCCGACCGTACGCGAGGCGCGCGCCGCGCGGCAACGCCCTCGGACGGCCGTTTCGCCGCCCCAAGCCCTCGGTGAGGGTTTACCGTAGAGCTGGCCGTGGCTGCCCGGGATGGAACTTGAGTCGGGGGGACTCAATGTCCGGCTTGACGAAGAGCGTCCAACGGCACACTATAGAGTGGTCGCCAGTCGCGCCCGACCCTGCTCTGTGCATCTGTGCTAGGGGCGGTGACCTGCTGGGCGCGCGTTGGCCGGCCACTCCGGCGGCGCATATCAAGGAGACGATATGGCGAAGGCCCTCTACGGCCACGTAGGTAGCGCGCCCGACCGGCGCCTGCTTGACGAGGTCACCCAACTGCGTGCCAAGGTACGTACCCTGGAGTTCGAGGTCACTCGGCTGCGTGCCGAGAACGATCGGTTGGCGGCCGCGCAGGCCGACGAGCTGCTCCGGCTGCCCGAGCCGGCGCTGACCTGACCCCGCGACGGCACCGGGAACCTCCGGTGCCGCTCGTACCCCACGCCCGCAGACAACCCCAGCGCGCCGACACCCCGACTCGGGTTCGGCGCGCATCTCTTTGCCCCGGGGTACCCTGCCGAGGGACGGACCTCGATTACCCCACGGAGAAACGTGCACCTCAAGAGCCTCACGGTGAAGGGCTTCAAGTCCTTCGCCAGTGCCACGACGATGAAGCTGGAACCCGGGATCACCTGCGTGGTCGGCCCGAACGGCTCCGGCAAGTCCAACGTGGTCGACGCCATTGCCTGGGTACTCGGTGAGCAGGGTGCCAAGGCGCTGCGCGGCGGCAAGATGGAGGACGTCATCTTCGCCGGTACGGCCGGCCGGGCCCCGCTGGGCCGGGCCGAGGTCACGCTGACCATCGACAACACCGACAACGCCCTGCCGATCGAGTACACCGAGGTCTCCATCACCCGTCGCATGTACCGGTCGGGTGAGAGCGAGTACGAGATCAACGGTGACTCCTGCCGGCTGCTGGACATCCAGGAGCTGCTGTCCGACTCGGGTATCGGCCGGGAGATGCACGTGATCGTCGGGCAGGGGCAGCTCGACGCCGTACTGCACGCCAAGCCGGAGGACCGGCGGGCATTCATCGAGGAGGCGGCCGGCGTACTCAAGCACCGCAAGCGCAAGGAGAAGGCGCTGCGGAAGCTGGACGCGATGCAGG
The DNA here is from genome assembly GCA_963728855.1 of uncultured Actinomycetes bacterium. Taxonomy (GTDB): domain Bacteria; phylum Actinomycetota; class Actinomycetes; order Mycobacteriales; family Micromonosporaceae; genus AC-43. Next base: position 518,306 of record CAVSLN010000010.1, read on the forward strand.
CCAACCTCAACCGGCTCACCGACCTCACCGCCGAGCTGCGCCGCCAGCTCAAGCCGCTGGGCCGGCAGGCCGAGGTGGCCCGGCGCGCCGCCGGTATCCAGGCCGACCTGCGCGACGCCCGGCTGCGGCTGCTCGCCGACGACCTGGCCACCCTGCGCGAGACCCTGGACAAGGAGATCGCCGACGAGTCCGCGCTGCGTACCCGGCGCGAGGAGGTCGAGCAGGAGCTGGGCACCGTCCAGGCCCGGCTGGCCCAGCTGGAGACCGCGCACGCGCAGGACGCGCCGGTCCTCGCGAAGGCGCAGGAGACCTGGTACCAGCTTTCCGCACTGCAGGAACGCTTCCGCTCCACCGAGCAGCTGGCCACCGAGCGGCTGCGCCACCTGACCTCGGCCACCGAGGAGGAGCGGCCCGGCCGCGACCCGGACCGCCTGGCCGCCGAGGCGGAGGAGGTCCGCGCCCAGGAGGAGGGGCTGCGCGACGCCCTGCAGGCCGACCAGGCGCGGCTGGCCGAGGCGGTGTCCCGGCGACAGGGGCTCGAGCGCCAGCTGTCCGAGGCGGAGAAGGCACTGGTCGAGGCGGTCAAGTCGATCGCCGACCGGCGCGAGGAGCTGGCCAAGCTGACCGGGCAGGTGGACGCGGCCCGCAGCCGGGCCGCCGCCGCCGACGAGGAGATCGCCCGGCACGAGACCGCCGCCACCGAGGCGCGCGAACGGGCCGAGCTGGCCGAGGAGGCGTACGCGGTCGCGGCGGAGGAGTCGGCCGGGCTGGACGACGAGGACGCCGACCTGGTGGCGCGGCACGAGGCGGCGATCCGGGCGTACGAGATGGCCGAGGCGCGGGCCAAGGAGCTGGCCGACGCGGAGCGTACGGTCGAGCGGGAGGCGTCCGAGTGGGCCGCCCGCGAGGAGGCGCTGGCGCTGGGCCTGCGGCGCAAGGACGGGGCCGGCACCCTGCTCGCCGCCGGGGACCGGGTGCCGGGGCTGCTGGGCAGCGTGGCGGCGCTGCTGGCGGTGGAGCCGGGGTACGAGGCCGCGCTGGCCGCCGCGCTCGGTGCCCTGGCCGACGCGGTGGCAGTGTCCACAGTGGACGATGTGACCGCGGCGGTACGGCTGCTGAAGGAGGAGGACGCCGGGCGCGCCACGCTGTTCGTGGCCTCTCCGGGTGCGGGCGTGCCGACCCGCCCGCCACCGCCCGAGGGCGCACGCTGGGCGCTTGATGTGGTGCGCTGCGCCGCGAACGTACGCCCGGCTCTGGAGCGGGCGCTCGGGGACGTCGCCGTGGTGCCCGACCTCGACGCGGCCCGGGGGCTGGTCGCCGCCAACCCGGAGGTACGCGCGGTCACGCCCGACGGTGACGTACTCGGTGCCTGGTCGGCCGCCGGCGGCTCGACCAAGGCGCAGAGCTACCTCGAGGTCCAGGCCGCCGTGGACGAGGCGCGGCAGCGGCGTACCGAGGCCAGCGCCCAGCTCGACGGGCTCCAGGCGCGGCTGGAGGGTGCGCGGGCGGAGGTGGCCGCGCGCAAGGACGAGGTCGCCGCGGCCGAGCAGGTCCGCCGGCAGGCCGAGAACCAGCGCAACACCGCCGCCCGCCGGCTGGCCGAGCTGGGCGCCGCCGCGAAGTCCGCGCGCGCCGAGGCCGATCGGCTGGCCGCCGCCTGGGCCAACGGCGAGGCGGCCCGGGAGCGCAGCCTGGCCGGGCTGACCGAGCTGGAGGAGCGGCTGCGCGCGGCCCAGGCCAGCCCGATCGAGGACGACCCGGACAGCGAAGAGCGCGACCGGCTGGCCGCGCTGGTACCGCAGGCCCGGCAGAACGAGATGGAGGTACGGCTCGCCGTCCGTACCGCCGAGGAGCGCGTCGGGGCGCTCGCCGGCCGGGCCGACGGGCTGGCCAGGCAGGCCGCCGCCGAACGGGCGGCTCGGGAGCGGGCCGCCGCCCGGCGAACCGCCCGGGCCCGGGGTGCCGGAATCGCCCGGGCGGTCGCCACCGGGGCGCGGATCGGCCTGGAGCGCATCGCCGTCTCGCTGGCCACCGCCGCCGCCCAGCGGGACGAGGTGGCCAGCGCCCGGTCCACGCGGGAGGCGGAGCTGTCGGAGGTACGGGGACTCGCCGGCCGCCTCGCCGCCGACCTGGACCGGTTGACCTCCGAGGTGCACCGGGACGAGGTCGCGCGCGCCGAGCAGCGGCTGCGAATCGAGCAGCTGGAGGCCAAGGCGGCCGAGGACTTCGGGGTCGACGTGGATACCCTGCTCGCCGAGTACGGACCCCTCGTCGACGTACCGCCGACGGCCGCTGACCTCGCCGCCGCCGAAGCCGCCGGGAAGCCTGAGCCGCAGCCGGTGGCCTTCGACCGGCCGACGCAGGAGAAGCGGGCCGCCCGGGCCGAACGCGACCTGGCCCTGCTCGGCAAGGTGAACCCTTTGGCGCTCGAGGAGTTCGCCGCGCTGGAGGAGCGCTTCAAGTTCCTGTCCGACCAGCTGGAGGACCTCAAGGCGACCCGGCGCGACCTGCTCACCGTGGTGAAGGACGTGGACGACCGGATCCTGGAGGTCTTCGCCTCGGCGTACCAGGACACCGCCCGCGAGTTCGAGCAGGTGTTCGCCGTACTGTTCCCGGGCGGGGAGGGGCGGCTGATCCTCACCGACCCCGAGGACATGCTGACCACCGGCGTCGAGGTCGAGGCCCGGCCGCCGGGCAAGAAGATCAAGCGGCTGTCCCTGCTGTCCGGCGGCGAGCGCTCGCTGACGGCCGTGGCGCTGCTGTGTGCGATCTTCCGGGCCCGGCCCAGCCCGTTCTACATCATGGACGAGGTCGAGGCCGCCCTCGACGACGTGAACCTGGGCCGGCTGCTGACCGTGATGCAGCAGCTGCGCGAGCGTAGCCAGCTGATCATCGTGACGCACCAGAAGCGCACGATGGAGATCGCCGACGCGCTGTACGGCGTGACCATGCGCGGCGGCGTCACCGAGGTGATCAGCCAGCGGCTGGCCCGCGACGAAGAGACGGTCGACGCGTGAGTGAGCACAGTGCCGGGCCGGCGTCGCCTTTCGGCGCGGCGAAGCGAGCGGACCATGAACTCGGCGTGACCTCTCCTCTTCGGCGGGAGCGCCCGAGCGCCTTGCTGGTCGACCTGGACGGGGTGCTGCGGCTGTGGGACCCGGCCTTCACGGCGGCCGTGGAGGAGCGGTACGGGCTGGCGCCCGGAGCGCTCCTGACGGCCGCGCTGGAGCCGGACCGGCTCCGGCTGGTGGTCACCGGTCGGGTCAGCCGGGGGGAGTGGCTGGCCGGGATCGGCGCGGCGGTCGGCTCCCCGGAGGCGGTCGCCGAGTGGATGACGTTCCGGGGCACCGTGGACCAGGACGTGCTCGGGTTCATCCGGCAGGTACGGGCGGCCGGGCTGCCCGTCGCGCTGGCCACCAACGCGACCGACGCGGAGCACGAGGAACTCGCCGCGCTCGGTCTGGTCGAGGAGCTGGACGCGGTGGTGAACTCCGCCGAGGTCGGGGTGGCCAAGCCCGCGCCGGAGTTCTATACGGCGGCGTGCGCCGCCGTGGGCGTACCCCCGCGGGGTTGCCTGCTCGTCGACGACACGGACCGCAACGTGCGCGGGGCGCGGGCGGCCGGCCTGGCGGCGCACCGCTGGACCGGCGCTCGTGACCTCCCCTACCTCCGGGCCGCGCTGGGGCTGTCGAACGCTGATGGGGCGCCGCTCCGACAAGCTACGCGGCTGTGACTCAGTCGCCGGTCACCCCGTCGATCGCCTCCCGGATCAGGTCGGCGTGGCCGTTGTGGCGGGCGTACTCCTCGATCATGTGGACGTAGATCCAGCGCAGCGAGATGGTGTGACCGCGGCGGCTGGTGAACGTCTCGTCCAGCCCGCGCCCGGCGGCCCGCTGCCGGGACCGCGCGCACTGCTCCTCGAATGCCGCGAAGTCGGCCGCCGCGTCGGCGTTGTCCAGGTCGTCGAAGTCGGCATCCGGCCACTCGTCGGTGGAGTAGACCCGGGTGCCTTCGCCGACGAAGCGGCCGAACCAGCCGTTCTCCACCTCGTTCATGTGCCGGACCAGGCCCAGCAGGGACAGCGTCGACGGCGGGCAGGCGCGCTCCTTGAGCTGCTCGTCATTCAGCCCGGTGCACTTCCACAGCAGCGTGGCCCGGTGGTAGTCGAGCCAGGACTCAAGCATCTCCCGTTCACCGGCGGTCATCGGCGGGTCGGTGCGGGCCACCTCGGGTGCGATCATGGCTTACCGTACCGAGTGCCACCGACGATTCTGGCTCGCGGGCTCCGCGTGGCGACCCGGAACCCTCGCCGACAGTCCGTGGGGCTCGGCCATGGCGCTCTGGCCAATGTCTGACAGGATTTCTGCATGGAGTGGTACCTGTACCTGTTGATCGTCCTGGCCGTACTGATCGTCGCCGGGCTCGGTCTGGTCGTCCCCCGGCTGCGCCGGCGCCCGCCTGCCCCGCCCGTCCCGCCGGAGGAGGTCCGGGTACCGGAGGCCGCCCCGCAGGTACCGGTCATCGAGGCGCCCGCTCCGACCGTCGCGGCGCCGGCCCCGGCGCCGGTGCTCGAGCGGCCGGAGCCGACCGCTGGCCGGTTGGTCCGGCTGCGCGCCCGGCTGGCCCGTTCGCAGAGCGTGTTCGGGCGCGGACTGCTCGCCGTGCTGGCCCGGGACCGGCTGGACGACGAGGCGTGGGAGGAGATCGAGGAGGCCCTCATCCTGGCCGACGTCGGTGTGGACGCCACCCGGGAGATCGTCGAGCGGCTGCGCGACCGGACCCGGGTCCTGGGTACCCGCAGCGCGATCGAGCTGCGCGGCCTGCTGACCGAGGAGCTGGTCGAGGCGCTCAACCCGAAGCTGGACCGGTCGCTGAAGGCCACGCCCACCGACGGGAAGCCGGCCGTACTCCTCGTCGTCGGCGTGAACGGGTCGGGCAAGACCACCACCTGCGGGAAGATCGCCCGGGTCCTGGTGGCCGACGGGCACTCCGTCGTGCTCGGGGCCGCCGACACGTTCCGGGCGGCCGCCGCCGACCAGCTCGCCACCTGGGCCGGTCGGGTGGGTGCCGAGGTGGTCCGGGGCAGGGAGGGCGGCGACCCGGCCGCGGTGGCGTTCGACGCGGTGAAGACGGGCACCGAGGCGGGCGTGGACACCGTCCTCATCGACACCGCCGGGCGCCTGCAGAACAAGGTCGGCCTGATGGACGAGCTCGGCAAGGTCAAGCGCGTCGTCGAGCGGCAGGGCCCGATCGACGAGACCCTGCTGGTCATGGACGCCACAACCGGCCAGAACGGCCTGGAGCAGGCCCGGGTGTTCACCGAGGTAACCGACGTCACCGGGGTGGTGCTGACCAAGCTGGACGGTACGGCCAAGGGCGGCATCGTGATCGCCGTACAGCGCCGGCTCGGTATCCCGGTGAAGCTCGTCGGCCTCGGTGAGGGCCCCGATGACCTTGCGCCGTTCGATCCTGCCCAGTTCGTTGACGCGCTACTTGGCACGGACGCGTAGCCTCGGACGAACCCCCGGGAGGGCTTCGCGTGACACAGCAGGAGATACCGCTGCTCGGTGGCAACACCAGCACGGTGGTACGGGTGGGCGACACCGTACGGCGCAACGTCGGCCCGTGGACGCCGGCCGTCCATGCCCTGCTGCGCCACCTCGAGTACGTCGGGTACACCGGGGCGCCCCGGGCCCTCGGCCTCGACGAGCGTGGCCGTGAGGTCCTGTCCTACCTGGACGGTGAGTGCGGCTCCTACCCGCTCGGCCCGGACTGGGTCACCGACGACGCGCTCGTCGCGGTGGCCACCATGCTGCGGATGTTCCACGACGCGCAGTTCGGGTTCCGGCCGCCACCCGGGGCGGTCTGGCGCTCGTTCGGCCCGCCCCCACCGGACACCGAGGTGATCTGCCACCACGACGCGGCCCCGCACAACGTGATCTGGCGGCCGGACGGCACCCTGGCCCTCATCGACTTCGACCTCGCCTCACCCGGGGCGCGCATCTACGACGTCGCGTACGCCGCCTGGACCTGGGTACCGCTGTTCTCCGACCGGGACTCCTACACGCTCGGCTGGCACCACCCCAACCGGCCCCGCCGGCTGCGCCTGTTCGCCGACGCGTACGGCCTGGTGACGCGGGACCGGCACCGGCTGGTCCGGACGATCCGCAAGCGCATCGTCGACCACATCGAGGGCATCCGGCGGATGGCGGCGGCGGGCGACCCGGCGTTCGTGCGGATCGTCCACAAGGGGCATCTGCGGCGACCTGTCCGTGATCTGCGTCTCATCGATTATGAGCGACATGTCCTGGAGTATGCCCTGAGGTGAACCCTACCCTTGCGTGAGCCCTCCCCTGCTGTTGAGCGGGTACCAGGGCGCTAGGGGAGTAGGCGTGATCGACGGTCAAGCGACGGTGCGCGGACACCCGACCCGCCGTCCGCCGGCCGTCGCCGACCCGCCGGCCGCCCGCTGGTCCGGCGTCGACCCGCAGCGCCGCGCCGGCTGGCCGGTCCCTACCGACGCCGACGGCCTGCCCCGGCGCCCGTGGAACGTCGCGGCGATCCTTTCCCCGTTCGTGGCGCTGGTCTGTGCGCCGGCCGGGCTGTGTCTCGGGCTGGTCGCCGCCGGCCGGATCGGGCTGGGCCGGCAGCGCGGCATCGGCTTCGCGCTGGCCGGAATCGTGATCGGCGCCCTGGTACCGGTCGTGGTCTGCGTGGCCAGCATCGTCCGCTAGCCGCAAGAGCATTTCTTCACACGTACGAAACACCACGTCACATGGTGGAAACCGCGCAGACACCGTGTGCGAAACAGGGGACGGCGAGAGTCTCGCGCAACCGGCGCTGGGGCGACGCTGCCGCCGCCGGAAGGAGGGTACCAACAACTAGGAGGGCAGCGTGCTCGCCGCTCAATTCATTGCAGAGGCACCGAAGCTCGATACCGGCAACACCGCCTGGTTGCTGGCGTCGAGCGCGCTGGTGCTGCTGATGACCCCGGGACTGGCGCTGTTCTACGGCGGCCTGAACCGGGCCAAGAGCGTCCTGAACATGATGATGATGAGCTTCTCGTGCATCGGGCTCGTCTCGGTTCTTTGGCTCCTCTACGGCTTCAGTCTCTCGTTCGGCACCAACACCAGCGAGTCGACCAACCGGTTCATCGGCAGCTTCTCGCAGTACCTTGGCCAGAAGATGTTCCTTGACGAGATCTGGGGCGTAACGACCGCCGCACCGGACGGCACGGGCATCCCGACGTACGTGATCCTCGCGTTCCAGATGATGTTCGCGATCATCACGGTCGCGCTGATCAGCGGTTCGATCTCGGACCGGGCCAAGTTCGGCGGCTGGGTGTTGTTCGCCTTCGGCTGGTTCACCATCGTCTACGTCCCGGTCGCGCACTGGATCTGGGGCGGCGGCTTCATCGGCGGCGCGACCCACTCGCTCCACGCGCTGGACTTCGCCGGTGGTACCGCGGTGCACATCAACGCCGGTTCGGCGGCCCTGGCCCTCGCCCTCGTGCTCGGCAAGCGGGTCGGCTGGCCGAAGGACACCTTCCAGCCGCACAACGTACCGATGGTCGCGCTCGGCGCCGGCCTGCTGTGGTTCGGCTGGTTCGGGTTCAACGCCGGTTCGGAGCTGACCGCCGACAAGGTGACCGCCGTCGCCTTCGTCAACACCCAGGTCGCCACGGCTGCCGCGCTGCTCGGCTGGGTCATCGTCGAGTGGATCAAGACGGCAGGCCGACCATGGTCGGTGCCTCGTCCGGCGCGGTCGCCGGCCTGGTCGCGATCACCCCGGCTTGTGGCTTCATCACCCCGGGCGCCGCGGTCTGCTCGGCCTCGTCGCCGGCGCGGTCTGCGCCCTGGCCGTCGGCCTGAAGTACAAGCTCGGCTTCGACGACTCGCTCGACGTGGTCGGCGTGCACTTCGTCGGCGGGTGGATCGGCTCGCTGTCGCTCGGCTTCTTCGCCACGAGTTCGGTCAACTCCACCTACATCGCCGACGGTCTGGCCGGCAACGGCCTGTTCTATGGTGGTGGCCTGACCCAGCTGGGTCGGCAGGCGGCGTGCAGCGGCATCGTCACGGTCTACTCGTTCCTGCATGGCGCTCATCATCGGCTTCGTCATCGAGAAGACCGTCGGGTTCCGGGTCGACGCCGGAGGCCGAGGTCGATGGCATCGACATCGCGGAGCACGCGGAGAGCGGGTACGAGTTCACCCCGACGGGCGGGTCCGGTGGCGCCTTCGCGCTCGCCGGTATCGGTACGCCGACGGGCACACCCACGAGCGCCACTCCGGCGGAGTCGCCGGACCCTGCGAAGGTCTCCGGTTAACGTCGTCGTCGGATGGAGGGATTGGACATGAAGCTGGTGACCGCGGTCATCAAGCCCTACCAGCTCGACGCGGTGAAGGAGGCGCTGCACGCCCTGGGCGTGGCCGGCCTGACCGTCAGCGAGGTGCAGGGGTACGGCCGGCAGAAGGGGCACACCGAGGTGTACCGGGGTGCCGAGTACACGGTCGAGTTCCTGCCCAAGATCCGGGTCGAGGTGGTGACCGATGAGATCGACGTCGAGAAGATCGTCGACGCCATCGTCACGGCCGCCCGGACCGGCAAGATCGGCGACGGCAAGGTCTGGGTGACCCCGGTCGAAGAGGTGATCCGGGTCCGTACCGGCGAGCGTGGCCTGGACGCGCTCTGACCGGTCGAGCCCCTATCGACCAGTACCGTATCGGCGCCGCCGCACGCGAGGAGCGTGCGGCGGCGCTCGACGCTTGGCTGACCGGGCTGGCCCCGCCCGTACCCGGCGTGGCGCTGGTCGCGGTGGGCGGGCTGGGCCGGCGGGAGTGCGCCCCGTACGGCGACCTGGACCTGGTGCTGCTGCACAACGGCGGGCGGACTTCCGCCGAGCCCAGCCGGAGCCGCTCCTTGGCGGAGGCGAGCACGGCCATCGACATAGGCGAGCTGGCCCAGGCGATCTGGTACCCGATCTGGGACGCCCGGGTCGGACTGGACCACTCGGTACGGACGGTCGACGAGGCACTGGCCGTCGCCCGGGACGACGTCAAGGTGGCGCTCGGCCTGCTCGACCTGCGGCACCTGGCCGGCGACCCGGCGCTGTCCGGCGCGCTGCGCTCGGCCTCGCTGGAGCAGTGGCGGCGTACCGCGGGCGTGGCCCTGCCGGCCCTGCGCGAGGTTTGCGAGGCCCGTTGGCGGACCCACGGCGAGCTGGCCTTCCTGCTGGAGGGCGACGTCAAGGAGGCCGCGCGGCGGGCTGCGCGACGTGAGCATCCTGCGCGGCATCGGGACGGCCGGGGTGGCCGACGCGACCCGGCCGCAGGTCCGCGCGGCCCACCTGCGGCTGCTGGACGTCCGCGACGCGCTGCACGTCAGCGCGGGCCGGCGGGTGGACCGGCTGCTCGCCCAGGAGCGGGAACCGGTGGCCGCGCTGCTGGAGACGGCCGACGGGGACGCGCTGCTGCGGCGGATCGCGCAGGACGCCCGTACCGTCGCCCATGCCGTTGAGGACGCGTGGCGGGCGGTCGGATAGATGGCGGCGGGGGCCGCGCACCCCCGGGCGCCGCCCCATCGCTCGCGACGTGGTCGAGCAGGACGGCGAGGCGGTCCTGGCCCGGACCGCGGTCGGGCCCGCAACCCGACCCGAGCCTGGCGCTACGGGTCGCCGCCGCGGCCGCCACCGAGCGGTTACCCATCGCCCGGCCGACCCTGCGAGTGGCTGGCCGCGTTCTGCCCGCCGCTGCCGCTGCCGTGGCGCGCGGTGTCCCGGGAGGCGCTGCTCACGCTGCTCGGCGCCGGGCCCGGCGCTGATCCCGGTATGGGAGGCGTGCGACCGGTACGGGCTGATCGGTCGGGTGGCTGCCCGAGTGGGTACGGCTGCGCGGGCTGCCCCAGCACAACCCGGTGCACCTCTACACCGTCGACCGGCACCTGGTCCAGGCCGCCGCCGAGGCCGCCGCGTACGCCCGCGAGGTGGCCCGCCCCGACCTGCTCGTGCTGGCCGCCTTCCTGCACGACGTCGGCAAGGGCCTGCCCGGCGACCACAGTACGGCCGGCGCCCCGGTCGCCGCGGCGATCGCGGCCGCGATCGGGCTGCCCGCCCCCGACGTGGCGATGGTCGGCAAGCTGGTCCGGCATGCATCTGCTCCTGCCCGACGTGGCCACCCGCCGGGACCTCGCCGACCCGGTCACCATCCGTACCGTCGCCCGGGCCGTCGGCGACGTGACCACCCTCGACCTGCTGTACGGGCTGACCCGCGCGGACGCCGCCGCGACCGGGCCGGCCGCCTGGTCGCACTGGAAGGGCAGGCTGGTCGCAGCAGCTGGTCGGCCGGGTCCGGGCGACCCTCGACACGGGGGAGGTACCGGCCGCCCCGACGCCGGATCCGGCCCTGGTCACCGGGCCGCTGCCGGCCGTACTCGTGAACGGGGAGCGGGTCGCGGTGGCCGCGACCGACCGGCGTGGCCTGCTCGCCGCGGTGGCCGGCTGCCTGGCCCTGCACCGCCTCGACGTGGTGACCGCCGACGTGTCCACAGTGGACGGTCGGGCGCTGGTCGAGTGCGCCGTGCAGACCCGGTACGGCGCCCTGCCCGACGCGCCCGCGCTGACCGCCGACCTGCGGCGGGCCGCACTCGGCCAGGTACCGGCCCGGCTGGACCGGCACACCCGGGCCCGCAACGCCGATGTGGCCGCGCGCGTGGTGTGGCACCACGAGGCCGCGACCGACGCCGCCGTACTCGAGCTGCGCGCCGCCGACGCGCCCGGCCTGCTGTACCGGGTGGCCCGCGCGTTGGAGGACGCCGGCGCGGACGTACGGGCGGCCCGGATCTCCACGCTCGGCGGTGACGTCGTGGACGCGTTCTACCTCGTCGGCCCGTGGTCCGACCCGACCGTACGGGCCGAGGTCGCCGCCGCCGTCCTCGCCGCCGCCGGCTAGGTGGCCGGATGCCGACTTCGACGACCTGGGCACGGCTCGTGCTCAGGTCGCCGACGGACGCGGGAGGAAGATATCCGCGACGGTCCGGTTACCCTAGCGAGGGGCTTACCCACCGGACCCGAGGGGTTTTCCCCACCGGACCCCACCGAATACGACATCTGAGGATGAAGCGACGTGTTTGACACGCTGAGCGACCGGCTCAACGGGATCTTCAGCAAGCTGCGGGGCAAGGGCCGGCTGTCCGACGCCGACATCGACGCCACCGCGCGGGAGATCCGCCTCGCGCTGCTCGAGGCCGACGTCGCGCTGCCGGTGGTGAAGGCGTTCATCGCGGCGATCAAGGAACGGGCCCGGGGCGCCGAGGTGCACCAGGCGCTCAACCCGGCCCAGCAGGTCATCAAGATCGTGCATGAGGAGCTGGTGTCCGTACTGGGTGGGGAGACCCGCCGGCTGCGCTTCGCCAAGCAGCCGCCGACCGTGATCATGCTCGCCGGCCTGCAGGGCTCGGGTAAGACCACGCTGGCGGGCAAGCTGGCCAGGCACCTCAAGGCACAGGGCCACCAGCCGCTGCTGGTCGCGGCCGACCTCCAGCGCCCGAACGCGGTCAACCAGCTGCAGGTGCTCGGCGAGCGGGCCGGGGTGGAGGTGTACGCTCCCGAGCCGGGCAACGTCGTCGACTCCTCCGGCGTCGAGCATGGGCCCGGTGGCGACCCGGTCGGAGTGGCGCGGGCGTCGATCGAGCACGCGCGGCGGGTACTGCGCGACATCGTGATCGTGGACACCGCCGGCCGGCTCGGTGTCGACACCGAGATGATGGCGCAGGCGGCGGCGATCCGGGACGCCGTCGAGCCCGACGAGATCGTGTTCGTCGTCGACGCCATGGTCGGCCAGGACGCGGTGGCCACGGCCCAGGCGTTCCGGGACGGGGTCGGGATCACCGGCGTCGTCCTGTCGAAGCTGGACGGCGACGCGCGCGGCGGCGCGGCGCTGTCCGTACGGCACGTGACGGGTCAGCCGATCCTCTTCGCGTCGACCGGCGAGAAGCTCGAGGACTTCGACGTCTTCCACCCCGACCGGATGGCGTCGCGCATCCTCGGCATGGGCGACATGCTCACCCTCATCGAGCAGGCCGAGTCGGCCTTCGACGAGGACCAGAAGCAGAAGATGACGGCCAAGCTCATGGAGGGCGCCAACTTCACGCTGGAGGACTTCCTCGAGCAGATGACCGCGCTGCGCCGGATGGGCCCGCTGACCAACATCCTCGGCATGCTGCCCGGTATGGGCCAGATGAAGGACCAGCTCGCCGAGCTGGACGACTCGCACTTCGACCGGGTGACCGCGATCATCCGGTCGATGACGCCGGGCGAGCGGGGGAACCCGAAGATCATCAACGGCTCCCGGCGGGCCCGCATCGCGCGCGGCTCCGGGGTCACCGTCATGGACGTGAACCAGCTGCTCAACCGGTTCACCGAGGCCCAGAAGATGATGAAGCAGATGGGCGGCATGATGGGCCTGCCGGGCCGGCGCAAGGCCACGAAGTCGCCGAAGAACAAGCGCAAGGGTACGAAGGGCGGCGCCCGGCCCCGGGTCGGCGGCGGTATGCCGGGTGGCCTGCCGGGCGGCTTCCCTGGCGGAATGCCGGCCCTGCCGCCGGGCCTGGACCCGGGCGCGCTGGACCCGAACGCCGGCTTCAAGGCGCCCAAACTCGACTTCGGCAAACTGACCAAGCGCCAGGACGGCTGACCAGGCGGCGTTGTCGGCGACCCAGCTCCATTCGGGGTACCGCAGGGCGCATTGATCGGCGTAGGTTGATCGGTATGCTGCGTCGACTCGCCTGCGCCATCGTTGCCGCGGTCGTCTCCGTCGGGTTGCTGGCCGTACCCGCCAGCGCGAACGACGGCCACGCAACGCCCTACTACCTCGCCCTCGGCGACTCGCTCGCCTTCGGCTACCAGCCCACGCAGGTATTCGACCAGGGCTACGTGAACCAGCTCTACGCCATCCGGCACGCCCGCGACCGTCGCCTGGCGCTCATGAACCTCGGGTGCCCGGGAGAGACCAGCGGGTCGCTGATCCACGGCGGGGTCTGCCTGTACCCCGGCGTCGCTAGCCAGCTCGACACCGCGCTCGCCTTCCTGCGTGCGCACCCGGGCCGGGTCCGGCTGATCACGCTGGACATCGGCGCGAACGACATCCTCGGGTGCCTGTCCGCGGCCGGCATCGACCAGACCTGCGTCACGCAGGGCCTGGTCGCCGTCGCCGTCAACGTCTCGGCCACGGTCGGCAAGCTCCGGGCCGCCGCACCGTACGCCACCATCGTCGGGCTCACGTACTACGACCCGACCCTGGCGGCGTGGCTCACCGGACCGGCCGGGCAGGCGCTGGCGCGCGACTCGCTGCTGGTCATGCACCGGCTCAACCGGCTGCTCACCACGCTGTTCGAGGCGGGCCGGTTCCGGGTCGCCGACGTCGCGGGCGCGTTCTCGATGGACGACATGACGACGCTCGTCAACGGCGTACCGCTCGACGTGGTACGGGTCTGCCAGTGGACCTGGATGTGCGCGGCTGCCCCACTGGGCCCAGACGTCCACGCCAACCAGGCCGGGTACGGGGTGATCGCACAGGCTATCCGTGATGTCCTGTAGAGACCGTGATGTCCTGTAGAGACGTTGTGCGGTAGCTCATCCTCACGGGAGGAGCGGCGTCCCGTCGCCGTATCGTCTTCGCATGGCGCTGCATGTGCGAGGCGTGGTCCTGCCCGACGACGAGGTACGGGACCTGTGGCTGGTCGGCGACCGGGTCACCTACGAGCCCGTACCCGGTGCGGAGACGCTGTCCGGGACGCGGTACGTGCTGCCGGGGCTGGTCGACGCGCACTGCCACATCGGCATCGCGCCGGGTGGGGCGCCGATCGGGCAGCTCGACGACGCCCGGGAGCTGGCCCGTACCGACCGGGACGCGGGCGTGCTGGCGATCCGCGACGCGGGCTCGCCGTACCCGTACCCCCAGCTGGACGGTGAGTCCGACCTGCCGCGACTGGCCCGCGCGGGCCGGCATATCGCGCCGGTCGGCCGCTACCTGCGCGACATCGGCGTGGAGGTGGCCGACGCGGACCTGCCGGCGACCGTGGCCGATCAGGCCAAGCTGGGCAACGGCTGGGTGAAGCTGGTCGGCGACTGGATCGACCGGTCGGCCGGCGACCTGGCCCCGGCGTTGAGACGCCGGGCACGGTCGCGGCCGCGATCGAGGCGGCACACGCGGCCGGCGCCCGGGTGGCCGTGCACACCTTCTCCGAGGAGGCGGTCGAGATCGCTGGTCCGGGCCGGGGTGGACTCGGTCGAGCACGGTACCGGGCTGTCGCTGGACCTGATCGACGAGATGGCTCGGCGAGGGACCGCTCTGGTGCCGACGATGATGAACATACAAACGTTTGAAGGCATCGCCGAAAAGGGCCGAGGAGAAGTTCCCGCGGTACGCCGACGCACATGCGCGCGCTGCAGGCCGGCTTCCCGGCCGTGGTGCGCGCCGCGTACGAGGCCGGCGTGCCGATCTACGTCGGCTCCGACGCCGGCGGCGGGATCGAGCACGGCATGGCGGTCCGGGAGATGCTGCTGCTGCACGAGCTGGCCGGGATGGCGCCCGAGGACGTGCTGCGCGGCCGGCTCCTGGGGAGCCCGGGAATGGCTCGGCTTCCCGGGCCTGGTCGAGGGCGGCCTGGCCGACCTGATCGTCTACGACCGCGATCCCCGCGCGGGATCTCGGCGCCCTGCTGGAACCGTCCCGTATCGTCCTGCGCGGCCGGGTCGTCCGCTGAGCGCCGCTACGGCCGGCTGGGCCACGTTGGCGGTGCTCGCCTCGCCAAGAACGGCTGCGGCTGCGCTCCGCTGGGCCACGTTGGCGGTGCTCGCCTCGCCAAAGAACGGCTGCGGCTGCGCTCCGCTGGGCCACGTTGGCGGTGCTCGCCTCGCCAAAGAACGGCTGCGGCTGCGCTCCGCTAGGATGACGGCTCATGGCACGTGTGCTCACTCCCCAGTGCGGAGGACTTCCCCCGCTGGTACCAGGATGTGATCGCCAAGGCCGAGCTGGCCGACAACGGGCCGGTGCGCGGCACCATGGTGATCCGACCGGCCGGGTACGCCATCTGGGAGCGCATGCAGGCCGAGCATGGACGACCGGATCAAGGCGGCCGGCGCGCAGAACGCCTACTTCCCGCTGTTCATCCCGGAGAGCTACCTGCGCCGCGAGGCCCAGCACGTCGAGGGCTTCTCGCCCGAGCTGGCCGTGGTCACCCACGGCGGCGGCAAGCAGCTCGCCGAGCCGGTCGTGGTACGGCCGACCAGCGAGACGGTGATCGGCGAGTTCATGGCCAAGTGGGTCGACTCGTACCGGGACCTGCCGCTGCTGCTCAACCAGTGGGCCAACGTGGTGCGCTGGGAGCTGCGGCCGCGGATCTTCCTGCGCACCAGCGAGTTCCTCTGGCAGGAGGGGCACACCGCGCACGCCGACCGAGGCGGACGCCCGCGCCTACGCCCGGCGGATCCTGCACGAGGTGTACGAGGACTTCATGGTCAACGTGCTGGCGATCCCGGTGCTGGTCGGGCGCAAGACCGCGCGGGAGCGGTTCGCCGGCGCGACCGACACGTACACCCTCGAAGGCATGATGGGCGACGGCAAGGCGCTGCAGCTGGGCACCAGCCACGAGCTGGGGCAGAACTTCGCCCGGCGTTCGACATCAGTCTACTCGGCGGCCTCCGGCGGCCGGGAGTACGCGTGGACCACGTCGTGGGGCACCTCGACCCGGATGCTCGGCGGGCTGATCATGTGCCACGGCGACGACAACGGGCTGCGGGTGCCGCCGCGGCTGGCGCCGGTGCAGGCGTACGTGATGGTCGTCAAGGACGGTCCGGAGGTGGCTTCGACGGCGGCGGCCAAGCTGCGCGACGCGCTGCGCGACGCCGGGGTCCGGGTCGCGCTGGACGACCGGGTGGACACCGCGTTCGGCCGCCGGGCCGTGGACGCCGAGCTGAAGGGCTATCCGGTACGGGTCGAGGTCGGCCCCCGCGACCTGGCCGCCGGCAACGTCGTGGTGGTCCGGCGCACCGACGGTACGAAGACGCCGGTGCCGGTCGGCCGACGTGGTCGGCGTCGGTGCTCGCCGCGCTCGACGCCGACCAGCAGGCGCTCTACGACGAGGCGCTGGCGCGCCGGCTGGACCGTACCGTCGAGGTGTCCACGGTGGACGACGCGATCGAGGCCTCGGCCAACGGCTGGGCGCGGGTGCCGTGGTCGGCCGTCGGCGTCGAGGGAGAGGCCGAGGCGAACGGCAGGGCGTGACCGTACGCTGCCTGACCCGCGCCGACGGCTCGCGTACCCGACTCCGAGGACGAGCCGGACCTGGTCGCCATACCTCGCCCGCGCCTACTGACGACCGGCCGTCCCGACGCCCGTACGGCCGCCGCTCCGCCAGGTATGCCGCCTGGCACCGCACGACATCGAGGGTGCCGTCGACGTCCTCGCCAGGGTCTGCGCGCTGCGCCCGGACCGGTAAGGTTTGCGCGTGATATTCGCGCCCGGCCGGCTGATCGTGCACCGCAACATCCGGCACGGCCGGATCGGCTGGGTACGGCCGGCCCGGGTGGTCAGCGACGACGAGCGGGGCCTGCTGCTCTGGGTGGCTCCGGGCTCGCGCGGTGGCCAACGAGGTCGCCGAGGACGGCCGGGGCATGCGGGCGATGCCGTTCGCCGAGTGGGTCACCCTGGGCTATCGGCTGAAGCCCGGCGGTTGGAACGGGCCGGCGCGTGCTGAAGTTCCTGCCGACCGGCGCGGCCCACTCGGTCTGGTGGTTCCGGGACCGGCGGACGGCCGGTTCGCGGACTGGTACGTCAACCTGGAGGAGCCCGGCGTCCGCTGGGACGACGGCGACGTGGCCGGCGTGGACATGGTCGACCAGGACCTCGACGTGTGGGTACCGCCCGACCGGCGCTGGCGCTGGAAGGACGAGGAGGAGTTCGCCGAGCGGCTGGGCTTCTCCGAGCACTACTGGGTGGCCGACGAGGCGGCCGTGCGGGCCGAGGGGGAGCGGGTGATCAAGCTCGTCGAGGCGGCCGAGTTCCCGTTCGACGGCACCTGGTGCGACTTCGCCCCCGATCGCCGGTGGACGGTCCCGGATGCGCTGCCGCGAGGCTGGGACCGGCCGGCGGTACGCTAACCGTCTATGTTCTGGCGCTGCGCCACGGTCGAGCGGCTCGGCCGCCGCCTCCCGATGTGACCGCCGGTGGTCGGATCTGGCAGAATGGTTCGCTGGTATCCGGCGCGCGTCCGGCGCCCTCTAACCCGGGCGCGGTGTCCAGTCCACGAGCCACACCTGCCGGCATCAACCCCACGATGCCGTCGGGCTCGCCGGCATCGCCCAACCAAGTGAGATCGCAACAGGAGCGAACACACTGTGGCCGTAAAGATCCGGCTTCTGCGGATGGGCAAGATCCGCAACCCGCAGTACCGCATCGTCGTCGCCGACTCGCGCACCAAGCGCGACGGTCGGGCGATCGAGTACATCGGGATCTACCAGCCGAAGGAGGACCCCTCGATGCATCGAGGTCAACTCCGAGCGGGTCCAGTACTGGCTGTCCGTCGGCGCCCAGCCGAGCGAGCCGGTCCAGCGCATCCTGGAGAAGACCGGCGACTGGCAGAAGTTCAAGGGCCTGCCGGCGCCGCCGCCGCTGAAGGTGGCCGCGCCCAAGGCCGACCGCAGGGCCGCGTACGAGGCCGAGTCGCAGGCCGCGGCTGGGCTCGCGCCGGCCGACGGCCAAGCCGGCCAAGAAGGCCGCGAAGAAGGCCGCTGCCGGCCGAGGCCGGCCGGCCGAGGCTCCGGCCGCCGCCGAGGCACCGCGCCGAGGCGCCGAGACCGAGGAGCCGGCTGGTGCCGACGCCGGTACGCAGGCCTGACGGGGCGCTCCGGCCGGCGCTGGAGCACCTGGTCAAGGGCATCGTCGACCACCCGGACGACGTACGGGTCCGGATGGTCGACTCCCGGCGTGGCAAGCGGCTGGAGGTGCGTGTGCACCCCGAGGACCTCGGCACGGTCATCGGCCGCGGCGGCCGTACCGCCAAGGCGCTGCGCCAGGTGATCGGCTCGATCGGCGGCCGTGGGGTACGCGTCGACATCGTCGACTCGTACTGACCGCTGGCCCGATGCAGCTCGTCGTCGGCCGGATCGTCAGCCCGCACGGCATCCGGGGCGAGGTCGTGGTCGTGGTGACCACGGACGAGCCGGCCACCTGGTTCGTGCCCGGCTCCGTGCTGGTCACCGAACCGGCGGGCGCCGGGCCGCTGGCCATCGAGGCGGTCCGGCCGCACCAGGGCCGGCTGATCGTGGCCTTCGACGGCGTGCTCGACCGTGACGGGGCCGAGGCGCTGCGCGGGGTACTGCTGTGCGTGGACTCCGCCGACGTCGCCCCGCCCGAGGACCCGGACGAGTTCCACGACTACCAGCTGGTCGGGCTGGCCGTGGTCGACCCGGGCGGGGAGCCGCTCGGCGAGGTGGTCGCGGATCGAGCACGGCCCGGCCGCCGACCTGCTGGTGCTGCGCCGGCCCGGAGGGGGCACCGCGCTGGTCCCGTTCGTGAAGGCGATCGTGCCGGCGGTGGACCTCGCCGGCCGGCGGCTGGTGGTCGACCCGCCAGAGGGGCTGCTCGACTTGCGATCTCATGAGGGTCGACATCGTCACGATCTTCCCCGAGTACCTGACCCCGCTGGAGCTGTCGCTGATCGGCAAGGCCCGCAGCGCCGGGCTCGCTCGACCTGGCCGTCCACGACCTGCGCCGGTGGACGCACGACGTGCACCGTACGGTCGACGACACGCCCGTACGGCGGCGGCCCCGGCATGGTGATGCGCCCCGAGCCGTGGGGCGAGGCGCTGGACGCGCTGGCCATCGATGAGCTCGCCCTGGACGAGTCGGGTCCTGGTCACCTCGTCGTGCCGTCGCCGGCCGGGGTGCGGTTCACCCAGGCGATGGCGCACGAGCTGGCGGGCGAGGAGCACCTGATCTTCGCCTGCGGCCGGTACGAGGGGATCGACCAGCGGGTACTGGACCACGCGGCCGAGCCGGATGCCGGTGACCGAGGTCTCCCTCGGGCGACTACGTGCTCTTCGGCGGCGAGGTGGCCGTACTGGTGATCCTCGAGGCGGTGATCCGGCTGCTGCCCGGCGTGCTGGGCAACGCCGAGCTCGCTGGTCGAGGAGTCGCACGCGGACGGGCTGCTCGAGGCGCCCGTCTACACCAAGCCGCCGGAGTGGCGCGGGCTGCCGGTACCGGAGATCCTGCGCTCCGGAGACCACGGCCGGATCGCCCGGTGGCGGCGCGACCAGGCCCTGCTGCGGACCGCCCGGCGCCGCCCCGACCTGCTCGCCGCCCTGCCCCCCGAAGCCTGGACAAACGCGACCGGGCCGTGCTAGCCGGGGGCGGATTTCAGATCCCCGCCCCGGGATATGGCAAAGTAGAGGGGTTGCCGCGTACGCCCCGCGGCGCCGTGACGAGCTGACACCACCCGCGTGCCTGCTCTACCTGCGGCACGCCTTGAGTCGTGAGGAAGCAGCAGCGATGAACACGCTGGACGCCCTGGACGCCCAGTCGCAGCGGACCGACATCCCGGACTTCCGTGCCGGCGACACCCTCAAGGTGCACGCCCGGGTCGTCGAGGGCAACCGGTCCCGGATCCAGATCTTCCAGGGCGTCGTCATCCGGCGCCAGGGCGCCGGCCTGCGGGAGACCTTCACCGTCCGCAAGGTCAGCTTCGGCGTCGGGGTCGAGCGGACCTACCCGGTCAACAGCCCGCGCACTGGACCGCATCGAGGTCGTGACCCGCGGCGACGTCCGCCGCGCCAAGCTCTACTACCTGCGCGAGCTGCGCGGCAAGGAGGCCAAGATCAAGGAGAAGCGGGAGAAGCCGGTCGGCTGAGCGCAGCCGCAGCCGCTCTCTGGCGAGGCGAGCACCGCCAGCGTGGAACAGCTGACCCCGGACGGTTCGCCAATCTTGCGTAGGCGATCTACGCTGGGCGGAAAGGGTGGGCGGTTACGCTCGGCGCGATCTTCGCTACGGGCTGACATTACCTGCACTGCCGCTCGGAGCCGGTGCCCTGGGCGGTAGTCGCGCATTCGGGGAGCTTGGACGTGCGTAACGGCAGGGGTGTCGGGTTCGACCGGCAAGGGGTGACGACCGGCCGACCATGATCATCCAGCAACCGGCGACGTGGCGCCATCGCGCTGTCCAGGTGCACAGGAACATGCCGCTGTGGCAGGAGTTGCCGCTGCTGCTGGTCGTGGCGTTCTGCCTGGCCGTACTGATCCGTACCTTCCTGTTCCAGGCGTTCTTCATCCCCTCGGGGTCGATGGAGAACACCCTGCTGATCGGCGACCGGGTCCTGGTCAACAAGGTGGTCTACGACACCCGGCAGCCCGCCCGCGGCGACATCGTGGTCTTCCGGGGCACCGACAACTGGGCGCCGGAGGTGCCCAATGACCAGCCCAGCCCGACCTTCCTCGGCCAAGCTCGGCCGTACCGTCGGCGACCTGGTCGGGGTCAGCCAGCCTGGCGAGAAGGACTTCATCAAGCGGGTCATCGGGCTGCCCGGTGACGTCGTGGAGTGCTGCGACCCGCAGGGCCGGGTGATGGTCAACGGCCACCCGCTCGACGAGCCGTACGTCACCGAGAACTCGCCGCTGGACGGCGGTAAGGCCGCACCCGGCCACTGCGGTCCCCGCCAGTTCGACAAGATCACGGTGGCGCCCGGCAGCATGTGGGTGATGGGCGACCACCGGCTGGTGTCCCAGGACTCCCGATGTCAGGGCCAGGTGCCGATCGCCAACGTGATCGGGAAGGCGTTCGTCATCGTCTGGCCGAACGCCCGCTGGGACACGCTCGGCACACCCTCGACTTTCAGCGACGTACCCAAGCCGTCCTCGGCCGGTCCGGTCCGGCGGACCGGGGCTGACCTGGATGCCGGGCAACCATCGGAAGTCACTCCGATCGATGCCGATGCGAGCCTGGTCCTACCCATCCTGGCCTCGCTGGTGGTTCCCGCGCGTTCCCGACTCTTCCGAACCGACCGACGACGTAGGCTCCGTCCGTGATTGACGAGCAGACCCGCCGCCGCGGTACGTTCTGGCGCGAGCTACCGATCCTCCTCGGCGTGGCCATCGTGGTCGCGATCCTGGTGCGCGCGTTCGTGCTGCAGACGTTCTACATCCCGTCCGAGTCGATGCAGCATACGCTCAACATCAACGACCGGGTGCTCGTCAACAAGCTGGTCTACGACTTCCGGGACCCGCGCCGCGGCGAGATCGTGGTGTTCAACTCCCCGCCGTCCTGGCGCGGCGACCCGAGCGAGACCGACTTCATCAAGCGCGTCATCGGTATCGGCGGCGACCACGTGGTCTGCTGCGACCCCAAGCACCGGCTCATCCTCAACGGCAGGTCGCTGGACGAGCCCTACCTCAGCAAGGACGACGGGCCCAACCTGGCGGCGAGCCCGGACCCGTTCGACGTCACCGTGCCGAAGGGCCGGCTGTGGGTGATGGGGGACAACCGGTTCCACTCCGGGGACTCGCGCGACCAGTACGTGCACAGCAAGGACCCGATCACCGCCACGATCCCGGTCGATGCGGTGGTCGGTCGGGCGTTCGTCATCTTCTGGCCGTTCGACCGGGCCGGCTGGCTGGAGGTACCGGACACCTTCAGGGGTATCCCCAGTCCTTCGTAGCGGCGCCGCGGGCAGGCGCCAGCCGCCGCACTACTCTTACGGCGTGACCGAGGCCATCCCCCGCCGCGCTGCCCGGGTGCTCCTGGTTGACGACGCCGGACGGTTGCTGCTCATGCACGGCTTCGACCCGGGCCGGCCCGGACACGACTACTGGTTCACCGTCGGCGGCGGGCTTGTCGAGGCGGAGAGCTCGGCCGAGGGTGCGGCCCGTGAGCTGCTTCGAGGAGACCGGGCTTCGGGTGGTCCCGGCCGATCTGGGCGAGCCGGTGTGGCGGGAGGTCACCGAGTTCCCGTTCGATGGCGCGTGGTACCGGCAGGAGCAGGAGTTCTTCGTGTTGCGGGTGCCGGCCTGGGAGGTCGACACGACCGGGTACAACGAGATCGAGCAGGCGAGCGTGGACGAGCATCGATGGTGGTCGTTGGCTGAGCTGCTCTCGACTGGGGCGAGGTACTACCCGGCGGAGCTGCCCGTACTGCTGCGCAGCTGCGTGGAGGTGTGATGCTGCCGCCCGGCCGTACCGTCATCCAGCGCTCCGGCGGCATCTACGCCCTTGAGCGGGCGCTGCAACGCCGGGGTTTCGCGTTCGTGGCCGGCGCGGACGAGGCCGGCCGCGGCGCCTGCGCCGGTCCGCTCGTCGCCGGTGCGGTGATCCTCCCCGAGGGCCGGCGTGGCGAGATCGACGGGCTCACCGA
Organism: uncultured Actinomycetes bacterium; assembly: GCA_963728855.1. Lineage (GTDB taxonomy): Bacteria > Actinomycetota > Actinomycetes > Mycobacteriales > Micromonosporaceae > AC-43. The sequence goes on from CAVSLN010000010.1 coordinate 540,704, forward strand.
CTCCAAGCTGCTCACCCCGTTGGCCCGCGAGCGGATCTACGCCGAGGTGGTGAAGCGGGCCCTCGCCTGGACCGCCGTGATCATCCCGCCCGGCGAGGTGGACCGGCGGGGGCTGCACGTGTGCAACCTCGCCGCGATGCGTCGGGCGCTGGCCTCGCTGTCGGTACGGCCGTCCTACGTGCTGACCGATGGTTTCCCGGTCGATGGGCTGGGTACCCCGGGGCTCGCCGTCTGGAAAGGCGACCAGGTGGCGGCGTGCGTGGCGGCGGCCAGCGTGGTGGCCAAGGTCACCCGGGACCGGATCATGTGCGAGCTGCACGAGACCCATCCGGCGTACGGTTTCGCCGAGCACAAGGGGTACGTGACACCCGAGCACACCGAGGCGCTGCACCGGTACGGACCGTGTCCGGAGCACCGGTACTCGTACGTCAATGTGGCTGCGGTTGCCGGCCGGGCCGATCGCCGGGGTACCGTCGGCGTGGCGTCCGGCGAGGGTCTGCTGCCGCAGACCCCGGTGGGTGAGAATGGCGGGACGGCATGGTCGGCGTGGAGGGCGGAGCGCGATGAGCGCGGAGGATCTCGAGAAGTACGAGACCGAGATGGAGCTCCAGCTCTACCGGGAGTACCGCGACATCGTGCGGCAGTTCTCCTACGTGGTGGAGACCGAGCGCCGGTTCTACCTCGCCAACCAGGTCGACCTGCACGTACGCAACTCCGACGGCGAGGTCTACTTCGAGGTCGAGATGCAGGACGCGTGGGTCTGGGACATGTACCGCCCGGCCCGGTTCGTCAAGAACGTCCGGGTGATGACGTTCAAGGACGTTAACGTGGAAGAGCTGGAGAAGCCGGATATCTCGCTTCCGACGGATACCGGCTTCGGCGGCTGACGTCGGTGGCGGCTGACGTCGGTCAGTTGGGCAGCGCGGTCAGTAGGGCAGCGCGGTCAGTAGGGCAGGCGCGGCCGGTTCGGCCCGGTGATGGCCCGGCGGACGCGGTGGTAGAGGTAGACGCCGCCGCCGACCACCAGGGCGCCGACCAGGATGTAGAACAGGACGCCGATCAGGGCCTTGACCAGCCACACGGCCACCAGGCCGACCACCAGAAGACCAGCGACGAGCAGCACGAAACGCATACCTCCATGGTGGCCCGCCCGCGCCGTCCCGAACAGGGGGAGAATCCCGGATGCCGCACGCGGGGAGCCCCTGGCATCACACGACCCGGCCGGCGTCCTGGCTGAGCTGCTCGCGGCGCACGACGACTTCTGGGACGGGCGGGACACCCGGTTCCTGCTGCACCCGATGTGGTTCCGGCAGTTTCGAGGGTACGGGCACCTCGCGCGCGACTCTGGCCGCACGGTCGGCTACCTGCTCGGCGTCGTCACGCTCGACGGGATCGGTTACGTGCACGCGGTCGCCGTACGGGCAGGGCACCGCCGGTACGGGATCGGGCGGGCGCTCTGGCACGCGTTCACCGACCGGGCCTGTACGGCCGGCGCCCGGGAGCTGCACGCGGTGACGTCGCCGGGGAACACCGGTTCGGTGGCGTTCCACACCGGGCTCGGCATGAGCGCCGAGGAGATTCCGGACTACGGCGGCCCCGGCCGGGCCAGGGTGCTGCTGCGGCGGGTGTTGTAGGTCCGTACCAGGTGGGCCTGTACCAGGTCTCCGCGGTGATCGCTTAGCCGTCCACAGGTCCCCTCGCGATCCACAGATCCGCCGACTGTCGTCGCGGACCGCCGCGCCACTCGGGCACCGTGTGCGCCATGACGCGGGCCAAGGACGCGGTGGGCGCATACGGCGAGCGGGTGGCCGTCCGGTACCTGGTCGCCCAGGGGATGGTGCTCCTCGACCGGAACTGGCGGTGCGGCACGGGTGAGCTGGACGCGGTCCTGCGCGACGGCGACGCGGTGGTGTTCGCGGAGGTCAAGACGAGGCGCAGCGGCCGCTTCGGCACACCGGCCGAGGCGCTGGTGCCGGCCAAGGTGGTCCGGCTGCGCCAGCTGGCCGCCCTCTGGCTGGCGCGCAGCGGAGTCCGGGCGCGCGAGGTGCGCTTCGACGTGGTGAGCGTGCTGCCGCAGCCGGCCGGTCCGGCGACGGTGGAGCACCTGCGCGGAGCGTTCTGATGTCCTACGCCAAGGTGGTCGCCGTGGGCCTGGTCGGGCTGGCCGGGCACCTCGTCGAGGTGGAGGCCGACCTGGCCGCCGGCCTGCCGGGGCTCACCCTGACCGGGCTGCCCGACGCGGCGCTGTCCGAGGCCCGCGACCGGGTCCGGGCCGCCCTCGTCAACTCTGGCGAGACCTGGCCCAACCGGCGGATCACCGTCAACCTGCTGCCCGCCGCCCTGCCCAAGCACGGCTCCGTCTTCGATCTGGCGATCGCGGTCGGGGTGCTCGCCGGCGCCGGTGAGCTGCCCCTGGCCCCGCTGCACGGGGTGGTGCTGCTCGGTGAGCTGGGGCTGGACGGCACGGTCCGGCCCGTACGCGGGGTGCTGCCCGGCCTGCTGGCCGCCGCCCGGGCCGGGATCACCCGCGCGGTCGTACCGGTCGCCAACGCGCGCGAGGCGGCGCTCGTACCCGGCGTCACCGTACGGGCCACCGACTCGCTGCGCCGGCTGATCGACTTCGTACGGGGCTCCGGTCCGCTGCTCGACGCGCCGGCCGGACCGGCGGCCGAGCCGTCTACCGGACCGGACCTCGCCGACGTCGTCGGGCAGGAGCTGGGCCGGCGGGGACTGGAGCTGGCCGCGGCCGGTGGGCACCACCTGTCGATGGTCGGGCCGCCCGGGGCGGGGAAGACGATGCTGGCCCGGCGGCTGCCGTCGATCCTGCCGCCGTTGTCGGACGCCGCGGCGCTGGAGGTGACCGCGGTGCACTCCATCGCCGGAGCGCTGCCGCCCGACGCGCCGCTCATCCGCCAGGCTCCGTTCCAGGCGCCGCACCACACGGCGAGCGTGGCCGCGCTGGCCGGCGGCGGCTCGGGCCTCGCCCGCCCCGGCGCGATCTCGCTGGCCCACCTCGGGGTGCTCTTCCTCGACGAGGCGCCCGAGTTCGGGGTACGGGCGCTGGAAGCGCTGCGCCAGCCGCTGGAGAGCGGCGAGGTGGTGCTGTCCCGGGCGTACGGGAGCACCCGGTACCCGGCGCGCATCCAGCTCGTACTCGCCTCGAACCCGTGCCCGTGCGCGAAGCCCGGCGGCGACGCGCACTGCGAGTGCCCCTCGTTGGTGCGCCGTCGTTACCTGGGCCGGCTGTCCGGGCCGCTGCTCGACCGGGTGGACCTGCGCATCGAGCTGACCCCGGTGACCGCCGCCCAGCTCATGCAAGAGACCACCGACGCCGAGCCCTCCGCGATCGTCGCCGAGCGGGTGGCCAAGGCGCGGGCCGCGGCGGCCGCACGCTGGGCCGGGCACGGCTGGCAGACCAACGGCGAGGTAGCCGGCAGTGCGCTGCGCGGGCGGCCCTGGCGGCTGCCCCGGGCGGCGACGGCTGAGCTGACCCGGCGGGTGGAGGCCGGGGAGCTGTCGGCCCGGGGATTCGATCGAGTGCTGCGCCTGGCGTGGACGATCGCGGACCTGGACGGCCGGCCGCACCCGGACGGTGGAGATGTCAGTGAGTCACTGGGAATGCGGATAGGACGGACGCGATGAGCGACGAGGACGCCCGGGTGGCCCGGGTCGCAGTGGCGTGCCTGGTGGAGCCGGGCAGTGTCGAGGTGTACCGCCTGATGGCCGAGCACGGTCCGGTCGGCGCGCTCGAGGCGCTGGTCGCTGGGCAGGTACCCGAACAGGTGGCCGAGGCGGTCCGGGTACGGCTGGACGGTGCCGACCCGCTGCGGATCGCGGCCGCCGCCCTCGCCCGTACGGAGCGGCTGGGCGCTCGGCTCGTGGTGCCCGAGGACGACGAGTGGCCGGCGCGCCTGACCGACCTGTGCCGGATCAGTGAGCCCGGTGGGGCGCGGGTCGACCGGGACACGTACCCGCCGGTCTGCCTGTGGGTACGCGGCTCCCCGCCGCTCGCCTCGGCGCTGGATCGCTCGGTCGCCGTCGTCGGGGCCCGGGCCTCCACCAGCTACGGCAACCACGTCGCGACTGAGCTGGCCTACGGGCTCGCCAATCGGGACTGGGCGGTCATCTCCGGCGGCGCGTACGGGATCGACGCGGCCGCGCACCGGGGCGCCCTGAGCGCCGGCGGCGTCACCGTCGCCGTACTCGCCTGCGGGGTGGACCGTGCGTACCCGCTCGCCCATGCCAGCTTGTTCGAGCGGATCCTCGACGACGGGCTGCTGGTCAGCGAGTGGCCGCCCGGCGCCGACCCGCATCGACATCGATTTCTGATCCGCAACCGGGTCATCGCCGCGCTGAGCCGGGGCACCGTGGTCGTCGAGGCCAACGCGCGCAGCGGCGCCCGGCAGACGCTGGGCCGGGCAGCCCTGCTGGGCCGGGGCGTCATGGCCGTACCCGGGCCGGTCACGTCCGCCATGTCGGTCGGGTGCAACCAGCACATCCGGTACGGCGGGGCACGGCTGGTCACCTCCTATGCCGAGGTGCTGGAGGAGGTGGGTCGGATCGGTGAGGACCTGGCGCCGATCGTGCGCGGCCCGGAGCAGGAGCGCGACCGCCTGGGACCGGAGCTGTCCCGGGTGCTCGACGCGGTGCCGCTGCGCCGCGCCGCCGACCCGGGGCAGATCGCCGCCGCGGCCGGGGTACCGCTGCGCGAGGCGCTCCGTGCGCTACCCGCGCTCGAAGTCGCCGGCCACGTCGTCGCGACCGACGGCGGCTACACAACGAGCCCGAAGGCCCGCGCGTCGGCTTGACGGAAGCGACGACCGCGGTCACGGTCGGTGTCATGGGTCGCCGGCCGGGTACGGAAGCGCTGCACGCCGCGCTTCCCGAGCCGATGCGCGCCGCGGTCGAGGCTTTCGCCCGGCACCTCGCCAGCGAACGTGGCCGGTCGGCGCACACCGTACGGGCGTACGTCGGCGATGTGGTCTCGCTGCTCGACCACGCCGGCCGGATGGGGCATCCGGGACCTGGGGACCTCGACCTCGGCGTGCTGCGCAGCTGGCTCGCCCGGCTCCGGAGCACGGGGACCGCCCGTACCTCGCTGGCTCGTCGGGCCGCGTCGGCTCGTACGTTCACCGCCTGGGCACACCGCGACGGGCTGCTCGACCGGGACGTCGGCGCCCTGCTCGCCAGCCCGAAGGCGCGCCGGGAGCTGCCGTCCGTACTGCGTGGCGAGCAGGCGGCCGCGCTGGTGACCGCACCGGCCGGCGCAGAGCCGGTACCGCTGCGCGACCGGCTGCTGTTGGAGCTGCTGTACGCGACCGGGATCCGGGTCAGCGAGCTGTGTGGCCTTGACATCGACGACGTGGATCGGTCCCGACGCGTGGTCCGGGTGCTCGGCAAGGGAGCGAAGGAGCGCGCCGTCCCGTACGGGCTCCCCGCCGAGCACGCGCTCGACGCCTGGCTCCGGCACGGCCGCCCGGCCCTGGCGACCCCGCGCTCCGGGCCGGCGCTCCTGCTCGGCACGAAGGGGGGTCGGCTCCAGCCCACCACCGCCCGCGCGATCGTCTCCCGGTACGCCCAGGCAGCCGGCCTGCCACACGTGTCCCCGCACGGGCTGCGCCACTCGGCCGCCACACACCTCCTGGAGGGCGGCGCCGACCTGCGCTCCGTACAGGAGCTGCTCGGGCACGCCTCGCTGGCCAGTACCCAGATCTACACCCATGTATCGATCGAGCGCCTGCGCAGCGCGTACCGGCAGGCACATCCACGTGCCTGACGATCGTCGCGCAAGCCCGCCCGAGCCGCTTCCCGGTGCCCGGCTGCTGTTCTCGCTCGACCCCGCCCGGGCGCACCTCAACCACGGTTCGCTCGGCGCCGTACCGCTGCCGGTGCAGCGGGCCCAGCAGCGGCTGCGCGACGAGATGGAGAGCAACCCGCAGCGCTTCTTCACCCGAGGGCTGCTCGACCGGGTCGCGCACGCCCGGCGGCACCTGGCCACGTTCATCGGCGCCGATCCGGACGGCACCGCGCTCGTACCCAACGTCACGGCCGGTATCGCCGTCGTGCTGCGCTCGCTCGGGCTGGGTACGGGCGACGAGGTGGTCACCACGGATCACGGGTACGGCCCGGTGGGCCTCGCGATCGCCGAGACCGGCGCTGTGCGGCGGGTCGTACCGGTCGAGTTGGACGCGACCGACGACGACATCGTTGCCGAGGTGGCGGAGGCGGTGCGCCCGTCCCGTACCAGGCTCGTGGTCGTCGATCTGGTCGGCTCGTCGACCGCGAAGCTGTTCCCGGTGGCCCGGGTCGCCGAGGCGCTGCGTATTGCCGGAGTCCCCTTGCTGGTGGACGGCGCGCACGCGCCCGGCCTGGTCCCGTTGGATGTTGACGCGCTGGGGGCCGACTTCTTCGTCGGCAACCTGCACACGTGGGCGTACGCGCCCCGCGGGACCGCTCTGCTGACCGTCGCCGAACGGTGGCGGTCCCGGGTACGGCCGAACACCGTCTCCTGGTCGCACCCCGACGGCTTCCCGGCCAGCGTCGAGCACGCCGGAACCGTCGACTACACGCCCTGGCTCGCCGCACCGACCGGAATGTTCGTGCTGCGTACCCTCGGCGTTGACCGGGTACGGGCATACAACGCCGAACTGGTTCGCTACGGCCAGCACGTCGTCGGCGCGGCCCTCGGGCTCACCCCGGCCGAGCTGCCCGACCCGGGCGGCCCCCTGCCCATGCGGGTCATCCCGTTGCGGCTGCTGCCCGCTGCCGGAGCCGAGCCGGACGACGCCTTCCGGCTGCGCGACCGGATCTCCGACGAGCTGCGCGCCGAGGTCGCCGTGCACCCGTGGCGGGGCCGCCTGCTGCTGCGCCTGTCCGCCCAGGTCTACAACCGGCCGGACGAGTACGAACGGCTCGCCGATGGCCTGCCTAGGCTCTCTGGCTAGGTCACGGCGCGGACCGATCGAGCGGCAGCAGGCGTACCCGGCCGGCACGCAGCAGCATCAACGGGTCGAGATACTCCGTGCCTCGGCGCAGTCCCCAGTGCAGGCAGGCGGCTACCGGGCAGCCGGGGTGCCCCGGTAGCAAGGTACCGATCGGCTGCCCCGCGCCGACCGGCTGACCGGCGCGGACGAGCGGGAGCACCGGCTCGTACGTCGTGCGCAGCCCGTTCGGATGGTCGATGCTGACCACGCCCGTACCGGCGACGTTGCCCGCGAAGGCCACGACTCCCGGGCCGGCCGCGAGGACCGTCGCTCCGGGCGAACCGGCGAGGTCGACACCACGATGTCCGGGCAGCCACGGCCGGGGCGGCGGCTGGAACGGCCGGGTCACCGTCGGGGTCCCGGCGAGCGGCCATCGGAAGGTCAGCCGGCTGGGCACGTCGGGGCCGACCGGCGCGGCCGGGACCGCTGCCGGCGCTGCCGGGACAGCGGCGCGCACGCCGGCCCGGGGCGAGCCAGCCGCGACGGCACCTGGCGCGGCCGCGTCCGGTGTGGCCGGGTCCGGTGTGGCCGGGTCCGGTGTGGCCGGGTCCGGTGTGGCCGGAACCGGTGTCGGCGGCGCCGTCAAGACCGCCGCCCGCGCCGAGCCGGACGCGAGCACCGGGAACAGCAGCAGGGTCGCGAGTACCGCGGGGATCCGTCGCACCATGCCGGAAGCGTGGCCCGCCCGTGCCGCCCCCGTGCGCCAGGAAGATCAAGATGTGGACAACGAGGGCAGCTGTGGACAACCGACGCGCCCTAAGGGACCCCGCGTGGTTAGGCGACGGCCAGCTTGCCCAGGCGGGACACGGCCTCCAGCAGCACCTCCGGCCGCTTGCAGAAGGCGAACCGGATCACCCGCCGCCCCGCCTCCGGATCGTCGTAGAACACCTGGGTCGGTACGGCGACCACGCCGCACCGTTCCGGCAGCTCCCGACAGAACGCCACCCCGTCCGTACCTCCGAGGGGGCTGATGTCGGCGGTGATGAAGTAGGTGCCCTCGGGTTGGTACACCCGCAGCCCCGCCTCGGCCAGCCCGGCGGCCAGCAGGTCCCGCTTTGCGAGCAGGTCGTTGCGCAGGTCGGCGTAGTAAGACACGGGCAGCGCGAGCGCGTGCGCCACGGCCGGCTGCAGCGGCCCGGCATTGACGAACGTGAGGAACTGCTTGACCCGCAGGACCGCTGAGATCAGCGGGGCGGATCCGCAGGCCCAGCCGACCTTCCAGCCCGTACAGGAGAAGGTCTTGCCGGCCGAGGAGATCTGAACGGTGCGGTCGCGCATGCCGGGGAAGCCGGCCAGCGGCTGGTGCAGCCCGTTGAAGACCAGGTGCTCATACACCTCGTCGGTCACCGCGTAGGCCCCGTGCTCGACGCAGAGCGCGCCGACCAGGGCCAGCTCTGCCGGGGTGAACACCTTGCCGGTCGGGTTGTGCGGGGAGTTGAGCAGCACCAGTCGGGTACGCGGGCCGAACGCGGCGCGCAGCTGGTCGGGGTCGAAGCCGTACCGGCCGTCGGCGCCCGGGCGCAGGGTGACCGGCCGGCGTACGGCGTGGGCGAGCGCGATCGAGGCGGCGTACGAGTCGTAGTACGGCTCGAAGCAGACCACCTCGTCGCCCGGCTCGCACAGGGCCAGGATGGTCGCGGCGACCGCCTCGGTGGCCCCGGCGGTCACCAGCACCTCGGTGTCCGGGTCGTACTCCAGCTCCCAGAAGTCCCGCTGGTGGGCGGCGATCGCGGCACGTAGGGCGGGGATCCCGGGGCCGGGCGGATACTGGTTGTGTCCACTGCGGAGCGCCTCGGCGGCCGCGTCAAGCATCGACGCCGGTCCATCAGTGTCGGGGAAGCCCTGGCCGAGGTTGACCGCGCCGGTACGCACGGCGAGCGCGGACATCTCCGCGAAGATGGTGGTACCGAACGGCTGCATCCGCCTGGCGAGTGGATCCATTCGCACAGCCTAGGCCGGGTCGGGCAGCGGTGGCGGCTGCCGGGTGGTCCGTTCCAGCCAGCCCGCCCGGGTGGCCATACCCGCGCGGTGCGGCCGGGCCGGCGCGCCGGCGACCGCGTGGAGCTGCTCGGGTACCGGCACGACGGTCATCATGTGGTACGGAACAAACCCGGCATCCGGGTCAGGCTCTGGCGGGTCGGGTCCCCCGTCCCCTAGCGTGCCTCTTCGTGGACGGACATCGCGGGTACCCGGACGAGCGGGAGAGCCGCTGGTTCCCGGGCGAGCAGGGCTACGGTCAGCGCTACGACGAGGGTCAGCGCTACGAGGACAGCCAGCGCTACGAGGACAGCCAACGCTTCGAGGACGACCGGTACCGGGTCCCCGAGACCCGGCGCGGCGGCCGCGACCAGGGCCCGACCGACGACCCGCTCGACACCCGTACGACCCTTGGGCCGCGCTCGGGCGTCGAGCTGCCCCCGTACGAGAGCGACCCGCCCTTCGTCCCGGAGCCCGCCTTCGCGCCCGAGCCGCCGCCGGTCCCGCCGGCCGGCTTCCCGCCGGACGCGGAGGACCCGACCGGCCAGCACCACACCCAGCCCATCGACCGGACCGCCCTGCGTCGCCCGGCCGCGCCCGGGCCCACCGTCTACCGGACCCGCCGGGTCGGCGCGGCGGGCATCCTGGGCGCGCTGGCCATCGTCGTCGAGCTGCTGCTGGTCCGGGTCCTGGTCAGTGGCGAGTTCGCCAGCACCGTGCTACCCGGGGCGGTGCTCGGCGGGCTCTTCGCGATGACCGGCGTACCGCTGGTGGCGATGGGCCTCTACGGCCTGATGACCGGCGCGGCCACCGCCGCGGGCGCGACCCCGGGCCGGGCGTGGCTGCGCACTCCACTGGCGTACCTCCCGGTGGGTCTGGTTCTGCTGGTCGCCGCCGGGCTCGCGGCTGGCTGAAAAAAGCCGCAAACCGGCACAGTGCAGGACCCAAGCCGGCGCCGCTCCTGACACCGCGTACACTGAATGACCGGCGACCACCTCGCGTGGTCGACCTCGCGTGCCCTCCTCACCCAGCGGTGAGGCGACGGCCGCCCTGGTCCCGACGCACCGTGCGCCGGGCTCACCTCGGCCGGCGACCGGGCACCAGGCGGCGGCCCGCCCGGGCCCGCCGGCAACCAGGGATATCGAGGAGCACCTCATCATGGCAGTGGTAACCATGCGCCAGCTGCTGGAGAGCGGTGTCCACTTCGGACACCAGACCCGGCGGTGGAACCCGAAGATGAAGCGCTTCATCTTCACCGAGCGCAACGGCATCTACATCATCGACCTGCGCCAGAGCCTCGACTACATCGAGAAGGCGTACGACTTCGTCAAGAACACGGTCGCCGAGGGCGGCTCGATCCTCTTCGTCGGCACCAAGAAGCAGGCCCAGGAGGCGATCGCCGAGCAGGCGTCCCGGGTCGGCATGCCGTACGTGAACCACCGCTGGCTGGGCGGCATGCTCACCAACTTCCAGACGGTCTACAAGCGGCTGCAGCGGATGAAGGAGCTGGAGTCGATCGAGCAGACCGGGGCGGCGCAGGGGTACACCAAGAAGGAGACCCTGCAGCTGCAGCGCGAGAAGGACAAGCTCACCAAGACGCTAGGCGGCCTGCGCGACATGCAGAAGACCCCGGCCGCGATCTGGGTGGTCGACACCAAGAAGGAGCACATCGCGGTCGACGAGGCGCGCAAGCTGGGCATTCCGGTGATCGCGGTACTCGACACCAACTGCGACCCGGATGAGGTGGACTTCCCGATCCCGGGCAACGACGACGCGATCCGCTCGGCCGCACTGCTCACCCGGGTCGTCGCGGACGGCGTGGCGGACGGTCTGATCGCCCGCTCCGGCCGCGGGGCCGGCCGTACGGCCGACGAGAAGCCCGAGCCGGGCGTGGTCGCGGCGGACGAGCCGCTCGCCGAGTGGGAGCGGGAGCTGCTGCAGCGCAAGGACGAGGAGCCGGCCCCGGCGACCGCCGAGGCCTGACCGACCCGCGTCGCCGGGCGCGCAACTTACCAACCCGCAACCCGCCGCCCGACGCAAACCGCCGCTAGAGAGAGAAGCATGTCGAACTTTACTGCCGCGGACGTCAAGAAGCTCCGCGATCTGACCGGCGCCGGGATGCTGGACTGTAAGAAGGCGCTCGAGGAGACCGACGGCGACTTCGACAAGGCCGTCGAGCTCCTGCGCATCAAGGGCGCCAAGGACGTCAACAAGCGGGCCGGCCGGACCACCGCCAACGGGCTGGTCGCGCACTCCGGCCGGGCGCTGCTCGAGGTCAACTGCGAGACCGACTTCGTGGCCAAGAACGCGGACTTCATCGGGTTCGCCCAGACCCTGGTCGAGCACGTGGCCGCGACGGCGCCGGCCGACCTCGCCACGCTGGCCGCCGCGGAGCTGTCGCCCGGCCGTACGGTCGGCGCGGCGCTGGAGGAACTGTCCGCCAAGATCGGCGAGAAGCTGGTGATCAACCGGTTCGCCGTCCTGGACGGCGACGCGCCGGTCGCGGTGTACCTGCACCGCAAGGCCGCCGACCTGCCGCCCGCGGTCGGCGTCCTGATCGAGTACTCGGGCACCGCGGATGAAGCAGGCGACGCGGATGCGCGCGGGGTCGCCATGCAGGTGGCCGCGATGCGGCCGAAGTACCTGACCCGCGACGAGGTACCCGCCGATGTGATCGCCACCGAGCGGCGCATCGCCGAGGAGACCGCCCGCGAGGAGGGCAAGCCGGCGGCCGCCCTGCCGAAGATCGTCGACGGCCGGGTCAACGGGTTCTTCAAGGACTTCGTGCTGCTGGAGCAGTCCTCGGTGCAGGACCAGAAGAAGACCGTACAGCAGGTCCTCAAGGAGGCCGGGATCACCGTGAGCCGGTTCGTCCGGTTCGAGGTGGGCCAGGCCTGACGGGCCGAAGACGGTACGGCGACGGGGAGGCGGCCGGCGGGTAGCCGTCACGCCTCCCCGTTCGCGTACACCGCGGCTCCCTCAGGGTGCGGGGACGTGACAGATTGGTACCGACAGACACGGGAGGCGCGATGGTCGACACGATGACCGACGAGATCGGGACGGCACCTCTCCGGCGCCCGGTCAGTGTGGGCGGGCCCCGCGCCAGGCGGGTCGTACTCAAGCTCTCCGGTGAGGTCTTCGGTGGCGGCGCGATCGGCGTGGACCCCAACGTCGTACAGGAGCTGGCCCGGCAGATCGCGCACGTGGTCCAGCTCGGCATCCAGGTCGCCGTCGTGGTCGGCGGTGGCAACTTCTTCCGCGGCGTCGAGCTGGAGAAGCGGGGCATGGACCGGTCGCGCGCCGACTACATGGGCATGATCGCCACCGTGATGAACTGCCTGGCCCTGCAGGACTTCCTGGAGAAGGCGGGCATCGACACGCGGGTACAGAGCGCGATCACCATGGCCCAGGTCGCCGAGCCGTACATCCCCCGCCGGGCCATCCGGCACCTGGAGAAGGGTCGCGTGGTGATCTTCGGGGCCGGGGCGGGTATGCCGTACTTCTCCACCGACACCGTGGCCGCCCAGCGCGCCCTGGAGATCCACGCGGACGTCGTACTGATGAGCAAGAACGGGGTGGACGGCGTGTACACCGCCGACCCCCGTACGGACCCCACGGCGGTGAAACTCGAGCGGGTCACGTTCGAGGAGGCGCTGCGCGAGGGCCTACGGGTGGTCGACGCGGCCGCGTTCAGCCTCTGCATGGACAACCGGCTGCCGATGCTGGTCTTCGGCGCCGAGGGCGAAGACACGATCATCAAGGCGGTCAGCGGTGAGAAGATCGGCACGCTGATCACCGCTGCCTGACCCGACCGCCTGACCAACCGCCTAAGGAGGCGACGGAGCACGTGATCGACGAGACGCTCTTCGAGGCCGAAGAGAAGATGGAGCGGGCGATCGAGTTCGCCAAGGAGGAGTTCGCGACGATCCGTACCGGCCGCGCCACTCCCGCCATGTTCAGCAAGATCCTCATCGACTACTATGGCTCCCCGACCCCGCTGACGCAGATGGCCTCGATCGCGGTCCCGGAGCCGCGGATGGCGCTCATCAAGCCATACGACAACTCGCAGCTGCACGCGATGGAGAAGGCGATCCGCGACTCGGACCTGGGTGTGAACCCCAACAACGAGGGCACCCAGATCCGTATCGTGCTACCGCAGATGACCGAGGAGCGGCGCCGGGACATGATCAAGGTGGCCCGGCACAAGGGCGAGGAAGCCAAGGTCGCGGTGCGCAACGTACGGCGCAAGGCCAAGGAGGAGCTGGACCGCATCGTCAAGGACGGCGAGTCCGGCGAGGACGAGGGGCGCCGGGCGGAGAAGGAGCTGGACGACCTGACGCACCGGTTCACCGGGCACATCGACGAGCTCGTCAAGCACAAGGAAGCCGAGCTGCTCGAGGTCTGATGTCCTACCTCGAACCTCCAGACCACGATCTCCGTGGGGCGCGGCACCGGGCGCGGCACGACGAACTGACCGCGCCCGAGCCGTACCCTCCGCAGTTGGCCGACCTGGAGCTGGACCTGACCGACCGGCCCCGCCGCCCGCGGCGGGGCGAGCCGGACCCCGAGCCGGAGCCCGACCCGACCCCGCCGCCCCGTACGGGTCGGGCCGGCCGCAACCTGCCGGCGGCGATCGCGGTCGGGCTCACGCTCGGCGGCGTCGTGGTGGCCTCGCTGTTCATCTGGCCGCCGGCGTTCCTCCTCGTGGTCGCCGCGGCGACCGGGATCGGGACCTGGGAGATGGTCCGGGCGGTCGGGCACGACGGTGGTGCCCGGGCGAACCTGGTCCCGCTGTTCGGCGGCTGTGCCGTGATGGTCACGCTGGCCTGGTTCGCCGGTGCCGAGGCACTGACGCTCGGCCTGGTGCTCACGGTCCTGGCCGCGATGGTCTGGCGGCTCGCCGACGGGCCGGTCGGCTACCAGCGGGACCTGCTGGCCACCGTACTCATCGCGGTGTACGTGCCGTTTCTCGGCGCGTTCGCCGTCCTGCTGGACAAGCCCGTGCACGACGGGCACCTGCGGGTGCTCGTGACGCTCGCGGCCGTGGTCCTGTCCGACACCGGCGGGTACGTCGCCGGGGTGTTCCTCGGCCGTCACCCGATGGCCCCCACGGTGAGCCCCAAGAAGTCCTGGGAGGGCCTGGCCGGCTCGCTGCTCATCACCGGTACGGGCGGCGCCCTCCTGCTCTACTTCCTCTTCCACGTGCCCTGGTGGCACGGCGCGATCTTCGGGCTGGCCGTCTCCGCCGCCTCGGTGCTGGGCGACCTGGCCGAGTCGCTGCTCAAGCGGGACCTGCGGATCAAGGACATGAGCAACCTGCTGCCCGGCCACGGCGGCCTGATGGACCGGCTGGACTCCGTACTGTTCGCGGCGCCGACCGCGTTCATCCTGCTCTCGGTACTGGCGCCGGGCAGCGGCTGACGCACACCCGGTGCACCCGGGTTCTCACCCGGGCGTGGGACACTGGGACCGATATGACGACGCTACCCGTGATCGAGCGGGCGCCGGGCCAGCCCCGGCGCCGTACTTCCCTGCCCCCGCCCCACCTCGCCGACCTGGATCTGCCCGCGCGCCGCGCGGCGGTCGCCGCGCTCGGGGAGAAGGAGTTCCGGGCCGGACAGCTGTCCACCCACTACTTCGGCCGGTTGGTCCGCGACCCGGCCGCGATGACCGACATCCCGGCCGCCGCCCGCGACCGGCTCGCCGCCGAGCTGCTGCCGCCACTGCTGACCGCGGTACGGGCGCAGAGCTGCGACGACGGCACCACCCGCAAGACGCTCTGGCGCCTGCACGACGGCGCCCTGGTGGAGAGCGTGCTGATGGGCTACCCCGACCGGGTGACCGTGTGCGTCTCCAGCCAGGCCGGCTGCGGCATGGCCTGCCCGTTCTGCGCCACCGGCCAGGCCGGGCTGACCCGTAACCTGTCCACCGCGGAGATCGTCGACCAGGTGGTCTGGTTCGCCGGCCTGGCCGCCCGGGGCGAGCTGCCCGGGTGCCCGCCCCGGCTGTCCCGTGTGGTGTTCATGGGCATGGGCGAGCCACTGGCCAACTACGCCCGGGTCATCGAGGCGGTACGCCGGCTCACCGACCCGGCGCCCGACGGGCTCGGCCTGTCCCAGCGGCACATCACCGTATCGACGGTCGGACTGGTACCGGCGATGCGCCGGCTCGCCGACGAGGGCCTCCCGGTCACCCTGGCGCTGTCCCTGCACGCGCCGGACGACGGGCTGCGCGACGAGCTGGTACCGGTGAACCAGCGCTGGAAGGTGGCCGAGGTGCTCGACGCGGCCTGGGCGTACGCGGCCCGTACGGGTCGCCGGGTGTCGATCGAGTACGCCATGATCAAGGACGTCAACGACCAGCCGTGGCGGGCCGATCTCCTGGGTCGCCTCTTGGCCGGAAGCCTCGCGCATGTCAATCTGATCCCGCTCAATCCCACACCCGGCAGCCGTTGGGACGCGAGTCCCAAGCCGGTGGAGCGGGAGTTCGTCCGACGGTTGCGGGAGGCTGGCGTGCCGACCACGGTACGTGACACCCGTGGCCGGGAGATCGACGGCGCGTGCGGCCAGCTCGCGGCGAGCGAGCAGAGCGCCGCGACGGAGGGCCGTCGCGCCGGGGCGCGTCGCGAGCGAGCGGACGGCACCACCGCGAGCGAGCAGAGCGGGCGGGTCGACGCTCCGGGGTCTGAGGGCACGGGGCCGAGCGAGGAAAGGGCGGCATAGGGTGGCTAGTCAGGGTCAGCGGTTCCGGCGCCGGGCGCTGCGTCGCGGGTACAAGGTCGACGAGGTGGACGCCTTCCTCGACCGCGTGGAGGCGACGTTGAACGGCGAGCCCGGGGCGACGGTGACCGCCTCGGAGGTCCATGACGTCGTCTTCCGGGTACGCTTCGGCGGCTACGACGAGTGGCAGGTCGACCTGCACCTCGACCGGGTCGAGCGGCAGCTCGGCGAGCTGGAGGAGCGGGGCGGGTTCGTGCCGGCCCGTGGCCCGGAGCGGATGGCGCCGATGCGCGACGAGCGCCAGCTCCCGCCACCACCGATGCGCGAGGACCGGATGGCGCCGCCGCCGATGCGCGACGACCGGATGATGCCGCCGATGCGCGACGAGCGGCCGCTTCCCCCACCGCCGCCACCGGCCCCGATGCGCCCCGCGCCGGCCCCGGCGGGTGCCGGCTTCGGCCGCTACGACGAGCCGCAGCGCTACGACGAGCCGGCCCGGTACGACGAGCCGGCCCGGTACGACGAGCCGGCCCGGTACGACGAGCCGGCCCGGTACGACGAGCCGGCCGGTACCTTCGGCGGCGGCTTCGAGGGCTTCGAGCCCGGCCGGCACGGCAAGATGGACATGACCACCGAGATCAGGATGCCGGACATGGTGCGCGAGCCCGGCCCGGTCGCCGGCGGTCCCGACGCGCAGCGCATCGACCAGCTGCGGCGCAGCTTCCAGCCGCGCCGGTTCGGCAGCGGGTACGACCCGAAGCAGGTGGACCGGCTGTTCGAGGTGATCCTCGGTGCCCTGGCCGGTCGTTCTGGGGGGCCGACCAGCGACGCCGAGCTGGACCCGAGCCAGTTCAACCTGGTCCCGGGCGGTTACTTCGAGGCCGAGGTGGACCAGGCACTCCGGGAGGTACGGGACATCCTCCTCCGCCGGCGCTGAGCCCGCGCCAGTGGGTCAGCGGGTTAGCGCAGGCCGTTCTTGCGGAGCAGCCAGTCGCCGACGAGGACCAGGGCGATACCGCCGGCGGTGACGATCAGGAACCAGTCTTCGACCCGACCCCGGTGGTTCCCGCAGAGCATCGCCAGCAGGACGATGATGGTCAGTACCGCGCCGAGCCGGGCCAACTTGCGGTTCTCCGGCTTGTGCTGGTCCGGTGCGCTGACGGGCTCTTCTGCGGCCACGGTCGGGTCCCCCTCGTCTGGTCGATCCGGACGTAGTCTGGCACGCCGCGATCCCCGAGCCGTCCGTCGGGGTACGCCACTGTGCGGTCGCCGGGAGGGGCACCCTGCTCTTCCGTGCAGAGGTACCGGATCCCGGCCGTCGCACCGTGGTCGTACCTCATCCAGGTTATGGGGGATAGGTCGGTTTCGCGCGGGTAAATTACCGGACTGGCGCCGCGCAGCGACCCGGACAAAGTCGTCCGGTAGCGTCGACCACGGTGGCCGAAGGAGGAGGAGCAGCGGTGCGGATCACGGGTACGGGGCACGCGAGCATGCGGATCGACACCCCGGCGGGCAGCATCCTCTGTGACCCGTGGGTCAACCCGGCATACTTCGCCTCCTGGTTCCCGTTCCCGGACAACTCGCTGCTCGACTGGGCATCGCTGGGTGACTGCGACTACCTGTACGTCTCGCACCTGCACCGGGACCACTTCGACGCGGCGCACCTCAAGCGGTACGTGTCGAAGAAGGCGACCGTGCTGCTGCCCGAGTACCCGACCTCGGAGCTGGAGGACCAGCTGCGCGAGCTGGGCTTCACCAGCTTCCTGAAGACGGTGTCGAACGAGGTGCACCGGCTCGACGGGGGCCTGAAGATCATGATCCAGGCGCTCACCAGCCCGACCGACGGGCCGATCGGCGACTCCTCGCTGTGGGTCGAGTACGACGGCGTACGGCTGCTGAACCAGAACGACGCGCGCCCCGCCGACCTGTCGGTCTTCGCCGAGCTGGGCCACGTGCACGCGCACATGCTGCAGTTCTCCGGCGCGATCTGGTACCCGATGGTGTACGAGCTGCCGCACGCCGCCAGGACCGCGTTCGGCAAGCAGAAGCGGGAGCGGCAGTTCGACCGGACCTTCCGGTACATCGACGACCTCAAGGCGTCGCACGTCTTTCCCATCGCCGGGCCGCCCTGCTTCCTCGACGACGAGCTGTGGCAGTTCAACGACCTCGGGCAGGACGAGGGCAACATCTTCCCCGACCAGTCGAAGTTCGTGGAGGAGTACGCCAAGGTCGGCGGTACCAACTGCGGTCGTCCTGCTGCCCGGCACGGTGGCCGAGGTGACCACCTGCGGTACGGAGGTCACGCACCCCGTACCGGACGTGGCCGAGTTCTTCGCCGGCAAGGAGGCGCACCTGCGTGAGATGCAGGAGCGCAAGCGGTCGGTGATCGAGGCGGAGAAGGCCACCTGGCGGCACCCGGAGATCGACGTGCTGGGCGAGCTGAAGAAGCGGGTCGAGCCACTGCTGGACGAGTCGATCTACCTGGCCACCGGGGTCGGCGGGCCGGTCCGGTTCGACCTGACCGACGAGGCCGGCGAGGTGGTCGAGTCGCTCGTGGTCGACTTCCCAGGCAAGCAGGTGCGCCCGTACGCCGACGAGAAGGTGCGCTACCGCTTCCGTACCGGCCGGGCGCTGGTCGAGCACCTGCTGCACATCGGCGAGGTGGACTGGGTCAACTCCCTGTTCCTGTCCTGCCGGTTCTCGGCGGCCCGGATCGGCCAGTACAACGAGTTCGTCTACGCGTTCTTCAAGTGCCTGTCCGAGGAGCGGCTGCAGTACGCCGAGGGCTGGTACGACGAGCACCAGCGCAGCACCGACGCGGAGGACATCGACCTGGGCGACTGGGTGGTGCAGCGGCGCTGCCCGCACCTCAAGGCCGACCTGACCCGGTTCGGCGTCATCGACGGCAACACGCTCACCTGCCAGCTGCACGGCTGGAGGTTCGACCTGCCCAGCGGACGCTGCCTCACCAGCGCCGGCCACGAGCTGCGGTCCCGCCGGGCCGACGAGCCGGCCCCGGCCGGGCCTGCGGCAGGCTAACCGGCCGATCGGCCCAGGTCGGACAGGATGCGGCGAGCCGCGTTGTGGCCGGCCGCGCCGATCACGCTGCCGGCCGGATGGCAGCCGGCGCTGCCGGCGTACAGGCCCGGAACCCCGGTGGCGTACGGCATCCGGTCGCTGAACGACACCGTGTTGTCGACGTGGTGGATGTGCCCGCCGGTGATGCCGAAATGCTCCTCGATGCCTCGGCGGAGTCAGCGGGAAGGTGTCGACCACGAGGTCCGCGGT
The DNA here is from genome assembly GCA_963728855.1 of uncultured Actinomycetes bacterium. Taxonomy (GTDB): domain Bacteria; phylum Actinomycetota; class Actinomycetes; order Mycobacteriales; family Micromonosporaceae; genus AC-43. The sequence continues at coordinate 559,671 of CAVSLN010000010.1, forward strand.
GCCCGGCGCGTACCGGTCGCAGATCGCCAGCAGATCGTCCACATAGGACGGTAGGAGCCCGTCCCAGGTCGGCCGCGTACGGCACCGACTGCACGAACAGCGCCGACGAGTGGTGCCCGGCCTCGTCCTGCAGGGACGGGTCAACGGTCGTGTGCACGTACCACTCGATGGTCGGTTCGGCTGGCAGCCGGCCGGCCCGCACGTCGTCCCACATGGACCGGAGCCGGGCCATCGGGTCGCCTCCGTCGGAGCCGGGCAGCAGATGGACCGTCGAGCCGAACGGGCTCGGCGCGTCCGGCGGCAGGCAGGTGAAGCGGGGCAGCCCGGCCAGCGCCAGGTTGACCTTGAGCGTGGTACCCGTGCGTCGGACGGAGTCCAGGTGTGCGGCCAGCGTGGACGGGAGAGCGACCAACTGCTGGAGCCGGTACGGGTCGCACGCGCCCAGCACGACCGGCGCCGCGATCTCCCGGCCGTCGGCGACGCGCACCCCGGCGACCGCGCCGGAGGACAGCAGGACGGACGTGACCGGAGCGCTCGTCTCGATCGTCGCGCCCGCGGCCACCGCGGCATCGGCGAAGGTCCGGGAGACCGTACCCATGCCACCGGCCGCGATCATCCAGGTGCCGTCCGAGCCGGGTAGCCGGCACATGTTGTGTACGAGGAAGTTGTGGCCGGTACCCGGGTCGTCCGGACCGGCGTTGACACCGGACAGGCCGTCGGTGACCGCGTACATCGAGACGAGCAGCTCCGAGCGGAACTCGAAGCGGGCCAGGTAGTCGGCGACGGAACCCCGTACCAGATCGATGAACGTCTGGCGCAGCGCGGGCCGCACGTAGCGCTCGGCGGTCTCCTCGACGGTGCCCGGCTCGGCCAGCCAGGCCGGCGCCAGGTCCTCGCGCAGCGCGGACAGCTCGGCCTGCAGCGCGTCGTCGGCCGCGACGTCGGCGGGGGAGAAGAAGCGCTCCAGCTGGGCCCGGGTGGCCGCCCGGTCGGAGCCGAACAGGAGGTACGCGTCGGACGGCGTGGGCAGGAAGTAGTGCGGGTCGCGGCGCAGCACCGGGATCGTCAGGTCCAGCGTGCGCAGCAGCTCCGGCGGCACCAGCCCGAGCAGGTACGAGCCGGTGGACTGGCCCAGGCCGGGAACCTTGGCGAACGGGTGCTCGGTACGGGTGGCGCCCCCGATCACCTCGGACTCCTCCAGCACCGCGACGGACAGCCCGGCGCGGGCGAGCAGGATGGCGGAGACCAGGCCGTTGTGCCCGGACCCGATGATCACGACGTCGGCCTTCGTGGGGTTGGTCGTCATGGCCGGTCAGCCTACGGCGAGCTGCCGGACGAACGCAGCCAACTCGGCCTCGAACAGCGGCTCGACGTCGGTGATCGCCCAGCGCAGGTGCCCGAAGACCTCCATCGCGACCAGCCCGTACAGTCGGGTCCAGGCGCCGAGGAACGCGTACCGGCCGGCGACCGGAAGAACGTTGCCGTGCACGGCGGCCATCGGCGCCACGTAGTCGGCCAGGCGGGTCTCGTCGACCGCCGGGAGCCGGGCGGCCAACTGGTCCCACACCTGCGCGAACGGCTCCAGGAAGAGCGCGCCGACCCGGGCCGCTGGATGGTCCGGGTCGCACAGCTCGTCCATCGCGTCGATGCCGGGTACGGGGGTGCCGAACAGCAGCGCGAACTCCTGCGGGTGCGCGATCGACCAGCGCCGGAACCCGCGTGCCATGGCGAACAGCTGGGTGACCGGGTTGTCCCCGTCGGCGGCCGCCGCGGCAACCGCGTCGTGCAGCTCGTCGTAGATGTCCCCGCACACGGCCACGACCAGCGCGTCCAGGTTGGGGAAGTACCGGTACAGCGCGCCGGCCGACATGCCCAGGTCCCGTGCGATGGCGCGCAGCGAGATCCCGGCGGGGCCCTGCTCGACGACGAGCCGCCGGGCCACCTGCTTGATCTCGCCGAGGGTCGCGCTGCGCATCCGTTCGCGCCGGGTCGGCGCCTCTGTCATGGGTACTCCACTTGACGACTTGTGAACGCCGTTGGCATAGTGAACGCTGTTCACGCATTTGCCGTGCGATTCAGCTTACGTCGTTTTCGGCGGGGGGAGCCATGTTCGCGCGCTTAGGGCGGTTCGTCGTCGCGGCGAGGTGGGCGGTACTGGCCGCGGCGGCGGCGCTGGTCGTGGTCGGCGCCACCTGGGGTACGGGCGTCTTCGGCGAGCTGTCCAGCGGCGGGTTCGTCGACGCGGGCAGCGCCTCGGCGAAGGTACGGCAGCAGCTCGTGCAGCAGTTGGGCCCGCAGGACGCCGACGTGCTCGTGCTGTACTCCAGCCCCACCCGTACGGTCGACGACCCGGCCTTCCGTACGGCCGTCCTCGGCGCGCTCGTCAAGGCCGAGCAGCTCCCCGAGGTAGCCCGGGTCACGTCCTGGTACGACACGCCCGTACCCAGGCTCGTCTCGTCCGACCGGCACGCCACGTACGCCCTGGTCCGGTACCGGCCCGGCAGCGACACGAGCAAGCTCGCCGACTACCGGGCCACCAAGGACGCCTTCCGGGCCGGCGGGGTGGACACGCAGCTCGGCGGGGTACGGCCGTTCTACGACGACGCCAACAAGATGAGCACCGCCGACATCCAACGGGCCGAGACGCTGTCCATGCCCGTACTGCTGGTGCTGCTGATCATCATCTTCGGCAGCGTGGTGGCCGCGGCCTGGCCGCTGGTCATCGGGGGAGTGGCGATCCTGGGCGCGTTCATCGTGACCCGGCTGCTCACGTACGTCACCGACGTGTCCACCTTCGCCATCAACATCATCACGCTGATCGGGCTCGGCTTATCCATCGACTACGCCCTGTTCATGGTCAGCCGGTTCCGGGAGGAGCTGCGGGCGGGGCACGAGCCCCGGGCCGCCGTGGTGCGCACGATGACGACGGCTGGCCGTACCGTCGCGTTCTCCGGTGTGACGGTGACCCTCGCGCTGGCCAGCCTGCTCCTCTTCCCGCAGGGCTTCCTGCGGTCGATGGGTTACGGCGGCATGGCCGCCGTGGCCGTGGCCATGATCGCCTCGCTCACCGTCCTACCCGCCGGCCTCGCGGTGCTCGGCCACAAGATCAATGCGTTGCGGGTACCGACTCCGTGGCGCCACCGCGCGCGGCCCGCCGAGGGCTCCGGCGCTTGGGCCCGGCTGGCCCGCAGCGTGCTGCGCCGCCCCTGGCCCTACCTGGTCGGCGTGCTGGTGGTCCTCGGGCTGCTGGCCGCCCCGGTGACCCACATCGCCTTCGGTGGCGTCGACGTCCGCGTGCTCCCGCCCAGCGCCGGCAGCCGGGCGGTGGACGCGCAGGTCAAGGCGCAGTTCCCGCACACCAGCACGTACCCCGTCGAGGTCCTCGCGACCGGAGTCGACCGGGCCGGTACGGCCGCCCTGCTCCAGCGGATCGAAGCCGTCCCGCACGTCACCGGCGCCTCCGTCGTGGCCGCGGGCGGCAGCACGGTCCTCGTCGACGTCGCGTACGAGGGCGACGCCACCGGCCCGAACGCGCGCCAGCTGATCCGGGACATCCGGGCACTGACCCCCGCCCCCGGTACCACCATCGGCGTCACGGGCTTCACCGCCGACCTCGTCGACCAGCTCGCCGGCCTCGGTGTGCGGCTGCCGTGGATGGCCCTCTTCGTGGTGCTGGTGACGTTCGTGCTGCTGTTCCTGGCGTTCGGCTCGGTCGTCCTGCCGGTCAAGGCGATCGTCATGAACATCGTGTCGCTCGGCGCGGCCTTCGGTGCCGTGGTGCTGATCTTCCAGGACGGCCACCTGTCCGGCCTCCTGGGCATCACGCCGACCCCCATCGAGCCGACCAACCCGATCCTCATGATCGCCGTACTGTTCGGCCTGGCCACCGACTACGAGGTGTTTCTGCTGTCGCGGGTACGGGAGGAGTGGGACCGCGGGATGGACAACGCCACCGCGGTCGCCACGGGCCTGCAACAGACCGGGAAGATCATCACGTCTGCCGCGCTGTTATTGATCATCGTGGTGGTCGGGTTCGCCACCGGCGAGATCGCCTTCATCAAGCTGATCGGGATCGGCATGGTGGTCGCGATCGCGGTCGACGCGACCCTGGTACGGGCGCTGCTCGTACCCGCCTCGATGCGCCTGCTCGGCCGGTGGAACTGGTGGGCACCCGGTCCGCTGGCGCGCCTCTGGCGCCGGTACGGCCTCCGCGAGTCCGGCGAGCCGGCCACTGCGCGGGACCCCGAGCCGACCCTGGTCCGGTAGGCTCGGAACCGACTGAAGGGTGGTGAATGCCATGGCCCAGCCCGCGCTCGACGACGTCCCCGCAGATCCCTCGTACGCGAACGGCTTTCTCACGCCGCTTGACAAGTGGACCGCCGAGAGGGCCCTGGAACTGCTGCCCGAGACGAATGGTCCCCGGATCGAGGTCTACGGCGGGAGCGTGATCGTGTCCCCCCACGCGGGAGTGGATCATCAAATCATTGCGAGGGAACTAGGCTACCTGCTTCACCGGGCGGCACGTCAGGCTGGCTTCTGGGCGTACCCCGAGGTCAACATCATCGATGGCGATGATCTCTACATCCCCGACATCTCGGTGTTCCGTAAGTCGGGGGCCGGCAACGTCTCGCTGGACATCGTCGACGCGGTGATGCTGGTCGAGATCGTGTCGGACGGCAACCGGCGCAAGGACGCGATCGACCGGCCGAAGGTCTACGCCGCTGCCAAGGTGCCGTGGTTCATGCGGGTGGAGTTCCGCCGTCGGGTACCGGCGGTCGCGCTGTACGAGCTGGTCGACGGCGCGTACCAGCCGGCGGTCGCGTGCGCGGCCGGCAGCACGTTCGCGATGACCGAGCCGTTCGCGTTCAGCGTCGACCCGGGCGAGCTGCTCGCGGACTAGAGAACGCCGCCTTGCTGGTCCGGCCCAAGTGCCGGCCCACGAAGGTCGACGACGATCGGGGCGTGGTCGGACGGGCCCTTGCCCTTGCGGGCCTCCCGGTCGATGTAGGCGTCGGTGACGGCGGTGGCGAGCGCAGGAGTGGCGTACACCAGGTCGATGCGCATGCCCTTGTCCTGGTGGAAGTTGCCGGCCCGGTAGTCCCAGTAGGTGAACGGGTTCGAGCCCTTGAGCGGGCGGCCCACCACGTCGGTCAGGCCCAGCTCGCGCAGGGCGGCGAGAGCGGCCCGCTCGCGCTCGGTGACGTGGGTGGCGCCGACGAACGCGGCCGGGTCCCAGACGTCGGCGTCGGTCGGCGCGACGTTGTAGTCGCCGCAGACGGCCAGCCGCTCGTACCGCCCCAGCTCCGGCACCAGGGCCTCGCGGAGGGCCTCCAGCCAGGCCAGCTTGTACGCGTAGTGCGGCGAGCCCACCTCGCGCCCGTTCGGCACGTACACCGACCAGACCCGTACGCCGTCGCAGGTCGCGCCGAGCGCCCGGGACTCGGCGTCCGGGAAGCCCGGCTCGCCGGGGAAGCCGACGGTCACCTCGGCCAACCCGACCCGCGACAGTACGGCGACCCCGTTCCACCGTCCCAGGCCGTGCGCGGCCACCTCGTACCCGAGCCGCTGGACGTCCCCGGCGGGAAAGGCGTCGGTCTTCGTCTCCTGCAGGCAGACCACGTCCGGTGCGGTACGGTCCAGCCAGTCCAGCAGCCGCGGTAGCCGCGCTGTCACCGAGTTGACGTTCCACGTCGCCAGGCGCACCCGTCCACGCTACCGGTTTCTCCTCGGTCAGCGGCCGTACCGCACGCGCTGTCGTCGACTTCGACGCCCACCGGGGCGTACCGCCAGGCCCGTCCAAGTTCGTCGACCCCAGATGTCGACCGCCCTCTCTCAGCTTGGTTGCAGGGTCACCTGTTGTATTGACCAGAATGCATTTATACCTCACTGGTCATGCCGATTTCTGCGCGGTGAACAATCAAGACCATTGTCGATCAGTCGCATGGCTTCAAAAGTGACCGAGACCGCCCTACGTGGCGGCCCAAACCAGCTGCCAATCTGATACGTTCACTGTCGTCGGAGCTATCCCAGGCACGGGTGCCGCACCTGCACCGGCAGTCGATGACTGCATCGCCGCCGACCGCACGCCTGTCACGGGGACGATGTGGTCCCGTAACAACTGTCCTACGTAGAATCTCCAATCCCCTCTGGCCGCGCGCGGCTTACCCACCTCTTTCTCGGAGCGCCGAATGAGAGTTCTGCTGCTTGTGTCCAGCTTCAATGGGCTCACCCAGCGTGTATGGTGCGCGCTGCGGGACGCCGGCGCCAGCGTCACCGTAGAGCTGGCGACGGACGAGGACAACATCATCGCAGGCGTGAACAGGGCCAAGCCGGATCTGGTGCTCTGTCCGTTCCTCAAGGAGCGGGTGCCGAGCCAGGTGTGGCAGAACTGGGCGACTGTCATCATCCACCCCGGCCCGGTCGGCGACCGCGGACCGTCCTCTCTGGACCACGCCATCACCGACGGCGTACCGGTGTGGGGAGTGACAGCGCTGCAGGCCGTGGAGGAAATGGACGCCGGGCCGATCTGGGCCCACCGCACGTTTCCCATCCCGGTAGAGCCGCCGCGTAAGTCCGTGCTTTACAACGGGCCGGTCGCAGACGCCGCTGTCGAATGCGCCATGGAGGTGCTCGACAAGGCCGCCGACCCCGCCTTCGTGCCTACGCCGCTTCGCGATGCTCCGCGCCCCGTCTCAGACGCCCGGTTGCGGCCACTGCTCCGGCAGGCGGAACGCGCATTCAAATGGAGCGACGGCAGCGCCGAGATCGTCCGTAAGATCCGTGCTGCGGACGGGTTCCCCGGGGTGCGTACCGAGATTGCCGGACTGACCGTGAACGCCTTCGAGGCATTCCCCGGCGTTGACGCCGGGCCGCCGGGTGAACTGCTGGCTCATCGCGACGGCGCGGTTCTTGTCGGCACCGGCGAGGGCAGCGTATGGATCGGCCATCTTCGGGTGCCCGGCGGCGTCAAGCTTCCCGCGACGTCTGTGCTGGGCGGGCGCGTTGAGGGCGTACCGGAGGCGCCGGCGGGCCCCTACGCCCCGGTCTCGTACGAACAGCACGGTGCCGTCGGCGTCCTGACCTTCCGGGCGTACAACGGCGCCATGTCCACCACCCAGTGCGGGCGCCTGTCCCGCGCGCTGCGCGCCGCGCTCGACCAGCCGACCCGCGTGCTGGTCGTCCGCGGCGGCGACGACGTGTTCTGCAACGGGATCAACCTCAATACCATCGAGGCCGCGCCGGATCCGGCCGTCGAGGCGTGGGCCAACATCCACGCCATCAATGAAGTGTGCCGGCTGATCGCCGACCCGACCCGGCAGACCGTGATCACTGCCTTCACGGGTAACGCCGGCGCCGGTGGGGTGATGATGGCCCTGGGCGCGGACCTGGTGGTGGCACGGGCCGGCATCGTCCTCAACCCCTACTACGACATCGGTCTGTACGGTTCTGAACTGCACACCTTGACCCTGCCGCGCCGGGTTGGTGCCGGCACAGCGGCCCGACTGCTGCGCGAACGACTACCGGTCAACACCTCCCAGGCGCTCTCCGCGGGCCTGCTCGACGCGGTCGGGCCGCGCAGCCCGGAAGCGTTCTCGGCGTGGCTGCTCGACCTGGCCACCCAACGGGCCACCGAACATGCGGCGCGGACTACGCACGCTCCGGCGGGCGGGGACCCGATCCGCGCGTGGGGCGGCGCACGACCGCTGTCCTACTTCGAGACGATCGAGCTGGCCGAGATGGCGCGCGACATGTTCGAGGACCGGTCAGGGTTCCAAGCCGCCCGGCACGCGTTCGTGCACAAGATCCGCTGTTGCCGGACACCCGCCCGGCTGGCGCTGCACCGCAGCGGCGAAATGTAAGCAAGTCCTCCTCGGCCATCTCAGGCTGGGCCGCCGGACCGTAGGCGGGAGTAGTCGACGTCGATAGTGCGGCCGTTGCCGGGCCGGTCGGCGCCGCTGCGGTCGAGGTCGCGCGCGATGAAGGTCCGCAGCAGCCAGCCGTCCGTTCCATCGCCGTACCGCGTGAACGGCGTACGCCCGTGGAAGCTCCGATGGTTGTCAACGAGCACCAGGTCGCCAGTGGACAGCCGGAACTCGGTGGCGACCTCGCTCGCCGCCGCATAGAGCTGGTCAAGCGCGATCTGTGCGATGGGATCGATCCCGCGGGTCTCGGCGAAGTCGCAGCGCAGCCGGGGTTCGTCCGCGCTGCCGGTGAGGATGCGAATCGGCTTGACCACCACCGGGCCCGGGATGCCGGAGCCGCGCAGGAAGGAGGTGTTGACCGTGGTCTTGAAACGCGGTTGCCAGAGCACCTCGACCAGGGTCGGCTCGACGCGGCGTAGCACCGAGCCGATCGGGCTGAGCAGGGTGCCAGCCTGGCCTTGAGGATCCGCCCGGATGCAGAACAGTCCGATGAAGTCCGGCCGGTACTCGGTGAACACGGTCTCGCAGTGCAGTTCCAGCAGAGAGCAGCTGGACGTCGACTGCTGCGTCTCCTCGACCCCAGCGACCGGGACCATGTCCTGCACGATCAGCCCCAACTGTTCGGGGAGGAAGCCGAACTGGTCGCCAAGGTGTGCGGCCAGCACGCTCATCGCCGCCCCGGCCGGCAGCCGTACGCCCTGGCCGAGGTCACCCTGGCCTGGTGTTGCCGGAACGTCTCCAACAGGGACGTTGCGGAGGATCAGGGCACCTGTGTCGCTACCGAACCTGCGGTACTCGAGCAGCCTTCGGCGTACCCGTGCCGGCACCATTGCCGAGAGGTGCTGTGCCTCCAGGACGTAGCGGTCGGCGGCGCCCACCGGGTCGAACGTGAGGAGCTCGCGAGCGAGCTTGGCGATGATCTCTGCCTCGTTACCGTCGAGTTCCACTGTGGACGGACTGAGTTGTTCCAGCACCGAGACCGATCTCCTTTCCGTGCCGACAGGTGGTCGGGTGTCAGCGTCTGCCATCGGCTGCACGTCAAAGACTGAGGGCCGCGTCCGTCGGCTCGATGCCCCTTTGCGCGCGGCTCTCGCTGTTGCAAAAAAGCGCGCGACCGACCTAAGGTCTGGTACTGTGCCGAGCCCTGGAGGAAGCCGGAGCGCGCACTCGACGACGCCGGGGTATTCCAATTCCCCGGCGTCGACGGGACTGCACATCCAGCGGCGCCGCGCGGCGTGGCTGCTTCGAGTGTCCCGGCTCTACGGACCAGCTCAATGGCGGAAGATAGGTAGCTATTCAGCAAGGGCCAGAGGCGATGCTGGTCGCAAAGTCCTAAAGAGGCTTCGCCTCGGACCGTCGAGGTGGGTGGCCGCTGTGGCAGGTGACGTTCCGGCTGTTTGAGCGTTGAGCAGGGTATCTCCGTCGATGTTGGAGGTGCCCGATGGCGAAGCGGCCTGTCACAGTCAACGATCTGCTGGATGGCCAGGTGGGCTTGGATCTTGAGTGCGCTGATCGGGTCTACCTCAACGGGTACGTGCCGAACCTGCAGGTCCCGGGCCAGATCATCGGGTTCCTGACCCGGCACCGGGGCAACCCGATCCCGTCACCAGCGTTGATGGACCAGATCGGGCAGCGGTTTCGGCGGGCGGTGGACTCCTACGCCGAGGCCAACCACATCCCGGTGGTGCGCTTCCGTAAAGGCCAGCGCAAGGTCGACGTGATGCGTCCGCTGATGCGGCGCGCGGCGGCCATGGGACGCTCCCAGGTGGTGGCGATCGGTATCGCGCAGGAGTACGCGTGGGTGAGCGACGCCCGTACCACCCGTAGCGAGTCCGGCGCCCCGTGGTTCACGTTCGGTAAGGCCAGCGCAGGGTGTCGGCCTACTACTTCTATCTGTGGGACACCGAGATGGGCGGGGCGTTCATCAAGGTGTGTTCATACTTCCCGTATCCGACGAAAATATGGGTCAACGGTCATGAGTGGGCCAAGCGTCAGGCCATGGCCGCGGGGATCGGGTTCACCGAGTTGTCCAACGGGTTCGCCACCTGTGATGACCCCGCCGGGTTGCAGGCCATCTGCGACCGGTTCGGTCCCGGACCCATCCGGGTGTTCGCCGAGCGCTGGTGGGCCAGGCTGCCGCTGCCGTTGACCGCCGCGGACCGGGCCGCCGGGTTCTGGTGGGACCTGTCCATGCGGCAGGTCGAGTTCTCCCGCACCATCGTGTTCACCGCGCCGCGGCACGCCCGCACGTTCTTCGAGACCCTCATCGCCGACAACCTCGACCTCGGCCGCCCCGACAGCATCGAAATCATCTTCGGACGCAAAATCACCCGACGCGGTAAGGGCAAGCGTCGTCGGGCCAGGCGGTCACCGCGGCAGGCCAGCCCCCAGGCGCAGCTGTTCAAGACGGTCATCGACCGCGCCAACCAGGGCGTGACCGTCAACGTGTTCTTCAAGCACTCCCGGGCCAAGCAGTATCTGAAAGACGGTCGGGCCATGCGGATCGAGACCGTCGTCAACGACACGAAAGATCTTGGCGTGCTGCGCCGGCTGGAGCACTTCGACGACCTGTCGGTCAAGGCGCGTGCGATCAACCGCCGGATCGTGGAAGCTGAACGGGTCGGCCAGGGCGCTGTCCTTGCGAGTCCAGCCTTTGAGCGGATCGCGCACCCGTCTGTTGAGGACGGGCGGAGGGCCCCGGCTCTACGGTTCGGCGACCCTCGGGTCCAGGCCCTGGCCGGCGCCCTCGCTTTTACTCTGTCCGCCGCCACCGGCATCACCAACCGGAGCCTTCGCGCCCTGATGCCCGCACTGCTCGGCGGCGGACGCTACACCGCCTCCCAGGCCAGCTACGACCTGACCCGGCTCCGCATGAAAGGACTCATCCAACGCCTGCCAGGCCACAACACCTACCGTCTCACGCCTGAAGGCCAACGGTTCGCGGTGTTCTACACCAAGCTGCACAACCGGCTCCTGCGCCCGCTCATGGCCGCCGACCAGCCACCCGCACCCCTACAACTACGCCAAGCCCTCCACACTATCGACCAACATATCGACGACTATCTTGACCTGGCCGGAGTCTGCCCAGCTTGAGACGTTCTTTGCTCAAAATTAGAAAAGCCCATCACCAAAGCGGGGCTAGGCCAACGGCCTGGGCGTCTAGCCAGCCGGGGATGCGCTGTTGGCTGTTGCTCGGGTGGGTACGCTTACACGGCCGGGGCGGTCGCGGGTGGCAGCCAGGGCCCGGTGGTGAACAGTTGCTTAAGCGCGTCGAGTTTGTCGATGCCCCACTTGGCGGCGGTCGACAGGTAGGACTGCACGGTGGCGAACTCGGTGAGCCCCTGGAGGGTTCGCCAGGCTCCGCCGGAGCCGCGCATCTGGACCTTGACGGGCCGCGCGTCCCTTTCGGCCTGATTGTTGGTAAATCCGACGCCCAGATCGGTGGCGAAACGGAGGATGACATCCTCGTGGTCGCGGAAGCGTCGGGCCAGGGTCCGGGCCCGTTTCGCGGCGGCGCCGCGTCGGGATTCGTTGTCGAGCAGCCCTTGCAGGGCGGCGCTGCGGTAGAGCACCCGGATCTGTTCGAGGTCGGCGTCGTCCAGGCAGGGCTTGCCAGCGGTCCGGGCCGCGGTCGCGGCCTTGTTCGCCTTGATCAGCACGTCGGCCATCCGGGTGGCCCAGTCCTGCCCTTGCGGGTCCCACCGGTAGACATCCTCCAGATCACGGAGGTTGTGCGCACCGCACCAGGCGTGCAACGCCTCCACCAGGTGGTGGTAACCGGCGTAGCCGTCCCGCACGATCGTCCCCGTGAAACCGGGCAACACCTTACCCGCGTCGATATCGGCCGCGGACCGGCCACCGGTGTGCAGGTGGGTCAGGAACTCGGTGCACGCCACGTGCACGTAGGTCAGGTCCCCTTCGGCGCGGGCGGTGGTCTCATCAGCGTGCAGCACCTCGGCCTGACGCAGCAATACGCGTACCCGGTCCATGAACGGGCCCAGCAGGCCAGCGGCCTTGCCCCGTACCCCGGCAACGAACCCGACCGACACGTACACGCCCAGCATCGCGGCGATCAGCTTCCCCGCCCGGTACGCCGGAATATGGTTGCCGCACACCAGGTTCGCCGCGTGCGCGTGGGTGTCCGGCCCGTACTGGGCTCGCCCCGCCGCCCACGGCGGCGCCTGACCCTCGGTCAGGGTGCCACACCGGCCACAACGACGCGCCTGAACCTCGAACTCTGTCACCCGAGGCCGCGGCGGAGGCGGCGGCGGGTCGAACACCTGCCGACGATTGACCGCCTCCACCGGCGCATCCGCCAAGTCCGCCGAACAATCCCGGCAACACAACGGCGCGCATACGATCGTCTCGTCCGGGTCGGCGACCCGCTCCAGGGTCGACCCCGGCGCACCCGGCTGCTTGCCCGGCTTCCGCCCGGTCTTCTTCCGCAACGACCGGTCTCTGGGCTTCTGACGTTCCTTGGTGTACGGGCTGTCCGACGACGGGGGCTTGCTCGAGTTCGACGAGTCCCGCCCTGCCCGCCGCTCCAACTGGCTGACCCGATCGGCAAGCTCGGCCACCTGCCGGTCCCGCTCGGCCAGCACCGCGTCGCGTACCGCCAGCTCCGCCGCGCGCAGCCCCGCCTGCGACTCGATCACCTCACGCAGCTGTGCGCAGACCTCCCGCAGATGGGCACTGGCCTGCCGCTCGGCCGCCAACGCCGCCCGCAACTCCTCCACATCGGAGGAAAACACCGGCAGCTGATCGGACACGAGGACCGATGCTCACCCAAACCACCGACCCGACCAAGCCGACACGCCGAACAACCAACCAGATCCACCCGTCACCCCGGTCAGGCGTCACTCGGGATGAGGATCGCAGGGCAGCGGCGGGAGACCCTCACGCACCCCCGTGACCCTTGCTGAATAGCTACGAAGATAGCCCCCTTCGCGGCCGCCTTGCCGAGCCCTGGATGGCGGGATGCGGTGAGCGTCGGCACGGTCTCCAGATGGGAAACGGGCGCGTCGCCGATACCGTTTCTCGCGGTATGCCGATACGAGGATCTGTTAGGTCGTCCACCATGGTCGCTCGTATCCGTGATCGACACGATATTTCGCTATCACGCCGTCCGGCTCGCGGCGGCGCCGCTGTTACGCCGACCGGTACCGGACGGCCGGAGCGTCGCCGACCGTATGGGCAGCGTCCTGGAGAAGGTCTGCTCCGGAGACCCGGTGAGCGGCGCGGAGTGGGGGGACCTCACGTCTACGCTGGCGACGTCGCCACTCGTTGTCGTCGGCGTGCGCAACATGTGGGCTGAGGTCACCGAGCGCCTTCTCGCCGAGGTCATGATCTCCGACGGGGTCGCATGGATGCAGCGGTTCGACTCCCTCAACACGCTCTTGTCGCATCCCAGCTCCCAGGAACCGGCGATCTCGACCATTTCCACGATCATCGATGAGGGCAGGTCACAGAGCCTAGTCGGTACGGCCTGCCTGCTCGACGCAAGCGGCCACCCGGACGCGTCGCGCAAGGTCCTGTCCTATCTCGACAATCCGGCGGACGACCGCGTCTTCAAGGGCGCCCTGATGGCGTGTGTCCGCAAGCTGCACTACCACCATTTCACCGCCGACCAGACGACAAGGGTCGCCGCCATCGCGGCGAACACCGTTGGTGAGTCTTCGGTGAACGAGGAGACGAGCAGCCTGGCGGTATCCGTCCTGCGCAAGCTCCCGCATGAAGTCTCGACGAGGCTCAGGGGACGCCTGCAGCGCGAGTTGCAGAACAACGCCACCTATAGTCAGGTGTTGGCCGAGGACCAGCTCGCCTCTTCGCCCGTTGCCGAGCTGGTGGCATCCCGCATTATCGACCACACGCTCGGACGTCTCGCGCACGACGTCGATGGCTACCGCGATACCGAGCTGTCGAGCATCGTCCGGGAAATGCTCTTCGACCCGGTATTCGACGCGCGACTGTATGCTGCGCTGCTCATTCACGCCAGTCCGTATCGTGCCGGTGTAGCGGACGCGCTGGCGACAGAGCTCTCCCGGGCGCAGATCATGAGCGGCTCCGCATGGGTCACCACGCTCTTCGAGGCCCTGCGGATCATCGGAGGCCCTCCCGAGCGGAGCCTTCTCGAGCGGTACCTCGTGGCTGTCGGCGTGCCGAAGGACGTCCACGACTGCGCGGCGTACGCACTGGGCCACGTTGGCGGGGTTACCCCGCCCGCGTTCTGGGTCGAGGCGATCGCACATCATCTAGCACTGTGGCGCAGTGACCAGTCGCCCAGCAGTGCCTCGACGCTGGACCGGATCGTCTACGCACTCGGCGTGGCCCACGAGTGGCCCCTGCTGAGCCAGTTGTCGAGCACCGCTGACCTGCCGTCCTCAGTGGTCACCTCCGTGCAGTGGTGGCTTACCCAGCCGGTTCGGATCCTTGCCAGCGTCAAGCAGTAGTGCGTTCGTGCTGCCGCGGCGCAGCCGTCGGGTCTTACCGGATCTGGCCTCGACCAGAACCGGACACGCCAGCCGCGACCGCGGCTGGCGTACCGATCGGCGAGAATGGCACGGTGACCGTTCCCCGCGAGATCGTTCTGCTCGGCTCGACCGGCTCCATCGGTACCCAGGCGATCGACATCGTCCGGCGCAACCCCGGCCGGTTCCGGGTGGTCGGCCTCGGCGCCGGCGGCGGCAACGTCGCGCTCCTCGCCGAGCAGGCGCTGGAGCTGGGCGTGGACGTGGTCGGGGTGGCCCGCGCATCGGTCGCGCAGGACCTGCAGCTGGCGTTCTACGCCGAGGCGCAGCGGCGGGGGTACCCGACCGGCGGGTTCAAGATCCCGAAGATCCTGGCCGGTCCGGACGCCATGGCGGAGCTGGCGGACTGGCCGTGCCACACGGTGCTCAACGGCGTCGTCGGCTCGCTCGGGCTGGCGCCCACCCTGGCCGCGCTGCGCGCCGGCCGCCGGCTCGCCCTGGCGAACAAGGAGTCGCTGGTGGCCGGCGGTCCGCTGGTACGGGCGGTGGCGGAGCCGGGCCAGATCGTACCCGTGGACTCCGAGCACTCGGCGCTGGCGCAGTGCCTGCGCTCCGGTACCCCCCGGGAGGTCCGCCGGCTGGTGCTCACCGCGAGCGGCGGCGCCTTTCGCGGGCGTACTCGCGAGGAACTGGTCGGCGTCACCGTCGAGCAGGCGCTGGCCCACCCGACCTGGGACATGGGGCCGGTCGTGACGATCAACTCGGCGACCCTGGTGAACAAGGCCCTCGAGGTGATCGAGGCACATGAGCTGTTCGACGTCGGGTACGACGCCATCGAGGTGATGGTCCACCCCCAGTCGGTGATCCACTCGTTGGTGGAGTTCGTGGATGGTTCGGCGCTCGCCCAGTGCAGCCCGCCCGACATGCGGCTGCCGATCGCGCTCGCGCTGGGCTGGCCGGACCGGGTCGCGGACGCGGCGTCCGCGGTGGACTGGACCGCCGCGCACACCTGGGAGCTGCGCCCGCTCGACGAGGCGGCGTTTCCAGCGGTACGGCTGGCCAAGGCCGCGGGCCGCGCGGGCCGGTGCCGGCCGGCGATCTTCAACGCGGCCAACGAGGAGTGCGTCGCCGCGTTCACGGCCGGCCGGCTACCGTTCCTCGGCATCGTCGACACCGTGGAGCGGGTACTGTCCGAGGCGCCCGATTTCACGGAACCGGGTACCGTCGAAGACGTGCTCGCCGCCGAGTCGTGGGCGCGGGTACGGGCCCGCGAACTGGTCGCGGTGCCCGACCGCCAGCGGAAGGAACCTGGTTAATGGCGTACCTGCTCGGCGTGGTGCTCTTCGCGCTGGCGATCTTCATCTCGGTGTGCCTGCACGAGGCCGGCCACATGCTGACCGCCAAGGCGTTCGGGATGAAGGTCACCCGGTACTTCGCCGGCTTCGGTCCGACCCTGTGGTCGTTCAAGCGCGGGGAGACCGAGTACGGCCTCAAGGGGATCCCGCTCGGCGGGTTCGTGAAGATCGTGGGGATGACCCCGCAGGACGACGACGTAGCGCCCGAGGATGAGCCGCGCGCGATGTGGCGGTACCCCCTCTGGAAGCGCACGGTCGTCATGGCCGCCGGCTCGGTCACCCACTTCATCCTCGGTTTCGTGGTGCTGTGGGTCACGCTGGTCTTCGTCGGCGTACCCAACCCCGACGTCGACCCGGCCAAGCAGCCCGCCATGATCACGGTCGCCCCGTGCGTCTACGCCAGCGACCTGTCCGCGGCCTGTGCGAAGGACGACCCGAAGTCGCCCGCCGCCGTCGCCGGCCTGAAGGACGGCGACGTGATCACGTCCCTCAACGGCCAGGCCATCAACACGTACGCCGACCTGATGAAGACGATCCGCTCGGCCAAGGTCGGACCTTCCGAGCTGACGTACCGGCGCGACGGGCGGCAGGCGCAGACGACCGTCACGCTCGTCCCGGCGAGCCGGCACCCGTTGGACAACCCCGACGGGGAGGTGGTGACCGTACCGGCCCTCGGCGTCGGCTGGCAGCCTCCGCCGTCCGTACCGCTCACCGTCACGTACGGGCCCGGCGAAGGGTTCACCCGGGCGAGCGGGTTCACCGGGCAGATCTTCGGCTCGATGGGCAGCGCGATCGCCCGCATCCCCCAGCGGGTACCGGCCCTGTGGGACGCGATCTCCGGAAAGCCCCGCGACCCGAACACGCCGATCAGCGTCGTCGGCGCGAGCCGGCTGGGTGGCGAGACGGTCCAGCACGGCGCCTGGTACGTGTTCCTCAGCCTGCTGGTCACGCTGAACTTCTTCGTCGGCGTCTTCAACCTGCTCCCGCTGCTACCCCTCGACGGCGGGCACATCGCGATCGCCTGGTTCGAGAAGATCCGTACCCTCATCTACACCAGTCTGGGCAGGCGCGACCCCGGTCGGGTCGACTACCTCAAGCTGATGCCGTTCACCTACGCGGTGATCCTCATTTTCGGCGGTTTCACGATCCTGACCGTGGCCGCTGACATCGTCAACCCGATCACCATCTTCGGGAAGTGAGTGATTCCGTGACCGCAGTGAGCCTCGGTATGCCCAGCGTGCCGACCGCGCCGTTGGCGCCTCGTCGGGTGTCCCGCCAGATCATGGTGGGTTCGGTGGCGGTGGGTGGTGGTGCGCCGGTGTCGGTGCAGTCGATGACGACGACGTTGACGTCGGATGTCAATGCGACGTTGCAGCAGATCGCGGAGTTGACCGCGTCGGGTTGTCAGATCGTGCGGGTCGCGGTGCCGTCGCAGGACGATGCGGATGCGTTGCCGGCGATCGCGCGCAAGTCGCAGATCCCGGTGGTCGCGGACATCCATTTCCAGCCGAAGTATGTGTTCGCGGCGATCGAGGCCGGGTGTGCGGCGGTGCGGGTGAACCCGGGGAACATCAAGAAGTTCGATGACCGGGTTGGGGAGATCGCCAGGGCGGCTACCGATTCGGGTACGCCGGTCCGGATCGGGGTGAACGCGGGTTCGCTGGATCCCAGGCTGCTGCGGAAGTATGGCAAGGCCACGCCCGAGGCTCTCGTGGAGTCGGCGTTGTGGGAGTGTTCGTTGTTCGAGGAGCACGGTTTCCGGGATATCAAGATTTCGGTGAAGCACAACGATCCGGTGGTGATGATCCAGGCGTACCGGCAGCTCGCGGCGAGGTGTGACTATCCGTTGCACCTTGGTGTGACGGAGGCTGGTCCTGCCTTTCAGGGGACGGTCAAGTCCGCGGTCGCTTTCGGTGCTTTGCTGGCTGGGGGGATCGGTGACACGATCCGGGTGTCGCTGTCGGCTCCGCCGGTCGAGGAGGTCAAGGTCGGTACGGCGATCCTGGAGTCCCTCGGCCTGCGTGAGCGGGGTCTGGAGATCGTGTCCTGCCCGTCGTGTGGCCGTGCTCAGGTCGATGTGTACACCTTGGCCGATCAGGTTACCGCGGCTCTGGATGGCTTCCCGGCGCCGTTGCGGGTGGCGGTGATGGGTTGTGTGGTCAACGGTCCGGGGGAGGCCCGCGAGGCCGACCTCGGTGTCGCGTCGGGCAACGGCAAGGGGCAGATCTTCGTCAAGGGTGAGGTCATCGCGACCGTCCCCGAGTCCCAGATCGTCGAGACGCTGGTCGAGCAGGCGTTGAAGATCGCCGACCAGATGGGGATCGAGCTACCCGACTCGTCCGGCGGACCGGTCGTCACCGTGGCGTAGTAGCCGGCGGCGAAGGCCGGACCGGGGGCACCGACGGCTTTGGGGACGGGGTGCCCCAGGAGGGGATCAAGCCTGACCGCCCCGAGTGGGGTACGCCCGCCCCCAAAGCCTTGAGCGCAACCAGTCACTCGCCGTCGGCAAGAATGGCGTACAGCTTGCGCTTGGTTTCGGTGAGAACCTCGACGGCCCGCTGCCACTGCTCGGGCGTCCCCTCGAACCCGATCTGGCGCAGCGCGTTCATGATCCCGAAGACCGCCTCGCGGGTGTCCTGCCCGCTGGACACGGTCTCCTCGCTGAACTCGTTCCACGGCGCCTCCGCCGCTGCGGCGGTGGCCTCGGCCTGGCCGGCCTCGGTGAGCGTGAACCGGCGGCGGCCGCCACCCTCCTCGCTGGTGATCAGGCCCTCGTCCTCGAGAAGCTGGAGGGTCGGGTAGACCGAGCCAGGGCTGGGGCTCCACACCCCCCCGGTACGGGTGTCGATTTCCTTGATCATCTCGTAGCCGTGCATCGGGCGCTCGGTCAGCAGCGCCAGGATCGCCGCCCGGACGTTGCCCCGGCGGCCGCCCCGACCGCGGCCGCGCCCATGCGGTCCGTGTCCGTGGCTGTGTCCGCCGGGCGGGAACGGTGGGCGCCAGCCGCCGAACGCACCGCCGAACGCGCGCAGCCGGGCCTCGTGCTCGCGAAAGCCTCGCATGATCTTCTCCCGTCTGTCGTTGATACGTTGACGATATATCGGTAAAGTATCGGCTGCAAGGAGTGTGGGCAACCTGTCAGCGGGATGTCAGTGGCGACGGCGACTCTCGTGGTGACGACGAGGCGAGGGGGAGACGTGAGCTACGCGGTCCAGGCGGAGGGCCTGGTCAAGCGGTACGGGAAGACGACCGCACTGGCGGGCGTGGACCTGACGGTGCGGCCGGGTACCGTACTCGGCCTGCTCGGGCCGAACGGCGCGGGCAAGACCACGGCGGTACGGGTACTGGCGACGCTGCTGCGACCGGACGGCGGGCACGCCAGTGTCGGCGGGTACGACGTGGTGAAGCAGGCCGACCAGGTGCGCGCCCTGATCGGGCTGACCGGCCAGTACGCGGCGGTCGACGAGGACCTGACCGGCCTGGAGAACCTGGTGCTGATCGGGCGGCTCTTAGAGCTGTCCCGGCGCGATGCCAAGCGGCGGGCGACCGGGCTGCTGGAGCGCTTCGACCTGGCCGACGCGGGGCGGCGCAGTGTGAAGACGTACTCCGGTGGCATGCGGCGCCGGCTCGACCTGGCCGCGAGCCTGCTCGGCCACCCGGCGGTGCTGTTCCTGGACGAGCCGACCACCGGGCTGGACCCGCGCAGCCGGGGCGACGTGTGGCTGATGATCCGGGAGCTCGTGGCGGAAGGGGTGACCGTACTGCTGACGACGCAGTACCTGGACGAGGCCGACCGGTTGGCCACCGAGATCGCGGTCGTCGACCACGGCCGGGTGATCGCCAGCGGTACGCCCGCGGAGCTGAAGGCCAAGGTGGGCGGCCAGACCCTGGACGTACGCCCGACCGACCCGGCCGATCTCGCGGCGGTGACCGGGATCGTGGCGGCGGCCGTCGGTACGCCACCGAGCGCGCACGACGACGACCCGGGCCTGCTCTCGGTGGCGGTCGAGGACGCCGATGCGCTGCCCACGGTGGTACGCCGGCTGCAGGAGGAGGAGATCGGGGTGACCGAGCTGGCCCTGCGCCTGGCCAGCCTGGACGAGGTGTTCCTGGCGCTGACCGGACACAGCGCGGAGGAGGAGTGATGGCGAGCACGGCGGGCATGGCGGGTGTGGCGGGCATGGCGGGCATGGCGGGTGTGGCGGCGCCGGTACCGGTACGCCGGCTCGGGCCGGTCCGTACCTTCCGGCACACGATGGCCCTCGCGTGGCGGGCGGTCCTCAAGATCCGGCACAACCCGGAGCAGCTGCTGGACGTGAGCCTGCAGCCGATCATCTTCGTGACGATGTTCGTGTTCCTGTTCGGCGGCGCGATCGCCGGTGGCGACCGGCATGCGTACCTGGAGTACGTGCTGCCCGGGATCGCGGTGCAGACGATCATCTTCAGCAGCGCCGGTACGGGTACCAACCTGAACACCGACATCACCAAGGGCATCTTCGACCGGTTCCGGAGCCTGCCCATCGCCAGGTCCAGCCCGTTGAGCGGACTGATCGTCGGCGACCTGGTGCGGTACGCGGTCGCGATGACCGTGCTCACCGTGTACGGAGTGATCCTCGGGTTCCGGTTCACCACCAACCCGGTCGCGGTCCTGGCCGGGTACGGGCTGATCGTGGCGTTCGCGCTCGCGATGTGCTGGGTGTGGGTACTGGTCGGGATGCTGGTCAAGTCGACGCAGGCCCTGCAGGGCTTCGGGTTCGTGATCATCTTCCCGCTGACCTTCGGCAGCAACGTGTTCGTCCCGACCGAGACACTGCCCGGCTGGCTACAGGCATGGGTGAAGATCAACCCGGTGACGTACCTGTCGACCGCGGTACGCGGGCTGATGACCGGCGGTCCGGTCGCCTCGGCCGCGTGGCACTCGCTGCTCTGGATCGCCGTGATCCTCGCGGTCTTCGCGCCGATCTCGGTACGCGTCTACCGCCGCAAGACCTGAGGGCTCAACGCGCCCCGGGCCTCCTCGGGGGAGTACGCCGCTCCGGTGGCGTACTCCTTCGCGTACGCCTCCTCGTCCAGCGCGGACCGGTCAGCGTCTCATCTCCAGGTATCCCCGGCCGCCCGGATTTCTGGCAGGCTAGGGACCGTGTTGACGACGGTGCCGGCGCGACTGTTGGGTGACGCCGAGCGCGGGGCCGTGCAGCGCCTGCTCGACCGGGACCCGTACGCCGGCGCCCAGGTCGCCGAGCAGGTCGCCGCGTACGGGCTGGCCTGGTGGCGCACTGACGCCCGGGTCTTCGGATATGGTGCCCCCCGCCGCGTAGCCAGCCGGAGCGGCGGCGAGTCAGCGTTCGACAGCCGCGTAGCCAGCCGGAGCGGCGAGTCAGCGTTCGACAGCCGCGTAGCCAGCCGGAGCGGCGGCGAGTCAGCGTTCGACAGCCGCGTAGCCAGCCGGAGCGGCGAGTCAGCGTTCGACAGCCGCGTAGCCGGCCAGGGCGGCGCCCGGTCAGCGTTCGACAGCGAACTGGAGCTGGAGTCGCTGTGCTGGCTGGGCAACAACCTCATCCCGGTCAACGCCACGCCGTCCGCCGTCGCGGCGTTCGCCGACCTCGCCGGCCTCAACCCGCGCAGCTGCTCCTCGATCGTGGGTACCGCCGACGCGGTGCTCGACCTGTGGTCCCGGCTCGCCCCGGCCTGGGGCCGCGCCCGCGACGTGCGCCGGTGCCAGCCCCTGCTCGCCACCGGTACGCCGGCCCGGGTGGCGCCGGACCCGGCCGTCCGGCTGGTCCGGGAGCACGAGATCGACGCGCTCTACCCCGCCGCGGTGGCGATGTACACCGAGGAGGTCGGCGTGTCCCCGACCGTCGACGGCGGCGACCGTGCCTACCGGGAACGCGTCGCCGACCTGGTGCGCGGCCGGCGCGCGTACGCCCGGTTCATCGACGGTCGGGCGGTGTTCAAGGCCGAGCTGGCGGTGGTGACCCCGCATACCGCGCAGGTACAGGGCGTCTGGGTGGCGCCCGAATGGCGTGGCCGGGGCCTGGCGACCCACGGGATGGCGGCCGTCGTGCACGACGCGCTGCGCCGGGCCGCCCCGACCGTGAGTCTCTATGTGAACGACTACAACGTCCCCGCCCGTACGGCCTACGCGCGCTGCGGCTTCCGCCAGGTCGGCACGTTCGCGACCGTACTCTTCTGAGCTCTTCCGACGTTCTTGACGGCCGCCGCGAAATAGTAAATGCGCTTTCCGGTTGTTCGTGCCGCGCATCGGGTAGCCGCCGCCCCCGGATGGCGGGGCTTTCCGCGCATGCCGCCCGGCATCCGGGTACCGGCGGCGGCCCGCCAATCGGTGGGTCTAGGGTCGGGAGGTAACCCGAGCGGCGGGAGTGTGAGCGCGATGCCCAGGCCCATCATTGGCCTGACCACGTATGCGGAGGAAGCCCGGTTCGGGCTGCAGGACACGTTCGCGGCGGTTCTTCCGCTGTCGTACGTGCACGCGGTGCACGAGAGCGGCGGTCGGGCCGTACTCGTGACGCCGGACGACCCGGACCCCGACGTCTTGTCGGGGCTCGACGGGATCGTGCTCACCGGCGGCTCGGACGTCGACCCGGCGCTCTACGGCGAGCGGCCGCACCCGACCACCAACGTCAAGCCGGAGCGCGACCAGGCCGAGCTGGTGCTCCTGCGCGCGGCGGTCGAGGTCGGCCTGCCCGTGCTGGGCATCTGCCGCGGCATGCAGCTGATGGCGGTGGCGTACGGCGGCCGCCTGCACCAGCACCTGCCCGACGTCCTCGGCCATCACAACCACCGGCCGATCAGCGGCCCCAAGTTCGGCCAGCACGGCGTGGAGCTCGTACCGGGTTCCCGGGCGCACCGGATCCTCGGCGACGCGGTCGTGGTGAACTCGTTCCACCATCAGGGCGTGGCCGACCCGGGCCGGCTGCGTCCGACCGGCTGGTGCACCCAGGACAACCTCATCGAGGTGGTGGAGGACCCGGAGCTGCCGTTCGCGCTCGCCGTGCAGTGGCACCCGGAGGACACCACCGACTTCCGGGTCTTCGCGGCTCTGGTGGAGGCGGCCGCCCGGCGCCGGGTGTCCGTAATCTAGGAAAGGGCTTCCCGCCATTCGGTCAGAGCCAGAGTATCGGTGGATGGGGAAGCAGTACGAAAAGATCGACGGGCGGCTGCGTGAGTTCATCCTCGCGCAGCCGGTCTTCTTCGTCGGCACCGCGCCCTCCGCGCCCGACGGGCACCTCAACATTTCGCCCAAGGGCCTCCTCGGCTCCTTCGTCGTGCTGGACGAGCACCGGGTGGCCTATCTCGACTAGGGCGGCAGCGGCGCGGAGACCATCGCCCACCTGCGGGACGACGGCCGGATCGTGCTGATGTTCTGCGCGTTCGCCGGGCCGCCCAACATCGTCCGGCTGCACGGCCGGGCACCGTACACTTCGACGACACCCCACGCTTCGCCGAGCTGCTCGCGCTGTTCGGCGCGCCGGCCACCCTGCCCCGTACGGTCATCGAGGTCGCCGTCACCCGGGTCGCCGACTCCTGCGGGTACTCGGTGCCGTTCATGTCGTACCAGGGCGACCGCGACCTGCTGCCCCGGTACTGGGAGCGCAAGACCCCGGCGGACGTGCTCCGCTACCGGGCCGAGAAGAACGCGACCAGCGTCGACGGGCTGCCCGCGATGCCGGTCACCGAGCCACGCGGAGCTGATATCGCTGGCTGTAGCCGCTGCGACAGGCTGCGCGGCTGACTGGGCGGGTTGCCGGTCAGGGTGGATAGGCTGGGCGCCATGAAAGTCCGTGAGCCGCTCGTTCCGGGGACCATCGGTCCGTGGCGCCAGGTGCCCGCGAACATCCCCCGGCCCGAGTACGTGGGTAAGAAGCGGCCCAGGCCGTACACCGGGCCAAACGTGCAGACCCCGGAGACGATCGAGAAGATGCGGGTCGCCGGACGGCTGGCCGGGCAGGCCACCGCGCTGGCCGGCGAGCAGTGCAAGCCCGGGGTCAGCACGGACGAGATCGACCGGGTGGTGCACGAGTTCCTCTGCGACCACGGGGCCTACCCGTCGACCCTCGGCTACAAGGGCTTCCCGAAGTCCTGCTGCACCTCGCTCAACGAGGTGATCTGCCACGGCATCCCCGACTCGACGGTGATCGAGGACGGCGACATCATCAACGTCGACGTCACCGCGTACATCGGCGGGGTGCACGGGGATACCGACGCCACCTTCTGCGTGGGCAACGTCTCCGAGGAGGCCCGGTCACTCGTCGAGCGGACCCACGAGGCGATGATGCGGGGGGTCAAGGCGGTCGCGCCGGGCCGGCCGATCAACGTGATCGGGCGGGTGATCGAGGCATACGCCAAGCGCTTCGGCTACGGCGTCGTACGCGACTTCACCGGCCACGGCATCGGCGAGGCGTTCCACAGCGGGCTGTACATCCCGCATTACGACAACCCGCAGCTCGCGACCGTGATGGAGGTCGGCATGACCTTCACGATCGAGCCGATGATCACCCTGGGCACCCACCAGTACGACATGTGGCGCGACGGCTGGACCGTCGTGACCAAGGACCGCCGGTGGACCGCGCAGTTCGAGCACACCCTCGTGGTCACCGAGGACGGCGCCGAGATCCTCACCCTGCCGTGAGCGACATGGCACCGGCGGCCCTCATCGGGGACCATCACGCTGACGTGTCGGGCGGCTGGCTGCGGCCGGCCGTCTTCGGCGCGATGGACGGCCTGGTGACCAACATCGCGCTGATCGCCGGGGTCGGCGGCGGCGGGCTGGCGGTACACAACGTGATCCTGACCGGCTTCGCCGGCCTCGTCGCCGGCGCCGTGTCGATGGGGCTCGGCGAGTACACCAGCGTCCGTACGCAGAACGACCAGGTCGCGCACGAGATCGCCAAGGAGCGGCACGAGCTGGAGCACAACCCCGAGACCGAGGCCGAGGAGCTGGCCGGGATCTGGATCAACCGGGGGCTGCCGGAGAAGCTGGCCCGGCAGGTCGCTGACGTGCTGTCCAAGGACCCGGAGCAGGCGCTGCGGGTACACGCCCAGGAGGAGCTGGGGGTCAACCCCGAGGAGCAGCCGAGCCCGTGGGTCGCGGCGGTCTCCTCGTTCCTGTGCTTCTCGCTCGGCGCGCTGGTACCGATCATGCCGTACCTGTTCGGCGCCGCCGCGCTGTGGCTCAGCCTGGCCGTCGGGGGGGTCGGGCTGTTCGTGGCCGGGGCGCTCACGTCGCGGTTCACCAGCCGGACGTGGTACCGCAGCGGGCTGCGCCAGCTCGCGCTCGGCCTGGCGGCCGCCGGTGCCACGTACCTCATCGGCAAGGCGATCGGGATCAGCGGCCTCGGCTGAGCCAGCGCGGCGGCGCGGTCAGGTGAAGGCGCGGTTCAGGTGAACAGGTCGGCGATGTCGCCGTCCACCGGCCGGCCCCGGCGCGCCAGCTCGGTCGCCTGCCCGGCGAGCCGCTCGGTCAGCTCGGCCATCGGCGCTCCGGCCAGCCCCGTACGGCTCACCGCGTCCGCCGGCTCGCGGAAGTACGTGCGGGTCAGCAGCCCGTCCACGACCGCGGCACCGACCCTGGCGGCGGAGAGCGCGACGAGCCCGGCGTCGATCTCGTACCGGCCCGCCAGCTGGCGGGCCCGCGCCGCCTCGGAGCACGCGCCGTACCACGCCTCCCGGGCCAGCGCGGCGAACTCACCCGGACCGGCCTCGGCCAGCCGGGCGAGATGGGTGTCGCGCAGCCGCTCGTACCAGCCGTCGGGGTCGTACGTCGGCGCGGTGGTCAGGTACTGGTCGGCGGCCAGCGGCCACCCCGTCGAGAGCGTACGGGCGTGCCCGAGGTACTCCCCGGCCGTGATCACGCCCAGGTCGACGATCACCCCGCTGACCCGGCGGGTGGCCGGGCGCGGTCCGGGACCCGGCCGGTCGGTCACCACCACCAGGTTGATGTCGCTGTCCTCGGTGTCGTCGCGGTGGGCCAGGGCTCCGTGCGCGCCGACCGCGAGCACCTGTGCCGGGAACCGCCGGCGTACCGCGTCGGTCACCGCCTCGGCCAGCTTCCACCGCGGGTTGGCTAGGGAGGGGTTGGCAAGCACGGCAGTCATTCTCCGGCACCGCGGCCGGCTCGGTGACTGATCCGCGGATATCGTCGCTACCCCGGATGGCTCCGTAGCCGCCGGACGACCAGAGCGAGCAGGACCATGGCGCGCCCGTAGCGCATCAACGCTTGTTCCGCGTGGACTGGTCGATGACGAAGACACCGCGGCCCTGCTGGCCCTCGACCACGCCCTCGGTCTGCAGGACCAGCAGCGCGCTCTTCACCGGCTGCGCCGAGACGCTGTACTGCTTCTGCAGCTGGCTGATCGAAGGCAGCCGGTCACCCGGACGGAGCTCGCCTGATTCGATCTTCGCCTTGATGTCGTTGGCGATCCGCTGGTAGTCCGGTGTCCGTGCCATCGCTGTCTACTCCCCTGGTCGGCAAACCGGACTCGATTCCAGCACGTCGCACCGGGAACTTCAAGTGCTAGGAATACTCAGCATCTTGACTCCGAATACTTGGAATGCTAAGTTGCGGGGGTCGGTTACCTCCCTGGTCGGCAAACCCCGGGCGGTTACTCGGCAGCGGAAAGCCGGATTTCGCCTCCGGATTCCCCAAGCTGGGGCGGCTCGTCTCGAGGAACGGGCCGCCCCAGCGCCTGACCGCGGGGGCCGGCACGTGGGCCGACCCAGCAAGGCAGCTTTCGAGGGGAGGCACCACGCAGAGGGTCAACTTGTCCCCGTACGAGGTGGCGGAGTTGATCGCCCAGTACCGGGCGCACCACGTGTCCCGACGCGACCCGCGCCGGTGCTCGGCCTGTCCGGAGCGCTACCAGTGCTGGTACCGCATCGCCGCCCGGGACCAACTGCTGGCCGCCCGGGTCGACCTGGCGCTATGGAGGTAGCGCGCCGCGACTACCGCGACGGTCAACCGCCCGCCTACGTATTCACCTCGCCTTGCTGCGGCAGGCAGAGCGTGCTGGCCGCCTGGATCATCCAGTACGCCCGCGCCCGTACCGGCGGGCGGCTGCTCATCCAGTGCGGTCGCGACGGTACCGACCCGCTCCGGGCCGCCGGCGCGGTCCCGTCCCGGGGCTGTGGCCACCGGTACGTCGTCACGATCAAGGAACGGGCGCAGCAGCCCTGACATGGTGGAGCGCGGCGTCCCCCCACAGGCCGCCGCGCTCGTCGAAGAAAACTCGTCAGGCTCGGGTGTAGCCCGGGCCCAGCCAGCGAATGATCGTGTCGTTCACGGCTCCCCACCTCCCGTGTCAAGTTGGTGACCTTAGCGTGGGGCACAGGTAGGTGCCGTAGTGACGGGCGAGGCGGTAGTGGCACGGTTCCGGGAGACCAGCACGGCGGGACCGGACGACTGGCCCGGGTCGGCCGTACCGGTCGGGGGACGGGGGCTGGCCGGTCAGGTGAGCCGGCGACGTTCGGCCGGTAGCCGGGAGCGGGTGAGCAGCCCCGCGCCCAGCATCGCGACCACCGGCACCACGAGCAGGGACACCAGGAGGTTCAGCCACGGTATGGTCAGCGGCCACCGCTCGGGCTTGGGCCACACGTCGGCGTGTGCCTGGTTGAGCGCGACCAGCACGGCCATCGCGGCACCGAGCCCCGCGACGGACCCCAGCACCGAGCCGAGGCCGGCGATCACCCCGGACTGGCTGAGCGACAGCGTCCGGCCTACCCGTGGCGACGCGCCCACCGCCGCCAGCGTGGACAGCTCCGCCCGCCCGTCCGCGGCGGCCAGTCCGGTGGCGATCGCGGCCGCGCCCAACGTGATCACCCCAGCGGCCAGCGCCAGGATCAGCAGCGTGGGGTCCCAGTTCGGGTCGGACCCGCGCTCAACGCTCAACGAGATCCCCGCGGAGGCTCCCTCCAGCACCGCGCGCAGCCGGTCCTCCTCCGCCTGCGTGGGCATCCGGGTGGTGGTCGCGAGCAGGCCCGCGGTCTGCGGGACCAGGCCGGTACGGGCCAGCGCGCCCGGCGACAGGATGGCATTCAGCGGCCGCACCCCGCTCGTCATCGCGTACCCGGGCACGGTCACCAGGGTCGGTTGGGGCGGGCCGCTCTGGTCCTGGGTAATGGTCAGAACCTCCAGCGTCACCTTCCCGTCGAGCACGAACCTCGGGTCGCCGACCACCACCCCGCCCGACCGCAGCACCGCGGTCGCGGCCGCGAGGTCGAACGGGGAGCCGCCAGTGAGCGCTTCCAGGGCCGTACCGTCGTCGACCACGGTGTAGAACGTCGCGTTGTTCCAGGAGGTGAGTGCGAAGGCGCAGCGCGGGTCGTGCGCGGCCAGCTTCTGCTCGTCCTTGGTCGGCTGCCGGCCGTCATGCAGGTACGGGCAGACCCGGGACGGCGGCAGCCGCGGCTGCACCGCGCAGGCGAACCGGTCCGTCGGCCCGGCCGGGCACGCCGGCTGCCGGATCGGGAGCACCGGTCCGGTCGGGAGGTTCCGGCGGACCGTATCCGTGAGCGAGGCAACCGTGGGTGCGCCCTCGGTACCGGGGCCGCCCTCGGCCAGCCCGGCGGACTGCACCGCCGCGTACCCCATCGGCAGGCCCGGCTGGTAGCCGGACAGGTCCCGCTGGTGCGATGCGCCGAGGTAGACGGCGAGCGCCACGCTGCCGGCCACCGCCGCCATCACGGCGGAGATTGCCGGCGCGGCGGACGCCCGGTTGCGGGCGGTGTCCCGCAGCGCGATCCGGAACGACAGCGGCAGCAGGCGGCCGACCCGCGAGATCAGGCCGATCAGCGCCGGGGTGCACAGCACGAGCCCGAGCTCCCCGGTCACCAGCCCGGCGAGCAGCAGGTTGTCGGAGATGCTCACCGCTCCGGTCACGGTCGTGGCCGTGCCGAGCGCGCACAGGACGACGCCGAGGACCAGCCAGAGCCGCCGGGACCGGGTCACGCCGCGGCGGCCGGCGAGTGCGGTGACCAGGTCGTGCCGGGCCGCGGTGAACGCCGGTACCAGCGCGGCCAGCCAGCCGATCAGCACGGCGAGCAGCGCGATCGCGGCCAGCGCGGAGGGGAAGACGCGGTACCCGCCGGCCCGCCGGTGCGCGACGTACTCCTCGATCGGCGTCCGTACCGCCAGCGCCAGCGCGATCCCGAGCACGACGCCGACGATCGCGCCCATCCCACCGAGCACGAGGCCGTCGGCGAGCACGATGCGGCGCAGGTGCGCGGGCGTACCCCCGTTGGCACCGACCAGGGCCAGCTCGCGCCGGCGGCGGCGGGCGCCCACCGCGAACGCCGGCCCGACGAGCAGCACGATCTCCAGTACGGCGAGCCCGGCCACGAGCCCCGCCAGCGAAAGGTCGTTCGCCCCCACCGGTGCCGCCGCCCCGTTGCCGTCGATCGGCGGCGGGTCCAGCAGGACCGCCCGGGACATCACCACGATGCCGTGCCGGTTGAGCTGCTTGACGGCGTCCCAGGTGAGCGGGTGCGGGGTGCCGACCAGCCAGGCGGCCTCGTGCGGGTTCCGGGCGGGGTCGCCGGGCATCGCGTCGGGCCGGAACACCACGGTCTCGTGGAGGTCCGCCGGGAACTCCACGATCCCGACCACGGTGTACCGCTGCGCACCCTTCGGCAGCTGTACGGTGCCGCCGCGCCCGGTACCGATCCGGGCGGCCGCCTGCCGGGTCAGCGCGACCTCCGTACCCGTTGCCGGTACCCGCCCCTCGACGAGGCGCACCAGCCCGGTGGCCAGCGGGTCGCCGACGTCCAGGCCGACCGAGCCGATCGTGGCCACCCCGACCGCCGTCCGTACGGTCACGTCCCTGCTCAGGTACGGAACCGCCCGGGTCCCGGTGGGCAGCGCGGTGACCACCTCGCCAGTGGTCTTCGCCGCGGCGGCATCGTGGTCGCCGGACCAGGCCACGCTGGTCGGGTCCTGGCTGACCGGGCCGTCGCTCGGCCACTGCACCAACCCGTCGGCCGCGCCGAGCTGCCGGGTGGCCTTCTCCTGGGGGGTGAGCCGGAACATGTCGTACGAGACGGCGGCGAAGCTCAGCCCCAGCACCGGTACCGCGATCATCGCGACCACGAGGGCGGAGCGCCCCTTGGTCCGGCGCGCCTCCCGGCGGGCCATCCGCAACGCGGCGCGCCAACCGGCGAGGAACTGCCCGATCATCCCGCCCCGCCCGCGGTGAGCAGCGCTTCGGGCTGGGCCACGGGGCCAGAGGTGTCCACGATGACGCCGTCGCGTAGGAAGATCACCCGGTCCGCCCAGGCGGCGTGGCGCGCCTCGTGGGTCACCAGTACGCCCGCCGCTCCGGCGTCCACGGTCTTGCGCAGCAGGCGCAGGACCGCCTCGCCGGTCTGCGAGTCGAGCGCGCCGGTCGGCTCGTCGGCGAGTACCAGCCGCCGCTGCCCGACCAGCGCCCGGGCGATGGCCACCCGCTGCTGCTGGCCGCCGGACAGCTCGTCGGGGAAGCGGCCGGCCAGCTCGGTCAGCTCGACCCCGGCGAGGGCGGCGAGGGCGTCGCGCCGGGCCTTGCGTACCCCGGCCCCGTCCAGCTCGAGCGGCAGTGCCACGTTCTCCGCGGCGGTCAGGCTGGGCAGCAGGTTGAGGTCCTGGAAGACGTACCCGACCGACCGGCGGCGCAGCGCGGCGAGCGCCCGCTTGTTGCACTTCGACAGCGGCTGGTCCTCGACCAGCACCTCACCGGATGACGGCCGGTCCAGCCCGCCGGCCAGGTTCAGCAGCGTCGACTTGCCCGAGCCCGACGGCCCCATGACCGCCACCAGCTCGCCGGGCCGTACGGTCAGGCTGACCCCGCGCAGCGCGTGTACGGCCGCCGCCCCCACCCCGTGCGTCCGGTGCACCTCACGCAGTTCCAGCACGCTCATCGTCGGAAACCTCCCCCGTGTCGGAAAGCGGGACCGGAGCCGGGACGGCGTACCGCACCAGGCTCGCCTCGCAGTGGTCGAGCCAGCGGATCTCCGCCTCGGCCCGGAACAGCATCGCGTCGAGTACCAGCCGCCACGCCAGGTCGCTCGGCCTGGTCGCGCCGGACTTGAGCCGGGTGTACTCCTGTAGGGCCAGCATCGTGGCACCGCGCTGGGTCTGGAGCACTCCCCGGAGGTCCACGCCGGGGGTCGTGAGGGCGAGCGCGAGCTTGATCGCCAGCTCGTCCCGGGGCCGGTCGCCTTCCCGTACGGGAGTGGCGAACCAGAGCACCAACTCGGCCCTTCCAGCGTCGGTGATCTCGTAGGGCCGCTGACCTCCGTCGTTCTCTGGCAGCGGACGCACCAGTTCGTCGCGTTCTAAACGGGAGAGGGTGGTGTAGACCTGCCCGATGTTGAGCGGCCACGAACCGCCCGTGGACTCCTCGAAGGCCGCGCGCAGCTGGTAGCCGTACATCGGCCCGCGCTCCAGCAGGGCGAGCAAGCCATGCTTGATGGACATAGCTACCGAGTATGCATACGCGGTATAGTCCACGCAACCCCGCGGTGTTTTCGCAGCGAGGGGTCGCTAGGGGAGGGGTACCGTGCCGGGCTGCGCGCCGGTCGCGCGGCGCCAACGGGCGGCGCGCAGGGCGCAGTCGGTCAGCCCGTCGAGGGCGAGCTTGCGCTGGTCGGCCGCGGTCGGGCCGAGGGCGTTGCGCCAGATCGCCGCGGTCCGCTCCTCCAGCTGTACGGCGAGCTGCTGAGCGCCGGCCGGGTCGGTGACCGGGAAGGGCAGTGCGTAGGCGGGCGCGGCGGCCGGCGGGGTGATCCCGACCGCGGTGAGCCGGACGAGCAGCGCGTCCCGGCGCGCCCGGTGTGCGGTCTCGGCCTGCTGCGCCTGGCCCAGCGCCGGGCCGGTCAGGTGCGCGCCGACGATGCCGTACCCGTAGATCGCCGCGTGCTCCGCGGCCAGTGCCGCGCCCAACGCGTCGGTGGCGGCACTCATGGCACGCTCGCTTCGCGGCGCCTGGAGGCGACGTCGGCCCGGCACGCCGCGCAGCGACATCCGTCGGCGCGTCGCACCGGGCCGACGCCGCCGCGCCGCTGCGCTCGCCGTGCGGCACTCATGTCAAGACTTCCAGGTGCGTGGCGCGGCAGGCAGCGATCGAGCCGATCAGGCCGGCGTAGTCGGAGGCGGCGGTGAGGCAGGCGGTCACGGCGTCGGCCTGGCCGGTCTGCTCGGCCTTGCGGAGCGCGGCAAGAGCGCCGGCCGGGTCGGGCGCCGGGCTCGCGACCACACTCGCGCCGGGTGAAGCGGAAGCCGAGGCGTCGGGGGTACCGATGGCCTTGTGCAATGCCTCGATATGCGCCTCATGGTCGGCGAGCAACGGCGTGAGCCGGGCGGCGAGGTCGGGGTACGCCGTGACGGTGGCGCGGTACCGTTCGGCGAGGGCGGTGGTACCGGCGAGGACCGGCGTCAACGGGTGCGGCGAGTGCTGCGCGGCTGGCTTGGTGGCGGGCCAGCAGCCGGCGAGCGCCAGGCCGGTGGCCGTACCGGCGAGCCCGGTCAGGACCCCGCGCCGCGTCACGTGCTGCTGCATCGGCACAGTGAACACCATGCGCCAAAGTGGGCGGTAGACAGGTCGCGGACAGTGACCGCATACCCCTGTCGGAGTGGTGCTGGCACATCGCGGGTTACCGCGCGTTACGCTCTGCCCAGCCGCCGCTCGCAGCAGCCCCGAGCGGCGTGTTGGCGTGTCTCTTTTTGCGAGCTTTTCGTCGCGGCGATACGCCCGTCTCGGCGGGTGCAGATCGGAGGTGCGCGATGGTCCACCGGGACCGTGCCGCCGGACGGGGCCCGAGCGCCGGCCGCCGCGCCTCGCCGCGCCCGGGCCGGGCGTCCGCGACGGCTGGCGGCGGGAGCGGTGTGCGGCCCGATCTGGCGGCGCACCGGGACCGGCTGCGCCAGGTGATCGCGCCGGTGGTCGAGCGGGCGGGGTACGATCTTGAGGAGCTGGCCGTATCGCGCGCCGGCCGCCGTCACCTGCTGCGGATCATCGTGGACGGCGACGGCGGGGTGAGCCTGGACACGGTGGCCGACCTCTCCCGGGAGATCTCCGCGGCGCTGGACAGCGCCGAGGAGACCGGCGGAGAGTTCAGCTCCGGCGAGTACGTGCTGGAGGTGAGCTCGCCGGGGGTGGACCGGCCACTGACGCAGCCCCGGCACTGGCGGCGCAACGTCGGCCGGCTGGTGGCGGTCAGCGCGGGCGAGCGGCAGCTCACCGGGCGGGTCAGCGCGGCCGACGAGGCCGGGATCATCCTCGACGTGGCGGGTCGGCAGCACGAGCTCGGATACGCCGAGCTGGGGCCGGGGCGGGTACAGGTCGAGTTCGGGCGGCTGGCCGAGATCGCCGACGAGGACCTCGCGGACTTCGGCGAGGATCATGAAGAGGAGGACGAGGAGTGAACATCGACCTCGCAGCCCTCCGCGCGCTGGAGCGCGAACGGGAGATCCCGTTCGAGACGATCCTCGCCGCGATCGAGACGGCGCTGCTGACCGCATACCGGCACACGGACGGCGCCAATCCGCACGCCCGGGTCGAGATCGATCGCAAGACCGGGGCGGCGACGGTCTACGCCCAGGAGCTCGACACCGAGGGCCACGTCACGCGGGAGTACGATGACACGCCGCACGACTTCGGCCGGATCGCCGCGATGACCGCCAAGCAGGTGATCCTGCAGCGGCTGCGCGAGGCCACCGACGAGGTGCACTTCGGCGAGTACGCCGGCCGCGACGGTGACCTGGTCACCGGCGTCGTCATGGCGCACGAGGCGCGGACCGAGAAGGGCATCGTGACCGTCGACCTGGGCAAGCTGGAGGCGGTACTGCCGGCGGCCGAACAGGTACCCGGCGAGGTCTACGAGCACGGCATGCGCCTCAAGTGCGTGGTCGTACACGTGGCCAAGGGCTTCCGGGGTCCGCAGATCACCCTGTCCCGTTCGCACCCCGGGTTGGTCAAGAAGCTGTTCGCGCTGGAGGTACCGGAGATCGCCGACGGTACGGTCGAGATCGCCGCACTCGCTCGTGAGGCCGGCCACCGGACGAAGATCGCCGTACGGTCCACCCAACCCGGGGTGAACGCCAAGGGCGCCTGTATCGGCCCGATGGGCCAGCGGGTCCGGGCGGTCATGAGCGAGCTGCACGGCGAGAAGATCGACATCATTGACTGGTCGGAGGACCCGGCGACCTTCGTCGGCAACGCGCTCTCGCCGGCCAAGGCGCTGCGTGTCGAGGTGGTTGACGCGGCCACCCGTACGGCGCGGGTGACCGTACCGGACTACCAGCTCTCCCTCGCGATCGGCCGGGAGGGGCAGAACGCCCGGCTGGCCGCCCGGCTCACCGGCTGGCGGATCGACATCCGGCCCGACACGGCCGACCCCGACAGCGCGGTCACCCAGGGTGGGGGAGGACACCACGGCTCGGCTCGGGCCGAGGCGGCGGGGTAGACTTCCGCAGTGGTACGTGGCGCGTCTCCGGTGCGCACCTGTGTGGGCTGCCGGAAACGTGCCCCAGCCTCCGAGTTGCTGCGAGTCGTCGCGGTCGTACGCGGTGTTGACCAGGTCGGTGCCGATCTGGTTGTCGTCGTACCCGACCCGGCGCGTATCCGCCTGGGCCGGGGCGCACATGTGCACCCTGACCCGGCCTGTCTCGCGCTTGCGGAGCGCCGCCGCGCCTTCGGGCGCGCGCTGCGTGTCTCCGGTGTCGTTGACACCGGTCCGCTCGCCGAGTTGCTCGCACCTCTCGGGACACCCGGCGAGGCACCAGCCTCGCCCGACCGCAAGGTAGGACGACCGACATGAGCACACGATGAAGTCGCAGAAATGATCAGGCTTCAAGTGCACGAGTGAGGTCGACGCGGGAACTGCCCGCGCGGCCTCGGAATGAGGAGTGCAGTGGCAGGCAAGGCCCGCGTACACGAGCTTGCGAAGGAGCTCGGCGTCGAGAGCAAGACCGTGCTCGCCAAGCTCAAGGAGATGGGTGAGTTCGTCAAGTCCGCGTCGAGTACCGTCGAGGCTCCCGTCGCGCGTCGGCTCCGGGCCGCGCTAGAGGCCGGTTCCGCACCGGCTCCGGCGCGTACCCCGATGGCCCCCCCGCCGGCAACCCCCGCCGGCGAACCCCGGGTCTCGGCCCGACCGGCCCCGCCCAAGAAGGCGGCGCCACCGGTACCGGCCAAGAAGGCCCCCGTCCCGACCGCGCCGCCGGTGGTCAAGCCGGCGAGTGCACATGACATCGAGGTGGCGGCCGCCGAGGCGCGCGCCGCTGCCCTGAAGAAGGACCAGGAGGCCGCGGTCAAGGCCCAGCAGGCCGCCCGGCAGCGGCCCGCCGGCGACACCACGGTTCCGTCCGCGCCGAAGCCCGGTCCCGCTCCGGTACCGCCGCGCCCGGGCGCCGCTCCGTCGGCGGGCCGGCCGGGTGCTCCGGCATCCCCGGGCGCACCGCGTCCCGGTGGTACCCGGCCTCCGCGTACCGGCAACAACCCGTACGGCGTCGGAGGCGGCGGCGGTACCCGGCCCAGCCCGGGCGGGATGCCCCGGCCGAACCCGGCGTCCATGCCACCGCGGCCCAACCCCGCGTCGATGGGTGGGCCCCGGCCCAGCCCCTCGCAGATGCCCACCCAGCGGCCCGGCCGCGGGGGTGAGCGTCCCGAGCGTCCGGCACGTCCGGGTGGTCCGGGCGGCGCTGGCCGTCCGGCGCCCGGTGGCGGCGGTGGTGGTGGCTTCCGTGGCGGTCCCGGTGGGGGCGGTGGCGGTGGTGGTGGCTTCCGTGGCGGTCCCGGTGGGGGCGGTGGCGGTGGCGGTGGCGGCGGCTACCGTGGCGGTCCCGGTGGGGGCGGCGGTGGCGGTGGCGGCGGCGGCTACCGTGGCGGTCCCGGTGGCGGCGGCGGTCCCGGCGCGGGTGCCGGTACGGCCGGCGGCGCGGGTCGCCCCGGTGCCGGTGGCCGCGGTCGCGGTGGTGGCGCGGCGGGCGCGTTCGGGCGCCCGGGCGGCAAGCCGACCCGGGGCCGCAAGTCGAAGAAGCAGCGGCGCCAGGAGTTCGACAACCTGTCCGCCCCGACGATGAGCTCGGGTGCCCCGCGGGGGCAGGGCCAGGTCGTACGGCTCCCGCGCGGCGCCTCGCTGTCCGACTTCGCCGAGCGGATCAACGCCAACCCCGGCTCACTGGTCCAGGAGATGTTCAACCTGGGCGAGATGGTGACCGCGACCCAGTCGTGTACGGACGACACCCTGCTGCTGCTCGGTGAGCACCTGGGCTTCGAGATCCAGATCGTCACGCGCGAGGAGGAGGACCGGGAGCTGCTCGCCCGGTTCGACATCGACCTCGACGCCGATATCGCCGAGGACCGGCTGGTCACCCGGCCGCCGGTGGTGACCGTCATGGGCCACGTCGACCACGGTAAGACCAAGCTGCTGGACGCCATCCGGAACGCGAACGTGGTGGCCGGCGAGGCGGGCGGAATCACCCAGCACATCGGCGCGTACCAGGTCCACGTCGAGCACGAGGGCGAGGACCGGGCGATCACCTTCATCGACACCCCGGGTCACGAGGCGTTCACCGCCATGCGTGCCCGTGGTGCCCAGGCCACCGACATCGTGGTGCTGGTGGTCGCGGCCGACGACGGCGTGATGCCGCAGACGATCGAGGCGCTGAACCACGCCAAGGCGGCGGACGTACCGATCGTGGTCGCGGTGAACAAGATCGACAAACCGGAGGCGAACCCCGACAAGGTACGCCAGCAGCTCACCGAGTACGGCCTGGTCGCCGAGGAGTACGGCGGCGAAACGATGTTCGTCAACATCTCGGCGAAGAGCCTGGTCAACATCGACGGGCTGCTGGAGGCCGTCCTGCTCACCGCGGACGCCTCCCTGGACCTGCGCGCCCCGATCGACGGGCAGGCCCAGGGCATCGCGATCGAGGCGCACCTCGACCGTGGTCGGGGTCCGGTGGCCACGGTGCTGGTGCAGCGCGGCACGCTGCGGGTCAGCGACGCGATCGTGGCCGGGGACGCGCACGGTCGGGTCCGGGCGATGCTCGACGAGAACGGCAAGCCGGTGGCCGAGGCGGGTCCGGCCCGTCCGGTGATGGTGCTCGGTCTCACCGCGGTACCCGGTGCCGGTGACACGTTCCTGGCGGTGGCGGAGGACCGTACCGCCCGGCAGATCGCCGAGCAACGGCAGGCCCGCGACCGGGCGGCGCAGATCGCCAACCGCGGCGGCCGGGTGACCCTGGAGAACCTGCTCGACCGGATCAAGGAGGGCGAGAAGACCACGCTCAACCTGATCCTCAAGGGCGACGTCTCCGGTTCGGTCGAGGCCCTCGAGGACGCCCTCGTCAAGATCGAGGTGGCCGAGGAGGTCCAGCTCAAGATCATTCACCGGGGCGTCGGTGGGGTCACCCAGGACGACGTCAACCTGGCCAGCGCGTCGGACGCGATCATCATCGGGTTCAACGTGCGGGCCGAGGGCAAGGTCCGCGAGTACGCCGACCGCGAGGGCGTGGAGATCCGGTACTACACCGTCATCTACCAGGCCATCGAAGAGGTCGAGGCGGCACTCAAGGGCATGCTCAAGCCGGAGTACGAGGAGGCCGAGCTGGGCACCGCGGAGATCCGCGAGGTGTTCCGCTCGTCCAAGATCGGCAACATCGCCGGGTGCATCGTCCGGTCGGGTCTCATCCGGCGCAACGCCAAGGCCCGGCTGCTGCGCGACGGCGCGGTGGTGGCGGAAAACGTCACCATCTCGTCGCTCAAGCGGTTCAAGGACGACGCGACCGAGGTCCGCGAGGGTTACGAGTGCGGTCTGACGCTCGGTAACTACAACGACCTCAAGGCTGGCGACGTCATCGAGACGTACGAGATGCGGGAGAAGCCGCGCGCCTGAGCGTGGCTGGGGCGCGAACGGAGCCATTCCGTTCGCGCCCTTCTCCGTATCGAGGGGCGATGAGCGCGCCCGTACGGCCCCCCGGACGGTCTGAGATCATCACCGGATGCGCCAGTACGCCCTGCTCATCGCCCCGTCCGCCAACCGGGTGTACGCCGGCGCCGCGCTCCGGTTGACCCGCGCCGAGCTGGCCGTGTTCGGGAAGCTCGGTGCTCTCCGCCGCGCCGGCCGACCTGGACGTGCAGCGGCTCGGCGGGGTGCCGTACGTGACGTTCCAGGCCGACCTCACCCCCCAGGACGTCGCCTTCCTGGCGAACCTGTCGTCGAGCTACGCGCTGTTCGAGCTGGTCGGCGACCTTCTGCGCCCCGTGGAGCTGCGCCCGCTGGCGCACTTCGACGATGACCTGATCACCATCCCGAAGTACGCCGGCAAGACCAACGAGCAGTTCACCCGTCTCCTCCTCAACGTGACCGTACTGGCCAGCCGGTCGGGTCCGGCGATGCTGGAGCGGCGGCTGACCGTACTGGACCCGCTGTGCGGCCGGGGCACCACGCTGAACCAGGCGCTGATGTACGGGTACGACGCGGTCGGCATCGAGCGGGACGGCAAGGAGGTGGACGCCTACGCGGCCTTCCTGAAGACCTACCTGCGCCGTAGGCGCCTGAAGCACCACGCCGAGCTGAACCCGGTACGGCGGGACCGGCGGCTGGTCGCCCGGCGGTTCACCGCGACGATCGCGGGCAGCCAGTCGGTGACGATGTTCCACGCCGACACGGTCGAGGCGCGCCAGTTCCTGCGGGCCGGCTGCGCGGACGTGATCGTGGCGGACGCTCCGTACGGGGTGGCGCACGGCAGCCACACCGGCACCAGCAAGGCGCGCAGTCCACTGGAGCTGCTCCGCGCGGCCGTACCGGTGTGGGTCGAGTTGCTCGCCGACGGCGGCGCGCTCGGCCTGTCGTGGAACACGCATGTCGCCGACCGTGAGGAGGCGGTTGCGGTACTCGCTGGTAACGGCCTCGCCGTCGTTGACCTGCCCGATCTCTCCCACCGGGTTGACCAGGCCATCTTGCGGGATGTCCTGGTCGCCAGGAAGTGATGCGCGTTACTCTTCTCACGCCATGTCCGAGTGCTGGTGGTCGATCGAGGTGCTGGACGGCGCGTACCCGGCAGGATCCTGGCGCGCCGCGCACGCGCCCGCGCTCATCGAGGCGGCGATCACCCGCGGCGCGGTGGACTGGAACTTCCAGCTGATCCTCGCGGGCGGACCCGCGACGCGAGACTCCCCCGGCCGGCGGGGGGTGATCTTCGAAATCGCGTTCCGCGACTCCGATGCCTGGGTGGCCTTCCGCCACCTGCCGGCGGTCACCGCCGCGCTCGACGCCGTACCCGATCCGGTCAGCGGCCTGCTGATCTACCAGGGGCGCGGCGGCAGCTCGGCCTCGGCCGAGGTCCGGCGGCCGCACCCGAAGGTCGGCGGTGGTGCCGCGCCGATCCCGCAGGAGCCCGCCCCGGTGATCGTCGCCCGGCCCGGGTAACGGCTGATCCTCACGGGAGGACCTGCTCCGCGAGGCGCAACAACTGCATAACCGCTGCCAAGATCGCCCGGACACGGTTTACCGTGTCCTCTCGTGTATACCGGGACCGCCGTGTTCGACCTGCTCCTACCGGGTGACTCCCGGTCGTTGAAGATTAAGCGCTCGTACGTCCGCCCGATCGTCGCCGCGCTGCGCCGGTTCGAGGTGTCCGTGGCCGAGGTCGGGGCGCTCGACCTGCACGGGCGTGCCGAGATCGGGGTCGCCGTGGTGGCCGCCGAGACCGGGCACGTCGCTCAGGTACTGGACTCGTGTGAGCGCCTGGTCGCCGGCCGGCCGGAGGTCGAGCTGCTGTCCGTACGCCGCCGGATGCACGGTGACGACGAGTGATGGGTACGCGGGTAATGTCAGGGCAAGTTGGCCAGGGAGTCGGCGGAGGTGTGAGATGACGGATCCAGCGCGGGTACGGCGTCACGCGGAGCGCGTACGGGAGCTGGTCGCGTCCGTCGTGCGTACCCAGATCAAGGACCCCCGGCTCGGCATGCTCACGATCACCGACGCGCGGATCACCGGCGACCTCCGTGAGGCGACCGTGTTCTACACGGTGCTCGGCGACGTCGCCGCCAAGACCGGTACCGCGGCCGCCCTCGACAGCGCCAAGGGCCTGCTGCGCAGCATCGTCGGCAAGGCGCTCGGCCTGCGCCACTCGCCCACGCTCACCTTCGTCCTCGACGACGTGCAGGACCACGCCAAGCACATCGACGAGCTGCTGGCCGTCGCCCGGGAGTCCGACGCGCAGGTCGAGCGGCTGGCGGCGACGGCCGAGTACGCGGGTGACCCGCAGCCGTACAAGCTGGACGAGGACAGCGACGTAGCGGTCGGCGAGGAGCGGTGAGCACCGCGGAGTGGGAGACACAGTGAGCACCGCCGTACCGGTGGCGACCGGGTCGGCCGCGGCCATCGCCCCGGCCGACTGGGACGCCGCCGTGGCGGCGGTCCGTACCCTGCCCGGCGACGCCAGTGTCCTGCTGGTCTGCCATCTCAACCCGGACGGCGACGCGCTGGGCAGCATGCTCGGCTGCGGTCTCGGCCTGGCCTGGCTCGGCCTCTCCGTGCAGGCGACCTTCCCGGCCCCGTACGAGGTGGCCCCGCCGTTCGACCAGCTACCCGGCCGGGAGTTGCTGGTCGACCCGGCCACCGCGCCGGCGGCGCCGGACCTGTTGATCTGCTTCGACGCGGCCAGCGCCAACCGGCTCGGTGAGATCGCCGACCGGCTGGACACCGCCCGGACGAGCCTCGTCGTGGACCATCACGCGTCGAACACCCGGTTCGGCCGGCTGCACCTGGTCGACCCGACGGCGGCGGCCACCTCGGTGGTGGTCGAGGAGCTGCTGCGCCGGCTCGACGTACCGCTGGACGAGCGGATCGCGGAGTGCCTGTACGTCGCGCTGTCCACGGATACCGGGTCGTTCAAGTTCGACCTGACCACGCCGGCGGTGCACGAGATGGCGGCCCGGCTGCTGGCGACCGGCCTGCGCCCGGCCGACATCGCCCGGCGGCTGTTCGACAGCCGGCCGTTCGGGGCGATGAAGCTTTACGGCGAGGTGCTCGCCCGGGCCTGCATGGAGCCGGAGGCGGCTGGTGGCCTGGGCATGGTGTGGTCGTACGCGACGCTCGACGACCTCGCCCGGCACGGGCAGCAGCGGCACGTGCTGGAGGGACTGATCGACGCGGTACGGGTGGCCGAGGAGGCCGACGTCGCGTGCGTACTCAAGCAGGTCGCGACGGCCGAGTGGACGATCTCGCTGCGCTCCAAGGGCGGCGTCGACGTGTCCCGGGTCGCCGTGGGCCTGGGCGGCGGCGGGCACCGGCTGGCAGCCGGCTTCACGGCCTACGGGACGGTCGACGAGGTCATGACCTTGATCCGCGAGGCACTCTGACCCCGATGGAGCCGCACACGTGCGTGCCCCCGACGGCGATTACGCAGGGCTACCTTAACGACCGTTCCAGGATGCGGGAACTGCGTACAGAATCCGGGACCTGAACGATAGGTTAGTTCTGCTATGCGCGCCGTACTCATCCTTCGCGGCCGCGGCGGGCTCTGCTCCTAGGTCAGCCCCCGTCGCGGGGATATGTGCTGGCCAGGTCCGGCGTGAGCGGGGCCGCCGAGGACGTGAGCAGGGAGCGAGCCATGGCGCAGAGCGCCACCAGCAGGGTCCACCGACCCGGAGCGACGCCGTCGACGGGCACTTTCACCGGTCACCCCGGAGCGCCGAAGACCGCGTTTCCGCGTAGTCACCGATCTTGGAAGGACCCGACGATGCCGACCACGACGAAGCCTGAGCCCGCTGAGGACGAGCGGGAGCAGGCCCGGCGGGCGCTGCAGCGGTCGATGGACACCCGCCAGTAGCCGACTCGCCAGTAACAACACGGTCACCACGCCGGGCACGACGGCTGGCGTGGCGGGCGGCGCAGTGACGAGCGACGGGAGCGCGGACGACACGCTGACCCTACGCCGGGTCGCCGCGCTGGCTCTGCCGGCGCTCGTCGTACTCGCCGCCGAACCCCTGTACGTGCTCGTCGATACGGCGGTCGTCGGGCACCTCGGGACGACCCCGCTGGCCGCGCTCGCGGTCGGCGGCGTGGTCCTCGGCCTGGCTGCCTGGTTCGGGGCCGTGATCGCGTACGGCACGACCGGACGGGCCGCCCGGCGGTACGGCGCCGGAGCGCGGGCCGAGGCCGTCGCCGAGGGGGTACAGGCGTCCTGGCTGGCGCTCGCGCTGGGCGCCGGGATGCTCATCGGCATCGAGGTGCTGGCCGCCCCGATCGCCCGTACCCTCGCCGGCTCCCCGGACGTGGCCGCGGCCGCCGCCGGCTGGCTGCGGATCGCGGCGCTCGGCATCCCCGGGCTGCTCCTGGCCACGGCGGGCAACGGCTGGCTGCGCGGCGTCCAGGACACCCGCCGGCCGTTACGTTACGTCCTCGGGGCCAACCTGCTCTCCGCACTTCTCTGCCCCGCACTCGTCTACGGCGCCGGTCTCGGCCTGCCCGGCTCGGCGGTGGCCAACGCGGTGGCCCAGACGCTGTCCGGCGTCCTGTTCGTACGGGCGCTGGTCGCCGAGGGCGCGAACCTGCGACCGAACCCGGTGCTGATCCGGGCCCAGCTCGTCGTCGGGCGCGACCTCGTCCTGCGCGGCGCGGCGTTCCAGGCATGCTTCTTCTCCGCGACCGCGGTGGCCGGCCGGTTCGGTACCGCGGCCCTGGGCGCCCACCAGATCGCGCTGCAGCTGTGGATGCTGTGCGCGCTCGCGTTGGACGCGGTCGCCATCGCGGCCCAGTCGCTGGTCGGCGCGGCGCTGGGCGCCGGCCACCCGGCGCAGGCGCGGCACCTGGCGTGGCGGGTCGCGCTGGTCGGGCTGGTGTGCGGCACGGTGTTCGGGGGCCTGGTGCTCGCCGGGACGGCCGTGCTGCCGCGGTGGTTCAGCCCTGCTCCGGAGGTGTACGCGCAGGCGATGCGCGCCTGGCCGTGGTTCGTCGGCATGCAGCCGCTCGCCGGGGTGGTGTTCGCGCTGGACGGGGTACTGATCGGCGCCGGGGACGTGCGCTATCTGCGTGATCTGACCATCGGGTCGGCCCTCGGCGGGTTCCTGCCGGCGATCTGGCTGGCGTACGGGCTGCGCCTCGGCCTGGGTGGGGTCTGGGCGGGGCTGACGCTGTTCATCGTGCTCCGGCTCGCCGCGCTGCTCGCCCGGCTGTGGACCGGCCGGTGGGCTGTCGTGGGCGCGACCCGGTAATCGTGAGTCGAGCGAAGTAGTGGCAGGGTGGTCGCGTGGAGCCGACCGGTCTGATCGTCGTCGACAAGCCCCCGGGGATCACCTCGCATGACGTGGTGGCCCGGGTGCGCCGGCTCGCCCGTACCCGACGGGTGGGACACGGCGGCACCCTCGACCCGATGGCGACCGGGGTGCTGGTGATCGGCGTGGGCCGGGCGACCCGGCTGCTCACGTACGTGATCGGCGCGGAGAAGGGGTACGCGGCGACGATCCGGCTCGGGCAGGCCACGGTCACCGACGACGCCGAGGGCGAGGTGACCGCGAGCACGCCG
The DNA here is from genome assembly GCA_963728855.1 of uncultured Actinomycetes bacterium. Lineage (GTDB taxonomy): Bacteria > Actinomycetota > Actinomycetes > Mycobacteriales > Micromonosporaceae > AC-43. The sequence goes on from CAVSLN010000010.1 coordinate 602,938, forward strand.
GCCGACCGGGTGACCGACGCCGGGATCCAGGCCGGCCTGCGTGCGCTGACCGGCGTCATCGAGCAGGTCCCGAGCGCGGTGAGCGCGATCAAGGTGAACGGGCAGCGGTCGTACGCGCGGGTGCGCGCCGGCGAGGAGGTCGCGCTGGCCGCCCGTACGGTGACGGTGTCCCGCCTGGACCTGCTGGCCGTTCGGCGCACCGAACCCGGTGCCACCGAACCCGGTGCCACCGAACCCGGTGCCACCGAACCCGGCGCTACCGAACCCGGCGCTACCGAACCCGGTGCCACCGAACCCGGTGCCACCGAACCCGGCGCTACCGAACCCGGGGTGGTGGACCTGGACGTGGCGGTGACCTGCTCGTCGGGGACGTACGTCCGGGCCCTCGCCCGCGACCTGGGCGCCTCGCTCGGCGTCGGCGGTCACCTGACGGCCCTGCGCCGGACGTTCGTAGGTGGGCGTTCCGGGCCGCCCGGCGACGCTCCGGGGCCCGGGATGCCGATGGGATTCACGCTGGCCGAGGCGATGACGCTGGACGAGCTGGCGGAGCGGGACGACCCCGTCACGCTCCCGCTGGCCGAGGCGGCCGCCCGGTTCTTCCCCCGGCGGGACGCGACGCCTGAGCAGGCGCGGGTACTGGGGCACGGCGGGCCGCTGGAGCCGGTCGGGATCGAGGTGCCGTACGCGGTGTTCGGGCCGGACGGCGAGGTGCTCGCGATCGTCGCCGAACGCGACGGGCGGGCCCGTGCACAGGTCGTGCTGGCGCCAGCGGGATCGGTAGCATGACCCGCGTGCTAGCTCGGATGCGTACCGGCGTGGCCCTCGGCCTGGCCGCGATGGTGCTCACGCTGCCAGCCGGCTGCGGTGGCGCTACCCCGGCGGCGGCCCATTGGGCCGCGCCCGCCGACGCGTCCCCAGCGGCCGGCGATCTGGCGGCCTCCTCGGCCGCGCCCAGCTCGTCGGCGTCGGCCGGCGCCTCCGCGCGGCCCAGTACCCCCAGCGGGCCGCTCGACCTGCGCGCGCTGTCCGGCAAGACGGTCCTGATCGACCCGGGCCACAACGGCGGCAACGGGGCGCACCCGGAGATCATCAACCGGGAGGTGTCGATGGGTACGGGCACCAAAGCGTGCGACACCACCGGTACCCAGACCAACAGCGGCTACCAGGAGGCCGCGTTCACGTTCGACGTCGGTACCCGGCTTCAGCAGCTGCTCCAGGCGGCCGGCGCGCGCGTGGTCATGACGCGGACGAACAACACGGGCGTCGGACCGTGCGTGGACGAGCGGGCCCGGATCGGCAACGACGCGCGCGCGGCCGTGGCGATCTCGATCCACGGTGACGGCGCCCCGGCCGGGGGTCACGGCTTCCACGTCATGGAGCCGGTGAAGGTGGGCGCGCCGTCGGACGCGGTCATCGCCTCGTCGCACCGGCTCGCGCTCAAGGTCCGGGACAGCTACCGGTCCCGTACGGGTATCCCGGCGTCCTCGTACATCGGCACCGACGGGATCAACCCGCGCTCGGACATGGGCGGGCTGAACCTCTCCACCGTGCCGAAGGTGCTCGTGGAGTGCGGGAACATGCGTAACACGGGAGACGCGGCGATGATGACCAACGCGACGTACCGGCAGAAGATGGCCGAGGGCCTGGCCGCCGCCCTGGCCGCCTTCGTGGCGGCGGGGGGCTGAGCGCGATGCAGCGGTGGCGGGGGTACCAGGCCGCGCCGGGCGGGTGGGGCCGGTCCGTGGTCACGATCGGGGTCTTCGACGGCGTGCACCGGGGGCACCAGGAGACCATCGGGCACGCCGTGAAGCGGGCGCACGACCTCGGCGTCCAGTCCGTCGTGGTGACCTTCGACCCGCACCCGTCCGAGGTGGTACGGCCCGGCTCGCACCCGGCCGTGCTGACCGAGCCGACCCGCAAGGCGGAGCTGATCGAGGCGCTCGGTACCGACGTGCTGTGCGTGATCCCGTTCACGCCGGAGTTCTCCCGGCTGTCGGCCGAGCAGTTCGTGCACGACGTACTGGTCGAGCACCTGCACGCGGCGCTGGTGGTGGTGGGGGAGAACTTCCGGTTCGGGCACCGGGCGGCCGGGGACGAGGCGCTGCTGGTCCGGCTGGGCCGTACCTTCGGGTTCGGGGTGGAGAGCGGGCCGCTGGTAAAGGACGACGAGACGGTGTTCTCGTCGACGTACATCCGCGCTTGCGTGGACGCCGGGGACGTGGGGGCCGCGGCCGCCGCGCTGGGCCGCGCGCACCGCGTGGAAGGCGTGGTGGTCCGCGGCGACCAGCGCGGCCGGGAGCTGGGCTTCCCCACCGCCAACCTGCTCTGCAGCCGGTACGCGGCGGTCCCGGCCGACGGCGTCTACGCCGCCTGGCTCGTGCGCCGCTCGCCCCGCCCCTCGGCCGCCGAGCCGGTCCAGCGGCTCATGGCGGCGGTGTCCATCGGCACCAACCCGACGTTCTCCGGCCGGGAGCGGCGGGTCGAGGCGTACGCGCTGGACTTCGACGGCGACCTGTACGGCGAGCGGCTGTGCCTGGACTTCGTCGCCCACCTGCGGGAGACGCGCCGGTACGACAGCCTCGAGCCGCTCGTCGCCCAGATCGAGCAGGACGTCGCGGACACGCGGGCGGTTCTGTCCAGGCCGAGCCGGTAGACTGGGCTGCTGACGCCTCATTGGGAGGGTGGAGATGACGGCAGTCTTCACGCCGCTGAACAGTGAGCCGATCGGGCAGATTCTGACCGCCGAGGAGTACGACGCGCTACCGGAGAACCGGTACCGCGAGCTCGTCGACGGAGTGATCCAGGTGATGGCCACGCCCAACGGGCGCCACCAGTACATCGCGAGCGAACTGCGGCATGCGCTGGACCGGCTGGGCCGGCCTCGGTTCCGCGCGATCGAAGCCATCGAGATCCGGCTCGAAGGTGTCATGCGCCGGATCCCGGACCTGGTCATCGTCCCGGCGGAGCACTACGACAGCGACCGCAGCCGGTACTGGCCGCACCAGGTGCTCCTGGCGGTTGAGGTGGTCAGCCCCGGGTCAGAGACGCTCGACAGGCGGGAGAAGCCGGCCGAGTATGCCGAGGCAGGTATCCCGTTCTTCTGGCGGATCGAGCAGACGCCCGACCTGGTGGTGCACGCCTTCCGGCTCCGGGGGGAGAGGTACCAGCCGACCGGCGAGTTCCGCCCGGGCGACACGGTCCTGGTCGAAGGGCTGGAGTGGGCCGGGGTGCAGGTATCAGACCTGGAGGAGTGATATTGCCCGGGCACCTCAAGATCATGCCAGGGGAGCTTCCTGACGCTTAGCTCTCGCGTGCGTGCCGAGTGCGAGCGCGCCGACCCGGCCTGGTAGCCTTGCCAGGATGCCGGCTACCGGCAAGGCTCCGCGTGCCTGCCCGACGCCGCGGGTGCGGAGCTGACCAACCACCCGAGATAGGGAGCCCATGGCGCTCGAAGCAGAGCTCAAGACCAAGATCATGCAGGACTACGCGACCCACGAGGGCGACACCGGTTCGCCCGAGGTCCAGGTCGCGGTGCTGACCCGGCGGATCTCCGACCTGACGGAGCACCTCAAGACGCACAAGCACGACCACCACAGCCGGCGCGGCCTGCTGCTGCTGGTCGGCCGGCGTCGCCGCCTGCTCAACTACCTGCAGAAGACCGACATCCAGCGCTACCGTTCGCTTATCGAGCGGCTCGGCCTGCGCCGGTAGAACGACACAAGGGGAGCGGCCACGCCGCTCCCCTTCGAACAACACGACAACGGGTACCACACCAGAAGGACAAGGGGAGCCACGGCACCGCCGCGAGCGCACCGGTCCTCGGTAGTGGCCCTCGGAACTCCTCCGTTCCGGGGGCTTCGATCGAAGACCGGCCGCCTGGAAGCTCCCCGAGGTCGTACCCATGACCAAAGGAGCACACCGCACACATGACCGAGCAGACTCTCGGCACCCAGCACAGCACCGCGACCATCGACAACGGCACCTTCGGTACCCGCCAGGTGGTCTTCTCCACCGGACGCCTCGCCAAGCAGGCGGCCGGCTCCGCGCTCGCCCAGCTCGGCGACACGGTCGTGCTGTCCGCCACCACGGCGAGCAAGTCCCCCAAGGACCAGTTCGACTTCTTCCCGCTGACCGTCGACGTGGAAGAGCGGATGTACGCCGCCGGCCGGATCCCCGGCTCGTTCTTCCGTCGCGAGGGCCGGCCCAGCGAGGACGCGATCCTCACCTGCCGCCTGATCGACCGGCCGCTGCGACCGAGCTTCGTCAAGGGCCTGCGCAACGAGGTCCAGGTCGTCGAGACGGTTCTCGCGCTCGACCCGCAGCACCCGTACGACGTCGTGGCGATCAACGCCGCGTCGCTCTCCACCAAGCTGGCCGGCCTGCCGTTCAGCGGCCCGATCGGGGCGACCCGGGTGGCCCACGTGGACGGCCAGTGGGTAGCCTTCCCGACCCACACCGAGCTGGAGCGGGCAACCTTCGACATGGTGGTCGCCGGGCGTGTCCTGCCCGACGGCGAGGTCGCGATCATGATGGTCGAGGCCGAGGCCACCGAGCACACCGTCGCCTTGATCGCGGGTGGCGCCACAGCGCCGACCGAGGAGGTCGTGGCGAGCGGGCTGGAGGCCGCCAAGCCGGCCATCCGCGAGCTCTGCCGGGCCCAGGACGAGATAGCCAAGGTCGCCGCGAAGCCGACCGGCGAGTTCCCGGTCTTCCTGGAGTACCAGGACGACGTGTACGCCGCGGTCGAGTCGGCCGTGCGCGACGAGGTCGCGGAGGCGCTGCGTATCGCCGGTAAGGCGGACCGCGAGGAGGCCCTCGACCGGATCAAGGACGCCGCGTACGAGCGCCTCGCCGGCCAGTTCGAGGGGCGCGAGAAGGAGATCGGGGGCGCCTTCCGGTCGGTGACCAAGAAGGAGGTACGCGCCCGGGTCCTGCGCGAGCAGATCCGCATCGACGGGCGCGGGCTGCGCGACATCCGGCCGCTGACCGCCGAGGTGATGGTGCTGCCGCGGGTACACGGGTCGGCGCTGTTCGAGCGCGGGGAGACCCAGATCATGGGCGTCACCACGCTGAACATGCTGCGCATGGAGCAGGCGCTGGACACCCTGTCGCCGCAGAAGACCAAGCGGTACATGCACAACTACAACTTCCCGCCGTACTCGACCGGGGAGACCGGCCGGGTCGGGGCGCCGAAGCGGCGCGAGATCGGGCACGGGGCGCTCGCCGAGCGGGCGCTGATCCCGGTGCTGCCCGGCCGGGAGGAGTTCCCGTACGCGATCCGGCAGGTGTCCGAGGCGCTGGGCTCCAACGGCTCGACGAGCATGGGCTCGGTCTGCGCGTCCACGATGTCGCTGCTGTCGGCGGGCGTACCGCTGAAGGCGCCGGTCGCCGGGATCGCGATGGGCCTGATCTCGGACGAGATCGACGGCAAGACCAGCTACGTCACGCTGACCGACATCCTGGGCGCCGAGGACGCGTACGGCGACATGGACTTCAAGGTCGCCGGCACCAGCGAGTTCGTCACCGCCCTGCAACTGGACACCAAGCTCGACGGCATCCCGTCGGACGTGCTGGCCGCCGCGTTGCAGCAGGCGTACGACGCCCGGGCGACGATCCTCGAGGTGATGGCCGAGGCGATCGCCTCCCCGGCCGGGATGTCGCAGTACGCGCCGCGGGTGACCACGATCCACATCCCGGTCGACAAGATCGGCATGGTGATCGGGCCGAAGGGCCAGACCATCAACGCGATCCAGGACGAGACCGGCGCCGAGATCACCATCGAGGACGACGGCACGATCTACGTCGGCGCGACCGACGGGCCGTCGGCCGAGGCCGCGGTGGAGCGGATCAACGCGATCGCCAACCCGACCATGCCGAAGGTGGGCGACAAGTTCCTCGGTACGGTCGTCAAGACCGCACCGTTCGGCGCGTTCATCTCGCTCGTACCGGGACGGGACGGGCTGCTGCACATCTCGAAGGTGGGCAACGGCAAGCGGGTCGAGAAGGTCGAGGACTTCCTCAACGTCGGCGACAAGGTCGAGGTACAGATCGCCGACATCGACCAGCGCGGCAAGATCTACCTGGACAAGGTACGGCCGGAGGGCGAGGAGGCACCGGCCGGTGAGGAGGGTGAGGCCGGCAGCGACCGCCCGGCCGGCCGGGACCGGGGCGACCGGGGGCCGCGCGACCGCGGCGAGCGGGGGCACGGTGACCGGGGACCGTCCCGGGGGGTCGACCGCGGCCCGGCCGGGGACGCCCCGACCGGTGACGGTGAGGACGGGGATGACGAGCAGCGCCGGCGCCGCCGGCGCCAGCGCTGACCGCGTTGGCGGCGGCGAAGACGGACCCGTTGGGCGGCGCGGTCATGCGTACCGTGCTGCCCAACGGGCTGCGTATCCTCACCGAAGCCGTACCGGCGATGCGCAGCGTGTCGTTCGGCATCTGGGTCGGCGTGGGCTCGCGGGACGAGACGCCCGCGCTGTCCGGCGTCTCGCACTTCCTCGAACACCTGCTGTTCAAGGGCACCCGGCGGCGTAGCGCGCTGGACATCTCCGCGCAGATCGAGGCGGTCGGCGGGGAGACCAACGCGTTCACCACCAAGGAGTACACGTGCTACTACGCGCGGGTACTCGACACCGACCTGTCGTTGGCCGTCGATGTCATGTGCGACCTGGTCTGCGACTCGGTGCTCGCCGAGTCCGACGTGGAGACCGAGCGGGGGGTGATCCTCGAAGAGATCGCCATGCACGACGACGAGCCCGGTGACGAGGTGCACGACCTGCTCACCAGCGCCGTGTACGGGCAGCACCCGCTGGGCCGGCTGGTCTCCGGTACCGAGGCGACGGTCAGCCCGATGACCCGTACCCAGATCCACGGCTTCTACCGCCGCCGGTACACGCCGCCGAACATCGTCGTGGCGGCGGCCGGGCATCTCGACCACGAGACCGTGGTGGAGCTGGTCCGGTCCGCCGCGCTCGGTCAGGGCCCGGCGGCCGACCCGGCTCCGCTGCGCCCGTCGGGCCGGCCCGTACCCGCCCGAACCGGCCAGGTCGCGCTGCGCGACAAGGAGACCGAGCAGGCGCACGTGGTGCTCGGCGGCCCGGCCATCGGTCGGCTGGACGAGCGCCGGTTCGCGGTGGGGGTACTCAACAACTCCCTCGGCGGCGGCATGTCCAGCCGGCTGTTCCAGGAGATCCGGGAGCGGCGTGGGCTGGCGTACTCGGTGTACTCCTATACCTCGCAGTACGCCGATACCGGGTTGTTCGCGGTGTACGCCGGGTGCGCGCCCGGCAAGGTCGACGAGGTGCTCGACCTGACCCGGGCCGAGCTGGCCCGGGTGGCGGCCGACGGGCTCACCGAGGACGAGGTGGTCCGGGGCAAGGGGATGTCGAAGGGCTCACTGGTGCTGGGCCTGGAGGACACCGGCTCGCGGATGAGCCGGCTGGGCAAGGGCGAGCTGGTGTACGGGGAGCTGCTCTCCGTCGACGAGCTGTTGGCCCGGGTCGACGCGGTGACGCCGGATCAGGTACGGCGGGTCGCGGCCGAGGTGCTGGCCGGTCCCATGTCGCTCGCGGTCATCGGCCCGTTCAGCGACCGCGACTTCGCGATCGGCTGAGCGCGTCACCGCGGGCGCTGCTCGCCCAGGTGCTCGCCGGGCGACGGCCGGCGACCGCGGGCGCTCCGGTGCATCGGCGGCGTAGCGGTAGGGCGTCCCGCCCTCGGCGCGCCCCACCGCCGGGTTCGGCTAAGTTGAGCGGCGTGACTGACGAACGCGAACCGATCCGCGTCGGTGTGCTCGGCGCCCGGGGCCGTATGGGCACCGCGGTCTGCCGTGCCGTCGACGGTACCGACGATCTCGAACTGGTCGCCATGATCGACCAGGGCGACGGGCTGTTCAGCGCGTCTGACGCCGGGGCCGAGGTGGTTGTCGACTTCACCACCCCCGATGCCGTGCTGGACAACCTGCACTGGTTGATCGAGCAGGGCATCAACGCGGTCGTGGGGACGAGCGGCTTCACCGAGCACCGGCTGGAGCGGGTCCGCGCCTGGCTGGCGCACAAGCCCGCGGTCGGCGTGATCATCGTGCCCAACTTCGCCATCGGGGCGGTACTGATGATGGAGTTCGCCGAGCGCGCCGCGCGGCTGTTCCCGTCGGTCGAGATCATCGAGCAGCACCATGCGCAGAAGCTGGACGCGCCGAGCGGTACGGCCCTGCAGACGGCCACCGTGATCGGCCGGGCACGGGCGGCGGCGGGGCTGGGCGACCAGCCGGACGCGACCAAGAACGAGATGGCGGGCGCCCGGGGGGCGGTCGTCGAGGGCGTACGGGTGCACTCGGTACGGGCGGCCGGGCTGGAGGCGCACCAGGAGGTGCTCTTCGGCCGGCCCGGGGAGACGCTCACCATCCGGCACGACTCGTACGACCGCGAGGCGTACATGCCCGGGGTGCTGCTGGCGATCCGGTCAGCGGTCCGCCGGCGGGGCCTCACCGTCGGGCTCGGCGCGCTCCTCGACTGAGTCCGGTCCAGGCGACTCGATGAGCGAGACGTGCAGTCGCAGCTGCGGCACGAGCAGGTCGTCCACGTCCAGGGCGCGGCGCGCTCCGTCGGGCGCCCAGCCGGCGCCGGTGAGGAAGCCCTGGGTGGCGCGATCCTGCTCGTACGCCCAGGCGACCGCCGTGGTGAAGCCGTCCTGGCGCCACAGGTCGACGCCGGCGGCGAGCAGCCGGCTGCCGTGCCCGCGCCGCCCCCAGCGCGGCTCGACCAGCAGGTCGGTCACGGCCGCTGTCTTAGCGTCCACGCTCGCCAGCGGCTCGCCCGGGGCCAGGGCGGAGTCGTCGGCGGGCCCGGTCGCGGTGAACCCCACCAGGTACGACTGCTCCGCCTGTTCGACCGCGACCAGCACCCGATGCCGGTCTGACGGCGGCGCCTCGATCGCCTCGCGCCACCGCGGTCCGAGCCAGGCCTCGTCGAGCCCGTCGAGCACGTGGCGCGGTAACAGCCGGCGGTACGCGATACGCCATGTCGACAACTGGATCCGCGCGATCTCGTCGGCGTCGTCAGGGCGTGCCGGCCGGACGTACCCGAGCGCCATGATGCTAGAACCTACGGCAGGGTCGAGCCGGCAACGGCAGGGGGACTGCGTGGGGCGCGACGCGAGCGAGCAGAAGGTGGTCGCGTGAGGGTACGCAGGGCGGTCCGGGTCATCGCTCTCCAGTTACTGGTCGTCCTGGCGTTGGCGGCGGCGGCGTGGTGGTTCCTGCTGTCCACGGCGGTGCGGCACGGCTTCGTTCGACCTGAAGGTCTACTTCGGCGCGGTGAACTACTGGGCGCACGGGCACGGCGAGGTGTACGACTATCTCAGGCCGTTCACCAAGTACGGCTTCACCTACCCGCCGTTCGCCGCCCTCACCATGCTGCCGATGGCGATCCTGCCCTGGTGGGCGGTGATCGCGCTCAGCATCGCCAGTACCGTCGCTGGTCACGCTGGTGATCCTCGACTGGTACCTGCGCCCGGTCGTCGACCGGTACCGGTGGTCCCGCTGGTTCACCGTGGCGGTCGCCGCCACGCTCGCGGCGATCTTCGAGCCGATGCGCGAGACGGTCAGCTTCGGCCAGGTCAACATGCTGCTGGTGTTCCTGGTGCTGGCCGACTTCCGGTACCTGGTCGGGCGCGGCTCGCGGTACGGCGGCGTGGGCATCGGGCTGGCCACGGCCATCAAGCTGACCCCGGGCATCTTCATGCTGTACCTGCTGATCACCCGGCGCTACCGGGCCGGGGTGACCGCCATGGCGTCGGCCGCGGCGGCGACCCTCCTCGCGATGCTGGTCGCCCCGGACGCCTCCCGCGTCTTCTGGACCGACGCGCTGTGGGACACCGACCGGTTGGGTGTGCTCGGGTTCATCTCCAACCAGTCCCTTGAGGGCATGGTGATGCGGCGCCACCCGGCGCACTCCACGCTGGTGTGGGTCGCGCTGGTCGTCGCGGTGCTCGCGGTGTGGGCGTGGCGGGCCCGGCGGGCGGTCCGCGCTGGCGACGACGCGGCCGGGGTCGCGCTGACCGGCGGTGGCCGGGTGCCTGATCAGCCCGGTGACCTGGGTACACCACCTGGTCTGGCTGCTGCCCGCGCTGCTGTTGATGGTCGACCGGAGCCTGGTGCGCCGGGGCTGGCGGCGCCGGGCCCTGCTCGGCCTGCTCGTCGTGCTGTACGGACTGCTGTGCAGCCGGCTGGTGTGGGTGTACCAGTCGCAGGTCACCGGCGTCGGCAACTTCGGCTCCAACGCCTACGTCCTGATCAGCCTGGTGCTCCTGGTGGTGCTGCCGATCGGGCAGCCGGCGCGGGCAGCGGCCGTCTCCGGACCGGAGCCGGACTCAGGGCAGGCGGCGGGCGTACCGGACCTCGGGCAGGTCGACGACCGTACCGTCGGCACGCCCGATCGGGTAGCGGGCACTCGCTCCGTCCGCGGTGAAGCCCGCGCGCTCGTAGAACCGGCGCGCCTGCCGGTTGTCCACCAGCACCCATAACCGGACCGACCGGAAGCCACGGGCGGCGAGCCGGGCCAGGGCGGCGTCCATCAGCGCCCGACCGGCGCCGGTACCCCAGCGCGGCGGGTCCACGTAGATCGCGACCACCTCGCCGACCTGGCGGTGCAGAGCGTCCTCGCGCTGCCCGATCCGGTACGGGCCGAAGTTCACGTACCCGACCGTGTCGTCGTCCTCCACCGCCACGAGCGTCTCGAACGCGCTCGGCTCCGAAAGGCGCGTGCGGAAGCGGTCGGTACGCCCGTCGACCACCATGCCCGCCAGCACGTCCTCGGGCACGATGCCCGCGTACGCCCGTTGCCAGCCGTGCACGTTGATGCGCACGATCTCGCCCGCATCCCCGGGCAGGGCAGCCCGTACGGTCAGCACACGGGCGAGCGTAACTGTCGTACCCGAGCGCTAGGGTCGCGAACGATGAGACCGGACTCGCTTTCAGCGGCGCAGGCACGCCGGATCGCGCTGGCCGCCCAGGGCTTCGCCGACCCACGCCCGGGCCGACGAACGCTGACTGGCGCCGCTCCGACAAGCTACGCGGCCGGAGAGCCGGACCGCCGGCACCTGCGCCGGGTGCTCGGCCGCGTCGGCCTGCTCCAGATGGACTCGGTCAACGTCCTGCAGCGCGCCCACTACCTGCCGCTCTACAGCCGGCTCGGCCCGTACCCGCACCGCCCTGCTCGACGGCGCCGCCTACCGCAAGCCCCGCGGAGCTGTTCGAGTACTGGGGCCACGAGGCGTCGCTGCTGCCGGTCGGGCTGCACCCGCCCCTGCGCTGGCGGATGGCCGAGGACCACGGCTGGGGCGGGGTGGCCCGGCTGGCCCGGGAGCAGCCGAAGCTGGTCGACTGGGTCCGCGACGAGGTGCGCTCGGCCGGCCCGCTGACCGCGGCCGAGCTCGAGGCCGACGCGCCCCGCCGGACCGGCAACTGGGGTTGGAACTGGTCGGCTGCCAAGATCGCGCTGGAGTGGCTGTTCTGGCGCGGCGAGGTGCTGGTGGCCGGCCGCAACGGCTCGTTCGCCCGGCTCTACGACATCCCCGAGCGGGTGCTGCCGGCCGCGGTGCTCGACGCCCCGACCCCGGCGCCGGCCGACGCCTTCCGGGAGCTGGTCCGCATCGCGGCCGGTGCGTTGGGCGTGGCCACCGAGGCCGAGCTGCGCGACTACTTCCGGCTGCCGGTCGCCGGCGCCCGGACGGCGGTCGGCGAGCTGGTCGAGGCCGGTGAGCTGGTCGCCGTCGAGGTGGCCGGCTGGCGCCAGCCCGCCTACCTGCACCCCGCCGCCCGGCTGCCGCGCTGGATCCGGGCCAGCACGCTGGTCAGCCCGTTCGACCCGGTGGTGTGGCAGCGGGAGCGCACCGAGCGGCTGTTCGACTTCAGCTACCGGATCGAGATCTACACGCCCGCCGCGCAGCGGGTGCTACGGCTACTACGTGCTGCCGTTCCTGCTCGGCGACCGGCTGGTCGCCCGGGTCGACCTCAAGGCCGACCGGACCGCCGGGGTGCTGCTGGTCCCGGCGGCCTGGAAGGAGCCGGCACGCCCCGGCCGAGACGGCCGCGGCGCTGGCCGCCGAGCTGCGCCGGCTGGCCGGCTGGCTGGGCCTGGCACAGGTCGCCACCCCCGAGCGTGGCGACCTGTCCGCCGCCGCTGCGCTGCCGCCGGGCGGTGCGAGCGATCGCGGTGTAGCCTGACAACCGACGCGGGGAGGTACGCCGATGAGTGAGCTGGTCTCCGACGGGCACGTCCACCACGTGCACCCCCCTGCCCAGCCGTACCTGGCCCCGCCGCAGCTGGTCGCGCAGCCCGACCGGTTCAGCCGGTTCATGATCCGGCTGTGGCAGCGCAGCCCCCGCTGGGCAGCCCCGGCGTTGATCCTGCTGTGCTTCGCCGGCGGGGTCGGCCTACACGGAGATCTCGCGACCCGGTGGACGCCAACGCGTTCTCCAGCCCGACCTGCCTCGTGAAGCTGGCCACCGGGTTCGACTGCCCGGGCTGCGGCGGCACCCGTGCCTTCTGGTACCTGCTGCACGGCAACGTATCGGCCGCCGCCCGGTCGCACATCATGGCCGTGTTCGCCGCCCCGTTCCTCGCCTACATGTACGTGGCCTGGGCGGTGAACCTCATGTTCGGCAATGGCCGGCTGCCCGTCCTGCGGCTGTCCCCCAAGACGATCTCGATGTTCCTCGCCGTCTGGGGTGCCTTCTCCGTCCTGCGCAACCTGCCCTGGGCGCCGTTCACCTGGTTCTTCGTGTAGGAGCTAAGCCGGGACGGGCAGCGGCACGCGGCGCAGCTTGATGTCGCCGCTGGCGGTACGGACGCGCAGGTTCAGCTCGATGTCGCCGCTGGCCGGCGCGTCCGAGCCGACGTTCAGGTCACTGCGGGTGCTGCCGGACAGCGTGGACAGGTCCAGCCAGACCCGGGTACCCACGGCCACACCGACCTGCACGTCCCCCGACGCGGTCATCAGCTGCACGTCGCCGCGCCGTACCGCGTCCAGGCGTACGTCGCCCGAGGCGGTCCGGGCATGTACGGACGCGTCGGCCCGGGACAGCACCACGTCACCGCTCGCGGTCTGCGCGTCGACGTCGCCCGAGGAGCGCCCGATCGTGGCGTCGCCGGACGCGGTGCTGACGAGCAGTGGCCCGTCCACCCGGTCGACCCGGACGTCGCCACTGGCCGCGTGGAAGGTGAGCGCCCCGGCCACGTGCTCCACCGAGACGTCACCGGAGGCGGTGGCCACCCTGGAGCCGCCGCCGTACCGGCCGTAGCACCGGGCGTCGGCCGAGGCGAGCTTGAGCTGTAGCGCGGTGCCCTCGGGTACCCGTACCTCCGCCCGGATCCTGGCCTGGCGCCAGCAGCCGCCAGCCGCCCTCGGGCATGTGTACGACGAGCGTGTCGCCGCGCATCACGACCTCGGTCCGCTCGGCGGCGTCGCGCGACGCCTGGCTGTCGTCGTAGGGCTGGATGTCCACGCTCGCGGTGTCCCGCGGCTCGGCGGTGACGGTGAGCGCGCCGGCGCTGAGCCGCGCGTCCAGGGTGATCGGTTGGGGTGTCTCGAACTGCATCTCGTCTGTCCTTTCTGCGAGGTCAGGTGGTTACGCCTGGGCAAAGCCGACGATGCGGCGGCCGCGCCCGCCGCGGTGACCGCCGGTTGGAGCCGGCGGGCCGCCGGCGACCGCGGTCGTGACGGCCCGGACGAGCCAGGCGTTGACGGAGATTCCCTCCGCCGCGGCGGCCCGCTCCACCTGCCCCTTGAGCGGCTCGGGCAGGCGGAGGGTGATCCGTGCGAGGTCACCGCCGTCGGCTGGGGGCTCGGCCGCCGGCTGGGTCGGGGGGTGCGGCTCGGTGAGGTCGGTGACGACGAAGTCGGCGTCCCGGCCGCGCAGCCGGACCTCGACGCTCGCGGTCTCCAGCTTGCTGGTGATCTCGGCGGTCGCGTCGGCGAGCGCCTCCAGCAGGCACAGCCGGGCCGCGGCGTCGAGCGAGCCGGTGAGCAGGTCGGTCGGACCGACGTCATCGTGGCGTCGCGCTTACCCGGGGTCGGCCGGCGCCCGCGCCCGCGGAGGGCCGTGGGCCGGCGGCCGGGCGGGTCACGTGTGCGGCACCCGCGGCCCGGTCTAAGGTCAGGGGGAATCCCGAACCCGGAAGGAGCGCAGCCGTGCCCGAGATCGTGGCTCCGCAGGTAAGCTGATCGCCTGGACGCACTTCGAGGCGCCACGAGGACGTACCGTGGTCCACCGACGCCGAGGGCGGCCAGGCGCTCGCCGAGTTCGCCGGCCGGGCCTGCTACCAGTCGTGGAGCAAGCCCAACCCGGCCACCGCCACCAACGCCGGGTACCTCGCCCACATCCTCGAGGTCGGCCACCTGTCGGTGCTGGAGCACGGCACGGTGACCTTCTACTTCACCGGCGTGTCCCGGTCGTTCACCCACGAGCTGATCCGGCACCGGCACTTCTCGTACTCGCCAGCTCTCCCAGCGGTACGTGCCCGGAGCGCAACGCGGCCATGGTCGAGCCGGACGTGATCGCCGAGGACCCGGAGCTGCACAAGAGGTTCGTGGAGGCCGCCGAGGCGAGCGTACGGGCGTACACCGAGCTGCTGGAGGGGCTGGAGCAGCGGTTCGCCGACGTACCCAACGCGACGCTGCGCCGCAAGCAGGCCCGGCAGGCGGCCCGGGCGGTGCTGCCGAACGCGACCGAGACGCGGATCGTGGTGACCGGCAACTACCGGGCCTGGCGGCACTTCATCGCGATGCGGGCCACCGAGCACGCCGACGTGGAGATCCGCGAGCTGGCCGTGGAGTGCCTCCGCCAGCTCAGAAGGTCGCGCCCAACGTGTTCGCCGACTTCACGATCTCGACGCTCGCCGACGGCAGCGAGATCGCCGCGAGCCCGTACACGTGGGAGTCCTGAGTCGCGACCGTCTCGGTGTACCGTCCGTTAGGTTGGCACATGACAAGCACGGTTCCCGATCCGCGCCGGCCCGTTCGGCCGACTGCTCACCGCCATGGTGACGCCCTTTCGCGCGGACGGCTCGCTGGACGTCGACGGCGCCGCCGCGCTGGCCACGCACCTGGTCGACGAGCAGGGCAACGACGGGCTGGTGATCAACGGCACGACCGGTGAGTCCCCGACCACCACCGACGCGGAGAAGGAGCTGCTGCTCCGTACGGTCATCGAGGCGGTCGGGGACCGGGCTTACGTGGTCGCCGGCGTCGGTACCAACGACACCCGGCACACCATCGAGCTGGCCCGGGCCGCCGAGAAGGCGGGAGCGCACGGGCCTGCTGGTGGTGACCCCGTACTACAACAGGCCGCCGCAGGCGGGGCTGCTACGCCCACTTCACCGCGGTCGCCGACGCGACCGGGCTGCCGGTGATGCTCTACGACATCCCGAAACGTACCGGCGTGGCGATCGCCACCGACACGATGGTGCCGGCTCGCCGAGCACGTGCGCGATCGTCGCGGTCAAGGACGCCAAGGCCGACCTGGTCGCCACCGCCTGGGTGACCCGCCGTACCGACCTGGCGTTCTACTGCGGCGACGACCCGATGACCCTGCCGTCGCTGGCGGTCGGCGGCGGTCGGCGTGGTCGGCACGTCCACCCACTTCACCGGGGCGCGGGCCAAGCAGATGATCGAGGCGTACGAGGCCGGTGACGTCGCCGCCGCGCTGCACCTGCACCACCAGCTGCTCCCGCTGTTCACCGGCATCTTCCGTACCCAGGGCACGATCCTCGTCAAGGCGGCGCTGAACCTGTTGGGGCTGCCGGCCGGGCCGGTACGCTCGCCGCTCGTCGAGGCGACCGAGGCGGAGATCGTGGCAGCTGCGTGCCGACGCGGCCCTGGCCGGGCTGGACCTGCCGGAGCTAGTCAGGTGAGCACGCCGACCGAGGGCGCGCCGGCATCCGTCGCCGTCGCGGTGGACTCCCGCAACCTGACGCACGGCGAGCTGGGCGAGCCGCCGCCGCTGCCGGCCGGCGCGCTGCGGGTCATACCGCTCGGCGGCCTCGGCGCCATCGGCCGCAACATGACCGTCTTCGAGTACGACGGCAAGCTGCTCGTCGTCGACTGCGGGGTGCTCTTCCCCGACGTGGACCAGCCCGGCGTGGACCTGATCCTGCCGGACTTCTCGGCGATCCTGGACCGGCTCGACGACGTACAGGCGATCGTGCTCACCCACGGGCACGAGGACCACATCGGGGCGGTGCCGTACCTGCTCGCCCACAAGCAGGACATCCCGCTGGTCGGCTCGCAGTTCACCCTCGCGCTCGTCGAGGCGAAGCTGGCCGAGCGGCGGATCGAGCCGTACAGCCTGACGGTACGGGAGGGCCAGCGGGAGCGGCTCGGCCCGTTCGAGTGCGAGTTCTTCGCGGTCAACCACTCGATCCCGGACGCGCTCGCGGTGGCCATCCGTACCCCGGCCGGCATCGTCCTGCACACCGGCGACTTCAAGATGGACCAGCTCCCGCTCGACGGGCGGCTGACCGACCTGGCCGGCTTCGCCCGGCTCGGCGCCGAGGGCGTGGACCTACTGCTGTCCGACTCGACCAACGCGGAGATCCCTGGCTTCGTCGCGCCGGAACGGGAGATCGGGCCGGTACTCGACAGCGATCTTCCGCTCGGCCAAGGGCCGGATCATCGTGGCCTCGTTCGCCTCCCACGTCCACCGTGTCCAGCAGGTGCTGGACTCGGCCCGCGGAGCACGGGCGGAAGGTGGCCCTCATCGGCCGCTCGATGGTCCGCAACATGGGTATCGCCCGCGACCTGGGCCTGCTGCGCATCCCCGGCGGGCTGGTGGTCGGGCTGGACGAGGCGACCTCGCTGCCGCCCGAGCAGATCGTGCTGATGTCGACCGGCTCCCAGGGCGAGCCGATGAGCGCGCTGGGCCGGATGGCCACCGGCGACCACCGGCACATCGTGGTCGAGCCGGGGGACACGGTGGTACTGGCGTCGTCGCTGGTACCGGGCAACGAGACCGCGGTCTACCGGGTGATCAACCAGCTGTCCCGGGCCGGCGCGTTCGTGGTGCACAAGGACGTGGCGAAGGTACACGTGTCCGGGCACTCGCCGGCCGGCGAGCTGCTGTACCTGCTCAACGTGGTACGGCCGAGCAACTTCGTGCCCGTACACGGGGAGTGGCGGCACCTGCGGGCACACGCCCGGCTCGCCGTCGAGTCCGGGGTGGCGCCCGACCGGGTGGTGCTCTGCGAGGACGGCGACGTGGTCGACCTGGTCGACGGCCGGGCCCGGCTGGTCGGCCACCTGCGCAGCCGGTACGTGTACGTCGACGGGCTCGCCGTCGGGGACGTGGGCGAGTCGCTGCTGACCGAGCGGCGGATCCTCGGCGACGGCGGGTTCATCGCGGCGACCGTGGTCGTGGACTCGGTGACCGGCAAGGTGGTCGGCGGCCCGACCGTATCGGCGAAGGGGTTCTCCGAGGACCCGGCCGTGTTCGACCCGGTGGTACCGCTGATCACCGAGGCGCTGGACCGGGCGGCCGCTCGAGGGGATCGCCGACCCGCACCAGCTCCAGCAGATCGTCCGCCGTACGGTCGGGCGCTGGGTCAACGACAGGTACCGGCGCCGCCCGATGATCGTCCCGAACGTGGTCGAGGTGTAGTCAGGCGCCGCGCTTACCGACCAGGATCGCCGGATCGATCTTGACGGTGATGATCGCGCCGGCCTCGTCGACGACGACCGGCAGTTCGCTGACCGTTCCGGCCGGGGCGATGATCTGCTGCCACTCGTCGTTGTCGCCCCGCAGCCGGACGACGATCGCCGGTACCGGCCCGAAGTGCTCTTTCCATGGGCGCCGCTCGATCCGCCAATAGCACGGGATGCCGCCCTCGGCGTAGAGCTCGGTCTTGGTCAGCCGGTCGGTGGGCGCGTTTGATGGCGAGACCACCTCGATGACGGTATGCGTCAACACAGCGGGGAGGCCGCGAGGGTGCTCGGCGAGATCCTCGGCGGAGGTGACCAGCAGGTCAGGGATCGGACCGTCGCCGCTGGGGAGCCGGACCGCGGTATTGCCGAGCAGCCTGAGCTCCGCCGGCAGCTGGCTGATGAACAGCCGGACGAGCCGCTCGATGGCACCGTTGTGAGTCGGGGCGGGCGCTGGGGACACGACGAGGGAACCTCCGAGCACCTCGTAACGGAGACCGTTGTCGGGCAACTCGAATAGGGTGTCCACCGTGAACGGCGGACGCCACGGGAAGGTCACGCTCAACTCCTTGGGCAGCACTGGCGCAGCCATGTGTTCACCCCATCTCGTTGCCCAGTATGACGCTAGGCAGGCGATTCGGTGTGGCGCTACCCCTGTGGATAACTACCCGCGCGGCGGGCGGCGGCCGTCAGCCAGGCGCGCCGGATGAGGCCGCTGAACGGGCGGATGACCAGCCAGTACGCGCCGAACGCGCGGCGGCTGCCGGCATCCGTGAGCCAGACGCGGGTCTCCGTTGACAGCTCGCCGTCGGCGACCCGGAAGTTCACCGCCATCTTCGCCCAGCCCGGCTCGGTGAAGTCCCGGAAGGGCTGCGCCGCCTCGACCCGCTGCATCCCGCCGCGTACGGACCACGGCCGGCCGATGCCGGCGTAGACGATCTCGTCGGGTTCCTCGACGATCGGGGTGAAGCCGTCGCCGGCGGGGCGGACACCGAGGTGCTGTGCCGTTCCCGGTGGTGCCAGTTAGGAAGCAGGACGTCCAGCGCGTCGTGAGCCAGCACTCGGGCTGGATCAGAAAGGCGGCGCTTGCCGGTCATGTGTCAAGCATGACCGGCGCGCCTGGGTCCGTGCTGAGAACGGTTTTACCGGTTGTGGGTCAGTCGCACCACCAGCCGAACCACCAGCAGTGCTGGTGCCGCTCGGGCGCCATGTCGCTGGCCAGGTCCTTGACGGCCGCGTCACGGGTACCGATGGCCGGCAGGTCGTACCGGTGCTCGATGGTCGCGATGATCGAGGTGCTGTCGTGCGAGGTGTGGTCGACGGTGACCTTCTGGCGCAGCTTCGGCGAGATGATCAGTGCCGGGATGCGGGTACCGGGGCCGAAGCCGTCGGACACGCCCTTGCCGGTGGGCGGGGAGACGTGGTCCCACTGGCCGCCGTACTCGTCGTACGTCACCACGATCGCGGTGCTCTTGGCCTGCGGGCCGGACTCGATCGCCTTGATCAGCTCGACCAGGTGGTTGCTGCCGGTGCGCTCGCTGGCGTACCCGGGGTGCTCGTTGTTCTCCCCGATCGGCTTGACGAAGCTGACCGGCTTGAGGTGCCCGTTCTTGGCGGCGTCGATGAAGTCCACCTCGTCGCGCAGGTGAGCCGCCCGGGCGGCGGTGCCGGGGGCGTACGCCGCGAAGTAGCTGAACGGCTGGTGGTGGAACTGGAAGGTCTTGTCCGGGCAGTACGGGTACACCGCGGTCGTGATGTGCCGCGGGTCGGCGCAGGTGCCCGCGGTGCTGCCGTTGGTCCAGCCGGCCCCGGCCACGTTGCCCGCGGCGTTGTCCCAGCCGCCGGCGTACCAGGCCCAGTCGACGCGACTTGGCGGACAGCTCGTCACCGATCGTCTTGTTGGTCAGCGGGGGCAGTTGGCGGGCGGCGGCCGTACCGGGCGCGAACGGCTGGTACGTCGGCTGGAGCGTGTTCACCGCGTAGTCGCCGCAGACCGTACCGGCCGGCGGGGTCGGCGCGCCGGCGGCCACCTTGCAGGTGCCGTCCGGGTTGGCCGCCTGGGTGAGCGCACCGTCTTTGAGGCCGGTCGACGGGTGCAGCGGGTAGTTGGCCGGGCTGCCGTCCGTACCGACGATCGAGTGCAGATCGTTGGCGCTACCGTCGGACACCGCGCCGGTCCACTTCGGGGCGGCGGCCGCGACCAGCCACTGGTGGTTGAGGAACGAGCCGCCGAAGGCGCCCTGGAAGAACTGGTCGGCGATCACGTAGTTCGGCGCGCCCTTGCCGTGCAGGTACTGGTAGATCGGCAGCGCCTTGGTGTCGTACCCGCCCATGGTGAGGCCGACCGCGTCGCTGCCGGTCACGTACCGGTCCTGCTTGCCGCCGTCGATCTGGTACGGCTCCTGGTAGAACCGGTGCACCAGGTCCTCGGTGCAGCCGCCGGGCAGCGCGCCGGGCGAGTCCTTGAGCAGTCCGTGCGCGGCGGAGACGCCCGGCGCGGGACAGGTCTTGTCATCGCCCTTGATGTAGCCGTCGATGACGAAAGGCTTGTTGGCGAACGCCGAGTCCAGGCTCACCGGGCCGGCCGTACCGTGGCAGGTCGCGGCGAGCGGCGTGGGCGAGCTGAGGTTGACGTCGTTCTGGGGGAGGCAGGCCAGCGGGGTACCGTCGGCGGCGACCTGCGTCACGTGTCCGGAGCTCGTCGCGGCGGAGAGCCCGTTGACGCCCTCCCAGCCGCCGAACAGGTTGTCGAAGCTGTGGTTCTCCTCGTAGATCACCACGATGTGCTTGATGGATTCGAGGTCGGAGTCGTCGTGGGCCATCGCCGTCATTGGCGTGAGGGCGGCCGTGAGGCCGAGCGCGACAACCGCGCCGACCGCGAGCGGCCGGCGACGGATGCGGGTACCGAGAGCCACCGGGGAAACCTCCGAAGCTGGGTGCGGGTCGCCGGCACGATAACCGGTGCCGGGCGACATCCCGTTAACTAACGCATGAACGTCTGTCACTTAACGTCCGTCGCTTAACGTCCGTCACTTAACGTTTGTCACTCAACGTCTGTCATTAGATGTAATGCCGGAACGGGGGCGGCGGCGAGTCTCCCGTACGCGAGTGGCGGTCGCCGATACCGTGGCGGCATGCCCGGCCGCACCTCTCAGGCGAGCCGGCGCCGGGGTACGTCCACTGGGCGCCGGGCGGGCATGCGTGCCCGGGCGGCCGCGATCCCGGGACCCTTCGAGGTGTTCCGGCGGCTGCTCGTGCTGCTCTGGATGGGGCTCGCGCACGGGATCGGCTGGCTGGTCCGGGCCGTCGGGCGGCGCGCGGCCGACGCCCGTGAGCTGGATCCGGAGCACCGCCGCGACGGCGCCGGACTGCTGGTGCTCGGGCTGGCCGTGCTGCTGGCCGCGGCGGTGTGGTGGCACGCCGGTGGCGCGTTCGGCCACTACATCGCGTTCGTGGTCCGGCTGTTCGTCGGCGTGATCGCGTTCGCGCTGCCGATCCTGCTGGTCGTCGGCGCGGTCCGGCTGATGCGCGCGCCGGCCGAGGAGGAGCCGCACCGGGGCCGGGGCCTGGTCGGCTGGAGCGCGCTGTTCCTCGGCGCGGCCGGGCTGCTGGACCTGGCCGGGCGGCCGGCCGACCCGGCCGGGCTGGAGCGCTCGGGTGGCCTGCTCGGGCAGCTCTCCGGCGGGCTGCTGGCCGACGCGGTGACCGGGTGGGTGGCCGTACCGCTGCTGGGCATGCTCGCGCTCTTCGGCCTGCTCGTGGTGACCGCGACCCCGATCAACCGGATCCCCCAGCGCTTCGCGCGCCTGCGCGACATGGCCCTCGGCCGGGTCACCGATCCGTCCACAATGGACAGTGACGAGGAGGAGGAGGAGGAGTACGAGCGGCCGCCGGCCCGCCGCCGTCCGGCCCGCCGGCGCCAGGCGGCACTGGCCGGACCCGAGGCCGAACCGGCCGAGCCGGACGTCGAGCCGGTGCCCGAGGTCGTGGCGCCGCCCCGGCCGGCGAAGCGTACCCCCCGCAAGCCGCCCGCCCCGCCCGAGCACTCGCCGCTGCCGACCCGCGCCGAGCAGCTCGCGCTGACCGATGCCGACTACAAGCTGCCGCCCCCGCACCTGCTCGCGGTCGGCGACGCGCCCCGGTCGCGCAGCCGCGCCAACGACGAGGTGATCGCGGCCCTGCAGGGCGTCTTCGAGCAGTTCGACGTGGACGCGGTGGTGGCCGGGTTCGCCCGTGGCCCCACCGTCACCCGGTACGAGATCGAGATCGGGCCGGGCGTGAAGGTCGAGCGGATCACGCAGCTGTCGCGCAACATCGCCTACGCGGTGAAGTCGCCCGACGTACGGATCATCTCCCCGATCCCGGGCAAGTCCGCGGTGGGCGTGGAGATCCCGAACACCGACCGGGAGAACGTCGCGCTCGGTGACGTGCTGCGCTCCCGGGCCGCCACCAGCGACCACCACCCGCTGCTCGCCGCGCTGGGCAAGGACATCGAGGGCGGGTACGTGGTGGCCAACCTCGCCAAGATGCCGCACATCCTCATCGCCGGGGCCACCGGCGCGGGCAAGTCCAGCTGCCTAAACTCCTTACTGGTGTCGATCCTGACCCGGGCCACCCCCGACGAGGTACGGCTGCTGCTGGTCGACCCGAAGCGGGTGGAGATGACCGGGTACGAGGGCATCCCGCACCTCGTGACGCCGATCGTCACCAACCCGAAGAAGGCGGCCGACGCGCTCGACTGGGTCGTACGCGAGATGGACCTGCGGTACGACGACCTGGCCGCGGCCGGGGTACGGCACATCGACGACTTCAACCGCAAGGTACGGGCCGGGCAGATCAAGCCGCCGCCGGGGAGCGAGCGGGTCATCCGCCCGTACCCCTATCTGTTAGTGATCGTCGATGAGCTGGCCGACCTCATGATGGTCGCGCCCCGCGACGTCGAGGACGCGGTGGTCCGGATCACCCAGCTCGCCCGCGCCGCCGGCATCCACCTGGTGCTCGCCACCCAGCGGCCCTCGGTCGACGTGGTGACCGGCCTGATCAAGGCGAACGTACCGTCGCGGCTGGCGTTCGCCACCAGCTCCCTGGCCGACTCCCGGGTCATCCTCGACCAGCCCGGCGCGGAGAAGCTGATCGGCCGGGGCGACGGGCTCTTCCTCCCGATGGGCGCGTCCAAGCCGATCCGGATCCAGGGCGCCTGGGTCGGCGAGTCGGAGATCGCCGATGTCGTGAAGTTCTGCAAGGACCAGCGCGAGCCGGAGTTCCGCCCGGACGTGCTGACCCCGGCGCAGGAGTCGAGGAAGAAGGTCGACGAGGACATCGGCGAGGACCTGGAGCTGCTGGTCCAGGCGACCGAGCTGGTGGTGACCAGCCAGTTCGGGTCGACGTCGATGCTGCAGCGCAAGCTGCGGGTCGGGTTCGCCAAGGCCGGCCGGCTGATGGACCTGATGGAGACGCGCGGCATCGTCGGACCCAGCGAGGGCTCGAAGGCCCGCGACGTCCTGGTGAAGCCGGACGAGCTGGACGAGGTCCTGGCGGGGCTGCGCGGCGGGTGAGCTGCTCGGCGGAGCGGCGTGGCTCAGCGGCCGCGCACCAGGGCGTACGCGAGGATCATGCCGATGGCCGCGCCGACGATGCCGGAGGCGGCCGCGTACCAGCCCAGTGGCCGGTCACCCAGCGCGCCGCCGATGATGCCGAGGACCAGGGCGACCAGGCCGAAGACCGGCGGCAGGAAGAGGATCGCCACGACAGCGAAGACAAAGCCGAGGATGGTACAGACCCGGGCGCGCGTGTTCGCGCGGGCCGGGGTGGGGTAGCCGGTCATCGTTCCTCCCGGTGTCCGGTCGTCGTTCCTCGAATCCGGTCTGCCGTACCCGGGATCGCGCCGCCGAACCGTCACCCAGGTGGCCGTCACGCTGCTGGCGGTGCTCCTCGTGGTCCTCGGCGGGCTGCTCCTCGCCGAAACGGCGCGCCGGGGCAGCAACCCACCGATCCGGTGTCATGCCCGCCCGGTAACCTCGTGGGGTGTCCGTTGCCGCAGGCCATCCCGCTCGTGACGGCCAGCCCCGCCGGGTGGCCCTGCTGACGCTCGGCTGCGCGCGCAACGAGGTCGACTCCGAGGAGCTGGCCGCGCGGCTGTCCGGCGACGGCTGGCAGGTGACCACCGACGGCTCGGCCGCCGACGTGGTGCTGGTCAACACCTGCGGCTTCGTGGAGACGGCCAAGCAGGACTCGATCGAGACGCTGCTCGCCGCCGCCGACACCGGCGCCACCGTGGTCGCCACCGGGTGCATGGCCGAGCGGTACGGGCGGGAGCTGGCCGAGAGCCTCCCCGAGGCGGCCGCGGTGCTCGGGTTCGACCACTACCCCGACATCTCCGCCCGGCTGGCCGCGATCGCGGCCGGCGAGAAGGTCGAGTCGCACGTTCCCCGGGACCGGCGCACCCTGCTGCCGCTGACCCCGGTCGACCGCCGGGCGACGGCCACGGTCGTGCCCGGGCACACCGTCGTGGACGGGGCCACGCCGGCGCACCTGCGTACCGTGCTGCGGCGGCGGCTGGTGACCGGCCCGGTCGCGTCGCTGAAGCTGGCGAGCGGCTGCGACCGGCGGTGCGCCTTCTGCGCGATCCCGACGTTCCGCGGTGCGTTCGTCTCCCGTACGCCCGACGAGGTGCTCGCCGAGGCCGAGTGGCTGGCTCGCGACGGGGTGAAGGAGCTGGTGCTGGTCAGCGAGAACTCCACCTCGTACGGCAAGGACCTGGGCGACCCGCGGCTGCTGGAGAAGCTGCTGCCCCAGCTCGCGGCCGTCGACGGGATCCTCCGCGTCCGGGTGTCCTACCTCCAGCCCGCCGAGACCCGGCCCGGGCTGGTCGAGGTGATCGCGACCACGCCCGGGGTCGCCCCGTACTTCGACCTGTCGTTCCAGCACTCGTCGGAGACCGTGCTGCGCCGGATGCGCCGGTTCGGCTCGACCGAACGGTTCCTGGAGCTGCTGGCGTCCGTACGGGAGCTGGCGCCGCAGGCGGGTGCGCGCAGCAATGTGATCGTCGGGTTCCCCGGTGAGACCCGCGCCGACGTCGCCGAGCTGGAGCGCTTCCTGACCGGGGCGCGGCTGGACGCGATCGGCGTGTTCGACTACAGCGACGAGGAGGGCACCGAGGCGGCTACGCTCTCCGGCAAGGTCGGCGCGGCGACCGTACGCCGCCGGTACGAGAAGGTCAGCGCCCTGGTCGAGGAGCTGTGCGCGCAGCGGGCCGAGGAGCGGGTCGGCTCGACGGTCGAGGTGCTGGTCGAGACCGTGGACGCCGAAGGGGTCGAGGGCCGGGCCGCGCACCAGGCGCCCGAGGTCGACGGCTCCACCACCCTGGTCGGCGACGTGGCCGGGCTGCGCCGGGGCGACCTGGTACCCGCGCTCGTCACCGGTACCGTCGGGGTCGACCTCGTCGCCGAGCCCGTACCGGCCCGGCCGTAACCGATGAGCCAGCCGCCGGATCCTGCCGCGCTGCCGGCCGCGCCCGCGGTGCCCGTGCTGAACCCGGCCAACGCGCTGACCGGGCTGCGCATGGTGCTGGTACCCGTGTTCATCGCTCTCACCGTCGCCTCGGGCCTGGTCCAACCCGGGCTGCGGATGATCGGCTGCGTGGTGTTCTGCGTGGCGTCGGTGACCGACTTCGTCGACGGGTGGATCGCCCGCCGGTGGCACCTGGTCACCGCGTTCGGCAAGGTGGCCGACCCGATCGCCGACAAGGCGCTCACCGGCAGCGCCCTCGTGCTGCTGTCCTGGTACGGCCGGCTGCCCTGGTGGGTGACCGTGGTGATCCTGGTGCGCGAGGTGGGGGTGACCGCGCTGCGGTTCTGGGTGATCCGCCGCGGGGTGATCCCGGCCAGCCGGGGCGGGAAGGTCAAGACGGCCCTGCAGATCCTGGCGATCGCCTGGTACCTCTGGCCGTTCCCGGAGGGGTGGACCGAGATCGGAACGGCGGTCATGGCGGGGGCGGTCGTGGTCACGGTCGCGACCGGCGTCGACTATGTCGTACGGGCGGTACGCCTGCACCGCGCGGGGAGGAGAGACGATGGCCGAGGTTGACGTGTACGGCTACCTGGCGCGGCTGCGGCTGCCCGACCCGGGGCCGCCGAGCGTCGACGGGCTGCGGATGCTGCACCGCGCGCAGGTGGAGCGGGTGCCGTACGAGAACCTCGACATCCAGCTCGGCCGCCCGCCCGGCATCGAGCCGATGGGCTCGTTCCGCCGGGTCATCGGCGGCCGGGGCGGGTACTGCTACCACCTCAACGGCGCCTTCGCGCTGCTGCTGTCGGCGCTCGGGTACGCGGTGCGCTGGCACCGGGCCGGCGTGCAGATGCGGGACGAGCCGGGACCGGTCGGCGCGACCGGCAACCACCTTGCCCTGACCGTGCACGGCCTGCCCGGCCCGGACAACCCCGAGGGCATGTGGTTCGTCGACGCCGGTCTCGGCGACGGCCTGCACGAGCCGCTGCCGCTGCGGGCCGGCCAGTACCGCGACGGTCCGTTCCGGTTCGCCCTGGCCCCGTCCGCCAAGGAGTTCCTCGGCTGGCGCTTCGAGCACGATCCGGCCGTCGGGTCATTCACGGGCATGGACTTCCGGGCCGACGTCGCCACCGTGGCCGACTTCCAGGCCAGGCACGAGTGGCTGTCCACCGCGCAGGAGTCCCCGTTCACGCGGGTGGCGACCGTCCAGCGGCGGGACGCGACCGGTGCCGACGTGCTGCGCGGCCGCATGCTCACCCGGGTACCGGACGGGCGCCCCGTGGAGCTGGGTACGGCGGCCGACTGGTACGCCGTACTCGGCGACGTGTTCGGCATCGTGCTGCCCGAGGACGACCGGGTGCCGCTCTGGCACCGGGTCAGCGCCGCCCACGGGGCCTGGCTCGCCACATGACAACCGCATGACGGCCGCCGGCGCGCTGGCCGCGCTGGAGTCGAGGGGCGAGACGCTGGCCGTCGCGGAGTCGCTGACCGGGGGGCTGCTAGCCGCGACGATCGTCGATGTACCGGGCGCCAGCCGCTCGTTCCGGGGCGGGCTGGTGGTGTACGCGACCGAACTGAAGGCGAGCCTCGCCGGCGTACCGGCGGACCTGCTCGCGGCGCGCGGACCGGTCGACCCGGACGTCGCAGTCGAGCTGGCCCGGGGCGCCCGGCGGCGCTGCGCTGCCGACTGGGGCCTGGGCACCACGGGAGTCGCCGGGCCCGACCCGCAGCACGGCGTACCGGCCGGCACGGTGTACGTCGGGCTGGCCGGCCCGGGCGACGTGACCCGGGCACGCCGGCTGGACCTGCCCGGCGACCGTACGGCGATCCGGCGCGCCACGGTCGAGGCGGCGCTGCGGCTCCTGACCGAGGCGCTGGTCGGCTGAGCGGAGCCGAGCCGGGGTTTGGTGAGGCGAGCACAGCCGGAAGACGTCTCGGCTGAGCGGAGCCGAGCCGGGGTTTGGTGAGGCGAGCACAGCCGGAAGACGTCTCGGCTGAGCGGAGCCGAGCCGGGGTTTGGTGAGGCGAGCACAGCCGGAAGACGTCTCGGCTGAGCGGAGCCGAGCCGGGGTTTGGTGAGGCGAGCACAGCCGGAAGACGTCTCGGCTGAGGCGGGGAATGCCGGGCCGGTCGGCCGGGTTGTGCACCCGTACCGGTCTGGGTGTCGTGGGGCACGGTGTGCGGACCGGCGGGAAGCGGGTACCGTGGCGGGATAGCCGTAGACGCAAGGGGGGTGCGAGATGGTCCTACTCCGTCGAGTGATCGGCGACGCGCTGCGTTCCCGTCGGCAGGCCCAGCACCGCACCCTTCGCGAGGTCTCCACGGCGGCCAACGTGAGCCTCGGCTACCTCTCCGAGATCGAGCGCGGTCAGAAGGAAGCCTCCAGCGAGCTGCTCGCCGCGATCTGCGACGCGCTCGGTGCGCGCCTGTCCGAGCTGCTGGGTGAGGTGAGCTCGACGGTGGCGACCGCGGAGGAGATGGACGGCCTGCTGGCGCCCGTGGCGCCGGCGGTACCGGCCCAGGCGTCGGAGCCCAGGGTGTCGGAGCCCAGCGTGTCGGAGCCCAGCGTGTCGACGATGGTTGATGGCAACGTCGCCGTGACCGTACGGCAGGACACGCCGCTCAAGGCCACCCTGCGGGCCACCCGCCGGGTCCAGCTCGGCCACCGCGAGCCCGACGTCCTGTCGGCTGCCTGACCGTCGCCGTCGCCGTTGGGCTGGCGAAGCTGAGGCCGAGCTGAGTACCGACCGCTTCGTGGATCCGTTCCGGGCTTTCCTGGGCGTATCGTCGCCGATGTCGGGCGTGGTCGTCGGGTGAGCGGCGTGACGAGGTCGCATCCTCCTGACACGATGGGATGACCGTCCCACCGACGATGGCCGGCAGACCGACGATGGCCGCAGAGAGGAACCGAGCAGAGATGGCGAACCCGTTCGTCAAGGGCTGGCGTTACCTGATGGCGCTGTTCGGCGCCAAGATCGATGAGTACGCCGACCCGAAGGTGCAGATCCAGCAGGCGATCGAGGACGCCCAGCGGCAGCACCAGGCGCTCGTCCAGCAGGCCGCGGCGGTGATCGGTAACCAGCGCCAGCTGGAGATGAAGCTGTCCCGGCAGATGGACGACGTGCAGAAGCTGCAGGCGTCGGCCCGCCAGGCGCTGGTGCTCGCGGACAAGGCCAGGGGCGAGGGCAACGAGGCCAAGGCGCAGGAGTACGAGACGACCGCGCAGACGTTCGCCACCCAGCTGGTGGCCGGCGAGCAGAACATGGAGGACCTCAAGACGCTGCACGACCAGGCGCTGTCCGCGGCCGGTCAGGCCCGCCGGGCGGTCGAGAACAACCAGCACATCCTCCAGCAGAAGCTCGCCGAGCGGACCAAGCTGCTCAGCCAGCTTGAGCAGGCGAAGATGCAGGAGACCGTGGCGAGGTCGCTGGAGTCGATGTCGTCGCTGGCCGCGCCCGGCAACACGCCGTCGCTGGACGAGGTGCGGGAGAAGATCGAGCGGCGGTACGCCAACGCGATGGGCCGCGCCGAGCTGGCCTCCAACTCGGTTGAGGGCCGGATGCTCGAGGTGCAGAAGTCGACGCTGGACATGGCCGGCTCGTCCCGACTGGACCAGATCCGGGCCAGCATGGCGGGCGAGCAGCTGGCCGCCGGCCAGACCGCGCCGGCCGTCGAGGCCGCCCCGGCGCAGCAGGCAAATGCGCCACGGGACGCGAGCGTGTCCCGGCTGGACGAGATCCGGGCGAGCATGGGGCGGGACAAGTCCGGGGACCAGGCGGCTGGCTGACGGTTGCGACGGGTGACGGGCGATGGCTGACGAGCGGACCCGGTACTTCCGGCAGCTGGGTCGGCTGCGCCGGGCGGCCCGCCGGTGGAGCGTGCTGGCGGGTACGTTCGGCGGGGCGAGCGCGGTGCTCATCCCGTACCGCGGGCTGGGCTGGCCGGACGCCGTCTGGGCCGCGCTGACCGGCGGCAGCCTCGCCTTCACCGCCTGGCGGTGGGCCGACTACCGGGTGCTGGCCGTGCGGCCGGCCCCGCCACCGGCCGACCCCGCGCAGGCCGGGATGCTGTCCCGGGCCCGGCTGGAGGCGCTCGTCGCGCGGCTGCCCGCCGGTCGTGGGGCGCTCGCCGAGCTGCACCGGATGCAGAGCCGGGCGCGGGTCCGGGGCTCCTCGGTCGTAGCGGCGTGGACCCGGCTGGACCGGGCGGCACAGGCGTTCGCCGGGCTGTCCGGACGGCTGGGCGGGTTGGCGCCGTCGACCGCCCTGGAGGCGGCGACGGCCGAGCGTACCCTCCGGGAGCTGGGTGAGCGGACCGCGGCCGTCGAGCGGGCCTTGGCGCTCGCGCCCGGGGACGGTGCGCTGCATGGCGCGCACGCCGAGCTGCTCGGCCACTTCGTCGAGGGCGTGGAGGCGTACGAGGCGATGGTCGCCGCGGCTGCCGGCTGCGTTGCCCAGGACGGCCGGGTGGCTACCGACCACAGCGCGATCGAGCGCCTGACCGAGGCGACCGACCTGCTGCGCGGGATCGCGGACGGGCTGGTCGAGCTGACCACCGTACCGCTGCGCACCTCAGGCTGATCGATGTACCGGTACGGTGAGCGGCGTGCGTCGATGCGCCTTCCTGGTCGTACTCCTCCTGGCGGGCTGTAGCTCGCCCCCGGCGAAGCCGGATGCCGCCTGGATGCCGGGCGCGTCCCAGGCCCCTTCGGCCGCGCCGTCGTCGTCCGCGCTCTCCCCTTCCGCGGGACCGTCGGCAGGCCCTTCGCCAACGCTGGCCCGCCCGGGTGGGGCGGGCCGGGTCGACCTCACCGACCCGCGCAAGAAGGACATCGCCATGCGGCTGGTGTCCAGCGCGGAGAACTCGTCGCTGGACTGGCGGGCCCAGTACCGCTACGTCAAGGACATCGGCGACGGTCGGGGGTACACGGCGGGGATCATCGGGTTCTGTACGGGCACCGGCGACCTGCTGGAGCTCGTCGAGGCGTACACCCGGACCAAGCCGGGCAACGTGCTCGCCAAGTACCTGCCGGCGCTGCGCGCGGTGAACGGCAGCGCCTCACACGCCGGGCTCGACCCGGGCTTCCCGGCGGACTGGCGTAGCGCCGCGGCCGACCCGGTGTTCCAGGCGGCCCAGGACAGCGAGCGCGACACGGTGTACTTCAACCCTGCCGTCAAGCAGGCCAAGGCCGACGGGCTGCGCGCGCTCGGGCAGTTCATCTACTACGACGCGATCGTCATGCACGGTCCGGGCAGCGGCGCCGGCAGCTTCGGCGGGATCCGGGCGGCCGCCCTGCGGAAGGCGAGGCCACCGTCGGCCGGCGGTGACGAAGTTACCTATCTCAATGCGTTCCTCGACGTGCGCGTGGCGGCGATGCTGACCGAGGAGGCGCACAGCGACACCAGCCGGGTCGACACCGAGCAGCGGGTGTTCCTGCGCGCCGGCAACCTCGACCTGTCCACCCCGCTGACCTGGAAGGTGTACGGCGACCCGTACACCATCAGTTAGCTCCGGAGACACCGGGGTGGCGCGGATGCCGCACACTCGGCTGAGCGCAGCCGCAGCCGTTCTTTGGCGAGGCGAGCACAGCCAACGTGGCTCGGCGCAGCGCAGCCGCAGCCGTTCTTTGGCGAGGCGAGCACAGCCAACGTGGCTCGGCGCAGCGCAGCCGCAGCCGTTCTTTGGCGAGGCGAGCACAGCCAACGTGGCTCGGCGCAGCGCGCCGGATCCGGTACCGGATCCGGCGGGGTCGGAGGATGATGTCGCGCAGCTCGAAGCGCGCCCGGCAACGGCGCCGGCGCGCGCGACAACACGGGTCCACGTCGAAGGAGGGGACGGTGGCAGCCTTACCACCGCGCGGAGCACCCCGGCCCCGGCGGTCGAACACGGTCCCGCCGCCCGGACTGCCCCGGCCCCGGCGGTCCAACGCGGTCAAGATCGGCGCTGTCGGGGCGCTCGCCGCCTCGTTCCTCGGCTGTTGCGGGATCGGCGCGGCGGCGATGTTCAGCGGGAGCGGCCACGACCAGTACTGTGTCGACTCGCGTACGGACACCCGGGTCACCGACGACCACTGCAGACCGGAGAGCGGCTACTACCACTGGTACTACGTCAACCTGGGCAGCCGCGTGTCCGGCGTCGGAGGCCACATGTCGGGCGGGTCGTACACGGTGCCGTCGCGCGGCGGCTTCGGCGGCCACGGCGACAGTGGGGGCGGCTAGTCCCATGCGGAGGGTGAGCGTGGCCCCTCGGCCGGACTGGTACGCGACCGTACGCGGGCAGGGGCTGGTCTACACCGACACCGAGCTGCCCGGCGGCGGGGTGATGTCGTACTGGGACGAGTCGGCGTGCTACGAGCTGGACCTGGCCGAGGTGCTCCGGTTGGAGGAGGCGACCGAGCGGCTGCACGAGATGTGCGTGGCAGCCGCGGCGTACGTGGTCACCCGGGGCCGGTACGCCGAGTACGGGATCCCGGACTGGGCGGCCGGTGCGGTGGCGCACAGCCTCGAGTCCCGCCCGCCGACCCTGTACGGCCGCTTCGACCTCTGGTACGACGGCGCCGGCGAGCCGAAGCTGCTGGAGTACAACGCCGATACGCCGACCGCGCTCGTGGAGGCGGCCATCGTGCAGTGGTACTGGCTGGAGCAGGCGCACCCCGGTGACGACCAGTGGAACAGCCTGCACGAGCGGCTGGTGGACAGCTGGCGGGCGATCGCGCCCCGGCTGGCCGGCGACCTCGTGCACTTCGCCTGGTCGGCCGACGAGACCACCGGCGAGGACCTGATGACGGTCGGGTACCTCGCCGAGACCGCGCACCAGGCGGGGCTGCGCACCGACCTGGTACCGATGCACGAGATCGGCTGGGACGGGCGGGGCTTCATCGGGGCGTACGACGAGCGGATCCGTACCTGCTTCAAGCTCTATCCATGGGAGTGGATGCTTGCCGAGCCGTACGGGCGACCGGCGCTCGACCCCCGTACCCCGACGCTCTGGCTCGAACCCGCCTGGAAGCTGCTGCTGTCCAACAAGGCGCTGCTGGCCGTGCTCTGGGAGCTCTACCCCGACCACCCCAACCTGCTGCCCGCCTACCTCGACGGTCCGCGCGACATGCCCGAGTACGTGGCCAAGCCGCTGCTCGGCCGGGAGGGCGCCGGGGTGTGCGTGGTGACCCCGTCCGGGGCGCAGCCGCCGCCCGACCCGGCGGAGCGGTACTGCTACCAGAGGCTCCAGCCGCTGCCCACGTTCGCCGGCAACCGCGTGGTGCTGGGCAGCTGGGTGGTGACGAACCCGGACGGGCGCGGGGAGTCGGCCGGCGGCGGCTTCCGCGAGAGCGACGGTCTGGTCACCGACGGGTACGCCCGGTTCCTGCCGCATCTCATCCGCGGGTGACCCTGCGGGGAGGTCAGCCCCCGCCGTTCGGCTTGATGACCCGGGCCACCGAGGAGGCCATCCGGATCATCCCCACCCCGGTCGGGTGGAACGGGTGGCCGTCGGCGAGGCCCTGGATGTCCGCGCCGAGCTTGTCCGTACTGGCCTCGCACAACGGGGTCAGCACCGGTCGGGCGGTCTCGAACCGGTACTTCTTCGCGCCGTTGGTCAGCACGTCGTTCAGCTCCGCGTTGCGGCTTTCCAGCAGCTTGATGTTGTCCGGGCTCAGGCCCCCCGCCTGCCCGGGCGCCCGGGTGTCGCGGCAGCTCGCCTCCGGCTTGAACAGGTCGTAGGAGGTGACCACGACCACCTGCGGGCTGTCCGGCAGGTCGTTGAGGTCCCGCAGCAGGTCGCCGTAGTCCTTGTCGAACGCGCCGAGGCGGTACTGGAACTCGCCCTGCGTCAGGTTGTCCTGGCAGTTGTCGACGCCGTAGCAGTAGCGCAGGAAGTCGGCCCAGTAGAGGTCGTTCGGGCCGACCATGACGACCACGAACTTCAGCCCCTCCACCTGCTTGAGCCGGCCGACCTGGGGCGGCAGCACC
Organism: uncultured Actinomycetes bacterium; assembly: GCA_963728855.1. Classification (GTDB taxonomy): domain Bacteria; phylum Actinomycetota; class Actinomycetes; order Mycobacteriales; family Micromonosporaceae; genus AC-43. The sequence continues at coordinate 636,108 of CAVSLN010000010.1, forward strand.
CGGCCGCCCGCGTCCTGGGGGCCGAGGAGGCCCTGGGCGATGGAGGCTCCCGAACAGGCCAGGTTCAGCACGCCGGTACCGAGCTGGCTGCCGAGCTCGTCGGCCAGCGAGTCGGAGCTGCGCGCACATGCCTTGTCGTCGTCGCTGGCGCTCGGCACCGGTGGGCCGCCGAGCCGGGCCGCGCGGGAGTCGCCGATCACCGCGCCGGCGTACCCCCGCACCTTCGGGCCGACCGGCGAGGGCGAGAGGTGGTACGTGCCGACGAGGTCGGACAGCGAGCGCACGTTCTGCAGCCCGCGTACCGCGCCGAGGTAGGCGAGGCCGCCGGCCACGGCCCAGGCGAGCATCGCGCAGGTGACCGCGATGATGGCCATGCCCCGGATCTGGCCGGCGCTCTGGCTCCAGATCTCCGCGACGGTGCGCTCGGACGCCCCGGCCTGGCGGCGCAGCGTGGCGAGGATGCGGAGGTACGCGGTACAGGCGGTGGCGGTCAGGGTGAACGCGAACAGGACCAGCGTGGCCCACCCGTACCACCGGAGGAACCCGTCCCCGACGGAGCTGACGGCGGCCGACTGCGCCTGCTGGCTCGTGCTCGGGTTGAGTACCGCGTTGGCCGCGGCGTTGCGCTGGATCGGCCCGAGCGTGAGCTTCGGCCGCAGCGGGCCGTATACCTGTAGCGGGGTGATGTCGAGGTCGGTGTTGCCGATCTGGATCAGCTGGGCCGGGCCGGACAGCGACAGGCTCGGGTCACGGGCGCCGACCGACAGGTGCTGTCCCGCGGCCGTGACGTCCTGGCTGGGCGTCACCCAGATCGTGGTGGGGATGCCGAAGAGCAGGCAGAAGACCACGAGCAGGAGGGTGGGTAGCGAGCGCAGCTCGCGGCGGATGATGCCGGGCCCGCTTCTGCGCCAGCGCCGGGTCCGCGACCCGGCCGCCGGCGGGGGTGGGGGAGAGTCCTCGGCCGTCACGAGCGCCTGCTTACCCCCTCCGCGAACCGCGGACTCCGCAACGTGCCGGTTCGTCCCAAGGCCGAGACTAGCAGCCCTGCGTGACCGCGGCCCGTCGTACGGTGGCGCCGGATCGCGGCTCAGTCGCGGGCGAGGGTCGGCCGGACGGTACCGTCCGGTGCCTCGCCCGGCTGGCAGGTGGGGCACCAGTAGGTGATGCGCTCGCCCTGGGCGGCCCGGCGGACGGGGGTACCGCAGCGGCGGCACGGCCGGCCGGCGCGCTCGAAGACGTAGTGCTGCTCGCCCTTGCGCAGCGAGCCGGTCGTGCTCTGGCTCCACCGGCCCCGGTTGGCGGACAGGAGCCGGTGCGCGAGGTCCACCACGGCCGCGAGATCGTCCACTGTGGACACTGGCCGCCAGGGCGAGATGCCGCGCAGGAAGAGCGTCTCGGACTTGTAAAGGTTGCCGATGCCGGCCAGGCTGCGCTGGTCGAGGAGGGCCTCGGCGATGGCCCGTTCGGGGTGCCCGCCCAGCCGGCGGACCGCCTCCCCGGGGTCCCAGTCGGCGCCGAGCAGGTCCGGACCGAGGTGCCCGACCAGCGTGCCTTCCTGGTCGGTGGGGACGAGCTGCAGCTCGTGGAGGTGGTACCCGACGGCGACGGTCTCGTCGGTGTGCAGGGCGACCCGGATGAGGTGCCCGGGTCCGCCGGTCCACCGGGCCCCGGCCGGGTACATCCGCCACGAGCCGTCCATCCGCAGGTGCGAGTGCAGCGTCAGGGTCCGGTCCCCGCGGCCGAGGCGCAGCAGCAGGTGCTTGCCGCGGCTGGCTGACTCCAGCACCGTCCTGCCGGACAGGTCGACCGTTGCCAGGTGCGGCACACGGAAGTCCGACGCCGTCAGCCGGCGTCCGGCCAGCGCCCTGTGCAGCGCCTGGGCGGTGTTCCAGACGGTGTCACCCTCGGGCACCCCACCATCCTGCCCCATCCGGAGGCGGCGTCGCTCCTACCGCGCGACCTTGCCGAGGCTCACCAGGATGCGACCGAGCCCGCAGGCATTGCGCCCCGACAGAACCCGCTCGCCGCAACGGAACGCGACGAGTACGGACGATCCCGGGGTGGCCCGGCTCGCGGCGACGAGGTCGTCGCGCGTACGGCGCTCGTCGACGAGCTGCTCGGCGCCGCTGTCGTGAACCGGGACCGGCCGGTGCTCACCCTCGGGGCCGGGTACTGTGCCGGGCCGTACCGGCTGGACCTGTCGGCGTGCGCGCTCGTGGTGGAGCTGGACGCGCCGGCCGTACTGGCGCACAAGGAGACGGTACTCGCCGGCCACGAACCGAGCTGCCCGTACCGGTGGACCTGAGTGACCTTCGCGCGGTCGTGCGCTGCCTCGACGTGTTCCGGGTGGCGCAGCGGCCGGTGGTCGTGGTGAGCGAAGGACTGCTGCGTACCTGCCGGGCGCGTCGGTCGGCGCGCTCGCCGGAGCGCTGCGGACCGGGCTGCGCGACGCGGTGTGGCTGAGCGACCTGGTGTCGACCGGTACGGCGCGGGCCATGGCAGACCTGGCCTGACAGTCCACAATGGACATCGAGCTGGACGGCATGGACACGCTGGAACGGTTTGAGGACAACGGCTGGCGCTGCGTCGACTACCGTCTCCTTCCGATCTCTCGCGGCCTCGTCCCGTCGGCGTCCAGCCGCCAGGTCGTCGACGGTGGCAGGGTGGCAGGGCCCGGCCACGCGGATCTCAGCGGCCGAGGACCGTTCCGGGCCTTAGCTTCCGCAACTGGAGCAGCCCCGTTGCGGATACGGGCGGGGGCGGTGTCTCACTCGGCTGGGTGGTACCGGATTTCTCCACCCGCTTGGGAAGCTGGTAGGGAGGTATCGCCTCCGGGGTGAAGTCGGGCCGGGTGGTGGCATCGCGTGACTGGGCGGATGCCGCCTGGGAGATCTTCGCCATCGCGGAGTTGAGCGTCTGGGCCAGCTCGGTGAGCTGGCCCACCCATTGGTCCTGCCGGTTCTCCCACAGGAACTCGTCCTGGTGGAGCAGGATGTAGTCCACGTCGCTTTTCAAGCGGAGACACTGCAGACGCAGGTCGGCGAGCTCGGTCAGGAACTCCTCGGCCAGTGCGATCTCGACGAAGGTGGCCTGAGCCTCGGTTGGTACGGTCTTGTAGTCGACGAGGCCCATTCGGAATGGCACGGCCACGTTGCTCTCCGGGGCCGTCATCTCCTGTAACCAGGCCATGATTTGATCGAAGACCTGGTCCGCGTGCTCGATCTTCCGCGGCGAGGCCCCGGCCTGGTCCAGAGTGACGTGTGTGCTTGCCCGACCGAAGGTAGACTTGATCTTGTCTTGGACCGCGACGTCCGCGCTGAAATTTATCCCGTATGAACCTTTAAGGTCTGCGTCTATGGTCCGCGTGGTCTCCTCGTCCTTCGTCTTGATCTCGATGATAGACAGGATCCGCCCGCCACTGCGGATACCGCGGACGAACCAGTCTCCGTACGCTTGGCGGAACTCCGCCGTCCGGCCGGCCTTGAGCAGTGCGAGTGCCTCTGATCGGTACTCTGGGCGCCGAACCTGCTTGAACGGAAGGGACGCGGTGGCGACCGCATACACGTACAGGGAGTACGAGTTCATCGAAAGCGACTCGTTGAGCTTGAACGAGGCGTCGGCGCCGAACAGGCCGAATCGCGCCGACACCTTGGCGTCGATGCCGAAAGCATGCGCCAGGGATGAGTACGACTCGACCTTGTTGAAGTCCAGAGAGGTTATTGGACCAGCGGCCCCTTGCACGCCTTCAGCGGTGGCATCCTGAAACGGAAAACCCTTTACTTCCCCGGTCAGTCGGTCCATGCCGACACCGAAGTCGAAGAGATCCCGGTACGGCAGCTCCTGGTCGACCATAGCCCACCCCTTCGGTATGCCTCATTCGTCGATCTAACATCTACATGGCTCGATCAAGTGCGTCAGCCGAACAGCGCCGAGAGCTCCGGCGGGAGGTTTGCGTCGCCGCGACGGAACGTTTGGCCCTCGGTAAAACCTTCGACCTTCTCAATCGCCTTCATGAAGCTGTCCAGCTCGGCATCGCTAAGGTCACCCACCTGGCGAGAGGGATCGATCCCCGTGAGTTCCTGGACGCGTTTGGCATACAATGCGGGATCGTTGTTGCCGTGGCCTTTCGGGGCGTATTTCTCTAGCGCATCAGCCATGCTCAACCGGGCGTATGTCGGGGAACGGAGCACCCCGTGCAGCGCCGTCCAGCCGTCCTGGAAGCTCGCAAAGATCGCCAGTCCCCGCCGGTCGATGGCCAGTGCATTCCGGTACGGCATGCGCCCCGGCAGGAGGTTGCCGGGGTTGTTGTTGCGCCAGGCAAGAGTGCCGCCGACGTGGAGATCGTCGTTCACCCTCACCCAGCCGTTATACGCGTCGCCCGACGCGGCGGCACCATCGACGGTCTTCGGTTCGAGCTTGACCCATACGGCGTCGATGTGGTCAGCGATACCACTCTCGGCAAGGCCGGGCCACTGGCCGGCGAGCGGTCGAGGGTAGCCGTCGTCGGCCGTGTTTGCCGCGACGTCGTAGCGCAGATACTGATCGCCCTTGAAGAAGTATGCTTTACCGTTTCCCCAGTTGACCGCCGCGTCGATGTCCTGGGCGAAGCCGGCCTCGGCCATCCCGGGCCAGTTGCCAGCGACCGGTTGAGGGTACCCGTCGTCAGTTCTGTCGGCCGTGATGTCATAACTCAGATACTGATCGCCCTTGAGGAAGTATGCTTTGCCGTTTCCCCAGTTGACCGCCGCGTTGATGTCCTGGGCGAAGCCGGCCTCGGCCAGTCCGGGCCACATGTCCGCGATGGACAGCGGGTATCCAGCGTCGGCGGCGTTGCTCTGCTGGTCCACTCGCACGTAGTTCGCGCCCTTGAACAGGTAGACCCGCCCGCCTGCCAGGTCGAGCGCAGCGTCGATGCCGTCGGCGAAGCCGATCTCCGCCAGCCCGGACCATCCGCTCGAGATGGGCTTGGGATACCCGGCATCCAGGTGATCAGCCACGACGTCGTATCGCGCGTACTGCGCGCCGCTGAGTAGGTACGCGTTTGTCATCGATGATTTCCTCGCTTTTGGCTGGCCCGCCGAGCAAATCGCCACAGAGGCGCTCAATACGTACCTCAAGGCTGGCGATCAAATCGCGACGCCGTCCCCGGATTTTTCAGAACCCGAACGGGTGGTCATCAAAGCGCAAAGCTCTTACAAGGAAGGCCAGCGCCTCGTTGACGATTCGGAGGGTCGCCACGGGTCAGCCGTTCGCGAGGCGGAGCACGTCGCCGGGGGTGACCGCGAGAGCGACCACCGCGCGGCCGCCGTTGATGGCGAGGGCGACCCAGCCGGCGGAGTCGACGTACGCGATGAGCCTGCCCGGTGCACCGTCGGCGAACGTACCGGCGCGGGTGGCCCGTACGCCGCCGACGACGAGGTGCTCGGCGAGGCCGTCGAGCGTCGGGCCGGGCGCGGCCAGCTGGACGTTGCCGAACCGGTCCACGGTGAGCACCTCGGCCTCGACGTAGCCCTCGCCGGTGACGACGACGGGCTCGGGCAGCCGTACCAACGTGTCTGGGTCGATCTCGGGTCCCGCGCCGGCGAGCGGCGCTCCGGCCGCGAGCCGCGCGGCGACCGGCGCGAAGATGTCCCGCCCGTGGAAGGTGCGGGACACCTCGGGGCGCAACCACGCGGGGTTGGTCAGCCGCGCCGCCGAGGTGGCGCCGCCGAGAGCGTCGACCGCGCCGGCCAGCAGCCCGTTGTCCGGGCCGACCAGGATGCCGCCCGGGGTGGCCACCGCGACGGCCCGGCGGGCCGTGCCCACCCCGGGGTCGACCACCGCGACGTGGACGGCGGGCGGGAAGTGCCGTACCGCTTGGGCCAGCAGGGCCGCGCCGCGCGACACGTCGCCCGGTGGGATCTGGTGGGTCACGTCGATGACCCGGACCCACGGCGCGTGCTGGGCGAGGATGCCGTGCAGGATGCCGGCGTAGCCGTCGGACAGGCCATAGTCCGTCGTCAATGTAACCCAGTCATACGCCATGCCCCGAGGTTAGCCGCGGAGCCGGCGGTCTGCGCGAGCCGGCACTTGGGGTGGATCAGAAAGGCAGCGCTTGAGACAGTGGGGATCATGCGTCTGGTTGTCTTTACCGAGCCCCAGTTCGGGGCGGCCCACACCGACCTGCTGCGCGTCGCCCAGCACGCCGAGGAGCTGGGCTTCGACGGTTTCTTCCGGTCCGACCACTACCTCACGATGGCGCCGGGCGCCGGGCTGCCCGGACCGAGTGACGCGTGGACCAGCCTGGCCGGGCTGGCCGTGCAGACCAGCCGGATCCGGCTCGGTACGCTGGTCACCTCGGCCACCTTCCGGCTGCCGGGGCCGCTGGCGATCACCGTGGCGCAGGTCGATGCGATGAGCGGCGGGCGGGTCGAGCTGGGGCTGGGCGCCGGCTGGTTCGAGGCGGAGCACCAGGCATACGGGATCCCGTTCCCGCCGCTGAAGGAGCGCTTCGACCGGCTGTCCGAGCAGCTGGCCATCGTGACCGGCCTGTGGAGCACGCCGGTGGGGGAGCGGTTCACGTTCCGGGGCGGGCGCTACGACCTGCTCGACTCGCCGGCGCTGCCCAAGCCGGTACAGTCGCCGGCCCCGCCGGTCATCGTCGGTGGCCGGGGCGCCAAGCGGACGCCCGCGCTCGCCGCCACCTACGCCGACGAGTTCAACGTGCCGTTCGCCTCGCTGGCCGATACCGGGCGGATGTACGAGCGGGTCACCACCGCGTGCGCGGCGGCGGGACGGGACACGTCCGGCCGGGCGCCACTGGTGTTCTCGGCGGCCCAGACTGTCGCATGTGGACGGACGGACGCGGAGGCGCGCAAGCGCGCCGAGGCGATCGGGCGGGAGCCGCCCCTGTTCGGTACCCCCGACCAGGTGGTCGACCAGATCGGCAGGTTCGCCGAGCTGGGCGCCACCCGGCTGTTCCTCCAGGTGCTCGACCTGTCCGACCTCGACCACCTCGACGTCATCGCCACCGAGGTCGCCCCGCAGGTGGCCGCCGGCTGAGCCGGCGCCGTCTGTTCGGCGCCGTGTGTTCGGGAGAAGCATGCCCTCCGGCGGCAGACTCGCCCGACCCGGGCTACCAGCGGTAGTAGACCCTCGGCCGGAACGCGCTCAGCACGGCGCCGGTGCTGAACGCGAGCATGTCGTACACCACGTGCGCGGCCATCGCGCTGACCATCCCGTAGTGGAAGACCAGCCAGAACATCACGATGCCGATGAACCACGAGTTGACGTAGCCGAACCAGCCCAGCCACGCGTGCTCGTCCCGGAAGCTGGCGTTCGACGAGACGATGGCCGCGGCGACGACCCAGTTCCCGGACAGCTGCGGGTGCAGGGTGTGCAGGCTGGTGAAGTCGGCGAGCGGGATCAGGACGTCGCCGTAGAAGAGGTGGAACAGCCAGCCGACCAGCGGGATGACGCTGAGCAGCTTGAATAGGAACATCGCGATGCAGAACACCAGGCCGCGCCAGATGACCTCCTCGAACACGCCCGCGTTCAGGCTCACCCAGTTGCCCCGCCACAGCACCGTTGCGGGCGACTCCAGCCGGGGTACCCGCATGACGATGGCCGCGACACCGACGACGAAGGTGACCGCGACCGCCCAGACGAAGATGAACCAGACGTGGCGCAGCGCCGCCACCACGTCGCCCCGGTGCCACAGCGAGCCGAAGCTCACCGGCATCCACTGGTCGGCGCCGAGCCAGCCGGCGACCGTCCAGACGATGAGGAAGGTGGCGAACACCGTGACGAGCCGTCGCAGGTATGCCACCGGGACCATGACGAGAAATGTGCTGTTGTCAATCTCTTGCATCTTCCCTCCGGGCTGGGGTGGCGGGGAAGGTGCGGTGCGTGGTGCTCAGGGGACGAGGAGGAGCTTTCCGGTGGTACGGCGTGCCTGCAGGTCCTCGTGCGCGGCGGCCGCCTCGGCGAGCGGGTACCGCTGTCCAATGTGGACGGTCAGGGATCCGTCGGCGACCCAGCCGAGCACGTCGTCGGCGCGCCGGGCGAGGTCTTCCGGAGTGGCGATGAAGTGGACCAGGGTCGGGCGGGTGACGTAGAGCGAGCCGCCGGCGGCCAGCCGGCCCAGGTTGAACGGGGGTACCGGCCCGCTGGACTGGCCGAAGAGCACCAGGACGCCGTGCGGGCGCAGGCAGTCCAGGCTGGCGTCGAAGGTGTCCCGGCCGACGCTGTCGTACACCGCCGGTAGGCGCTTGCCGCCGGTCAGCCGGCGGACGTCCTCGACCACGTTGTCGTACCCGATGACGTGCGCGGCACCGGCGTCGCGGGCGAGCTTCTCCTTCTCGGGCGTGGAGACCGTACCGATGACCCGCGCGCCGAGCTTCGTGGCGAGCTGGGTGACCATCAGCCCGGCCCCGCCCGCCGCGGCGTGCACGAGCACCGTGTCGCCGGGCCGGACCCGGTAGCTGTCGTGTACGAGGTAGTGCGCGGTCATGCCCTGCAGCAGCGTGGCGGCGGCCTGCTCGTCGGACAGCGCCTCCGGCACCGGCACCACCCGGTCGGCCGGGGCGGTCGCGTACTGGGCGTACGCTCCGGCGAGGTTGGTCGAGGCGACCCGGTCGCCGACCCGTACCGAGGTCACGCCCGGGCCGACGGCCACCACCCGGCCGGCGCCCTCGGAACCGGGGATGAACGGCAGCCGCTGCGGGTAGAGGCCGGTGCGGTGGTACACCTCGATGAAGTTGACCCCGGCCGCGGCGATCTCGACGAGCACCTGGCCCGGCCCCGGGCTCGGGTCCTCGACCTCGACCGGCGTGAGAACCTCCGGCCCGCCCAGCTCCCGTGCCTGGATCGCGCGCATCCATCCACCATAGCCGCGCAGCCTGTCGGAGCGGCTACCAGCCAGCCATGTCAGCGCGCAGCCTGTCGGAGCGGCTACCAGCCAGCCATGTCAGCGCGCAGCCTGTCGGAGCGGCTACCAGCCAGCCAGGTCAGTCGACCGTCGGCGGCGTGGCCGTGACGAACGCCGCGAGCTGCGCGGACTGGGCCAGCCGGCTCGGCTCGTGGACGTACATCATGTGCCCGGCCGCGAAGTAGCTGACCTCGATGTTGCTCCGCAGCTCGGCCGGGATCGGCAGGTGGGCGAGGGTGTGCTCGGCCGCGCGGTAGGGTGTCGCGCCGTCGTGGTACCCGGCGGCCACGTACAGGCGCAGGTGCGGGTTGGCTCGCATGGCCGCGCCCAGCCGGCCGGAGACGTTGACGGACTGCCCCTCGAAGTCCTTGAACGACCACGGGTGTACCCGCCGGCTCAGCACCTCGTACGGCAGGTCGTTGGCGTACCCTAGCTCGGTGCGCAGGTACTGGTTGACCGCCGCGGTGTACGGGCCGACGATCGCGTGGTACGACGGGTCCGCCGACCAGTGCTCCCGACCGTAGTCCTCGTCCCAGCCGGAGAACCGCCCGTCCAGCCGGCCGACCGTACGGCGCCTGCGGCGCAGCAGCTCGGTGAAGAAGCGTACGTGCTCGACCCGCAGCTCGACCCGGTCGACGTAGTCGGGGTCCAGCCCGGTGAGCCGGGCCAGCCGGTCGACCGCCGCCGCTCTGTCCTCTGTGGACAGTCGGGCCCCCTGGGCCAGCGCCCACGGGTAGTCCCGGGCGGCGAACTCCTCGGCCTCGGCGAGCACCTCGGACAGCGGCCGATCGCCGTGCAGCCCGTGGTAGTGCGCGATGGCGGCGTAGGTGGGCAGGAAGAGCACGTACGGCAGGTCGTTGCCGGGCTGGAAGTCCAGGGTCACGAAGTCGAGCACGACCGAGATGAGCATCAGCCCGTTGAGGTACATGCCGTACCGCTCCTGCAAATGGTCGGCGAGGGCGGCGGCGCGCAGGGTGCCGTACGATTCGCCGCACAGGTACTTCGGGGACATCCAGCGCCCGTGCCGGGACGTCCACAGCCGGATGACCTCGCCGACCGAGTCCAGGTCGCCCTGGAAGCCGTGGTAGTCCCTGGGCTTCTCGCCGGCCGCCGCGCGCGAGTAGCCGGTGGAGACCGGGTCGATGAAGACCAGGTCCGAATGGACCAGCAGGCTCTCCGGGTTGTCCACCAGCCGGTACGGCGGCGGGGTCAGCGCACCCACGTCGCCGCTCCACACCCGGCGCGGCCCGAGCAGGCCCAGGTGCAGCCAGACGCTGGACGAGCCCGGCCCGCCGTTGAACGCGAAGGTGACCGGACGGCTGCCCGGGTCGGCCCCGTCGAGGGTGTACGCGGTGAGGAACACCTCCGCCTTCGGCTTGTGCCCGTCGAACTTGTCGTCGGTGTGCACCTCCTCGCGCAGCACGATCCGCCCCGTCGTCGTCGTGTACGCCAGCTCCTCGTCGCCAACCGTCAGCCGGTGCTGGGTCGTGACGAGGTCGTCGACCGGCTCGGGTCGGTCCACGACCTCGTCATGCTTCCTCTCGTCCGCCGCCATGCAGGGCAGACTGTCATATGCAGAGGCAGAAGGGATGTCCGACCGGGTCGGCGTACACCACGAAGTCCTCACCGGGCTGGTGCGCGAACCTGGTCGCCCCGAGCGCGACCGCCTGCGCTCCGGCCTCGTCGAGGTCGTCGACGGTGAAGTCCAGGTGTATCTGCATCGGCGAGGCGTCGTCCGGCCACACCGGTGGCTGGTAGCCCGGCGCGAGCTGGAAGGCGAGCCGGATCCGGCCGTCGACGCTGAGGTTGACCCAGTCGGGATCCTTGCTGCAGCACCGACCACCCGGTCAGCTTCGCGTAGAAATCGGCCAGCGCGGCCGGGTCGGGACACTCCAGCACAATGTTGCGCAGTCTGGCGAAACCACTCATCATTGCCCTCCTTTTCGTCGTCTCTCGTCAGTCATGCCGCCGTTCACCCACGCAGTCGCAGGCCCCGCGGGGTGGCCCGGAAGCCGGCGGCGGCCAGGGCGTCGCCCAGCGGCGACGCGTGTACGGACGCCCCGTCGGCGCGCTCGACGGACAGTGCCCCGAGCGCTCCGGCGTGTACCGCGTTCGCCAGCGCCTTGGCCGCCAACCCCAGCACATCTTGACCGTCCACATAGGACAGTAGAGTCCGGCCGCCCCGCTCGACGTAGAGCGCCAGCTCCCCGTCGACCACGACGACCAGCGCACCGGCCTTGCGACCGACCGGTCCGGGTCGCCGCGTGGCGCCAGACGCCGCCGAGCCGGACTGGTCGGAGGCGCGGTGGCCCGCCTTCTCGCCGTCGCCCGCGTCCACCACCCGGTCCGGCCACGGCAGCGCCGCCCCGTAAGGGTTGGCCGGGTCGGTGGCGGCGAGCACCACGGCCCCACCGTCGCCGGCCGGGGAGCGCAGCCGGTCCACCGCGCCCGGTACGGCGAACTGCGCCGCACCGAGCCCTTCCACGAAGTACCCACGGCGGACCCCGCCACGCTCCTCCAGCGCGGACAGCACCGGGTAGACCCCGGCGAACCCGCCCGGGGCGCCCTCGGCCATCACCGCGCCCCGGGTCACCACGCCGTGCCGGTCGAGCAGGGCATCGGCGAGCGCGGCGGCCCGGCGGGTCGGGTCGGGGTCGCGCGCGGGCAGCCGGTACCAGCGGCCGACCCCGGTTGGTGGCCCGGTGCGGGCGGCCAGGCTCGCGGCCGGACGTCCCGGGCGCCGGTAACGCGTACGGCTGGGCGCCGGCCGGCCCCGGTGCGCCCCGGCACCGCGCAGCTGCGCCCGCACGGGTGCCAGCGTGTCCCCGGCCACGTACCCGGCCCACACCAGGTCCCACAGCGCGGCGAGCACCTCGCTCTCCGGCTGGTCCACCCGCTCCACGATCGCCCGCAGGAACAGCGCGTGCCCACCGTCGAGCGCATCGAGGATCGCCTCGTGTACGGGCGCCACCGCCAGCGTCTCGGCCGGCTCGGGCAGCAGCAGCGGGGCCGTGTCGGCGAACGCGAGCGTCACCCAGCCGTCCCCGCCCGCGATCGTGCCCGAGCCGGCCCACAGCACGTCACCCGAGGCGCACAGCTCGTCGAGGTAGGCCGGGGAGTAGTCGGCGACCCGGGCCGGCAGGATCAGCCGCTCCAGCGCCGAGGCCGGCAGCGGCAGCCCTTGCAGCTGCTCGATGGCGGCCGCCACGGCCTCGACCCCCCGTGCCGAGGAGCCGACGTGCTGCCACGCGGGCAGGAACCGGGCGAGCATCGCCGGCGGGACCGGCTCGATCTCCTTGCGCAGGGCGGCCAGGGACCGGCGCCGCAGCAGCCGCAGCACCTCGGTGTCGCACCACTCCGTACCGGCGCCGGCCGGGGTGAACTCGCCGGCGCTGACCCGGCCCGCGGCGGACAGGCGGCGCAGCGCGTGCTCCACCACGGCCACCCCGAGCCCGAACCGGGCCGCGCAGGTGGCGGCCGCGAACGGCCCATGGGTACGGGCGTAGCGCCACACGACGTCGCCGAGCGGGTCCGGCCCCGGCTCCACGAACGCGGCGGCCAGCCCGACGGGCAGCGCGACACCGAGCGCGTCCCGGTACCGCCCGGCGTCCTCGATGCCCAGCCAGCGCTCCTGCCCGGCCACCCGTACCCGGATCGCGCGCCGCTGCGTCTCCAGCGCGTCGAGCCATTCGGCCGGGATCCCGCGCTCGGCAGCCTCCACAGTGGACAGATCGCCGAGGATCCGCAGCAGCTCGGCCGCGTCTTCGGCGTCCCGTGGCCGCTTCTCCTCGCTCAGCCACTGCAGGCGGCGCTCGGTCTCGGCGACGACCGCCGGGTCGAGCAGCTCGCGCAGGTCGACCCGGCCGAGCAGCTCACCGAGCAGGGTGGCGTCGAGGGCCAGCGCGGCGGCCCGGCGCTCGGCCAGCGGCGCGTCGCCCTCGTAGAGGAACGCCCCGACGTAGCCGAACAGCAGGGACCGGGCGAACGGGGACGGGCGCGCCGTCTCCACCTCGACCAGCCGTACCTTCCGCCCGGCGAGGTCGCGCATCAACCCGACCAGCCCCGGTACGTCGAACACGTCCTGCAGGCACTCCCGGGCGGCCTCCAGCGTGATGGGGAAGTCGGCGAACTCCCGGGCCACGTCGAGCAGCTGCGCCGAGCGCTGCCGCTGCTGCCACAGCGGGCTGCGCCGGCCCGGGTTACGGCGCGGCAGCAGCAGCGCCCGGGCGGCGCACTCCCGGAACCGGGCCGCGAACAGCGCCGAGCCGCCCACCGACTCCTCGACCAGCGCGGAGATCTCCTCCGGGTCGAAGGACACCAGGTCGGCCCCGGGCGGCTCGTGGCCGTCGCCGCCCATCATGTCGGGCAGCCGGACCACGATCCCGTCGTCGGACGGCATGACCTGGGCGTCGACCCCGTACCGCTCGGCGACGCGGCGCGCGATCGCCAGCGCCCACGGCCCGTTGACCCGGGCCCCGAGTACGGAGTGCACGGCGAGCCGCCAGTCACCCAGCTCGTCGCGGAACCGCTCGACCAGGACCGTACGGTCGTCGGGCAGCGCCCGGGTCGCCTCCCGCTGCTCGTGCACGTACGCCAGGAGGTTGTCGGCGGCCCACGCGTCCAGTCCCGCCCCGGCGAGGCTGGCCCGCGCGGTGTCCGCCGGAGCCTTGGCGAGCGCGCGCAGCCGGGCCCCGATCGCGCGGCCCAGCTCGACCGGCCGGCCCAGCGTGTCGCCCTTCCAGAACGGCATCCGGGCCGGCGCGCCCGGGGCGGGGGAGACGAGCACCCGGTCGGGGGTGATCTCCTCGATCCGCCACGAGGTCGAGCCGAGCAGGAACACGTCGCCGACGCGGGACTCGTAGACCATCTCCTCGTCGAGCTCGCCGACCCGCCTGCCCCGCGCGGCGCCGGCGACCGGTCCGGGTCGTGGCGCGGCGCCAGACGCCGCCGAGCCGGGCTGGTCGTAGAGGAAGACGCCGAACATGCCCCGGTCGGGGATGGTGCCCCCGGACGTGACCGCCAGCCGCTGCGCGCCGGGCCGGGCGGTGAGCAGGTCGCGGTCGCGGTCCCAGTGCAGCCTGGGGCGCAGCTCGGCGAACGCGGTCGACGGGTACCGGCCGGCCAGCATGTCGAGCGTCGCGTCCAGCGCCGAGGACGGCAGCTCGGCGAACGGGGCGGCCCGGCGGACCAGCGTGGCCAGTTCGGCGAGCGGCCACGGGTCCACCGCCACCATCGCCACCACCTGCTGGGCCAGGACGTCGAGCGGGTTGCGCGGATAGCGCAGCTCCTCGATCGCCCCGTCGACCATCCGTTCGGCCACCACGGCGCAGGACACCAGGTCGCCCCGGTGCTTCGGAAAGACCACCCCTCGGGACACCGCGCCCACCTGGTGACCGGCCCGGCCGACCCGCTGGAGCCCGGCCGCCACGCTCGGCGGCGCCTCGACCTGTACGACGAGGTCGACCGCGCCCATGTCGATGCCCAGCTCCAGGCTGCTGGTCGCGACGACCGCGGGCAGCTGGCCGGACTTGAGCAGCTCCTCGGTATGCTTGCGCTCCTCCTTGGACACCGAGCCGTGGTGCGCCCGGGCCACCACCGGAGGCGCTCCGCCGGCCGCGCCCGACTCCGCCATGATCTCGGCCGGCATCCGGGTGCCGCCCGTCTCCAGGGCGCCCCCGGCCCGCTCGTACGCCAGCTCGTTGAGCCGGGCACACAGCCGCTCGGCGCCCCGGCGGGCGTTGACGAACACGATCGTCGACCGGTGCGCCTGGATCAGGTCGAGCACCCGCTCCTCGACCGCCGGCCAGATCGACGCCTTGGTGTTTTCGTTGTCCGCGCCGGTCGGTAGCTCGGTCATGTCGGGTACCGGCACCACGACGCTGACCTCGATGGTCTTCGCGCTCGGCGGCTGCACCACCGCGACCGGCGCCGACCCGCCCAGGAACCGCGCGGTCTCCCCGATGGGCCGTACGGTCGCCGACAGCCCGATCCGCTGCGCCGGCCGGGCCAGCAGCGCGTCCAGTCGCTCCAGCGACAGCGCGAGGTGGGCGCCGCGCTTGGTGGCGCACAGCGCGTGCACCTCGTCGACGATCACCGTCTCGATGCCCCGCAACGACTCCCGCGACGCCGAGGTGAGCAACAGGAACAGCGACTCGGGCGTGGTGATGAGGATGTCCGGCGGGCGCTTGGCGAAGGCGCGCCGCTCGTCGGCCGGCGTGTCGCCGGTGCGCATGCCGACCGTGATGTCCGGGGGCGGCAGGCCGAGCCGGTGCGCGGCGTGCCGGATGCCGGTGAGCGGCGCGCGCAGGTTGCGCTCCACGTCGACCGCCAGCGCCTTGAGCGGGCTGACGTAGAGCACCCGGCAGCGCCGGGTCGGGTCGGTCGGCGGCGGCTGGGTGGCCAGCCGGTCCAGCGACCAGAGGAACGCGGCGAGCGTCTTGCCCGAGCCGGTGGGCGCGACCACCAGCGCATGCCGGCCGGCACCCACCGCCGCCCAGGCGCCGGCCTGAGCCGCCGTGGGCGCGGCGAAGGCGGCCTGGAACCAGGCCCGGGTCGCGGCTCCGAACTCGCTCAGCACGTTTCCATACTCCCCCGCGGGTATGACAGGACATCTCCTTGTGGCACTTGCCCGAGTTCTCTGCATCGAGTACGGTTCGCGGAGCACTTTGAGTGACTCTGTCGTTACAGTCCGGGAGGCAACCGCATGAACGAGGCACCACGCGAGCCCGGACGCGAGTCGGACGTCCTGCTCCGGCAGCTCGACGGTTACCTGGCCGGCCTGCGCCGGTACCGGGACCCGGGCGACGTGGCCCTCGCCGAACGCCTCGCCTCGTCGCTGCGGTGCCTCGTCACCGAGACCGCGCTCGCCAGCGCCGCCGACCGGGCGCGGGTACGGGCCGCCATCCACTACGTCGTCCTGCGCCGCGACCGGGGCGGGCGCGCGGTGACCGAGGATCTCCGGGTGGTCAACGACATCCTGCGCGTACTCGGCCGTCCCGACCTCACCGTCGACCTCACCCCCGAACCCGCCTGAGCGGACCCGGGGTGGACAACCACGGCGCCGACGTGGTGCTGATGGACCCGCGGATGCCCCGCTGCGACGGGGTCACCGCGACCGCCCGGGTCCGCGCCGAGCATCCGGCGACCCAGGTCGTGGTGCTCACGACGTACGCCGAGGGCTGACCACGCGCGAGGGCGAGGTGCTCACGCTGATCGCGGCCGGGCTGTCCAACCGGGAGATCGCGCGGCGTCTGTACGTCAGCGAGGCCACCGTGAAGTCACACATCAACCGGCTCCTCGCCAAGACCGGCGTACGCGACCGCGCCCAGGCCGTCCAGTACGCCTACCGGCACGGCCTGACGTCACCCGAGTGAGGCCGTCGCCAGCTTCGCCGCGAACCCGATGAAGATCGCACCCACCCCGGTCGTCAGCGCGCTGGACAGCTTGCGCCGCCGGCGGAACTGGGCGGCCAGGTAGCTGCCGGTGAAGATCAGCGTGGTCAGGTAGGCGGCGCTGACCAGCTCGGCGATCGTGCCGAGGACCAGGAACGAGACCGCCGGGTAGGCGTACCCGGGTTGGACGAACTGGATGAAGAACGAGATGAAGAACAGGATCGCCTTCGGGTTGAGCAGGCTGACCACCAGCGCCCGGCGGAACGGGTTGCGCTCGTCGGCGGACTGCGCGGGGAGCGCGGCCGCCGCGGGGGCCGGCGAACGCCAGCGCCGCCAGGCGCCACGAAGCATGCCGAAACCGATCCAGCAGAGGTACGCCGCGCCGGCGTACTTCACGACCATGAAGAGCGTGGGCTCGGCGCGCAGCAGCGAGGCGACCCCGGCAGCGGAGAGCGTCATCAGCACGGCGTCGCCGATGAAGACCCCGCAGGCCCCGGCGTACCCGGCCTGCACGCCCCGGCGGGCGGCGACCGACAGCACGTACATCGAGTTGGGGCCGGGGAGCAGGATGATCGCCACCGTACCCAGCACGTACGTCCAGATGTTCGTGATACCCAACACGGTCACATCCTTATCCGCGAGCCGGCCGCTCGACCAGCCGTTTCCTGGCTGCCGGCCATTCGTCGTCGGTCATCCCGTAGCAGACCGAGTCCCGCCAGGTACCGTCGCCGCGCCGCTTGTGCCGGCGCAGTACGCCCTCCCGGGTCGCGCCCAGCCGCTCGATCGCCGCCTGCGAACGGGTGTTGAGGTGGTCGGTCTGCCACTCGACCCGTACCGCGCCCAGGTCCTCGAACGCCCGCGTCATCAGCAGCAGCTTGGCCTCGGTGTTGACACCCGTACGCCACCAGCGCCGGCCGAGCTGGGTGGAGCCGATGTGCACGCTGCGGTTGCCTTCGTCCGGCGGGCAGAACGAGGTGGTGCCGGCGACCGAACCGGTGGCCGCGTCCCGCTGCACCCACGGCACCCGGGTTCCGGCGGCGTGCTCCCGCAGCAGCGCCGCGATGTACCCGGCCATGTCCGCCGGCGACCGCGGCCGGGCCCGGGGGATGTAGCGCCACACCTCCGGGTCGTCGAGCGCCTCGAACAGCGGGGCCGCGTGGCACTCGTCCAGCGGTTCGAGTACGACGTGCGCGCCGCGCATCACGGCTGGCTCCAGCCACGGTGACCGTACCGGCCGCAGGTACCCGGGCACGGGTACGGCGACCCCGGCATCGGGCCGCGGTACCGCCGGCGTGACCCGCAGCGGTACCACCCCCGCCCAGTACGGCAGCCCGAGGTCCGACGGCTCGTCGACCACCCCGTGCATCCGTGCCTTCACCGAGACCCCGGTCAGGGCAACGGCCAGGATCGCGGTCGCGGCCAGCTCGCGCGCGTCGGGCTCCCGGCTGTCCGCCGACCGCCCGTACGCCACCTTGTCCACGAGCGCGGCCATCGCCCGCCGCCGCTCCGCCTCGTCGGTCACCAGGGTCGCCTCGCCGAAAGCCACCACGGAGCGGTAGTTCGCGCTGTGGTGGAACTGCGACCGGGCGAGCACGAGCGCGTCCAGCAGCGCCACGCTCACGCACACCGGGCCGCCCTTCCGCAAGGCGAGGCCGCTGCCGGTGGAGCCGTGCACGTAGAGGGTGTCGTCGACGCGGGCGTACATGGTGGGCAGGACGCGGGGCCCGTCCGGCGCGGTGAAGCCGAGGTGGCACACGTACCCCTCATCGAGGATCGCGTGGGCGAGCGCCCGGTCGTACGAGACGCGGTCGGCGAGGCGGTGCGGAGTGGTCCGCGCGGTGACCGGGTACACGGCGGCTCCTTACTCGTGGTCCGCGTGCTTCGCGGCGCTTCGGGCGACGTCGGTCCCGGCGCCGCCGCGCCGCCACGCTCGCTCATATCGTTCTAGTACAATCCTTGAACTGTGCCAGTACGTTATCAGATCACCGGCAGCACGGCTGCCCAGATATCGGCCACAGTCGAGGACGGGGTACGCCGCGGCGCGCTGGGCGCCGGCGCGTCACTGCCGCCCGTCCGGGAGCTGGCCGGCACGCTGGGGGTCAGCCCGGCCACGGTCGCGGCCGCGTACAAGGCGCTGCGCCAGCGCGGGATCGTGGAGACCGCCGGGCGCAACGGGACCCGGATCCGGCACCGGCCGCCGCTCGCGCCGACCCGGACGAGCCTGCGGCTGCCCGTACCCCCCGGGGTCCTGGACCTGTCGACGGGTGAGCCGGACCCGCGGCTGCTGCCCCACCTGCCCGGCCTGGCCCACCGCGAGCCGGTCGGCTACCAGCACGCCGGGCCGCTGCCGGAGCTGGTCGCGGCCGGCACCGCCCGGCTGCGCGCCGACGGCCTCAAGGTGTCCGCGCTGACCGTCACCGGCGGTGCGCTCGACGGCCTCGACCGGCTGCTCGCGGCGCACCTGCGCCCCGGCGACCGGGTCGGCGTCGAGGACCCGGGCTGGGCCAACCTGCTCGACCTGCTCGCCGCGCACGACCTCACCCCGGTGCCGATGCCGGTCGACGACGCCGGACTGACGCCCGCCGGGCTGCGCGCCGCGCTGGCCGGCGGCGCCGGCGCCGTCGTGGTGACGACCCGCGCGCACAACCCGACCGGCGCGGCGCTGACCGCGGGGCGGGCGTCCGCGCTGCGCACCGAGCTGCGGGGGTACCCGGATCTCCTGGTCATCGAGGACGACCACGCCGCCGAGCTGTCCCCGGTGCCGCTGCACGCCCTCGCCGGCGCGACCGGCCGGTGGGCGTTCCTGCGTTCGGCCTCCAAGCCGTACGGGCCGGACCTGCGCCTCGCCCTGCTCGCCGGGGACGAGGCGACGGTGGCGCGGGTCGAAGGCCGGATGCGCGCCGGTACCGGCTGGGTGTCCACCATCCTCCAGCGCCTCGTGCTGGCGTTGTGGGCCGACGCCTCGGTGGCGCACCGGGTGGCCCGCGCCCGGGACAGCTACGCCCAGCGGCGTACCGCGCTCGTCGACGCGCTGGCCGACCGGGGCCTGCCGGCCGCCGGCCGTACGGGCATCAACGTCTGGGTACCGGTGCCGGACGAGACGGCCGCGGTGGCCCGGCTGCGCGACGCCGGGTACGCGGTGGCCCCCGGCGCGCTCTTCCGCATCGCCAGCCCGCCCGGTCTCCGGGTCACCGTGACCCCGCTCGACAAGCGGGACGTGTCCCGCTTCGCCGACGCGGTGGTGGCGGCGGTACGCCCGTCCGGCGCGGCCGGCCTGTCTGCCTGACCGGGCCGGAGTTTCTCGATCTGTGGGTTCGGTCACATTTCCCCGCTGTTGGCCCGACATGGTGTAGGGATCAAGACCCGCGAGGCGTACGGCTCCCGGCCCTGGGGTAGAACGGGGGCATGGCAGTGCAGGTGAGCGCGGCCCCGTTCGTGCCGGCCGGTGCCGACCTGACCGAGCTGCGCGCCGCGGCCCGCGACTGCAAGGGCTGTCACCTGTGGGAGAACGCGACCCAGACGGTGTTCAGCCGGGGGCGCCCGGACGCCCGGATGGTGCTGGTCGGCGAGCAGCCCGGCGACGTCGAGGACCGGCGCGGTGAGCCGTTCGTCGGGCCGGCCGGGGTACTGCTGCGCCGCGCGGTCGGCGACGTCGGGCTCGACCCGGACGACCTGTACGTGACCAACGCCGTCAAGCACTTCAAGAACCAGCCACGGGGCAAGCGGCGCATCCACCAGACCCCCGACCGGATCGAGATCACCGCCTGCCGGCCCTGGCTGCTCGCCGAGTTCGCCCAGCTCTCCCCGAAGGTCGTGGTGGTACTCGGGGCGAGCGCCGCGCTGGCGCTGCTGGGCCCGTCGTTCCGGGTCACCCGGCAGCGGGGCGTCCTGCTGCCGTGGCCGGAGTCGGCGTACCACGCCGAGGACTTCGCCCAGCCAGGCGGCTCGGCCAAGGTGCTGGCGACCCTGCACCCGTCCGCGGTCCTGCGCGCCGACGACCGGGACGCCGCGTACGCCGGCCTGGTCGCCGACCTCAAGGTGGCCGCGGGCGTACTGGCGGCGTGACTGTCGAGCGCTGACCGGGCGCCGCTCCGACAAGCTACGCGGCTGTCGAGCGCTGACCGGGCGCCGCTCCGACAAGCTACGCGGCTGGGGGGACAATCGTCCCGTGCAGATCGGCATGCTCGGCCCGCTTGAGGTGCGTACCGGCTCCGGAGATCTTCTGGAGGTCGGCGGTGCCCGGCTGCGCGCTCTGCTGATCCTGCTCGCCCTCGAACCGGGCCGGGTGGTGACGACCAGCCGGCTGGTCGACGCGCTCTGGGACGGGGACCAGGTACCGGCCGGTGCCAGCAACGCCTTGCAGGCTCTCGTGTCGCGGCTGCGCCGGGCGCTGCCCGGGATCACCGTGGCGCTGCGCCCGGCCGGGTACCGGCTGGAGCTGGCGCCGGACGCGGTCGACGTACACCGGTTCGAGCGCCTCGCCGCCACCGGCCGCGCCGAGCTGCCGCACGACCCGGCCGCGGCGGTCGCCACCCTGCACGCGGCCCTCGCCCTGTGGCGCGGTCCGGCGCTCGCCGACGTCGCCGAGGAAGGGTTCGCCCGCGCCACCGTGGCCCGCCTCGACGAGCTGCGGCTCACCGCGCTGCAGGACCGGGTCGAGGCCGAGCTGCGGCTGGGCCCGAACCCGTCGCTCGTGGCCGAGCTGGAGGCGCTGGTCGTCGCGCACCCGCTACGCGAGCCGCTGGTCGGCCTGCTGATGCGCGCGCTGCACGCGCTCGGCCAGCGCGGCGCCGCGCTCGTCGCGTACGGGCGGGCCCGCGAGCGCCTCGCCGACCAGCTCGGTACCGACCCGTCCGCCGAGCTGGTCGCGCTGCACACCGCCCTGCTGCGCGCGGATCCCGGCCCCGGTCCCGGTCCCCGCCCTGGTCCCGGTGCCACCGGCGCCGAGCGGGCCGGCGCGGACCGCGGTGCGGCCGGCGCTCCTCCGTGGGCGTTCGCGGCCCGGTCGACCAACCTGCGCGCCGAGCTGACCAGCTTCGTCGGGCGGGACGGCGAGCTGTCCGAGGTGGGCCGGCTGCTCGGCGCGTCCCGGCTGACCACGCTGACCGGTCCCGGTGGCGCGGGCAAGACGCGGCTCGCCGTCGAGGCCGCCCGGGCCCAGCTCGGCGCGATGCCCGACGGGGTATGGCTGGTCGAGCTGGCCCCGGTGACCGACCCGGGCGAGGTGGCGCAGACCGCCCTGGCCACGCTCGGCCTGCGCGACCAGGCGCTGCTCGCGAGCAACCGGCTGCGGCCGGCCGTACCGGACGAGCCCGTCGAGCCGCTCGGCCGGCTGGTCGCCGCGTTATCCGGCAAGCGGGTCCTGCTCGTACTGGACAACTGCGAGCACCTGGTGGAGGCCGCGGCCGCGGTGGCCGACCGGATCCTGCGCGCGTGCCCGACCGTACGGATCGTGGCCACGAGCCGGGAGCCGTTGGGCATCACCGGCGAGCGGCTCTGGCCGGTCGAGCCGCTGGCCCTTCCGCCCGACGGTGCCGATGCCGCCACGGCCGTGCGGTACGCCGCCGTACGGCTGCTCGCCGACCGGGCCGTGGCGGTACGGCCCGGCTTCGCGGTATCCGAGGCCAACCTGGCCGCCGTGGTCCGGATCTGCCGGGCGCTCGACGGGATGCCGCTGGCCATCGAGCTGGCCGCCGCCCGGCTGCGCGCGATGGCTCCGGACGAGGTGGCGGCGCGGCTCGATGACCGGTTCCGGCTGCTGACCGGCGGCAGCCGTACAGCCCTGCCGCGCCACCAGACGCTGCGCGCGGTCGTGGACTGGAGCTGGGAGCTGATGAGCGAGCCGGAGCGGGCGCTGTGCCGGCGCCTGTCCGTGTTCGCCGGGGGAGCCACGCTGGAGGCCGCCGAGCAGGTGTGCTCCGGTGGGCCGGTCGCGCCGGCAGGCGTCCTCGACCTGCTCGCCATGCTCGTCGACAAGTCCCTTCTGGTCGCCCGGCAGGACGGGGAGGGCGGCACCCGGTACCGGATGCTCGAGACCATCCGCGCGTACGGGCGGGAGCGGCTCGCCGAGGCGGGGGAGCGCGAGCCCGTACGGGCCGTCCACGCGGCGTACTTCCACGGGCTGGCCGAGCGCGCCGAGGAGCACCTGCTGGCGCGCGAACAGCTGGTGTGGCTGGGCCGCCTGTCCGCAGACCACGACAACCTGCTCGCCGCGGTGCGCGGCGCGGTGTCGTCGGTCGATGTGTCCACGGCGGTCGGGCTGCTCGGCAAGCTCGCCTGGTACTGGTGGCTGCGCGGGCACAGGCTCGAAGGGGTCGAGCTGGCCGACGCTGTCTTCGCGATGCCCGGCACCGGGCCCGACGGGCCGCCCGACGAGTCGCTCGCGGTCGCGTACGCGATAAGTGCGCTGCTCGCCATCGACGGCGCGCACGACTCCGCCCGGGCGATCCCCTGGTTCCGGGCGGCCGCGGCGCTGACCCCCGGGCCGGTACCGGAGCACCCGATCCTGCGCCTGGTCCGGCCCCTGCACGCCATGTTCGAGCTGCTGGAATCGCAACAGGCCGGAGCGTCCCCCGAGGCCCTGGACGCCCCCGTCGACGACCCGTACCCGTGGGTCGCCGCGACCGCCCGCGTCCTGCGTGGACACATGGAGCTGAACTTCGGCCGGGAGCACGCGAAGGCGGAGCACTACTTCCAGACCGCGCTGGACCTCTACCGCTCGGTCGGCGAGCGCTGGGGTACCGGCTTCGCGCTCAGCTCCCTGGCCACGTTGACCTCGTGGCGGGGCGAGTACGCGGCCGCGGTCGGCTACGTCGAGGACGCGCTCGCGCTGGTCGTCGAGCTGGGCGTCGCCGAGGACCAGGCCCAGCTCCGGGTACGGCTCGCCCATCTGTACTGGCTGCTCGGCGAGCGCGAGCGGGCGCGGACGGCACTGGCCGAGGCGCAGCGCCACGCGTACCGGGTCGGCCTGTCCGAGGCCCACTACTTCACCGCGTACGCCTCGGCCGAGCTGGCCCGCTACGACGGTGACCTGCCACTCGCCCGGACCTGGCTGGCCGAGGCGGCGGCGGTCGTGGCCGGCCAGCTCGCCTCCGCGCCGCATGCCCGCGCGATGGTGGCCTGCGCCCAGGGCTACCTCGCCGCCGTGGTCGGCGACCTTGACGTTGCCCGCGACCAGCACGCGGCCGCGTTCGAGGCCGCGCTACGGTCGGTCGATGCGCCGGTGATTGCGCAGGTCCTCGTCGGGCTGGCCGACCTCGCGGTACGCGACGGCGACGCGTCCCGGGCCGCTGTGCTGCTCGGCGCGAGCGAGGGGGTCCGGGGCATGCGGGACCTGAGCCAGATCGACGAGGTACGGGTGACCGAGGCCGCCCGCGCGGTGCTCGGCGAGGACGGCTTCGCCGAGGCGTACGCGAGCGGCCTCGGTTACACCATCGAGACCGTGCCGGAGCTGACGGGCGATCTGCGGGCCGGGCCCG
This sequence comes from uncultured Actinomycetes bacterium, assembly GCA_963728855.1. Lineage (GTDB taxonomy): Bacteria > Actinomycetota > Actinomycetes > Mycobacteriales > Micromonosporaceae > AC-43. Next base: position 659,885 of record CAVSLN010000010.1, read on the forward strand.
GTGCGGCACCGGCCGCGGTCAGGTCCGGCGGCGGAACGCCCATACCGCCAGCGGCGCGAACACCACGGTGAACCCGGCCGCCCACAGCAGGGAGTGCACGACCGGCCCGGCGACCGGCCCCGACACGAACAGCCCCCGGATGGCGTCCGCCAGCGCGGTCACCGGGTTCACCTTGGCCCACGCCTGCAGCCAGCCCGGCATCGAGTCGGTACGGACGAACGCGTCGCTGGTGAACGTCAGCGGGAACAGCACCACGAAGCCGAAGATCTGTACCTTCTCCGGGCTGGCCGCGAGCATGCTCACCAGCACGATCGCCCAGGACACCGCCACGGCCGACACGAGCAGCAGCGCGAACCCGCCCAGTACGGACAGCGGCCCGGTACCGATGCGGAACCCGAGCAGCGCCCCGACGCCCAGCAGGAGCGCGCACGCCCACGCCTGCTTGACGACGTCGGCCACGATCCGCCCGGCCAGCGGCGCGAACCGCGCGATCGGCAGCGACCGGAGCCGGTCGAAGAACCCCTTCTCCAGGTCGGTACTGAGGCCCACGCCCGTGTTCAGCGTCGCGAAGAGCGCGTTCTGCACGATGATCCCGGGCAGCGCGAACGTGAGGTACTCGTGTGGCGAGCCGGAGATCGCCCCGCCGAAGACGTACGTGAACAGCAGCACGAACATGACCGGCTGGACACTGAAGTCGATCAGCTCGAACGGGTTGTGCTTGATCTGCACCAGGGTGCGCCAGGACAGGCTGAGCGTCTGCTGTACCGAGCTCATCGCGCCGACCCGCAAGCTCTCGACGACGCGGAGCTTGTCGGAGCGGCGCCCGGTCAGCGTTTGCCAGCCGCGGAGCTTGTCGGAGCGGCGCCCGGTCAGCGTTTGCCAGCCGCTCATGCCGCGCTCCTTTCCAGCTCAGGGCTGCCGGCCGGCTGGGCCAGGTGCCCGGTCAGGGTGAGGAAGACCTCGTCGAGGCTCGCGCTGCGCAGGGTCAGCTCGGCCACGAGAACGCCCGCGTCGTCGAGCCGGCGGACCACGACGGGCAGCACCGCCGGGTCGGCCACCGGGGCGGTGACCACACCACTCCGGACATCGGGGGTACCGATAGCGAGCGCCGCAACGGTGGCGGTCACGGTCGGCAGGTCCACCTCGTGCGCCGGCCGTACGGCCAGGGTCTGCGCCCCGGTCCGCGCCTTCAGCCCGGCCGGCGTACCGGTCGCGATGACCCGCCCGTGGTCCACCACCGCGATCTCGTCGGCGAGCTGGTCCGCCTCCTCCAGGTACTGCGTGGTCAGCAGCACGGTCACCCCGTCGGCCACCAGTGCCCGGACGATCTCCCAGACCTCGTTGCGGCTGGCCGGGTCAAGGCCCGTGGTCGGCTCGTCGAGGTAGAGCACCTGCGGCCGGCCGACCAGGCTCGCGGCCAGGTCGAGCCGGCGGCGCATGCCACCGGAGTACGACTTGACCGCCCGGTCACCGGCGTCGGAGAGCCGGAAGTCGGCCAGCAGCTCCCGGGCGCGGCGCTTGGCGGCGGTACGCGGCTGGCCCAGCAGCCGCCCGATCAACAGAAGGTTCTCGGCACCGGTCAGGGTCTCGTCGACCGACGCGTACTGGCCGGTCAGGCCGATCAGCCGGCGTACCCGGTGCGCCTGGCGCACCACGTCGTACCCGCCGACCGTCGCGTACCCGCCATCGGGCCGTACCAGGGTCGCCAGGATCCGTACGGTGGTGGTCTTGCCCGCCCCGTTCGGCCCGAGCAGCCCGAACACCGACCCGGTGCGCACCGCGAGGTCAACCCCCGCGAGCGCCGTCGTCTCGCCGTACCGCTTGACCAGCCCTTCGGCAACAATCGCAGCTGTCATGCCCCGACAGTGCCGGGGGGCCCTGACGGACCTCGGTCAGCCGCTGACAGCTCGCTGACGCCGCTGATACCACAGCACCGCGTTGGCCGTGCTCGCCTACGCCGAAGACCGGCTCCGGCTGCGCTCGGCGGAAGCGACCACGTTGCCCATCAGCAGCTGGGTGGTGACCGGACCGACCCCACCCGGTACCGGTGTGACGGCCCCCGCGACCTGCTCGACCGCCGCGGTGTCCACGTCGCCGACCAGGCCGCCGTCCGGCGTGGCGTTGGTGCCCACGTCGACGACGACCGCGCCCGGCTTGACGAACTCGGCGGTCACCAGGCCCGCGCGGCCCACCGCCGCGACCAGCACGTCGGCTTCGCGGGACACGGCCGCCAGGTCAGGGGTACGGGAGTGGCACACGGTCACCGTGGCGTGCCGGGCGAGCAGCATGAGCGCGGCCGGCTTGCCGACCACGTTGGAGCGCCCGAGCACCACCGCCCGCCGGCCCTCCAGCGCCACCCCCTCGTGTTCGAGGATGTGCAGCACCGCGGCTGCCGTCGCGGGCGCGAACGCCGCGCCCGAGCCCGACGCGAGCAGCCCGAGCGAGACCGGGTTGGCCCCGTCGACGTCGACCTCGGGCGGGATCGCGCTCGCCACCTCGGCGAGGGTGAGCCCTTCCGGCAGCGGCGTCTGGCAGATCACGCCGTGGGTACCCGGCTCGGCGGACGCCTCGGCGAGCGCGGCCCGTACGGTCCCGGCATCGGCGTCGACCGGCAGGTCCACCCGCCGGGCCTGGATGCCCAGCTTCCCGGCCGTACGCAGCAGGGAGCGCACATACCACGCCGTGCTCTCGTCGGCCGTCGCGACCACGATCGCCAGGCCGGGCGGGGTGGGCAGGGCGGCCACCCGCTCGGTGAGCGCGGTACCCAGCTCGGCGGCGATCTTCTTGCCATCGATGAGCATCAGGCCGACACCCCCTGGCGTACGTTGCCGACGACCTCCCGGCCCAGCTCGCCGGCTGACAGGTGGGCGGCGAGCTCCTTGCGCAGGCCGGCCCGTACCCCCTCGTCTTTGAGCGAACCCAGGTTGACCTCGACGTTGATCGCGGCCGACTCCAGCGCGGCGCCGGCCAGCGACGCGGCCACGCCCACGTCGGACAGCACGTTGCGGTTGGACTTTCCAGGCAGGCCGGCGGACAGCTCGATCACCCTCGCCGCGACCTGCGCGATCTCCAGCGGCGGCCGCGCGGCGCCGGCGGTGGCGGCCTGGATCGCGGCGCTGCGCGCCGCCTTCTCCTCGTCGGTCCCCCGGGGCAGCCCATAGGCGGCCATCACCCGGTCGAAGGCGGCCGCGTCGGCGGCGGCCAGGTCCAGAGCCCGCTGGCGCAGCGCCCGGGCCTGCTCCCCGATCGCGTGGACGTGCGCCTCGTGTTCCACGTATGCCGGCTTGCCGACGGTCAGGTTCACCACCATCTCGACCAGCGCCGCACCGGCTGCGGCGGCCAGCGCGGCCGCGGCCCCGCCGCCCGGGGTCGAGGCCGACGAACCCAGCGCTTCCAACCAGTCGCCCAGCGTCTCCTGCTGCACGGTCCCGACCGTACCGTACGGTTGTGACACCGGTTCGAGGAAGGTGACGCGTGCGGCTGACCGACTTCTGGACCCGGCTGGAGCAGGTCTTCGGGCGCGGGTACGCGGCGAGCGTGGCGCAGGACCAGGTGCTTCCCCAACTCGGCGGGCGGACCATCCAACAGGCCCTGGCCTCAGGCGAGGAGACCGTCGTGGTCTGGCGCGCGGTGGTGGCCGCCTACCCCGAGCGGGTACCGAAGACCCTGCGCTGAGCGCAGCCGCAGCCGGGTTTTGGCGAGGCGAGCACAGCCAACGCCAGCTCGGCTGACCGCGTGTCATTCCTTGCGTCGTACACCTGTACGGGTATCGTCCACAGGGTTGGCGCTTGTCCACAGGCCACGGCACGTCCGCTGATTATGTCGGACCTGGCGCCTAACCTGTCCGCGTGACCAAGAGTTCCTCCGCGAAGACCGCGGCCAAGACGGCGAACGTAGGGGTAGCAATGGCAGCAGGGCCTGACCGCGAGAAGGCGCTCGACCTCGCCCTCGCGCAGATAGACAAGCAGTTCGGCAAGGGCTCCGTGATGCGGCTCGGTGAGCGCCCGGTCATCCCGATGTCGATCATCCCGACCGGCTCGATCGCCTTGGACGTCGCGCTCGGCGTGGGGGGCCTGCCGCGCGGCCGGATCGTAGAGATATACGGACCTGAATCGAGCGGGAAAACTACAGTGGCGCTACACGCTGTAGCCAACGCCCAGGCCGCCGGGGGCATCGCCGCGTTCATCGACGCCGAGCACGCGCTGGACGCCGACTACGCCAAGGCGCTCGGCGTGGACACCGACGCGCTGCTGGTCTCCCAGCCGGACACCGGCGAGCAGGCGCTGGAGATCGCCGACATGCTGGTCCGGTCCGGCGCGCTGGACGTCATCGTCATCGACTCGGTGGCCGCCCTGGTGCCGCGCGCCGAGATCGAGGGCGAGATGGGCGACAGCCACGTGGGCCTGCAGGCCCGGCTGATGAGCCAGGCGCTGCGGAAGATCACCGGCGCGCTCAACAACTCCAACACCACCGCGATCTTCATCAACCAGCTCCGCGAGAAGATCGGGGTGATGTTCGGGTGTTTTAGCTACGGCACCCGGGTCACGCTCGCCGACGGCACCCAGGAGAAGATCGGCAAGATCGTCAATCAGAAGCTGCCGGTCGAGGTGCTGTCGTACGACCCGGTGACAGACCGGGTCGAGCCGAAGAAGATCGTCAACTGGTTCAACAACGGACCGGCCGAGCGGTTTCTGCAGTTCACTGTGGCCAAGTCCGGGGGCAACGGGCGGGCACAGTTCGCCGCGACCGCCAACCACCTGGTCCGTACGCCCGGCGGCTGGCGGGAGGCGGGGGAGTTGGTCGCGGGCGAGCGGGTAATGATCGCCGAAGAGCGGCGGCTGAGTGACCAGCAGTGGCAGGTCGTCCTCGGCTCCCTCATGGGTGACGGCAACCTCTCACCCAATCTGCGGGACCGCTCCGGGGTCCGGTTCCGGCTGGGCCACGGCGCGCGACAGGCCGCCTATCTGGACTGGAAGGTCTCACTGCTCGGAAACATCGAGTGCACGCGCCGGGTCGACGGGCGGGGCGCGGTCTTCGCCGACTTCACCCCACTGCCCGAGTTGGCGGAGCTGCACCGGGCGGTCTACCTGGGCGACGGGAAGAAGCACCTGAGCGGGGACTACCTCAAGACGCTGACCCCGTTGGCGCTGGCCGTGTGGTACCTGGACGACGGCTGCTTCACGCTGCGCTCCAAGGGCGTTCAGGAGCGCACCCGGGGTGGTAGTGGACGGATCGAGATCTGCGTCGAGGCGATGAGCGAAGGCACTCGCGGCCGGCTCATCGAATACCTGCGCGATGGGTACGGGCTCGACGTGCGGCTGACCGCCAAGGGCGCGCTGCGGAAGGCGTTCCTGCTGTTCAGCACCGCGTCGTCGAGCAAGTTCCAGGAGCTCGTAGCTCCGTACGTACCCGACGCGATGGCATACAAGCTACTGCCGCGCTTCCAAGGGCGGTGCGCAGTAGAGCCGGTATACGTGTCGCCGGAGCTGCGCCCCGTCCCGGCCCGGATCCTCGATATCCACGTCAAGCCGAAGACCCGTTCGATGAACCGGTTCGACATCGAGATCGAGGGCAACCACAACTACTTCGTCGACGGCGTGATGGTGCACAACAGCCCGGAGACGACAACCGGTGGGCGGGCGCTGAAGTTCTACGCGTCCGTACGGCTGGACGTGCGGCGCATCGAGAGCCTGAAGGACGGCACCGACGCGGTCGGCAACCGTACCCGCGTCAAGGTTGTGAAGAACAAGTGCGCGGCGCCTTTCAAACAAGCGGAATTCGACATTATCTATGGACAGGGGATCTCGCGCGAGGGTTCGCTGATCGATGTCGGCGTGGAGCAGAGCATCATCCGCAAGTCGGGTGCCTGGTACACGTACGACGGGGACCAGCTCGGGCAGGGCAAGGAGAACGCCCGCAAGTTCCTCAAGGAGAACCCGGACGTGGCCGCCGAGATCGAGAAGAAGATCCTGGAGAAGCTGGGTGTCGGGATCGGCGCGGGCGACGCGGCCGGTAACCCCGACATCGTCACGGTGGACTTCTGACCGTGCCGGGCAGGCGACGCGGCGCGCGGTCGGGGCGGGGCTGGGATGCGGCGCCCCCTCGACCGCGTACCGCGAAACCGCGCGCCCAGCCGGCGGAGACGGAGCCGCAGGACCTCGGCTGGACGGCCGCCGACGGGCCGCTCTGGACGGGCGACGAGGAGCACTACCGGCGCGCCCCGACCAACCGAGCCGGCCGCGACGCCGGCGGGGCGGCACCCGAGGAGGCCGGGCACGTCCAGGAAGAGCCCGAGAGCCAACGTTCGGGGCCACGACGCACGGGGCGCGGCCAGAGCGTGGGGCGAGGCCGGAGCCCAGGCCGCGCAACCGAGCCGGACGAGCCCGAGCGTGACACTCGCGACCCGGCCGAGATCGCCCGGGAGATCTGTCTGCGGCAGCTCGCCGTCCGGCCCCGTACGCGCAAGGAGCTGGCCACCGCGCTGCGCCGCAGCGGCATAGCGGCGGAGGTGGCCGCCGAGGTGCTCGACCGCTACGACGAGGTCGGGCTGATCGATGACGCGGCGTTCGCCCGGGCCTGGGTGACCAGCCGGCACCACGGCCGCGGGCTGGCCCGCCGGGCGCTGGCCGGCGAGCTGCGCCAGCGCGGGGTCGACGCTGAGCTGGTGGGTGCCGCGCTGGAGGAGGTCGACCGCGACACCGAGGCGGCCACCGCACGGGCGCTGGTGGAGCGGAAGCTGCGCGCGACACCCGCCGGTACGCCCGACGCGGTCTTCCGGCGCCTGGTCGGTCTCCTGGCCCGCAAGGGGTACCCGCCCGGTCTGGCCGTCAACGTTGTCAAGGCGGTCCTCGCCGCGCGTGACGAGGAGTCGGCCGCCTTCGCCGAGTTCGTCGATCCGGACGCCCTGACCGACCTGGTCGGCGAGTCCGATGAGCCGATCCGCTGACCATGGTATCGGCCGAACCGGTGAGTGGTTCTTTCTGCAGGTAGTCGCGAAATGGCGGAGTGTACGGGTCAGTGCCCGATCATGGCGCCTTGACCGAACCGGTATCGGCGACCTAGCCTCGGGTTACCAGAGGAGAACGTCCGACCATCGCGGCTAACCGCACAACATAGATCGCATAACAGTACGGCATCATTTGCTCCTAGCAATCGCGAAGATTAGCAGTACGTTGACGCACAGTCGTCGCGACGACGACAAGTCGTATCAGCTCCGGCGCCAACCGGGCCTTGAGCCACCGGCGTCGGCGCAGACGACCGCACCCGCGGATCGGACGTCTCCTCAAACCGGGCAACGGTGCCCCGGCTCTCGGGCCGGGACGCGTACGGGGAAGGGAGGCGGCCATGACGGCGCTGGTCATGGTTCTGGTGGGTGTGGTCGTGATCCTGGCCGTGCTCGTCACCGTCGGCCTGGTACTCGTCGTACGGGCGTTGCGTCCGTTGCGCCGTTCCGTTGCCAAGGAGCCCGCCGACCCGGCCTTCCTCGCTGAGCGGGACCGGCGGGAGCAGTCGCTGGCCGCCCTCCGGGACGCCGCCGACGAGGCCACCTCGGCCGTGGACGAGGCCCGGGTACTGGCCACCACCGCCCGTACCGAGGCGGCTGCCGCGAAGGCCGAGGCGACGGCGGCCCGCGCCGAGGCGCAGCGGGTCCTGGGCACTGCCCACACCGAGGCCGACACCATCCTGGAGCGCGCCCACCGGCAGGCCGAGCAGGACGCGGAGCAGGCCCGGCTGACCGCCCGCCGCACCGGTGAGCGTGAGATCGCGATGCTGACCACGACCGCCCGGGAGCAGTCGGCCGATGCCGAGCGCCGTCAGCAGCGCCTCGACGAGCGGGAGCGGCTGCTGGTCGAGGAGGCCGAACGGCTGGCCGAGCGGGACCGCCGGATCAGCGCCGCCGAGGTCGACCTCACTGAGCGGGAGTCCGTCCTCGGCAGCCGCGAGCTGGTCCTGGCCGATCTGGAGGAGCAGCGGCGCCGGGAGCTGGAGCGGATCGCCGGGCTGACCGCCGACGCGGCCCGCCAGGAACTGGTGGAGGCCATCGAGACGCAGGCCAAGCGGGAGGCCGCGCTGCTCGTCCGGGACATCGAGGCGGACGCCCGCAACACCGCCGACCAGCGGGCCCGACACATCGTGGTCGACGCGATCCAGCGGGTTGCCAGCGAGCAGACCGCGGAGAGCGTGGTCAGCGTGTTGCACCTGCCGAGCGACGAGATGAAGGGCCGGATCATCGGTCGGGAGGGGCGCAACATCCGGGCGTTCGAGTCGGTGACGGGGGTCAACCTGATCATCGACGACACGCCCGAGGCGGTGCTGCTGTCGTGTTTTGATCCGGTACGCCGCGAGATCGGCCGGCTCACCCTGGAGAAGCTCGTGCTGGACGGGCGGATCCATCCGCACCGGATCGAGGAGGTCTTCGAGCTCGCCAAGCACGAGGTCGAGCGGCTGTGCCTACGGGCCGCCGAGGACGCGCTGGTCGAGGTCGGCATCACCGACCTGCACCCGGAGCTGGTGACCCTGCTCGGGCGGCTGCGCTACCGGACCAGCTACGGCCAGAACGTGCTCAAGCACCTCGTGGAGACCGCGCACATCGCCGGCATCATGGCGGCCGAGCTACGGCTGCACGCCCCCCTGATCAAGCGGTGCGCGTTCCTGCACGACATCGGCAAGGCGCTCACCCACGAGGTCGAGGGCAGCCACGCGCTGATCGGCGCCGACCTGGCCCGCAAGTACGGGGAGTCCGACGATGTCGTCCACGCGATCGAGGCGCATCACAACGAGGTACCGCCGCAGACCATCGAGGCGGTGCTGACCCAGGCTTCGGACGCGTGCTCCGGCGGCCGGCCGGGCGCCCGGCGGGAGAGCCTGGAGGCGTACGTCAAGCGGCTGGAGCGGATCGAGGAGATCGCCGGCGGCAAGCAGGGTGTGGAGAAGGTCTTCGCCATGCAGGCCGGCCGGGAGATCCGGGTGATGGTCAAGCCGGACGACGTCGATGACATCGGGGCGGCCGTACTGGCCCGGGACGTGGCCAAGCAGATCGAGGAGGAGCTGACCTACCCGGGCCAGATCAGGGTGACCGTGGTCCGCGAGTCGCGAGTGACCGAGATCGCGCGCTGAGGTCAGTGCCGGGTGCTGAGCCGGAGCCGGTTGTGGCGGAGGCGCACGGCGCGAGGCTGCGGTCAGTCCGCTGAGCTGGCCGGTCGGCGTCCGCCGATCACCAGGCGGTCCAGCAGCTCCTGGGTGGCGGCCGCCACCGCGGCCACGGCCTCCTCGAACGCCTCCGCGTTGTGCGGGGCCGGCGTCCGGAAACCCGAGATCTTCCGGACGTACTGCAACGCGGCGGCGTGCACGTCCGTCTCGGTGACCTCCTCCTGGTACGGCGGGCGGAGCGTCTTGATGCTGCGGCACATGGTGACCTCCCGGGCGCGACGGATACCCTCTTACACGTCATGACTACCGCGAACGAGGCGCCGGCACGTACCTACCAGGTCCGCACGTACGGCTGCCAGATGAACGTGCACGACTCCGAACGGATCTCCGGACTGCTGGAGGACGCCGGGTACGTCCGCGCGCCTGACGACCGTACGCCGGACGTGGTGGTGTTCAACACCTGTGCCGTACGGGAGAACGCGGACAACCGGCTGTACGGCAACCTCGGTCACCTGCGCCCGACCAAGCTCGCCCATCCCGGCATGCAGATCGCGGTCGGCGGCTGCCTGGCGCAGAAGGACCGGGGCGAGATCGTCAGCCGGGCGCCCTGGGTCGACGTCGTGTTCGGTACGCACAACATCGGCTCGCTGCCCGTACTCCTCGAACGGGCGCGGCACAACGAGGAGGCGCAGGTCGAGATCCTCGAGTCCCTCGAGGTCTTCCCGTCCACGCTGCCGACCCGCCGCGAGTCCGCGTACGCCGGCTGGGTGTCGATCTCGGTGGGCTGCAACAACACCTGTACGTTCTGCATCGTCCCGGCCCTGCGCGGCACCGAGAAGGACCGCCGGCCCGGCGACGTCCTCGCCGAGGTCGAGGCCCTCGTGAAGGAGGGCGTCCTGGAAGTGACCCTGCTGGGCCAGAACGTCAACTCCTACGGCGTCGAGTTCGGCGACCGGTACGCGTTCGGCAAGCTGCTGCGGGCGTGCGGAGACATCGACGGACTTGAACGGGTACGGTTCACCAGCCCGCACCCTAAGGACTTCACCGACGACGTGATCGCCGCCATGGCGCAGACCCCGAACGTGTGCCACCAGCTGCACATGCCGCTCCAGTCGGGCAGCGACGCCGTACTCAAGGGAATGCGGCGCAGCTACCGCCAGGAGAAGTACCTCGGGATCATCGAGAAGGTACGGGCGGCCATGCCCGACGCCGCGATCACCACGGACATCATCGTCGGGTTCCCCGGCGAGACCGAGGCGGACTTCCAGCAGACGCTGCACGTGGTACGCGAGGCGCGCTTCGCCGGCGCCTTCACCTTCCAGTACTCCAAGCGGCCCGGGACGCTGGCGTCGACGCTTGACCAGCAGGTGCCGAAGGAGGTCGTGCAGGACCGGTACGACCGGCTGGTCGTCGCGCTGGAGGAGATCACCTGGGCGGAGAACCGCAGGCTCGTCGGGCAGACCGTCGAGGTGCTCGTCGCGGTCGGCGAGGGCCGCAAGGACGGCGCCACCGGCCGGATGTCGGGCCGCGCGCGCGACGGCCGGCTCGTTCATTTCCAAGGTGCCGAAAAGATCAGACCCGGCGACATCGTGCACGCCACGGTCACGTACGCCGCCCCGCACCATCTCAACTCCGACGCGCCCCTCGTGGCACACCGCCGTACCCCAGCCGGCGACGCGTACCAGAAGCCGAGAGGCGTACCCCTCGGCATGCCTGGCAGACGAGCCTGAATGATCAGGGCGCCCCACCACGGCGGGGCGCCCTGATCTCTATGTGGTGTTTCTTCAACTGGTCTGCTCGGCCAGCTGCAGGAACTGGCGCTTCGACGCCAGCGCCTGCTCGGCCTCGCGGATGCGCTTGGCATCGCCGGCCGCCTTCGCCCGGGCGAGCCGGGCCTCGGCCTCGGCCACCTGCTCGCGCATCTGCGTCAGCAGCGGGTTGTCCGACGGGGCGGTACGGCGCCACGCCACGTCCATCGCGGACCGTACCTTCTCCTCGACCGCGCGCAGCCGGCGCTCCAACCCGCCGGCCGCCTCCCGGGAGACCCGGCCCGCGTCGTGCCACTGGGCCAGGATCTCGCGCAGCCGAGCCTGGGCCGCCTTCGGGTCGCTGTCGACGTCCAGCGCTTCGGCCCGGGCCAGCAGCTCCTGCCGCTTCTCCACGGCCGCCTTCTGCTCGGCGTCACGCACCGAGAACACCTCGCTGCGCCGGGCGAAGAACGCGTCCTGAGCGGCCCGGAACCGTTCCCACAGCCGCTGCTCGACCTCTTTCGAGGCGCGCGGCGCGGCCTTCCACTCCGCCATCAGGTCCTTGAGCCGGGCCGCGGTCGGCGCCCACTCCGCGGACTGGGTCAGCTCCTCGGCCTGGGTGACCAGCTCCTCCTTGCGCGCCTGGGCCTGCTTGCGGGTCTGGTCGAGGGTGGCGAAGTGGGCGCCCCGGCGCCGGGCGAACGTATCGCGGGCGGTCGCGTACCGCTTCCACAGCTCGCCGTCGGTCTTCCGGTCGACCCCCCGGATGGTCTTCCACTCCTCGAGGATCTCCTTGAACCGGTCGCCGGCCGCCTTCCAGCTCGTCGAGTCCGCGGCCAGCTTCTCGGCCTCCTCGACCAGTCCGAGCTTGCGGGCGGCGGCCTCGGCGCGGGCGGCGCTGCGCGCGGCCTGTACCTCGCCGACCTTCGCCTCGGCCGCGGCGGCCAGCTTGTCCAGCCGCTCGACGAGACCGTCGATGTCGCCGACGATGTGCGGTTCCTCCAGCTCGCCGCGCAGCTCCTTGACCCGGGCCAGCGCGTGGGCGGCGTCGCCGGCGCCGGTGGACAGCCGGACCTCGATCAGCGAGACCTCGGTGACCACGCCTTCGTACCGGCGGGCGAAGTGCGCCAGTCCTTCCTCGGGAGTACCGGCCTGCCACGACCCGACCACCCGCTCGCCGCCGGCCGTCTTGACGTAGACCGTGCCATCCGCGTCGACCCGACCGAAGGCCGCTGCATCGCTGGTCATGTGAAGCCCATCCTCGTGTCTCCGGAGCCCGCCGGGCGTCCCCGGCGTCTCCGCCATAGCACAGTGTGTGTTGCTTCCGGCATTCTCACAGGTCGGCCCCCCTCCGCGTCGAGCGCCCGGGGCCGACCGTGACCATACGGTGTCCTGGCGGGTTCATGGGGGCAGATAGGGCGTCCGGTTACGGTTGATCCGTGCCACTCCTCGCCGCCGCGGTACTGCCGCATCCGCCGATTCTCCTCCCGGAGGTCGCCGCGGGCGCGGCGGGCGAGCTGGACGACCTGCGCACAGCGTGTGACGAGGCGGTCGCCCGGGTACTCGCTGCGGAGCCGTCGACGGTGTGCGTGGTGGGCTCGGCCGAGGAGACCAAGGAGTACTTGTTTCCTTACCGTGCGTCGTTCGCCGCGTGGGGCGTACCGGTCGAGGCGCATCTCGGCGAGCCGCACGCGGATACGCCCGCGCTGCCGCTGAGCGTCGCCGTAGGTGTGTGGCTGCTGCGCCGGACGCCCGCCCGCCGGCCCACGTCGTGGCGGGTCCTCACCGTGGCGGCCGACGCGCCGCCCGCGGAGTGCGCGCGGCTGGGGGAGCGGATCGCCGGGGCGCCGTCGCGAGCCGGCACTTGGGCCGGATCGGCAGATCAGCGTTCGTCCCTGGGCCTGCTCGTGCTGGGCGACGGGTCCGCGTGCCGGGACATCAACACCCCGCGGTACGCCGAGTCGTTCGACGCCGCGGTCGCCAGGGCGCTCGCCGATGCCGACCCGGCCGGGCTGCTCGCCCTGGACCCGGCGCTCGCCACCGAGTTGATGGCCGCCGGCCGGGCGCCCTGGCAGGTCCTCGCCGGTGTCCCCGGTTCGTACCGCGGCGAGGTGCTCTACGACGCGGCGCCGTACGGCGTCCAGTACACGGTGGCGTCGTGGCTGCCGGCCTGAGCGCGAGCGTGGTCGCGATCGTCGGGCCGACCGGGGCCGGGAAGTCGGCGCTGTCGCTCGCGCTCGCGCGGGAGTTGGACGGCGAGGTGGTCAACGCCGACTCGATGCAGCTGTACCGGGGCCTCGACATCGGTACGGCCAAGCTCACCCCCGCCGAGCGGGCCGGAGTACCCCACCACGTCCTCGACATCTGGGACGTCACCGAACCGGCGAGCGTGGCGGAGTACCAGCGCCTGGCCCGGGCCGCGGTCGACGACATCCTCGCCCGGGGCCGGGTACCGCTGTTGGTCGGCGGCTCCGGGCTGTACGTACGGGCCGTGCTGGAGCGCTTCGAGTTCCCCGGTACGGACCCCGACCTGCGCGCCGTGCTCGAAGCCGAGCTGACCGAGGTCGGGGCGCCCGCGCTGCACGCCCGCCTGGCAAGGGCTGATCCTGTTGCGGCGCAAGGGATCCTGCCCTCCAACGGCCGCCGGATCGTACGGGCCCTGGAGGTCGTCGGGCTGACCGGCGGGTTCACCGCGACGCTGCCCGACCCGACGCCCCACTACCCGTCCGTGCAGGTCGGCGTCGACCTCGACACGGCCGTCCTGGACGGGCGGATCGCCCGCCGGGTCGCACAGATGTGGGAACTCGGTCTGGTGCGCGAGACGACGGTTCTGGAGACGAAAGGGCTCCGGGAGGGGCGGACCGCCAGCCGGGCGCTCGGGTACCAGCAGGTGCTGCGGTACCTGGCGGGGGAGTGCTCGGAGGAGCAGGCGGCGGCGGAGACCGTACAGGCGACCCGACGGTTCGTCCGCCGCCAGCGCTCCTGGTTCCGGCGCGATCCGCACGTGCGCTGGCTGGACGGCGCCGATCCGGACCTGACCCGGGCCGCGCTGGCCGCCGTACGGGGCGGAGAATAGCGGCATGCGCTTCGCGAAGGGCCACGGTACGGGCAACGACTTCGTCGTGCTGCCCGACCCCGACGGCGAGCTGGAGCTGACTCCGGACCTGGTCCGGTGGCTGTGCGACCGGCGGTTCGGGATCGGCGGCGACGGCGTACTGCGCGTGGTGCGCTCGGCCAAGCACCCGGAGGCCGCGCGCCTCGCCGGCCAGGCGGAGTGGTTCATGGACTACCACAACGGTGACGGGTCGCTCGCCGAGATGTGCGGCAACGGGGTACGGGTGTTCGCGCGGTACCTGACCGACACCGGGCTCGTCGAGGCGGCGGTCTTCCCGGTCGCGACCCGGTCCGGCCTCGTCTGCACGGTCGTCAGCGAGGACGACGTCACCGTCGACATGCCGACGCCGGTCGTCGGGCCGCGCTCGACCGCCCGCCATCGCCGCTCCGGCGCTACCTTCCCCGGCACCTCGGTCACCGTCGGCAACCCGCACCTGGTGTGCCCGGTCGACGACCTCGCCGGGCTGGACCTGAGCGCCGAGCCCGGCGTCGACCCCGTGCTCTTCCCCGACGGCGCGAACGTCGAGTTCGTCGTACCGGCGCGGTCGCTGCCCGATACCGACCTGCACGTCCGGATGCGGGTTCACGAGCGCGGCTCGGGCGAGACGCTGTCCTGCGGCTCGGGCGCCTGCGCCGTCGCCGCGCTCGCACTGCGCGACGCGGAGCTGCCCGCCGGTACGGTCGCCGTCGACGTACCGGGCGGGCGGCTCACCGTCGTCGTGGCCGCCGACCGGTGCCTGCTCTCCGGCCCCGCCGTGATCGTCGCGACCGGAGAGCTGTCGGCTTAGCGGTTAGTCGCCCGGTTCCGGGTCGGGGTCGACCGGGTCGAGGCGGCCACTGCGGGCGGTCGCCCGGACTGCCGCCGCCACCGCGGGCGCGACCCGGGCATCGAAGACACTGGGTACGATCACCGACGCGTTGATCTTGTCGGCGCCCACGGTGTCCGCGATCGCCTGCGCGGCGGCCAGCGCCATCTCCTCGGTGAACATCCGCGCCTGGGCGTCGAGCATGCCCCGGAACACGCCGGGGAACGCGAGCACGTTGTTGATCTGGTTCGGCTGGTCCGACCGGCCGGTCGCGACGACCGCCGCGTGCTGCCGCGCCTCCCGCGGGTCCACCTCCGGGTCCGGGTTGGCCAGCGCGAACACCACGGCATTCTTGGCCATCCCGGCGATGTCCTCGCCGGTGAGCAGGTCCGGGGCGCTCACCCCGATGAACACGTCCGCGCCCCGTACCGCCCCGCGCAGGTCACCGGCGTAGTTGTCCTTGTTCGTGTGGTCGGCGAGCCACTGCCAGGCCGGGTTCAGGCCGGGCTGGCCACGGTGGAGCGCGCCGGGGCGGTCGTACGCGATCACGTCACCGATCCCCTGACGGAGGAGGAGCTTCATGATCGCCGTACCGGCGGCACCGGCTCCGGACACCACCGCCCGTACCTCCGCCATCTCCTTGCCCACCACGCGCAGCGCGTTGGTCAGCGCGGCCAGCACCACGATGGCGGTCCCGTGCTGGTCGTCGTGGAAGACCGGGATGTCCAGCTGCTCCCGCAGCCGGGCCTCGATCTCGAAGCACCGCGGCGCGGCGATGTCCTCCAGGTTGATCCCGCCGTACGCCGGCGCGATGGCCGTGACGATCCGGATGATCTCCTCGGTGTCCTGCGTGTCCAGGACCACCGGCCACGCGTCCACCCCGCCGAACCGCTTGAACAGCGCGGCCTTGCCCTCCATGACGGGCAGCGCGGCCGCCGGCCCGATGTTGCCCAGGCCCAGCACGGCCGAGCCGTCGGTGACCACGGCGACCGTGTTGCGCTTGATGGTCAGCCGGCGGGCGTCGTCGGGGTTCTCCGCGATGGCCAGGCAGACCCGGGCAACCCCCGGGGTGTACGCCCGGGACAGCTCGTCCCGCGTGCGCAGCGCCACCTTCGGGGTGACCTCGATCTTGCCGCCCAGGTGCAGGAGGAAGGTACGGTCGGAGACCTTGCGGACCTCGACCCCCGGTAGCTGGCGCAGCGCATCGACCACCTGGTTGGCGTGGTTCGAGTCGGCGGTGTCGCAGGTCACGTCGGCCAGGACGGTCACGTGGTCGGAGTCCACCACGTCCAGCGCGGTCACGATCCCGCCGGTGTCCCCGACGCAGGTGGTCAGCCGGCCGACGGCGGAGGCGTCCGCGGGTACGGCGACCCGGACGGTGATGGAGAACCCGGCGCTGGGCAGTGGTCTGGCCACGATGGTCCTTCCTGGCGGGATCGGCGTCGCGGGATCGGCGTCGCCATTCTCCTCTGCGCCCAGGACGGAATGCACGTGCACTGGACCCCGGAGCGTGTCACGATCGAACCAACATGACTGAACACAGCTATCAGCTTCCCATGGACGATCTTGAGCTGGAGGAGCGGCACGCGCTGCGTCGCGTCGCCGGGCTGTCCACCGAGCTGTCCGACATCACCGAGGTCGAGTACCGCCAGCTGCGGCTGGAACGGGTCGTACTCGTCGGGGTCTGGACCGAGGGTACGGTCGCCGACGCCGAGAACTCCCTCACCGAGCTGGCCGCGCTCGCCGAGACGGCGGGCTCACTGGTTCTGGAGGGGCTCATCCAGCGGCGTGGCCGTCCCGACGCGTCCACGTTCATCGGCCGGGGCAAGGTGGCCGAGCTGCGCGACGTGGTCGTCTCGTCCGGCGCGGACACGGTGATCTGCGACGGCGAGCTGTCCCCGGGCCAGCTGCGCGCGCTGGAGCAGGAGACCAAGGTCAAGGTCATCGACCGTACCGCCCTGATCCTGGACATCTTCGCCCAGCACGCCAAGAGCAAGGAGGGCAAGGCCCAGGTCGAGCTGGCCCAGCTCCAGTACTTCCTGCCCCGCCTGCGCGGTTGGGGTGAGGCGCTGTCCCGGCAGAGCGGCGGCAGCGGCCGGGGCGGCGGGGCCGGCGGCGGCGTGGGCCTGCGCGGTCCCGGTGAGACCAAGCTGGAGACCGACCGGCGGCGCATCCGTACCCGGATCTCGAAGCTCAAGCGCGAGATCGAGGCGATGCGGGTGATCCGGCAGACCAAGCGGGCCGGCCGGCGGCGCAACGCGGTACCGGCGGTGGCGATCGCCGGGTACACCAACGCCGGCAAGTCCAGCCTGCTCAACCGGTTGACCGGCGCCGGGGTACTGGTGGAGAACGCGCTGTTCGCCACGCTCGACCCGACCACCCGCCGGGCCCGTACGGCCGACGGGCGCGTCTACACGCTCTCCGACACGGTCGGCTTCGTCCGGCACCTGCCGCACCAGCTCGTCGAGGCGTTCCGCTCCACGCTCGAGGAGGTCGGTCAGGCCGACCTGGTCGTGCACGTGGTCGACGGTGCGCACGCCGACCCGGAGGAGCAGGTACGGGCGGTGCGCGAGGTGCTCGCCGAGGTCGGCGCCGACCGGCTGCCCGAGCTGCTGGTGATCAACAAGATCGACGCGGCCGACGAGGAGACCGTCCTGCGGCTGAAGCGCGAGTGGCCGGACGCGGTGCTCTGCTCGGCGTGGACCGGGGCCGGCCTGACCGAGGTCTCCGCCGCCATCGAGGCGCGGCTGCCGCGGCCGGCGGTCGAGGTCACCGCCGTGGTGCCATACGACCGGGGTGACCTGGTTGCGCGGGTACACCGGCGGGGCGAGGTGCTCGCATCCGAGCACCGGGGCGACGGTACGCTCCTGCGGGTACGCGTCGACGAGGCGTTGGCGGCCGACCTGGCCCCGTATCTGGTCACCGAGGTCGCTGTCGGGAGTCACGAGGAGTAGCGCGGTTCGGCGGTTACCGGCCGGACACCCACGACCCGGCCGGCTCTGCGAGACTGGGCTGATGCGACGGATGGTGCTCGCGGTTGCCGCTGCTTTGGCAACCGTACTCTTCCTGGTAACCCCGGCTTCCGCGGCGCCGTCGCCCGCCCCGGTTCCAGAAGCGGTCCCGGGCAAGAGCGTCTGCACCGTCGACAGCGCACTAGCCGGGATCACCGGGCTGGTCGCCACCGCCAACGGGTACGCCGTGGTGGTCAAGGCCGCGTCCAACATCACGATGAAGATCTACCTGCTGGACGCCGACTGCAAGCGCGCCAGGTCGCTCGGGTTCCCCGGCGCCGGAGCCCGCGACCCGCAGGACATCCAGATCGGCTCGGACGGCGTCTTCTGGGTCGCCGACACCGGCGACGACATCGCCAACCCGACCCGCAACAAGATCGCGCTGTGGAAGGTGACGCCGGACGGCCGGGGCACGCTCTACCGCTTCAGCTACCCGGAGGGAGCCGCCCACGCCAGTGAGGCGATGCTGTTGAACGGGGACGGTACGCCGATCTTCATCACCACGGCGACCTCCGGCGTGTCCGGGCTCTTCACCCCGAGCGCCGCGCCGGACCCCGCCAACACCGTGCCGCTCAAGCACGTCGGCGACTTCACCCCGCAGAAGACCGGTACCAGCAACAAGCTCGGGCCGGTCGGGCAGACCCGGGTGACCGGGGCGGCCGACGCGCCGGACGGCAAGCACGTGGCGATCCGTACCTACTCCGACGCGTACGAGTGGGCCGTGCCGGGCGGCGACGTCGTGGCCGCGGTCACCCAGTCGACACCCCGGATCACCCCGCTGCCGGACGAGCCGCAGGGCGAGGCGATCGCGTACAGCAAGGACGGCGCCAGCTTCCTCACCGTGTCCGACCTGACCACCAAGCAGCAGGGCGTGACACAGATCATGAAGTACCAGCCCAGCCCACCGGCCGCCCCGGCGAAGGCGGACACCAACGGTGCGGCTACGGGCGCCAGCAAGGGCGACAACCGGGGCTGGTTCAGCCGGCTGGGCCTGCAGGACTACCTGCGGATCATCGGCGCGGTCGGGGTGATCGGTCTGATCATGGTCATCGCGGGCGTGATCGGTATCCAGCGTGCCCGCAAGCGCAAGCCGCCCGCGGGCAACGGCAGGCGCCGGGACGAGCCGCTGCCGTACGACGACGACCCGCGCTCGGCGGTCGAGCCCTCCGAGGCGATGGCGGCGGCACCGGCGGGCCGGCTGTACGGCGCCGAGCCGTACGAGTCGCAGCGGTACGGCTCGCGCGGCGACTATCCGCGCCAGCCCGAGCGGCCCCGGGGCACCGTGTACGGCGCCGACGACCGCGGGTCCGGGTACCGCGACGACCGCGACCCGTACGCGGCCGACCCGTACGCTGCCCCCGACCCGTACGCGTCCCCGCCTCCTACCAACGGCAACGGCCAGAGCCGGCCGCCGCGCGGAGGAGTCGCCCGCTCGCACCGCTCCGGCGGCCGGCGCGACGCCTGGGACGCGGGTGACGGCCGGCGGGGTTACTCCAACGAGCACGATGGCTTCGGCGACATGCTCGGGTAGGAGCCACCCCTCCGGCCCGCCGCACAAGCCCGCTTGGCCGGCCGGGCGGTCAGATCCGCCGCAACACGGCGACCACCCGGCCGAGGATGGTCGCGTCGTCACCGTTGATCGGGTCGAAGGCCGGGTTACGCGGCAGCAGCCAGACGTGCCCGTCGCGGTGCCGGTAGGCCTTGACGGTCGCCTCACCGTCGATCATCGCCGCCACGATCTCGCCGTTGTTGGCGGTCGGCTGTTGGCGGACCACCACCCAGTCGCCGTCACAGATCGCGGCTTCCAGCATCGAGTCACCCTTGACCTGCAGCGTGAACAAAGTGCCCTCGCCGACCAGCTCCCTGGGCAACGGGAAGACGTCCTCGATGGACTGTTCGGCGAGGATCGGCCCACCAGCGGCGATCCGGCCGAGCAGCGGCACATACGCGGGCGCCGGCCGGGCAGCGCGCAGCGCCTCGTCCTCCTCCGGCGTCAGGTCGGTCGGCGTACGGACGTCCACCGCCCGTGGCCGGTTGGGGTCACGGCGCAGGTAGTTCTTCTTCTCCAGCTCCTTGAGCTGGTAGGCGACGCTGGACGGGGAGACCAGACCGACCGCCTCGCCGATCTCGCGCACGCTCGGCGGGTAGCCGTGCTCCTCGACCCAGTCTCGGATGAACGTCAGGATCCGCCGCTGCCGGGTGGTGAGGTCCTCGGCGGGCAGCTCGGTCTCGCCGCTGGCCATGGCGGACACCGGGCGCAGGTGAGCCGGGCCGGACCGGGCCTCCCGCCGCGGCGCGGCCTGGGCCGGCTCGCGCCGACGCCGGTCCCGCTCGCCGCCGCGCCCGCTGCTGTCGTCGGCTCGCCGCGCCCTGGTGCGGTCCTCGGTCGACACGTCGGTCACTCCCTTGGTCGGCT
The DNA here is from genome assembly GCA_963728855.1 of uncultured Actinomycetes bacterium. Lineage (GTDB taxonomy): Bacteria > Actinomycetota > Actinomycetes > Mycobacteriales > Micromonosporaceae > AC-43. The sequence continues at coordinate 680,130 of CAVSLN010000010.1, forward strand.
GGGTGGATGTCGCGTCACGGGTGGGGCTTGTCGGCTGTGGCGGGATTACCCCGTCTTCGTGGCACTGACCGTATCCCGCCGGTCTGACAACTTCAAACATCTGTACGACACGGCGCGTCGCGCCGCTCGACAGGGCGCACGGGTTCTGGTAGACCTTCGTACGTCCGTACGATCGAACGGCCGTTCGACGAAGGGGCGGGGTGGGGACCGTGCGTGGCATCACAGCGCTGGGCGGGCAGAAGGTGCCGGGCGGGCAGGCGGTGTGTGGGCAGGCGGTGGGCGGGCAGGCGGCGGGGGAGTCGGCGCGGCGGCACCGTTCGGGGGAGCGGCGCCGCCGCGGCGTCCGGCTCACCCGTCGGGGCCGGGCCGTGCTGTGGCTCACCGCGCTGCTGGTGGCCGGGCTGGGGCTGGTGCTGGCGGCGCCGGCGAGCGAGGCGGCCGACCCGGCCGGGCCGGACCGCACGGTGGTGGTGCAGCCAGGCGACACGCTGTGGTCCATTGCCCAGCGGTACGTGCCCGGTGGCGACCCGTACGCGACGATCGACGAGATCCGCCGGCTCAACGGGCTGCCCGGGTACACGGTCCAGGCGGGCGAGAAGCTGACCCTCCCGCGGGCTCGGTGATGGTGCTCCGGCGCGCTCGGTGATCGAGGCGCGACGATTCGAGTTGGGGGGCGACGCGCGGGCCGTTCGGCTTGCATCTGGGGGGCGGGCGGACTAACGTCCACAACATCTAGTAGTTACAGGGGTGTAAGTCATCCACAGGTTGGGGATTTCGCTCCGGACCTTCGCAGCTGGCCGCGGCGCCGACGTACGCCTTTCGAGGCGGCTTCGGCTCCTGTCGGCGTGCCCGGAGCCCGACGCGACCCCTGCCGTACCCGGATCGGAGGTGGCGCGATGCGGTGCCCGTACTGCCGCCACGCCGACTCCCGGGTGGTCGACTCCCGCGAGGCCGACGACGGTCAGCTGATCCGCCGCCGGCGGTCCTGCCCGGAGTGCGGCAAGCGGTTCACCACCGTCGAGGAGGCCGTCCTCGCCGTGGTGAAGCGCAGCGGGGTGACCGAGCCGTTCAGCCGGGGGAAGATCATCTCGGGGGTACGCAAGGCGTGCCAGGGCCGGCCGGTGGACGAGGACGCCATCGCGCTGCTGGCGCAGAAGGTCGAGGAGACCATCCGGGCGCGGGGCGCCGCCGAGGTGCCGAGCCACGAGGTCGGCCTGGCGATCCTGGGACCGCTGCGCGACCTGGACGAGGTGGCGTACCTGCGCTTCGCCAGCGTGTACCGCTCGTTCGAGTCGCTGTCGGACTTCGAGCGGGAGATCGCCACGCTGCGCGCGGGCCGCGGCTCCCCGGACGGGCCGCCGGCGCAGCCGGCCGCCGTCGGCTGAGCCGGTCGAGTTCGTCGAAGTTGGGAAACTGTGCGGCGCTGCGCCGCGGACACTAGGGGGATGGGATGACGGGGGCCGTGGGCACGTCGTCAGGTACGGGTGGGGCCAAGGGCAAGGGCCGGGCGACGACCGGGAACGGTCTGCACGTCGAGCGGGTGTGGACGACCGAGGGGGTCCATCCGTACGACGAGGTGACCTGGGAGCGCCGGGACGTCGTGATGACGAACTGGCGCGACGGGTCGGTCAACTTCGAGCAGCGGGGCGTGGAGTTCCCGGACGTCTGGTCGGTGAACGCCGCCAACATCGTGACCACCAAGTACTTCCGGGGCGCGCTGGGTACGCCCGAGCGGGAGTGGAGCCTGCGCCAGCTCATCGACCGGGTGGTGCGCACCTACCGCAAGGCGGGCGAGGAGCACGGCTACTTCGCCACCGCCGCCGACGCCGAGGTCTTCGACCACGAGCTGACCTGGATGCTGCTGCACCAGGTGTTCAGCTTCAACTCGCCGGTCTGGTTCAACGTCGGTACCGCCTCCCCGCAGCAGGTCAGTGCGTGCCTGCCGTACCACGCGCTGGTCAGTACCACGGGCGGGCTCGTGCCGATCGGCAAGCTGGTCGAGGACAAGGCCGTGGGCACGAAGGTCCATGACGCGCACGGCGTGACCCGCGTGGTGGCGACCAAGGCCAACGGCGTACGGGACGTGCTGCGGCTGCACACCAAGGCCGGCTACCGGCTCGACGTCACGGCCGACCACCTGGTCTGGCGCAGCACCGGAGACGGCACGGGGAGCTTCGTTGAGGCGGGCACCCTGGTGCCGGGCGACCAGCTCGAATGGCACCGCCGGGACAGCTATGGCGAGGTCGAGATCGATCTAGGGGAGATCGCCGAGGCGACTCTCGCCGGATGGCTCCAGTCGGACGGGTTCGTCGGCCAGTACGAGACGGGTACCAACCGTTCGCTGACCATCGAGGCGATGACCGTCAACGACGACGAACTGGAATGGGTGACCGCCGCACTGAACGCGGTGTTTCCCGGCGCGCACCGGCACGAGCGCGCGGTGGAGACCCAGGACACCAGCCTGGACTGCCGGCGCACCCGGCTCTACGGAGAGCACCCGCGCCCGTTCGTCGAGCGGTGGGACCTGCTCACCCGGGGCACCGAGATGGCCGTACCCCCAAGGCTTTTCGCCGCCCCGCTGCCGGTCGTCGCGGCCTACCTCAAGAGCCTCTTCCAGGCCGAGGGCTACGTCTCCCGCCGTGACCGGTCGACGTTGGTCGCCCTTGACATGATCTCGGAGGAACTGGTCCGCGGCGTGCAGAGCCTGTTGCTCCGGTTCGGCATCTTCTCGCGGGTGTCGTTCAAGGCCGACCCACGTCGGGACCGCCACGGCTGCTGGTCCCTGCACATCCAGAACGACGGCGACCGGCGGGTCTTCGCCGACGAGATTGGCTTCGTGGACGCCCGGAAGTCCGGCAAGCTCGCAGCCAGCTTCGACCTGGCCGGCCGCGGGGCGAAGCCGACCAAGCGACTGGAGATCGCGCGCGTCGAGCACCTCGGCCCGATGGAGGTCTACGACATCCAGACTGAGAGCGGTGAGTTCCTGGCCGGCGGCCTGCGTGTGCACAACTGTTTCATCCTGGCCGTGGACGACTCGATGGACTCGATCCTCGACTGGTACAAGGAAGAGGGCCTGATCTTCAAGGGCGGCTCCGGCTCGGGCGTGAACCTCTCCCGGATCCGGTCGTCCAAGGAGCTGCTGTCCTCCGGCGGTACGGCGTCCGGCCCGGTGAGCTTCATGCGCGGCGCGGACGCCAGCGCCGGCACCATCAAGTCCGGCGGTGCGACCCGGCGCGCGGCGAAGATGGTCATCCTCGACGTCGACCACCCCGACGTGGTCGAGTTCATCGAGACCAAGGCGCGCGAGGAGGACAAGATCCGGGCGCTGCGCGACGCCGGATTCGACATGGACCTGGGCGGGGCGGACATCGTCAGCGTGCAGTACCAGAACGCCAACAACTCGGTACGGGTGACGGCCGAGTTCATGAAGGCGGTCGAGGAGGGCGGCAGCTTCGAGCTGCGCGGCCGGCTGGACGGCTCGGTCATCGAGACGATCGACGCCAGGGTGCTGTTCCGCAAGATGGCGCAGGCGGCGTGGGAGTGCGCCGACCCGGGCATCCAGTACGACGACGTGATCAACCACTGGCACACCTGCCCCGAGACCGGCCGGATCACCGCGTCCAACCCGTGCTCGGAGTACATGCACCTGGACAACTCCTCGTGCAACCTGGCCTCGCTCAACCTGCTGAAGTTCCTGCGCGCCGACGGCGGGTTCGAGGTGGCGAGGTTCGTCCGGTCGGTCGAGCTGGTGATCACGGCGATGGACATCTCCATCTCCTTCGCCGACTTCCCGACCGCGAAGATCGGCGAGACCAGCCGCGCGTACCGGCAGCTCGGCATCGGGTACGCCAACCTGGGCGCGCTGCTGATGGCGTCGGGCCTGCCGTACGACTCGGACGAGGGACGCTCGGTCGCGGCCGGGATCTCGTCGGTGATGAGCGGCACGGCGTACCGGCGCTCGGCCGAGCTGGCCGCGGTCGTGGGCCCCTACGACGGGTACGCCCGTAACGCCGCCGCCCACCAGCGGGTGATGCGCCAGCACGCCGAGGCGAGCGCGGCGGTACCGGCGCTCGGTGTCAACGCGGGCGCCCTGCTCAAGGAGGCCACGAAGCAGTGGCAGCAGGGCAACAAGCTGGGTGAGAAGCACGGCTGGCGCAACGCCCAGGCGTCCGTACTGGCGCCGACCGGCACGATCGGCCTGATGATGGACTGCGACACCACCGGCATCGAGCCGGACCTGGCGCTCGTCAAGTTCAAGAAGCTGGTCGGCGGCGGCTCGATGCAGATCGTCAACCAGACCGTGCCGCGGGCGTTGCGCAGCCTCGGGTACCCCGAGGAGCAGGTCGAGGCGATCATCGAGCACATCTCCGAGCACGGCCACGTGGTGGACGCGCCCGGCCTGAAGGCAGAGCACTACCCGGTCTTCGACTGCGCGATGGGGCAGCGGTCGATCGCGCCGATGGGGCACGTACGGATGATGGCGGCGGTACAGCCGTTCATCTCCGGCGCGATCTCCAAGACGGTCAACATGCCGGAGTCGGCCACCGTCGAGGACGTCGAGCGGATCTACTTCGAGGGCTGGAAGCTGGGCCTCAAGGCGCTGGCCATCTACCGCGACAACTGCAAGGTGGGCCAGCCGCTGTCCGCGTCGAAGAAGGTTGTGGACAAGGCTCCCGCGCCGACGGTGGTGGAGAAGAAGGTCGTGGAGTACCGGCCGGTACGCAACCGGTTGCCGAAGAAGCGCCCGTCCGAGACGGTGTCGTTCTCGGTCGGCGGTGCCGAAGGGTACCTGACCGCCTCGTCGTACCCCGACGACGGGCTCGGTGAGGTCTTCCTCAAGATGTCCAAGCAGGGCTCGACGCTCGCCGGTGTGATGGACGCGTTCTCCATCGCCATCTCGATCGGGCTTCAGTACGGCGTACCCCTGGAGACCTTTGTTTCGAAGTTCACCAACATGCGGTTCGAGCCGGCCGGCATGACCGACGACCCGGACATCCGCATGGCGGCCTCGGTGATGGACTACATCTTCCGTCGCCTGGCCCTGGACTTCCTGCCTTACGAGCGCCGCGCGGAGCTGGGCATCTTCACCGCCGAGGAGCGGGCCGCCCAGCTGCGCGCCGAGGCCGAGGCCGAGGCGGGCGTGACCTCGGCGTCGGACGCCTCGGCCGAGCTGGCCGCGATGCGGGCCTCGGCGCCGATCGAGAACAAGGCGGCCGAGAAGCCGGTGGACGAGAAGGCGATCGAGAAGCCGGCGCCCAGCCGGGCGGGCTCGTCGACCGAGCTGCTGGAGCTGGTACACGGTAAGGCGGCGGACGCCCCGCTGTGCTTCACCTGCGGAACGAAGATGCGGCCGGCCGGAAGCTGCTACGTCTGCGAGGGCTGCGGCTCGACCAGCGGCTGCAGCTGACATCCCGGTGAGCCCCAGGGCTACGTACGTCATGTACTTGACGTACGTAGCCTGACCCAGTACTCGAAGCAGGCGAAGCAGCTCAGCCGCGGTGTCCACGCGGCGCCCGGACGCGACCCGGCCCGAGCACCCGGAGGCGGCACTGCGCTGGCTGTCTTTCGCGGAGGCGCGCGCCGCGACGGAGGAGGACAACCTCCGGGAGACCCTGTCTTGAGCGACTGCCCACGTCATAGGCTGCGCGGGTGTCCAAGGTGATCAGATGGACGATGGTCGCCGGCCTCGCCGCGGTGCTGCTCGCGGCCATCGGCCTGGCGGTCGCGCTGTGGCCGTCGCACGCGCGCCCGCTCGGCGTCGCGCGGACCAGGCCCTCGTCGGCCGCGCCGCCAGCATCCGCGGCCGGTCCGGTCTGGCCGACCACGCCACCGGTGTGCGGCGTACACCTGGGCCTGATGGGGGCGCTCAGCGGGTTCGCGTCGGGGCTCACCGGTCCGATCCGAAACGGCGCGAAGCTGGCGGTCGACCGGTTCACCCAGAGCCATTCGGGCTGCGCGGTGAGCCTGGTGGAGTTCGACACCGGAGGCGATGCGGGGAAGGCCGCCGCTGTCGCCGCGCAGGCCGCCGCCGATTCGCAGCTCATCGGCCTGGTCGGCCCGCTGCTCTCGGGGGAGTCGGCCAGTGCACTGCCGGTCCTGGACCGCACCGGGCTGCCGATGATCACCCCGTCCGCGACCACCAGGGCGCTGTCGGCCCACGGCTGGAAGGTGTTCCACCGGGCGGTCGCCGACGATGCGGCGCAGGCGCGGGCGGCGGCCCGATACATCAGGGAGACGATCGCGGCGAAGAAGGTGTACGTCGTCGACGACGGGTCGGCGTACGGGACGGAGATGGCCGGCACGGTACGGCGGGCGCTCGGCTCGGCCGTGGTCGGCGCGCAACGCGTACCGGGCACTGACTTCGCCGGTACCGTCGCCAAGCTCAAGAGCAGCGGTGCCGACGTGGTCTACTACGGCGGGTTCTACGACGGGGCGGGGCCGCTGCTCAGCCAGATGCGTAAGGCCGGCGTGAGCACCACGCTCGTCTCCGGCGACGGGATCGACGACGCGGAGCTGTTCACGCTCGCCGATGGCCAGTACATCGACGGTACGGTAGCCACCTGCTCCTCCTGCGCGGTGATCACCGACGCCGACTTCCTCGGTGCGTACAACACCGCGTTCAACGCCGAGCCGACCGGCTACGCCGCCACCACGTACGACGTGACCAACATCCTGCTGCTCGGCCTCGCCCACGGCGCCGGAGATCGGGCCACGATGCTCGCGTACGTCAACGGGTATGACGGCAGCGGGGTCGGCGGGCGGTACCGCTTCGCCCCGAACGGGGAACCGGACCCGGCCGCGGCGAACGTGGGCGTCATGCAGATCCGCGCCGGACAGTTCCAGTGGGTGGCGAACGTACCCGCCTACTGAGTCAGGTCGAGCCACAGGTGGATCTCGTCCCGGTCGTCGCCGGGCGCGACCCGTAGCGCACCGGGCAGCCGGCCGACCTCCCGGTACCCGAGGCGGGCGTAGAAGCGTTCCGTACCGGTGCCGTCCCGTACGGTCAGGTGCAGCGCGGCCCAGCCGAACCGGCGCGCCACGGCCTCGGCCTCCCGCAGGAGCGCGGCGCCGTAGCCGTTGCCCTGCCGGTCGGGCCGTACCATCACCCGCTTCACCGTGCGCCAGTGCGCCATCAGCGCGAACCGGTGGCTCACCAGCAGCAGCACCCCGACCAGCTCGCCGCGCTCGTACCCGACGAGCAGGTGGTCGTCGCCGTCGTCGAGGCGGGCGAAGGCGGCCTGGGCGAACTCGCGTACCTCGTCGAGCCGTACCGGACCGGCGAACCCGACCGCGCCACCCGCGTTGGCGACATCCGCCCACAGTGCGACGATCTCTTCGCGGACCTTGTCGGTCAGCCGCGGATCGAGCTCGATATTCAAGCGGCGGTCCGGAAGGCACGGCGGTACGCGTTCGGGGACACGCCCACCGCGCCGTGCAGGTGCTGGCGCAGCGACGCGGCGGTACCGAAGCCGGCCTGCACGGCGACCCGTTCGACCGGCAGGTCCGTACCTTCCAGCAGGCGCCGGGCCAGCTCCACCCGCTGTCGCAGCAGCCAGCGGCCCGGGCTCATCCCGGTCTCCTCGCGGAAGCGCCGGGTGAAGGTTCGTACGCTCATCCGCGCGTGCCCGGCCAGCTCGGCCAGGTCGAGCGGCCGGTCCAGCCGCTCCACGGCCCACGCGCGGGTCGGGCCGGTGGTCGCGTCGCCCAGCGCGGGCAGCGGCCGCTCGATGAACTGCGACTGCCCGCCGTCGCGCCAGGGCGGTACGACACAGCGGCGGGCCGCCCGGTTGGCCACCTCGGCGCCGTGGTCACGCCGGACAACGTGGAGACAAAGATCGATGCCTGCGGCCACCCCGGCCGAGGTGAGAACGTCGCCGTCGTCGACGAACAGCACGTCGGGGTCGAGCTTCACCTGGGGGTACCGGCTGGCGAAGTGCTCCGCGAAGGCCCAGTGCGTGGTGGCCGGGCGGTCGTCGAGGAGGCCGGCGGCGGCGAGCACGAAGGCGCCGGTACAGATCGACATCACCCGGGCGCCGCGGGCGTGGGCGGCGCGCAGGGCGGCGTGCACCTCGGGGGTACCGGCCAGGGCCGCCGAGTCGATGTGGATCCCCGGCACGATCACCGTGTCGGCCGTCGTGAGCAGGTCCAGGTCGTGCTCGGGCAGGGCGGCGAACCCGGCGGCGGTACGGACCGGGCCGCCGTCGGGCGTGGCGGTACGCACCTCGTAGTAGCGCCGGCCGGAGGCGTCCCGCGCGGCGGAGAACACCTGGGTTGGTACGCCGAGGTCGAACGCGACCACGCCGGGCAGGGCGAGCACGGCGACCTGGTGGCGATGGGTCATGGCCGAATTCTTGCACATGTTGGCGTTCAGGCCACTCGTCGACCGATCCGCCAATGACCGACGATGGCCGGGTGACGATCACGGAAGCGAAGAGAAGTGCCAGGTTGCACCGTGCCTGGGTGGTGGCCGCGGTGGCGTTCGTGGCGACGGTCGGGGCGGCCGGGTTCCGGTCCACCCCGGGCGTCATGATCAACCCGCTCCGCCAGGAGTACGGCTGGTCCGTCGGTACGATCTCGACCGCCGTATCGATCAACCTGATCCTCTTCGGGCTCACCGCGCCGTTCGCCGCCGCGCTGATGGAGCGCTTCGGGATGCGCCGGGTGGTGGCCGCTGCCCTGCTGCTGGTCTCCGCCGGCAGCGGGCTGACCGTGTTCATGCGCGCCAGCTGGCAGCTCATCCTGTGCTGGGGCATCCTGGTCGGGCTCGGTACCGGCGCGATGGCGATGTCCTTTGTGGCGACCGTGACCGGGCGCTGGTTCGTCAAGCACCGGGGCATCGTCACCGGGATCCTCACCGCCGGCGGGGCGACCGGACAGCTGGCGTTCCTGCCGCTGCTGGCGAACCTGACCGCCGCGTACGGGTGGCGGACCGCCGCGCTGACCGTCGCCGGGAGCGCCTTGGCGGTGGTACCCCTGATCCTGTTGTTCCTGCGGAACCACCCGGCCGAGCTCGGGCTCGCGGCCTACGGCGCGACGGAGCCGGCGCCGCTGCCGGCCCATACCACCGGGGCTGCCCGGCGTGCCCTGGGTGCCCTGCGCGACGCCTCCCGGACCGGCACGTTCTGGCTGCTCGCCGGCGGCTTCGCGATCTGCGGAGCGACCACCAACGGCCTGGTCGGCACCCACTTCATCCCGGCCGCGCACGACCACGGCATGCCGCAGACCACCGCCGCCGGCCTGCTCGCGCTGGTCGGCCTGTTCGACATCGCCGGTACGGTCGCCTCCGGCTGGCTCACCGACCGCTACGACTCGCGCCTGCTGCTCGGCGCGTACTACGGCCTGCGCGGGCTGTCCCTGCTCGTGCTGCCCGGCCTGCTGGCGGCCAGCCTGCACCCGAGCATGCTGGTGTTCGTCCTGTTCTACGGGCTGGACTGGATCGCCACCGTACCGCCGACGATCGCGTTGTGCCGGGAGCGGTGGGGCGACGCCGGGCCGGTCGTGTTCGGCTGGGTCTTCGCCTCGCACCAGGTCGGCGCGGCGCTCGCGGCCACCGCGGCCGGGGTGATCCGGGACCGCACCGGCGGGTACGACCTCGCCTTCTACGTCGCCGGCGCGCTGGCGCTGCTGGCCGCGCTGCTGTCGGTACGCATCGCCCGGCCGAGGCTGGCCTTGCGGGTAGCGTTCGAGGAGTGAGCCGGTACGTCGTCGTCGGGGCCGGCATCGTCGGCCTCGCCGTGGCGCACCGGCTGCTCCTGGATCGTCCACAGTCGACAGTCACGGTGCTGGAGAAGGAGCCGCGGGTCGGCGCGCACCAGAGCGGGCGCAACTCGGGCGTCCTCCACTCCGGCGTGTACTACCGGCCCGGCTCGGTACGGGCCCGGCTGTGCGTGGCCGGCGCCCGCTCGATGGTCGACTTCTGCCGCCGGTACGGGGTGCCCGTCGAGGTGCCCGGCAAGCTCATCGTGGCCACCGCCCCGGCCGAGCTGCCCCGGCTCGCGGCGCTCGCCTCCCGTGCGGAGGCCAACGGTGTTCCGGCGCGGCTGCTCGACCCGGCCGGCGCGCGGGAGATCGAGCCGGAGGTGGCCTGCCTCGCCGCGCTGCACGTACCGTCGACCGGCATCACCGACTTCGGCGCGGTCTGCTCCGTTCTCGCCGGGCTCGTCACGTCCGCCGGCGGGTCGATCGTGCTCGGCACCCGGGTGCGGTCGCTCGGGCCCGGCCGGGTGTACGCCGAGGACCGTGAGGTGCCGGCCGATCTGGTGGTCACCTGCGCCGGGCTGTACGCGGACCGCCTCGCCGCCTCGCCATGCAGCGCGCGGATCCTGCCGTTCCGGGGCGAGTACTACACCGTGGCCCGGCCGCTGGTCCGGGGCCTGGTGTACCCGGTACCCGACCCGGCGTTGCCGTTCCTCGGCGTACACCTGACCCGGGGCGTGGACGGGTCGCTGTACGCCGGGCCGAACGCCGTACTGGCACTGGCCCGGGAGGGGTACTCGTGGGGCCGGGTGAACCTCAGGGACCTTGCTTCGGAGTGGGGATATCCCGGACTGTGGCGGCTGGGCCGCCGGCACCTCCGTACGGGCGTGGCGGAGGTATGCCGGTCGCTGTCCCGGCGCCGGTTCGCGGCCGACCTCGCCCGGCTCGTACCGGCCGTCCGGCCGGACGACCTGGTCCGCGCCCCGGCCGGCGTACGGGCCCAGGCGGTCCACCGGGACGGTACGCTCGCCGACGACTTCCTGCTGGTCCGCCGGCCCGGCCAGGTGCACCTGGTCAACGCCCTGTCACCGGCCGCCACCAGCGCGTTCGAAATCGCCAAGTGGGTCGTCGACGGGCTGCCCCGCTAACCGATGGGTGTCGTAAGGTGTGCGTCGTCACCGCTCCTTGAGGAGGCTTTGGGCGTGCTGCGTCGGCTGGTCGGGTGCGCGGCGGCCGTGGCGTTGGGGCTCTCCGGCGCCGGGTGCGCCGCCTCGGCCGCGGGCTCCGCCCGGCCGGTGGCCAGTCCGTCGCCGAGCCCGAGCCGCCAGCCGGCCGAGTACTCCGGCGGCGCCTGCCAGCTGATGAACTACGAGCAGGTCAGCGCCGCGCTCGGGGTGGCCTTCGAGGTCGCCGCGGCCAGCTCGAACGGGGCGACGTACACCTGCGTACTCCAGCGCGTCGACGGTGGCCTGCCCGACCTGTCCCTCGCGGTGAGCCCGACCCTCGCCGACCCGACGGTGTTCAAGTCCACAGTGGTGCCGAAGGGCGCACCGACGTTCAACGATCTCGGGAAGGTCGGCTACAGCGCGGCCGTACCGGCGGCCGACGGCGCCGGGCCGGGCGTCGAGGTCGGTTGGCTGTCCGGTAACCAGCGGCTCATGTCGCTGCGGTACCGCTGCCCGGCCGGTACGGACCCGGCCGCCGCGGAGGCGCTGACGCCGAAGCTCGTCGCGCTTGCCAAGAAGATCGACCAGGCCAGCGTGTAATCCCGGGCGGCCACCTGCTGGTCCGGGCGTACACACCATATGAGTAAAAACACCTGTGATGAGTACTGTGAATGCGGTCACCCCGCTCCCGGCGGCGCGCGGCCGGCAGGTGGCCGTCAGCGGGCGGCGACGAAGACGCGGGAGGCGACCTCGCGGGGCAGCCGGATTCGTTCGCCGCCCTGGTCGACGATCACCTCGTCGCGGTCCTGCGCGACGTTGACCGTGGCGCCCGGGTCGACCCCGGCCGCGTGCAGCTGGCGGAGCACCCCGGCGTCGGTCTGGACGCTCTCGCAGATCCGGCGGACCACCACCGCACCGGACAGTCCGGGGAACGCTAAGTTGCGCTCGGCGTCCAGCTCGCCGTCGGCGCGCGCCTCCGCGTCGAGCTGCTCCAGGCCGGGGATCGGGTTGCCGTACGGCGAGCGGGTGGGCCGGCCGAGCAGCTCGTAGACCCGGGCCTCCACCGCCTCGCTCATCACGTGCTCCCAGCGGCAGGCCTCCTCGTGGGCCGCCTCGTAGGGCATGCCGATCACGTTGACCAGCAGCAGCTCGGCGAGCCGGTGCTTGCGCATGACGGCGACCGCGTAGGCGCGGCCCTGGGCGGTGAGCTGCAGGTGCCGGTCGCCCTCCACGGTGAGCAGGCCGTCGCGCTCCATCCGGTTGACCGTCTGGCTCACCGTCGGGCCGCTCTGGTGCAGCCGCTCCGCGATCCGGGCACGCAGCGGGGTGACGCCCTCCTCCTCCAGCTCGAGGATGGTGCGCAGGTACATCTCGGTGGTGTCGACCAGATCGTTCACGAGTTCCTTCCTCCGAGCGTCGATGCTACCCGTCGGGTAGGACAGACTTATGGCGTGAGCGATCAGCTGATCACTGTGCCGGCGTTGGCCGAGGCATTGGCGTCGGCGCGTCCGCCGACCGTACTGGACGTGCGCTGGCGGCTGGGCGGGCCGCCGGGGCGGCTGGAGTATGAGTCGGGGCATATCCCGGGCGCGGCCTTCGTGGACCTCGACGTCGATCTCTGCGGGCGGCCGGGCAGAGGTGGGCGGCATCCGCTGCCCGACCCGGCGGTGCTGGAGAAGGCGTTGCGGGCGGCGGGGGTACGCCACGACCGGCCGGTGGTCACCTATGACGCGGGGGAGGGCCACGCCGCGGCCCGGCTCTGGTGGACGCTGCGCTGGGCGGGACACCCGGGGGTACGGGTCCTGGACGGCGGGTACGCGGCCTGGCGTTCCGGTAAGCGCCCCGTCGAGCCCGGTACGGCGACCCCGGCCACCGGAGACTTCACGGTGCAGCCCGGTCACCTCCCGGTCCTCGACGCCGGTGCCGCGGCTGCGCTGGCCGGCTCCGGCGCGCTCCTCGACGCCCGGGTACCGGCCCGGTACCGGGGCGAGACCGAACCGGTCGACCCGGTCGCCGGGCACATCCCGGGCGCGGTGAACCTGCCGGCGGCCGAGCTGGTCGGGCCGGACGGGCACCTGCTGCCCGTACCGGCGCTGCGGGAGCGGCTGGCCGCGGCCGGAGTGGTCGCGGGACGCCCGGCGGGCGCGTACTGCGGCTCGGGCGTGACCGCGGCCCACACGGTCCTGGCGCTGACGGTCGCCGGCGTACCCGAACCGGCCCTGTACGTCGGCTCGTGGAGCCACTGGGTCACCGACCCCGCCCGCCCGGTGGCCCGGTCATGACCACCGCGGTGATCTGGACCGACGGGCTGCTGCGGTACGACCTCGGCGACCATCCGCTCGACCCGGTACGCGTCGAGCTGACCATGGCGCTGGCGCGCGAGCTGGGCGTGCTCGACCGCCCCGGTGTCGTCCTCGTCACGCCACAGCCGGCCGACGAGCGGGCGCTGGCGCGGGTACACGACACCGACTACATCGACGCGGTCAAGGCCGGCCACGGCAACCCCACGTACGGCCTGGACACGGCGGACAACCCGGTGTTCCCCGGCATGCACGAGGCCGCCGCGCTGGTCGCCGGCGCCTCGCTCGCGGCCGCCGAGGCGGTCTGGAGCGGCCGGGCCCGGTGCGCGGCCAACATCGCCGGTGGCCTGCACCACGCGATGCCCGACCGGGCCAGCGGGTTCTGCGTATACAACGACCCGGCGGTGGCGATCGCCCGGCTCCTCGACCTCGGTGCCGAACGGGTCGCGTACGTCGACGTGGACGTGCACCACGGGGACGGGGTGCAGGAGATCTTCTACCGCGATCCGCGGGTGCTGACCGTGAGCCTGCACGAGACCCCGCTCGCGCTGTTCCCCGGCACCGGGTTCCCAGACGAGACGGGCGGCCCCGGCGCGGAGGGTACGGCGGTGAACGTCGCGCTGCCCCCCGGTACGGGCGACACCGGCTGGCTGCGTGCCTTCCACGCGGTGGTCCCCTCGGTGGTACGGGCGTTCCGCCCCCAGGTCATGGTCAGCCAGTGCGGTGCCGACGCCCACCGGCTGGACCCGCTGGCCGACCTGCGCCTGTCGGTCGACGGGCAGCGGGAGAGCTACCTCGCGATGCGTGCGCTGTCCGAGGAGCTGTGCGACGGGCGCTGGATCGTCACCGGAGGTGGGGGGTACGCGCTCGTCGAGGCCGTACCGCGCGCCTGGGTGCACCTGCTCGCGATCGCCACGGGGGAGCCGCTCGACCCGGCCACGCCGACGCCGGACGCCTGGCAGAACCTGGCCCACCGGCGCCGGCCCAGCCGTGACGTACCGGCTTCGCTGACCGACGGTACGGTGCCGCGCTGGGAGCCGTGGCAGCCGACCGGCGAGCCGGACGCGATCGACCGCGCCATCGCCGCGACCCGAAAGGCGATCTTCCCGCTGTTCGGGCTCGACCCGTACGACCCCAGGGACTGACGTGGCTACCCAGGTTGACGTGCTGCTGGCGGACGGGTCGACCGTACGGGTCCGGCCGATCGACCCGTCCGACGCGGACGGCATCGTCGCGATGCACGCGAAGTTCTCCGAGCGCACCAGGTACTTCCGCTACTTCTCGCCGTACCCCCGGATCCCCGAACGCGACCTGTACCGCTTCGTCAACGTCGACCACCGCGACCGGGAGGCCCTGGTGGTAGTCGACGGCGGCGAGCTGATCGGGGTCGGCCGCTACGAGCGCCTCGGCCCGGACGCCGACGAGGCCGAGGTGGCGTTCGTCGTGGCCGACGCCTACCAGGGCATGGGGATCGGGTCGATGCTGCTGGAGCACCTGGCGGCGGCGGCGCGGGAGGCGGGCATCGGCCAGTTCGTGGCCGAGGTCCTCCCGGCCAACGGGAGCATGCTGCGGGTCTTCGCCGACGCCGGCTACCAGATCCAGCGGGAGTACGCCGACGGCGTGGTCCACCTCACGTTCCCCATCGAGCCCACGGACGCCTCGCGGGCCGTGCAGTGGCAGCGCGAGCAGTCCACCGAGGCGCGTTCGATCGCCCCGCTGCTCGCCCCGCGCGCGATCGCCCTCTACGGCGCCCGCCGGGACGGCAAGGGGATCGGCGCGGCGCTGCTGCGGCACCTGGCCACGTTCGCCGGCCCGGTGCACCCGGTGTATCCGGGCGCCTCGCTGGTCAACCTGCCCGGCCCGGTGGACCTGGCGGTGATCGCGGTACCCGCCGCGGCGGTCCCCGACGCCGTGGCTGACGCCGCCATCGCCGGGGTGGCCGGCGTGGTCGTGGTGTCGTCGGGCTTCGCCGAGACCGGGTCGGCCGGTGCCGCCGCCCAGCGTGAGCTGCTGCACGCCGTCCGTACCGCCGGCCTGCGTCTGGTCGGCCCGAACTGCCTCGGCATCGCGAACACCGACCCGACCGTACGGCTCAACGCGACCCTGGCACCCCAGCTGCCACCGCGCGGCCGGGTCGGGTTCTTCAGCCAGTCCGGCGCGCTCGGCGTGGCCCTGCTCGCCACCGCGTACCGGCGCGGGCTGGGCCTGTCCACGTTCGTGTCCGCCGGCAACCGGGCCGACGTGTCCGGCAACGACCTGCTCCAGTTCTGGCAGGACGACCCGGCCACCGATGTCGTGCTGCTCTACCTGGAGACCTTCGGCAACCCCCGCAAGTTCGCCCGGCTGGCCCGGCGGCTCGGCCGGCAGAAGCCGATCGTCGCGGTCGCCCACGCACCGAACGAGGCCCCGTTCGGTGGCGTGATCCGCGTCGGTACGGTGACCGAGCTGTTCGACGTCGGTGTCCTGCTCGCCGAGCAGCCGCTGCCCGCCGGTACCCGGGTCGGCATCGTCACCAACTCCTCGGCCCTCGGGGTGCTCGCCGCGGCGGCGTGCGAACCGGCTGGCCTGACCGTGACCGTACGGGCCGACGTCGGGCCGCAGGCCGAGCCGGAGCGCTTCGCCGAGGCGCTGTCGGCGACCGCCGAGGATCCCGAGGTGGACGCGCTCGTGGTGGCCTGCGCACCGCCGCTGCCGGCCGAGCCTTCGCCGGCCGAGCCGCCGCCGACCGAGCCGTTACCAGCCGGCACGCCGCCGCCGTCGGGGCGCGGCTTCGCCGACGTGCTCGCCGACTTCTCGGCCGAGGCGGGCGGGCGGCTGGGCAAGCCGCTCGCGGTCACGCTGCTGGCCGACGAGCCCCCGCCCGGGGTGCCGTCGTACCCGTCGGTCGAGGAGGCGGTACGGGCGATGGGCCGGGTGGCCGGGTACGCGCGCTGGCGCCGGGAGCCGGCCGGTACGCTTCCGTCACTGTCCACTGTGGACAGTGACAACCCTTTGGTGGAGTACGGGATCGAGGTGGTCCCGTCCCGTACGGTCACCGACCCCGAAGCCGCCGTGGTGGCCGCCGACGAGCTGGGGTACCCGGTGGCGGTGAAGATCGCCGAACCCGAGCTGCGGCACCGGCTGGACCTCGGCGCGGTACGGCTGGACCTGCTCGACGCGGCGTCCGTACGGCGCGCCTGCGCCGAGCTGGTCCGCGCCTTCAGCGCCAACGGCAGAGGGTCGCCGGCCGAGCTGATCGTGCAGCAGATGGTCCCGCCCGGCGTGTCGTGCGTCGTCGAGGCGGTGGAGGACCCGTCCTTCGGGCCGCTCGTCGGCTTCGGTCCCGGTGGCGTCACCGGTGACCTGCTCGGCGACCGCGCCTGGCGGGCCGCTCCGCTGACCGACCGGGACGCCGACCGGCTCATCCGCGAGCCCCGTTCGGCACCGCTGCTCTTCGGCTACCGCCATGCCGTACCGGTGGACGTGGACGCGCTGCGCGACCTGCTCCTGCGGGTCGGCCTCCTGGTCGACGCGCACCCGGAGGTACTGCGGCTGATCCTCAACCCCGTCCTGGCCCGCCCCGACGGGGTCTCCGTCCTGCACGCGTCCATCCATTACGGCGAGCCGCTGGTCCGCCCCGACACCGGCCCGCGCCAGCTGTTATGAGTCGGCCTAGCAGGCGTATGCCTCCAGGCGGCGGGAGCGGGAGGGGTGGCGCAGCTTCAGCAGGGTGACCTTCTCGATCTGGCGGATCCGCTCGCGGGAGAGCCCGAACTCGCGGCCGACCTCGTCGAGCGTGCGCTGCCGGCCGTCGTCCAGGCCGAAGCGCAGTCGGATCACCGCCTGCTCGCGCTGGGAGAGGGTGGACAGGACGATCTCCACCTCCTCGCGGAGCATCCCGTTCGACACGCTGTCGGCCGGCTCCTCGCGCGGGTCCACGCGGGCCACGAAGTCGCCGAGCGCGCTCTCCCCGTCCTCGCCGACGGCCTGGTCGAGGCTGACCGGCTCGCGGTCGTACGAGATCAGCTCGATCACCTGGAACTCCTCGACGCCCATCGCCCGGGCGATCTCCGCGACCAGCGGCTCGCGGCCGAGGGATGCGGACAGGTCCCGGCGGGCGCGGACCATCCGGTTGACCTGCTCGACCATGTGGACCGGGATCCGGATGGTACGGGCCTGGTCGGCCATGGCCCGGGTGATGGCCTGGCGGATCCACCAGGTGGCGTAGGTGGAGAACTTGTAGCCCTTGGTGTAGTCGAACTTCTCGACGGCGCGGATGAGGCCGAGGTTGCCTTCCTGGATGAGGTCGAGGAAGGCCATGCCGCGGCCGGTGTACCGCTTGGCGATGCTGACCACGAGGCGCAGGTTGGCTTCGAGCAGGTGGTCCTTTGCCGCGCGCCCTTCGCGGGCCACGGTCATCAGGTCGGTGGCGAGCTCAGCGTCGCGTACCTCGGGGAGGACCTCCTCCGCGTACAGCCCGGCCTCGATCCGCCTGGCCAGCTCGACCTCCTGCTCGGCAGTGAGCAGCTTGGTACGGCCGATCCCGTTCAGGTAGGCGCGGACCAGGTCAGCGGAGACGCCCCGGTCGTCGGCGTCGAGGTCGGCCGGCTCCTCGGCCGGCTCGTCGGCCAGGTCGACGGTCTCGATCTGCTCGTCATCGATGCTGGTCGCGGTGACTGGCTGGGCCACGGTCACTCGCCTCCCCGTACTAGAAGCTCAACTTGGGTACGGGGAAAGACTGGACCTCACCCTGTGAAGTCGGGGTGAGGCGCTGCGCCGATGGCACGATTCGGGGACTCGGTCTGTCCGGTTGGGGCGGGTAGTTCCAGCAACACCGTCCGTGGGCCGACATTCACGCTCTCCACGAGCATGTGCGCCCGGAACCGCCCGGTCGCCACCGATGCGCCCCGGTCCCGCAGCGCCTGCGCGAACGCCTCGACCAGCGGCTCGGCCACCTCGGCCGGGGCGGCGGCCGACCAGGTCGGGCGGCGCCCCTTGCGCGCGTCCCCGTACAGCGTGAACTGGCTCACCACCAGTACCGGCGCGGACAGCTCGGCGGCGGACCGCTCGTCGTCCAGGATGCGTAGCTCGTACACCTTGCGGGCGAGTTGCCTGGCGACCGCGGGGGAGTCGGAGTGGGTGACCCCGACAAGGACGAGCAGCCCGTCCTCGATCGCTCCGGTCACCGTACCGTCGACGGTCACGCTCGCCCGGCTGACCGTCTGGACCAGCGCCCTCACGGCGCCGCTTGACGGGACTGGTCGACGGCCTGGCGCAGGTCCTCGACCCGGACCACCGGCTCGGCGTGCCCGGACCGCCGCAGGGTGACCAACCCGAACCCGACCGCCTCGACCTTGTGCGAGTCGAACCAGTCCAGCCACGCCGCCATCCGTACCGGGTCGGTCCGCTCCGCCGCGTCGGACAGCCACAGCCGCACGTACGAGACCGGGTCGCTGACCTCCCGCTGGATCACCCACGCGGAAAGGCCCGTACCGGCGACCCAGCCGCAGACCCGTTCGGTCCAGTCCTCCCCGGCCACGTGCAGCCAGTTCGCCAGGTACTGCATGGTGCCGCCCTCGCCGAGCAACTGCGGCGCGGCGGCGGCCAGCTCGGCGCAGACCCCGTCGCCGGCCCGGCCGGAGTCGCGGTACGCGTGGGTGGCCGTACCCGGTCCGACGACGAACGGCGGGTTGCTCACCACGAGGTCGAAGCGGCGCCCCGCCACCGGCGCGACCAGGTCGCCGGGAGCAGCTCCCAGCCCATGCCGTTCAGCGCCGCCGTGGTGGCGGCGAACCGCAGCGCCCGCCCGGACACGTCGGTCGCGGTGACCTGCGCGGCGTGGGTGGCGAGGTGCAGCGCCTGGACCCCGCAGCCGGTACCGAGGTCGAGCGCGCTGCCCACCGGCTGCCGTACGGTCGCGCCGGCCAGCGTCGTCGACGCGCCGCCGACCCCGAGGACGTGGTCCGGGGCCAGCGGACCGCCGGTCAGGTCGGACAGCACCCACCACCCGTCGCCGTACGGCTCCAGGTCGACGGCGGCCCTGAGCCCGTCGCCGTCGGTCGTGAGGAGGCCGGCGGCGGCCAGGTCGGGGAGCGGCAGCGCGGCCGCGACGGCGCTCGCCGGCTCGGTCTGGGCGCAGACGAACAGCCGGATCAGCGTCGCCAGCGGGTCACGGTCCGTGGTCTCCCGAAGAGCCGGCCGGAAGTCGTTGCGGCGCAAGGCGGTCACGGCCGCCGGACCGATCCGGTCGGCGATGCCCACGCTGGTGTACTCGGCGGCCCGCAGCGCCTCGCGAAGCCGCTCGATCCCGGTGGCGTCCAGCAGCGGAGAGGGTACGGTCACGCCTGCCATCCTGACCCATCCCTGATGCGCGGGTGCTCCGGGTCGGATAATGGCTGCGGTGGTGCCATAGGCCCGCGAACTGCACGCTGGCCTCCTCATCAATGAGCAGCACATCGCCGGGCTTGGGCAGGGCGGCGGCGGGCTGGTGAGGCTGAAGGCCGGAGCGGGGCGTCACCGCGTGATCCCCGGGGTACAAGCCAACCTTGGCGTAGTGCGGGCAGCGCCGGTGCGCCGGGGAGCCACCCCACGCCAAGAGTCCGGCTCCTCCAGCCGGACAACGTCGGGAACCTCCCCCGGCGTCCTCACGACCGCCGCCTCGGCCGGTACGGCTCCCATGCGGGCGCCTCGCCCATGACCATGCCGGCGGCGGCCAGCTTGTCGAACGCGTCCACCCAGTCCGGGCACCGGGCCACCCCGCACACCGAGCAGTTGCCCGCCCCGTGCACCGAGCCGTGGGCGACCAAGACCTCCCGGTAATACGCCGCCTGCTCGTCACTGAGTTCCGGGTGTTCGTCTGTCATCGTGGGGCAGCCAACCGGGCGACGTCCTCTGGCACGGGGGCGATGTCGAGCACCATGGCCGGCTCACAGCCCCAGGTCTTCACCGTCGTCATCGCCGACCCCGACGAACACGATCGGAAACAGCGCCTCCAGCACGTCGCCCTCCCGGCCTTGGGCACACGCCTGCTCGGTGATAGCGGCCATCGCCCGGCGGAATACGGCATGGGTTTCTTCCTGAGATTGCTCATGACCTTGGGACTCAACAACCGCAGTGTTCATGCGTCTCAAACCTCCGGCAATGGATGGTGTGCTCTGTACCTTCAGGCCAATGGGTGCGGGTTCCATTGGCGCGCGCACCGCCAGTCGGCGCCCGGCTGCTACAACACATGCAGCCCACTCCGCGCACACTCCAAGCACTTGAGCCGCGACCCGCACAACGGGCACCAGCGTTCCGCCCGCTTGTGGGTCAACATCCCGGTCAGCCAGCCGAGCACCACGGCCAGGCCGACGCTCACGATCTGGGCCAGCATGGTCGGCTCCTTCCGGGTGTGCTGTCCAGTGGTTCGTCGTCGAGTTTGGAAGCCCGGCCGGGCGGAGTCCTCGATTCTCACGCCCGGCCGGGGGCTTGGGGTGACACCGGAACGGCCCACTTGCCACGCAGCGCTAGGTTTGCCGGCCGGCGCTGCCAGCGGCCGTTCCGGTGTCACGTCTTCAGCCTCACCGTCACCGAGCCGCTGCTGTAGGTGTTGCCAGTTGACGGCGGGCACCTTGACAACGCCCGATGCGGAATCGGGAGAATCGGGGCGTGGCCGATTCCGAACCCTTCGGCGAGGCGTTGCACCGCCTGCGTACCGAGCGCGGGCTGTCGCTGCGCGGGCTGGCTAGGCTCGCCCCGCTGGACTTCGGCTACCTGAGCAAGATTGAAAACGGGCACCGCCGGGCGACGTTGGCTGTGGCCCGGGCTGTTGACAATGCGCTTGAGGCTGGCGGCGCTTTGCTCGCCATCGCTCGCGCTGAGCAGGCCCAACGCATCCGCGCGGCAGTACCGTTTGACCCTATGAGGCGGCGGACGCTGGTGAAGTGGGGCCTGACCGCCCCGGCCCTGGCTGAGGTGCTCGGCGTGAGCGACGGCGAACGTCAGATCGGCAAGATTGGCGTCGCCGATGCCGCTGAGCTGCAAGACAACGCTGTTTGGCTGTACGGCTTGGATTACCAGCACGGCG
Organism: uncultured Actinomycetes bacterium; assembly: GCA_963728855.1. Taxonomy (GTDB): domain Bacteria; phylum Actinomycetota; class Actinomycetes; order Mycobacteriales; family Micromonosporaceae; genus AC-43. Next base: position 701,336 of record CAVSLN010000010.1, read on the forward strand.
GGGCGACGCTGTGGCAGTCGGCGGCGGCCTCGGTGCGCAGCGGCTACGCCATGCTGGAGCACGGCACGTACGGCGAGGCTGTGGCCGAGCGGCTGCTGAAGGCCACCGGGCGCATGCAGATGTGCGCCGGCTGGCTGGCTTTCGACGCCGGCCGCCATGACGTTGCCCGTACCTGCTACACCGAGGCGCTGGCCCTAGCCCGGCAAGCCGGCGACGCGGAAGTAGAGACGCACGCCCTGTCCAACCTGGCGTTCCAGAGCAACGTGCTCGGTCGCCCGCGGGAGGCTGCCCGCTTTACCGAAGGTGCCGTACGGGCTGCCGCCGGCCCGCATGGCCGGGCGCGGTTGGCGGCCATCCCGCACCTGCGGCAGGCGGTGGCATCCGCACTGAGCAGCGACCGTAGCGGCCAAGACAAGGCGGTAACAGCGGCCCGCACGGTGCTTGACCGGGACGGTGACAAGCCTGCCGAGGAGTGGTGCGCGTTTCTTGGCCCGGCCGAGCTGGACGGTGTGGAGGGCACCTGCCTGATGGAGCTGGGCCAGCCAGCACAGGCGGAGCAGTTGCTGGAACGGGCTGTTGCCGGCTACAGCAACCGCTACGCGCGCAACCGGGCCTTGTACCGGGTACGGCTAGCGCGTGCCCGCCTCGATCTGAAAGCCGTTGACGGCGCGGCCGATGCTGCCACCGCCGCGCTTGACGACCTCACCGGCCAGGTAGCCAGCTGGCGGGTCCAAACCGAACTGGCGGCGGTCGCGACCCGGCTGGCAGCTCACCCTCATGAACAGAGGGCCGCCCAGTTCTTGCACCGCTACGCCGCCCGCAAAGACTAGCCAAGCTCCAATGCGTATCTGTGGAGGTCTTGCCGTGACTTCGGCCGTGCCCGCTCTGGCCATTGCCCGCTACGGTGCAGAGGGCTTGCAAAAGGAACGCGATGCGCTGCTTGCCGTGTACGCCGAGATCTACGCGGCGCGGCTCGACGATCCGTTCTTTTCGCTGCCGCGGTACTGGGAGCGGCTCGAAGCCTACGGGAAGCGAGACGGCTTTGCGCTCGTCACCGGCCGGCTGGATGGCGACCTCATTGGCTACGCCCTGGGCTACACACTGCCGGCCGGCTCGGGCTGGTGGCGGGGGCTGCGCGGCGATGTTGATCCGGCCCAGCTGCAAGAGGATGGCACCCGAACGTTTGCGCTGACCGAGATCATGGTGCGCGAGGGATGGCGGCGGCGGGGGTATGCCCGGACGCTCCATGACGCCTTGCTGGCTGGGCGCCAGGAGGAGCGGGCAACGCTGCTGGTGCTGCCGGACAACGTGGAGGCCCGCGGCGCGTATCTGGCTTGGGGCTGGTACCAGCTGGGGGAGCTGCAACCGTTTGACGATGCGCCGGTGTATGCGGCGATGGTGCGGGAGCTGGTGGGGCTTCCAGCCGGGCAGTCCGGCCAGGAAGCGTAGCGGCGGTGAGCTCTGCGGAGGCGCTTCGAGTTCAGCATTATCGGCTCTTCGAAGTTAACCGGGCTTGAGGTATCCGCAGGCTCGACGGGTGGTGACGCAGCGTTAACGGTGTGGGCTGGTTCTTGTGGCTTGACGGCACCGTGTGGTTGATCAAGTTTGCCCGAACGGTTGACCGTCCTTTGTGGATAGACCCGTAGCCCTGAGTGATCGTGTCTGTTGTCGATGCAGGCATTGATCACGTGAGGGCTACGGGCTTGAGTAACGATACGACGTTGTTGCTGGGGTTGGAGGGACTCGCGGCGCAGCGGGTCGAGGTGGACGACAGCGGCGCCGCGGTGGTTCACCTGAGCACATGCGACGCCGACGCGGCGAGGTGCCCCTCATGTGCGCAGGTGTCCTGCCTGCCCAAGCAGCGGGTGACGACGCGCCCGCGGGATCTGCCACACGGTGGGCGGGGGGTCAGTCTGCTGTGGCACAAGAAGCGGTGGCGGTGCGGCAACGCCGGCTGTGCCAAGGGGTCGTTCACCGAGTCGGTGCCGCGGGTGCCCAGCCGGGCCCGGCTGACCGGCCGGCTACGCGCGCAGGCGGGGGCCGCGGTCGGTGACCGCGGCGCCACGGTGGCCCAAGCGGCCCGTGACCATGGCCTGTCCTGGCCGACGGTGATGGACGCGGTCACCACTCACGCGCAGGCGGTGCTGCCCGACGAGCCCGACCCGGTTGACGTGCTGGGTATCGACGAGACCCGCCGGGGACGACCGCGCTTCCGCCTCAACCCCGACACCGGCGAGTGGGAGATGATCGTTGACCGGTGGCATGTCGGGTTCGTCGACATCAACGGCGGGCAGGGCCTGCTCGGGCAGGCCGAGGGACGCACCAAATCGACAGTGGTCGACTGGCTGGGTGCCCGGGGCAAGACATGGTGCGAGCAGGTCCGCTACGTGGCCATCGACATGTGCAGCGTGTTCGCGGCCGGGATCGCCCTGGCCCTACCGCACGCCACCATCGTTGTCGATCATTTTCATGTCGTGCAGTTGGCCAACCAGGCACTGCACGAGATCCGCTGCCGGATCACCACCCAGCTACGCGCACGGCGTGGCCGCAAAGGCGACGGCGAGTGGGACGTGCGTAACCTGCTGACCCGCAACCGGGAGAACCTCTCCCAACGTCGGTTCGCCCGCATGTGGAACACCCTGATCGACCTCGGCAAACCCGGCGAAGACATCCTGGCCGCCTACATCGCCAAGGAGAACCTGCGGGAACTGTTGGCCCTGGCCCGCACCGGCTGCGACCGCCACCGCATCTCCCAGCGGCTGTTCGCCTTCTACGACTGGTGCGCCCACGCCGGCATCCCCGAACTCGAACGCCTCGCCGCCACCATCGAACGCTGGTGGCCAGCCATCGAAGCGTTCATCAAAACCAGAATCACGAACGCGAAGAGCGAGGGAGTCAACCGCGTCGTCAAGCTCGTCGCCCGCAACGCCTTCGGCTTCCGCAACCCAACCAACCAACGCCTACGAACACGCTGCGTCACCACCCGCCGAGCCCGTGGCCATCTCAAGCCCGCTTAACTTCGAAGACCCAGAATGAGCTGGCCGCTATCCCCCGTGGGCCACGCCATTCACGGCAGAACGAGTACCGCATGATGTACGCCGTGTACCGCCTCATCAGCCTCGGGCAACGGGCGAAGATCGCGAACTCCGCCATCGCAGCTCACCAGGCTGCCGTCCGGTGGATGCGGTGGGACGACCCTGTTGCTTTACCCCGGCGACCTTGGCCTGAGCCGGTTAGCCGGCGTCGCGGCGGACGTCGCCATACCGAGCCCGAATCTCGGCCACTTCGGCGGCATCCACCCCGACCCTGCCGGCAATGACCAGGCGCGATTGCTGCTCTCCCCATTCGTTCCAACGTTGGTACGTCTCAGCTTCGGATGTACCGGCAGCCGCAGCTACTTCGCTCAGGCTGGCACCGGCAACCAAGGCCCGGTGCATGGCAATCGGCTGCCAGCGTGACCACCAGGCCACCACAGCAGCGGACAGCGCCAGTTCGGTCAGGTGGAAGGTGGACGGCTTCTCATGGAGCCGCAGCGCCATGGCCTGGTCGTGCAGCTCGGTAAGTAAGGAGAAGGGGTTGTGGGCCGCGGCTTCCGTGAAGGTCACGAGCGGGCGCTGGTGAGGGGCTTCGGCCTGGTAAATCGGTACTTCGGGAGGGGCGGCTTCGGGTGCGGGTTGATGGTCGGGCTGGGTGTGCTGCTGGCTGGTGATGTCGTCGGCGACTCCTCTCGGTTGGTTGGGGTGTTCCATAAGATTGTTCCTCGTTTAGTTGATGTTGTCGGTCCGGCCGCCGGGCGCGCCGGGAAGCAAGCCAGCGAGCCTTGAGCCTCTGCCCAAGCCGTCGGCCGGCGCGGCAGGATGTAGGGGCGAAGCCCGCGACCCAGGAGGCCAGCCATGGCGCTCACCCTGCCCATCGCCCCCGCAGCCAACGAGCTGCTCCAGCGCAGTCCGCTGGCGCTCCTCGTTGGGATGGTGCTCGATCAACAGGTGCCGCTAGAGAAGGCGTTCAGCTCGCCCTACGTGCTGGAGCAGCGCCTGGGGCACCCGCTCGATGCTCATGAGCTGGCGGCGTACGACCCCGATGCTCTGACGGAGATCTTCAGCCGGCCGCCGGCCCTCCACCGCTTCCCGAAGGCGATGGCGGCTCGGGTGCAGGAGGCATGCCGGTTGCTGGTGGAGCGCTACGACGGCGACCCGGCGGCGCTGTGGGGCGAGGCTAAGACGGGCGCCGAGTTGTTGAAGCGGATCAGCGGGCTGCCTGGCTTCGGCAAACAGAAGGCACAGATCATGGTGGCGCTCTTGGGCAAGCAGTACGGCGTCCGGCCGACCGGCTGGCGCGAAGCCGCCGGCATGTTCGGTGAGGCCAAGTCGTACTACTCGGTGGCGGACATCGTGGACGAGAATTCGCTCGCCAAGGTGCGGGAGCACAAGCAGCAGATGAAGGCGGCGGCCAAGGCGGGCGCCTGACGCCGTCCGCCCCGGAGCCGTTACCTGCCGATAATCCGATGTAGAACCCCCGCCACTACAACGGCGCTCACGATTCCGGCCGCTGGATGCGTGCGGAGGCCCACCATGATCCCTGCGGCAGCGGCGATGGCGGTGATGACCGCCCAGCGGAGAGGAAGCGGGTTGGGCTGTGAATCCGGCTGCGCCCGTAGCGTGGCGCGTTGGCCGCGAGCCCGAGTTGAGCCGATACGGGGCATACTTCCTCCGTCAGCGATGTATACGCAGCGTGGCTGACAGCGAGCGGCCTCCGGTGCCAGCCGGTACCGTTTCGGCTACGGCCCGCGACCGATCACTGCTGACGACATGGTAGAGCGAAAGCATGTGCGGGCATGGTATTCCAGTCTGCTCACTCAACGTAGCGTCGAATTTGGGTATGGCAAACGTTGTAGCGCTCAGCGTTAGAGATACGCGCTAGGCGATTGTTCCAGTCGCCGCTTGTGACGCTCTGTAGCTGAGCGCGTGGCCGAGTCGATCTTCAACACTTGTGTGCTTTCGGTCACACCCCCTGCTTCGGTGCCCTGCCCAGGGCGGCAACGCCGAGCTGGTCAGAACATACATCCGCGTGCCTATTGCGACCAGCAGATCCCGTTGGAGAAGGCGTTCACGTCGCCGTACGAGCTACGGGAGCGGCTCGGGCACGACCTGGACGCGCGGGACCTGGCCGGGTACGGCAGCGACGCGCTCGTCGAGCTCTTCGCCCAGCGTCCCGCCCTGCACCGGTTCCCGAAGGCGATGGCCGTACGGGTCCAGGAGCTCGCCCGGCAGGTGGCCGACCGGTACGACGGTGACGCCACGCGGGTATGGACCGAGGCCAAGGACGGCAAGGACCTGCTCAAGCGGGTGGCCGACCTGCCCGGGTTCGGCCAGCAGAAGGCGCAGATCTTCGTGGCGCTGCTGGGCAAGCAGTTCGGCGTGCAGCCCAAGGGCTGGCGCGAGGCGGCCGGGGAGTTCGGAGCGGCGGGCTCGCACAAGTCGGTCGCGGACATCGTCGACGCCGACTCGTTGCAGAAGGTACGCACCTACAAGCAGCAGATGAAGGCCGCCGCCAAGGGCGCCCGCGAGTGACAACCGCCCGGCTCACCTGCCCGCCGTGGAGGTACCCGTCGACCTATCCAAGTCCGAGGTGGGTACGGAGGGCCTCGTCGAGCTTGTGCAGTGTCGCCGGTGTGAGCGAGCCGAGCCGGTGCCGCAGTCGCCCGTAGTCAACCGAGCGCACCTGCTCCGCTTGTGCCTTCGAGTCCGTGGCCAGTCCACCTTCGCCGGCCGTAAGCCGGACCTGGAACGGGTACACGCGTTCGGTTCTGGAGGTCACCGGTACCACCGTCACGACGCCCCGGCTCTGCCGCTGCGCGCTGCGGTTCGCGGCGTCGTTGCTGACCAGTACGGCCGGCCGGGCCTTGTTGGCTTCGGCACCCCGGGCCGGCTCCAGGTCGACCAGATAGACGTCACCGCGCCGCATCCGCGACCCCATCGGGGGCAGTACCGTCCCAGAGCCGGGCCTCGTCGGTGCCCTCCCACTCGTCCCAGGCGGCCGCGTACGCGTCCTCCAGCTCGCTCATCCGGAGCAGCTCGATCGCGTCATGTAGCACCGCCGAGCGGGACCCGACGCCCCGGCGGCGCGCGTACTCGTCGACGAACGCCACGTCGTCCTCGGGAATGCTCACACTCACTTTCATACCGACGATGCTACCGGCCATCGGAACTTAGGTGCCACCGCCAGGTGGCGGCGGCGGAGTGGGACGATAGAGGTTCAACACCAGGAAAGGTACCCACGTGAAGCGCGATCGCCGGTCTGTCGTGATCACCAATGCCAGGCCGAGCCCGGGCGCCGAGCGGCGCTCGCGGGAGATCCGGTACGTGCTGATGATGGGCGTACGGGCGCTGTGCCTGGTGGCGGCGGCCGTCCTGGTGTCCGTACACGCGCCGCTGCTCTGGCTCTGGGTGCCGGTGTGCCTGGTCGGGATGGTCGTCGTACCGTGGCTGGCGGTGATCCTCGCCAACGACGGGCCGCCCAAGGCGCGCTACCGGCTGGCCGGCAAGCTCCACCACTCGGAGCCACCGGCGCCGCCGCCCGCGCTACCGCCGGCCGACCCGCCCCGCGTCATCGAGCACGAGGACTGAGCCAACCGAGGACTGAGCCAACCGAGGACTGAGCCAACCGAGGACTGAGCCAACCGAGGACTAGGCCAAAAGGTCAGCGGCCGGTACCGGCCGCGCGCCCGGCGTCGATACCGCCCGGGCGCCCAGCCGGTTGCCGGCGCGCAGTGCCTCCTCGGGCGACGCACCCGAGCACCAGGCCGACAGAAGCCCGGCCGCGAACGCGTCCCCGGCCCCGGTGACGTCGACGACGGTGGCTGGCTCGGCGGGTACCGAGACCGGCGGGGAAGCCAGCCACCGCGCGCCCTTCGCGCCTTGCTTGACGACGGGGTACCGGACGAAGGCGGTCAGCGCCGCTGACATCGCTGACTGGGCGCCGCTCCGACAAGCTACGCGGCTGTCGAACGCTGACTGGGCGCCGCTGCGACAAGCTACGCGGCTGTCGAACGCTGACTGGGCGCCGCTCCGACGAGCTACGCGGCGCAGGAGCACCGTCGCCTCGTCCGCGTTGGCGAGGAGGACGTCGGCACCCCGTACCCAGTCGAGGAAGCTCCCGCCACCCGTGTGCCGCAACGGGCCGGCGGAGGCCGCGTCGACGCTCGTGGTCAGCCCCCGCTCATGGGCGGCGTGCAGCGCGTGCCGCCCGGCCGCCCGCGACGCCTCGTCGAACAGCACGTAGCCCGACAGGTGCAGGTGTACCGCGTCGGCCGCGTCGGCCAGCGCCGCGTCAATGTCCACAGTGGACAGGTCCAGGTTGGCGCCCCGGTCGGTGAGCATCGTGCGCTCGCCGGACTCGGAGAGCACCACGACCGTGCCGGTGGGCGCCGCCGCCGTCCGCCGTACCGCACAGGTCACCCCGCCCGCGGACAGCTCGGCCAGCCGGTCCCCGCCCGTGCGGTCGGTACCCACGACGCCGACGAGCGTCACCGGTGCGCCGAGCGAGGCGAGCCACGCCGCGGTGTTCGCCGCCGACCCGCCGCCGGTCATCTGGATGCGCGCCGGAGTGTCCGTACCCACGTCGAACGGCCCCGCGTAGACGACCAGCACGTCGGTGATCACATCGCCGACCACCAGGATCCGCCCGGTCACCCCGCCGCCTTTCGTTCGCTCGCGTCGCGCCCTGTGCGCTGCCCGTCCCCCCGATCCGCGCAACCGACTTCGTCGGCGCGTCTCGCGGCGCCGGGCACCGCGGCGCTCCGCTCACTCACCCCGCCGTCTTTCGTTCGCTCGCGTCGCGCCCCGTACGTTGCCCACTCACGGCCGCGCCGCCGCGACCGCGATCTGCGCGGCGAGCGCCGCGTTGCGCAGGATGATCCGCACGTTGACCGCCAGGCTGCGGCCCTCGGTGGCGGCGTGGAAATGCCCCAGGAGGTACGGCGTGATCGCCTTGCCGGTCACCCCGTCCCGGGCCAGCCCGGCCGTCCCCTCGGCGAGTACCCGGTCGTGCAGCGCCGGGTCGAGCTGCTCCTCCGGCGGCAGCGGGTTCGCCACCACCACGGCGCCGCGGTGTACCCCCTGCGCCCCCTGCTCGCGCAGCAGCGCCGCGACGTCCCCGGGCGAGTCGACCGACCAGTCCACCGGGAAGCCGCTGTCGCTGATGAAGAAGCCGGGGAACCGCCGGGTGCGGTAGCCGACCACGGCCACCCCGAGCGTCTCCAGGCGCTCCAGCGTGGCGCCCACGTCGAGGATGGACTTCACGCCGGCGCACACCACCACGATCGGGGTACGGGCCAGGGTGACCAGGTCGGCCGACTCGTCGTACGGCGCGTCCCGGTGTACCCCACCGAGCCCGCCGGTCGCGAAGACCGTGATCCCGGCCGCGGCCGCCACCGCGCTCGTACCGGCGACGGTCGTCGCGCCGTCCGCTCCCCGGGCGGCCGCCACCGCCAGGTCCCGTGCCGAGAGCTTCAGCACCTTGTCCGAGGTCGCCAGCCGGGTCAGCTGCTCGTCGTCCACGCCGACCACCAGCCGCCCGCCGATCATGCCGATCGTCGCCGGTACGGCGCCGTGCTCCCGTACGGTCGCCTCGACCTCCCGGGCCACCTCCAGGTTGTCGGGGCGGGGCAGCCCGTGCGAGACGATCGTGGTCTCCAGCGCCACGATCGGCGCCCCTACCTGCCGGGCGGCGGCGACGTGCGCTCCGTACTCGACCGGTCCGGGTCGCTGCGTGGCGCCAGACGCCGCCGAGCCGGACTCGTCGACGATGCTCACCTGGTCACCGTACCCAGCCCCTGGCAGACTGGTCAGTCATGAGCACACAGGTCGTTGAACGCCCTGACGTCCGGGAGAAGGAAGCCGACACCGGACCGGAGCTGTTCCACTACGTCGACAAGGACGCCATGGTGGAGAGCGCCGTGCTGGGTACCTTCGTGGAAGCCCTGTGCGGCGAGAAGTTCCCGGTGACCAAGGTGCCGAAGCCCGGCTCCCCGGTCTGCCCGGCGTGCAAGGAGATCTTCGAGTCCTTCAGCGGGGACTGAGCCGAGCGTCGCGCTCCTCGCTGACCCTGATCGCGGGCGCCGCCGGCGGGTGGCCCCGACTCCCCGTGGCGCTGCCCGACCAGCCCGGGCCCACCGGCTAAGCTGAAGGCCGCCTTCGCGCCTACCCCGGGCCGGGGGCGTTTGCGCGTCTGGTGGGCAGGCTCAGCGAGGGGAGGGCGGGGGATGGCACCGCCGCGACCGGTCCTGGACGCATTCCCCCCGCTGCGATCGTGGCAGCGCCGGTCGTTGGTGGAGTACCTGCGCCGCCGTGACGCCGACTTCCTGGCGGTCGCCACGCCCGGCGCCGGCAAGACCACGTTCGCCCTGCGGATCGCGGCCGAGCTGATCGCCGACGGTACGGTCGAGGCGGTCACCGTGGTCACCCCCACCGAGCACCTGAAGAACCAGTGGGCGGCGGCGGCCGGCGCGGTGGGCGTCCAGCTCGACGCGGCGTTCCGCAACTCCGACGTGCACTCGGCCAGCGACTTCCACGGCGCGGTGCTGACGTACGCGCAGGTGGGGATGGCGCCGCAGGTGCACCGGCGCCGTACGCTCGCCCGCCGTACCCTGGTCATCCTCGACGAGATCCACCACGCGGGGGACTCCCGCTCCTGGGGCGACGGGGTCAAGGCCGCGTTCGACGAGGCGGTACGCCGCCTGATGCTCACCGGCACCCCGTTCCGCTCCGACGAGAACCCGATCCCGTTCGTCCGGTACGAGCGCGGCGCGGACGGACTGCTGCGCTCCCGCGCCGACTCCACGTACGGCTACTCCGATGCCCTACGCGACGGCGTGGTCCGGCCGGTGATCTTCCTCGCGTACTCCGGCGAGACCCGGTGGCGCACCAGTGCCGGGGACGAGCTGGCCGCCCGGCTCGGCGAGCCGATGACCCAGGACCTGATCGCGCAGGCGTGGCGTACGGCCCTCGACCCGGCCGGCGGCTGGATGCCCCAGGTGCTCCGGGCGGCCGACGCGCGGCTCACCGTACTGCGCGAAGGCGGGATGGCCGACGCGGCCGGCCTGGTGATCGCCTCCGACCAGCAGGCCGCCCGGGCGTACGCGAAGCTGATCGGCCAGCTCACCGGCGAGAAGGCGGTCGTGGTGCTGTCCGACGACGCGGGCGCCTCGGGGCGCATCGCCGAGTTCGCCGGTTCGCGGCAGCGCTGGCTCGTCGCCGTACGGATGGTGTCCGAGGGCGTGGACATCCCCCGCCTGGCCGTCGGCGTGTACGCCACCAGCGCGTCCACGCCGCTGTTCTTCGCCCAGGCCATCGGCCGGTTCGTGCGCGTGCGGCAGCCTGGCGAGACGGCGAGCGTGTTCGTACCGAGCGTGGCTGCGCTGCTGGAGCTGGCCAGCGACATGGAGGTCGAGCGCGACCACGTCCTGGGCGCCCGGCGCGCCGGGGACGGGCTGGACGACGCGCTGCTGGAGCGGGCCCAGCGCAGCGAGCAGGCGTCGGGGGAGCTGGAGAAGAAGTTCGAGGCGCTGTCGGCGACGGCCGAGCTGGATCAGGTGATCTTCGACGGCGCGTCGTTCGGTACGCCGGTGCTGGCCGGTACCCCCGAGGAGGAGGAGTACCTCGGCCTGCCCGGCCTGTTGACCGCCGACCAGGTGTCCGTCCTGCTGGCCAAGCGCCAGTCCGAACAGCAGGCGGCCGAGCGCCGGACGGTCACCCAGCGCCCCGCTCCCGAGGAGCGGACCGCGCCCCGTACCGCCGGGGAACGCCGTATCCTGCTGCGCCGCCAGCTCAACACGCTCGTCGCCGCGCACCACCACCGGACCGGCCTGCCGCACGGCAAGATCCACGCGGAGCTGCGCCGGCTGTGTGGCGGCCCGCCCAGCGCCCAGGCCACGATCGAACAGCTCGAAGAGCGGATCGCCACGATCCAGACACTGTGAGGTACGAAAACTGGGCGCCCCGGAACCCCGGAGCGCCCACCGACGTCTTCCAATCAGCTAGTGCGGCGTCAGCCGCTCCTCCCGTGAGGATCAGCTAGCTGGCCATCAGCTCGGTACCGCGCCAGTCGAACTCTGGCGCGACCGCGACGTCCACCGCGATCTGTACCAGCTTCTCCGCGTACTTGTTGGCGTGGTGCCCGCAGAACACCAGCTCGCTGCCCCCAGCAATCATGACGCGTAGCTTGGCCGCCGCACTGCACCGGTCGCACCGCTCATCGGCGCCCGGGAAGGCCACCGTCTCCGGCGGCGTGAGGGTTGGGGTCATCGACTCCTCCTCCTGATGGTCACCGACGAACACATGCCCAAACTCGTTACTCACGTTCCGTCCAACACCGCCGGGTGCCGGGTCGTTCCCGTTGGGGTCGAAGGGATTGAGGTCACTACAGGGTACCGACAGTGTGCCCTGTACCCATCCTGTCTCGTCAACGACCACCGACCCTCAAGATTTACCCGAGGGATGTGAACAGCCCGGAACAGCACTGCTTGACCGTAATGCGGCAGGTATCGTGACGCACCACACAGCGAGTCCGTCATTGACCAGGGATCTCGTATGTCAGTCGAGGTAGTCGCGGAGCACCTGGGACCGCGACGGGTGCCGTAGCTTCGACATGGTCTTGGACTCGATCTGCCGGATCCGCTCGCGGGTCACGCCGTAGACCTGGCCGATCTCGTCGAGCGTACGGGGCTGCCCGTCGGTGAGCCCGAACCGCAGCCGGACCACGCCCGCCTCCCGCTCCGACAGCGTCTGCAGGACCTGCTGGAGCTGGTCCTGCAGGAGCGAGAAGGAGACCGCGTCGACCGCGACCACGGCCTCGGAGTCCTCGATGAAGTCGCCGAGCTGGCTGTCGCCCTCGTCGCCGATGGTCTGGTCGAGCGAGATGGGCTCCCGGGCGTACTGCTGGATCTCCAGTACCTTCTCCGGGGTGATGTCCATCTCCTTGGCCAGCTCCTCCGGGGTGGGCTCGCGGCCCAGGTCCTGGAGCAGCTCCCGCTGGATCCGGCCGAGCTTGTTGATCACCTCGACCATGTGGACCGGGATCCGGATGGTACGGGCCTGGTCGGCCATGGCCCGGGTGATGGCCTGGCGGATCCACCAGGTGGCGTAGGTGGAGAACTTGTAGCCCTTGGTGTAGTCGAACTTCTCGACGGCGCGGATGAGGCCGAGGTTGCCTTCCTGGATGAGGTCGAGGAAGGCCATGCCGCGGCCGGTGTACCGCTTGGCCAGGCTGACCACGAGGCGCAGGTTGGCTTCGAGCAGGTGGTTCTTGGCGCGCTCGCCGTCCCGCGAGATCCACATCAGGTCCCGGGACATGGTGGTGGCGAGCTTCTCCTCGCCGTCGTCGGCGGCGCGCAGCCGCTCTCCCGCGTACAGGCCGGCCTCGATCCGCTTGGCCAGCTCGACCTCCTGCTCAGCGTTGAGCAGCGGTACCTTGCCGATCTGCTTGAGGTAGGCCCGTACCGAGTCGGCTGAGGCGGTCAGCTCGGCGTCGCGCCGGGCCTGCTTGAGCGCCTCGGACTCCTCGTCGTCCCACTCGAAGTCGTCGGAGGCGGCCTGGGCGTCGGCCTCCGCCTCGGCCACGATCTCGGCCGGCTCGTCGACCACGACGTCTTCCAGGTCGGCGGCCAGCGTCTCGGGATCGAGTTCGGCGTCCTCCGGCGGCTCGTCTTCGGCCTTCGCGCCGGGGGCGGCCGCCTTGGCCGGCTCAGCGGTCTTCGCGGGGGCCTTGGTGGCCTTGGCCTTACCGGGCCCGGCCTCGCCCGCCTCGGCGGACCGGCCGGCGGTCTTCACCGCCTTGGCGGCGGCCTTGGCCACCTTCGCCGGCTTGGCGGCGGCCTCGGCCGCCTCCGCGTCCTCGGGGCTGGCCGCCTGCTTGGGCGCCGTACGCTTGCCGCTCGCTGGTTCGGGCGCCGTCTTGGCCGGCGCGGCCGGTTCGGACTTGACCACCTTGACCACCGGCTCGGGCTTGACGACCGGCTCGGCGTCGGCGACCGGCTTGCGGGTCGCCTTCGCGGTCGTGGCCTTGGACGCCGGGGTCGCGGAACGGGCCGCCGCGACCCGCCGCTTGCCGTTCGTGGAGTCGTCGACGACCACCGTCACGCCCGCCTCGGCGAGCGCACGCAGCAGCTTCTTGGCCTGACTCGGCGTCACCTCGGCGTCCTCGACGGCCCGGGCGACCTCGGCCGACCTGAGCTGGCCACCGGAGCCGGCGGCGCGCGCGAGCAGAGCGTCGGTCAGGGTGCGCACGTCGGCGCCGGAGTGGCGGGCTTCAGTCACGAACGACCTTCCGGGGCGAAGAGCGAGCACGGCCGTGCGGCCAACGTAGCGCGGAAACTCCACGCCCGCCGACCGATGGATGTCCGCGAGCCACGCGAACCTCCGTTTGTCGCCCCCGTGCCGTGGCGCGTGGGCAGCGTGAATTGTAGCGCCGTAACCGGTCGGTCAGCTTGCGCCGCACGGCCGGCGGGGCGTTGGTACGCCCTCCGATGGAGGGATCGGGGGCTTGCGAGGATGGTACGGGTACCCCAGGAGCGCGGAGGTAACGCATGGCGGGCACGGCGCAGGAGCTCCTCGCGATCGCCGTACGGGTTGCCCGGTCGGCTGCGGACCTGGCCCGTGACCTGCGGGAACAGGGCGTGACCGGGGTGGCGACGAAGAGCACCGCCACCGATGTGGTGACCGAGGCGGACAAGGCCACCGAGCGGTACGTCCGCGACGCCCTGCGCGAGCTGCGCCCCGACGACACCGTGCTGGGTGAAGAGTCCGGCCAGACGACCGGTACCGGGGCCGTCCGGTGGATCCTCGATCCGATCGACGGCACGGTGAACTACCTGTACGGGCTGCCGCACTACGCCGTCTCGCTGGCCGCCGAGGCCGACGGGGTGGTGGTCGCCGGGGTGGTACGCAACGTGGCCAACGGCGAGCAGTGGACGGCGACCCGGGGCGGGGGCGCGTACCGGGACGGTCGGCGCCTCACCGGTTCCGCCGTCACCGACCTCGGCCAGGCGCTGCTCGCCACCGGCTTCGGGTACGCCGCCGCCCAGCGGGCGTACCAGGCTCGGGTCGCCGCCCGGCTGCTGCCGATGGTCCGGGACATCCGCCGGTTCGGGGCGGCCTCGCTCGACCTGTGCTTCGCGGCGGAGGGCCGGGTGGACGCGTACTTCGAGACCGGGCTCAGCCTCTGGGACCACGCGGCCGGCGGGCTCATCGCCACCGAGGCCGGCCTCGTGGTCAGCGGGCTGGCCGGCGCGCCGCCCGGTCCGGCCCTGCTCCTCGCCGCCCCGCCCGGCATCCACCGGGCCCTGCACGACGCCCTGGTCGACTTCGACGCCGCCGGCGGGCCGTGCGTGGAGCACTGACCCCTACTCGCCGCTGTCGCAGGTACCCGGTGGGGGTGACGGGTTACCGAGCTGCGCGATCTTCTGGTTGACCTCGGTCTTCGTACCCAGCTGCTTGAACCCGCTGCCGAGGGTGACCTCGACCGCGTCCTCGTTGTACTTCAGGTCGAACCCGCCGTTGTCGGTCTCGTCCAGGAAGTACGCCCGGACGACCGAGGCCGCCGCCAACGTCTTCGGTCCGTAGTGCAGCTTCGCGACGTGGTCGAACTTCTCGGGGTGCTCGCTGATCGTGTCGACCACGAAGCCGCGGTTCTTGAAGTCCTCCGCCACCTGGTTGCCCAGCCCGGAGACCGCGCCGACGACCGGGTTCCGCTTGGCGTCCCTGCCGTCCGGGTTGGGGCTGCCGGTGCCGTTGAACACCTTGAGGTGGATCTTGTCCGGGTTGGGTAGCCTGGTGCTGATCTTGACCTGGCCGGGCTCGCAGTGGCCGCTGGCGTAGCTGGCCGTCGACTGTTTGTCCTTGACGACCGCCATCACGACCAGGATCAGGGCGGCGACCACCAGGACACCGACGATGGCGAGGGCGCGGGCCCTGGCAAGGCTCATCTCTTCGGCTCCCCGTCGGTGGTGTCTGCAGGCGGCGGTACGCCGAGACTAGTGGCGTCGTCGCCGAGGTTAGCGCCTGTGGTCACGTACCGCCGGAATCCCCGTACCCCGACGGCGTGCCGAGCGCGTTTGTCAGGTCCGTACCCCTACCTTTGTGTCGCCTGAGTCACATTGGGAACAACTTCGTGCGGGAGGGGCGTACATCTCTGCCACGGGGAAGGTAAGGTACCCCGCCCGACGGGCACTTTACCGAGAACGGCCGCACCATCCGTACCACCCCCTCCGGCAGGAATGGCACCTGCGGGCGGGAAGAAACACCATTGTCTGGCGTTACACCGGGCGCGATTCGAGGAAAACAGGAGTGTGACATCCGATGGCCACCGACTACGACGCTCCGCGTCGCGACGAGGTCGACCTCGGCGAGGACAGCTTGGAGGAGCTCAAGGCACGGCGCGTCGACGCCCAGTCCAGCGTGGTCGACGTGGACGAGGCTGAGGTCGCGGAGAGCTTCGAGCTGCCCGGCGCCGACCTTGCCGACGAGGAGCTGACCGTCAAGGTCCTGCCCATGCAGGCCGACGAGTTCCGCTGCTCGCGCTGTTTCCTGGTGCACCACCGCAGCCAGCTCGCGTACGAACGCAAGGGCGAGCTGATCTGTCGGGAATGCGCTTGACGGACCCGCGACCGCGGGTGCTCCGCTTGACTGCCAGTCGAAGCGGGAACCCGAGGGCATGAACCCGTCCGCAGCGATGAGGGAGCGGCGGCGATGAACGGTCCCGACGGACCCGACCGGGCGACACCAGATGACGCACCCGGCTTCGGCCCGGGCACCGAGGTGCCTGACGTTCCGGCGTCCGGCACCGTGCCAACGCCGACAGTTCCGCACCAGGCCGCTGTTCCGCCGGCTGAGGCCGTACCTCCGACCGGGGCCGAACCTCTGACTGGGGCTGTGACGGACGAACCGACCGAGGCGCTGTCCGGCACGATCGCCGCGCTGACCGCGGACAACCTGGACCAGTCCGAGCGGCGCCGGCTGCTCGGGCGGCTGGCCGGGGAGATCCGGGCACGCGGCATCGGCGACCTGTTCCGGCCGCGCGCCGCGATGCGCTGGGTCGCCGACGCGGTCGGCGACATCGCGCCCCGGCTGCCCATCCGGGACCGGGACACCCTGCACCGGCACTTTCCCGGCCTGCCCGACGACGCGATCGCCGAGCGGCTGATCCGCAACGCCGCGCTGACCACGGCCGCGGTCGGCGCGGCCAGTGGCGGGGTGGCCGCGATCGAGTGGGTGGCCACGCCGACGCTGCTGTCAGCGCCGGTACTGCTCGCGGCCGAGACCGTGGCGGTCGTCGCGGTGGAGATCAAGCTGATCGGCGAGCTGCACGAGCTGTACGGCCCCCCGATCCGCGGCAGCGCGAGCCAGCGGGCCGTCGCGCTGGTCCAGTCCTGGGCCCACCGCCGGGGGCTCAACCCGTTGGTACCCGGCATGGAGGTGGCGGCGGTACTCGGCGCCGCCGCCCGCAAGGAGCTGCGCGACCGGCTGCTGCGCCGGTTCGGGCGCAACCTCACGACGTACGGGCCGCTGCTCACCGGTGCCGCCGTGGCCAGCTACCTCAACCGGCGTGCCACCATGTCCCTCGGCCACGAGATCCGCCGCGACCTGGCCAGCCGGCGCCACCGGCCGGAGCTCAGCCAGTGGCCGACCCAGCCGGGCCCCGATCCGAAGTAGCCTTCGCGGCCAGTACGGCCCGGGCGACCCGTTCCGGATGCCGCGCGCTGACCACCCAGTACGGGGTCGGGTCGGCTGGGTCGTCGAGCACGACCAGCACCGCTCCGGGTACCCACGGCCGCTGGACCACGAACGCGAGCGGGTCGGCCTGCGGTCCCAGCGCCGCCCGCTTCCCGGCCGCGTCCAGCACCCCGACCTCGGCCACGTACCGGACGGGCAGGTGGGCGTCGTCGACCCAGAGCTCGCCGTCGCCCACGGCGACCCGGATCCGGCCGAGCCACCAGAGCCCGAGCGCGGCGAGCGGTACCAGCACCGCGTAGGGGACCCAGGTAGCCAGGCCGGGCGCGCCCAGGTACACCTCGGCCGAGCCGAGCACGGCCAACGCCAGGCCGAGCCCCCACATCCACCACGGCGCCCAGAGCCGTTCGCGGTACCCGGGCGCCGCGGATGCCGTGGCCGGGCCACTGCTCGTCGGGTGCTGTGCCACGCTGACGAGCGTAGGCCACCGCGGTCGGACGGATCGGGGGCGTGCGGGGGACCATAGCGGGTACACGTCGAACGAAGGGGAGCAGGTGTCCGAGACGGTACCGGTGGCGGTACGCCACCTCGATCCGGAGCTGCCGATGCCGGCCTATGCACATCCGGGCGACGCGGGCGCCGACCTGGTCGCCGCCGAGGACGTCGAGCTGGCTCCCGGGGCCCGGGCGCTGGTGCGCACCGGGGTGGCGATCGCCCTGCCGGAGGGGTACGTGGGGCTGGTGCACCCACGCTCCGGGCTGGCTGCCCGGCTCGGTGTCACGGTGCTCAACGCGCCCGGTACGGTCGACGCCGGCTACCGCGGTGAGATCATGGTCAACCTCGTCAACCACGATCGGGACACGCCGGCGAAGATCTCGCGGGGTGACCGGATCGCGCAGCTTGTCGTCCAGCGGGTCGAGCGGGCAGACTTCCAGCGCGTTGACGAGCTACCCGACTCCGTACGGGGTGCGGGCGGGCACGGCTCCACCGGCGGCCACGCCGGACTGGTCTGACAGAAGGGTGCAACGGTGATCTTCTCCCGAGGCCGGGGGCGTGGCGGGCGGCACCACAAGGCCGAGGAGCCCCGCCGTTCCGGTCGGCATTCGGCCACCTCCCGGCAAGAGCCCGACGAGGTGGACCTCCCCACCGACAGCGAGCCGGACGACGACGTCACCGGGGTCGGCCCGTACGACGTCTCCGAGGCGCCGGACGGGGTGGAGCGGCTCGACCTGGGCAGCCTCCAGGTGCCCGCCGTGGACGGCGTGGAGATCCGCGTCCAGGCCGGCGAGGACGGCGTGGTGCAGCAGGTCGTTCTCGTCCACGGGGACAGCGCGCTGCAGCTCGGGGCGTTCGCCGCGCCGCGCAGCGAGGGCATCTGGGACGAGGTACGGGACGAGATCAAGTCGTCCCTGAAGGCCGACGGGGTGGCCGCTCAGGAGACCGAGGGTGAGTACGGGACCGAGCTGCGTGCCCAGGTACGCAGCCCGGAGGGCCAGACCGAGCTGCGCTTCATCGGCGTCGACGGGCCCCGGTGGATGGTCCGCGGGGTCTACCAGGGACCGGCCGCGCTCGACCCGGAGGCCACCGGGCCGCTCGCGGAGTGCCTGCACGGGCTGGTCGTCGACCGGGGGAAGGAAGCGATGCCGGTTCGGGAGGCGCTGCCGCTGCGGCTGCCCAAGGAGGTGGCCGAACAGGCCCAGGCGCAGCAGACCCAGGCGCAGCAGGCTCAGGCGGGACCGGCTCAGGCGCAGCAGGCTCAGGCGCAACCAGCGGCGACCGAGGCCGAGGGCGGCGGGACCACCCCGGCGCCGACGAACGGGGTGCGCCCGGGTACCACCAGGCGCCGGCCGACGTCCCGGCGCCGGCCGGGGTGAGGGCTAACAGTCCGGTGAGTCCGATTCTCGGCACGTGGTCGACTTCGTCCCAAGTGGTTGACCGACCAGCGGAGCGGCGACGTACGCTTATCGGGCAACCGGCCGTCGGCCGGTTGGCCGCCGAGGAGAGTGACACCCCGACCATGGCGACCGTCGAGCGACCTTCGCCGTTTCGCAGGTTCTTCCGTCGCCTCGTGGCCAGCGAAGCGGAGCTGGACGCCGAGGAACTCCAGCGCAGCGCCACCGAGTCGGGCTGTACGCACGCCCGCGACGTCAAACGGGGACAGCTGGTGAGCCTGAGTGGGCGGCTGCGCACCGTGGTATACACGCCGAGGACCAACCTGCCGACGCTGGAGGCCGACCTCTACGACGGTAGCGACGTGGTGACGCTGGTCTGGCTCGGTCGCCGGCACATCGCAGGGATCGAACCCGGACGGCAGCTCAGCGTACGGGGCCGCATCGCCGTCCGGGACAACCGCAAGGTCATCTACAACCCGTACTACGAGCTGGAAGCGCCGCGATGACGACCCAGGACCAGGACAGCGCCGCGGAGGCGGGCACCGAGGAGGCCGCCGCGGAGGAGGTCGAGGAGCCGCTGCCGACCTTCTCCGAGCAGCTGGCCGCGCAGCTCGGCGGGGTACGGGGCGTGATCGAGTCGGGCATCCCGGTGCTCGTGTTCGTGGTCGCCAAGCTCCTGCTCCCGCTCACCCCGACGCTGATCATCGCGGTCGCGTCCGCCGTGGCCATCGCGGCTTGGCGGCTGGCCCGCAGGCAGTCCATCCGGCATGCGGTCAACGGGCTCTTCGGCGTGCTGATCGGCGCGTTCCTGGCCTGGAAGACCGGCACGGCCAAGGCGTTCTACCTGCCCGGCATCCTGCTCAGCCTCGGGTACGGGCTGGCCCTGCTCGGCTCGGTGGCGATCCGCCGCCCGCTGGTCGGCTGGGTCTGGTCGGTCGTGGCGGCGGGGGGCAGCACCGAGTGGCGGGGCAACCCCCGGCTGGTCCGGACCTTCAGCTGGCTCACCGTGCTGTGGGCGGTGACGTACCTGACCAAGGTGGCGATCCAGGCGGTGGTGTTCCAGCACACGGCGGCCGATGACCCGGGCACCCTGCTCGGCATCCTCCGGCTGGCCCTCGGGTACCCCCCGTATCTACTCCTGATCGCGGTGACCGTGTGGGCGGTGCGGCGCAGCGGCGAGGCGCACGCGCTCGCCGCGTAGCTTGTCGAAGCGGCGACCAGTCAGCGTTCGTCAGCCGCGTAGCTTGTCGAAGCGGCGACCAGTCAGCGTTCGTCAGCCGCGTAGCTTGTCGAAGCGGCGACCAGTCAGCGTTCGTCAGCCGCGTATTGTCGAAGCGGCGACCAGTCAGCGTTCGTGCCGAGCACGCCGCGGCGGCCCAGCCGGGATCTCAGTCGGCTTTGCCGGCCCGGGTCCGGGCCACGCTGTCCGCGCCGAGCACGACGGCCCGTACCTGGTCCTCGACCGCGGTGGTGCAGACGAAGACCAGCTCGTCGCCGGCCTCCAGCGGGTCGTCCGCGCTGGGTACCAGCACCCGCTTGCCCCGCAGGATGGCCACCAGGGCGGCGTCGTGCGGCAGCGGGACGTCGCGTACCGGGTGCCCGACGTACGGCGCGGTCTCCGGCAGCGTGATCTCCACCAGGTTGGCCTCGCTCTGCCGGAACGTCATCAGCCGGACCAGGTCGCCGACCGTGACCGCCTCCTCGACCAGGGCCGCCATCAGCCGCGGCTTGCTCACCGCGACGTCGACGCCCCACTGGTCGGTAAACAGCCACTCGTTCTCGGCGCGGTTGACCCGGGCGACCACCCGGCCGACCCCGAACTCGGTCTTGGCGAGCAGCGAGACGACCAGGTTGGCCTTGTCGTCCCCGGTCGCGGCGACCACCACGTCGCAGGTGTCCAGCTCGGCCTCCTGGAGGCTGGCCAGCTCGCACGCGTCGGCGAGAACCCACTCCGCCTGCGGTACCCGCTCCGGGCGCAGCCGCTCGGTGGCGCGCTCGATGAGCATCACGTCATGGCCGTTCTCGATCAGCTCCTGCGCGATCGAGCGCCCGACGTTCCCGGCGCCCGGCGATAGCGACCCGCATGGTCAGTGCCCTCCCTCGGGAGCGGCCGCCGCCACCTTGGTCACGTCGGCGGCCATGTCGTCGGTGAGCAGCATGAACACCTGGTCGCCGTCCTGCAGGACGGTCGAGGCGGTGGGCAGCGTCGCCACGCCGAAGCGCACGACGTAGGCGACCCGGGCGCCGGTGGCCTCCTCCAGCGCGCGCACCGGCTTGCTGACCCAGCCCGCGTGCACCGCGATCTCGACGATCGCCACCGAGCTGGTCGGGTCCCGCCAGACCTCCTGGCTGCCGTCGGGCACCAGGTGGCGCACGATCCGGTCGGCGGTCCACCGGACGGTGGCCACCGTCGGGATGCCGAGCCGCTCGTACACCTCGGCCCGCTTCTGGTCGTAGATGCGGGCGGCGACCCGCTCCACGCCGAACGTCTCCCGGGCCAGCCGGGCCGAGATGATGTTGGAGTTGTCGCCGCTGGACACGGCCGCGAAAGCACCGGCGCGCTCGATGCCGGCCGCGGCCAGGACGTCCCGGTCGAACCCGATCCCGGTGACGGTGAGCCCGGTGAAGTCCGGCCCCAGCCGGCGGAACGCGTCGGCGTCCTGGTCGATCACCGCGACCGAATGTCCGCGAGCCTCCAGGGCGTGGGCGAGGGTTGACCCGACCCGCCCGCAACCCATGATCACGATGTGCACCGCTTCGCGCCTCCCGGGCGTACGACCTCTCGGCTCCAGCCTGCCATGGTCCGCGCTCGGGACGGTACACGGTCCGGGTGTACGGACACCGATCCGTCGGCCGTACGCTGGTGAGTCGTGGCGAGTCCCACCTCCCTTATCAAGCGGTTGCTCATCGGCCGGCCCGTCAAGTCCGACCGGATGCAGCACACTCTGCTGCCCAAGCGCATCGCCCTGCCGGTGTTCGCCTCCGACGCGCTGTCGTCGGTCGCGTACGCGCCGGACGAGATCCTGCTGACGCTGTCCGTGGGCGGGATGGCATTCTTCGCCTACTCGCCATGGATCGCACTCGCCGTGGTCGTGGTGATGCTGACCGTCGTCACCAGCTACCGGCAGAACGTGTACGCGTACCCGTCCGGCGGCGGCGACTACGAGGTGGCGACGGTCAACATCGGGCCGCGCGCCGGTCTGGTCGTGGCCAGCGCGCTGATGGTCGACTACGTGCTGACCGTGGCGGTGTCGGTCTCCTCCGGCGTGGAGAACCTGGGCGCGGCCTGGTCGTTCGCCGGGCAGCACAAGGTCGAGGTCGCCGTGGCCCTGGTGGCGGTACTCACCGCGATGAACCTGCGCGGCATCCGGGAGGCGGGTACGGCGTTCGCGATCCCGACGTACGCGTTCATGGCGTCGATCCTGTTGATGATCGGCTGGGGCCTGTTCCGGATCATCGTGCTGAACCAGCCGGTCAAGGCGGAGAGCGCGAACCTCACCATCCAACCCGAGCACACGTTCGCCGGGCTGGCCCTCGCCTTCCTGCTGGTACGGACGTTCTCCTCGGGCTGCACCGCGCTCACCGGCGTGGAGGCGATCTCCAACGGCGTACCGGCGTTCAAGCCGCCGAAGAGCCGCAACGCCGCCACCACGCTGCTCATGCTGGGTGTGCTCGCGATCACCATGCTGGTCGGCATCATCGTGCTGGCCCACCTGACCGACCTGAAGCTCGCCGCGGCCGGCGTACCGCTGCCGGACGGGTACACCCAGCGGACCGTACCCGCGCAGCTCGCGCACGCCGTGTTCGGCACCTTCACCCCGGCGTTCTACCTGGTGATCGCGACCACCACGCTGATCCTGGTGCTGGCGGCCAACACCGCGTTCAACGGCTTCCCGGTGCTCGGCTCGATCCTCGCGCAGGACCGGTACCTGCCCCGGCAGCTGCACACGCGGGGCGACCGGCTGGCGTTCAGCAACGGCATCCTGTTCCTGGCGTTCTTCGCGAGCGTGCTGATCGTGGCGTTCGACGCGAAGGCCACCGACCTCATCCAGCTCTACATCGTGGGCGTGTTCGTCTCGTTCACCCTGTCGCAGACCGGGATGCTGCGGCACTGGAACCGGCTGCTGCGCACCGAACGCGACCCGGCGCAGCGGCGCCGGATGATCCGGTCCCGGGTGATCAACGGCTTCGGCCTGGTGATGACCGGCTTCGTACTGGTGCTGGTGGTGGTCACCAAGTTCCTGGCCGGCGCGTGGATCTCGATCGCCATGATGGTCGCGATCTATCTGGTGATGGTGGGCATCCGCAAGCACTACGACAACGTGTCGCGGGAGCTGGCGCCGACCGAGGAGCGGCCGACGCTGCCGGCCCGCAACCACGCGATCGTCCTGGTCAGCAAGGTTCACCTGCCGACGCTGCGGGCCGTCTCGTATGCCCAGGGCACCCGGCCCGATACGTTGACGGCCGTCACGGTGAACGTGGACGACGCCGACACCCGGGCGGTGCAGGAGGAGTGGGAGCGGCGGCAGATCCCCGTACCGCTGACGGTGGTCGACTCGCCGTACCGGGAGATCACCAAGCCGATCATCGACTACGTGAAGTCGGTACGCCGGGAGTCGCCGCGCGACGTGGTGACGGTCTACATCCCGGAGTACGTGGTCGGCCGGTGGTGGGAGCACCTGCTGCACAACCAGAGCGCGCTGCGGCTGAAGGGCCGGCTGCTCTTCGAGCCGGGCGTGATGGTGACCAGCGTGCCCTGGCAGCTCGCGTCCAGCCAGGGCAGGGAGGTCACCCGGTCGGACCTGCCCCGGTGGCCGGCCCGGGGCCCGCGCCGCGACCTACCCGTCGAGGACGAGGAGCCGGCCCACCGGTGACCCCTGAGCGAGCTGGAGCGGGTGAACCATGATCGGGGACGTGCTCACCCTCGACGTCGGGCCGGTCGCGCACGGCGGGCACTGTGTTGCGCGCTCCGGCGGCGCGGGCACCGGCGACGGGCAGGTGGTGTTCGTCCGGCACGCGCTGCCCGGGGAGCGGGTGGTCGCCGAGGTGACCGAGGAGCGCCGGGGGTTCCTGCGCGCCGACACGGTGTCCGTGGTGGTCGGTTCGCCGGACCGGGTGACGCCGCCGTGCCCGTACGCGGGGCGGTGCGGTGGGTGTGACTTTCAGCACGCCGTACCGGCGGCCCAGCGGGAGCTGAAGGCCGCCGTCGTGCGCGAGCAGCTGGCCCGGCTCGGCGGGCTGTCCGCGGCCGAGGTCGACGAGCTGGGGGTACGGGTCGAGGAGCTGCCCGGCGGCCCGCTCGGCTGGCGGACCCGGGTCGGGTACACCGTCGACGCCGCCGGACGCGCCGGGCTGCTGGCGCACCGCTCGCACGAGGTCGTACCGGTCGACCGCTGCCTGATCGCGCACCCGTCGATCCAGGCGCTGCCGGTCACCGGGAAGGAGTGGCCGGCCGACGACCGGGTCACCGCGGTCGCCTCGTCCGCCGGCGACGTCACCGTGCTCGGCTCGACGTCCGGAATGGTGAGCGGTCCGGCGACCGTACGGGAGCGGGCCGTGGGCCGGGACTGGCGCCTGCCGGCGGAGACCTTCTGGCAGGTCCATCCAGCAGCGCCGGACACGCTCGTGGAGGCCGTACTGGACCTGCTGCGCCCCGAGCCGGGAGAGCGCGCCTGGGACCTGTACGGCGGGGCGGGGCTCTTCTCGGCGGCGCTCGCCGGGGCGGGCGCGACGGTGACCCTGGTCGAGTCGGACCGTACCGCCGTGGCCGCCGCCCGCGCGAACCTCGCCGACCTCGCGACCGTCCACATTGTACGGTCCACAGTGGAGCGCTTTGCCGCGAACGCGGCCCTGGCGTGGCGCAGCCGGCCGCGTGCCGCCCCGGACGGCGAGCCTGACCTCGTGGTGCTGGACCCGCCCCGGGCCGGCGCGGGCGCCGCCGTCGTCCGTACCGTCGTGGCGGCCCGGCCCCGCGCGGTGGCCTACGTGGCGTGCGACCCCGCGGCCTTCGCCCGGGACGTGGCCACCTTCCGGGCGGCCGGCTGGCGGCTGGCCCGGCTCCGGGCGTTCGACGCCTTCCCGATGACCCATCACGTCGAGTGCGTCGGCCTGCTGGCCGGCGGCTGAGAGCTATGTGGAGCGGCCTGCGGCTCTGGCTGGTGTTCGTGTCGGCCTACTCCTGGGATGAGTGATTACACCCGAGATGAGTAGGCCGAAAGCAGACATGCCGTCCCCCGGGCGCCCGGACCGGTTGGGGAGCCCCTGTGAAGATCGACTCCTGGGCCGGAGCCGGGCTGGGGGTCCACCGTTAGAGTGAGTGGTCATGAGCGCACTGCCTGATGCTGACGGCCTGCTAGCCGCGATCCGGGGTCCCCAGGACCTGAAGGGGCTGACCGCGCCGGAGCTGGCGCTGCTCGCCACCGAGATCCGGGACTTTTTGGTGGCGAAGGTCTCCCGTACGGGGGGGCACCTCGGCCCGAACCTCGGCGTGGTCGAGCTGACCCTGGCGCTGCACCGGGTGTTCGACTCGCCCAAGGACCGCATCCTGTTCGACACCGGACATCAGGCGTACGTACACAAGATCGTGACGGGCCGGCAGGACGGGTTCGACCTGCTGCGCCGGCGCGGCGGGCTCTCCGGGTACCCGAGCCGGGCGGAGTCGGAGCACGACATCATCGAGAACTCGCACGCCTCCACCGCGCTGTCGTACGCGGACGGGCTGGCCAAGGCATACGCGCTGCGGGGCGAGGCGCGGCACGTCGTCGCGGTGGTCGGCGACGGGGCGCTCACCGGCGGGATGTGCTGGGAGGCGCTGAACAACATCGCCGGGGCGAAGAACCCGTTGGTGATCGTGGTCAACGACAACGGGCGCTCGTACGCGCCGACGATCGGCGGGCTGGCCGACCACCTGTCCACGCTGCGCCTGAACCCGGGCTACGAGAAGCTGCTCGACCTCGTGAAGGACGCGCTCGGGCACACCCCGCTGGTGGGTCCGCCGCTCTACGAGGCGCTGCACGCGGTCAAGAAGGGCATCAAGGACGCAGTCGCGCCGCAGGCGCTGTTCGAGGATCTGGGGATCAAGTACGTCGGGCCGGTCGACGGGCACGACATCGGCGCGGTCGAGCTGGCGTTACGACGGGCGAAGCGGTACGGCGGGCCGGTGATCGTGCACGCGGTGACCCGCAAGGGGTACGGGTACCGGCCGGCCGAGGACGACGAGGCCGACTGCCTGCACGGCCCGAGCAGCGCGTTCGACGTCGAGACCGGCAAGCTGCTCGCCCCGCCGTCGCTGAAGTGGACCTCGGTGTTCGCCGACGAGCTGGTCGCGCTGGCCGACGAGCGGGCCGACATCGTCGGGATCACCGCCGCCATGGCCGAGCCGACCGGCATCGCCAAGCTGGCCCGCCGGTACCCCGACCGGGCCTTCGACGTCGGCATCGCCGAGCAGCACGCGGTCACCTCCGCGGCCGGTCTGGCCCTGGGCGGCCTGCACCCGGTCGTCGCCGTCTACGCCACGTTCCTCAACCGGGCGTTCGACCAGGTCCTGCTCGACGTGGCCATGCACGCGCTGCCGGTGACGTTCGTGCTCGACCGGGCCGGGATCACCGGACCGGACGGGCCCAGCCACTACGGCATCTGGGACCTGGCCGTCTTCGGCAACGTGCCGGGGCTGCGGATCGCGGCGCCCCGGGACGCGGCGACGGTACGGGAGGAGCTGCGCGAGGCGGTCGAGGTCGATGACGGGCCGACGATCGTCCGGTTCCCGACCGGTAGCGTACCGGCCGACCTGCCGGCGCTGCGCCGGCGCGGGCCGGTCGACGTGCTCGCCGAGGGGGAGCGCCGGGACGTGCTGCTCGTCTCGGTCGGGGCGTTCGCGCACCTGGCCGTGGACGCCGCCGCCCGGGTCGCCGAGCAGGGGTACGGGGTGACCGTGGTCGACCCGCGTTGGGTCCGGCCGATCGCGGTCGAGCTCGTCGCGCTGGCCCGGGAGCACCGGCTCGTGGTGACCGTCGAGGACGGCGTACGCGGCGGGGTGGGCGACGCGCTGGCCCAGGCCCTGCGCGACGCCGAGGTACCCACGCCGGTACGGGACCTCGCCGTCCCCCGGGACTGGCACCCGCACGGCAGCCGACCGGAGATCCTCGCCGACCTCGGGCTCACCGCCCAGGACGTGGCGCGGGACGTGGTGGAGGCGGTCTCGCGGCTGGAGCCGCAGAACGGCGTGACGAGCCACGCCCGAGCCGCCCGGGGTTGACGTGCAGCCGCCGGGCGCGGTGATCGACCTCGATCGGCTCGTACCCGATGAGCCACCGCCGGCCCCGCCGTCCCGTACCCGCCGGCGGGGCCTGGCCGCCGCACTGCTCGCGGTCGTCCTGCTCACCCTGAACGCGGCGGCGGCGCCGGCCGCCCCGCCGCTCGTCCCGGTCCGGACCTCGTCGGCCGTCAACGCGGCCGCGTACCGGATCTTCGGCGACACGCTGTACGTCACCGAGAGCCGGCCGGCCGGCAACCGGGTCACCGCGTACCCGCTGCCGGCCGGCCCGCCCCGCTGGTCCACCCGCATCCCGCTGGAGCCCGCGAACTCTCAGCTCGGCATGATCGGCGACGTGGTCGTCGTCAGCATGTTCGTCGCGACCGGGCCCGGCGACCGTACCGTCGCCCTGGACCGGGCCACCGGTGCCGTGCGCTGGCGCAGCCCGCACAGTGTCGTCGCGCTCGACGAGCTGCGCGGCCGGGTGCTCCTGGCCGAGTACCCGCCGCCCGGTAGCCAGGGCGGTGGGCCGGGCGCGGAGGTCACCGCGCTGCGCGCCGCCGACGGTACCGAGGTGTGGCGCTACCACCACGACGGTACCTGCGAGTCGCAGGTGCCACCCCGGGTTACCCGGCCGGAGCGGGTGCTCGCCGTGCTGTGCCTCGACGGCACGCTCGAGTCGGTTGACCTGGACAGCGGCCGTACCAAGGCTTCCATCGCCCTGTCCGAGACCGTCGGCATCGCGGGAGTCGGCTTCGGCGCCACCCTCGCCGGCCTGGACGACCGGATCCTGCTCAGCGTCCCGGGCCCCTTCCGCGCCGTGCTGACCGCCTACGACCCTGAGCGCCTGAGCGTGCAGTGGCGGCTGCAGCTCGACCCGATGCGCTACTCGATGATCGGGTGCGGTCCCCGGATCTGCGTCTTCAGCTCGGGTACGGTGCAGGGCGTCGACCCGGCCAGCGGCGCCGTGGCGTGGCAGAAGAGCCCGATCGGGGGCGGGACACCGTACGGCGACCGGTACGTCCTGGTCGCCCCGCCCAGGCTCGGCGAGGAGTGGCTGCTCGACGCGCGCACCGGCGATACGCTGCTGACGCTGGACAAGTGGAGCGCGATCCCGAGCGGTGAGCCGATGTTCCTGCGGGTCGACCCGGCGGGCCACCAGACCTGGGCGGCCGGGCTGTCCGCCGGGCGGCCGGTCGGGTCCGTCCCGGCGCCGGTCGCGCTGCGCTTCCTCGGGCCGGTACCAGCCGCCGACCCGGACACCTGTCAGGCCACCGACCGGTACCTGGTCTGCCGTACCGTCAAGGACACCGTGCAGGTCTGGCGCCTCGACGCGCCCGGCTAACTTGGGGTGGACGGTGGGCGAGGAGGCGCGTCGGCGTGCGGGTGCTGGTGGTCGAGGATGAGCGCAACCTGGCGGAGGCGATCGCCCGTGGGCTGCGCCGCGAGGGCATGGCGGTCGATGTCGCGTACGACGGCGCGACCGGGCACGAGATGGCCTTCGTCACGCGGTACGACGTCGTCGTGCTGGACCGGGACCTGCCCGGGGTACACGGCGACGACATCTGTGCCGACCTGGTCGCGTCCGGGGCGCTCACCCGGGTGCTGATGCTGACCGCGAGTGGTACGGTCGCCGACCGGGTCGAGGGACTGGGGCTGGGCGCGGACGACTACCTGACCAAGCCGTTCGCGTTCGACGAGCTGGTGGCGCGGGTACGGGCCCTGGGGCGGCGCTCCTCCCCGGCCGCGCCGCCCGTACTGGTGGTGTCCGACGTGGTGCTCGACCAGTCCAAGCGCGCGGTCACCCGGGCCGGCAAGCCGCTCGACCTGACCCGCAAGGAGTTCGGCATCCTCGAGGAGCTGGTCAAGGCGCGTGGCGCGGTGGTCTCCAGCGAGGAGCTGCTGGAGCGGGTCTGGGACGCGAACGCCGACCCGTTCACCACGACGGTACGGGTGACTGTGATGACGCTGCGGAAGAAGCTCGGCGACCCGCCGCTCATCGAGACCGTGGTCGGCGCGGGCTACCGGGTGCATGAGCCGTGACCGTCTACGACGCGCGCCCGGGGCGGCGGCTGCGCCCGACCGTACGGCTGCGGCTCACCCTGCTCAACGGCATCCTGCTGGTCGGCGCGGCGGCCCTGCTCGTCCTGCTGGCGTGGCTGCTGGTCGGGCAGGCGCTGCGCCCGGCCGACCAGCTCGCCTCCGGTACGCACGTGGTGCTGTCCGACGGCCGTACCCTCGACTCCCGGGAGTGGGAGCAGCAACTGCTCGCGAGCACCGAGCGGGAGCTGCTGCTCAAGGGGCTCGCCGCGGTACTGGTGGTGAGCGTCGTCGGGGTGGCCGGCGCGTACCTGGTCGCCGGCCGGGCGCTGCGCCCCCTGCACCGGGTGACCGCGACCGCCCGGCGGCTGTCCGGCGAGACGCTCGACCAGCGGATCCGGTACGTCGGCGCCGACGACGAGGTGGCCGAGCTGGCCGCCACCTTCGACGCCATGCTCGACCGGCTCAACGAGTCCTTCGACAGCCAGAAGCGCTTCGTCGCCAACGCCTCGCACGAGCTGCGTACCCCGCTGGCCGTCATGCGTACCGAGATCGACGTGACGCTGTCCGACCCGGACGCCGACGTGGCCGAGTACCGGCGGATGGCGACCGTGGTACGGGACGCCTCCGAGCGGGCCAACGCGCTGGTCGAGGCGCTGCTCGTGCTCGCCCGTACGGACGCCCAGGCCGGCCGGCGGCTGGTCCGCAAGGTGCCGGCCGACCTGTCCGCGTGCGCGTCGGCCGCGCTGGCGTCGATGAGCGGCGAGGTGGCGCGGCTGGACCTGACCGTGCAGACCGACCTGACCCCGGCTCCCGTCGTCGGCGACCCTGGCCTGCTGGAGCGGCTGGCCGCCAACCTCGTCGAGAACGCGGTGCGCTACAACCACTTGCAGGGCCGGCTCTGGGTCCGTACCGGCTCGGACGACCAGCGCAGCACGCTCGTGGTCGGCAACACCGGCTTCGAGGTGGAGCCCGCGGACGTGCCCGGCCTGTTCGAGCCGTTCCGCCGCGGCGGCCGGGAGCGTACCGGCGCCCGGGGCTCCGGTCTCGGCCTGTCCATCGTGCGCGCGGTCTGCGACGCGCACGGCGGCTCGGTCGGCGCGATGGCGCTCGACGGCGGCGGGATCGAGGTGACCGTCACGCTGCCCGCGGCGGCGACCACCCCGTTGGTCGCCGGCTCCGCCAGCGTGCCTGCCCGCTGAGCCCGTACCTGATCCACGGGAGGAGCGGCGTCCGCCGCACTATGCTCTTGGGGTGGACCGGTCGATCATCGTGGTGATGGGCGTCTCCGGCAGCGGCAAGTCAACCGTCGGTGCGCTCCTGGCCGGCGAGCTGCGCTGCTCGTACGCCGAGGCGGACGACTTCCATCCGCTCGCCAACGTCGAGAAGATGGCCGCCGGGCATGCGCTCACCGACGAGGACCGCCTGCCGTGGCTGGACGCGATCGGTGTCTGGATCGACGAGCAGATCGAGGCCGGGAGGCCGGCGGTGGTCAGCTGCTCCGCGCTCCGGCGCGGGTACCGCGACCGGCTGCGTGCCGGCCGCCCCGAGATCCAGCTGGTGTTCCTGCGGGGCGAGCGGGACCTGATCGCCGCCCGGCTGGCCACCAGGCACGGCCACTTCTTCCACGCCGCGATGCTCGACAGCCAGTTCGCGGCGCTGGAGGAGCCGGCGCCGGACGAGCACGTACTGGTCGTCTCGATCGGCGGTACGCCCCAGGAGATCGTCGCCGACATCCTCGCCCGGCTGCGGGGCGGTCCCGGTCAGTCCGTTGACGGTGAGTTCCGGGCAGAGGCATAACCCACGCCGCGTCGAAGAGCCGGTCTACCAACAGGTTGAGTGCGACGAGCGTAGGCGCGGAGCCTACGCTCGTCGTACTCGTTCCTCGTCAGGCCGGGAGGCTGGCGACGCCCTTCGGGAGGAAGCGGCGGCCGGTGACCGCCTCGGAGATCCCGGACCGGTCCAGGTACGGGGTGACCCCGCCCAGGTGGAACGGCCAGCCGGCACCGATGATCATGCACAGGTCCACGTCCTGTACCTGCGCCACGACACCCTCGTCGAGCGTCAGCCGGATCTCCTCGGCCAGCGCGCGCAGTGCCCGGTCCCGTACCTCCTCGGCGGTGAGCGGCGTGTCGCCCACCTCCAGCAGGGCCGCGACCGACGGGTCGACCACGCCGTCCTTGTCGGTGAGCGGCCGGCCGGACTCGGCGATGCGGGCCAGGTTGGGGCTCACCCGATAGCGGTCCGGGAACGCCTCGTGCAGCGTCTCCGACGCGTGCAGGCTGACCGCCGCGCCGCTCAGCGTGAGCAGTGGCAGCGGCCGCATCGGCAGGCCCAGCGGGTCGAGCGCGGTGTTGGCGACGTCCAGCGGGGTACCGGCGTCCACGGCCGCGAACACCTCGGCGAGGAATCGCAGGAGCAGCCGGTTCACCACGAAAGCGGTGCTGTCCCGGACCAGCACGCAGGACTTCTTGAGCTGCCTGCCGACCGCGAAGGCGGTGGCGAGCGCGGGGTCGTCGGTCTTGGCGCCTCGGGCGATCTCGATGAGCGGCATGAGCGCGACCGGCGTGAAGAAGTGGAAGCCGACCACCCGCTCGGGATGGTCGAGGTCCTCCGACATCGCGGTCACCGACAGCGACGAGGTGTTGGTGGCCAGCACGCACTCCGGCGAGACGATGGCCTCCAGCTCCGCCCAGACCTGCTTCTTGACCGCCAGATCCTCGAAGACCGCCTCGATCACGAAGTCCGCATCGCTGAAGACCTGCTTGTCGACGCTCCCGGAGACCAGGCCGCGCAGCCTGGCCGCCTTACCGGCGTCCAGCTTGCCCTTGCCGACCAGCTTGTCGATCTCGGCCTGCACGTACCCGACGCCCTTGGTGACGCGCTGCTGGTCCAGGTCGGTCAGGACGACCGGTACCTCGAGGCGCCGGACGAACAGCAGGGCGATCTGGGAGGCCATGAGCCCGGCGCCCACCACGCCGACCTTGGTGACCGGCCGGGCGAGGGCCTTGTCCGGGGCACCTGCCGGCTTCTTGGCCCGGCGCTGGACGAGGTCGAAGGCGTACAGGCTGGAGCGCAGCTCCTCGCCCATGATCAGGTCGGCGAGCGCGTCGTCCTCGGCGGCCGTACCGGTCGCGAAGTCGGCGGTCCTCGCCAGCCCGAGCAGCTCCAGCGCCCGGTACGGTGCCGGCGGCGCCTCGTGCAGCTTCTCGTCCAGCTGCGCCTTGGCGAACCCGAGCACCGCGTCCCACATCTCGCTGCGGTCGACCTCGGGACGGTCGACCGTGGTGCGCCCGGAGACCACCGCGGCGGCCCACTCCAGCGAGCGCTCCAGGAAGTCGGCCGGCTCGAACAGCTCGTCCGCGATGCCCAGCTCGCGGGCCTGCTCCGGCCGCAGCACCTTCTGGGTCAACGGGTTCTGGACGACGACCTGGGTGGCGGCGACGATGCCGATCAGGTTGGGCAGGAGCTGGGTACCGCCCCAGCCGGGGACCAGGCCGAGGGACACCTCGGGCAGGCCGAGCGCGTTCGCGCCGCCGGACACCGTGCGGTAGTGGCAGTGCAGGGCCAGCTCCAGTCCGCCGCCGAGAGCCGCGCCGTTGACGAACGCGAACGTCGGTACGGGCGCGTCCTTCAGCCTCCGGTACACCCGGTGGCCCAGCTGGCCGATCGCCAGCGCCTGCTCCCGTTCGCTGACGAACGGGATGCCGGTGATGTCCGCGCCCACGCAGAAGATGTACGGCTTGCCGGTCACCGCCACGAACGCGGGATCGGCGGCGAACGCCTCGTCGAGAGCGGCGGAAAGGCTCGCCAGCCCGGCCGGGCCGAGCGAGTTCGGCTTGGTGTGGTCGAACCCGTTGTCCAGCGTGACGAGCGCCGCCGGCTTGGTCAGCCCGGGTACGTTCACGAGCCGCAGCAGCGACTTCGTGACGACCTCATTGGGGAATTCCAGAGTCACTTGTCGCCCTCCCAGTGCGGGTTCTCCCAGATGACCGTGCCGCCCATGCCGATGCCGATGCACATCGCGGTGAGTCCGTACCGGACCTCCGGGTGCTCGGCGAACTCGCGGGACAGCTGCGTCATCAGCCGTACCCCCGAGGAGGCCAGCGGGTGCCCGATGGCGATCGCGCCGCCCCACGGGTTGACCCGCTCGTCGTCATCGGCGATCCCGAAGTGGTCCAGGAACGCCAGCACCTGTACGGCGAACGCCTCGTTCAGCTCGAAGAGCCCGATGTCGTCGATGGTCAGTCCGGCCAGCCGCAGCGCCTTCTCGGTGGACGGGATCGGCCCGTACCCCATGACCTCCGGCTCCACCCCCACGAAGCCGTAGCTCACCAGCCGCATCCCGACCGGCAGGCCCAGCTCGACCGCGACCTCCTCGGCGGCCAGCAGGCAGGCCGTCGCGCCGTCGTTCAGCCCGGCGGAGTTGCCCGCGGTCACCTTGCCGTACGGGCGGAACGGGGTCTTCAGCGTGGCCAGCTTCGCCATGCTGGTGTCCCGCGGCGCCTCGTCGACCGCGGCCAGGCCCCAGCCGGCCTCCGGGTCGCGGGCCGCGACCGACACCAGGTCGGGCTGGAGCTTGCCATTGGCGTACGCCTTCGCGGTCTTCTGCTGCGACGCGAGCCCGAACCGGTCGGCGCGCTCCTTGGTGACCTCCGGCAGCCGGTCGTGCAGGTTCTCCGCGGTCTGCCCCATCACCAGGGCCGAGGAGTCGACCATCTTCTCCGCGAGGATGCGCGGGTTGGGGTCGATGCCCTCACCCATCGGGTGCCGGCCCATGTGCTCGACGCCGCCGGCGATGGCCACGTCGTAGGCGCCCATGGCGATGCCGCCGGCGATCGTGGTGACCGCGGTCATCGCGCCCGCGCACATGCGGTCGATCGCGTAGCCCGGAACCGTCTTGGGCAGGCCGGACAGCAGCGCGGCCATCCGGCCGATGGTCAGGCCCTGGTCGCCGATCTGGGTGGTGGCCGCCACGGCCACCTCGTCGACCCGTTCGGGTGGCAGGTTGGGGTGGCGCCGCAGCAGCTCACGGATACAGCGGATGACGAGGTCGTCGGCGCGGGTGTGCGCGTACATGCCGCCGGCTTTGCCGAAGGGGGTACGGACACCGTCGACGAACACCACGTCGCGGACGGTACGGGGCACGATTGCCTCCTGGATGGGGTGCTCTTTTCCGTGAATGCTACTCGCGAGTAACCCTGGCTGCGGGTGTGGCCCGGCGCACAGTGTCGGTACTCCGTCCGGTGCCAGGCAGCTCAGGCCGGCGGAGTGAGGGCGGCCACCAGGTCGGGCGTGGTGAGCTCGATCTGCCAGGGGCGGGCGCCGTACTCCTTGAGGGCGGCGGCCACCGCGTCCGGGTCGGCCGGCTCCGGTGGGCTCCAGGCCAACCGGCGCACGGCGTCCGGGGCGAGGAGGTTCTCCGGGGGTACGCCGTACCCGACCGCCA
The DNA here is from genome assembly GCA_963728855.1 of uncultured Actinomycetes bacterium. Classification (GTDB taxonomy): domain Bacteria; phylum Actinomycetota; class Actinomycetes; order Mycobacteriales; family Micromonosporaceae; genus AC-43. Next base: position 735,692 of record CAVSLN010000010.1, read on the forward strand.
ACCGGTTGACCGCCTCCCGGCACCGGGCCAGCCGGGCGGCCGCCACCGGGTCGCGCTCGGCCCAGCGGTGCGGCGGCGGGGGGCCCTCGCTGGGCGGGGTCACCGGCAGCTGCTCCACCAGCAGCTCCCGGGCCTCGTCCAGAGCGTCCAGCCAGGTACGGGCGAGCCGGCGCACCGAGCGCCCGCCGAAGCCGGGCAGCGCGTACAGGGCCCGTTCGTCCTTCGGGTCCGACTCGGCGGCCGCGACGATCGCCGAGTCGGGCAGGATCCGGCCGGGTGCGGTGTCCCGGCGCGCCGCGATCGTGTCCCGCGCGTACCACAGCGCCCGTATCCGGGCCAGTGCGCGGGGTCCCCGTACCTTGTGGATGCCGGACGTCCGGCGCCAGGGGTCCGGCTTCGTACGGGGCGCCTGCGCCCCCCACTCGACCAGCGCCGCGAACTCCTGCTCCGCCCACTCCGCCTTGCCTTGCCGGAGCAGCTCGGCCGCGAGCAGGTCACGCAGCTCGACGAGCAGCTCCACGTCCAGTGCCGCGTACGTCAGCCAGTCCCGCGGCAACGGACGGGTCGACCAGTCCGCGGCCGAGTGGTGCTTCTCCAGGCTCCGGCCGAGTAGCTGTTCGGTCAGGGCGGCCAGGCCGACCCGTTCGAACCCGGACAGCCGGGCGGCCAGTTCTGTATCGAAGAGCTTCGATGGAATCAGGCCCACCTCGGCGAGGCAGGCGAGGTCCTGGCTCGCCGCGTGCAGGACCCATTCGGCGTCGACGATGGCCTCACCGAGCGGGGCGAGGTCGGCGAAGGGCAGCGGGTCGACCAGGGCCGTACCGGAGCCGGCCCGGCGCAGCTGGACGAGGTACGCGCGGTGCGTGTAGCGGTAGCCCGACGCGCGCTCGGCGTCCACCGCCACCGGACCAGTACCGGCGGCGAGTCGGGCGATGACCTCGGCTAACGCGGGCACGGTCGCGACCGGTTCGGGGGTACCGTCGCGGGGTTCGGTCAGCGGGACGGCCACCGGGCCGTCGGGGGTCCCGGGATCGTCTCCGGTGCCGGCTCCGGGTCGCCGCGCGGCGTCAGACGTCGCCGAGCCGGAGTCGTCAAACGTCCGGTCCCGACTTCGCAAGTCCCGGGGGCGCCCGGGCGATTCGTCGGTCACCTACCCAACTTACGGCCCCCGGGCGGACGGTGGTCGGAGGGCCACGTCCCGCGCGTCAGGTGAGTGACGTGGAGCGCCGCGGCGCGCGGGGGCGCGAGCCGCGCCGACGCGGTCAATGCGCGGACCGCGGTCACGGGTGGCGCACCGTGCGCGAGCGCAGCGAACGGACACATTTCCAGTGAGTGACGTGGCCGCGAAGGTACGTGGAGCGCGGTCACGGGTGGTGAACAGGGGCGCGGGCGGAGCGGACGGCGGGAGACGCGAGGGGGCGACAGCGGACCGTGATGGAGGTACGTTGCTGCGTGCACAGGGCCGCCCCGTCCGGTGGCGCGGCGGGCTTACCGTGGACAGGAATCCGAGGGAGGGCGCGGGACGATGACGGCTGGGTTCGCGGGGAGCGGACCGGTGGGTCCGGCGGGCGAGCGGTCGGCGGACGAGCCGGAGCGCCCCGGCCCGCTGCCGCCCCGGATCGACCGGCCGGCGGGGCCCGGCACCACCGGGTCGCTGCCGACCGTACCGGCGCCGACCGTACCGGCGCCGGTCACGGGGGCCGGTGGGCACCCGACCGGCGCCTGGGCCGCCATGCCGGCGTCGGGGTTTCCGGTGCCGCCGGGCGTGCCGCCCGTACCCCCGCCGGTCGGTGGTCCGCCACGCCGGCGGCCGGTGCTCGCGCTCCTCGTGGCCCTGCTGGCCGTGCTGGTCGTCGCCCAGGGCGTCTACCTGGTCGCCCTCGCCGTGCAGCTGGACTCGGCGAACCGGAAGGTCGACGCACTGACCGCGGCCAACGACAAGCGCATCTCCGGGCTGGAAGGGCGTACCCGCACGCTGGAGCAGCAGGCGGCCAAGTCGCTCGACGCGTCCGCGGTGTCGGCCGCGATCCTGCCCAGCGTCTTCCGGATCGACGTGGACGAGGGCTCGGCCACCGCGTTCGCGATCCACAAGGCCGCGAACGGCGGCACCGACCTGTTGACCAACTTCCATGTGGTGAGCGGGATGTGGAAGCGCGGCCAGCGGACCGTCTCGGTCAGCCACGACAGCCAGCGCTTCCCGGTCCGGATCGCCCAGGTCGACGAGGACAACGACCTCGCGCTGCTGCACGCCGACCAGACCTTCCCGACGATCAACGCGGCGCCCACGACGGTCACCCCCGGCGCCCCGATCGTGCTGATCGGCGCGCCGCTCGGCCTCGCCCAGTCGGTGACCACGGGTGTGGTCAGCGCGGTCCGCGACGACATTCCCGGCGACGCCGGCCGGACCTACATCCAGTTCGACGCGGCAATCAACCCGGGCAACTCCGGCGGTCCGGTCGTCGACGCGCAGAAGCAGGTCGTCGGCGTCGCCTCCAGCAAGGTCAACGCCGAAGGTATCGGCCTGGCCATCCCGATCTCCGTCGCCTGCCACTCGTTCAGCGGCATCTGCTGACCACCCCGCCCGCACCTCTGGAGGAAGACCATGTCGTATCCGCCCAACCCCCCGGAGGGTTCGTACCCACCCGCCGAGACGCCGCAGCACGCCCAGGGGGAGCAGTACCCGTCGCCGCCGGCCGCGCCGTACTCGGCCCCGCCGCCGTACACTCCGCCACAGCAGCCGCCCACGGTGTACCCGCCGGTCGCGCCGCAGCCGCCGTACCAGCCGCCCGTCGAGCAGGCGTCGTCGCCGTTCGAGGCCGGCCAGCCGACCGCCCAGGTACCCGTGAGCGGGTTCCCGCCGCCCACCTCGCCGGCCCCGGCCCCGCCCGCCCAGCCGTCGTACCTGCCCGGTGCCGCACCGGTCCCGAGCTACCCCGGCCAGCCCTCCGGCTTCGGCGAGGGCTACCCGGCGTCGGGAATGCCGCACACGTCCGCGCTTCCGGCGGTCAGCGGCCCGCCGGGGATGGACCCGCTGTCCGGCCCGCCCATGTACAACCCGCCGCTGTCCGGCTCCCCGTACGGCGAGGCGCCCAAGCCCAAGCGCGGCCTGGCGGTCCCCCTCCTCGCCGCGTTAACGGTGCTGTTCTTCCTGGTCAGCGCGGTGATGACCGGGCTGTTCATCACGAAGAACGGCGACTACGACAAGAAGGTCAGCGAGGTGAAGGTGCGCGACACCACGATCTCGTCGCTCAACAGCCAGCTCACCGACCTGAAGACCCAGCTCCAGGCGGCCAAGGACCAGATCGACGCGAGCACCCAGAAGCAGACCGGTACGCAGAACGAGCTCGACGAGGTCCGGAAGGAGAAGCAGGTCGTCAGCAACTGCCTGAGCCTGCTGGAGCAGGCCATCGTCGCGGCTAACAAGGGCGACAAGGCGACCGTGGACTCCACGGTGCAGCAGGCGCAGCAGCCGTGTGACGAGGCGCAGAGGTACCTCAACTGAGTCCGCGCTCGGGTCGGCGCCGCCGGACGGGCGGCGCCGACCCGTACAGCTGGCGATGTCAGCCCCGGTGGCTGGCCCGGTCCGGCAGGGCGGTCACGCCGGGCGGAGGTAGCCCGGCCGTCGAGGCGAGCAGCCCGCACCAGGCTTCGAGGTGCGCGGCGAGGTCGTCGTCGACCGGCGTCCAGGAGGCGCGGATCTCGATGTCGGACGCGCTGGGCGGGCCGGCCAGGTCGCCGAAGCGGGTCGAGGTGGTCTGGGTGACCGTACCGCCGATCGCCGTGCAGGCCGCGCCCTGCGCGGACAGCGCGTCGGTCAGCCAGCTCCAGCCCACGGCGGGCAGCAGCGGGTCGGCGGCCAGCTCCGGCTCCAGCTCGGCGGTGACGTAGGTGACCAGTCGCAGCGTGCCGTCCCATGCCTCGTGCCCGGCCGGGTCGTGCAGCAGGACGAGCCGGCCGGTCGCCACCTCCTCGCCGTCGCGGCTCACGATGCCGCCGATGGCGTGGGCGTACGGGGCGAGGCGCTGGGGTGCCGACAGCTCCTCCAGGACGATCTCCGGGCGTGGGGTCACCGAGTGCAGCTCAGCCACGGCGCGAGCGAACGACTCAGGAAGCACGGTCGAGGGCGCCATACATGGCAGCCTATTGCGAGGTACCGCACGCGGAGCGCCACGGCGCGCCGGACGGCCCCGGGCACCGTGCGATGATGGCGGCGATGAGTTCCCCCATTACCCACCAATCCGCCTTTATCAGGGCGTGCCTGGGACGGCCGGCGCCGCATACGCCGGTGTGGTTCATGCGCCAGGCCGGCCGGTCGCTACCGGAGTACCGGCAGCTGCGCGCGGGCATCCCGATGCTCGAGTCGTGCCGGCGCCCCGACCTGGTGTGTGAGATCACCCTGCAGCCCGTACGGCGGCACGGCGTGGACGCCGCGATCCTGTTCAGCGACATCGTCGTACCGCTCGCCGCGGCCGGGGTGGACCTGGACATCGTGCCCGGAGTGGGGCCGGTCGTGGCACGGCCGGTACGGGACGCGGCGGGCGTCGCCGCGCTGCCCCGGCTCGACCCGTCGGAGGTGGCGTACGTCGACGAGGCCGTCCGGCTGCTCGTCGGCGAGCTGGGCGAGATCCCGCTCATCGGCTTCGCCGGGGCACCGTTCACGCTGGCCAGCTACCTCGTGGAAGGCGGACCGTCCCGGCATCACGAGCACACCAAGGCCCTCATGTACGGCGCCCCCGACGTCTGGCACGCCCTGTGCGCGCGGCTGGCCGAGATCACGCTGGCGTTCCTGCGGGTACAGGTCGGCGCGGGGGTGGCGGCCGTCCAGCTCTTCGACTCGTGGGTCGGCGCGCTGAGCGAGGCGGACTACCGGCGGTACGTGCTGCCGCACTCCGCGGCCGTACTGGCCGGGCTGGCGGCGGCCGGGGTGCCCCGGATCCACTTCGGCGTCGGTACGGGGCACCTGCTCGCCGCGCTGGCCGAGGCGGGCGCGGACGTGGTGGGGGTGGACTGGCGTACGCCGCTGGACCGGGCTTCGCGCGCGCTCGGGCGGTCGGTGTCCGTGCAGGGCAACCTCGACCCCGCGGTGCTCTTCGCCCCCTGGCCCGCGGTCGAGGAGCAGGTGCGCCGGGTGCTGGCGGAGGGTCGGTCCGCGCCGGGGCACGTCTTCAACCTCGGGCACGGGGTGCTGCCGGAGACAGATCCGGACGTGTTGACCAAGGTGGTCGAACTGGTGCACGAGGTGTCGGCCCGCTAGGATTCGAACATGGGTTCGAATGTGCTGGCCTGAACGTGGTCTATCTGTCCTTTTCCAGCCCGGGCCAGGCCGGCGCGGTGGAGCGCGCCGACCGCTGGTCCCTGCCGTACCAGGACATGCGGGTCACCCAACTCCGGCTGGATGCGCAGCTCACCTTGGTGCTGGACGAGTCGACCGAGATCGTGGTGGGGTCGCCCGCGACGCTGGTCCGACGAGCGCCGCCTTGCTGGTCCGGCCCAAGTGCCGGCCCACGGGGCACGACCCCCGAATCGGGGGCGATCTCGGTTCGGCTCGCTCCGCACCGGCAGGAGATCGCCGGCGCGCTCGACCTGTTCGGCGCCCGGATCGTCGCCGCCGTCGCCTTCAAGGACGGCCGGCTGCGCCTGCTGTTCGACGGCGGAGAGCAGCTGCACGTGCCGCCCGACTCCTGGTACGAAGCCTGGAGCGCGGTCGGCCCCGGCAGCCTGCGCGCCGTCTGCTTACCGCGCGGCGGCCTCGCGATCTGGGCGTGACACTCTCTATCCATGGCGTCGCGGCGCGTGGTTGTGGTCGGTGGCGGGATCGCCGGGCTGTCGGCGGCGCTGCGGCTGCGGGAGGTGCTGGGCGATGCCGAGATCACCGTCGTGGACCAGGCCGACCGGCTCGGCGGCAAGCTGCACACGGCGGCGTTCGGGCCCGCGTCGCTGGAGGCGGGCGCGGAGTCGTTCCTGGTCCGCGACCCCGACGGAGACCACAGCGCAGCGGTACGGCTGACCGAGCGGGTCGGCCTCGGCGACTCCCTCCGCCATCCGGCCACCGGCCAGGCGGCCCTGGCGATCGACGGCGAGCTGCGCCCGATCCCGGCGGGCACCCTGCTGGGCGTACCGGCCGACCCGGCGGCGGTGTCCGGCGTGGCGGCCACGGCGGCGGTCACGGCGGTGGACGCCGACCGTGACGAGGGCCACCCGGTCCTGGCGCCCGGCGCGGACGTGTCGGTCGGTGCCCTGGTCCGGGCCCGGCTCGGCGAGCAGGTGCTGGACCGCCTGGTCGACCCGCTCCTCGGCGGCGTGTACGCCGGCCGGGGCGACGACCTTTCGCTCGCCGCCACCATGCCCGCGCTCGCCGCCGCGTGCCGTACCTCGGCCACGCTCACCGGTGCCGTTCGGGCCGCGCTGTCCCGCCGTCGCGCGCCGGGCGGCCCGATGTTCGCGACCATCGACGGCGGTATGGGCCGGCTCGTCCGGGCGGTCGCGGCGGCGAGCGGAGCCCGGGTCCGGTTGGGCGCCACGGTGCGCGAGCTGCACCGGACGGGCCACGGCTGGCGGCTGGTGCTCGGACCCCGGCCCGCGCCCGAGGTGCTCGACGCGGACGCGGTCGTGCTCGCCGTACCGGCCCGGCCGGCGTCGCGCCTTCTCGCCGGCGTGAGCCCGGACGCGGCGGCCGAGATCGGGGTGCTCGACTACGCGAGCGTGGCCCTGGTCGCCCTGGCCGTACGGGGAGCCCGGCTGCCCGGGCTGTCCGGCTTCCTCGTCCCCGCGTCTGAGGGGTACGCGGTCAAGGCATTGACAATCTTCACTACAAAGTGGGGCCACCTCGACGTGCCGGACGGGCTGGTGCTGCTGCGCGCCTCGGTCGGCCGGTACGGGGAGCAGGCCGTACTCCAGCGGACGGACGCGGACCTGGCGGCGCTGGTCCACGCGGAGCTGGGCGGGCTGCTCGGCGCGCCGTTGCCGGAGCCCGAGCGCACCCGGGTCAGCCGGTGGGGCGGTGCGTTGCCGCAGTACGCGCCCGGGCACCTCGAGCGGGTCGCGCGTGCCCGGGCCGCGCTGGCCGAGCTGCCCGGCTTGGCCGTCGCCGGTGCGGCGTACGACGGCGTGGGCATCCCCGCCTGCGTACGCTCCGGCGAGGCAGCCGCCGCGCAGCTTGTCGGAGCGGCGCCGGTCAGCGTTTGACAGCCGCGCGCATTCTAGGATTGACCGCATGACCTCCGACACCTCGTCGAACGCCGAGCGCATCCGCGAGCTGAACGCCACCATCCGGTACACCATGTGGTCGGTGTTCCGGGCGGCACGTGGGTTGCCCGCCGATAGGACCGGGCTCGCGTCCGAGGTCGAGGCGCTCGCTGAACAGCTGGCCGGCAAGGACGTGGTGATCCGGGGCACGTACGAGCTGTCCGGGCTGCGGGCCGACGCCGACCTGCTGGTCTGGTGGCACGCGCCGAGCAGTGACCTGCTCCAGGAGGCGTACGGCGACCTGCGCCGTACCGGCCTCGGCCGCTGCCTGGACCCGGTCTGGTCGCAGCTCGCCCTGCACCGGCCGGCCGAGTTCAACAGGAGCCACCTGCCGGCGTTCCTCGCCGGCGAGCCGGCGCGCCGGTACCTGTGCGTGTACCCGTTCGTCCGCTCGTACGAGTGGTACCTGCTGCCCGAGGCGGAGCGCCGGGAGCTGCTCGCCGAGCACGGCCAGATGGCCCGGGGGTTCCCGGACGTACGGGCCAACACCGTGGCCAGCTTCGCGCTCGGCGACTACGAGTGGATGCTCGCGTTCGAGGCCGACGAGCTGCACCGGATCGTGGACCTGATGCGCGAGCTGCGTGCCTCGCGAGCCCGCCGGCACGTACGCGAGGAGGTGCCGTTCTACACCGGCCGGCGCCGCTCGGTGACCGAGCTGGTGGCCGCCCTGCCTTAGCGCCTGGTGCCCGGACGACGCATCGGGATGTGCGGGATGCCGTCCTCGACGTACTCCGGCCCGGTCGGCACGAAGCCCAGCGCGGCGTAGTAGCGGATCAGGTGGGCCTGCGCCTCCAGCACGCAGGGCCGCGGGCCGACCAGTTCCAACGCCTTGCGCACCAGCTGGGTGGCGAGGCCGCGGCGCCGGGCCGCGGGGGCCACGCAGACCCGGCCGATCCGGGCCGAGCCGTCGGGCTCGGCGAGCAGCCGAAGGTACGCCACCGGCTGCCCGCCGTCGGCCAGCCACAGGTGCCGCGTGTTGGGCTCCGTGTCCCGCCCGTCCAGCTCCGGGTACGGGCACGCCTGCTCCACCACGAACACGTTCACCCGTAGCCGCAGCAGCGCGTACAGGGTGACCGGGTTGAGCCGGTCGAACGTGGCGACGTGCACCTTCACGTGCTGGGTTCCAGCGTCAGGCTGATCGAGTTGATGCAGTACCGCTGGTCGGTCGGGGTCCCGTACCCCTCGCCCTCGAACACGTGGCCCAGGTGCGAGTCGCACCGCGCGCAGCGCACCTCGACCCGGTGCATGCCGTGCGAGTCGTCCTCGATGTACCGGACCCGGTCCTGCGCCAGCGGTGAGAAGAACGACGGCCAGCCGCAGTGCGAGTCGAACTTGGTGTCGCTGGAGAACAGCTCGGCGCCGCACGCCCGGCAGCGGTACACGCCGGTGGTCTTGGTGTCGACGTACTCGCCGCTCCACGGTGACTCGGTGCCGGCCTGGCGCAGCACCCGGAACTCGGCGGGGGACAGCCGTACCCGCCACTCGTCTTCGTTCTTCGGAAGATCCATGCCTCCACGGTAGGCCGCCGGACGGGGCACGGCGATTACCAGGCGCGAACGGACGGGCCGGTCGGTGATCCGCACGGAGGATCGGCGTGCGCACCTGATCCTCACGGGAGGAGCGGCGTTCCGCCGCACTAGTCTTCACGGCATGGCTGCTGCCAGCAAGGCCGAGGAGGTCGAGGTCGCCGGCCGTACCGTCCGGCTGACCAACCCCGACAAGGTGTACTTCCCGGAGCGCGGCTTCACCAAGGGTGATGTGTTCCGCTATTACCTCGCGGTGGGTGAGGGCATCATGCGGGCCCTGCACCTGCGGCCGACGACGCTGCAGCGCTTCCCCGAGGGGATCGACGGGGAGACGTTCTTCCAGAAGCGGATCGCCACCCGGGGCGCGCCGCCCTGGCTGGAGTCCGCGCGGATCACGTTCCCGAGCGGGCGGCCGGCCGACGAGCTGTGCCCGACCGACCTGGCACACGTGGCGTGGGCGGCGCAGATGGGCACGATCGTGTTCCACCCGTGGCCGGTACGACGCTCCACTGTGGACAGTCCGGACGAGATGCGCCTCGACTTCGACCCGTCCCCCGGTACGGGCTTCGCCGAGGCGGTCGAGGCGGCCGGGGTCGCCCGTACGGTCCTCGACGAGCTGGGCTGGGCCGGTTACCCGAAGACGTCGGGCGGGCGGGGCGTCCACCTGTACGTCCGCATCCGTCCACAGTGGACATTCGTGGAGGTGCGCCGGGCGGTCATCGCGTTCGCCCGCGAGCTGGAGCGGCGCCGCCCCGACCTGGTCACCACGAGCTGGTGGAAGGAGGAGCGGGGCGAGCGGGTCTTCGTCGACTTCAACCAGATGGCCCGCGACCGGACCATCGCGTGCGCGTACTCCCTGCGGGCCAATCGCCGGGCGACCGTGTCGACGCCGGTGACCTGGGACGAACTGGGCCAGGTGGAGCCGGACGACTTCGACCTGGGGACCGTACCGGCCCGGTTCGCCGAGCGGGGCGACCCGCACGAGGGGATCGACGATGTGGCCCACGACCTGACCCCGTTGCTGGAGTGGGCGGAGCGGGACGCGCGCGACGGGCAGGGCGACCTGCCGTACCCGCCGGACCACCCGAAAATGCCCGGCGAGCCGATGCGCGTCCAACCCAGCCGCGCCCGACCGTCGAGCAGCTAGCTCGCGGCGGTCCAGAGCCGCTCCGACGGAACGTCGAAGGTCAATATGAACTCCAGCGTCTGGTTCCCGTATCAGATGCGGTGAGCGGGCGAGAGGAGGCAGCGGCCATGACCGTTCAGGGGCGCGACGCGTCCAACTTCGACGACGACCCCGTCGACTTCTCGGGGCTCGGGTTCTTCACCCACAAGTCGACCGAGGGTACGACGGTGGTGCACGACCGGTACGGTGCTCGGCTGGGCGCCGCCCGGGCCGCCGGTGTGCCGGTCCTGGGCGCGTACCACGTGGTCCGTACCCCCGGCTCGGGCGGGCACGGCAGCCTCGCCGCGCAGCTGGACTACTGGTTCTCCTACCTCGACGCCCACAGCCCGTGGTGGCGCGCTCACCCGTACTTCATCATGCAGGTCGACGCGGAGAAGTGGCCGTACGACGCGGTCAGCGCGGGCACGGTGCGCCAGTTCGCCGACCTGCTCGTGCGGTCCGGGGTGGCGGCCTGGAAGGTCACGTACGCGTCGCGTGGCCAGTACGGCGACAGCCTGGCCGGCATCGGGACGCCGTTGTGGAACGCCGACTACCGGGCGAGTTCCGGCGGCTCCTACCCGGGCGACGGGTGGACCTCCAGCGGTGGCCAGCCGGCCGGTTGGGCGAACTACTCCGGCCAGACTCCGGTGCTGCTCCAGTACACCTCGACCCCGTACGACAAGGACGCGTACCGCGGCACCCTCGACCAGCTCAAGGTACTCGTAGGAGGCGATATGGCGACGATCGATGACATCGCGGCGAGGATGGGCTGGGTCGACCCGCGCGTGGAGGGCATGGCCGAGCTGAAGCCGCCGTCCACCGGGCCGGAGCAGGGCAAGGACCTGCCGTTCGTGGTGGCGATCCAGGAGATCCGCGACAACGTGCGGAAGGCGGCCGACACCCCGGCGCCGGTCGCCCTGACCGACGCGGACCGCCGGGCGATCATCGACGGGGTGGCCGCCCAGATCGGCGCCAAGCTCGACGCGGTGAACACCAAGCTCGACCAGGTCCTCGGGCGGCTCGCCGCGGCCGGGCACGCACTGGAGTCCTGAACCGGTCTGTCCGGGCCGCCGTAGCGGCGGTCGAGGGTACTGCCGGGTGTGCACGTCGCCGTGCCGGGACAATGATCTCCCAGTATCGAGGTACGCCCAGCATTCTGTGGCTTCGGTGGCACTGGGGGGGCTCGCGAGCACGCCCGCCGGACGGTCACCAGTTGTACGCGCCGTCTCACCGAATGCCGCCGAATCCATTCGCGTAATTAATGCATGGACGCCAATGTCTTTAGCCTCCGGTCCCCGCTAGTAGCATCGCTGCTGTGTCAAACGGGGCACACGTAGATGGCATTTACGGTGGTCAACGAGCGGTGCGCGTAGAGTGCGGGTATCCGAACCGCTTGATTGGAAGGAAGCCCGCATGCGCTTTAAACGGTGGGTCCTCGCTGTTGGCGTATCCACTGTGGTCATCGCCGCAACCGCGACCGGCACCGCGCTGGCCGCACCGGCTGACCCGGATAACGAGGCGACTCCCGCGGCCGGCCAGGCGGCGGGCTACGACACGACGAGCGCGGTCGAGAAGAAGCGCGTGGACAGCGTGCCGACCCCGAAGCCGGCCTGGTACCCGTGTTACGACTATGCCGAGTGTGCGACGGTACGGCTGCCGCTGGACTACGACCAGCCGAAGGGTACCACCACCGAGATCGCGGTGCTGCGGGTCAAAGCCCGCAACCAGCAGAAGAGGATCGGCAGCCTGTTCGTCAACCCCGGCGGCCCGGGCGCACCGGGCACGACGCTGGCCTATGCCGCGCCGCAGTTCCTCGGCGACGACGTGCTGGACCGCTTCGACATCGTGGGCTTCGACCCCCGGGGCATCGCATCCAGCGACAACATCAAGTGCTTTACGTCCACGAGGGACCAGACACTGGCGATGGCTGGATTGAAGGTCGCCTTCCCGTACACCAAGGCGGAGGAGGAGGCGTTCATCACTTCCGCGAAGGCGGTGGGCAAAGCGTGTTCCCACACGGGCAAGTCCCTGGCGGGCGCGATGTCGACCGCCGAGGCCGCTCGGGACATGGACGTGCTGCGCCGCGCCGTCGGGGACAAGAAGCTGTCGTACCTGGGCTTCAGCTACGGCACGGCCCTGGGGCAGTACTACGCGAACATGTTCCCGGACCGGGTGCGAGCGATCGTCGTCGACGGGGTCATCGATCCGGTGACATGGGTGGGTAGCGACAGCACCGCGAGCCAGATCCTCGACGACCGGCTGCGCTCCGCTGACGGTGCGTACAAGGCGTTGCACGAGATTCTTGTCCGGTGTGGGAAAACCGGCCCGGCGTACTGCAAGTTCGCCGCGGGCGGTACTGATCCGGTGACGAAGTTCGAGGCCCTCGCGCAGCGGCTGCGGGAAAAGCCAGCCGTCATCAGTGACGGTGGCGACACGTTCACGGTCACCTATGCCGACTTCATCGGCGCGCTCTTCGGTGCCCTGTTCGACCCGGCCGGGTACACCGTGGTGGACGACCTGTCGACCCAGATCTTCGATGTCACCTCGCCCGCCGGATCCGTGCCGGGCGCCACGCTCGCCGAGGAGACGCAGGCCCTGGTCAAGCGGATCAAGGACGAGCGGCACAAGGTCTCCGGGCGGGACTTCCCGTACGACAACTCGCTCGAGAGCTTCAGCGGGGTCACCTGCACCGACGGGCGGCACCCGAAGGACGCCAACAGCTGGCCGGCGGCCACGGCGGACGCCGACAAGCGGGCGCCGTACTTCGGTCGCGCGTGGGGCTGGAGCTCCGTCCAGTGCGCGAGCAGTTCCTGGACCGTACGGGACGAGGACGCGTACACCGGGCCGTTCAACCGGCGCACCAGCGCCCCGGTCCTGTTCGTGGGCGACTACTTCGATCCGGCCACCAACTACGACCAGGCCGTGTCCGCCAACAAGCTGCTGCCCAACAGCCGCCTACTGTCCAGCGACAGCTGGGGGCACACGGCGTACGGCACGTCGGACTGTGTGACGAGCGCCGTGAACAGCTACCTCGTCCAGGGCACACTGCCCGCGACCAGCACGCCGTGCGTCGGCGACCTGCAGCCGTTCACCAAGCCACTGGACGACCCGCAGCCGCCAGCGGCAACCCGGTTGCAGCCGGACCTGGGTGCGCTGTCGGCAGGCGCCACTCCCGCCGGGGGCGGGAAGCAGCTGCCGCCGGTAGCCGTACGGGTGCCGCCGTCCGTTCTTCTCGGCACCCGGTGAGCACAGCACGCGTGCGCCGGTGAGGTGATGGCGGGGCGGCGCCCCGGCTGGGTTCAGCCGGGGCGCCGCCCTGTTGCGGCAGATGGCAACTGGCGTATGTGGCAGGGGTCAGGAGGCGAGGAACATCTGGCGGGCCAGGACGCCGATGTCGGCCTGGTCGGTGAAGAGCCCGTCGATGCCGGTACGCAGGAACGTGATCTGCTCGTCGAGGGCCTTCCCGTACGCGTTCGGGTCGGTACCCACCCGCAGCTCCGCCGGCAGGAACTGGTTCTCCGCCCGGAATGTGTACGGGTGCAGGGCGAGCCCGGCCGCGTGCGCGCCCGCCACGAGCGTGGTGGGGGCCGCGAGGGTACCGTCCGGGTTGCGGGGGATGATCTGGTTCTTGTCCGGCCCGATGCCGACGACGAACGTGGCCAGCTCGGCGAGGCCGGCCGGGGTCAGGTAGTCGGCGTACGGGCGCGGGTCGTTGAACGGGTTCCCGCTCGCGCTGGTCAGGAAGATCTTGGGGGAGCGCAGCCGGTACGTCTCCTTGAGCGCGCGCAGGTTGCCCGCCTCGAAGGACTGGACGAACACCGGCGCGTCGGCGCGGTCGAGCCCGTGCTCACGCAGCTTCGCCACCAGCGGGCCCTCCAGCGGGAGTCCGAGGTTGCGGAAGTAGGTGGGGTGCTTGGTCTCCGGGTACACGCCGATCTCCCGGTCCAGCTCCCGCGACAGCCGCTCGCGCAGCTGCAGGACCTCCTCGAACGTGGGTACCTGGAAGAGGCCGTTGTAGAGCGTGTTGCGCTGGCGTACCTGCGGCAGGCGCTCGACCGCGCGCAGGGTCTTCAGCTCGGCGAGGGTGAAGTCCTCGGTGAACCAGCCGGTGACCGCGACGCCATCGAGTAATTTGGTGGCCTTCCGGCTGGCGAGCTCGGGGCGGTTCGCCACGTCCGTCGTACCGCTGATCTCCGGCTCGTGCCGCGCGACCAGCACGTGGTCCTTCGTGGTGACCAGGTCCGGCTCGATGAAGTCGGCGCCCAGCCGGGCGGCCGTCTCGTACGACGCGAGGGTGTGCTCGGGCCGGTAGCCCGAGGCGCCGCGGTGGCCGATCACCAGCGGCCGGTGCGGCCGGCGGCGGCTGTCGTCGGACCGCTCCGCGGCGGCCGGTGAGGCGTTGGCGGCGGTCGCGGCGATGGCGGGCGCGGCGACCACGGCGGCGGCCGCGCTGATCCGCAGGACCTCTCGGCGACTTGACACGTCTCCTCCACAGAGCTGACCGGCGGCCTTCGCCGGCGGCTCCGGGGAGTGAGTCGAGTCGATGCAGGGGTACGGAAGGCGACGTGCCCGTGGCGCCGCCGGAAATTCTGGAGGCGGATCAATACTGAGCGAGGGTGAATTGCTCGATAGAAGGCATTAAGTCGAAAATATCAGCAGACCCTTGATGACTAATTGTGGATTGCGCAGTCGCGTATCGTAGTTCGTTGACTGACCTCATCCGTGTCCACCGACGAAGGCACCCGTTGGGAGGCCAGGCTCATGACGCGGCGCCTGGTGGAGGCGGCCGGGGCGGCCCGCGTGACCGGGACGACCGTGGCGCTGGTGCTGGCGAGTACCGCGCTCGTGGGTACCGTCCTCGCGGGCGGTGTGGGAATCGCCGTCGCGCTCAGCGGAAGCGCCAGCGCGAGCACCTGGACGCTGTGGGGCGACATCGGGCAGACGTTTGAGTCGGTCAACGCCGTGTTCTCCGGGTTGGCCTTCACCGCGCTCGTGGTCACGTTCTGGATCCAGCTCAGGGAGCTGCGGGAGCAGCGACTGGAGCTGCAGCTGCAGCGCGAGACGGCAAAGGGCTCGAAAGACGAGCTGCACCTCAGCGCGCTCGCCCACCTGCGCGGTATCCACGTGCAGCTCATCAAGATGAGTATCGACGATCCTGACCTCGCCGACGTGTGGCCGACGGTCGAGCCCGGGATCTCCGGCGTACGCCACCGCCAGTACCTCTACGCCAACCTCATCCTGCAACAGGTATGGCAGGGCTTGACGCTCGTCGGCGCGCATGACGACGACATCCGCGACGTCATGCGGTATCTGTTCTCCAGCCCGCTCATCCGCGAGTACTGGCGGGTGACGAGCGACTGGCGGGCGGGAGCCGACCGGCACGTGCCGACCGGCTCCGTCGCGACCGCGATCAGAAGTTCGGGGATGTCGGCCTTCGCCGACACCAGTACCTCCCGCGGGATGACCACGATCCGCTCATATGGCGCGCACCCCGCGTCGCTAGGTAGCCAATGCCGCAGTTGGGCGGTCCGGTCCGTACCAATGACGGCAAATTGGCCATTGCCGAGCTCAAAGACGTCCGGGCAGCTGACGTCGGCGACGCAGCGCTCTCGTGGCGAGGTTCCGAGCCTGCGGATGATCTCCATCCGGGTTCCTTCCTATCGGTGGCCGCCTCGCTACCATGGAGAGTCGCCGTACCGGTGAGGCGCGGTGTCCGTGGTTGGTTCGGCACGGTGGCGGCGGTAGTTCCATGGACGGTGGTCGCTGGCTCCGTGCGTCGCCAGCGGTGAGCGGATGCTCCCGGGACCTCTAGCCGCGACCGGTGCCCGCCGCGGCCGAGATGGTCTCCGCGGGCAGCTTATACCGATCTTGTCG
Organism: uncultured Actinomycetes bacterium; assembly: GCA_963728855.1. Taxonomy (GTDB): domain Bacteria; phylum Actinomycetota; class Actinomycetes; order Mycobacteriales; family Micromonosporaceae; genus AC-43. The sequence goes on from CAVSLN010000010.1 coordinate 751,502, forward strand.
CTCAGTTGTCGCACTCGTGTCGGCCCATCGAGAGCCGCATATCCCCCCGACGCGCCGTGGGGTGACAACCGGCCCGATGCCATGCGATATACGGCAAAATCGCTACGATGAAGGGCGGCTCGCGCGGGCCTGTTGGCCGGGTTCCGAGTCATCCATATATCCAGCTCTTGCCTGTTCGTCGCACGGGGGTGGTGGTACGTGACCCGCAAGTCCGAACCTCGGCGCGGTGAACAGGAGGCGGCCGGCCAGCTCTGGGAGCTGCTTCTGCGGCCGGGTCCGTGCCGGGACCGGTGGCAGCGCCGGGCGCGCAACGACCATCTGACCGTCCTCCATGACAAGGTCAACTGCGAGGCGGTCCGCCGGGTGCTGGTGGACCATCTCCGCTCGGTCGGCGAGCTGAGGGATGATCAGTCCGGGTACGGGCGGCGCTCCCGGCCGTGGAAGGACCAGGTCTACGACGTGGTCAATGGCGTACGCCTCAGCATCCATACGCTGGAGATATTCGTCGATGCGTTCGGTATCGCCGAGGCCGAGGCCGAGCGCCTCCGTGCGGTCCATTCCGGTGACATCTCCGTCAAATCCGGCTCATGATCGGCGTCGGATCGGGAGTGAACGATCAGTGACGATGGCTCCACGATGGGCACCGCCGGTTTTGCACGCTGCGCGTTATCCGCGACAATCGGTTGTGGGCCTACGGCCCGGATGGTAGACCTAGAGGCCGATACGGTTGTTCCCTCACCCGTGGCACGATTACAACCCCGCACCTCTCGCGAACCGGTCGGAGCGCGACTCATAGAGCTGGGGGTTTGTCGTGCCGCAACACGGGACGTGGCCAGGGCAGGGGGAAGCCGCTGACCACCTGCGCGTACTGTTGTCCAGGCCCGGACGGTATCGGGATCGTTGGATGCGCCAGGCGGCCAAGGCCCGGGCCGGCGAGATCAGCCAGGCGGCTGTTGCCCGGGTAATCGTTGAGTACCTCAAGATTGAGGGCACGCTGCGCGTCGATGACGATCGGGAGTACCGCAAGCTAAAGGACCGTGTTTACCGGGCGCTTTCGGGAAGGGCCCTCACGCCCGATACGCTGATCTGGTTCACCTGCGCCTTCATCCTCTCTCAGGAGGATGCGCGGCAGCTCTGGGCGCGCTTCAACGGCGGCAGTCCGGACCAGGTGGACGAGGGGTTCATCAAGCGCCTCTGCATTCCCCCGAAACATGCGGCCGCCTTCGGTACGGCGGGTTTCGAGACGGTATCGCTAACGGAGAGGCACAGTGTCGGCCCGGACGGCTTGCCGGCCGAGCATCACACCGAGCAGAGAATCCGGGCCACCGAGGAATGGCTGTGGCGCTTTCCCGTTCGATTCACCGATCGGATATCGACGTTCGAGGTCAAGAGAGCGAGCGGCAGGAGGTCCGAGATATACCGTTGCGGCGAAGGCGTCTACGCCGTAGATATTATTCTGCCGGAGCCGTTGAAACGGGGCGAAGAGGCAACCGTCGAGTACGTGCTCACCTATGATCCGTCCAATCCCGATGAGCGACGGTTCCAGCGTGGCGCGTTGCATAACATGCGGGACGTGGAGATATCCGTAGCATTCGACCCGAGCCGACCGCCGGGGGCGGTGTGGTGGGCGAACTGGCGGGAGTTCGGCACCGAAGCGACGCCCTTTGTGCAGGAGCCGATCACCTTCGACCCGACGGCGCCCGTCGTGCGCAAGAAGCTGACCTCGGCCGAGCAGACCACCGTGGGCTTCTGCTGGCGCTGGCCGGAGGAGTAGGCCCGGTCAGCGCGGCGGGCAGGTCAGGCCCTCCTGGGGGACGCTGAGGTTGAGGAGGTACGCGTCGATCGCGGCCCGGATGCACGTGGTCTGCGGGTACGCGGTGTGCCCCTCGCCCTGCCACGTCACCACGTGCCCGACGCCGAGCATGCCGGCGAGCTTCGCGGTCTGCTCGTACGGGGTGGCCGGGTCGTTGGTCGTACCGACGACCACGATCGGCGGCGCGCCGGCCGCCTTGCCGGTCGGGAACGGGTCCCGCTTGACCGGCCACACCGCGCACGACACGACACCGAGCGCGAGGGACGTGCCGAACAGCGGGTACTTCGTGCGCCACTGGCCCTGCAGGTCACGGGCCTGCTCGGCGGTCTCGCCACCCGGGTCGTCGTCGCACGACACGGTGTTGAAGATGTCGAACATGTTCGTGTAGTGGCCCTTCTCGTCCCGCTGGGCGTACGAGTCGGCGAGCTGCAGGATCTTCTTCGGGTCGCCGTTACCGAGGTCGGCCAGGCCGCCCGCCAGCAGCGGCCACTCCTGCTGCGAGTACAGCGCCTCGAACACCCCGGTCATCACCCAGCCGGCGGTCACCTGGCGCCCGTCGGCCGCCTTGAGCGGGGACTTCCGGGACTGGTCGAGCGCCTTGGTGACGGCGCCCTTGGCGTCCGGCGCGACCGGGCACTTGGCGGAGTTGGTCTGGCACCAGCTGGAGAACGCGTCGAACGCGCGGGAGAAGCCCTTCGCCTGGCCCTCGGCCGACTGTACGGGCGGCTGGGTCGGGTCGACCGCGCCGTCGAGCACCAGGGCGCGGATGTTCTTCGGGAACAGCTGCGCGTACGTGGCGCCGAGCAGGGTGCCGTACGAGAAGCCGAGATAGGTGAGCTTCTGGTCGCCGACGGCCGCCCGTACCGCGTCGACGTCCCGGGCGGCCTGCTTCGTCGAGTAGAGCCGCAGCGAGTCGCCGTACTTGGCCTTGCAGCCCTCGGCCATCTTCTTGTTGAGCGCCACGTACGCGTCGAAGTCGGCCTGTGACTGGGGATCCGGGTCCGCCCCGAACGACGCGTCCAGGTCGGCGTCGGAGAAGCACTTGACCGGGTCGGACCGGCCGACGCCGCGCGGGTCGAAGCCGACCACGTCGAAGCGTTCCAGGATGGTGGCGGGCAGCGCCTGGCTCAGGTACACGGCCAGCTCGACGCCGGAGCCGCCGGGGCCGCCCGGGTTGACGACCAGCGAGCCGATCCGGCCGTTCTGCTTGTTGCTGCGGGCGCGGATGAGCGCGACGTGGAAGGTCTTGCCGTCGCCGGGGCTGGCCCAGTCCTGCGGCACCTGGATCGTGCCGCACTCGAAGGTGATGCTGGGCGGTACCCGGGGCAGCAGCTTGGCCGCCTCGTCGCGGCAGTCCCGCCACACCGGGGGCCGCACGCTCGTCCCCGGCGAGGCGGACGAGCTCGCACCCGCCTTGCCGCCGGCGGTCGGTGCGACCCAGCGCACGGAGGGGGTACAGCCGGCGAGCAGCAGCGCTGTCGCGGCGGCGAGCACAAAGACGGTACGGCGGCGCACTGCTGTCCCTCCCCGGCTGCCCGGCGGTGTTACCGGGCAGGACGTCCTAGCCGCGAAGCTTGTCGGAGCGGCTCCGGCTAGCCAAGCCAGCGTAAGGGGTCGGTTCACCCCGCGAGGACCTCTTCGACGTTGAACCGTACCGGTCGGTCGAGCTGTTCGTACGTGCAGGAGCGGGGTGTCCGGTCCGGCCGCCAACGCTTGAACTGTGCGGTATGCCGGAATCGGTCGCCCTCCATCGCGTCGTACCCCACCTCGAGCACCCACTCCGGCCGCAGCGGTTGCCAGGACAGGTCCTTCTTCCCGGTCCACCGGCTCACCGCGCCCGGCATCCGCTGGGTCTCGCCCTCCTGCTCAGCCCAGTGTGCCCACGGGTGCCCCGCGACGCTGTCCATCCGCAGCGGGGCGATCTCCTCCAGCAGCTCGGCCCGCCGCGCCATGGGGAAGCTCGCGCTGACCCCCACGTGATGCAGGGTGCCGGCGTCGTCGTACAGGCCGAGCAGCAGCGAGCCGACCACCGGGCCGGAGGTGTGGTAGCGGAACCCGGCGACCACCACGTCGGCCGTACGCGCGTGCTTCACCTTGAACATCAGCCGCTTGCCGGGCGCGTACGGCAGGTCAGCCGGCTTCGCCACGATCCCGTCCAGCCCGGCGCCCTCGAAGAGCTGGAACCACTCCCGGGCGGTGGCCAGGTCGGTCGTGGTCGGCGTCAGATAGACCGGGGGCTGCACCTTGGCCAGCGCCTCGGCGAGGCGGGCGTGCCGCTGCGGGTACGGGGTGGTCAGGAAGGTCTCGCCGTCCAGCAGCAGCAGGTCGAAGGCGACCAGGGACGCGGGCGTCGTCTCGGCCAGCATCCGCACGCGCGAGGCGGCCGGGTGGATGCGCTGCCCGAGAAGCTCGAAGTCCAGCCGGGGTACGGGGGCGTCCCGCCTGATCACGACCAGCTCCCCGTCGACCGCGCACCGCTCGGGCAGCTGCGCCCGGACCTGCTCGACGACCTCCGGGAAGTACCGCGTCATCGTCTTGCCGCCCCGGCTGGCCAGCTCCACCTCGTCGCCGTCCCGGAACACGATGCACCGGAACCCGTCCCACTTGGGCTCGTACGTCATCCCCTCGGCGACCGGTACGTCGTCGACGGACTTGGCGAGCATCGGCTCGACCGGCGGGTTGATCGGCAGGTCCACACCGACAGTCTGCCTCAGCCGCGCAGCTTGTCGGAGCGGCTACAGCCAGCTCTTTCAGCCGCGCAGCTTGTCGGAGCGGCTACAGCCAGCTCTTTCAGCCGCGCAGCTTGTCGGAGCGGCTACAGCCAGCTCTTTCTGCCGCGCAGCTTGTCGGAGCGGCTACAGCCAGCTCTTTCTGCCGCGCAGCTTGTCGGAGCGGCTACAGCCAGCTCTTTCAGCCCGGGCGTAGCGCGTGACCGATGGGCGACCGGGCCGGCGAGGGTGGTTTACCGCGAATGCGCCGCTTGGCTCCTGTCCTTGTCTCATACTCGTGACAAATGGCTGGTCGAGGCAAGGAGGGAACGATGAGCCTGCTAGAGGTGAGCCCGCCGGCCGGCGAGGTACGGGCCTGGGAGGACGACCCGGGGTCGCCGCCGTCGAGCCGTACCCCGATCCTGCGTCCCAAGCCGGACCTCGGCCGCGCCCCGCTGCCGGTCGGCATCGTGGGCCCGGTACCGGCACCGGCCAGCGACCAGCCGGGTACCGAGGACTTCCGCTACTGGAACCTGGGCGAGGCGCTGCGCCGTACCGCCGACTTCTGGGGAGCGCTCCTGCCCGCTGGCACGGGCTGGCACCAGACGGTCGGGTCGACCCTGCACGCCACCCTCGACGACGGCGACGATCTCAACGCGTACTACGACCGTACCGGCGTGAAGTTCTTCCACCACACGGTCGCCGGCATCACCATCTACTCCGGGGAGAGCCCGGACGTGGTGTGCCACGAGGCCGGCCACGCGGTGCTCGACGCGCTCCAGCCGCAGCTGTGGAACGTGGCCAGCGCGGAGGCCGCCGCTTTCCACGAGTCGTTCGCGGACATCAGCGCGATGCTGTCGAACCTCCAGCTCGACTCGCTGCGGGTGGAGGTGCTCGTGGAGACCAAGGGCCGGCTCGCCCGGTCGTCCGTGCTGTCCCGCCTCGCCGAGCAGCTCGGCTGGGCGATCCGGCAGGTCGCCCCGACCGCGGTCGACCCCGACTGCCTGCGCAACGCGGCGAACCGGTTCTTCTACCGGGACCCGGTCATGCTTCCGCCCAGCGGGCCCGCGGCCACCCTCTCCAGCGAGCCGCACTCGTTCTCCCGGGTCTTCACCGGCGCGTTCCTGCGCTGCCTTGCCGGCGTGTTCCAGGACCAGCGGACCCTGGACAAGGACGGGCTGCGGCAGGCCGGCATCGACCTCGGTCGGCTGCTCGTCGCGGCCGTGGCCGCCGCGCCCGTGGTGCCGGCCTACTACGCCCAGGTCGCCGCGCACCTGTTGGCCGCCGACCAGGAGCTGTTCAACGGGCGGTACGGGCGCTCGCTGCGCGCCGCCTTCGTCCGGCACGGGATCCTCGCGCCCGAGGCGGCGTCCGGGCTCACCGCCGCGACCATGGGCCCGCACGTCACCGCGATCGTCGGCGCCACGCCGGCCAGCCAGGGCCCGCTCGGCACGGTCACCGTACCGGGCGAGCGGTACGGGATCACCGAGGCGTTCACCGTTACGGCGCCTACGGGCCAGGCCCGGTTCGCCGTGGCCGGCGCCGCGCCGGACATCGGTACGCTGACGCCGCCCGACGGTGAGCGCTCCGCCATGGCGTTCGTCGAGGACCTGTTCCGGCAGGGCCGGGTCTCGATCCCCGAGACGCACCTCACCGACACCGCGATCCTAGCCGCGGACGCCCAACAGCACACCCACGAGATCACCCGGGGCGAGCGCGGGCTGGAGCTGGTCCGCCGGTTGTTCGACTGACCGCCGCGGGTTAGGAAGGCGAGATGGGGAGCGAGCCACAGCAGGGTGAGCCGGAGCGCGAGCCCGCCGCGCGGGACGGCGCACCGGCGCCGTCGCACGGGGAGGCGGCGCAGGAGGAGGGGACGGCGCAGGAGGAGGCGGCGCAGGAGGAGGCGGCGCAGGAGGAGGCAGCCGAGGCGGCCGACGCGGAGCAGCGGTACATCACGGATCTGATCGCCCGTGGCGAGGCGGTACCGGAGGGGGAGGAACTGCCACCCGGCGCCACACACGAGATCGTCGAGGACGAGAGCGGCCGGAAGACGGTACGGCGTAAGCGCTTCTCCGCCTACTGACACGCGCCGCCTTGCTGGTCCAGCCCAAGTGCTGGCCCACGACGACCGTTGCCCTGCTTCTCGGTGACCCGCTTCTCCAGGTACGTGAGCAACGGGTGCCCGGTGTGCGGCAGGTCGACGTAGCCGAGGCGCCGGTACAGGCGGAGGTTGGCCGCGCTGTCCCGGCCGGTGAACAGCTCGAACCGGCGTACCGTCGCGGGTGCCCGCTGCTCGACGGCGCGCAGCAGGGCCGTACCGATGCCCTGCCCTTGCCGGTCCGGCACCACCCCGAGCCGGCCGACGTGCCAGGTTTCCCCGTCGGGCCGTGCCCGGACCGCGCCCACGATCCGGGTGCCCGCCACCGCCTTGAGCACCAGCACCGACCCGATCGCCGCGCGTACCTCGTCGAGGGTCTCGGTCAGCGGCGGCAGGTCGAACATCTGGTAGATGGCGCCCTCGGCCAGGTACGCGGCCCGTTGCAGGGTCAGCAACTCCCCGGCATCGTCCGGCTCCGCCTCGGTAATGGTCAGCTCCATGTGTCGAGCCAAACACTTCGGTGCGCTGTCGGGAACCGATTTGGGCGGCCCGGCAGGAGCGGCCGGCTCGTGCGGATGCGGTCGGCTCAGAAGCGGGCGAAGGACCGTACCGGCATCCGTGGCCCGTACCGGGGGGCCGGGCCGGCGGTGGCGAGCAGCAGCTGGCAGACCCGGGCGCGCTGCCCCCGGAACGGTTCCAGCAGCTCGAGCATGCGGGCATCGGCCGGGCTCAGCTCACCCGGACGGCTGTGCCGGGAGCCGGCCCGGGCCGCCGCGGTCAGCGCGTGGACGATGTGGTGCGGCAGGTGGTAGTCGCCGACGGTGACCGCGTCGGGGTCGCCGTACCCGAGCCGGACCACCTCGGCCGCGGTCCACGGGCCGATGCCCGCGATCGCGGTGAGCCGCGCGGTGGCGGTCGCCGGGTCGGGCGCCGCCTCCAGCCGTGCCGCCTCGACGGCGACCCGGCGCAGCGTGTCGGCCCGCTTCTGCTCCACGCCGAACGGGTGGAACACCCAGTACGGGGTGGCCGCCACCGCGGCCGGGTCGGGCGGCAGCAGCAGGCCGTCCACCGGGCCCGGCGCGGGCTCGCCGAAGTGCCGCACGATCCGGGTGTACGACCGCCCCGCCTCCTTCCCCGTGACCTTCTGCTCCAGGATCGTGGGTACGAGGTGGGCGAACAGCCGGCCGGTGCGGGTGAGCCGGAGCCCGGGCCGGTCGTGCCAGGCGCGCCTGACGACCGGGTCGGCCGCCGCGAGCGCCTCGAACTCCGACACGTCGTCGCGCAGCCCGGCGACCGCGTCGGCCTGCTCGGTCACCCACCCGGCACCCGGCCCGAAGCCGGTGGCCTCGACCGCGGAGCCGTACCGGCACAGGTGCAGGGTGGCCGGGCCGGCCGGGGTACGGCAGGCCCACCAGAGCTGGGTGGCGGTGAGCCGGGCGCTCGGGTCGCTCCGCCCCTTGAACAGCGCGTGCAGTGTCCCGGTGAACTCGAAGTGCTCCGGCACCGGCAGGACCCGTCTCACGCGGCGACCCTCAACAGGTTGCGGTGCAACAGTTTCGGGTCTCCGAGCAGGGCGCGCAGCCGCCGTTCCAGCCCGGCGATCGGGACCAGGTTCTGCGGGGCGCGGGGATCCTTGTAGGCGCGCGAGGCGAACCGCGGCAGCGTCGTCGCCGAGAGGTCGGCCAGCGCGACCGCCTGCTCGGCGGTCAGGTCGGGGGAGCCCTGGAGGCGGACCACCCCGGCCCACGGGGAGCCGGACGGGCCGGGCAGGCGCAGGTACCAGGAGTAGTGCGGCCAGCGCGGCCCCACCAGGAACACGGGGGAGCGCTCGCCCGGACGGCACGCGGTCACCACCCGCGCCTGCGCGGGCGGCAGGTAGCTCGTGCGGTGCGTCTTGACATAGCCGAGGGTACGCGGCAGCCGGTGCCGCCCGCGCAACGGCCCGTCCGTCACCAGGAGGTCGTCATCGTCCACTGTGGACGATCGAACCTCCTCCGACAGGGTCGCCTCCAGCGCGAGCATCGCGTGCTGGGCCGCCTTGACGACGTCGTCGTGCTGGGTACCCTTCGCCGGCTCGGGCAGGTACCCGGCGGGCGGCGCACCGAGCGGCGCGGCTCCGGTCGCCGGCGTGAACAGCGCCCGACGGAGCCGGGTATGGACCACCTCGGCGGCGCCCCGGCTCAGGTCGCACCGGACCACCCCGGCGGCGTACGAGACGGCGGCGGCCGGGTACAGGTCGCCCTCGTCGGACTCGGCCCACAGGTGCGCGTCCACCCGCCGTACCCCATCGACGAGCAGTACGGTCGACGGAGCCGCCGTACCGGGCCGGGGCGCCAATGGTCGCCAGTCCGCCGCCGGCAGCTCGACGTCGAGGTCCAGCTCGGCCGAGCTGTCCGTCGTGCCTTCGGCAAACTCCTGGGGGCTACCGAACGACGGGTTCCACGGCTCCACGAAGTACCTCATGGCCCGACCCGTTCCACCCGAGCGGAGCGGGCGTCCTTCGAGACCTCGAAGCGGACCGGGATCCGTTCCGCGAGCGCGTTGACGTGGGTCACCACGCCGACCATCCGGTCGCCGCGGGCGGCCAGGTTCTCCAGGGTCGCGGCCACGACGTCGAGGGTGGCCGCGTCGAGGGTACCGAAGCCCTCGTCGAGCACGATCGACTCGAGACTGGCCGCCCCGGTGGACATCCCGGCGAGCTGTTCGGAGAGGGCGAGCGCGAGCGACAGCGAGGCTTGGAACGTCTCGCCGCCGGAGAGGGTGCGCACCGCCCGGCGCAGCGCCGCGTCGTGGTGGTCGACGACGAAGAACTCACCCTTGTCGTGGACCAGCTCGTACTGGCCGCCGGACAGCTCCCGCAGGATCCGGGAGGCGCCCTCCACCAACAGGTCCAGCGCCTCCTCCAGCAGCCAGCGCTCGAAGTTGTTGGCGCGCAGGTGCCCCGCGAGTGCCTTGGCGACCTGGCTCTCCCGCTCGTACCCGGCGCGTTGCGCGCGTACCTCGGCGGCCTGGGCGCGCCGCTCGACCAGCCGGTCGCGGGCGCCTTCGGCCTGGGCGAGCGCGACCGCGGCGGCCCGGGAGCACGCGCTCGGGTCGGCCGGCGCGGTGAGCCCGGCCCGCGCGAACAGCTCGGCGACCGCGCGCGCGGCGGCGCTCGCCGCGGCTTGCGCCGCGGAGACCCGGCCGGCGAGGGTGTCCCGGGTGGCGCGCCGGCTGTCCACCTCGGACAGAGCCCACGCGCCGAGTGCCCGCCACGCGCCGGCGAGGTCGTCGCGATCGGCGGGCGGTGGGCTCAGCGGCGCGACGGAGTCCCGTACCCCGTCGAAGGTCTGCCACGCCGCGCGTAGCCGCACCCGCGCCTGCTCCGCGCCGGTCGCGGCCCGGCGCTGCCCTTCGCGGGCGGCCCGTACCTCGCCGGCCGCCTCCTGCACCGACCGCTGCATCGACTGCAGCGCGGCCAGCCGTTCCCGGATCGCCGCGGGCTCCGGCGCTCCGGCCAGCTGACCGTCCACAGTGGACCGTCGGGCGGTGAGCTGGTCGCGCTGGGCCCCTACCGCGGCGAGCGTCCGGTCGAGGTCGCGGACCGCGCGGTCGCGGGCGGTCACCGTGCGCTGGGCCGCCTCGGCCGCGCGCCGCGCCTTGTCGAGCACCGCGTTCGCGGCGGCCAGCTCCGGGGCCTCCGGCATCGCGGGCAGGGTGACCACGGTCTGGGTGCAGACCGGGCAGGGCTCGCCCGCGCGCAGGTGCGGGCGCAGCGTGGCGGCACGGTCGTGGGTCCGGGCCACCTCGGCGGCGTGCTCGGCCTCGGCCACCGCGTCGGACGCTCGCGCGGCGGCCCCGGTCGCGGCCGCCAGCGCGCCGGTCGCCTTGCCGTGCTCCGCTTCGGCCCGCGCGACGCCGCCCGCCAGCTCGGCGATCTGCGCGGCCACGCGGTCCCGCTCGGCATACCCGTCCAGCAGCCGGTGCAGCGCGGTGGGGTCGTCGGCCCCGGCGAGCTCGCCGCGCAGCTTCTCCTCGCGCTCCTCGGCGGTGGTCACCGCCTCCTGCGCGGCCGCGAGCGCGGCCAGCGCGGTCGCCACCGCGGCCGCGACCCGCTGCGCGTCGGCGGGTGCCCGCACCCCGTTCACCAGAGCCAGTTCGGCGTCGAGGCCGGCCAGCGCGGCGGCCGCCGCCTCCGCGTCCTGCCGGGCCCGCACCACCGCCGGTACGCCCGTCTCGACCGCCTCGCTCAGCTCCCGCATCGCGGCGACCCGCCGGGTGGCCGTGTCGAGCGCCTCGTCGCCCGCGTCGGACAGCTCGGCGAGCAGCCGGTCGGTCGCTTCGAGCTGGGCGTCGGCTCTGGCGGCGACCGCGCCGGCCTGGTCGCGGATGCGCTCGTACACCGACAGGCCCAGCAGGTTGACCAGGATCTGCTGCCGAGCGGCCGGCTTGGCGTGCAGGAACTCGGCGAACTGCCCCTGCGGCAACAGCACGCAGCTGGTGAACTGCTCGTACGGCAGCCCGACGACCTCCTGCACCGCCCGTTCCAGCTCCGCCGGCGTACCGGCGAGCGGCTCGCCCAGTTCGCGCACCGGCACTTGGGCCGGAGCGGCAAGGCGGCGTTCGTCCGTCTGTCCACTGTCCAGTGTGGACAGATCGAACCCGCGCGGCAGCACCTCCAGCCCGGCATGCGTGGTCGCGATGCGCCCCTTGCCGTCCCGGCGCACCACCCTCGTGGCCGCGTACCGCGCCCCGGCCGCCTCGAACACCAGCCGCACCCGGGCCTCGGCCGCCGAGGGCGCGAGTGCGTTGCTGACCGTACGGCGGTCGTTCCAGCGCGGTACGGTGCCGTAGAGCGCGAAGCAGATCGCATCGAGCACGGTCGACTTGCCCGAGCCGGTCGGGCCGACCAGCGCGAAGAAGTCGGCGTCGGTGAAGTCGACGGTCGTCGGCTCCCGGAAGACCGTGAACCCGTGCAGGTCCAGCCGCAGCGGCCGCATCAGTGCGCCACCTCCCCGTACAGCCGGTCGAACAGCGCGGTCACCGCCGGGTCGGCGTGGCCCTTGCCGGCCAGGTAGTCGGCGAACAGCTCGCGGGGGGCGCGCCCGTTTCGGTGTGCCCGTTGCGGCGCCTCGACATCGGCGAGCGCCTCGGGGTCGATGCGCACCTCCAGCGCCCGGGGCAGCAGCTCCTGTACCGCCTCGCGCAGCCCGGCACGGGGCTTCTCCCGGACGTACACGCGGAGCCAGGCGTCGCCGGTGTCCACTGTGGACAGTTGGGCCAGCGTACCCCGTACGGTCCGCAGCGGGGTGGCGTTGGTGACCGGCACGTCGCGCATCTTCGCCGCCGTCTGCGCGGTCACCTCGACGACGGTCACCGACGGCGTGTTCTCCTCCTCGCCGAAGTCCACCGCGAGCGGGGCTCCGCTGTAGTGCACCGGGCACGGGCCGAGCACCGCCTGGCGCCGGTGCAGGTGGCCGAGCGCGACGTAGTGTGCGCTGGTCGGGAAGACGGTCGCGGGTACGGCGTACGCCTGGATGGTGTGCGCGTCCCGTTCGCCGCCGCCGAGGGTACCGCCGACGACCGTGAGGTGTGCGGTGACCAGGTTCACCGCGTCGCCGTCGAAGCCCTCGGTGAGCGCGTGCAGAAGGCGGCCCAGGTGGTCGGCGTACGTCTGGGTGGCCTCGGCGGCGGAGAGGCTGAACATCTCGGTCGCCCGTACGGCGTACCGCTGGGACAGGAACGGCAGCGCGACCAGCCGCCACGGCTCGCCGCCCGCGGTACGCCCTTCGACCAGATGCTCGGATGCCTTGTCCCGCACGGACCCGCGCAGGGTGACGCCGGCGGCCTCGGCCCACCCGCGCAGCGCGTCCAGCGCCGGCCCGTTGTCGTGGTTGCCGGCGATGGCGACCACCTCGGCGCCGCTGCCGCGCAGCGCGGACAGCGCCCGGGTCACCACCCGGGTGGCGTCCGGCGTGGGCGCGGCGGTGTCGAAGAGATCCCCCGCTACGAGGACGAGATCCGGCCGCTCGGCGCGCGCGATCTCGACGACCTGGCCCAGCACCCTGATGTGCTCGTCCAGCCGCGACTGTCCTTTGAGGACCTTCCCGACGTGCCAGTCGGAGGTGTGCAGGATCTTCACGGGTCCAGCCTCAGAACGGGATGTCGTCGTCGGACAGGGACGCACCCACCGGTCTGGCGCCGACGACCGCGAACGCGTCGGCCGCCTGGGTGAGCGAGCGCAGCGTGGCGCGCGGTGCGGGGCCTGCCTCGGCCGGCCGGGTCGCCCAGGCCGGGAACGGGAACTCCACCACCAGCGGTACGGGCAGCTCCGGCTGGCCGACGAACATGGTGCCCGGCTTGGCGATCACGGCGCGGGCGCGCTGGGCGGGCGGGAGGAAGCCGTATTCGGGACGGCCTGCCTCGGCCGGGTCGAGCCGGCCCACCACGCGGATCGCCGAGTTGGCCACGATGCGCCGCTCGACCTCGCTCGCGGTCTGCTGCGCGCCGATCAGCACGACGCCCAGCGACCGGCCGCGCTCCGCGATGTCGAGCAGGATTTCTTTGATAGGGCTCGATCCTTCGCGCGGCGCGTACCTGTTCAGCTCGTCGAGCACGACGAACAGCAGCGGCTTGGCCGTGCCGGCTTTCTCCTTGCGCTCGAACTCGGTCTTCAGCGTCACGCCCACGACGAACCGCTGCGCCCGGTCCGGCAGGTTGTGCAGGTCAACGACGGTGACCTGAGCCGACTCGGCGGTGTTCACCCGGTTGCGGGTCCGCGCGGGGAGATCTCCGCGAACGACTCGGTTCAGGTCGCGCTTGGAGCCGATCAGCCGGCGGGCGAAGGCGTTGACCGTACCGAGCCCGACCGCCGAACCCGCCCAGTACGCCCGGGACTCCTCGTCGTTGAGCTGTGCCACCACGAAGTCCACCAGGTCGGCGTACGAGCCGAGCCGGGTGCCCTCGATCGTCACGCCCCCGTCGGCCGGTACGGCGATCCGGGCGAGGTGCGCCGTCACCGCGTGCACGACCATCGTGTACTGCTGGCGCTCGTCGTCCGCGTCGGCGAACACGTACGGCAGCAACTGCCGCGCGCAGAACTCCTCGAGCGTCCAGTAGAAGCTGTCCACACCGGACAACCGGCTGGACACGTCCGGCGTTCCGGCCGGGTCGCCCAGGCGTGGCGGCGCGAACACCGCGACGTCCGGGAACGGCGCGGCGGCGAGGCCGAGCTTCCCGTAACTGTCCACAGTGGACTCGGTGAGCCGGGTGTTGGGATGGTCGAGGAACAGCAGGTCCTCGCCCTTCACGTTGAAGATGAGCGCCTTGGTGTTGGCCGCCTCCGCGCCCAGCACCCCGGACCGGAACACCGAGTAGAGCAGGAACGTGGCGAACGACGTCTTCGTGGCCACCCCGGAGATGCCCGAGATCGACACGTGCGCGCCGCGCTGCCCGTTGAGGAAGTCGAAGTTGAGGAAGACCGGTGCCCCGTCGCGCCCCGTACCGATCGGGACCGGCTGGTCCATCCGGTCGAAGTAGAGCGCCCGGGACCGCTCCTCGCCGGCCGCCCGGTGGACCAGCGCCCCAGGGGACGGGGGGACGTACAGCTCCGGGTCGACCCGCGTCGTGGTGATCTCGGCCGCCTCCTGGACCTGCGCCGGCAGCGTACCCTCCGCGATCGCGAACACGTCCGACTCGAACTGCGCCCCCTCGTGCCGGGCCCGGACCGCGGTCACCACGCCGGCGATCGTCACCGGGTCCCGGTCGGGCAGCTCACGCCGGGTCACCACCACGTCGTCGAGCTGGAGGTACGCGTCCGGTGCGACGGCCACCCAGAACTGCAGCGGAGTGGCGTCGGCGGTGCCGAGCACCCGGCCGACCGGGCTACCGGCCGCCGGGGTCGTGCCGTCGAGCGGGGAAGCACTCATGCCCGGCATCGTGCCGTACGGGTCCGACACGAGTCACCCGGGCGCGCCGGTCAGCCCGGGTTCTCCGCGAGCAAAGCCGACAAATCCACCGAACGCTCAAGGGCATAGTTACCGCGAGGAGTCAGCCGGTACATCTTGACCACCGCGTCTGCGTCATCGTCCGGATGCTCCTCCACGAGCCAGAACTCCGGGATCCCCGCAGCCGCGTACTCCTCCGGTTTGACCAGGTGGTCGCGCTTCTCCGACTCGGCCGACACCACCTCGACCACCAGGTCGACGTCCGCGGCTGGGAACTGCGACCGCTTGTATCCCGGGTCGACGCCGGCCCGGAACCGGGTCACATCCGGCTCACGGACCGTCCGACGAGCCAGCACGACGCCCGTTTCGGTGGTGACGGCCCGGCCAGCGCCCTCGAACATGTTGGCGACTCGTCTCATCACGATCGCGTGCCAGCGCATCTGGGCGGCTGCGGACACGTCGAGGTTTCCTTCCCAGAGCTCGATCCGCCAGCCGTCGATCGAGGGAAGGTGCTCGAACTCCTCGGCGGTCAGCGGCAGGCGCGGCATATCCAGCGACGTCATGCGCGTCTCCTTACCCTGCTCCGGTGCGTCGAGCGTACCGGAGCAGGATGGCATCCTCAGCATACAGGGCGTGGGCGAGCTTCAGGTGCCGTACCCCCGTGCCCGGACCGGCGGTGATGCGGCCCGCACCGGCCCCGGCGAGCAGCGGCGACACGGTCAGGCAGACCTCGTCGACGAGGTCGGCGGCGGTGAGCGCCCCGAAAAGGTGCGGCCCGCCCTCGGACAGCACCGTGGCCAGCCCGCGCTCGCGCAGGTCGGCGAGCGCGGCCCGCAGGTCGACGTCGTCGTGGCCGTGCACGAGCACGTCGGCGACCGCGGCGAGCGCGGCCAGCCGGTCCGGCGGCGCCGTCTCGCGGGTCAGGACGACCGGGCGGACCGGCGCGTCGGCGAGGGCCGGGTTGGTCGGGTCGAGGTCGAGCCGGCGCGAGGCCACGACCAGCCGGGGGTACGGGTCGAGCCCGTGCTCGAGCCGCCACTCCCGCCGCGCCTTGTCCAGCCGGATCGCCCCGTACTGCTCATGGCGCAGCGTCCCGGCGCCGACAAGCAGTGCGTCCGGAAACTGCCGGAGCAGCCCGAAGACGACCTGGTCAGGCGGGTTGCCGAGGCCGGCCGAGCGCCCCTCGACCTCCACCGCCCCGTCGACGCTGGTCACGAAGTTCATCCGTACCCCGGGGCCGGCCGGCCGGTACAGCTCGGTCAGCGCCGCGTCGTCGATCGGTGCCGGGTCGGGATCGGGCCAGATTCGGTACATCCCAGCATTGTCTCCGCTACTCCCCGGCGGCACCGGTCGCGGCTGGACGCGGCTGGCGAACGCTGACTGGGCGGCGCCCCGGCACTCCGCGTGGCGCTTGTCGCGACACGCTTGGCAGATCATGGCCGGTTCCCCTCGTCACAGGGCCTCTCTTGTGTCAAGAATGGGCCACTCGACGAGAATGGGGCACCATGGCGCGACAGATCTTTCAGCTACGGATCAGCCTGGCCGACGTTACGCCCGAGGTGTGGCGCCGGGTGGCCGTGCCGGGCGGGTACACGCTGGACCGGGTCCATCGCGTCATCCAGTACGCCATGGGCTGGCAGAACTACCACCTGCACTCCTTCGAGATCGAGGGCGTGCAGTACGGCGAGCCCGACCCGGAGGGCGAGTTAGAGCTGCGGGACGAGCTCGAGGTACGGCTGGAGGCCGTCGTCGGCAAGGACGCCCGGTTCACGTACACGTACGACTTCGGCGACTGGTGGGAGCACGAGATCTCGGTCGAGGCGATCTACCCGGCCGAGCTGGACATCCGGTACCCGGTCTGCATCGAGGGCGAGCGGGCCTGCCCGCCCGAGGACGTCGGCGGCGCGTACGGGTACGCCGGGTTCCTCGCCGCGCTCGCCGACCCCGGGCACCCCGAGCACCTCGCGATGCTGGAGTGGGTCGGCCGGCACTTCGACCCGGAGGACTTCGACCCGGAACGGGCGACCACCCTGCTGCGCCGCCTGAGCTGACACCCGTCAGGCGGTCGAGGCGGCCGGGCTGGCGTGTGACGACGGTCTCGGCGGGTACGGCGACCTCAGTGCGGACAGCGGCGCGGCGGCCGCCCGGGAGCTGCTGGTGCGCCGGCCGGACCGGGGCGCGCTGGGCGCGGCGTCGACTGCTGGCCGAGCGGGGCCGCGGTGACGCTGACGAGGGTGCCGCGGCGCTGCTGGACACCCATCTGGTCCGCCGCGCGCCGGCCTGATCTGGTTACTTTCCGGCCGGGACACGCTGTCGCAATCGTCCGGAAACGCGAGCGGCGGAGGCTGTTAGCCACGGGGGACGATCCGATCAGGAGGTACGTGATGCTGCTGCGGCTGCGGGTACGGCTGCCCGACCGTCCGGGCTCGCTGGGCCAGGTGGCCCGCACCTTGGGCGTAACCGGCGCCGACATCGTCCAGATGGTGGTGTTAGAACGGGTCGGCGGCCGAGCTGTCGACGACTTCACCGTCATCTGGCCAGCCGCTTCTCCGGTGGACCGGATCCTGGCCGGGCTGGGCGCGATCCCGGGCGTCGCGGTCGAGGGCGTCTGGCGCTCGGTCGGGGCTCCCGCGGTCGGTGGTGCCGACGCCGAGCTGGTCGGCCAGGTCGCCGGGAACCCGGACGACGGGCTGGCCACGCTGGTCGACGCGGTACCCGGGCTGGTGTCCGCCGACTGGGCCGCCGCCGTGGTCGTACCGGCCGACTGGGCCCGGGCCGGCGACGAGGCCGGCGGACCGTCCGACAGCCCGCCCGCGGTCGCCTACGCAAGCTGGCGCGCGCCGCAGCCGCTGCGCCCGCCGGACGTGACGCCGCTGCGACCGCGCGCCTTCGACGGGGCCGACGGCATCCGGTACGCCGCGGCGCCGTTCGGCCGGGCCGGCCTGGTGCTGCTCGTCGCGCGCGCCGGGGAGGACGGCCCGCCGCAGGCGCCCGCCTTCCACGTCACCGAGATCGACCGGCTGGCCCAGCTCGTCCGGGCGAGCGGCCTGGTGCTCGGGGAGCGGCTCGACCACCTCGCCGCCGCGTTACTGGGCAACGCCGAGCAGGCGCACGACTGGCCGGTCAACCACACCGGGCGGCTCACCGCCGTCCTCGACACCTGACGGAGCAGGCGATGACACTCTGGCGGATCCGGGCCACCGTGGACGACCGCCCCGGTTTCCTCGCCGTACTGGCGGCGAGCCTGGCCCTGCGCGCGGTCAACATCCTCTCCGTGCAGGTACACGCGACCGAGGCGGGCGCCGTCGACGACTTCCTGGTCGACGCGCCCGACGGGCTGTCCGAGGATGAGCTGCGGGCCGCCGTGGTCAAGGGCCGCGCCCGGGACCCGTGGATACGGCGAGCCGACGCGCACGGTCTCGTCGACCCGCCCACGCGGCTGATCGAGCTGGCCACCCGGCTCGTGTGCGAGGGCGAGGAGCTGGCCAGCGGGCTGACCGCGCTGCTCGGTGAGGTGCTGGTGACCTGGCGTCCGGAGCCCGCTCCGGAGCGCGACGGCTTCACCGACCACGCGATGCTGCTGCCCGACCCGGCCGGGGGCACCCTGCAGGTCCACCGGCTGGAGCCGCCGTTCACGCCCGGCGAGTACGCCCGGGCACACGCCCTGGTCGACCTGGCCGCCGGGGTCGCGCGCCAGGGGCTCACCCGGGCCCAGGTGCTGCTGCCCGACGGCACCGAGCTGACCGTACGGCCGGCCGACGCCCAGGACACCGAGGCGGTAAGGCAGCTGCACGAGCGCTGCTCGGCGGGCAGCCGGTACCGGCGCTACCTCGCCGGCAGCGGCATCCCGTCCGAGGCGACCCTGCGCCGGCTGCTCACCCCGGCCGACGGGTACGCGCTGGTCGCGGAAATGAGCCGCCTTGCTGATCCAGCCCAAGCGCTGGCTCACGAACTGGGCCGACCTGCTGATCCAGCCCAGGTGCTGGCTCACGAGCACCGGGCCGAGCATGGGGACGAGATCGTGGCGATGGCCAACCTGCTGTGGGACGGGCCCGAGGCGGAGCTGGGCATCCTGGTCGCCGACGCGTGGCAGCGGCGCGGCCTCGGTACGGCCCTGTCCCGGCGGGCGATCGCACTGGCCGCGCGGGCCGGCCGGGAGGCCGTCCACGTACATACGCACGCCGACAACTCGCCGATGATCCGGACGATGCACCGGCTCAAGCTGCCGTTGCTGGTGGAGACCGACGGGCCGATCGTCACCCTGAGCGTGGCCCTCAGGGCTGGAACCGGTACCCCATCCCGGGCTCGGTGAGCAGGAACCGGGGACGGGCCGGGTCGGGCTCGAGCTTGGCGCGCAGCTGGGCGAGGTACACGCGCAGGTAGTTGGTCTCCGACTCGTACCGCGGGCCCCAGACCTCCTGCAGCAGCTGGCGGTGCGGGACGAGCTTGCCGGCGTGCCGTACCAGCACATCGAGCACGTGCCATTCGGTGGGCGTGAGCCGCACGTCCGTACCGTCCCGGGTGACCCGGCGCGCGGCGAGGTCGACGGTGAAGGCGTCCGTACGCACGACCGGCTCCTCCACCGCGGGAGTGGCCCGCCGTAGCGCCGCCCGGACCCGGGCGAGCAGCTCGTCCATGCCGAACGGCTTGGTCACGTAGTCGTCGGCGCCCGGCGTCGAGGGCCCGTACCTTCGACTGCTCCAGGTGCCGCGCGGACAGCACGATCACCGGTACGGCCGACCAGCCCCGGATCCCCTCGACCACCTCGACGCCGTCCATGTCCGGCAGGCCCAGGTCGACGATGACCAGGTCGGGCTTTGCTCGACCGGCCGCACCCAGACCCGTAGCTCCGTCTCGCGCTACCACCGTGTCGTAGCCGCGGGCGGTCAGGTTGATGCGCAGCGCCCGCAGCAGCTGTTGGTCATCATCGACCACCAAGATCCGGCTCATGACCCTGCCCTCGGCAGGGTGACCGTCATGGTCAGGCCGCCGCCGGGTGTGTCGCCCGGGGTGAGCGTGCCGCCCATCGCCTCGGTGAAGCCGCGTGCGATGGCCAGGCCGAGCCCCAGCCCGCCGTCGGCCCGCCGGTCGTCCAGCCGCTGGAACGGCGCGAAGACCCGCTCCCGGTCGGCGGCCGGGATCCCGTGCCCATGGTCGACCACCCGAAGCTCCACAGTGGACAGTGTGCTCGTCGCCTCGACGCTGGTGGTGTCCGAGGCCCGTACCGCGTTGCTCACCAGGTTGGCCACCACCCGCTCCAGCAGCCCGGGGTCGGCGAGGACCAGCGGCAGGTTGTCGCCGACCGCGACGCGTACGGGAGCCCGCCGGACCGCCCGGGACACCACCTCGTCCAGCGCCACCGGCCGCGCGTGCACCGACAGTACCCCGGCCTGCAGCCGGCTCATGTCGAGCAGGTTCTCGACCAGGTCGTCCAGCCGGTCGCCGGACTCCTCGATCGTGGCGAGCAGCTCATCGCGGTCCTCGTCGGAGAACGCCACGTCCGGCGCGCGCAGGCTGGTCGCCGCGGCCTTGATGCTCGCGAGCGGGGTGCGCAGGTCGTGGCCGACCGCGGCCAGCAGCGCGGTGCGCAGCCGGTCGATCTCCGCGAGCTGCTCGGCCTCCGCCGCGCGCCGGGCCAGCCGCTGCGCTTCGAGGGTACGGGCAGCAGCCGCCGCCAGCCGGCCGAGCAGCCTCCGGTCCTCGCCGAACACCTCGGGCCCCTCGGCCACCAGGCGCAGCCCGGTCGCCGCGTCCACTTCGAGGGTCGGCTCACCGGTCGCCGGCCCGCCGACGCCCGCCACCTCCCGATCGCCCTCCACCAGCGCGACGCGGCTCATCCCGAACGTGTCCCGGACGTGGCCCAGCAGCCGGTTGAGCGACTGCTCGACGACCGGCTCGGCGGTGATCCGGGCGAGCAGGCGCGCCTCCACTCCGCTGCGTACGGCCGCCGCCCGCTGCCGTGCCGCCAGGTCGACGCTCACGCTCACGGTCACCGCGACGAGCACGTACACCAGCAGGGCCAGCACGTTCTCCCGGCTCTCCACGACGAACGTGTGGTACGGCGGGACGAAGAACCAGTTCAGCAGCGCTACCGAGGCGGCCGCGGCGGCCAGCCCGAGCCAGACGCCACCGACCGCCGCGACGACCACCACGGGTACCAGGTAGAGCAGCGCGGCACTGGTCACCGACGCCACGCCCCGGCTCCCGGTCAGGCCGAGCGTCACCGCGGCCAGCCCGGCGACGCCCAGCCCGAGCCCGGCCCAGCCGCGTACCCGCGACCGCGGCCCCGTCCACACCGTCCCCACCAGCCAGTTATACGGCCTTCGTCGCCTCGGCCGCCCGCGGCCACGAGCCTGGGCAGTCGGGCGACTGGCAAACGCTGACCGGCGCCGCTCCGACAAGCTGCGCGGCTGGCAAACGCTGACCGGCGCCGCTCCGACAAGCTGCGCGGCTGGCAAACGCTGACCGGCGCCGCTCCGACAAGCTGCGCGGCTGGCAAACGCTGACCGGCGCCGCTCCGACAAGCTGCGCGGCTGGCGCGGGGCACGGCACGCGCGCGGCCTTCGGCGACCCGTGCGGAGCTGGCCGTCGTGGCGGGCATCGCCTCGAGGGGCGATGCGCCGTCGTGGTCGACTACCCGGGGAGCGCCGGTGCTATCGGGGGTCTCATGCGGCGACCTTCGTGACGGTGGTGGGCCGTCGGCCCAGCGCCAGGGCCAGCCGCCGGGACAGGCGGCGGGCGGCGAAGTCTGTTCCGTATACGAACCTCATCGCCGGCCCGAACGTCGCCGCCACAGCGGGGCCCGTGAAGTACAGGCCCGGCACGGAGGACTGGAAGTCCCGGCCAACATGGGGCGCCGCCCCGTTGGTACGCATCCGGGCCGTCAGGTCACCGTCCAGGAAGCGCAGGCGCCGCAGGTCAGGGCGGTACCCCGTCGCCGCGATCACGTGCTCGGTGACCACGTCCAGAGCCCGGTGGCGGCCATCCTGCAGCCTCAGCCGCACCGACCCGTCGCCGCTGTCGATGCCCGCCACGCGGTGCCCGAGCAGTACCGGGAACTTGTCTTCCACCCGCGGTCGCAGCCAGTGTGCACCGGCGGGGCCGAGCGCGGTGCGGGCGATCTCCGCCCGCTTCCCCGACGGTAGGTAGGTGAACAGGCCCTGCTGGGTGGAGTAGAACCAGGACGACAACCCCGAGCCGAGGCCGGACTCTGGCTCGCGGAGCCGCCGTAGCAGCGGCCGGCTCGGGGTAAGCGGCGGCCCGTTCCAGTACAGCCGTGGGTCGCGAACCACCACCCGCACGATGGCCCCGTGCTCGCTGGCGAGCGCCGCCGACTCCAGCGCGGACTGTCCGCCGCCGATGAACGTGACGTCGCGGCCGGCGAGGGCGCTCAGGTCGGGCTGCGCCGAACTGTGCGTACACAGATGCCGCGGCAGCGCCGCGAAAGGCTCCGGAAGGTGCGGGAAGTGTTCTACGCCCGCTGCCACCACCACGGAGCGGGCGTACGCCACCTCGCCGTTGTTCAGTGTCAACGCGAAGATCCCGCCCTCCCGGCTGACGTGCGTGACGAGCACTTCCTCCAGGTCAGGCACCTGACGGCGCTGGAACCAGCTGCCGTACGCGAGGAAGGTGTCGAGAGCGACCGGCACCCCGTGCGGCACGTACGGGCGGTCGGTGGCCCGGCAGAACGCCTCCAGCGTGCTGGCCCGGGCCGGGTCGGACAGGTTGGAGGCGAACGGCTGGGACTTGAGGAACATCCCGCGCGGCATCGCCTGCCACAGGTTCATCGGTAACCCGAACGTGCGTAGCCTCACCCCGAGCTGCCGCAGGTGGGCGGCGACGGACAGGCCGTACGGGCCGGCGCCCACGATGGCCACATCGACGACATTTTTCATGACCGTGTCTCCTCCTTGACTTCCTCTGGCGGCCGGCTCGGTCCACCAGGCGCGTCGATATCTGGTGTCGGCCGTGGGTCACGCCGGTTGCGTCCCTTGCTCGGCCGGTAGCGCGGCGCGGTCGCCGGCTTGCGGTTCGGCCCGCCGAACGGGCGCGTGGCGGCCCGCCAGGCCATTCGCAGACACATGAGTCCGAACGGCGCCAGATCGTCGCGGGCGAACCAGGCCGTCTCGTTGACCCCGCGCAGCGTCGCCAGCCACGACCGGAGCCCGAGCTCGCCGCGGCGCAGGTAGCCCAGCGTGGCGAGCGTGTCGTAGTTCTCGACGACGAAGCGCCGTTCGGGCAGGGCGGAACCCGTGGGGATCGGCCGGCCGGTAAGGTCCAGGTGCGCCGCGCGTGCCACGTCGATCCCGTCGGAGTTCTGGAAGAGCCGGAACTGGGCGCCGATCCGCGGGTTGAAGTCGAGCAGCTTGTACTGGCCGTCGCGGGGGTCGAACCGGATGTCCAGGTCCATGATCCCCCGGTACCCGATGTGGGCCATCAGGTCGGTGACCTGGTTCCGGAGCTGTGGATTCGGCACCGCGCGGCCGAGGCTGGTGATGCCCGAATGTGGTGGGTAGGACCGCTCCTTGACGCCGGTGAAGGCCGGTTCGCAGACCGAGTGGGCGTCGCAGTAGCCGTGAAAGATCCAGTCCCGACCGGAAGCGCTCGGGATGTACTCCTGGAGCATCAGTTCGCCGGCCGGCGCCCGCCGGTACAGGTCGGCGAGGTCCCGTACGGTGTGCACGATCGTGGTGCTGCGGGGTGCGTTGCGGCCGCCGCGGCGCCACGGCTGGGCAAGCTTGGCGACCAGCGGCAGGCCGACGTCCCGGGCGAACGCCGCGGCCTCGGCCCAGCTCCCCGGAAGTGCGGCGGCGACGTGCGGGATGTTCCACTTCGCACATAGTTCGTGCAGGGAGTACTTGCCCGCGAGCCGGCGCGGCAGGTCGTGAGGTGGCGCCGGGAACCGGAACCAGGACCG
Organism: uncultured Actinomycetes bacterium; assembly: GCA_963728855.1. GTDB lineage: Bacteria > Actinomycetota > Actinomycetes > Mycobacteriales > Micromonosporaceae > AC-43. Next base: position 774,963 of record CAVSLN010000010.1, read on the forward strand.
CAGGTCCGCACCGTACTCGCTGAGCAGGATCGCTCCGGCGTCGTCGGTGGGGATGAGCACGGCCGGCCGGCCGAGGCGCCGGGCCAGCTGTTCGAGCCCGGCGACGATCCGGTCCGGGTGGCTCGCGTCGGGTGTCCAGTACCAGCGGCCGCGCAGGTAGCGGGAGCGGGCGGCGGGCGCCAGCCGGTCCTCGTGTACGCCGTACACGTCGATCCCGGCCCGGCCGAGGCTGCGGATCACGCCCAGGCCGCCGTGGTGGAAGACGTTGTGATCGAGCTTGAGTACGACGGCCGGGGTGGCGGTGTCGAACAGCGCTCCGGCAGCCACCCGCTCGCGGTCCGGCGCCGGGCTCACCAGACCTCCCGTTGCGGGACGGCGTCGTACCAGTAACTGGTGCCGGGCGCCTGCGGGTACGCGGTGACCCGGCCGCGGTCGAGTTCCGGATGCATGGGATCCCCTTGGTCGACTCGCGGTTGCGGGCAGATTCGTCGTATCAGCGGACGCTGCAGACAGATGCCGTAATAGGCGTATCTCAGGCTATGTCAGAGGATAGTGCACAAGCCTCCGGGGCGCTCAACAAAGCGCGGGTCACCATGACGCCGGGCTGGAGAGCAGCCGGGCCTTGAGCACGAGCCGGGGCCTGTCAGCGGCCAGCGTTCCCCCGCGACAGGCGCGCTCGATGGTCAGTGGAGTAGCGCGCGGTAACCGGGTATGGCCGCCGGGAGCCCGTCCGGCTATCTGGCGGAAGCCGTGGCGGCGTCCATGGGCTGTTCCGTAGCCGCTGGCGTAGGCGCGACCGGACCGGCGGGGGAGACGGGGGCGGAGGGCAGGCGGCTGGAGCGGAGCTGCCACGGGACGCTGGTCACCATGACGCCGGGCTGGAAGAGCAGCCGTGCCTTGAGCCGCAGCGCGCTCTGGTTGTGCAGGACGTGCTCCCACCAGTGGCCGACCACGTACTCGGGGAGGTACACGACGGTGACGTCGCGCGGTCCGGTACGGGACAGCCCGGCCACGTACTCCAGCACCGGCCCGGTGATGTCGCGGTACTTGGACTCCAGCACGGTCAGCGGTACGGGGATCCCGCGCTCGCCCCACTGCCGTTGCAGGTCCCGCAGCTCCTCCTCGGTCGTCGCCACGGTGAGCGCGGTCAACGTGTCCGGATGGGTGGCCCGGGCGTACGCGAGCGCCCGTAGCGCCGGCTTGTGCAGCTTCGACACCAGTACCACGGCGTGGACGCGCGCCGGCAGGACCGCGCCGGCCGGGTCCGGGGCCAGCTCCTCGGCCACGTGCCGGTAGTGCCGGTGGATCGCGGTCATCAGCACGAACAGGGCCGGCATCGCGATCACCACGAGCCAGGCGCCGTGGGTGAACTTGGTGACCAGCACGATCACCAGTACCAGGGCGGTGGCCAGCGCGCCGACCAGGTTCGTCAGCTGGGCGCGGTGGATGTGCAGCCGGGCCCGCCGGTCCCGCTCGGTGGCCAGCTTGCGCCGCCAATGCCGGACCATCCCGGCCTGGGAGAGGGTGAACGAGACGAAGACGCCGATGATGTACAGCTGGATCAGCCGGGTGGTACTGGCGTCGAAGGCCCAGATCAGCCAGGCCGCGAGCAGCGCCAGGAGCATGATGCCGTTGGAGAAGACCAGCCGGTCGCCACGGCGGGCGAACTGGCGGGGCAGGTACCCGTCCTGGCCGAGGATCGAGGCGAGGATCGGGAAACCGTTGAACGCGGTGTTCGCGGCGAGCACCAGGATCGCCGCGGTGAACGCCTGGAGCAGGTAGAAGCCGACCGAGCTGCCGCCGAAGACGGCGTCGCCGAGCTGGGCGATGACGGTCTTCTGCTCGCCGTCGGCCGGGAAGCCGAGCAGCTGGGCGTTGTCGCCGGTGACGTGGACGTGGCTGACGATCGCCAGCGCGGTGATGCCGGCGAACATGGTGATCGCGAGGACGCCCATGATGGACAAGGTGTTCGCCGCGTTGCGGCTCTTCGGCGGCCGGAAGCTCGGTACCCCGTTGCTGACCGCCTCGACGCCGGTCAGCGCGGTACAGCCGGAGGCGAACGCGCGCAGCGCCAGCATGAGCAGGATCAGTCCGCCGGTGTGGCTGACCGTCGGCGCGATCGAGTAGTGCGCCGTCTCGGCCGTGACCGGGTGCCCCGAGAGGATCCGTACCGCGCCCGCGCCGAGCATGGTCACCACGATGAGCACGAAGCCGTACGTGGGGATCGCGAAGGCGGTTCCGGACTCCTTGACGCCGCGCAGGTTCATCAGCGCCAGGACCACGATGAGGGCGATGTTGACGGCGACCTTGTCCGGAGCCAGGCTCGGGAACGCCGAGACGATGTTGTCCACGCCGGCCGCCACGCTCACCGCCACCGTCAGCACGTAGTCGACGAGCAGCGCGCTCGCCGCCACGAGCGCGGCGGTCGGGCCGAGGTTCGCGCGGGACACGGCGTACGCGCCGCCGCCGGTCGGGTACGCGTAGCAGGTCTGCCGGTACGAGGCGACGACGATCACGAGCAGCAGGACCACGGCCAGCGCGACCCACCACGCCATCGTCAGCAGCGCCAGGCCGCCCAGGCTCAGGACGAGCAGGATCTCCTGAGTGGCGTACGCCACACTGGACAGGGGGTCGGAGCAGAAGACGGGCAGCGCCAGGCGCTTCGGTAGCAGCGTCTCGCCGAGCCGGTCGCTACCGAGCGGCCGGCCGACCAGGAGCCGTTTCGCGATGTCGAACACACCTCCAGCGAAGCTGGGCCAGGGCCGGTGGGCCCGGGTCCTGACGACTCCTTAGCGAGGGGCCGGCGTATCTTGACGGGATCCTGATACTCACCGGTCGCATCTCTACATGTAGGCTGGCGACAGGTACCTCCGGAAGGAGCGCCGTGCGCCCCGTCGACCCCCGCCTGCTGCGGCTGCCCGCCCTGCGCGGCTACCTGGTCGCCGTCACCGCCTCGGCCGCGCTGACCGCGGTCCTGGTGATCGCGCAGGCCGACGCGCTGGCCCGGCTGGTCGCCGCCGGTGTGGCCGGTCGGCTGGACCGTCCCGCGCTGCTCCTCGCCGCTACGGTGCTCGCCCTGCGCGCCGGGCAGCACGCGCTGACCGGGGCCCTGGCAACCCGCGCGGCGGCGGCGGTCAAGGCCGACCTACGGGGGCAGCTGCTGGCGGCCGCCACCGCGCGGGGACCGGTGTGGCTGGCCGGCCGGCGGGGCGGGGAGCTGTCCACCCTGCTCGCCCGCGGGATCGACGCGCTCGACGGGTACCTCACCGGGTACCTGCCGCAGCTGGTGCTCGCGGTGACCGTACCGCTCGCGGTGCTGGTCCGGATCGCGGTCGCCGACCCGGAGTCCGGCCTCGTGGTCGCGCTTACCCTGCCGCTCGTACCGGTCTTCGCGATCCTCGTCGGCCGGCACACCAAGGCACGCACGGAACGGCAGTGGCGGCAACTGTCCCGGCTCGGCGGCCACTTCCTCGACATGCTCTCCGGCATGGCCACGCTCCGGGCGTTCGGCCGCGCCCGGGCGCAGGTCGAGGTGGTCCGGGTGATGGCCGAGCGGTACCGGTCGGCCACCATGGCCACGCTCCGGCTGGCGTTCCTGTCCGCGCTCGTGCTGGAGCTGGTGGCCACGGTGTCGGTGGCGCTGGTCGCCGTACCGGTCGGGCTCCGCCTGCTGTCCGGGTCGCTCACCTTGCCGGTGGCGCTGCTGGTGCTGCTGCTCGCGCCGGAGGCGTACCTGCCGCTGCGGGCGGCCGGGGCGCGGTTCCACGAGAGCCAGGAGGGGCTGACCGCGGCGGCCGATGTCTTCGCGACCCTGGAGCCGGCCCCGCCACCGGCCCGGGCGAGTGCGCGGCTGCCGGACCCGCGGACGGCGGACATCGTCCTGGACCGGGTCACTGTCCACTATGGACAGGCGACTCGCCATGGACAGACGACGGACCGTGGACGGACCGCGGCACTGGACGCGGTGTCCGCGCGGATCGGGCCGGGGGAGCGGGTCGCGCTGGTCGGTCCCAGCGGCGGCGGCAAGAGTACGGTCATCGCCCTGCTCCTGGGTTTCGTGCGCCCCGACGAGGGCCGGGTGCTCATCGGAGGTACCGACCTGTCCACAGTGGACATTGACGAGTGGCGGGCGCGGGTGGCCTGGGTACCGCAGCGGCCGTACCTGTTCGCGGCGAGCGTGGAAGAGAACATCCGGGTCAACGCGCCACGCAAGCATGTTCGGGAAGCTGCCGTCGCGGCCGGCGCGCACGGGTTCGTCGAGGCGCTGCCGGAGGGGTACGCGACCGTGCTCGGCGAGCGCGGGTACGGGCTGTCCTCGGGGCAGCGGCAGCGGATCGCGCTCGCCCGGGCGTACCTGCGCGCCGACGCGCCGCTGCTCCTGCTCGACGAGCCGACCGCGCGCCTCGACCCGGCGAGCGAGGCGGCCGTCCTGTCCGCCAGCCTCGACCTCGTACGGGGCCGCACCGCCCTGCTCGTCGCGCACCGGCCCGCCCTCGTGGAGGTCGCCGACCGGGTGCTACGCATCGAGGCCGGGCGCCTCGTCTCCCCAGCCGGAGTAACCGGATGAGGCGGTTACTGCTCGCCGGTGCGCTCGCGGCCGGTACCGACCTCGCCGGCATCGGGCTCGTGGCCACCGCGACGTGGCTCCTCGCCCGGGCCGCGCAGCAGCCGCCACTGGCCGCGCTCAGCCTGGCGATCGTCGCCGTACGGGCGTTCGCGATCGCGAAGGGCTCGCTGCGGTACGCCGAGCGGCTCGCCGGGCACGACGCCGCCCTCGGGGTCCTGGCCCGCCTGCGTACCCGTGTCTACGCCGCCCTGTCGAGTAACCTGTCCCGTGCGCCCCGGGGCGACCTGCTCGCCCGGCTGGTGTCCGATGTGGACGGTGTGCAGGACATCCTGCTGCGGTGTCTGCTCCCGGCCGGTTCGGCGGTCCTCGTCGCGCTCGTGGTGACCGGCTTCGCCGCGCTCGCGTCGCCGGCGGCAGCGGTCGTGCTCGGCGCCGGGCTCCTGCTCGCCGGGCTGGTGCTCCCCGCCGCGTCCTACGCGCTGGCGCGGCGCGCGGGTGCGAAGGTGGCCGCCGCGCGGGGCAGGTACCTGGCGACATCGGTCGACGTGCTCGCCGGCGCCGCCGACCTGGCCGCGTTCGGTGCCACGGGCGCGGCCCTCGCCGAGGCCGATCGGGAGGCGCGCCGGCTGGCCCGGCTGGAGCGCACCGCCGGTACGGCCGGCAGCGCCGTCGGTGCGGTGGCCGCCCTCGTCCCCGGCGCCACCGCGGTGAGCCTCTGCCTGCTGACCGTCCACAGTGGACTGTCTATTGTGGTCGGTGTGCTGGCGCTGGCGGCGCTGGCGACCGTCGAGGCGGTCGTCCCGCTCACCGGTGCCGCCGCGCGCCTCGCCGGCCTGCGCGGCGGCCTGGCCCGGGTGCGGGAGCTACTCCGGACCGAACGCGAGATCGAGGAGGAGCAGCCACGAGAGGGGCCGGTGGACGTCGTCCTGCGTGACGTCACGGTCCGGTACGCGGCCGACCGGGAGCCGGCGCTCGACGGGCTGGACCTCACGGTGCCGTACGGGCGCCGGGTCGCGGTCGTCGGGCCGAGCGGGTCGGGCAAGTCCACGCTGCTGGCCGTGCTCGCCGGTACGGTCACGCCCGAGCGGGGTACCGTCTCGGCCGCCGGGCCGGCGGTCGCGACCGGGGTGCTCGCGGACGCGTACCTCTTCCATGCCTCGGTGCGGGAGAACCTTACGCTCGGCCGGAGCGGCGCTCAGTCAGGGCTCGACAGCCGCGTAGCTTGTCGGAGCGGCGCCCAGTCAGCGCTCGACAGCCGCGTAGCTTGTCGGAGCGGCGCCCAGTCAGCGCTCGACAGCCGCGCCGGCCTGACCGACGCGGACCTGGCCCGCGCCCTGGCGACGGCCGGCCTGCCCGACTGGGCCGGCCGCCTCGACCACGTCGTCGGCGAGGACGGTGGCCTGCTGTCCGGCGGCCAGCGGCAGCGGCTGCTGCTCGCCCGGGCCCTGCTCGACCCGGCGCCGGTCGTGCTGCTCGACGAGCCGACCGAAGGGCTCGACCCGGCGGCGGCGGACCGCGTGCTCGACGCCGTGCTGGACGCGACCGAGGGCCGCACCGTGGTCCTCGTCACCCACCGGCCGGCCGAGCTGCGGCGGTTCGACGAGGTGGTCGCTCTTGTCGATGGGCGGGTCGTGGACGCCGCCCGGTGGACGCTGGAGGCGGTCGATGTGGCACGCTAGCGGCGTGCCGTCTGCCGAACGCCGACTTTCCGGTCCGGCCCAAGTGCCGGCCCGCGAACGCCGACTTTCCGGTCCAGGCCAAGTGCCGGCCCGCGAGGTGGACCGGTACGTGGCCGGGCTCGGCGCGGCGTTGCGAGGTCCGCGCCGGGTCAAGTCGGACCTGCTCGCGGAGGCACGGGACAGCCTGGTCGACGCCGCCGAGGCGTACCGGGCCGGTGGCGCCCCGGAGCCGGAGGCCGCCCGGCGCGCGGTGGCCGAGTTCGGGGAGCTGAGCGTGATCGTGCCGGCCTACCAGGCGGAGCTGGCCGTGGCGCAGGGGCGGCGTACCGCGCTGCTGATCGCGCTCGCGCTGCCGTTGCTGCGCCTGCTCACCCCGCTGATCTGGTGGCGCAGCCCGTGGTCGGACGCGCCGGTCGGCTCCGGGTACCTGCGGCTCGCGCAGAGCTTCGACGACCTCACGCTGCTCGGCTGCGTACTGGCGGCGCTGGTGCTGCTCGGGTACGGGTGGGGCAGCCGGTACATCCGAGACGGGGCGGCGCTGACCCGGGTGCTGGGCCGGGGCGCGCTCGCGTTCCTCGCCGTACACGGGCTGGCCGGTGGCGCGGTGTACCTGTGGCGTCTGGCGCGGTGGCCGGGCGCGCTGGGCTGGCCGCCGCTGTGGGCCGGGGTCGTGCTGATGTGGCTGGCCTTCGGGTACGCGGCGCTGTGCGCGTGGCGCTGCCTGGCCACCAGCCGGCTGGCCGCGGCCTGACCTGTCAGGGTGCCGGTCAGGCCGGGGCGGAGCCGGGCGCGAGCACCGCGCCGATCGTGCTGGCGAACTCCTGCCACGCCGAGCGCTCGGCGGAGAGGGTACGCCGGCCGGACGCGGTGAGCTGGTACGTGCGCCGCTCCCGGCCACCGACCGTGCTCCACGCGCTCTCCACGAGACCGGCGCGCTCCAGCCGGCGCAGTGCCGGGTAGACCGTGCCGGTCGGGAGCGCCAACGCGCCGCCGCTGCGCTCCTGCAGCGCCTCGATGATCGCGTACCCGTGCCGTGGCTCGTCATCGAGCACGGCGAGCAGGAGCGCGTCGAGGTGCCCGCGGAGGGCGTCGGCCTTCATGTGTAGCGAGTCTACGGGTAGCCTGCCGGCGCGCGCCACCACCCCGCCGCCCGCGCGGCCCGCGTCCCGACCCCTCGCCCGGGATGGGCCATCCGGCGGCGGTGCCTCGTTTGACCAACCCAAGGCGGCTCATCCGTTCGGTGGATCGGCGGACACCGTGTGCGACCGCAATGACCGGCATCTGGCGCAGGATCTGACGACATGCCAGGGTCCCGTAACGGTCGGCGTACGGATCGTGGTTGTCGGAGCTGTGCCGGTCGCACCCGTGGCGGGAGGGGGCTACCTCAATGAGTGGCGTACCTGGATACCGATATACCTCGGTCGGCTGTACCTCGGTCGGCGCGGGGGAGCCCTAGCATGTCCTGCCGCCGGCCGCCAAGGCGCCGTGCGTCGGCGTACGCCGCCCCACCGTGCTCGAGGAAGCCGTGCTCGAGCACGCCGTGCCGGAGATGCCGCTCCGGCCGGCGTACCGGCGGTTCGTCGGCCCGGGAGCGCGCGGGCGCCGCGTACCGGCGCTCGCGCGGATGCGCGCGGTCGACCCCCTCGCCTCGCGGCGTCGCTCGCGGGGCGGCGCCGGCCCGCGACCGGCGCTCGACGGCCGGTGCCTCGGTACCGCGACCGGCTCCCACGGCCAGCCCGAGGCGGAGCGCGACCACGTGCTGCCGCTGCGCGCCGGCCGAACGGGGCTGGGCACCTCCCGGGCCGGCACCCTCAACCGGGGGCTGGTGGGGATAACCCGGGCGGTCCGATGGTCCGCTCCGGTGTCTGGTGTACGCGGGCGTTGCCGGCGCCGGCCCTTCACCCGTTTTATGTGATTGCCACCCCTTATAGGCCGATCGCACCCGTAGCGGTGTTCAACCGCGAGGCGGCCGGGTAGCCCGAGCCGCAAGGGGAGCACACGGAGACGTCGTTCCGCTTCGCGGCTGCGCTCCCCGCCGCGGGGCGTGAATGGGCCAGATACGACGCCATGAGTGAGTTGAACCAGCTGTCACCTTCACACGGGGGATGCGTCCGCCGGACCTGCCGTGATTGAGCTCGACCGGCCCGCCGTCCTGGCGGCCGACGACCGGACCTCGGCCGGGGTACGGCCGACCGACGCCCGACGGGTGCTGCTCTTCGCGGTCGATGTGGTCGCCGCGGTCGGCGCGGTCGGGATGGCCGGCGGTGCGGCGCACGGAGCGCTCGCCTGTCTTGTCGCGGCGGTCGGTCTCGGTCTGCTCGACCGGCGCCATGCCGTGCGGCTGAGCCTGTCCGTCCTGGACGACGTGCCCGGGCTCGCCGTACGGGGGGTCGTCATCGCGGGTGCCGCCACCGTGCTCGGCATGCCGGCGTACGGTCCCGATGTCCCGGGCGCGGACCAGGGTGCCGGGCTGCTCGTCACCGCCCTTCTCTACGCGGGGATCGCGGTCGCCGGCCGGGCCGTGGGGTACGCCGTACTCCGCCGGTTACAGGCGAGCGGCCGGCTGTCCAGCCCGGCCCTGATCGTCGGCGCCGGACCGACCGGTGCCCGGATCGGCCAGGTCCTCCAGGAGCATCCGGAGTACGGACTCGTGCCGGTCGGCTTCGTCGACCGGATGCCGCCAGCCAGGCCGCCGAACCTGCCGGCACCGCTGCTCGGTGACGCCACGGACCTCGGGAAGCTGGTGGCCGCGTACGGCGTACGGCAGGTGTTCGTCGCGTCCTGCCGTACCCGCGACGCCGACCTCGTCGACGTGCTGCGCGACTGCGACCGGCTGGACTGCGAGATCTTCGTGGTGCCCCGGCTCTACGAGCTCGGCGTGGGCGCCCCCTCGGTGGCCGACCACCTCTGGGGGCTGCCCATCACCCGGCTGCCCCGCGCCGCGTACCGCAGCCACACCTGGCTGCTCAAGCGGGTCCTGGACGTCGTCCTCGCGGCGACCGCGCTCGTCCTGGTCAGCCCGGTGATGCTGGCGATCGCGCTGGCCGTGCGCCTGGAGCTCGGCCCGGGCGTGCTCTTCCGCCAGGATCGCATCGGTCTGGACGGCCGCCCGTTCCCGCTGTTGAAGTTCCGGTCCCTCAAGCCGGAGCGCGTGGGCCTACGCAAGAGCTGGAGTACGGTCGACACCGCCCGGATGGGTCGGGTCGGCGCGTTCCTGCGGCGCAGCTCGCTGGACGAGCTGCCCCAGCTGTGGAACGTGCTGCGTGGCCAGATGAGCCTGGTAGGCCCGCGCCCCGAGCAGCCGCACTACGTCGCCCAGTTCACCGGCGAGCACCGCGGCTATCCGAGCCGGCATCGCGTACCGGCCGGCGTGACCGGGTGGGCGCAGGTCCACGGGCTGCGCGGCGACACGTCGCTTGAGGAGCGGGTCCGCTTCGACAACTTCTACATCGAGCACTGGTCACTGTGGCAGGACATCAAGATCCTGATCCGTACGGTGGCCTCGGTCATCCGCCTGCACGGGGGTTGAGGACGATGGCGGTGACTGAACTTCGCGCGCGAGCCGTCGTGACGGTGCCGCGAACGGGGCTGGACGTCCTGCTCGCTCCGTTCACGGTGCTCCGCGCGGCGGTACGCGCGACCGTACACCGGCCGGCGGCGCTCGCCGCGCTGACCGTACTGCTCGTCTGCGTACCAGTGGGCAACGACGACGTGTCCGCCTCGGTGCACGTCACGCCGGCCGACCTCGGGTCGGCGGCACTGGTGGCCGCGGTCGTTCCGGGGGTACTGGCCGGCCGCCGGCTGCCCCGTTCCGGGCTCTGGGTGGTGCTGGGCGCGGTGGTCGTCGGGCTCGGGATCGCCACGCTGACCTCGGCCGACCCGGCCACCAGCCTGACCGGGCTCATCCGGTACCTCCAGCTGTTCGTCGTCGTACCGGTCGCGGTGGTCCTGGCGCTGCGCGATCGGCGCGACCTGTGGCTGGTCCTCGGGGCCACGTTGGCCGCCGCGACGATCGAGGGCGCCACCGGTGTGTGGCAGTACCTGACCGGGACCGGCGCCTCGTACGCGGGCCAGAACGTACGGGCCGTCGGCACCTTCGGCGCGATGGACATCATGGGTATGTCCACAGTGGACAGTTACGGCCTGGTCGCCGCGCTCGGCCTCGGGCTGGTGCTCCGCGGCCGGGCAAGGCTCGCCATGCTCGCGCTCGCCCTGGCACTCGTCCCGCCGCTGCTGCTGTCGTTGAGCCGGGGCGCGGTCATGGCCACCTTCGGCGCCGCCGCGGCCATGCTGGTCGTGGCCAGTCCGCGGCTCGCGGTACGGACCGCGCTGTTCGGCGCTGCCCTGGCCGTCGTCGTGTTCGGCACGCTGGACACCGGCAGCGCCGGGCTGGGCGCCCGGTTCGCCACCATCGGCTCGTCGGTCACCTCCCCGGACCGATCGGTGAGCGACCGGTACGACCTGTGGCAGACGGCGATCGGGGAGTGGCGGGACCACCCGGTGACCGGTGTCGGGCTCAAGCAGTTCGCGGTGTACCGGGACTCGTACGCCCCGCTGCACCTGTCCTCGGGCAGCGACGTGGCGGACCCGAGCCTGGGCTTCCGGCGCGAGCCGCTGCTCTCGCCGCACGACATGTACTTCCTGGTCCTCAGCGAGCAGGGCCTCATCGGTGCGCTCGCGTTCGGCAACCTCCTGCTGGCCCTGGCCGTACTCGCCTGGCGACGCACCCGGCAGGCGGCCAGCGGAACGGCTCCGCCGGACGGCCGGCATCCGGACGGGCGGCTGGTCAGCGTGGCATCGGTGGGCATCGTCGCGTGGACCCTGCTGGACTTCGTCGACGGCGACATCGGCGGCCAGTCCACGGTGCTGACGGCCGTACTCCTCGGGGTCGCCCTGTGGTGGGCGACACACCCCCGCCCCCAGGCTTACCGGAGCGCTGCGCGATGACTGTCCAACAGCGTCCCGCCCGCGAGGCGGCGACCAACATGGTGGTACGGGCGGCCGCGGTCGCGTCGGCGTTGACGGTTCTCGGCTCACTCCTCGGCCTGCTGCGCGACCTGGCCCTGGCCCGCTACTTCGGCGCGTCCGGAGAGACCGACGCGTTCCTCGTGGCGTGGACCGTCCCGGACACCGCCTCGCCGCTGCTCATCGAGGGCGCGATGACGTTCCTGATGGTGCCCATCTTCGTCCGCGCACTCGCCGGACCGGGTGGGTTCGCCGCGGTGGTACGGGCGACCCTGCCCCGGATCACCCTGCTGCTCGCGCTCGTCGCCGGTACGGTCGCGCTCGCCGCCCCGGTGGTGGTGCACCTGCTCGCGCCCGGCCTGGCCGACCCCACGACAGCGGTACGGTGCACCCGCGCGACCGCGGTCACCGTACTGACCTTCGGGCTCGCCGGGTACCTCGGTGCCGCACTGCGCGCCGCGCACGTGTTCGGCTGGCCGGCCGCGATCTACATCGCCTACAACATCGGCATCCTGGGCTCGATCGCGCTGCTGCACGTACCGCTGGGGGTGTTCGGCGCGGCCGTCGGCGTGGCGGTCGGCAGCGCGCTGATGGTCGCCGTCCAGCTGCCGTCGTTCGTACGCCGGTTGGGTCCCCGCGGCCGGTCGGGCACGTACGGCCGGCCGTCGGTGGCCCTGCTGGCGTTTGTCCCGATCGCGGTCTTCACGCTCACCCGGCACGCGCAGGTGTTCATCGAGCGGATCCTCGGCTCGGAGCTGTCCGCCGGCACCATCTCCCACCTGAACTACGCCCAGAAGGTGGCCCAGGTGCCGATGATGCTGTCCGTCATGGTCGCCATGGTGACCTTCCCGGTCCTCGCCCGCAGCGTGGCCGACGGCGACGAGGCCGCCAGCCGGGACCGGACCGCTCGGGACCTGCGGGTGGTCGGCGCGGTCGTGCTGGTGGCGTCGGCGTACGTCATCGCGTTCGCCGCGCCGATCCTGCGCCTGCTCTTCGAGCACGGCGCGTTCACCCCGCAGGACACGTCCGCGACCGCCGCCATCATGCGGGTGTACGCGTTCGGGCTGCTCGGTCAGGCCATGGTCCTGGTGCTGGGGCGGTCGTACTTCACCGGGCAGGGCCGGATCTGGTACCCGGCGCTGGTGATGGGTGCCGGCCTCGCCGCGACCGGGGTGGTCAGCCTGGTCTTCCTCCAGATGTGGCACGGAATGGCGATCGCGGCGGGCAACGCCATCGGCATCACGCTCACCGCCGCGCTCATGCTCGCCGGCCCCCGCCGCGGCCCGCGCCCGGTGTCCGTACCCGCGGTGGCTCGGACGCTCGCCCGGCTGGTTCTGCTGGCTGCCGGGGCCGGCGTCGCCGGAAGCCTGGCCGGCCGGCTCATGGCCGGGCGGTCCACGCTCGTCACCCTGATCGTGGGCGGGTTCGTGGTGGGCGGCGTGTTCCTGTTGCTGGGCGCGGTGAGCAGCGCTCCCGGGCGCCGCATCCTGGCCGCCCGGGCGACAGCGGTGCCGGGCGGACCGGCGATGCCGTTCGTGTTGATGTACCACTCGGTGAGCGAGGGGCTCGAGGACCCGTACGGCATCGCGGTGACTCCGGACCGCTTCGCCACGCAGATGCAGTGGCTCGCCCGGCAGGGCCTGCGCGGCGTCTCGATGCGCGAGCTGCTCGACGCGTCCGGTCGCGGCCGCGCCGCCGGCCTGGTCGGGCTGACCTTCGACGACGGGTACGCCGACTTCGCCCAACACGCGCTGCCGGTACTCGCCCGGCACGGGTTCACCGCGACCCTGTACGTGGTCGCCGAGCGGATCGGCGGGCACAACGACTGGGAGAAAAGCGGGCCGCTCCGGCCGCTGCTGACCGCTGACGAGGTACGGGAGGTGGCGCGCCAGGGGATCGAGATCGGTTCCCACAGCCTCTGCCACGCCAACCTCGCCGCCGCCGACCCGGAGACCCTCCGCAAGGAGGCCGCGGTCAGCCGGGAGGCGCTCGAGTGGCTGCTCGACGAGCCGGTACGCGGGTTCTGCTACCCGTACGGCGAGCTGTCCGACGAGGCCGTCCAGGTGGTACGGGCCGCCGGGTACGACTACGCGGTCGCCACCTGGGCGTCCGGGCGGCGGGACCGGCACGCGCTGCCGCGCACGTACGTCAGCGACCGCGACCGCGCGCCCGACCTGGTCGCCAAGCGGATCCGGCACCGACTCGCCTGGGGAGGCGCGCGATGAGGGTCCTGCACATCATCACCGGTCTCGCGGCCGGGGGAGCCGAGCAGCAGCTGCGCCTGCTGTTACGGCACCAGCGGGTGGCGGCCGAGGTCGCCGTGCTCAGCAACCCGGGCACCGTGGCCCGGGCGATCCGGGCCGAAGGTACGCCCGTGCACGACATCAGCATGCGCGGCAACACCGACGTCGTCGCGCTGCCCCGGCTGGTACGGCTGATCCGGGCCGGCCGCTTCGACCTCGTGCACACCCACCTCTACCGTGCCTGCGTGTACGGCCGGGTGGCTGCCCGCCTCGCCGGGGTACGGCACGTCGTCGCCACGGAGCACTCGCTGGGCGACCGGCACATCGAAGGACGTCGACTCTCTGCCGGTATCCGCCGGCTCTACCTGGCCGCCGAGCGGCTCGGCAACGCGACGATCGCGGTCTCCTCGACAGTGGTCCGCCGGCTGGTCGCCTGGGGCGTACCGGCCGCACGCGTCGACCTGGTGCCCAACGGCATCGACGCGCACCGGTTCCGCTTCGATCCCGTACGCCGCGCCGAGGTGCGCGCCAGCCTCGGCATCCCGCCCGAGCGCTTCGTGGTCGGCTCGGTCGGCCGCCTCGTGCCAGGCAAGCGGATCGACCGGACGCTTCGGGCGGTCCACGGGCAGCCGGGGTTGACCACGCTGGTTGTCGGGGACGGGCCTGAGCGGCCGGCGTTGGCCAGGCTGGCCGGCGCGCTGCGCGTGGACGCCCGCTTCACCGGCGAGGCGGAGGACGTGCCCGGCCTGCTGTCCGCGATGGACCTCCTGGTCGCGCCGTCGGCGGAGGAGACCTTCGGGCTCGGGGTACTCGAGGCGCTCGCGGCCGGGTTGCCGGTGCGTTACGTGACCTGCCCGGCGCTGGACGAGCTGCCCGCCGGTTCGGTGCCGGGGGCGCGCCGGCTGCCGGCCGGTTCTGACGCGTTCGAGCGCGCGGTCGCCGCCGCGGTACAGGACGGGGCGCACCGCCTGCCGCCGTCACCAGCGCTCGACCGTTACGACATCGCCGATGTGGCCGCGCGGACCGACGCGGTCTACCAACGGGTAAGTGAGGAGGAGCCATGGCCGGCGCAGCCAAGATCCTGAAAGGGCTGGTCCGCCGATGGTGGCTGGTAGGGGTGCTGGTCGTGGTGGGCGCGCTCGCCGGGCTCGGGTACGCCCGGTGGACCCCACTGACCTACACCAGCAACGCGTACGTGGTGGTGGTGGCCCAGAACGAGGGGGACAACACCTCGGCGGTGAGCTACGCGCAGGCGTACGCGCGGATCGCGGAGCAGGGTGATGTGCTGGACGCCGCCGTCGCGGCCAGCCACGGGACGGTCTCGGTTTCCGAGCTGCGGCGGCAGGTACGCGCTTCGTCCTCGCCGGACACGCCGATCATCGAGATCAGCGGCTCGGCCGGCTCGGCCAGCAGGGCCGCGAACCTCACGAACCTGGTGGCCGGCGGCCTCATCAAGGCAGCGAACCGGCACGGTACCGACACCCGGATGACCCTCACCCTGCTCAGCGGTGCCGCCCCGCCGGCCGATCCGACCTCGCCGCAGCTGACCGTCGACGTCGCGGTGGGCGTGGCGATGGGCCTGCTGCTCGGCGGGCTGTCGGTGCTGGCGGGCGCGGGCCGGACCGGCGACCGGTCGCGCCCGGCCGAGCCCAGTGGCCCGTTCGAGCCCAGTCGTCCGGCGGAGCTGACGAGCGCGGCCGAACCGGTGCACCCGGCGGAGCTGCCGAGCGCCGCCGAACCGATGCACCCGGCGGAACCGATCCACCCGGCCGACCAGACGATCGGCCCCGCCAAGGCGGTGCACACCGACGGCGACTACGGGTCGCCGCCCACCATTGGCCTCCCCACGGCTCGTAGCGGCCCAGCCACGTCCGATGACGGTGCCCGGGCCGGCTGGCTGCGGCCGCCGTCATGACCGCCGTCGGGAGCTTGCGGGTCGGCGCATGACTGCCGTACTGCACGTCACGCAGCCGTGCGACGGCGGCGTGGCGGGCTACGTGTCGGCCCTCGCCGCCGACCAGGTCGCGCGCGGCTGGTCGGTGGCCGTCGCCTGTCCCGACTCCGGCCGGCTCGCCGCTGACCTCGCCGACCAGGGGGTCCGGCTGCTCGCCTGGCAGGCGGACCGCAGCCCGGGGGCGGGCGTGGTCGGCGAGGCGCGCGGGCTGCGCAGGCTGCTCGACCGGTTCAGCCCGGACGTCGTACACCTGCACTCGTCGAAGGCCGGGCTGGCCGGCCGGCTGGCCGTCAGGGGCCAGCTTCCCACGATGTTCCAGCCGCACGGCTGGTCCTGGCTGGCCTCCGCGCGCTGGATGGTCCCGGCGACCGTCACATGGGAGCGGGCGGCCGGGCGGTGGACCGACCTCTACGTCTGCGTCTGCGAGGCCGAGGCGGCGCAGGCCCGGGTCCGGGGCCTGCGCGGCGACTTCCGCGTGGTGCGCAACGGGGTGGACCTGAAGCGCTTCGAGCGGGCGGACGAGGACGACCGGCGGGCCGCCCGGGTCCGGCTCGACCTGCCGCCCGAGGCGCCGCTCGTCCTGTGCGTCGGCCGGGTCACCCGGCAGAAGGGGCAGGACGTCCTGCTCGCCGCGTGGCCCGCGGTGCTGGCCGCCAGCCCGCACGCCCGGCTGGCCCTCGTGGGCGACGGGGACCTGGTGGAGCCGCTGCGCCGGGCGGCGCCACCCAGGGTGTTGTTCGTCGGTGCGGTCACCGACCCCCGACCCTGGTACGCCGCGGCCGACCTGGTCGTGCTGCCCTCCCGGTGGGAAGGGCTGCCGCTGACCCTGCTCGAGGCGCTCGCCGTCGGCCGTTCCGTCGTGGGCAGCGACATCCCGGCCATCGCCGAGGCGCTGCCTCGCGGCGCCGGTGCCGTCGTACCGGTCGGGGACGCCCGCGCGCTCGCCGAGGCGATCACCTATCGGGTCCGCATTCCCGAGCTGGTACGGGCGGAGGGCGCGGCCGGCGCCCGGTACGCGTCCGCCGAGGCGGACCTGCGGCGCACCTACGACCTTCTCGCCTCGGTCACCGTCGGCCTCGCCGGCGGCCGCTGAACGGACCGTTGCCGAGAAGGCGGCGCCACCAGCGGACCGGCCGGTAGCGCGGGCACTCGCCGGGCGGGCAGACCGAGCATCCGGTACCCGTCCGGTAGTGCTCGTGCGCGTTCAGTGGATGTCCACATGAGCAGGACGCCGCCACGGTCGTCAGCTCGCTACTCTCGATAGCGTTTCGGTCTCCGGCAGCAATCGAGAGATCGGGCAAAACGTGATCACATCGGCGATTCTAGAGCATCCAGGCTAAGGGTTCTCTTTCCTTTGTGCTCGGCCCGGATGAGTGAACGGTTCGTTCGCTTTTCATGACATCGAACGCCACTGGGATTCCTTCTGGAATTTAGCTGTCGCCTTCGCGACACGATTGTTCGGCGGGCCCGCTGTGTGCCCGAACCGCTCGCCACTATTCTCGCTGCAAGGCGCCTAACCTGCGCCGATAGGCCACGTTCGGGCTCTGGCGTCCAGCCAGCCGGTGGTACTGCAACACGGGTCCATTCGGGGGAATTGGGCCCTTGGCATTAGCTGTTAGCGTGCTGTCTCTCCGGCCTGGAAATGAGGCTGGGGAACGCACTCCCACAACTCTCCGTAGCACTCCGACCCACTTAGAACATGGCACCCGGCCGCATTTGCGGTTGATGCAACCTTCCGGGAGGATTCACCGATGACCCGCCCGCACCCCAGTGACAACGGCCGCGAAAGTCGACCACCGACCGTCAGCGTCGTGGTGCCCACCCTCAACGAGGAGCGCAACCTGCCGTACGTGTTCGGTCGGATACCTGGTGGCGTGGCCGAGGTCATCCTGGTGGACGGGGGGTCGGTGGACCGTACCGTCGAGGTCGCGAAGGAGCTGCTGCCGTCCGTACGGGTCGTGCACCAGACCCGAACCGGCAAGGGAAACGCGCTCGCGTGTGGCTTCGCCGCCTGTACGGGCGACATCGTCGCGATGATCGACGCGGACGGCTCCACCGATCCGGCCGAGATCCCGGACTTCGTCAGGGCGCTCACCGAAGGTGCCGACTTCGCCAAGGGCTCCCGGTTCCGGCCGGGCGGGGACAGTCACGACATCACCCGGCTGCGCCGGTTGGGCAACCGCGGGCTCAACGGGTTCGTCAACATGCTGTTCCACACCCACTTCACCGACCTGTGCTACGGCTACAACGCTTTCTGGCGCCGGGTGCTGCCGTACCTCGACCTGCCCGCCTTAGACCTGCCCGCCCCGGCCGACGGCGGGAAGCTGTGGGGCGACGGCTTCGAGATTGAGACGCTCATCAATATCCGGGTGGCCGCGCACAAGCTGAAGATCACCGAGGTGTCCAGCGTCGAGGCGCGCCGGCTGCACGGGGTGAGCAACCTCAACGCGGTCAGCGACGGCACCCGCGTGCTGCGCACCATCCTCACCGAGTACCAGCGGCTGCGTGGCGGCAAGGGCCGGATCGTCGTACCAGCGCAGCCCGCGCACCGCGTCGACGTACGCCCGTTGACCAGCTCGGTCCGGCACCCGGTAGGGCCGGCCAGCCAGGGCACCCGCCGCCACCCGGCCACCCGCCCCGAGCCGGCCGCGCTGGGCGCGCACGAGGAGATGTAGCGGTGCAGCCGGTCGGCGTCGTCATCCCCTGTCATACCGAGAAGCGTTGGGAGCAGTTGTCCGCCGCGGTCGGCTCGGTCCTCGCCCAGCAGCCGGAGCCGGTCGAGGTCGTGGTCGTCGTCGACCACAACGAGACGCTCTACGAGCTGGCCAGCCGCGAGCTGACCGGGGCGACCGTGCTGCGCAACCGGTACGCCGAGCGGGGCGTGTCGGGTAACCGCAACACCGGCGCGTTCCACCTCGACACCCCGCTCATCGCGCTGCTCGACGACGACGCGTACGCGCACCCCGGCTGGCTGGCCGGGCTCCTCGCCCCGTTCGAGGACCCGGAGGTCTGCGGTACGGGCGGCGCGATCTCGCCGGCCTGGGAGACCCGCCGCCCCGGCTGGGTACCCGACGAGTTCCTCTGGGCCTGGGGCGGCTCGTACACCGGCATGCCGACGACCACTGCCCGGGTGCGCAACGTGTGGTCGGCGAGCATGGCCGTCCGCCGCGAGGTGTTCGAGAAGGTGGACGGGTTCCGGGTCGGCTTCGGCAAGGTCGGCGACCGGTCCCGCCCCGAGGACACCGACCTGTGCCTGCGGATGAGCGAGGCCAGCGGCGGGCACTGGATGTACGTGCCGGACGCGGTGATCGACCACCCGGTACCGGCCGACAAGGCGACCTTCCGGTACTTCGTGACCCGCTGCTACAACGAGGGCCGGGGCAAGGTCGAGATGGCCCGGCTCAACCACGGCAAGGACAGCCTCGGCTCGGAGTCGGCGTACCTGCGCCGGACCCTGCCGGCGGGGGTCGGCCGGGGGCTGGCCGACACCGTACGCGGGCGGGGCCTGGCAGGCACCGCGAAGGCCGCCACGATCGTCCTCGGCGTCGCGTGCGCGAGCTGGGGTGGCCTGGTGGAAACGGTGCGGGGCCGCAAGGCCGAGCCCGTGGAGCGCGAGCCCGTGGAGCCCGAGCCCGTGGAGCCCGAGGTCGCCGCGTGACGACGGCGGTGGAACACGAGACGGTCCCCGGCGTGGTCGGGGACATCGAGCTGTCCGAGCCGCTGCCGGACCTCGCGGCGTACGACCCGGCCGGGCGCCGAGTCGGCGAGGCGTGGCTGCTGGTACGGCTGTTCAGCGAGCCGCTCGGCCTGCTCGCGCTCGACCTGCCCGACGACGGCGTACCCGCTCCGGTGCTCGCCGCCGCGATCGAGCGCGGGTACGGGCCGGCGATCCGCGAGCGGGTCGTGGCCGGGGGTGGCGACCCGGGCGCGCCGATCCTCGACGGCGTACGGCTGCCCGGGCAGTCCCTGTTCCTGGCCATACGGGACGAGGTGCTGCGTACCGCGCCGCCGATCACCGTGGTGCTGTGCACCCGCGAGCGCCCCGAGGCACTGGCCGTGTGCCTGGAGAGCCTGCTCGCCCAGGCGTATCCGAGCTTCCGGGTACTGGTCGTCGACAACGCGCCGACCACCGACGCCACCGAGAAGGTGGTACGGGCGGCGGCGCGGCGCGGTCCGGTGGACTACCTGCCCGCGCCGATCCCGGGGCTGTCGCACGCCCGTAACGTGGCCGTGGCGGCGGCGCCCGGCGAGATCCTCGCGTGGATCGACGACGACGAGGTGGCCGACCCGTACTGGCTCGCCGAGATCGCCCGCGCGCTGCACGAGCACCCGGACGCCGACGTGGTCTCCGGGGTCATCGTGCCGGCCGAGCTGGAGACGTTGCCACAGCTGTGGTTCGAGCAGTTCGGCGGGCACAGCAAGGGCCGGGGCTTCACGCCCGCGGTGTTCTCCCCGGCCACGCGCAGGGCGCAGAGCCCGCTGTACCCGTTGCCGCCCTTCGGTACCGGCGCCAACATGGCCTTCCGGCCCGGGGTCATCGAGCGCATCGGCGGCTTCGACACCGCGCTCGGCGCCGGTACGCCGGCCATGGGCTCGGAGGACACGCTCGCCTTCACGCAGGTGCTGCTGGGCAGGGGCACGATCGTGTACCAGCCGACCGCGCTGGTGCGCCACTACCACCGGCGGGACTACGCGGGGCTGCACAAGCAGATGGTCGGCTACGGCACCGGCCTGACCGCCGCGTACACCAGCCTGGTCCTGCGCAACCCGCTGGTGCTCTTCCCGTTGCTCCGCCTCGTCCCGACCGCCCTGCGCGACGTCCTGGGCGACGACGGCCTGCGTACCGCTACGCTACGGGACGACTTCCCTCGCGAGCTTCTCACCGCAAACCGACAGGGTATGCTGCGCGGACCTCGCGCTTACCTGGCCGGACGGCGGCGGGACCGGCAACTGGGGAAGCAAGCGGCACAACCATGACGAGGAGCGGCATGACCGGCTGGCACCCCATCCGGTCGGCCGGCGCAGCGGGGTCATCCAGATGAGTACGGCACAGGTGAGCACACTTCCGGGGAGCCCGACGGCCACGGCCAACCCGACCGCGACGGCCGACCCGCCGGCCCGGGCGAGCACGGTGGTGCGCAACGCGGTTGCGCTGATGTTCTCCACCGTGGCGACCTCCGCGCTGGGCATGGTCTTCTGGACCGTCGCGGCCCGGCTCGCCACGCCGAGCGCGCTGGGCCGCGCGTCGGCCGAGACGGCCGCGGTGACCCTGCTCGCCGGGCTCGCCCAGCTCAACCTGGCCAACGTGATGCCGCGCTTCCTGCCGGTGGCCGGCCGGGCCACCGGCAAGTTCATCGCCCGGGGGTACGGCGCCGCCGCGCTCGTCGGCCTGGTGCTCTCCCTCGGGTACGCGGCCACCGGTCTCGGCGGGCACTTCCTGCCCTCGACGCCGTTCGAGATCGCCATGTTCACCGGCTCGGTGATCCTGCTCGGCATCCTCATCGTGCAGGACGGGGTGCTGGCCGCGCTGCGCCGGGCCACCTGGGTACCGTTCGTCAAGGCCGGGTTCGCCTTCGCGAAGGTGGCGCTGCTGCCCGTACTGGCGGCGTGGGGCGCGGGCACCGGGGTCTTCGTGGCGTGGAGCGCACCGGTCGTGCTGGCCGTCGCGGTGGTCACCGCGTTGATCTTCTTACGGGTGGTACCCGAGCAGGTCCGCCTGAGCGGCGGAAAGTCCTCGCTGCCCGGGCGGCGGGACATCGCCTCGTTCCTGACCGGCCAGTACGTCAGCAGCATCCTGTTCAACGTCGCGTACGGCGTACCCCCGGTGCTGGTCGCCACCGTGCTGGGCGCGGACTCCAGCGCGTACTTCGCGATCCCGTGGCTGATCGCGACCTCGGTCACCGCCCTGCTGGCCAACATCAGCATGTCGCTCGTCGCCGAGGTGAGCAACGACAGCGGGCACCTGCACACCCACCTGCTCCGGGCGATGCGCCTGGACGCACTGGTGTCGGTCGGCGGCGGTGCCCTGCTGGCGCTGGCAGCGCCGCTCGTGCTCATGGTGTTCGGGGGCGCGTACGTCACCGAGGGCACCACGACCCTGCAGCTGCTCGGGATCGGGCTGCCGTTCGCCGGCGTCACGTTCCTCTACTGCGCGCTCAACACGATCGACAAGCACGTGTGGCGTACGGTCGCCGCGCAGGGCGTGATCGCGACCATCTTCATCGGCGGCGGGTACGTCGCCATGGGCCGGTACGGCACGGCGGGCGTGGCCGTCGCGTTCGACATCGCGCAGGCTGGCGTCGCCCTCTTCGTCCTGCCGTCGCTGGTACGAACATTCCGTACCCGGCCCGACGGGGTACGGCCGCCGGTGCTGCCCCCGCTGGGCCGGGGCGGGTTCCGGGGCGTGGACGTCTTCGTCGCCTCCGACACCATGCTGTTGACATTCAGCTTCCCGACGAGTATCTACGCGAGCAGCGCCGCGCGGTCCCGGGCGGCCGGACCTGAGTCGGACTCGGTGGCCGGCGGTGCCGAACCCGAGGTGAAGCTCGCGCTGGTACCGGAGAACCTGGCCAGCGGGGTCTACGCCAGCCGGGCCGTCGCCCGTACCGACGGTGGTAGCGACAGCGTGGTCGGCACGAGCGGCGAGGAGGCGGCGACGGTGGAGAGCAAGGGCGAACCGCCGCCGGCCTTCGCCGAGTCGGCCACGATGCCGATGCCACGGATCCCGGCCGACGGGCACGACGGGGGGGAGGAGAAGGAGCTGGCGACGCCGGTGCTCGGCCCGCTGCCCGACGAGCCGGTGACCGGTCCGATCCCGCGCGAGGCGGTGGTCACCATGGCCATGCAGCGCGACGTGGTAACCGCACCGCTGCCGCGGTCGGTGGAGCAAGTACCGGTGCCGGGAGGACTGGCGCTGGGAGGACCGGCGCTGGCACGACCGAAGCCGCCGTCGATGCCGCCGCTCCTGCGGTCCACGTACGTCCCCGAACCGAAGCAACCGGGCCCGGTCGCGCGCGTGCTGCTGGCCCGGGGGGCGCCCGAGCGGGTCACCCAGGTGCTCGCCTGGACCGCGCTGCTGCTCGGCGTACTGACCCCGATCCTGGTACGGCTGCCGGTCGGGCCGCTGCCGAAGGTCGTACTGGTCCTGCTGTTCGCCTGCTTCGCGCCCGGCTGTGCCGTGCTGAGCCACGTGCGGCTGGGCGACGCGGTGATCTCGTGGGCGATGTCGTACCTGCTCAGCATCGCGCTGTTCGCACTCGTCGCGGTGACGATGGTGTGGACCCGGCTCTGGCAGCCGTACCTGGGGCTGCTTCTGCTGGCCGTACCCACGGTCGGGTTGGCCGCGCACGCGCTCGCACCGGCCCTCGTGCCGCGCCGCCGCCGGGCGGCCGGGCCCGGTGCACAGCCGGCGCCCCGCCAGGCCGCTGCGCCCCGCCAGGCCGCTGCGCCCCGGCTCGGCGCGGACGCCACCGCCGTGCTGCCGCGGTCCACCGAGTCGCCGGCGTTGCCCGACCCGCCGGTGCGGGAGTCATCGGCGGCAGCCACCTCGATCCTGCCCCGGCTGGCCGACGCCGGGCCGGACGAGACCGCGGTGATCCGGCTGCCCGACCTGCCCGAGGGCACCGACGCGGGGGCGGACGCGACGGCCGTCATCCCGGCGGTCGGCCGGTCCACCGGCCCCGAGGTGACCGCGGTGCTCCCCGGCGGGCCGCGGCGCTCCGCCGACGCGCTGTCCATGCAGGTGGTGGCGATCCAGAAGACGCTGGAGGGCGCGGCCGCGACCGGTACGCTGCGCCGCGAGGCCCAGCCCGCGCCCGATCCGGACCGGCGCGGCACGACCGTGTCCGGCCGGCCCTCGCCGCTCCGCCGGTTCCGGCTGCTGTTCGACTTCGGGCCGCTGGTCGCCGCGGTGGCACTGTGGGTATACAGCCTCGGCCATTCCACCATGGACGTGGTCGGGGACTACGGCCTCCTGCAGATCATGCACCCGAGCTTCTTCGTCGCGGTCGCGCTGGTTTGCACGGGGTTCGTCGTCCAGCTGGCCCGGCGGGGCTGGCGCGGTTGGGTCCTGGTGACCTACCTGCTGACCACCGTGGTGATCCTGCGGGCCACGGTGCCGATCATGCTGATCCCGCCGGAGTACGCCTGGACGTACAAGCACGTCGCGGTCGAGGAGTTCATCCGGACCACCGGCACGGTCACCGACCCGTACGACATCTACCAGCAGTGGCCGACGTTCTTCAGCAGCAGCGCGGTACTGCTGAAGCTGACCGGGCTCGCCCCGCTCACCATGGCCGCCTGGGCACCGCTGTTCAACAACCTCGTGTACCTGCTGCCGCTGTTCGCCGTCGCCCGTACCCTGTCGAGCAACAAGCGGGTGCCGTACGTGACGGTGTTCCTGTTCGCCGTCGCCAACTGGGTCGCCCAGGACTACTACTCCCCCCAGGGCTTCGTCTACGGGCTGTGCCTCGGCGTGTTCCTCATCCTGCTGCGCTGGCTGCGCCGGGTCCCGGGACCGGAGGACCGGTTCACCCCCAGGTTCCTCACCCGGATCTGGAAGTGGCTGCTGCGCGACCTGGCCGACGTGCCGTACGCGTCCAAGCGCGCGGTACGGGTCGCCCTGGCCACCCTGTACCTGCTCTACATCGTCATCGCGACCGCGCACCAGCTGTCGCCGTACATCGTGGCGATGTGTGCCGGCGCGCTCATCGTGCTCGGCGTGGTGTCCCCGCGGCAGCTGATCCCCGTACTGCTCGGCATCGCGATCCTGTACCTGGTGCCCCGCCAGAACTTCGCGGAGAGCTACGGCATCTTCGACGGCTTCAACATCTTCAAGAACGCCCAGGGCACCTCGGCCAGCGACTTCGGCTCGCCGGGCCAGGAGTTCTCCGCGCTCGCCGTACGGGTGCTGTCGCTCGCGCTCTGGGGCCTCGCCATGCTCGCCGTCATCATCTGGCGTCGCCGCCTCGGACCGGTGACCGCGCCGGCCATCCTGGCCTTCGCGCCCTTCGCCCTGCTGTTCATGCAGAGCTATGGCGGCGAGGCGATCTACCGGGTGTTCCTGTTCTCCCTGCCGTGGTGCGCCTACCTCGTCACGATCCTGCTGTTCCGGATCCGCCGGGTCCCGCGCGCGGTCGGGGCGGCGGCCGGTGCGGTACTCCTCACCGCCGCGATGCTCGCCGGCATCCAGGGCTCGCACGGGCAGCTCGCGGTCGACCGGTTCACCGACAACGAGATCGTCGCGAGTAAATGGCTGTACGACCACGCCCAGCCGGGCGCGGCGATCGTGCTGGCCACGTCCGACTTCCCGTCGCCGTACACGGCCAACTACGGCGGCTTCAAGCCCGGCCGCAACGGGGTCGCCGAACTCGTCAAGGCGAACCTCATGGCCCACCTGAAGCTCAACGCGGCCGACCTGCCGTCCGTCGAGGCGTACTCCCGGCAGCTCGGCGGCACCACGGCGTACCTTGTCATCAGCCGATCGATGCGTATCTATGGACACTACTTCGGCTACTTCTACGACAAGGACCACGCGCTGGACAACCTGCAGGCGGCCTGTGCCGCCTCGCCCCACTGGAAGCTCTTCTACCGCAACCCCGACGTGGTCATCTACCAGATCGTCGCGCCGGCCCAGCCGGCGCGCTGAGCCCCGCACCCGGTCGACCGGGAGGGGCCACTCAGGTGAGGGTGCGGCCGAGGCCGTGCAGCGCGCCCCACCGGGCCATCCGCCAGGCCGGCTGCGCGGCCCGCTTGAGCGTGGGCACCAGGCCGGGTTCGCCGGTGTGCACCGCCGCGACCGTGTCCGGTCCGCTGTGGTCCGGCGTGATGTGCAGCCGGGGTACGGCGAGCCGGGCGCCCGGTGCCTCGTGCAGCCGCCGGCCGACCTCGCAGGCGTTGTCGTGGCCGTACTTCGCGACGGTGGCCCGGACCCGCGCGCTGTTGTACCCGTGCGGGTACGCGAACGACGGTACGGCCGCGCCGATCTCCTGCTCCAGCTGGTCCCTGCTGTCCCGGATCTCCCGGTCCAGGACCGTCGGCCGCAGGACGTCCAGCGGGTGGTGGATCAGGCTGTGGTTGCCGATCTCGACCCCGGCCGCGGCCACCTCCCGTACCTGGTCCCAGGACAGCAGCGGGCCGAAGGTGCCGGTGGTCGCCATCGGGGCGGCCGCGGTGCCGATGTGCCCGACGGACACGTAGAGGGTCGCGGTCGCGCCGACGTCCCGTAGCACCTCCAGCCCGGCGGTGAGGAAGTCCTCGTACCCGTCGTCGAAGGTCACCCCGACCACCTTGGCCGCCGGGTCGCAAGCCTTACGCCGCAAGGCTTCCGTCTGCCCGACGAGGGCGTACCCGGCGGCGGCCAGGGCGCCCAGCTGCTCGCGTAGCCGGTCCGGCGGTACGGCCAGGCTCCGCAGCGGCCCATCGTCCACAGTGGACACCGAGTGGTACATGAGTACGGCGAGGCTCACGGGCCGGTCCATTCATACAGGCTCACCCAGTCGATCTGGAGGTTGACCACGGGTGGGGTGGTGGAGTTGGGGCAGTGCTCCCAGGTGCCGCCGCAGGCCCATGCCTGGGTCTGCAGGCCGAGGTCCATCGGTTCGGCCGGTACGTGCGGGCTGTCGATGGTCCCCCACATCTTGCCGTCGACCCGGTACACGATGTGGCCCGGGGTCCACTCCAGCGTGGCGGTGTGCCACTTGGTGAAGTCCGCGTTCGTCGTCTTCTGGATCTTCTGGTCGCCGGGGGACCAGTGCATGGTCGAGGTGGTGGACTGACGGTCGCCGCCGTTGTCCTCGACGATGTCGAGCTCCGGTGGCCACTGGTTGGACGTGGGCCACAGCAGAAGCGCGTACGCGATGCCGGTCCCGCGGTCCATCCGGAACCGGACGTCGAAGCGCCCGTACTTCTGGGAGAACACGTTGTGGTTGGACACCCCGGCGGTCGCGTAGAGCTCGCCGTTCGGCGTCTGCTGGCGGTACCCGGAGATGGTGAGGAGGCCGCCCGAGACACTCACGTGCGCCGGGTCGAACCAGCCGCCTGGGTCACCGTTGGGCTGGCCGGAGTAGGCGAACCAGTTGTCGTTCAGGCCGGTGCCGGCGAAGTCGTCGGTGAACGTCTGGTACCAGCCCGGAATCTCCCCGATCGGCATCGGTACCCCGGACGGGGCGAGGCCGTCGCGCAGCGGGCCGGTCGGGTGGGGTATCGGTCGGCCGGCTGACGGGTTGACCGCGCCGGCCGGCCGTGACGGGGCGGCGGTGGCACCGGAGCCGGCCGCCTCGTCGGTGGCGGCGGGTACCGGCCGCGTCCCGCCCGGCATAGTGATCTTGTAGAGGCCGAACGCGGCGATCACGAACAGGACGACGGTCATCACGGCGTACGTGACCTTGTGCCGCAGCCCGCGCGGCGGCGGTGGCGGTTCGGCGGGTACCAGCGGCCCGGTGTAACGGGACGCGCCGGCGGACACCCGCCCCGTGTTGCCGACCGGAAGCACCGGCGCCGTGACGGCGCCGGGGACCGGGCTCGGGCTCGGGACCGGCTTGATGACGGGAAAGGCGTTGGTGGCGGCGTCGGTACCGAAGGCCGGGTCGGTCCGGGGCTTGGGCGCCGCGGTCGGGGCCGGGGTCGGGGCCGGGGCCGCGGTCGGGGCCGGGGCCGCGGTCGGCGCCCAGGTCGGGGTCGGGGCCGGCTCAGGCTCGGGCTCGGGCGCGGCGTGCCGGCCGCGCCGGGCCGGACTCACGCGGGGCAGGCCGGTCGGCGGCGTCGGCTCGTCGACGACAGGGGACTGCATGGCGTTTCCTCACTTCGGGCCGGTCCTGTGGAGGTGCGACCGGATGGCTGCGACGTTAGCGGCTGCGGTCACGCCCCGGGGGGTCGGCTGGGGGAACTGGCGGCAGCAGGGCGACCGGCGACGCGCAGAACAGCCGGATCGCCCGCTCGACCGTCTCCGGCGGGAAGACGCCGGCGTGGAAGCTGGCGGCCAGATGCAGCGCCCCGTTCAGCTCCCAGGTGGCCACGGACAGCGCGTCGGGCTCGCCGACGCTGCTCACGTTGGTGTGCCGCGCCTCCTCCGCCGGGACCGCCCAGGGCAGGTCGGCGAACGGGTCGAGGCGGCCGAAGGTGAGGATGAGCTTGGGGCGCGGCGGGTCCGGTACCGGCCGGTCGCCGGCCGCCCCGATGTCGCGCGGCTGGCGCAGCAGGCGCAGCGCCATCGCGGCGAGCGGCCGACCGGAGGCGATCGCGGCGTGCAGCGCCTGGTGGATCGCGCGCGGGTCGCGCTGGTCGGGTACGGCGAGGTACTGCCCGATGATGAAGTTCGGCCCGGCCGCCCAGTCCTTGCCCAGGTAGCGCTGCCCGTCCACGAGCAGCACGATGCCGGCCGGGTCGGGGTCCAGCCCGACGCGCGCGAAGGCGCTGCTGAGCGCGGCGAACACGATCGAGGCCAGGGAGACGTCGGGTGCGTTGCGGTCCCGCCAGACCCGTACCTGCTTGGTGACCACCTCGGTGGAGCGGTCCGAGCGCGTGGTGAGCGTGTCCCGCCAGCCGCTGACCGTACGCGTCCTGGCCGGGGCGACGGGTTCGGGGCGCGGCATGCTCAGCATCTGCCGGACCGCGACGGGGTGCCGCCCGAAGTGCCGCAGCGCCGCCCGGCTCACCAGGAACCGGCCCTGCCGTACCCGGGGCGGCACCGGGGTACGGCCCTCGACCGCGGCCCGCATCAGCTCGGCGATGAGCTTGTTGAGGTACGCGCCGCTGCCCAGCGGGTGGGCGAACTTCGCGAGCACGAGGCCCCGTCCGGCGTCTGCGTCCGTTACGGCGAGGACCAGCGGCCGGTCGCCGAGCGGCAGGTGGTGCTGGGCCCACCCGGCGAGCCCGTCCGGTGTGTCCGGCGCGTCCGGCGGGAGCGCGACCACCAGCGCCCGGTCGGCCAGCTCGGCCGCGGAGACCGTACGCCAGCGGGCCGGCTTCGCCTCCATCGCGCACACCGCCGGGTGGGTCGGGTCGGCGGCGTGCAGCGCGGCGAGCGCGGTACGGAGCGTGTCGCCGGTGATGCCGGTGAACGGCCCGCAGACCTTCGATATCTCGTACCCGAGGAACACCCGGTCGTAGACCGACATCCGGCGGGCGGTGGTGCGAGACGCCATCAGGCGTTGCCCTTGCCGGCCTGGGCGCGGGTGATCAGGTCGTGCAGGGGCTTGGTACCGGTGCCGACCACGAGGCCGGTGACGAGCGCGTCGACCCAGTCCGGGATCTGTGCCGTCCAGCCCTCGGCGGCGATCATGTGCAGCAGGTAGAAGCCGCTGGCGCCCGCGGCCGCCGTGGCCACCGCCGTGGCGAGGCTCCACATGAGGACGGTACGGTTCGCCTGCGTCCGGTCCACCCGCGCCTTGGCGGCGGCCACCTCGCGTACGGAGACTGTCGGGTGCCCGTTGGCCAGCGCGGCCACGGCCGCTTCGTACTCGTTCTTCGTCCTGCTGCCCGGCAGCCAGTGCGCGAACGGCTCCAGGAACCGTTCGACCGCGGCGGAGAAGACCACGATGCCGGCGTACGCCGAGGTCTGGTTACCGATCTTGAATGGCTCGGCGTTGTTGCCCCACCGGTTGAGCGCGTACGCGGCGAACGCGCCCACCGCGACGAGCAGGAAGCCGAAGGCGACCGTAGCGAAGCTGGCGCCCTTCGACGCAGACGCGGCCGCCTCGAAGCCTCCGGCCCAGCCCGGTACGGCCGACGTGATCGACGGTGCGGCGGCGTCGGCACCGGCGGGCGGCCCCTGTGGCGGTACGGTCGCGACCGCGGCCTGCCCGTTACCGTGGGACGCCACCGGGGGCGCCCCACCGGGGCCTATAACATCGATCCGGCGTACCAGTGCCATGACTCACCTCAGCGCTAAAGACGGTGTCTGCGGTCGCGCCGCTCCGCCGGAGCCGCACGTTGGCGGAGGCGGAGCGGCACAAACTGGCTCAGGCTAGCCGGCTCAACCCGGGTGCGCTATCGGGCGTTCGTCAGGTCGTGGGGTAGCTGTTGTAGTCGGGGAAGTTGCCGTACAGGCGCTCGCCCGCCTCCCCGACGGTCACCGCCTGGACCAGCAGGTCGCCTCCGACGAACGCGCCCTTCCAGGACGCGCCCCGCCCGCCGAACGGCTCCTCCCGGTCGCCGCGGGAGCGCGGCTTGTTGACACCGACCTTGAACGCGAGCAGGTCCTTGGCCAGCTTCGCGGCCAGCTCCTCGTTGTCGCAGGCGAGGCTCGCCACGAGCGCGCCGTTGGACGCGTTCATCGCGGCGAGCAGCTCCTCCTCGGTGTCCACCACGACGATCGTGTCGACCGGACCGAACGGCTCGGCGTGCATCAGGCGCGACCGGCCGGGCGGGGCGAGCAGGGCGACCGGCGCGACGTACGCGGAGGTGTCCTGGCCGTGGAGGAACCCGGCCGTGTCGCGCAGCCCGCCGCGGTGCAGCGGGACGGCGCCGGCGCGTACCGCCTCCTCGACCTTGCGGCGCAGCTCCTCCGCCTTGGCCGCGCTGATCAGCGGCCCGAAGTCGAGCTCGGGCAACGACTGGTCTGGGTCGCTGCGCGGCGTCAGACGCGCCGAGCCAGACTGGTCGGAGCGTTCGCCGTCGTCCGCGACCGCGAGCGGGTGGCCGAACCGGATCGACTTCACCACCGGCAGGTACACGTCGAGGAACTTGTCGACCAGGTCGCGCTGGACCACGAACCGCGGGTACGCGGTGCACCGCTGCTTGCCGTACTCGAAGCCCTTCCGTATGTGCGCGGCCAGCAGGTCCCACTGGGAGAAGTCCCAGACGCCCCAGGCGTTCAGGCCCTCCTGCTCGATCATGTGCCGCTTGTCGGTGTCGAGCAGCGCGGCGGCCACCTTGCCGCCGTTGGACCGCCCGCCGACGAACGCGACCGCGCCGATCTCCGGCGCGCGTACCAGCACCTCGGACAGCTCCTCGCCGGAGCCGGAGAGCAGGGTGACCGGCAGGCCGGCCCGGCGCATCAGCGCGTGCGCGACGGTCAGGCAGACCGCGCCGCCCTGGGACGGGGTCTTCGCGATGACCGCGTTGCCGGCCAGCAGCTGGACCAGCTCGGCGTGGACGAGCACGCTCATCGGGTAGTTCCAGCAGGCGATGTTGGAGACCGGGCCGGGCAGCGCGTCCCGGCCTTGCCCGGCTCCGCCGGCAACGTAGCCCAGTTGGCGCTCGATCTCCGTCGACGTACCAGCGCACGCCGTC
Organism: uncultured Actinomycetes bacterium; assembly: GCA_963728855.1. Classification (GTDB taxonomy): domain Bacteria; phylum Actinomycetota; class Actinomycetes; order Mycobacteriales; family Micromonosporaceae; genus AC-43. The sequence goes on from CAVSLN010000010.1 coordinate 805,602, forward strand.
CAGCGCCCGGTCGACGTCGGCGCAGGCGAGCCGCCACGGCTTGCCGATCTCCCAGACCAGCAGCAGGGCGAGCAGGTCGCGCGCGTCGGTCAGCGCGTCGAGCGCGGCGTTCACCCGGGCGGTCCGCTCGGCCAGCGGGGTACCGGCCCAGTTGCGGTGCTCGTAGGCCGCGAACCCGACGGCGAGCTTGGCCGTGTCCGCGTCGAGCCGGGGCAGCTGGGTCAGCACCGTGCCGTCGACCGGGGTACGCAGCGGGGACGGGGTGCCCGAGTCCTGCCAGGCGCCCTCGATGAGGTTGCGTAGCCGACCGTCGACGAACGCCTCCGGGGTCAGCGCCACGGCACGGGCGAGGGTGTCGACCCAGGCCGTACCCGGGGCAAGTCGCAGGGTCATCGCTTCGCTCCTTCGTTCGAAGGCGGCGGCATTGGTGGCACCGCGGATATAAGGCAACCTGCTCGTTCCGCCCCCCGGAAGACAACGTGAGTACTGTCACCCGGGCAACGTCCCGTCGCGTGAGAGTCGGCGCGACGTTGCGCCGACTGTACCGGGGTCAGGGCTCGGCGCGCAGCGGACTGTAGTTGGCCGCGAGCAGCTGCCGGCCGACCAGGCGCATCGCGGTGTTGCGCAGCCCGCTCGGTACGGACCGCAGGCGGTCGCGCCGGTGCGTCATGGCCAGCACCCAGTCCGTACGGCGGCGCCGCCGGTCCTCGTACGCGGCCAGGGCCTCGTCCAGCTTCCCGGCATCGGCCAGCGACTCGACCAGCACGAGCGCGTCCTCCAGCGCCATCGCGGCGCCCTCGGCCATGTTGGGGGAGGTGGCGTGCGCCGCGTCGCCGATCAGCAGGACCGGCCCGGAGCGCCAGCTGGGCAGGGCCACCTCCTCGATGTCGGCGGCGTGGATGGCGGTACCGGGGTCGAGCGCGGCGAGGATCGTCCGGGCCGGCTCCCCGTACCGGCCGAACAGCTCGCGCAGCGTGTCCACGGTGACCTGGCCGCGCGGCGCGGTGGCGGCGGACCGGTCGGCATAGCAGTACGCCCGTCCACCGCCGACCGGCAGGGTCAGCCACACCGCGCCCCGCCCGAGCTGGGCCGTCCACGCGGTCACTCCGTCCGGGCAGGGCACCAGGAACCGCCACCCGCGCTGGCCCACCGGCCGCGCCCCGGCGCCGGGGAAGGCCAGCCGGCGCACGGTCGAGTGCACGCCGTCGGCCCCGAGGACCAGGTCCACCTCGCGCCGCGAGCCGTCGGACAGCGACACCGTGGCGACGTCGCCGTCGATGTCCAGCGCCGTGACGGCCAGCCCCCACGTCACCGGTACGCCGTCGAGCAGCGCCCCGTGCGCGTCCCGCCACGGCACGGCCAGGCACTCCCCGACGCCCTGCCACAGCCCGGTGAGGTCGATCTCGGTGAGCAGCCGGCCCGCCTCGTCGCAGAAGCGCTGCCGGCTGATAGTCGCGCTCCGGGCGGCCACCGCGTCGTACCGGCCCAGGGCCCGCAGCGCCCGCCCGGCGTTGGCGGGCAGGTACAGGCCGGCCCCGGCCGGGTCGGGGGCGGGAGCGCGGTCGAGCACCTCGACGGCGTACCCGGCCCGGGTGAGCGTACGGGCGGCGGCCAGGCCGGCGATCCCGGCACCGACGAGGAGAATGCGCAGCCCGGTCACGCCGAGCGGGTCTCGCCGTGCTCGACGCAGACCGCGCGCCACCCGGCGGGGAGTACCTGTACCTTCATCCGGCGCCGGCACTGCGGGCAGAACCGCGGCGGCTCCAACGCCCGAGCCGACCGGCACGCGGTATGCGCGCCGGTGTCGAGCGCGCCGCCGCAGCGGTCGCAGAAGGCAACCACGGTCATAGAGTCGCCGAGAGGGACTTCACGGGCATCTTCAGCTCCTCGAGCATGGCGAGGTCCTGGCTGGGCGCGCGGCCGAGCGTGGTCAGGTAGTTGCCGACGATCACCGCGTTGACCCCGCCGAGCAGGCCGTCGCGGGTGCCCAGGTCGCCGAGCGTGATCTCGCGCCCGCCCGCGTACCGCAGGATGGTCTTCGGCAGCGCGAGCCGGAAGGCGGCGATGGCGCGCAACGCGTCGCGGCCGTCCACGACCGGCGTGTCGGCCAGCGGCGTACCGGGCCGGGGGTTGAGGAAGTTCAGCGGCACCTCGTCCGGTGCCAGGGACGCCAGCTGTACGGCGAACTCCGCGCGCTGCCCGACGCTCTCACCCAGCCCGAGGATGCCGCCGCAGCACACCTCCATGCCGGAGTCGCGCACCATCCGCAGGGTGTCGTAGCGCTCTTCCCAGCTGTGTGTGGTGACCACGTTGGGGAAGAACGAGCGGGCCGTCTCCAGGTTGTGGTTGTACCGGTGCACCCCCATCGCCACCAGCTCGTCCACCTGCGCCTGGCTGAGCATGCCGATCGACGCGGCGACCTGGATGTCCACCTCGGCCTTGATCGCGGCGACCCCGGCCCGCATCTGCGCCATCAGCCGCTCGTCGGGGCCCCGGACCGCGGCCACGACGCAGAACTCGGTCGCGCCCGTGGCGGCGGTCTGCCGCGCCGCCTCGACCAGCGCCGGGATGTCCAGCCAGACGGCCCGTACCGGCGAGGTGAACAGGCCCGACTGCGAGCAGAAGTGGCAGTCCTCCGGGCAGCCGCCGGTCTTCACCGAGACGATGCCCTCGACCTCGACCTCGGGACCGCACCAGCGCATCCGTACCTGGTGGGCCAGCTCCAGCGCGGCGGACACCTCCTCGTCGGGCAGCTCGAGCACGGCACGGACGTGCGGCTCGGACAGGCCCACGCCGGTCTCCAGGACCTGCTGGGCGGCGGCGGCCAGGGCGGAGTCGGACAGCTGCGACATGGTCCGTACCCTACAAGGCAGCAGCGGGCGCCGGAGGTGAGAGATGCGCGACGCCCCGGGTGACTGGCTGGCACGGCTCGCGCGCAAGAGCGGGCTGCGGGCCCGCGCCGGGCTGCGCCGCGAGCTTCGCCCGAGGGGTACCGACGACCAGGTCATCGACCTCGCCGGCAACGACTATCTCGGGCTCTCCCGGCACCCGGCCGTGCTCGCGGCCGCGACCGACGCGCTGCGGTCCTACGGCCTGGGCGCCACCGGCTCGCGGCTGGTCCGCGGCTCCACCGACGCGCACGCGGCCCTGGAACGCGGGCTCGCCGAGCTGCTCGGTACGGACGCCGCACTCGTCTACTCCTCCGGCTACCTGGCCAACCTGGGCGCCGTACGGGCCCTGGTCCAGCCCCGTACGCTGCTGCTGTCCGACGCGTACAACCACGCCTCGCTCATCGACGGGTGCCGTACGTCCGGTGCCGAGATCGTCGTCACACCGCACGGCGACGTGTCCGCGGTCACGGCGGCGCTCGCCGGGCGGGGGGACCGGCCGGCGCTCGTGGTCACCGAGTCGGTGTTCTCCGTCGACGGCGACCTGGTCCGGCTGGCCGAGCTGCACGCGGCGTGCCGCCGGTACGGGGCGCTGCTGCTCGTGGACGACGCGCACGCGGTCGGCGTCCTCGGCCCGTACGGGTCCGGCGCGGTCGCGCAGGCCGGACTCTCCGGGGAGCCGGACGTCGTGGTGACCACGACGCTGTCCAAGGCGTTCGGGGCGGCCGGTGGCGTGGTCGCCGGGCCCCGGGAGCTGGTCGCGCACCTGGTCGACACCGGCCGCACCTTCATCTACGACACCGCCCTGCCGCCCGCCGTCGCGGCCGGGGCGCTGGCCGCCCTGCCGATCCTGCGGTCCGGCGACGACCTGCGCGCCGAGCTGCACGAGCGGGCCGAGCTGGTGGGCAAGCGGCTGACCGGTTTCGAGGTGTCGGCTCCGGCGGCCGGGGTGATCTCGGTGACCGCGCCCGGACCCGAGGCGGCGGTCGCCTGGGCGGCGGCCTGCCGGGAGCGCGGGGTCGCGGTCGGCTGCTTCCGCCCACCGTCCACTCCGGACAGTCGGTCCCGGCTGCGGCTCACCGTCAACGTCGGGGTGCCCCGGGCGGACTTCGCGGCCGCGCTCGACGTCATCGCGGAGTGCGCGCGGTGACGGTGCTCCTGGTGACCGGCACGGATACCGGAGTGGGTAAGACGGTCGTCACCGCGGCGGTCGCGGCGGCGGCGGCGGCGACGGCCGGGTGCCAGGTCGCCGTACTGAAGGCGGCGCAGACCGGGATCGCGCCCGACGAGCCGGTCGAGTCCGACATCGAGGCCGTGGTGCGGCTCGCCGCCCCGGCCAGCACCCGTACGGTCGTCACGTACTCGCAGCCGCTGGCTCCGCTGGCCGCGGCCGAGGAGGCCGGGATCGTACCGCTGGCCATCGGCGACGTGATCGAGGCGGTCCGGCTGGCCGTCGAGGGCGGGTACGACCCGGTGCTCATCGAGGGGGCCGGCGGGCTGCTCGTACCGATGGGGACCGGGCGCTGGACCGTCGCGGACCTGGCGGTCGCGCTGCGCAGCCGGGTCGTGGTCGTGGCCCGCGCCGGCCTCGGCACGCTCAACCACACCGCGCTGACCCTGGAGGCGCTGGAGCGGCGCGGGCTGCCCGCCAGCCTGGTGCTCGGCGCCTGGCCGGCGCAGCCGGAGCTGGTGCACTGGCGCAACCTGGTCGACCTGCCGGGCGAGCTGGTCGGCGTGCTGCCCGACGGGGTCGGGGACTGGGCGGCGGAGCGTTTCCGGCACCACGCGGCGAGCTGGCTCAGCCCGCGCCTGTACGGGCGGGCCGACCCCGTACGGCTACGGCTGGACGGGGTCGCGGCGCCGCCACCGCCCTGGCCGTCCCGGACTGCCTGACCGCCGGTTGCCTGATCACGAACGCGTCCGGCATCCGGAACGACAGGTTGTCCGGGCACCACGGCGCGCGTACCACCTCGACGTCGCGCAGCAGTGGCGCGGTGTGGCCGACCACCACGGCGGCCTCCATCCGGGACAGCTGCGCCCCAAGGCAGCGGTGCGCGCCCGCGCCGAACGCGAGGTGCCGGCGGGAGCCGGGCTGCCCAGGGACGAACGCGTCCGGACGCGCGGTCAGCGCCGGGTCGCGGCCGGCCTGCGCCAGCCACAGCACCACGCCGCGCCCGCGCGGTACCGGCTCGCCGCCGAGCGCGGTGTCGCGGGCGGCCACCCGGCGCCACGTCACGATCGGGGGTACCAGCCGCAGCCCCTCCTCCACCACGTCGGCCACCCGGATGTCCCCTGTGGACAGTCCACTGAGGACAGTCGGCTCGGTGGCGAGGCGGTGCAGCAGCAGGGTGAGGAACTGCGAGGTGGTCTCCTGGCCCGCGACGAGCAGGAAGAACAGCGCCGCGACCGGTACGTCCGCGGGCAGCCCCGCCCGGCGCGCGTACGCCCGCAGCTCGCCGACCAGCCCGCCACCGGTGGCCGCGAAGTCCCGCAGCACCGCGTGGTAGCGGCCGACCACCGTCGCCAGATGCTGCTGCCGCTCCGGCGAGAGCGGCGCCCAGAACAGCTCGAGCGCGGCCCGGGAGAAGTCCTTGACCACCGATGCCTCGGCGTCCGGCAGCTCGACCAGCCGGGCCAGGACCAGCAGCGGCAGGTCGGCGGCGAGGTCGGCGTACAGGTCGACGGGCGCGCCGGTACGCAGCCGCGCGGCGAGTCCGGCCGCCCGCCGGGCCACCACGCCGGTGAGCCAGGGCCGCTGCCGCTCGACCAGGTCGGGGTGCAGCGCCGCGGCGGTGATCGCCCGCAGCACCGCGTGGGACGGGCCGCCGTTGTTGGCGAGCGTGTGGGGGAGGCGGAAGCCGTACCGGGTCAGCACCCGCAGCGCCGGCACCGGTACCGGGGTCAGCGCGTCCAGCGCGTTGTCCGGCGGGTACGTGTCCGGGTCGGCGAGCACCGCCTTCACCTCGGCGTACCCGCTGACGAGCGTGTACGGCTGGCCGAGCCGGTCGGCGACGGTACGGACCGCCGGCTGGTCGCCGACCTGGTACTCCCACGAGCGGAACAGCACCGAGCCAGGCTAGCCGCCGGGTCCGGTGGCCTCGCCGTCGAGCGGAATTTGGGCCGGTTGTACGGAATGCGGGGGAACTCCGGCGCGGCAATGTGCCGTAGGGTGCTTCCCGAGCATCGCTCTGTATCGAGGTACCACCCGACCGGACGAACGACAGCCGACGCGCAGGGGTTGCGTACGGACGGTCTCGGCAGCAACCCTGCTTGATGGTCACCGGCACGGTGGCCCAGGCGCGACGAGAGCGAGGGGCATGGTGACCACCGGCGGCCCGGCCACCAACCAGGCTGCCGGCCATGGACCCACCGCCGGACCGGGGTCGGGCGCGGCCCAGGTCGCGGGGCACGTACGCGGCGGCCGACTGCGCTCGATCCGGCTGCGCCTGCTACTGCCCATCGCGGTGGCCACCGCCGGGCTGGTCGTGCTCGGCGTGGTGCAGACCCAGTTCGCCGTCGGTACCGCCCTGGACGCCCGGCGCGCGCAGGCGATGGCGGGCACCGCGACGGCCACCGTGCAGCTCGGGCACCAGGTCGAGCAGGAGATCGCCGAGGTCGACGGGCTGCGGGCGCGCGGCGGGGACAGCGGGGCGCCGCTCGTCGATGCCGCGATGGCGCAGACCGACCGGCTGGTCGTCCGGTACCGGGCGGCCGCGGCCGCCGCCCGTACCGCCGCGCCCGCCCTGGCGCCCGTACTCGACGCGGCCGAGCAGCAGCTGCGCCTGCTCGGCGCGGTCCGGGAGGAGATCCGCTACCTGCGCCCGGGGCAGCTGTCGGGGGACCGGTACGCCGGCCTGACCGGCAGCCTGATCGCGGTCGCCGACGCGCTGCCGTCCCAGCTCACCGACGCGGGACTGGCCGCGACCGCGCGCGCGGTCGGCGCGATCGCCGCCGCCGAGCACCTGGGCGCACAGCAGCGCGACCTGCTCAGCCAGGTGTTCCGGCGCGGGTCGCTGGTACCGGGCGACCTGGCCGACCTGGCCCAGCTCACCGGCGCGCAGGACGAGCGGCTGGCCGAGTTCACCCGTGGCGCCACGCCGCGCCAGCTCGATCTCTACAAGCAGGCGACCGCGTCCGCCGACGCGGTGGCCGCCCAGAACCTGCGCGCCGCCGTGCTCGCGCCCAAGGCCGACCCCGCGGCGGTACGGGTGGACCCCGACGTCTGGTACATCGCCCAGAGCAACACGCTGCTCCGCCTGAACCTGATCCAGCTGAACCTGTCCGAGACACTCGACGCGGCCGCCCGTGGCCGGCAGGTAGGGGCACAGTTCAGCGCCGTGCTCACCGGTACCTCGACCGGGATGCTGGTGCTGCTGGCCTTCAGCGCCGCGGTGGTGTTCGGGGTACGGACCAGCCGCCGGCTGCGTATCCTGCGCCGGGCCGCCCTCGCGATCGCGCACACCGAGCTGCCCGGCGCGATCTCCGCACTTTCCAGCGCGCCCGAGCCGGCCGCCGTACGGACCGCCCTGTACAGGTCCGTCGTGCACGCCGACCAGCTGACCGTGGCGGGTACGGACGAGATCGGTGAGGTGGGCCACGCGCTCGGTGCCGTCCACCGGCAGGCCCTGCGCCTGGCCGCCGACCAGGCCCTGCTCCGCCTCGACGTCGCCGGACTGTTCGTCGCGCTGTCCCGGCGCGGCCAGTCGCTCATCCACCGCCAGCTCCAGCTCATCGACGAGTTCGAGCGCAGCGAGACCGACCGGGATCGGCTCGGCCGGCTGTACGCGCTCGACCACCTCGCCGCCCGGATGCGCCGCAACGAGGAGAACCTGCTGGTGCTCGCGGGTGGCGAGCCGGGCCGCCGGGTCACCGCGCCGGTCGCGCTGCACGAGGTTATCGAGCAGGCGGCCGCCGAGACCGAGCACCCGGACCGGATCGACGCGTTCGACGTGGCCGAGGTGGGCATCGCGGCGCACACCGTACGAGACGTCGTCCACCTGCTCGCCGAGCTGCTGGAGAACGCCATCGAGTACTCCCCGCCGACCAGCCGGGTACAGGTGTCCGCCCGGCGTACCCTCGACCGGCTCAGCCTCACGGTGTTCGACGAGGGCATCGGCATGGCGGCCGAGCAGGTGACGCTGCTCAACGAGCGGCTGCGCCGGCCGAGCATGCTGACCGCCGAGCTGGCCGGCACGATGGGCCTGCTGGTCGTGGCCCGGCTCGCCACCCGGCACGGGATCGAGGTGGAGCTGCGCAGCGCGCTCGGCAACGGTACGGCGGCCCTGGCGGCCCTGCCCGAGACCGTGCTCACGATCCCACCGGTGCGCCCGGAGCCGCCGGTACGGGCCGTGCTGGCCACTCCCGCACCGGTCTCGCCGCCTCCCGCACCGGTCTCGCCGGCTCCCGCACGGGTCTCCCCGGCTCCCGCACCGGCCCCGGCCGCCGTACCCTCGTCGAATGGCCATTCGCGGGGCCTGCCCCGTCGCCGCCCCGGCGACCTGCTGCTGTCCGGCAGCGCGGCGGACGACGGCGACCTTCGCACGGCGGCCGACCCCAACCTCCCACCCGACCCGGAGATCGTCCGCGCCCGCCTGTCGGGCCTGGCCAGCGGCCTGGCGGAGGCCGCTCGACACACCAGAGCAGCAGCTGAGCACTGAGGAGCACGATGAGCATCTCCCCAGAAGCGATGAACGATGCCGACGGTGGCCTGAACTGGCTGCTCACCTCGTTCGCGCGCCGGATCCCGGACGTGGCGCACGCCCTCGCGGTCTCCGTGGACGGCCTGACCCTCGCCGCGTCCGACGGGCTGCCGGTCGACCGCTCCGACCAGCTCTCGGCGATCACCAGCGGCCTGGCCAGCCTGACCGTCGGCGCCGCCAAGTGCCTGTCCACCGGGCGGGTACGGCAGACCGTGGTGGACATGGACGGCGGCGTGCTGCTGGTCATGGCGGTTGGTGACCGGGCCCAGCTCGCCGTGCTCGGCACCGCCGGCTGCGACCTCGGGCAGATCGGCTACGAGACCGCCCTGCTGGCCCACCGGGTGTCCAGCGCGCTGGAGCCGGGCGCCCGGGTGGCCGGGCAGTTGTGAGTCAGCGGCGCACCGGGCGCGACGCGAGCGAACGGAAGGCAACCTGGTGAGACGCCGGTCGCTGCTGGCGGGGTTGGCTGGGTGGGCGGCCGCGCCGCTGGCCGGCTGCGCGACCGGGCCGGACCCGTCGGCACGGCCGTGGCACCAGGGCGAGTTGGTCATCGGTACCGGCAACACGACCGGTGTGTTCTACGTGCTCGGCGCCGGCTACGCCAACGCGATCAACAAACACCTTGAGGGGTACGACGCGGCGCCGGCCGCCACCGGTGGCTCGGTCGACAACGTGAAGCGCCTCATGTCCGGAGACGTGGACATCGGCCTGGCCCTGGCGGCGGCGGCCGACGACGCGTACGTCGGCGCGGGCGGCTGGGCCGGGCGCCCTCAGCCGATCCGGGCGCTGGCCCGGGTGTACGACAACTACGAGCACGTGGTCGCCCGGGTCGACTCGGGCATCACCTCCGTCGCCGGCCTGAAGGGGCACCGCGTCTCCCTGGGCAGCCCCGGCTCCGGCGCGGAGCTGATCGGCCGGCGGCTCCTCCAGGTGGCCGGTCTCGATCCGGCCAAGGACGTCACCGCTCTGTCCATGTCCCTGCCGCAGGCCACGGCCGCGATGATCGACGGCTCGGTCGACGCGATGATCTGGTCCGGCGGCCTGCCCACACCCGGGATCGCCGACCTGTTCTCCAAGGCGGGCGGCAAGGTGCGCTTCCTCGCCCTCCAGGACCTGCTGCCCAAGGTCGAGCAGGCGTACCCGAACCTGCTGTCCAGGGCGGTGATCCCGAGCAGTATGTACAGGCTGGCGGACGACGTACCGACGCTCTCGGACGCCAACCTTCTCGTGGTCGGCGCGCAGCTGCCGGCCGACCTGGCGTACCGGCTGACCAAGCTGCTCTTCGAGTACCAGAACGAGCTGGAGGCCGTACATCCGGCGGCGGCCGGGATCACCCGTGAGAAGGCGCCGTCGACCGCCCCCGTACCGCTGCACGAAGGGGCGCAGCGCTACTACACGAGCGGATAGCGGCCCGGCCCGTACCCTGTGCTGGTGTTGACCCGACGGCGGCGGCTGCTGCTCCCGGCGGTCGTCGCCCTGACGGCGCTGGCGGCCCGTGGCACGGCGCCGTCCCCGGGCCCGATGCCGTCCGCCGCCGGCTCGTCTGCCGCCGCGTCGCCTCCGCCTTCGCCGTCATCTTCGCCGCCGCCTTCGCCGCCGCCTTCCGAGGGACGTCACGCTCGCGTTCGCCGGGGACGTCCACTTTCCGGGACGGTACGGCCAAGCTCCTCGACGACCCGCGCACGCCTTTAGGCCCGATCATCCCCGTGCTGTCCGGCCCCGACGTCGCGATGGTCAACTTCGAGACCTCGGCCACCCAGGGGCACCGCCCAGCCGAAGGAGTTCCACTTCCGCACCGGGCCTGGCGCATTCGACGCGGTCCGGGCGGCCGGCATCGACGCGGTCACGTTCGCCAACTACCACGTCCTGGACGACGGGCGGCTCGGCCTCGCCGACACGCTCGCGGCGGCGAAAGGCCGCGAACTTCCCCTACGTCCGGGATCGGTACCAACGCCGACGCCGCCTGGGTACCCTGGGTCTCCACGGTCAAGGGGCCGCTGGATCGCGGTCATCGGCGTGTCCCAGGTCGATGAGCTGGCCTCCACCTGGGTCGCCGCCCCGACCCGGCCGGGCGAGGCGCACGCGATCGACCTCACCCGTACGCTGGCCGCCGTCCGCGCCACGAAACAGCAGGCGGACACCGTGATCGTGTTCATGCACGTGTGCCACGAATGCTGAGAGGGGTTGGATGTAGGTAGACCTTCGTGAGGCAATGTTGTGTAGTAGATGAAGGTTTTGTGGCCCTTCGGCGTCGCCCTGCGGGCAGGGTAGGCCGCATGGCGAGGTACCTGCTCGGCACTACTGAGCAGGTCCTTTTCCAGCGGCCCCCCTCCGAACCCGGCGTACCCGTTTCCGAGTAACAGGATAGGCCGCACGGCGAGGTGGTTTCCGTGATGGAGACTCCTTTTCCGCGCGGCCCTCCTCCGAACCACACGGACCCGTTTCCGAGTATGTGGCTCTCCGATGATCTACGCCGCGGTGGTGGCTGGGTTGGTGTGGATGGCGTCGTGGCAGGGGTGGCAGACCACGAGGGTCTTGCGCCGTTTCCTGGCCATGAGGGCCGCCCATGCCGGTTGGTCCGGCCCGGCTGGTCCCAGGCTGGTCAGCTTTCTTACTTGGTGTACCAGCATCTTGCCTGGGTCGCTGCAGAGTTCGCATCTGCGGTTGAGGAGCCGGTGGATCAGCTCCTTGCGGGGGTGCGGGGCCGGGGGTGGGATGCGGTCGTGGATGACCGCGTTCTTGTCCCTGATCAGGGGTATCCCGCCGAACCGGGCTACCAGGTCCGGTTTGCCGTCGCGGTGGATCCTGGCCTCGAAGCATGTACGTAGCCCGTGTGGTGTCTGGATCTTCGCCTGGTATTTGGCGGCCATCTTCGACACGGTGGACTGGTGCTTTGCGGCGAGGGTCTTCAGCATCGACGTCAGGGTGTGCCAGCGCAGGTTGCCCAGGCGCCAGACGTCTGTGGCGAGCCGGTAGTAGCCGACGATGCCCCGGTATTCGGCTGCATAGGTCTGGACGATGTCGTAGTCGTCGAGGTTCTGCAGTCGCCGGTCGGTGCCAGGGTTTGCCGTGGCGCCGGTAGGGGGCGTTCTTGGCCTTGATCACGTCTAGCGGTATCCGTAGCGCGATGACCCCGTTGACCGACCTGCGGCCGCCGGTGACCTTCGTGTCACAGTGCTGGGCGATGATCTCGTAGCCGAGGTAGCGTGCTGCCCTGGTGCGGGCGTGGGTGATCAGCGTCTTGTCCGGGTTGAGTTCCAGCGCGAGGTCCTCGTGCAGGAACCGTGCCAGCTGATTCTTGATGGCCTCGGCTTCGGCCTTCGGTCCGGTGAACCCCAGGATGTGATCATCGGCGTATCTGTTGTAGCGCAGCCGACGGTATCCGGGGTCGTGCGGGTCGCCCGAGGGGAGCTGGCGGAGCATGCTGCGTAGGCGTCGGGCGTGAACCCGGTCGCCTCGTGCGCGTGCCCGCTGGTATTCGCCGTAGGGTGCGGCTCCTTTGGAGGGACTTTGATCATGCGGCGAGGACGAGCTGGTCGCGGTGTTGCTTGTCGCCGGTTTCGTAGATGCGTTGGTGCTCTTGTCGCAGGTGAAAGGCCCAGTATTCGTCGAAGTCACCGTTGCTGACCAGGGCGCGTAGGCGCAGGATGGCCTCGGCGCTGTCCAGACCCCAGCGGGCTCCGGTGATGTCCATGCGGTCTTTGACGAGGTGGCGGCAGGCCCCTTCGATAACCCCGGTAGCGATCGGCCAACCGCTGGCGAGGGCGGTGTGGTAGTCCAGGTAGGGCTTCTTGGCGGTCAGGTAGTCGGCGCAGGTGTCGGCGCCGGCGCGTTCGGTGGCTGAGTAGCCGAACCGGGTGGCGCGGCGGCGGATGCTCGCCGCGATTTGGGCGGCCTTGCCTTCCAGGATTGCGTGGGACTGCTCGGCCACCCACGTCTCGGCGGCGGGGTCACCGGTGTAGAAGAACGACCAGGCAGCCTTCCACAGGTATTCGACGACGTGGACGAAGTCCACGACGATGTGCACGGTGATGCCGCGCCGGTTGGCTTCGGCTTGGATCGCCTCGATCTGGGTGCGGTTGCCGTCGACCAGCACGACCCAGGTCCGCTCGCCGGTCGGGTCACGCCGCTGCGCTTCGTCGAAGCCTGCCGAGATCACCGCGGGGATGTCGTGGGTCACCGAGGCGGTCAGCCACTTGCCGGTGGCTTTCGGCCCGCGCTTTCGGTTGGCCCGGCTGTTGGTGGCACCGCGGGCGATGATGTCGGCGGCGGTGCGGGGTGCCGGGACCGCGTCGTAGACCGCGGCTACCTCGGCCATCCGCTTGCGGCCGTGTTTCTCCCCGGGCGACAGCCGGGTACGCAGCTTGCGTTCGGCTTGGGCGGCGGCCTTGGCGGTGGCCTCCCGCAACGCATTGGTGACCATGACGATGCCTTTGCCGTCGAACTGCATGACCAGCAGGTGCTCGGGCGCTGGTCCGGGCCGCCGGGCGGTGTAGAACGCCACGATGTCGACGGCCGCGGCTTGGGCGAGGGCCTCGACCTGCCGTTTGCCGATCCGCACCCCGGTGGCCCGTTCGATCGCGTCACCGGCGTCGGCGAACGACCCGCGCGCCGAGGCGAGCGCGGTCAGGCGGCGCAGCCCGTGCGAGTGCTTGCCCGCGGGCAGGCTCAACGCCGCATCCGCCGGGTACAGGTTGGGTGCCCCAGGCGCCCGGTAGGCCATCCGGGTGCCCGTGACGTGCCCGAGCACGGTGGCCAGGCCACGCTGGTGCCCGCGTTCGGCCCGCGTGCGCGCCACCCCTTCGGCGTCCACGACCTGCTGGCGCTGCTCGCGTGCCGCCTGTAAGTCGAGGCGATCCTGCATCAGCGTCCTGAGCAGCTCGCGGCCCTCACCGTTGTGGAGGAAGTCCTCCAGTTGGGCGTGGGTCTGTCCGCTGGTCTGTGGGCCGGCCAACTCGGCCACGATCGCTTCGAAACGCGCCCGTGACCGGTCGAACGCCCCCGCCACCTCGTCCGCGTACCCTGGCATCCGGGCTCCTTCTTCGGTTGTGGATCTAGGCAATCCGACAACCTACGAGAAGGAGCCCTCTATACACGGCGCGACATGCCGGCCCATCAGACGGGCACAAGCTCTACCGCGTCCAGCCTCTCGACCTGGCCCCAAAGAAGCCAGCTACCATTCCTCACCAGACCGGCACGAACCCGACAGTCGATCTCCCTGCCAAAGAGCCGCACCCATCGCCGTACCTTCTTTGGTATTCAGGGTTTGGTTTTCTGCGCTTCCCTCGGGTGTATTGCGGAATCAGAACCGTCTCGACGTAGACGTCCAACTTGTGCAGGTAGATATTCGAGAGGATCGGTGAGACCACGCCGCCTTGCGGGCAGCCGCTCAGCGTCTCGTGGTATCGCCAGTCCTCCAGGTACCCGGCTTTCAGCATCTGTTGGATGAGCCGCAGAAACCGGTTGTCGTGGATCTTCTCCGCCAGGATCCGGACCATTATGTCATGGTCCAAGGATCCGAAGCAGTCGGAGATGTCACCCTCGATAAACCACGTGGTCCCGGTCCAGGTTCGCTCCACTTTCCGCAGTGCGGTATGGCATCCTCTGCCGGGCCGGAACCCGTGCGAATGGTCGGAGAACGTCGGTTCGTAGTACGCCTCCAACAGCAGGCGGACCACCTCGCCGACGAGCTTGTCCGACCACGACGGCAGTCCCAGCGGACGCAGTTTCCCGTTCTTCTTCGGGATGTAGGTCCGTCGGACCGGACGGAAGCGATACCGTTCGTGCCGCATCGCCTCGATGATCTGGTCGATCTTGTCCTCGGACATGCCGTCCGCGGTCTCTGCGCTGGCCCCGGGGGTCATGGCGCCCTGGTTGGCGTAGATCCTCCCGTAGGCCAGCAGGTACAGGTCGCGGTTGAACATCTGTCGGTACAGTTCGTTGCACGGCAGGCCTTTCCTGCCACGGTCGCGGAGGACACCCAGTACCGTTTCGGCGCTCTGCAATTTCGCATACCTCCCGGTTGTAGTATCCGATCACCTGTGCCCCTTCGCCCTGTGGACGGCCTTCCCGTCCTCCCTGGCCGGTCGTGACTCCGGCGACTACGTACGGGCACTCTGTCGCCATAGGGCTCGCGCCCCTTAGGCGATCCCATGTTCGCTCGTGTTATACGTTCTAGCGCGACTTAGGCCGCCCACTCATCTCCTTGAATACCCTCATTGGGCATCGCTCCGTGTCCCGGAGGATTGCAACAGGCCGACTAACATCCTGCCGCAGGGATCGGCGCCGGTGTCAGGCGTCTTTCCGGCGGGCGTTTCTTTGCGCCTTCTGGAGATTAGGCTTCAGGCAATCCAGCTTTGGCCATATCGCGCGGATCCCCTAACGCGTCACCCCATACGCCTGGGCATGACCGCTAGTTTCCTGGCATGCTATTGTCCCCGTTCTTGCCTTTCGGCGCAGGGTAAGCCATCGGATCCAGAGATATACCTCCCATCTCTCCCCGCTACGCGAGGGATATAACACTGCGCCTCATGGCGCAGCCGGGCTCTCCAGTGACTACTGCGTGGGTGTCGCGGTGGGTTTCCCGTTGTGGATGGTGTCGTGGCAGGCTCCGCAGACCACGAGGGTTTTGCGGCGTCTTTTCGCCATGATGTTCGCCCACGCGGGTGGTGGCTTTCCGGCTTTGTCGAGGTCGGCGAGTTTACGGACGTGGTGCACTTGTACTTGGTCCGTGCTGTCGCAGATCTCGCACCGGTTGGCGAGTAGCCGTGTGATCAGCTCCTTACGCCGGGGTGGGGCCGGGTCTGCTTCGCGGTCGGTGAGGACCGCGTTGCGTTGCCGTTTGAGTGGTATGCCGCCGAACCGTGCGACGAGTGGTTTCTTGCCCTGGCCCTGCTCGATGCTGTGTTGGAAGCAGGTGCGCGGCCCTTCCTCCTCCCTCTCTTTCGGTCCCCCCGAGTCTACCCCCCGTAGCTATTCAGCAAGGGCCAGAGGCGATGCTGGTCGCAAAGTCCTAGGCCAACGGCCTGGGCGTCTAGCCAGCCGGGGATGCGCTGTTGGCTGTTGCTCGGGTGGGTACGCTTACACGGCCGGGGCGGTCGCGGGTGGCAGCCAGGGCCCGGTGGTGAACAGTTGCTTAAGCGCGTCGAGTTTGTCGATGCCCCACTTGGCGGCGGTCGACAGGTAGGACTGCACGGTGGCGAACTCGGTGAGCCCCTGGAGGGTTCGCCAGGCTCCGCCGGAGCCGCGCATCTGGACCTTGACGGGCCGCGCGTCCCTTTCGGCCTGATTGTTGGTAAATCCGACGCCCAGATCGGTGGCGAAACGGAGGATGACATCCTCGTGGTCGCGGAAGCGTCGGGCCAGGGTCCGGGCCCGTTTCGCGGCGGCGCCGCGTCGGGATTCGTTGTCGAGCAGCCCTTGCAGGGCGGCGCTGCGGTAGAGCACCCGGATCTGTTCGAGGTCGGCGTCGTCCAGGCAGGCTTGCCAGCGGTCCGGGCCGCGGTCGCGGCCTTGTTCGCCTTGATCAGCACGTCGGCCATCCGGGTGGCCCAGTCCTGCCCTTGCGGGTCCCACCGGTAGACATCCTCCAGATCACGGAGGTTGTGCGCACCGCACCAGGCGTGCAACGCCTCCACCAGGTGGTGGTAACCGGCGTAGCCGTCCCGCACGATCGTCCCCGTGAAACCGGGCAACACCTTACCCGCGTCGATATCGGCCGCGGACCGGCCACCGGTGTGCAGGTGGGTCAGGAACTCGGTGCACGCCACGTGCACGTAGGTCAGGTCCCCTTCGGCGCGGGCGGTGGTCTCATCAGCGTGCAGCACCTCGGCCTGACGCAGCAATACGCGTACCCGGTCCATGAACGGGCCCAGCAGGCCAGCGGCCTTGCCCCGTACCCCGGCAACGAACCCGACCGACACGTACACGCCCAGCATCGCGGCGATCAGCTTCCCCGCCCGGTACGCCGGAATATGGTTGCCGCACACCAGGTTCGCCGCGTGCGCGTGGGTGTCCGGCCCGTACTGGGCTCGCCCCGCCGCCCACGGCGGCGCCTGACCCTCGGTCAGGGTGCCACACCGGCCACAACGACGCGCCTGAACCTCGAACTCTGTCACCCGAGGCCGCGGCGGAGGCGGCGGCGGGTCGAACACCTGCCGACGATTGACCGCCTCCACCGGCGCATCCGCCAAGTCCGCCGAACAATCCCGGCAACACAACGGCGCGCATACGATCGTCTCGTCCGGGTCGGCGACCCGCTCCAGGGTCGACCCCGGCGCACCCGGCTGCTTGCCCGGCTTCCGCCCGGTCTTCTTCCGCAACGACCGGTCTCTGGGCTTCTGACGTTCCTTGGTGTACGGGCTGTCCGACGACGGGG
Organism: uncultured Actinomycetes bacterium; assembly: GCA_963728855.1. GTDB lineage: Bacteria > Actinomycetota > Actinomycetes > Mycobacteriales > Micromonosporaceae > AC-43. The sequence goes on from CAVSLN010000010.1 coordinate 822,566, forward strand.
GCTTGCTCGAGTTCGACGAGTCCCGCCCTGCCCGCCGCTCCAACTGGCTGACCCGATCGGCAAGCTCGGCCACCTGCCGGTCCCGCTCGGCCAGCACAGCGTCGCGTACCGCCAGCTCCGCCGCGCGCAGCCCCGCCTGCGACTCGATCACCTCACGCAGCTGTGCGCAGACCTCCCGCAGATGGGCACTGGCCTGCCGCTCGGCCGCCAACGCCGCCCGCAACTCCTCCACATCGGAGGAAAACACAGGCAGCTGATCGGACACGAGGACCGATGCTCACCCAAACCACCGACCCGACCAAGCCGACACGCCGAACAACCAACCAGATCCACCCGTCACCCCGGTCAGGCGTCACTCGGGATGAGGATCGCAGGGCAGCGGCGGGAGACCCTCACGCACCCCAGTGACCCTTGCTGAATAGCTCGCGGCCCGTGTGGGGTGTCGATGGTGGCCTTGTATCTGCGAGCCATTTTCGTCACCGTCGAGTCGTGCTTGCCGGCTAGCGTTTTCAGCATCGAGGTTTCCATGACCCAGCGCAGTCTGTTGAACCGCCAGACGTCGCCGGCAAGCAGGTAGTACTCGATGATGCCCCGGTACCTGGCCCCGAAGGTGTTGATGATGGTGTGGTCATCGTGGTTGTGCAGTTGGGGCTGTCGGGCGGGTTGGCCGCCTTTGAGATAGGGGGCGCACTTGGTTTTGATCACGTCCAGGGGACCCTTAGCCCGATCCTCCCGTTGGTGGCCCTGCGGCCTTGGGTGATGCGGGTGTCGGTGTGCTGGACGGTGATCTCGTAGCCGAGGAACCGTGCCGCGCTGGTTCGGGCGTGGGTGACCAGCGTTTTCGCCTGGGACAGTTGTAGCTTGAGGTCGTCATGCAGGAATGTCGTGAGGCGGGCTTTGATGGTTTCGGCTTCGGTTTTGGGTCCGGCGAACCCGATGAGAACGTCGTCGGCGTAGCGGGTGTATCTCAGCCGCCGGTAGCCCGGATCGTGGGGATCCTTGCTGGGCAGACTGCGTAGCTGCTTACGTAGCGTCCGCACTAACGGGCGGTCGCCGCGCTTGCGGGCTGTCGCGATCGCCGATTTCGTGTGAAGGTACTGCGGGTTGGATGCCCGCAGCGTTCCTCGGGTGTACTCGGGAATGAGGACTGTCTCGACATAGCTGTCCAACCGGTGCAGGTAAATGTTGCTGAGGATCGGTGAAACCACACCACCCTGGGGAACCCCGCTGGGGGTGGCGTTGAACACCCAATCCTCAAGGTATCCAGCCGCGAGCATGTTACGCAGCAGCCGCAGAAACCGGTTGTCGTGAATCTTTTCGCCCAGCGTGTCGACCATGACCTGATGATCGAAAGAGTCGAAGCACGAGGCGACGTCACCCTCAACGAACCAGGTCGTG
>CAVSLN010000011.1:0-352372 GCA_963728855.1 uncultured Actinomycetes bacterium
AAGTGCTGGTCGCGGCCGCAATCCGGTCGTACCTTCGCCGGACAGCCAGGTCGGTCGGCCCACCGGAGCCCACCTCGGTCTGGCGGGGCATGTTGCCAACTGGATACGATCCGGGTGCTAAGACCCGATCTCTAACCGGACAATATGTACCGCAAATGCTCCGAGTACGTGCCTCGTAGCTTCCCTCAGAGACAGTAGCCAAGAACGCTGTGCACAGCTATTCTACCCCTGCCACTCTCGATCCGAAGACACCGACGAGAGAGTACGGATGTCCCGCCACGCGGGAAGCGTATCTTCCCGACCGAGACCAACCGATCGATCACTGGTTCCAGGCCGAGAACTCGTCGAACGTCCACACCACGCGGGAGATCGTGAACGACCTGTACCGCCGCGTATACGACCGCCTACCTTCGGCACTCGTCGACCCGTTCGCCGGCGCGGGCAGTACGGCGGTCACCGCGCGGCTACTGGGCATCCCCTTCTTCGGTATCGAGCTTGACCCGGGCCTTGCCTGCGTCACGGTCGCGAAGACGCTGAGCCGAACCGCCCATATGCACAAGCTGAAAGTGCACCATCGGCTTTGGCGCCGCCGCCGACACAAGCTCGTGCGGTCCTGCTTGGAGATCGTGCAGCGGATCCGGTCGCTACAGGACCGCCCCCTCCCACCGCAGCACCTGCTGACCGACCTGGAGTCGAGTAAGGCGCCGCCAAGACGCAGCACCATTGTCTGGGGCGACGCTACCGACGCGTCCAGTTGGTCGGCCGCCAAACTTGGCAAGCTCCCATTGATATACACGTCGCCGCCGTTCGGCAGGAGTTCTCCGCGGCTCGCGCTGCCGGCAGAGCTTCGAGCGTCGGCCGAGCGCGCTTTGAAGCGGCGCGGGCGCAAGGCGAGCCCTGGGCCCTCCCCCGCAGTGTTCCCGTCCTACGGCGATCTTGTGGTGGGCATGCTGCAGCAGGCGGGCCACCGGATCGAGCGTGGTATGGCGATCATCGAACATGAGCCACCCGACGACGGGGCAGACGAACTGCAGGGCGTTGCCCGGCGAATCACGGAAGAGACCGGCTTCCGGGTCAACGAGATTCTGACGACGACAAAGTACTCGGACCGTGGTGTCTTCTCCCTTATCGTCTGCACGATCGGGCTGGGAACATGAGCAGTGGCAAGGTAGTCCTGGTGACCGGCACGTCGCTGGTGCCAGCGGAGGTGGTGAGCCTCATCGAAAAGCACGGATACGCCGTACGCCACGTCGAGAACGATGAGCTTGACGCCGATGAGTTGGCCGGCGCGCTGGAAGGTGTCTCCGGCTACCTGATCGGGGGGAACGAGGAGCCCCTCGCCAGTCACTTCGAGCAGGCTCGGACGCTGGAAGCCGTCGCCTGGATCGGCACGGACTACCAGGGGTACGTGCCGGGATGGCGGCGCGCCGTCGAGCTCGGGGTCGCATTCATCAACACTCCCGGCGACAACGCCGCCTCCGTGGCCGAGTTCACCACCCTTCTCATGTTGACGATGGCCCGCCCGTTCATCTCTCGCGTGGCAGCGCCTGGCGAGTGGCAGCCCGGGCCGGGCTACCTCGGACACGAGCTGCGCGACGCTACCTTGGGGATCATCGGTCTCGGCCGGATCGGGGCGACCGTTGCGCGTATCGCCAAACTCGGTCTGGGCATGCGCATCTTCTACCACGCCCCGCGAAGAAAGCCTGGCATCGAGCACGCCCTCGGGATCGGTTACCGCGACAAGGGTGAACTCCTCGCGGAAAGCGACTTCATCACCCTCCACCGCCCTGGCCTGCTCGATGGCGAGCCCGCCGAGTTCGGCCCACCCGAGGCAAAGACCGTACGGGAGAACGCCGTACTGGTCAACACGGGTCATCTCGATCTCGTGGATCTGGAGGCCCTGCTGTGGGCAGCGAAGAACCGTGGGGTTCGGGCCGCCTTCGACGATGTGGGAAGCGGACCGTTCTGGGATGCACTGGTCTCCCTGGGCCCGGCGCGCTTCCTCGCCGTACCGCAGATGGGTTATCAGACCGCGACCGCCAACCTGAGAGCCAGTCGCCATGCGGTGGAGGCGGTGTGTGACGTGTTAGCCGGAGGAACTCACGACCTGGTGAACAACCGGGACTTCGCAACGGTACGCGCGGCGAGCGTGACCGGTTAGTGGACGCCGAGCGCGTCCAGGATGGTCAGTACTTCTCGCGCGCAGCCCCACGAGAGGGTGACTCCGGCACCACCATGTCCATAGTTGTGCACGATGTGGCGGTGCCGGAACTGCTCGTACTCCACGCGCACTTCGGGTCGCGCCGGACGTAGCCCTACCCGGTGGCCGCGGATCCGGGCATTGCGCAGTTCGGGGAGGATCTCGGCACACCTGCCGAGAATCGCCCTAGCCGTCGCCGGATCCGGTTCCAGGTGTTCCGCACCGATCTCGGCACAACCGCCCAGGATCAGTTCGTCACCGGCGGGCAGATAGTAGGTGAGGTCCCCCGTCTCGCCGTACTCCGCGAAGAACTCCTTGACTCCGGGGTTGTCGACCACGACAAGTTGGCCGCGCACCGGAGTAACCGTGGGATCGGGTACGAGGCTGCGCGCGCCCACGCCGGCACAGTTGACGACGACCGCCGACTCGACACCCTTGTCGTCAAGCGAGTGCACGGTGCCGCGCTCTATGCGACCACCGGCCCTTACCAGGCGGTCCGCGAGGTATGTCAGGTAGCGCGGCATGTTGACGACCGGTGCGGTGTATCTCCAGCCAAACGCAAAGCCGGGAGGCAGTTCGTCAGTGCAGCACGGCCGATAGTCGGGCAGCCGCCGTACCCAGTCCGGTATGCCGATCCAGCCACGCGCCGCCTCGACTCCGGTGACCAGAGCGACTCCCGCTTGGGTAACGTCGACGAGATCACACAGCACGGAATGCGTCTCCACGCACCATCGCACCACCTTCTCGTGGGCGACGATGAAAGGGCCCCAGATCGCTCCCGCCGCGGCCGAGGTCGTCTCGGTCGGAAGGATCGCGGCGCGCACCAGAACACGACGGCCGGCTTCGGCGAGGTGGACGGCGGTGGTGAGGCCAACTACGCCAGCTCCGATGACGAGCACATCCGTGTCATTCGACCGCACAAGGCCGACAATACCAGCATCCGGCGGCCTTTCGATCTTAACCCGACGGTCTCCCGGAGCCGTTCACGAGCAGCGGGTCCGAGCGTCCTCGAAATCGACGCTGCCATCGCTTACCATATCGACGTACGCGTCGTTTCTCGCGACCGATAAGGAGTGCGGCAGCCCATGAAGGTTCAGCCGCGTCAACAGATCCTGGAGATATGGCGGGCCGCCGCACGCACGTCGTTCGTCAACGAGTCCTGGGCCTGGGGCGGTAGCGACGGCCCGAACTCGATCAGCGATGCTGAGCAGCTGCTGTGCCTCATGATCCCGGCCACCGAGGTACCGACCTTCAAGCTGGACCGCCCGGACGAGACCGCCGACGACGTCCTTGACGCGATGCGACGGATCGGCGACAGTGTCGAGATCCCCCAGCGGCTGATCCGGGCCCTGTCGGATTACATGAACATGTACACCAATGAGAGCGGTACGCCGATCTTCTCGGGGGGCAGCTACTTCCAGTCCGCCGACGAGGAGAAGCCACCGACCCCGGAACAGCGCGCGCTCGATGTCGTGGACTCGTTCTCCACCGCCGTGACCCTGTCGCTGGCCACGCTCGGCTTCGTGAAGGTCTTTCGCACCGGGCTACGGCGTGAGGACCTCCGCCAAGAGGTCGAGGCGCTGGAGGCGATGGCGCGCCGCCGACTGACCGCCGCGATGATCGGCCTGCTGCGCAGCTTCACGGTGTTCGTTTTCGATGCCGACTCCGACGAGGGACGCGCTCTGGTCCAGACCACCAACCAGAACGGGCTGCCTGACCGCCGCGTCATCGGAGAGCTGCGCGAGGAGCTACGGGAGGTCCAGGCCCGGCTGCGCGACGATGTCACCATCGGCTCTGGTGCCGGCCAGGCGGTCGGGCTGGACAACCCGAACCGGCTGTTCGAGTGCGGTTGGTCCTGGGGAGTGGTCAAGGACGCGCCGCTGCTGGAGACCACCGAGCCGGTTGGCGAGCAGCGGTCCGGGGTGGCCGAGGCCAAGCCGTACCTGTACTTCACCGTGGTGGCCATGGACGGCATCCGGGCGCTCTTCTCCGAGCGGACGCGGCTTCTGGGCCTGCTGAACGAGGCACAGCAGAAGCTGGCGCAGTCGTTGCAGCTGCGCTGGGACCTCACCCAGAAGTACTGGTCGACGATCGCCCGGTTCGGCAACGGGCGGTGGCCGCTGGAGGACGTGCCTTGGCGCACGACCGATGGGGTTGACTCTGACTATTTCACCCTGCTGGTCACCTCGATCATGACGCAGGACCTGATCACCCGGCGCGCGTCAGACGAGGACCTGAGCCGGGTCGGCCGGGTCCTCGACGAGCTGGCCCAACGGGGCCGGATCACCCGGCGGCCGTTCGGGTCGGACCGGGCGATCGAGGTACACACCCCCGGAGTCAGCATCGACCTCGGGGGCGGCGAGGAAATAGGCGGACCCACCTTGCGCTGGCTGGTCTCCGACTACTCGACGCTCCTGCTCCGGCGCACCGTCCGCATCGCGGGGCTGCTGCGCAACCCGGAGATGCGCCAACGGTTGCTGGCCCTCGCCGACGAGGTGTGGGACCACATCGCCGAGCGCCGCCTCACCACGGACCCCGGGCGGGACCTGTGGGACCAGCCGCGCAACGTCTTCGCGCAGGCTGAGATCGTCCACGAGGGACCGTCGTGGTACTACACCAAACGGGTGGTGGATTGTCTGGCCACCGCAGCCGGGGTGATCGGCAGCCCGCCACTTCGCAGCGACCGGCTGACCGACATCGCCGGCGACCTGATGAACGAGGCCGAGCACCTCTTCGACCAGGAGTTGCTGGACGGCTCGTCGGAAGCGGGGCCGTCGATGCGGGCCGAGATGGAGACCCTGGCGATCCGGCTCCGCCGGGCGCGGCGCGTCATGCCGGACCGACCGGGCACCGCCATCATGCTGATCAGCCAGGTGCTCAGCGCTCTGGACCGGCTGGCCGCGGCGCGCGAAGACATCAGCGAGGCCGGCTAGCCATGCTGGTCTTCGCCACGTCGGACAAGGGTGGTACGGGACGCTCGGTCACCAGTTGCAACGTGGCCTACCGGCGCGCCCTGCAAGGCGACGACGTGTCGTATCTCGACTTCGACTTCGGGTCGCCGACGGCCGGCTCCATCTTCAACATTCCGAACGCCATGAACGGCACCGACCGCGGCGGGCTGCACACGTTCCTTCGGGGGGACGTACCCGTACCGCAGCGGCTCGAGGTGTGGAGTGAGTCGGACCGCTCCGGGCTGCGCGGGCGACCCGTTGGCGCGGGCCGGCTGACGCTCTTCCCAGGCGACCGCGGCGGTGGTGAGTTCGCCGCGACCCCGGACATGGTACGCCAGTGTATCTCACTGCTGCGGCGGCTGGAGGAAGAGTACACACTCACACTCGTCGATCTCAGCGCCGGCCGCTCGTACGCCACCGACATCGTCCTCGCCGCCACCGCTGACCCGCGGCTGGCCCACGTGACCGCGCGGTGGTTGGTGTTCCACCGGTGGACCCGGCAGCACATCATCGCCGCCGCGAACCTTGTGCACGGCGACCGCGGGCTGCTCAAGGTCGGTAAAGACCGCGGGCATGACCCAGACCGGCTGGCCGAGCGGATCCGCTTCGTGCGCACCGCCGTGGTGGATCCGAGCTCGCCGGAGCTCGCCGGGCTGACCCCCGCCCAGGTCGCCTGGCTGCGCGAGTGCAACCAGGACCTGCAAGGGATGGCGCGGGAGCACCGGGTGGGCCGTACGGTGGTGTTGGGCGTGGTTCCCCTGGACCCTGTGCTGCAGTGGCGGGAGCAGCTGCTGTCGAACAACGACGTGTACAGCCGCCGGATCGCCAACTCGCAGACCGTCGAAGCGTTCGAGGACATCGCCAAGCGGCTCACCGACGACGCCGCATGGGAGGGGCTGTGATGGCGGCGGACGCGGTGTTTCGGGAGGCGAGTGCGGAGCGCCGGGTGGAGTCGATACCGTTCGCACACCTGTCCATCGAGCTGGGCCACCTGTACATGGAGGACTACCAGGCCGGGCCGGAGGCGCTGCGCCGGCACTTCCGTCAGGTGGTCCCGTGGTCGGAGGCGGCGAGCCGGTCCTGTGCCGATCCGCTCAGCGGCCGGCGACCACGCATCAGTACCTGTTTCCTTGTCGATGACTACTTCACCCGCTTCGGCTCGCCCCGTACGGTCCTGCCCGACCTGGTGTCCGCGGCCGAGGAATGCGGACTGCGGATCGACTATCTGGGCCGGGAGTCGGCATGCGCGCAGGCCGACGGGGTACGGCTGGCCGAGCTGGTACGCGGGCGCCTGGTCGCCGAGCCACCGCCGGACACCACGGGCGCTCGACCGCCGGCGACCGAGTCGGGGTGGCTGTGCAACGGCCAGCGCTCGCCGGTTTCCGGCGCGGCCGAGGCGATGGGAGGACTCGGTGCCTGGTCGCCCCCCGCGGAGAACGCCGCGAACCGGCACTCCATCTTCATTGATATAGAGCTATGGGATCACGGCGGCGTCTGGTCGTGCCCGTACCTCGCGGCGGTCTGGCAGCTGCTACGGCTGGGTGCCCTGCGGGACGGAGGCCGGGCCGTGGCCCTTCCCCGGCCGTGGACCGGTGACTTCCCGGCGAACTGGGACGAGCTGCCCGCGGTCATCCAGCTCAGCCCGGACGCGGCGGCCTTCAGCGCGTACCGGACGTTCAGCGTACTGGCCGCGCGGTTCCTGCCGATCGAGCACGGGGTACGGACGATCCTGGGCCAAGTCGCCGTGGACGACGAGGTGACCCGCCAGGCCGCCGTGCGCAGCGCCGACGAAGGGGTACCGCTGCCCGACGAACTGGTCGACCGGATCGGCTACGCATTCGTCTAGCTTCAGGCGAACTCCTGGGCTGACTCCCACAGGTCCCGGAAGCGTTGTATCCGCTCCTTCACCCGCAGGTCACGCAGGACCAGTCGGGTGTGTACCACGCTCGGCGTCATGCTGTCCTCGATCCGCGAGGCCGGGGTGACCTCGTAGCTCATCACGTCGTCGAAGAGGATGAAGTCGAACAGCGAGGCCCGGCGTGTCGGCGGGATCGCTCCGGGTGCGAGAACGCGGACGTTGATGCCCACCGCCTGGTGGGTACGGACGACGTCGCGCAGCCCGGGGTCGCTGACCAGTTCCCGCCGGTCCACGATGAACACCCGCCGAATCACCACGCCCCGTTCGATCGCGTCCCGCTGCGCCTCCAGGTACTGCTGGCCGAGGTCGCTGGTCCACAGGCCGCCATCCACGAAGCCGGTGGCCCCCGCGTCCACGGTGGTCAGGCTGGTCGCGTCGATGGTCCTGCTGGCGCTGCGGGTCAGCGAGAGCAGCCAGTCGCGGTCCTCGCCGTCGTACGTGACGTCGCCGCCACGGGTCAGCTCCTTGAGGAAGTCCGACATGCGGGCGATCTCGGCCTGGGCGAAGCTGGAGATGAGCGACGGCATCCCCGGCCCGATCTGGGTGGAGTGCCAGACGAGCTGGGTCACCAGTTCGGTGTGTACGGCCGAGGCTTCGATCAGACCGAAGAGCTGGGTGGCCTTGTTGATGTTCGCGAACCCCTCCCGGACCAGCCGTTCGATCGACTCGGCGTGCTGCTCCTGGCCGATCTCCACCCGCTGCATGCTCTTGTCGAAGTCGATGAGGAACTGCACCACCAGGGTGACGCCGCCGATGAACGTGGCCATCACGATGGCCCAGATCGTGTCCTGCCGGGCGAGCGTGGTGATGAGAAACGCCAGCAGCCCGGTGGTACCGGTGACGAGTATCTTGCGGGGCACCGTCGACCGAACGGGCAACCGGTCAGGGATACGGGGCGGGCTCATCTCAACCCCCCTCACACCAGGCTCGCGCTCTCGCCGACGGTCGACAACAGCGCGATGGTGTTCACCGCGATCTGGTCGCGTACCCGGTCGACCGACGCCTGCCACTGCCGGGTGAAGCCGGGACGGCGTTCGAGGCTGTGCCACAGCTCCTCCAATGACCGGTCCACCCGCGCCGCGGGCATCCACAGATGCAACAGGTGATCGACCGCCGGCTTGAGCTTCGCGATGACGTGTGGTGGCGGGCCCGCGCCGATGCGGCTCCGCTCGATCAGTTCCAGAAGAGTGGTGAGTAGCCAGTCGTGCAGCGCCAGATCCTCGCACAGCTCCAGCACCCGGTGGCACGCCTCCGCGTCGGGGTCGATGTCGAGGCGCAGCACGAGAGTGCGTACGGTCTCGTCGTCGATGGCGAACTGGACCGGCAGGGCGTCCGTACGGTCGGGGGGCAGCAGCGCCCAGCGCAGCCGGGTACGCCGGATCGGGAACGGCGCCCGGCGGTCCAGCGCGACGGAGTCCTGGACCACGTCCATCACGCGCTCGGCCACCGCGCCGAGATCGAGGGTGTCGGTACGCGGCCGGGCGCCGGTGAAGCCGTCGACCACGTCGGGCCAGGCCACCTTGCCGATGCTCTCCACGACACCGGGCCGGGACAGGTAGTGCGACCAGGGCAGGCGGCGGTCGGCCGGAGCGCGCCGGACCCGTACGTGGGCGGAGCCTTGCAGGACGCGGCCGCCGGTGAGGGTGGCGCGCGCCGTGGCGGTACCGACGCAGCGGGCGGCGCGGTCCGAGCCGGTGGGCAGCCGGCAGTCCACGCCGGTGAGCAGGTCGGGCGACGCCGCGTAGGCGATCGGCCGGGTGGACCAGCGCACCGGCTCGCCGGGCCGCAGGGCGAGGATGCTCTCGGCCACATTCGCCGGTACGGACGTGGAGTGCTGCAACAGCCCGGTGGACACCTCCCCCAGCATCAGCACGGGGTACGGCGTCTCGGCTCGCTCATGGACCACCTCTCGTTCCTCTCCATGACGCGAACGGGACGGGTGCGTACCGGTGGATCCATCGATTCCACCGCATCGGCACCCTAGAGCGCAACGGCCCGTATCGGCACGTTTTACTCCCGGTGACGATATAGACCTATCTCACTAGATCGCCGCTGATCGTAGCTACATGATCACGCTCCGCACCGCTACCGTGGACGAATGACCTCGGTCCGACGGGACGTCCTCGTCGTTGGGTCCGGTGTATCCGGACTGACGACCGCCGTACTGCTGGCCGAGTCCGGCTACGCCGTCCGGATCCGTACGAAGCAAGTGCCACGGGACTCGACGTCGTGCGCGGCGGGGGCGATCTGGGGGCCGTTTCTGGTCGGGCACGAGCACGCGATGGCGTGGAGTGAGGACACCCGCGCCCGGCTCACCGAACTGTCGGGTATCGAACACACCGGGGTACGGATGGTGTACGGCATCGACGCCGCCCGCGGGGAGGAGGAGCCACCCGACTGGGCGGTGACCGTACCCGGGTTCTGCCCGTGCGAGCCGGCCGAGCTGCCCGGCGGGTTCGCCAGCGGGTGGCGGTACACCGTACCCGTGGTCGATATGCCGGTCTATCTCCGTTACCTGACGAGCCGCCTGGCGCAAGCCGGGGTCCAGATCGACCTGGCTCCCGTCACGTCCCTCGATGAGGCGAGCGGTACGGCCGGCGTCACGGTCAACTGCACTGGCGCCGGCGCGCGGGATCTGGTCGGCGACCGCGAGGTGACGCCGGTCCGGGGTCAGCTGACCGTCGTGGCCAACCCGGGCATCGAGGACTTCTTCGCGGAGCACACTGAGGACGTCGACGAGCTGACGTACCTCCTGCCGATGGGCGACCACGTCGTGCTGGGCGGCAGCGCACATGGCGGCCGCACCGACGCGCGCCCGGACCTCGCTATCGCGCAGGCCATCGTCCAGCGGTGCGTGGCGGTCGAGCCGAAGCTCGCTGGCGTCGCGGTACTGGAGCACCGGGTCGGGTTCCGGCCGCACCGCCCGCGCGTCCGCGTGGAGTACGAGCGCTACCGCGGCCGGCATGTCATCCACAACTACGGCCACGGCGGCGCCGGTGTGACCCTGTCCTGGGGCTGCGCCCGCGAGGTGCGCGACCTCGTCGACGCGCTGTCCGGCTGAGATCACCCGTCCTAAGGCCGTACGTCACCACCGCGTCCATCAGGTCCCGTATGAAATCACTACATGCAAATGTAGGGAGGTACGGGAGATGACCATCGCACGACGGCTGCTCGCCGCAGCCGCGCAGCTTGTCGGAGCGGCTACCAGCCGGATAGCAGCCGCGCAGCTTGTCGGAGCGGCTACCAGCCGGATAGCAGCCGCGTCCGTCGCGGTCGCGGGCGCGCTGGTGGTACTCACCTCGGCACCGGCCTCGGCCGCGCCGACCGACGCCGACCTGGCCCAGCGCTGGGCCCCGATCCACTACCAGGACACGGACAGCTCCGACTACGACGCCGACTACCTCTCGCCGGTCAACTTCGACGGAGACTGGGACACGCTCAACAACTGGGAGCACCAGGACGACTCGGTGAGCCGGCTGGTCGGGACCGTCTACTACTCGGTCGTGGAGACATCCACCCACTGGTTCCTGGTGTACTCGTTCTACCACCCGCGCGACTGGACGGAGTTCGACCCGTTCGGCACGTTGTCGCACGAGAACGACATGGAGGGCGTGCTGCTGACCGTACGCAAGGACGGCTCGACGTACGGGCGGGTCGAGGCGATGGTGACCGTGGCGCACAACAACTTCTACTCGTACGTGCCGGCGGGCAGCCCGTACGGCAGCGGCCGGGAGACGGTGGACGGCACGCTGCTCATGCAGAGCTACAACGGATCCGCGCACCCGACCACCCGGCAGGAGGCGAAGGGGCACGGCGCCTACGCCTGGAACGGAGCCGCGTTCCCCGGTGGCGACGGGATCGTCTACTACCCGTCCGGCACCGCCGGGGTACCCGCCGGCGGAAACGACCGGTCGGTGGGCTACCAGCTGGTGAACGCGTTCGCGAGCGGGGGGCTGTGGGCCCGGCGGTACGACACGGTCACGTACGCGAGCTGGGGTACCTTCCGCGGCGACAACGGCGTGGACAACGCCGCGAACACCGCGTGGGGTTGGGACGACCACGACGACGGCGGCGACCTGCCCCGCGGGATGCTCGCCACCGACCCGGCCTACCTGGCCGCGCAGTACTTCTCGGGTGAGGGCACGTTCAGCCTCACGTACACCCGCAACACCTACCGGTCCTGAGCACCGGCGTGGCCCGGGGCGTCCCGCCCCGGGCCACGGAATCTCAGTCGTCCTCGACGTGCAGCGCGCTGAGCTGGATCTTGTCGATGTCCGGCGCGTACGCGGTGCCGTTGAACAGCCGGACCGTGTTCGCCCGCCCGTGCAGCCGTACCCGGACGGTGCGCGCCACGAGCGGGCGGGTCCACCGCCCGGCGGCGAGCGCGCCGGGCGCGCCGGGTACCTCGTTCACCTCGTGTTAGGCTCGGGTTGCTATGAGGGCACCTATCCGGCCACCCGGGTAACCGAGCCTCATACCGCCATAACCGGTGCCGCATAAGGACATCCGTCTCCGCCGATGGGCCCGCCCCTGTCGGGCGGGGGTGGTCCGGAGCGCGCCGGGACGCGTAAGGTCAGCCGGCCCCGAGAGTGGCGGTGACGACGTGGGTCGGGAGTCGGAGTGGAAGACGTGCCCGCGCCGGGAGTGACGCAGGCGAGTGACGCGGCGCGGTTGGCCGACCAGGCGTCGGCGGCCGAGGAACGGGCCGACCGCCGCACCGCGGCCCTGCGGTACGTCGGGCTGGCCGGTACGGTCCTGCTGGCGTACGCGGCGGCGCAGGCGCGCCACAAGCTGGTCGCCGAGCCGGCGTGGCTGGCCGGCAGCGTGCTGTTCGCCGGTGCCTGGCTGCTGCTCGGGCGGCGGCTCGACCGGGTCGGGCTGCGCTGGCTGCTGGTCACCGCGGCGCTCTGGGCGCTGCCGTTCCTGCTCAGCGCCCCGCTGGCCAGCCGCGACGTGTACGCGTACGCCTGCCAGGGCTCGCTCGTCGCGAACGGGCTCGACCCGTACAGCCACGGGGTCGCCGACCTGCCGTGCCCGTGGCTCAGCTCGGTACCCCGCGTCTGGCAGCACTCGACCAGCCCGTACGGCCCGCTGTGGCTGGTGCTGATCGGCAGCGCCGCCAGTACCGGCAGCCTCACCCTGGCGATCGCCGTGCTGCGCGTCCTCGCTCTGGCCGGGGTGCTGCTGGTCGGTTGGGCCGGGCACCGGCTGGCCCAGGCGCTGGGCACCGACCCGGTACGCGGCGCCTGGCTCGCCCTGCTCGGCCCGATCACGCTCGTGCACGGGCTGTCCGGGGCGCACAACGACGCGCTGCTGGCGGGGCTCGTGGTCACCGCGTTCCTGCTGGCCGTCCGTACGCCTGACGCCCGGTGGGAACTGGCCCGGACCCTCGGGGTGGGTGCCCTGCTCGGCCTCGGCGTCGCGGTGAAGGCGAGCGCGCTGGTCGCCCTGCCGTTCCTGGCCCTGCTCGTGACGAGCGACCGGCGCTGGTGGCCGGTCATCCGGGCCGGGTTGGTGACGACCGTCGGGGTCGTTGGTAGCTACGGCCTGCTGTGGGCGGTCACCGGGTACGGGCTGGGCTGGATCCCCGCGCTGGGCACCACCACCAAGTTCGTCGTGGAGTGGACGTCCATCCCGACCGGGGTGGGCCTGGGCATCGCGCACGCGCTCAAGCTCGCCGGCTTCGTCGAGGCGTCGCACGACGCCGTGACCTGGGTCCGGTGGGTCGGGATGGTGGCGCTGGTCGCGCTCGGGGTCGCACTGTGGCTGTGGGCGCGGCGCCGGACCGGGCCGCACGCGGCCGTACTGGCGGGGGGCGTGGCGCTGCTGCTGTCCGTGGTGCTCGGGCCGGTGGCGTTCCCGTGGTATGCCCTGGTGGCGCTGGCGATCCTCGCGTACGGGCTGACCGACGACCGCTGGCGCTACCGGGTCGGGCTGCTCTGCGCGCCCGTACTCCTGCTGATCCTGCCGAACGGCAACGGGATCGCCCCGCTCTACAAGACCTTCGGCTTCGCGGTGGACTCGACGATCGTGCTCGCCGCGATCGGGTACGGGCTCTACCGCGCCCGGGCCCGACTCGCTCGTAGGCGGGCGACGTGAGCATCGCCGAGAGCTTGCGGGTCGGCGCATGAAAATCGCCGAGAGCTTGCGGGTCGGCGCATGAAAATCGCCGAGAGCTTGCGGGTCGGCGCATGAGCATCGCGGCCCCGGCCCCGCCCGGTACGGCCGAGCCGAGCGGCTACCCGAGATGGCTGTGGCGCTGGCGGGCCGACCCGTACTGGGTGGTGGCCGGGCTCCTGCTGCTGGTCGCCGTGGCCGCCGCGACCCACCTGCCGTGGCAGGGCGACCTGGGCATGCACGCCGCGACGATCGAGCGGCTGCGGGCCAGCTTCACCGACCCGGGCAACCCGCTCGTGGACGCGCCGGGACCGAGCCCGTACTACTCGCCGTACACGGTGCTGCTGGCCGGGCTGGGTCAGCTCACCGGCTGGTCCACGCTGACCGTGCTGGCCGTCGCCGGACCGGTCAACGTCGCGATCCTGCTCTACGGCCTGCGCGCGTTCGTGACCACGCTCAGCGCCCGCCGCCCGGCACCGCTGCTGGCGCTGCTGTTCGTCCTCGCGCTGTGGGGCCTCAAGCCCCGGGTGTGGAGCGGCTTCTTCTCGCTGTGGGCGATGCCGCTGACCATGTCGTGGCCGAGCACCCTGGCGCTCGGCCTCACGCTGGTGTTCTGGGCCGGCCTGCGCCGTACCCTCGACCGCCCGGCGTCGTGGCCGCGCTACCTCGGCCTGGGCCTGCTCGGCGCGGTCATCGCGCTGACCCACCAGTTCACGTTCGCGATCGGGGCGCTCGGTGCGCTGGCCCTCGTCGCGGTACGGGCGCGCCGGCTCACCCGTACCGCCTGGGTGTGGTTGGGGGTTGCCACGGTGGAGCTGGTCGGGCTGCTACTGGCCTGGCCGTACTACTCCTTCTTCGCGCTCTTCGGGGTCAGCGACCTGGACCGCATCCACCAGCGTCTCTATCATCTGGCCTGGCTCTACTACGGCCTGGTCGTGGTCGCGCTGCCCGCCCTTTGGCTGCGGTGGCGGCGCGAGCGCCTCGACCCGCTGGCGCTGCTGTTCGCCGGCGGTGTCGTGATCGTGGCCGCCGGCTGGGTCACGGGCCACTACGCGCTCGGCCGCATGTGGCCGGCCGTCCTGCTGCCGGCCCAGCTCGCCCTCGCCGTCGAGCTGCCCGAGCTGGCGCCGGGCCAGTTCCGCCGCGCCTACTGGAGCACCGCCGCGGTCGCCTGCGCGGTCGGGCTCGCCGTGCAGGGCGGCCACGTCATGTACGCGCTCCCCCGCTCCGCGACGCCGCACCCGTTGCAGCGCCTCAACGTCTACTGGCCCGACTACTCCTGGGTCACCCCGTACGTGCACCGGGGCGACGTGGTCGTCACGAACGACGACTACGCCACGAAGATCGTCGTCGGGTACGGGGCCCGGACGATCTCACCGGGCTGGCCCGACCCGTTCCTGCCCGACCAGGCCCAGCGCGCCCGGGACCTGGCCACGATCGTGGACCCGGCGACCGAGCCGGCCACCCGGCAGGCGCTGCTCGCGAAGTACCACGCGCGGTGGGTACTGGAGATCCGCGGGAGCTGGTCGATCTCCAGTACCCAGACGCCGGTCGCCACCGGCCCGCTGGGCCAGCGCCTCTACCGCGTCCCGGGCGCGTAAGGCACCGCTTTCGTCACATCTCGATCGGTACGAGCTCGAAGACCTCGATGCTGAACCGCCCCTTGCCTTCCGCCAGGAACGGGTGGCCCTCCAGCAGTCCCCGGGCGGCGTCGAGGCTGTCCGCCTCGACGAGCGAGTAACCGTTCAGTTCGCCCGGCGCCGGGCTGGTCCCGTCGTCGGCGACCGACGCCCGCGCCCCGAACGGCGCGCCACCGTCGACCAGCGCGGAGCCGACCCGGCCCATCCAGTCCCCCCACAGTTTCATCTGCTCGGCGGACTGCTCGGGCGTGAACTCCTCCATCGGCGTGGCCGGACCCCGGTACAGGTAGATGTACCTGCTCATCAGCTATCTCCTCGGGCAAGCGGACGCGCCCCACGCGCGTCCCTACCCCAACCGTCGAACGGCGGTGCGCCCGATCGACAGCGTCGAGCCGCTCGATCTCGGGCGGACCACCCGATACCTTTCGCCCGCCCTTACTACAGGGCTGGCAACAATGCATGCACTGTAGTAAGGGACGGTGCACGACATCTCCCGGGCTGGCGGACCTCAGGCCGGCGCCTTGGCCCGGAGGATCTTCACGAACTCGCGCATCCAGGCCGGGTGGTCGGGCCAGGCCCGGCCGGACACGACCACGCCGTCCACGACCGCCTCGCTGTTGACGAACTCGGCACCGGCCGCGACCACGTCCGGCTCCAGCGCGGGGTACGCGGCGCTGCGGCGCCCTTGCAGCGCCCCGGTCGCGGCGAGCAGGAGCGGCCCGTGGCACAGGTCGGCCACCGGCTTGTCGCGCTCGATGAAGTGCCGCACGATCCGCTGACAGTCCTTGTCGTTGCGGATGAACTCGGGGGCACGGCCGCCGGGGATCACCACCGCCACATAGTCCTCGGGGTTCACGTCGGCGAACGCGACGTCCGCCATCCAGGTGTAGCCGAGCTTCTCGGTGTACGTGTCGAAGCCGTCCACGAAGTCGTGCACCACGAACTGGAGCTTCTTCACGGCCGGCGCGCCGATGTGCACCTCGTACCCCTCCTCCAGCAGGCGCTGGTACGGGTACATCACTTCCAGCGACTCCGCCGCGTCACCGGTGAGGATGAGGATCTTGGGTGCCATGGCCGACCTCCTGTCACGAGACGGTTACCCTCCGATCCTCGCCGGGCCACGCCACCCAGTCAACGATCCGGCCGAGACCATTGACCTGGGCGGACAACGGCAGCCCCGGCCGGTGCAAAGCCGGGCACCCTTGGCCGAGTATTCGTCAGGGTCGGACGGGGGCTACGCTGTTGCCGTGGTGACAGCCGTCACGGGCGCCAGCGCCGCAGTACCGGTCGCGGCTGGCACCGGAAACCGATGGGTACGCGTGGGTCACTCCTGGGAGGCCGACGCGCGTACGGCTGGGGTCCTGGCCACCCGGGCCGCGCTGGAGGCGCCCGAGCCGAAGCTGCTCATCGTCTTCGCCTCCCTCGAGTACGACCTGCCCGAGCTGCTCGCCGGAGTGCGCTCGGTGTCCGGCGACATACCGCTCATCGGATGCTCGACCTCGGGCGAGATCGGCCCCGTACCGGCTCCGTCCAACGCGGTGGTCGTGGTGTGCCTCGGCGGGGCCTTCACGGTCGGCACCACGAGCGCGACCGGGTTGCAGGAGCACACCCGTACGGTCGGCGAGGAGGTCGCCCGCGGGCTGCTCCCCCTGCCCGACACCAGGTACCGGCTCATGCTCATGCTGACCGATGCGCTCTCCGGCGACCAGCAGGAGATGATCCGGGGTGCGTACGGGGTACTCGGCGCGACCGTACCGATGGTCGGCGGCGGGGCCGGGGACAGCTTCGGCACGCTCACCTCCCGGCAGCTCCACAATGGACAGATCCTGCAGGACTCGGTGATCGCGGCGGCCATCGGCTCGGACAGCCCGATCGGCCTCGCCGTCCGGCACGGCTGGCACCATCACGGCGACCCGATGGTGGTCACCGCGAGCTCCGGCAACGACGTGCTCACCCTCGACGACCGGCCCGCGCTCGACCTGTACCTCGACCGGCACGACGCGCCGGACGGGATCGCCAGAGACCCGGCCGCCTTCGCCGAGTTCGCGCTCACCCGGCCGCTGGCCGTGGCGCGGCGCGGTGACGTGGCGGTCCGCCACGTGATCGGCGCCGACCTCGACGCGCGGTCGATCATCTGCGCCGCCCCGGTACCGAAAGGCGCCGCGGCCTGGCTGGCCAGCGGCGACGCGGAGTCCCTCCTGGGCGCGGCGGACACCGCGTGCGCCGAGGCGCTCGATCAGCTCGGTGGCGTACCCCTGGCTGGTCTTCTGGTTTTCGACTGCGGCGGCCGGCGCTCGGTGCTGGGCGAGGCGGGAGTCGTCGCCGAGCAGGAGGCGATGGCGAAGCGCGCGGCGGGCGCGGCGTTCGCCGGCTTCTACAGCTGCGGTGAGATCGCGCGTACCAAGGGCGTGCACGGCTTCCACAACCAGACGATCGTCGCCCTGGCGCTGAGCTGACCTATGGCGGAGCTGACCCCGGACTCGTGGAGCACGTCCCAGCTGGTTGAGTTCCTCGCGGTCCTCTCGGAGCAGGCCGACGAGGCCGCCGCCCACCGGGCCGCCGTGGAGCGTGTGCTGGAGGCGCTCGACGCCGAGGTCGGGGTGCTGTTCAACGGGGCCGGGCCGCCGACCGTGGCCGGTCTCGCCGACGACGACCCGCAGGTCGGTGCGCTGGTCGCGGCCGTACGAGCCGGTGCCGACGCGGTCGAGCTGGCTGGCCTGGGCAAGTGCCGCACCGCGATGGTCGCGCTCGACGCGGGCGAGGACGACCTGGCCCTGCTCGTCGCCCGGGCCGCGTCGGAGGAGTTCATCGCGGAGGAGATGCTGCTGCTGCGCGGCATGGCCTGGGTGCTGCACCTGGCCCTGCGGCCGCTGCGGGTACTGGTGAAGCTCAGCGAGCGGCAGCGGCTGCTCGACCAGGTCGCGAGGGTACAGCGGGCGATCGCCGACCGGGCCCCGCTGCCGCAGGTCTTCGACATCGTGACCGAGGGTGTGCTCGACCTGTTCGGCACCGAGCTGGCCATGCTGTACCTCGCCGAGCAGGGCATCCTGCTGCTCGCCTCGGTCAGCAGCGTGGCTGACGAGTACCGGCCGCCGGCCTGGCCGGTACGCCTCTCCACGAGCATCGGCCGGGCCGCCTACTCGCGCGGCGAGCTGGTCCGCACCGACGACTACCCGGCCTCCCCGTACGCCAACCCCGACCTGGTCATGCGGGGCGCCCGCGCGGCGATGGCGGCACCGGTACGGGAGAACGGCGCGGTCGTCGGCAGCCTGGTCACCTTCTTCTTCGGACCCGGGCACTCGTTCACCGACATGCAGGAGCAGAGCCTGCTCACGTTCGCCGACCAGGTGAGCATCGCGCTGTCCGACGCCCGTACCCTCGCCACGGCCCAGCACGCCAGCCGCGACCAGGTCACCGGGCTGCCCAACCGGGTGCACTTCGTGGAGCGGCTGGAACAGGCGCTCACCCGCGGGATACGGCCGACGGTGCTCTTCCTGGACCTCGACCGATTCAAGCTTGTAAATGACACGCTCGGCCACGCCGCCGGTGACGAGCTGCTGCGCCAGGTCGGCCGGCGGCTGCGCGAGTGCCTGCACAGCTCAGACACGCTGGCCCGGTTCGGCGGCGACGAGTACGCCGCGCTCGTCGAGGACGGCGACGTGGTCAAGCTCGGGCAGCGGATGCTCGCCACGGTCCAGGCGCCCTACCTCGTCTACGGCGAGGAGGTCAGCGTGGGCGCGAGCATCGGCATCGCCACCTGCGTGCCCGGCAGTCCGGCCGGCGAGGTGCTGCGCGACGCCGACACCGCGATGTACCGCGCCAAGCACAGTGGGCGCAACCGGATCGTGGTGTTCGAGAAGAGCATGCACACGGTGCTCGTGCAGCGCGCCACATTAGAAACCGACCTGCGGCACGCCGTCGAGCGCGACGAGCTGTCGCTGCTCTTCCAGCCGATCGTCGACCTGCACAACAACCACATACGGATGGCCGAGGCACTGGTCCGGTGGCGGCACCCGGTCCGCGGGATGATCGCGCCGACCGAGTTCATCCCGCTCGCTGAGGAGACCGGCCTCATCATCCCGATCGGCCGCCGGATCCTCACGGCCGCCTGCGAGCACGCCGCCGCCTGGCCGACCCCGAACGACGGCGGCCCACCGCCGAGCGTCTCAGTGAACCTCTCCGCCCGGCAGCTGCTCGACCCGCAGCTCGTCCGGGACGTCCAGCACGCCGTCCGGTCCACCGGCCTGGACCCGTCGCGCCTGGTGCTGGAGATCACCGAGAGCGCGTTCGTCGGCGACACCGCGGCCGTACTCCAGCGGCTGCAGAAGATCCGCGACACCGGGGTACGCCTGGCCATCGACGACTTCGGCACCGGCTACTCGTCGCTGTCCTACCTGCGCAGCCTCCCGGTCAACATCCTCAAGATCGACCGGTCGTTCGTCGAGGGCGTGGTCACCGGCTGGCAGGGCAAGGCGTTCCTGCACACGATCGTGCGGCTCAGCGAGACCCTGTCGATGACCGCGGTCGGCGAGGGCGTGGAGACCAGCGAGCAGCTGTCCGTGCTGCGCGCGCTCGGCTGCCAGCTCGGCCAGGGGTTCCTGTTCGCGCCGCCGATGGCCTCCGCCGAGCTGAGCCGCCGGCTCGACGGCCGCGCGGCGGCTTGACCGATCATGGCCGGACGGGCACCCGCTCCTGCTGAGTAGCGCGAACGGAGAAGGCCCGGCGGGGCGGCGGCGCGAGCGTCACCGCGCGGTCCAGCCGCCGTCGACGAGTACGGTCTCCCCGGTCACCAGTGACGCGGCCGGCGAGGCGAGGAACACCACGACACCGGCCACCTCGACCGGCTCGCCGATCCGGTGCAGCGCGGCGATCCGCTCGATGACGTCGGCGCGGAACCGCGGATCGGCGAGTACCTCCGCGGTGCCCGGCGTACGGATGAACGTCGGCGCCACCGCGTTGACGGTGATCCCGTACCGGCCCCACTCGACGGCCAGACATCGAGTGAGGTGCGCGATCGCCGCCTTCGTCATGCAGTACACCGACTCCCCCGGTAGGGCGATCGCGCCGGCCTGCGAGCCGAGGTTCACGATCCGCCCGTACCCCTGTCGGATCATCACCCGCCCGGCGGCCTGGCTGGCGAAGAAGGTGCCCTTGAGGTTGACCGCCAGCGTCGCGTCGAAGTCGGCCTCGGTGACGTCCTCGGCCGGGTTCTCCGGCGCGATGCCGGCGTTGTTGACGAGAATGTCCAGCCGGCCGAACCGTTCCACCGTCGCATCGATCGCCGGCCCGATCTGCTCGGCACGCGAGACGTCCATCTGCAGGGGCAGCGCCCGCCGGCCGAGCGACTCGATCTCGGCCGGCAGGCCGGCGTCCGCGTGGATGTCGCGCAGGCCCAGCGCGACGTCGGCCCCGGCGGCGGCGAGCGCCAGCGCGATGGCCCGGCCGAGGCCGCGGGCGGCGCCGGTCACCAGCGCCACCCGCCCCTCGACCGCGAAGCTCGGAAGTGGGGTCACCAACCCAAACTACTGTTGGTACGGCGCCTTGGCGATCTTCGCCACGTACATGATCGCCGGCAGGTTCTTCGCGTAGTCGGTCGCCGTGCACGAGTACTTCGGCGTGAAGCTGCCGCAGCTGGCCGCCTCGATCGTGAAGCTCGCGATGCCCAGCTCCCCGTACGACCAGTCGTCGGTCGCACCGGACGCGTTGTAGAGGAGCTCACCGGCCTGCCCGTACTGGTAGCCGTTGTACGAGCTCATCTTCTGGGCGATGCGGCGCAGCGGCCCGTCGTTGGCGCTGTGCGTGGTCGTCCAGCCCCAGGGGAGGAGGTTCATCCCGGCGAACGAGTGCATCGTGATCATCGCACCGCGCGCCGTCGCCGGTGCGGCGTCCCCGTCGTTCGGCCCGCGCTGGTCGGCGAACAGCTTGCGGAACAGGCCCTCGATGGCCTTGGTCTCCGGCTCGCTGACGGCGGCCTTGCCGGGGTAGGTCTGCCCGCACGGGTTCGGGTCGACGCCGGTGGTGTTCCAGTGCGTCCTGGAGTTGCGGTTCAGGTCCACGCCTGACTGGTTCGAGGCGGTCGGTGGGTTCTTGCAGTTCCCGCCACCGGTCGCGTCGAGGTTCTTCCGTTGCGGGTACGGCCGGTTGCCGCCCTGCTGCACGACGTCCACGCCGTCGGGGTTGGCGATCGGTACGACCCACACCTCGGTGCTGTCCAGCAGCGCGGTGACTTCGCTGTCGCGACCGTAGTCATTGGCGAGGTGGTCCATGAGCCGCCACGCGATGTCCCCGGTAATGATCTCACGAGCGTGGATCTGTGTCATGAACAGGAACCGCGGCTTGGTGACGTTCGGGTTCATCGCGCAGTCGCCGCCCTGCTTGTGCGTCAGGCAGATCGCCTTCAGGTCGTACCCGGTGGCCGCGTTGCGCGTCTTGAGGTACGAGTCCCCGTAGTCCACCACCGTCGCGAGGGTGGGATGGCCGGCGGCCACCTTGTCGAGGTGCGCGTACTGCGCCCGTACGGTGTGGTACCCGCCGTCGTACGTCTCGTCGATCGGTGCGACGGCCGGCGCCACGGCGTCGGGGACGAGCCGGGTGCTCGGCGCCTTCCAGCCCACCGGGTCCAGCTTCTCCACGACGGTCGGGCGGAACCCGGCGGCCCGCAGCCGGTCCGCCGTGCCGGTGTCGCCGAGCACGAACAGGTCGGTGCCGGTACGGTTCTCCAGCACGTCGAAGCCGGCCGTGAACAGCCGCTGGGCGGCGGCGTCGGTCGGGGCCGACACCCGGTAGACGAAGAGCTGGTTGGAGTCGGCGACCGCCGACGGGGTCGGGGACATGCCGAGCACCAGGACTACGGCCGCCACCGCCCCCAGCAGGGTCCACAGCCTGAGATTGCGAAGCACGGCGCCCCCATCGATACCGACAAATTGAATGTACGGTACTGCCTGGTGGCATATGCATTCAAGACTGTTGATGGATGACGCGAAGCACAACGAGTTGATAGCGAGCGATAGCGAGCGCTATCGTCGCGCTATGACCTCGAAACCGCCCGTGCCGCCCGCCGAGCAGCTCGTGGCCCTCCTGGAGACCCTGCCGCCCGACCAACGGCAGGAGCTCACCTCCTGGCTGCTGGGCACCAGCGTCGGGCAGATCGGCCGGGCCTGGACACCGCACCTCGCGCTGCACCGGCTGGCCAGCTCACTGCCGACGGGCGAGGACAGCCAGCTGGTCACCATCCGGCTGCCCGCCGAGCGGCACGCCGCCCTGCGGACGTGGTGCGCCGACCACGGCTTCACCATGGCCGCCGTGGTACGCGGGCTCGTCGAACGCTTCCTCGAGGACCAGCAACGCGCGGCGGCCGAGCCGACCGGCTGACCCCGGCCGGGCCCCGCCCGGCCGCTAGCGACCCGGCTCGTGCCGCCGCAGCGCCAGCTTTGCGCCCGCGACCAGGACCACGGTCTGGACGAGCAACATCACGACCGCCCGCCACCATGACGAGACCGAATGTGTCCACAGCGGATCGGTGAGCCGTGTGATGCGGGGCAGGTCGACCGTACCGGCGCCGGCGGCGAAGCCCCACCGGGTCGGCGAGAGCCACGACACCTGTTCGAGGACGGCCTGGCCGTCCAGCTCGAAGAGCCCGGCAGAGAGCACGAGCTGGGCCATGACCGACACCACGAGAACTGGCGTAGTCTGCTCGGTCGTCTTGACCAGCGCGCTGACCAGCAGGCCGAGCGCGGTGCAGGCGAGCGCGACCAGCGCGAACGCGACCACCAGCTCGGAAAGTGGCGAGCCGAGCACCAGCGGCTCCGGCGGCTTCGGCCGGCCGAGCAGCGACAGGTACACGAGCAGGATCACCTGAATCGTATTGATTACAGCAAATACGATGACCTTCGACCCGAGGTACGCCCCCGGTGACAGCCCGACCGCCCGCTCCCGGCGGTAGATCGCGGCCTCGCCGACGATCTCCCGGATCGAGGAAGCGACCCCCAGAAACGCCGCGCCGACGACGAGCACGACGAGCAGCCGCTGCGCCTCCAGGCTGTGGCCGCCGCCCGGTGGCGGGGCCAGCCCATCGCTTCCCGGCACGGTACGGCTGACCACCGCGAGCGCCAGCGGCAGCCCGAGCAGGAACATGGCGTACCCACGGTCGGCCGTGATGATGGCGAGCATCCGGGCGCAAAGCGTGGCGAACTGGCGTACCGACGCGCCCGGATGCAGTATCCGCTTGGCGAACGGCAGCGCCCCGATCTTCGGCTTCACCGCCGCGACCTTCGGCGCGCCCGGTACCGGCGCCGGCGCCACCGCGCCCGCAGCCGCCAGCGGCGAGCCCCGCGACGCGTCGGCTTCGCCCATCACCTCCAGGACGTACCGGCGGTACAGCTCCGAGCCACGGTACCGGCGGGACCACTTCTCCGGCTCGTACGTGACGTTCTTGAACACCTCGGCGTAGTCCTTGGCGCCGAAGAAGTCCAGCAGCTCGTCGGGCGGGCCGAAGTAGCCCATCGTGCCGCCCTTGCACAGCACCAGGACGCGGTCGCAGAGGTTGAGGTGCAGCACGCTGTGCGTGACCACGGTGACGGTGCGGCCGCTGTCCGCGATCTCCCGCAGCTCCTCCATGACCTCCTTGTCCAGCGCGGGGTCCAGGCCGGAGGTGGGCTCGTCGAGGAAGAGCAGGGACGGCTCGGTGAGCAGCTCGAGCGCCACCGAGACGCGCTTGCGCTGCCCGCCGGACAGGTTGTCGATGCGCTCGTTGGCGCGCTCGGTCAGGCCGAGCGTCTCGATCACCTCGTCGACCCGGGCCCAGCGTTGCTTGCGGGGTACGTCGTCGGCGAAGCGCAGCGCGGCGGCGAATCGCAGTGCCCGGCGTACGGTCAGCTGCCGGTGCAGCACGTCGTCCTGGGGTACCACGCCGATGCGGTACCGAAGCTCCGAGTAGTGGGCGTACAGGTCCCGGCCGTCGTACTGGACCCGGCCCAGGGTCGCGGGGCGCAGGCCGGTCATCGCGCGCACCAGGGTGGACTTCCCGCAGCCGCTCGGGCCGATGACGGCGAGCAGGCTGGCCTGGGGCAGGGCGAAGGTGACGTCGTCGAGCAGCACCTTCGTGCCGACCCGCACCGTGAGGTCGTCGGCGACCAGCGACACCGGCCCGGTGTCGACGTACTCGCGCAGCCGCTGGCGTTCGAACACGAGCCGGTGCCGGCCGATCGCGATGAGGTCGCCCTCGGCCAGCGGGGCGCGGGAGACCTGCTTGCCGTTGAGGTACGTACCGTTGCGGCTGCCCAGGTCGATCACCTCGAAGCCGCCCGACCCCGGCCGTACCTCCGCGTGCCGGCGGGACACCCCGAGGTCCCGCAGCACGATGTCGTTGGCCTCGTCCCGCCCGATCCGGACCAGCCCGACCGCCGCGTGCTCGGCGGCGGGCACCCGGCCGGCCACCGCGGCGACGCCCTGGGCGATCGGGGCCGGCGGCGGCGTCGCGACGGTCACCCCCGGCGGCGCCGGCGGCCGCGGTGGCTCGGCCCGCGGTGGCTCGGCCCGCGGCGGGCGCGGCGCGGGGATCGCCATGGTGACCGGAGGACCCTCAGGGGTACGGGCGACCGGGCGCGTCGCCGCCCCCATGTCCATCGGCGGCGGCTCCAGCCGTACCACCGGCCCGTCCTCCGCGCTACCGAGGCGGATCTGCACCGCCCCGTTCACTGGTACGGCCTGCACCTGCTCCCCGTCCAGGTACGTGCCGTTGCTGCTGCCCAAGTCGCGCAGCAGCCAGCCACTCCCGGTCCAGGTCACGTCGGCGTGCTTGCGGGACACCAGCGGATGCTGGATCCGCAGCGTGCATCCGGCCTCCCGGCCGATCAGTACCGGCTGGTCGGGCCGTGCGACGACCCGACGGTCGTCCACGACCACCGCGAGCTCCGCGCTCACCGACGTCGGCAGTTGACTCTCATCCACCCGCCCATCTTGCCTGTCGTGTCCAGCCCCCCGGGCGCCGGGCACCCGACCGGCGTTGGCTTTGCCGCTCGTTCACCGCACGTACCCCGGCATTACTGACGCGGACCCTGGTCACTGCCTGAGCTACCGCGACGCCGAGCCGGCCGGGGCGCTACGCGTCGGGTGGTCCGGCCCGGTACCCGGATGGGCTACCGGGATAGCTGGACGGCGGGCCGTACCCCGGGGGCGGCGGGCCGAAGCCGGGGGCCGGCTGCTGGTACGTGGCCGGCGGGAACCCCGGTGTCGCGAAGTCCCCGGACATGTAGCCGGGCAGCGCCTTGCGGTCGGCCGGCCGGCGGACGAAGAACGCGAAGACCAGGAACGCCAGGCCGACCGTGGTCAGCAGCACATCGACAACAGTAAATAAATTGCTGACCGCGTTCAAGTCCTCTTGCTTGGAACGGGTGTCATTGATCATGGCGGACACCACGTGCGACCACACCAGGCCGCTGATCTGGTCGAGCGTGAGGAGGCCGCTGCCGACCGCGCCGAAGATGGCCGCCATCGCCCCGAGCCGGCGGCCAGCCACGATAGCGAGCACCACCCCGACCAGCCCGAGCAGGATGGCCGGTACCCGCAGCCCGGCCTGTACGCCCTCGGAAAACGCGTCGACCGCGAGGGTGGTCGTCGGCATCGGCTGGCTCCTTGCACGCTCATCCGGCACTGGCCCCCGGCACGGTACACCAACCGCCCGTACCGCGGGTGCCACGACGCGGCCGGCGGTCAGCCGGCACCACGTTGGCCGCGCTCGCCTCACCGAAGACCGGCGCCGAGGCGTCCACGGCATCCACGATCATCGCTGCGGGTCCGTTGCTGGTGGCGCTGACCTTCCGGGACCCGCGCGCCCGGCGCTGATCCGGGTGACGCCGGGGTCAGTCACCCATCCCGTGCAGCAGGTTGGTCAGCAGCTCGGCCGTACCACCTGGCGGCGTGGCCTCCACACACAGGCGCTCCATCGCCACCGCGTAATGGTCCACGTCATCGCGCTTGTCGAGGTACAGGGCGCTGGTGAGCTGCTCGATGTAGACCACGTCGGGCAGGTCGTCGTCGGGGAAGCGCAGGATCGTGAACGACCCGCCGGCCGCGGCGTGCCCACCGGCGTCGAACGGGATGACCTGCAGGCGTACGTTCGACACCTTGGTGGCATCGATCAGCGCCTCGATCTGCCCCCGCATCACGGCCGGCCCGCCGATCGGCCGGCGCAGCGCCGCCTCGTCGACGACCACCCACAGCTGCGGGGCGTCGTGGCGGGTGAGCAGATCCTGGCGCCGCATCCGCAGGTTGACCCGGCGCTCGACCTCTTCCGCACGGGAGCGCCCGTGGCCGAGCTGGACGACCGCGCGCGCGTAGTCGCGGGTCTGCAGCAGGCCGGGGACGAACTGCACCTCGTAGGTGCGGATGATCGCGGCGGCCGCCTCCAGGCCCAGGTACGACTGGAACCAGTTGGGCAGGACATCGCCGAACCGGTGCCACCAGCCCGGCGTGTTGGCGTCCCGGGCGAGCGCCAGGAGCCGGTTGCGTTCCTCTTGGTCGTCGAGTCCGTACAGGCTGAGCAGATCGGCGACGTCACGCTCCTTGAAGCCGACCCGACCCAGCTCCATCCGGCTGATCTTCGACTCGGACGAGCGGATCTCCCAACCGGCGTCCTCGCGGGTGACCCCCTGCGCCTCCCGTAGCCGGCGCAGATGCGCCCCGAGCAGCATCCGGAGCACGGTCGGACCGCCGCCGGACCCGCCCTCTGACTGGGTCGCCGTCACGTGCCGACCTCCATGGCTTCGCCTCTACCGGACGGTGGCCGTCCCGTTTCCGGCTGTAAGCATGCCACGGCTCAGAGATGCGCCAAAGAAGCCGGCAATCCCAACTCGCGGTACGAGTCGGGATTGCCGGATCTGGGAAAATCTACGGGATGAGATGGTCGAACTCACCATCCCTTGCACCCAGGATGAATGCGGCGATCTCGTCCATCGTGTAGATCAACACTGGACCGTGCGGATCCCGCGAGTTCCGGACCGCGACCCCGCCGTCCGGTAGCTCGGCCAGTTCCACACAGTTCCCGCTCGGGTTGCTGCGCCGGCTCTTCTTCCAGGTCACTGACGCCAGCTGCCCGGCTGGCATACCGTTCCTTATCTGCGGCATCTAGGTCTCTCTTAGCGGCCTGGTCCAGGCCAGGCACTTGTCGGGGACAGCGAACGGGCGGGCCTCGGCGGTGCCGTTAGCCACCAACGAGGCCGAAGTTCGGGGCGCCACGCCAGTCGCGCTCCGCATTGCACGTCTGCACGTGCATCGGGTCTTGCGTCTGCAACGTACGACGAGCATGATATCGCACGTGCACCTGTACCCGCTCATTTACGCTTGGTGATCGGAAACGGGAACATTGGCTACAAACCGGGCGCCCGCCCCTGGTGACGGTCCGCGAGAGCCGCGGCGCGACATTTCCCCCGGTGTCGCAGCGGCGGCTCCCGGACCGTCACCGGCCGGCCCGCGAAAGGATGGACAGGCGGTCCGCGCGTGGGACCAGCTCGACGCCCTGCCATCCCGGTCGCGGGGGCGGATGCCCGGGTTCACTGATACCGCGCCCAACCCTCGCCGGTGGAGCACCCACCGCCAGCCCGACCGATTACCCGCACCGCACCACCGGTGGCCTGAGGGGCTCGACCGAGCACCACAGCAGTCACCCCAACGCAGGGCATCGACGCCCCGCCGCCGGCCGGCCCAGGAGCCACCGCGACCCGAGCCACCGCGACCCGAGCCACCGCGACCCGAGCCACCGCGACCCGAGCCACCGCGACCCGAGCCACCGCGACCCGAGCCACCGCGACCCGAGCCACCGCGACCCGAGCCGCCCCCGCACGAGCCGCCGCAGCGCCAGCCCTGAAGGGATCTCCCGCGATGGACCCCCTCACCCTCGCCGTCAGCGTCGCCGCAGCCACCGGCATCGGCGCCGGCTGGCGCTGCCGACGGCGGGCGCACCGCGCCGAGACAGAGGCCGCGCACCTGCGCCACGAGCTAAAGGCCGAGCGCCACGCGGCCAGCCACGACCCGCTGACCGGCCTGCCCAACCGCCGCGGCTTCCACCGGATCGGTACTGACCTGGTCGCCGATCCCGGGCGCCACCCCTTGGTGGCGGTAGTCGTCGACCTCGACGACTTCAAGCGCGTCAACGACGAGTACGGCCACGCGACGGGCGACGAGGTGCTGGTCACCATGGCCCGGCGGTTCGCCACGTACGCGGGGGACAACCTGGTCGCCCGCCTCGGCGGGGACGAGTTCGCGGGGCTGCTCTGCTGCCCGGGCGAGGAGCGCTGGCTGGTCGCCACCGCACACGCGCTCACGCTGACCCTCGGGGTACCGACCCGCACGACCCGGGGGACTCTGGCGGTCAGCGCCTCGGTCGGCGTGGTGCCCGTACACGGGCCGGGCGACCTCACCGAAGCGGTACGCCGGGCCGACGCGGCGATGTACCACGTGAAGCCGGACCGTACCCGGCCCGCTCCCACCCCGCACTACCTGGTCCCAACCGCTAGACACCCCCGCCCCCAGACGGCCTCACCCCGCCAACTGGTCGACACCACCCCCGGCGCAGAGATAGGAGGCCCATGAGCATGGCAGCCCCCACCATCCATCCCGACCACCGCGACCCGGCCCAGGTCGCGCCGACCGACAGCTACCGGCCCGCTGATCCCGTATGGGTGTTCCGCGGCGGTACCTGGCGGGCCGGCGTGGTCGAGGCCGCCAGCACCAGGGCGGCGACGGTGACGTACCGGCCGAACGAGACGCGCGGTACGGGCGTGGACACGCTGACCGCCCGGTACGTGCTGCCGCGCAGCGAGCTCGACCCGCACCTCGACCGGCGCGGCGAGCGGTAGTGCCTCAGCCGGCGAAACGTTGACTGTGCTCGCCTCGCCAAAGAGCGGCTGCGGCTGCGCTCATGTAAGGAATCAGTCGGCGGACGTTCCGACCCCCGATCCTCCACCGGGTGCGCCGGAACGTCCGCGCAGCACCTCGCGTACCGCCTCGATGTCGCCCGGGGCGGTCTGCGAGGCGAGGTAGTACATGACTCCGGTCGGGACGAAGAACACCTGGACGAGCGCGAGGCCGGTGGCGTAGTTGAGCGGCGGCGGCAGGGCCCGGGAAAGCCCGGCGAACACCGCGCCGACCAGCCCGTTGCCGGCCGCCCGGCCCACCCCGTTGGCCAGGTTGCCGAGGCTGTACACGGTGCCACGGTGCTCGGGGAGGTTGACGTCGGCGAGCAGCGCGAACCAGTTCGGGGAGTTCGCCGAGGTCAGCGCGAGCGCGAGCAGGGCGGTCAGGAAGCTCGCCGCCACGGTCGGCTCGGTGACCACGGAGCTGAGCACGGCGCCGGCGACGCTGCCCGTACCGGCGTCGGGGGCGATGTGCAGGCGCAGCGGGACGAAGAAGAGCACCACGTAGAACGGGATACCGGCGAGGATGCCGGCCGCCGCCACGAGTGCCCGCCCGCGCGGGGTACGCCGTTGCAGCGCGTCGCCGACCAGCCCACCCACGATCGACAGCACTCCGCCGAGCTGGAACAGCGTGGCGAAGACGCTGCCGACGACGATCGCGGTGTGCTGCGGGTACCCCTGGGCCTCCGCCTTGGCCTGTAACAGCCGGGGCAGCCAGACCAGCGAGCCGAAGGTCACCTGCGCGGTCAGCCCCTGCAGCACCAGCCACACGTTCGTCCGCCGCCGCGCGATGCGGGGCAGGTCGGCGCGGCTGATCCGGTAGCCGTACCCGCCGCCGGACTCGAAGAGCGTGGCCAGCTCGGGCTCGCTCTGCCCGCGCCGGACGTCGTACGTCAGCAGGTACGCGAGCGTCGCGGCGAACCCGATGCCGGACACCACGACGAGCGG
Organism: uncultured Actinomycetes bacterium; assembly: GCA_963728855.1. Lineage (GTDB taxonomy): Bacteria > Actinomycetota > Actinomycetes > Mycobacteriales > Micromonosporaceae > AC-43. The sequence goes on from CAVSLN010000011.1 coordinate 29,685, forward strand.
GCGACGCCAGTCCCCGGCGCCGAGTACCCCACCGAGCAGGGTGCCGGCCAGCGTACCGACGCCCTGGGACAGGCCCCACAGGCTCATCGCGAGGCCCCGGCGGCGCGGCGAGACCAGGTCGCTGACCACCGAGAAGCCGACCGAGCCGACCGCACCGAGGCCGAGCGCGGCGACCACCTGGGCAGCGAAGAAGACTGGATAGCTGTTGGTCAATGCACTGCCGCCGGTACCGAGCGCCCAGAGGACCGTACCGACCATCAGCAGCGGCTTGCGGTTGGCCCGGTCGCCGACGTACGCCCAGCCGACCGCGGCGACCGCGGTGAGCAGGTAGCTGACCGCCGTGACCACGCTGACCGCACCCTCGGGTACCCGAAGCGCGCCGCTGATCGGCGTGTAGAGCGGCGGGACCAGGCCGATCGCCACGTTGTCGAGCGAGGCGAGGATGACGAAGACGACCACCGTGTACCCACGGTGCCAGGCGCCGCCGCGCAGCTTGCCGGAGCGGCGCCAGGTCAGCGCTCGCCAGCCAGCCCCAGATCCCGCGCACCCCCCGGTTTGCCATGCGGGCACCCAACCGCATGCTACGTGGCGCGCGGGGCGGCGGTGCTCGCGACGGAGCCGGAATCCCTGTAACGGCGCCGGAACCGCCGGACCAGTACGGGCAGCCACGGCGCCCCGCCGAGCACGGTGAGCACGGCCAGCAGCGGTACCGGCCACCACCACCCGACGGTGCCGGGCGGCCCGTCCGGTGCCCGGACCACCCACGGCCGCGCGGTCTTCGACCAGGCGAGGAACGCGTCGCCGATCGGGAGCACGCCGAAGGCGTACCGCTTCGTCCACGGCGTCTCGACCGGTACGCCGGCCAGCTCCCCGTAGTTCGCCAGCGCGTCGGCGAGCGATGCGTCGCCCTGGACGCGGGCCGCCCCGATGGTGACCACGGTCGCGGACAGGCTCACGCCCAGCGGCAGCGGGCCGGAGTCCACATCGGACGGTCCGTCGACGCCGAGCGGGTACTCGCGGACGGCGGGGCCGAGGCCGAGCGGCCAGACCACATACCGGTCGCGGAAGCGCAGGTACTGCTCACGGGCGAAGGCGGGGTCGATGTCGACCAGGAAGCGCTGGATGACGCTCTGCGAGCTGGCCCGCGCCACCTCAACCGGCTCCCCGGTGCCGACCTGTACCCGGTGCGGGAGCAGTCCCGTACGGGGGTCGAGTCGCTGCCGTACACCGGCCAGCCACCGCTGCACCGTACTCCCGTACCGGGCCGGCAGCAGCGCGTCGTGCAACCGGAGGGAGGCCACCGCCACGGTCGAGTCGACCGGCCACGCCTGCCCCGGGTACGCCGCGAGGAAAGGCGAGTCGCCGGCGTCGAAGGCGGACCCGAGCGCCGTCGAGTCGTCCGTGAACCGTTGCAGCTCGCCGGGGTCGCGCTGCCCGGCCGGTTGCAGGCTCAGCACCCCGCCGCGCAGCCAGTTCGTCCAGCCCCGGTAGAACACGCCATAGGACGGAGTCAGCTCGGCGCTGACGGGAGCCCGGCTGGCCGGTGAGTCCAGGCGCGCCAACGCCCAGCGCGCCTCGCGCAGTGCCGGTGCCCGCCCGCCGGGCGGCTCGCGCAGCCCGAGGTCGACCCACGCCAGGCCGTACAGTGCGTGCAGGAAGAAGTACCCCTCCGGGAACAGCTGCTGCGCCTCGTCCCCGGCGCCACCGTCCAGCGCGGTACGGAGGAACGCCAGCTGCCGCCGCACGCCGGCCTCCCCGGTGGCGGGGCCGACCAGGCGGACGGCCCCGAGCAGCGCGCAGACGGTCACCAGTACGGCGGCCAGCCGCCGTACCCAGGCGCCGAGCTTCACCTGATCAGCAAACATCGATGAACACCTTGCCGACCGCACCAGCCTCGACCGCGGCTGCGACATCGGTCACCGCCTGGTCCAGGACGTCGGGTCCCCCGGTCTGCGCGTACCCGATCGCCCTCATGCCGACGACGGTATCGTGCCGATAAAAGGCGGTGTGCGGGGCTCACCGGCCGGGCCGGCAGCCGGACGAAGGCGACGGTACCGGCGACGGCGACGGCACCGGTGAAGGCGCTGGCGGCTGGGCGCTGGCCGGCACACTGGGGCAGATCACCGGAGCCGGGGCTGGGCGGGGCCAGGCGAGCGCCGCCCCGGCGCCGAGTACCGCGAGCGCGGCGACGGCTACCGTACCCACGAGCACCGTCGGCGTACGGGGTCGGGCCGCGGCCGCCGGGGCGGCGGCCGGCCACGCGACCGTACCGGACCGGAGCGGGAACGGTTGGGACGCCTCGACCCTGAGCCGGTCCTCGTCGGCGAGGAACCGCCGGTACGTCTCCAGAGCCGTCGCGCGGGCCCGGCTCAGGTCGGCGCCGGCCGGCTCGCTGACCGATGCATCGAGGCAGACGAAACCGTAGATGAGCCGCAGCGGCCGGCCGTGCTCGTCCCGGACGCCGGCACCGGGCGGGCCGGACGGGCCGAGGTCGGCCGGGGTCAGCAGGTGCGTCGCGTACACGACGGTGAGGCGACGGCCGGCCCGGGTCGTCGCGTCCACGACCGTCGACGACGATCCGGTCGGCCGGACCACCTCGTCGAGCACCCCGTAGTCGAGCGCGGCCACGAGCGGCTCCGGGGCGAGCAGCGTACGGTAGTCCCGGCGGCGGCCGGAGGCGACGAGGAACGGCCAGCCCGTACCCATGTCAGTCCTCCTCTGCCGACAGGCGCGAGCTGGGCAGCCGCCCCTCCAGCACGTCCACCCGGCTCTGCAGGTCGCGCAGCACCTTGCGCCGCGCGATCTGGAACTCCTCCAGCGCCCGGTCGGCCTCGCGTACCTCGCGGTGGAGCCGGGCCCGGCGGTCCTCCGCCGCGTCGCTCGCCGGGCCGAACAGCTCGACGGCCGCGTCGGCCAGGAACGCCGCGTGCGGGCCGAACGCACCCAGCGCCTTGCCCGCGGCCTGCGCCACGAACGCGCCCAGCTCGGCCAGCGCGGCGGCCGGTCCGGGCCGGGACCGCTCGCTGACCCGCGCCAGGGCGGCGCGCAGCCTCGCCTGGTCCATCGAGCGCTCGACCTGCTCGAAGACGTCCGGTACCACCGCGGAGAGCGGTACGTCGACGTTCGTGGGGCGCAGGTGCCCGTCGGGGAGCTTCGCGACGGTACCCCGCGCGTCGAGCTCGGCGAACTCCGGTCCCACCGCGCTGACCGGGATCAGCCGTACCACCCGGTGCGCGCTGTGCGCCTGCACGAGGTCGTGGAAGCCCTGGTTGGAGGTGAGGAACTTGCGTACCCGCCGGAGCCGGGCATCTTCATCTACGTCGATGTCTTGCAGGAGGTCCCACTTGGTGATGACGAACGTGACCGGGCTGGGTGACAGCATCATCAGGCTGATCATCGCGGTCAGGCTCTGCTGCAGCCGCATGTGCCCCTCGGCGATCCCGTCGAGAGCCTGCCGGATCCGGTACCCATCAATGATGCCGATCAATGCATGCGCGGACTCGATGCAGCCGAGCAGCTCGGCCTGGCCGGTACTGCCCGGCGCCTGGGCATCGGTCAGCAGCCCGCCCGCGTACTCGAGGTAGCCCAGGCGCATGACGGTGTGCAGGGTGCCGGAGGGGGCCCGGGTCCGTACGGTGAACAGGAAGTCGCGCGTCTCCCCGACCGAGGTGCCCGACGGCCAGTCCCGGCTGGTGTCCGCCACGTCGGTGAACCACTGGTTCAGCAGGACCACCTGCTCGTACGGGGCGGTGAGGAAGTAGCTGCGCCCGGAGAGGGTCTGCAGCTGGTGGTACATGCTCGCCAGCAGCATCGTCTTGCCGGACCCGCGAGCGCCGAGGGCCACCACGCGGAAGGTCGGTACGCCCGCGTCGGGGTCGGCGGCACCGCGCGCGGATCGCCGGCGCCGCCGGGTCCGTACCGCGCCGACCACGACGAGCACCACCGCGACCACGGCAACGAGGACAACGAGTTCCATGCCCTTCCGAGCGGGCGGCGGTCGGCTTGATACGTCGGCCCGCTTGGTGCCTCGCCCGCTTGGTGCCTCAGCCCGCCCCGAGCGCGACCAGGGACCAGGCGCTCGCCAGGGCCATCGGCTCGTCGCCCGCGCCGGTACGGGCGTCGCGCAGCGCCTCGGCCATCCGCAGTCCCTTGCGCAGCCCGCGATGCAGGTCGAGCATCGGCGCCACCACGGCCGCGTCGTCGACCGGTACGACGCTGCCGACGATGCCGACCGTTCCGAGCGGCAGCAGCGCGGCGGCCAGGCCGAGCAGCTCGTCGCTGCCGGCCGGGGCCAGCCGGGCGGAGTCGCAGCAGGGCAGCACGAGACGGTACGGGGCGTGGCGCAGCCGCTCGAAGTCGTATCCGGTGAGCGGCCCGTCGGCCATCCGCAGCGCGGAGAACAGCGGGCTGTCCGCGCGGAACGTCCCGTGCGCGGCCAGATGCGCCAGGGCACTGCCGTCGAGCGCGTCGAGGACCCGGGGTGTGGTGGCGTCCGCGCCGCGCAGCACGGTCGGGCGCTCGTACAGCTCGGCGACCGCGGCCACTTCGTCGGCGGTGGTCGGCAGGTCCGGCCCCCGGACGAGGACCACGCGGCCGGCGGCCGGCGGGGCGCAGCGCCGGGCCCGCAGCCAGGCCCGCGCCGCGGGCGCCACCTCGTGGGTACGGGCGAAGAGCCCAGGCAACAACGCCCACGGTAAGGCATGCAGCCGCCCCGGCGGCACGACCACGAGCGGCCCGTCCCCCAGGTGCCCGGCGGCCGCGCCGAACAGCAGGCGCTCCAGGCGCCGCCCGGTCGCCGCGAGCACCTCGGCCGTCTCCGCCGGCCGGGTCGCCGCACCGTGTGCCAGGCGCAGCAGGGCCGAGCGGGCGTACTCGGTCTCGGTGACCGCCTCGGCCATGCTCCCGGCCGGGAAGGACCGGACCCGGCCCTGGCCGCACAGCAACGCGTACAGCCGGCCGGCGACCGCCACGATCTCGACGAGCCGCCCGTCGCCCAGCTCGTCCAGCAGCGCGCCGATATCGAGAGGCGTGTTGGGTGTCGCATCGCCTCCCGCGGTGCGCAGCGCCGTCGCCCGGATGCTGCGCTCGGCGCGTACCCGGCTCTGCTGCAGCGCCACGGTCGGGCTCCCGTCGGCGGTGGCCCGGTCGAGCCGGCTGGTGACCTCCCGGTACCGGGTCAGCTCGGCGTGCAGCGCACGGTCGTCGGGCGGCCGGACCGGCGGTACGGCTAGCGCGGTGGCCCGCCAGTGCTCGGCCCACAGCAGCAGCAGCCGGGCTCCCGGCCGCCCGGCTCCCGTACGGCCGGCGAGGCAGGCCCGCAGCGCGGTGCCCACCAGCTCCACGCCGTGCGCCGTAGCCTGTGCCCGCAGCTCGGCCGCGCCGAGGGTGAGCCGGTGCCGGTGCAGGATGTCGAGGCCGGTCCGGCAGGCGGCGAGCGTACGGGCGGTGTCGCCGGCCGCCTCCGCGCGCAGCGCCTCGGCGAGCCAGCCGTTGGCCCGGGCCAGGGCCGGTCCCCGGTGCCGGGCCCGAGCGGCCTGGGCGAGGTACCGCTCGGCGCTGGCCCGCTGGCCGAGGGCGAGCGCGGCCCGGCCGGCGAGCAGGTACGCGCGGGTGGACTCGGGCGGGTCGAGGCGTAGCGCGAGCGCTCCGGACTCCCGTACCAGCCGGGTGGTCGGGGCGCCGGCGGCGAGCCGGGACTCGAGGACCAACAGTCTACTGTGGACGGTCAGCCGCTCGCGGTGCTGGGCGGCGAAGGCGCGGGCGGCCGTGCCCGCCCGTACCGCCGCGGTGGTGGGGTCGTCGGCGGCGAGCGCGGCCCGGGCCGCCGCCATCAGCAGCTCGGCCCGCTTGGTGGCCTGGCCGCGCAGCCGGTCCAGGCGGCGCAGCGCCGCGTCGGCCTCGGCGAGCGCGTCGTTCGCGAGCCCGGCGGCCAGGAGCGTCGCGCACCGGTCCAGGCTCAGCTCGGGGCTCGGCGTGCCGAGCCGCGCGTACCGCCGCTCCGCCTCGTCGAGATGGACCAGCGCGGCCGGCAGGTCACCCCCGCGCAGCGCGGCGATCCCCCGGTTGTGCACCGCGACCGCCGCGTCGTGCTCCTGGTCGGTGGTGGAGAACAGCCGCTCGGCCTCGGTCAGGTCCCGGTCGGCGCGTTCGGCGGCGCCCTGGCCGAGCGCGATCAGCGCGCGCAGCGTGAGGGCGCGGGCGACCCAGATGGTGTCCCCCGCCCGGCGCAGTACGGGCAGCGCGCGACGGATCTCGTCGAGCGCCTCGGGGTGCCGCCCCAGGATGTCCAGTACGGCGGCGCGCCGGAACCGCATCCGGGCGGCCGTCAGCCCGCCGGCCTTGGCAGCCGCACCGGCCAGCGTCGCCAGCCCGGTGACCGTCCGTCCACTGTGGACCAGCGCGACACCGAGGCTGCCGAGGACGTCGGCCTCCCGCTCGGACGAGCCGGCGCGCCGGGCGAGCCGGGCGGCCCGGCGCAGCTGGCCGACTGCCACGCGGGAGTCGCCGAAGTCGCGTTCGACCAACCCGATCACCTGGTAGGCGACCGATGCGTCAGCGGGCGGCGGCCGGCCGGCGAGTACGGCGCGGGCGCCGGCGAGCGCCTCCCCGGGCCGGGCGAAGACCAGCCGGAGAAGGTCGGCCGGAGCGCCACCGGACCGGACCGCTTTCCCGTTCCCCGCGGTCATGTCCGGATGGTAGGTGAATGGTGCGAGGCGGTCCACGCAGTTCGTATCAGGAGCGGCGGCCGTTGCTCCTGTTGGGTGACGAGTAGTCTCCGACCCGGGAGAGGACAGCGATGCAGTTCGATCCGTACCTGCGCTTCTGGCAGCAGCTCAGCGAGATCAACAGGCAGCAGGGCAAGGAGTTCGTCGCGTGGCCGCCCGAGGCGGTGGAGGGCAGCGGGGCCGCGCCGGAGTACGTGTACGAGGCCGGCAAGGTGCTGTGCCGGACCGAGCACGTCGACGAGGTGCGGAGCCGGCTGCGCGTACCGACGCTGGGAAACGAGCAGGTGACCGGCGAGCTCACCCTCGTCACGCTGCCCGCGCAGGAGAACGTCCCGCAACGGGTACGCGAGGTCAACAGCGGCTGGCGCACCACGCAGCGGAGGGCCTCGCTGAACCACCTGGTCGGGATCTCGCCGGTGAACATCTGCCCGGCCGATGAGCCGGTACCGGTGGCGGTGGACGCGCAGCCGTGGCCGCCGCGCGCCGGTGACGGTACGGCCGGTGAGGGGATCACCATCCTCGTCATCGACACCGGGATGATCCGCGACTACCGCGCGGGGCACCCGTGGCTGGCCGGTGTGCGGGAGCCACCGCCCGGCCAGCAGGCGACCTTCTACCGCAGCGGCTCGTACGAGCCGAGCCGCACCACCGGGACCCCGCTCGTCAAGGAGTACGCCGGGCACGGCTGCTTCGTCTCCGGGGTCATCGGCGCCGTGGCCCCCGGGGCGCGGATCCGGGTGCACAACGCGCTGGAGCGCGGCGGGGCGCTCGGTGAGACCGAGCTGGGTGAGGTGCTGCTGAAGGTGCTGGACGAGGAGGGCTGGCCGCACATCATCAACCTGTCCGGCGGCGCGCAGACGCAGGACGGCCTTCCGCTGATGGGGCTGGAACGGTTCCTCGCCGAGCTGGCCGGGCACCCGGAGACGCTGCTCGTCGCGGCCGCGGGCAACGACGCCAAGCGGGACGACGCGGAGGACCGCCACGACGACCTGCCGTACCACTTCTGGCCGGCCGCGCACGCGCCGCACAACGACGGCGTCGTCTCGGTCGGGGCGCTCGCCCGCCGGCACGACGGGCGGGCCTGCTTCACCAACTACGGCAGCTCGGTCAGCGTGTACGCGCGTGGCGAGGAGCACGTCAACGCGTTCCTGTCCGGCGAGTACGAGTACCGCCACGGCATCGACCCGCACTGCCACAACTACGAGCACCCGCTCTACTGCCCGTGCAGCTGCGTCACGTCGCTGCCGTACCACGGTCACGGGATGTTCCAGGGGATGGCGCGGTGGAGCGGGACCTCCTTCGCGACCCCGCTCGTGGCCGGCATGGTGGCCGTACACATGCGGGAGACCGGCGAGAGCAACGCTCGGCTGGCGGTACGGGATCTCATCGACAAGAAGGCGCGCACGGTTGCCGACGTGGATGGTGAGTCGCTGCTCGCGTTCCTATAACGTCGACGGTGTGTACCCAGACGATGCCGGAGCGCTCGCCCGGATGGCCGCCGACGGTGACGAGGAGGCGTGGGGCGTACTCGTAAAGCGCTTCAGCGGACTGGTCTGGTCCGTCGCCCGCGCGCACGGGCTCGGTACGGCGGACGCCGAGGAGGTGTTCCAGACGACCTGGCTGCGGCTCACCGAGCACATCGGGCGCCTCAAGGAGCCCGGCCGGGTCGGCGCGTGGCTCGCCACGACCGCCCGGCACGAGTCCCTCAAGGCGATCCGTGCCGGGCGGCGGACCACGCCCACCGACGACGTCGAGGCCCTCGACCCCGGCGACGAGCGCACGCCGGAGTCGCTGTTGCTGGAGTCCGAGGACAACGCCGCCGAGACCGCCCGGCTGCGGCGGGTCTGGGCCGCTTTCCACCAGCTGCCGGACCGCTGCCGGGAGCTCCTTCGGGTGCTCATCGCCACGCCGCCGCTGCCCTACACGGACATCGCGGCCATGTTCGGCATCGCGGTCGGCAGCATCGGGCCCACGCGCGGGCGGTGCCTGCGCCAGCTGCGCGAGCTGCTGGGCGAGGCCGGTCCGGGTGCCGACCCGGCGAGGGCGTAGGCGGGTAGCGGATGTCGCACGACGAGGAGACCGAGCGGGAGCTGCGGGACGCGGCCGAGCTTCAGGATCCGGTACCGCCGCACCTGGTCCGCGCCGCCGTCACCGCGGTCGCCTGGCGCACCGTCGACGCGGACCTGGCCGAGCTGGTGTTCGACTCGCTCGCCGAGCCGGCCGCGGCCGTACGCGGCCCGGACCGGCCCCGGCTGCTCACCTTCCGCGCGGGCGGCCCGACGGCGGCCGGCGGGCTGACGGTCGAGCTGGAGCTGGCGAGCGAGGGCGCGACCCGGCACATGATCGGCCGGCTGAGCCCCGCCGCTGCCTTGGAGCTGGAGGTACGGCACAGCCGCGGCGCCGTCACGGTGTGCGCCGACGCCCTCGGCCGGTTCGCCGCGGGCGGCCTGGCACCCGGTCCGGTACGGCTGCGCTGCCGGCCGGCCGGGGACGGGCCGGCGGTGGTCACCGACTGGTTCACCGCGTGACCGTACCGGCGGTCGCGCTAGGGACCGGCTGGCCGATACCGGCCTCACGCCGGGCCAGCGCTAGGCCCGCCAACCCACCCGGATGAGCTGGCACGCGTGGACCACGCCCAGGACCACGATCCAGCAGCCCACCACGAGTCCCGCGCTACCCGCGCCGCTCAGCTCCGGGGCTGGCCGCGGCGTGCCCGGCTTGGCGACGAGCATGACGACGAGTAGCCCGGCCACCACGGCGAGCGCGAGCGGTACGGCCGGCGACCGGACCCGTACCGACGCCAGCACGAGCAGCGTCACCAGCACTGCGAGTAGGCCGATCGCGAGTACGGAAGTGTCGCCCCCGCGCCGGCCGGCCATGTCGAACAGGCTGCCGTACGTGTCCACGCGTACGGTACGGCCGTCGACGGTCACCACGCTGTTGAAGATCGGCATCACGCCGAGCACGGTGCTCACGACCGCCAGCGGCGCGTAGAACCGGGCGTACCACTCGGAGACCCGCGCCCGCTCAACGGCGACCGGCCGCCGCGCCCAGCTGTCGCGCAGTACCCGGCGCAGTTGCGGCGACCCCGCCTGGAACACCGTCGCGGCGTCCGGCATGGTGGGCTGGTCGGCGCCGTGGCCCGGTTCGGTCATGGCGGCCCGGCCTCCTCTCGATCCGCCATGATCCTGCCATGCCCGTGCCTGCCGGTGGGGGAAATTGCTACGCGTGGGCGGGCGCCGTCTGTTAGGTTGCCGCGCTGTGGCGGGGACGGCGGAAGCGGAGGAGGTACGCCGGCGCCTGCTCGCCGACATCCGGCCACTGCGGCAGTCCGCCGAGTACCGGCGGCTGTGGGTCGGCGGGGTGCTCTCCGGCCTGGGCAGCTGGATGACGGGCGTGGCCGTACCGATCCAGGTGTACGCCCTGACCCACTCCTCGTTCGCGGTCGGCATGCTGGGGCTGGCGCTGGCCGTACCCCTGATTGCACTGGGCCTGGTCGGCGGCTCCTTCGCCGACGCCGTGGACCGCCGCGGGCTGGTCCTCGCGATGACCGGGCTGCGCACGGTCGTGTCGATGGTCCTCGCCGCGCAGGCCCTGCTCGACCTGCGCCAGCTCTGGCTCCTCTACGTCCTGGTCGCGGTGCAGTCCGCCCTGTCCGCGATCGACACGCCGGCCCGGCAGACCTTCACGCCCCGCCTCGTCCCGCTCGACCTGCTCCCCGCCGCGGCCGCGCTGAGCCAACTGTCCTTCCAGCTCGCCGTCGTGGTCGGCCCGCTGGTGGCCGGCGTGATCATCGCGGCCTGGGGCCTGCCGGCCGCCTACCTCGCCGACGTGGTGAGCTTCGCCTTCGCCTTCTACGGCCTGGTGCGGCTGCGCCCGATGCCGCCCGAGGGCGGCGTGGCGCGGCCCGGACCGCGGGCGGTGGCCGAAGGGCTGCGGTTCCTACGCAGCCGGCCGGTGCTCGCCACCGCCCTGCTCGTCGACGTCAACGCCACGGTCTTCGGCATGCCGCACGCGCTGTTCCCGGCGTTCGCCGCGACCCACTTCGGCGGCGGAGCCAAGACGGTCGGGCTGCTGTACGCCGCTCCGGCCATCGGCGGGCTGGTCGGCGCCGCGTTCTCCGGCCCCGTATCGCACGTACGCCGGCAGGGCCTCGCCGTGCTGTGCGCCGCCTCCGTCTGGGGTCTGGCGATCGCCGGGTTCGGGCTCGCCTCCCCGCTGTGGCTGGCGGTCGCCCTGCTCGGGGTCGCCGGAGCCGCCGACGTGGTGACCGTGGTGTTCCGGTCGACCATCCTCCAGGTGACCACCCCGGACGCGCTACGCGGGCGGATCAGCGGGGTGAACTTCGTGGTGGGCGAGGGCGGTCCCCGCCTCGGTGACGTGGAGGCGGGCGTGGTCGCGGCGCTCACCTCACCCGCGGTGAGCGCGGTCAGCGGCGGCCTGGCCTGCGTCGCCGGGGTCATCGCGCTCGGGCTGGCCGTCCCGGCCTTCGCCCGCTACGACGCGCTGGCGAAGGCGGCGCCGTCACCAGTGTCCACAGTAGACGGTTAGCCCTCGCTGGTACGCCAGTTGAGGCGGACGAGAAGCTGGCGGGCCTGCTCGGCGTACTCGGCCTCGACCGCGACCGCGTACTGCTCGGCCTGCAGCGAGCTACGGGAGATGAAGTCGCGCTGGCCCCGGCTCATCGCATGGGCGGCCGCCCCGAAGACGGCTCCCCAGACACCACCGATGACGAGGCCGAACAGTACGACCCCGAGCCAGTTGGCACTGGTGAAGATGCCCAGCAGCAGGCCGATGAACAGGCCGAACCAGGCACCGCTGGCGGCACCGGCGAGCGCCGCGCGTACGGTCGTCAGCCGGCCCAGCACATTCTCCACCAGCCGCAGCCCGGTCCCTACGATCGCGGTGTGCTCGACCGGGAAACCGTTGTCGGACAAGTAGTCCACCGCCCGCTGCGCCGAACCGTAGTCGGGGTAGGTGGCCACGGCGACGGTCAGCGGCGGCAGGTCCGGTACGGTACCGGCCGCCGACGGCGGCGCCGGGGTCCCGCCCGGTCCCGGGGGCAGGTCGGAACCTGCGGGCGTGGCAGGTGTGGTCACGGCGGCCTCCTTCGGACGGGCACGGTGTCCTCCGGACGATCGTGCCATCACAGGGCGGCGCTCACCATCGGGCGTTCGCCGGCTCGACCGGCTCGGCCGCCCCCGCCGGCTCGGTTGGCGGCAGCGGGACCGGCGGTTGCGGCGGCGGCCGGACGGCGGGTGGCGAGCACCGAGCCGGCCAGGACGAGCACGAACCCGACCGCGATGCCGAGGGTGAACCGCTCGTGCAGGAGCAGCACGCCGAGCGTCACGGCCACGGCCGGGTTGAGGTAGGTGATGACGGTCGCCCGTACCGGTCCGACCTCCGCGATGAGTGCGAAGAACAGGAGGAAGGCCACGGCCGTACACACGGCGGAGAGGGTGGCGACCGCGGCGATGACGGCGCCCGACGGCGGCCGCGCCGGCAGCTGCGTAGCGGCCAGCGGGAGATACACCACCGCGGTCAGCGCCAGCGACGCGGCGGTCACCCCGAGCCCGGGCGCGTCCGAGAGGTACCGCGCCAGCACGAACGGCCCGACGGCGTAGCCGACGACCACGACGGCCATCTCCACGAGCGCCCACCCGTCGCCGACATGCAGGTCCAACCCGACCAGCGCGGCCACCCCGGCCAACCCGACGAGCAGGCCGAGCAGGCGCTGCGGGCCCAGCCGCTCGGTGCCCGTGGCCCACCCCAAGAGCGCACCCACCAGCGGTACGGCCGCCACCAGCAACCCGGTCAGTGAGCTGCTCAGCCGCTGCTCAGCGGTCGCCAGGAACAGCCACGGTACGGCCAGCTCGACCGCCGTGAATATCAGCAGCGGGCGCCAGCGGGTCAGCAACGGGCGCAGCTGACCCCGCAAGGCGGCCAACGGCACCAGCATCAGCGCGGCCACGGCGGTCCGGAAGAAGACCAGGGTGGCGGGGCTGAGCCCGCCGACCGCCACCTTGATCATCAGGTACGGGATCCCCCAGATCACGCCCATCGCCACGAAAAGCAGCCAACCCCGCCGTGACATATACCCTTGCTCCCAGCGCTCAGTCGTCAGCACCGATTCTGCCAGTCGGTCCTTTCGGCGCCCATCGAAATCAGGTACCGACCGCCCCGATATCCGGACATCCGGTGGCGCCGCGCGACCGGTGCCGGTACCTGCGCGCCGGCGCCGCGCCCGCGCCGGCCCGCCGGTGCTGTCGGCTTCCCGGTGGGTAAAGGCGTTGACCGGCAAAGGGCCGGCCCGCACACTGGTACCAACGCGATACACCACACCGAGGAGCAGACCGTGACTACCTGGCAGCCCGAGCAGACCCCGCTACGGCGGGCGCTGTCTGCTGGGCGGTATGCCGGCGTCATCGGGTGCTCGTGCCCCATACCCAGCAGGCAGGACCGCAACCCGGGCCGGTCGCGGCGCTAGCGTACGACGTCCTCGTACGCCGCCCGCCCCGTATGGGACTCGGGCGGCGTTTCGTTTGCGGGCTTGATGTTTTGCGGGCGTGATGTAACGGCAAGCATGACGGGCTCCAACCCCGTTCGTGTGGGTTCGAATCCTGCCGCCCGTGCAAGACCCCGGCACGCCGGTGGTGTTGTGTGTTGAGAACTCCACAGTGGATGGCATACATGAAGGACCCGGCCGGGCGGCGAATGTCGTTGCCCGGCCGGGCATCCGGGGCGAGGGAGCTGGCTGACCCACCTGGTTTGGGACCAGGACACACCGAGTTCGATTCTCGGGCCTCGGACGTATGGGCTGGTGGCTCCCCTCCCCTGCCCTCAGCACCATGCCTCGGTGACCCAACTGGACGAGGTACGCGGCTCAAACCCGCGGTCTGTGGGTTCGACTCCCACCCGAGGTACCTGCTGGTCTACCTCATCGGGTGGACAACGCTGCGCACCCTGCCTGCTTACGGGCAGATACCACACCTGGCTCAACACGGCGGCCGCCGGCGGCGACCGCCATCAGCGCACGGGCGACCGGACGCCGGCCGAGACGCGGATGCAGGTGCGGACCACCCCCGCACGCTCCGACGTGGCCGCCCTCGCCCCGGGCGCTGTACGGCCGGCGGGACCACATCATCCCGCCGGCCCTTTCCCGGATCGTCCAACGGCAGGATGCCACGCTCTGAACGTGGCGATCGAGGTTCGAGTCCTTGTCCGGGAGCCATTCCTTGCCCTCGTAGCCCAACGGCGGGAGGCAACGGTCTGAGGTGCCGTACGGTGCGCGTTCGAGTCGCGCCGAGGCACCACGCCGGCGGCTACGGGTACCGGCCCGCGCCGGCTCCGACGCCAGCGTGGCACGACACGGCGCGGCACGGCACGACGGGTGCGTGCGCCGCGACCGCTGGCTCTTTCGGGCTGAGCACTGGTGTGCAGCGTCGCCTTGCAAGCCTCGCGTCCCCGGTTCGACTCCGGGTCGGTCCACACCTGCCCGGGTAGCCCAACGGTAGAGGCCGTCGGCTCAGACCCGACGTGTTGGAGGTTCGACTCCTCTCCCGGGTACGCACGTGATGCCGTCGTAGCTCAGGGGTAGAGCGCCCGCCTGTCGAGCGGGTGGCCGAGGGTTCGATTCCCTTCGTCGGCGCGTTGGAGAGTTGACCGAGAGGCAAGGTGACGGCTTGCTAAGCCGCTGCCCGGGTTACCCCGGCGGGGGTTCGATCCCCTCACTCTCCGCTCCACCCGTCGTGGCCCGCGTGGTAAGGGCGCCGCTCTGATAAGGCGGAGGCACGAGGTTCGACTCCTCGCGGCGGGACGATGCCCATGTGGTCCAACGGACAAGACGCAGGTCTACGAAACCTGAGATCGGGGTTCGACTCCCTGTGTGGGCGCTCAACGGGACGTGGCGCAGCTTGGTAGCGCACCGGTCTGGGGGACCGGAAGTCGTCGGTTCAAGTCCGGCCGTCCCGACCAACGGGTTGTGGCGCAGCTTGGTCAGCGCGCGCGCTTCGGGAGCGCGAGGTCGCCGGTTCGAGTCCGGCCAGCCCGACTGTGGAGGAGCCAGCCGATGTGGTGACGGCACCCCGTTCGAAGCGGGACGAGCGCAAGCCTTGGCGGTTCGAGTCCGCCCTCCTCCGCGCCGTGGAAGGTGACCGGTCGGTCGAGGGGCACCGTTGGAAGCGGTGTACAGCCCGCAGCGGGCTGCCGGGGCTCGACTCCCCGACCTTCCGCATTGGGAGACGCCAGCCGATCGGCGCCGGCCGCGGTCCTGAAAACCGTTGGGGGCAACCCCGTGGGCGTTCGACCCGCCCCGTCTCCGCCACGCCTCGGTAGCTCAGCCGACGAACGCGGCATGCGCCCCGCACCAACACTCCGCCGCCGCACCAGCGCTCGCTGGCGCGACGGACGGAGTGCCTCGGCGGGATCGGCCCCGGGTCACGACCGGTTGCGGGAGACGGCTATCGCGCCACGGATGACCAGGAAGAGGCCGTACAGCACCGGTCCCCAGGCGAACAGGACGATCGGGCTGTCGGACACCAGCGTCACACCGGTGATCAGCAGTCCGGCTGCGATCCACACGACGCCGAACCCGATGTCGCGCTTGCCTTTCCGCTCCCGCGCGTCGCGGCCGGCATCGGTGGTCGTCAGGTAGGGCGCAGGCGCGGCGTACGGCGGCTGACCGCCCGGCACAGGCGCGGCGTACGGCGGCTGACCGCCCTGGACCGGCGCGGCGTACGGCGGCTGACCGCCCTGGACCGGCGCGGCGTACGGCGGCTGACCGCCCGGCACAGGCGGGGCGTACGGCGGCGGGTGCGGGTTGTCCGGCTGCATGTGCTCTCTCCTGATCGTCAATGGGGAACGGACAAGGTCAGTTGATCGGCCGTCCCTGGTGGCGCAGGGCGGCGATGACATGGTCGAGAAACTCGTCCCGGCCGTCCGCGATGACGATGGGGATCGACACCGGGCTGCCATTGACCGGGATCAGGTCGTAGTGGAGGCGCTTGCCGGCATTGTCGCCGCGGGTGGCGATCACCGAGCGCAGCTCGCTCACCTCCGGCCAGGCGACGGTCTGGATCTGGCGGCGGTGCACGTAGACCAGGCCGTTCGTGTAGGCGAAGAACGACCGCGAGCCGGTCACGAGTATGCGCAACGCGTAAACCGGCGCGATCACCATGCCGAAGCAGAACGCCAGCGGCACGATCCGCAAGATCGACCATGCGAGGCTGAAACTGCTCGGGTGGAACACGGTGGTGATCAGCCAGCTGCTTACCCACAGCAGCACGAAGCACGCGACGCCGATCCCCAGATAGACCATGGCGGTGACGACCGGCCGGTTCAACAGCCGGGTGCCCAGCAGCGGGCCGAACCCCCGCTGTGCCGCCGCCTGCTCCACCTCCGGCGGTATCTGGACCGTCGGCTGGGGCATCTGTGGCGGTGGCACTTGTTGTGGCGGTCCGCCCCCGATGGACACGATGAGCTCCTCCTCTACCTCGTCAGCGGCGCCGGGCCCGTACCTTCGTCGCGGGTTGAGCCAGCGATCTGATCTCGTGCTCCGCCCGGCAGGGCGTTAGCTTGCCACAGCCGACTGCTTCCTGGGGGGCAGCGCCGAGCGCCCCCTGTACGGGCAGACGGCGCCCACCGGGTCCCCGGATGGCGCACCATCTCCCGCCAGCTCGACGGATCGAGCGGCGTCCTCCTAAGACGACGGTTCCCGGTTCGACTCCGGGGCGGGAGACAGCGACACGTGCCGCCCCCGCCTGATGGTCGGGCCGCGGGGTACCCGCCGCGCGTTCGGTTATGGGTAGGCCCCTGGTCTTTCACACCAGAGGAACGGGTTCGAGTCCCCTACGCGCGACCATTCCGGTATGGGGTAACGGCAGCCCAGCGGACTGTTGATCCGCCCGTCCTGGTTCGAGTCCAGGTACCGGAGCCGGTACGCGCCGGAGCCCACCTGGTTGGTGGGGCCTGCCTTACCCGCAGGACGTGGCCGGGTTCGATTCCCACCCGGCGCACACACCTTGCCCGGGTAGCTCAACTGGAAGAGCGCCTGCCCTACAAGCAGGGGGTTGGGGGTTCGAGTCCCTCCGCGGGTACCGCAACGGACACGCCGGTTCAACTCCGGCCCGTCGCCCTGGGAGCGCGCCGACGCTGGAGAGTCGGGCTCGCCTGTAAAGCGGGTGCTTTGCTGAGGGGGTTCGAATCCCCCGGCTCCCACGCAAGCCGACGTCCTCGTAGTTCAGCGGAAGAACACGGTCGTCCGAAGGCCGAGGCCGGAGGTTCGAATCCTCCCGGGGACACTGTTTCGTCGATGTTTCGACTGGGTAGGCGGCACGAGCGGAGGTGCCCAGGGCCGCATGCCCGGGTAGGGAAGGCACTGGCCCGCAAAGCTTGGTTACGCCGGTTGGAGTCCGGCTGCGGCCGCACTATGCCGTCCACTGTGGAGGGTCGCGCGGGCGGGCCGGCCGTCCAGCCGCCGCACGCGCCACCAAGGCGGCCGCTACGCGGCTCGGCTCCCAGACGGGGGACCTCGCGATCCGAAGCCAACCGGTACGGTATTGCACGCCAACTGAGGAACGGAGAGTCCGTGAGCCAGCCGTACCCGCAGAGCCAGCCGTACCCGCAGAGCCAGCCCTACCAGCAGAGCCAGCCCTACGGGCAGCAGCAGCCGCCCGCCGCCGCGCTCGCCTTGACCGCCAAGTTCTTCCCCCTCGCCTGGTTCTTCTTTTTCGTCAAGCCGGCGATAACCGTGGACGGCTACCGGGTCGGCGCCAAGTGGGGCCGCAACGTCATCCCGCTGGCACCCGGACGGCACCAGGTCGAGGTGTACACGCCCTACTTCCTGCCCCCGCGGGTGGGTGTGGCCGGCCTGATGTTCGACGTGATGCCGGGCCAGACGCTGGAGCTGGAGTACCGGTCCCCGCTGATCGTCTTCATGGGCGGCTCGTTGGGCGCACCGCCGCAGAAGTACAACGGCATGTGGGTCCTCATCGCCCTGTACATCGCCTCCGCGTTGATCATCGTATGTAGCTGCATCGTCCCGTTCCTGTCGTCGTCATCCGGTTCCTGACGTCATCCGGTTCCTGACCGTGGCGCACAACCGGCCGCCGGATCGGAGACCGGCCTCGGCCGCCTCGGGAATGTCGTCGAAGCCGGTCACCGACACGTCGCGGCCGGGCCGCAGCCCGCGCGTGGCCAGGGCGTCGAGCACGCCGAGCGCGAGGACGTCGGTACCCGCGAGGATCGCGGTCGCCCGGTCGGCGCGGTCGAGGGCGTACGCCGCCGCGGCTGTACCGGCCGCCCGGCTGTTGGTCTCGGCGCCCAGCACGAGCACGTCGGACCAGGAGCCGCCGGCCTCGACCAGCGCGTCCTTGACGCCGCAGATGCGCTCGCGGCTGATGTAGTACCGCAGCTTCTCCGGATCGGCGACGCTCACCGGACCGGTCCGCCGCTCAGTAGAGAGCAGACGTAGTCGGACAGCACGTAGTCGGACAGCACGTAGTCGGACAGCACGGCGACCCGGCGGTGGCCGAAGCCCGGGACGTGCTCGCCGACCGCGCGGGTCGCGGCCTGCTCGTCGATCGATACCACCAGCGCCTCCGGGCCGGCCTCAGCCGGGTTCTCGGTGGTCACCACGGCGGGCCGCGACGGTGGATGATGTCCAGCGAGCCACGGAAGCTGGCGGCGCAGTAGACGCAGAACCCGTCCACGGCCGCCTCCTTCAGCGCCGCCGCGTCCGCCTCCGGGTCGTCCAGCGACAGCGGTACGAGCAGCAGGCTGGTCTGCCGTTGCCCGGCGGCCGAGGCGAGCCCGGTGAGGAACTGCACGGACACGGTACCCGCGCGGTCGGCGGCCGACCAGACGGTGGCGATATGACCTGCGTCTTAGATCCGGGCCCAGACGGTGACGTCGGTCGGTACCCGGCCGTCGGCGTCCAGTTCCTCGCTGGCGAGCAGCACCCGGGCTTCGGACGGCAGCGCTACCGGCTCGGTCCCGAGGTTGGCCAGCACGAGCACGTCGTTGTTGAGGTACGCGACGACCCGGTCGGCGGGGAACCCGTCGAGCCAGGCCAGCGAGCCCCGGCCGAGCCCGAGCTGGCGGCGCAGCCCGAGCGCCGTGCGGTACAACTCGTACGTCGAGCCGGTCACGCCGCGCTGGGCGTCGAGCGCGTACCCCCGCCAGTCCGCCGGCTGCGGCAGCCAGCTCCGCCCGGCCGGGCTGAACCCGTACGCCGGCGCGTCCGCCTCCCACGGCACCGGTACCCGGCAGCCGTCCCGCCCTCGCGAGGCGTGCCGCGACCGGAACCAGGTCGGGTCCTGGCGCGCCTCGTCCGGCAGCGTGGTGTGCTCCGGCAGGCCCAGCTCCTCGCCCTGGTAGACGTACGCCGACCCGGGCAGCGCGAGCATCAGCAGGGTGGCCGCCCGGGCCCGGCGCAGCCCGAGCTGCCGGTCCGGCTGCGGGTCGTCCGCGCCGATCCCGCGCGGCACCGGGGTCTCCGGCGGGTACCCGAGCCGCGTGGCGTGCCGGACGACGTCGTGGTTGGACAGTACCCAGGTGCTCGCCGCGTCCACCGCGTCGGCGGACGTGACCGAGCCGGCGACGGCGGCCCGCAGGTCCGGCGCCTGCCACGGGGTGAGCAGGTACTCGAAGTTGAACGCCTGGTGCATCTCGTCGGGCCGCACGTACCGGGCGAGCCGGCGGGCCGGCGCCACCCACGCCTCGGCGACGAGGATGCGCTCGCCCGGGTACCCGTCGAGGACCCGCCGCCACGAGCGGTAGATCTCGTGTACGCCTTCCTGGTCCCACATCGGCGGCCCCACGCCCTCCATCACCGGGCCGGCGACCGGGCGGCTCCAGTTCGGCAGGTCGCTCTGCTTGACCAGGCCGTGCGCGACGTCGACGCGGAACCCGTCCACCCCGCGGTCGAGCCAGAACCGCAGGATGTCCGCGAACTCGGCGCGCACCCGCGGGTCGTCCCAGTTCAGGTCGGGCTGGCGGACGTCGAACAGGTGCAGGTACCACTCGCCGGGCCGGCCGTCCGGCTCGGTGACCCGCGTCCACGCCTCGCCGCCGAACACGCTGCGCCAGTTGTTGGGCGGCTGCGCGCCGTCCGGGCCGCGTCCGGCGCGGAAGACGTACCGGGCCCGCTCCGGGCTGCCCGCAGGGGCGGCGAGCGCGGCGCGGAACCACTCGTGCACGTCCGAGGTGTGGTTCGGGACCAGGTCGACGATCACGCGGAGCCCCAGCTCGTGCGCCCGGGCCAGGAGCGCGTCGAAGTCGGCGAGGGCGCCGAAGAGCGGGTCGACGTCGCGGTAGTCGGACACGTCGTAGCCGGCGTCGGCCTGCGGCGACGGGTAGAACGGCGAGAGCCACAGGGCGTCCACCCCCAGCTCGGCGAGGTGCCCCAGACGGCCGGTGATGCCGGGCAGGTCGCCGAACCCGTCGCCGTCGCTGTCGGCGAACGAGCGCGGGTACACCTGGTAGACCACGGCCCGGCGCCACCAGGGCGCGTCGGGTGGGTCGGCGCGGTGGATGAGAAGTGCCGATGTCGCCACGCTCGTCAACTCATCACTCCTTCGCGGGCGGCGGGTCCTGCGCCCAAAGGTACCGCCGGCCCGGGGACACCGAGCCGCTTCGGCGCAGGTACATTCACGGACGAAAAGGGTGTACGGATGACAGTGCGGTAACAGCTGTTGCACGGTCGTTACCGCAGAGTTTGGATGTTGGTACCACCCGCGGCAGCGGCACCGAGCTACCGGGCCGGATGGAGTCGGCCGATACACCGCGGCCGCGGCGCAACGAAGCGACGCGGATGGGAGCTGTGATGCGAGGACGACATGGACTACCGGGATCGGTAGCCCTTATCGGCGCGATAGTGCTGACGCTGGTGCTCGCCGGATGTGGTGGTGGCGGGTCTACGAGCTCCACGCCAGCAGGCACCTTCGACGGCAAGGGCGCGATCACACTGGCCACCGGCAAGGACACCTCCGGTTACCTACAGTCGGCGCTCGACAAGTGGAACTCGGCCCACCCCAACGAGCAGGCCCGGCTGATCGAGCTGCCGGAGAGCGCGGACCAGCAGCGGCAACAGATGATCCAGAACGGCC
This sequence comes from uncultured Actinomycetes bacterium, assembly GCA_963728855.1. GTDB lineage: Bacteria > Actinomycetota > Actinomycetes > Mycobacteriales > Micromonosporaceae > AC-43. Next base: position 50,515 of record CAVSLN010000011.1, read on the forward strand.
AGACCAAGTCCGACGCATACACGATCCTCAACGTCGACGTGGTGTGGACGGCCGAGTTCGCGGCCAACGGCTGGATCGAGCAGCTACCGCAGGACCAGTTCCCCACGGACAAGATGCTCAAGGGCCCCGTTGCCACGGTCATGTACTTCAACAAGATGTACGCGGCCCCGTACCTGACCGACGGCGGGATGCTCTACTACCGCAAGGACCTGCTCGACGCGGCCGGAGTCACCGCGCCCCCGAAGACCTGGGACGAGATGACGGCCGACTGCAAGAAGGTGCAGGCGTCCGCGGGTGGCGCCGGAGTCGGCTGCTACGCCGGCCAGTTCGAGAAGTACGAGGGTCTCACCGTCAACTTCAGTGAGGCGATCAACTCCGCGGGCGGCCAGGTCATCGGCGACGACGGCAAGCCGAAGGTGGACACCCCCGAGGCCAAGAAGGGCCTGGACTTCCTGGTGCAGGGCTTCAAGGACGGGACCATCCCGAAGGAGGCCATCACCTACAAGGAGGAGGAGGGCCGGCGCGCCTTCCAGGACGGCAAGCTGATCTTCCACCGGCAGTGGCCGTACCAGTACACCAAGGCCAACGCCACGGACGGCTCCAGCAAGGTCGCCGGCAAGTTCGCGGTGGCCCCGCTGCCCGGCCTGACCAGCACCGGCAAGTCCAGCCTCGGCGGCCACAACCTGGCGATCAGCAAGTTCGCCAAGAACAAGGGCAGCGCGCTGGAGTTCATCAAGTTCCTCACCAGCGAGTCGGAGGAGAAGCTCCACCTGCAGAAGACGTCCGAGGCGCCGGTCTACGCCACGCTGTACGACGACACCTCGCTGCAGCAGCAGTTCCCGTACCTGCCGACGCTCAAGGACTCGGTGAACAACGCCATTCCGCGGCCGCGGGTCGTCAAGTACGGCGATGCCACCACCGCCATCGAGGAGGAGGCGTACGCGGCCCTGACCGGCACGAAGACGTCGGACCAGGCATTGAAGGACCTCCAGGCGAAGCTCACGACGATCATCGGCTAGTAGCGGTTCCGGCGGGCCGGGGTGGCGCACACCCCGGCCCGGCACCCCCATCGCAAGGAGGTCCACCAGTGACCACGACGACCTCGGTAGACACACCACCTGCGGTGAAGGGCAGACCCCCCGGACGGGCGCCGGGCCGGCGCGCGGGCGTGGGCCGGCTGGCCGCGCTTCTCCTCTCGCCGTCCCTGCTCGTACTCGGCCTGGTGATCGGCTACCCCATCGTGTCCGCGCTGCGGCTGTCCTTCCAGAGGACGATCGACGGCCTCGACCCGGACACCGGCCTGATCGTCCACAAGACCAGCTACTCGCTGGAGAACTACACCGACATCTTCAAGGGCGACACGGGTTCGGCGTTCCTCAACGCCTTCTGGAACACGACGACATTCACCATCGTCACCGTCATCCTCGAGACCACGATCGGCGTGTGCATGGCGCTGGTGATGAACAAGGCGTTCCGCGGCCGGGGGCTGGTACGGGCGAGCATCCTGGTGCCGTGGGCCATCCCGACCGCGATCTCGGCCCTGCTCTGGCGGTGGATCTTCTCGGTGGACGGGATCGCGAACGACATCCTCGGCAGCAAGGTGCTGTGGACCACCGAAGGCTTCCAGTCCTGGCTCGCCGTGGTGATCGCCGACACCTGGAAGACCGCGCCGTTCATCGGGCTGCTCGTCCTCGCCGGGCTACAGGTCATCCCGGCCGAGGTGTACGAGGCGGCGAAGATCGACGGCTCGGGTGCCTGGCGTACCTTCTGGCGGATCACCGTACCGCTGGTGAAGCCGGCCCTCGTGGTCGCCGTGCTGTTCCGCATGCTCGACGTGCTGCGCATGTTCGACCTGCCGTTCGTGCTCATCGGCGCGCAGAAGAAGTCCACGCAGACGCTGTCCCTGCTCGCCTACAACGACATGACCAACCTGCACTTCGGTCCCGCGGCCGCGTACGCGACCGTGCTGTTCATCTATGTCGCGGTCGTCGCCTACGTCTTCGTCCGCGTCCTCGGTGCCGACATCGTCGGCCGTGGGGTTGGGAGGACACGATGAGCCAGCAGGCGACGCCGGCTGCGCCGGTCACCGACGAACCGGTCGCCGATCGGGCGGCCAGGAAGGTCAGCACGCGCAAGAAGCGGGGATCCAGCCCGCTCTACTACGCCGGCATCGCGATCATCGTGGTGTACTGCCTGGCGCCGTTCTACTGGATGGTGGTCTCGGCGCTGCGCCGGCCGTCCGACCAGTTCTCCAACTCGCCCCTCCCGAACCCGCCGTCGTTGGAGAACCTGAAGGCGGGGTTCTCGCCCGGCAACGGGTTCGCCCGGGGCCTGCTCAACAGCCTCATCGTCGCGGGCGTGACGACCATCATCACGCTGGTCATCGGCATCACCGCGGCGTACGCCCTGGCCCGGCTGGACTTCCGGGGCAAAGGCATCGCGCTGTCGTTGATCATCGCGACCTCGATGTTCCCGGGGATCGCGGTCGTGGTACCGCTGCTGCAGCTGTTCACCGACATCACCTGGATCAACACGTACCAGTCGATGATCGTACCGAGCATGAGCTTCGCGCTGCCGCTGGCGATCTGGCTGCTGACCGCGTTCTTCAAGCAGATGCCCTTCGAGCTGGAGGAGGCGGCGCAGATCGACGGCGCCACGCCGGCGCAGTCGTTCCGCAAGGTGATCCTGCCGCTGGCCGCGCCGGGCGTGTTCACCACCGCGATCCTGGTCTTCATCGCGGCCTGGAACGAGTTCATCATCGCGGTCAGCATGGTCAACAAGAGCGAGTACAAGACCGCGAACGTGATCGTGTCCCAGTTCACCGGGCAGTCCCAGTTCGACCAGCCGTTCGGTACCCAGATGGCGGCCGGCGTCGTGGTGACCATCCCGCTCGTCATCGCGGTCCTGCTGTTCCAGCGGCGGATCGTCGAGGGGCTCACCGCGGGCGGCGTGAAGTAAGGGCTGACGGCGCCCGGGATGGTCCCGGGCGCCGAGCTTGCCCGGGTACGTCTCGCACGTGCGTCCCGCCCTGATTCCGTTGCGCATAACGGTTCGGGAAGCTACTCCCCCGTACGGAGGGGCGTGCGGGTACCCTCACCCTCACAACCCGACGCGACCGCGAGTGGATGCACCATGACCGACACGGGCAGTCTGGAGGTTCCACCTCCTCGCATCGACCCGACCAAACCGCACCCCGCCCGTCGCTACGACTACTGGCTGGGCGGCAAGGACAACTTCGCGGCCGATCGGGAGTCGGGCGACGCGGTGGCCGCGGCCTGGCCGACGATCCGCATGTCGGTGATCGAGAACCGCCGTTTCCTGCAGCGGGCGGTGCGGTTCCTGGTCGACGCCGGCATCCGGCAGTTCCTCGACATCGGCACCGGTCTGCCGACCGCGAACAACACCCACCAGGTGGCCCAGTCGGTCGCCCCGGAGAGCCGGATCGTCTACGTCGACAACGACCCGCTCGTCCTGGCCCACGCCCGCGCCCTGCTGACCTCGGCGCCGGAGGGTGTCACCGCCTATCTGGACGCCGATGTGCGTACGCCCGAGCGGATCCTGAACGCCCCGGAGCTGCGCGCCACGCTGGACCTGGACCGGCCGGTCGGGCTGCTGCTGCTGGCGATCATGCATTTCATCAGCGACGCGGACGACCCGCACGGGGTGGTCGCCCGGCTGGTCGCCGCGCTGCCCCCCGGCAGCTACCTGGTGGTCACCCAGGGGACGTACGACCCGCTGGACGCCGCGACGATCGAGGCACTGGAGGTCGCCAACGCCGCCTCGGGCTCCGCCGCCCACTGGCATCCGCGCAGCCGGGCCGAGTTCACCCGGTTCTTCGACGGCCTGGAGCTCGTCGAGCCGGGCGTCGTGTCAGTCAGCGACTGGCGCCCGGAGCCCGGTGCACCCCGGCCGACCGCCGCCGACGTCTGCAAGTACGGAGGGGTCGGCCGCAAGTAGCCAGCCGGCCCGCCGGACGGCATGCTCTCTCGGCACTACTCATCTGGTGTGTTTTCACGCACCGCGTGCGTAAGGCCCGACAGTCACCTGGCCTCCCCGAGCCGGCGGTCGCGCCCGGGTTAGGGTGCCGGAATGGATCAGGCGGTCGAGGACGTCGAGCGGCAGGACACCGTGGCGTTCCGGCTGGCCGACCCGCAGCGGCGCCTGGCCGGCGTACGGCTGGTGCAGGAGGTCGGGATCCCGGCCCACCTCCTCGACTTCCGGTACGACGAGGCCGGGCACGCCTGGCACCTGCGGCTGGCCCGGCCGCCCGTATGGCGCATGGAGTACCGGCTGGAGCTGCGGCACCCCGACGGGCACACCGAGGTCGCCTGCGACCCCGGCAACCCGCGCCGGGTCGGTGGTGCGTTCGGCGACAAGTCGGTACTCGAGCTGCCCGACTACCGGGAGCCGGGCTGGCTGCGGCTGACCGCCACGACGCCGGGCACCTGGCGGGAGCTGGCGATCCCGGCACCGGCCGTACGGTCCGAGCTGACCGCCCGGGTCTGGTCCCCGGCCACGCCGACGGGGCACGTGCTCGTCGCGCACGACGGCCCCGAGTACGACAAGCTCGCCGCCATCGGCCACTACAGCGCGGCGACGGTCGGCGCGGGTACGGTACCGGCACACCACCTCGTGCTGCTCACGCCGGGCGAGCGCAACGAGTGGTACTCAGCCAACCCGGCGTACGCGTGGGCGCTGGTCGCCGACGTACTCCCCCGCGTGCACGCGGCGCTCGGCACCGGCGACCCGGTCATCGGTATGGGCGCCAGCCTCGGCGGCCTGGCGATGCTGCACGCCCAGCGCCGGTACCCGGCCGGGTTCGCCGGGCTGTTCCTCCAGTCGGGCAGCTTCTTCGTACCCCGGCACGACAGGCAGGAGTCGGGGTTCCGGCGGTACCTGCGGATCGTCCGCTTCGTCGGTCGGGTACACCGGACCTCGGGGTGGGAACACCCCGTACCGGTGGCGCTCACCTGTGGGCTGGGTGAGGAGAACCTGGCCAACAACCGGGAGATGGCCGAGACTCTGCGGGAGCAGGGGTACGCGGTACGGCTCGGTGAGGTGCCCGACGCGCACAACTACACGGGTTGGCGGGACGCCTTCGACCCGTACCTGACCGACCTGCTCCGGCACCTGTGGGGGTGACGAGTGCGCGAGCACGCCGTACAGCTGTACTCGCCGGCGATCGGCGGGGCCGGGACCGTGGCGGGGTACGGGCACTGGGGCCGCCCGGCACTGGTGTTCCCCGCCGAACGGGGAAGCGCCGGCGACTTCGCCGCGAACGGGATGCTCGGTGCCGTGGCCGACCTGGTGGAGGCGGGCCGGGTGAAGCTCTACTGCGTCGACGCGTTCGACGGGCGGTCGTGGGCCAACCGGGACCTGCCGCTGGAGGAGCGGGCCCGGCGGCACGGCGGGTACGAGTCGTGGATCCTCGACCAGGTGGTGCCCTACATCGTGGAGGACTGCGCAGGGGGGCCGGCAGGCGGGGGGACGGTAGGCGGGGGGCTCGAAATCATCACGCTGGGCTGCTCGATGGGCGCGTACCACTCCTTGAACTTCGCGCTCAAGCGCGCGGACCTCTTCCCGCTGGCCCTCTGCTTCTCCGGCAACTACGACCCGGCCTCGTGGCACGGCTGGGGCGAGCGCGGCGACGCCACCTACTTCAACAACCCGACCGACTACGTGGCCAACCTGGCCGGTAACCACCTCGACTGGTTACGGTCGCGGCTGTCGGCCGTCCTGGTCTGCGGACAGGGGCAGTGGGAGGACACCACCGGCGCGCTGGACTCCACCAGGCGGATGGCTGGACTCCTTGCCAGCAAAGGAATCCGGCATGAGCTGGACCTGTGGGGGTACGACGTGCCGCACGACTGGCCGTCCTGGCGCGCCCAGCTCGCCCACCACCTACCGAGATTCTGCTGAGGGGGTTCGCCGTGACGGATGCCGAACACATCATCGGGTTGTTACTGGGGACCGAGGATGACTGGCCGCGGGCGTTCGAGACGCTGGTACGGCAGCTCGGCCCGATCGACACCGACGGCACCACCCACCGGCTGCGTACCGTCCGGGTGACCATCGAGCCGTTCAACCTGCGCGACCGGCCCCGGCACGCGCTGGTCATCGACCGGCTGGCGTACTGGTACTACCACCCGCGCGAGTGGCTCAAGAAGGTCGCGCTGATGGACGACGTGTACCTGCTCAACAGCCCGTTCACCTTCCAGTCGATGGAGAAGCACGCGGCCTACTGCGCGATGATCCGGCTGGGGCTGAAGGTGCCGGAGACCGTACTGGTGCCGTACAAGCACCCGGTCGACAACGCGCGGTACGTGTACACCGCCCAGCGGTACAACCAGCCGTTCGACCTCGACGAGGTGGCGACTGGCCTGGGGTACCCCTTGTTCATGAAGCCTTACGACGGCGGCGCCTGGGTGGGCGTTTCGAAGATCCACGACAGTGCCGAGCTGCACGCGGCGTACGACGCCTCCGGCGAGCGGCTGATGCATCTGCAGCAGTCGGTGGAGGGGTACGACGTGTTCACCCGGTCGCTGTCCATCGGGCCGGAGACGATGGTGATGAAGTTCCGCCCGGAGCTGCCGATGCACGACCGGTACGCGGTGGAGCACGACTTCCTCACCCCCGCGACCGGTACCGAGGTGGTCACCATCTCCCGGTTGGTCAACGCGTTCTTCCGCTGGGAGTTCAACTCCTGCGAGTCGCTGGTACGGGGCGGCGACGTTTACCCCATCGACTACGCCAACGCCTGCCCCGACGTCGCGCTCACCTCGCTGCACTACTACTTCCCGTGGGCGATGACCGCGCTGCTGCGGTGGAGTGTGTTCTGTGTGGTGACCGGGCGGCGGCCGAGGCTCGACCTGGACACCGCCCGGTACTTCGCGGTCGCCGACCGCGACGATCTCTCCTATGGCGAGAAGCTCACCCAGTACCGAAGGCTCGCGGACACGTACTTCGACGCCGACCGGTACGCCGAGTTCTGCGCGAGCCGGCTTCGCCACGTCGACGAGCTGGTGTACGACTGGGTGCGCTCGGCGCCGTTCGACGAGCTGCTCGTCGACACCGTACGGGCGACCTACCCCGCACCCGAGCACGACCGGTTCGTCGCGCACTTCCGGGGACTGCTCGGCGCCTGGGTCCGCGACCGCGAAGGCGCGACGGGGTAGCCGTCCGGGGCCTACCCTTGTCTCATGGGTAGGGACGTCGAACAGCACGTCTTCACGCGGGAGGACCGCACCCGTTACCGGGACAAGGTCCGGCGCAACCTCGACGTCTTCACCCGGATGCTGCGCGAGTCCCCGTTCGAGGCGGACCCGGCACTCACCGGGCTGGAGATCGAGCTGAACCTCGTCGACGCCGAGGGCGACCCGGTGAACCGCAACGCGAGCGTGCTGGGCGAGATCGCCGACCCGGACTTCGTCACCGAGCTGGGGCAGTTCAACATCGAGATCAACGTACCGCCGCGCCGGCTGTCCGAGCGCGGCCTCTCCGGGTTCGAGGAGCGGGTACGAGCCAGCCTCAACGCCGCCGAGGAGCGGGCCGCCGGCATCGACACCCACCTCGTGATGATCGGCATCCTGCCCAGCCTGACCGAGCAGCACCTGACGCTGGAGAGCCTGTCGGCCAACCCCCGGTACGCCTTGCTCAACGACCAGATCTTCGCCGCCCGGGGCGAGGACATGGTGATCTCCATCGATGGCGTGGAGCGACTGCAGGTCCGCTGCGACTCGATCGCGCCCGAGGCCGCGTGCACCAGCGCGCAGCTACACGTCCAGGTGGCCCCCGAGAACTTCGCCGCCTACTGGAACGCCGCCCAGGCGATCGCCGGGGTCCAGGTCGCGCTGGGCGCCAACGCACCGTTCCTGTTCGGCCGGGAGCTGTGGCGGGAGACCCGGGTACCGCTCTTCGAGCAGGCCACCGACACCCGGGCCGAAGAGCTGAAATCCCAAGGGGTACGGCCCCGGGTGTGGTTCGGCGAACGGTGGATCACCTCGATCTTCGACCTGTTCGAGGAGAACGTCCGCTACTTCTCCGCCCTGCTGCCGATCTGCGACGACGAGGACCCGACCGAGGTGCTCGACCGCGGCGGCACCCCGCACCTCGCCGAGCTGACCCTGCACAACGGCACCGTCTACCGGTGGAACCGGCCGGTCTACGCGGTGGTCGACGGCCGGCCGCACGTACGGGTGGAGAACCGCGTGCTGCCCGCCGGCCCGACGGTCGCCGACGTCATGGCCAACGCCGCGTTCTACTTCGGGCTCGTCCGGGTGCTCGCCGAGCACGACCGTCCAGTGTGGACACAGATGTCGTTCAACGCCGCCGAGGAGAACTTCCACAACGGCGCCCGGTACGGCATCGACGCCCTCGTGTACTGGCCCGGTCTCGGCACCCTGCCGGCCACCGAGCTGGTGCTGCGCCGGCTGTTACCGTTGGCCGCCGAGGGCCTCGACCGCTGGGGCGTACACCCGGCCGAGCGCGACCGCCTCCTCGGCATCATCCAGGGCCGCTGCGTCACCGGGCGCAACGGGGCCAGCTGGCAGGTCGGGGCGCTGCACCGGGACGGCCCCGGTGCGCGCCTCGACTCGTTGCGCGCGGTCCTGCGCGAGTACCGCGCCCGCATGCACAGCAACGTCCCCGTTCACGAGTGGCCGCTCGACGGTTAGTCCAGCCGGGCCAGCGCGTCTCCGGCCAGACCGTGCCGTCATCCTCGCGTGTCACCTGCTCGGCGCCGTGCTCGCCCCCACGTTCCCGGCCAGCCAGTCACCGAGCGGCCGGGCGGCGTGGAGGAAGTCGACGACCCGACGCTTGGCCGCCGCGGTACCCAGCCAGGCCGCCACCGGCCACTGCCGCCAGGCGATGAGTCCCTTGTGGCGCAACAGTTCCGCCCGGGGATGGTCCTTCGGGTACCCCTTGGGAACCGTCCGCAGGCTCTCGTGCCCGGTCACCTCGATGCCCTCGCGCTCGATCCCGGCGATGATCGCCCGCAACGGCTCACCGGTGGCGTCGCCGGCCACCGCCTGCCGGTACCGGGTCAGCTGGTCGGGCGCCATCTGGTACATGCCAGCACCGGCGCCCAGGCCCTCGGCGGAGAGCTGGAGGTAGCCGCCACGCTCCAGCGAGGCCGCGATGGACGTCTTGTACGGCGACTTGTCCGCGCTGAACCGGACATCCCGGTACGGGCGGAACAGCTTCGCCGCCCCGAACTCCGGCTCCAGCTCGGCCAGCAGGGCCACCATCGGGGCGTACACCTGCTCGTCGTAGACCGCCTTGTGCGCGGTCCAGTATGTCTTTGAGTTGTCCGCTTTCAGGCCCTCGTAGAACTCCAGGGCCTCTGCGGGCCAGCCGCGGAACGCCATGGCCCGAGTCTAAGGTCGTGGTGACGTCGTACCGGCAACCCTGGAACTGCGCGGTCAGCCGGAAGGCCGCATAGCGCGCTGAGGGCTCACTTCTGTTGTCTGTTCTGTGAGCGAATGTGGGCGAACGGCTGTGTTAGTACCCATCGGGTGAAGCTCGCCGAGTGGGCTCGCCGTAACGGTGTGCACCCGCAGACCGCGTACCGGTGGTTTCGGGAGGGAACCATGCCGGTACCGGCGCGGCGGCTACCCACGGGCACGATCATGGTCGACGCCGATGCGCCGATCGGACGGTCTGAGACTGCGGTGGTGTACGCCCGGGTCTCGTCGGCTGAGCAGCGCACCGACCTGGACCGTCAGGTCGCCCGGGTGACCGGGTGGGCCACCGGGCACGGCCTGACCATCGGTCGGGTGGTGACCGAGGTCGGCGCGGCGTTTAACGGCAAACGCAAGAAGTTCCTCGCGCTGCTCGCCGACCCGACGGTGACCACCATCGTGGTGGAGCACCGCGACAGGTTCGCCCGCTTCGGCGCCGAATACGTCGAAGCAGCGCTTGCGGCGCAGGGACGGCGGCTGCTGGTCGTCGACCCGGCCGAGGTCGACGATGACCTGGTGCGGGACGTAACGGAGATCCTGACCAGGTTGTGTGCCCGCCTGTACGGGCGGCGGGCAGCGGCGAACCGGGCCAAACGCGCGGTCGAGGCCATCGCCGGGACCGCGCCGTGATGACGATGCAGGCGTACCGCTTCGCCCTCGACCCCACCCCAGTCCAGGAGCGGGACCTGCTGCGGCACGCCGGAGCGGCCCGGGCGGCGTACAACTGGGCCCTGGCCCGGGTTAAGGCCGTGATGGACCAGCGAGCCGCGGAACGCTCCTACGGCCTGCGCGTCGAGCAGCTCACCCCGTCGATCGGGTGGAACCTGCCGGCGCTACGCCGGAATTGGAACGCCGCCAAGCCGCAGGTCGCCCCGTGGTGGCGGGAGTGCTCGAAGGAGGCGTACAACACCGGCCTTGACCAGCTCGCCCGTGCGCTGAAGAACTGGTCAGACTCCCGCTCGGGCAAGCGGGCGGGCCGTGCGGTCGGGTTCCCCCGCTTCAAGTCCAAGCGCCGTACGGTTGCGTCGGTGCGGTTCACTACCGGCGCGATCCGGGTTGAGGCTGACCGGCATCACGTCACCCTGCCCCGGCTCGGCATGCTGAAAACCCACGAGTCGACCCGCAAACTCGCCCGGCGGATCGAGGCCGGTACCGCCCGGATCCTGTCGGCCACCGTGCGGCGTGAGCACGGGCGCTGGTTCGTGTCGTTCACGTGCCAGGTCGAGCGGTCCGGGCACGTACCGGCCCGTCCGGACGCGGTGGTGGGCGTTGACCTCGGCGTGAAGCACCTCGCCGTGCTGTCCACGGGCGAGACGGTCACCAACCCCCACCACCTCGCATCGGCCAGCCGCAAGCTACGCCGAGCGTCGCGGGCGATGTCCCGCCGGGTCGGCCCCGACCCGCGCACCGGGCAGCGCGCGTCGAAGCGGTGGGACCGCGCCCGTGTCGCTGTTGCCCGCGCCCACCGGCGCGTGGTGAACCTGCGACGCGACGGCATCCACAAACTCACCTCCCGGCTGGCCGCGCAGTACGGCACTGTCGTGGTTGAGGACCTGAATGTGGCCGGCATGGTGCGCAACCGTCGGCTGGCCAAGGCCATCTCTGACTGCGGATTCGCCGAGATCCGCCGCCAGCTGGCCTACAAAACCGATTGGAACAGCGGCCAGCTCATCGTCGCTGACCGCTGGTACCCATCCTCCAAAACGTGTTCCGGGTGTGGTGCGGTGAAAACCAAGCTCGCCCTACCGGAACGCACCTACACCTGCACGGCTTGCGGACTGTCCCTGGACCGGGATCTGAACGCCGCGTTGAACCTTGCCGCGCTGGTGGCTGAGGTTACCGACGCCCGGAGTGGCCGGGAGTCGCTAAACGGACGTGGAGCCGACCGTAAGACCCCACATGCGGGGCTGGTGGCCGTGAAACGTCTACCCGGCACCGCCACGGCGGGCAAGACCGGGACCGTCCCACCGCAAGGTAGGACTGTCGATCATGCGTTCACATTCGCGCACTGACTGGCAACGGCTCAGCCCATGGTCTCCGGGCGGACCTCGCCGTCGTAGGTGTAGACGACCAGGTGCCGGTGGCCGAGCTCGCGATGCGCCTTGGTGCGGACGTAGCGGTGTACCAGCCCGTCGAGCTCCACGGTCACCAGCCCCGCGCCGTCCGAGCGGAACGGGGTCAGGTCGCGCGGCCCGCCCACCATCACGGCGTCGTCGCCGCTGGCCGGGCGCCGCTCCGGTGGCGGCTGGGGCCCGTACGGCGACTGCTGCTCGGCGGGGACCGGTCCACCCCGGCCACCAGCCGGCGGCTTACTGGCGGCGCGCTGCTCGACGGAGTCCTGGACCAGCGGGTCCCGGCCGCTACGGCGCATCTCCGGCTGTTGGATGTTCGGCATGTCCGCTCCTCACTCCTCAAGCCTTCCCGACCTGCGTACCCGACCGGTCACCGGACAAACCGCGGGCCGTTTCACACGCACCCGGGCCGGATCTGCGGGACGCTGGGGCGAAACAGCCCCACACTCAGGGAGGCGTAGAAATGGATCACACCTACCGGGTCACCGAGATCGTCGGGTCCTCGTCCGACTCGGTCCACCAGGCCGTACGCAACGCGATCTCACGGGCCAGCGCCACGCTGCACGGGCTCGACTGGTTCGAGGTCACCGAGATCCGCGGCAACATCGTCGACGGAGAGGTCGGGAACTTCCAGGTCACGGTGAAGGTCGGGTTCCGGCTGGACGAGCCGGCGCAGGGCTGACGGCGGGCGGCCGGCAGTACGATTCCCCGCGTGAGGTCCCCGTGAGCAGCGCGCCGGCGGCTGCCGGCGACCAGGCCGGGCTGCGGTACGCCAGCGCGGCGGGTCGCTGGGTGCTGCTGGCCACGGTGCTGGGGTCCGCGGTGGCGTCGATCGATGCCACGGTGGTGGGGATCGCGCTGCCGGCCATCGGCCGGGACTTCGGTACCGGCCTGGCCACGCTGCAGTGGGTGGTGACCGCGTACACCTTGACGCTGGCCGGGTTGCTGCTGGTGGCCGGGGCGCTGGGCGACCGGTACGGCCGCCGGAAGGTATTCCTGCTCGGCGTGGTCTGGTTCGCCCTCGCCTCGCTGCTGTGCGGTGTCGCCCCGGACGCGCAGGTGCTCATCGCCGCCCGGGCACTGCAGGGCATCGGCGCCGCCCTGCTGACCCCGGGCAGCCTGGCCATCCTGGAGGCGTCGTTCCAGCCGGCCGACCGCGGCAAGGCGATCGGTGCCTGGTCGGGCCTGTCCGGGGTGGGTACCGCGATCGGCCCGTTCCTCGGCGGCTGGCTCGTGCAGGCCGCGTCCTGGCGGCTGATCTTCGTTATCAACCTGCCGATCGCGGCCGCCGTCGTCGCGGTCGCGTGGCGGCACGTACCGGAGTCGCACGACCCCGACGCGACCGGACGGGTGGACCTGGCCGGCGGCGCCCTGGTCACCCTCGGCCTCGTCGGGCTCACGTACGGGCTGATCGAGGGCCCCACCCGCGGCTGGACCAACCCCACCGTGCTGGGCGCGCTCGCCGGCGGCGTACTGCTGCTCGCCGCGTTCGTCCTGTGGCAGCGCCGGGCCGGTAACCCGATGCTGCCGCTGGACCTGTTCGCCTCCACCCAGTTCACCGCGACCAACGTGGTCACCTTCGTCATCTACGGCGCGCTGGGCGGAGCCCTGTTCCTGCTGCCCATCCAGCTCCAACAGGTGTCCGGCTACAGCGCGCTGGAGGCCGGCGTCTCCCTGCTGCCCATCACCGCCATCATGCTCGTCCTGTCCGCCCGCTCCGGCGCGCTGGCCGCCCGGGTCGGACCCCGGCTGCAGATGAGCGTCGGACCCGTACTCGTCGGCCTGGGCCTCGCCCTGCTCGTCCGGGTCGATACCGATGGCAGCTATCTCGCCGACGTGCTTCCCGCCGTCACCGTGCTGGCGCTCGGCCTCGCCACGACCGTCGCGCCGCTGACCGCGACCGTGCTGGCCGCCGTACCGGCCCGCCACGCCGGCATGGCCTCCGCCGTCAACAACGACGTCGCCCGCGCCGCCGCCCTCATCGCGGTCGCCGTGCTCCCGGCCGCCGCCGGCATCACCGGCGCGGCCTACCTGGAGCCGGCACGGTTCTCCACCGGCTTCCACACCGCCTCCCTCATCACCGCCGGGTTGTGCGTTCTCGGCGGAGCGCTGTCCGCCGCGACGATCCGCAACCCTCGCCCGACCGAGCCCGAGCCGGAACCGGCCCGGCTGCACTGCGGCCTCGACGCCCCGCCGGTCCACCCGGTCACCCGCTGATGCCCGACCCGGGGCGCTGGCCGGCCGAGCCCGCCCAGGGCGAGCAGTTGCCGGTAGGGGGCGTCTCGTGCTGGCCGCGTCCGCTGACGGGTACCGGCTCGCGTGCGCAATGGGACCTGACATCGAGATGAATCACTTTCCAACTAAGTCCGGACACCAAGATCACCCGCCAGGTTGACCGGTACGCCCGCGCTTCGGCGCAGACCGGACAGCGGTGCCGAAAGCACCGGCGGAGGAATGGTCACGGAGAAATGTCCGTAATCAAAAAACGGTAAGAATTCACGGGCGTTTAACAATGAGCCTGACGAGGGGTACGAGCGCGGCTGCGAGCGGTGAGGGTTCCCTGGGGCCGGGACCAGATGCTGGGAACCGCGTCCCGCAACCCGGCCGGCGGCGCCACCGTGAGGCGTGGCCCGGCGGAGCCGACCGGGACTGGTCCTGCCGTGCGGGCTGCCCGGCCCGGGAAGGACGACGCTCCACGGAGGGACCGGCTGAGCGACCCTGGCCGCCCGCCCGTGCCCCGACGAGCGGACGGCACGGCTGGGCACCGACTGTTCGACGAAACCGTTCCGCGACCGGCTGGGGCACCGTACCCATTACACGCGAGCCACTGCATCGGTACACGACGTTCTTCCAGGCCCCCGATCGGGACGAGTTCGGGCTATTCGACTAATAGCCGACGGTCAATACGTAATCGCATTGCGTCAACCGTTCACCGAACAGTCTCCACATGGAGACCTCCGGACTGGTACCTCCACCTGCCGCTAGCCATGACCCGCCGGGGGCGCGCACGCTCCTCAGCCATCAGCCAGGTTACCGGGGGGTTACACCCGTCGGCTCGTGAAGCGGGCCAGAGCGGAGGAGGCAAGCCGGTGCTCACCGTACGCGATCTCCGGGTTCAGTACCGGGGATCGATCCTGGGCCTGCGGTCCATCACCCTTGACGTCGCGCAGGGCGCGGTCGTGGCCGTGCTCGGCAGCAACGGGGCGGGCAAGACCACCCTGCTACGGGCGATCTCCGGCGTGCTGCCCGCCCACGGCGGATCGATCGCCGGCGGCACGATCGAGTTCGAGGGGCGGTCGCTCGCCGGCCGGTCCCCCGCGGCCATCGTGACGGCCGGCGTGGTGCAGGCGCCCGAGGGGCGGCGGATCTTCGAGCGCCTGACGGTCGCGGAGAACCTGCGGGTCGGCGGCTTCACCGCACGGGCGACAGCGGCGAGGGTACGGGCCCGGCGCACCGTCTACGAACTCTTCCCGATCCTCTACGACCGCCGGCACCAGCGCGCCGGCCTGCTCTCCGGCGGCGAGCAGCAGATGCTCGCGATCGGCCGGGCGCTGATGGCGCAGCCGAAGCTGCTCCTGCTGGACGAGCCGTCGCTGGGGCTCGCGCCCCGGGTGGTGGGCCAGATCGGCGAGGTGATCCGCGAGATCAACAGCGCCGGTACGACCGTGGTGCTCGTCGAGCAGAACGCGGCCATGGCGCTCGGCGTCGCCACGCACGCGTACGTGCTCACGACCGGCGAGGTGGCGCTGTCCGGGCCGGCGGCGGTACTCGCCCAGAACGACGCGGTCCGGGACCGGTACCTCGCGCACGACGCCGAGGTGGCCGTCGACCGGGAGCTCACCGAGCACGGGGCGCAGCGCCCGACCCTGACGCGGTGGACCGGATGACGCCCGCGCTCGCCGTCGAGCCGGCCCTCGCCGTCAAGGCGGTAACGGTACGGTTCGCTGGGGTCACCGCCCTCGACAACGTCTCGTTCAGCGTGGCGCCCCGGGCGATCCACGCGGTCATCGGGCCGAACGGCGCCGGCAAGTCGACGATGTTCAACGTCTTGTCGGGAGCGTACCGGCCGGCCTCCGGCGGGGTGCACTTCAAGGGCGTGGACCTCACCACCCTGCCCCCGCACCACATCGCCGGGCTCGGGGTGGCCCGTACCTTCCAGAACATCGCGCTGCTCGGCGCCGAGACGGTCGAGGAGAACCTGCTCCTGGGCCGGCACCACCTGACCCGCGCCGGGTTCGTCACCACCCCGCTGCGGCTGCCGAAGGCACGGCGGGAGGAGCGCCGGCACCGGGACCGCGCCCGCGAGATCGCCGACTTCCTCGGCCTGTCCGACCGGCTGCACGCGCCCGCCGGCCGGCTGCCGTACGGCGACCAGAAGCGCGTCGAGATCGCCCGGGCGCTGTGCGTGGAGCCCGCACTGCTGCTGCTCGACGAACCGGCCGCCGGCCTCAACGCGCACGAGACCGCGCTGATGGCCCACCTGATCCGCGACATCCGCGACGCGCTGGACATCCCGATCCTGCTCGTCGAGCACGACATGGGCCTGGTGATGGGGATCGCCGACCGGGTCACCGTCCTGGACTTCGGGGTCCGTATCGCCGACGGCGAACCCGACGAGGTACGGCGCGACCCGGCCGTACAACGCGCCTACCTCGGTACGGACGAAGGCGGACCGGCCGCCGCTCCGACAAGCTCCGCGACTGACGAAGGCGGACCGGCCGCCGCTCCGACAAGCTCCCCGACTGACGAACGCCGACCGACCGCCGCTCCGACAAGCTCCCCGACTGACGAACGCCGACCGACCGCCGCTCCGACAAGCTCCCCGACGGAGGGCTGACGTGACCCAGTTCCTGCAACTGCTCGCCGGCGGGGTCTCGATCGGCGCCGTGTACGCCCTGCTCGCCCTCGGCTTCGTCATCGTCTTCAAGGCCAGCGACGTGGTGAACTTCGGCCAGCCCGCGCTGCTGATGGTCGGCGCGTACGCGATCGCCCGGCTGGGCCTGTCGCACGTGCCGTTCCCGTTGGCACTGCTGGGTGGCGTGGCCGCAGCCGCGCTCACCGGGCTGCTCGTCCAGCGGCTCCTGGTCGCACCGCTCAAGGCGGCGTCGGTCATCACGGTCAGCATCATGACGATCGGCTTCGATGTAGTTACGGAGACCGAGGTCACCCGGCGGCTCGGCGTCGACATCATGCCGGTCGCGGATCCCTGGGGCGACAGGGTCTTCCGGCTCGGCGAGCTGACCATCCCGCAGGCCCGGTTCGCCGGGTTCGCGATCAGCGTCGTACTCATCGGGCTGTTCCTGGCCTGGTTCAAGCTGTCCCGCTGGGGGATCGCCATGCGGGCCGTGGCGGATGACGCGCAGACCGCCTCCTTGATGGGCGTACCCCGGAAGATGGTCTCCGCCCTTGCCTGGACGCTGGCCGGCGGGCTGGCCGCGGTGGCCGGGCTGTTCATCACCGTCTTCCCCACCCCCGGGCTGCACCCGGCCACGGCGGCGATCGCGCTGGCCGCCTTCCCCGCGGCCATCATCGGCGGCCTGGACTCGATCGGTGGCGCGATCGTCGGCGGTCTGGTCGTCGGCGTCACCCAGGTGCTCGCCGAGGGGTACGAGTCGCACCTGTCCTTCCTCGGGCTGGGCTTCCACTCCGTGATGCCGTACGTGGTGATGGTCCTCGTGCTGCTGGTCCGCCCCTCCGGTCTCTTCGGCACCCGGGAGCTGCACCGTGTCTGACCTGCGTACCCGCATCATCGTCCGGGCACCCACTCCCCCGGCGCCGTCGCGCCGCCGCCTTACCGGGCCCGCGGTGGCGGCGGCAGCGGTGGTGGTGCTCCTCGCCATCCCCTTCTACCTGGACCGGTTCTGGCTCCAGCTCGGGCTGTTCGCGTTCGCGGCGGCGGTCGCCGCGCTCGGTCTCGGGCTCCTGCTCGGCCAGGCCGGACAGCTCTCGCTCGGGCACGCGTTCTTCGTCGCCGCCGGCGCGTACGGCTACACCTACCTGGCCGGCGAGAGCCGTACGGTCGGCGTCAGCCACCAGGGCGGGCTCGGGCTGCCTCCGTTGTTAGCGGCTGTGCTGGCGGTACTGCTCGCCGGGCTGGCCGGGCTGCTCTTCAGCCCGATCGCGGCCCGGCTGCGTGGTATCTACCTCGGCATCGCCTCGCTCGGGCTGGTCTTCGCCGGCCAGCACGTGCTCGCCAACGCGCCGGTGCTCACCGGTGGCTACAACGGGCGCACGGTAACCACTTTCGACCTCTTCGGCTTCGGCTTCGACAACGGCCGGCCCGGTACCGAGCTGCTCGTGCTCGGCGTGCCGTTCCACCGTGAGGAGAAGCTCTGGTACCTCGCCCTCGCGGTCACCGCGCTGGCCTTCCTCTACTACCGCAACCTGGTCCGGGGCCGGCCCGGACGCGCGCTGCGCGCGGTGCGCGACGGCGAGCTGATGGCCGGCATCATGGGCGTACCGGTAACCCGTTACAAGGGTTACGCGTTCCTCGTCTCGTCGATGTTCGCCGGACTGGGCGGGGTTCTGCTGGCACTGGCCCTCGGCCGCATCGTGCCAGTGACGTTCGACTATGCGATGTCCATCGAGTTCCTCGTCATGGTCGTCCTCGGCGGGGTGGGGTCGGCCGCCGGCGCGGTGTTCGGGGCGGTCTTCGTCGCGAGCCTCCCGCGCGTGCTGGACTACTACGCCGACGTCCTGCCCGGGCTGGCCGAGCCCGGGCAGGACGGGGTCAGTCCCGCCGTCGCGGCCCGCTTCGCGTACGCCGTCGCCCTCATCCTGCTGCTTCTGATCGAACCTGGTGGGGCGGCCGGCCTCGGCCGGCGCCTCACTGCCCGTTTCCGACACCCCCGATAGAGGAGAAAACACCACTATGCGGCTACTCACGCGCAGACGCGCGCTCGCGGCCGGGCTCGCGGCCGTACTCCTGGCCACCGGCTGCAGCACCAAGTCGACCAGCACGTCGACGGCCCCGAGCGGCGGCAAGCTCGCCACCGGGCCCGGCGTCACCGACACGACCATCAAGCTCGGCGTACTGACCGACCGCACCGGCCCGTACGCGGGGCTGGGTAAGGCCGTCGAGCAGGGCCGGACGCTCTACTGGGAGGCCAAGAACGCCAAGGGCGGCGTGTGTGGGCGCAAGGTCGAGCTGGTGCTGAAGGACCACGGCTACAACCCGCAGAACGCGGTCACCGCGTACGCCTCCATCAAGGACGACGTGCTGGCCATGCACGAGGTGCTCGGCTCCCCCGAGATCGCCGCGCTGCTGGACAACATCAAGTCCGACGAGATGCTCACCGGTGCGCTCTCGTGGTCGTCCAGCCTGCTCAGCAACCCGTACGTGGTGATCCCTGGAACCACGTACGACGTCGAGATGATCAACGCGGTCGACTGGCTGGTGAAGAACAAGGGCCTGCAAAAGGGCGACAAGATCGGCCACATCTTCCACGAAGGTGACTACGGCGAGAACGGCAACGCCGGTGCGGTGGCCGCGGCCAAGGAGTACGGGCTGACCGTGCTGCCCTACAAGATCACGCCGACCGCCGCCGACCTCACCGCCCAGGTGACCGCGCTCAAGGCGGCCGGGGCCAAGGCCGTCCTGCTCACCGTCGCGCCGGCCCAGACCGCGTCCGCCGTGGGCGTCGCGGCGGCGGGCGGGTTCGCCGTCCCGTTCATCGGCAACGCCCCGTCCTTCAGCACCGCCCTGCTCGCCACGCCGGTCAAGGCGGCCCTGGAGAAGCAGATGTTCGTCGCGACCTCGATCGCCCCGTTCAGCTCCACCGCGTCCGGGCCCACCGAGGTGCGTACGGCCTTCCTGGCGAAGTACCCCGACGCCACGAAGATTCAGTACGCGCTGTTCGGGTACGCCCAGGCGCAGATCATCGGTGGCATCCTCGACACCGCCTGCAAGAACAACGACCTGACCCGCGCCGGCCTGCTCAAGGCGTTCCAGAGCCAGGCAAGCGTGAACACCAACGGCCTGGTGGCCCCGCTGGACTACAGCAAGCCGGGGGCGATCCCGGCCCGGCAGACCTACGTCCTGCGTCCCGACTCCACCTCGCCCGGCGGACTGTCCCAGGTCGCGGACCTGTTCGCCTCGTCGCTCGCCCAGTCCTACACGCCCGCCAAGTAAGCCGGGCCTCGGGTCCGCCGCCCCACCCTCGCGGCGGACCCGAGGTCCTCTAGTTCCGGCGTCGGTGCCGGCGGCGATCAAAGCCCCGGCGCCGGCGCCGCTCCATGTTCAGCGCGCCCGGTAGGCTCGACGTTCAGCCGGCGGCCCGGTAGGCGACCCCGGCATCGGTCGGGGTACGGGCGTCGACGTACAGACCCGTACCGGAGCCGCTCGTCGCCGGCAGCGCGAACCATGCGTAACGCTCCACATAGGACAGTCCGGCCAGCATCGCGGTCGACGCGGTGACGAAGCTCGCCTGCTGGCTGCCGCTCGGGTACTTCGGCGTACCCGGGAAGTTGATCAGCGCGTACTCGGTGAGCCAGATGGGCTTGTGGTACCGCGCGTACGTGGCCTCCAGGTAGCTCCTGAGCTGACCGGTCGCGGCGGCGCTGAAGTCGCTGCCGTACCAGTGCAGCGCGATGAAGTCGACCCGGTACCCGTGCGCCGCGGCACCGGACATGAACTGGTCCAGCCAGCTCCCCGCGGTGGCCGCCCCGTACGACGGCGACGGGCTGCCCAGCCGCATGCCGGTGTCCATCAGCTTCGGCCACAGGTCCAGCGCCTGGGCGACGGTCATGTTCGCCTGGTCCCCGCGGTCCGGCTCGTTGAACCCCAGCAGCGTATGGCCTTCGCTCTTCGCCTGGCCGAGGTTGCCCGCGGTGACCGACTTCGCACCCCAGATCATCGGTACGAACTCGACGCCGGGTGGGGCGGTGAGGTTGGCCCGAGAGGCCGCCCAGTTGTAGTACCAGGAGGCCCGTACGTCGGCCAGGGCCTGGGTCACGCCGCCGAAGTACCAGGCGCTGACGCCCTTCTTGGCCGTGCGGGCAGGCGGCGGCACGGTCGGGCCGGCGGCGTGGGCCGGCGACGGCGAAGGGCTGGCCGAGGCCGGCGACGGGCTGGCGGACACCGGCGACGACGGGGCGGACGCGAGGGCCGGCGACGGAGTGCCCGACGGTGTCGACACCGCCGCCGCCGGTCCGGGCCGGTCCCGGGTCACGTACCCGACGACCGCGGCGGTGGCGAGTACGGCGACACCGGCGAGCGCCGCGACGGTCGGCTTGGCCGCGGCGTACCGGTGCGGGCGCGCCAACCTGCGCAGCCCCCGCCCGGCACCGCGCGGCCGGGCCAGCTTCGCCACCGTGCCGGGCAGCCCGGCGACCGAGCCGGCGAGGCCGCCCGGCGGCGGTACCGGCATCATCCCGGCCAGCAGCCGCTCGACCGGCACCTGGTCGGCCCAGCCCGGCGCGCAGTACGGGCACTCCCTGGTGTGCCGGGCGATTCGCTTGCGCCACAACGGGTTCGGCCGGCCGTCCCACGAGGCCAGTACGCCGGCGAGGTCGGCGCACAGCGGGCTGGCCTGCACCGCGCGTACCACCGCGCGCGCCGCGTCCAGCCGTCCCTTCATCCGCTGGATCTGTACGGCCACATGCGCCGCGCTCAGCTCCAGCGTCGCCACGACCTCCGTACGGGTCAGCTCCCCGGCCGCCTCCAACCACCACAGCGACAGCAGTTCCCGGTCCTCGGCGTCCAGCCAGCGGGTCGCCTCGGCAACCTCCCGCCGCTGCCCGGACAGCCCGAGCCGCACGATGGTCAGGTCGACGAAGTCGGCGCCCGGGTCGGCCACCCGGTCCGGCTCGTCGAGGCTGGGCGGTACCCCCTCGTGTGCGCGGTGGTGGTTACGCACCAGGCGTACCGCGATCGCGACCAGCCAGGACCGGAAGCTCTCCGGCTGGCGCAGCCCGGCCAGGCCGTTGACCGCGCGCAGCATGGTGTCCTGCACGACGTCGTCGACGTCCGGGTGGCCGGCCAGCGCCCGCCCGACCACGTTGTAGACCAACGTCAGCGACTCGGCCAGCAGGGCGTCCAGCGCCCGCTGGTCGCCCTGCTGCGCGGCCACCACCAGCGCGGCGGTCGCCGCCGGATCCAGCCGGTCGTTGCGGACCATCGCTCCTCCTTGTCACCCCGGGCCACGGTAGGCCCTATCTCGGAGACACGGCGAGGTGGCCGCCATAACAGAAAGACGGTCAGGGGAACCCGGGCGAGGTATCACGACGACGGCGTCCGGCTCTACCTGACGTACCCGCCCGATCCTCGGAGAGGACTCCCCACATGCCTGAGATCGTCAGCATGAGCCACGACGACCTGGTCGCCGCGTACACCTGGCCCTTCGGGCCGGAGCGCGGCTACATCTACGACGACGCCATGATGGCGCACTGGTACGAGCTCCAGCTCCCGCCGGGCACCGTGGTCGTCGCGGACCAGACGTTCAGCAAGCCCGTCGACAACGGGACCAGCGACCTGGGGCGCGCCCAGTGGGTCGCCCTGAGCACCCGCGCGACCATCGACCGGGTGCTCGCCCAGAAGCAGCTCGGCGAGCGGCTCGGCGACGGCACCGCGGAGACTGTCCTGGCCACCAACCGCTCGGACCTCGCCGCGCTCGTCGACGGCCTCCTCGCCTCGCCCCCCGCCTGCGACGTCGTGCCGCTCCAGCCGGTGCAGCGCTACGTCGTCGTCGTGATCGCCGGTCAGCTGGTGGTCATTCCCATCCCACCCCCGGGCCCCGTCCCGCAGCTGGAGTGGGAGGACGGCGCGAGCCTGTCCCGGACCGACCTCCTCGGTGCCGGCGTACGGCTCCGGGCGACCGCCGACACGCTGGACCCCGGACCCCTGCGCGACGAGTTCGTCACCGCCGCCGGCCGGCTCTTCGAGGCCGCCCGGTACCGCGGCTGAGGGGGGCCACGCCCCGCCCAGCTCGGCACACAACCTGCCGGCCGGCCGCGCCGGGCCTAGGCTCAGGTGTGACGGGTGACCGATGAGTCTGCGCCGCGACCGTCGTCTAACAGGTGAACGCGGTCGGGCCAGACCGTCGAGACCGAGAGGACGACGCATCATGCCAAAGATCACGCCATGCCTGTGGTTCGACACTCAAGGCGAGGAGGCGGCGAACTTCTACACCTCCGTCTTCAAGAACTCCCGCATCATCAACGTCGCCCGGTACGGCGAGGCCGGCCCGCGGCCGGCCGGTACGGTGATGACGGTCAACTTCGAGCTCGACGGCCAGGAGTTCGTCGCGCTCAACGGCGGCCCGGAGTTCACCTTCAACGAAGCCGTGTCGTTCCAGGTGAACTGCGCGACGCAGGACGAGGTGGACTACTTCTGGAGCAACCTCTCCGAGGGCGGCCAGCCCGGGCCGTGCGGCTGGCTGAAGGACCGGTACGGGGTCTCGTGGCAGGTCGTCCCGACCGAGCTCGACCAGCTGCTCACCGACCCCGACCCGGGCCGGGCACAGCGGGCAATGAAGGCGATGCTGCAGATGAGCAAGATTGACATCGCGGCCATCGGGCGGGCCGCCGATACGGCGGGCGCGTAGCGTACGGGCCGGGCTCCTCGAAGAGGCGAGGAGCCCGGCCGTCCGGGCGGCGCTCACCTGACCCCCAGGCATGCCGCCTCGACGTAGTCGAACCGCGCCGTGAAGACGCCCTTCTTCGACGCGGGGGTGGGCGGCTGCGACCGGTTGAGGGCGAGGAACCCCGAGCGGTACTCCGCGTCCGCCTTCACCTTCGCCGTACCCACCTCGTGCCACTGCTGCGCGCCGGCCTCACGCCACGCGCCTCTCACGTCCGTACCGGTCTTCACCATGCGCAGCTCGACATCGGTGGCGTCGGCCGGGTACTGCCGCTTGCCCGGGTCGGCCAGCTTCTCGTGCTCGCCGCCCTCCACCCGGTACTCGAAGGCGATCGCTCCGCCACCCTCCGCCCCGACGCCGCGCTCCAGCCGCACGTACGTGTTGGTGTCGACGAACAGCACCAGCCCGGCGCCCTGGTACCAGTACTGCGGGTCGGCGTGCAGCTTGGCGTGCAGCGCGTACGAGCCGGTCACCTTCCGGGTGTACATCGGTGGCTGAAGATAGCCCGGGTACAGGTCGGCGCCGTCCTTCACGCTGAGCTCGAGCCAGCCCTGGTCGATCCGCTCGTTCTCGATGAACTGGCCGTAGTTCCGGGCCCATGCGCTGTCGAGCAGCGCGGAGTTGAAGTCCTCCCGGAACGCGCCGCAGCTCGGGTCGACGGTCGGGCTGGCCGGGCGGCCGGCGCCGGTGGGGCCGGGGCCGGGGTCGTGCCCGCGCAGCTTCCCGAGGGCGAACCCGAACGCGCCGCCCAGGACGGCGAGCACGACCACGGCCGCCGCGAGTGCCGCCGTGGACTGGCGCACGGGCCGCGGGGCGGACTGCCCCATCTCGACCGGGCTCTCCCCCTGGGCCACGTCGCCACCCTTCGTCCGGTCACCGTGGGTCCCATCATCGCAGTGCCGGTCACGCCCATGGGCGTAGGTTCGGCGGCATGGACACCACACCGCTGGGCGGCACCACCGGCACGACCGCGATCAGGTCCGTCCCGGCATGAACTCGCCGACCGACGGCGTCTGCTCGGCGCGGATCACGTGCACGACCGCGTTGATCAGCGCGAGGTGGGTGAACGCCTGCGGGAAGTTGCCGAGGTGCCGGCCGCTGCAGGTGTCGATCTCCTCGGCGTAGAGCTCGAGCGGGCTGGCGTACGCGAGCAGCCGCTCGCACAGCTTGCGGGCCTGGTCCAGCTCGCCGATCTCGACGAGCGCGGAGACCAGCCAGAAGGAGCAGATCGTGAAGGTGCCCTCCTCGCCGGTGAGCCCGTCGTCGGTCTCCTCCACGCGGTAGCGCAGGACGAGGCCGTCGACGGTCAGCTCCTCGGCGATGGCGAGCACGGTGGCCCGCAGTCGGGGGTCGTCGGGCGGCAGGAACCGCATCAGCGGCATGAGGAGCAGCGAGGCATCCAGCGCGGTGGATCCGTACCGCTGGACGAAGACGCCCCGTGGGTCGACGCCGCGGGTACAGATGTCCTCGTGGATCTGGTTGGCGAGGGCCTGCCACTTGGCGGCGTACACCGGCTCGTCGTACATCCGGGCCAGCCTGGCACCGCGGTCGAGCGCGACCCAGCACATCAGCTTGCTCGACACGAAGTGCTGGAGCTCGCCGCGCACCTCCCAGATCCCGCAGTCGCGGTCTTCACCACCGGGACGGGCATGTTCCCGTCACGCGCCCACTGCCAGGCGCTCGGCGCGACCAGGCAGTTGACCTCACAGTCGGACAGGAACGCGTAGTCCGCGATCGGCGGGAACGGGCTGCGCCCGAACGCCGGCTCGGGCAGCGTCGAGTACTGGTCGGACGAGTCGTCGCCCATGCCCCTGATCGTCGCCTGCCAAGGCCCGGAACACCAGGCCCGGGGCGCGCCGGGGTTACTTGAGGAACTCGAGCAGCGCCGCGTTGACCTGGTCGGCGTGCGTCCAGGCGATGGCGTGCGGACCGCCCTCGATCACAACGTATCGGAGTCCTTCGATCAAGGCGGGGAGGCGGCTGCCGGTGTTGCCGATCGGCAGCACCCGGTCCTGGTCACCGTGCACCACCATGACGGGCACGTCCAGCGCGGCGACGTCGGCCCGGAAGTCGGTCAGCCAGGCGGGTATGCAGGCCGCGGCGGCGATCGCCGACCCGGCCGCGGCGATGCTGAAGCTGGCCTCATAGGCCGCTTCGCTGACCAGCGAGCCGCGGTACATGTCCATGTTGTAGAAGTTGTCGAGGAAGCTCTTCAACCAGGCCAGCCGGTCGGCCTTCGCGGCGGTGAGGAAGCCGTCGAACATGGCCTGCGGGAGGCCCTCGGGGTTGTCCGGGGTCTTCAGCAGGTACGGTGGGATCGCCGAGACCAGCACCGCCTTGCTGACCCGGTCCGACCCGTACCGGCCGAGGTAGTGGGTGACGTCGCCGGTGCCCATCGAGTGCCCGACCAGTACGGCGTCCCGCAGGTCCAGCTTCTCCATGAGCCCCTGCAGGTCGGCGGCGAACGTGTCGTAGTCGTACCCGATCCCGGGCCGGCTCGAGTCCCCCCAGCCGCGCCGGTCGTACGTGATCGTCCGGTACCCCGCGTCCAGGAGGGCGGATACCTGCTTCTCCCACGCCTGGCCGGTGAGCGGGTAGCCGTGGCTGAGCACCACCGGCGTACCGGTCCCATGGTCCTCGTAGTAGATCTCGATCGGCGCGTTGTTCTCCTCGCCGACGGTGATGTAGGGCATGGCGCGCTCCTTCCTCGGAACCGTGCGACGGTCGGTATGAGCTGTCGCTACCCGGCAGTCGCTGGTCCACTCGTTCGGAGCGCGGTCAGATGCGGCTGGCCGGCGTCAGCCGTGCAGCAGCCGCCCGATGGTCGCGAAGATGTCGCTGTAGAACGTGCCGCTGATGTGGCGGAACAGCGAGAACGGCTGGTCCGGGCTGCCGAAGAACGGGCGCAACGTCCAGCCGAGCTGGGTGCCCACGAAGCCGAACAGCAGGATCCAGATATAGAGCAGGGTCATGCTGCTGCCGCGCTCGGTGCGGACGGGTGCGGGCGGGGCCGGCAACGGGCGCGGCGCCAGGCGCTGGTCGGACTGTAGCGGTGCCCCGTGAACCCAGCCGCCGTTGGGCTGCCCGGCGGCGGCCATGGCACCGGCGGGGACCGGGCCGGGCGGTACCAGGGTCACCGGCGCGGCCGGTCCGCCCGGCGGAACCAGCGCCGGAGCGGTACCGGCGGAGACGAGCTCAGGCTGGGCCGGCTCAGGCGGGCCCAGCGCGGGCTGGGATGGCACCGCGATCACCTGCGGGCGCGTGTCCACCACGTGGTCGAGCGCGGCCTGGTGCTGGTTGAGGGTACGCATGCCGACGGTCAGGAAGCGCAGCCCGACGATCGCGGTGAGCGCGAGGATGCACACGTTGAGCAGCTTGAAGAACTCGTAGCTGTGCGCGGAGATCAGGAAGAACAGGCTGATGGGCGCGAACGCCAGGGTCAGCACGGAAGTGACGGTAATCGATACCAGGATCAGCGTTACCGCCTGCATCACTGACAGCCGGGCCCCGAACACCAGGTTGAACAGGTAGAGCGTGGGCAGGCAGATCGACAGGGTGGCGAGGAAGAGCAGCGGCAGCTTCACCGTCGAGGACAGTGCCTGGGCCCAGCCGTTGGAGGCGCCCAGCACCGCGCCGTAGCAGGCCAGGCTGACCGCCGAGCTGGCGAGCATCTGTACGCTGAGGCCACGCAGGTCGCGCTCCTCGATGATCTGGCGCCACACGCTGTCCCGGTCGCGAAGAATCCGCTCGATGACCAGCAACCCCTGCGCGGGTGAGCTTCCCATGGCTTCCTCCGTAGCGTGGGTTCGACGGGTCGCACCCTACGCCGATATGGCCCGGCGCACAGTACCCTGTGCCCGAGCCCCGGAGGACGCGGGAGAGTGCGATGACCGACCCCGACCTACGCGTATCCCATGCCGACCGCGAGCAGGTGGTCGCCGCCCTGCAACGGCACACCGCGGCCGGCCGGCTCACGCTCGACGAGTTCGGCGAGCGGGTGGATCGGGCGCTGGTCGCCGTGACGTGCGACGAGCTGGCCGCGGTCACCCGGGACCTGCCCGCGGACCCGGAGCCGAGGACCACCGGACCGGCCCTGCAGCACCGCCAGCTCGCCGTCGCCTTCCTGCTGGCCGTGCTGACGTTGGTCGTGCTCGGGGTGGTCCTGGCGGTCGCCCGCTGACCCGTACCCGCGTGACGGGGCTGACCGGTCTCCCGGCCAGCCCCATCCGGTCAGCGGTCGTTGACGTTGCCGGGCACGACCCGCGGGCTGAACTCGAACAGGTTCGGGTCGCGCGGGTCGATCGTGGCGGCCACCCAGTGCGTGTTCGCGGCGCCGAACGTCTCGACGCGGGTGAACTTCGCGACCACCTGGCCGTTGTCGTAGTTGAGCGGCTTGTCGACCTTGAAGTAGTGGCTGTCCCCGTGTACCAGCGCCGACTGGCCGGGGAACGCGATGACCTGCCCGCGCAGCTCGGGGACGATCTCGGCGTACCCGTCGTACTGCTCGGGCTGCAGGTGCTGCTCGTTGTTGAAGTTCGGGTCCGCCTGCCAGTCGACGAGCACGCCCTTGAGGTGCTGGCGCGTCGCCAGCGCGTACGACTCGTCGAGCCAGTGCACGTTGGCCCGCTCCCGCTGCGCGTGCTCGGCGGCCATCCGGGCGATCTCGCTCGCCGGCCTCGTCTCGCCGTCGACCCCGGCGTGCGGGAGGTTGTCGTTGGAGCCCTGGACGTTGAGCCCGATGTACATCACGGAACCGGCTACCCAGCGCACGTTCTCCCGGTACGCCTCGTAGCCGGGCTCCGCGCTCTCCCGCTGCACGGTCATGGTGTGCCGGCCGAGGCTCTGGTCGGTCGGGTAGAAGACCTGCCGCTCGTGGTCGAGCCGCTCGAGCGCGTCGAACCCGCCGGTGCCGGGACCGTACCGGCCCCAGCAGTCGGTCCAGTCGTTGTCCCCGGGCACCACGACGACCGGCTTGTCCAGGGTGTTGAACCAGTCGCGCGACTGGGTGTAAAGCGCGTCGGTACAGGCGCCGTCGCCGCCGGCCTTGAGGTCGCCGTCGAACACGGAGAACTTGACGTGGGCGTCGTTGACGCCGGCCAGCAGGCGCGGGTACTCGGCCCGGCCGGCGGCACCGTACGGCACGTCACCGAAGAGCGCGACCGTGTACGCGTCCCCGCCGTGGTGGTTGTCGGAGACCGTACCCTCATGGGCGAAGGCCAGGCCGGAGCCCCCGGTGGCGAGCACCACCGCGGTTACCGCGCCTAGCAGCCTGGTTCGAGACATCAGCCAACCCTCCAGGGATTCATGTTGGTCATCACCGCACCCTAGGTTCGGCTGCGTTGACAACGGCAGCGCCGCCAGCTTCCGACCAGGTGGCTATCCGGCGAACAGCACGCAGCGGGCCAGGGCGGCAACGCAGCAGCGGGGCCCGCGAGCGCGGGCCCCGCTGCTGTCTGATGGGTGCGTCAGCGCCGGTTGAAGAGCTGGCCGCGGACGGCACCGCCCGGGAACTGCGCGGTGTGCAGGTTGGCGTAGTAGGCGGAGGGGTGCGCCGGCGATGTCCTTGACCAGCGCGGGGTCGAGGTTCGAGACAGTACCGGAGATGGCGACGATCGTGGCGGGACGGCGGTGGCCATCAGCGGGACGACGATCGGGCCGTTGACGCCGAACGGTGCCTTGTGGATGTGGCCGAGGCTCGGGTTGAGCCCCAGCCAGGCGAAGGAGTAGCTGACCTGGGTGTCCTTAGCCTTGATGAAGGCGACCGCGCGGGCGGTCGGGTCGCCGACGGCGGGAGCGGGGACCGGGTTACCGCTCGGGTCGGGCGAGGGCGCCCCGGTACCTCCTGGTCGCCGGACAGGAACGCCTTCTCCACCCCACCGTTCAGCAGGCCGAGCAGGTCCGCGGGCCGGTCAAGCTTGCTCAGCTGGCCCCGTACGGCGCCGTCCGGGAACTGTCGGTGTGCAGGTTCAGGTAGAACCCGGCCGGGTTGGCCCTCAGCGCGTCGGCGATTGCCGGGTCGCTGACCGTCAGGATACCGGCGGCCGCGGTCGCGGTGGCCGGCATCGCAGGGGCGGCGGCGGGGTGGCCGAAGCCCCGGGAGCCGGCGTCGCGGGAGCCGCCTTCACGGGCTCGAACAGCGTTACCTTGACGTCGCCGTTGGTCCCCGCCGCGCCCTGGTGGATGTGGCCCTTCGTCGGGGCGCTGATCCCCTTCCAGGAGAACGCGAACGTCACCCGGTCACCCTGGACCCGCACGATCCCGGTCGCGCTGCCCTTCGGGTCGCCGACCGGCGGCTTGCCCGGCACCTGTACTTCCTGCTTGGCGTCGAGCTTGGCCGCCAGGAACACCGGCTTGAGCCGCGCCCGGCGGATACCGTCCGAGGGGTCCTTCTTGCCCGGCGCGCTCGAGGGCGGCGCCGCCGCGTGGTGGTCCATGCCGGCCATGTCCATCCCCGGCATCCCCGAGCTGGCCGAGGGCGACGGGGTACCCGTGTGCGACGGCACCGCGGCGTTCGCCTGCGTGGCCGTGGCACCGACGAGCGCCACGCCGAGCACGAGGCTCGACAGGGCGACAAGACGAACTCGCATTCTTCGTGTCCTTTCACCAGCGGTGCCGTACGGATCTGCACGGCACAACACCGCTGACACGAGACGGCGGTCGATGCGGTTCAACCGAACTGGAACGAATCCAGATCTGAACCGTCGGGGCGCTCCCCTCGTGTAGGTCCCGACTCGGTTACCTCAACAATCGAAGGAGACCTTCATGCGTACCCCTATGTTCTTGGTTGGCGCGGCCCTGGTCGCGGTCCTTTCCGCGTGCGGCAGCAAGCCCGCGCCCACCCAGCCGGCCAGCCAGCCGGCCGCGGACCAGGCTGTGGTGCGCGTCGAGATCGCGCAGTCCAGCCTCGGCCCGATCCTCACCGACCAGAACGGGCGCACCCTCTACGCCTTCACCAACGACAAGGACGGCAACAGCAGCTGCACCGGCCAGTGCATCGCCACCTGGCCGGCGCTCATCAGCCGGCAGCCGGCGACCGCCGGGTCCGGTATCGACAAGGCGCTGCTGTCGCAGACCACCCGGTCCGAGGGGACCGTCCAGGCCACCTACGGCGGCTGGCCGCTCTACTACTACGTCGGCGACGTCGGCCCCGGCGACGTCGACGGCCAGAACGTGGACGACAAGTGGTTCGTGGTCGGCGCCGACGGCAAGCTGATCAAGACCAACCCCTGAACCTGCCCCCCGCAGGCCGCCGGCCGGCTTCTTCGGAGGCCGGCCGGCGGTTGGCTCGGCACACCTGCGCGCGATCTGGCTCCCCGGGCAGCGCGGCGCCCTGGCCGCCGACGTCGTACGGCGCGCGGCCGGTAGCGGCTGCCTACGGCGCCGGTGCCGGGCGGCCCAGCGCCCAGCGGTTCTTGCCGCCCGACTTGGCCAGGTACAGCGCCGAGTCCGCGGCCCGTACGACATCGAGCGGTTCACCTGTATCGATGTCTATCACGGCCACGCCCACGCTGCAGGTGACGCACACCGCCCGGCCGGCGAGCAGCACCGGCTCGCGTACCCGTGCCAGTGCCGCCTCAGCCGCCCCGATGACGTCCTGTTCGCCGACGGGATCGGCGAGCAGGATCACGAACTCGTCGCCGCCGTACCGGACCAGCAGGCGACCGTCCCGCCCTACGCAGCTCTCCAGGCGCCGGGACACCACCCGCAGCAGCTCGTCCCCGGCGTCGTGGCCGAGAGTGTCATTGATGCGTTTGAACTTGTCGAGGTCCACGACGCACACCCCCACGCGGGCGGCTCCGTCACCGCGGAGCGCGTGCAGCCACCGCGCCAGGTACCGGCGGTTGGGCAGGCCGGTCAACGGGTCGTGCAGCGCCTCCTGCTGGAGCTGCCGAAGGCTGCCGCGCAGCGTCGCCAGCTCCCGTTGGTGCGCGGCGGTCAGCGAGCGGCTGACGCGGTCCCGCTCGCGCGCGTACCGCACCGTCATCGCTTCGACGAACCCGGCGACGACCGCGGCCTGTACCCGCGCCAGCCGTACGGTCGGCAGGTCGCTGCCCAGCTCGGCCAGCATCTCGACGGTACGCGCGAGCGCCTCGCCGCCCTCGGCGCCCAGGTCGGCCAGGTCCCGGCCGAGCAGCCGGGCCCGGGTCTGGTCGAGCTCCCGGGCGTGGCGCAGCAGGCGCTTCACGATCGCGTCCGTACGGGCAAGGTCGGCGGAACCGGCAAGGTCGGCCGCCCGGTGCACGGGGAGTTCCTCCCGAATACAGACGCGTTGCATGGGCAGCGTCGAAGTCATGCCCGTACACCTCCTCAGCGAAGGGATGCCCACCCGAGATGACGGTCGCCCGGACGCCGCCTGGAAGACATCCGCCAGCTGGACAGGGTGAGTCCGGGGGCCCAGGCCGGGCGGCGCGGCGCCGGCGGGTCGAGGTGCGACCGAGAGCGCGGCGCTGGGGCCGCTGGGGCCGAGGGGGCTAGCTCAGGGACAGGACGCGGAGCAGGAGGCGGGCCGCTTCCCCGCCTTCGTCCCGGGCGATCGCGAGGGCCCGGGGAACGTCGAGGTTATCCAGCAGCGCACCGGTCACCGCGCCGACCGAACCCGGGGAGCTGTCCGGCCGGGCGGCCGCGGTGTACAGCGCGTCGAGCGTCGCGGCTGCCGCGTCGAGGTCGCCAGGCCGGTACTCCCAGGGTGTGTGCCACGGGCGGCCCAGCACGAGCAGGCGTACCGCCGCTGGTGGCCTGTCCTGGAGCAGGTCCCCGACGAGCGTGAGGTTGCCGGTCGACTTGGCCATCTTCCGGCCGTCCTGATGGACCGCTCCGACGTGCAGGTGGGCGCGCGCGAACGGCGCGACGGTGGTGGCGGCCTCGGCCATCGTGCTCTGGTAGGCGTGGTGCGGGAAGCGCAGGTCCGCACCGCCGGCGAGCAGGTCGATGCTCGTACCGAGCACGGACATCGCCATCGCGGCGCACTCGGCATGCCAGCCCGGCCGGCCAGGGCCCCAGGGGCTGGGCCAGGCGGGCTGACCGTCGCTGGACGGTCGCCAGACGGGGACGTCGAAGGCGTCGTCGCGCAGCGGGTCGTCGGGGTGGTCGCCGTACTCCGTGGCCAGGGCGAGCGCCTGCTCGCGGGTCAGGCCGGTCCGCGCGACGGTGCCCGCGCCACGGAAGTAGACGTGGCCCTCGCGGTGGTACGCGTGCCCCGTGGCCAGCAGCGCGGCGGCGAGCTGCTGGACGTGGGTGACGTGGTGGCGGGCCCGAGGCATGTGGGCCGGGCGGTGCACCCGCAGCGCCGCCATGTCCTTGTCGAACAGGTACTCCTGGTAGAGGGCGTACTCGTCGTAAGGGCGGCCGTGGGAGTCGGCGGCCTCGGTCAGCACGTCGTCGACGTCGGTGACGTTGCGGCACACGGTGACCTCGACACCGGCCATGCGGAGCACGGACGCGGCGACATCGGACCAGACGAACGTCGCGGCGTGCCCCAGGTGCGTGACGTCGTACGGGGTGATCCCGCACACGTACAGGCGGGCCGGGCTGACCAGGGAGAGCGCCCGGCCGTTGAGCCGCAGCCCGGCGGCGAGAACATCCATCCGGCCATCATCCCCCGCGTCAGTGGGTGACGGACTCGCGGTACCCACCCGCGGGGTACTTGCTCAGCTGGTGGGTGAACCCGCGAAGCACCTGGCCGCCGAGCGAGCGGGCACCGGCCGGGGACCCACGCGACGAGCCGCTACGGGTAGGTTGAGCCGCGTGACAGACCCCGGCGTCCTACCCCCGGTCCCGTACGGCAACCTGCAGTTGCAGCAGCAGACCCCGGCCGCCCAGGTGTACTCCGGCATCGACGTGGTCGGTACGCCGACCACCATCATCGTGCTGACGCCCGCCGGGCTCGCCGATGCGGGGGTCCGCCACGCGTTCGAGCAGATGGTCAACGCCAGCCTTTACGGGACGGTGCCCGGCCCCGTTGAGGTACACGCGGCGGATCTCACCGCGCCCCGACCCTGGGCGGCGAGCGGCTGGTCCCAGAGCGGCCGGCCCGGAGTCGCGGCGCTGCTGCCCCTGCTGCCCGCCCCGAGCCCGGTCACCGGCTACCTGCCGTTCGGCGGCCCGACAACGACATGGAACCCGGCCGCGTCGGGGCCGCCGTACCCGGTCACGGCGCCGCCGGCCTGGAGCCCCCCGGTGCCGCCGCCCGCCGCGAGGTCCCGGACCTCGGGCGGGGTCATCGTCGCCATCGTGGCCGCCGTCCTCGCCGTGCTCGTGCTCGGCGGCGGCGCGATCGCCCTGGTGCTGTTCGCGAAGCGAGGCACGGGTGGGCAGGCCGCGGTCACGACCCCCGGCACCGGACCGAGCGCGATCGACCGGACCCTGGCCGGTCCCGCCACCACGGCGCCCAACACGAGAGCGCCGTCGGCCTCCACGTCGTCGGACTCGACCAAGCCCAGCCTGCGCTCGGTACCGGCGCGGAGCGTCCTCGGCCCCACCTTCGGGCCGAACGAGGAGACATACACGATGGCGTTCGGGGGCTGGCCGTTCGCGTTCCGGACCCCGAAGACGTGGGGCTGCCTCGCGGGCAACCTCCCGAAGCTGCCCGACGCCAAGGCGTGGGTCTGCATCGACGAGCAGCACCCGGAGAAGAAGCAGAAGGTCAACGTCATGTTCCGGGCCTGCCCGACGACCTGTACGCCGGCGGAGCGCCAGACGATGAACAACGCCTGGTTCGACGAGCCGACCAAGGCCCGTCAGGGCGGCGACGACCGGACCTCGTTCGTCGAGACCCAGCGCAACAGCGAGGGCTTCTACACCGTCGACTTCAGCCGCTTCTTCGGCCCGGAACCCGGCCAGCCGCTGAAATGGCAGGTCGGGGTCTTCGTGAAGTCTCCCCCGGAGACCGCCGGCGACGTCCAGAAGGTCCTCAACGACATCGCCACCCAGACCCCCTGACCGTCCTGGTCTCGGCGGCGCACGGCGGAGCGCCCGTCACCGACGCAGAGCCTCGAGGCCGGCGGCTGGTCGCCGCCGGCCTCGGCGTACGGGCCGGGTAACCACGCCGGTCAGTCTGCGTACTGCTCCACCCGCTGGCTGCGCCGAGCTGCGAGGGCCGTGTCGATGAGCACGTCGAGCAGGGCCGGGTAGGCCAGGCCGGTGGTGCCCCAGATCCGGGGGTACTGGGACATGGCGGTGAAGCCGGGCATGGTGTTGACCTCGTTCACCACCGGTACCGCCTGCTCGATTCCGGCCTCCGTACGCAGGAAGAAGTCGACGCGCAGCAGCCCCGAGCAACCGAGGATGTGGAACACCTCGACCGCCTGCGCCTGCAGGAGGGCGGTGACCGGAGCGGGCAGGTCCGCCGGTATGTCGAACACGGTCTCCTTGCTGTGGTACTTGGCGTCGAAGTCGAAGAAGGAATGTTGCCCGGGTACCCGGATCTCCAGCGGAGGCCCGGCCAGCACCCGGCCGTCCGGGTACTGCAGCACCCCCACGTCGACCTCCCGTCCGGGTACGGCCGCCTCGACGAGGACCTTCGAACCGGACTTGCGCGCCGTGACGAGCGCCTCGTCGAGCTGTGCCCAGTCGTCCACTTTGGACACACCGACGCTCGACCCTTCCCGCGCAGGTTTGACGAACACGGGCAAGCCGAGCCGTTCCCGGTCGGCCTGGCTGACGTCGTCGTCGGGTCCGTTCAGTACGACGCCGTCGGCGACGGTCAGCCCTGCCGCGCTCAGGAGCTTCTTGGTCACCTCCTTGTCGATGCCGGCCGCGGAGGCGAGGACCGGGTTGCCGACGTACGGGATGCCGAACAGGTCGAGCGTGGACTGGAGGGTGCCGTCCTCCCCGAACCTGCCGTGCAGGGCCGGGAAGGCGACGTCCACCGTGTCGCGGAGGTGGCTCAACGCGCTCCACATGCTTTCCAGCACCGCGGGTCGCGGGCCGGGGCGGTCGCGCGTCATGTCCAACAGCGCGGAGGTGTCGACGCCAGCCGGGGCGGGCTCGTCCGTACCGACCGTCCACACCCCGTCGGTGTCGATCCGGACCGGCGTCACCTCGTACCGCTCCCGGTTCAGGTGGTTCACGATGCTGGCCGCCGAGGCGCACGACACGCCGTGCTCGGCGCTGCGGCCACCGAACAGCACCGCGACTCTGGTCTTTGGCTGACTCGTCACGAGCGTTCCCCCTTCGCGTCGTGGGCTGGCACTTGGGCCAGACCAGCAGGCAGGCGATCACCCGTGGCGAGCGCGAGCCGTACCGGGCCGTAGCGGCTCCTGCCGGTCCCCGTGACGAACGCCCAGTAGCGGTCGCCGAAGGACCAGTGCCACCACTCCGTCGGGTAGTTCACCAGACCGGTACCCGTCAGTGCCTGGGCCAGTGTCCGCCGGTTGCGTTGCGCCTGTTCGGGAATGTTGCGGGCGGCGGTGTAGCAGGCGTTGGCGCTGGCCTCCGGAGTTGCATCGACACAGGTGCCCATATCGATCTCTATGCCTTCCGCCGTGCACAGCGTGAGGTCGATCGCACCGCCGGTACTGTGCGGCGCCACCTCTACCGGCGAGGCGAACTTGCTGGTCTCCACGTACAGCCGGTCGGCGCCCCAGTCCGGATGCAGGCGCCGCAGCTCGTCGCGGTACCCGTCGAAGACCGACCGCTGTGTCTCCAGGGGCCGGTACCCCTCGGTGATCAGCAGGCGCAGTCCGTCAGGCAGCGTCGCCTGCGCGTCCAGCAGCCGCTGCACCATGCCCTCACGCAACTGCGCGAAGGCACCGGCGGAATCCGCCTGGCGGCCGTCCACCCGCAGCTCGGGCACCTCGCGGAGGTCGACCAACGGCTCACCGATGTCCGCGAGCGCTATCGCGCCGATGCGGGGATCGGAGAGCAGGACCAGAGGTTCGCTCGTCATAAAGGTCCTCCTTCGTGGACCGCGGCCCGCTGCTGGCGTGTCGTTGCCGGGCTGGCCCGATCCGGCGAGCTGTAGTCGATGCCGGTGGTGGAGCCGTACTCCTCGACCAGCCGGGCGACGCGGGACGGCTCGACGTTCCCGCCGGTGAGCACCACTCCGATGTCACCGACCGACCCGGCCGCGGCCACCCGCAGCGCGCCGGCGAGACTGGCCGCCCCCGACGGCTCGACCAGTAACTTGGCGTGGAACAGCGCCAGGCACACCGCCTGGCCGATGTCGTCGTCGTCGACCCGTACCACCCCGGCGATCCGCTCCCGGGTGATCTCGAACGGAAGCCGGCCGACGAGCGACGGCCTGAGCCCCTCGGCCAGCGTGGGCGCCGGCGGCACGCTGATCCGCCGACCGCCGGAGAGGCTGCGCCCCAGCGAGTCGCACCCGACGGGCTCGACACCGTACACCGCGGTGTCCTGGCCCTCGACGGCGAGACACGCACCGGCGACCCCGCCACCTCCGCCGACCGGGACGACGACCGCGTCCAGCCGGGTACCCTGCCGGCCGGCCTCCTCGACGAGTTCCCACGTCGCGCTGCCCTGCCCGGCGATCACGTCCGGGTGGTCGTAGGCGTCGACCACTGCGTCGCCGCTCGCGGCCCGCAGCCGTTCGACGACCTCCAGCCGCTCCTCGACGGTCGTACCGGCAAGGACGACCCGGCCGCCGGCCTCCTCGATGCTGGCGATCTTCGCCTTCGGGGCGTCGACGGGAAGTACCGTCGTGGCGGCGAGCCCGTACCGGTCGGCCGCGACCGCGACGGCCACCGCGTGGTTGCCGGTGCTCTGCGCGATCACCCCCTGATGCCGACCGCCCTGGGCGATCCGGCCGATCGCCCGCATCGCTCCCCGGAACTTGTACGAGCCGCTCGTCTGAAGGTTCTCCGCCTTCAGCCACAGCCGCGCACCGGCGATCCGGTCCAGCGCGGTCGAGCGGACAACCGGCGTGTGCACCACCCGGTCCCGCAGCCACGTCGCCGCGGCCTCCACGTCGCCGCGGCTCACCTCGGTCTCCACCACGGCGCTCACCGGGTACCGCCCCGCGGCGTACGCGGCACTCCCGCCCCACGCCCGCCGCCGCGGCCGGTCCCGCGAGCCAGTAACGTGCTCACCAATAGTTCCCTCCTTGTGCATGCCTGTTGAAGGACGAGCCCACGTCGGGCCCCTCCGCGGACCTGCCCCCGGGCGCGGCGTGCCAGGCCCCCTGCCCGCGCCCGTTGCACGAACAATGGGTCGGTCCGAGCTCCGGTTCAACGACGGCGACAACCGCTCCTGACTCCCGCTGTCGCGTCGACCGAGGAATGTCGTCATGAGTCACCTGGTTTCGAGTCGAGGCCCGAACAGCCGCGTAGGTCGGCGAGGTGTTTGAGGCGCTCGTCGGCGACCGTGCCGGTCACCCGTACGGGCTGGCCGGTGTCGGAGACGACCGCCGGTACCAGACTGTGCTGCACCACCGTCCGGCCCCGTACGGTCAGCTTGAGGACACCCGTGTTGACCGCCTCCGGGACCAGGCCGGAGCCGTACGAGAGGAAGTGGCCCATCCCGAAGTCCACGTAGGTCTGGTCGAACCAACCATCGGGTTGCAGCACCTGCGCGTGCGCGCCGACGATGATGTCCGCGCCGGCATCGGCGAGCTTTCGGGCGAAGTACTTCTGCGCCCGGCTGGGGCATTCGATGCCTTCGTTGCCCCAGTGCGAGAACACAATCACCAGATCGCTGTCGGCCCGCGCGGCGGACACCGCGGCAAGTGCCCGCTCCTCATCGAACGCCATGGCGATACCGGCACGGTCGTCCTTGGCGGCCCACTGCTCCGCCAGGTCGGTCACCTGGCTGAAACCGAACACGGCGATACGCACCCCGCGTACCGTCGTCCGCCACGGGGCGAACGCCTCGTTCGCGTTGTGTCCGGCGCCGAAGGCCCGGACGCCGCCCGCCTTCAAGGCATCGAGGGTGTCCGACAGCCCTTCCCGCCCGTAGTCGAGGGTGTGGTTGTTGGCCAGGGTGACGGCGTCGACCCCGGCGTCGTGCAGTGCGGTGACGGCCCGCTCGTCCGTACGGAACAGGTCGCGCTTCGGTTCGGCGGTATCCCGCCGCGTGATGGATGTATCCAGGTTGGCAAAGGTCAGGTCGCTCGACGAGAGCGTGTCGACGATGGAACCGAACGCCGTCTTCGGGTTGTCGAGCAGCTTCGCGGTGCGGCCCATGAACTGGACGTCACCGGCGAAGGCCAGGGTCACCTCCGGGCCGTCGGCCGGTCGGGCCGGCCTCGACGTGCAGGCCGTCGACACCAGCAGGACGGCGGCGACGGCAAGCAGCGCGGGAGCCGCCCGAGCCCGTAAGCCGCCCCGCTTGGGGTAGTAGGTCAACGCACCCTCCAATACATCGGTGGTACCGGGCACCCGGCGCAGCCCGTCACCCGGCGTCGGTGGCGCGGTGGCGGGCGGTTCCAGGCACGTACGGCAGCGGCACGGTCGGCCCTTCGACCAGCGGCAGCGCTACGGTCAGCGCGTCCATCGCGGGGTCGGCCGGTGGCCGCGGGGCCGGCACCGGTGCCGCGTGGCGAGCCGGCTTCGCACGCCGGGTGCCCCAGTTGGGGAAGCTCGAAGAGCCACGTCGCGCCGGCCTTGCGCAGCAGGGTCTCCAGCGTCAGGCAGATGGCGACCACGAGCGCCGTCAGGACGGCCGGCTCGAAGACCGCGGCCACCAGCTGCCCGCGAACGTCCATAGTGGACAGTGGGCCGTAGAGCGGCCAGTCCAGCAGCGCGACGATGGGCATGTGGATGACGTAGATCGGCAGTGTCCGGCGCCCGAGAGCAGCCAGGGAGTTGCCCAGCGCGGGCCAGCGCGAGACCTGGCCGGCGGCCGTCACGCCGAACAGCACCGCGACGATGCTCACGAGCGGCCAGACGAGCGGCCACGCCTGGGAGGCCGTGACCGCCATCGCGAGCAGGGCGACGGCGTAGGCCGCACCGGTCAGGGCGACGCGCCGGAGGTTGGCGTTGGCGGCGAGCCGCTCGATGAGCGGACGGAAGAACACGCCGGCGAGGAAGAAGAAGAGGTTCTGGTAGAGGTTGCCCCGGTTGCCGGGGCCCGTCAGGAGGTTCGCGGCCGCGGCGGCCGACAGGAGGAACGCGGGCACCAGCACCAGCGCCGGCGGAGCCCTGCGGACCATCTTGGCGATGACGAAGTAGAGCGCGAGAGCGTAGAGGTACCAGAGGTTGGGCGGCGTGATCGTCAGCTCTTCGAGCAGGTCCAGCGGGCCGCTGGCGTGGAGGGTGTCGAAGTCGGGGGTGAGCGCCAGCACCGCGGTGTGGATGAGTATCCAGAGGACGTACAGGTAGTAGAGCCTGGCGACCTTCGACCGGCGTACCACCGACCACGGCCGGTTCACCGCGTTGGCGGCGAAGAGCCCGGAGATCGTGAAGAACAACGGCATGCGCATCGGAAGCAGCTGCTCGACCAAGGTGCCCCACATGCCGGGGATCGGCAGCGAGATCCGCCAGGTGATCTCCAGGTAGTGCTTCTCCACGACGTGCCACAGCACGACCAGGATGATGCAGACGCCCTTCGCGGCGTCGGCCCAGACCTCGCGCTGACGGGCGTTGGAGTCGCTACCACCCACTTCGCCGGGCGGGCGGGCAGCCCCGGTCCGGTCTACCATTAAGTTACTCTGAGTAACGAGGGTCGGCGCGCCGCCCGGTGTGCTCGACGTAGAGAAGATCATCGCTCAGCTCGTACCTCTAGGGAGACTGCGGTCTTACCCAACGACGGCCGCGCTCGGCAACTAGTTCAATCCCAATCCCGTGACTCGCTGTGACGCGGCACACGTGGTCCCCGTGCAAACTCCCGGCCCGCCCGACCGTCGACGTGCTCAAGGAAGGGGAGCGGTAGCGCCCGCGCGTGATGGGCGCGGGTACCCGGCGGCGAGTCAGGCGCCGCATCGGGTCATGCGAGATCCTTCACTCTCCGTCGACCGCTTGCCCGCCTCGTGCCTGGCCGGGGCGGTCTGCGCGCGTGGCGAGGTCCGCGCGGCCGAGCCGCAGCCGCCGGCTGACGTGCGCCGGCGCGTCAGGGCGGCTGCCCGGAGTCAATCCACCGATGCGGCACCGCTGCCCGTTCGGGCGGCCAGGCGGTGTCGCAGGGCATGGTGCCCGCCGCCAGCCGGCCGAGGATGGCCGGTGCGTGGGCGGCGACACCCGGGCCGAGACTGCTCGGCGGCGTTGAGCAGAGCCGGAGGTGAACCCGCTGTCAGTGGTGGCGGGCCAGCCGGGTCTGGAGCGTGGGCTGGCGCAGCACGGTGACGCGGTCGCCCCGGGTACGGACGGTGTGCCGCCCGTTCCGGCGGCGCCGCACGAGGAGGTCGAACGTCGCGCCACCGACCTGTACCCCGTGCAGCTCGAGCTCGGGTAGCCACTCGGGCAGGTGCGGGTCGACCAGGATCGTCCGCAGCGGCGCGACCGGCCGCAGGACGAGCAGCGCCTGGACGAGCGCGATGACGCCGCTGGCCGACCATGCCTGCGGTGCGCAGGACCCGGGGTAGACGCCGGGGTGCGGGTACGCCGGGTCGCGGGGCAGGCCGCTGATGACCTCGGGGAGCCGGTGCCCCTCGAACAGCGCGGCGGCGGCGAACGTGGCTTCGGCGAGGCGGTGCAGTTCCGGCCAGCAGCCGTAGCGGGCGAGCCCGAGTCCGATGGTACCGGCCTCGACCGGCCAGACGCTGCCGCGGTGGTAGCTGAACGGGTTGTACGCGGGGTGCTCGGCCGACAGGGTACGGATCCCCCAGCCGCTGAACATGTCGGGGACGAACAGCCGGCGCGCGACGGTCTTGGCCAGCCGGGCCGGCACGATCCCCGTGGCGAGC
Source organism: uncultured Actinomycetes bacterium (assembly GCA_963728855.1). GTDB lineage: Bacteria > Actinomycetota > Actinomycetes > Mycobacteriales > Micromonosporaceae > AC-43. Next base: position 91,418 of record CAVSLN010000011.1, read on the forward strand.
AGGTGCCCGTCGTTGGAGCCGACCGAGCGGACCTGTTGCTTGTCGGGGCCCAGTGCCATGGCGTAGCAGCCCTTGTCCGGCATCCAGTACGCGGGGTGGAAGCGGCGGCGCAGGGCGGCGGAGCGCCGGACCATACCGGCCGCGTGGGCGGGCTCGCCGGCGGCGGCGAGCGCGACTGCACCGTGGCGCAGGGCGGCGTAGCGGTAGCCCTGCAGCTCGCTCGGCGCGATCGGGTTGTCGACGATCCGGCCGTGCTCGTCGACGATGGCCGTGGCGGAGTCCTTCCAGCCCTGGTTCTTCAACCCCTGCGGCGAGCGGGTCCGGTACTCGACGAAGCCGTCGCCGTCGAGGTCGGCGTAGCGGTCGAGCCAGTCGAGAACCCGCCGGGCGGTCGGGAGCAGGTCCCGTACCGTGTCCCGGTCACCGGTCCAGGCCAGGTACTGGCCGAGGAAGACCAGGAAGTCCGGCCCGGTGGCGTAGTCGCCGTAGTAGTCGGTGAACGGGTCCATGCCCAGCCGGGACAGGGGGCCGCGACGGGACTGGTGCAGCAGCTTGCCGGGTTCCTCGTCACGCCAGTCGTCGATGGCCTGCCCGACATGCGCGGCGTTGAGCCGCAGGCTGTCGCGCAGCATCGTCGGGCCGGCCAGCAGCGCCTGCCACGACACGGTGAGCGTGTCCCGGCCGAAGATCTGCTGGTAGATCGGCAGCCCGGCGAACGGCGCCGCCGGCCCGGGCGCCTCGCCCAGCGGCAGCCGGGCCAGGTCGTCGACGGCGGTGGCCCAGGCGGCGGTGACATCGAGGTTGCCGCTGCGCAGCCCGGTCAGCTCGGCGGCGAGGGTACGGCGGGCGCGGCCGGGCGCGTCGTCGGGATCGGTGTACGTCGCGGGGGGTGCCGGCTCGCGGCATCCGTCGAACACCGGCTCCGCGACGAGCTCGACGGTGGCTGTCCCGCCCGGCGGCACGGTCAGCGAAACGGTGAGCGTACGGTCGGCGTACCGCACGGGTACGGCCGCCTCGACCCGGATCGCGACGGCCAGGTCCAGGTCCGGATGGGCGTACGTCAGCCGGAGCTCCCGCTGTTCGCCGTCCCACTTCTCGGTCACGTCGCCGTGCTGGCGGCGCCGCCCGCGTTCGGCCTCGTCGGTGTCGGCGAAGTCGGCGGCCAGCTCCACGCTGATCTCGACCTGGCACGGCTGGGCCGCGAAGCTGTGCACGCCGAGGCGGGAGCGCAGCCCGGCACCGAGGAAGCGCTCGATGGTCAGGTAGAGCGCCCGCGACGGTAGTGCCTCGCCGTCGCCCAGCTCGGCGTACGACAGCTGGCCGTGCGCGCCGACGTTGGCCGTACTGAACGCGACCGGCTCGCGACCGTCGACGCCGATGCGCTCCCGGCTCAGGACCCGGGTGTTGCGGGCGAAGAACCCCTCCGCGCCCGCGCCGGTGACCCGGCCGTGCACGTCGGTGACCAGCGTGCTCCACCCGCTGGCCACGTACAGCAGGTCGGGGCGGACCCGCAGGTCACGCACCCGGCTCACGGCCGGCGTCGCGCCGCTCGACCGTGCCGCCCGGTGCTGACCGACCCGCGCCATCCCCCTCCCCTACCCCGGCGGTACCCGGCCTAACACGGGTCCCTGGAAGGCCGAACGGTAGGCGTGCGGGCTGGTACCGACGACCCGCTTGAAGCGGTCGCGGAAGGCGGTGGGTGAGCCGAACCCGACCTGGCTGCCGATCCGGTCGACCGGGTGGGCGGTGGCTTCGAGGAGGTACTGCGCCTGGCGGATCCGGGCGCGGTGCAGCCACTGAAGTGGCGTGGTGCCGGTCTGCTCCCGGAAGCGGCGGTTGAGCGTACGGGTGCTCATCCCGGCACGCGTCGCGATGTCCTCGAGGGTGAGGTCGTTCGCGGTGTTGTCTTCCATCCAGCGCAGCAGGGGCTCCAGGACCGAGCCCCGCGGGGTGGGTGGTTGGTCGTGGACGATGAACTGGGCCTGCCCGCCTTCGCGTTCCAGGGGCATGACGGACAGCCGGGCCGCGTCGGCGGCCACGGCGGAGCCGTGGTCGCGGCGGATCAGGTGCAGGCACAGGTCCAGCCCGGCGGCGGCGCCGGCGGAGGTGAGGAACTGGCCGTTGTCGACGTAGAGCACGTCGGGGTCCACGACTATCCCGGGATGGCGCTGCGCCAGCGCCGCGGCGCCCCGCCAGTGCGTGGTCGCGCGGTGTCCATCGAGCAGTCCGGTCGCGGCGAGGATGAACGCTCCGGCGCAGATCGAGGCGATGCGGGTACCGCGGGCGGCGGCGCGCCGCAGGGCGTCGAGGACCTCGGCCGGTACCGGGGTGGTGGGGTCGGCGCAGCCGGGCAGGATGACGGTGTCCGCGGCCGCCAGCGCCGCCAGGCCCCAGGGCGGCTGGAGGGTGAACGCTCCGGCGTCGACGGTCGGGGTGACGCCGCAGACACGGACGCGGTACGGGGCGCGGCCGTCGGGCAGCCGGGTACGGGTGAACACCTCGATCGGGGTCGACAGGTCGAACGGGATGACCTTGTCCAAGGCGAGTACGGCCACCGTGTGCATGGCAATACCTTAGGCATACCGCTGATTCCGGCCAAGCGACTCGAGCAGGGCACTCGCGTCAGCGCAACGCTGGCGAGAATCTGGTGGAACGTGGCAGTCCAGCTGGTTCCCGGGATCGTGCACGCTGACTAGCGTCGGGCACCATGCTGGTACAGATCGTGTTGTTCGACGGGTTCGACCCGCTCGACGTCATCGCACCGTACGAGGTACTGAGCGCCGGTGGAGCGGCCACCGAGGAGGTCGAACTCACCGATGTCGTGCTCGACGGCAGCCGGCTGACCTGGGCCCAGTCCATCACCCGACCGATGCGCCTGAACCTCACCTTCGACGTCACCGTCGACGGGGACCGGCTGACCGGCCGCTCGAAGGCCGGCCGGCTGCCCGCCGCCAAAGTCACCGGGTACCGCGTGCCGCCGTGACCTACGTCTGTCCACAGTGGAGGAACCGTCGGGCCCCACGATCGCGGAGCCAGCCGACTAAAGTCTTCCTCGCGCCACCCGCGACCGCAGAGGAGCGCGAATGTCGATCACGGTAGAGAACCTGGTCAGCTTCGGCATCGGTCTGGTTGAGGTGCTCGTCTTCATCGGGTTCCTGGCGGCGCTGTGGAAGCTCCTCAACGTCATCACCCGCTCGTTCGACGACCACGGGGAGATCTTCGTCCGGGGGAACTGGGCCTACCTGGTCCAGCGGTTGGGCATCGCCGTGGCGCAGGCGATCGGCATGCTCAGCTCCATCGGCATCCACACGCCCAACCGCTGGAGCGACCTCGGCTGGCTGGCGGTGGCCGGTGCCTGGGTCTTCATCCTGCTCCTGGCGGTGCATCCGGTCATCGACCAAACCGTCGGCCGGCACGTCCAGCGCCCCGACGACGCGCGCTCCGACGTCCTGGCGGTCAGCGTGGTGAAGGCTGCCTTCTATGTCGCGTTCGGCTTCGTGGTCAACGGGTCGCTGACCGGATCCGCGCCCAACTGGCCCACGGCCGTCGCGGCGACCCTCGTCTTCACCGTGCTGGGCGGTGCCCTGCTGGTCGGTGGCTACGTCCTCGTCGACGTGGCCAACCCGTTCCCGTTGCGGGAAGGGGTACGCGTAGGCCGGCTGACATCGAGTCTCGAGGCCGCCGGGGTGCTCGTCGCGCTCGGACTGATCATGCGCAACGCCATCGCCGGGGACTTCGTTGGCTGGGTACCGGCCCTCACCGGGTTCGGCGCCACCGCGGCGGCCGGGCTGCTGGTGCTGTACGCGACCCGCTGGGTGTTCGACAAGCTCGTGCTGACCCAGAGCACCATCCGGGAGGTGCACGAGTCGGACCGGGTCACCGCGGCCGCTCTGCTCGCGGCGTTCCTTCCGCTCGTCGCGATGCCGGTGACCGCGGTCGTCGGTACGTTGGTCTGAGCCGCCCGTACGGCACGGCCGGTGGGCGGCGGTGTCAAGCCCCGGCGATCAGCAGGACGACACCCACCGCGATATTCACCAGGGCGTTCGCGTTGAGGAGCCGGAGGCGGCGGGCGATGTTCTCCCTGCGCGGCGCGAGGTAGCGGAAGAGAACCAGCTCCGCGACGCCCGCGGCCACGAGGAACGCGCCGATGCCTTGCAGGATCGTCACCGGCGGGCCGCCCTTCGTGGCTCGGGTCCGCGTGCTCGACGACGCGCGGACGTCACACGTAACGATAGTTGACGGCCGATCCACCGTACGCGCGGCCACGCCCGCGCCGCGACGACCGTACCGCCGCGCCGGGCGACCGGCACGGTGATGACAGACCGGACCACCAAACGGGCTCGGTCGTTCGGTGGACTGGCTTCGCCCGACGGTAGTGGCAAGCTCACCGTGGACGTGTGGCGGGAACCGACTGCTGATCGGCATCTGGAAGGTGGAGGGTGAGGACGGTCGACCAGGACGGCGGGTCCGCTGGCGGGCCGACCGTGCGGCGTATGCTGCTGGGCGCCCAGCTACGCAGGCTGCGGGAGGTCAGGGGCATCGGCCGCGAGGACGCCGGCTATGCCATCCGCGCATCCGAGTCGAAGATCAGCCGGATGGAGCTGGGCCGGGTCGGCTTCAAGGAACGCGACGTCGCCGACCTGCTCACGCTCTACGGCGTGCTCAACGACGCCGAACGCGCGGCGCTGCTGACCCTGGTCAGCGAGGCGAACATGCCGGGCTGGTGGCACTCCTACAGCGACCTGCTACCCAGCTGGCTGCAGTACTACCTGGACCTGGAGGCGGCGGCGACGCTGATCCGCACCTACGAGGTCCAGTTCGTCCCGGGACTGCTCCAGACCGACGCCTACGCCCGCGCGGTCATCCGGCTCGGGTACGGCGACGCCGACGACGAGGAGATCGGCCGCCGCGTCGGCCTGCGGATGGCCCGCAAGCAACTCCTCGCCCGCCCCGACGCTCCACAACTGTGGGCCGTACTGGATGAAGCCGTGCTACGACGGCCGATCGGCGGCCCCGACGTGATGCGCGCCCAGCTCGAGGCGCTCAGGGACGCCAGCAGGCTGCCCAACGTACAGCTCCAGGTGATCCCGTTCCACGCCGGCGGACACCCCGCCACCGGCGGCGCGTTCACCATCCTGCGCTTCCCGGACCAGGACCTGCCCGACGTCGTCTACATCGAACACCTCACCAGCGCGCTCTACGTCGACAAGCGCGAGGACGTGGACCGCTACGTCCTCGCCATGGGCCAGCTGTGCGTGGAGGCGGCACCGGTGAACCGTACGCACGAGATCCTGCGCAAGGCCCTGCGGGACCTCGACGCGGGATGAGCGGGGTCAACGGTTCGTGAGTGTCCCGGCGGGCGGATGTCCCGGCCGGCGGATAGCCCGAACACATTGCGATGTATGTCCTATTGACGGCCAGTAAGGCGTCTCATTGATGTCGGTCCAGGTGTGGCATTGAGTCAGACCCGCTGGTGGAGTTGCCGTCGCCTGAGTTGGCGGGCTCCGGGCCCTCGAACACGCCGACGCCAATTCGCCCATGCGGAAGGGCGTTACGTATTGCCGGTTGATGTCGTTGGGTGCTGTACGGGGGGAAGGCTCGAATCAGTCAACGGCGCGCGTGGGTGGGCGGCGACGGATGGCCATTGACGACGGCTCGGTACCGAGCGCGGCAGATTTCGGGGTCGAACCCGAGCAGGTACTGGTGCGCCCGTACATCGGCGACTACGAGTACCCGGACGCAGATCAAGTACCCGATGTCGGCGTGCACACCGCGCCGGTACCGGCTCTGCGACTGGCTCCGCGGTCGCGGCGGATAAGGTCACCGGTCAGGGTGGGGCGCCACCGCAACCGCCGGCCCAGGGTGCTCACACCCCGAGGCCGCCGACGGTCCGTCCTGCTGGCCGCGGGCGCCGCCGCCGCGGTCGGTACGCTCGCCGTCGGCCTCATGACGCCCCATACCGGCGGACGGTTGGCCACTCCCGCATGGCCGACCCCGACCGGGGTGGCCGCACCGGACGTGCCCACCCGGCCTGGCGACCCCGCCCAGCCTGGCGACCCCACCGCGCCGGGCGACCCGACCCAACCGACCGCTACGCCGACCCCGGGCCCGGTCGCGGTACTCGCCCCCGGTGCCCCACCCGCCTCGCCCCCGCCGACGACCGACCCGGGCGTCGCCGGGTCCCCCGACGCCTGGACGCCCACCGCCCAACCCGACCCTTCGCCGCAGCCCCACACGGAGGCGGCCACCGGCCAGATCACCAACGTGGCCGGGCTGTGCCTGGAGGGCAAGGCCAACGGCGGCGGCCAGGTCCGGCTGTGGGACTGCGACGGCACCGACCGCCAGGAATGGACCCTGGCCGCCGATGGCACCCTCCGCACGGTCGGCCTGTGTGTCCAGCCCGACACCGGCCTGGTACGGCTGCGCGACTGCGACGGCAGCCCCGCCCAGCAGTGGCGGACCGGGCCCGCGGGATCGCTGGTCAACCCCGCGTCGGCGCGCTGCCTCGGGGATCCGCACTCCGGCACAGCCAAGGGCACCCCGCAACGAACCGCGCCCTGCGACCAGTCCGCCTCGCAGCAATGGGAGTTACCCGATACCGATACCGGACAACAGGGTTCGAGCCGGGGCGTCCTGGGCCGGTTGACGCCCTGGACCGGTTGACGCCCTGGCCGAGCCGGCTCACCGCGGTGGCCTTGCCGGCTCGGTCAGCTCGGTGGCCGCCCTCTCATCGAGCGAGACACGGACCAGCGCGGAGGCGAGTCGCGGGTAGTCGTCCCGGGCGACCAGAGCCGGCAGCGAGTCGGCCGACTCCGGCAGGTGGAGCAGGCGCGCTCCGGCGGACACCCGCCGGTCCAGGTACGGACAGACGTCGGTCCAGACCGCCTGAACCTCCCGGAGGAAGATGTCCGCGCCGGTCGGGCCGATCCCCGGAAACTCGTCAAGCAGCCGGCGGAGCCTGGTGACGTCGCCGTACGCCTCGGCGTGCAACCGGCGCAGGTCCCCCGTCCAACGCTGTAGGCACAGCCGGGCCGCGTCGCCCAGCATCGTCGCGGTCCGCTCGTCGTACCGCCGGTAGTGGCCGCGCCCGAGCGCGTCGACCCGGTCCTGCCAGCTCGCCTCCTGCATGGCCTGCGGCGTGCGGTACCCGGATGCGAACAGCGCCCGGGCCGCGCCCAGCGCCACCTCTGCCTGGATCCGTGCGCTGAGCAGGGTGGCGAGCACCAGGAGCTGGTACAGCGGCGCCGGGCGGTCGGTCAACCGGATGCCCGCGTCCTCGGCGTAGGTGCGCCCGAACCGGTCCAGCAGCCGGCGCACCAGGTCGCGATCCCGTCCCATCCACGACCGGTACCCGCTGGTGCCCCGGTCAGCCGCCGGAGGTGTAGCCCGTACCCGCCCGGGTAGTCGTACCGGCGTGGAGCTGGTTGAGGAGGCACCGTACCGGTTCCGGATCGACCGGCGTGGCGGGATGCGGGTACCGGGCGTGGTGTTCGCCTCGCGTGACCTGCTGCCGGACCCCGCCGAGGACAAGTCGCTGGAGCAGGTGGCCAACGTGGCCACGCTGCCCGGCGTCGTGGGGGCTTCCTATGCGATGCCGGACATCCACTGGGGGTACGGCTTCCCGATCGGTGGGGTCGCCGCCACCGACGTCGACGCGGGCGGGGTCGTCTCGCCCGGCGGGGTGGGGTTCGATATCTCGTGCGGGGTGCGACTGCTCGCCGCCGACCTTGACCGGTCGGGGTTGCCGCTCGACGCGCTGATGGACGGCCTGGACGTGGCCATCCCGCGGGGAATGGGCAAGGGCGCGGTCTGGCACCTGTCCGGCCGCCGCCAGCTCGAGGAGCTGATGGCGGAGGGCTCGCGGTACGCCGTCGAGCAGGGTTACGGGGTCGATCGTGACCTCCAGCGGTGCGAGGACCACGGCGTCCTGGCCGACGCCGACCCGGGCGGGGTGAGCGAGGCGGCCGCGCAGCGCGGGCTGGGGCAGGTCGGCAGCCTCGGTTCCGGCAACCACTTCCTGGAGGTCCAGGCGGTGGAGCAGATCTACGACCAGCGCGTGGCCGACGCCTTCGGCCTACGCCAGGGCCAGGTCTGCGTGATGATCCACTGCGGGTCGCGCGGGCTGGGCCACCAGGTCTGCACCGACCACGTCCGCGCCCAGGACAAGACCATGGCGCGGTACGGCATCAGCGTGCCGGACCGGCAACTGGCCTGCGCGCCGGTGTCCTCGCCGGAAGGGCGCGCATACCTGGGGGCGATGAACGCCGCCGCCAACTACGCGCGGGCCAACCGCCAGCTGCTCGGCGACGCGGCCCGGCGGGTGTTCGACCGGGTCGTACACCGTGGGCTGGATCTGGTGTACGACATCTCGCACAACCTCGCGAAGATCGAGACCCACGCGGTGGACGGCGGGCCGCGACGGCTGTGCGTACACCGCAAGGGGGCTACCCGCGCGCTGCCGCCGGGGCACCCGGACCTGCCTCCTGACCTGTCCGAGGCCGGTCAGCCGGTGCTCATCCCCGGCTCGATGGGCACCGAGTCGTACGTGCTGACCGGGGTCGCGGCCGGGCCGGCGTTCGCGTCGACCTGCCACGGCGCCGGGCGGGCACAGAGCCGCCACCAGGCCGCCAAGGCCGTACGCGGTCAGGATCTCCAGCGGCAGCTGGCGGCGCGCAACGTCGCGGTACGCGGTGCGTCCCGGCGTGGGCTGGCCGAGGAGATGCCCGAGGCGTACAAGGACGTCTCCGCGGTCGTCGAAGCCGCCGAGGGCGCCGGCCTGTGTCGCCGGGTGGCGCAGCTCGTCCCGGTCGGGGTGCTCAAGGGCTGATCGTCTACGCCTCTCACACGTCGAGCGTCACGCCGCACGACCAGCCGGCCGCGCCGCGCTCGAACCGGAGCTCGTGCAGCGACACCGCCTTCGGTACCGCGCCGACGATCTCCACCCGGTCCGGGTCGGTCATCCGCAGCCGCACCTCCAGACCCCCGTCGACGGCCGCCACGTCGACGTCGACCGGGACCTGACCGGCCGTATCCAGTTGGTAGACGACCTGGTCGAGTACGGCGACCAGCAGGTCATCGTCCGCGCCCGGCCCGACCCGGAAGTCGACGGTAGCGACCGGCTTCGAACCCCTGGCGGGGGAAACGTCGGCGAAACCGTCCACCATCGCCCGGACCGCCTCCGCCACGCAGCGCTCACGGGACGGCGCCCACGCCTCGATGCGTACGTCAGCGGTGTGCGGCAGGCTCCGATGGCCCGCCGGTGACTGCTCACCCATGCCAACCCCCCCCCGCGCTCCTCCGTCGCTTCCCGACCGGGGGTGCTGTCACGGGCACAGGACCCGGCCCCTCGTCGCATCTGGGCATCCCGGCAGCGCGCGGCGCCCCGGAGCGGGTGTCATCGTGCCCGTGCACAACCACCGGCTGCCCAACCCTGTCCGCCCGCACATGGCTCCGCCGGCCGCGTGGTCCGCACAATCGTTCGTATACCCCGCTTCCCCAGGGTTGTGGGCGCCCCACTCGACCCACCCACGACCTCACGCTTGGTCATTTCGGACTCCCCGGTGGTACGTGACAGCTAGGTCCGTGCTGTCGGGTGACCGGGCGGACGCGCGACCACCAACCGGCGGGCCCGCTCCCGCTTGGTCCGGTGCCCGCGCGTCCGCCCGAAATTTGCCGGCCGATCCGACGCCAAACGCGGATCACGTTGCTACCTGGAACGGCGTCGAGGCCGGACGCGGCTGGCCTCCACCCGGCCGTTCACGATCCGGACGGCGAGTACGGGCTGGGGCACGGCCGCCGGGCCCCGGCGTACGGCGCCGTCGGCCAGCCGGTACGTGCTGCCGTGCCAGGGACAGACCACGCAGGTGTCCCCGTCGACGACGGTGACCTCGCCGTCAGCCAGCGGACCGGCCAGGTGTGCGCACTGGTCCACGAGTACCCGTACCGCCTGCGACTCCCGGTAGACCAGCACCGGTACGTCGCCGAGGGTCCGGCGTACCGGTCGGCCCTCCGGCAGTTCGGCCAGCTCGTCGACCACCTGCCAGCCGCTCGGCAGCCGCCGCCACCCGGTGACCGCGTGGTTGAAACCCAAGCCCGAGCGGTACGCCAGGTGCCCGCCGAGGTACGCCCCGGCGCTGACGGTCACGAGCCCGGCGGCGCCGAGGGCCCGGCCGGCCCGGTGCCGGCCGCGCAGCCGGGCCACGAGCGAGGCGACGTAGAGCACGTTGCCCGTGGCCTGCAGCGCGGCGTGCCACAGGCCCAGCCGCTCCTGCTCCCGGTCGGCATCGCCCCAGTCGGCGAACCCGGACAGCACCGCGGGTCCGGCCGCGGCGAGCCCGACGCCGACCAGCCCGGTGGCCGCGCGCTCCTGCCCGGGTACGCAGTCGAGCACCGCCGCGCCGACCCAGGCACCCACCGGTACGTCGGTCAGCACCGGATGCAACGGATGCCCGAGCCACCGCCCGTGCAGGATGTCCTTGAGCCGCCCGGTCAGCACCCGGTTCACGATCGCCCGCACGGTACTCACCGGCGGGTCCAGCCATTCGTCCTGTTCCACGGCGTCCAGCCGCCGCGCGCCCGCCTCCAGCAGATCCATGACCGCCTCCCGCTCGGTAGGTCCGAGGTCCGGTACCCGAAGCGGCCCGGACCAACCGGCGCCGGGGCGATCACCTGAGGCCAGCGCACCTGGAGGCCAGCGCACAGGGAGGCCAGCCCGGAGTCCCGCGTGGTTGGACTCCGCCGCCTCACGCCGCCGTACGGAGCCGGACCGGTTCGACCTTCCGGCGGCCGGGCCGGGCCGAGGCGGACACCAGCAGGTCGACCTGCTCGCGAGCCCAGCGCATCCGGGACACGGCGGTCTCCGGATGGTCGCCGAACTCCTGAGCCACCTGAGCGGCGCAGCCGCGACTGCCCAGGCGCCGGACCGTCTGCGTGATCGCTTCCCGGAGCAGCCGGGTGGACGGCTGCTCGGAACTCTGCACCGTCGAGGCGAAGAGCGCCGCACACCGTACGGTGTGGATGTTGAGCGACATGGCTGGCCTCGCCTCTCGGTCGCGGTGGAGCTGGTGGCTGCCGTCGTACTCAGGATGGCGGCTCGGATCGACGCAGACCCGAGGGAAATCCCCCGCTCGTACCCCTGAGTTTCCCTGGACCCTGGCGGCCCGCACGTCGTACCGGCGGCTACCCGACATCGAGGTCGTCGAGGTTGGGAGCGCCCCGCAGTGGCGGTCACCGGGGACGTGGCAGGTCGCACGGCAGCGTGTGAGCCGCGCCACACCTGGGGGCCACGCTGAACCCGGGAACCCCGTACCCCGTCGGCTCGGTCGCAGGGAGTTCGGGTGGTTGGCCGCGCCGTCGCCAACGAGCGTCGGTCCCGATCCCGGCTCCGCTTTGCGGCCGCATAGGATACCCGGGCTTGTCATGAGGGACGCCGATGAACGTTAGGTGCGTCGGCTGTATACCGACCAGTAACCGCTTCGCTCACCGACCAGTAAGACCGCGGCCGACTGGTAACACATCGATCGAAAGGAAATGCTCAGTGAGCACCGTCAACCCGACCGCCGGACAGAAGTCCTGGCTGGTCGCCCTGCTGCTCTGCTTCTTCCTCGGCGTTCTCGGCGTTCATCGCTTCTACGTCGGCAAGGTCGGCACCGGCATCCTGCAGATCGTCACCTTCGGTGGCTTCTTCGGCATCTGGATCCTGATCGACTTCATCCTGATCCTGGCTGGCAAGTTCACCGACAAGCAGGGCCAACCGTTGGCCCGCTAACGGCGGCGCCGGCCGCGGTCCAGCTGTCTGGACCGCGGCCACCGCAGCCGGACCAGTTCATGGTCTTCGGCGGACGTGCGTGGGAGCCACGGGTGCGGAGCTGGTGTGCCCGCGACCTATGGGGGTAAGTGGCGGGGGATGGGAGGCGATCTCGATGGCTCGGCACGGCAGTCACAAGTACGAAATCAAACGTAACCGCATCCGCAACGACCTGGACGACCACGGCATCCCGGACAAGCGGGCTGACGACCTGGCAAACGACATCCTCGCAAACCCGAAAGCGGCAAAGTCCCGGACACTGCCCAACCCGCGGTTGCTGCGGTACCTGCGTCGCCTGACCCGCAAGGCAGCCGCGAACGGACCCGAGGGCAGGCGGAGTTGACACCACACCGTGGTGGCCCCTTTCGGTTAGGGGCACGGTACCCACGCGCCGTCAGGCGGTGATGAGGTCGAACTCCTCCCACGTTCCGATGGCGGTGCGGTTGGCGACGAGGGGCGCGGCTCCGGCGTGCTCGGCACAGACGTAGCCGTTGTTGGCGAGGGCTCGGAGGCTGATGCCGCCGTCCGGGTTGCGGGTGAGCTGAAAGGTTTCCCAGGTGCCGATGGCGGTGCGGTTGGCGACGAGGGGCGCGGCTCCGGCGTTCTCGGCGGTGACGAGCATGCCGTTGGCATGTGCCCGCAGGCTGACCGTCCGCTGCTGCTGCTGTTGGCCGCGGTCCAGTCCGATACTGGCCGGTCCGAGGTGCCGGGCAGCGCTCGCCGGGGCGCCGGAGACCGGCGCGAACGGCAGGCTGGTGGTGGGTGCGGAGGTGAGCTCGACGAGGTACGACCGGCCGGACCGCGCGGGGATGGTGAATGTCGCGCTGCTCTGCGGTCCGACCACGGTCGCGCCGGTACCGTCAACGACCGTCACGCTCTGCCCCGGCCACGGACTGCGTACCGTTATCGGGGTGTCCGACCCGGACGCGATGGCGACCGTGACCGGAGTGCCGTTGCGCATCTGCACGTACGCCTTCGAGTTGTGCTGGATGGCGACCGTCCCGTCACCGCTCCAGTCACTGGGCCACGCGGGCGCGATGCGCAGCAGGCCATCGTAGTCCTGGACGAGCGCCTCGCTGACCGTCGCGGCCAGTACGCCGGCCTGTTCGACGTACGGCTCGGCGGCCGGGGTACCGGTGAAGCTGGCCAGCCCCGACGGGTACGCCTGGTACTTGGTCGCGGCATTGACAAGCGTCGACTTCACCTCGGTGGCGAGGCCGAGGCGGGCGGCGTGCAGCGGGTCGAAGGACCAGTCGTTGCCGTTGACGTAGCTGCGGGAGGTGTAGGTCCGCCGGGCCAGGGCGGTCAACGGGTCGCTGTCCCCGATCGTGTTGTACGGCCACACCGCCTCCAGGCCGAGGTTCTCGCTGTTGCGCATGTCGGCGGTGGGCTGCGCCGACCAGCCGATCATGTCCGTACCGGCGGCATCCGCGGCCGCGGTCAGCAGTTGCGTCTTCGTCGCGGTGTCGGTACGCGGCAGGGGCGGGATCTTCGGGATCGCCGCGGTGAGCTGGCTGACCAGGCTCGCGTCCACGCCCAGCGCCTGCGCCGCCTTCACCACCACCGGGAAGAGCGCCTGCATGGCGAGGACGTCGGTGACCGGGTCGGCGACGTCCCACTGGGTCTCGTGCGCGTTGGCCCGGGTGTGCAGGAAGCCGTCGGGACCGACACTCGCCGACGAGAGCAGGAAGGTCGCCGCCCCACTCATCACGGGGTAGTTGTCCCGCAGGAACGACACGTCGTCGGACATCAGGTACCGCTGCCAGGTCCACAGCCCGACCTCCGCCCCGGTCGTGATGGTCAGCGAGTTGTAGCTCGGCTGGACCGTCGAGTTGCACGATGAGTTGCCCATACCGCCCAACCAGGTGCCGTTGCCGTTGAAGCGCATCGTCTCCGGTACGCACAGCCCGGCGCGGCCGGGCATGTTCGCCTTCGTCCAGGCGGATATGTTGGCCACGTTGCCGCGGTAGAGCTGGAACACCGGGTCGTCGAGGCCGAACACACCAGCCGACAGGTTCGCCTGGACCTGCATGCGTAGGTTCCAGAACCAGTACCCGGCCGGAAACCAGTCCTGGTGATCCTGCGAGAAGTTGAACAGGTCGGCGACCCCGGCCTGTGAGCCCGGGTACGCGGCGGTGCCGCGCTCGGCGGCGGCGTAGTAGAGGTAGAGCGTCCGCACGTTCTCGATGTAGTCGCCGGTGCCGTCGGCGGAGGAGATCCTGATCAGGCCCGCGCTGCTCCAGTAGGTGTGCCACCAGGCGAGGTGCGCGGCCGTGAGGGTCGACGAGGGCTTGTCCGCGTCGTTGTTGAGGACAGCGTTCGCGGTGGCCAGCGCGTCGCCGCCGGTCCAGGCCGGTGCCGCCGCGATGACCCGGAACGACCCGTCGGTACGGGGTTGGAAGCTGACCTGGGCGGTACTGGCGCTCGGCGTGGACGCCACGAGACCGCGGCCACCGGCGCTCACCCCGACCAACGTGCCGAAGGTCTGGCCGGACGCCCCCGTACCGGAGTTGTCCACCCATGACTCCGCGAGCACCGCCACCGGCCCGGACACGCTCGCCGCCGGCGCCCGGCCACTCCACAGCTGGACCTGAGCGGTCTGGGTGCTACCGGGGTCGGCGCCGGTCACGTCGACAACCAGCTGCGCGGTATCGGCCCTGACGTACGCCGTGAGCGTCATGCCGCCACCGGACTCGTGCAGCATCCCGTCGTACACGTCGAGGTAGCCGGCGAAGTCCGGCGCACTGGTGAGTCTGCTGAGCCCGGGGATGACGACCTGACCCGGAGACCTGCGGTCGGGAAAGGTGTCTGGCCGGTTCAGCTGGGCGGTGAAGCCGCTCGCGGCCCATACCGCGGCACCGAGCGGACCGTTGCCCAGCGCGACGAACTGTCCGGGCACGATGTTTGCCCGGCCGAACACAACATTGGCGCGACGCACCACGTTCGGGGTGTCCACGACAAAGGCACCGTCACGCCACGCCGTCGTACCGGACGCCGCGGCGGCCGACCGGTTCGTGGCCAGATACGTCAAGCCGGCGACCAGGACCCCGGCCACGCCGACGGCGAGCAGGCTGGTGAGACGAGGGCGATGGCGCATCTTCACTCCTTTGCGGAGCACACGGATTGGCGGTCGGTGCCGGGCACGCACGCCCACGGCGCGCTTAGTTCAACGGGCGAACGAAGTGACGGGAGGAACCTAGGACATCGAGCAATCCACCGTCAAGGCATCGACAACAGTCTTACTGCACCGCTGATGCCTCCGGCCTGTCCCCGAGCGCAGCCGCCTCATCGCGTTCGGTAGTGAATCATTGCGGTGGTCTATAGAGCTTGACGTCGATAGACGAACGGGCGTAGAAACATGGCCGAAGTGGCGACGCGCTCTCCGCTCAGGCAAGCGACCCGGGGTCCGGCTCACCTGGAGGGCGTCCCAGGCAGGCTTGCCAGCCGAACCCTCTGTCCGACGGCACCGTCCGCCACCCCCCGCGGGTGGACGGGAAGTCAGCACGGGAGCCCGAGGTCCCACCCTTCATCAGAACCTCCAGGGATCCTGGCCGGCCGCTACCGGGGCGTCGCTGCCGGGTGCCACGGCTTTGACGACATCGCGATCAGCTGACCCGAGTCTGGAGAGACCCGATGAGAACCAGAGCGAAGATCGCGGGCGCCGTCGCACTGCCCGTCATCGCGGCACTCGCGGTGGTCGCGTACCCGGCGCTGAGCGCGGTGACGACGCAGCCCCCCGCGGCTCCCGCTCCGAACGCGGCAGCCGCGGCCGGAGCGACGACGCCGTTTCGCAGCTACGAAGCCGAGGCCGGAACCCTCGGCGGAGGTGCCACGGTCGCGGCGTTGACCGCCCCGCCGGCCACCCGGTACGCCAGCGCCACTCTGGAGGCATCCGGTCACGCGTACGTCCACCTCAGCGGTACGGGCCAGAACGTGAAGTGGACGAACAACACCGGCCAGCCGGTCACCGCCATCAACGTCCGCGAAAGCATCCCGGACAGCCCGTCGGGCGGCGGCAGCACCGCCACCCTGAACCTGTACGTCGACGGCGCCTTCCGGCAGGCCCTGAACGTCAACTCCAAACAGAGCTGGCTCTACGAGGGCAACGACAACTACAACGGCAACAACCAGAACCCGGCGAACGGTGACCCGCGCGTCTTCTTCGACGAGTCGCACACGTTCGTCACCGGTGCCCCGATCGCTCCCGGCAGCACCTTCTCCCTCCAGAAGGACCCGGCGAACACCGCGGCGTACTACGACGTCGACGTCGTGGACGTGGAGCAGCCGCCCGCGCCGCTGGCCCAGCCGGTGGGCTCGATCTCCATCACCAGCTGCGGCGCCGTGGCCGACAACAACCCGACCAACGGGTCCGCCGACAGCCAGGCGGTGGACAGCACGAGCGCCATCCAGAGCTGCATCGACCAGGCGCAGTCCCAGAAGAAGGTCCTGTGGATACCGCCGGGGACCTTCTACCTGAAGGGCACGAGCGGCCTGCACGCCAACGGAATCACCATCGCCGGGGCCGGAATGTGGTACAGCACCATCTACCGCGCCGTCCCGCTGCCCAACAACGGCGGCCTGGGCGCCATCTTCTCCGTCACCTCGTGCACCGTCCAGAACTTCCACCTCGACTCCAACGCCACCAGCCGTGACCCGTCCGACGGCGACGGCGGCGCCATGGACACCAGCGGTACCGACTGGGTGGCCGACGGCATCTGGAGCCAGCACGTCATGTCGGGCTTCTGGGCCTCCGGCACCGGCGGAACGGCGCGCAACAACCGGCTCACGTCCATCTGGGCCGACGGCCTCAACCTCAACAACGTCTCCCTCGACGGCAGCGTCGGCAACAACCTGACCGCGACGAACAACTTCATCCGCGGTACCGGCGACGACGCGATGGCCGTCAACTCGGTCAACTACAACGACTACGGCAACGGCAACAGATCTACTACACCCCGATGGCCAACGTGACGCTGACCCACAACACTCTCATCGCCCCGTGGGGCGGCAAGGGCATCGGGATCTACGGTGGCGGCGGCCACGACGTGGAGTACAACTACATCAGCGATACGGCCCGCTACATCGGCCTCGGCGCCGGCCGCTTCGGCGTGAACGGCAACGACCTGCTCTCCGCGACGATGGCGAACAACGTCGTGGAGCGCTCCGGCGGCAACGCGTACGATCAGGGCCAGCCCGCGATGCACATCGGCAACGGCGGCGATGGGCAGAACACCGGCACCGTCACCAACGTCAAGGCGACGGGAAACACCATCGCCGACTCGCTCTACGACGCGGTCGGCTTCTCCGCCTCGACAAGCACCACGCTGAAAGACAACACGATCACCTCGCCGTGGCGCAACGGAGTCGTCATCTCTCCCCCGTTCTACCCGGCGCCCACCGGATCCGCGACGATCACCGGCAACAGCCTCACCGGACTGCGCGCCGGTGCCTCCGCGTTCGTCAACAACTCCACCGGCTTCACGGCGACGGCGAGCGGCAACAGCTGGCAGCAGGGCACCGAGGCACCGTACGGAGGGACGGCCGCCGCGGTGCCGGGTACGGTCCAGGCCGAGAACTACGACACGGGCGGGCCGGGCGTCGCCTACCACGTCGCCTCGACCAACGGGACCGGCAACGGGTACCGCTCCGACGGCGTCGACCTGGAGACGACAGCGGACCCGGGCGGCGGGTACAACCTGGGCTGGACGGGCGGCGGGCAGTGGTTCCGCTATACGGTCAACGTGGCCTCGGCCGGCACGTACACGCTCGGGTTGCGGGTCGCCGCCCCGGGCGCGGTGACCGGTGGGTTCCACCTCGCCAACGCGTCGGGCACGAACCTGAGCGGTGCGGTGAACATCCCGGCGACCGGCGGCTGGCAGACCTGGACCACGGTCACGGCCAGCGTCACATTGCCGGCGGGCCAACAGGTTCTGACCCTCGCCGAGGACAGCGGCGGGTGGAACGTCAACCACCTGTCGTTCGCCTCTGCCACGGCGGGCGGCGGTGACATCAACCCGTCGGCGTGGTACGAGGTGGTCAACCAGAACAGCGGCGCGTGCGTGGACGCCACGGCTTTCGGTACCGCCAACGGCACCTCCGTCCAGCAGTGGTCCTGCGGCGGCGCGGCCAACCAGCAGTGGCAGTTCACCCCGATCGGCGACGGCTACCACAAGGTGCGCAACCGCAACGCCGCGGCGCAGAACCAGGCATGGGACGTCACCGGCGGCCCTTCGGCGACCGCCGCGGGTACCGCGATCCAGACCTGGTCCTACGGCGGCGGTACCAACCAGCTGTGGCAGCCGATCTCCGTCGGCAGCGGCTACTACCGGTTCGTGGCCCGCAACAGCGGTCTTTGCCTGGAGGTCCCGGGCGCGTCGACCGCCAACGGGGTGCAGCTGCGACAGAACCCGTGCAGCGGCAGCGCCGCACAGGCGTTCCGGTTGGTCCAGCACGCCTGAGCCGTGACACCCAGGTTGCCGCGGTACGGACCGCTCAGTGGAGATACCTCACGGTGCCGCCAGGGCTTCGGTCGGGGTCAGTCGCGACGCCCGGATCGAGGGATGGACGCCGGCCGCCACCCCGACAAGGAAGGCACCGCCGATGCCCGCGCCGAGCGCAGCCACGGGAATGACCGGCGGCCAACCCTGGAAGCCCGCGTATCCGATGGTGGCCAGCACGCCGACCACGGTGCCGGCGGCCCCGCCGAGTGCGGACAGTACGACGGACTCGGTGAGGAACTGTCCCCGGATCTGGCCGCGACTGGCGCCCAGAGCCCGGCGCAGGCCGATCTCGCGGCGCCGCTCCAGCACCGAGATGAACATGGTGTTCGCCACGCCGATACCGCCGACAAGCAGGGCGACGCCGGCCAGTGCGAGGAAGAGGGCGCTGAAGGTGCTCTCGGTGGCGCGTTTGGCGATGAGTGCATCGGACGGCCGGCTGACCTGGACCAGCCCCGGCAGCTGGGGGTTGACGGTGGCGGGCAGCACCCCGCGTACGGCTTCGACGACGTCCTCCCTGGCTTGCACATAGATCACGGTGGGATGACCGTCGAAGCCCAGTACGGTACGCGCCGCGTCCCAGCCGACCAGCACGGAGCGTTCGATCTCCGGAGTCAGCGGCGTCGGGTCGAGGATGCCGATCACGGTGAACCAGTGGCTGCCGATGCTCACCTGCGGTGCCTGCTGGCCGGGCCTCAGCTCGCTGATGCCGAGCCGGCTCGCCGCGACGTACCCGAGTACGGTGGTGGGGAACTTCTCGCTGGCCGGGCCGAGGAACTCGCCGGAGCGCACCCTCCCGTTGATCGTGTCGAGCAGGTCGGTGCGGCTCGCCAGGACGCTGAGTCCCGAACTGTCGTTCCGGTCCACCAGGTCGGATCGCCGTACCACGGCGTGTGTGTTGGCGACCCCGCTCGCCTTCGTGACCGGTCCGATCCGGCTCGCCATCCCCACCGCCTCCTCCGGCAGCAGCACCGGCGGGTCCTGGTCCGGGACGGGCTGGGCGCGCAGCATGTTGGTGCCCAGTGCGGCGAGCTGGTTCATGAGGGCCTGCTGGCTGGAGGCCGGGATGCCGGTCACGATGATCATTGTGGCGATGCCGATCGAGATGCCGAGGGCGGACAGCGCCGCTCGAAACTTGCGGGTGTGGATGCCGAGCAGGCCGAGGCGCAGGACGTCGGTCGGCGCCAGCCGTACGGGTTGGCTGCGGGCCGCGATGGTGGCCGCTGCGCTCGGTGTGCCGGCGGGCACGGTGCGGACCTCGGTCACGGGTGGCTCCCGGGATGCGTGTCGACAACGATCCGGCCGTCGCGGATCTCCACCCGCCGCGGCATCCGCGCCGCGACATCCTGGTCATGGGTGATCACCGCGATGCTGGTTCCCTCGCTGTTCAGGCTCATCAGCAGCGCCAGGACGCCTTCGCCGTTGGCGGTGTCCAGGGCACCGGTCGGCTCGTCCGCGAGGACCAGCGCGGGCTCGTTGACCAGTGCGCGGGCGATGGCCACCCGCTGCCGTTCCCCGCCGGAGAGCTGGTACGGCAGATGGTTCACCCGATGTGCCAGGCCCACCTTGGCTAGTGCTTCGAGCGCCAGCGGGCGTCGCCTGCGTCGGGGTACCCCGGCGTAGAGCAGTCCGGTGGCCACGTTCTCGGTGGCGCTGAGCGCGTCAGTGAGGTGGAACTGCTGGAAGACGAAGCCGAGCCAACGGCCGCGCAACGCGGACAACCGCCGGTCGGAGAGCGCGGTGACGTCCTGGCCACCGATCCGGACGCTTCCGCTGGTCGGTAGGTCCAGCGTGCCCATGATGTTCAGCAGGGTCGACTTGCCGGATCCGGACGGGCCGAGGATGGCGAGCAGCTCGCCCTCGCCGACGGTCAGGCTGACGTCGTGCAGTGCGGTGACCCCGCCCGGGTACGTCTTGCTCGCTCCGTCGACGACGAGCACCGGCTCCGCCGTCGCGGTCACGATGTCGTCACCACGTCGAGGCCCTCGGTGACCCCGGTGCCGTTGACCTCCACCAGGCCCTTGGCGAACATCCCGGTCTCGACCGGGATCAGCGTGCCGTCCCGGCGCTGGAGGGCGTACCCACCCTCCCGCAGCGCCACCAGCGCACCGACCGGTACGGCGAGGACGCCCTTGCGGGTGTTGGTGGCATAGCGCACCTGGACCGGCGCGGCATCCAGGTTCGCGACGTCGGCGGCGTTGGACGGGGAGACGATGACGTCCACCTTGGGCGGCCCGCTCTGGCTGGGTGCGCCGGGCGCTCCACTGTGGACGGTCTGGCTGATCGAGGTGACCTGGGCCGGAATCTCCTTGGCGCTGGGCAGGGTCACCGTCACGGCCAGACCTGTCGCGATGGTGGCCCGCTGGGTGGCCTCCACCGGCACCGTGATCAGCTTGGTCGTACTGGTGAGTGCGAGCAGTTCGCTGGCGGCCTCGTCACCGGGGTGCGCTTTCACCTCGCTGACCCGCATCTCCCCGGGCAGTACGGCGACCTGCCCGGCGCCGAGCGTGCCCGTCGGGTCCAGCCCGGCGTCCGCCTGCCATTTCTTCAGCGCCGCGACGAGGTCGGCGGTGAGGGTGGCCTGCGGCGGGGCGCCGGTCTTCGCGCCGCCCGTCGGCGGGGGCGGCTGGACGCCGGTCCGGTAGCCGAGCGCCTTGAGGTTGTCCAGCACGAGCTTCACGTCGCTGCCCCGGATGCCCGGCTTGTCGAGCGGACGGAAGAGCGGCGTACCGCCGAAGAACACCGGTACGGGCCGGTCGTCCACCCAGTAGAGCGCCTTGCCCCGGGTTGCCGTGGCGCCCACGGCGGGCAGCTGGGTGACGGTACCGCTGCCCGTGCCCTTGACCGTCTCCTCCGGCCCGAAGCCGAGCGTCCCGTCCAGTGTCTGGCTGTCCGAGAGGTCGGTACGGGCCACCTTGGTGGTCTGTACCGGCGGCGCGGCGCTCGCCGAGGCGTGCCTGGAGCCGCCGCGGGCGGCCAGCGCGACGGCCGCGCCGCCGACCAGGATCACGGTCACCACGAACCCGACCGCGACGACGGTCTTGCGCGGCAAGGCCGGACGCGACGAGTCGGCCGCGTCACTTCTTCCTGCCACCAAAGACCTCCATCGTGCACTCGTGCTCGGCCTTCGTCAGTGCGGCCGAGTCGGACGCGGACGTGCTGTCCTCGTCATACGTCCACTCGCCCGGTCCGGTGGCATGGACCTTGAGACCCCGGCCGCGCAGGCACTTGACGTAGTCGTTCCACTGCTGCGGAAAGTCGGGGTTCTTCGCCGGGTCCAGCTCCGGCGGCTGGAGCGGCAGCTTGTTGGCGCACGCGAGGTACGCCGACTTCGGCTCCCCGCTGTCGTCGAGAAGCAGTCCGTTTCCCGGGCCGGACGGGCCGGGCCTGCCCTGGAGGGGCTTCACCCCGTGGTCCTTCAGGCAGATCTTGTAGGTCGTCCAGATCTGGTTCTTCTCGTCCTCGGTCATGTCCAGGCGGAACTGGGGCCGGCCCGCGTCGGCGGATGCCGTGGGCGTCGCCGGGCCGCTGCTGGACAGGGTGGCGACATCGCCCTGTTTGCCGCCGGCCGCGCCGGTACCGGAAGCGCCGCAGGCGGTGAGCGTCCCGGCGGACAGCAGCGCGACGGTACACAGTGCGGTGATCCGGAAGGGTCGGACCGGCCAGCCGGCGAGGCGGCGAACGAGGTGCGGCATGGGCGCAAGACTGGCCGACGGTTGTGAGGAAGTTGTCAGCTCGCCGTAGTGCTCTGGTAGTCCCGAGCAAACCCGACCCTCATCGGGAGTCGCGTGACCGGGAGCCACCCTAGACTCCCTGCCATGTGCGCACTCGTCATGGTCGCCGAGGACGACCGGAAACAGGCCGAGCTGGCCCGCCGCTACCTGGAGCGCGAGGGTCACTCGGTGGTCGTGGTGCACGACGGGCGGGCCGCGCTCGACGAGATCCGCCGGCAACCACCCGAGCTGCTCGTCCTCGACGTGTTGATGCCCAAGGTCGACGGCCTGGACGTCTGTCGCATCCTGCGCCGCGAGTCCGACCTCCCGGTGCTCATGTTGACTGCCCGCTCGACCGAGGACGACCTGTTGCTCGGCCTGGACCTCGGTGCCGACGACTACATGACCAAGCCCTACAGCCCGCGGGAGCTGATGGCCCGGGTCCGCACGTTGCTGCGCCGCAAGTCGACCCGGTCGCAGCCCGACCCGGTGTTGCGGGTCGGCACGATCACCGTGGACCCGGTACGGCACGAGATCCGCAGTGACGGCCGGCACGTCGAGTGCACCCGAGGCGAGTTCCAGCTGCTCCAGACGCTGGCGACCGAGCCCGGCCGGGTCTTCACCCGCGAGCAGCTGCTCGAGCAGCTGCACGGGTTCGACCGGTACGTCACCAAGCGCACCGTCGACGTCCACATCATGAACCTGCGGAAGAAGCTCGAGCCGGATCCTGGCAGGCCCGCCCGCCTGGTCACGGTGTACGGAGTCGGCTACAAGCTGGCCGACGACCTGGACGGTACCGGTCGTGCCCCGTGAGGTACCGCTGCGCCACAGCCTGCTGCTGCGGCTGCTGGCGCTGTCCGCCCTGGTCTCCGTCTGCTCGATCGCCGCGACCGCCTGGCTCGCGGCCCGTACCGCCACCGGGGCGATCCGGCAGGAGCAGGGCCAGGCGCTCGCCGACGACGCCAAGATCTACGACGCGCTGCTCGGCTACGCCGCGACGCACCGGAGCTGGAGTGGCGTCGACGCGACCGTACGGAGCCTGGCGCGGGAGACCGGGCACCGCGTCACCCTGACCGATCAGAGCCGTACGCCGATCGCCGACTCGGGTCCGGGCGCTGACCCGCTGCCGGCAAGCGCATCGGCGACCATCGACCCCCTCGCGGTGGACGCCGCACTGGCCCCGGCCGCCGCGACCGACCGCATCGACCCCCGGGCGGTGGGACCGTTCCTGCTACCCGTGAACGAGCGCGCCGTGCTGTACGCCATCGCGACCCGGACGGTCGAGTGCCTGCACACCCGGGCGCGCATCGACGCCGACATCGTCGAGGAGCCCAACGGACGCCCCCGTATCGAGGCCCCCGGCGTCGACGCCACCCAGGCCACCTGCCCCGACGGCGAACCCGCCCCGGCACCGCCCTGGACCGGGACGCGGACGGAAGTGGCGCCGCCCGGCCTCGACGCTCCCACTCCCACCGAGAGCAGGGCGCTGGCCGAGCTCAACGTGCTGGTGAACACCTGCCTGGCCCGCCACCAGCTGCCGGCGGTGCAACTGCACCTGGATCGGAGCTGGGAACGGTCCGGCCCGATCGACGAGCGGTCGAGCCTGCAGGACAGCCGGACGATCACCGCCTGTATCGGCGGTAGCCGGCGCGAGCAACTGGCCCCGTACGTCGCGCCGGCCGCGCTGCTCTTCGTCATCGTCCCGGGCTCCCGCGCCCCGGCCGGCTTCGACCTTTCGCCGTCCAGTTGGGCTCGCATCGGCGGGGTGACGGCCCTCGTACTGCTGGCCGCCCTCGGCGTCACCGTCCTGTCCGGCATCCGGCTGGTCAGGCCGCTGCATGCGCTGATCGGCGCGGCCAGGCGGATGCGGGACGGAGACGGTTCGGCGCGGGTGAGGGTCACCGGGCACGACGAGATCGGCCGCCTCGCGGCGATGTTCAACGACATGTCCGTACGCCGCGAGCGGCTGGAGGAGCTACGCCGGGCGATGGTCAGCGATGTCGCGCACGAGATGCGTACGCCGGTCAGCAACATCCGCGGCTGGCTGGAGGCGGCCGAGGACGGTGTCGCGGCGCCCGACCGGGAGCTGATGTCCTCGCTGCTGGAAGAGGCGCTGCTGCTCCAGCACGTCATCGACGACCTGCAGGACCTGGCGGCGGCGGACGCCGGCGAGCTAAGGCTGCACCGGCAACCGGTGGACCTCGCGGACCTGCTCGCTCAGGTCCGCAGCGCCAGCCGGGCACAGGCGGACCGCGCGGGGGTCACCCTGGACGTCCGGGTCGGGGATCCTCCGCCACTGGTCGCCGATCCGGTCCGCCTCCGCCAGGCCATCGGCAACCTGGTCACCAACGCGGTACGCCACACTCCGGCCGGCGGCACCGTGGCGATCGACGCCCGGTCGACCGGTGGCCAGGTAGTCATCGCGGTCGCCGACACCGGCACCGGGATCGACGCCGAGGACCTGCCGCGGGTCTTCGACCGGTTCTGGCGGGCCGAGAAGTCGCGGAGCCGGCAGACCGGCGGAAGCGGGCTGGGCCTGTCCATCGTCCGTAAGCTCGCCGAGGCGCACGGCGGCACGGTCTCCGCGACCAGCACGGCCGGCCAGGGGTCGGTTTTCACCCTCCGGCTGCCCACCACCGGCACCCCGTCAGAGGGTACGGCTGCCGGTGGCCGCGGCGGCTCGGTCCGCGCCATCGGCCAGGACGCGCGGGCTCAGTAGCGCACGTGCACGCGCCGGGTCGGGCCGTCGATGCGTACGGTGCCGCCGTACGGGACGATGACCTGTGGGTCGGTG
Source organism: uncultured Actinomycetes bacterium (assembly GCA_963728855.1). Lineage (GTDB taxonomy): Bacteria > Actinomycetota > Actinomycetes > Mycobacteriales > Micromonosporaceae > AC-43. Next base: position 116,228 of record CAVSLN010000011.1, read on the forward strand.
TGGCCGACGTCCAGGTCGAACACGACCATCGCGTCGGGGTGGTACTCGGCGACCGCTTGGCGGACCGCCTCGCGTTGGGCCGCCCGGAACTCGGCCCGCGCGGGCAGGTCCAGCGGCTGCGACCGGTCCCACGCCTTCGCCCGGCCGACCAGGATCGCCGGGAACTGAGCCAGCAGGCCGCGCTCCCCCATGTTGCGCAGGATCCGGTAGACCTCAACCGCCGGTGGCATCTCCTCGCTGGTCTCCAGCAGCAGAACACAGCCCGCGTACGCCTCGACCGGCCCTACCCACCGGCCCACCTGCATCAGCCAGGACAGGATCTCCAGGTTGCCGCCCCAGGTCGGTGCCTCCACCACCCGGTCCGGCCGGTCCCACGTCCAGGGCGACGCCGGCTGGACCGGCGGCTCCTTGTCCATAGTGGACGGATCGGCCCAGGAACAGCCGGGCTCGTCGCTGAACTCCTTCGGCTGCGGCAGCTCGTACCAGTCGCGGGTGAACAGCGCGGCGCGCAACGAGTCCAAGGTGACCGGGTGGGTCCGGCCCGGACGGGCGAGATGGACCAGGACGGACCCGCCGTGGTAGCCGACGATGCCCGCGTTCCATAGGTACGCCAGCATGTTGGTGTTGTCCGAATAGCCGAAGAACGGCTTCGGATGCCTACGCAACAGCTCTGCGTCCAGGTGCGGCAGTACCCGGATCTGGTCGTCGCCACCGATCACCGCCATGACCGCGGTGGTCGACGGGTCGGCGAACGCGGTGTGCAGGTCGGCGGCACGCTGCGCCGGGGTGGCGTCGAGGGCCCGGGTCGTGGGGTACTCGACCGGTGCCAAGCCCAGCTCGTCGCGCAGCCGGCGCAGGCCCAGCTCGTACACCTCGGGGAAGCGGCCGGCCAACCCGGCGGATGGCGACACAATCCCGACCCGGTCGCCCGGCCGTGGCTTCGGCGGATAGCTCGGCACGGGCAGACCCTATGCGGCGCGCAGCCCGGCCGCAGGTGAAATTCGCAGTTGATCGATGTGCGGGAAACCTCGGGCGTGTCCACCACCGGTCGCAGAGCGATCGCGAGTACGTCCGCGACATCGGTCATCGCGTGCACCGTGAGGGACGCGCTGCCGCGCCCCGCTGTTGGCCCGGCGTTGTTGGCCCCGCCGCCTTGCCGCAGCCGCCTAGAGTCGACGGGTATGGCATTCAAGGTCAGCCGGCGCGGCCTGCTCGCCATCGGCGGTGCCGGCGTGATCGCCGCTGGCGTCGGCACATATGCGCTGGTGGACGCGGCTGTCCTGCCCGGCAAGGGGGCGCTGGACAACGCGCTGGGGCGGTGCGACTCGCCCCCACCGCCGCCGGCGCCGCGCGGGACCCCGCAGGCCGCGGTGAGCGGCAGCTTCCCGTCCGCGCGCCGCCGCCGGCAGGTCGACTTCGCGATCTCCTACCCGCCCGGGTACGGCGACGCTACGCACCTTCCGGTGTGCCTGGCCCTGGACGGGTACGGGTCGAACTGCCGGGACGCCGTCTCGACCGGGAACTACCCGGAGCTGATCGCCGGCAGCAAGACCCCGTTCGTGCTGGCCGGCGTCGACGGTGGCGGCGCGTACTGGCATCCGCACGCCACCGACGATCCGCTCGGCATGCTGGTCGACGAGTTCCTGCCGTTCCTCGCCGCCCGCGGCCTGGACACCAGCCGGGTCGCGGTCTGCGGCTGGTCGATGGGCGGGTACGGCGCCCTGGTGTGCGGCCTCACGTACCCGGGCCGGTTCCGGGCGCTCGTCGCCACCTCCCCCGCGATCTTCCACTCGTTCGAGGATGTCCAGAACATCAACCCGGGCGCCTTCGACACGCCCGAGGAGTGGCGCGCGTACGACGTGACCGCGCGGGCGAAGGAGTTCGCCGGGATGCCGGTACGGATCGCGATCGGCGCGTCGGACTCGTTCGCCGACGCGGTCCGTACCCTGCGCGACCGGCTGCCGGACCCGTCCGTGGTGCAGATACCGACCGGCTGCCACGACGGCCGGCTGTGGAGCTACGTGTCCCCGGGCCAGATCCAGGCGATCGGCACCGCCCTGGCGAGTTAGGGGCCCGCGGTCCTACCGCAAGCCACGGCCGGCGACGAACCTCCCGAACGCTCGTCCGGATGCTTGCCAGGTGGCCGTGCGATAGGACTGTGACATGGAGACATGGGACGCCATCCGGGCACGCCGTAACGTGCGCCAGTACCTCGACCAGCCGATCGGCCGCGAAGATCTCGAGCGCATCCTCGAGGCGGGACGGCGAGCGCCGTCCGCGGGTAACTGGCAGCCGTGGAACTTCGTGGTCGTCACCGCCCGCGAGCAGCTGATCGAGCTGGCAAAGGCATGGGACCGGGGCGGGCGGCACATCGCCCGGTCGGCGGCGACGATCGCCCTGGTGGCCGAGGAGCCGGAGGACGCGCGGCACCGCGACTGGCTGATGTACGACCTCGGTCAGGCGACCGCGAACATGATGCTCGCGGCGGCCGACCTCGGCATCGGGTCCGGCCACTCCGCCGTCGGCGACCAGGAGCAGGCCCAGCGGGTACTGGGACTGCCTGACAGCTACCTCGCCGCGTACCTGATCGGTCTGGGCTACCCGGCCGACCGGCCGCTGCGCCCGCTGGTCAGGCCCGAGCGCCGGCCCCTCGACGAGATCGTGCACTGGGACCGCTGGTAGCGGACCACCCGCCGACCGGTACGGCGGTTGCCCGGTCGGCTACCTCACAGGGTCTGCTGCAGGCGGTCGGCGAGGAGGCGGGCGAACCGCGCCGGGTCGGTGAGCTCGCCGCCTTCTGCGAGTACCGCCGTCCCGTACAGCAGCTCCGCGGTCTCCGCCAGGCCCTCGTCGTCCGGGCGGTCCTCGTGGGCCTGCCGCAACCCGGCCACCAACGGGTGCGTCGGGTTCAGCTCGAGGATGCGCTTGGCGGGCGGCAGGTCCTGGCCCATGGCACGGTACATCCTGGCCAGAGCGGGCGTGGCGTCGTTCGCGTCGGCGACGATACAGGCGGGCGAGGTCGTCAGCCGCGAGGACAGGCGGACCTCCTTCACGTCGTTGTCGAGCTTCGTGGCCATCCACGCCAGCAGGGCGGCGAAGTCCTTGCGCTGCTGCTCCCGTTCGGAGTCGCTGGCCTTCTCGTCGTCGGTGTCGAGATCAACCTGGCCCTTGGCGATCGACTGCAGGCGTTTGCCGTCGAACTCGGACACCACGTCGACCCACACCTCGTCGACCGGGTCGGTCAGGAGGAGAACCTCATAGCCCTTGGCCTGGAACGCCTCCATGTGCGGCGAGTTCTCGATCATCGCGCGTGAGTCGCCGGTCATGAAGTAGATGTGTTCCTGATTGTCTTTCATGCGTTCGATGTACTGCTGCAGGCTGGTCGGCTCGGCGGCGTCATGGGTGGACGCGAACGACGCGATGTCGAGAATGGCCTTTCGGTTCTCCGTGTCGCTGAGCAGGCCCTCCTTGACCGCCCGGCCGAACTGTTCCCAGAACGTCCGGTAGCGCTCCGCGTTGTCGTTCATCAGGTCCTTGACCGTCGAGAGCACCTTCTTGACCAGCCGCCGCCGGATGATCTGGATCTGGCGGTCCTGTTGGAGGATTTCCCGTGACACGTTGAGCGAGAGGTCGTGCGCGTCGACGACGCCCTTGACGAACCGCAGGTACGCCGGGGTCAGCGCCTCGCAGTCGTCCATGATGAACACCCGCTTGACGTACAGCTGGACACCGCGCCTGCTGTCCTGCTGAAACAGGTCGAAGGGCGCCCGGGAGGGGATGAACAGCAGGGCCTCGTACTCGAACGTCCCCTCGGCCTTCATGTGGATGACCTCGAGCGGGTCGGTCCAGTCATGGCTGATGTGCCGGTAGAACTCGTGGTACTCGTCGTCCTTGACCTCGTCCTTGGACCGCGCCCACAGCGCCTTCATCGAGTTGAGCGTGTCGACCTCGCGAATGGTGCTGCCTTCGGCGTCGGTGCGCTCGGTTTCCATCGTGATACGCCACGGAATGAAGTCGGAGTACCGCTTGACGATCTCTCTGATCTTCCATTCCGCCGTGTAGTCGAACAGCTGGTCCTCGTCGTCCGGCTCCTTGAGGTGCAGGCTCACCGCGGTGCCGGTCGGAGCGTCCACGGTCTGTACCGTGTAGCTGCCCTGGCCGTCCGACTCCCACTGGGTCGCCTCGCTCTGCCCCGCTCGCCGGGTCACCAGAGCAACCTTGTCGGACACCATGAAGCTCGAGTAGAAGCCGACCCCGAACTGTCCGATCAGGTCCCGGGATGCGGCTTCCTTCGACTCTTTCATCCGCTGCAGCAGCTCGGCCGTGCCAGACCTGGCAATGGTACCGATCAGGTCCACCACCTCGTCGCGAGACATACCAATTCCGTTGTCGCGTACGGTCAGGACCCGCTGTTCCCTGTCAACAACGATTTCAATATGGAGGTCGGACACGTCCGCCTCCAGGTCCTTGTCCCGAAACGCCGCCAACCGTAGCTTGTCCAAAGCGTCGGAAGCGTTGGAAATGAGCTCGCGCAGAAAGATGTCCTTGTTCGAATAGACCGAGTGAATCACCAGCTGCAGCAGCTGGCGAGCCTCGGCCTGGAACTCGAGCGTTTCGATCTCCGCGTTCATCTGCCGACAAGGTCCCTTCTCGACTGGGTGGGCGACCACGCCCGGACCGGCGCAGCGCAGGCACAAGGATACAAACACCGATGAGGTTTGTGGTCCCTCCCGCCACCGGTCTCACCAGCTGATACCCGGCTATCGCATCAGACGGGGTCCACCGCGATCCGGTGCTTCGGGCGGTGCAGCTCTCACCATGGTCGTTGGTCCGACATGATGGATCCGTGGCCACCCGGAGCGACGACCCGTACCACGGCATACAGACCACGGTGCTGTCCGCCCGGATGGCGGTGCGGAAGCGTCCGCAGATGTACTTCGGCGTCGGGCGCGACAGTCCCGAACTGGCCGGGAGGGCTCTGTGGTGGGTGGTCCGGGACGCGCTGACCGAGACCCCGGTCGGCCCTTGTCTGCACGTCCACGTGCTGGTCGAGTCCGATCTGGTCTTTGTCGTGCAGGACGACGGCCCTGGCCTGTCTACCGACCCCGTGGTGGGTACGGGACGGCCCTGGATCGCGCAAGCCCTGACGGAGTTGGCCGCCGGCCACGGCCCGCCGCGCGGGACGGATCTGGCGGTCGTCACGGCCGTATGCGGCGCCGTGACCGCGGATGTGTGGCGTGGCGGCCGCCATTACCGGCAATGGGCAGACCGGGAGTTTCCAGCACCCCCAACACAAGAGGTGGGATCCACCGACTTGCACGGTACCCGGCTGCGGTTCCACCTCGACGCGCCCTACCTCGGCAGCAGCGCCCGGCTACCGGCCGACGTGACCATGTTCCTTCACGAGCTCGAGCAGAACCGGGCATCACCGAACCCAGCGCAGCTGTCGATTACCGACCTACGCCTCGCCGGCCCGCGTGGGTTTAGCTGACCGTCCCAACCCGATTCCGCGGCGACCGGGCCGCGCGCCTGTCAAACGACGGCATGATCGACCAGCGACCCGCTTGACGGCGCCGTAGGGCCGACCGGCAGTCTGTTGGCCATGTCTCCGTTCTCCGCCGGGATGACTCTGCACGACCGGTTCACCCTTGTCGAGCGCATTGGGCTGGGCGGGATGTCCGAAGTATGGCGAGCTGACGACCGTGTCCTGGGCCGCCCCGTCGCGGTGAAGGCGCTCGTCGTCCAACTCGCCGCCGACCCGCTGTTACGCGCGGCCACCTGGCGCGAGGCCCACGCGGCGGCGCGGTTGAACCACCCCCATGTGACACAGGTGTACGACTACGGTGAGGCCCCGCTACCCGGCGGCGGCGTGCTGCCGTACCTGGTGATGGAGCTGGTGGATGGCGACAGCCTCGCGGACCGGCTGCGTACCGGACCGCTGCCCTGGGCTGGGGCGATGCGAATGGGCGCACAGGTCGCCGCGGCGCTGGCCGCGGCACACCGGCTGGGCATCGTGCATCGCGACGTCAAGCCGGGAAACGTGATGCTGACCCGGGCGGGTGCGAAGGTGCTCGACTTCGGCATCGCGGCGCTCGCCGGCGGAGGGCCCGACACCGATCGCGGGCGGCTGGTCGGCACGCCGGCGTACGCGGCGCCGGAGCGGTTGCTGGCCGCCCCGGCCGCGCCCGCCAGCGACGTGTACGCCCTGGGAGTTCTGCTGTACGAGGCGCTCACGGGGTACCCGCCGGTTCCCGCCGCGAGTTGGCGGGAGGCCGAAGCGGGGCACCTGGCCGGGGCACCGTTACCTTCGCTCGATGTGCCGGGGCTACCCCGCCGCGTTGCCCGGCTGTGCCTTTCCTGCCTGGACCCGGACCCGGCCGACCGGCCCACCGCCGATGATCTGGCCGCGGGCCTGGCGGCGACGGCCGCTCAGCAGCCGGGCGGCACAGCCGCTCACCAGCCGGCCGCCACCACCGTCCTGCCCATGGTCGGGGCCGGGCCGCCGGCCGACCGGTACGCCGTCGGGTCGGCACCGCTTCCCCATCCGCCCACCCTGATCGAGCCGGCCGCGGACCCGACCGGCCCGTCGGAGGCGGCACCCCGTGCACGGTCCCCACGCCCACTGCTGCTCGGTCTGATCGGCGCGGTGGTACTGCTGGTCTTCGCCCTCGTCGCGGTGACCACGGCGCTGCTGTCCAGCCCGGCCTGGCGTACCGCCGCTCCGGGCACCTCCGCCGCGGCGCCGCCACCATCGCCCCTCACCTCATCGTCGTCATCGTCACCGTCGTCGACCTCCGGTACCGTCGTGGACCAGCTCGACCAGGCCATCACGGACGCCGTCGCCGCCGGCCAGATCGATCCCGACGCCGCCCAGCGGCTGCGCGACAAGCTCCAGGACCTGCGTGACGGTATCGGGCGGGGCCGGGCCCGCAAGCAGGCACAGGAGCTGAAGAAGACGATCAGTGAGCTGCTCGATGACGAGAAGATCGACCAGGCCACCGCGGACCATCTCACCACTCTTCTCGACTCGTACCTCGGCAGCGGCTGAGGGCGCCGCAGACTGGGCGGGGACGTTCCCGGGCATCTGCGGCAGCGACTCGACCGGTGCCGACTGACCGCGGCCGAAAGCGAGGCTCGCACACGTCGAAGCGAGCTGCTCGCGACGGCCGGCAGTCGTCGGTGTGGTGGCGGCGCTGGCGGGCTAGGCAACGCCCGTCACGCCTTCGTCCGCGGTCGATGTCCTCCCCGTGCTGACGTCGACACCGTTCGCTGCCCAGCCGGGGCGCCCGGTCAGCCACATGGTCACGCTGTCCGGCACCGGTAACGGCACGGTCGCGGACGTACGGGTGACATTCACGACGACCGTCGGCCTCGACGGCGTGACGGCCAGCGCGAGCCGGGGAGCCTGCCAGGTCGTGACGGCGCTGACCGTGGTGTGCCAGCTCGGCGACGTGAGCTTCCCAGGGGAGGGCGCCGCTCCGACGGTGACGGTCACCGGAACGCTCCACCCGGGTACGGCGCCCGGCACGCTGGTGCAGAACCTGGTCACCGTCACCTCGGCAGCGCCCGATGCCGACCCGACCAACAGCCGGCCAGCCGGGGGTTCCTTGAGCGCGGTAGCGGCCCGGTGACGGTCTGCCGTGCTGGCGCGTGGCGGGCCCGGTTACATTGCACGGCAGGAGGGGCAGATGTCAGAGAACACCGCAACCGCCGTGCGTGTCGTCCGGCCGGTAGGCGACCACCTGGGACGGCAGGGACTGACCTACTTCGACGGGGTGTCGGCGGAGACGGTCGGCTCAGCCGGTCTGTGCCTGCACCGGCTCGTCGTACCGCCTGGCGGCCGCGCGAAGGCGCACCGGCACGCCCATCACGAGTCGGCGATCTACGTACTGGACGGCGAGGTGCGGGTGTGGTGGGGCGACGCCCTTGAGCACAGCGTGGTGGTGCGGGGCGGGGACTTCGTGTACATCCCACCCGGCGTGGCCCACGTACCGGTCAACCTCAGTGACAGCGAGCCGGCCACGGCTCTGGTGGCCCGCACCGATCCGAACGAACAGGAAAGCGTCGTACTCCTGCCCGAACTCGACGCGTTGCCGCACCTGCACACCGGCCACTGACCGCAGCCGTCAGTGGGCGGTGGCGCAGACGCGGTGGTGGCGCAGACGCGGTGGTGGCGCGGAAGCGGCGCATCCGCGAGCTGGTTCAGCCTGGGCGACGGAAGCCGGCGACGGGCATGTAGGTCTTGTCGAGTTCCGCCATGCGGACATAGTCGCCAGTGTGGGGTGCGTGCACGGTCCAGCCACCGCCGACGTACATGCCCATGTGGTGCAGGTCGGAGTAGTAGAAAACCAGATCGCCGGGGCGTAGCTGGGCGCGGGTGACGGGCTTGCCATCGTTCCATTGCCAGCCGGTGTAGTGCCCGAGCGTGACGCCGACCGACGCCCACGCCGCGAGGGTGAGGCCGGAGCAGTCGTAGCCGCCCGGTCCGGCCGCGCCCCAGACATACGGCTTGCCGATCAGCGAGCACGCCTTCTTCGCGGCCTGGCTGCCCTTGTCGCCGTAGTACTCCATCGGACAGGCCACCGGCCGCAGGTTCCCGGCGGCCTGCCCCGACGAGCCGTACGCCGCCAGGCGCAGCTTCTGCAGCTGGTCGAGCTGGGTCTCGATGGTGTTCTTCTTGCCGGCCAGGTCGGCATCCTGGGCAGCCAGCTGAGCCCGGAGGTCATCAAGCGGCTTCTTCTGGGCGGCGTACGTGTCGCGCAACTGCGAGGCGGCGGCCACCTGGGCAGCTGCCCCCGGGCCAGCTGGTCGAGGGTGGTGAGCTGGTTGGCGAACGTGGCCGGGCTGCCCGCCTGCAGCAGCGCGGTCAGCCGGGAACCCGGGCCGCTCTTGTACAGCTGCGCCGAGATCGTACCGACCCTGCTCATCGCCAGGTCGACCTGCATCTGCAACGGGTCCATCTGCTTCTGCAACGCGTCGACCTTGCCCTGCGTGTCCTTCAGCTGGCCGTGGACCTTGTTGTACTGCTCGATGGTCGGTTCGAGCTTGTTCCACGCGTCGTTGATCTGGCTCTCGATCTCGGCCGGCGACGGGGTCGCCTTAGCCGGCAGGCCGGGCGCCATGACGAGAACGGCGGCGACGACGGCCACACACCACGCGAGAAGGCGCGGACGGGCCGGCCGCAGCGTAGCTGATGCCACGCGGTGGCTCCTTCTTCCTCGTGGCCGCTTACCGGGTTAGCTGACGGGTTCGGGCGGGAAGGCGCGCCCTACCGCGAGCGGTGACGCTCACAGATTCACCCCAGGCACCTGGGTCCCCGATTCGCCTCACTACGGCGACTCAGCGGCGCCTGGCACGCGGCGAGCAGGTCAGCAAGCCTGATGACGCGCCGGACGGACTCCGACGGTAGTGACGCTGACATTGTCGACACAAGACGGGTTCTACTATTCGGGATAGTACGCCTCGCGGCATGGGATATTGGTGGACCGAACCGATGGTTGATGAGGCATTACTGCGTCCTGTCCCCGCACGGGCGCAGATAGTGAGAACCCGCAGACATAGCCGCGCGACTATCTGTGCGTGACGATGCAGGCGCGCTCGGCATCGGGCCGGCACCGTGTGGCGTCACGGGCAGGCGGGAGACCACACGCCCGCCGAGACCCTCGCCATGGGCATTGATGGTGTCATTGAGCTCGCGCGGGATGTGGCCCAGGGAGTCCTGGTGACGACGCCGGCGCGGCTCAGCAACGGTACGGGTGGGCTGTCCATGGCGGCGTGGGCTTACCGGCCGGACCGGGCGCCGCCTGGCGGCGCCCGGTCCGGCACTGCCGGTGATGGACCTGTCGCGTCCGGCGGCGAGTGCGGGACGTTACCTCGTGCATCGATTGATGTCACTGCTTTATTGGGCCGGGACCGTCCTGGAAACCCGGCCCGCCCGAGCGGTTATCCGACGGTGAGGGTGAAGGTCGCGGTGTGCAGGGTGCCGCCGGCCTGGAACTGGAGGAACAGTCGCCAGTTGCCGGTCCTGGGCAGCATCGCGGCGAAGGTGATGGTGGGTCCGCCGTGGTCGCCGTCCGCGTGCCCCTGCGGGTGGAGGTGAGCGAAGGCCAGGTCACCATCGTGGAATGCGGTGAGGTGGGCGTACGTGTCCAGGTAGGGCTGCAGGTCGGCGACCGGTTGGCCGTCCCGGCTTACGGCGACCGTCACCGGGTGGGTCATGTTGGCCTTCAGGCCACCGCTGCTGTCGCCGAGGGTGAGGGTGTACCCGTCGACCTGGGTGGTGGCGGCGGCAGCCGGAAGTGGGGCGGTCGCAGCGGTGCCGGGCACGGTGAGTCTGTCGCTGAGCACCAGCGGGGTCTGCTTGCCGGCCGTGTCTTTGGCGATGAAGGAGGCGTAGGCCCGGTAGGTACCGGGCGGCAGCCCGGCGACCGGCGCGGTCCAGGTGCCGTCCGCGGCCATCGTGGGGTGGATGTGCTGGAAGCCGGTCAGGTCCGAGCGGATCAGGTAGAAGTGCATGAGTTTGGTCTGGTCCTCGGCGAACGTGGTGACCGGTGTGCGGTCGGCGCCATGGATCTGGAAGGTGTAGGACCGGGCGGTGCCCGCTGGCAGCGACGTCGTCGCGGCGCTGAGGGTGAACCCGGAGGCGGTGGCGCTCAACCCGTCGCCGGTAGCCATGTCACCGGCGTCCATGCCGGGCATGCCGGCATGGCTTGCGGACGTGGCGGACGTTGATCCGTGGTCCATGCCGGACATGCCTGCGGAGCCGCAGGCGGCGAGGGCTATGCCGGTAAGGGCGGCCAGCGCGGCGGAGGGCAGGCCGCGACGGACAAGACGTGCACATACAGGTGTCTGCATCAGAGTTTGGTCAGCTTTCCGGACGGCACGCGCGATCGGCGTGCGGCTGGTGACGGGCGCGGCGCCGACAGGCTCAGGCAGCTTGTCGACGGGCCCGGTCAGGTCCGGGAGATACAGATCCGGCGCAGCAGTAAGGTACCGGCGACGGGTGGCGCCCGACGCCGGCCGGTGCACCGGCTCGGCGACGAGCCCGCCCTCAGCTGCGTTGCCACGGTGGCGACCAGGAGGAGCAACAGCAGCATCGCCGCGCCCGGGCTGGGAGGCGTGGACAGACACATCTGCCCGCGCCCCGACCGACCCGCTACGGCAACTGCCGTAGCGCCGGGTACGGCGGGGTGGTGCGCCACGGCGACAACTGCCGCACCGGGGTCGGCGGGCACCGGCTGGCCGGGACAGTTGTGTCCGGCCGACGGGCCGTGCATGGCGAACACGGCGGCGACCAGTACGGCAGCCACCGCCGCACGGGAGAGCAGCCGCCCCGGTACCGCCCGATGGCGCACGCCTACTCCTCCCACCGCCGTGTCCTCATCTGCTATGCCGCATAGTAGATGAGGGGTCACCAGCCCGACCCGAGGGGTGTCCTGCCGGAAGACTCCGGCCGCGCCGGGAAGCCGGGTCACCACAAGGGGTGCGGGCACCACGGCAATGCGCCGGCCAGATACGGGCCGGTGGACAGCGCGAGGACGGTGACGGCCAACCCGAGCCGGCCGGCCCGGGCGCGCCAGGGCGGTTCGGATCGGCACAGCCGCATCCCGCGGGCCAGAGCCGAGCCGCCAGCCATGCCCAGTACACCGGCTGGCGCGGGACGCGCCCCCATCGCCGCGATCGCCCCCGCCACCGTACGCCGACCGTGCAGCCGGGCTGCGGCGTCGTCGGCCCGCATCTCCAGCAGGCTGGCCAGCGCCGGTCCCGCCAGGGCGAACACCGGCAGCCACGGCACCGCCCGCCCGGCCGCGAACGCGATGGCCAGCAGCAGGTGATGCCGGCCGGCAAGATGGGCCCGCTCGTGGGCCAACGCCGCCCGCAACTGCGCCCGGCTCAGCGCACGCCTCGCGCCGGTGGTGACCACGACCGTCGCGGCCGGCGCGGGCAGGCAGTACACCAACGGCTCGGCCGACTCGACCATCATCACTCCCAGGCGAAGGTCGGGCTCGCCGAGGATCGCGACCATCTGGCGCTGCGCCGCCCGTCGTTGCCGAATGCCACGCCGGGTGGCAGATGCGGCCCACACGGCCCGTGCGCCCGCGCCGGACAAGAGGACCCAGCCGGCCACGACGAGGGCGAGGTTCGCGGAGCGGATCAGCGCTGCGGCGGCGGCCAGGAGTGACCCCGCGACGGTACCTCCCGCGAGCAGCCACGCGGTGACGCCCAACCGCGGTGCGCAGCCGCCCGCGGCCACCCGGGTCAGCCACGCCGGTGCCACCACCCCCAGCAGCAGGCCGTAGCCGGCCAGGCACACCGCCGTGTTCACCGGCCCGCCCGCTTGCTCTGGCCGCGGCGCAGCACGGCGCGCAGCATCTGCGACTCCTGGTCGCTCATCCCGGCCACGAAGTGTGCCAGCGCGGCGTGCTGGTCGCCCGCCTCGTGCAGGGCGTCGCGCATCAGCCGCGCGGTGTACTCCTCCCGGCTCACCCTCGGCCGGTAAGACCAGGCCCGGCCGGTCATCTCCCGGTCAAGGAATCCCTTGCGGTGCAGGTTATCCATCACTGTCATTACCGTCGTGTAGGCTAAGGAGCGCTGCCTGGCCAACTCCTCGAACACCTGCCGTACGGTCGCTGGGTCGGCGCTGCGCCACATCACACCCATGACCACGGCCTCCAGGTCACCGAACCCGTGCATGCCACCCCCGTCCCGACGCGGCGAGCCTAGCCACCGCAACCATGCCATGACGCGCCAGGGCCACACCCAACAGGCGGGGCAACCCAAGCGTCTCGGTCCGCCACGAGCGCCGCGTCCCGCTGCGGCCGCCGCGCGAGGCCGCGCCCGAGGTGGTACGCCAGCGCGGTGTGGACGCCGGCCGCGTGACACCCGCGGCGTCGATAACTTGCCGAGATTCCTTGACGTCAATCCAAACGGATCGTCGGAGTTCCATTACCCTATCGGGCGTGGCGGCGAGGAAGGCAGACAAGCGGCACACGGGTACCGACCCGGAGACGGAGCGCTACGACGAGTGGATCCGCTACCTGGGGGCCGCGCCGGAGCGGGAGGTCACCCGGCAGAGGCCGGTGGCGCCCGCCGTGTACCCCGCCATTCCGCCGCCACCGCCGCCCCGACGCCGACCGTTGCCGCCCGCCATGGCGCGGGGACCGGTGGTACCGGCGGCAAGGCCCGGCTACCCGCCCCGGCTGCTGCAGGCGTGGCACGACATCGTGTACGACGACCTGGTCGCCCGCCGCACGGGCGGCTATCCGATTGTGGAGCCGGTCCGCGGACAGCGGCACTTCCTGGCCACGTTCGGCTGGACGGTCGCGTGGTACGCGGTGCCTGCGGCGGCGTTCGCCATGTGGAGCCTGACCTTCCCCGCCGACGCGGGTACGGCCTGCGCCCGGCCGACCAACGGTGCCTGCCCGTCGCCGCGTACCGCGGCGTTGGAGGCGTTGCTCAACGGGCTGCCACGGGTAGGCGTTGCGCTGGCCATCGCACTCGCGGTAGCGGGCCTGATCCGGCTGGGCAGCGCGGCCTGGCGTACGGTCACCGCCGGCTTCGCCGCCGCCATCATCGGCGCCGGACTGGCCACAGTCGTCTACTCAGCACTCAACTCGACCGGCTGACCCTGCTGTAGCAGCCTCGGCCGGCTGCCTGACTTTCCTCGGCACGGCGGCGCGGAAGACCCCGGAAGGCAGGGACGCCGTCGTGACCGGCCGGGCGCAGGGCGGCGCGGGTGACGAGGACGAGCTGGACCAGCTGACCGGCCGCGCACCGCGGAAGCTGATCGACTGGCACAACTGTTACCAACCTCACTTGGTGTTGTTGTCGCACTCGCAGTCCGTTGCGTAGCGCGCGAGGTCGGTGTCGGATTGGACTTGGCCGCCGGGGCGTGTGCCCCTCCAGGACTCCCGTGGTCCGGCTGCGCACCCAGCCGGCCCTCGGGCCCATCCCACAACGAAAGGCAAGGGAGCCAATGACTGACGCGACGACGTGCCTGTGGTGCCAACGGCCACTCGTCACTGACCGCGACGGGCGCTGGCTACACACCAGCGGCGGGTACCCGTGCCGGGACCGGTGGGGAGTCATCACGTCCAGCATCGCGGAGCCGGCGCCGCTGCGGCTCGCCGTGCACCGCGCCGAGGAGGGCTGGGACGCCGCGTGATCCGGCCCGAGCCGGACTGCGGGTAGGGTCTTGGCCCGCGGGCGGATGCGGCGGGTTGGTAACGCCGTCAACCACACGGAGCGAGCGCGGTCAGCACCCGGCATCGGTACCCGACTGGTCCTGCACGCCTTCGCCCGGCACCGTCCTACGCCCGGGCCACAACCGCTCAGTACCCACCTTCGGTACCTTCTGGGCCAGCATGGTCATGGTGCGACTCCTCAGCTGGTCAGTCCGGCGTCGTGGGCGAGCAGCGCGATCTGGGTACGGTTGTTGAGGCCGAGCTTGGTGAGTATCGACGACACGTGAGCCTTGACAGTGGCCACGCTCATGAACAGCTCCTCGCTGATCTGCGCGTTGGACCTACCCCGACCCACCGCCACGGCGACCTCCCGTTCCCGTTCGCTGAGCCTGGTCAGCGTGGTCCGGGCATGGCGCTGCCGGGCATCCGCGCCCGTGGTGCCGACGTGGGCGATGAGTTGGCGCATGACGGCCGGCGACAGGATCGGTTCGCCGGCCGCGACGCGGGATATCGCGTGCAGGATCTCGGTGGGCGGGGTGTCCTTGAGCAGGAAGCCGCTGGCCCCGGCGCGCAGCGCCCGGAGCACGTACTCGTCGGCGTGGAAGGTGGTCAGCACGATGACCTCCGGCGGATCGGGCCGGGCGCGCAGCAGTTCGGTGGCAGCGAGGCCGTCGAGCTTGGGCATGCGGATGTCCATCAGGACCACGTCCGGGGTGTACGCGTCGACCGCCGGGACCACCGCGGTGCCGTCGGCCGCCTCGCCCACCAGGGTGAGACCGGGTGCGGTGTCCAGGATCATCGCAAGACCGGCCCGCACGAGCGGGTCGTCGTCCACGACGAGGACCCGGATCGCTGCACTCACGCCGGCCACGGCAGCCAGGCCCAGAGCCGGAAGTCACCGGCGGGGGTGCGGCCGTGCTCCAGCCGCCCGCCGGCGAGACCAGCCCGTTCGGCGAGCCCGATGATGCCGCTGCCGGCGCCCGGGATGGCTGTGGCGCTGGCGGCGTCCAGCGGCCATGGGTTGCGGATCTCGACGGTCAGGTCACTGCCCCGGGTGCCGCGCACGGTCACCGACACCTCCGCGCCGCGGGCATGTTTGCGGGCATTGGTGAGTCCCTCCTGCACGATTCGGTACACGCTGCGTCCGAGCACCTCGGGCACGGCGGCCGGATCGGCCACCCGACACTCCAACCGGACCCGCATCCCGGCCCGCCGCGACTCATCGACCAAGTCAGGCAGGTCGGCCAGCGTAGGCTGCGGCCGCTCCGGCGCATCATCGGCCCAGTCGTCACCAGCCGGGTCCGTCCGCAGCACGCCGATCACCTCGCGCAGGTCCTCCAGTGCCTGATGGGCGCTGTCACGGATCAGCCCCGCGGCGCGGGCGATCTCGTCGGCCGGTCCATCCGAGCGCAGCTCCAAAGCCCCGGCGTGCAGGCTCAGCAGGGAGATCCGGTGGGCCAGCACGTCATGCATCTCCCGGGCGATCCGATGGCGTTCGTACCAACGGGCCTGCGCAACCCGTTCAGACTCGGCGCGCCGCGCCCGTTCGCGTAGCGACTGGGCGAGCTGGCGTCGGGCCCGGACGAACATCCCCCACGCCAGGACCGCCGCGACGCAGACGATCCCGAGTACGGCCTGCGACCAGTTCGGCACCGACGTGTCCGGCCGGACCAGCACGGTGCCGATCGAGGCGAGCGCGAACCCGGCCGTGACCAGACCGACCACCGCGAGGCGGCGGTGCACCGCCACGGTGAACAGCGCGATCAGCGCCACACCGGACGCAGCCGTCGAAAAGACACTGAACACGATGGCGGTGACCGCGAAGCCAACCGGCCAGCGTCGGCGCAGCCACACACCGAGACTGCTCAACCCGCCAAGGGTGACGTCCACGGCGAGCGGCACCCGGCCGAGATGCCGGTCGAGGCCATCGACGAAGGTGAGCACCACAAACCCCACGGCGAGCAGGAAGCATAGGGCGTCGACCACCCAGTCGCGCGGCGAGCGCCGGATCCGGCGTACCTCATCGGCTTCAACGGCGGTGGCAAGTCCGACGGGCCGCAAGCCCCACCCGACCGCCGGCATCCTCATGATCAAACGATACGGGGCCGCCAGGTCCCGCCGCATCCCACCAAAGTAGGTCGTAAACGTAGCCCTTGGTCGGCTGATCCCAACCTTCGACCAAAGCGGCGCGCCGGTACCCGCGTCACGCTGGTCCACATGACGAACGAATCGGACAAGAGCGTTCTACGCTGGGGCGGCCTGACCAGCATCGGCGGCGGCCTGCTGTTCATCCTGGTCTTCGCCTGGGTCATCGTCTTCGCTGGGCCCGACCCGGCCGGACCCGCCGGGCCAGTCACCAGGTTCCCGGAGATCAAGGCCGTGCGTACCGTCGAGAACGGCCTGTACCTCGCTGTCCTGGTGTTGTGGGTTCCCGTCTATCTCGCCTTGTACCGCGGCCTCAAGAGGACCCGACCCGCGCCGGCCCTGGTCGGCAGTGCCCTGGGGATTCTCGGTCTGGGTGTGCTCGCCGCGGGTGCCATTCCCCATGCCGCCACGTCCCGGCTCTCCGACCTGTACCACGCCGCCGGGGCAACTGCTGAGGATCGGGCCACGCTCGTGCTTGTGTGGCAGGGGATCCAGGGCATCTTCGACGCGCTGCTGCTGGCCGGTCTGCTCGTTACGACCACCGGCATCGTCCTGCTCGGTCTGGCCATGCACACCGACCCCGCCTTCGGCAAAGCGGCCGCGTGGCTCAGCATCCTGCTCGGCACCGCCGGGCTCACCGCTGGCATAGTGGTACTCATCGATCCCACGTCGCCGGTGGCCGCGCTTGGCATCTTCGCACTCATCGGCTTCCACCTCACCGTCGGGTGGAAGGTCTACCGACTGTCCAAACAGGTCTCATCGCCGGACCGGCAGCCCGGCACGTTGCCGACGTAACCGGCCGGAACGTCCATCTGGCATGGCCGGTGACCGAAAGAGCCATATCCCCTGCGACTACCAGGAGTCTTCGCCCTGCTCAGCGGGCCCCGCGAGGCGACCGCCGGTCCGCCTGTCCGGCCGGAACAACCGCTGGTCGCGCTGCACGGGGCGTTCGGCGCGCCTGACGTCGGAGCCGATTGTTCGCCAAGGTCGCGCAAAGGCAGCTTGTGGCGGAGCGTGACGCGCGGCGCTGAGGAGGCTGATCGTGTTCGAGACACCGGTTGACCGGGGTCGGCACCAGAACCGGCGCGATGGGGATCAGCCGACGGCCGATCCGGCCGCCCCCCGGCGGGGGTTTCCGCCAGAGGGCGGATACCGGCCGAATGGCAGCTACCGCCCCGACGGCAGCTACCGGCCCGACGGCTCCCGGTCGAACGGAAGCGCTCTCCCGGGTTTCCGGCACGCCGGCTACGACCGGCCGGCCGCCCACCGAGCCGTTGTCGCGCCGCTCCCGGAAAGTCTGGCCGTCCGGACCCCGCGGCAGCGACCGGCCGACGCCAGCCGGTGGCACTGGCTGCTCCTCTTACCGGTCGTGCTGCCCCTGCTGACCCCGTTGTACAACCGGATCGAGCCGACGCTGTTCGGACTCCCGTTCTTCTACTGGTTCCAGCTCGCGCTGGCCATGCTGTCCTCAGGTGTCCTCGGGGTGGTACACACAGCCACCCGGAAGCGGGCCTGACCAATGGATGGCCTTGCCGCGCACCGAGTGCAGTTCGGCGTCTTCATCGCGCTCTTCGGCTTGGTCACCGTCGTCGGTTTCCTTGCCGCCCGGTGGCGCCGCCCGGCCGACATCCATTCGCTCGAGGAGTGGGGACTGGGCGGGCGCGCGTTCGGCAACTGGGTCACCTGGTTCCTGCTCAGCGGCGACATCTACACCGCGTACACCTTCGTCGCCGTACCGACGCTGGTGTACGGGGTCGGGGCCGGCGGGTTCTTCGCCGTACCGTTCCTGGTGATCCTTTATCCGCTGCTGTTCGTGCTCCTTCCCCGCTTCTGGTCGGTGGCCCACGCCAACGGGTTCGTCACGCCGGCCGAGTTCGTCCGCGCCCGGTACGGCTCGCCCGTGCTCGGGCTGCTCACGGCGGTTACCGGGATCCTGGCCACGATGCCCTACATCGCTCTTCAGCTGGTCGGCATCCAGGCGGTGTTCAAGGTGATGGGGGTACCCGGCGGGTGGCCGCTGACCATCGCGTTCATCGTGCTCGCGCTGTACACCTTCATCTCCGGCCTGCGCGCGCCGGCATTGATCTCCATCATCAAGGACGCCCTGATCCTGTGGACCGTGCTGGCCGTGATCCTGTTGGTGGTCAGCACATCGGGCGGCTGGGGCGAGCTGTTCCGGTCGGCCGGCGAGCGGTTCGCGACCAGCCCCAGCACGACCGACGGGCTCACCCTCGTGCCGTCCGGCCAGCTGAACTACGTGACCCTGGCGCTCGGTTCCGCGCTCGCACTCTTCCTCTACCCGCACACGCTGACCGGCGCCCTGGCCGCCCGCAACCGGGCCACGCTCAAGCGCAGCCTGATCGCCCTGCCCATCTACACCCTGATGCTGGGCTTCCTGGCGTTGCTCGGCTACGCCGCGATCTCCAACGGCATTCAGCCCATCGACGGCGACCGGAACACGGTCATCCCCCGCCTGCTGGACACCACGTTCCCGGCCTGGTCCAGCGGGCTCGCGCTGGCCGCGATCGGAGTCGGCGCGATGGTACCGGCGGCGATCATGTCGATCGGCGCGGCGAACCTGTTCACCCGCGACATCTACCGGGTGTACCTGCGACCCGACGCGACACCCGCCCAGGAGGCCCGGGTCAGCAAGACCGTCTCACTCACCACCAAGATCGGCGCGCTGCTGGTCATCACGCTCTTCGACACCCAGTTCGCGATCGAGCTCCAGCTCGTGGGCGGAGTACTGATCCTGCAGACCCTGCCCGCCCTCGCCCTGGGACTACGCAACGCCTGGGCACACCGGCTGGCGTTGGCCGGCGGACTGGTCGCCGGCCTGGTCACCGGGTTGGTGCTGCTCTACCAGATCCCCCTGCTCGGCGGCCCGAAGGGCACCACGGTGGTACACGCCCACTTCGGCGGATCGGCCTGGCCGCTGTCCCACCTCGGACTGCACACCCACGCCTCGATCTATGTCGGCGTCGTCGCACTCGCCGTCAACCTGCTGGTCACTCTGGTCGCGACGCCGATGCTCAAACGGCTCGGGGTACCCGCCGGCACCGATTCCACGCGCCCCGAGCACTACGTCGTGGACGAGGGCGACGAACTGGTACACCACATGACCTACCTGATCGACGGCGACGTCATCCCCAACCCCGACCCGCTGGTCATCACCCGCCGCTGAGACCTTCCACACCGCGCCTGCCGGACGTCCCGCCCGGGTTGGCACGGTCGGGGTGCCGAACCCATCCCCGGTGGTAGGAAGACGGACGGAGCGGGCCTTGAGCCAGTCCGTGGCGCAGGCCCACATAGACTGACGGTAGGAGCGTGTCCAAGCTGCACTGCCCAGCGGCTTTGTCTCCACGGATTGGGGATGGCGAGGCTGGTGGCGTGAGCAGTTGCCTCGTGCCGTTGCGGGAGGGCGGAATGACGACCATCTATTTCGGTCGCCGCGGAGCTTGCCGGAGCGGCGCCAGTCAGCGCTCGATCGGCCGCTGGGACGCGCCGATGCTTGAGGATGCCGAGCAGGCGCCAACCCCGACGAAGGCGCGCTGCTACCTCTGTGGCGAGTCGATCGCCGCTGGCGACCGCGGCCTGATGCGCGCGCACGTCCGGATGGACGACGGGCGGCCGGCAGGAAGCGTAGAGCCGGTGCACACCGAATGCGACCTGCTCGCCATCCTCGGCCACCAGTACGGGGTGTGCGGCTGCACCGGCCACGGCACGTCCAGGGCCGACGGGTTGGAACTGCTGCGGCGCCTCAACGAGCAGCGTGCGGCGGATGGCATCGGGCCGCTGTGAAGCGGCACGGAGATCCGGTACAAGCCCCTGGCGATCGCACGCAACACAGAACGCCCGCACCACGGCGGGTGACTGCACCCCTGGGTTGACCAGATCCGCGGCGGTGGTACCCCGGCGGACGCGACCTGCGGGCGCCGCTCAGCGTCCGGTACACCGTCTTGTAGTCTGCTGGTCCGTGGTGCGGCGAGGAGGCGTGAGTACGGTGACGGAACCGTTCGCGCTGCCACCGTGCGGGCCTGGCGGACCTGATCCGGCAACGGTGGCGGCCTCGATCGGCGGGTGGGTGAGGTCGCCCGCGCTGGCCGAACTGGTCGGGCATTTCGGCGGCGAGGTCCCGGACGGCCCGATCGGCTCTGTGCTGGAGCGGATGGCGGAGTTCTCTCGGGTCTGGGACTTTCGCGCCGGGGTTCGGGAACGGTTCGACACCGCCCGCGTCGACTACGCCGCCGACCTGGATGCCCGGCTGCGTGTCCTGATCCACGCGCTCGGCCTCGGCGGACGGGAGCGTCCCGCGGGCGATCGCTACGACCACGTCGTCGTGCTTGGCGGCGGCATCCGGGTGACTCTCGGCCGGATCGACTACGCCGCCCGGTTGCTCGCCGGTGACCTGCGCGCCCGGACCCTCGCCGGGCTGGGCAGCCTACGGTGGCGCGACGACCGGGAACATCGCGAGGCCATCCGCCTCGGCCTTGGCCCGATCGACACCGAGGCCGACATGATGACGGTGGGGTTGCGCCGGTACCTGGACCTCGCGGAGCCGACGACGGTGCACGAGGCAGACGGTTGGTGGCACCGGATCTGGGCCGCCCCGCTCTCCGGTGTGCAGGAGGTCCACGTGCTCGCCGCCGCGTCGACCCGACCGCCTCATCGGGCGAACACGGCCGACACCCTCGTGGGCTGGGCCGCGCACGTGCGCGCCCCGACCGCGGCCGAGCGGGTACTGCTGGTCACCAACGACCCGTACGTCCGGCACCAGCACTGCGACGCCGTGCGCCTGCTCGGCAGCCGCTACGGCTGCGGCATCGAGACGATCGGCTTCGACGACCTCGCGATGCGCGCGTGGGGACGGCCGCTGAGTACCACCGAACTGCTCCAGGAGGTGCGCTCCTCGGTGCTGGCCATGCGCCAACTCCATGACGCCGTCGTCCCGTCCCGGTAGCCGGATCAGGAGGGCTGTCCGTTGCCTCCGGGGCCTCCACGACGCGGCGGGCGGGGCTCGCTTCTCCGGTGGGCGATACGTCGTTGAGCAGTTCGTCGGCCAGGTAGTCGGGGTAGCGCAGCCACAAGTCGAGCGTCTGCAGAACGCTCTGCGTGCGCAGTACTCCCACGGATTGACGGCGATCAACCCGCCGAGACTCACCCACTGAAACAGCAGTTCAGTGCGCTGACGCGAGTATTGGGCACCCACACGCCCGCCGCCGCGTGAACACTCCAGATCGGACGGACTAATGTTCCCAGCTAGCGTAGGCACACCGGCGCCCGGACCCGTAGTAAGGGCGACAAGCGCCCTGAGCAGAGAGGCGGGCAGTGGAGCACACATCGGGCGGCTCGTCCTGGTGTACCGCCCTGCGGCTTGGCGGGGCACTACTACCGCACCCCAGCTCGCAGCGGACCGTCTGGTCGCTGTTGGTCCCGATCGTCGCGCCGCTCGCCGGCCTGCGGCTGTCGATCAGCGCGCACGGCGCCGAGGGGACAGCGCTGCGTGATGACCGCAACCCCCAGGTAAACAGCCTGATCGCCGACCGCAAGCGGCCGGTCGACCAGCAGGAGAAGCAGGCAGCCGGGCTGCGCCGGGAGGTCGACCAGCACACCACTCTCGCCGGTGACTCGGACGCGGATATCGCCGCGGAGCAGCGGCAGGCCAACGCGCGCCGGTCCGCCGCGGGCCTGTCCGGGCTGCACGGGTCGGGGCTGATGGTGCGGCTGGACGACGCGCCGCGCCGGACCGACGGCGGCCTGCCGCCGGGCGCCGGCGCCGACGACCTGGTCGTGCACCAGCAGGACGTACAGACCGTGGTCAACGCGCTGTGGCGGGGCGGTGCGGAGACGATAACGATTATGGGGGCACGGGTGAGCGCTACCAGTGCGGTGAAGTGCGTCGGCGACACTTTGCTCCTGAACGGGCGGGTGTGCTCGCCCCCGTTCGTGATCACCGAGATCGGTGACCCCGCCCCGCTCCGGGCCGCGCTCCACCGGTCGGACGGGGTCAAGGCGTTCGCGTTCCAGGAGGCGGTCAGCGCCGTCGTCCTCGGATACCAGGTCAAGCCCGAGGCAGACGCGACGGTACCCGGGCACGACGGCTCGGCCGCCCTACCGTACGCCCAGCCGGCAGGCTGAGCCGCTTGTGGACGCGCGCCCTGACCGCCGCCCGAACGGCGACAAGTCCGCGGTGATCCCGGCGATCCGGCCGGCCCGGGCACAGCCGAGCGCTCGGGCGGCCAGTCATCGACGGAAGTCGAAACAGTCGCCGCGCGTACGGGTCGTTGTGCTGCGAGCGACCAAGACCGACGAGGGGTACCGGAGCATCCACTCCGAGCTGACCCGGCGCACCTTCGGCACCGCGCTGCGTACGGTTGCCCGGACGACCGGCGAGGTCCTGATCTCCTTGGGGCTGGTCGTGCTGCTGTTCGGCGCCTACGAGGTGTGGGGCAAGGTGGCCGAGCTGCACGACCACCAAAACGCCCTCGACAACCAGGTCGGCCAGGCGTGGGACAACCCGGCCGTCGGGCCGTCCGGACCGGCACCCTCGGGCCTGCCCGGCAACGCTATCGCCCGGATGTACATCCCGCGGCTCAACCTGCACTGGGTGGTGGTCGAGGGGGTGGGGCTCAAGGACATCCGGTACGGACCGGGCCACTACCCGGGCACCGCTATGCCGGGCCAGCTCGGCAACTTCGCGGTCGCCGGGCATCGGTCGCCGGGTATCTTCTGGGACCTCGACCGGGTGGGCCCAGGCGACCTGATCATCGTGGAGACCCGTACCAACTGGTATGTCTACCAGGTCTTCCTCAACCACATCGTCACGCCGCACTCGCTTGAGGTGATCGCCGCCAAGCCGAACGTCCCGGGCGCGGCGCCCACCGAGCCGGATATGACGTTGACGACCTGCAACCCGAGGTGGAACAACTACCAGCGGATGGCCGTACACGCCAGGCTGATCGACACGACCACGCACGACCGGCGACCGAAAGAGTTTGGAGGCTGACGTGTACGGCTGGATCTGGCGCCGCCTCCCGTTCGGTACCCCCAGCAAGATCATCGGTTCGGTCCTGCTCACCATGGCCGTCGTCGCCCTACTCTGGTACGTGGCCTTCCCGGCGATCGACCCCTACCTGCCGTTCAACGACGTCCAGGTGACCGGCGACGGCACCGCCAGCCCTCCGTCCTCCGCCCCGACAAGGTGACCTGCATACGCATGCTGGTGGTCGGCAGCCACGACTTGTCGTCTGCCATCTCGCGCGGTACCTCGGCCACCTCGGGGAGTGTGACGTCCGGCGCAACAACGAGATCCCGCTGGCCGAGGTGGGCCGGCTGAACCCGGGCGGGATCCTGCGCCCGGCCCCGGCACCCGAAGCGCGCCGGGATCTGCCTGACGCCGTCCACCTTGGTGGCGGCGGTCGTAGGACCTGGTCGTCGGTCTTCTTCCGCAACCGGGCAGGCGAGTCGATGCCAGCATTGTGGCCTCGGACACAGCCGAGCGCGGTACGAATACGACCACTGCGACGCGGTCACGCCGATGGCTGTTCAAGTCCATGACCAAGGGCGCCGCGCCCACCACCAGCCGGTGCAACTCGGGATTGAATGATGGCAATCTTTGCGTGGGCTCGATGAACCAGATGGCCGCGCGGGCCGTTAAGCCAATCGCGAGCAGACGCGGTCTGCCGGGCTTACACGAAGATGGACGGGCTGTGGCGGACAGGCAGTTGCGTCCAGTTGCTCAGGGAGTTGCATTGACGTCAATGTTGCTTTTCCGACCGGGTCTCGGTCGGTGGTTGGCGCTTGCCGCGACAGCGATTACGGGTCTAGGCCTGGCCGCGACGGCGGACCCGGCCGCCGCCGCGGGGTCGGGCAAGGTTGATTTCGTAGGGCTCGGTGACTCATATGCCGCTGGCGTGGGCGCCGGTACGTCGACGAACGCCTGTGGCCTGACCAACGGCGCCTATGCGAAGCTCTGGGCAGCCACCAAGCCGGCGGCGGTGAATCTCGCAACAGCGGCGTGCAGCGGCGCGACGTCGACAGACGTGGTGAAAAAACAACTCAGCGGGCTGACCGCCGACACGGACTTGGTGAGCATCACCGTCGGCGCTAACGACCTGCAGTTGGTCAGCACACTGGAACTGTGCCTGGACCCGAAGCAGGCCGCTGCCTGCGCCGCCGCACAGGGTGCCGCACAGGCTGCGTTGACCACGACCCTTCCACAAAGCATCGGCGGAATGCTGAAGGCGTTGCAGAACAAGGCGCCGAAGGCCAAGTTGGTACTGACCGGCTACCCTCTGCCCTTCGCCGACGTCGTGGACTGCCCGACGTTTCCCGCACCGAAGTCGTTGCGCGACAGCGGCAACGCACTCATAACTGCACTGAACCAGGTACTGGCGGCCCAAGCGAAGGCGGCCGGTGCGGCGTTCCTCGACGTAACAACGGTATTCAACGGCCATGGACTGTGCTCGACCACACCGTGGTTCGTCGGCCTGGAAGGGCAGTCGCAGGGCACCACACTGCACCCCACATTGCAGGGGCAGACCCACGGCTACCTGTCGGCCTTCCTCACGGGGGTCGGTTCGGTCGACGACGTCCTGCAGCTGATCGCACAGCGTGACAAGCCGAAAGTCCCCCCCTCGCCCTCGGTATCGAGGCTCCGGTTCAGCAGCGGTGCCGGTTGGCACCGGCGGTCTGCCGGTGACCGGCACCAACGTCTGGCTGATCGTGGGTGTAGGGATCCTTCTGCTCGTCGCCGGCGTGATCTTCTATCTTGTCGCGCGACGTCAGCGGGTGCGCTATACCGTCGACTAAGAGCGTGTCGGGTGACCGAGTGATGGCGGCCCATATCAGGTCGCCATCCTCGGATGCCAACCTCGCGCTCATCGCCCAGGACCGTCACACGGAATGCCGACGAGTCCCCTGACGCGTTGGTATCGATGCCGATGGGCATACTGGATGGGCAGATCCGCCGACGGGCGGCGGCGGTCCAGGCGGCCCAGCCCTATCCGTATCCAGCCCATGTTGATCTCAGTACGGCAAGTCCTGGCGGTTCGCAGCACCCCTGGGCATGGCGGTCGTATCGGTGTAGCCGCCGGGCGGCCACCCTTGCGGCCGGGGCTCCTCGTAGAATCCCCGGGTGGCTTTCCCCACTGACCAGCGGGCTGACGAAGCGTTACGGGTGCTGCGTCGGGTCTTCGGCTATGACACCTTTCGCGGAAGTCAGCGGGAGATCATCGACCAGGTCATCGGTGGCGGTGACGCACTGGTACTCATGCCGACCGGTGGAGGCAAGTCGCTGTGCTACCAGATCCCCGCGCTCGTCCGGGACGGGGTCGCGGTCGTCATCTCGCCGCTCATCGCGCTGATGCAGGACCAGGTCGACGCGCTGACGAGCCTCGGGGTGCGGGCCGGGTTCCTCAACTCCACGCAGGACGTCGACGCCCGCCGCCGGGTCGAGTCGGCCTTCGTCGCCGGTGCGCTCGACCTGCTGTACCTGGCACCGGAGGCACTGGGAGCCGGCTCCACCATTCGGCTCCTGGACCGCGGCACGATCGCACTGTTCGCCGTCGACGAGGCGCATTGCGTGGCCCAGTGGGGCCATGACTTCCGGCCCGACTACCTCGCCCTTTCCATGCTCCACGAGCGCTGGCCGACCGTACCCCGGATCGCCCTGACCGCCACGGCGACCACCGCGACCCACGCCGAGATCGCGTCCCGGCTCAACCTTGAGAACGCCCGCCATTTCGTAGCCAGCTTCGACCGGCCCAACATCCAGTACCGGATTGTGGCCAAGCGAGAGCCCCGCAAACAGCTACTCGACCTGCTGCGCACCGAGCACCCCGGCGACGCCGGCATTGTCTACTGCCTGTCGCGGGCGTCCGTCGAGAAGACCGCCGAGTTCCTGGCGAGCAACGGGATCCCTGCACTGCCGTACCACGCCGGACTCGACGCGGGTACCCGCGCGGCCAACCAGCAGCGCTTCCTGCGCGAGGACGGCCTCGTGATGGTCGCAACGATCGCCTTCGGTATGGGTATCGACAAACCCGACGTGCGGTTCGTCGCCCACCTCGACCTGCCCAAGTCCATCGAGGGCTACTACCAGGAGACCGGTCGGGCCGGCCGCGACGGTCTGCCGTCGACCGCCTGGCTGGCCTACGGCCTTCAAGACGTCGTGCAGCAGCGCAAGATGATCGACACCTCCGACGGCGACCTCGCCCGCCGCCGGGTGCTCGCCGCCCACCTCGACGCCATGCTGGCCCTGTGTGAGACGGTGCAGTGCCGCCGCGTCCAACTGCTCGCGTACTTCGGCCAGCAGAGCACCGCGTGCGACAACTGCGACACCTGTCTGACACCGCCGCAGTCGTGGGACGGCACCGTCGCGGCGCAGAAGCTGCTGTCGACCGTGCTACGCCTGCGTCGCGAGCGTGACCAGAAGTTCGGAGCCGGCCAGTCCATCGACATCCTGCTCGGCCGCAAAACGGATAAGGTCGTACAGTACCGCCATGACTCGCTCAGCGTATTCGGCATCGGCGTCGAACTGAGCGAGGCCGAATGGCGCGGCGTGGTCCGCCAGCTGCTGGCCCAGGGCCTGCTCGCGGTCGAGGGCGACTACGGGACCCTGGTTCTCACCGAATCGAGCAAGGAAGTGCTTGGTCGGCAGCGCGAGGTGGTGATGCGGCGCGAGTCGGAGCGCGTGGCGACAGTCTCCCGGACCCCGAAGTCGCGCGTCGCCGGGGCCTCGGCTGCCGAGTTGTCTACGGCCGCCGTGCCGGTGTTCGAACGGCTGCGAGCCTGGCGCGCCGCCACCGCCAGGGAGCAGGGCGTGCCCGCGTACGTCATCTTCCACGACTCGACCCTGCGCCAGATCGCGACCGAGTCTCCGTCGACCCTGGCCGGCCTTGGCCGGGTCAACGGCGTCGGCGAGCACAAGCTGGCGAAGTACGGCCAGCAGATCCTGGACACACTTGCGGAGTAGTCCGCACCGCGCTCCTGGGTACGTGCTGACGTCGGCGGCGCCCGCGGGGTCGCGGCTGTGCGCGCGCATCGCGGCGGGACTTCGACCTACTCAGCTTCCACATCCGCCGCCAGCGGAAACGAGGAACCCAGAAGTACTACAGCGGCACACCCGCCGCTGGGGCATCGGTGGGCAGGAGACGCAAGGCCAGTAGCGCCAGGAAGCAGGCAAGCAGGTCCCGATGGTCGGTCAGCGACCAGCCGGTGAGGGTTTCTACGCGCCGCAGGCGATTGATGACCGTGTTGCGATGGCAGGACAGAGCGCTCGCCGCGGACTGAACTGAGTTGCTGTCGTACCATGCCTGCAGAGTCTCCAGCAGAGAGTCACGTTCGGGCCGCGGTAGCTCAAGAACCCGGTCGAGGACTCTCTTGACGAGACGACCGGCCAGGTCCGGACCGGCAACGATGAGCGACTCGGGCAGCCGATCCTCGATCCACGCGACTTCGGGCCGGTCCGAGCGGGTGGTGCGAATGGCGATCTCGGCAAGCCGGTGCGCCAACGGCAGGTCGCTCAGGGAGTCGAAGGTACTGGATACACCGGCCCGATACGGAGCGTACCGGCGCAGCGTGTCCAGGAGCCGCGTCGCGGTTGCCTCGCCAAGCGAGATGATCCCGAGCTCACGGTCTGCGCGCCGACGCCAGGCGGCAGCGAAGCCATGCACGGCGCATACATCCCGAACCGGACCCCATCCGTGACCGACGGGTGATTCCAGAGCGCACACGACGACCACGTACGGGCCGGTGGCGGGCAGCGCCAGCACGGCAGCAGCGTCGGCGACGACCGACGGGTCGGCGCCGTGCCCGTCCAGCAACGCGTCGAAAACGGCCTGCGGCCGAGGCGAGTCATACCGTTGCATGTCCGCCACCGTCCGCCGGTAGCCCTCCACCGCGGCTTGGAAATAGTTGTCCAAGACCGCCATGACCGTCGTCGCCACGCTCAAGGAGGCGATCGGTTCCCGGGGCGAGTACCGCTGGGCGACGGCGAGCATGGACCTCGTCAACGCCTGCCCACCCAGATGGTACGCATGCAGCATCGACTCCAACGGCACCCGCTGCTGGGCACGACGCCGCCCCGTCATCGACGGCGCTGCCAACTCCTCGTCAGCAATTGAAGTCCCCGTCATCGTTCGGAGGGCACCTTTGACGTTCGCCGTGACCGAGCGCCTGAGATCATCTGCCGACACCTCGGTGTAAGCAGGCTCGTGGGCGCTCACCAGGCTCGCGACGCGCTCAGTAATCTCCGGTACCCGGTCTGTCAGCTCGACGGCGGCCGACACCAGAACCTCGCGATGGCTGGTATCAAGCTCTGGCATCGGCATGGCCATGGCGAGACTTGTCACCCCATCACTGTCCTGCCACCTGTCGATCGGTACGTGTTCCGGCAAGTCTGGCATCGAGCCATCGATGGGTCTATGTGGCCTCGCACAACGTCGTACCGCAAAAAAGTATGCGCGGGCACTAACGGGCGTCGGGACCGGGACCTTCTGCCCAGGCAGATGTGCCGAGGTACCCGTGGGCGCTCGTCATTTGCGGCGCCTGGAGGCGGGTGACCTGGCGGGCGCAGCATCGCGATCTGGTGGCGCAGCATCGCGATCTGGTGGCGCAGCATCGCGATCTGGTGGCGCAGCATCGCGATCTGGTGGCGCAGGACCAGGATCTCGATTTCGTTGGCCCGGTCGCCTCCGGCGTTGAGGACGAGCAGTTGGCGAGACGTACCACCGGGTGGCAGCACGACAAGATCACAGCCGGCAGCGTCCCGCAACCTCGGAACCAGGACGCACAAAGTCGCGCGTCAGACGCGCTGGCCCGATTAGGGGCACTACACAAATTTGTCCAATGTGGACAGACGGTGGCACGCGATGTGCCCCGCCAAGCCGCACGTATCCGCAAGGACGCGATCAGTCGTCGTAGCCGTCGAGATCGCTGAGCAGGATCTTCGTCACCATGTACGTGCCCTGGCCGGCCGCGACAAGCTTGCCGCTGTCGGCGAAGATGTTGCTGCGCGCGACATAAAGGGTCTTCCCCGCGTTCACCACCTCGCCGACAGCGTAGACCCCCTCCTTCTGCACGGGCCGCATCAGGTTGATGTGATAGTCGATCGTGAGGACACTGTAGGTCTCCTCCATCGAGTTGGCCGCCATGAACCCGGCCGTGTCGCCCACCTCGAACAGCAGAGCTGCGTGCAGAAAGTCAGAATTCTGCGTGAGATCGCCGTTGAACGGGATAGCTACCCGTGCGACCCCGGCCTTCCCGATCGTGATCTCCTTGTTCAGAAACTTGGATATCTTGCATTTCATACAACAGCGCGTCAGCTTCTCAAAATGTGTTGACGACGGATCCATGTCATGCACCTCTTTGAATGCGGCGGTCGTTAGCGCTCGACACTACCAGGCTGGCATTTATCCCGCCGAAGCCAAACGCGTTGATCAGACAACGGCTCACCTCGGTCGCTCGAGCTTCGCCGGCGATGTCGATATCCGAGAACGACGGATCGGTTCGTACGAAGTTCGCAGTCGCTGGCACGGTCTGGTGGCGAAGTGCCATGAGCGCGCCGGCCAGATTCATCGGGCCGTTTGCGGCAAACATGTACCCGGCATGGCCCTTGATCGAAGTGAGGACCGGTTTCCGGCGCGCGCCATCTGTGACGGAACGGATGGCCTCGAGCTCGGCGGCATCGCCCTGGCGCATGCCCGACGCCTGCGCAAATACGCAGTCGATCGCATCGGGTCCCATCGAGGCATCGGCGAGCGCGCTTGTCATGCAGCGCATGATGTGGGGGGTCGAGATGTCAGTGATGTCCTCGCAGCCACTGTTCGTGGCGAAGCCGGTCAACTCGCCGTGAATCATTGCGCCACGTGCTTCGGCGTGGGCACGATCTTCGAGCACGAAGACCGCGGCCGCCTCCCCGACGATCATGCCGTCCCGGTCGCGATCGAATGGGCGGGGTGTGCTCGCTGGGTCGTCGCACCGGCTGAGGGCGTTCATCGCCTCAAAGCCGGAATAGGTGATTGGCGTGGTCACCGATTCGGCCCCGCCCGCGAGCGCCCATGTACGCGCACCGGACTGGATCGCGCGCATCGCCTGGCCAAGCGCCTGGCAGCCACTCGCGCAAGCGCCTGCGATTGTCGTCTGCTCTTCGCCGATCCCGTGGCGCAGCGCGATCACACTCGCCGCCATGCTCGGGATGAGCGACGGAATCAGGAACGGGCTGGTCTTACGCACTCCCTGCCGCTCCTGCTTGAGCACGCCCGCCTCGATGCTGGGCAGACCTCCCATCGCCACGCCAAGGAACACGGCTCCGCCCGGCGGCAACTCCTGGGCTCTCCGATCAGTCGCGGTCCCCGGCGTCAAGCCGCTGTCCTCGAGCGCCCGATCCGCTGCGAAAAGCGCATAGCGTACGAACGCACTCATTCGCTTGATCTCGAACTGGAACGGGCCTGGAGCGAACGTCACGCTGGCGTCGTCGATCTGACCGGCATGTCGGCAACGGAAACGGTCCGGGTCAAAGCGCGTCAGCGGAGCAATCCCCGTGCGCCCAGCAGCGAGACCCCGCCATAGATCATCGACCGTTGAGCCGAGAGGGCAGACCACACCCATCCCGGTGACCACCACGCTGCGTCGCGCCACCATCGGAGCCGCGTCACACCGACTGCGGCTGCGCGTTCTGCAGTTCTTGTATGTAATTCACAAGATCCTTCATCGTCGCGAGTTTGTCTATAACAGACTCGTCGAACCCCAAGCCGAAACAGTCCTCCATATAGAGAAGCAACTCGACCATTCTGAGCGAACTCATCCCCGCGATCGACGTGGCAATAGGTGAGTCTGGAGTAAGATACGAAACATCGGCTTCGACAAACTCGCCGATATGTCCTACGACCTTCTCGAACAGCTTCTGGTCTGCCATCGCGTTTGCCTCTCCGCAGGTCCGTGTTTGTTGGCTCAGCTGTGCGACAGTGTGTTCTGCATAACCGTAGGTCGGACGTCCGGCGCGTCCGCGAGCCTAGTTCCAGACCGGTGCGCGGAGAGCCGTTCCTCGATCATCTTTCTGCACAGATAGCGCTGGACTTTTCCGCTGGGGGTCCGAGGTATCTCAGCTCGATGCACCCAGTGGCAGGTGACGCCGCCGATGCCGAACACCTCGGCGAGCGCCTCAACCACGTGGCCCGTGATGGTCTGTCGGTCTCGGCCGGGAGCGAGCCGGACGTCGAGCAGGAGATGAAGCTGCTCGGTCAGCAGCGTTGGATCGACAACGCCTACCGCGACGACCGCTGGGGTAAGCGCGCTCTCCGTGACGGCCTCCACGAACGTTTCGAGCTGATCGGGTATGAAATTGCGACCCGAGATGATAACGATATCCTTGCGGCGACCGGTAACATACAGCTCTCCGTCGACCTGGTAACCCAGGTCGCCGGTGCGGATATAACCGTCCTCCCGTTTGAGTTGGTCGTCGGCGGCCCCGGTCTTCGCATCGTCCGGTTCGGCGAGATAGCCATCTATCACGCTGGGGCCGGACATCTCGATCTCACCGATTGTCCGATCCGGTACCGGCGCTCCGTTTGGGTCGACGACCCGCAGAGCGTGGCCTTGCACCGCCCTGCCCACGCACACCATGCCCAAGGCGCGCGGGTCCTCAACCGCGCGGGGTTCGGCACATCCCCCGGCCGCAACTGTCTGCGCGTCGACCCAGTCGACTGAGTACGGTCGATCAACATCGGAAATGGTGGCCGCGAGCGTCACCTCGCCAAGGCCGTACACGGGCAGGAGAGTTGTTTCACACAGGCCGGCGCGGCCGAACACCGCCTGGAACTCTCGCATGGCGCTCTCGTGCACCGGCTCCGCGCCGCACAATGCAACGCGCCATGTCGACAGGTCGAGATCCTGCGGCGGGCAAAGCTTCGCGAGTCGCACGCACGTGTGGAACGCGGAACTCGGTGCAGGCGACAATGTGCCCTGGTAGCCGCTGATCATTCGCAGCCACGACAGCGGGTTCCGCAGGAAGTTTGCGGTGTCCGACAACACCATAGGAATCTGGGCGTTGAGCGCGTACGACACACCGACGAGCCCCATGTCGTGTGACAGCGGCAACCAACTCACCAGCGAGTCATCCGGGTTCCCCCGGATCGCGTGGGCGATAGCCTGGACATTGGCGACGATGTTGTCGTGCCGGACCATGGCCAGCTTCGGCACGCCGGTTGAGCCGGAGGTCGCCTGAAGATGAGCGAGCGACGTCGGCGTCGCGCGCGGCGCGGTTAACTCGACCGGCGTGCCGCGCAGCGTTGCCGGCGTCAGGACCTGGAGCGGCAGCAACGGTGCGAGCCGGTCACCCAACTCGGCGGATACGATGACCTGCTTTGCCTGGGTGTGTTCTGCCAGACCTCGAAGGTACGCCGCGTAGTGCTCGGTGCGGCCCTCCTTCGGTTCCGCCACGACGGTCGGCACGACTCCGGCGTACAGGCAGCCAAGGTAGACCGACAGGAACTCCCGCGAGGCCGGCAGCGCGATGATGACGCGGTCAGTTTCGTCGGTCCCGTGCATCGCGAGTCCGGCAACGGCCTGTCCGACGAGGCGGTACATCTCCGCGTAGCTGAGCGCGAACTCCTGGTTGGCTTTCTCGATCACTCGAAAGGCCAGGCGATCCGGAGTGCGGCTGGCACTGTCAAGGAACGCATCGACGACGGTCCGGTATCGACCTGCCGGTGTCATCGAGCGTACTCTTTCACGAACAGTAGGTCTTTGCGCTTGGTCGACTTCGCAAGCCAGTCACGGAGTTCGCCGTGACGCGCATCGAAGTCGGCTTTCAGCAGGTCTTCCTTCAGCATCCCGGACGCGGTGTAGTACGGCTTCTCAAGTTCCTCCAGGAAGCGGATGTGCCGCGCCATGCCAACTCGCCCGCACTCGACACTGCGCGAGTACGCCTTGAGGCGAGCCCGTCGCTGTGGGCGCTGCTCGATCTCGAACGCCCGTTTGAAGAAGATGTCGTAGCTGTCGAGAATTCCCCGCTGTAGCTCGCTTGGACGCAGCTGGCGCGGGAAGATGCCGACGAAAGAGTAATGTTGGTAGGTGGGTACCTCCATGATGATCCGGTGGTCTTCGATATCCTGGCGAGCGCCGTAAAGCAGGTTCTGGAACGGATACTCCGCCAGGCACACGAAGACCGGATGCATAATACGCGCTTCGGCGCACCAGCGCGCCGTTGCCTCGATCGCCGCACGGTCTTGGACGTCAAGTCCATAGATGATTGCGGAGTGAATGGCGATGTCGTTCTCGGCGAAACGCAGCAGGCGACCAGTCTGCTCGGAGGCGTCGACCTTCTTGTTGAACGCCTGAAGGACAGCCGGGTCCTCCGACTCCACGCCGAGGCAATACTCCTCGAAACCCGACCGCTTGAGCTCGAGGACCAGGTCTACATCATCGGCATGGTTGATTCGACTCATCGCGATGAATTTGTAGTCGCGATCACGGAACTTTTCGGCGATCTCGTAGCAATAGTCTTTGCGGGTGGTGAAGTTCAGGTCCGTGACATAGAACCGGTTACAGCCGGTCTGCTGGTAGATGGCGTCCAACTCGTCGCGCACGTCGTCCGCGGTCTTGGTACGGAACCGCCGTCCGAGCAGACGGATCGCGTAGCAGAACGAGCAGTCGAACGGGCAGCCCCGCGACATGGAGACCGTGGCCCAATGGAGCCGTGGCGCCCGAGCCAGGAACTTCGGGTTGATCGCGTTGGGGATACCGCCGTAGCGGGTGACCTTGTTGAGGCACATCTGGCCGTTGGCGCCGATGTAGGCCAGGTTGTCGACATCGGTGACGGGGTCGCCGGCCTCCAGCGCCTTGATCAGCTGGACGGTCGGGATCTCGCCTTCAGCCAACACCGCGTAATCGGCGTAGCGCAGTGCCTCGTAGGGAGCGAACGCGGCATGAGGGCCGCCCATGATGACCACGCAGCCGGGACGCTTGTTGCATTGGATCAGCTCCAGCGTCTCGATATTCGACCAGAAGTGCGTTGCCAGCGCCGAGATCAGGATGTAGTCGTAGCCGGCGAGCGGAAAGTCCTCGGGCTTCTCACCCCAGAACATCTGGCACATCTCGATTTCCGCGTCCGGATATTCCTGCTGGACGAACGAGGCGACGTAGTAGATGCCGTCGTTGTAGGTCGTCGCCAGTGTCGACGCGTCCGGATACGCCTCGTGAAACCCGAGTTGAACACAGAGAATATTTAGGCTCTTCACGTTCACCGTGTCGCCTCGGCGTGCACAGACGGCCCCGACGGATGTTGCTGCGCCACATTGTGCCGGCCTGCGAGCCGCTTGTGCAGCTTGGCCTTCATCTCCTGCTTGAGCGTGGCGGCTACGCGGTTCGGGTGATTGACCCGGCGCTGGGCCCAGGCGAGCAGGTCCCGCGCTTCGCCCCGGCTCATCCTCGGATGTTTCCACACCAGGTTGTACAGATCGTGCCTGCTCAGATCCGGCTCGTCAATCAGGTGCTCCATCTCCCGGTAGAGACGGGTGCCGTGAAATGGCGTCAGCAGCGTCAGCTGACAAGCGAACAGCCCTTCCTGGCTGAGCTGCTCGATATCGAACTGCATGTCTTCGATGCTGTCGTTGGCGAATCCGACCATGAACGTGCCGAGCGCTCGCCGGCCATTGTCGATCAGCTCGCGCACGGTCTGCCGGACGTTATAGACGTCGTCGCGCTTCTTCACGTCAGCGACGTTCTTGTCGCGATACGACTCTATACCGACGATCGCGCCGTCCATATAGCGGTCAGTAAGTTCGGGAATCCGGCCCCGGATCAGGTCGGCGCGGGTCAGGCAGATCCACGGCAGCTCGCGCTCCGCAAGGGCGTCCACCACCTGCTCGGCCAGGTGGTTGGTGAGGAAGAAGCTCTCATCGTAGATGATGACGTGCGCGACCTTCTCTTCCCTGTATGTGTCGAGCGCCGCGTACATGTCCTCCATGAAGATTGCTTCTTCTTTGGGATTGAAGATGGGCGTCGAGCAGAACGTGCACCCGATATTGCAGCCACGCTTGGAGTAGAGATAGCCGACTGGAGAACTGACCTGATGGAAGCTGCTCGTTCCCAACATCGCCGGATGCCGCACCCGCGGGAGCGGACTGCCATAGACATATTGGTGCAAGGGAAACTCCCCTGCACCTTTCACAAGCCTAGTGAAGTAATCGCTGATACCCGGTGAAAGGACGCCGTAGTTGCCGCCCCAGATATCTTGCACGCCCGCCTCGCGCGCGGCCTTGGCCATTTCTATGGCGACCGGCGTGGACCATGTGTAGAAGCTGATGCCTACCATGTCCCAGGTCTCGGACGCCAGTGCGGTCAGGTATTCCTGCCACGTCGGATACTCGAGGATCTCGATGTCCGGCACGTTGTGCTTGAGGAAGCGGAGACCGGTCGGCGGGCAAGTCACGGACAGCCGGTCCTCGATGTCCACCGCACACGTCCAAGCCATATACGTGTCGGTTCGGTCATACCAGTGTCCGCCAACCCCATTCGGCTCGACCAACGCCTCTTTTGGGGCCGTCGTCAAGAGCACCTTCTTCATGTGCCCCTCCTCCGCTTCGACGGTTTCGGCGTATCTGGACCGACCTCAACACCGACCTCCCTGCGTGGAACATGCAATGTCTACCATCCATACGGTTTCGCGCGGGTGGTCCGCTGTCACAGGTTTGGAACATCGCGTTGTGCTCCGAGCACAAGTGGTGGGGCAGCGTACTTACGGCGTGTGCGGTGGCGTGGGCGGCCCGTACCGTCATCAAGGGCCCGGCCCTGCGCGCCCCGGTCGGCCAGGCTGTCGGTGACCCGGCCAGGCTGGTGCCGCAGGCGACCCACCGCCAGCAGCCGCAGCGTGGGATAACTCGCCGCCGTTGGTGCCACCGGGTTGCTTGGTGAACACGGTCAAGTTGGCCGCGCTGCCGGGCCACGCTCGTCACGGTGCCATCGATCGCGCAGGCCAGCAGTCCGCGCCAGTACACCCCGCTTACCACTGCGGACAGTGCCGCGGCCGGGCCCCGGAGGAGGTCGAACAGGACCGCAGCGGTTTGACACCGAGACGACGACGGGCCCGGGTCAGCCCACCGGCCGTCGGGGCCGGCACGCCCAGGCCGTCCAGTCCCGCGACCAGACGATCCCATACCTGGCGATAGCCCAGGTCCTTGAGCGGCATACTGGACACGCCCGCCGGAACCCTAACTGACCGGCATTGGGTTAGCCCGCTGCGACGCGCCGATATCCGCCGCTGACCCAATCGACGACCAGGCGGCCGTATTCGTCCGCTGCTTGCTCCCACGCGAAGTGACCCGCGTCGAGAGGATAGATCTCGCTGTTCGGAAGAAGGTCGTCGAGGTACTGATTGTTCGACCAGGGGACGAGGTCATCGTTACGCCCGGCGACGATCTGGGTCGGCGTGGTGATCTTCGGGAGAAGGTCACGCAACAGTGGGTTCTGCTCGGGGTAATGCCGCACGAACCGGGCCGACTCCGCGAACCTCCCGAGATCGTAGGCGCTGACATAGTCTTCGTGGACATCGGGCTCGCCGTAGCTCGCCGCGGCGGCCTCCACCGCTCGGCCGATGTTGGTCCTTGCCTTCAGCCCGCGCACGACGTCCAGACTCGGCGCCTCGATGACATCCTTGAGCGCACCGCCCGCGTCGATCGGGAAGCGGACTGCTCCGCCGCCGATGGTCAAGCTCGCAACACGCTCTGGCGACCTCGCGGCAAGGAAGAGCGCGGCGGCCGTGCCGACATCAGGGCCGACGATATGCGGAAGCTCCGAGGCCCCACTCGTCGATCAGGCAGGCCAGGAACGCTCCGGAGGCGTCCGGAGCGATCAGTTCCGGGCGACCGTCGGAGTGTCCGAATCCCGGCAGGTCGATGGCGACCACCCGCCCGACTGCCGCGACGCGATGCCAGATGCGACGGAAGGCCCAAAGGCTTTCGGGCCACGGTGCTAGCAGCAGCAAGGTGGTGTCCGAGTCTGCCTTGGTATCGGCGAACCTCAC
The DNA here is from genome assembly GCA_963728855.1 of uncultured Actinomycetes bacterium. Classification (GTDB taxonomy): domain Bacteria; phylum Actinomycetota; class Actinomycetes; order Mycobacteriales; family Micromonosporaceae; genus AC-43. The sequence continues at coordinate 153,578 of CAVSLN010000011.1, forward strand.
GCGCACCCTGTCACAGACTCGGAAGTAGGTGGTGATCGGCGAAACCGCGCCCAACTGACTGTCTCCTCCTTCAGTCGATGATCGGCCTGGCCGTCACCTCGCACCGGGGCTTCGGCCACAGCGACTCCGGTCAGCTATCCCCAATTGCGGGAAGTTAAACGGTGCCGGGCCGTTGTCAATGGTGTGTTGATCCGGATGTGGGCAGCGGGACTCCGGCGCACCGACAAGGCCACACTCGCCATCGACATCCTTGCCGGGCCGGCCTTGACAACCGGCCCGGAACCTCACGTCGCTACGCCGGCCTGTCGATCAACGGACACCAGAGAGGTGACCTTGTATGAGTCCCGATGACGTGCTGCCGGTCCTGGAGACGATCTATCTGGGCATCAAGCGGGTACGCCGGGGAGCTGCGCCCCCAGGACCGAATCGCTGGGGATCTCGGGATCGACTCGCTCGACGCCATCGAGCTGATGGTGATCCTGGAGAACCACTACGGGGTGCAACTGGTGGACAACCCGCGGGCCGGGGGCGTGGTCACCGTCGAGGACCTCGTCGCGCTCCTCGCCGAAGCGGTGGCGTCGAAGCCCTGAGCCGTTCCGACGCCTGTTGACATCTGTTCGTCGCGTGGAGCATGGGGCTCAAGGGCCGCGATGGAGCGCCTGCTGCGCCAGACAATGCTGCGCTGTCCGGGTCGTCACAGACGGCGACCTTCACCTCTTCAGGGGCTGGCTGTCGTCAGGCTCCCGGGCAGCCTGCGGTTGGGCGGTCGCCAGCCAGCTTGGCCAGGCGTCGACGAGATACCGGGCGAAAGGGATCCACCAGATCAAGTCGTTGGTGATGACGAGGACGACGGTGCTTGGCGGCCATTGGCCGGTGAGAATCAGCCAGAAAAGCCCGAGCGGGCCGAGGATCTTGCCGGTCAGGCCCACTGCCGCCAGCAGCCAGCCCCGTTCCGGGGCCCGCGCAACGTCGAGATACACGATGCCGTACAGGCCAAGCACCATGCCGAGTGTCGCGAAGATCTGTGGGGTGTTGGACAGCGGCATGCCGGCCAGCCGGAACAGCCACTGTGGGTCCAGCACCGCGTAGACGCCCCAGCAGATGTTGTAAAGCCCGGCGGCCACGAACGTAAACCGGTGCAGACGGCGGCGCTTCATACCTAGAATGTTGCCATCGTGCCGGCGCGCCGAGCCACGTTCTGGGACGACCTGGCCGCCGGTCGGATCAACGTCCTGTGTGGACTGTTGCAGCGGTACCCGGAGGAACGCGCGACGGTCCGCACCGCTGGTCCCGATGGCCGTACCGGGATCGGCTGGTGGCGGCGCCACTGCCCGCGCACCGCCGGGAATCGCGGAGACGGATCGCATGGTCGACGTCAGTACCGTCCGAATCACGTCAGCACCCTTACGTACGCGCATCCGCGCCGTATGGTCGCTCTGGAAACCAGACCCATCACGATTCACATGTAAGAATGGTTGAGTCGCTCACCATCACGGGGGTTCACGTGAGCCACGGTCTTGAGTCGGATCCCTATCACAAGTTCCGGGTCGCCAACTTCCCGCAGACCGGCCTCGCCGACTACATCCCCGTCGACGGCGTCGAGGTCAAGTTCCTCGACGGCTGCAACCGGTCGTGCACGTTCTGCGTAAACGAGGACTACATCGGCAAGCGCCTCAACCCGCTCGACACGGACCTGTTCGTCGAGTCCCTGTTCGAGTGGATCGACGACCCCGACGAGCCGGAGAAGCCCGAGGCGGTGTACGGCACCGGCGGCGAGCCGCTGATGGCGCTCGACCTTGTTGACGCGGTGTTCCGCCCGCTGGGCGAGCGCGGCATCACCACCCGGCTCGTCACCAACGGCACGCTCCTCGACGAGAAGCGGATCGCGCGGCTGGTCGACATGAAGCTGTCCGGCGTGAAGGTCACATACAACACCGCGGACGGTGACCGGCTGCTGGAGCTGATGAAGGGCGCCCACACCAGCGATACGGTCACCATCCTCGACAACATCCGCAGAGCGAAGGAGGCCGGCCTGTGGGTCTTCATCCGGATCGGGCTCGGCCAGCACAACCTCGACGAGGTGCCCCGCATCTACCGGACGATGCGAGAGATCGGCGTGGACGTCGTACAGATCAAGCCGTGGATCCCGTCCGGCCTGGCCGCGAAGAACATGGACAGCCTGAGCCTGCGGCCGGCGAAGCTGTTCGACACGTTCACCAGCATCATGGAGGAGCTGTACGACGAGATCCACGACGGTGCGGGGCCCGAGGTAACGGTGTCGTGCTACCCGCCGGCGCGTAACCTCGAGTTCGTCGTGAAGGACTGCGCCAACGTCGCGAAGATCTACTGCGAGCCGTGCGGGCACGCGCTGGTATGCAACTTCGCCGACGAGTACCTCGGCAGCTGGTATCCGGAGGAAGGCGGCCTGCGCGCGTGCGTGGCGAGGCGACGCGAGCTGTACCCGAGAATCATGGATGACCACGGCGTGGCGTCATGTCCGGCGCGGCTGAACTGGTCGACGCCGACCGGCGCGGTGAGCCCCGCGCCCGCGTGGAAGTCGGCGCTGCCCGTCGTGCCGCTGACCACCCGGCCCGCCCGAGTCGATGGCGACTGACATCCTCCTGTTGTCCCGCAAGGCACTGCGCGACCGGCCGCTGTGGGACTGGCTCGACGACACCGCGACGCGGGTGGTGTTGGTGACCACGCCCGCGGCGGTCGCGGACGTGCCGGATGCCGCGGCGCGGTTCCGCGAGTGTGTGCTGGTCGACGACTACCAGTCCTGGTGGACCGAGTGGACGGCCGAACGCTCAGCCGCCCGCCACGACGTCGGCCTCGTCGCGAGCTCGAGCGAGGACGACGTGCTGCGTGCCGCGCGACTGCGCGAACGGCTCGGGCTGCCGGGCCAGAGCGTGGCCTCGGCGCTCGCGCTCCGCGACAAGTACGTGATGAAGCGGCAGGCCCGCGCGTCGGGCCTCGCGGTGCCCGAGTTCGCCGCCGTAGACGCCCCCGGGGACCTGCTGGACTTCGTGGCGACGCACGGCTACCCGGTGGTGGTCAAGCCCCGCCGCGGCGCCGCGTCGGTCGGCGTGCGCCGGCTTCGCGACGGCGCCGACCTCGACGTGTTCCTGCGCGGCGGTGATCTCCCGGCGGCTCCCGAACGCCGCGACGAGTGGCTGGTCGAGACGTACGTCGACGCGACGATGTACCACGTCGACGGGGTGATGGCGGGCGGCGTGTTGCTGCACTCCTGGCCCAGTCGCTACGGCAGCGGCAACGCGGAGGCGCTGTGGTCGGCGGCGGTCATCACCAGTACCCTGCTCGCCCCGGACGACCCGGTCACCCCGGTGCTTCAGCAGTTCGCGGCGCGCGTGGCGCGGGCGCTGCCGGCCGGGCCCATGCCGACGAGCTTCCATCTGGAGGCGTGGGTGGATGCCGATGGCCCGCCGATCCTGTGCGAGATCGCGAGCCGGACCGGCGGTGGCCCGATCGCGGCCACGTACCGCGCGGCGTTCGGCCCGCACCTTTCGCGGGAGAGCCTCCGCGGACAGGCCGGCCAGTCACTGCGCCTCACGCGGCAACCGGACGGCCCGGACCGGATCCGCGGCTGGGCGGTCTTCCCGCCCGGCCATGGCAGCTTTGCGCCGCCCCGAACCCCGTGCCCGGTACCCGACGTCGACCTCGTGCTGGAATTACCGGCCGGAGCGTCCGCCGCCGGGCCGACCTACGCGGGCGAGCCGGCGGCGACCGCGACGTTCTCGGCCCCGGACGCGCGAGCCGCCGCGGACCGACGCGACGAGCTGCTCGCCTGGTGGCACGACGAGGTGGCGTGGACGTGACCGGACCGCGCATCGCGGTGCTGTCGCGCAAGTCGCTCGCGACGCATCGGTACGACCTCTGGCTCGCCGGACTCGACGCGCAGGTGCTGCTGTTCGCCGAGGACACGCCGGCCAACCGCGACACGCTCGCCACGGCCACACCCGGGTTCGCCGAGGTGCGGCTGTTCCGGGACTGGAAGACGAACCGGGCCGTGGACCTCGCCGTGTGCACGGCACACGCCGAAGCGCCGATCCACCGGATCGTCGCGCTGAGCGAGTGCGATGTGGTTCGGGCAGCGCAGCTGCGGGCACGGCTCGGCGTTCCCGGCCAGTCGCCCGAGTCGGCCCGGGTGTTCCGGGACAAGGTCGCGATGAAGGCCGCGGCGGCCGCGGCCGGCCTCGCCACCCCCGCGACCTGCGCGGTCCACACGCTGGCGGAGCTGATGGACTTCGCGGCCCGGCACTCCCCGTTGGTGGTGAAGCCGGTCGACGGCGCGGGCGCCAAGGACGTGGTGGTGCTACCGGACGTGGCCGCGGTGGAGCGCTGGGCGCGCGACACGGGTCTGCGCTGCGACGAGCCGCCCCGGCTCGTCGCCGAGGAATGGATCGACGCGCCGATGCTCTCGGTCGACGGCATGATGGCCGCCGGCCGGGTCAGGGCCGCGATGGTCGGCCGGTACACCGAGACCTGCCTCGACTCGGTACGGTTCGGTCGGCCCAACGGCATCCTCCAGCTCGACGCCGACTCGCCCGCCGCACAATCCTCGACCGCGTACGTCGCGGCGCTGGTGGCGGCGTTGCCCACGCCGGACGAGCTCACCAGCTTCCACGCCGAGCTGTTCGAGCTTCCCACCGGGCCAGCGCTGTGCGAGATCGCCTGCCGTACCGGCGGGGGGTACCTTGACCGCGTCGCGGTGGAGCTGTTCGGCGTGGGTCTGGACCACGCGTCGTGCCTCGGCCAGGCCGGCGCGGTGCCCGAGCTCAGCGAGCCCGCGATGCACGGCCACGGTGTGTTCGGCGACCTCCTCATCCCCCGGCCCGACGGTGTACTCACGCACGCTCCCGACGCCTGTCCGGTGCCCGGGGTCGTGGACTTCGCCGTACGCGTCCGGGTGGGCGAGGCATACACCCGCGCGACGAAGGTCTCCGAGTGCGCCGCGGATGCCCTGTTGCGCGCGGGCGATCACGCCGAGCTGCGGCGAACCTACGATCAGGTCGTAGGTTGGCTCGATCGCGAACTGCGTTGGGCGTGACGGGTCGCGGGGAGGGAGCTTCGGGTGGACCTGGGGTTGAGCGGTCGAGCCTACTTCGTCACGGGTGGCAGCCGAGGCATAGGTCGCGCCGTCGTGGAGCTGCTCCTGGCCGAGGGCGCATCCGTGGCGACCTGCGCACGCGGTGCCGCCGGCCTCGACGAGCTCGCCGCCGCGGTACCGCCGTCCCACCGGGAGCGGCTGGTCACGCACCCCGCGGATGTGCGTGACCGGGGCGCCGTCCACGCGGCCGTACGAACGGCCGAGCACCGGCTCGGGCGGCTGGACGGCCTCGTCGTCAACGCCGGCGCGGGGAGCACGGGCGGCGTGCTGGAGACGCCGTACGAGCGCTGGGCCGACCAGTACGAGGTCAAGGTCGGCGCGGCCCTGCACACCATCGCCGCCGCGGTCGACCTGCTCAAGGGCTCGGACTCGGCCCGTATCGTGATCGTCAACGGCATCACCGCGCGAGCGCCCGAGCCGGCCATGGCCGCGGTCAGTGCCGCACGCGCTGCCCTACTCAACCTGTCCCGGTCCCTCGCTGTCGAGCTGGCGCCGGCCGGCATCCTGGTCAACGCGGTCAACGTCGGTGCGATCTCCACCGACCGGCAACGGGCCCGCCACGCGGCGAGCACACCGGACGTGCCGTACGAGGACTGGTGCGCCGCGGAGGCCCATCGCCGAGGGGTACTGCTCCGGCGCCTGGGCGAGCCCGGGGAGGTCGCGCCCGTCATCGTGCTGCTCCTGTCCCCGGCCGCCTCATACCTGACCGGTACCTCCATCGATGTCGCCGGGGGCGGCGGTGGCTACCTCTGAGCGGTCACTCGTCGTGGCCCGCCACGCCGAGACGATCTGGTCGGCGGACGGCCGGTTCGCCGGCCAGCTCGACGTCCCGCTGTCCGCTGCCGGGCGGTCCCGGGCGGCGGCGCTCGGTGCCGCCCTCGCCGCGCAGCGCCCCGCCGCCGTACTCACCAGCGACCTCGGCCGTGCCATGGACACAGCCCGGGAGGTGGCGCAGGCCGCGGGCGCCCCGGTCGTGGCCGAGCCGCGGCTGCGCGAGGAGTTCCTCGGCGACTGGCAAGGGCGTACCCGGGTGGAGGTCGCCGCGGCCAGCCCGGAGGCGTACCGCCGGTGGCAGGGCGGGGACATCGGCGCCTACGACGGGCGTGAGGGCCTGCACGCCGTGGCGCGGCGGGCCGTGGCCGCGGTGCGGGACGCCCTCGGTCACACCGAAGGCGGCCACCTCGTCGTAGTCACCCACGCCAACACCGCGGTCGCGCTGCTCGGCAGCCTGCTGGACCTGCCGTCCGCGTGGTGGCTCGCGGTGGACAGCCTCGCCCCCGCGCACTGGTCGGCGCTGCGCGGCGGCGTGACCCGGTGGCGTCTGCAACGACACAACGTCCCACCCCCCGATGACAAGGAGCGCGCCAGATGAACCTGCCTATGGCCGTGGACACCGAACCGGCGGCGATCTGCGCCGCGGTCGCCGAGTCCGGCATCGTGGTGCTGCCCGGTTGGCTGTCCCCGGAAGGGGTCACCGAGGTCACCGCGGATGCCGACCGGCTGCTCGACGCCGAGCCCGACCACGCCGAGCTGCTCGGCTACTCGAAGGGCAAGGGTGTCCGGGCGCAGCGTGCCCGGCTGCGCGACTACCCGGCGCTCGCCGCAGCCTTCGACGCGGAGTGGATGCGCGAGGTCGCGGCCGGATTCTTCGGCGCCGAGCCGTACGCGTACAACCACGACGTCATCGTCGTGCGGGACGTGGTAGGCACCGAACACGCCGCCCGACGCCCGCACTACGACCGGACGCCGAACCTGAAGTTCTTCCTGTACCTCGTGGACACGAGCGAACGCAACGGTGCGTTCTGCTGCCGTCCGGGCTCGCACCTGTTCGGTAAGCGGGCCCAGGCGGCGAACCGGGCGGCCCGCCGGCTGCCGGCGCAGGCAGACACCCGGGTACTGCCGGACGAGCTCACCGAAGGGCTCCGGCCAGTGGAGGGCGTCGCCGGCACGTTGATGGTCATCGACAGCGACATCGTGCACCGTGGGGCGCCGGTGCTCGACGGCTACCGGCTCGCCGCGCGCAGCCGCTCGTACGACCCCGCGCTCGAGTGAGTACGCGGATGCCACGCGAGCAACGCCTCATGGCGGTGGCCATCCTCGTCACCACGCTCGGCAACGGCATGTACCTGGCCGCCGGAGCGTTGTTCTTCACCCGGTCCGTCGGTCTCAACGTCGCCCAGGTCGGCGCCGGCCTCACCACGGCCGGTGTGATCGGCCTGCTCGCGGGAGTACCACTCGGGCGCCTGGCCGACCGGTACGGGCCGCGCCAGGTCTACCTCGTCACGGTCACGGCCGAAGGGCTCAGCACGGCGGCGCTCGCCCTGGTGCACAACTTCGCGGCCTTCCTGGTCGTCGCGACGCTCGTCGGCCTTGCCGAGCAGGGCAGCCGGGCGGTGCGCGGCGCGTTGATCGCCCAGGTCGGCGGTGCGCGGCGCACCTCGTTCCGCGCGTACCTCAGATCGGTGACCAACATCGGTCTGTCGGCGGGCACATTCGCCGCCGGTGTCGCCATCCACGCCGACACCCGGTTCGCGTACCTCACGCTGATCGTCGGTGACGCGGTGAGCTTCCTCCTGACCGCGGCCGTGGTGAGCCGGTTGCCGCCCATTCCCGTGCCAGCACCGCCGACGGGGCGACGACCCCGCCTGGGCGGGCTGCGCCTGGGCGGGCTGCGCCTGGGCGGGCTGCGCGACCGCGCGTACCTCACGGTGGCGCTGCTCTACGGTGTGCTCGCCCTGCAGTACCAGGTGTTGACGGTCGCGTTGCCGCTGTGGATCGTCCGCAACACCCAGGCGCCTGCCTGGGTCATCGCACCGCTGATTGTGCTGAACACCGTGCTGGTTGTGCTGTTCCAGGTGCGGGCGAGTCGAGACGTGCACTCGGTACCCGGCGCCGCGCGGGCGACCCGCCAGGCCGGCTGGCTGCTGCTCGCCGGTAGCGCGCTGCTCGCCGGCACTGGGCAGCTGTCGGTCGGCGCGGCGGTGGCGGTGCTGGCCGGCGCCGTCGTGGTCAACACGTTCGCCGAGATGCGGTACGCCGCCGCAAGCTTCGAGGTCGCGTTCACCCTCGCGCCGCCGGACGCCATGGGTGAGTACCAGGGCGTCTTCGAGCTCGGTACGGGAGTCTTCACCGCGCTCGCCCCGCTACTGCTGATCACGCTGTGCGTCGTCGGCGGGCCGGCCGGTTGGCTTGCGCTGGGCGCGATCCTGGTTGCCACGTCGATCCTCGGCGGCCAGGTGGCGGTCCGCGCGGACGGCCGACGGCATGACGGCGAGGCGGTCGCCGCGTCACCGCCATAGCCTCGGCGCGGCTCAGACGGACGGACCAACCGCGGTATCGCCCGGCGGCTGGGGCTGACCGACCGTACCGTCGAGACCCGCGTCGGTTCCATCATCGCCAAGCTCGGCCTCGCCGGAAACAACGAGGACCACCGACGGGTACTCGCCGTCCTCGCATACCTTCGCCAGCAGAATCAGTCTCCACCACAGACCGGCAAACTCGGCGATCCACACCGCCAAAGCGCCACATGATCAGATCTCAAAGTGCGGCTGCCGTATTAGGCGGCGACCGTCTGGAAGCGGGCACCTCGGCAGGGGCTCCCACGGTGTGTCTGGTGAGCGCCCGCGGCCGGACGGCCGCGGGCGCTCATCACGAGGCCATCGCGCTCAACACACCTTGACGACGATCGGGCCGGTCGGAGGCTCGACCGTCACCGGCATGCCGTACTCGGAAAACTCATAGATCATCTTAATGGTGTGGGTGCCGCCCTTCTGGCCGGCGGAATCGTTCTGCTGGACGGTTTCTGTCAGGTCGTAGGCCACCTTCGCGACCCGCTTGTCAGCGTTGACCGTGATGTCGCCGACCATCTTGGACGCCTTGTCGGTAACCTCGAAGTGGTACTGGTCAGGACTCACTTTGGTGATCTTGGCGCTGGCCTGGCGCAGCATCTGGAACAACTGCTCCGGATCGGCCGATGAGCCCAGCTCGCCGTAATTGACGGTGTGCTTGCTAAGGGCGCTGATGCCGTCCAAGGAGTTGATCGTGCCCTTGCATTGGGTGAACGCATTGTCGACCGGGAGATACTTGCGATACATGGTGCCGTTTATCAGGCGCACGTCCATGCCGTCGGTCGAGCGCTCGTAGCCCGTGGTCGTTGCGGGATCGAAGGCGGTGTCGAAAACGGCTTCGCTCCGGTGTCCGGTGACCGTCGCCGTCGCGATGTGGAGCTTTCCTGTGAAGCTGAGTTTCTCGCTGGCCGCGATCGCGGCGGCGAGTTCCAGGTTCGCTGGCTCCGTGCCTGCGGCCCCGGGTCGACTGGTGCCCGCCCCCGGCTGGCCGCCGCCCGCCGCCATGACCACGGCCACCGCTCCGGCCACACCGGCAACTCCGGCTGCGTAGACGGCCCGCCGCGCAGCGGCACGACGCTGGTGGCGTCGCCTGGCCTCACCGACCACATCCGTGGCGAACCCGATGCCAGCGACCTCCTGGCGCATCCCCACGGCCAGCTCTTCTTCGATGTTAATGGTCATCTACCTACTCCCGTTCCACGCCGGGGCGTCCTCGATCGCCCAGGCAGCCGTAACCTCACGCAGGCGGGACAGCCCGCGTGAAGCGCTTGACTTGACGGCGCCGACCGAGCACCCGAGCGTCTCGGCAGCTTCCGCCTCGCTGAACTGTTCCCAGTAGCGCAGCACCAGTACCGCCCGCTGCTTCGGCGGCAGCGTCGCCAGCGCTTGGACGAGCGCCTGCCGCAGGTGCAACGCGTCGGTACCGTCGGGCTGGCTGGGCGGTTCGATCTCGGCCAGCACCTCCGGCCGCCGCTTGCGTCGCCGCCACTGATCAACCGCTAGGTGGTACAAGGTGCGGCGCAGATACCCCTCCTTGTCTCCATGCACCCGGCTCCAGTGCCGCATCAGCCGCTCCAGCGCGGCCTGCAACAGGTCCTCTCCCGCGGTTCGGTTGCCCGCCAGCAGCACCGAGGTCGCGAGCAGGACCTTGCCACGTTCAGCGATGAGGGCGTCCAACCCCTCGAAGCTCTGCTTCCAAGGCACGCGTTCTCCTTCCGTCGCCATCAAGGACGACGGGCGAGATCCGAAGGTTTACGTGACTTCGCAGCTCTTTGTGCTTTGAGGGATGTCTCATCACCCCGTGTCGCCGGTAGGCAGTGATCGTCAAGGATTCTGGGTATGGGTGACCTCGACGTGTGCTGAGTGGATCCACGAAGCCGAGCTGGACGAGCACGGCCTGCGGCCCTTGCGCCCGCTCGTCGCGGCCTGACCCGCCCCCGGCCGTCGCAGGTGTGCTCACCAACCGGGTCTACTTCGGCGAGGTCCACGTCCGCGAGGTCATCGCTGTGGACGCCCACGTGCCGCCACTGGAAGAAGCCAGGGCCCGAGCCCTGGCCGGCCTGAAGGGTGACGTCGCCAACCTCGATGCCGGCGCCGACAACCCGTGCGGGTGCAGCCGGAAGATGAGCAGTACCGCGAGTAGTGCTTGGGCATGGGGGTCGCCAAGCGTAGTGTGGCGCTGCTGCGTCGTGGCGACCTCAGCGTCACCGATGTCTGTTTCGCGGTCGGCTGCTCATCGCTGGGCGTTCAGCACTCGTTTTGCCGAGTTGGTCGGTGTGCCGACCAGTACCTAGCGGCGCGACGCGAGGCGCGCGACAGTCCGGGGATGCCGCCGTGTGGCAAAGCCGTGTGGCAAACAGGTGACCAGACCGATCAGGAATCGAGAAGCGCCGGCCCCGAGCCGCGCCTAGCGTGGCTGTCATGGACATCACGATCTACTCGAGCTTCCTTCCGCATGACGACCCGGCCGCCGCCCTGGCCTCACCGACGACGAGCGCCGCACCATCAGCGAGATGATGGCCAAGGGCACCTACGCCACCATCCTCCTGGCCACCAAGGACCTCAACGGCACCTTCGATCGGCTGCAGGCCAGCGACGCCGAGATCGTCCAGGAGCCGACCGAGCAGCCGTACGGGGTTCGCGACTGCGCCGTCCGCGATCCCGCCGGCAACATGGTCCGGATCCAGGAGCTGTCATGACCTCCATCGAGTACGTGACCCTCGAGGTTCCCGATCCCACGGCCGCCGACGCCTTCTACGGCGAGGCCTTCGGTCTGGGCGACACGGTGGGCGTCCGCGCCTCGCAGGCACCGACGACCGGCTTTCGCGGCTTCGCGCTTTCGCTGGTGGTGTCCCAGCCGAGCACCGTCGACAGCCTCGTCGGCACGGCCCTGGGCGGCGGCGCCACGACGCTGAAGCCGGTGAAGAAGAGCTTCTGGGGCTACGGCGGTGTCGTCCAGGCCCCGGACGGCACGATCTGGAAGGTCGCGACATCGTCGAAGAAGGAGACCGGCCCGGCCACCCGGCAGGTCGACGACGTCGTGCTGCTCCTGGGAGTCGCGGACGTGAAGGCAAGCAAGCAGTTCTATGTCGACTGCGGCCTGGCCGTGGCGAAGAGCTTCGGCAGCAAGTGCGTCGAGTTCGACACCGCGGGCTCGCCCATCAAGCTGGCGCTCTACAGTCGCCGTGCCGCCGCCAAGGACGCCGGCGTCGAGCAGGACGGCACCGGATCGCACCGGATAGTCGTCGGCGGCGACGCCGGGCCCTTCACCGACCCGGACGGGTTCGTGTGGGAGGCGGCGTCGGCCTGACGCGTGATCAAGGTAGACCGGGACCGCCGCGATCGTGACGGCGGGCCCGCCCGACAGATGGAGACATGGTGAGCAAGGCCACGAGGAAAGGCACGCGGTCGGCGTCGCACGCTGCCGACAGCTACGATTTCATCCGGGTGCACGGCGCGCGCCTGAACAACCTCAAGGACATCAGCGTCGAGATCCCGAAGCGTCGGCTGACGGTGTTCACCGGAGTCTCCGGCTCGGGCAAGAGCTCGCTGGTGTTCGGCACGATCGCGGCGGAGTCGCAGCGGCTGATCAACGAGACCTACAGCGCGTTCGTGCAGGGGTTCATGCCGACGCTGGCCCGGCCCGAGGTCGACGTACTGGACGGGCTGACGACCGCGATCATCGTCGATCAGGAGCGGATGGGTTCCAACCCGCGGTCCACGGTCGGCACCGCCACCGACGCCAACGCGATGCTGCGCATCCTGTTCAGCCGGCTCGGGAAGCCGCACATCGGCTCGCCCCAGGCATTCTCCTTCAACGTCGCCTCGATCAGTGGCGCCGGCGCGGTCACCATCGAACGCGGCGGCCGCACGATGAAGGAGAGGCGAAGCTTCAGCGTCCTCGGTGGAATGTGTCCGCGCTGCGAGGGCCGGGGCTCGGTGAACGACATCGACCTGTCCCAGCTGTACGACGACAGCAGGTCGCTCAACGAGGGTGCGCTGACGATCCCCGGATACAGCGTGGAGGGCTGGTACGGCCGGATCTTCACCGGCTGCGGCTTCCTCGACCCGAACAAGCCGATCCGCAAGTACACCAAGAAGGAGCTCCACGACCTCCTCTACAAAGAGCCGACCAAGATCAAGGTCGACGGCATCAACCTGACCTACGAGGGGTTGATCCCGAAGCTCCAGAAGTCGATGCTGTCCAAGGACGTCGACTCGCTGCAGCCGCACGTGCGCGCCTTCGTGGAGCGGGCGGTCACCTTCACCACCTGCCCTGAGTGCGAGGGCACCCGGCTGAGCAAGGAGGCCCGGTCCTCGAAGATCAAGGGGATCAACATCGCCGACGCCTGCGCGATGCAGATCACCGACCTGGCTGAGTGGGTACAGGGTCTGAAGGAACCGTCCGTCGCGCCACTGCTCGAGGCGCTACAGGAGACCCTCGACTCGTTCGTGGAGATCGGGCTGGGCTACCTCTCGCTCGACCGGCCGTCGGGCACGCTGTCGGGCGGCGAGGCCCAGCGCACCAAGATGATCCGCCAGCTCGGCTCCTCGCTCACCGACGTCACCTACGTCTTCGACGAGCCCACCATCGGCCTGCACCCCCATGACATCCAGCGGATGAACGACCTGCTGCTGCAGCTGCGCGACAAGGGCAACACGATGCTTGTCGTGGAGCACAAGCCCGAGGCGATCGCCATCGCCGACCACGTCGTCGACCTCGGCCCCGGCGCCGGCACCGCCGGTGGTGAGGTGGTCTTCGAGGGCACCGTCGAGGGGTTGCGAAAGAGCGACACGATCACCGGCCGCCACCTCGACGACCGCGCCTCGCTCAAGGAGACGGTGCGCAGGTCACCGGCGGTGCTGGAGGTACGCGGCGCCAGCACCCACAATCTGCGGGACGTCGACGTCGACATACCGCTCGGCGTGCTCGTCGTCATCACCGGGGTGGCGGGCTCGGGCAAGAGCTCGCTGATCCACGGTTCGGTGTCCGGCCGGGACCGCGTGGTGACGGTCGGCCAGGGCGCGATCCGCGGCTCCCGACGGAGCAACCCGGCGACGTACACCGGACTGCTCGACCCGATCCGCAAGGCGTTCGCGAAGGCCAACGGCGTCAAGCCGGCGCTGTTCAGCGCCAACTCCGAGGGCGCCTGCCCCAACTGCAACGGCGCCGGCGTCATCTACACCGACCTGGCGATGATGGCCGGCGTCGCCGTCCCGTGCGAGGTGTGCGAGGGGAAGCGGTTCGAAGCGTCCGTGCTGGAGTACAAGCTTGGCGGCAAGGACATCAGCGAGGTGCTGGCGATGCCGGTCGCGGAGGCATTGGAGTTCTTCGACTCCGAGAAGGAAAGCGTTCCGGCCGCGCACGCCATCCTCGACCGGCTCGCCGACGTCGGGCTCGGCTACCTCACCCTCGGCCAGCCACTCACTACCCTGTCCGGCGGCGAGCGGCAGCGACTCAAGCTGGCCACCCACATGGCCGAGAAGGGCGGCGTCTACGTCCTCGACGAGCCGACCGCCGGCCTGCACCTCGCCGACGTCGAGCAGCTGCTCGGCCTGCTCGACCGGCTCGTCGACTCCGGCAAGTCGGTCATCGTCATCGAGCACCACCAGGCGGTCATGGCGCACGCCGACTGGATTATCGACCTCGGCCCCGGCGCCGGCCACGACGGCGGCCGGATCGTCTTCGAGGGCACACCCGCCGACCTCGTCGCCGCCCGCTCCACCCTCACCGGCGAGCACCTCGCGGCCTACGTCGGCACCCGACCAAGACCCTCGCGGACACCGTAAGACGAGTTCTCTCTCATCTGTTTCGACTCTTCCCACTCTCCCGCCGATCACCGAGGTAACGCAACAGATCCTGCGCACCTCGCCCTGAAGGGTACGAGTTCGGCGTCATGGCTGTGACCAGGCAATGTCAATCCGCCGTGATGGAGGCCCATGGTGATGCGCACGCTTGCGTTCGTCGTCGTGCGGCAGGTCCTCAGTCTGATCGGTCTCGGCCCGTCGCCGGACGCAAGGGACGTGGTCACACCATCGACGCTGCTTCGCTGGCACCGCGAGCTCCGCCGCGGGCGGTGGACCTACCCCACCAACGGCCGATCCCGTCGCGCCTTGGACCCGCAGGTCGTTGACCTCGTCGTTCGGGTGAAGCTGTCTCCCTGACCAGGTTCTATGCTGCGTAGGTCTGACTTGGAGGTGTGTCGGTGCTGGTCGTCCATGGCCTGTGGCTGTCGGCCGACCGGCTCGCGCTGTGGGGTGAGGACTCGGCGCTGCCCGCCGAGCCGCCACGCCGCCGCGGCCGGCTACCGCGTCAACAGGCCCACCCGTTCGCGGCGCCGGCTGAGGTGCTGGCCGACGTACTCGGTGAGCTGGCGACGAAGGCGGCCACCGGCAACGTCGCCCTGCTGCTGCCCACCGCGGGGCGGGGCCCGCTCGCGTCTCCCGAGCTGATCCGTGCGGAGGTGACCATCGTCCCGGCAACGGTCACGCTCAGCGCGTGGCTGGTGCCCGCCCTCGAGTACGAACCCGACGAGGCGCTCGCCGTGCTGAGCGCGCTCGGGAACGACGAGGTCACGGTCGGCGCAACCATCCGACATCTCAGGGCGGTCGCCGAGTTCGCCGGTGACCTGGTTAGCCGCGGCCGGCTGCTGCCCACGGTGCGGACCGGACCGGTCGCAGCCTGGCGGCCGGTCCTAACCCACGCCGACGCTGCCTGGGCGCAGGCGCTCGCCCTCGCGCTTCCGCCGGCCGGGCGCGCCGAAGCCACGCCAGCAACCGACGCCGGGCACGTGCTCGCGTCGACCTTGGACGCGCTGGTCGACGCCGCCGCGCGGGCCGCACTCGTCGGGTACAAGATCAGCAAGGAGCGACCGCGCAGGGCCGCCGACGCCTGGCTGCGGGCCTTGACCGGTCACGAACGCCGCTTCGACGCCGACCCGGGGGCGTTGGCGGCTCTCGCCGCGGAGCTGGACGAGTGGCAGCGCGACGCGACGGGCGGACCGGTCCGGGCCTGCTTTCGTTTGGTCGAGCCGGGCGAGGACGAGACGACCTGGCGACTCCAGTTCGCCCTACAGGCGACCGATCAGCCGAGTCTCGTCGTCGATGCCGACCGGGTGTGGCGTTCGCGCGGCACACTCAAGGCACTGTCCCGCCACATCGAGTCGCCGCAGGAGACGCTGCTGGCCGAGCTCGGCCGGGCCAGCCGGCTGCACCCGCCGATTCGGGAGGCGTTGCGCACCGCACGTCCATCCACTTTGGACACCGATGCGGAAGGGGCGCACGCGTTCCTCACCGAGGGTGCGCCGATGCTAGCCGCGGCCGGGTTCGGGGTGCTGCTGCCGTCGTGGTGGAGCCGACCTGCAGCACGGCTGGGTGCCCGGCTCACCGCCCATTCGCCTACCGCGCCGGGCACCGTCGCCACGAAGGGCGCGCTCGGTCATGGGGCGATCGTCGAGTACCGCTGGGAGCTCGCGCTCGGCGACGAACCGCTGAGTGAGGAGGAGCTGACCGCGCTGACCGCGCTGAAGACACCACTGGTCCGGCTGCGCGGCCAGTGGGTCGAGGTGAACCCGAAACGCCTTGCCAACGGCGTGAAGATGCTGCGGTCACAGGGTCACGGGCAGATCGGCGTCATCGAGCTGCTGCGGACCGCCGTCACCGCCGAGGCCGCACCGGGCGGGCTGCCGGTGCTCGGGGTCGCCGCCGACGGTTGGCTGGGCGAGTTGCTGTCCGGGCAGGCCGACCGGCACCTCACGCCGATCGCCGCACCGCTGGACTTCCACGGCACGCTGCGCCCGTACCAAGAAAGGGGCCTGGCCTGGCTGAGCTTCCTCCAGTCGCTCGGGCTCGGCGGCATCCTGGCCGACGACATGGGCCTGGGCAAGACAATCCAGTTGCTGGCGCTGATGGCCGCCGATCCACCCGAGACCGGACCGAGTCTGCTGGTGTGTCCGATGTCGCTGGTCGGCAACTGGCAACGGGAGGCGGCGAAGTTCACTCCGGCGCTGCGGGTACACGTCCATCACGGCGCGGAGCGGGCGCGGGGCCGCGCGTTCGCCGCCGCCGTGCGCGACTCGGATCTGGTCGTGACCACGTACGCACTGGCCACCCGGGACGCCGCCGCGCTCAGCAAGATTGAATGGCACCGGATCGTCGTGGACGAGGCGCAGGCCATCAAGAACGCCGCCACCCGCCAGGCGGTCGCCGTGCGCTCGCTGCCGACGCGGCACCGGGTCGCGGTCACGGGTACGCCGGTGGAGAACCGGCTCGCCGACCTGTGGTCGCTGATGGAGTTCGCCAACCCTGGCCTGCTCGGCAACGCCGCCGGGTTCAAGAAGCGGTACGCCGAGCCGGTCGAACGCCATGGCGACGATGAGGCGGCGACGCGGCTGCGCCGACTGACCGGGCCGTTCATTCTCCGGCGGGTGAAGACCGACAAGACGATCATCACCGACCTGCCGGAGAAGCTGGAGATGGAGGTGCTCTGCAACCTGACCGCGGAGCAGGCCTCGCTTTACCAGGCCGTGGTCGAGGACATGCTGGCCCGCATCGCCGACTCCGACGGGATCGAACGGCGCGGGCTCGTGCTCGCGACCATGACCAAGCTCAAGCAGGTGTGCAATCACCCGGCCCAGTTCCTGCGCGACGGTACCCGGCTCGCCGGCCGCTCGGGCAAGCTCGCGCGGCTGGAGGAGATCCTCGACGAGGTGCTCGCCGCCGGCGAGAAAGCGCTGCTGTTCACCCAGTACGCGGAGTTCGGCGGCATGCTGCGCGCGCACCTGTCGGCCCGGTTCGGACGGGAGGTAGCGTACCTGCACGGCGGGGTGGCGAAGGCTGACCGGGACGCGCTGGTGGCCCGGTTCCAGGGTGACGGCGGACCCTCGCTGTTCGTACTGTCGTTGAAGGCCGGCGGCACCGGGCTCACGCTGACCGCGGCGAACCACGTCGTGCACGTCGACCGGTGGTGGAACCCGGCCGTCGAGGACCAGGCCACCGACCGAGCGTTCCGGATCGGCCAGAAGCGTGCGGTACAGGTGCGCAAGTTCGTCTGTGCCGGTACGGTCGAGGAGAAGATCTCCGGCATGATCCGGGACAAGCGCGGTCTGGCGACGCGCATCGTGGGTACCGGTGAACAGTGGCTCACCGAACTGTCCACATCGGAGCTTCGCGACCTGTTCGCCCTTGAGGCCGGCGCGGTGATCGAGTGAGTCAGCGAGCGAAGTGAGCGGGTGCCCCGGTGAGTTTTCGGGATTTCAGTGACTACCAGCCGCCGATTAGGGTCGAGGGCGGGATCCGCGCTCGCAGCACCCGCGGCGCGATCGGCGCGTCATGGTGGTCGAAGCGGTTCCTCGCCGTACTGGAGTCGTTCGCGCTGGGTAGCCGACTCACTCGGGGCCGGTCGTACGCGCGGGCAGGCCAGGTCCTGTCGCTGGACGTCGCGCCGGGCATGGTGACCTCGTCGGTGCAAGGGTCGCGGTCGCAGCCGTACCAGGCGACGGTCGCCCTGAGGCCGTTCCCCGGCCGGGTTTGGTCGCAGGTCGAGCGGGCGCTCGCGGCGCAGGCGTTGTTCAGCGCGCAACTCCTCGCCGGTGAGCTGCCGCATGAGATCGAGGACGTGTTCGCGTCGGCCGGCGCGCCGCTGTTTCCGGAGACGATGGGGGACCTGAAGCTGGCCTGCTCGTGCCCGGACTGGAGCGTGCCGTGCAAGCACCTGGCGGCGACGTTCTACCTGCTGGCCGAGGCGTTTGACAGCGATCCGTTCCAGATTCTGTACTGGCGCGGCCGCGACAAGGAGACCCTGCTGAACCGGTTGCGGGAACTGCGTAGCGGGCCCGGCGCCGACCGGGAGCCGACACCGAAATCGACGGCAGGAGAATCGGCGGCCGGGGAGCCGGCGCGGATCGGGTCGGCGGCAGCCCTCGCTGATCTCGGCACGCCGCCGTTGGCCACGACGCTGGACCGGTTCTGGGTTTCACCGATACCGCTGCCACAGCGCCCGCCCACGCTCGACATCGAGCCGGGTCTCCTGCTGCGGCAACTCCCCGAGCCGGGCCCGGAACTCGGCGGAGCCACGCTCCGAGCCCGGCTCGCGGAGGCATACGGCCATCTCGCGTGATCACGGTCTTTTCCGTATCGACGCGGCTGGCGCGCAAGTGTGCGGCTGAGCCGGTTGGATCTTGTGAGACGGACGGTCGCGGGTTGATGGCGTGGGGATGCGGTCCCTCCCCCACGCATCGCGGCCAAGGTCTGCGGTCACTCCACAGTGGACACCACGACGGGATACGCCAGAGGCGACATCGCACACCACCGGGCCTTCATCGCCCGCCGCAGGGCCGAACGCGCCCCAGCGAGGAATACCGCAACCTCACGCCCGCCGAGTGGGACGAGTTCCTCGCCCACTTCGAGCTACGCAAGGCCGCCCCCGGCACCTGCGGCCGAGACTACGGAACCCGTGTGCGCACGAAAGCGCCTGTTTCACTGAACCTGTCAACCTGGATTGATCGGTGCTGAGGTTTGAGCTCGGTCTTGCCGGTGCCCGAGCGGCCATGCACTGCTCGGTGTCCAGACCGCGGTTCCATCGGGGTCGGGCGCCGACTTGTACGGGGCTTCGACGGCACTACCCCAGCTGGTCGCGGCGGCGGGTCAGGTAGGCGGTCTCGGCGGTGTTGCCCGCCAGCTCCAGGGCTTTGTCGTACGCCGCGCGCGACTTCTGACTGCGGCCCAGCCGGCGCAGCAGGTCGGCGCGGGTCGCGTGGTAGGCGTGATAGTCGGCCAACTTGTCCTCGAGGCGGTCGACGGCTGTCAGTGCCACCTCGGGGCCGTCAAGCTCGGCGACCGCGATGGCCCGGTTGAGGGCGATGATCGGCGAGGGGTCGAGGCGGACGAGCTGGTCGTAGAGGGCGACGACCTGTGACCAGTCCGTGTCGCGTACGTCGCGGGCGGAGGTGTGCACGGCGTTGATCGCGGCGAGGATCTGGTAGCGACCCGGAGCCACCCCGGTGGCCAGGCGCTCGCGCACCAGCCGATGACCCTCGGCGACCAGCGCCGCGTTCCAGGCCCCACGGTCCTGCTCGTCGAGGGTGACCAGTTCGCCGCTCGCCGAAACCCGGGCGGTGCGGCGGGCCTCGGTGAGGAGCATCAGCGCCAGCAGCCCGGCGACCTCACCGTCGTCGGGCATGAGGGCACGGATCAGGCGAGTGAGCCGGATCGCCTCGGCGGTCAGGTCGTGACGTACGGGATCGGTGTCGGGGCCGGTCGCCAGGTAGCCCTCGTTGAAGACGAGGAACAGGACGGCGAGTACGCCGGAGACGCGGGCCGGGAGGTCCTCCGCGGAGGGCACCCGATAAGGGATGCCGGCCGCCTTGATCTTGGCCTTCGCGCGGGTGATCCGCTGCCCCATGGCGGTCTCCTGCACCAGGAAGGCACGGGCGATCTCGGACACGGTCAGACCGCCGACCATGCGCAGCGTCAGCGCCACGCGGGTGTCCAGCGCGAGCGCCGGGTGACAGCAGGTGAAGATCAGCCGGAGCCGCTCGTCGTCGATGGCGCCGAGAGGCTCAGGCGGGTCGTCGTCGTACAACATCTGAGCCTCCTTCTGCTTGTCGTCGCGCTTGTTCTCGCGCCGGATCCGGTCGATGGCCTTGCGGTTGGCGGTGGTGGTCAGCCAGGCGCCGGGGTTGGGGGGTACGCCGTCGGCCGGCCACCGTTCGACGGCGGTCGCGAACGCCTCGGCCGCCGCCTCCTCGGCGATGTCGAGGTCACCGAAACGCCTGGTCAGGGCGGCGACCACCCGCGCCCACTCCTCGCGGTGGGCCCGGGTGATCGCCTCCCGGACGTCGACCACGCTCACAGGAACGGCCGTACCTCGACCTTCCGGTTGCATGCCTTCGACCCCTCGGCGGCGAGCTTGAGCACCACGTCGAGGTCGGCGGCCTCGATGATCCAGAAGCCGGCGAGGTACTCCTTCGACTCCAGGAAGGGCCCGTCGGTGAACAGCGCCTCCCCACCCCGGTTGTCGATGACGGTGGCCGTGCTGGGCGCCCCGAGGCCGCCGGCGAAGACCCAGTGGCCCTCGGCCACAAGCCGGTCGTTGAACACGTCGATCGCAGCCTGCTCGTCGGGGGTGGCGAGGCCGGCCGTGTCGTCGATCACGGAAACCAGGTACTGCATCTGAAGATCATCTCCTGTGGTGCGGGGCGCCCCTCGTGGGCGGCCGCTCACCCCTGCTACGAACACCGCTGCCCCGATCCGACACCGCCGCCCGGATTTCGTTCAAGGACTTTCTGGTACACCGGTTGTGAGCGATCCGACGGCGACAGTATCCCGTCCGGAACGCGAGCATCCGGGTCCGGCCGTCGCCAAGGTCCTCGAATACCATGGTCTCGAGCGCCACGCCGTCGGGCTCGCCCTCGTACGTGAACGTCTGCACGATGCGGTCCGGGCGGATCTCGTGGAAGCAGCCACGGAAGGCGAACTCGGCACCCTCCGCGTCCTGGACAAATCGCCAGCTGCCACCGGTACGCGCGTCCCACTGGTCGATCTTGGTTGTCATGCCATTCGGCCCGACCCACTGGACGAAGAGGTCCGGGTCCGTGTGCGCCCGCAGCAACTGTGCGGGCGTGGCGTTGAAGTCGCGGGTGATGCGGATGACCGGCACCTTCGTGTCGGCTTCGATGGTCGCCTCAGCGATCACGTTCATGGTTGTGCTCCCTCTGCTCGTCGCGGTCCATCGCCTCGAGTACGGCGTCGAGACGGCGGTAGCGCTCTTCGGCCTTGCGCCGATAGCGTTCGATCCAGCTGTCCATCAGGTTGAAGACCTCCGCCTCCAGGTGCACCGACCGCGGCTGGGGTCCAAGCGGACGGCTGACCACCCCGGCGTCCTCCAGCACCCGGAGGTGCTTGTAGACCGCCTGCAGTGACATCTCGTACCGCACGGCGAGCTGGTTGACCGTCGCGTCGGCGGTGGACAGGCGGTCCACCATGTCGCGGCGGGTCGGGTCCGCCAACGCGGAGAAGATCCGCGAGAGAGTGTCGGCCGCCATCGGTGCCTCGCTGTTACAACCCTTTGGTTGAAACTCAAGGTAGACCCGCGCAAGCCGCTGTGTCAACCAGTTGGTTTAAAGAGTCTCGAACCGCGGATCGGCCGGTGGGTGATGCGCCAGCCGTGCTCGCCCCGGACCGGCGTGTCTTGGTACGTGAGGCTGCCGCAGGAGCCGTCGGCCATGATGCCGATGCCGTTGGAGATGGCGCGCGTAGCGTCCTCCTGTAGCGCGGTCACGACGATGTTGGTGACGTGACCGGTTCAGGTCTGGTCTGTGGAGATCTGGGGCACGCCGCGCGGTGTGGCTTGTTTGCGCGGTGGTCTTTCCTTGCGGGTACGGCGTCGGAGTGCACGTTGGGCGAGTGGGCCGAGGTCGTCGACCACGTCGGTCAGCACGGCCAGCCGGTCCAGCGCGTCGAGCGCGGCGGTGGAGCCGGCGGGGTCGACGCCCTCGTAGAGTTCCAGTCCGATGAAGGCGGCTGATACGGCGCGGGCCAGGCCGGCTGGGTCGGTGAGGTCGGCCAGTGGGGACCGGTCCAGCAGTCGGCAAAGTACCGACTCGATTTCGTTGGTCCACAGGTTGAGGGCCGCCCGAACCGGCGGGGCAAGCCGTTCATCGGTCTGCGCGCCGGCCAGCAGCTGGGCCAGCACGGCGACGTTGCCTTGCTGGCGCTCCTCGGTGTGCAGGTCGCGGCCGAGGTCCAGCAGTTCACGTAGGGACCCGACGGTGGCGAACCGGTCGCGGTAGGCATGGACACGTTCGGCGGCCGCGGTGTGGCATGCGGCGGCGAGCAGTGCGTCGACGGTACCGAAGTGGTAGAACACCAGGGCCTGGTTGACTCCCGCGCAGGCGGCGACCGTGCGGGCGGACACGCCCGCGATGCCGTGGGTACGGATCGCCTGCAGGGTGCCGTCGATGAGGCGCTGTTTGGTGTTCATGCACGGGCATTCTCCCTCAGCGGGCGCACCGCGGCGGGTACCGGGGCCGTCCCCGTGTCCACGTAGCGGGTCGTGAACCGGCCCCGGTAGCCGAAGACCGGACCGACAAGGCGGTTGACCACCGTCACGTCGATCCGGAAGCAGCCGTCGGCGTCGTCCCACCATTCGTGCACCTCGGCACATCCCGACAGCGCGCTGGGGAAGCGGTGGCTGCCGTAGCGCTGCTGCCCGGTGCGGATCCACAGCCCGCCCTGACTGTCGGCGTTGGGCGTCAACGCGACCGCGAAGTGCTGGTGGGTGCCGAGGAAGTCAATGATGGTGTGCCGTTGCGGGCTGTAGACCATCGTCGCGTCGAACCGGCGGCGCCGGTACGGTCGCACCTCGAAGGTGCGTACGAAGGTCATGGTCTCCCGGCCGTACCCGTCGCGGTAGGCGTAGTTCTCGATGGTGAAAGGGATCCCGGTGCCCTGCTCGGGGAAGAGGATGTGCCGCATCGTGCCCAGATGCAGGAACGGCACGGCGAGGGCCGGGCCACGCCAGATCTCGTCCATCACCCCGGAGCCGACACAGCCCACCCGGTCGGCGCTGGAGAATCCGAACCGCTCGCGCAGCCGTGGATGCAGGCGGCCGAAGTCCGTACCCAGGGCACGCTGGAAGATCGAGGTCATGACCGTGCCGATCCGACGGCGGCATCGGGTGCCGCGCGGAACCGGCGCCGGCACCGGCGTGCTGCGGGGGTAGCCGGCAGCGGCGGCAGCAACAGGACCAGCGCCGCGATCGGGTACCCCGCCGCGGTTCCGACCACGGCGACGGCCAGCCGCGCGGCGGCCTCCGCGAGTGCCTGGTTACGGCTGCGCTCGGGCGGGATGCCGCGCTCCAGCCACAGCCGCAGCCGGTCGAAGGACCACGCCGTCGACCAACCGAACAGCGGCCGGAAAGCACGGTCAGCCACCGGACCGAAACGCCCCCAGCCAGGAACGTAGTCGTAGCCGGTCAGGAAGCGGATCCCGTCCGTGGTCGGGATGTATCGCCAGTAGCCGGCGCCCGAACGGATCAGCGACAGCGGATGCGTGCACGCGAAGCGCAACGCCGAGGTGGCATGGCCGTCGGGCCGGTGGCGCTCACCGGCGGTGAACCCGACCCCCGAGACGGTCAGACCGGGCAGCACCCGTGTCGAATAACGGAACTGACCGTCCGGCCCGTACCGCTCGATCCTGCTGAACCGGACGTCCCAGCGCGCGTGCTGGGACGGATCCCGAGTCAGCCGCCACACGTCCTCCAGCGGCGCGGCGATCAACGTCTCAATATGGAGCACAACACCCTCCCTTGAGCGACTGCTCAAAACGCTAGCATCGTTTGAGCAACCGCTCAAGTCATCCGCATCTCCGCGAAGCGCTGGTCACTTTCGGTGACGAGTTCGCGAACCTTGGCGGCACTCGTGCGCGCGTGGTGGTGGCGGTATGCCTGGCAGCCGCTGACCTGGCGATCGCACTCTGCCACATCGGGGGCGGGCGATGGGCGCGTAGCGGCAGGCGTTGTCCGCCGGGGTCAGGCGCCGACGACGGCCCGCTGATCTGCGAACCGTAGCGGGTACGCAAGCAACTGCTAGCTCGTGACGCCGCGACGGGCAGCGGGGAAGGCTCGATGGCGATAGTCTGCCGTCTCGTGCAGACTGGAGCCCCCTCGGATCCCAGCGTGTGGCAGCCCGACGACGACAACCCTGCGCCGTCATCGCCGGGACGGACGAGTCGTGACCGGGGCCGGACCTGGCTTGTGGTCGGCCTCGCCGGACTCGTGGTCGTCCTGCTGGCGGGGCTGGTCGGCGCGGCGGTGGTGGTGCTTCGCAAAGCCCCTGCGGCTCAGGGCGCGTACCGGGCCGTAGACGACCTGTGCGGACTTGCGGAGCTGACCGCGCTGGGCCAGCCCAAGATTGCGCCGATCGGTGGTCGGACCCCGGTGGCCGGCGGTGAAGATGTCTCCTGCACGCTGAATGTTGCGACCGGTGGCAGGCATCAGTCCGCGACTGTCATCGTGTCGGCAAACATCAAACCTTCAGCGAACGACGCCGAGGGTTTCTATGCCAGCTACCTGGACATGTACGCCCATCAGAAGCAGATCACAGAGGTGCCAGGGCTCGGCACGAAGGCGTCCTGGTTCAACGCGGATGGGATCAAGCTCGTCGGGTACGACGACAACCTCTTCCTCGAAGTCTCCTGGCGCCCCGACTCCGCGGCCACCAGCCCGCCAGCCGACCTCATCTCCCGCCTGGCCCAGGTCGGCCGCGCGGTGCTCAACACGTGCCGCCGTCCTGGGGTTACCCCGCCGCCCACGCTGAGCACGTTGCTGCCCACGCTCCCTTCGCCGAGCGCGCCGATGCTGACCTACCACAAGGTGGACAATCTCTGCCAGGTCACGAAGTTCGACGAGCTTGGAAAGGTCAAGCCGAACACGGCCAGGTATGACAACAACGACGCCGCCACCCTGCTCACCATGCAGTGCACGGTCCAGCTCCAGTCGCAGGCACCTGGCCAGGTGCAGCAGGTCGTCGTCATTGCCTTGATTGACACGACTGGCAGGGACCTGGGTGCCGGCTTCGCCAGCGAACGGCAGAATGCCAAGCAGGCAACCGACATGCCGGGCCTCGGGTCCGCCGCATTCTTCGAGCCGGACTACATCGGCGGTCCGAGGCTCCTGACTTACCAGGCGAACCTGCAGCTATCGGTGTCGTACTTCACCACGAATCCGGCCAGCCGGCCACCGGACATCGCCACACGGCTGAAGGGCGTGGCGTCGTCTGTCATGGACGGACTCAGGATCTCCTGACAACAGGCCGGATTGGGCTTGCCCTCATCGGGATGTTCCACGAGTTGGTGGAACGAAAGACCGACCGGCGGCCCAGCTACGGATGCGCCCTCAAGCGCGGCTACGACGCCTACTTCGGCACGGGCCCGCCCCTACCGTACTGTTCCCGCGCTGCTGGCGGCGATTCGGCGCTACCCGGTGCGCAGGCGGTGCCGGCGCCGGCGAGCGAGCAAGAGCGCGCCGCCGGTGAGCCACACGACCAGCGGCAGGGTGGTGAATACCCAGAAGCTGGCCTCTGATGTGGGCGAGGCGACACCCCTGGCGATCTCGGTCAGCGGCCGGGGCGTCGACTGACCCCCGAGCCACACCAGCTTGCCGTCCTGCGTGCCGGTCTTCGCGTACACGGCCTGGGCGACCGTGGAGGGCAGGGCGGGCTGCTGCTTGTTGAAGGCGGCGCCGCTGAGCTTGGTGCGCGGGATGCGACTCAGGTCGACACCGCCGTAGACGAAGGTTTCGGTCAGTATCCGGTCGCCCTGCTGGGTGGTGTGGGTGACGTTGAACTCGCCGTCGGTGTACGACTTGACGTAGCGGTCGAACACCTCACGCGCGCTCCACGGGGTGCGGGACGGCCAGTTGCTCACGTCGCCCTTGTCGACCAGGTCGGAGTAGGCGGTGTGCTTCGTGGCGCTGCGCTCGCGGTACCACTGGGCCGCGACCCGGCTCACGTAGACCAGCCGCAGGTCGGTGTAGTCCGGGGCGGTGTTCACCGCCTGCTTCACCAGCGGCAGGATCAGCGAGCGGTACAGCGCCTCGTTGGCCTGCGTGTCCGCCGGGCTCTGACCCTGGCAGTCGGCGTGCTGCCCGACGCCCTTGGCCTTGATGTAGTCGCTTTCCATCTTCACGTCGAGCGGCGCGTCGAGGATGTAGAGCTGGCCGTTGTCCTCGCGGACCGTGGCTGGGGAGGGCACGATCCACTGCCGCATCGTCAGGCAGTTGGCCGCACCGCGAAGTCCGGCCCAGAACTGCTTGCCGGTCGAGGTGTCCGGGTGGATCAGCTTGGCGACCGTCTTCTTCATCTGGAGATCGGCCTCGAGCAGGATCCGGCCGGCGTCGGTCCGGCCGAAGCGGCTGTCGATGATGCGGTCGGGCTCGTCCGGGTTGAGGTTGACGGTGAACGCCGACGTCGGCAGCTCCAGCCAGACGAAGAACGCGTCCGATGCGAGCTCCGCGGCCTGGCGGCCGCCGTACGAGGGCTGGCCCTTGGGACCGGGGTTGGCGCTGAATGCGTACCGCAGGCCGGAGCCGCCCAGGTAGCTGTCGGAGACGTAGCGCAGCTCCAGGGTAGAGAAGTCGACACCGCCGAGCTTCTCGTCGGCGCCGATGTCCTCACCACCGGGTGCGTCGGCGAGGTCCTCCGCAAGGAGCGCGGTCGTCGCCTGCTGGCGGGCGGCGTCCTCCGGCGAGTTGGGCGAGTTCTCGATCGCCACGTCCAGCCCGCCGTCGGTCGGCAGTTGGCCGCTGCCGGGGGCCACCATCACTCCGCCGCCGGACGGCTTCACCGGTGCCGGCCCGTTCTTCTTGGCGCCGCCCTTGCTGTCCGGGCTGCCCGCTGCGGAGGGCTTGCCGGATGCGGCTGCCGAGGCACTGGTGCCGGCCGACGCGGCCGGCAGCGGGAACACGCTGAGGTCGTCATTCGCGGGCGGTATCGGCTGCGGGGTGCCTGGCTGGATGCGGGCCACGATCGCGTCGACCAGCGGCAGTCCCGCGGCGGCCCGGGCGACGTTGATGTCGGTTGCCGCGTTGGCCTTCGCGATGCTCTCCAATGCCTCCGGCTCCGGCACCTGACGGAAAAGGTAGACGGCCTGCTTCCCGGTGGCGTTGACCGTCCGGACGTACCCGTTGAGCTGCGCGATCTCGCGGCCTTCGAGGGTCCGGGTGTCCTTCGACTCGTAGATGCGCATCAGATGCGGAACGATCGGATAGGCGTCGGGCCTGATGCTCGCCGCCGAGATCTTCTTGTCGAAGGTGTAGTCCGTCGAGCCGGCGATGCCCAGTTTCCTCCAGTTGTAGGTCGCGAAACCGTTGCCCCGGTACATGTTGTCGAAGTTGCGCACGTAGGACTCGACGTACGACTGCCACTCCGCTTGCAGGTCCTGCGGCGAGATGTTCGCCTTCAGCAGGGGCCGCTTCACCTGCTCCCAGTAGGCGAGCATGCGCAGCAGCGTGCCGTAGGTGTATTCCTTGTAAGGTTTGAGGTCGAGGTCATCCAGCTCGTCGGCGGTGGGCACGGCCCGCATCGCGTAGGGAGCCAGATGCACCGCGGAGGGGTAGCCGTAGCTGTCTTCGGGGCCTGGCGGCGGGATCGCGCCCTTGGGACCGTAGCCGGGCAGCGGGTCGGACCATCCGGGCGGCGGTGTGGGTGCGGCGGCGGCCGGCACGGTGCCGACCGCGAGGACCATCGCCGCGACCAGCCCGACGAAGACGGTGCGGCGCCAGGTCATGAACCAGCGGGTCGGGCGCCTGTTCCCCAGCCGATCGACCATGTTCCTTTGCCCCCCGTGTGGCGAGAACAGGCCTCTCTCGGCCCTTCCCCAGGAAACAGCGCGACATGTGTTCAGGTCAATGCGATCGGCGTCGCTATTCGGTAAACGCGATGTACCAGCTCAGCAGGTGCTCGGTGCTGCGCTGGCGCACGACGGTGCGCAGCAGCCGGACGGGGGCGGCCCGGGCGCCCTCCGGGTCGATCTGCTCGACGTACGGCCGGCCGCTGAACGGGTCGTAGGTGGGGTCACCGTCGCGGTAGCGCCAACGACCACCGGCGGGCCGGCGCAGGGTCTCGCCGAGGTACCAGCAGGCGGGGCCGACGAACGCGGCGTTCGCCGGGGCGGTGAGGTCGTCCGCCGTGGACAGCTCCCGAAGCACCACGGTGCCCAGCGCCTCGACCGTCGGCGCAGAGAAGTCCCAAGTGACGCCGCCGCCGTACCTGGCCACCCAGTCCGGGAACGCCGCCTGCTGGGTGGCGAGCCAGGTGCGCAGGAAGGCGGTCTCTTCCGGGGCCTCGAGCACCGGGTCGACGCCGGGTGTGTCTTCCTTCGTCGGCGTCCACGACGGGTGGGCCGCCTGATAGGCCGTCACCGCTCGGTCCCAGGAGTCGTAGGCCCGGCGTACCACACCGCCGCCGCTGTCGCGGGCCCCTTCGAGGAGCAGTGCCCCGACGGACACCGGAGCCAGACCGAGCGCCGGGTCGGCCTCGATCGGCGGGATCCGCCAGCCGTGCTCAGCCTCGTCGGACGCGCGCCAGCGGCCGCCAGCGCGGCGCAGCAGCACCTCACCGACGTAGGCGGCGACGCCCTCGAAGGCCCACTGGTCGTTCTCACTGTTCCAGTTGATCTCCCGGAACCGCCACCGGGCGTCTTCTTCGAGCGGGACGAGACTGTCGGGCGTGAAATCGAGCGTGATCCCTTCCCTGAGCAGCAGCGGCTCGACGTACTGCAGGCGCGAGGCGATGAGCAGCACCCAATCGTCCATGGCGGGCATGGTATCGGCCGTCGCTCAGTCTTCCTGCGGGCTGGGCGGCCGTACCACCGGTGGCGGCGAAGGAATACCTGGCGGTGGTGAAACCTCCGGCGGCGATGAACGGCGCTGCGGTGGTGAAGTCTGGGGCGGTGGTGGAACCTGCGGCGCTGGAGGAACCTGCGGCAGCCAAGGACCCGGCGGGCGCCAGGCGCCGGGCGGGGCGGGCCGCTGCACGGGCCAAGCTGGCGCGTTCGGCTGTGGCGGCATCGGTGGCGGGCGCCAGCCGGGCGGTGGTGCCACCCGCAGCGACGGGTACGGCGCAAGTGGTGGCGGTGTTGGGCGGGCGGCGCGGCGGGCCGCGCGGGCCGCGCGGTAGTATCGGTGCGCCGCCGGCAGCGCGAGCAGCACGGTCGCCGTAGCCGCGAATGCGGCCGTCGCGGCCGCGACGGCCGTCGTCAGCCAGTGGTACCAGGCGACGACGGTGGAGAACCCGCTCACCAGCACGGGGATGCACACCAGCATGGTCAGCGCGGCCACCACCCAGGTGACGGTCCGCGCAGGGCCGAGACCGCGGCTGTCCAGCGCGGCGAGCAGCCCGTAGATGCCCGCGACGACCAGGGACAGCGCAGCGAGCACGATGAGCAGGGCGGTCGCGAGCCAGCCGTAGGTGTCGTCGCCGTGGGCTTCGGCGTAGTGCCGGCTCAACTGCGGCACCGCGTAGAAGGCGCCCACGCTGCCGATCACCTGCGCGGTCGCGACGCCCACGAGCAGGAAGCACGCGGCGAACACCACGCCGGGGCTGGTCGGCCGGGTCACCGTCGTGCCCGTCGTCGTCATACCCCATAGGCTAGAGTCAATCGGCGTGCGGGCACCAGGGTCACCGCCGCCGTTGGGAGTACCGCCGCAGGCCAACCCTGTGGGTGCCGAAAACCGCGGTGAGGCTATGCAGCCGGGGCATATTCGTGGATGAGGCCGCCGGAGTCGATTTCGTCGCAGAACAGGGACGTTGATGCCTTCGCAACCATCAGGTATCGCGGCAAGGCAGCCAGGTAACTTGTGGTAACTTGAGCCGCGATTCGAATGCGTCGCTCTGACCGAACCCAGGACTCGCGGATTAAGAGGCGGAACCGCCAATGCCAGTCCGTGTCTTGCGGCACCAATCGGTGCCGCTTTTTGTTGCCCCGTAACGGCTGGCGCGACCCGGCCCTGCCGCATGGTCTCGCTCGGTGTCATCCTGTACCGGAACTGCCGAGCACACATCGATCACACATCCGGGGCACCCGGCGGTCGTTGGCGGCGGCCACTGTTGGTAACGCCGTGCCGGTCCTGCCTTGGGCAGACTGACCAGCGACCGTGCCTGTCGGGCCAGCACCTTCACCGAATTGTGGTCGTAACTGAGGCGCAACGAATATGACGAGCGCAGGCGGCACCCTCCAGTTGCGACCCGGGCCGTGTTTGTCTGCACGATGCATGCCTTGGGGAGGCGTATCTCCCTGAGCCACGAGTTCGGCGTTGTCCAGTGAAAGGTGCGTTACGTACGGTGGATGAAGCAACAACGGTTACGAACAGACTGCGGCGGTGTGATTCAGGCAGGCGGGGGGAAGGTGGAACCAGCGCAGCGTTTCAAAGGTGGCGGGCAGGCCAGTGGGGCCGTCCTCGACGTCATCCGGGCGGGCGACAAGTATGCGCCGCGCCTGGTGCAGGTATCCGCTGAGCGCCTGTTCGCCGACCCGGCCACGCGACCGTGGAAAGGTCAATGAGTGAGCAACGGCGTTGTACAGATCGGGTAGTTGCAGCGGTGCGTGCGATACGCAGGCATGGTGGCGCCATAGCCGCAGGGTAGGCCGCATGGCGAGGTACCTGCTCGGCACTACTGAGCAGGTCCTTTTCCAGCGGCCCCCCTCCGAACCCGGCGTACCCGTTTCCGAGTACCGGGCTCTCCAGTGACTACTGCGTGGGTGTCGCGGTGGGTTTCCCGTTGTGGATGGTGTCGTGGCAGGCTCCGCAGACCACGAGGGTTTTGCGGCGTCTTTTCGCCATGATGTTCGCCCACGCGGGTGGTGGCTTTCCGGCTTTGTCGAGGTCGGCGAGTTTACGGACGTGGTGCACTTGTACTTGGTCCGTGCTGTCGCAGATCTCGCACCGGTTGGCGAGTAGCCGTGTGATCAGCTCCTTACGCCGGGGTGGGGCCGGGTCTGCTTCGCGGTCGGTGAGGACCGCGTTGCGTTGCCGTTTGAGTGGTATGCCGCCGAACCGTGCGACGAGTGGTTTCTTGCCCTGGCCCTGCTCGATGCTGTGTTGGAAGCAGGTGCGCGGCCCGTGTGGGGTGTCGATGGTGGCCTTGTATCTGCGAGCCATTTTCGTCACCGTCGAGTCGTGCTTGCCGGCTAGCGTTTTCAGCATCGAGGTTTCCATGACCCAGCGCAGTCTGTTGAACCGCCAGACGTCGCCGGCGAGCAGGTAGTACTCGATGATGCCCCGGTACCTGGCCCCGAAGGTGTTGATGATGGTGTGGTCATCGTGGTTGTGCAGTTGGGGCTGTCGGGCGGGTTGGCCGCCTTTGAGATAGGGGGCGCACTTGGTTTTGATCACGTCCAGGGGGACCCTTAGCCCGATCCTCCCGTTGGTGGCCCTGCGGCCTTGGGTGATGCGGGTGTCGGTGTGCTGGACGGTGATCTCGTAGCCGAGGAACCGTGCCGCGCTGGTTCGGGCGTGGGTGACCAGCGTTTTCGCCTGGGACAGTTGTAGCTTGAGGTCGTCATGCAGGAATGTCGTGAGGCGGGCTTTGATGGTTTCGGCTTCGGTTTTGGGTCCGGCGAACCCGATGAGAACGTCGTCGGCGTAGCGGGTGTATCTCAGCCGCCGGTAGCCCGGATCGTGGGGATCCTTGCTGGGCAGACTGCGTAGCTGCTTGCGTAGCGTCCGCACCAACGGGCGGTCGCCGCGCTTGCGGGCTGTCGCGATCGCCGATTTCGTGTGAAGGTACTGCGGGTTGGATGCCCGCAGCGTTCCTCGGGTGTACTCGGGAATGAGGACTGTCTCGACATAGCTGTCCAACCGGTGCAGGTAAATGTTGCTGAGGATCGGTGAAACCACACCACCCTGGGGAACCCCGCTGGGGGTGGCGTTGAACACCCAATCCTCAAGGTATCCAGCCGCGAGCATGTTACGCAGCAGCCGCAGAAACCGGTTGTCGTGAATCTTTTCGCCCAGCGTGTCGACCATGACCTGATGATCGAAAGAGTCGAAGCACGAGGCGACGTCACCCTCAACGAACCAGGTCGTGCCCGTCCAGGTGTTGGCCACCTCGCGTAGCGCGGTGTGGCAGCCCCGGCGGGGCCGGTACCCGTGGGAGTGTTCGGAGAACTGGGGTTCGTAGTACGCCTCAAGCAGCAGGCGTATCACCTCACCGACCAGCTTGTCCGACCACGAGGGTAGTCCCAGCGGTCGTCGTTTCCCGTTACGTTTCGGAATGTAGACTCGCCGGGCGGGCTTGAATCGGTAACGCTCGTGGCGTAGCGCATCAATGATGCGTCCGATCTTGCCCAGGGTCATCCCGTCCACGGTTTCCGCGTCGGCTCCCGGCGTCATCGCCCCCTGATTGGAGTACAACTTACCGTAAGCCAACAGAAACAACTGCGGGTCAAACAGGTGCCGATACAGCCTTTCCAACGGCAAGCCACGCCTACCGCGTTCACGCAGGACACCCAGTACCGTTTCGGCTCTACGCATCACGCGCACCTCCCAGCCTTCGAATGTCCGATCACCTGGCCCCCTTCGCCCTGTGGACGGCTTTCCCGCCCTCCCTGGTGGGACGTGACCCCCACAACTAGTACGAGGCCTCCGTCGCCATAGCGCTCGCGCACCTTAGGCGATCCCGCGTTCGTCCTTGTCATACGTGCTAGCGCGATTTAGGTGTCCCGTTCATGTCCTTCAACACCCTCATTGGGCGTCGCTGCACAGTCCGGAGGTTGCGTCGGCAGCAGTGAGATACCGTCGCAGGCTGTGCCACCGGTTTCAGACGTCGTTCCGGCGGATGTTTAGTTGCATCTTCTGGACACTGGGTTTTAGGCAATCCAGCTTTCACCATGTCGCACAGGTCGAGCAGCGGCCCACCTTTGACGCCTTCGCGATGCCCGCTGCTTTGCTGCCATGCTGCTGTCCCCGGCTGACCCTTTCGGCGCCAGGTAAGGCATTAGACCTAAAGAGGCTTCGCCTCGGACCGTCGAGGTGGGTGGCCGCTGTGGCAGGTGACGTTCCGGCTGTTTGAGCGTTGAGCAGGGTATCTCCGTCGATGTTGGAGGTGCCCGATGGCGAAGCGGCCTGTCACAGTCAACGATCTGCTGGATGGCCAGGTGGGCTTGGATCTTGAGTGCGCTGATCGGGTCTACCTCAACGGGTACGTGCCGAACCTGCAGGTCCCGGGCCAGATCATCGGGTTCCTGACCCGGCACCGGGGCAACCCGATCCCGTCACCAGCGTTGATGGACCAGATCGGGCAGCGGTTTCGGCGGGCGGTGGACTCCTACGCCGAGGCCAACCACATCCCGGTGGTGCGCTTCCGTAAAGGCCAGCGCAAGGTCGACGTGATGCGTCCGCTGATGCGGCGCGCGGCGGCCATGGGACGCTCCCAGGTGGTGGCGATCGGTATCGCGCAGGAGTACGCGTGGGTGAGCGACGCCCGTACCACCCGTAGCGAGTCCGGCGCCCCGTGGTTCACGTTCGGTAAGGCCCAGCGCAGGGTGTCGGCCTACTACTTCTATCTGTGGGACACCGAGATGGGCGGGGCGTTCATCAAGGTGTGTTCATACTTCCCGTATCCGACGAAAATATGGGTCAACGGTCATGAGTGGGCCAAGCGTCAGGCCATGGCAGCGGGGATCGGGTTCACCGAGTTGTCCAACGGGTTCGCCACCTGTGATGACCCCGCCGGGTTGCAGGCCATCTGCGACCGGTTCGGTCCCGGACCCATCCGGGTGTTCGCCGAGCGCTGGTGGGCCAGGCTGCCGCTGCCGTTGACCGCCGCGGACCGGGCCGCCGGGTTCTGGTGGGACCTGTCCATGCGGCAGGTCGAGTTCTCCCGCACCATCGTGTTCACCGCGCCGCGGCACGCCCGCACGTTCTTCGAGACCCTCATCGCCGACAACCTCGACCTCGGCCGCCCCGACAGCATCGAAATCATCTTCGGACGCAAAATCACCCGACGCGGTAAGGGCAAGCGTCGTCGGGCCAGGCGGTCACCGCGGCAGGCCAGCCCCCAGGCGCAGCTGTTCAAGACGGTCATCGACCGCGCCAACCAGGGCGTGACCGTCAACGTGTTCTTCAAGCACTCCCGGGCCAAGCAGTATCTGAAAGACGGTCGGGCCATGCGGATCGAGACCGTCGTCAACGACACGAAAGATCTTGGCGTGCTGCGCCGGCTGGCTTGGACTCAACCGGTGGTCGCAACGCCCCCGCTCGGAGTAGGTTTCGTCGTTTCGGTGTTGCGGTTGGGGGTTGATGGGGCGGGCGGGCAGCCTGGGCAGGCCGTGGCCTGGCCCTGGTTTGCTTGCCCGTGAGGGGCCGTAGAGGCTCCGGGGTCAAGGGCGGCCCGACCGGGCCGTCGCGTAGCGACGCGAAGCGCCCTTGAGGCCGGAGGGGCGGACCCGTAGCGTGCCTGCCCCATCCCTACGTATCACGGCGACGGCGAAGCCGTCTCCTGTTTGTTGGTGAGGACGTGGGTGTAGTGGCGGCACGGTTGAGTGCCTGGGAACGGGAAGAGATCGCTTTGGGGCGGGCCGCGGGTGAGTCGTTGCGCTCGATCGGGCGCCGGTTGGGCCGGCATCCCTCCACAGTGTTACGGGAAGTCCGCCCGGATGAGCAGTACGGTCAACAGTATCGGGCCAGCCAGGCGCAGTACCGCTGCTATTTGCGGTCGAGGCGTCCGAAGCGGGCCAAGCTTTCCCAGGCCGGTCCGCTGCGCACGCAGGTGCTGACGTTGCTACGGCGACGTTGGTCACCGCAGCAGATCGCGGCCTGGCTGACACGGGAGTTTGCGGACCAACCGGAGATGTGGGTGTCACACGAGACCATCTATCAAGCGATCTACCTGCAGGCCAGGGGAAACCTTCGCGCGGAACTGGCCCGGCAGGTCGCGTTACGTTCTGGGCGGGCCGCACGCCGCCCCCGGCCGGCCGCCGGCGGTCCGGTGCGTTCTTCTCGTCCCTGGCTGGGTCTGAACATCTCCGTTCGCCCGGCCGAGGCCGCTGATCGGGCTGTACCAGGGCACTGGGAAGGCGATCTGCTGGAAGGCGGCCGTACCTCGATGCGGGCATCGGCGATCGCGACTCTGGTGGAGCGGCAGACTCGCTTCGTTGTCCTGGTCGCGTTGCCTGAGGGGAAACTCAGCGAACACGTCGCGGCGCAACTCACCGCTGCGATGCGCAGCGTCCCTGCCCGGCTGCGGGCTTCGCTGACCTGGGATCAGGGTTCGGAGATGGCCCGCCATGTTGATTTCAGTCTGGCCAGTGATTGCCCGGTCTACTTCTGTGATCCCCATTCACCGTGGCAGCGGGGCAGTAACGAAAACACCAACGGGCTGCTACGCCAGTACTTCCCGAAGGGACGCACCGACTTCACCAAGATTGATCAAGCGCAGCTTGATGCCGTTGCTGACGAACTCAACAGTCGACCCCGCCGGACTTTGGGCTGGGCCACTCCGAGTGAGAAGATGGCTGAGTTAGTAGGCGTTGCAACCACCGGTTGAGACCGCCTGGAGCACTTCGACGACCTGTCGGTCAAGGCGCGTGCGATCAACCGCCGGATCGTGGAAGCTGAACGGGTCGGCCAGGGCGCTGGTCCTTGCGAGTCCAGCCTTTGAGCGGATCGCGCACCCGTCTGTTGAGGACGGGCGGAGGGCCCCGGCTCTACGGTTCGGCGACCCTCGGGTCCAGGCCCTGGCCGGCGCCCTCGCTTTTACTCTGTCCGCCGCCACCGGCATCACCAACCGGAGCCTTCGCGCCCTGATGCCCGCACTGCTCGGCGGCGGACGCTACACCGCCTCCCAGGCCAGCTACGACCTGACCCGGCTCCGCATGAAAGGACTCATCCAACGCCTGCCAGGCCACAACACCTACCGTCTCACGCCTGAAGGCCAACGGTTCGCGGTGTTCTACACCAAGCTGCACAACCGGCTCCTGCGCCCGCTCATGGCCGCCGACCAGCCACCCGCACCCCTACAACTACGCCAAGCCCTCCACACTATCGACCAACATATCGACGACTATCTTGACCTGGCCGGAGTCTGCCCAGCTTGAGACGTTCTTTGCTCAAAATTAGAAAAGCCCATCACCAAAGCGGGGCTAGGAACACCTCCTCCGAGTTCCTCCCAACTGAGCTGGGTATATGACAAAGCGCCTCGCGGCGCAGCACTGCCCTTAAGTTAGGGTCGATGTGTTGGGGTTCTGTCCACTTTGGACCTTGATAGTTACGATCATGTCACGGCGTCGCCAACACTGATGAGTTGATCGTGGATGTGGTGAAGCGAGGTAGACCGTCGGGCGAGGTGCTGGCTGAGGCCAGTCCTTTCCTGACGGCCCCCTCCCGAACCGGACATGATCGTTTCCGATCATCCGGCTCTCCAGTGACTTTATTGCGTGGGTGTCGCGGTTGGTCGCCGGTCATGGATGACGTCGTGGCAGGCGGCGCAGACCACGAGGGTCTTGCGTCGCATGCGTGTCATGAGTTGCGCCCATGGCGGCTGTGGCTTCCCCCGCTGCGTGAGGTGGGCGAGTTTGCCGACGTGGTGGGCTTCCACCTCGCCGGTGTGCTGGCACAGCTCACATCGTCCGGTCTGGAGCCGTTGGATCAGCTCGGTGCGGCGGATTAGCGTGGGTGGCTTGCGGTCGACAATGATCGCGTTGCGCTGCCGGTGAAGAGGGATGCCACCGAAGAGGGCGGTCAGTCAGTGGTTTCCTGCTGGTGCGTTGGACGGTCACTTGCAAGGCAGTGCGTGGCCCGTACGGTGTGGTGATGGTGACCCGGAGGCGGGCCGCCATCTTGGTGTGGCCGTCGAGTGGTACTTGCAGGCGAGAGTCTTCAGCAGTGAGGTGTGCATGACCCACCGCACCCGGTTCAGTCGCCAGACGTCAGCGGCCAGCAGGTAGTAGTTGACCAGTCCCCGGTACTTGGCCCCGTAGGTCGCGACGATGGTGTGGTCGCTTTCGTTGACCAGTTGGGACTGTGCCTCGGGTTTGCCGAGTTTCATGTACTGGGAGCATTTGGCTTTGATCACGTCCATGGGAACGCGTAGACGGGCTGACCCGTTTATGGTTGGGCGGTGGTCAGCGTGCTGGACGGTGATCTCGTAGCCGAGGAATCGTGCCGCGCCGGTTCTGGCGTGGGTGATCAACGTTTTCTCCTGCGACATTTCCAGTTTGAGGTCTTCACGTAGGAATGTCGCGAGGCGTGTTTTGATCTGCTCGGCTTCGGCCTTCGGCCCTGTGAACCCGAAGAGTTGATCATCGGCGTATCTAGTGTAGCGGAGACGCCGATAGTCGGGATCCTGAGGATCCCTTTTGGGTAGTCCCCGCCGTTGCCGGCGCAATTGGCGGACCGCGGCACGATCGCCGCGGCGGCGTACCTCGTCGGGGAACGCGTCCTTCACCACGGGCCAGGTGTCGAGCATGAAGCTGGGCAGGGTGGCCGGGGACGCGGCGATGAACTGTTCCGGTACCGGGTACGGCGAAGCGAGGAAGGACCACACCCAGTAGGCGAGGCTGAACTTCCTGTCGGCGCGGTCGTAGGCGCCGCCGACGGGCACCACGTCCATGACCGCGAGCCGGATGACCATGTCGGGCTCGTCCAGGGCCAGCCGGTAGGCGCAGCGCGCCCCACGGTCATGTGCAGCAACCCTGAACTCGTCGAAACCCAGGCTCTGCATGACCTCGATCTGGTCGCGGCCGATTGCGCGCATACTGTAGGGCTCGTGGTCGGGGGTACTGGCCGGCTTGCCACTGTCGCCGTAGCCCCGTAGATCGGTGGCGACCACCGTGTAGTGCTCGGCGAGATGGGGCGCCACCCGGTGCCACATGAGATGCGTCTCCGGAATGCCGTGCAGGAGCAGCACCGGCGGCCCCTCTGTCAACGATGGAAGGGGCCGCTGGTGGTCCAGACGCGGTTGCGACCGTCTTCCTTGGCGCGGTACAGCGCGGTGTCGGCGGTGGCGATGAGGGCGTCGGGGGTGGTGTCGCTGGTGGGGATCGTACCGGCGACGCCGATGCTGAGGGTGACGATGCCGGCAGCGGTGCTGGTGTGGGGGATGGCGAGGTTCGCGACAGCGGCGCGGGCGCATTCGGCGGCTGCGGCGGCGTGGTCGGTGTCCGCGCCCGGGAATATGGTGGCGAACTCCTCTCCACCGTAGCGACAGACGACGTCGGTGCTGCGCGTGCTGCTGATGAGGGCGTGGGCGACGTGCTGAAGACAGGTGTCGCCGGCCGGGTGTCCGTAATGGTCGTTGTACCGTTTGAAGTAGTCGATGTCGATCATGGCAACCGCGATAGGCGTGCCGGCGGCGCGAGCCTTGCGCCAGTTATCGGCGAGGGCGTGGTCAAAGCCGCGGCGGTTGGCCAGGGTGGTGAGCGGGTCGGTGATGGTGAGAGTTTCGAGCTGCGCGTTAACGGCCTGGAGCTCCTGGGTGCGTTCGGTGACCTTGTCTTCGAGGCGGCGGTAGAGCAGGGCGTTGTCGACGGAGACGGCGAGCTGGCCGGCGATGAGGATGACGGCGTCGAGGCGGTCGGTGCTGAAGGCGCCGCTGCTGAGGCGGTTTTCCAGGAGCAGGACGGAACGCAGGTCGCCGTGGTTGAGGATGGGGACGGCCAGCAGCGAGCAGCGGTCGGCGTTACTGAGGTAGGGGTCTTTCGCGAAGCGGTCATCGCGAGTGGCGTCTTCAACGAGAAGGGGTTCACGGGTGCGTTCGGCGTAACGGAAGGCGGTGGCGGGAAGCAGGTTCTGGGCGATGGCCTGGTCGAGGGTGATGGGGTTGTGGTGGCTGGTGGCGGCGGTGGGGAGTATCCAGGTGTTGGTGTCGTCGCGAACGAGGAGCTGGACGGTCTCCGCGCCGGTGATGGCACGCATGTGGTCGACGATATCGACATAGAGGCGGTCGAGATTGGTCTCGGAACTGAGCGCCTGGGAGGCGCGCAGGATCGCGAGCATGTCGACGTCGTCGGAGCGGATGCTGCCGCTGCTGTAGTCATGGGCGCGCCGGCGCCGGCCGTGGTCTGTGCCGTTGGCGGTGCCTCGGTCGCTGTCGCGAAGGAAGGGGTAGGTGTGGTCGAGTTGACGGACCTTGCCGGTAGCGCCCCAGGCTTCGTAATGGTGGCGGGCATCGCTGAGGAGGCGACGGCCGGCTCGCTGCATTCCCTGCGAAAAGTGGAACTGTGCGGCTCGTTCGGCGATGAGTGCACGGTGCCATGGACGGTGCCGGGACTCGACGTCGTGCAGACTCGCGTCGTAGGTGGTGGCAGCGGTACGGAAGTCGTCGATGGCCCAGGCACGTTCGGCGTCAACGAACAGAACCAGGTGCCCGAAGCTCTCGGGCGCGTCTGCTGCGCGTCGGGCCAGCCAGTCGCGGCACTCGTCCATCTCGGCGAGCAGAGCAGGGCGTCGCTGTGGCGGGGCGGTACGGGCCTGCTGCGCCTTGGCGAGTGCCTGGACCAGGTACACCCACATGGTCGGGTAAAGGACCTTCAGCGCCGGGACGTAACGCATCGCGGCTGCGGCCCGTTGCGGCAGGCCGTCCATATCGCCGAAGATCGCGGCCGACAACGCCCGGGTGATCGCATAGTGCGCCGCGACCCGCACCGAGATTTTCGCGTGGGCCTCCTCGTCGAACGACGCCTCGGTGAAGCTGCCCGGTTCGTTGGTGCGGCCGGCCATGGCCCGCGCGAACTGTCGATAGACGGCGTGGATCACGCCAGCGCCGGTGTTGCCGGTGCGCAAGGTCAGGGCGATGGCGGACTCGACCTCGCTGGTCAGGTCGTCCAGCGTCGGTCCGTAATCCACCAGCGAGAAGACCGCGGGGTAGAAGGACAGGCACGCCGACTCCAGGTCGCCACCGTGCAGGCAGCCTTCCTGAGCCGCGCGCGCATGCTGGATACAGATCTCCAGCGGCTCCAGCCAGTAACAACCGCTGACCGCGTACACGTACCGTGCCTGAGCCGTGACGGTGTCCCAACCCCGCTCCGCGCCGACGGCCAGTACGTGCCGGGCGATCCGGACCCCGTTGCGATAGTCGTCACGCAGGCTGACCGCGCCGACGCAGGCGGAGGTGATGGTGGGCACCAGCGCGGCGCGCGGGCCGAACCGGGCCCACAGCCGCTGGCCCTCGGTGGCAACCCAGGCGTTGGCGGTCAGGTCGCTGAAGAACGTGGCCGAGATCAGGGGGCGTAGCAACTCGGCCGCCGCCAGCGCCCGCGCGTCGGTGGCCTGCGGCCGCGCCACGTCCTCGACGACTGACAGCCCGTCAGCCCAGGCGTCCAGGTCGTCGAGCCGCCGCTGCACCTCGGTCGAGATGTCCGCGCCTGGGACGGCGAACCCGAGCCGCCGCAACGTCGCGAAACCGAGCGCGACGGTATCGGCCGACCGGCGCCGGTTGGTCAGGCTGGACAGCTGGACGCAGGTCGCCTCAACCAGCTCCAACGGGTCGCGGCAGCGCCGGGTGATCGACTCGTACACCTTGTCCGCTTCCTCAAGGCGGCCCAAGCTGTACAGCGCCCGGTGTAGTTCGGTCTCCAGCCCCACCAACGCCGGATCGTCAGCGGCAACCCCGAGCGCGGCCCACAGCCTGCCCGCCGCAGTCAGGTACCGTTCGGCCGTGCCGTGGTTGCTGACCCGCGCCGCGCCGGCGGCGACCATGGCGAACAACTGCGCCGCCAGCCGCCGCTCTGCGGCGTCCACTCCGGCGTCCGCACCGGCTTCGACGTCAGCGAGCATGTCCGAGATGGCCAGGTACTGCTCCGCGGCTTCGGCTCGGAACTCGGACATAGCGGCCAGCCGGCGGGCGATGCTCAGGTGCAGCCTGGCCCGGGTGGGGCCGGAAAGCCGGCCGCGGGCCGCCTGTTGCACCCGGTCATGGCGGAAGCGCACCACGCTGCCGGTGACCGCGTCGGGTCGGTGGCCGCCGGCCACCAGCAGCGCGTCCTCCAGCGGCGCGGCCAGCTGGTGCTGCGCCGCCGTCGCGGTCTGGCCGCTGGCCGCGGCGAGCAGGTCCAGTCCCACCTCCCCACCAAGGCAGGACATGATCTCCAGCAGGGTGCGGGCGTCGGCCGGCAGCCGCTCGATACGATCGGTGAGCAGGTCGACCACGTCGCCGCGGCCGACATAGCGACGGATCGATAACGGATCCCAGCTCCACCCGGCCTCACCCAGGATCAGGGCCGCGTCTCCACGTAACGCGTTGACCAGTTCCACAGTGTCGTACGGGTTACCCGCGGTGCGTTCACCCACCGCGGCAGCCAACCCGACTGCCTGGTTGGCCGGCAGCCGCAGCATCTCCGCCAGCAGAGTGGCCAGGTCGGCCGCGGCCAGGTTGGTCAACGCCAGCAACGGCGGCGCGACACCGAGCCGGTCCCACCGGGCTCGCATCGCGGTCAACGGGTGAGCGGCGTCGGCCTCCGCGTCGCGGTAGGCGCCAACCAGGAGCACGCCGCGCAGGTCCTCGTCGGTCTGTATCGCATCGATTACCTTGAGTGCCGCGTGGCTGGCCCACTGCAGGTCATCAAGGACGATGACGATCGGCCGCTGCGGTGACGCGATCGCTCTCAACAGGCTGAGTCCAGCCTGCCGCAGCCGCTCATCAAGCACGGCGGGGTCGCCCGTCACCGTC
This sequence comes from uncultured Actinomycetes bacterium, assembly GCA_963728855.1. Lineage (GTDB taxonomy): Bacteria > Actinomycetota > Actinomycetes > Mycobacteriales > Micromonosporaceae > AC-43. Next base: position 195,217 of record CAVSLN010000011.1, read on the forward strand.
GGGTGGTCTGTCCCCAACAGGGCGGCGAACTCGGGGATCACCCCGGTGACCAGCCCGGCACTGGCGCCGAGTACTTCGGTCAGCCGGTCGCGCTGGGTGGCCAGCGCGTCGTCCGGCTCGGCGAGTAACAGCCTGGCCAACCCGCTCAACGCCTGGATCACCGCACCCGAGGCCATATCATGCCGGTACTGGTCGAACTTGCCCGATACGTACCAACCACCGCGGGTGGTCACCATCGGCCGGAGTTGCTCGATCAACGCCGACTTTCCCACCCCCGGCGCGCCGCAGACCAGCACTCCGCGAGCCGGGGTACCCATCGCCCGGTCCAGCGCCGACCGTAGCGCGTCGATCTCACCGTCCCGCCCGACCAGTCCCGACGGCGCTGACAACCGGCTGGGAAAATCCCGTTCGCCCAGCGTCACCACCGCCCTCGGCTGCGCGCACACCAATGCGAGGTCGTACGCCAGCCCCTCCGCGCTCTGGTACCGCCGGTCCGGCTCCTTCTCCAGCAACCGCGCGACCACGTCGGACAGCCCCTCGGACACCCCGGGTGCCACGTCCACCAGCCGCCGCGGCACACCAACGAGGATGTCACGGACGAGTTGCAGTGTGTCGCCGTTGCCGAACGGAGGACTCCCCACGGCCAGCTCGTACAGCGTCGCGCCCAAGCCGTACAGGTCGGCACGCAGATCCACCGGCAGTCCCGTCCGGCCCGTCTGTTCCGGTGCCAGGTACGGCAACTGGCCCACGATGTCCCGATGGTGGGTGAACGCCGGCCGCACCTCTGCGAAGGTCGTAGCCAGATCGAAGTCGATGAGCAACAGCTCCGAGTCGGCACCGACGAGGATGTTGGCGGGGTTGATGTCGCGATGCATCACCCCGGCCCGGTGCACTGCGGCCAGGATCGTGGCCAGCCGCAGCGCCAGCCTCGGCAGGTCTCCCAACTGCGGAACCTGCGCCGGTGGCAACTCGGCCAGCGACCGTCCGAGACTGTCCGGAAAGGTGATCGTGTGTACTTCTGCCGGTATGTCCGGCATAGGAAGCACCACTCCAGCCACCCCGGCAAGGCGCTTCATGATCGAACACTCGTGCCGGGTTCGGGCCATCGCCGCCGTGCCGAGCGCCTCCTTACGGATCGCTGCCCGGCCGTCAGGGAGGATGACCCGATAGACCCGCGTCCGGTCGTTCTCGTACAGCACCAGATCGCCCAGCGGAAACACAGATCTCGGCCCCACGCTCGAGAACACCGCCACAGCCGTACCCTTCCGTGCCGTCGCCAGGCTCACCAGCCACCATACGGTTGATTCGGCCGGTACGTGAACGATGGCGGCAGGCGGGGCGAGGACCGTCGGCGCCGCGAGTAGGTTGTGGACTGCCTCCGGACGGGTGCGCAGCCGCTACCACTGCAGCTTCGCCGCCCAGCGGTCGGCGGGCGCCGTAGCGTGATCCACCTGTCGGTGTGCCCGTTGTTCCGCACTGGCAACGTCGCCGCCGTCCTCGCCGAGATCTGCCCTATCACTCTGGGATGGGCGAGCTTCTACCGGTCGGCGTCCCGGTCAGTCAGGCGGGCGCGACGGAGACGGTGCTCAAGAAGACGTTCAACAGCGTCGATGTCCGGAGCGGTTGTTAGCCGCGTTCGACCAGGTGGCCGACGATGTCCGGGCCGGTCATGGCCGTGCCCGATCCGTCACGGCGCCGGTCTTCCGTGGGCAGGTCGACCGGCTCGCCCTTGTCTGTCGCGGCGGCCGGACGCTGCCCGATCCAGGCAACGGCGAGACGGGACTCGCTCTTGAGGAACCGATGGGCGCGCACGCCTCCGGTTGCCCGTCCCTTGGCCGGGTACTCGAGGAACGGGGTGACCTTGACGCCACTGCCGGTGGAGGTGACCACCAACGGCTCGCCGTGCTCGGTGTCGTCGGTGTCAACCGCGCCGAAGAACACCACGCTGGCCTCGGCAGCGAGGCTGATCCCGGCCATCCCGCCGCCCTTGAGTCCCTGCGGTCGGACCAGCCCCGCGGCGAACCGCAGCAGCGAGGCGTCCGAGCTGACGAAGGCGAGAGTCTCGGCACCGTCGGTGAGCCACGTCGCGCCGACGACCTCGTCGCCCGGCCGCAGACTGATCACCTCGAACTCGTCCGAGCGGACCGGCCATTCCGCCGCGCAGACCTTGACGACACCGTGGCGGGTACCCAAGGCAAGGCCAGGCGACCCGGTGCCCTGTTCGCCGAGCGGCGCGAGCCCGACAACCCGCTCCCCCGGCCGCAACGGCACCAGTTCGCTGTCGGACATGCCGCCACGCAGCGACACCGTACCCGCCTGCTGCGGCAGCACCGGCAGGGGCAGCACGTCCGTCTTGAACGCCCGACCCGCGCTGGTGACCAGGAGCACCTGGCCCCGGGCGGTCGTGTGAACGACCGCCCGGACGGAGTCGTGCCTGGCCCGTCCGTTGCGCCGGCGGCCCTCCGGCGCCTCCTCGGACTCGGCGGCGGTCCGGGCGATCAGGCCGGTCGCCGACCGGATCACCTGGCACGGATCGTTGGCGACCTCCAACGGCCCGGCCGGCGCGGACGCCGCGAGCACCTCCTTGAGGCCGCCGTCGACGAGCGTGGTACGCCGGGGCGTAGCGAACTGCTTGGCTACGCTCGTCAACTCGTCGCTGACAACCTTCTTCAGGACGCCGTCGTCGTCGAGGATCGTGGAGAGTTCGACGATCTCGCCACGCAGCCGTGCCTGTTCGGTTTCCAGCTCGATCCGGTCGTACCTGGTCAGCCGCCGCAACGGTGTGTCGAGGATGTGCGTGGCCTGGATGTCGGAGAGCTTGAACTGGTGCATCAGGCCGTCCTTGGCCGCCTGTACGTTGTCGCTTCCCCGGATGAGGCGGACCACCTTGTCGATATCCAGCAGGGCGATCAGCAGGCCGTCGACCAGGTGCAGCCGTTCCTGCCGTTTGCGGCGCCGGTACGCGGTGCGGCGGGTCACCACGGTGTACCGGTGCGCCAGGAACACCTCGAGGAGGGCCTTGAGGCCGAGGGTGCACGGTTGCCCGTCCACCAGTACCAGGTTGTTGACACCGAAGGACTGCTCCAACGGAGTGAGCCGGTAGAGGTCCGCGAGCAGTGCCTGCGGGTTCACCCCGACCTTGCACTCGATGACCAGCCGGGTCCCATTCTCCCGGTCGGTGAGGTCCTTGATGTCGGCGATACCCTGTAGCCGCTTGGTCTTGGTCACCTCGTCGGTGATCTTCTCGATGACCTTCTCCGCGCCGACGCCGTACGGCAGTTCCGTCACGGTGATGGCCTGGCGTGCCCGGCTGCCGGCCAGCGGTCCGATCTCGACGCGGCCGCGCATCCTGACGACGCCGCGGCCGGTCTCGTAGGACTTGCGGACCTCGTCCAGGCCGAGCAGCAGGCCACCGGTCGGCAGGTCCGGACCGGGTACGAACTCCATCAGCTTGTCCAGCGTCGCTCCCGGGTGCGTGATCAACCACCTGGCGGCCGCGACGATCTCGCCGAGGTTGTGCGGGATCATGTTCGTCGCCATCCCGACCGCGATGCCCGACGCGCCGTTGACCAGCAGGTTGGGAAACGCCGCAGGCAGGACGACGGGTTGCTCCAGCGACCCGTCGTAGTTGGGATAGAAGTCGACCGTTCCCTCGCCCAGCTCCCCCACCAGGAGCATGGCCTCGCGCGACAACCGCGCCTCGGTGTACCGAGCCGCGGCCGGGCCGTCATCGGGAGATCCGAAGTTGCCGTGCCCGTCGATGAGCGGCACGTTGAGCGAGAAGTCCTGCGCCAGCCGCACCATCGCGTCGTAGATCGCGGTGTCGCCATGGGGGTGGTACTTGCCCATCACATCGCCGATGACCCGGGCAGACTTCACGTGCGCACGGTCCGGCCGGTGGCCTTGCTCACTCATCGAGAACAGGATGCGGCGGTGGACGGGCTTGAGTCCGTCACGCGCGTCGGGCAGCGCACGGGAATGGATGACGGAGAAGGCGTACTCCAGATACGAGTCCTCGACCTCCGTGATCAACGGATTGTCGAGGACCTTCGCCCCCGCCCGGTCGAAGGCGGACAGGTCGACCTTCGGCTGCGTACCCGTACGGCGTGCCATTGCTGTGACCTCCTCGCATACTCCGTGTCGCGACGGACTCAGGCGTCGATGGTGTCCTGGTCAACCCGGCCGGCCGAGTCGATGAGCCAGTTCTTGCGCGGCTCGACCTTCTCGCCCATGAGCAGCTCCAGCACCCGTTCCGCCGGCTCGACATCGCGCAGCGTGATGCGCCGGACTGTGCGGGTGGCCGGGTTCATCGTGGTCTCCCACAACTCGTCCGCGTCCATCTCGCCGAGGCCCTTGAAGCGGGGTACGGGCGTAACGATCTGCTTCCCGGTCTTCTCCAGCCGGGCCACCGTGTTCGACATCTCCACCTGGGTGTAGGTGTAGATCGTCTCGGCGTTGCGGCCCTTGGTGGTGATCTTGTGTAGGGGTGGCATCGCCGCGTACAGGCGACCGGCTTCGATCACCGGACGCAGGTATCTCGCGAACAGCGTGATGAGCAGGGTCCGGATGTGCGACCCGTCGACGTCGGCGTCCGCCATGATCAGGACCCGTCCGTAGCGCAACGAGTCCGGGTCGAACGTGCGACCCGAGCCGGCGCCGAGGACCTGCACGATCGCCGAACACTCGGCGTTGTCGTGCACCTGCTGAAGGCTCGCCTTCTGCACGTTCAGGATCTTCCCGCGGATCGGCAGCAACGCCTGGTACTCCGACGAACGCGCCAGCCGCGCGGTGCCCAGGGCGCTGTCGCCCTCGACGATGAACAGCTCGCTGCGCTCGACCCCGGTCGACCGGCAGTCCACCAACTTCGCCGGCATCGCCGCGCCCTCGAGCGCGGTCTTGCGTCGGGCCGCGTCCTTCTGCTGCTTCTGGGTCAGGCGTACCCGGGCGGCATCCACGATCTTCTGCAGGATCAGGCGCGCCTCGGTCCTGGTCCTGCGGTCCTCCACCCAGGTCTTGAGGTGCTGCTCAACCAGCGTCTGGACCACCTTGGTGATCCCCGCCGTGGACAGCTCGTCCTTCGTCTGCGAGGTGAACTGCGGCTCCGGGATCCGCACGTGGATGACCGCGGTCATGCCCTCCAACATGTCGTCGAGGACAGGCAGATCCTCCTTGGGTTTGAGCAGCGCCCGAGCGTTGCGGATCGCGTCGCTCAGGGCCCGTAGGACGGCACGCTCGAACCCTTTGCGGTGCGTGCCGCCGTGCGCGTTGTGGATCGTGTTCGTGAAGCACTCGACGGTCCGCTCGTAGCCCGTACCCCACCGCAAGACCACCTCGACCTCAGCGCGCCGTTCGACGTTCGCCCGCATAACGCCGTTCTCGTCGGCGGCGTTCTCCCGGTAGGTGCCCTCGCCGGCCACCGGCAACGCACCGCAGACGGCCCGGTCGCCGGCCGGGGCAAGGAACTCCACCATGTCGTTCAGACCGGCGGGAAAATGGAACGTCTCCTCGCCCGTCCCGCCCTCGGCGAGGTCACGCAGCACGTAAGTGACAGCCGGCACCAGAAACGCCGTGTTCCGCACCTTCGCGCGCACGGCCTCCCGATCAAGGACCGCACCGGTCTCGAAGTAGCGGGCGTCGTACCAGTACCGGATGGATGTGCCGCTCGACTCGCCGCGGCGCATCCTGCCGGTCACCCGCAGGCCCGGCTCACGGACGAACGTGGCCGCCGGACCACGTCCGTCGAACACACCGGGCACGCCGTGCCGAAACGACATCTGGTGCACCTTGCCGTCACGCCTGACGGTGACGTCGAAGCGGCACGAAAGCGCGTTGACCGCGGACGCGCCGACACCGTGCAACCCTCCCGATGTCTTGTAGCCCGAGCCGCCGAACTTACCGCCGGCGTGCAGCCGGGTCAGCACCAGTTCCACACCAGAGAGCCCGGACTTGGCGTTGATGTCGGTCGGAATACCACGACCGTCGTCATCCACCTGCACCGAGCCGTCGGCATGCAGGGTGACCTCGACGCGCGTGGCATGACCGGCCACGCCCTCGTCGGTCGAGTTGTCCAGTATCTCGTTGACGAGGTGTGCCACACCACGGCTACCGGTCGACCCGATGTACATGCCGGGGCGCTTGCGAACAGCGTCCAGGCCCTCGAGGTGAGTCAGGTCGTCAGCCCCGTACAGGGTCTCGGGTTGTGCAGTCACCTGGTCGCACTCCAGATCATGGCGGGTCAGCGCGCCCGTGACAGCGGGATGATCGGGCAACCCACAGGACGACCCCGAAAGCCTAACCGCCGGGTCCGACAATCCAGGCCACCACCACCGCTCCCCGGGCGCCCTCAGCGGTCACCGGCCCGGAGCACCACCCGTCGGCGAGTACCGCGCACCAGGCTCTGTTGCGTTGAACGCTGGCAAGATCACGGCACGCTTGAGCAGTGAAGCTGTCAACCCGTCCTCGCCTCTGGCTGCCACAGAAGTCGGCGTTCGCTGGGTTCCGGTTCCCACCGGAGGTGATCGTAGTCGCGGTTCGTTGGTACCTGCGCTACAACCTGTCCTATCGCGATGTCGAGGAACTGCTGATCGAACGCGGGGTCGAGGTGGACCACGTCAGCGTATTCCGGTGGGTGCAGCGATTCACCTCGTTGCTGGCCGACGCAGCCCGATTCTGCCGCCATTGCCCGGGTAACCGGTGGTATGTCGACGAGACCTACGTGAAGGTCAACGGCGTGTGGCGCTACGTCTACCGGGCGATCGACCAGTACGGGCAGGTCATCGACGTGCTCGTCTCGCCGCGTCGAGACGCCGCTGCGGCTCGGCGGTTCTTCCGCCGAGCGTTGGGGAAGTTGAAGGTCACGCCAAGTGAGGTGGTCACCGACGCCGCCGCGGTCTACCCCGCGGTGCTCGACGACCTGATTCCTTCGGCGTGGCACCACGTGGAGCAGTACGCAAATAACCCGATCGAGGCCGATCACGGCCGCCTGAAACACCGGCTACGAGCAATGCGCGGCCTGCGCACCGACCGCACCGCACAAGTGATCATCGCCGGGCACGCTTTCGTGCAGAACCTTCGCCGCGGACACTACGAACTCGGTCTCGACGTCGCACCGGCCCTGCAGGTCACCGCAGCGTTCACCGAACTCGCGATGGCGATCTGAGCCGGGACCGACTCGGGCTCAACGCGTCGTCCGATCCACCAACGCATCAGCGCCGAACTGCCCACTGATCGGAGCGCGTCGCGTCGGAGCCGAGGGACGCGCTTCCGGCGAGCCGCTGATCCGACCGGGTAGCCGGACACGGAGCGTGTTCAACCCCCATCGCCGACGGTCCGGGCGCGCAGCGATCTCGCCCGGCTGCTCGCCAGCCTGGATCTCACGGAGCCGGGCTGCGTATGGATCCCGCAATGGCGCCCCGACCGGTCGAGCGCCTTCGACGACCAACGGCCCCCGGGCGTCGGGGCCGCCGCCGCCCGCAAGCCGTCCACAGACAAATCGACAAACACGCATTGAGGAGAGAATGAACCAGACGCCGGGCTGGGCCCGGTGTAAGCCGGAGCGGCAGGCGCCACGGTCGAGGGAATCGCATCGTCAGTTGCGTTGCAGGTGGTCGTGGGGAATGCTGCCGGTTGCGGCAGAGCCCGTGACTCGCAGGCCGGCTGAGACGCTCGTCGTACGGGCGAGGGCAACGGCCGTCAACGGTGCGGCGGGCAGGCCGTGGCGACGGCGCAGGGCCAGGCGCTGAGGTCGCTGCTCGCCACGCTGAGCACAGCCGGATCGACTGATCCAACCGACCCCAAGAAAGCGGAGGACGCGGCTGCCCAGCGCCAGGAAATCGGCTGAAACCGGTCTCTTAAGGGCCGGCTCCGTATCGCCATGTGCATATCCCGGCGTAACGGTGTGTCGAACCTGCACCCGCCTGACCTGCTCAAAGCTCTGCCGCAAGGCATTCGCAACAATGCTGCGACGCTCGTGCTCTCCGGTGACCAGCCTCGATCGAGTTTTCCTCGATGTCATGATCTTGTGGCCCCAGGCAGGAGCCAGAACAGACCTGCACCGCCCGATATGGCTACGACGACGGGTCAAACTAGTACAAAGCACAGCTAATTGACATAGCGTATCTCTAAGTGCAGCTCCGCGTTAATCCTTGAGGGGTCATGCTGCTTTGAGTGGTCGGCCGTCGTAGGTCCATCGGTAGGGCTTGGCGGTGCGGTTGTAGACGATGGTGAAGTTTTCGATCTTGTCGGTGAGGTCCTGGCGGGAGGTGAACTCGCCGCGGCGCACCAGTCGTCTGGTCAGGACCGAGAAGAACAGCTCCGCCTGGTCCAGCCAGGAGGCGCGCGCGGGGTGTAGTGCGGCTGGAAGCGTGGGTGGTCACGTAGCCACTTCTTGGTGGCTTTCGAGGTGTGTGACGAGCCGTTGTCCAGTACGAGGTGGACGTTCAGGGCTGGGTCGATGTGGGCGTCGAGCATGGTCAGGAACCGGATGAAGGTGGCCGAGTCGTTGCGGGTGATCTGTTCGGTGAGGACCTGCCCGGTGTGCACGTGCAGGGCGGCGATGATCGAGACGGTGCCGTGACGGATGTACTCGAACTCCCTGCGGGCGGTGCGGCCTGGTCGGCATGCCTGGTCGGGGTGTTTGCGGCTGCGGGCGGCGATCGCGGTCTTCTCGTCCACGCAGACCACCATGGACCCGGCGGGTGGGTGTAGGTACAGGCCGCACACCCCGGCGGCCTTGGTGAAGAAGTTCGGGTCGGCGCGGCGGGTCAGCCGGCTGCGTAGCGACCGGGTGTTCCACCTGCCGGCACCGGCTCGGGTACCCGGTCAGGTCGGCCGCTCACGGCGGCATGGGCCGGTAGTGGATCTCGACCAGCCGGCCACCCACCCGGCCAGCGCGGTGTCCACCGTGACCGACACCGCCCGCTACGGTAAGGCGTTCACCGACGCCTGGGATCGGGCACATCAACAGTTGCAGCGCCGCGCCGGCTGGGCCGCCCACCACGGCGAACTGCCCGTCGTGGAAGGCACCCTGGTCCGGCTGGTCGTCGACCGGCTGCCCGGGGACCGCCACCCCAAGCCGGTATGGCTGTGGGTCCGGCGCGGGTTTCGCCACCTCCGCGCGAAGATGCCCCTGCCGGCCAGTGCGCCGAAACCCACCCGGCCAGGCCCAGGACGCCCACCCGGCTCCAAAAACCGGCAGGTCGCCGCGCACCCACCGGTTGGTAAGACCCAACACCAGAACCCAACACAGCAATCTAAAAGACAACAAAAGGTTTAAAAATAAGCCAAGACGACGTTGAAGATCCTGATCGACTCCCACGAGCAGCATCCCTACCGGTGCGCCGGCCAGCAGGTCCGCACCGTCGAACGCGCACTGGCTGCTGGTGTTCGCGGTTCGGTGCCGTGGCGCACCGGACAGTCCGGATCTTGACACGCTGGGCAGGAATGGCCGGCCACCTCGCCGGGCGTGAGGTCCCGGGACACGGCGCGCGTCAGCGTGGCCAGCATCCGGGCCGCCGGCCGCGGCCGCGTCGACCAGCCTACGTGTACCGCGGAGATGTTGCCCCGCGAGTACGTCAGCCCGCTGGCGCAGCGCCCCGTCGACTACGAACCGTTGCCGCTGCGCCCGCCCGTGCTCACCCGTCGCTCTCGCCCGGTCCAACCACCGTGCCATGGCGCGCCGGCGATCCCGGCAGGGGCGCCGCCAGTGGCGCACCCGGCCTGTTCGCGCACTGGGCGCTGCGGTACACGACCGACAACCGAACAGCACGATGGCACCACATCGGTATCCTCACCTCGACCCGACCCGTCGCCAACCGACTGGAGCGTGCCCGGCGATGACCACCATGCAGGACCCGGCGTTGCCGCTCGACCCCGAACGGCACGACGCCGCCGCGCCGGGCGACGAGCTGGAGCACTGGCTGACGGACCTGCGTACCGACCTGGCTGCCGACCCACCGGGCTGGATCAACGCCGACCCGGCCGGCGCACCCTTAACCAGCCATGAGCCCGAGGAGTCAGCCATCCCGATACCGCTTCAGCGCGGACAACCCGAGAGCAGCACGCCGGGAGCGCGAACAGTCGGACGGCACCGAAGCCCGGACTGATACCTGGTCACAAGCGCGGGTGGTCTACTCGCCTGGGGTCGACTGGGCGATCTGCATCAGGAACTCGATGTTCGTCCGGGTCTTCTTGAGCCGGTCGAGCAGGAGATCCAGCGCCTGCTGGGAGTCCAGGGCGTGCAGCACCTTGCGGAGCTTGAGCACGATCGCCAGCTCCTCGGCCGCGAGCAGGATCTCTTCCTTACGGGTACCCGACGGGTCGATGTCGATCGCCGGGAACACCCGCTTGTCCGCGATCTTGCGGTCGAGCTTCAGCTCGGCGTTGCCCGTACCCTTGAACTCCTCGAAGATGACCGTGTCACCCGTCGAGCCGGTCTCGACCAGCGCGGTGGCGATGATGGTCAGCGAGCCACCGTTCTCGATGTTGCGGGCCGCGCCCAGGAACCGCTTGGGCGGGTAGAGCGCGGTGGAGTCGATACCGCCGGACAGGATCCGACCGCTGGCCGGGGAGGCGTTGTTGTACGCCCGACCCAGCCGGGTGATCGAGTCCAGCAGTACCACCACGTCGTGGCCCAGCTCGACCAGCCGCTTGGCCCGCTCGATGGACAGCTCCGAGACGGTGGTGTGGTCCGACGGCGGCCGGTCGAAGGTCGACGCGATGACCTCGCCCTTCACCGAGCGCTGCATGTCGGTGACCTCTTCGGGGCGCTCGTCGACGAGCACGACCATCAGGTGGCACTCCGGGTTGTTGCGGGTGATCGCGTTGGCGATCGCCTGCAGCACCATCGTCTTACCCGCCTTGGGCGGGGACACGATCAGTGCCCGCTGGCCCTTGCCGATCGGCATGACCAGGTCGATGACCCGGGTGGTCAGGATGTGCGGCTCGGTCTCCAGCCGCAGCCGCTCCTGCGGGTACAGCGGGGTCAGCTTGTAGAACTCCGGACGGCGACGCGCCTCCTCGGGGTCCATGCCGTTGATGGTGTCCAACCGGACCAGCGGATTGTACTTGTCCCGCCGGGAGGACTGCTGGCTGTCGTTACCGCCGTCGCGGGCGGCCCGTACGGCACCGGTGACCGCGTCGCCGCGGCGCAGCCCGTACCGCTTGATCTGGGCCATCGACACGTAGACGTCATTCGGCCCGGACAGGTACCCCGACGTACGGACGAACGCGTAGTTGTCCAGCACGTCGACGATCCCGGCCACCGGTACCAGGACGTCGTCCTCGGCCACCTGCGGCTCGCTGGACCGCTCGGCGCGCTCCCCGCGCTCCCCGCCGTCCTCGCCACGGGCTCCGTCGTCGCGCGGGTCGCCGGTGTTCGCGCCCCGACGGCGTTGGTTGTGCGGCCGGACCGTAGATGGGCGAGTTGCACGGCTGGAGGCGGTACGCCTTGATTGGTGGGTCCGGCTGCTCGGCTCGGCCGGCGAGGTCAGACCGTCGCCGACTCCGGAGAAGGGCGCCGCCGTCGAGTGACCGCGGTCATCTTCCCGACGCGGTTGGGTGTGGGCCGGCGCCGCACGGATGCGCTCGGCTGTCTGTAGATCTGCGTTGGTCATGGTTCTCCTTGAAGCAGCAGTGGTGCCGGAAGGCCGGGCGGGGAGGGGCGTCGCTCGCGCCAGGGACGGGCTGAGCCCGCAACCAGCAAGCCAGAAAGACGTTGGGGCTACCGGTGTGCTGACCGGGTCCAACTCGAAAACGCGACCTTCTACTGGGCTCGGGCAACGGCGACGTGACCACGTCACGGAGTTGGTCCGACGCTGGAATTGCCACGCTCCTTGGGGGCAAAGCCTGCCGTCACCTACAGGTGCGCGATGTGACAACGGTAGCGCGATCAGGGCTTGCCGGCAACGTGGCACCAAGCACAGCCCCAGCCGCGCGCCCGTGAACGCGCACCGCAACCCTGGCCGCAGACGGGTCAATTGGCTGGCCGGCCTCAGGGTAGGTCGCGACCGTAGGTCCTCGCCCTCGTCAACCAGCAGACCGCTGACCCGCCCTCTGGCCGAACCAGCCGCACGCACTCTCCGCGACGCTGTGTCAGACGGACGGGAAGTCTCGGTGGACCGGTGCCGGCATTTGACACGCCCGAGTACCGTTCCGGTCGACTTTGCATCCAATCCCGGCACACCGGAAAGCAGTGGAGTGTCATGGCCAGACGCTTGATCCTGCCGCTCGTCGCAGCCCTGGCGATGGTGACCGCCGCGTGTGGATCCAGCCAACATCCCGCTACCAGCCAGCCCGAGCGCCCCAGCATCGCCGCGGTCGGCTCCTCGACACGCCAGCCGTCCGGTCCAGCAGCGAAGCTCGACCCCTGCTCGATGCTCACTACAGACCAGGTGGCATCGGCTCTCGGCGAGCCGCCCGCGCCGGGCAAGCCGGAACCGATGTTCGACACCCCGGAGTGCGAATGGGACCCGGCGTCCGGTCACAACGGCACCGTCACCCTGGATGTCGGCCCGTGGGTGGGTGACCCCGGTATCAAGCCCATCCACGGCGGAACTCCGGTGTCCGGCGTGGGCGACGAGGCGTACGACACCGGGAACACCGGTCTGTACGTCCGCCAAGCCAACCAGGGCGTGCGTATCTGGGTGTTCAACGTCCACAATCAGAGCAGCCGCCTCGACCTGGAAAAGCAACTCGCCGCTGTGGTCCTCGCGAAGCTGTAGCTGCCGCGAACGGCGCGCTACGCAGGGTTACCAGGCCGTGTGCCGCTGATCGCCCGGTCGTAGCCGATGACAGGGCGTCGTCCCACCCCCGTGGAGTTCAGCTCCCGTTGAGGCCGGAACTACGGAGTCAGCGAATCGCGGCTCCCCGCACGACTGGCGATCGCACGTAAACATCGCTACTGAGGCCGAAAGGTCGGGGTGAGCATCGATGTCTGCTTGGCGTCTCGCCGTCGCGTTCTCGTCGTAGAGGTCTATCCCGAAGTACGTCAGGTAGGCCGATGGTGGTGGCTTGGACGCGCGGAGGCGGGGCGTGACCATCTGCACCGTCTGCGCCCAACGCGCCATCAAAGCCTCGCCGCACGACCCGCCTCCTAACCCGGGCCTATCTGACCACCGGTCCGGCAGGCGCCGCGCCGGTCGGAGCCACACCGGTCAGGGGCCGTTCTGACCGACCGAAGGTAGACGGAGAGCTATCCGTGTCAAGCCCAGCGCCGGACCACCCGGCCTGCTTGAATCCGCGCTCTGCCGGTCGGCCACCGGCCGCGGCCCGCCGCCGTGAGTTACCTCGTCGATCGCCGCGCACTCTGCCGCCCGCCCGCCCGCCCGACCAGGGCCGGGCAGCGCATATCCGTCGCCGGCCGTATCACCACAGCATAGGCGCCGGACCCGGCAGTGATCACCGGTACGGCGGGCAGCCGTCCGCGGCGATCGGCCAAACGCGGCGGCTCGGGGAGTCGGGCGGTTCGCCAGCCACGCGCTTGCGGTGGCTGCCCGCCGACGTCCACGCCGGGCGACGCCGTCGATGTGGGTCTCACGCCGATGAGCAAGTCGCTGTTCAACCGGGGAGAAGTCGGCTACCGCTGCCATGTGTGCCGTGCGCGGTGTTGCCGAGAGGCCCCCGGGCGCGCGGTCGGTACCGGTGACTGGTGGCGTGGCGTCCCGGCCGGTGTCAGCTCGCCGGCCGGTGCAGCTGGGCGGCGCGTACGGTGAGGTAGCGCTGTTCGGGTGCGCTCGCGGTCATCTTCGCCGCCCGCAGGTAGCATTCACGCGCTGCGGCCGGGTCGCCGGCCTGTTCGAGCAGGTGTGCGCGGACCGCTTCGAGGCGGTGGTTCTGCACCATCCGGTCGTCGGTGTCGAGGGTCCCGAGCAGCGCGAGACCGGCCTTGGGGCCGTGCACCATCGCGAGGGCGACCGCGTGGCTGAGCGTGACCACCGGTCCCGGCGCCACCTGGGCGAGCACCTCGTACAGGGCGAGGATCTGCGGCCAGTCGGTGTCCTGCGCGGTGGGTGCCTCGTCGTGCAGCGCGGCGATCGCCGCCTGCAGTTGGTACGGGCCGACCGGGCCGGTCCCGAGAGTCCGGGTGAGGATCGCCTGGCCTTCGGCGATCGCGGCCGTGTCCCACAGGGCGCGGCGTTGCTCGGCCAGTGGCACGATCGCGGCGTCGGCGTCGGTGCGGGCCGCCCGGCGCGCGTCGGTCAGCAGCATCAGCGCGAGCAGCCCGGCGACCTCGCACTCACCCGGCTGCAGCCGGTACAGCAGCCGGGTGAGGCGGATGGCCTCGGCGGTCAGGTCGGTGCGCTGCAGTGCCGGCCCCGCACTGGTGGTGTACCCCTCGTTGAAGACGAGGTAGAGCACGTGCAGGACGACGCCGAGCCGCTCGGCCCGCTGCCCGGGCGGCGGCAGCTCGAATCGGGCCCCGGCGTCCTTGATGTGCTGCTTGGCGCGGCTGATCCGCTTGGCCATGGTGGCCTCGGGGACCAGGAACGCGGCGGCGATCTGCGCGGTGCTCAGGCCGCCGACGGCACGCAGCGTGAGGGCGAGCTGCGAGGCCGGCGACAACGCGGGATGGCAGCACAGGAACAGCAGCACGAGCGTGTCGTCCCGGTCAGCGTCATGGCCCTCGTCGTGGCCGCCGACGGCCGGAGGGTGGCCGGCCGGGTCGAGTGCCGCCGCGGCCTCGCGGCGCCGGCGCGCGCTCTCGGCGCGCCACCCGTCGACCAGCGACCGGGCGGCCACCATCAGCAGCCACGACCGCGGCCGGTCCGGTACCCCGTCGGCCGGCCACTGCAGCGTCGCCGCGAGCAGCGCCTCCTGTACGGCGTCCTCGCACGCGTCGAACTGCCCGTGCCGGCGTACCAGCGTGCCGAGGACCCGCGGCGCGAGCTCGCGCAGCAGGTCCCCGATCCGCTGGTCGGTGCTCACCGCACCGGTCGCCGCGCCGGGCGACGCGGGCCGGTCACAGCTGCGGGGTGTCGTCGCCGTGCATGACCCGCCGGACCTCCATCGGGTACTCGGTGTACGCGACGACCTGGGACGCGATCTCGATCGCCCGTTCCTCGTCCACGTCGACGACCCAGTAGCCGGCGAGGGACTCCTTGATCTCGGCGAACGGCCCGTCGGTCGGCACCGGCACACCGCCGACGAGACGGACCGTCTTGGCCTGGCTCGGGTCCACCAGCCCGTGTGAGGCGACCACCTCGCCGGCCTCCTTCAGCTCGGTGTCGAGCTTCATCATCAACTCGTGCATGCCCGTGATCCACCCAGGTGTCCGGTTCTCCAGGGTGGCGCCCAGACCCCCGAACATCATGATCATGTACTTCAATGCTTGATCCTTCCGTGCCGGCGCCTCGCAGCGGGCGCTGGCCCCTGGTCGGAGCCGTCACCTGGTTCTGGACATCCCAGCAGAGATTTCCCGACCGGGCTCCCCATGGGCTGCTCCGGCCAGTCCGCCCGTAGCCGGCAGGTCGAACGCCTGCACCGGCCCGCCCGTCCGCGCGCGCATTGACTCTCAACGCCCAACGGCTCGGTGCTCCGCAGCTGTGCGGCGGGAAGCGCTCTGCCCGATCGCTTCTCCGAGCAGGTGGTGCCACGCCGGCGGGACGAGCGCCGGATCCGGTCGGCCGGGGTCGTTCGCGGGGAGTGCCGGCGTCGATGACCAGCGTCCGCCCAGGGTAATGATCAGAACAGTCCGGCCAGCGTGACGCGTAGGTGGGGTTGTCACCGGCCGTGTCCTGAACGGGGCCGTCATCCCGGCAACATGGCGGCTGTGGAGTCACGTTTCGAGGCAGGCGCGGAGCCGTTGCAGATCGGCGGCGATGCTCTTGCGGACCTGGCGGGTCATCAGCGGGGTAGCCCAGCCGAAGAACCTGCCGGGGCTGCCGGCCGCCTGGATGGTCACGAGGGTGCCGTCGGCGGCGTCGTCGAGTTCATAACGCACGAGCATCGGGAACGGCCGGTCGACCTTCAGTTCGACGAGCCGGTCGGGTTGGTGTCGGGTGACGGCGTAGCCGTAGGTGAAGCTGCGGCCGAGGAACCTGGCGGTGCGTTCGACGGTCGCGCCTTCGACGAGCGGCCCGGCCTGGGCCGGGCGGCTCGCGGTGATGCCGCCGGTCCAGCGCAGGTCGTTTCGGGGGTCGAACATGAACGCGGCGACGTCCGGGCGTGGCCGGCGGATCAGCACCGACGGTCGGACGTCAACAGCCACGACGTTCCTCTTCCGGTGGGCGGGCCTGCGGCTGGGCGGCGCTCACGTGGCAGGGAAGAACGGCCGCGGGGTGCCGCTGGCGACGTAGCGGGCGAGGCGATCCAGGATGAGCGCCCAGGTCTGGGCGGTGTGACCCAGATCGATCTCGGCGTACCCAGCGGCGAAGCCGTAGTGGCGGAACAGCACCGAGGTGCCTGTCTCGGCGCGCGACGCGGCGCCCAGCTCCCATTCCCATGTCGAGCCCTCCCAGAACGGGAAACCCGACGTGACCCGCATCCGCACCAGCTTGCCCGGTTCGGTGGTCACCTCCGCTTCGAGATCCACCGGGGCCTGGGCGAACCCGAACCGGGCACGGCCGGCGGACACGTCGCAGTCGGCGGTCCAGAAGGCACGCTGCCCCTCGGTACTGGACAGGATGTCGCTGACCCGGACTGGATCGGCGGCCACGTCGACGGCGAGGGTGATGACTCGGCTCACGGCATCCTCCGGTGTTGAGACAGGCGGGTGATTGCGACTCATTTTAGAACCATCTAAAATGAGGCCGTCAACCCCTGATCAGGTACGACTCCGGTCGGATGCCGAGGAGGTGCTGTGGAGCCGTTGCAGGTGATCGCGGCGCCACGCCGGCTGCGCATCCTGGAGCTGGTCTGGGACCGGGAACTGTCCGCGGGTGACATCGCCGCCCAGTTCGAGGTGTCCTGGTCGGCGATCAGCCAGCACCTGACCGTGCTGAAGACGGCCGGGTTCGTGGTCGAACGCCGGGAGGGCCGGGGCCGGTTCTACCGCGCCGACCAGGCCGCTCTCGGGTCGCTGCGGGCGATCGTCGAAGACCACTGGCGGGGTGGCCTGCACCGGCTCAAGGACCTGGCCGAGGCCGAACAGCGAGCTGCCGACCAGACAGATGCCGAACAGACAGGCGAGGACCGTTCATGACCGATCCCGGCCCGCTCGAGGTCACCGTGCACATCGCCGCCCGGCCCGAGATCGTCTTCGCGTACTTCACCGACCCGGCCCGCTATGTCCAGTGGATGGGCAGCCATGCGACCTTGGAGCCGGTACCCGGCGGCACGTACCGGGTCGACATGCGCGACGGCGTCCATGCGGCGGGCGAGTTCATCGAGGTCGACCCGCCCCGCCGGCTCGTGTTCAGCTGGGGCTGGACCCACGACCACGCCGTCGCACCCGGCTCCACCCGGGTCGTGGTAACGCTGCACGAGGAGGACGGCGGTACCCGGGTCGTCCTGCACCACCACGGCCTGCCCGACGACACCCAACGCGACCACCACCGCAAGGGATGGGACATGTACCTGACGCGGCTCGGCATCCGCGCCGCCGGCTGCGACCCCGGCCCGGACCCGAACACATAGCCCGACCGGCGATCGGTGACCGTACGATCCGGGCATGTCGCGGTCGAGACCGCTGCGGTGAGGCCGACTAGTGTCCTGCGCCTGAAATTCGTGAGATATATCGGCTAAGCGAGGTCAGGATCTCCTCAGCGGTCTTCTTCCACACGAACGGCTTGGGGTCAGCGTTCCACAGCTTGATCCATTCTCGGATGTCCTTCTCCAAGGCCTGGACGTTCTTGTAGACGCCGCGCTGCAGCAGATCGGTTGTCAGGTAAGAGAACCAGCGTTCGACCTGGTTGATCCACGAGCTTCCGGTGGGGGTGAAGTGGACGTGGAACCGTGGGTGGCGAGCCAGCCACGCCTTGATCGCGGGAGTCTTGTGGGTGGAGAGGTTGTCACACACGATGTGCACGGCAAGCTGCGCGGGTACGGCTTTGTCGATCGCGGTCAGGAACTGCTTGTACTCCACCGCCCGGTGCCGCCGCCGGACCTCGGTGATCACCGTCCCGTCGGTGATATTGAAGGCGGCGAACAGGCTGGTGATGCCGTTGCGGGCGTAGTCGTGGGTGCGCCGCTCCGGCATGCCGGGCATCATCGGCAGCACCGGCTGGGACCTGTCGAGGGCTTGGATCTGGCTCTTCTCGTCGACGCAGAACACCGCCGCGTTCTCCGGCGGGTTGCGATACAGACCCACCACATCGACGACCTTGTCCACGAACAGCGGATCGGTGGACAGCTTGAACCCATCGGTCAGGTGCGGCTTGAGTTCGAAGTCTTTCCAGATCCGCCCGACCGTCGAACGCGACAGTCCCGACTTCTTGGCCATCGACGCCCGCGACCAGTGGGTGGCATTGGCAGGTTTCGACTCCAACGTCGCCACCAGCACCTCCTCAACCTGATCGAGGGTGATCGAAGGCGGCCACCCCGGTCGGTCCTCATCCACCAGACCATCCAGACGAGACTCCACGAACCGGCGCCGCCACTTGCCGACCGTGTTCGCCGCCACCCGCAGATCCCGCGCGACCTGCTTGTTCGTCGCACCCGGCTCCGCACACGCCAACACGATCCGTGCCCGCAACGCCAATGCCTGAGCCGATTTCGCCCGCCGCGACCATCGCGTCAACTCAGTAGGTTCCCCATCGGTCAGGGTCAGCGCGGCTTTCGGACGTCCAGTCTTCTGCACACCCGGATTCTAGCACTTATCCCACGAATTTACGACGCAGGACACTAGTACGACGAGGGTGTAGCGACCGGGCCGGAGGGTGCCTGGTCTGCGCCCGCGTGCGCCGCGGGTCGGCAACGTCCGCGCCCCACACCCAGCGCCCGGCAATCTCGCCGTCCTCGGCAACGAGTTGGCCACCGTAGCCCACGGCGGGGCGTCGCTGAGATCCATCAACAACTGGAATGCGCCGACTCCGAAGGCGTTGAGCGGGCGGGTGTGCGGGTGATCGCAGCCGCGCAACATCGTCGATCCCGACCTGCACGGAACCGTCCGCGGCCCCCGGATTCTTCCTGTCGGCCCAGGGCAGCCTTGACTCGAAGCACCGGTAAGTCGTAGCTTTCCGTTCGTGGCTACTTACCAAGTGGGCGATGGCTGGGACGCGTTAGGGGACCCCACCAGGCGCGCCATCGTCGCGTGCCTGGCCGAGCGACCGCGGGCCGTCGGCGAGCTGGCCGACGAACTGCCGATCAGCCGGCCCGCGGTATCCCAGCACCTCAAGGTACTCAAGGGCGCCGGGCTGGTCACCGACCGGGCCGCCGGCACCCGCCGGGTCTACCGGCTGAACCCAGCAGGGATGGCCGCGCTACGTGATCAACTGGACACGTTCTGGAACCGCGCGCTGGACGGCTATCAGGACGTCGTCGAACAACCGACCGAGGAGAACTCATGACCCAGGCAGCGGATGCGGTGGTTCGACAGCGCCGCGGGAGTCAGCTGCGGGTAGTCCAGGCTCAGCCCGGCGGCAAGCTCCGCGTGGACCACCACAGGCAACGGCGGGTGCACCCGGGTCGCGTCCGACCTGCTCATCGCCGCGACCTCGGTACCCACCACCGCGCGTTTCGCCCGTCGGGCAACCCGCGCCGCGTCACCTGGGCTGAGCCGGTCCAGAGTCGACAAGAACGCCACTGGTCCTCGTGCGGCTCCAGCGTCGCGAGGTCGAGGAACATCGTCAGCCCGTCCCTGCGGCGTCGGCCATGCAAAGGTGCGGCGATGAGGTTCCCGAACCCGCCCTCGGGCAGCACGTCCTGGTCCGGGAACAACCGGTCGTAGGAGCGCAGGTCCATCGATCCGCGCAGCACCATGGCTTCGTGTACCAGCGCGGTGCCGACCAGGCGTGCCACGGCGGCGGCGACCGCCTCGGTGAAAAACACCCACACGTGCGCACCACGCCCCGACTGGGAGATCTCCAACGCCGCCGGCACGCCGTTGGCGCGGGCCGCCTTGGCGTACGCGAGCGCGTCGAGCATCGCGGCCGGGCCGTCGAAGTCCGCGACCATGAAGTGGCACGAGTTGTCGGCCCGCAGCGGGTACAACCCGATGAAGACGTCGCCGACAAGATGGGCGGAGACCACCTCGGCCGTCAGCGGCAGGTAGCTGGCCGCCTTGCGGTCCGTTCCCTTGCGCCACCCGCCAGCCACGGCGGGCATCCATCCGCTCACCCCGGTCCGGCCGTTGGCCCAGCGCAGCGCGTATACATCGGTGCGTGCCCGGAACCGGTCGGTGAACAGGGCGAGCTTGTTCTGCACCGGCGAGGACATCACCACCAGCCCCGGCGCAGCAACGGGCGCCGATAGCTGCTCCGGCGCCGGAGCGGTGTCCAGCCCACGCAGGTCCAGCAGGCGCGACAGGCGCACGTTCTCCGCGCGCAACCGCTCCAGCTCACGGCGCAGCCGAGCCAGTTCGCTCTCCACCACCACATCCACCGAACCCACGGCAGGGATCGTCGCACGGCTGCTCCCGTCCGCGGGCCACCGTCGGCTTAGTTGATCTCCAGGGTGCTCCAATGTTGCTCGGATGTCGGGCACCGTACTGGACCTGGCGCACGGTTCCAGCACGCCGGCCGGCATCCAGCCCTCTCTCCGGCGGGTCCGATCGGGAGCCGATCATGCTCAGGCCGTGGACCAGCCGATACGCAGGCCCGCCTCCGTGGACTCGGGTTTGCAAACAGCACGATCCGTGAGAGTGTAGCGGTGGAAGAGTGTACTCTCTGGGCATCTGACTACGGATCAGAAGGTTAGGGGTTCGAATCCCTTCGGGCGCGCAACATCATCAGGGCCCTGGCCTGCGAAAACGCAGGCCAGATATTTTTCAAGATCTGTCCACTGTGGACTCCAGGTGCTCCTGGGTTGCTCGTCTGTTTCGGAGCCGTCCGTGCCGGCGGACGGGGCAGCGTGCCGCGACGGACGGACGAGTCCGGATCTTGGGCCGGTGCGGTAGCGCCGCCCGCGTCTGACCTGCACCCGAGGAAGCGGGCTCAGCGCCCTCTGGGCGACCGGGAATCAGCGCCGCGGCTGGCCTCGTACGGCGAGGCGTGCGGGACCGGCCGTGAGATGCCGGGAGTAGATGAGCAGGCGATCTGGGGCAGCAGCGAAGGCTGCATGTGCGCAATCATGCGGTGGTGTAGTTTCAGGTCTGGTCCGCCGCTGACCGCGTGTCGGTCTGGAGTGATCTCCGGTTGCCGTTCGAACCCGACGGCTGGCAGGTGCATTTCCGTGAGCAGCTACGCGTCGCGCCGCTGGGCGTGCCCACCGGCAAGGCGCGGGGTCTGTACGCCCGGTACGACACCCCCGACGACGTGCCAGTCGATCTGGAGAGCGTACTGCTGTACAACGTCGGCATGCCGGTGTTCGCGCCGCTGATCACGATGGGTCTGACCTGCCAGCGAGGGCGCAGGCCCGACCGGTGTCACCACCACGACTATCAGATGCGCTCCGAGGCACCCGATCCCGGCGGTAGTCCGCCCCTCGCTCGTGTCAGCGCCAGATTCAGCGAGCGCCTACCGGCGAGTGCCGGGCAATGGTGGGGACGGCGCTACGCCCCCACATCGTCATCACGGTGCCGATGACGCGTGAGCCCGTCACCGGATTCAGTCTCGACGTCCACCCCGACCGGCCCAAACCTGACCGGGACATGGATCGCGAACCTCATCATGTGCATGCTCGACGGGCTCGTCAGCTGTCTGCATGCCCATGACGGGATCAATCCGGGGACCCTCCATGCCTACCTCGCCACCCCCGACCACATGTGGCGGCGACTGACCGACACCTCCACCGCGGTCCTCGGCAACACGTCCGCTCCTCCGGCCCTACCGGCAGGGCGCCATGTGGAACCCCGCCGACGAACGCTGCGACGCCTTCCGGATCCGCACCCAGCACGCCGGCACCTGGTCCCTACACGCCACCATCGCGGCCGCCCCAACCGTCGGCGCCGGAACGCCGCCTCACCCCCACCGGACTCCGGTTGCATCCTCAGGACAGGGATAAGCGATGATGTCCGAGCGGGCAGGGCCTTCCCTCATGGGCGTGGGTTTCGACAACCACATGATCACAGACGGCCGTGCCCGCCGTTCGTCCACGGTGGACCCACTACGGCGACGAGCACCGCTGCCCTTACCAACGGACATATCAGCTCTTTGCCGGAGCCCTGGTATGTTCCCGGGGACGGTATGCAGCACTGGTGGTACGCGACGCACGCCGTCTTCTGGCACACTCGTCGTCATGCTCGGCGCGTGGCGCAGCCTCGGCTCGACATCACCGGCGTCGCCAGAACCGTTCCATGGCCGCGTCCCTGCCATGCGCGCGCGGTGGCCGAGACCCTACGGCCGTGCCGTGCTGGTGGCGCTCATCTGCAGCCTGGCCGCGGGCTGCTCGCTGGGCCCGCCTACGAAACCCGACAACCGGCAGACGGCCGCCCAGGCGATCCAAGCGCTGCGGTCCGCCGGCACCGCGACCGTCGACCTGCACATCCAGATCCCGACGACCGCGAACGGCATGGAGATCACCGGCACGCAGCGACGCCGGTACACCGGCCAACAAGCCTCGGACACCACCTTCAAGGTGAGCATCATCGGGTACTCCGACCGGGACATCACCGCAGCGGAGGTGATCACTCTGGGCAACACCCTCTACCGCAAGGGCTTCAGCCAGCAGCCGGGCAAGGACTGGGAGAGATTCGACACCGGCGCTACGCCGACCGGCCAGCCCAGCACCTCACCCAGCCAGCGGCGGGCAGCCCCTGACCCGACCACGTCCACCGCCGCGCTGTTCGACCCGATCAGCTACCTCAAGCTGGCCGACGAGGGGTCCGGGCGCGGCGGCGACACCGACTACGTCAACGATGGCGGCACCGAGGTCATCGAGGGCGTCCAGACCCACCGGTACGGGGTCGGTTGCGTGTTCAAGCCCGAGCCCGCCTCGCAGTGCCACCTGCGCGACCTCGGCCCCATCGCCGATGCGCTCCCCGCCACCGGCACGCTGCTCATCGACTACTGGCTCGACCGGGACTCCCAACCGAGGAAGCTGACCGTATCCGGGGTGCTCGATGACCACAACCGCAGCCAGCCGCCCGTGGGGATCGACATCACCATGACGCTCGACCAGTTCGGCGCTCCAGTGGACATCACGCCACCGCCGCAGGCCGACACCGTCACCTGCCACCAGGCAGGAGTCGACGTCCACTGCGGCTACCTCAAATGAAACGATCTCTTCCTCCAGTACCGGCTGTACCTACCACACGATCGTTGAGGTCAGGGGCGAAACCCGCTGACGCCGTAGGGCGGGCGGTCGGGCCAACCGGCCGCCTGCCGAGGCTGCTCGTGCCGGATCGGGTGTCTGCCCATCGGGCGGTCGCCTCGCGCGACGCCGGGTTGGCGGACCGGGATACCAGACGGTCATGGAGGATCCGCGGGTCTGTGAACCCTCGAAGCCTCCATGACCCAATTGTGGTGCAGGTGACTCAGCCGCAGTTGCCCCACGTCGTCCGGCCACCCCAGGCGTAGGGGGTACACCGAGCGCAGCGAGGCTGGCCCCCTTGCCACCGACCGAGGTTCGGGGTACGCCGCAGGTGCCCGACCGAGGAGATCACACCCGCCACACGAACAACACCCGTCCCTGCACCCCCTCTTGTTTTCCGGTCAGGGCCGGGGGCCTGGGGGCAGCGCCCCCAGATCACCACCACGAACCACGACTCAATCAACAAAAACCAGAACCCGCCGCCTCAAAAAGGTTGACACGTTCCGGACCCCTTACCAGGCGTCGTTCACCCACGCGAAGGGACCCGCCCACCCGCCGTCTTGATCACTCCACCGACGGCGTTGAGTTATGCGACTGCCTCGTACTGCTTAAAATGGTCAATATCAATCATGGCGATGGCGATGGGCGTACCGGCGATGTGTGCCTCGCAGCCGCGCCCCACCGCTACCGCCAACTCCAGTTCTGGTTGTCCTGACCAGTACAGGGCCACAGGATGATGCTCGTGCCATCGGCGGTCTCGTGGCTGGAGACGTCCACGCACAGGCCGGCGTACCCGATCTGGTGGGCGTCATTGAGGCTGAAGTGCTGCGCCGGGACGGCGGTGCAGTTGGCGAGCTGGAGGTTGGTGGCCCATGCCGTGGAGCCCCAAGGGGAGTCCATGCACAGGTTCGTCGCCCGGATCGTACCGTCGAGGTAGGCCTGCCACTGCTGGTAGACCGAGCCGTTGCAGGTCGCCAGCACCAGCGGCTTGCCGTCGCCTCCCGCGGTGGCGCTGAGGCACTTCCCCGACTCGCGGCTGACTAGCGCCCGACCATGCGGTGGGGGCGGCGGTGCCGCAGGCACGGGCGCCGCAGTGGAGGCGGCTTTCGGCAGCGCCGACCGGGCGGGGCTGGACGCAGCGGATGACGTACCCGAGGGTGCGGTCGGTGTGGTGGTGAGTTTGTCGTTTTCGGCGTAGTAGCGCAGGTACTTCGGGACCACGTCGGCGAGTTGCCGCATGCCGTCAAGGTGGGGTACGCCGCCGGTGGCACGTACGGTGTCGGCGCCCCACTGGAAGGCGGCGAGGGCAAGGACGTACGGCGGGTCGCTGGACCTGAAGCCGGACAACTGCCCGAGCATGTCGCACATCGCGGTGCCCAGAGCCGGGATCGCGTCGTGCGGGTTCCACGGCGAGGCGGTGGCCGACGGGCGGTACCGGCTCCAGGCTTCCGGCCGGAACTGGGCGATGCCCTGCAGGCTGTCGGGGCCGGTGAGGTTGGGGTTGAACCGGGACGCCGCCATGAGCTGCGCGGCGACGCGGGCCGGGGTGACCTCGGCGCAGGCGTGTCCGGCGGCCAGCACGTCGGGTCGGTAAGCGTCGGGTACCGGGATCGCGTCGGTGGACTGCGCCGGGACGTCCAGCTGCCTCTTCGGGGCCTGTGTCAGAGCGGACCGGCTGAGCTGGGGCTGGCTGGCGTACCAGTCGGCGTAGGCAGACACCGTGTCGACGTGGTGCTGCGCGCCGGCGGGGATGTGGTGCGCTTTGCTGACGGCCGGTAGCCCGACGTCCTCGGCCGCCACCGCGGCCTGCCACGGGTCAGCGGAGAGCTTCGCGGCGCGAAGCTGGCCGACGAAGTCACAGGTACGGTGCGCGAGAGCGAAGATGCTGGCTCGGTCGTCGCGCCGGTTGGCCTCAGGCCACGGGCGCCACCTCGTCCACTCCTCACCGGTGAGCGCGGCGATACCGGTGGCTCCGGTGGAGGTGACGCGGGTTGAGTCGAAGCCCGACGCGGCCATCAGGCTCGCGGCCAGCCGGGCCGGGGTCAGCGCCGGGCACGACGACGCGGCGGCCACGATCGCGGCGAGATCCTCCTGCGGTGCCGGCCTGGCATCGGACTGCGCCGGATCGGCCAGAGCCGGAAGGATCTCCGCCACCGCGACGGCGCCGCAGACGACCACGAGCGCCAAGGCGACGGCGGTTTGGATGCGACCGGCGCGGCCCCGCGCCGCGATCAGTCGGCGGATCCCCGCAGTCGTGCTCACCTTGCCTCCTCTGGTGTATGTCCGGGGCCGTGTCTGGATGTGGTCGCTATCGGCGTCGAGTGGCGGCGGCGGCGGTATGGCGGGCGTCAGTGTCGCAAGCAGACCCCATCGATATCTAGCGTAGAATGACGTATTGCTGCGGCGTTGCGTCTTCGACGACCATCGATGGCTCGCATCGCTGCCCGGCATAGCGACGTTAAGGAGTCATACCAGCACCGCGGTTGCGGTTCGTATCCTCAGTTGAAGGTGATCCGGCGCAGCCGCAGGTCATCTGGTGGCCGACCACCTCGGTGTAGCTGACCAGGACCGTCTTGCCAGACTCGTCGTACTCGGATGCGCGGCTACCGCGTAGCAGCGCCGTTCGCGGCCGGGCAGGCGTCGGAGACCTTGGTGAGCCCTGTCCACGGGCCTTCAAGCTTCAGCGGTCATCACCGCGATCGTCTTGCCCTGGTAGTCACCCGCGGCCAGGAACATCCACGCGTTGTAGTAGTTGCTCCAGAACGCGTTGGACTGGCTGAACATCTCCTGATGCTGCACCGCCGGGTCGTAGTGGTGACTGAAGATCGCCTGGTTGCGGTCAACCTTCCTGACCCCGGTGTACCAGGACTGCTGGGACTGGTCCCAGTATTCGTACGCGGTCATGTCGTTGGCCTGGGTAGCCGCGTCGGTGTGCTGGCGGCGTCCCGCTCGGCCGCGCCCATCCAGCTTTGCCACGGCCGTTTGGCGGACATCCGAGATCAGTGGGCTGCCAGGGCCAGGCTCACACGCCGCGGTACGTCAATCAACGCTCGAAGATCGATAGATCGCGATTACGTAACATGCAGCCGTACGTCAATCAACGCTAGAAATCGACAGGTTTCGCTCGCGAAACTGATGCCTCCAGAACGACGGCACCGGCCGCCTTCCAAGGTCGGCTGCTCGTTCCGGCCCCAAACCGCGCCGATACTCGCCTCACGGATGCCACACCACCCACCATGACCCCGACGCCACCGAGAGCCCTGTGCCTCGAACCTCGCGGAGCAGATTCCACGACGTCCGCTGGCCGGGTGCGGTGGCGTGCCCCGCACCAGGAAGCGGCGTCAGGCGTTCGGTCAGCGACTTCGAGGAGACACCCGCATGAGACTCATATCTGCGCACCGACGCCTGGTCACGGTGGCGGTCGCGATTGTCGTCGGGGCCAGCCTGAACTGGATCGCCGAGCCAGCCGGTGCCTCCAGCGACACCACTTTCACCTTCGTCAACAGCAGCACGCAGACGATCTGGGTGGGCGCGGTGGGCAACGCTGGAAAAGTCACGCCAAACGGTGGCGGCTGGGCGATGGCCCCCAGCAGCACGACGACGCTGTCCCTGCCCGGTGACTGGGCCGGGCGGTTCTGGGGGCGTACCGGCTGCAACTTCGACGCCTCCGGTCGTGGGCCTTGTCAGACCGGTGACTGCGGCAATGTCCTGGCGTGCAACGGGGCCATTGGGAAGCCACCGGCGACGCTCGCCGAGTTCACCCTGCAGCGCACCATCCCCAGTGCCAGCGACTACTTCGACGTCAGCATGGTGGACGGGTACAACTTGCCGGTCACCATCAAGGCCGTCGGGCCCACGTCAAGCGTGAGCCTGCCGTCCTCGTGCGCTTCCGCCGACTGCGCAACGGACCTGAACCAGAACTGCCCGCATGAGCTGGCCGTACAGTCGGGCGGCAGCACGGTCGGCTGCCGCAGCGCGTGCGAGGCGTTCGGCACCGATCAGTACTGCTGCCGCAACGCGTACGGCGCCCCGGCAACCTGCAACCCCGCCAGCTGGCCGAAGAACTACGCGGCATACTTCAAGAGCGCGTACCCGTACGCCTACAGCTACGCCTACGACGACCCGACCAGCACCTTCACCTGCGCCCAATGCGCATACCAGATAGCGTTCGGACCGATGTCAGGCAGCGCACCGCCACCGGCATCGCCCGCCAGCCCATCCCAGGGGAAGGTCGCGCTGGGGCCGCACCAATCGCCAGCGCCGCAGCCGCACGTCACGGAGGCGCCGGCGCCGCACCAATCGCGCTGGCTGCCAGCGCCGCCGCAGGCCGCCGCCTGCCAGCAACCCCACGCGGCCGGTGCGGCGCCGGGCGCCCAAGGCGGCGGGAACCCGCTCAACGCCTACACCGCGATCCAGGCGGAGTGCGCCACCGTCCAGTCGGGTACCGGGACGGAGCCCACGTCCGACGACGGGGGCGGCCAGGATGTCGGCTGGATCGCGAACGGCGACTGGCTGCGGTACGACAACGTGGACTTCAGCGCCACCCCGGCCACCCAGTTCCACGCCCGGCTCGCCTCCGGTGCCGGTTACGGCATCAGCGGCCTGGTCGAGGTGCGGCTGGACTCGCCGTCCAACGCACCGGTCGGTACCCTCGCCATCGCCAATACCGCCGGCTGGCAAGCCTGGCGCACGGTACCGGCGAACGTCAGCGCGGTCACCGGTACCCACACCGTGTACCTTACGTTTACCAGCGCACAACCGGCCGACTACGTCAACCTCAACTGGTTCGACTTCAGCCCGTGCTGAGTACGTCGGTCATACCGTGCCCACGGAGGTGCACATGGGAGACCGAACTGCTGGACCTCGCCGCCGAGCGGTGCCCCCAGGGCGGACCTGGACGGCTTCCTCCAGGGCGGGTGACGGCGAATCGCAACACAAGGACGGTCTGATGAGCAACAACGCCACCGACCTCACCGGCGTCCTCGGCCGGTGGGTACACGCGATGTGTGTGGCGGGGTCCGCGCACCCGGCGGAGCTGAGCACGTCGATGGACATAGACATCTCTCAGGCCACTCGGTTGGGCGGCCAACTGGTCGTACCCCCGCCGACCGGCACCGAACACTTCGAGTTCGTCATCGGCCTGGACAGCGAAGACGTCGTGTTCGCTGAATTCACGCCGAGCGCGGACCTATACGTCGAGGACCTCGCGGAGAGCTTCGGCACCGGCCGCCCGACACCACCGAGCCCCCACGCATCGGGTCAAACCATTATTCTCGACGAGGTCTGGCCCACGGACGCCCCCCGTGCCTGCGCCGTCATCCTCCGGCTGCGCGGGTGGTCGGACAGCGACCCGGTCGAGGCCGTCACGCTCTACGTTCGTCCCAGGCCCGATCGCGACCCGTTCGACACGACCGCCGCCTGACCCACCCCTCGCCGACTGTCGCGATCAGGGTGCGGGTGCCAACACTCCACCGCCACCGCGTGATGTCAGATGACCTGCAGGTCGCCGGTCTATGGGCGGGTCCGGTGGCGCCGGTTAGCTGGTATCGCCGGTTGTGTTTGGGCGGTGGGTTGGCCGGCATCGACGCCGCCTACCGGTCCTTCGGGGTAGGCGGCATCAATGCCTGGCAGCGAGTGGTCCTCAGCGCTGCCAGGCCTTCACGTTGGCCCACTCGCACTCGGAGTAGTTGTTCCACACCATGTTCAAGGCGTGGGCGATCTGGCCGAGTACCCCGGTCGGCGCGAAGAGGCCATCGGCGGCCTTGTTCCAATCCGACATCAGCGGTTGGTAGTAGGAGCTGGCCGGACCGACCCAGAGGTCCGATATCGGGTTCAGCTCCTGCCACAGGTCATGAAGCTCGTCGGCGATGCCCTGGGCCTGCTTGTTCAGCTCGGTTCCCGCAGTCTCCAGATCAGGCGGTACAACCAGCGGGGTTCCCGAAACGTCGGGCATGATGTCCTCCGTTGACGATCAGAAGTTGGCGCCCGGGATGGAGCCGTTCACGGCGACCAGGCTGTTGATGTTGGTGGTTTCGGTGTCGTGGTAGTTCACGAAGTTGCCCTGCAGGCCGCTGCCGATGTTTACCAGAGAGTCGTGCAGGATCCGCGCGAAGCCGTCGTAGTCGGTCATCAGCTGGCCGAACGTGTCCGCAGCCACCCCGTGCCACGTCTCCTGCATCGCGATGACGTACTGCTTCAAGCCCGCCAGCTTCTGGTCGAGGTCGCCCGCGGCGCTGGTGCAGTCGCTGGCCGCTTGGCTGATGTACTCGGGTGTTACCTTCAGAACCACACTGAACCTCCGTTGATGATTGCGTCCCGCGGCGACTGCCGTCAGAACAGGTGCCGGCCCAAGCTGACCAGCCGGCTGAAGACACCGAAGACGCCCATCGCCACCGGCGCCGTGGCGATGCCGCAGATCGCCGCCAGCACCTCGGCACGGGTACGGCGCCTCGGGGGCTTGGTGGTGCTAGGTAGCGTCGGGTCGGCTGGTCCGTACAGGCTCAGCACCACGCCCGAGCCGACGATGCCGAGTGCGACGCCCAGGAACGCGACGGTCGCCATGGCGTCGGGCACCATCGGCATCCTGACGATCGCCGCCACGACGCCGAACAGTCCGGGCAGGCCGGCGCCGGCCAGGATGCACAGCTCCGTGCTGAACCCGGCCAGCCGAGCGCGGGCCAGCAGGCCCACGGCCACGATCGCGGCAAGTGCGATGGCGAAGAGGCCGCCGGACATCGCGAGCATGGGCAGCGTCACCGCGAGGGTACCGGCCGGCACCACGAGCAGCAGGGCCAGAAGCCAGCCCGACTCGTGTAGCAGGTTCGCGGCGGCAGCGGCCGCGGTGTGCCGGGTGCGCATCGCGCGGCTGGTCCACGCGGTCATCGCGGCGGCGATCCGCCTGGCCAGCGCCACGAATCCGGCGCCGGCCAGCACCGCGCAGGTGGCCGCCTGGACCCGGGTCGCACCGACGTAGCCGACGAGAGCAATCGCCGCGGCGGCTGCCGCGAGCTGGAAGGCGACCACCGCGATCACGACGTCGGTGGTGGCCGCCAAGGCCATCAGGGCGGCCAGGTTGGCGCCCGCGAGCAGCCCGGTCCAGCGACCGGCCGGTCCCATGAGGACTTTGCCGGCCAGCTCCCCCGCCACCGCGAGACAGGGCACCGAGGTGAGCGCGACCGCCAGCCGTAGCCCCCGGGGTATCGTGGTGCCGCGATCGCCGAGGGACCAGGCCACCCCGATCAGCAGGAGACCGGTCAGCACCAAGCCGCTCATGGACCAGGACTGGGGAGCCCGCAAGGCCAGCCAGATCGTGCCCGCAACCGTCCACAGCAGACCGAAGCCGAGCACGGCAGGGCCGTACCGGACCATCTGCCGGCGGATGACCACCGTCTCATCCGCGACCAGTTCGTCGAGGTCCTCCACCATCGGCGGCTCACCCGGTTCCCGGGCGGTGTCGCGCAGGTACAGCACCTGGCCGTCGCCGATCTCAGACTCCGATAGGGTGGCGCCCAGCGGCAGCGGCGGGTCTCCCGCGACGGCCAGCGACCATGCCGGTGGCATCATCGGGTCGCGGTCCTGCGCGCAGATCCGGGCCAGCCTGGCCACGTACTCACCGATCGGGGTGGCCGCGGGTAGCGCCACATCGACCCGTTTCCGGTCGCCGACCACGGTGACCCGGCTCAGCTCGCCCATTCCCGCTTCTCCGCTTCTGCCATCATTGGCGCGCTCACGCCGCGGCGGTGGCGGGCTCGGCCGGTACCGGCCCGTCGGCGACCGCGATCTGGACCAGTTGCTCGGACTTGCCACGCCGCAGCAGCACACCCCGTCCGGGCGGCCGGGCAGCCGCCCGGGTGTCGCCGAAGACCACGCCTTCCCGGTGGTCGCCGGACATCACCAGGCCGGTGCAGCCGAGGTCGCGGATCCGGCTGATCACCTGGTCGGACATGGTGCGGGACATTCCGGAGACCCGCCGGGCCAGCACCAGGTGCAGGCCGACCTCGCGGGCCTGGGGCAGGTACGGCACCAGCGGATTGAGCACGCCCTGCATCCCGGTGGCGACCAGGTCGTAGTCATCGACCACGAGGTAGAGCTCCGGGCCGGTCCACCAGTCCCGGGCGCGCAGCTGCCGGCTGGTGACGTTGGGCGGCGGCATCCGTTCGCTGAGCCTGCCGACCAGGTGCTGGATGTACGCCTGCGCGGTACCCGCGTCGCCGGCGTACGCGCCGAGGTGCTCCGGAGGCACCGCGTCCATCAGCCCGTGCCGGTAGTCCAGCAGCACCACCCGTACGTCGCTGGCCGGGTACCGGGCTACCAGCCCGGCCAGCCAGGTACGCAGCACGGTCGTCTTGCCGGCCCCGGCGTCGCCGAGCACGAGCAGGTGCCGCTCCTTGCCGAGCAGGTCGAGCGCCACCGGGCGCAGGTCGGCCTCGGCGATCCCGAACGGTACCCCGGACTCGGCGGGCGCGCCGGCGCGGGCCAGCTCGGTCAGGCTGATCCGGGCGGGCAGCAGCCGTACCGGTGGCGCGGCTGGTCCGGACCACGCCGAGGAGATCTTGGCGAGGGTGTCCTGCTGCGCCTCGCGTACCCCCTCCTCGGTGTCCCGGCCGTCCACGCGGGGCAGGAACACCTGGAAGTACACGCCGGGGTGCAGCAGGCCACGGCCGGGTACGGTGCCCGGCATCTGGGCGGCCAGCCGTCGGTTGACCTCGGACTCGGTGGAGTCGTTGAGCCGCAGCTCCAACCGGCTGCCGATGCTGTCGCGCAGCGCCGGCCGGATGTCGGCCCACCGGCCGGCGGTGATGACCAGGTGCACCCCAGCGCCCAGGCCCCGGGCGGCGATCTCGGCGATGACCTGGTCGGCGTTGTCGTACTCGGCGCGCAGCGCGCCCCAGTTGTCGATGAGCAGGAACACGTCGGCGGTACGGACGCCGGCCGGCAACCGGCCGGACTGCCGGCGGGCCCGGAACTCCCCGATCGAGTCGACCCCCAGCGACCGGAACAGCCGTTCGCGCTGCCCGATCAGGGCGCGGATCTCCACCAGCATCCGGGTGGCCAGCTCGGCGTCCGTGCGGCCGGCCACGCTGCCCACGTGCGGGGCGGAGGCGTACGGGTGCAGCGAGCCGCCACCGAAGTCGATGCAGTAGAACTGCACCTCCTCGGGGGTGTGGGTGAGCATGCCGGCCAGCATGATGGTGCGCAGCAGCGTGCTGCGTCCGGTACGGGGCGCGCCGACCGCGGCCAGGTGGCCGTGTGCCCCGGCGAAGTCCATCAGCAGTGGTTCCTGCTCCTGCCGGGTGGGCAGGTCCACGATGCCGAGGGGGATCTGCAGTTCGCCGGAGGCCGGCCACAGCCGGGAGGAGTACCCGCGGCCCGGCTGTACCGCCGGGGAGCCGAGCAGGTGGTCCATGGCCAGTACGGACGGCAGCGGCGGCAGCCAGACCTGGTGCCCGGGGACGGAGAGCGTCTTCAGCCGGTCCACTACGATCGACAGCTCGGTGGGTCCGCCGGCCTCGGCCGGCATCGCCGCCTCCTCGGGTTGGTCGAACGTGGCGTCATCGGGGACGCGCAGGCCGAACGGCACGATCCGGGTGTCCGGCCGGCCGGCCGCCTCGGTGCGCTCCTGCGCGGTGACGTAGCGGGCCGAGACGAGGGCGACGCGCAGCCGCGTGTATATCGACTCGCCGACCTTGAGGTAGGCCGAGCCGGGGATCGGGGGAAGCTGGTAGGCGTCCGGGCTGCCGATCACCGCGCGGCTCTCGGTGGGGCTGAAGGTACGCAGGCAGATCCGGTAGGACAGGTGGGAGTCCAGCCCGCGCAGCCGGCCCTCCTCGAAGCGCTGGGTGGCCATCAGCAGGTGCATGCCGAGGCTGCGCCCGACCCGGCCGATCTGCACGAACAGGTCGACGAACTCGGGGCGGCCGGACAGCAGCTCGCTGAACTCGTCCACCACGATCAGCAGGCACGGCAGCGGCTCCAGCGGCCGGCCGCTGGCGTCGCGGGCACCGGCGGCGCGGCGCAACTGGTACTCCCGGACCGAGTCGATCTTGCCCGCGTCGCGCAGCATGCGCTGCCGGCGCTGCTGCTCGCCCATCAACGCGGCGAGAACCCGGTCGATGAGCGCCGCGTCGTCGGCCAGGTTGGTCATCAGGCCGGCCACATGCGGCAGCTCTGCCAGCGGCGCGAACGCCGCACCGCCCTTGAAGTCGACCAGGACGAAGCTGAGCAGCTCCGGTGAGTGGGTCAGGGCCAGACCGGTGATCAGGGTACGCAGCAACTCGCTCTTACCGGAGCCGGTGGCACCCACGATCAGGCCGTGCGGTCCGGAACCGCCCTGCGCCGACTCCTTGATGTCCAACACCACCGCAACGCCGTC
The DNA here is from genome assembly GCA_963728855.1 of uncultured Actinomycetes bacterium. GTDB lineage: Bacteria > Actinomycetota > Actinomycetes > Mycobacteriales > Micromonosporaceae > AC-43. The sequence goes on from CAVSLN010000011.1 coordinate 228,872, forward strand.
GCCGTCGGTACCGATCGGGGCGCGCAGCAGCCGCGGGTCACCGGCGCCGATCCAGTTCTCGGTGATGGCCGCGGTCCCGGGATCCGCGCCGCCGAGCACCATCTCGGTCAGGGACACCACGCGCGCCAGGATCTGCTCCCGCTCCTCGCTCAGGCGCAGGGGGGCCAGCTCGCGGGCGACCAGCTCGGCCACCGCCACCGGTACCGGGTCGGCGACGCAGCCGCTGGCCAGAGTCGCCGGGCCGAGTCGCCCTTCCAGGCGCACCTGCCGCTGGTGGTCGCACCGCACCCGTACGTCGACGCGGCCCGGTTCGTCGGACTCCCGCTTGACCAGGAACACCAGCGTGATGCCGTACTGCGGGCCGGCTGCCTGCAGCAGCCCGCGCAGCAGGTCGGAGCGGCCCCACTCGGAGACCGGGGCGTACCCGGTGACCAGGAGCACCAAGCGTTGCAGGCTGGGCCGCTCATTGAGGGGCCTCAGCATCCGGTTGCCCTGGGTCTCGGCCCGCCGGGTCAGCTCCTCGGCCAGGAAGTCGGCGAGGTGCTCGGGGTGCTCGGCGACCAGCGACAGTACCCCGGCCCGGCCCCGGGCCCGCGGTTCCTGGCTGTGCGGCAGCCACTTGGCCCAGGCCCAGTCCCCGCCGTCGGAGGCGTCCACGGCGATCAGGACATCGTCGGGCGCGTGCTGCACGGCGATGCGGCACAGGAGGCCCCGGGCCAGCTCCCTGGTCTGCTCGGGCGGACCGAGCAGGCTCACCACGCCCGCGTCGGCCAGGTCGATGCTGACCGGCTGACCGGCCACCCGGCCCATCCGTTCGACCAGGCGCTGGGCCGCCTGCAGGGAGTGCCAGTCGTAGTCACCCAGCGGATCGGTGCGCGAGTCCAGCTGCAGCGGGGTGGTCAGCGGCACCTCGCCGGTACCGAGCCGTACGTGCAGGAAGTCGGGGTCCTCCCGGCGGCGCTCCCACACCCGCTGCTGGTCGCCCGCGATGGCCCACAGGCGGCACGGCTCCGGATGGTTCAACGCGGCCAGCGTGCGTTGCGCCTGGGCCATCTCGCGGGCCTGGTCGCGGGCGGCATTGAGGTGGGCGCGGTACCGGGCCCGCTGCTTGCGTACCGCGCGGCTGCCCGTGCTGCGTTGCTGGATGCGCATGCCCAGCACGGCACCGGTGGAGGTGACGAAGAAGAGCACCCCGATGATGATCATCTCCGGCCGCCCGAAGGTGACCATGTAGGCGGACATGCCCACGCTGCTCAGCAGGGGCAGGATCAGGCCCCAGGCGCCCTGCGGGTTCTCCTGCGGCTGCTCCGGCGGTACCGGCAGCACGAGCGCGTCGGTCGGCAGTTGCGGCAGCAGTGCCCGGGCGGGCCGGTGCAGGGGGCGTCGACTCACGGTGGCCTCAGCCCTCCACGTCGGCTTCGGGTGGGACGTCCCCGGGTACCAGGGTGCGCAGCGCTTCGGTGCTCGGGTCGACGAGCTCGGCCACCCGGGTGGCGTGCCTCTCCGTCATCTGCTGGAACACCTGGCGCGCGAAGCGGCCGTTGCCGAAGCCGCGCCCGCGCGGTACGGCCGGGAAGGACTCCAGCAGGAGGGCCCGGGTCGGCTCGGCCAGGGTGTAGTCGTGCCCGGCCGCCTGCTGCTCAACGATCTGCACCAGCTCGTCGTGGGTGTAGTCGGCAAAGGTCAGGGTGCGGGAGAACCGCGACGACAGGCCAGGGTTGGCGCCGATGAAGTGGCGCATCTCCCCCGGGTACCCGGCCACGATGACGACCAGTTCCTCCCGGTGGTCCTCCATCAGCTTCACCAGCGTCGAGATGGCCTCCAGACCGAAGTCGTTGCCGTTGCCGCCAGGGGTCAGCGCGTACGCCTCGTCGATGAACAGCACGCCGCCCAGGGCCCGCCGGAACGCCGCCCGGGTTTTCGGCGCGGTGTGCCCGACGTACTCGCCGACCAGGCTGCTGCGGTCGACCTCGACGAGGTGGCCGCTGGCCAGCAGGCCCATCGCGGCGAGCAGCCGGCCATACAGCCGGGCCACGGTGGTCTTGCCGGTCCCCGGATTTCCGGCGAAGACCAGGTGCCGGGACATCGGCGGGGGTGACAGCCCGGCCGACTGGCGGCGCTTGATCATCTGCGCCAGCCGCACCATCGTACCCACGTCCTGCTTGACCCGGACCAGGCCGACCAGCCGGTCCAGCGTGGCCAGCAGCTCCTCCAGCGTCGCGGTCGGCGCCTCGGCCGAGCGTGGGCCTGCCCCGCCGGTCGTGGCCGGGCCGTCGGGGACCGGGCGTAGCCCGCCGGCCGGGCGGGCTACGCCTGCCGAGGTAGGCAGGGTGGCGTTGGCCACCCCGGTGCTCCAGCACCCGTCGAAGGTGGCCGCCGCGCCGGCCGCCTGGCTGACGTCCTCGTCCACGTCATGCACGTGGCAGCCACGCAGCACGGTAGCGGCACCGGCGCCGACGAACAGCGCCGGGTACTCGCTGGCCGACAAGTCACAGTCGTCGAGCGTGCCACGGGAGTCCGGACCGAGGTAGACCGCGTTCTTCCGCGATCGCTGGACGGTCAGGCCCCGCACGGTCGGTGCGGCGTTACTCCACACGACCAGCCCGCATCCCCCCACATCGGACACCTCGCATCCGTCCACGGTGGGCGCCGCGTCCGCGTCCACGAAAATGCCGGCCGCCGCGCACCGGGCGATGCGGCAGCCGCGCACCTGCGGGGCCGCCCCGGAGGCCACCTCGATACCGGTCTGCGCAATGTCGTCGATCTCGCAGTCCTCGATCAGCGGCCGGTGCGGCGTGTCCACCCGCACGCCGACGCCGCACGACGCGATACGCACCCCGCGCAGCAGCGCGTCGGCGCTCCCGTCGAGGTACAAGCCACCGAGCTTGGCGCCGTCGATACCGCCGCCCCGCACCCGCAGCATCGACCGGTCGGCGACCCGGACACCGTACTCGGAGCTGCCGCGGACCGTGCAGTCCACCAGGGCCACGCGCGCATCGCCGCCCAGGTGTACCGCACTGGATGTGCACCGCTGGACCTCGCAGCCGGTGAGCAGGACACGGCTGTCCCCGGCGACGAACACCCCGTTGGCGGCGCAGTCCAGCAGCGTGGCGCCCACGCAGCGCACCTGCGCCCGTCCGCGCACCGCCAGCGCGGTCACCCCGCTGCGGGCGACCCGGCAGTCCAGCAGCGCCAACCGGCCGTCACCTCCGGCGACGATGCCCGCGCCGGAGGTGCCCTCGATGGTGCAGCCGTCCACGGCGACCTGCGCGTTGCCGGCGAGCACCAGGCCGGCGCCGCCGCTGCGGCGTAGCTCGCAGCGCAGCAGGGTCACCCCGCCGTCGGCCGGCGCGCCGTCCTCCGGTCGCGGGTGCTCGTCGGCGGCGGGCCGCTCCGGCTGCAGAGGCATCCACCAGGCGGCCGGCAACGGCGCGCTTCCCGTCACGCGGACCCCGTCACCGGTGAGGTCGTGCAGGTGGCAGTCGACCAGGTGGGCCTGCGCCGTGCCGTCCACGCTGAGCGCCGGCCCGGCGCAGTGGCTGAGGTCGCCGTCGACCATCCGGACGGTACCTGAGCCGTCGGCCTGCACCCCCGAACCCGCCGTACGGGTGATCCGGGGCTGCCGCAGGTCGACCACGCCGCCCCCGGTGACGTAGACCCCGGCGCCCTGCACATCCTCCACCCGCAGGTTGCTGGCCACGGCCCGGCCGCCGTCAACCACCAGCAGGCCAGCGGTGGCCCCGTCGCGTACGGTGCAGTCCCGCAGTTCGGCGACGGCCCGGCCGGCCACGGCGACCGGACCGCCGGCCACCCGGCAGTCCTCCAGCCGCAGCGTGCCCGCCTCGGCCAGCACGGCAGCCGCCCCGGGCTCGCCGGCCTGGCCGCCGCGCAGGGTCACCCCCCGGACCGTGACCGCGCCGCCGGTCACCTGCAGCGCCGCACCCTCCGGTGGGGCGAGCTCGACACCGTCCCCGTCGTCGTCGGCCACGATGGTCACCGCCCGGTCCAGCACCAGACGTTCGGGGTACACCCCGCTGGCCACCGCGATCACCGTGCCTTCCCGCACCGACCGGACCGCGGCACCGATCGTGCGGTACCGGCTCCAAGGGCGGGTGGAGACACGCTCGACATGCCCGCGGGGGGCGGACACGGCACTGGTGCGGGGAGGCCCAGTCAACGTGATCTCACCACCCTCACGCTGAACACTCGGTCCGCGTCTGGCTCACGGCGATGTGGTCGCCAGGCTTGCGGGGCACCCCCCGGTTGGTGACCGTGACAACGAAGCTCTTGTCCCTGACCGGGAACGCTCCGGCGGTAACCCACTGGCCACGGTTGCTGGTCTGGTCCACCACGAACTCCGCGTACGGTGCGCCGCCCTGGCCGCCGGAGACCGTGTAGTGCGCGGCGCTGGCCGCCGCGTCCGGTGAGTCGCCCGGGACGTCCGGCACGAACACCTCGACCGCGCATATGCCAGACGAGGGGGTGAACCACCAGCGGGCGTACTGCCCGGGGTCGTCGGCGGTCGCCTTGCCGCTCATCGGCATCGACACGTACGTGCCGCGGCAGCCGTCCTCGCGCCAGCCGCCCGACGGCAGGGTACGCCAGCCACCGGTGCGGCCCTGCGTATCGAAACCGTGGTCGCCCGCAGCGGCACAGTCCCACCCGGTGACCGCGCCGTAGGCGCTGCGCGGTGCGGCGCTGGGGTTCGGCCCCGCCGCCGCACGGGCGGGCCGGATCAGCTGCCAGAACACCCCGAAGACCACCGCGCCCGCCGCGGTCAGCGCGACGACGATGAGCAGCGCGGGCAGCCGGACGGTCATCCGCTCGCTGGCGGGCCGGGGCCCCACATGCTCGACGAACGCCTGGACGAACTCACCGCGCAGCGCCATCGTCTGCCGGCGTGCCTCGTGAGCCGGGTCGGTCACCATCTCTCCATTCGGGGTTGCCAGCACCAGTCAGGCGCGGTCCGGCCGAGGCTCAGGGCGCGCCGGGTTGGCGGTGCGGCCGCCGATCGGCCGGTACGCCGGCCGCGCGGGCCGCTGGCCGCTCGGCGTGCAGCCGCTGCTTGGCCTGCGCGACCATGTCGCGCACCGGCCCCATCATGTCCTCAGCCATCTGCCGGATGACCTGGTGCGCCTCCTGGTGGGCGCGCATCGTGTGCCGCTCCACCTCGGCCGCGCTGCTCAGCACCCTGGGCTCGACCCGGATGGACCGTAGTTCCCCACTGGCGGCGAGGGTGACCGTGACGCCGCCGGACGACCGGGTCACCTCCGCGGTGTTCATGTCGGCCGCCGCCGTCACCAGCCCGTCGCGCAACGCGGACGCCCGCTGCACCCAGTCTGGTTCCGGACCCCGTTGCGTCATCACATTCCTCCTCATCTATGGCCGCGCCGTATCGGCCCGGGTCAGGCCGCCTGGTGATGCCGGTGCTGCGACAGGTGACCCAGCTCGATCGCCATCCGGGTCAGCTCCGCCTTGTTACGCACATTCAACTTCGACCGAATGCGCTTGGCGTAGGTATTGACGGTGGCCGGTGACACTCCCATCCGGAGGGCAATCTGCCCATGGGTCAGGCCGATCGCGATCCACCGCAACGTCTCGATCTCCCGGGGAGCCAGCGTGCCCGGATCATCCTCCAGCGGATTGGCCAGTTCAGCCCGCAGCCGTCCGGCAAGGCGGGGGCACACATAGAAGCCGTCCCGGACGACGGTACGCATGGCGTCCAGCACCGCGCTCTGCTCGCTGTGCCGCGTGATGCAGCCACGCGCACCGGCCCGCATGGCGGACAGCAGCGGCACCGGCTGGTCGCGCGACAGACAGACCAGCGGCCGGCCGATCCGCGCCACCGCCGCTATCGCCTCGACGGTCGCGACCCGCCCGTGCATTGGAATGTCCAGGACAACCAGGTCGTACGTGCCGTCCAGTTGCTCGACCGTGTCCACACTGGCCGCCACCTCGAACGTCGGATCGTCCAAGACCAGCTTCTCCATACCCGCCCGCAGCACCGGCTGGTCACCGACGATCGCTGCGGTGAACACATCCGCCTCCATGTCTGTCCGCCGTTCGTCCCGGCGCTGGTTTCCTGAGTTCGTCATTGGCACAAAGGTGGTCGGCTGTAGGCTGCGATGGATTCGAGGATCTGTTCAGCCGTCCTGGCTCCGTACCCGTACAGGCGCGGCTGGTGTCCCTGCTTGATCCAGGCGTCGACGTTGCCTACGGGCGTGGCGACGCCGCGGCGACTTCCACAGCAGAACAGGCAAGTGGTGACTTTCGCCGAACTGGGTTGGACCAGGGTTGATCCAACGTGGGCTGATGGCGATGAAGCGTTGTCTGCTCGCCCGCTAGGTGCAGTGCGGCGCTGGTAGCCCGGCGTCCCCGGCAGACGCAGCCGTACGCCTGCGCATGTCTGGAGGTACGCCTAAGACCTGGTCTCGGCGGCATCGGGGTAATCGTGGGCGTTGTGGTATACCACGGACGGCGGTCGGGACCTGGGGCCAGAGCCAGCAGAAGCCATCGCGTTGCACATCGAGTGGCACCGCTGCTCAGCCTCCTCTCCGACGCTCCGACGGCATTGAGACCGATGCCGGCCTATCGATGTGACCACGCCAGGCACCCCAGCTGCGGCGCGGCCATGGCAGTTTGACGGGCATCAGTGTCTCGGGCTACACCTATCGCCGGCTAGCGTTGAATGACGTAGCGTTCAGTCACTGTTTCGGGGTACGTCATCTTGCGTACCGGCAGAGAGGGAGTGGCCGTCGGCCATCTCACGGTGACCGGCGTGTTCGCCACGATGTGGCGCAGGCCGTGAGCCGTCGTCAGTGGTCTCTTCGCACAGGGCGGATAGGGCGTCTCGTAGGGCGGCACGTGTGGTGACGCCGAGCTTGGGAAACAGACGGTACAGGTGCGTGCTCACGGTGCGGGGGGACAGGTGCAGTTGCTGACCGATCTGCTTGTTGGTGAGCCCTGCGGCGGCGAGGCCGGCGATCTGTAGTTCCTGCTGGGTGAGGGTGCCACCTGGTCCCGTTGCTCTGGCTGGTGACGCGCCTGTCGTGGCTGGCTGTCTGGCGGTGCGCTCGCGCCGGGCCGCTGCGACGGCAACGGCGTGGCGCGCCGCGATCTCATCGGCCAGGGACACGGCGACGGCGAGCGGGCCGGGCATGTCCAGCCGCTCGGCGAGGCACCGGGCCTCGGCAACGAATGCCTGCGCCTGAGCAAGCGCCTCGGCCGGTGCATCCGGCCGCCCGCTGAGCAGCCGGGCCAGGTCGAGACAGGTCAGCGCGACGTACGGCCGGGCACCGAGCGCACGGTTGCGCACGAGCGCCTCGCGCAGCAGCGTCTCGGCCTCCTCGTCGCGCCCGGCCACCCGGGCCAGGCGGCCGAGGTCGCGGGCGACGGTGCCGGCGAAGCCCGAGATCGGAGTACCCATCGCGCCGGGGTACGGACGGAACTCGGCGAGCTGCCCGAGGACGATCTCGGCGGCCGCGGCGTCGCCGTACGCCTCGATCGGGTCGACCAGATGCCGCAGCATGGCCGTCCAGCTGATATGCGAATCGGGGATCGGCAGCATCGCGCGGACCTCGCCGTACGCCGCCCGGGCTTCCTCCGCCGGGCCGGCGAGGTGCAGCGCCTGCATGCGGGCGGACCGCAGGATCGGGATCCACCGCTGGCGGCTGAACACGGCCCACATGTCCGGGTCGAGATCGCCGGCGTCGCCGCGCAGCAGGGCGATCTGCCGTGCCAGCGTGTGGCCCATCGCGATGGCGAGGACGTCGCCGCTGGCCCGGCCTAGCCCGGCCGCCTGGCGGTTGGCCTCGCGCGCGTCGGCGAAGCGGCCCTCCAGTACCGCCCGACTGGCCTGCGCGCGCAGCTCGTGCCACTGGGCCAGCGGCATGGGGTGGCGCTGCGCGATGGCGCTGATCGCGGCGATGGCGTCCGTGACAATGTCCAGGCGCGCCTGGAGGTACCCGGCCTCCATCCGCCACTCGTGGCCGTACAACCCGGCGATCGGGTCCCCAAGCGTCTCGGCGCGGGCGACCGCCAGCTCGCCGAGGCGTAGCAGCTCGGCGGTGTCATCGGCGTGGCGCAGAGTCATCTGCCGGGCCCGCACCGCGGCGAGCTCGGCCGGCGGGTCGGCGCACGCGGCGGCCAACTCCAAGGCCACGGTGGCGTTCCCAACCGCGTCCGCGTTGCGGTCCGCCAGCATAGTGGCCAGCTGGGCGTACAGCCGGGCGCGTACCGAAACGGTGAGCCCCGGCGCGGCGAGCGCCTCCCGGCACAACGGCACGATCACCTCGATGGCCTGGAAGAAGGTCACGCCCTGCAGAACCAGCGCCGCCTCCGCCACGAGATCGGGCCGTCCGGCGGTACGGGCGGCCGTCGCGGCCTGCTCGCAGCGGCGCAGGCACTCTTCGGACCGCCCGGCCAGGTGCTCGGCGCGGGCGAGGTCGAGCAGTGCCGCGGCGCCGTCGAGGCCCTCGGCGCCGGTGTCGTTCAGCGCGTCGGCGAGGTGGCGAGCGGCGTCGGCGTACGCGTGCCGGTTGGCCGCCTGCCGGGCGGCGCGGCGCGACCAGTCGGCCGCCGAGGCGAGCGTCCGCGGGTCGCGTCCGGCCCGACGCCAGTGGGCCGCGATCCGGGCGGCCTGGCCGGGGTCGCCGCGCTCCAGCGCCTCGGCGGCCGCCCGGTGCAGCTGGCGGGCTACGGCCGGATCCACGCCGCGGGCCACCTCCTCGCGCACGAGGTCATGGGCGAAGCGGTACGCCCGCTCAGGCCCGGTGGCCGCGACGCTGAGTACTCCGGCGTGCCAGGCCGCGTGCAGCGCCCCAGCGATGTCCGGCTCCCCAGCGGCGGGCAGTACGGTCGCCAGCTGCTCGATATCGATATCCGCGCCGAGCACGGCGGCCGCCCGAACGATGTCGCGTTGGTCCGGGCGCAGCGGAGCGAGCAGGCCGCTGACGATCGAAGCGAGGTCCGCCCCGCCGCCCCCCCGCTCGGCCGCGTCCCGCAGCGCCGCCACCAGCAGCGGCAGCCCACCGGTCTGCCGCAGTACCGCCGGCGCCGCCGACCGGCCCACACACTCGGCGACCTCCTCGGCGACGAACGGCGCCAGCCGCAGCGTGATCGCGCCGTAGCGGGCCAGGTTGGCCAGCGCCCCGGCCGCCTCCTCCGGCGCCGGCTCCCGCAACGTACCAATGATCAGCAGGCCGCGCTCCGCGACCTGCCCGGCGACGTGGCGCAGCAGGTCCAGGCTCAAGGTGTCCGCCCAGTGCAGGTCCTCCAGCAGCACGACCAGCCCGGTCGCGGCCAGCGCGCAGAGGGCGTCGCTGACCTTGGCGAGGGCGAGGAAACGCACCGACGCGGCGTCGTCCGGGCCGGCCGGCGTACCCGTCCAGTCCAGGTCGTCGACCCCGGCCAGGCGCAACGCCCGCTGCCACGGCCACAAGGGCGGCGCGGCAACGTCCTTCGCGCAGTGCCCCCTCAGCACGGTAAGCCCGGCTGGCTCGGCGTACCGGCGGATCGCCTCCTCGGCCAGGGTGCTCTTGCCGATCCCGGCCGGCCCCGCCAGCAGCACGACCCCGCCCGTACCCTGTTGCGCGGCGTCGATCCGCCCGGCGATGACCGACAGCTCCGCGGCACGACCCACAAACCCATCCACACGCATCCGCGCGGTCGACTCTACGTACATGCCAGGCTGCGGGGGCTGCACACCCGATCCCGCCGGCGCCGGCCGGACCGGTGCTTGTGGCGCCTCACGGTAGCCCCCTTCCCGTACCGGACCGCTGCTCGACACACGGTAGCCGACGGCGGGGCTGGCGCGTAAAGTCCCTGGGTGCGATACCGGCGGTCACCGTCAGCTCTTGATTGGTGCCCTCCACCACGTGACAGGTTTCGTGGACGATGTCGTCGCGCAAGGCGGACTGGTTCTGCCCAGGAACCACCACCGCCAACGGCGATAGTGTTCCGGAAGCCTGAGGAACTGTCGAACCGCCCCATCAGGCCCCCGCCCGAACCGGGGCTGGTCACCTGCATGAAGGCGAGCAAGGGTTTGGGGGCGCCGGACGACTCGCGGTTCGGCCCGATCGGCGCGGGCGGGGTCCGAGGTACCCCGGCAAGGAAACCCACCCCGATGCCCCCGTCACGTAACGACATCCAGCCGGGCCCGGCACCCGCCCCGGCGCACCCGCAGCCGGCGTCCCCGCCGCGTGACGACATCCGTAACGACATCGCGGCAACCGCGACCTGTCCGCTCTGCCAGACCGCGTTCACTCCCACCCGGCGCCAGCGCTACTGCACGCCCGCCTGCCGGCAGACCGCCTGGCGTGCCCACCAACCCAGGCCCCACCCGGCCGTCGCCGTCCCACCCACCACCCACCGGCGCTCCATGACCGTCTACCAGTGCCCCGAGTGCGACACCCGACACCTGGGCCAACAATGGTGCCCCGACTGCCACCAACCCTGCGTACGCGTCGACTTTCGGCGGACTGTGCCCCCACTACGACGAGCCAGTCACGGTCAGCGACATCCTCGACCAGCACCCCACAAACCGCTGACCAGCACGAACCCGGCCGCCAAGACACACGCCCCACCGGCGTGCCATCAACCATTTCCGCAGCTCAACCAAAGGATCCCGGGTCCAGACTCACCACTCAGCTGCGGAACGCAAGTCCTCACTGCGGAAGCCCGTCGGCAACAGCACAATGGTGCCGTCCGGAAGGATCCGGCCGCACACGCCTCGGTACTTCACGTCTCCAGGGCTATGTTGAGGTCGGAAATGTCGACTCCGTACCTCGCGGCGACTGCCTTCACCGACTCGATGTTGAAGAGCTGGACCGGCCCGGCAACCACGTTTCTTGACCCTGTTGAGGACAGGTGGGTCCGCCGCACCTCCGTCAGGCGTAGCGGTACGGATGGCCCGTGCGCAGCGATTGGCGGCGGCGATATGGACTTCGCCCGCTTGATGGCCTGGCGCCGGGCGTGGCGCCGTTCGGTCTCACATACCCCCGCGTAGTAGCCGATCATCGCCGTCGCCTGTTGTACCGGCTCGGTGAGGCCGACGCTGAGTTGTTTCGCCGATTTGAGCGACTGGAGTCGCTGTTGCTCACAATCCAGACAACAACGGCGATCATCGTGCTGGGTCCCGGTCAGGTGAAGGTGATCCGGCGTAGCTGCACGGTCATCCTGGGGCCGGCCCACTCCGTGTAGCTGACCAGTACGGTCTTGCCGGACTCGTCGTACTCCGGGTGTGGGGCCACCGCGTAGCAGACGGCGTTCGTGGCCGGGCAGGCGTCGGAGACCTTGGTGAGCGCCGTCCACGGGCCTTCAAGCTTCGGTGCGGTCATCACCGCGATCCTCGTCCCTGGGTAGCCACCCGAGGTCAGGAACATCCACGCGTTGTAGTAGTTGCTCCAGAACGCGTTGGACTGGCTGAAGATCTCCTGGTGCTGAAACGGCGTGTCGTGGTGGTGACTGAAGATTGCCTGGTTGCGGTCAACCTTCTTGACCCCGGTGTACCAGGACTGCGTGGACTGGTCCCAGTATTCGTACGCGGTCACGTCGTTGGCCTGGGTGGCCGGCACCCGGGCCAGGTAGACGCCGCGGTCCGGGCCGTTTCCGTAGGCGTAGACCTTCTTGTCCCGGGGGTCATAGGTGATGCCGATGTCGCCGTACCAGGGATCGCTGGGACCCCACAGCAGGGTGTCGCTGTCGGTCGAGGTGTTCGCGCTGTGCACCGGCCTGGTCCGGGTCGCCGACGCCCCGTTCGCATCCGCCTCGACCTGGGCCACACCCGCGCCCATCAGCCGGTTCACGCCGCCCTGCCGGTCGTTTTTCAGGTAGTAGACCAGTCCTTTGCCGGGGGCGTACTCGATGACGTTGGTGCCACCCATCGCGAACCTGCTCACCCCGCCGGTGTTCTTCTCTGTCGGGGTCAGCGGCACCCAGTTGCCGGGCTGGCCGAAACTACCCAGATTCTTGAAATGGATCTTACTGGTGTCGGTCTTCTCGCCCAACGCGACCGAGTCGTACGCCATCGGCTTGATCCCGTTGATCGACTTGTCGAGGATCGTGTCGCCGTAGGTCCACACGCTCTGGCCGTTGACGACCCCGGAGAAACCCAGATCCCGATCGATGCCCGTGGGAATGTTGGTCTTCTGCTCGCCGAGATACTCACTGCCCGAGGCGCTGGCCGGCAGCCTCCCGCCGCCGGCAGCGCGCTGACCCGGGGCCGGATACACGAATCCGGTGGGCCGGGCCGGGGGCGGGATGGCCGGCGCGGTACCGCCGGCCGAAGTGACCGGCGGCAGGCTCACCGCGCTGACCGGCGCGGACGGTACGCTGGTCGGCGGGCCGGCCGCCGGCCGGAAGACCACAACCGCGGTGGTGACGGCCAGCCCGGCGGCGGCGACCGGCAGCACCAGCTTGGCCAGCCGCAGCGCCGACCAGCCGGCGTGCGCCCCAGCCCCGGGCGCCCCGATGGCGTTCGTGGCAGTATCGGTACCGTCGGCGACGCCGTTGCTGGTGGAACCGTCGCTGATGGAACCGGTGATGGGGGAACCGGTGATGGCGGTCAGGTGCACCGGTGGGACCGGCAGCGGCAGGCCGGCGAGCAGGCGCTCCGGTGGGACCGGCGGGCCGCTGTGGTCGGCGCACCCGGCACAGTCCTGCACGTGGCGGGCGATCCGTTTGCGCCACAGCGGATCCGGCTGCCCGTCCCAGGCCACGGTCACCTCCCGCAGCGCCGGGCAGCCCGGTCGGGCGCGTAGCGTACCCACCACCCGCCGGGCGGTGTCCAGCTGTTGCCGCATCCGTTGCACCCGCACGCCCACGTGCGGCACCGGCTGGCCAACCGCGGCCGCGACGTCGGCCCGGGTCAGGTGCCCGCCCACCTCCAGCCACCACAGCGACAGCAGATCGCGGTACGCCGGATCCAGCCACCGGGTCGCCTCGACGACCTCCCGCTGCTCGTGGCTGAGCGTCTGACGCAGCATGACCAGCCCGACGAAGTCCGAGGCTGGGTCGGGGTGCTCGACCAGCTCGGTGAGCCGGCCGCGTGCCAGCCGCTGCTGGCGGGCGGCACGCCGCGCATCGGCCAGCTGTCGCAGCGCGATGGTGACCACCCAGGAACGGAACCGCGTCTGCTCACGCAGCCCGGGTAGCCCGCTCACCAGCCGCACCATCGTCTCCTGGACGATGTCGTCGACGTCCAGGTCGCTGTCCGCAGCCCGGCCCACCACGGCGTACACCAGCGGCAGGTACCGGGCGGCCAACTCCTGCATCGCCGCACGGTCCCCGGCGCGGGCCGCCGCGACGAGCTCATCATCCAGTCGATCCAGTGCACTCACAGACTGCTCCTGTTGCCCTACCGCACGTCATTGGCGTTGGTCGACGTCTCTCCTGTGACAGCAGACCGGAAACCTACCCGCCGGATAACAGTTTTCCGCCGCCCCGGACGACCGGCACCGCCCGCTCGGCCGCGGGAGGGTGTGATGCCGCCGATGCGTTGCGGTCTGGTTGACCAACTACGCCAAACTGCGCCAACGCCTCGGCCCCTACGCCGAGCACCTCGTCGAACAGATCGCGCCTCGGTACGCCCGGCTCGGGGTCAATGGCGCTTCTTTAAGGACTCTGTCCGGTTGGGTGCTTGACACGGTGCAGCGTGATGGTGTGGGTTACTCGGCGGCTGGCGGGTTGGTCACCGCGGGCGGGATATCGGTGGGAGCGTCGTTTGGTGGCGCGGGGGCTGGATCGTCCTGGCCGGTCGTGGGTGTGGCGGCCCAGTTCGTGCCAGGCGCGTTCACGGGCTCGCTGCAATCGCTGAGGGGGGAAAGTCCGCCTGGATCCGAGGTACGGATCGGCGGGCGGCGTTGCGGGCGCGCAGGAAACTGATGCGGTCGGGGTCTATTCGGTAATGGCGGGCGGCGTCGCCGACCAGGTCCGTCAGGGCCTGGTAAAGGCAGAACAGCGCCCACATCTCCTGACGCACCCCGTCGGGGTGCTGAGAGCGGGCCACCACGTCCTGACCACCACGTAGGTCGGTCTTGACCGCGTCCAACATGGTCTCCCCGCGCCACCGCTCATGATAGAGGGCCGGGATCTCCTCGATTGGCGCGGCATCGGGATCCAGCATGGTGGTGACCAGGCAGAACAGCTCACTGTGCTGCACGCCGTGCTCGTCGGCGGTGCTCACGGTGTACTCGATGACCCGTACCGGGATCGGCTGCCCGTCGCGCTTACGCGGCGGCGTGAGCTGCGAGCGGTAGCTGCCGTCGGACAGACGCTCGAGGACGGGCAAGGTGAACGAGTCGCTGGCCCGCCACAACAGGTGCGCGCCAGTGGCGGCGGCATCGCGCCACAGCCGCCAGCTCAGGAACTGCCGGTCAGCCATGACCAGCATCCCGGGCCCGAGGGAGGGCAACAGCCGCGCCGCCAGGGTGCTCTCGCCGACCCGGTAGCCGTCGAAGGTGGCATCCAGCAGCGCCTTGGTGCCGCACTCGGCGTGCGCGACCAGACGCACCTGCGGAAACGCGCCCGGCCCATCAGCGTTGGACGGCCCGTCAAAGGCGTCCCGGTTGGCCTGGCTGTCCGGCACGTCCATCGTGGACCCGTCAACCACCGTCAGACGCAGCCCCCGCCAGAAACACCCCGGCATGTCTGGGCTACCCACCGGGCCGGCCACCCGCGAAAACAACAACCGCGGCGCGTCTGGCCCCAACCGGGCACGGGCCTTGGTGATCGACCCCGACCAGGCCACATCCGCCTCATCCAGCCCCTCGTCATCCCCCGACCAGGACATGCCTTCCAAGAGCTGACGCAGCACCTCCTCGTAGCCAAACTCCCGCCACAACCACATCGCCAGGATGAAGTACAGGGTCAATCGGGCCGGCAGCGACCGCTTACGCTGCTCCCGGGCCTTGGCCTCATCGATCACCGCGTCCACCAACTCCGGCGGGAACGTCTTGGTCAACACCCCGATCGCCACCCGATCCGGTAACCGATCCCGCGCCGCCCTGACGATACGAGTCACACCAGCCACACGGAAGATCATAGACCATCAGGTCTTTAAGGAAGCGCCATTGGGCTCGGGGTGGGCACGGACATTGAACCCGACCATGGTCACAATCGTCGTTGCCGGTGGAAAGGGTCGGGCGTGTCGTCGTCGGGAAACCCAGGCCGCGGGCGAGGAGCGCGGGCCGGTGCAGGTCCGGTGTGCGCCGTGAAGCGCTTGTGCGCCGTGAGGCGCTCGAAACAGAAGGAGGTGCAAGACCTTCTCGCCTGGTCGTCGTAGCGACTGAGCCTGGTTCATCGTGGTGTTGTCGGAGTTCACGGCCTGATTTGACAGGACTGTTGGTTTTGCTTTGTGGCAGGCCAGGATCTTGATCATGTGACCACGGCAGGCACCCCAACTACGGCTCGACCAGAACAGTTTGACGGACATAAGTGTCTCGGGCTACACCCATCGCCAGCTAGCGTTGAATGGCGTAGCGTTCAGTCACCTTTTCGGCGTACGTCATCTTGCGTACCGGCGAGTAGCCATCGGCCACCTACTTGTGCCCCGGCGTATTCGCCACGAAGTGGTGCAGTGGCTGCTCGTTGGGCTCGTCCAGCCGCTCGACCATCGGCTGGACCGACCTGCGCCGGCCGGCCGCAGGAGAGCCTGCACGTCCACGCCTGTCTAAACGACGGGTCCACCGACTCGGATAACTGGATCATGACAAAGCACTAGTGATCTGCAGGCCGTGAGCTGTCGTCGGTGGTCTCTTCGGACACGGCGGTAAGGGCGTCTCGTAGAGCGGCACGTGTGGTGACGCCGAGCTTGGGAAACAGTCGGTACAGGTGCGTGCTCACGGTGCGGGGGGACAGGTGGAGCCGCTGACCGATCTGTTTGTTGGTAAGCCCTGCGGCTGCGAGGCCGGCGATCTGTAGCTCCTGCTGGGTGAGGGTACCGCCTGGTCCCGTTGCTGTGGCTGGTGACGCGCCTGTTATGGCGGGCTGTTTGGTGGTGCGCTCGCGCCGGTCCGGCAGGACGGCACCGGCGCGGCGCGCCGCGATCTCGTCGGCCAGGCGCGTGGCGGCGGCGAGCGGGCCGGGCATGTCCAGCCGCTCGGCGAGGCGCTGGGCCTCGGCGGCGAGGGTCTGCGCCTGCGCGAGCTCCTCGGCCGGTGCGTCAGGCCGCCCGTTCAGCAGCCGGGCCAGGTCCAGACAGGTCAGCGCGACGTATGGTCGGGCGCCGAGCGCGCGGTTGCGCTCGATCGCCTCGCGCAGCAGCGTCTCGGCCTCCTCGTCGCGCCCGGCCACCCGGGCCAGGCGCCCGAGGTCGCGGGCGACGGTCCCGGCGAAGCCCGCGGTCGGAGTACCCATCGCGCCGGGGTACGGAAGGAACTCGGCGAGCTGCCCGAGGACGATCTCGGCGGCCGCGGCGTCACCGTACGCCTCAATCGGGTCCACCAGATGCCGCAGCATGACCGTCCAGCTGGCATGCGAATCGGGGATCGGCAGCATCGTGCGGACCTCGACGTACGCCTCCCGGGCGTCCTCGGCCCGGCCGGCGAGGTACAGCGCCTGCATGTGCGCGGACCGCACCAGCGGGATCCGCCGATGGCGGACCCACGCGGCCCACATGTCCGGGTCGAGATCGGGGGCTTCCCCGCGCAGTACGCCGATCTGCTGCGTGAGCACATGGCTCATCGCGATCGCGGCGACGTCGCCGCTGGCCCGGCTCAGCGCGGCCGCCCGGCGGTTGGCATCGCGCGCGTCGGCGAAGCGGCCCTCAAGTACCGCCCGACTGGCCTGGGCGCGCAGCTCGTGCCAACGCGCGAGCGGCAGGGGGTGGCGCTGCGCGACCGCACTGATGCCGGCCATGGCGTCCTCGACGATATCCAGGCGTGCCTGGAGGTACCCGGCCTCCAGCCGCCACTCGTGGCCGAACACCCTGGCCATCGGGTCCCCGAGCGTCTCCGCGCGGTCGACGGCGAGCTCACCGAGACGCAGCAGCTCGGCGGTGTCGTCGGCGTGGCTCAGCGTCATCCGGCGGGCGCGCGCGGCGGCGAGCTCGGCCGGCGGGTCGGCGCACTCAGCGGCCAGTTCCAAGGCCGTGATGGCGTACCCAACCGCGTCAGGGTTGCGAGCCGCCGCGGACAGCATCGTGGCGAGCTGAGCCAGGAGCCGGGCGCGTACGGATACGGTGAGCCCCGGCTCGGCCAGCGCCCCCCGGCACAGCCGCATGACGACCTCGCCGGCCTGCGGGTACGTCACGCCCTGCAGGACCAGCGCCGCCTCGGCCACGAGATCGGGCTGCCGCGCGGTGCGGGCCAGCGCCGCGGCCTGCTCGCAGCGGCTCAGGCACTCCTCGGACCGCCCGGCCAGGTACTCGGCGCGGGCGAGGTCGAGCAGCGCCGCGGCGCCGTCCGGGCCCTCGGTGCCGGTATCGCTCAGGGCGTCGCCGAGGTGGCGGGCGGCGTCGGCGTACGCGTGCCGGTCGGTGGCCTGCCGGGCAGCGCGGCGCGACCAGTCGGCCGCCGAGGCGAGCGTCCGCGGGTCGCGTCCGGCCCGGCGCCAGTGGGCCGCGATCCGGGCGGCCTGCGCCGGGTCGACGCGCTCCAGCACCTCGGCGGCGGCCCGGTGCAGCTGGCGGGCCGCGACCGGTCGACGCGGCGGGCCACCTCGTCGCGTACGAGATCGTGGGCGAAGCGGTACGCCCGACCGTGATCGGCGGCAGCGGCGGTCAGCACTCCCGCGTGCCAGGCGGCGACCAGCGCCGCGGCGATCTCCGGCGCCCCGGTCGCGGGCAGCACGGCGGTGAGTTGCTCGGCATCGATATCCGCGCCGAGCACAGCGGCGGCCCGGACAACGTCGCGCTCGGCGGCGCCGAGCGGAGAGAGGAGGCCGCTGACGACCGAGGCGAGGTTCGCCCCGCCGGCCCCCCGGTCGGCCGCGTCGCGCAGCGCCGCTACCAGCAGCGGCAGCCCACCGGTCTGCCCCAGCACGGCCGGCGCTGCCGCAGCGCCAACGCACTCGGCGACCTCGTCGGCGGTGAACGGCGCCAACCGCAGCGTCGTCGCGCCGTAGCGGGTGAGGTTCGCCAGCGCGCCGGCCACCTCCTCGGGCGCCGGTTCCCGGAACGTACCGATCACCAGCAGGCTGCGCTCCGCGATGTCCCGGGCGAGGTGGCCCAGCAGGTCAAGGCTCAAGGCGTCCGCCCACTGCAGGTCCTCCAGCAGCACGACCAGCCCGGTCGCGGCAAGCGCGCCGAGCGCGTTGCTGGCCTTGGCGAGCGCGAGGAAGGACGCCGACGCGGCGTCGGCCGGACCGGAGGGGATACCCGTACGGTCGAGGTCCTCGACCCCGGCGAGCCGCAATGCGCGCTGCCACGGCCACAGCGGCGGCGCAGCGGCATCCTCCGGGCAGTGCCCCCACACCACGGTGAGCCTGGCCGGCTCGGCGTGGCGGCGGATCGCCTCCTCGGCGAGAGTGCTCTTGCCGATCCCGGCCGGCCCGGCCAGTAGCATCACCCCGCCTGTACCCTGCTGCGCGGCGGTGATCCGTCCGGCGATGACCGACAGTTCTGCGGCACGACCCACGAACCCATCCACACGCATCCGCCAGCCTCCCGTGTACTTGTCGACCGGCCGAACCGGCGTCCGGTGCGCCACCGGTGAAATACCACGCAGGTACCGCGCCATGACCCAGACTGTCCACGGCCCTTTCTCCACCGGCCTACCCGGGGGTGGTGTGTCCGGCTCGCCCACCTTAGCCCGAGCCGACCGTCGGCTCCACCGTGCACCGGTGGGCGCCCGGGTACGGCATCCAGGTGCCCGCACTGGCCCAGTTCGTGCAGCGCCAACGCGGTCACCTGACCCGCCACCGGCCCCGCGGCCTCCGGCGCCGGGACGGTGCCGAGCCTCGGCCCGCCCACGTCCGCCGATCCGCTCTGCGGCGCGGCGGTCGCGGCGGCGTCAGACGCCCCTGCCCGTACGGCGGCGGCGGCCCGTAGGCCGGGGGCTGCTTCAGCCAGACATCGGGCAGGTCACCGGACGCCTGATACAACATAAGGTCGACGTGCCGGGACCGCAACGAGGTCAACTCGGTCACCGGGAAGCCCAACTGCCCGGTCATCCTGACCGGGCACCAATCCCACCCACGGCAACCACGACATCGGCTGCATCCACACCCAGCCGTCCGGCCGCGGCGACGACCGCCGACTCCCCGGGTCGGCCCAGTTCCCGGGACAGCCGGTCGGCGTCCGCGGCCAGCTCCATCCGCCACCTCGCGGTGCCCAGCACCCGCCTCGCCCGCATCTCGGACAGATGATGCAGCAGCTCGACCATCCTGCCGCGCCGGTTCAGGTACACCAGCACCAGGCGGTCCTCAGGTCCCAGCCCCAGCCTTCCGGCGAACTCCAGCAACCAGACGAGTTCGTTGTCGGTGCGTACGCCCAACACATCCAGCCGGGTACGCACACCGTCAACCCAGTAGCGGCCCGGAGCAACCCCCCGCGCCTGCCGTACCGCCTCGGTCGGCCCAGGTGCGACAAAGTCCACCAGCCCCGGCTCGACGACCAGTTCTCGGGCCAACTCCTGACCGGCCAGCCGCACCTCCTCCGGCGACACCTCGAAGACGCGTGCGGTGTCCTCCTCCTCGCCCGCGTCCGCGCCGCTCACAACCCAGACGGCCGGCCCGCCACCGCGCCCCGCCCGCCATCCGGCCGATGAGCGGGGAGCGAGCCAGCGACCGGGTCGAGTTCCATCGAGCCCGACGACGAGCTGTCGCTCACATCTGCCGGGCCGACGTCGATCCACCCGTCCAGAACTACCTCCGCCGTGAGCACGCGCCCCCCGGCCCTGGCCGGGATCGCCGTCGAAGGATCGGAGAGGCTGACCACACTGACTGTCACCCGCACGGGTACGGCAAACTCCAGATGGCCTGGCTGGACGTGTCCCGGTGTACCGGGCTCGGCGGCCGGGACGAGGTCACCGGCGGGCCGCACCTGCACCCGCAGCCCGTACCGCTGGATCCTTGTATTCGTCGTATCGGGCGCGAGCAGCAGGACACTGGGCAGCCACTGCATCGACGCCGGCAACCAAGCCAGCTGCAACCACTCGGCAAGCGGACGCGCGGGGTCGCCCGTCGGCGTGCCCGAATCCGCATCGGCCGGCATCCAGTCCCCGACCACCAGATTGCGGTCGCTGAGCAGGCTGAGTGCCCTTTCCCATACCGGCTCCGGCCGGGCAACCGGACCTGGCAGCGGCGACTGCAGACGGGTAAGGACCGCCCAGGGCGGGACCTGGTCGGGCCACCATCGCGCCGGCGCCGAAGCGGCGGCGTCGACATCGGTGACCACGACCAGAGGTCCCGACGAGCCGAGCCGCACGGCTAGGTCGGGCGCCAGCTCCGCCATCGGGCCTTCGAGGGTCGCTGGCTCCTCGGCCTCATCATGCTCCGCAGCGAGGAACTCCAACTCGTCGGTCAGGAGCCTCACCCGCACCTCCTCCCGGGCCTCTCTCGGGTCATAGATCATCCACTCGGGGGCATCGTCGGACGCGTCCAGCACCCGGACCGCCGCAAGCTCACTCACGGGCAGGTGATGGCCGGGCGGATACACCATCACCTTCACCACCGGCGCCCGCCAGTTCCTCAGCCACCGCAGCACCGCCCCGAGGGTTTCCACCTCGTCCAGTTCCACGTGGGTAAGCAGGTATTCCACTTCCCGGAACAACTCCCGCGCCTGCTCCCGCGACAGGCTGGGCAGCGGTGCATCGAAGACCGCGGCCGGTGCCGGCAGCGGGTTCAGGGTCATCGACTCGACGAACTCGCCGAGGATCCACGTATCGCGGCTGAAACTCTCCGGAGCCTGTGACGCCTCGACGGACGGCGCCGCGCCGCGAGTCAGCCACGCCATTGCGTCGTCGGGGATGTCCACCGACAACTCTCTCCCGCCGCGCTGCTCGATCTGGCCCCCGTCCGGGTCGTCGCTGACGAACCAGCGGCGGGTGATGCTGGCTACCTGGGTACGCAGCTCGTCGCGCCGGGCGAAGAACCGCAGCACCTCCCGCAGCACCTCCCGCGGGTGGGGAAGGTCCCGCACGACCGGATCCATCCGGGTCAGGTGCAGGTCCCCGCCCTCCACGCCAAGCTCGCGCCGCGTACCCAGGCTCCGCTGCAGGATGCGGATCGCGTACTGGGCATGGAGCAGGACGTGGCCCCACATTACCGGCGGCGGCCGCAGCGCGGTCTGACCCTGCACCGGCCAGGTCGAGCCGATCACCTGTGGATCCCATCCGCCTGCTTGCGCATTCTGGACGTATCGCACCAGATACAGCTCGTTCCAGAGATTCTCGTTGAAGTACAAGTATTGCGGCAGGCGGGCGCTCCGCTTGTACACGGAGTTGCGCCGCACGCCGGGGTCGACCCGCCAGTCCTTGTACAAGCTGTCGACGACGGCCTCCTGGGACAGCGTGTGCAGTCTGATGATCTCCTGCTGCCAGTCGTCGGCCCACCGGTGGCCCGCCGGCCCGATGATGACGGTGTTGCTTACCTCTTCCGGCCCATCCGAGTCCCGGTCCATGATGACGCCAAATCCATGCCGCGAGTTGAGCGCCCCCTGCATATCCTCCGCCAGGAAGCCGTAACCGATGTGGTTGTCACCGTCGACCCAGGCGCCGCCGATGTCAAACACCAACCGCGCCCGCTTCAGATCGCTGAACCCGCCGAAACCAGGCCCCTGCTGCGCGTACGCGGACAGAAGCTCCGGCTGCGCCGGATGCGGATGCCGGCTGTGGTACCACTCGCGCCAGTCGATCAGGGTGATGTTGTTATCCTCCGCGAATTTCAGCAGCCACCGCACCGACACCAGGTCGTACCCGGCGAAGTACTCCTCGTCCTCATGTGCCCTCGCGTACTCCGCCACCCGCCGAGGCAGGTACACCAGCACCACGTTCAGCAGGTCCGGCAGTAGCCGCGCAGCATCCGCGATCCTCGACAGGAACTGGCTACGCGGCCCCGGCTCACCGTCACCATAGGCATCCATGACCAGCGGCCGGCCGCCCCAGAGAGCCAGACGGATCGGCGGCATCTCCACCCAGCCATCACGCAGGCTCCGGCTCCCCGGTTCCAGCCACGGCGAACCGTCCGGCCTCCTCCCGCGCGGCGCGGGCGCCCTGAGCACGTGCAGCCTCCGACCCAACTGCTCCGCCCGCTGTTCCCGGAAGAGGTGCAGCGCCGCAGGCTCCAACTCCTCCGGTGTGGGCCGCGGCCGGGTCAGACTCCGCCGCTCCCAATACGCCACGTCGTACTCGACCCGGAACTTCTTGCGCGGGTCCTCCTCCGGCAGGAAATCCGGCGGATCCAACGGCCGAGCCTGGTCGAAATAGTCCCGCCCGACCACCACCGACCTGTCGGTACCCACCATGCCCGGCACGGAATCCAACCAGCTCGACCCCTCCGGCACCACGGACTGCTCCAGCAACCCCTCCAACATCGCGGAGAACGCCCGCTCCGATATGCCGAACGGCACCTCCGCGTCCAGCCGCGGCACACCGCCACCCCACACCCGCGGCGGCAGACCGAACCCCGCCGGCCCCAGCGGCACACCCTCCACCAGACCCAGACCCAGCCCACCCCGACCCGACCGCTGGCTAGACCCGTCCTCCATCTCGACGTCGGACCCGTCGACCCAGGTATCCATGCTGCCCCCGCCGGACGCGCCGGCACCGCCAGACGGCCCAGACGGCCGGCCCGCCACCGCACCCCGCCCAGGGCGACCCACAGACGGGCCCCCGGACACACCTTCGTCACCGCCGGCCGGATCGTCGCGGTGCACCGCCTCCTGCTCCGAGCCCGACGTGTCGGACTGATCTGCCATCTCGACGTCGGAGCCGGTGGCCTGTCCGGTGGAGAGCTGTGCGTGCCCGGCCACCAGTGCCGGAGGCAGCCCGGCTGGACCGGCCGACGGGGCGGCCGCGGCGCTGCCCGGCGGCGTAGCCGAGGCGTACAGATCGTCGTACCTGCTGTCGCCGGCATCCGCACCGGTGCTCTGCCTCTGCGCCCAGCGGTGGAGGAGCCCGCCCCGGCTGGTGAGCTGTTGCCGACCCAGCTCGGCGATGTCGGCGCCGGAAGCGCGGTTGAGCAGCCGCAGCAGATCGGCCGGAGTCGCTCCTCGCCCACGGTCGTCGGTGGCTGAGCGCGCCCACTGGGCCGTCACGTCGGTCAGGCGCCCCCGGATGGCCGCCAAACGGCCGACAGGCAGCTGGTTCGGGTGTGTCCGCCACGGCGGGGGTGGACCGTCGGACTCGTCGTCGCGGCCCCGCACCGCCTCGGGGATCAGTATGGCCGCGGCGTCGGAGGCGAGGAACTGGGCAAGGTCGATCGGATCGACGCCCAGATCGGTCGCCATGGTCCGAATCGTGGCGATCGTGTACCCCTGGGGGAGCAGCCGGGCGGCGGCGTCCGGGCCGATTCCCAGCAACCGGCCCAGGTCGTCACCGGTAGAGCGGGCAGAGCCTGCGGACGCGGCTGCCGGGTCGCCCGCCGGAGATGGTTGCTCGCGCAGACTCATGATCCGCCGGGCGATCCAGGGCAGATCCTCCCGGTCGGCACCGAGCTGATTCACCCACCGTTCGACCAGATCCACCAGCAGATCGGGGTTTCCCTCCGAGCCGAGGCTGCCGGCGGTGGCCGAGGTCGCCACCTCGATCAGTTCCAGATTCAGGCGGCTGAAGACCAGGATCCGGTTGAGCTGACCCAGGCCGATTCCCAAACTCTTGGCGGCGGGGAACACCGTGTCAGAGTTGAAGTGCTTCGTGAACCCGGCCGCCTGCTCCATGGTCACCCCGTACAGCCAACCGGCGACCACGTGCCAGAACTTCCGCTGCGGCATCTCGGGGGTAAGTTGCGACAGCTCCTGCCGGGATCGCCCGGCGATGACCGGAAGCATGTCATCCCACCCGCTAACCCCGGACGCCTGTTGGAGTGTCTCCAGCAGTTGCCGCACCGCGTCCACCCAGTGGGTTAGCCACCACTGCACCGGGTCGGCCTTGATGGTGCCGTCCCCGGCGTCCGGTGGGCGCACGTCGGGGATCAGCATGGCAAACGCGTCCGAGGCGAGCAGCCAGGCGACCTCGTCGGCGCCCACGTTCCGGGACTGCCAGTGGACATCCACCAGAACGGTGTTGTCGATCCCCTGCTGGTGCAACCTCGACACGGTCTGCGGTTGCACCCCGAGCAGCCAACCGGCGGCCACCATCGCGGCCTCGGGCGCCGGCAGGTCTCCGAGGCTGGCCAGCTGGATCGCCGACCGGCCGTACAGCGCGGCCAGCAACTGCGCCGGTGTGGCGCCGGAAAGCCTCAGTGGAGCCGCCCACTGGTCCAGAGCCTGCCGGATGAGCTTCCCCCAATCCTGCACCGTCGACGGTCCGGCGTGGCCGGCGGCCAGCACCGCCCACTCGCCGGATCCCACGAACCAGGCCACATCACGCACATCGGCGGAGAGACCGGCGGCAAGCTGCCGCAGCATGCCCACGTCGAGCCCGGCGTCGTGCCACCCCGCGGCGGTACGGGAATCGACCCCCACCCGCCACCCGGCGACCATGGCCCGCGCGGCCTGCGGCGCCACCTGGACGAACCCGGTGTACGGTCGGTCGCTCACCCGGGACAGCCAGCCAAGCTCGTCCCGCCGCAGGACCTCTGCGCCCAGCCACTCCGGGCCCAACCAGTCGTTCAGCCCGCTGACCAGCCGGTCGGCCAGCACGCCGCGGTCGAGTTGCCGCCTCTCGAGCTGGGACCGCAGCAGATCCGTGAAGCCACGAACCGCCGGCCCGGACGGTGCGACGGCGGCCAACACGCCGTTGCCCAGCAACCGGGCAGCAGGCGACCGGCCGACCCCCAGCACCTCGGACACCACGTCCAGCGGGACATCGCCAGTTGGCGTGGTCGAGGACCAGGTCCAGTCCAGGTTTCGGGTCCGAAGTCCCCGTGCGGTCGCCGGGTCCACCCCCAGATGGTCGGCGACGATGACGTCGCGCGTGTCGTCGGGGGGCATCGCCTGGAGTTCGGCCAGCCGCTTGGCCGGGAACACTGCGGCGTTGCCGATCAGCCACTGGTACAGCCCGGGATGGTCGGCAAGACCGTACAGTTCGAGCCACCCGCGAAGTGCCGCCGCCGCCTGCTGGCCGGTCAGCCGGGGGTGGGGCTGATCCGGCGGGGTGGACAGCACCCCGCGTACCAGCTCCGTCTCCAGCGCGGAATCGACAATCTTCAGCACACCGGAGCGGCCCACGAACTCCACAGCCGCCTCGTCCCCCCTCGGCTGCTCCGTACCGCTCGGCTGCTCCGTACCGCCCGACCGGCTTCCGCGATGCTGCGCCAGTCCGAGCCGTTCGGCGACCGTGTCACGCGCGGCGGCCTGCGGCAACACCAGCAATTCCGCGATGTCCCGGGCGGACCAGCCGCCAACCGACCCCACCAGCGGGCCCAGTTTCGTACTCTCCATGCCGAGCTGCTCCATCGACCGCAGCACCACCGCCCGCACCTGCCGCTG
Organism: uncultured Actinomycetes bacterium; assembly: GCA_963728855.1. Lineage (GTDB taxonomy): Bacteria > Actinomycetota > Actinomycetes > Mycobacteriales > Micromonosporaceae > AC-43. Next base: position 254,397 of record CAVSLN010000011.1, read on the forward strand.
CCAGGCACGGCCGGTCTCCAACCGTCCTATTCCCCCGACCTTCCCCAGTCCGGCCAGACTCCACGACACGCTGGGCGCAAGCAACCGCAGGACCTCCGGCCGCAGGAAGCGGACCAGATCCCGCTCCGGCGTGGTCCGGTTCGGCATGCTCCACAGCTCCGCCATCCGGCGCACCATGCCCAACGTGAAACCCGCGCGGCGCAGGGCGGCGGCCGACCCGACATCCACGCCCCAAACCCGGGCGGCCAGCAGGTCCGCACGAGTCACCGGGGCAAGGGAGGGATCTGCTGGCGGGGCCGGATCCGGCAGGGGATTGTCGCCGAGCCGCTGCGCCAACCACGACCGGTCGCGGGGCTCCAACTCGTGGTCGTACAGCCACTGCCGCACCGCCGCGGCCACGTTCTGCCGCCCCTGGCTGCTCTCGGCCAGCGCACCAGCGGCCAGGAACCGGCGCAGCTCGGTCATGCTCAGCCCCAGCCCCTCGGCGATGGCCGGGATCTCGGACAGGTCCGGCCCGGGTAGTCCCGGGGTGGGGGTGTCGTGGAAGAGCCAGTCGGCGACCCGGCTACGTACCTCCGCGGACGCGCCGCCCGGCCCGTGTGGTGTCCCGTGCGGGCCGCCGATCAACGCCAGAACCTCATCAGCGGGCCGGCCGGCCAGCACCCCGAACACCCAGCCCGGATCCCCACCCACGTGCCCGATCGCCGACAGCAGCCGGCCCACAATCCCAGTCAGGTATTCACCCCAGTACCGCGGGACAAACGAGAGGTCCATGGTGGCCGCAAGCCGGGCGAGGTGGGCCACGTCCACGCCCTTCTCGTCCGCCACCTCCCGCAGCAGCGCAGGGGCGATTCCACGGTCGAGCAGTCTGGCGGCCGTTGCCGCATCGGTCTGCAGCAGCCAGCCGATAATGATGTTCCATGCGGCCTCCGGGGCGTGCGGGACCATCCGCCACATCTCGGCGACCTCGTCAACCGGACGGCCGGCGAACGCCGCCATCAGCCAACGGAGGCTGATTCTGGACTCAACTCCCGGACGGAGACGCTCCCGCAGCCGGCGGCTCGCCTCCGTGGGACTGTCGATAGGCGGCTGCGCCTCAATCGGCAGCGCGCCGGATCCAACGGCCCGCACGAAGTCGGCGGGCTCCACCCCCACCATTTCGGCGACATCGATAGCGTCGGTGAGGCCCAGGCCGTACGACATGAACCCGAAGGCGGTCGGCGAATCCACCCCGAACCACCAGGAGATCACAACGCTTTCCCGGTCGGACTGGAACATCTCGTCGAACCGCTCCATGTGGAGCAACGACGGGATGACTCCCCGTAGTTCGGTCAGGTCCGCCGCCGTCAGGGGCCGGTGCCCCCGCCCCGCGATGCTCAACCTGGCATTCAACGCATCCGTCAGCTCGGCCGGATCGGCCATCGCACCGCCCCGCTCCAGTCGCGAGGCCAGGCCCGGAGCCATCCAATGCAGAACGCGGTAGGTAACCAGATAGGTAGCGGCCGCTCTGGACAGCCCCAACAGCTCCAACTGCTCCGCGACCCGGCGCACCGACTCGACCCGATCCGCCATCCGGGTCATGTGCCCGCGCAGCAACTCCCACGCCGTCGTCAGGTCCACGTCGAAGTGCCGGGCGACCACCAATGCCCGCCTCACCTCCCGGTTCGGTGCCTCCGCCAGGTCGCGCAGGATCTCCGCTGGCCAGCGGTCCGGGTCCTCAGCCAGCCAACGCATCGACGACCGCGGCAGACCGAGCTGGTCGACCCACTGGCCGAACCCCACATGCAAGACGGCCGTATCGCTGCCCGCCAGGATCCCCGGGGCGACGACGTCGACCACGCCCGGCCGGTCGTAGAAGCGCTCCAACAGGTCAACCGGCTCGCCGCCCAGATCTGACCCACCGCTGTCCGACGCGTCGCTGTCTGCTTCGTCCGAGCTATCGGCCATGTCCTCGTCCGAGTCGGTATCCGACGCCGCATCCGGCTGCGGCTGGCCCGGAGGATGCAGGGTGATCGGCTGTACATACTCACCGAGCACCCAACCCGCATCGGTCAACTGCTCCGACAACCGTGGCCCCGGCCGGGACGCCGGATCGTCCGGAATCGACATCAGGGCCGACGACTCATCGGTAATCGGCACCCATGCGATATCGTAGCCGACAAACCTCCCCAGGGTGATGGTGTGCGCCAGTGTGCGTAGCTCCTCACGGCGGGCGAAGAAATCGATCAGCGCCGCGATCACCATCTCCGGGTGGGGCAGGTTTTCCACTCCGCCGAAGTACACCGGGGTCAGGTGCAGATTGCCTGGGCGGGTGCCCAGCCATCGCAGCAGGGCGTGCACGGCGTACCGGGTCTGACGCACCACCCGGCCCCAGGTCATCGGCACCGCCGCGACCTCGCCGGCCGCCGGTACGGTCTGCGCAATTACCCGCGGATCCCAGCTGCCGTCCTGGCCCATCCCGATGTGTTGAGGCCGATACAGCTTCCCGGCAATGTGGTCTCCGTAGCGCGGGAGGTACATCCCGCGCTCGGTGACCGAGTTCCGCCGAACGGAGAAGTCACGGCGCTCCCCCAGGTGCAAGTCTTTCATCACCTTGTTCTGGGGCAGCGCGTACCTCACCGCGACCCCCCGCTCCAGGTCGGCCGCCAGCGCATGACCCGCTGGCCCAATATAAGCGGCATTGATCATATTACCGTTGTCATTACGAGACGTGGCGAACCCGAATGGCGAGTTCAGCGTGGCACGCATGTCCGCCAGGACCTGTTCCTGGTCACCAATCACTTCGTCGGCGTCGGCGTACAACCCTCCGCAGTTGACCTGCCACTTCGGCCGGAGCAGATCACTGACCCCGGCGAAGGCCGGCCCCTGCTGCTGCGCGTAGGTCGCCAGAATCTCGCGTTGCAACGCGGGCGGGAACAGGGTGTATCCTTCCCGCCAGTCGACCAGGCTGATCCGGCTGCTCCTCGCCCATTTCAGCCACGACCTGACCGCCACCAGATCGACACCGGCGGCGTACCCCAACTCCGGGTGCCGGTCGGCGAACTCAGCCACCGACCGGGGCAGATCGACCACCAGAACCGACACGAAATCCGGCAACCGCTCCGCCGCCTCAGCCATCTTCCGGCGGAACTCGCTCTTCGGCCCCGGCCAGTCACCACGCTGGTCCTCGATCAGCGGATGCCCCACCCAGATCGCCATGCGGGTCAACGCCATCTGGACCTCGCCATCCGGCGTGCCCTCATACACCGGCTTCACCCAGGGCTCACCGTACGGGTTCTCCGCCGTGGGCATCGGCCCGGTAATCATGTGCATCCGTCGTCCCTGCGCGTCCCGGAACCGCGTCAACCCCTCCACTGCCATCTCCGCCACCGTCGGTCGCGGCAGGGCCAAATTCATCCGCCCCCAAAACGCCCCGTACAGATCAACCGGCAGCTCGGGCCAACGGACTTTCGCCAGGAAGTCCGGCCTGGCCATCGGCCGACCATCGTCGAAATAGTCCCGGCCGTACGTCAGCGCCCCACCCGTGCCGAACATGTCCGGCGCGATATCCAGCCAGCTCTGCCCTTCCTCGACAACCGAATGCTCCAGCCACGACCTCAGGATCCTCCCGAACTCCTCCGGCGACAGCTTCGTTTCATCCACCACCTCATCCGGGTGCGGCAGACCCTTCCCCTGCCACCGATCGGCGTCCGGCAGAGCCATCGTCTGCGACAATCCCGTCACGTCGGCCAGCAGGCGTTCACGCAACCCGGCAGACAGCACCGGCGGACTGTCCACAGTCGACAGACCTGCCGGCGGCCCAGCCGGCCGACCCGCCACCGCACCTCGCCCACCACCTGCGGACCGGTCCCCGAACCCACCAGCGTCCGAGCCGGCTGGCTGCGAGGCATCCGGCCCCGTCGCCCCCTGTCGCGAGCCCGATGTGGCAAACGGATCCGCCATCTCGACGTCGGAGACGGTGGCCTGTCCCCCATGCAGCAACCCGCCTGGGGCCCCGTACAGCCCATCACCAACCGGCTGCGCTGGTTGCCACGCTGCGACGTCACCATCGTTCCAATGCAGGTACACCGTGGGGACATTCGATCCGGCCGGTGGCCCGAACCCCCGCTGCAGCCCGTCCAACCAAACCGTCTCGTCCTTGACGACAACCACGTTGCGTCTGCCCGGCTCGCTCAAAGCCACCGCGATAGCGGTCAGCGCGATTTCGCCTGGCGCCTCGGCCGGCATCTCACCCGCCCATTCCCACGCCACATCCGCTCCCGTCAACCGTGCACCCTCGCCGTGGGCCTTGACAGCCAACGCCAGCAGGCGCGCCCCACCCGACGACAGCCACTCCGGCACCTGCCCCGACCCACCACCGAAGTATCCGGACAGCGCGTCGAACAGTCCCGGGTCAGGCGCGTCGATCCACCCAGCCAGCACGCTTCGCCGGTACTCGCTTTGGTACCTTGCCTGCCGCACCTGTACCTCATCCCATATCAGCTCCCGCCGTACCGCCTCCTGCGATGCCACAAACTCCGGATACCACGCCCGCAGCACGTCCACGCCCACATTCGGGTTATCTCCGAGCCGCCCCGCGTGCCGCCGTAGCTGCACGATCTGCAGGTCCACTACCGCCTGTCTCGCCTGCGCTAGCAGCTCATTCGACAGCACCGGTACGTTGCGCTGGGGGGTCAGCATCCGAACCTCGCGGTCGGAAAGTCCGTCCACCAGCACCTGACCGACGGTCAGCTCCTTCAGCCACCCGAACCGATCCGGCTGGGTCCGCACCATCCGCTGCACATACCCCCACAACGACGCCACATCCCAGACCCCCTCCGGCAGCGCCCCCATTGCCCGCACCACGTCCACCGCCCTGGCGGCAAGGCGCTCCTCCCTCGACTGGGGCCGACCGTCCGCCCTAACCCGGCTCTGCACACCAGCCACTGTGACCTCACCGCCGGACTGCACCGCCTCATGCGTGGCATGCAACAACTTGACGTAGTCCTCGGGGCGGATCAGCCGGTCGTCCCCCACACCCAGCACCCAGCGGGCAAAAGCCGGCCAGGTCAACTCCCCGCCAGCAGACTGCGCCTCGGTCCAGCGCAGCCGGTCGAGCGCATCAACCGCCCCGACCAGGGGCCAGTAATCCTGCGGAAAATCATCCCGGAGAACCTTTGCAAAGCCGCCCACGAGCTGCCAGAGCACCTGCTCGAGCTGACTCGGACTTGACACCTGACCCGTCTCGTCGTCAACGATGGCCCTCGCCGCGACAGCCGACCCGCGCTCGGTCTGATCAGCACCGCCCCGCCCGGTGGTTGACGAAGACGGCATCGACCGCGAGGACGGCTCTTGACTCGTCGTCCTCAACCGCTGCTTCGACGGGCCGCCTTGAGGAATGCTGGCCTGGTGGGCCGGACGCTTCAGCCACTTCCTGGAGCCCGGCGGCGGTGACGGAGCGGCCGGTGAACCGGCCTGCGGCCGGTGCTCGCCAGGATCGACGGGCCCGGGAACCGGCTCCCACCGGCCGCCCACCATGACCTCCGCCGTTGCCCGCATGCCGTCGAGGCCCTGTAGCACCTGTTGCGGCATGGACAGGCCGTCCTGGTCCAGAGCGGTCGCACTCTCATCCGAGAACCGCACCTCCAGATCCTTGGCCGGGTCGCTGCCCTCAACCGCCTGCCGGACCGCCGCCACGACCTCCGCCGCACCCCAGGGATGGTGGCCGGTCCCAGGATCGCCCTGCTCCAGCACCAACCCGTCCCGCCCCGGAAGGACCCGGCCGCTCAGTTCCACTACATGCATCGCCCGCTGGCCAGCCGCCTCATTCGCCGCGATTATCTGCTGCGCCTTGCCCGCGGAAGCGCCGTGCGGCCGCCACACCCACATGCCATCCGGCCGCGCTCTCTCCCCACGCAGCCGAGGCGTGAGAACAAACCTTTCCCTGCCCGTCCCGACCCAGAGGACAGACACCCGGTACCGCTGTTCCACCATCCACTGGAACACCCGCTCCGGCCGCGACTCGCCGGCCGCGCCGCCCCCGACTGGAACGGGACCCCAGAACATCACGGTCACACCGTCGTACCCATCCGGGTTGCCCAGCGCCGACCCGATCTCCGACGTCGGAAATAGCCGACCAGCGTGCAGCACCACCACATGCCGGTGCGGAAACCGCGGATTCAACATCTGCTTCTTGTACCTGCCGAGATCGTGTTCTGTACCAGGCGCCATCCACAAGCGCCGGCTGGGGTTCTCGGCCTGCCACACCAGAGGCAGCCTGCCCTCACCGGCACCGGTCGGCGCCGGAGGGGCACTACGAGGCGACGGGCGCAGCGGCATGACCAAGGACGTCGACGCACCAGGAGTATGGCGCTGCGACTCCGATCCATCTGTCGGATCGGCCGGTTCGGCCCCACCCTGCCCGGCGGTTGGCGAAACCGCCGCCGTCTGCGCGGGCAGTGCCGCTGACCCGGAATGCTCGACGCGCGCCGGCGCTGTCCCCGTCCTCGGGAAACGCGCCAAGACGCCAATGCCGGACAACATCGCCAGCCAATACTGCTCATCGGGCGAACGACCGGTACGGACAAGCTCGCTGGGAGCAAGAATCTTGTCAACGACGACAGTTGCGGCAGGGGTGCGCCCGCGACTCGTAAGCATGCGGTCCAATTGCTCCCGCCTCGTGTTGAGCGTCGGGGACAATATCGCCTGCCGCCACCCGCCTGACAGATCCGGGAAGGTCGCGAAGGCGAACCCATCACCCGCAACAATCCAGACGTGCTGGCTGTATTGGTACAAGCCTCGGTTGATGTCGGAGGGAAGGCGGATTGTGTTTCCGACGACCGTTACGCCCAGGTTACGCTCTCCAAGCGTGCGCCATGAAACAACGGCTGGCGTTCCCTCTGGCTTCTCGACCTGCATATCGCCTTGCTCGACCGCTGTTACCAGTGCCTTGCCGAACTCCTGCTCGGGCAACTTGAGGGATCCCAGCTCTCGGGGTGTACCGCCTGGAAGGGTCGCGACAACGCGGACGTTGATCTCCGGCGCCTGCCCGGAGGACGACGAGTTGTCCCGGATGAGTTTGAACTCCAGCCACGTGTTGACGTGGTCCTCGACGTCAAACGGGTGACGGAAGAAGTCAACCGTCCCATCGGCGCTAACCTGGCAGAATCTGTAAACCACGCTGACGTGAGCGATATCGGTGACCGAAATCACCTTTGGTTCGTGTAGGGGTCGCCCGTCCGGCGCGGCAGGTTGATGTGGTTGTCTGGCGGAGGATATGAGCTTCTGGGCAACGTCGGCAGTTGTTGTGCCGAGGTCGGTGATGGAACCATCACCGTACAGGTCGCGGTAAATCGGTGTCTCCGGGTTATCGGGATTGTCGTCGCGAACGATGATGCGCACCGCTGCCTTTCGGCCTTTCAACTGCTGGACGACCCACTCCACGAACGAACTGCCCAACACCGCGCGGTCGAAGAAGACCAGTGTGGCCCCCGCCCGCACGATCGCGTCGGCGACGTCTCTTGCTGTCAAGGGACCGACGGGCTGGCCGAACACCGCGATGTTACCGGGGCGATATCCCGCCTGAACCAGCTCCTCGACCAGCTTCCGGTCGCGGGGCCCAGCGGGGTCCACCGTCAACAACTGCCCGCTATTCGTCCCCGGAGACTCCGGCTCCGCCAACCCCGGCAACGCCTCCCGATGCAGGTCCACAGGCGGATCCCCGTCCGCCTGCCCCAACGGCTCGAAAGCCCCGAAGTGCTTACCGAACCGCTGCAGATACGCCGTCGCAAGGCCGCTCTTTTGCGCCCCGGAATCGACCTGCCCGTCACGGATGACCAGCACGTTCGCGTTCACCACGTCGGCAAGAGCCTCCGGCAGCAGCGCGGCCACCTTGTCACCGACCGACGAGCTCCACAACCGCGCATCGCGCATCCCCTCGGCGAGCAGGTCCACCGCGCTCAGCTGCTCCCCATTCCGCCAGGCCTCGACCACGATCTCCACCAACCGCCGCCCGCCCTCGCCCAGCACCGTCGCCCGCACGTCCTGGTCCGATCCCCCGCCGGGCACATAACGGGCCAGCTGCGCCAGCAGCACATCAGAGTCACGCTTATCAATCAGCTTTGCCAGATGGCCCTTCCAGTACTCCCGCATCGGTGCCTTGTCGTCCATGCCCTCCTCTCGCCGTCTAGGCTTGAAGCCGCGCAGTTCGTGGCTCAGGTCCTCGACATCCCGGGTCGGGTCGAGGAGCAACTGCGCGGCACGCTCCCGTACCTGCCCGTTGACCGAGTTATTCCACACGGCCACCCGCGCAGCCGCCAAGTGCGACGCCGCCGGTGACCGCACCTGCATCTGCGCGACCAGGTCGTCAATCGCAGGGTCGGGAAGCTCCTCAACCAGCAGCTGCCCCACAGTCCGGCCGAGCCATTTTTCCAACCGGTCCCGGTGCGCAAGGGCCCATCCACGCGCCTTTTCGCGCGTGTCCGCGATGTCGACCCGCAACGGCACGTTCTGCAGATACAGACTCGTCGCGACCGCCCGGTACGGGCTGTCCGGAGCACGGCCAAGGTCCCACAGCCTCATCGGCCCGCGACCCTCCACCATCACACCGCCGTACGGCACCGGCTTCGCCACCGGCGGTCGCCGCCCCGCAGCGGCCAACTGGCTCGGCGTAGGGCGACCGTCGAGAACCGGCCACGCCCGACCCTCTCGGACCTCCTCAACAAGCCGCAACGAAGCGGCGCGGTCCAGCCAAAACCGCGGGTCCGCTAGCACCTGCCGCCACCCACCACTGCCCGGATCCCGGAAAGCCGCGAACGCGAACCACATCCCAACAAACACCGCCACCTGCCCGCCATCCGCGGGCCACTCCGCACCGGCCTTGAGGTGGAGATCGACGTCCCGATCGAACACCCGCACGTGCCAGCCACCCCCCCGTGCATTACGCTGCGGCGACACCAGGAACACCACCGCGGGCACGCCAGCCGGAATCGTCACCTCCGCAGCACCACACTGGACAGCAGACCCCATATCCAGACCGTCATCAGCCAAATCCGTGATATCCGTGGCATAAACCAGCGCCCGCTCCGACTGGCCTCCGCCCCCGGCGCCCGACAGCCCCGCCGAAGACTGCCCAGTCACGACCGGCGACTGTTCCGGACCACTGAGGTGCCCCGTATCGCCGGATGCGGACGCCTGACCCGCCGGGTCTGACCCGTGCCCGACGTGCGGCCGTCCGGGCGACGCGTGCTGCCCGGCGCTGCCCGCAGTGTCGAACGGCGCATGCAATGTGCTCTCCGCCGGCGAGGCTGCCGGTTTGCTGGGCCCGGCCAGGAAGTACTCGCCAGGCACGACCACCCCGGAAGCATGCTCTGCCTGGTCGACGGGCCGCACCACGACCTGTACCGGTCTCGGCATGCCGCGCAGGCCCTCCCGCACCCGTTGCGGCAGGGACAGCCCGGTCGCATCCCGATCAGTGGCACCCACACCCTCGAACAGCACCACCAGCCTCTGGCCGTGCGGGAAGCCAGCGACCGCCTGCCGGACCGCGGTCACGATGCCCGCGGCACCCCAGCCGACCCGGCTGGCCTTACCATCGCGCGAGGCCAGCCCCAACGAGCCGTTCGGCCCCGGCAGGACCCGGTCGCGCAGCTCCACCACATGCACCCGGTCCCCAGCCCCGGACCCCGCCTGAATGAACTGCCCGGCGCCGCCCTCGGTGGCGTCATGCGGCCGCCATACCCACAAGCCGCCGGCAGCCGCCTGCTGCTGCCCGCGCAGCCATGGTGTGAGCCGGAACCCCCTCCCGTCCGCATCGGCCCCATAGACAGACACCGCGTCCCCTCGCAGCGACATCGACAGGAACACCTGGTCCGGCAACGACTCGCCATCCAGGCCCGCCCCGACCGGAACCGGATCCGGGAACAGCACGGCCACACCTTGGTGCGGATTTGGGGCGCCGAGCGCGGACCCGACCTCCGGCAACGGCAACTTCGGATCACTGGGCAGCGCCACCACCTGGGGGTGCGAAATCCCCAGCACCGATATCTGCTCCACACACCGGGCGATATCCATCCCGGCACCGCGCGGCATCCACAGCTGCTGGCCGCCGTCCGGAGATTCCCACACCATGCCCAGCACCGACCCCGCCGGTCCCAACGGCAGCTGCAGATCCTCCACCGCGCCCGACGGCACAGCACCCGACAACCCAGCTGGCCGGCCTGCCACCGCACCGCGCACGCCACTGGTTTTGGCGGCCTCGCGGTCACGCGCGGACGGCGTGGCCTGACCGCTGGCCACCTCGCCCGGCGCGGTCGGTTCGAGCGATGCCGGATCGGTCACTGACGGCCTGTCGGTAATGTCCTCGGCCCCGACCTCGGTGATCACCACCACCTGGCGGGATGAGCCAGCGGGAATACCCGTCACCGGATACGACGACAGATCGGAGACGCCGAGCTCGGTAATCACCACCAGATCGCCGGACGGGTCCCTGACCTCGGCAATGCGCTGCGCCAAGCTTGCCGCCGGCCCGGTCACGAGCTCGGCATTCGCGAGGTGGCGGCCCCGGGCCTCCCGCCAATCGTGCAACAGTAGCGGTCGATCAAACCCCAGCAGGTCAAACACGATCCACGACGGCTCAGCACCGGGCGCTGCACGCCCCCTGACCACGGGCAACACCTCCACGGTCGCCGCAGTACGTGGCCGATACACCATCAGCTTCGCGACTGGTGCCCCCGCGGCCGCCAGCCAGCGCATCCACGCCTCGGCGGCGTTCGTCTTGGCCGCCTGTAGCGGGCCGTCGGGCGGGTCACGCCAGTAGATGGTGCTCGGAACGTCGTAGTCCAGAAGTTCGGCGAACCACCGCTCAGCCTGCTTTCGCGACACACCGACCTCGGGGCTGTCGAAGATCGCGACCGGCGTCGGCGCGACACTCTCCAGCTCGGAGCCTCCGGTGTCGTCGCCTCCGGGATGTTCCGGCCGCGACGCAACGCTGTCCGGGTGGTGCAGGTTGACCCGCTGCACGTACTCGCCCAGTCGCCACTCCCCGCCGGCCAACTCCATCGATGGCCGCTGTTGGTTCCAGGGGAGCGGCGGACCGGACGGCGCTGTGTACAGCGCCTTCGTCGTGTCGGCCAGATCCACCGAATCAATGCGCGATCCGTTGTCCCCGAAGGGATCGTTGACGGGGTCGTCGCTGACGAACCTGTGCAGGGTGACGCTGTGCACCTGGCTGCGCAACTGCTCGTGGCTGGCGATGAAGCGATCCACCACATCCCACACCACCGTCGGGCGCGGCAGCTTAAGGACGATGTCACGCATCCGGGTCTTGTGCAGATCCCCCTCCCGGGTATGCAGCCCCCGGAACATGGTGTCGAGCGTGAACCCGGTCTGGCTCAGAATCCACTTCCAGGTCATCGGCCGCGGCCCGACCGCGGTCTGGCCAGGCGCCGGCCCGACCCGTGCGGTCACCGTCGGATCCCAGCTGCTGCCCCGGCCCTGCTCGATGTGTTGAGCCTTATGCAGATCCTCGGCGGCGACCCTCCCGCGGTAGCGCACCGTTCTTCCGCTCCGCTCGCCCACCGAGTTCCGTCGACGGCCAGGGTCGATCTTGTACCCGATGTATAGGTCCTTGATCATCTCTCGTTGTGGCAGCGAGTAACTCAGGTCGAGCCCCTCCTCCACGTCGGCGGGCAACTCATGGCCCGCCGGCCCGATGAAATGGGTCTGGCCGAGGATCAGCCGGCCTGACTCATCTTGCCTCTGGTGCAGTGAGTAAGCGATGGGTGACCCGAGCGTGGCTTGCATGTCCTTCGGGAGCTGCGCGCCTTTCCTGTCATCGGGGTCAATGTAGGCAACGCCGGTTTCGTAGTTCAGGCGCGGACGCAGCAGGTCACTGACGCCCGCAAATCCCGGCGGCGACTGCTGCGCATACGCCGACACGATCGCCCAATGCAGCGGATGCGGATGCTCAAGGTTGAACCACTCACGCCAGTTGACCAGATCCACCCCGCAATTCCTTGCCCACGCCAGCATCGACCGCACCGACACCAGGTCGAAACCTTCGAAGTACTCCTCCTCGGGATGGGTGTCCGCACGCTCCGTCACCACCCGGGGGGTATTGACGAACAGCGCATACCCAAACTCGTTCCGCAACCGCTGCGCCGCGTCGGCCACCGCCCGCCGGAACAAGGTCATCGGCCCGTCCTGCTCCGTACCATCGGGCAACGTTCTGAGGTCCTCGATCAGCGTCGGGTCCGACCAGATCGCGGCAAGCACCGCCGGCATCTGTGTCACCCCGTCCGGCACATGCTTGTATATCGGCCGCAGCCAGGGCTCACCCAGCGGGTTCTCCGCTGTGGGCGCGGGCCCGGTGAACACCCGCCGCCGCGGACCAAACTGCTCGTCCTGCTCACTCTGGGACCGCGCCAACTCGGGGACGGTCAAGTCCTTCCTGGTTGGCCTCGGCCGGGTAAGACTCAACGTGGCGAGCAGCGTCCGGATGAACTCGGGCGGGATCTCAGAAAGCTTGAACCCCTTCAGGAAGTCCTGCGGTTCCGACGGCCCCTGCCCCTTCAACAACCAGGCCGCACCCGCACCAAACACCCGCGTCGCGGCGGCCGACGGACTGGACTCCGCCGCTACCGACTCCTCCACCAACAAGTACAACCTCGCGGCGAAAGCCTCGTCTGAGAGGTCCGCCGACACCACCTCGTCCACGTCCACCCGCCCGGGTGCCTTCTTCAACAGCGCGCGGGCCGATGCCGGACTGATTTCCAGCACCCAGCTCGCGAGGGTGTCCCGCGCGGCGAGCCGACCGCGCTGCAGCTGCCGTGCCAGCTCACGGACCTCCCCGACGGGACGGTTGGCGATGGCCGCCACCAGTCGGCTACGACTGACTTCCTGCAGCGCCGACCCGGCCAGCGGCTCCAGGAGCGAATCCAGAAATTCGTTCAGCCGATCGGGCCCGTGCCCTGAACCGTCGCGGGTACGCTTCGGGACCGGCAACGCACCGGACCCGACAACGCGGGCGAGGTGCCCGGCCCTGACGTTCGAAGACCGAGCGGCATCGATGATGTCGGTGACGCCCAAGCGGTGCTGCGCCAGCCGCTGGGCGGTTACGAGGTCCACCCCGAGCAGGCAGGAAACAACGGTATTCTGCTGAGTCTCCGGCAACATCCGCCGAAAGTAGTTGAGGTCGGACGGCCGGACGACCGTTCTCGGCAGTCCAGGCAGGTCCCGCGGATCCACGTTCCGGTGGCCGAGCCGCTGCCGGCCCAACCGGCTGTTCAACGCCGCGGTCAGTTCGGCCGGCCCGCCCGGTTCCTCACCACCGGTAATCCAGCTCAGCACGCCGCGGACGTGCAGATACACCAGCAAGGAGCTGGGTAGCCAGATCCGGTCCGCGGTCTGCCGGAACATCTGCACCCACAGCGGCCCCTGGTCGGGATCGCGGTTCAGACCCGAGGCGGTCGCCATGTCGATGCCCAAGCACCCGGCGATCACGGCGGCACCCCGTGTGTCGACGGTACGGTGCCGGGCGAGGCCACGCAGCTCGTCCGCCGACCAACGCTCGGGCTCCTCAGCCAGCAACGAGAACCACGACGACGAAAGCCCGAGCTGTTCGAGCCAGCGGCGCAGCGCTCGGTGCGCCTGGACCACAATCTCGTCGTCCGAAAAGTCGAGACCGCGGTCCTGCCCCGCCAGGTGCTCCGCCAAGCCGGGATCGACGGCGTTCAGTATGCCCGGCCGGTCGAAGAACCGCCGCAGTTGGTCGACCAAACTGGCGTCCCGCTCCTGCCCCTCCCCGTGGACCGCAGCGTCGTGACTGTCATCGGACGTACTGTCCGAGGAATTCGCGGCACTGTCAGCCAACCGCTCGATGTGCGACGACAGGCCCAACTGCGCGAGTACCGACACCGGGAAGCCCAACCGCCCGGTCAGCTCGACGTCCCAAGCGGCCTCGGCACGCTCATCATCGGTCGTCACGCCCTCCGGCCACCGCCGCCGACCCAACCAGTCAGCCACCTGCTGAGCCGACAGCGCCGACACCCCCAGCTCTGGCGACTCTCCCTCCGCCGCACGGTTGAGCTCCTCAACTCCGCCCAGGAAGGTCACCAGATCAGCCGGGTGCACCGACAGCCGGCTGGCCAGCTCGCTCACCCCAGCAACCATTGCCGGTCCCAGATCGGTCACCAACAAAGCGGGGCGGCGTACCCGCTGTATCCGCCACCGGGCCGTGTTCACCGCCTGCTGCGCGAGGTCCTCGGGCAAGTCTTGTAGCAGCTTCAGCGGGACGCCCCGCGAGGGGAGGTACTCGAACAGCCACCGATCGTCCGGCCCCAATCCCAGCCGGTCCGCCAGATCGACTAGTTCCGGCGAGTCTGGATCGGCTTCCGGATCGGGTTCCGCATCCGACTCCGAGCCCGATTCCGATACTGATTCCTCGGAGATCGATCCCTGCTGGGGAGGAGACGGCTGGTGAGCCTGGGTGAGTCCGACCTCGCCGGAACCCGACGCCGCCGGATCCCCCGGACTTGCGGGCCGCGAGTCCGGCAGATCAACCTCCTCGTCGGAGGACTCCTCCGACGAGGAGGACCGCTCCGCGTCTGCCGAACCGTAGCCGGCCGGATCGGCCTGTGTCCGCGCCGCCGAATCGGAATCCGACTCGGACTCGGACTCGGCCGGGGACTCCCTCGCGGCGGCGTCATCGGTGGATTCCCGAAGCCCCGCAGGACCGGCACCCGGCGCGCCACCCTGGGCGCGCCGCTCGATAGTCGTGGACAGCTCCTGCGGACTGTGCACCGGCTGCCCGGCGCTACCGGTGACGGGAGGGGCGACCAACCCGGCCGAGTCGGCTACGGCCGCCCGCAACCCGCTCCAGTCGGTAGCAGCCCGGCGGGACAGACGATCAGCAACGCCCACGTCCCGGGCGGCGCCGAGCAGTGCCTCGACGACGTCCAACACCCGCGGCAGTAGCTCCAGAGGCGCCGGGTGATCCGACAGGCCCAGGCTACGAAGCAGGTCTTCGACCTCGTCCTCACTCTGAGGCGGCGCTGTCCTCTCCTCTTCATCGGCCTCGCCGGCCGCACGAACCAGCACGAACGCCTGCACCAGCCGCCGCATGTCCCACTCATCCGCCAGCTCCGCGACATACGCCGCGCTCAGCAGTACCGGCAGCTCGGCGGGGACGTCCTCGGACGCGCTCTGACCGGTCGCGGCGCGGAAGACCAAGCGGTACTGGAATCTGAGGGCAGCCAGTACCTCCTCGAGTGGGAGCGTCAGGTCCACCCGGAACAGCTTGGCCAGCTCGTGCACCACATGGTCCGGCCCGAACCCGGCGCCGCCGGCACCACCCCTCCAGGTGTAGGGATAGTTGCCGGTCCGCTCGTACTCCGCCAGCTCCTGCTCGCCGAGCAACTCCCGCAGCACCAGATACGCCGGGTCGGCCTCCGCCGGTACGTCGTAGGACGCTGGGCCGCTTGCCGATGTCGCTCCGGACGGTCCGCCCTGCCCCGCACCATCCGACAACCCGGACGGCCGGCCTGCCACCGCACCCCGCCCACCGCTACTCACAAACGGGTCCCCGAACCCTCCGCCACCCGCGCGGGCCGGATCGTCGCGGTGCGCCACGTGGTGCGTGTGCTGCGAGGTATCCGGCCCCGTCGCCCCCTGCTCCGAGCCCGACGTGTCAGACGGATCCGCCATCTCGACGTCGGAGCTGGTGGCCCGTCCGGTGGAGACGTCGAGTACCTCCCGCAGCTGGACCTGTTCCTCCAGCGTGACCCCCCTACCCCGCCGGGTAACCGTGATCGCTGTATTGGGGGTCTGGACGTTGACCACGCGCAGGGTCAATGTCACCGTCCTTTCCCACACCGATCCGCCAACCAAGGAGTAGTCATCGTGCCTCTCTGCCCGCACCCACAGCCCGTGATCTCGATCCGGCTGACGTCCCCCAACCGGACGGAACAACGCGCCGTCGGTGAGCAACGACATCGATCTGGCTATCAGGTCCAGACTCAGCAAAGTATTCAAATCAAGCACCGAACCGGACAGGCCGGCGTCGGCTGCCAGCCCTTGCGGTGGGACGTCCAGTTGCCAACCCACGCGGGCCAGGCGGGACGGGCTCTTACTAAGCAGCCGTCGGCCGATATCCACCACAGATTCCGCCCGGACGCGCCTACCCGAAGGCACCTGCGCCAGCTGCAGATCCACCGGCTGCGCGTGCCCGGCCGCGAGAGCCGGCGGCAGGCCGGTCGGGGCGGGGTCAGCGGCGCGGACCGGCGGTGCAGGCCGGGCGTACAGGTCGTCGGACCCGCTGTCGCCGATGTCTGCACCGGCATCCTCGCCGGTATGTTGGGCCCAGCGGCTGAAAAGCCCGCCCCAGGTAGTGGGATGTTGCCGACCCAGCTCGGCGATGTCGGCGCTGGAAGCGCGGTTGAGCAGCGACAGCAGATCGGCCGGAGTCGCTCGTTTCCCAGGGCCCTCGGGGGCTGAGCGCGCCCACTGGGCCGTGCGGTGGGTCAGGCGCTCCCGGATGTACGCCAACCGGATGGACAGCTGGGTCCGCCGTGGCCGGGATGGACCGTCGGACTCGTCGTCGCGGCCCTGCACCGCCTCGGGGACGAGCACGGCTGCGGCGCCGGAGGCGAGGAACTGGGCAAGGTCGATCGGGTCGACTCCCAGATCGGTCGCCATGGTCCGGATCGGGGTGATCGTGTACCCCTGCGCGCGCAGCCGTGCGGCGGCGTCGGGGCTGATTCCCAGCAACCGGCCCAGGTCGTTACTGGTAGAGGAGGTAGAGCTGGCGGACCCGGCTGCCGGGTCGCCCACCGGGGACGGTTGCTCGCGCAGACTCATGAACCGCCGGGCGATCCAGGGCAGATCATGCCGACCGGCGCCGAACTGGTTCACCCACTGCTCGACCAGGTCCACCAGCAGATCAAGGTTGCCGTCCCGGCCGAGGCCGGCGGCCGTGGTCGAGCCCGCCACCTCGACCAACTGCTGGCCCAGACGACTGAAGAGCAGGACCCGGTTGAGCTGACCCACGCTGATCCCCAGCCGCTGTGCGGCGGGGAGCACCGTGCCAGGGTTGAAGTGCTCGACGATCCTGACCGCCTGCTGTGTGTCTACCCCGTAAATCCAACAGGCGAGCACCTGCAAGGCCATCCACCGCGGCATCCCGGGTGTGAGTCGCGACAGCTGCTCCGGGGACTGCCCAGCGATGACCGGAATCAGGTCATCCCACCCGGTCGTGCCGGACAGCACCTGTTGGAGTCTCTTCACCAGCTGCCGCATCGCGTCCACCCAGTGGGTTCGCCACCACTGCGCCGGGTCGGTTGCGACGGTGCCGTCCCCGGCGTCCGGTGGACGCACATCGGGTATCAGCGTGGCAAACGCCTCGGAGGCGAGCAGCCAGGCGACCTCGTCGGCGCCCATTCTCGGGGACCGCCGGTGGACATCCACCAGAACGCTGTTGTCGATCCCCCGCTGGTGCAGCCTCGCCACGGTCGGCGGTTCCACCCCGAGCAACCAGCCGGCGGCCACCTGTGCGGCCTTGGGCGCCGGCAGGTCCGCCAGGCCGGACAGCTGGATCGCCGACCGGCCGTGCAGCGCGGCCAGCACCTGCGCCGGGGTGGCGCCGGACAGTCCCAGCCGGGTCGCCCACTGGTCCAGAGCCTGCCGGATGAACTGCCCCCAGTCCTCCACCGTCGACGGTTTGGCGTGGCCGGGGCGCAGCACCGCCCACCCGCCGGATCCCACGAGCCAGGCAACATCGCGCATATCGGCGGAAAGGCCGACGGCAAGCTGCCGCAGCATACCGACGTCGAGCCCCGCATCGCGCCACCCCGCGGCGGTACGGGAATCGACCCCCACCCGCCATCCGGCGACCATCGCCCGCGCGGCCTCAGGAGCTATCAGGGCGAACCCGGTGACGTGGTACGGCCGGTCGCCCACCCGGGCCAGCCAACCAAGATCGTCCAGCTGCAGGACCTCCCCGCCCAGCCACTCCCGGCCCAACCAGTCAGTCAGCCCGGTGACCAGCCGGCCGGATAGCACGAGGACGTCGAACTGCTGCCTCCGGGACTGGGACCGCAGCAGTTCCGTGAAGCCAGGACCCGCCGGCCCGGACGGTACGACGGTGTCCAGTACGCCGTTGCCCAGCAACCGGGCGGCAGTCGACCGGCCGGCATTCGACTGGCCGACCCTCAGCGCCGCGGACACCACGTCCAGCGGGAGCTGCCCACCCGATGAGGTGGTCCAGGTCCAGTCCAGGCCCCGGATCCGCAGTTCCCGTGCGGTCTCCGGATCCACCTCGAGATAGTCGGCGACGATGACGTCGCGCGCCTCGTCCACGCTCAGGTGCTGGAGCTCGGCCAGCCGCGCGGCCGGGACCACCGTGGCGTTGCCGATCAGCCACTGGTACAGCCCGCGATCGTCGGCAAGACGGTACCGTGCGGCCCACCGGCGAAGGGCCGCCGCCGCCCGCCACCCGGTCAGCCGGAGGTGGGGCTGATCCGGTGGGGCGGACAGCACCCCGCGCACCAGCTCCGCTTCCAGCTCAGAATCGACAATCTTCAGCACGCCCGGGCGGCCCACGAACTCCAGGGCCGCCTCATCCTCGCTCGGCTGTCCCGTACGGCCCGACCGGTCCCCACCACGCTGCGGCAGCCCGAGCCGTTCGGCGACCGCGTCACGCTCGGCGGGCTGCGGCAACACCAGCAGTTCCGCGATGTCGCGGGAGGACCAGCCGCCGGCCTGCCGCACCAGCAGACCCGGTTCCGGACGCTCCATGCCGAGCTGTTTCATCGACCGCAGCACCGCCGCCCGTACCTGCCGCTGCCAGGCACGGCCGGTCTCCAGCCGTCCCATTCCCCCTGCCCTCCCCAGGCCGGCCAGACTCACCGGCACGCCGGGCGCCAGCAACCGCAGCACCTCCGGCCGCAGGAAACGGGCCAGATCCCGCTCCGGCACGGTCCACAGCTCCGCCATCCGGCGCACCATGCCCAGCGTGAAGCCCGCGCGGCGCAGGGCGGCGGCCGACTCGACATCCAGATCCCATACCCGGGCGGCCAGCAGGTCCGCCCGGGTCACCGGGGCAAGGGACGGATCGGCTGGCGGGGCCGGATCCGGTAGCGGATCGTCGCCGAGCCGCTGCGCCAGCCACGACCGGTCGCGGGGCTCCAACTCCTGGTCATACAGCCACTGCTCCATCGCCGCGGCCAGGTCCTGCCGCCCCTGGCTGCTCTCGCCCAGCACACCAGCGGCCAGGAACCGGCGCAGCTCGGTCATGCTGAGCCCCAACCGCTCGGCGATCGCGGGGACCTCGGAGAGATCCGGCCCGGATAGACCCGGGATCGGGGTGTCGTGCCAGAGCCAGCCAGCAACGAGGTCGCGTACCTGCGCGGATGGGCGGCCCGAGCCGTGTGGTGTCTCGGGTGGGCCGCCGATCAACGCCAGGACCTCGTCAGCGTGCCGGCCGGCCAGCACACCGAACACCCAGCCCGGTTCCCCACCCACGTCCCCGATCGCCGACAGCAACCGGTCCACCATCTCGGCCAGGTACCCCCGCCGGTCCGACGGGACGGTCGCGGGGTCGATGGTGGCCGCGAACCGGGCGAGGTGGGCCACGTCCACACCCTTCTCGTCCGCCACCTCCCGCAGCAGCGCCGGGTTGAGTCCACGGTCGAGCAACTCGGCGGCCGTTGCCGCATCGGTCTGCAGCAGCCAGCCCACGACGGTGTTCCGTGCGGCGTCCGGATCGTGCGGGACCATCCGCGCCATCTCGGCGAGCTCGTCAACCGGGCGGCCGGCGATCGCCGACACCAGCCAACGGCGGGTGACCCCAGTGTCAACTCCCGGGCTCGGGGTCGACCCGGACGAGCCCAGCGCCGGGTCGAGAAGCGCCCGCAGCCGGTGGCTTGCCTCCTCGGGTCCGTCGATACGTGACTGCGCCGCAATCGGCAACGCGCCGGATCCGACGGCCCGCACGAGATCGGTCGGATCCACCCCGACCATCTTGGCGGCATCGATAGCGCCGGTCAGGCCCAGGCCGTACGACGCAAACCCGGCGGCGATCGACCGATCCACCCCGAACCACCAGGAGATCACAAAGCTCTCCCGGCTGGACTGGGACACTTGGTCGAACAGCTCGAGGTGCCACCAGCCGGTGAATCCGCGCAGGTCGGACAGGTCCGCCGCCGTCAGGGGCCGGTGACCCCGCCCCGCGATGCTCAACATGGCATTCAGCCCGTCCGTCAGCTCGGCCGGATCGGCCCTCGCACCGCCCTGCTCCAGTCGGGAGGCCAGGCCCGGAGCGATCCAATGCAGAACGCGGTAGGTAACCAGATAGGCAGCGGCCGTTCTGGACAGCCCCAACTGCTCCGCGACCCGGCGCACCGACTCGACCCGATCCGCCATCCGGGTCATGTGCCCGCGCAGCAACTCCCATGCCGTCGTCAGGTCGACGTCAAAGTGCCGGGCGACCACCAGCGCCCGCCTCACCTCGCGGCTCGGTGCCTTCTCCAGGTCGCGCAGGATCTCCGCTGGCCAGCGGTCCGGGTCCTCAACCAGCCACCGCATCGACGACCGCGGCAGACCGAGCCCGTCGACCCAACTGCTGAACGCGTGGACGATGGCCGCGGGACCGCCCGCCCCGACGCCCGGGGCGACGACGTCGACCACGCCCGGCCGGTCGAAGAAGTGCCGCAACAGCTCAACCGACTCACCGGCCAGATCGGACGCGCCACTGCCTGATACACCGCTGCCCGACGCCGTACCCGGCTGAGCCTGGGCCGGACGGTGCAGGGTGATCGGGCGTACATACTCACCCAGCACCCAGTCCGGGCCGGTCAACTGTTCCGACAATCGTGGCCCCGGGCGGGATGCCGGATCGTCCGGAATCGACATCAGGGCCCGCGACTCCGCGGGAATCGGCACCGCTACCTCGTGCCCACCCCGGACCCCCTGCGGATCCTTGATCGGATCGTTGCTGACAAGCACCTCCGCGGTGATGGTGCGTACCAGTGTGCGCAGCTCCTCACGGCAGGCGACGAAATGGATCAGTGCCGCGATCACCACCGCCGGGTGGGGCAGTTTTTCCACCCCGCCGAAGTACACCCGGGTCAGGTGCAGATCACCGTGGCGGGTACCCAGCCCGCGCAGCAGGGTGTGCAAGGCGAACCGCGTCTGGCGCACCACCCGCCCCCAGGTCATTGGCACCGCCGCGACCTGACCGTCTGCCGGTACGGTCTGCGCGATCACCTCCGTACCCCAGCTGTTGTCGTGGCCCACCTTGATGTGTCGAGGCCGATACAGCTTCCCGGAGATGTGGACACCGTAGCGGGGGCAGTGGATCCCGCGCGCGGCGACCGAGTTCCGGCGACGGGGGACGCGACGCTCACCCACGTGCAGGTCGTCTGCCAGCACCTTGTTCTGAGGCAGCGCGTATCTCTCCGCGACCCCCCGGCGCAGGTCGGCAGCCAGCGCATGACCCGCTGGCCCGATCAAACAGGTATTGACCATTCCACCGGCTTCGGTATGTGACGTGGTGTAACCGAACGGCGAGTCCAGCGCGGCGTATATGTCCGCCAGGACCTGTTCCTGGTCACCAATCCAGTCGTCGGCGTCGAGGTACAACCCTCCCCAGTTGAAATGCCAGTACGTCCGGATCAGGTCACTGACCCCGGCGAAGCCCGGCCCCTGCTGCTGCGCGTGCGCCGCCAGGATCTCGCGCTGCAACGGGTTTGGATGGATGGTGGACAATTCCCGCCAGTCGACCAGACTGATCCCGCTGTCCCTCGCCCAGTCCAGCCACGACCTGATAGCCACCAGATCGATACCGGCGGCGTACTGCAACTCCCGGTGCCTGTCGGCGAACTCAGCCACCGACCGGGGTAGATCCACCAGCAAGACCGACACGAAGTCCGGCAACCGCCCCGCCGCCTCAGCCATCTTCCGGCGGAACTCGCTCTTCGCCCCCGGCCCGTCACCACGCCGGTCCTCGATCAGCGGACCCCCTCCCCAGAACGCGCTACGGACAAGGGCCATCTGCACCTCGCCCTCCGGCGTTGCCTCGTACCACGGCTCCACCCACGGCTCGCCGTACGGGTTCTCCGCCGTGGGCGCCGGCCGAGTAACCATGTGCATCCGTCGCCCCTGCGTGTCCCGGAACTGCGCCAACGCCTCCACGGTCAGCTCCTCCGCCGTGGGTCGCGGCCGGGTCAAACTCATCCGCTCATGAAGCGCCCCGTACAGATCAACCGGAAGCTTGGCCTTGTCAACGTTGGCCAGGAAGTCCGGCCTGGCCATCGGTCGACCATCATCGGAATAGTCCCGGCCGTACGTCAGCGCCCCACCCGTGCCGAACATGTCCGGCGCGGTATCCAGCCAGCTCTGCCCTTCCGCGACAACCGACTGCTCCAGCCACGACCTCAGGATTCTCCCGAACTCCTCGGGCGGAAGCGTCTCGTCCACCACCTCGTCCGGGTCCGGCAGAGCCGTCACGTGCGCCTGATCGTGGTCCGGCAGAGTCGTCGTCTGCGACAAGCCCGTCACATCAGCCAGCAGGCGTTCACGCCAGCCAGGAGACAGTGGCAACGCACTGTCCACAGTCGACGGACCGGCCGCCCCACGCGGGTGCGTAGTGCCCGCGTCCGGCGAGTCGACCATCTCCACATCGGCGTCGTCACCGCCGGGCTGATCACGTGCGCCTCGGTCGGCGCCGATCGTGGGGTGGGCCAGGTCGAGGGCCGGTCGCGGCCCGGCCTGCGACTCCACCGCCGGGCCCAGCTTGCCCGCCATCTCCTGACCATCAGGGCCGAGCAGCACCGCAGAGGCCAACCCGGCCGGCTCCAACTGCGGCGGACCGTCCAACACCCGCCCAGCCTCCGGATCGGTCCACACCACCTCGCCGTCGGCGGTGTGCACCGCCAGGTAGGCATGCCCCACCCGACCCGGCTCACCGGTCAACGGCGCACCCCGCGGCAACGACACATGCGCCTGCACAACCAGCACACTGCCCGGCCCCGCCACCCGCAACGCCTCCCGCAGCGGCTCCCACCCCCGTACCGGCACCCAATCCGCCCCCGGCACCAACACCCCACCCGCACGCCCACCACCCACCGCCAGGTCATCCACCCCCAACCCCGCCCGCACCCCACGCCGCGAGGCGACCAACGTCGACAACAGGTTCGCCGCAAACACCACACACGCATCCCGGGTGCCGTCGGGCAGCCGAACCCGCGCCGCCGCACCAGCCACCACACCCGGCAGATCAGCACTGTGCACCGGCCCCGACACCGCCGGCATCCCCGGAAGGGCCGCCGCAACCGGCGAACCATCACCGAGGTCGAGAGGCAGCACAGCCAGCCGTTGCCACGCCACCGTGACCAACTTCCCGGAACCGTCGAACACCAACCCCACCGACCTGCCCCGCAGCCCCGCCGGCACCCGCGACAACTCAAACCGAACCACCGGCACCTCGCCACCGGGGTCCAGCATCAGCAAGCCCGGCCCCCCAGCAGGCCGACCCACAACCACCACACGGTCACCACCCACCCGCACCACCGTCGCCTCCCCACGCCCCAACCCCGCCAACACCGCACGCCGGCTCTCCCCAAACTCACCCCCCAACGACCGCGCCAACCCATCGAGGCCCGACAGCTCGTCCAACCCCAACTCACCCGCCACCACAGCCACCGGATCACGCGGGCGCGGGCTTGCCGCAGTCTCTTCCGCCACCAGGCCACCGCCGGACTCTTTGGCTCCCAGCGGCGCCTGCGAGCCCGACACCTCGGTCTGGGAGTCCGACTCCACACCGTCTGAGCTCCACAAGCCGGCATCGACACTCGACCCATCGCGGTCGGAGCCCGACACCGTGGAGTCACGTACCGGCTCGTGCGGGCTCTCCTCGGACGACGTAGTCGACCACGACGGTGAGGACACGACCGAGTGAACCGGCGGCGCCGGGTTCGGAGTCTCGTCCTCCGAACCTGACTCCTCGTCGGATCCGCTCGACTCGTCGCCGGAAACGGAAGACCAGTCGGGACTCGCATCATCATCTGAACCGGATTCGGAGTCGTCCATCGAGCTGACCGATTCGTCATCGTCCGGCGGTACCAGCGCCCAGTAGTGGTTGCGGCCGTCGCGCTCCAAGTCCAGGGTCGGGTACCCGAGACGGCGCCTGCCGTATGCGAGGTGTTCTTCATCCCCCACGACATCCCACACGACGAGGGAGAAGAAGTCCCGCAGCGCGCGTCCGTAGATGCGCGGCAGGTAGTCGCCGATCGTGGTGTTCCACATGTGCTCGTCCAGCAACGCCACCACCACCAGGTCGGTGGTCGTCGGCGGTGCCGGCGGCTCCCTGCGCCAGGCGTCGAGCACCAACTGCAGCAGCCGGGCGCGTCCTGGCCTGCCGGCGCTCCAGTTCTCCCGGACCCGGTCGAGGCCTGCCAGCGCGTCCCGGTCTCCGGTATCGATCAGCTCCACCAGGTGCTCGCGGCGGGCGGCTCGCTGCGCCCCGGCGGTCAGTCCGGGGTCCGGCGTGAACTGTCTGGTCAACGCGAGTACCGCCGGGAACGGCAGCTCGTCCACGACCAGCTGGCCCGGCGTGGGCAGCGGGACGTCCGATCCGCCGGTCAGCTCCGGGAACAGCTCCGGACGTGTCCGCACCCGGTCGGCCACGTACCGCTGCAGGGTGGCGACGTTGTGCACGCTGTCCGGCAGGCGGACGCCGCAGTGCACCGCACTGAGGACTATCGATGCGGGCAGGCAGTTCCCGTCGGCGGGTACCGCATACCGCTGCATCCGCGGCCTGAGCCACGTCGGTTCCGTCCGTGCCTGCCAGGTCAACAGCGCGTACCGATACTGGGCGTGGCCGAGCACCTCCTCCAGCTGTTCGCGTCCGGCCGGTTGGTCCGCGGGGTCCAGTCCAGCGAGCAGGTGCGCCACGAACCCCATCAGGTCACGGACCACCTCGGGATCATCACTGGTATCCAGCAGCGAACGGACCTCCCCAGCCGCCGACGCGACGTCGACCGTGTGGTCCAAGCTGTCAGCCGGTACCGCGTCCAGGCCCATCGACGTGGCGATCGCGGTCTGCTGCTCGTACCCGACGTTCGCCCAGTGGTCGCCGCTGGCGTCGGCTGCCGCGATCAGCAGGCCCATCCCGGCGGGGGGCAGCCCCAGGTCGTCGAGCAGTCCGGTGAGCAGCGCGGCCAGTTGTTGGTCCACGGAATCGCCCACAAACAGGAAGTCCGTGTTCCGCTCGGCCAGCCACGGCAGGTTCCGCCAGGTCTCGCTGAGGAACCACGCGAACGCGGACAGCGAGGTACTCATCTGGCCGGCCAACTGCCGTAGCGGCTGGTCTGGCACGCCGAGGCCGCGCAGTTCCGCCGTCTGTTCGAGGGGCAGCCCGAACAGCCAGGAGGCCACGTACAGCCGTTGCTCATCTGGCGACAGCGAGCCGAACGGCTCCAGATACTCCGCGTCGGCCGCCGCCGACCCCAGCCACCCGAGGTCGCCGGAGAGGATCGCGGCCGGTCCCGGCCACTGGTCGCCGAGCCATCCGGTGAGCGCCTCGCCCAGTTCGGCAGCCGTCGGCGCGGACTGCTGCCGCCGCATGCCCTGCACGACGCCGGGAGTGATCACCTGAAGCACGCCTTGGTTGATCAGTGCCGACAACTGCGCGGTCTTGATACCGAGCATCGCCGCGCTGGCCTCCATGAGCGCGCCGTCGATCGGCCGGCGGCTGACGCGCCACTCCTCGACGACCGCGTGCCCTGCCTCGATCTCCAACTCCAGGAGGTGGCGGTACGTCTGACCCACGTTGCCCAGGTGCACGAACAGCGGCCAGATCTCGGCCCCGGCGATACCGTACTGGGCCAGGCGCTCCCGCCAGCGGGGGTACTCCGCGACGATCGCGTCGACGGTCAGCGTCCCGTGCCCCGGCTTACCAGAGCCGATCCAGTGCGACTGGACCGTCGCGGCGACCTGCCGTGGATCCACCCTCAGCCGTAGCGCCACGTCGATCAGGTCGCGGACCGCAAGCCCACCCCGCCAGCTGTTCGCCAGCGGGAACAGGTCGGTGGGGACCCGGTGCGTCTGCAGCGTGATCGTCAGCACGGACTGCATCACCCCGGCGGCCGGCCGGGTGGTCGACCATCCCCGGGTGCGTTGGATCTCCGCGGCCGCCTGCTCGACGGCGGCCCATCGCCTGCCGGCCGAGCCGACGAGGCGCAGGCGCTGGGCCGCCGCTCCGGCGCGACCCAGACGCTCGGCCGGGGTACGGCGGTTGAGCGTGGCGAGGCCAGCGCCGCGGTACGGGCCGGTCGGGCCCAGCGTATCCGGATCCACGCCGCGCAGTGACGCCAGCGCGAACAGCGTGAACGGGTCCTCGACCCCCCAGCGCGCGGCCAGGTCGATCACGTTGCTGGGGACCCGGTCGATCCGCAGGCTGAACGCCGCCACCCACACGCCGCTCACGCTCAGCTGGTGGGCCAACGTCACGACCGCGCGAGTGTCCAGGCCCCGTTCCTCGAACAGGGCGGTGACCAGAGGAGCGAGGGCGGTGGGATCCAGGCCCTGTTGGCGGGCGCCCCGCAGGAGCGAGGGGTCGACGCCCAAGGTCATCGCCGTCCACTGCTCGAACTCCTGGCGGCTCACCCGCGCCCCGGTACCCAGCGAAAGGCCACGGTCGCCCAGCAGCCGTAGCCGAGTCCGCACGACGTTGTCGTCGGGCCGGTCCGGCAGCAGCGGCTCGAGCCGCCGCAGATCGGAGCGAACGCTCGCGGATACCCGCTGGACCGACTGGGTGTTGAGCCGGTCGAGGTAGGGCACCACTCGACGCAGCAGGGCCAGGTCGACGCCCAGGTCCAGCGCCAGTTGCAGCAGTCGACGCGGATCCGACACCCCGGCCTGCTGCGCCAGGGCACGGAGGTCTTCGGGTACCCGGCGGATCTCCCGGCTCAGCTGCAGGATCTGGGCGGCTGTGAAGCCGGGCGCGCCCCGACGCGGTGGCCGGGCCAGTGCCAGCACCGCCAGGTGGTCCAGCCACGGATGCGCGTCGAAGTCGTCGAGAACCTGCTGAACCGGTACGCCCAGGCGCACCGCGAGCCAAGCCGCGGCCCACTCGTCGGCCGCCAACCCGCCGGCCATCCCCGCCCGCGGCTGGTACGCCTCCGGGGCGTTGTCGGGATCGTCGCCGACCGGCGTGCCGCGTAGGTCGGTGACGTACTCCTCGAGTTGGTCGGCCGTCAAGCCGTCCGCCCATCGGTCGGGACGGGCATCGACGAGCCGCGGCAGGTTCTCGTCAACCTCGGCGGTCAGCCATTCCACCGCCTGGCGCAGCGCGAACGCCGGCTCCTCCGCTGCCGCACGGTCGATGGCATCCTCGACGGCGGCATTGGCCTGCTCCACTGCCTCTTTGACGACCTGCACCGCGGCCTGCAGTACCCGCGCCACTTGTCCGGGCGCGACCCGGGCCTCGCCCCCCGCCCGGACACGCTGTGCGGCGTCGGTCACGGGATCGAACACGCCCCGGTAGGACTCCGGCAGCGGTTGCCCGAGCGGGTTGCTCGCCAGCGCGTTGTTGGCGATGGTCTCGTGTGCCGACCGCGCAGCGGTGCTGGCCGACCGGTGCGCGACCAACGCCTGCTCGACAAGGTCGTTCAGCTGCTCGAACGGGAGCGTAAGGCCAGCGACGCGGTCCATTACATGGTGGGCGTCGGCCGCGAGCCGCTGCGCCAACCGGGCCAGCTCCACCAGCGCCGCCTCCTGCTCGGTCGCGGCGTGCGGCCGCGGCAGCCCCGAGCCCCCGAGCCGGGCACCTTGCGGAGCGACGCCGCGCCCGATCCCCTCCGCGGCGCGCCGGAGACGGCCGACGCCGTTCTGCGCCTCAACGGCAACAGCCGCATCCACGGCGTTCGCGACCTCCGCAGCCTGCTCGGCCGCGTCGCTGGCGATACCACGGGCCATCGCCTCCTCAGGGGTCGCATCATCGTCGGC
The DNA here is from genome assembly GCA_963728855.1 of uncultured Actinomycetes bacterium. Lineage (GTDB taxonomy): Bacteria > Actinomycetota > Actinomycetes > Mycobacteriales > Micromonosporaceae > AC-43. The sequence continues at coordinate 282,375 of CAVSLN010000011.1, forward strand.
CACCCGGCCGGCGACCTCATCCACGATCGCCTGCAGCGCGTGTGCCGCAGCCTGTACGGCGGCTTCGGCCGCCGCCAGCACCCGCTCGGCGTCGGCCCGGGTCACCGGGCCGGATCGGGTGGGCGTGGCACCGAAAGCCCCGTCCAGCGCCCGCGCCGCATCGGTGACCACCGAGTCGGGGAGCAGGCCGGCCCGGGCGGCGGCGCGGCGGGCCGTGTCGAGCGCCCGGCGCGCGGCGGCGACCACGCCCGCGAGCACTTTCGTGGGGACCGGACGGTGTACCGCCTCGATGACGTGGGCGGCCGCCCGGGCCGCGGCGCCGGCCGCGTCTGCCGTCGCGGCCAGCGCGGCGGCGCCGGTCACCCGGGGCGCCGTCGGGGACTGCTGCCCGTCCGGTGCCTCGACGCGAATGGCGTCGAGGCGCTGGCAGGCGCTGGCCGTCGCGGCGGCGTCGCGGGCCGCGGCGATGTCGGCGGCGGACGCGACGAGCGCGCGCGCCGCCTCGCGCATCGCACGGGTACGTTCGGACTGCCGGGTCAGGTCGGCGGAGCTCGGTGATGTCCGCGGCGATGCGCTGCCAGGCCACGCGCAGCAGGGTGACGGTCGCGTCGAACAGCCGGTCGACGTCGGATCTCGACATGGGCGGGTCGTGGTCGCCGCGCTGCAGCACCTGCCGTACCACTGCAAGAGCCGCCTCGACACCGGCGGGGTTGGCGGCTGACGGAGCGGTCGACTCCACCCGGAACCCGCCGGCGGTGGCCACGGCCAGGACCCGGTCGTACGTCTCTTGACGTTCGTCGGAGCTGGTCATGAACCCGGGGCGGTCGGCGCTGAAGCTGTCCAGCAACGAGGCGGCGTCATCGACGAAGTTCTCGACGCGGATGGCCACGTCGACCAGCCCGTCATGGTGGGCTTCCGCGGTCCCGGGCGCCGCGGGGGCGACCCGCCCGCGCACATGCTGCTCCGTCTGGGTTCTGACGGTCTCCCAAGACTCCTCGACCCGCTCGAGGAACCGCCCTTCGGTCGCACGGATGTCGTGCTCCCGGCGCCCCATGACGTAGGTGAGGAAGTACGCGAGCTCGCTGGACGTGAACCCGCCCGGTCCGGACATCCGTGCCCCGCGCGCGCCGAACCAGAACACCCACGCGACCCCGTACCGCTCGGTCAGCCGCGGCGCGAGCCGGGTGGCGTACGCCCGCAGGCTGTCGGTGAGCTGCGCCGGGGTAAGACCGTCCGGCCCCCCGATACGGGCGAACGCGGCCCGGAACGCGACGAGGTGGCGGGGATCCACCGGCAGCCCGCGCGCCACCTCCAGCAGGTTCTGCCAGGTGTTGCCGATCTGGCCCGCCAACCGCAGCAGGTCGGTCGGCACCCGCTCGACGACCGGATCGAGCGTGAGCTCCGCCAGGGTGCGCACCGTGTCGGGGTCTGCCTCCAGCTGCTCAACCAACGCGGAGAATTCCCGTGGGTCGAACCACCGCCGGCTCAGCAGCTCGCGAACCGTACCCTCATCCAGCGACCACCGTCGTGCCCACGGCTGGGGGTCCGGCGGCGCCGGGCGCGAGTAGCCGGGCGGCTCGTTGTGCAGTATCTCCCCGAGGGAACCGATCACCGGGCGGCTCGCCGGGCCGCGGCCCAGCAGCTGGCTCAAGGGGTCGGCCGACGCCGACGTGGGCGCACCGTGAGCCGACGCCGGTTGCCGGGGTTCCTCATACGTCGGCGGTTCGGTGCGCGCACGCGCACGCCACACGTCCGGGACGTCACCGAACGCCTGGTACATCAACAACCGGAGGTGGTGTGACAACCGTGCGGTCAGCTCCGACACCGGGAAGCCCAACTGTCCGCTCAGCTCGACGAACCGCACGGCCTCCCGGTCGAGGGTCACCGCCCCCGAGCGCACGTCGCGCAGCCATGCCAGCACCGCGTTGGTACTCCCACCCAGCGCGACCACCAGGTCGGCGGCCGCCACGCCCAGCCGCGCGGCATGCGTCTGCAACTCGGCCGCCGTCGCCTCGCCCAGCTCGGTGGCCAGCCCGTTCCGGTCGGCGGCCAGCTCCATCCGCCACTGCGCGGTCCGTACCGCCTGCTCGGCCAGCGCCGGCGGAAGGTCGTGCAGCAGCTCCCACGGCAGGCCCTGGCGGTTGAAGTCCTCCAGCACCGGCCAGTCGCCCCGCGTGAGCCCCTGCCGGCCGGCGAACTCCAGCAACCACACCAGGTCGTTGTCGGTACGCACGCCCATGCCGCCCAGCGCGTCGCGTAGACCGTCGACCCACGAGCCGGTGGGGGGCGCAAGCTGCACCGACCGGCCAGCCAGCGCCACCAGCTCCGGACCGATGAGGGCCAGCCGCATCGGGTCGAGCCCCAGCTCGTCGGCCACCGCGACCAGCGGCCCCGTCCCGGCCAGCCCGATCTCATGGGCCAGGTCGCGTACCACGGGCGTGACCAGATGTTCCCGAGCCACCAGATAGCTGGCGCCCGAGTTGAGCACCTCGATGAGGAAGCCCTGGTAGGTCAGCAGCCGCTGCCCGGTCCCCGGCGCCCCGTCGAGGACGAACAGCGGCTCAGCGCCACGCTGTACCGCCCGCACCCGCAGCTGCCCGCCGTCGCCTGCCGCCTCGTTGGGCACCCGCCGTAGTGGCAGCCCGCCGCTGGCGTGCACCTCACGCCAGAACGCAGCCAGGCGGGTGGCGACCTGGTGCCCGTCGCGCAGCCAGGCCCCGAGATCGCTGTCCGGCGTACGGGCGCCGTCCGCGAACTGTGCCGACACCCGCTCGGCGTACTGGGTACGGGCCGTGCGCGGGCGCTGCCGAGGCCGCCCCCGCAGCACGGAAGCCAGCCGGGCAGCGGGGTTGGCCCGATCCCGTACCGGCAGGTCGAGAAGCGGCTGGGTATCGTCCGGAAGCATCAGACCGCCGACCGTCCGCAGCAGCCGTTCCGCCCGGTCGTTGAGCTGCTCCAGCCGCTGCCGGGCCGTCGCTCGGTCCGGCGTCACCCGCACCAGCTCGGCAACCTCGGCGTGGAGCGCGGTGTAGGCGTTCCGCGCCTCGTTCAGGCCCGCGATCACGTCCCGGGCGCTCGGGCCGCCGTGCCCCGGGCCGCTGTGGTGCAGATGCTCGAGCTCCGGGCCGCGGGTCAGGACCTGGCCCTGGACGGCGTTGAGCAGCAGTCGTGCCAGCCACAGCAGACTCGCGACGGTGGACAGCCGCGCCCGTGCCGCCTGATGCACCACCCCCGTTCCGGTATCACCGACCGGCGTACGGGTAGCGGACGCCGCGTACCGGAACTCACCCAGCAGCCAGCTCGGCGCGTCGCTCAGCAGAAGGCGCAGGAGATCCCGGCGCTCAAGGTCCGCCCGCGCATCCGGCTCCAGGTTGAACAGCGCGATCCGCACCATCCGCTCGCCAAACGGCTGATCCGGGCGATACCCCGTCCCGGACAGCTCCCGCGTCGTCCACGGGTCCACCCCCTCGGTCACCGCCCCGGCGACGAGCCCCAGCAGCTCCGTGGCGCGGCGGAGCGTCAGCGTCTCGATCGTGCGTACCTCGTCGCGCCACTGCGATCGCCGCGTGCCCGGCAGCGGTACCCGCGTTATCCCGGTCGGTATCACCGACACCGCGAGCACCACGTCCTGCACGAACTGCACTACGTCGCCAAGCTGCCCAGCCTTCGGCTGCTGCGAGAGCGCGTAGTTCACCTCGCGAAGCGCCCGCATCAATGGCCGGTAATCCCGAACCTGGTCGACGTAGTCCACCAGCTGCCCGTCGCCCGCGTGCTCGGTCAGCTCGCCCATCAGCTGCTGCGCGCGGCCATCCGCCAGAGCAAGAGCCGGGAAATCCTGCAGAAGCCGGTGGTACTGCTCAGCAGTCTCCGCTACGGCCAGCGCCAGGCCCGGTGCCGGGGTGGTGTGTTGCGCCGCCGACCCACCCGTGTCGTGTTCCGGCGGGGAGCCTGGCGAAGCCACACTCCGGTCCGGTGGCGGGCCCGGGTCGATTGCGGAGTTCGGTTCAGGGTCCGCCCCGGAGTCGGTTGATTCCTCGGCGATCGACGCGAGCCCGCTCGACGGGTGGGGGTGCGACCGCGGTCGGGTTCTGCTGGCGCCGATCGTGGGGTGGGCCAGGTCGAGGGCCGGTCGCGGCCCGGCCTGCGACTCGACCGCCGGGCCCAGCTTGCCCGGCAGCTCCTGACCATCGGGGCCGAGCAGCACCGCCGTCGCCAACCCGGCCGGCTCCAGCTGCGGCGGACCGTCCAACACCCGCCCCGCCTCCGGATCGGTCCACACCACCTCGCCGTCGGCGGTGTGCACCGCCAGGTAGGCATGCCCCACCCGACCCGGCTCACCGGTCAACGGCGCCCCCCGCTGCAACGACACATGCGCCTGCACAACCAGCACACTGCCCGGCCCCGCCGCCCGCAACGCCTCCTTCAGCGGCTCCCATCCCCGTACCGGCGCCCAATCCGCCCCCGGCACCAGCAGCTCACCCGCACGCCCAGCCCCCACCGCCAGGTCATCAACCCCCAACCCGGCCCGCACCCCACGCCGCGAGGCGACCAACGTCGACACCAGGTTCGCCGCATACACCATACACGCATCCCGGGTACCGTCGGGCAGCCGAACCCGCCCGGCCGCAGCAGACACCACACCCGGCAGATCAGCACTGTGCACCGGCCCCGACACCAACGGCATCCCCGGAAGGGCCGCCGCAACCGGCGAACCGCTGGTATCAAGGGGCGAGCCAACCAACCGCGACCAACCCACCGTCGCCAACCGCCCCGACCCGTCGAACACCAACCCCACCGACCGACCCCGCAACACCGCCGGCACCCTCGACAGGTCAAACCGCACCACCGGCTCCCCGGCACCAGCCCGGGGATCCAACATCAACAAACCCGGCCCCACAGCAGGCCGACCCACGATGACCACATGCTCGTCGGCACCCGCCCGTACCATGGTCGCCTCCCCACGCCCCAACCCCCCCAACACCGCAACCAGGCTCCCCCCAAACTCACCCCCCAACGACCGCGCCAACCCCTCCACACTCGCCAACCCAACCAACCCCAACTCACCCGCCACCATTGACACCGCACTCGTCCCCGAATCCACCGCCAGCCTGCTGCCAACCAACTCCGCCCGCTGCCGCTGCCCCACGTCGAGCCGGGCCGCGGTCCCGGTCTGATGCGGCCCTGACAGCGAGGGGCCAGCTCCGACCGCAGCGGGTCGCAGCGGTCCTCGGTCGGCCTCGGCCAGACCCGCGACCAACGGCTCGCGAGCCAGGTCGACCGGCCCACGCCCGGCCCCCGCCGCAAGGTCCACCGACGACGACTCGACACCGGCGGGGTCTGACAGGTGCCCGACGTGCGGCGGTCCGGGTACCTGCGAGCCGGATTCCTGACCGTATGGCAGGTTCGCAGGGTTGGGGGGCGCACCACCGCCACCTCTATTGTCCGGTACCCAGCCGCCGTCGTTACCCCAGTCCCGGTACACGACGGGCACCCCAGTGCGCGGATCGGTCCACTCGAACACCTGCGGTGTCAGATACCGGCCATGCAAAGTGATGCTGAGTTCCGTTCCGGTCTCGGATCGCCGCGTGATCGTGAGCGTCCCCGGCCCAGCCACGCCGGTCTCGTCGACCTCCATCGGACCCGACGGCTGCCCTGCGGTATGACCCCCGAATGCACCGCCCCCAGCAAGCGCAAAGGCGCGGTCGACGGCTGCCCGCCAACCAGATGTTTCGCTAGGAGCAGGAATGGCCTCAGTGACCACGACCGCGTCAGGGGCCTGGGCCCTCGCTCCCAGCTCATCCCGCATCGCTCGGAAACCCGAAGGCGCGATCAGTTGCCCCCACCCGCCAGGAGCATCCGGGTCCGAGTAGTAGGCAACGGCGAAGCCCTCACCAAAGATCACCAAGAGGCGTTCGTGGCCTTCGCTAAGTTGTTTTCTCAGCGATCCAGGCAGGTAGATTCCTTCGCTAGCCGCTGCCGGGCGGTAGTAGTCTTTCCACGGGTCGCGCCATTCCGCGATGGCCAGCACATCCGCGGGCTTCCGAACCTCCATATAGCCTTTCTGGACCGACAGTACCAGTTCCTGATCGAACTGCTCGTCGGTGGACGCGACGGATCCCACCTCGTGCTTTGTCCCGTGAACCATGGTTTCAATGCGCACGTCATATGGCGCCGACCGTTGCCCAGAGGGCAGCGACGGGGCGTCCCGGCTCAGGCGGAACAGCCGCCACTTCATACCACTCGTCAGTTCGCGCTCGAGGTAGAACCGCTCGCCGAGGAACCATACTTCGGTGGCGTCGGTGACTTGTCGGTATGTGAACAGTCCGTTGGTGTTGGCGATGTCGGTGGCCGACAGCACCATCGGGGTTTGGGTTGGCCGGTTCGACCCGGCGGCCCGGTGTGGCTGTCCGGCAGTGGCGGCGAGTGCCCGGGCGAGGTCGGCGGGTGTGGTGCCGAGGTCGGTGGTGGAACCGTCAGGGTGCACCTCGCGGTAGGGCGCCGGACCGGGGCGGGGGTCGGTGTAGTCGCGCACGATCACGCGTGCCGGTACCTGACGGGCCCGCACCTGCTGGGCGATGCGCTGCAGGAACGAGGTGTCCGTGCTGGCGGTGTCGAAGACGATCAGCGTGGCCTGCACCCGCTGGACCCCGTCGACCAGGTCCGCCTCCGACAACGGCTGCCCGTTGCCGTCGGGATGCAGCAGGAACCGCCCCGCAGCGTCGAGCAGCGGTGCGATGGTCCCGTGCACCACCGCGACGTTACCGGAGTAACCCGCCTGGGCCAGGCCGGCAGCCAACGCCTGGTCGCCTGGCGTAGCCGGCCTCAGAGTCAGCAGCGTGCCCCGGTTCCCCGGCAACGGCTGCCGGTACAGGTCGACCAGCGGCTGGTCCGCCCGAGCCAACGGCACCAGGGCCTGGTAGTGCTTGCCGGAACGCTCAACATATGCCGACGGAACCCCGGGCTGGTGCTGCCCCGCATACAGCTTCCCGTCCTGGAAAATCAGCACGCTCATCCAGGGGGCGTAGACCATGGGAAACAACATCGGCACAGAGTCACCGACCGGCGAGTCCCACAACCGCACATCGAGCATCCCCTCGACCAGCAGGTCCACCGTGTCCAGCAACGGCTGCTCGACCACCAGTTGCACCAACCGCCGCCCGCCCGCACCTTCTGGGTCGTGTTCTGCCTCCGCCGCGGCCAGGTAGCCGGACAACTCCTGCCGCACATCAGCGTCGCCATCATCGATCAAGTCGGCCAGCCACTGCTTGCGGTCCGCCCACCACCGTGCCGCCTGGAACCGGTCCAGGTCCTCATCCCGCGGCCCGGGGTAATAGGCCAACTCCTGGCCCAGGACCTGGACATCCCGGTCCGGGTCCAGACCCCTCTGCCTGGCCCGTTCCCGTACCTGCTCGTCGATCGAGTTCTGGACCGCGTCGCTCCACTGCTGCCCGCTCAGCGGCGGCTCCGGCACATCCGCGGTCAAGTCCTCGACCAGTTGGTCGGGAAGCGCCTCAACCACCAACTGACCGGGGGTCCGGCCCACCAGCGGCACCAGGTCCTCCCACAGCTCACGAACCCGCTCCTCCCCACGTTCACGCATGTTCTGGATGCTGGCCACCTCGGCCGGCACCGGCAGGCCCTGTAGATGCACACTCAGCGGGACCGCCGCGAACGCACAGTGCCCATCGGGGGCAACGTCCCACCGCCGCATCAGCCCGGGACCCTCCACCCGCACCACACCGGCGGGCAGCGGCAACGCCTCCAGCCGACGCTGGCCGCCTCCAGCCACCCTGCGGCTGGGCGCCAGCCGGCCCCCCACCGACTCGCCCCCCCGCTCAACAACCCAGTCATAACCCAACGCGCTCATTGTGAACGTCGGATCCGCGATCGCCTGCCGCAGCGCACCACTGTGCGGATCCTGGAACTCCAACACCGCGAACGTCGCCCCCACAAACACATCCACCAACACGCCACGCTCGGCCAACGCCGCACCAACCCCCGGCTCCAACGCAATGAACCCCTCGTCCACCGGCACATGCCAGCCACCCCGCCCATCGGGCTGCGACGACCCCTTGAACCCCACCACCGCCACACCCTCGGGAATCTCCACCTCCACCGCACCCGACCCAACAGCGGCCACCAACCCCACACCATGAGCAGCGATATCCGTGGCCTGCACCACCCCCGACCCCAACCCACCCCCACGACCTACACCAGCAGCCGCCCCACCAGCCCCAACCGGCAACACCCCCGCACCGGCCAACTCTTTCTCTTCGTCGACGGGAGCGGGAATCGCATCAGTAACCACAACCCCGGGCGGCCACCCACCGCGACCGCCACCGTCCAGCACCCTTTGCCAGTCCCGATCCGTCAATACGAACGACTCGGACGCTATCGCCTGCCGCCACCGGCCCGACCGATCCCGGTAGATCACATAGGCGAAATCCCTACCCAAAACAAGCCTGACATACTCACCTGCTTCGTAAAGGTCCTTGCCATGCTGCACCGGAAGCGTAATCTCGGGTGCGGATTGGGCTCCCCACACGGTCTTTATGCCGAAGGATGACGACGAAAACTTCGCCATCGAGCGCGATGTCACAATGGCCGGCACATCCTTGGGCTTTCCGGCCTGCATATGACCTTCCCAGAACGCTTTCTCCTTCTGCCTGCGAAACACTTGATCGGACAGCGTTACGGATCCCACGTGTTCGAATTCCTTTTGGGCCGGACGGCGCACCACAACCTTCACGTTATTTTCCGCCGGCTCAGGGGCAATTTGTTTCAACCGCACCCAAAGCCAGTCATTCGCGGTGCGGCCGCTGACGCGGAGCCTCTTTTCCTTCCCGAGGAGCAGGCGCTGTCCTACGAGCTGCCGGTACCGGTACACCTCATCGCCCTTGGCGATGTCGGTGGCCGAGACCACGTGCGGCTTGGTTGGCTCGCCCTCAGCAAGCTCATCTGGTTGTGGCGCAGTGGACGTGAGGTTCCGGGCGGCCTCGCCAAGCGTGACGCCCAGGTCGGTGGTGGAACCGTCAGCATCTACCTTCCGGTAGAGCGCCTGATCAGGAGACAGGCTCGGGTCGCCGTCGCGGACGATGACGCGCACCGGTCGCTCACCGGTCGACAAACGCCCAACAACCCCCTCAACGAACGAGGTGCCCCCGCCTTCGACAAACGCACCGACGGTCTCAAAGACCACCAGCCCGACCCCCGCACGCTGGACCGCGCCGGCGACGTCCTCCACCGTCAAAGACCACCCGTTGCCCAGCCGCAACAGGTAACCGGGAACCGCATTGCCTGCCTGCTCCGGCTCGATCCTTCCGCGCAACACAAGGACGTGACCGAAGCGATACACCACCCCTTTCAGGTCAGCGGCCAACGACCAGTCCTCCGGCCCGCTCAGCCCCACGGTCAACAGATCCCCGGCAACGCTGTGCAGCACCGGCACCCGGCGCAGGCGGCGGACGATGTCGTCGGCCACCGTCGCCTCCGGTTGGACAGCCGACGACGGTGGAGCTGACCCACCCGCCGGACCGCTGCCCCGACCCGCCGACGTGCCGCCCCGCCCCTTTGGTGCCAGATGGACACCGGTGTCCACGCCCTCCACACGCACCGCCCGGATACCGTCGTACGGCCACTCGTCGTTGACCACGTCCCACGGCTCCCCGCCCAGGTCATCCGGCGTCAGCAGCACCCACGAATGCCCGCCCACCGTGACCAACTCGCCCGGCAACTCCACCGAACCGGCGATGAGATCATCGACCGAAGCCAACACACCACCAGCAACCAGCCCCAACCCGGCCGCCTGCTCAGCACGCGCGTCCACAAACCGGCGGGCCAACCCGTCAGACAACGCGGCAGCCTCACACGAGGCAAGGACAACAGACTCCTCCACCGTGATCCCGAACTCGCTCGCCAGGACACCGGCCACCACAATGTTCAACTGCCCCGCGCTCAGCAACACCCTGCCCTGCGTACCGTCCGCACGCACCACCGGCACCTCGACCCGCTCACCACGCGCCCTCACCAACACCCGCGCCCACTCACCCGCAGGCACCAACGGCCCACGGGTACCGGACAGGTCCTCATCCGACAGCAACGCCACACCACGCCACCCCTCGGGCAACACCCGCACCACGATCGGCTCACCATCAGCCAACCACACACCATTCGACCGCCGAACATCACGCGCCACCAACGGTTCGTGCGGAATAGAGCTGTCAAGCCGGGCCGCGCCAGGCCCGGCCTGAGGCGACCGTGACAGCGAGGGGCCGGATCCGGCCGTCGCGGGTCGCAGCAGTCCCCGCTCGGCGAACAGCCGCTCGGCGTACACGGCGGCGGCCTCCAACGGCCGGTTCACATGGTCGTGCCACAACTCCCGCGAATCGCCACCAGTACGCCCAGCCAACGCCCGCTGCCGCGCCTCCTCATCGTGTACGTCCCACCGCTTCCCCCGCGCGTTGTGCTCGACATGCACGAACTCGTGCAGCAGCCACGCCGCCAGCTCATCCGGCCGCTCCTCGGTGTTGGAGATGGTCACCGTCCCGCGGCCCGGCTGCGGACCCGGCTCGTAGAGGCTGCGCAGGTGCCCCGGCAACGGCCCCCACTTCACCGTCACCCCCGTCGGGTCCAGCCCCGCTCTGCCGGCCAGCCAGGCACCCAACTGCTCCAACGCCCACGCCCGCCGGTCCGGCCCTTGCTGACCGGACAGCGCATCCCACAACAGCCCCGCGTACGTGTGGTACCCGTCGATCACCTCCTCCCCCAGCAACCGCAACTCCCCGGCCCCGGCCGGCCGGCCCGACACCAGATCCCGACTGGTGAACCCGTCCGGACTACGCAACCGGGTAATCGACTCACCCGCCGAACCCAACTCCTCATCAGACGACTCAGCCAAGTCCTCATCGGAAGACTCGCCCGACCCGTCCGACGGCGGCCGGGACGAACCAGCGCGCTGCGAGCCCGCCCGGACACCCCCCACCGGACCAGAACCCGACGCTTCCAACCGCATCGGCTCACCCGAACCGGACTGGGCCGGTTCCGTCCGCTCACCATCGGCCGACCACACACCATCCGAATCACGCCGCAGGTCAAACTCCCCCGGCAGAGCCGGAGGCCGACCGCGATCCGGTGCAGCGGGAATACCCGTCACCGGATACGACGGTGGAGCTGAGCTACCCGCCGCCGAAGACGACCCAGCACCGGCCGGGTCTGACAGGTGCCCGACGTGCGACGGTCCGGGCAGCTGCGAGCCGGACTCCTGACCGTATGGCAGGTTCGCAGGGCTGGGGGGCGCACCACCGCCACCACGGTTGTCCCGTACCCAGCGGCCGTCACCACTCCAGTCCCGGTACACGATCGGCACTCCGGTGTCCGGATTGGTCCACTCGAACACCTGCGGTGTCAGATACCGGCCATGCAAAGTGATGCTGAGTTCCGTTCCGGTCTCGGATCGCCGCGTGATCGTGAGCGTCCCCGGCCCAGCCACGCCGGTCTCGTCGACCTCCATCGGACCCGACGGCTGCCCTGCGGTATGACCCGCGGATGCACCGCCCCTGGCGAGCGCAAAGGCGCGGTCGACGCCGGCCCGCCAACCAGATGTTTCGCTGGGGGCAGGAATGGCCTCAGTGACCACGACCGCGTCAGGGGCCTGGGCCCTCGCTCCCAGCTCATCCCGCATCGCTCGGAAACCCGGAGGCGCGATCAGTTGCCCCCACCCGCCAGGAGCATCCGGGTCCGGGTAGTAGGCAACGGCGAAGTCCTCACCAAAGATCACCAAGAGGCGTTCGTGGCCTTCGCTAAGTTGTTTTCTCAGCGTTTCAGGCAGGTAGATTGCTGCGCTAGACGCTGCCGGGTGGTAGCGGTCTTTCCACGGGTCGCGCCATTCCGCGATGGCCAGCACATCCGCAGGCTTTCGAACCTGCATATAGCCTTTTTGGACCGACAGTACCAGTTCCTGATCGAACTCCTTGTCGGTGGACGTGGCGGATCCCACCTCGTGCTTTGTCCCATGAACCATGGTATCGATGCGAACGTTATACGTCGTCCGCCGTTGCCCAGAGGGCAGCGACGGGGCGTCCCGGCTCAGGCGGAGCAGCACCCATTTCCTACCGCCCGTTAGTTCGCGCTTGAGGTAGAAGCTCTCGCCGAAGAACCATATTGTGCGACTGACGGGGACTTGCCGGTATGTGAACAGTCCGTTGGTGTTGGCGATGTCGGTGGCCGACAGCACCATCGGGGTTTGGGTTGGCCGGTTCGACCCGGCGGCCCGGTGTGGCTGTCCGGCAGTGGCGGCGAGTGCCCGGGCGAGGTCGGCGGGTGTGGTGCCGAGGTCGGTGGTGGAACCGTCAGGGTGCACTACGCGGTAGGGCGCCGGACCGGGGGTGGGGTCAGCGTGGTCGCGCACGATCACGCGTGCCGGTAGCTCACGGGCCCGCAACTGCTGGGCGACGCGCTGCAGGAACGAGGTGACCATGCCGATGGTGTCGAAGACGACCAGCGTGGCCTGTGCCCGTTGGATCGCGTCGACCAGGTCCGCTTCCGACCACGGCTGCCCGCCGTCGTCGGGATGCAGCAGCACCCGGTACCCCGCAACGTCGACCAGCGGTCCGATGGTCCCGTCCGCCACCACGATGTGGCCGGAGTATTTCGCCTGGGCCAGGCCGGCAGCCAACGCCTGGTCGCCTGGCGTAGCCGGCCTCAGAGTCAGCAGCGTGCCCCGGTTCCCCGGCAACGGCTGCCGGTACAGGTCGACCAGCGGCTGGTCCGCCCGAGCCAACGGCACCAGGGCCTGGTAGTGCTTGCCGGAACGCTCAACATATGCCGACGGAACCCCGGGCTGGTGCTGCCCCGCATACAGCTTCCCGTCCTGGAAAATCAGCACGCTCATCCAGGGGGCGTAGACCATGGGAAACAACATCGGCACAGAGTCACCGACCGGCGAGTCCCACAACCGCACATCGAGCATCCCCTCGACCAGCAGGTCCACCGTGTCCAGCAACGGCCGATCGAGCACCAGTTGCACCAACCACCGCCCGCCCGCTTCTTCTGGGTCGTGTTGTGCCTGCGCCGCCTCCAGGTAGTCGGACAACTTCTGCAGCACACCCCCGTCACGGTCATCGATCGCGTCGGCCAGCCACTGCTTGCGGTACGCCCACCCCTGCGCCGCCTGGAACCGCTGTCGGTCCTCATCCAGCGCCGCGGGATAGTAGGCCAACTCCTGGCTCAGCTCCTGGACATCCCGGTCCAGGTCCAGACCCCTCTGCCTGGCCCGTTCCCGCACCTGCTCGTCGATCGAATTCTGGGCCGCGTCGCTCCACTGCTGCCCGCTCAGCGGCGGCTCCGGCACATCCGCGGTCAAGTCCTCGACCACGTCGTCGGGAAGCGCCTCAACCACCAACTGACCGGGAGTCCGGCCCACCAGCGGCACCAGATCCTCCCACAGCTCACGAACCCGCTGCCCCCCCAGTTCACGCATGTCCTCGATGCTGGCCACCTCGGCCGGCACCGGCAGGCCCTGCAGATGCATACTCAGCCGGGCCGCCTCGAACGCACAGTGCCCATCGGGGGCAACGTCCCACCGCCGCATCAGCCGGTGACCCTCCACCCGCACCACGCCGGCGGGCAGCGGCAACGCGTCCAGCCGACGCTGCCGGCCTCCAGCCCCCCTGCGGCTGGGCGCCAGCCAGCCCTCAACCGACTCGCCCTCCCGCCCAAGAACCGAGAGGAAACCCAACAAGCTCATGGTGAACGTCGGATCCGCTATCGCCTGCCGCACCGCACCACCGTCCGGATCCTGGAACTCCAGCACCGCGAACGTCGCCCCCACAAACACATCCACCAGCGCGCCACCGTCGGCCAACGCCGCACCAACCCCGGGCTCCAGCGCAATGAACCCCTCCTCCTCCACCGACACCTGCCAGCCGCCCCGCCCGTCGGGCTGCGGCGACGACCTGAACCACGCCACCGCCACGCCCGCGGGAATCTCCACCTCCACCGCACCCGATCCAACAGCGGCCACCAACTCCGCACCGTAAGCAGCGATATCCGTGGCCTGCACCACCCCCGACCCCAACCCACCCCCACGACCCGCACCACCCTCCGCCCCACCAGCCCCAACCGACGACACCCCCTGGCCGACTACTTCTTCCTCTTTCATGGGAGCGGGAATCGCATCATTAACCACCACCCCGGCAGGCCACCCACGGCCACCGACACCGGCCAGCACCGCTTCCCAGTCGTCATCCGTCACTTCGAACGACACCTTCACTATCGCCTGCCGCCACCGGCCCGCCGGATCCCGGTAAACCACATAGGCGAAATCCCTACCCAAAACAAGCCTGACATACTCGCCTGCTTGGTAAGGGCCCTTGCCAAGCTCTGGCGGAAGCGCAATCGGGGGTCCGGATCCAGGGTCCGATGTGGTCTTTATGCGCGGGGCTTGGGACGTACGCATCACCACCGGGCGCGATGTCACAATGGCCGGCACACCATCAGGCTTCCCGGTCTGCATATGACCATCCCAGAACGCCATCTCCTTCTGCGTGCGAAAAACTTGGTCGGTCAGCGTCACGAATCCCGCGAGTTGGAATTCATCGTCGTCCCGACCGCGCACCGCAACCTGCACGTTCTTTTGCGCCGGCTCACGGGCAATTTGTTTCAAGCGCACCCAGAGCCAGTCGCCCGCGGAGCGGCCTCTGATGGTGAGAGCCCTTCCCGTCCCGAAGCCCAGGCGCCTATCTCCAGCGAGCTTCCGGTACCGGTACACCTCATTGCCGTTGGCAATGTCGGTGGCCGAGATCACGTAGGCGTACGGTTTGGTTGGCTCGCCCTCGGCAGGCTCATCTGGTTGTGAGGCAGTGGACGTGAGGTTCCGGGCGGCTTCGGCCAACGTGACGCCGGGGTCGGTGGCGGAACCGTCAGCATGTACTTCCCGGTAGAGCGCCTGATCGGGAGAGAGGGTCGGGTCGCGGACGATGACGCGCGGCGGTCGCTCACCGGTCCGCAAATGCCTGGCAACCCTCCGAACGAACGCGGTGGACGCACCGGCGGTGTCAAAGACGACCAGCCCGATCCCCGCATCCCGGATCGCGTCGGCGACCTTCAGATCTACCGTCTTCGGACCGAACACTCCGCGGATCACAATGATGTGACCGAAGCGATATACCACCCCTTTCAGGTCAGCGGCCAACGACCAGTCTTCCGGCCCGGCCGGCCCCACGGTCAGCAGATCCGCGCCAACGCCGTGCAGCAACGGCACCCGGCGCAGGCCGCGGGTGATGTCGCTGGCCGACATTACCTTCGGTTGAACAGCCGACGACGGCGGAGCTGACCCACCCGCCGGACCGCTGCCCCGACCCGCCGACGTGCCGCCCCGCCCCTTTGGTGCCAGATGGACACCGGTCCGCACACCCTCTACATGCACCGCCCGGATACTGTCGTACGGCCACTCGTCGTTGACCACGTCCCACGGCTCCCCGGCCAGGTCATCCGGCGTCAGCAGCACCCACGAATGCCCGCCCACCGTGACCAACTCGCCCGGCAACTCCACCGAACCGGCGATGAGATCATCGACCGAAGCCAACACACCACCAGCAACCAGCCCCAACCCGGCCGCCTGCTCAGCACGCGCGTCCACAAACCGGCGGGCCAACCCGTCAGACAACGCGGCAGCCTCACACGAGGCAAGGACAACAGACTCCTCCACCGTGATCCCGAACTCGCTCGCCAGGACACCGGCCACCACAATGTTCAACTGCCCCGCGCTCAGCAACACCCTGCCCTGCGTACCGTCCGCACGCACCACCGGCACCTCGACCCACTCACCACGCGCCCTCACCAACACCCGCGCCCACTCACCCGCAGGCACCAACGGCCCACGGGTACCGGACAGGTCCTCATCCGACAGCAACGCCACACCACGCCACCCCTCGGGCAACACCCGCACCACGATCGGCTCACCATCAGCCAACCACACACCATTCGACCGCCGAACATCACGCGCCACCAACGGTTCTTGCGGAATAGA
Organism: uncultured Actinomycetes bacterium; assembly: GCA_963728855.1. Taxonomy (GTDB): domain Bacteria; phylum Actinomycetota; class Actinomycetes; order Mycobacteriales; family Micromonosporaceae; genus AC-43. The sequence continues at coordinate 298,402 of CAVSLN010000011.1, forward strand.
GCTGTCAGGCTCCGTAGCGGGACCGAACTGCGTCCCCGCTTCATGCAGGGCCTCTGTGCGCGTGGTAGGCGGGATCTCGGCGTGCCACAACGACTGCTCGGGGCTCGCGGACTCCACCTCGCCCGGGTCCGGTCGCGACGGCCCGGCCGGCACCATCTCAACGGCCAACAGCCCCGACAACGCAAAGCCGTCGGTCAATGGCGTGAACGCCAGCTCCTCGAACGTGCCCGGGAACTTCGCCTCGGTGGCGGGCCACACGTCGAGGAACACCGCATCTCCACCCTCACCAACGGCAAGGAACACGTGCGCGAAAGGCCACCCCCGGCCCTTCACCACCACGAGACCAAGCCGACCCTGACCGTCCGCCGAGGCAACCAACTCCAGCAACTGGTCGTAGCTACTCACCTTTACCACCGGCCACTGGACGTCGCGTTGGTCGCGCGGCTGCAAGGTCCGCAACAGATCCAACCCGAACGGCCCCGGCGCCGGAACTGGGTACTTCTCGCTGCCGCACAGAAGGTTCGCGGCCGCGACCGCCGCCGGCCCACAGACCATTGAATATTCACCGACTTCAGCAAACCTGTCGTCGGCAGCAAGCCAAACACGCACCATCCGCATCCATTCGCCGTGCCGGGCAAGCACCTCATCAGCCGACAACCCCAGCACCACACGACCACCACCCGTATCCCGTACGGCCGGCGCCAACCCACCGGCCGTCGAGGCACCAGCCACCGGCGGATCACCCGGGAGTCCGTCGGCGGTCTGGCGGCTGCCCGCGCCAGACGTGCCGGCATCGCCCGTCGGCCCAGACGGACGGCCCGCCCGCGCACCCCGCCCGCCATCCGGCCGATGAGCGGGGAGCGAGCCAGCGACCGGGTCGAGTTCCATCGAGCCCGACGACGAGCTGTCGCTCACATCTGCCGGGCCGACGTCGATCCACCCGTCCAGAACTACCTCCGCCGTGAGCACGCGCCCCCCGGCCTTGTCCAGGATCGCCGTCGAAGGATCGGAGAGGCTGACCACACTGACGGTCACCCGCACGGGTACGGCAAACTCCAGATGGCCTGGCTGGACACGTCCCGGTGTACCGGGCCCGGCCGGGACGAGGTCACCGGCGGGCCGCACCTGCACCCGCAGCCCGTACCGCTGGATCCTTGTATTCGTCGTATCGGGCGCGAGCAGCAGGACACTGGGCAGCCACTGCATCGACGCCGGCAACCAAGCCAGCTGCAACCACTCGGCAAGCGGACGCGCGGGGTCGCCCGTCGGCGTGCCCGAATCCGCATCGGCCGGCATCCAGTCGCCGACCAGCAGACTGCGGTCGCTGAGCAGGCTGAGTGCCCTTTCCCATACCGGCTCCGGCCGGGCAACCGGACCTGGCAGCGGCGACTGCAGACGGGTAAGGACCGCCCAGGGCGGGACCTGGTCGGGCCACCATCGCGCCGGCGCCGAAGCGGCGGCGTCGACATCGGTGACCACGACCAGAGGTCCCGACGAGCCGAGCCGCACGGCAAGGCCGGGCGCCAGCTCCGCCATCGGGCCTTCGAGGGTCGCTGGCTCCTCGGCCTCATCATGCTCCGCAGCGAGGAACTCCAACTCGTCGGTCAGGAGCCTCACCCGCACCTCCTCCCGGGCCTCTCTCGGGTCATAGATCATCCACTCGGGGGCATCGTCGGACGCGTCCAGCACCCGGACCGCCGCAAGCTCACTCACGGGCAGGTGATGGCCGGGCGGATACACCATCACCTTCACCACCGGCGCCCGCCAGTTCCTCAGCCACCGCAGCACCGCCCCGAGGGTTTCCACCTCGTCCAGTTCCACGTGGGTAAGCAGGTATTCCACTTCCCGGAACAACTCCCGCGCCTGCTCCCGCGACAGGCTGGGCAGCGGTGCATCGAAGACCGCGGCCGGTGCCGGCAGCGGGTTCAGGGTCATCGACTCGACGAACTCGCCGAGGATCCACGTATTGCGGCTGAACTTCGTCGGCGCCTGTGACGCCTCGACGGACGGCGCCGCACCGGAAGTCAGCCACGCCTGTGCGTCGTCGGGGATGTCCACCCACAACTCTTTCCCGCCGCGCTGCCCGGTCGGGTCCCCCTTCGGGTCGTCGCTGACGAACCAGCGGCGCGTGACGCTGGCTACCTGGGTACGCAGCTCGTCGCGCCGGGCGAAGAACCGCAGCACTTCTTGCCGCACCGCCCGCGAGCGGGGAAGGTCCCGCACGACCGGATCCATCCGGGTCAGGTGCAGGTCCCCGCCCTCCACGTCAAGCTCGCGCCGCGTACCCAGGCTCCCCTGCAGGATGCGGATCGCGTACTGGGCATGGAGCAGGACGTGGCCCCAGGTCACCGGCGGCGGCCGCAGCGCGGTCTGACCCTGTACCGGTCGGGTCGAGCCGATCACCCGTGGATACCAGCCGCCTGCCTGCTTGATCTGGACGGTTCGAACCCGATACAGCTCGTCCCAGATCTGGTCGAGGTACGGCGGCAAGCTGGCGCCCCGCATGTTCACAGAGTTGCGCCGCAGGCCGGGGTCGACCCGCTGGTTCTTGTCCAAGCCGTCGACGACGGTGTCCTGGGGCAGCGCGTGCAGAGAAATGGCCCCCTGCTGCCAGTCGTGGGCCCGCCCGTGGCCCGCCGGCGCGATCATGACGGTGTTGCTTAGCTCCTCCCGCCCCGCGGTCCCGTCCATGATGACGCCAAATCCATGCAGCGAGTCGAGCGCCTGCTGCATCTCCGCCAGGAAGCCGTCACCGATGTGGTTGTCAGGGTCGACATAGGCACCGCCGATGTCAAACACCAACCACGGCCGCATCAGATCGCTGAACCCGCCGAGACCAGGCCCCTGCTGCGCGTACCCGGACAGAAGCTCCGGCTGCGCCGGATGCGGATGCCGGCTGTGGTACCACTCGCGCCAGTCGATCAGGGTGATGTTGTTATCCTCCGCGAATTTCAGCAGCCACCGCACCGACACCAGGTCGTACCCGGCGAAGTACTCCTCGTCCTCATGTGCCCTCGCGTACTCCGCCACCCGCCGAGGCAGGTACACCAGCACCAGGTTCAGCAGGTCCGGCAGCCGCTTCGCAGTATCCGCGGTCTCCGACAGGAACTGGCTACGCGGCCCCGGCCGACCGTCACCATAGGCATCCATGACCAGCGGCCGACCGCCCCAGAGAGCATGACGGATCGGTGGCATCTCCACCCGGCCATCACGCAGGCTCCGGCTCCCCGGTTTCAGCCACGGGAAACCGTCCGAATTCCTCCCGAACGGTTCGGCCGCCGTCAACACATGCACCGTACGGCCCAACTGCCTCGCCCGCTGTTCCCGGAAGTCGTGCAGCGCCGGAAGCCGCAACTCCTCTCGTGTGGGCCGCGGCCGGGTCAGACTCATCCGCTCCCAATACGCCACGTCGTACTCGACCGGGAAACCCTCGCGCGGGTCCTCCTCCGGCAGGAAGTCCGGCGGATCCAACGGCCGAGCCTGGTCGAAATGGTCCCGCCCGACCACCGCCGACCTGCCGGTGCCCGCCATGCGCGGCGCGGAATCCAACCAGCTCGACCCCTCCGGCACCACAGACTGCTCCAGCAACCCCTCCAACATCGCGGAGAACACCCGCTCCGATATGCCGAACGGCACCTCCGCGTCCAACCGCGGCACACCGCCACCCCACACCCGCGGCGGCAGACCGAACCCCGCCGGCCCCAGCGGCACACCCTCCACCACCCCCAGCCCACCCCCACCCGACCCCGTCAAGGCACCGGCCGACGCCTCCGCCACTGACACATCCAACATCTCAACATCCGATACGCCAGCACCCTCCTGGTCCAAGCCCGTGACCGCGCGGCCAGGCGCCCCAGACGGCCGGCCCGCCACCGCACCCCGCTCACCGCCACTTGAGGGCGGGTACGGCGCGCTGCTGACCGGCTGCGCCGGTTGGTGCGCTACGACGTGACCATCGTTCCAATCCAGGGACACCGTGGGGACACCCGGTCGGGACGGTTGCCCGAGCCCCGGCCGCAGCCCGTCCAGCCAAACACTCCCGTCCTTGACGACAACCACGTTACGTACGTCAGGCTCGCTCAAAGCCGCCACGAAAGCCTTCAGCACGATTTCGCCTGGCGCCCCGGCCGGCATGTCCCCCGCCCATTCCCGCGCCACCTCCGCCCCCGTCAACCGCGCACCCTCACCGTGGGCCTTCACAGCCCACGCCAACAGACGCGCCCCACCCCACGACAGCCACCCCGGCACCTGCCCCGACCCACCACCGAGGTATCCAGACAGCGCGGCGAACAGCCCCGAATCAGACCCGTCGATCCACCGCGCCAACACGTCTCGCCGGTACTCGCTTGCGTACCTCGCCTGCCGCGCCGCTAGCACCGGCAATACCAGCTCCCGCGGTGCCTCGAATTCCGGATGCGACACCCGCAGCAGCCGCCCGATCTGCGCGTCCTCTACCGCCTGCTCCAGCAGATCAGAAGGCATCGTCGGTACGTCCTCGCCAGCGGTCAGCATCTCGACCTCGGAGTCGGAAAGCCCGTCCACAAGCACCTGACCGGCAGTCAGCTCCTCCAGCCACCCGAACCGATCCGGCCGGGTACGCACCATCCGCTGCGCGTACTCCCCCAACGACGCCCCATCCGAAACCCCCTCCGGCAGCGCCACCCCCATCTCCCAGGCCGCGTCCACCACCATGGCGGCAAGGCGCTCCTCCCTCGACAGGGGCCGCTCGGCCGCCCTACCCCAGCGCTGCTCGTACGCGCTCCGCACACCAACCCCCGTGACCTCACCGCCGGACGACGCTACGCGATGCGTGGCACGCAACAACTCGACGTAGTCCTCGGGGCAGATCAGCCGGTCGCTCCCCACATCCAGCACCAGGCGGGCGAAAGCCGGCCAGGCCAACTCTCCAGCAGACTGCACCCAGGTCCGGCGCAGCCGGTCGAGCGGATCGACCGCCCCGACCAGTGCCCAGTAATCCGTCGGGAAGTTGTCCCGGATAATCGTTGCAAGGCCGCCCACGAGCTGCCAGAGCACCTGCTCGAGCTGACTCGGAGCAAACCGGCCACCACTCAGCGTTTTCGCCGAGCGAATTTTCTTGAGCTCTGCTGCAAGATCATCGGCGTTGGGTTGCGCTATCAACTGCCTCAGTTCGCCGGTTTCCAGATCCTCGTGCCTCACGACCGCGAACGTCGGGCCGAGGTCCACAGTAGCCCTCTCCTTGGCGTCGGCCATGGCCTTGCCGGGCCCCAATGGCATAGTTACTCGAATCTTCTGTGTCACGAGAACCGAGTAACTGGCGCTGATCTTGTTCACGGCTCGATATACGGTCAGGACATCGACACGATCGTTGGTCTTCAGGTCACGTTCGAAGATCTGGATCTGCATAGCGCGGGAGCGGACCTGACGCTCCAGCAATGCCTCCATCTGCTCAGACGTCAGACCGATGTCTATCGGCATTCGCGAGCCGTCCGCGAAGATCGCCTCACCCCCGTTCCGCCTCAGCTGCAGCTTCAGCTTCGTCCCCGTCGGCGGGAGAGGCACCCGCACCGGCGGAAGAGGCACCCCCCGGGTTCCGCTCCTTGATGTCAGTGGAACCCTGCCATGCTGATCAACCTCTCCGGTAATGAACACTTCATTGACGAACGGCGTCTCGGTGGCGGGAATGACCACCGGCCGGGACAACGCATCACATGCGACGGGCTTTCCGTGCGACGGGAACACGTTCGGCTGGCTGGCGGTCGAGCGGCTTAGTGCCGCACCCACCTGCTGCGGTGCCGAACCGAGATCCTCGTACGACCCGTCGGCGTGCACCTCGACATAGTTCCCTGCTCGCAGCGCCACCGCCCGTACCCGACCCAGAAGCGTCCGCGCCTGCCGGAGCACCCGCTCCACGAAAGAACTGCGTAGCTGCGGGTCGGTGGTCGGGACACCGTGCAGCGGGTACGGCACCTGCGCGCCGGGATCGGTGAAGACCAGCAGCACCGTATCGTCGCCGGACCTCTCCGCCGTGACCCGATCAACCTCGAAACAGACCGCCACCTCCCCCCACAACCGGTCAGGGCCGAGCCGCAGACACAGAACCCCATCGTCGTCGGCCACGACCCGCTCGGCCACATACACCAGGTGATACGGCCGCCACCCACCGGCCGCGAACCCGGCCGCGAACTCCAACGCCGCCGACTCGACCTCATCCGTCCCCGCCAACGTCGACACCGCCGAAACCCCGCCATCCCGCCGCTGTACCGGAAGCAGACCGCCCAACGTGCCCCGCGTGCCCGACGAGTCAGCCCCCCTCCCTTCTGACACCTGGCTCGTCTCGTCGTCGTCGACGCCCGGCCTTTCCAATGCCACGTAGTGGTTGTTTATCCGCCGCTGGTAGATCGTGGGTCCTTCTGGCCGGTGCCGCACACCGTCGATTCGCCCGTCCTCCAGGTACAGCACGTTCACGGACAGACCCAGTGGAATGGCGTTGGGCAGGTCGTCACCGATGGGGGTGTTCCACAGGACCGTCTCGCGCATCCCGGCCGCCAGCAGCTCGGTAGGCTTCTTCCCGTCCAGGGCGAGGGCGACCAGCCGCGCCATGCCCTCCGCCAAGGCACCACTGTCGACCTTCTGCCTGAGGTCACGCAGAACGCCTGGCACCCCGTAGTCGATCGCGTCGGCCAGCTGCGCGCGCCGGAGACCGTCCTGGTATTGCTCCTCCAGTGGCCGCAGATCGTCCTTGGTCACCGGCGGCTCGACGTAGCCGGGTGCCCACTGGCTCAGGTGCTGTCTCAGCTGCGCCACGGGGATGTCGGACGGATCGATGCCCCGGCTCCGCGCATGCTGCTTCAACCGCGTGTCGGCTATGTTCGCCCGAAACTCCGCCAGCTTCCCAGACGACAGCGGCGGTGGGACAAACTCCCCCGTCAACTCCCGCACCATCGACCCGTCCAGCCCCTCCGCCACAAGCTCACCCCCCGACCGCAGAGCAATCTGGGTGTACCGGCCCGGGTTTGCCTCCACGTCGTGACCGCAGAACACGCGCAGGGACGCCCCGTCCTCGACACCGGCCGGCAAATTCACGTCTTGCATCAGGGCGCTGAGCCAGGTCGCGTTGGGCAGGCAGTCGCCGTCAGGGAGCACGTCGTGCCTCGGCCACGCGGCCAGATCCTGCGCCGTGAGCCCACCTTCACCACCCGAAGCCTCGCCCTCATCCCTCCTCGACCGCTGGGGAGGGCGGCCTTCAGCCGAACCGGCCGGACGCTTCTGCTGTCGAATAGAGCCGGGTGGCAGCGGCAACGGGGCGGCCGGTGAACCGGTCCCAGCCGGATGCTCGCCACCGACGACAACCGGGGAAAGCGGCCGCCACAGCCCGTCCCGCCGTACCGCGACCTCTGCCCGTCCCGGCATAATACCGTCGAGGGCCTGCTGCACCTGTTGCGCGAAGTACAGCCCCGTCTGGTCCAGGTCGGTCCCGTCCTCACCCGACAACAGCACCCCCAGACTCTCCTCGGGCGAGAACCCGGCAACCGCCTGCCCGACCGCGGCCGCCACATCGGCGGCAGCCCAACCCAAACGGCCGGGCCCACGCCCGCCGTACTCCAACACCGGCGACCCGTCCAACCCCGCGAATACCCGGCCACTCAGCTCCACCACATGCTCCACCTCGCGACCAACCGCTGCCCGCAGCTCGATGAACTCCACGGCGCCCCCCTCGGAAGCGCCGTGCCGCCGCCACACCCACACGCCGTCCGCATCCGATTCCTGCCCCCGCAGCCACGGCGTCACAGCCAATCTCGTCCCGTCCACACCGATCCACGAGACAGACACCGGGTACCGCCGCGTCACCATCCACCCGAACACCTGCTCCGGCAACGACTCGCCATCCACGCCAGCCTCAACCGCAAGGCGATACGGGAACACCACGGCGACATCCCCGTATCCATCCGGGGCGCCGAGCGCGGATCCGATCTGCTCCATCGAAAACACCGCGCCAGCGGGCAGCATCACCACATTGCGGTGCGGAAACTCCGGCGCCGACACCACCCGCACATAGCGGTCGCGTTCCTCAGCCGCACCAGGCGGCATCCACAACCGCCGGTTGCCGTCGGCGGACCGCCATACCTCTAGCAGCCCAACCAGTGCAGCGGCGACCTCGGCAAGGGTCGTACCAAGGTCGGTGTACGTGCCGTCCGGGTGTACCTCCCGGTAGATCGACGACTCGGAGCGGAAGTCACGGGCGACGAAGCTCATCCGTACTTGGCGGGTGTGCAACTGTTGAACGACCCGTGTGACAAACGCGCTGCCCCACAACGGGCTCTCACCGAACACGCCAGCGGCGTTGACGAGGACCAGCCCAACCCCCGCTTTCTGGATCGCGTCGACCAGGTCCGCCTCGGCCAACGCCGGCCCATCGCCATCGCGTAGCAGAGGACGGAAACCCTCGGTCTCGGCGATGTCCGGATCCGGGTACTCCTGGAACCATCCGCCGAACACGGCGATATCGTCGGATTTGTATCCCGCCGCGACCAGCTCTCCCGCCCACTTCTGGTGAAGCCGGCTAGCCGGCCCTACGGTCCGCAACTGCTTGCCCTCGGTACCCGGCAACGGCTTCCGATGCAGGTCCGCAGGCCCAGGCCGGTGCCCCGCCGCCGGCGGCGCAAGCGCCCAGACATCCTTGCCGGACCACTGCAGGTAAGCCGTCGGAAGGTCCGACCGCTGCTGCCTGGAAACAACGCGCCCATCCTGGTCCATCAGCACGTTCGCCCATTCGGCGACAGCGGCCGGCAGATAGGCCTCCACGTAGTCACCGAACGACGAGTCCCCCAGCGGTACCTTTTCCATCCCCTTGGCCAGCAGCTCCACCGGGCCCAGCGGCTCGGCTTCCAGCCAGGCGTCGACCACGAGGTCCACCAGCCACTGACCGCCCTTGCTCAGCTGGATCGCCGGCGCCTCCACATCTGACATCGCGTCAGGCGTATACTCATTCAGCTGCATCATCACACTCAGGTCACGTTGATCGATCAGATCCGATATAAGATCGATCAGATCCGGTATACGCTGTTGCGGCGCCTGCACGGCCGCGGCCAACTGGGCCAGCGCACCGTCGGGAAGCTCGGCCACCAGCAGCTGGCCCGCGCTACTCAGCCCCTCAAACTCCTGCCCACGCGCGCGCACCGCAGCAGCCGCATACTCGCGCACATCCTCGACGCTTTCCAGGTGCGCCGGCAGCGCGCCCTGCAGCTGCAGACTCACCGCCAACGCCCGGAATGCGCGGTTCCCGTCGCCGCGCACCTCCCACCGCCACATCGGCCCCTGACCCCGACCCGCTGGCGCAACCTCTGACGGATCAGCCAGGTCACGCATTTGGGCGTCGTCGCCGGTGGTGGCGCCGAAGTACGTCGGAGCACCGCCGTGCCCGGTCACACCATGACCGTCGCTGTCCAGCAGCCCCACGTTCCGCGCCCACGGGAACATCTCGTTGGCCACCCGGTGCGCCTGCACGTACGGCCCGCTGTAGGTCAGCTCGGCCCACTCGTGCTGCAGCAGCACCACGTCCGAATCCTTGAGCGGTCCGGCACCGGCATCGCCGCGCAACCGCCGCCAAGCCGCCAGTATCTCCGGAAGGGCGTCGAAGCGCCGAAGCTCGATGGACCCGCCCGGCCCGGGCAGCTCATGCTCGGCGACGAACACGTAATTTCGGATGTCCAGGATCTGCTCGCGGGTGAACGGCGAGATGCCGTAACGTTCCGCCAGTCTGGCGACGATCCTGTCCGCCTCCTGCTCGCCGTCGGCATCCCGGATCTCGTCGTACCCCTTCTCGGCGGCGACGAACTCCTCGGGCGAACGGGCCACCCCCACCGGGTACATTGCGCCGGTAACCCGACCCGCCCCCGCCGACGCCTGGCCCAGCGATATGTTCAACTGGCCCAGCGATATGTTCAACCGCAGGCGCTGGTTGAGGTTGGACAGCTCGTCGCGCAGCAGACCGGAGGTTGCTCGCGCAGTTGCGGTGTAGGGCCGCAGCTCAATCTCGCCCTCCGACAAGTTGAGCTTTCCGCGCAGCCGTACCGCCAGGTACGCCAGCACCGCCGCGCCACGGCCGGCCGGCAGTCGCGGCAGCGACGCCGACATTTCCCTGCCCCTGGTAGACGGCAGCAGGTCCATCTCGGCGTCGTAGCCGACGACGAAGCGGCCGCGGGTGGGTGAGACCCTGGAGCCGCGGGCCGGGGGGTTCAGCCACGCCACGCGCTCGTTCTGCCACACCGTGGCCCCGTCGACAAGTGCATCCGCCCAACTCGCCACCGCCTCGGCTGCCTTGGTGATTGCCTCCGTGGTGACACTCGGGTGAAGCCGCGTCGTGGTTTCCTTGGCCACCGCGGTCAGCTCCAGCGCCAGCAGCGCCCGCAGCCCCGGCGGGCTCGCAAGCGAGGACGACCGCGGCGGGAACAGCGGTGCTGTCACGTCTTCGATCAGGCGGGACACCGATGCGTCATCCATTGCCCCGGGCCGATCCTGTTCAGGCGGGGCGTCAAGCAGGCGGCGCATGTCATGGAGCGACTCCCGGGTCAGCCGCCCGATGCCCACCTTCTGCGCGGTCCTAAACCCAAGCTGGACCAGTTCAAGCAGGGCGGTAGCCTCGGCGTCGTGCCGGTCGCGCCGCGAGAACAGGCCCTTCCTGTACAGCTTGAGCTTATCGGCCAAGCCGAGCAGCGACTCTCTCGCCGCGCGGGCGTCACGCTGGTCGTCGGCACGCGGCTGGGCCGCGTCCAGCAAACCATCCAGCAGATAGAAGACATCAAAGTCCAGGTCCCCCTCGCCGGTCCGGTAGGAGAACTGGCCCACGTCGACCTGGCCGAGCACCAAAGTCAGCAACTCGCGGTCAGCATCGGTAGCCGCACCCATGGCACGCGGCATCCACGGCCGCGGTGGTTCTGTCTCCTCCGCGTGCATCTGCAGATGCCGCAGCTCACGATCGGCGCCGGCATCTGCCACCACCTGACGTGCCAGATCCCGACCGAGCTGGGCGACCGTCCAGGGAGCAGGCACCTGCGGACTGCCGACGAGTACGTCAGGCGCACCGAACTCGGGATGCACCACGGCCTTCTGCTGCGCGTCATCTGCCCGTAGCCACAGATACTGGCGGTCGGTCTGCTCGTCAGTCGCCAAAAACACACGCCAGTCCGGATACAGATCGATCCCCGCTGTCAGCAACCTCTGGCCGCCAGTACCCAACGGCCCGTCAACGTACGCCTCACCCGACGCTGCGAGCGTGATGTACGCGGGGCGGCCCGACAAGGTGACCTGATGCCCAGCGTTGTACTGGAGGAACCGACCCGGTCCGCCGCCGATCTCCGATGCCGGCGGCAGCCCGGTGAGCCGGTCAGCGGCGATCACCGGCGTACGCGGAGCGCCAATGTAGGCCATCAACGCGGCGGCCTCATCCGGGTTGACCCGTCTGGGCGGCCGAACCTCCACCAGCGCGTCGCCACGCGGCAACTTCGCCTGGATGGCATCCAACGTCGCCTTGGGGTCATCGCCCGCGGCAAGGTCGATCACGAACTGCGGCATCCCCGGGTGCGCAGGTCGTGCCGGCGCCCCACCAGCCGCGCTCCTGGACAGGTACGCGCCGTACCCGGTACGCACCACCCGGTAATCCACTACATCGCCGGCGCCAGGACCGTGAGGTACGGAAACGACAGGGGGAAGACCCTTCACCTGGCTTGACTCCGACCAGTCACGCACCGACCCCAACGCCCTGAGGCCACGCCCGGCATCCCGCAACTGCCCCTGCGTAAACGAACCCGCATACCGCGCCTGCGCATCCAGGGCCGAACGCCGAGCCTCATCAGCACTGCGCTGCAACCGCGCATGAACCCGCCCACCGAAACCCACCATCGACTGCGCGATACGTAGGCGACGACCGGCCCGCTCAGCCACCTGGGCGGCCTGGTCCCGCACGGCCTGAACCTGTTCAAGACTTACCGACTCGTCACCAAGCAGCTCCCCCCACAACGCCTTGGCCATCGCGTACCGGCGATCATCCATACCGGTCAGACGCCATGTGTCAGGCAACACGAAATCCTGCGCGGGACCGGTCCCCAGGCTCCCCCGCAACACCGCGCCGTCCTCGACCTCCACGGCCAAGAACCCGGCCACCAACGACCACTGGACACGCCGCACATACCCTTCCCAGAGCATGCCAAGGGTCCGGTCAACATCCTGCCCCTCGCCAACACCCAGGGCATCAATAACCAGGTACCGCGTCTCCCGCGCAAATCGACTATCAGACCCGGCCGACTCCAACGCGGTAACCACCCGAGCCGAAGGTCCACCATCCCGGTCAACCAGGAAGTCGGCAAGCGCCTGCCAACCCCGTATCCGCTCCGCCCGCCCGTGGACCCCGGCCAGCCGCTGCCGATCACGCCGCGCCCGACCGTGCAGCTCCATACGCACATCCGGACCGGTCAGCAACAACCACCGATCACCCGGCCGGTCCCGGCGCAGCCCCCCCGAACCGGGCAGCGGCTGACCCGGCCGGCCGCCCAACACCGGTCCGGGACCCTGCTGCCCCCCCGGACGCGACGGCTGACCGTGCACCCGCATCACACCCTGGCTTATCGTGACCCTTGAACGGCGCAGCCCAGACCGGCCGCCCGAAGCCGCCCCACCCGACGACGCTGGGTACGAGCCGGTCGTGTCCGTAGACGCTCCGGGCCGCGGCCCGTCGGACGGATCCCCCGCATCCCGCGACGTATCATCCGACAACCCAGACGGCCGGCCCGCCACCGCACCCCGCACACCGCCACCGGTTGAACCAGCCTCGCCGCCGGTCGTCGGCTCGGCTGCGTCCGGGCCCGCCCCGTCAGCCCCTTTACCGTGGACCTGGATACCGGCTGGACCGGCGTGCGGCGCGCCACTACCGTCGCCCTGGGCGCGCCGCTCGGTCGTCGTGGACGGCTCCTGCGAACTGTGCACCGGCTGCCCAGCGGCCGGTCCGGGGTCTGTCGCCTCAGCCCACATCGCCAGTTGCATAGACCCGAGGGCCACGGGTTCGTCGCCGGACCGCACGGGGCGGGCGGACGTCCCCGTCCCCCGGGAGGTGGCGCGTATCTCAACCGGGCTTTCCGGCAGTCCCCGCTGCTCGACCTCGTCCTTGAGTATCACGCTGGCAACGTGGGCAGCGCGGCGGCTGTGCTGGAGACCGTCACGCCACGCGGCATCGGAATCCCGCCCCTGGCCACCGCCCTCGATCCACACCACCACCGGATCCACCATCCCGGCGGCCAGGCCGATGACCGACTCGACGAAGTCCCGCATGGTCGGCTCAAGGTCTTCAAAGGTGGCCCGCTGGGACAGGTCGATCACAGCGTCCAGGGCGGGCAGGATCGTCTCGGCCCAGTCGTGTTCGAGCTGACGTAGTTTGCCGGCGATCTCGCCCGCCAACCGCAGCGCCTCGTCAAGGGCGGGCCAGCCACCCGGGACGTCGACCTGGCGTACGTCCGCCAACCGCTGCCGGGCCTGCTCGACCACGCGGAGCACAACCGGCGCCGGCTCCCGTTCCCCGAGAGCGACGTACATCGGCAGCTGCGACAGCAGCGCGGTGAGGCGCGACATTCCCGCCAACTGCCGGCCCCCGTCCGAGGGGTGCGGCTGGGCATCGTCAACCGGCTCGTGTACCCACTGCGGCTCTATCGTCGCCAGAAAGCTCATGACCTTCCGGAGCGCGAGGATCGTGGGATGCCGGCCCTGCTGGAGAAACTCGGCGGTCCGGTAGGCAGCGACAGCCGCCTCCGCCAACTTGAGGTAGACCTCCCGGTGGGTCTCGAGGGATACGTACTTTGCGTGGTACCGCCGAATCTCGTAAATGATCAGCGGGATCGGCATCCTGGGTTGACGCGCGCTGTCCGGGTTGTGGTCGAGTTCCGTGTAGTGACTCGCCATGTCGAGCGCGTCGTCCTGGTTGATCTCATGCTTCGCGTTCGACCACACCCCACTGTCCAGATAGTGGCCGACCAGGAGCGGGTCGCCGTTCATCAGGACCGGCCGGAGCCGCTCGTCCAGGAGCGGGACAAACATCACGTGGACCGTGCGGTCCGGTGGTGCGCCCGGGAACTGCTCGCGGATCTCCGCGGGGAGGTTCGGGAATGCGTCGTGGAACGCTTGGCTGAACTCCCTCCTGATGTCGATACGGTGGTCGTCCAGGTGTGTCTGGACGGCCTCGGGCAGCTTCTTCCTGATCGCGAACAGAGCCATTCGCGAGGTCGCCCCCGGCAGATTCTTGGCCCGCTCCCTGGTCGCCACGTGTTCGGCTGTCGCGGCCACGTGCGCCGCGGTCACCAGAACGTGGCTGTAGTGGTCTGCGACCTCCCGGAAAAACACATCGGCCGACGGGTCGGTTATCCACCGGCGGGCCACGTCCGGCAGCTTCTCGTCGATGTACCTCTCGGTCTGGTCTTCAGCGAACTCGAACCCCAGCCGCATCACGTCCATGGTGTTTTTCGCCCAGACGCCGTCGAATACCGTGTGGAAGAACTGCCCCGACCCGGTCAGCGGCACACCCTCGCTGTAGTGCGCGTAGATCCTCAGCGGCGGAGGCTTGGCAACCGTTGACGGAGCAGGTGCGGCCGGACCGAGCGTTCCCGGATGTGTCGGACGGCGCAGCCGCTTGCCGACGTCTTCGGGTCGCCTCCTGAGCAACCAGCCGCCGATGAACTTCGAAACGATCCGGTCCTCCGACTCCGGAAAGAACTCCACCAGCGGCACGGCCTGGTAGATGGCGCGGTGGATCCGCCTGTGGGCGTCGGCGAACGCGTCGAGCACCCGCTCCTGGTTCAACCGGCCGGCGTCGCCGGGCACGCGGGCGGCGGGTTTGGTGGCGACTTCAGGGACCCAGGCGCCCCCTTGTCTATCAAGCTTGAGGACGTACTCGTCGGTCTCCAGGACGATCTCTCCGGACGTCACCTTCACGTCGTCCGGCGGGATGTACACGACGTCGTGGTTCTCCCCTTCGGTACCGTCAGCGCCGATGCGGGGGTCTTCCTTGTCCACGACCACTCGCGGCGTTGATTCCGACTCCACCTCCACGGTGCGGAGGACGTCCAGGATCTCCCGCCCGTCCGTACCCACCACCAAGGCCCACGCGGCGATCGCCGACGGCAGCTCGTCCGGTCCCGCCAGGACCTTCCGGCGCAACGGATCCACCCATTTGAGCAGACCGTCGTTCGTATGTATCAGCAGGTAGGTGTGCCCGATCTTGCCCGGCACTCCCACGAGTACCGGTACGACCCGCCCTCTGGGCTGCGGTACCGCCGTCCCCTGGGCGCTGCGCCGAAGATCGTTCTCCAGCGAGTGCCAATCGGGCACGCGCGTCCACTTTCCGCCGGGCACGAGCAGTTCGGCAGGGCGGGAACCCAGCACCGAGTCGTCGACCGTGCGCGCCGCCGCCACGTTGTCGAAGTGGTCGAACAACTCGGCCAGCGCGGCCGCCAGATACAACACGCAGGCGTTCTCGGCGCCGTCCGGTACCTGTACCCGGACCGCGGCTCGATCCAGCATGTACTGCAGGTCGTCGGAGTGCACTCCGCCGGTAACGCTGCCGCGCGGCGGCCGTCCACTGACGGGCCACCCCCTACCACCTGATGGCCTGGCCGGACGGGCCGCCACCGCACCCGGCACGGTGGTACCTGCCCAGATGACCTGCATGTCCGTACCCTGCCGCGTCTCCGGCGCGGGGTTGTCGGTGAGACCGGTTATCCGTGACGTGTACCCGGGCACCCCGTCGTTGAGCCCGAGGGCCGCGGCCAGTCGTGGCTGCACGTCGCTGCGGTCGCCGAAGACCACCAGGGTGACGCTGCCGCGCTTGGAGATCGGGATCGGGTCGAGGTCCCGGCGCAGGTCGGCGAGCAGCTCGTCGCTGACCGGCAGGCGGGGAGCGCCGACAAACGCGGTGAGCCGGCCCGGCGCGCCGGGGTGCGCGGTGACCCGTGCGGCTGCCTGCTCGTCCGGTTCGCCGCCGTGGTACCAGGTCGCCTGGGGAAGCTCCACCCGGGCACCACCGGACGGCAGGGCGAGTACCGGCTCGGCGCGCCTGCTCGACGCAACGTTCGCCCGGCCCAGCCCCGGTACGTCCCGGCCCACCGGCCCGACCGCGTACCGGGCGCCCGGCCGCGCGTCGTGGTGCAGCAACAGCGGCGTCGAGTCCCCGGTGCCGGCCACGGCCGAGACACTCACCTCGCCGTCCGGGCCGGTCCGGAAGACCTGCAACCGCACCCCGAACCGGCTCGCGATCCCGCCCAGGGTGGCGTCGCTCAACGCCGCCGCGTCCGCACCAGTACCCGCCAACGACTCCAGGTCCGCTCGCTGCGGGCGGCTCAGCCCGCTAGCGCCGCCTTTCGTCGCACCGATCAGGTAGACAAGGCTGTCCACCAACTGCTCGGCGGCGGTGGATCCGGCGGGGTTGTGCTGTCGCAGGCCCAGCGGTAGCTCGCGGGCCGCCGATGGGTCGGTGTCCGCCGCGCCGTCACGGCTGTACGAGCCATCGCCGTGCACCCGCCACCGCGCCGGGGTGTCACGCCCGGCCGTGCTGACCGGCGACGGCGGGGTAGCCGGCCGAGACGGGGTAGCCGACGTAACCGGGGTGGCCGGAGTCGGCGGGGTATCCGCAATGGACGAGGCAACCGAGGTGGCCGGGGTAACCGGGGTGGTGGGAGTCGACGGCGTGTCAGGTGTGGACGCGCGGTCGAGAGCATCCAGTCGCCACTCGTAGTCGTAGGCGGTGACCTCCCGCGGGTGCTTGGTGTATGCGGCTCGGAGAACGAGGTGGTCGAGCAGTTTCTTGTCCTTGTCGAGGCGGAGGTTGAGTCGGTCGCGGGGGGACATCGCCGGGTCGCGCTGGGCGCGTGCGTCGGCCTGCTGGGCCGCTGTCATCTCGGCATGCGACCGGGCCAGCTCCCGGTCGGCCTGTTCGACGGCGTCAGCCGCTTTGCCGAACAGCTCCTGGTGCTTCTGCCTGCCCTTGGCGTACAGGTCGGATGCCGGATCCAGCGGATTGTTCAACGCCGTGTCGAGCACCGCGTCGTTCTCGGTCAGGAACACCTTCTTCAGCGCGGCGCGGCTGGCCGCGTTGACCGCTTTGAACCGGGCTATCACGTCCACCGCGAGGTAGCGGGCGACCAGGAAGTGATCCTCGGCGTGGACGTACTCGTGGCGCTGTACCTTCTCGATGGCTTTCGGGTCGGTGACCGTGGTCGAGACCCAGACCCGCCAGTCCGGGCGTTCGAAGGCTCCGTCAAGGGCTTTCTCGCGGGCCTTGTACTCAAACGTCGGTGCCGGCACGACCATCCCCGCGATGTCGGACCGGGTACGGGCCAGGAACCCGAACAGCTCCGAGGCATAATCGGCCAGCTCTTTGCGCGTCGGG
This sequence comes from uncultured Actinomycetes bacterium, assembly GCA_963728855.1. GTDB lineage: Bacteria > Actinomycetota > Actinomycetes > Mycobacteriales > Micromonosporaceae > AC-43. The sequence continues at coordinate 315,806 of CAVSLN010000011.1, forward strand.
TTGTCCGGCAGATCCGCGCGCAGCCGTTCCGCCTCGGCGTGGTGCTCCTTCAGCCGCCCGATCCCGGCAGCCCCCTGCGACGTGGAAGCCGCCGGTTGCCGGCGCCCCAGCGCGGCCGCCGCGAGCTGGACCGCCGTTGGCTCGCCCGGCCGGTCCACCGTCGCCAACTCCTGGACCTTGAACCGGGGCAGGAAGTCCTGCGGCAGCCGGTCGGCCAGGCCACGGAACGCGTCCCATACGCCCTGGGGCGGTACCTGCCCCGACGCTCCGATGAACAGCCGCGACCTGCCAGGAGCGGCGGCACGTCCGGCAAGCTCCTCGGCCAGGCCGGGGGCCGGCCCCGGCGGAGCTATCCACATGGCCGTCGGGTGCACGTCCCCGAGGGAGGCCGCGGCGGCCGGTGCGGGCAGCCGCCGCGCGACCCATCCGTCACCCAACTCGACCTGTGCCGGTGGGGTGGGCAGCTGGGCGAGGTGCTGCCGCGCTGCGGCTGGTTGGCTCGGTGGGTAGATGCGGTACCGGGCAGCGGCTGCCGCGGTCGTGCCTTGCGGATCCGCCAGCGCCGCCATCAGCAGGTCGGCGTCGGCCAGGGTGGGCTTGCCGTCACGGTCGAACGCGACAGTCCCCGCCGGCAGCGGCCCGGTCACCTGCTCGGGGTACAGGTCCACCGGCAGGTCCAGCGACGCGGCCAGTTCGGTGGCCTGTTGCATGGTGAACGTGGGCAGGGCCAGCCGGAGATCGAGGAAAGCGCTCGGCCGTCTCTCCTCGGTGAACCCGTCCACGAACCGTTGCAAAAAGTCCGGATCCAGCGACCCGGCGTCTTCCGGGACGATCCGGGTCTGCCCCGGCAGGACCGGCACCTTACGCAGCGCGGCCAGAACCTTCGCCGACGCGGCGACCGGATGCCCGCCAGGCCGGCTATGCACGGACACACCACCACCGGGGATCCAGCGCAGCCCGTGCCCACTATCCGGCTGGGCGGTACCCTTACCCTGCAACCACTCCCACACCGACTGGTCCAGCCGGTCCGCGACATCCGGAAGCGGTGTGGACGGGCCGTCCGCGTCAGCCCCGCCACTGCGTTCGGGCAGCCCACCATCGACGGCGTCGTGCGGGGTCACCCCGAACTGGCGGTGGATCTGGTCGCGCACACCGAACGCGGGCGCCTGCTGTGGCAGCTGCCGGTACTCGGCCAGCAGCTGCGCGTACTCCTCCTGCCGTCGCCGCAACGTCAGCGTCAGGCGCGCCACCAGCTTGCCGGCGCCGTACCCGCGCAAGACCGTCAGCCGGCGCTCGTCCTCGCCGATGTCCTTACGCAACGCGGCCAGCTTCGGCTCGAGCTGCCCGGCACGGTCGCCGTCCGCGCCGCTGATGGCGGCGTACAGCGCCTTCGCACGGTCGAACTGCGGGGTGTCGGCCCGCAGCGGGTGTTCCAACGCGGCCTGCAACACGGCGGTGTCGAGGGCGGGTAGCACGCCCGACAGCGCGGCCATGGTGTTGTGCTCGGCGGCCTGATACCGCGCGATCGTGGCGACCTGGTCATAGTGGGTCAGCTTGTCCGCCAGCAGCGCGGTGAGCAGGTACCAGTCGTCCTGGATCCAGGAGGCCTGCTCCTCGTCCGACGGCACCGGCAGGACCAGCTCCCAGGTGGGGGAGCGCAACCCGGTGTGGTGTGCCGCGTCGGCGGCCCCGGGCCGGATGGTGGGCACCGGCATGCCGTCGATGCGTTCCCCCCAAGCCAGGCCGGCCAGCCGCTGCAGGGCGGCGGTCACCGTGGCCTGGCTCGGCTTCGGGAAGACCGTCCCGGTCAACCCGGCCACGTGCTGCCCGAACGCCTGCGCCGACGCCAGGCCGCGCGGCAGGTGGGACAGGTCGGGCTGGCTGGCTTCGGCGCCGGCGTCCGGCGCGACAGCGCCGAGAGCGACCACGCCCAGCTCACCGGAAACGTCCGCCGGCAACCGGTCCACCAGCGCATGCAGCTCGTCCCAGATCTCCGGCGGGGTACGCTGCCCCGGCACTCCGACGTAGATCTGGTGACCGCCGGCCGCGGCGGCCGACGCAACAGGCTGCGGTAGGGTACCGGCGCCCTGCTTGGGAGCCAGCCAGTATGCTCCGCCGACCTTGCTGGCCGTCCAGTCATGGGTTCTGGCGGCATCGCTGACCATGAACTCGGCAACGCGCCGCCGCACACTGGCATCGGAGCCGGCGCCCGGCCCCTGCCCGGTTGGCTGTCCACCCACCACCTGCCCACCCTGCGACGGCTGCGACTGCGACGCGATGGGGTTGGGGTTGGGGCGCTTCGGTGGTACCGGTATGCAGGCCGACCAGGTGACCGGACAACGCCGGCAACCGGCCAGCTAGGTCGGCCCACATACCCAGCTCGGTAATGACCCACACTGGCTCCACCGCGTTGTCCACGAACGCCCGGGTGGCCCAGTCCCGCCCCATCGCGACGAAGTCCTCTTGCGCGCCCTGCTGCACCAGCTGGCGCTGCTCGGTCGGCACCGCGTCCAGGTGCGCGGCGGCCAACGCGGTGAACTGGCTGGCCAGCCCACCCACAACCTGCTTAACCTGGGCCTGGTGCGCCGGACCGGCCGATACCCCGGCAACGCCCTGCAGGTAGGGCACCAGCGCCCGCAACCCCCGTGCGGCCTGGTCGACCGCCGCGCGGGTCTGCTGTGTCGAGTTGGCATGATCGGCCTTGACGGCATCGGTGTAGCGGATATGGGTCAGCTTGACGTTCGAGTTGGCCGACTCGACGAACACGGGATCGTCGGGAGCGGTGAGGATCTGGACCTCGGCGTGTTGGCCCTGGCGGCCAAACCGCCGCATGAACTGGATATCGATGTCGCGCGTGAGCGCGGAACGCTCCGTGCCCCATACCTTCGGAAACGTGCGCGCTACCTCCTCGCGGACCGGGATGTGGGTACCGCGCGCGGGGGTCATGTTGAAGACCATGATCGAGCCCAGCTCGCAAGCCCCGTCGGTGACTTTCTGGAGCGCTTCCTCCCAGTTCGCCCGTTGATCCAGCACCCAGTCCACATCGATCGCCGTATGCGTCACTTCCAAGTCATCGAGCAGCTTCGAACCCTTACCGACGAGGGCGTTGTCGTGACAGTAAATCGCCTGAGGCGGATGCAGCCCTCCCTCGCTGTCTCGTAGCATTTTCATAGCGTTCGCGAAGTAGGCAACCTTGGCCGGGTTATCAGCGACGAGGATGTCGGGGAGTACGTTCTGCTTCGACTTGAAGAAGCTCGGGATGTCTACGATCTCGTGGGGCAGCCCTTCCCGCTTGAACAGTTCCTCGTTGCCCTTGTTGGTGCCAGAGACTCCCACGACCGTGTCGTAGTTCTTTTTTGAGAAGAACTCCTTCGCCGTGGTGCTCTTGGACGCCTTCGCCTCCTCGCGGATCGTCAGCCGTTCCTTGGCCTCCAGCGCCGGCGCCAACTCTTCCCAGCGGGACTCCCCCACGATGCGCCCGGTCTCGTCCCACTCCACCATCGGCAGGTGTGAGAACTGGTCGATGATGATGATCCGGTCCTGGCGCACCGCGTAGTGCGTGCCCTTCTGGTAGTTGCGTGCGGTCGCCGCCCTGTTCAACTCGACACGTTCAGCATCGGACAACGGCCGGCCGAGCACCTCCTCGACCTTGTCCCGGCCAGGGCCGCGCAGCGCCATGTGATCCCCGTACCGGCCGCCGGGGCTGCGGTGGAAGTAGTCCTCGATGGGGGAACCCTTGGCGTCGACCAGATGCTCGGCGACAACGTCACGCGCCCACTCGACCCGTTCGGCGACCTCCGGCCGCGCCGGACCGGTCTCACCCTCGACGATCTTGTAGGTGGTGTCCATCCGGAATAGCTCGTCGGACTCGTCGATCCCCGCGTGCCGGCCGGGGATCGGCTTGCCCCGCAACCCGCTGAAGACGGCATCCAGGTGGGTAACGATGTAGGACTGCGCGCTACCGGCCTCGGGCGTAGGCACCTCACCGTGCCGGTTGCCCCGCACGATGTCGAAGCCGTCGGACTTGAGCACCTTCTCGTAGTCGCGGAACTCACGCCCGGCCAGGGTCGCCCGTGGCTCGATCACCTGCACGGCGTCGTCGCCGTGGCCCGCCTTGATGGCCGCCCAGTCGCGGAGGACCGCCGACTTGCCCTCGCTCGGCATCATGTTGATCCACTTTTCGTCCAGCAGCGCCTCCACCCCATCCAGCTGGTGGTAGCGCAAGTCGATGCCCTCGTACCGGCGGATCCACTCGTACGCCGCAGCCCAGCGATCGTCGCCTCCGCGCTCCCACATCCTTTCCAGTGCGGCATCGCTCAGGTTGGTAAGCCGCAGGCCCTCCGGGATCTCCTCCCGCGACCGCGCGGCGACGTTATGCAGCCGCCACGCCGACCTGAACGACCCGTTCGCGGCGCCCAGCCACGCGTTAACCTCGATGTCGGGTGCCTCCACCGGGACCCAGCCACGCTCACCCCACACGAGCATGTTCCCGTCGACCGGGCGCGAGCCTCGAACTCCGTCAGCAGATACGCCAACGACCGGTGGGCCACCTCATCATGGATCGCCGCACCGAACCGGAGATTCACTATCGTGCCATCGGCGAGCTTCAGACTCACCGGACCATCGATCTTGATGGCGATGACCTCGCCCCTCGCACGTCCCTCCAACCAGTCTCCGCGCAGGCCGCGGTGATAACCGGTCGTCTTGTCCGGCAACACCACCATCCGCGGCTCGCCCGAACCGTCGAACACCACCGTCGAACCAGCCAGCACCTTCACCTTCGGGCCCTTGCCGCCGTGCCCGAGCCGCAACACCCCGTCCCCGTCCGCCGTATAAGAGCCATCGGCCTGCCTGGTCCATCGGGTACCAGCCGCCGACACCGAGGAACCCGTCCGCGGGGGCGGGCCCGCCGACCGGCCGCCCCCACCCGCCCCGCCGGACACGGACGGGGCCTTACCGTCCGGCGGGTGCCCACCGGCCACATCGCCGGCACCCGAGTCGTACCGGCTACCGGCGAGGGCGCTCGCCCCGGACGCGTCCTCGTGTGACTGCACGTCGTTGACGCTCGAGATCCACTGCCGTACGTCGGTGGGCCGGTGCGGTTCAGCCACGGACTCGAAGTCGTACCGCCCCAAAGCTTCGTCGGTCAGCGGATCAGACGCGGGCAGGCCCTTGGTGGACGGCCGGGTCAGGCCCTCGTACACCGCCGGCCCGGCCTCCTTGCCGGGCCGCGGCGGGTTGGGAATGCTCCCCTTCGGTGTCTCGGTCCAGCCGAACGCGTCACGCTGGTAATACTCGCGTCTCCACACCGGCTTGCCCGGCAACACGTCCTGACGGATCACCCGGGCCACGGTGAGGTCAGGGTGGGTCGCCGCGCCGGTACCGGCCGTTATATCGCCGACGATCCGGTCGAAGTTGGCCAGCGAGCCGTGGCCGGGCGCCTCGATCCACGAATGGCCGCCATCCAGACTGAGCATCACGGTGTCACTGCCGCCCCTGGGCAACGGCGGGAGCTCGGTGACGTGGGCACCGGACGGCGAGCCATCAGGCTCGGGCCCGACGCTGGCAGCATCAACCCGCCGCGGCGGCGCGCCCTCCGGAATGTACTCCGGCCCACGGTTGACGGTACGCATGCCGGGAAGATGGTTACTCGGCGGCATCTCCTTGACGGCACCGCCGGCCGCCTCGGGCACCCTGGCCGGCGATGCGGCGTGCTCAGGCGCGGACACAGCGTCCTTCGGCGGAGCGTTTACCGGAGCCGAATGCTCCACCGCGCCCGTTCGATGAGGAGTCGGATCGGCCAACTCAGCCGGCCTGGCCAGCGTGCGTGGTGGTGCCGGATGACTGCTCTGTACAGCCGTATGGGGCGGCGCGTTGTGCGGTGTCTCCGGATGGGCGGCCGACTGTGGCGTGACCTGCGATACCGGTGATTTGGCCAGCGGCGGTTCGCCGACACTGGCCGAGCTGACCGAGCTGACACCCTCGGGGGTGCTCGCCCGGGAGACCGGCGTCGAGTTCCCCGCCGACGGCTCGGAGACCTCGAAGCGGGGCGTCGGCGGTCGCGGCAACCCCGACCCAGCGGGACCCCGCGTACCGCCCACCCCGCCGGCCGGCACGTGGGTAGGCGGCGTGGGTACCGGCCGGCGGGATGCGCCCGCCGCCGGTCACGCCGGTGGAGGGGGCGACCTCGGGCGGGTGAACGGTGCCGGCCGACGGGACACGGGGAGCGCCGGTGATCGAGGTACCGCCCGACACCCCGGCCGGGCGCCCTGCCGTCGGGCTTCTGATCGGCTGGACCGGTGCCTCCGTGACGGGCCGGGGCGTCAAGGCAGTCGACTCATGACCGTCGGCAAAGGAGATCGCCAAGCTGGGGCTGGACACCGTGTCGCCCGCGGCAGGCTCTTCCTGGGGTCGAGGAACAGGCAAAGCGGAGGCCGAACCGCCGTGGGTGCTGACCTGGACGCTGGGGGCCGACCCTGGAGGGCCGTTGAGCGTTTCCACCGGCGGTATGGGGTCGGGCACCTTACCGCCGAGTTTGGCGATGACCGGGTCGGCCATCCCGGGCAGGAAGCCACCCGCCAGCGCGCCGGTGCCGATCATGACCCCGTCGACCCAGGTCGGCTTGAACGGCTGGCTGGTGGCCGCGTCGACGATGCCCAGCTGCGCGAAGTCCAGGGCGGCGCTCAACGCCCCGAACACGGTGAACCCGGCCGCGAACGTGCCTACCGTCGAGGCCAGTTCGACGCCGACCTCGAGGGCAGTGAGAGCCCCGGCAAGGACTTCGGCGAGCGGCACCACCGCAATGGGGGTCAGTACGAATGCCGCCGCGAGCCCCACGACGAAGAAGGGCCCGAACAGGATCTCAAACAGATGCTCCGCGTTCAGCTGGTCCTGCAGCTTGTTGGATTCGTCGGCAAGCCGGTCGGCCCAGGCGTTGATCTTGTCGATGACATCCTGGGCCTGCGCGGCCAGGTCGTGGGCGGCGTCCACCGCCGCGTCCCTGCCCGACCCCGTCCAGTCGATCCCGGTGACGGCGTCGACCAACTGCGTCTTGAAGGTGTCAAGCCTGATCGCCTGGCTGTACCATTCGTTGGCGAGGTCCGACAACTTCTCCGGATCCGGATGGTACGACTGGTCCGAGGACACCCCGGAAACCCCTATTCCTGGAAGGTCTCCGAGATGTACGGGTCAGTCTGGTCCGGGGGGAGATCCACGGGATCCGGGGCTATGTCGCCGGGCAGGCGGGTGCCATCCGGGGCGAAGGAAGCGTAGGTTTCACCGGTGGCGTTCGCGCTGACCTTGAGAAACATGTTCTTGACGCCGAACTCGGTCCAGTCGTAGTTCTGCACCGCACCCGAGGCGATCGCCGCGACCTGCTGGTAAAGGCCGGGTCGGTCGACCACCTGCATAAAGGGGTTGTCGGGATCGAGCTTCGAGGTGCCGAAGATCTCTCGGTGCACCTTGTCGATGCCCTGCTGGAAAACGTCGAGCTCCTGCTGCGTCTTGCCCGCCCACCCCAGCTTGAGCTGGTTCCACCCGTTCATTGTGTCGACCCACATAGCGTCGATGATGTCGAGATCGGCGCGGATGTTCTTGGCCAGGAAGTAGACGTCACCCAGGCGCATGGATATCTTGTTGCGAAAGTTGTCGTAGGTGCCGTACACGTACAACATCGCGGCGGTCCCATCATCTTTGGCAGCGTATCGATCTTCGATCCTAACGGTGCTTTCGATCTCCTTCCCAGATCCCTCTTCCTTCCTGGATGTCCCCCGAACGGGGATGTTGCCGGTACCCTCGCGCCGGTGGTCTGCTCGACCGTGGCGGCATGGCTGCCGTTCCGAACAACCCGTGCCCGCCGGTCATCCGGCCCCGGCCCCATGGAGAGGCACCGAGCCGTGAGCATGAAAAATCCCCCGGCCCTGATCCCGGACCCACCGGACCCACCGGACCCACCGGCAACGGAGCCGGAGCAACCCCTCGACACTCGCATACCGACCCTGGCTATGGTCGCCGACGAATACGAAGGCGTGTCCGTCGGTTCGTCGTTCTTGGCTCCCAAGCACGTAACGGGGTCCGACTTCATCGGCATGGACAAGCCGTCGGCTGATTCCAAGCAGTCCGACGACAACCCCCCACAGCCGGTCGAGGACTACTTCGCGGTCTCCACCGGTGGGATCAGCGACGCCGAGACCACGCTGCTCGCGGCAGGGTCGTGGCAGGTCGACCAGTTCGAAACGTTGAAGAAGAAGGTGCTTGACGAGGAGAAGTGGGTGTTCCTGGTCAGCGACCCCAAGGACATCGAGCCGTACGACCACACATACCAGGCTCCGGCACCGGGTAAGGGTGGTTGGCTGAAAGGCGGCCAGGAGGCGGGGCACTACGCCGACTACGAAGACCCCGACCCGACGAAAACCCAGCAGATGATCGACAATCAGCGCGCTTTGCTGAACGCGACCGCCAGCATCATCAAGGCGATCGGTGGCAACTACACCGCGCTGCTCAATAACGCCGCCCAGTTGTACGCCCTGAGCGACGAGAACTCGTGCCCGCCCCCAGACAGCACGGTCTGATCCGGCGCAACGAAACGACAGCGCCTCCTGCCCGGTCCTTCGGATGAGCGGCGCTTGTCGGTGCCCACGGGTGGGCATCAGCGTTTGCCAGGTCTTCACGTTGCCCACCCGCGAAGCCGATGCCGCGAGCATCGCGTACATCACCGCACGGAGGCAGTACGCAGCCGGGTGCTGTCGGTTCCTACGTACCGCCTCGAGCGGCTGATCATGGTCGGCGAACCACTCGCCGGCGCCGCTTCGGCCGACGCCGGTCAAGCGGCGGTACGCCCGGGTGTCGTCCCCGACCGGCACGGGCGACCTTGACCGGCAGGTTGCCCCAGTCACCGACTGGCGCGCCCGGGCAGAGAGGCGTCCCATTCGTTGTGCGCCAGCTGGAGGTAGCGCACGGGGTGCCGTCGGAGTTTCGGCGGGTTGCCACGCGGATGTGCACGTGTCCAGAGGTTAGCCGGGAGTCCTTGCCTTACCGACGAAGACGCGATCGCGGCCCTGCCCGAATCGGCCTGGACTGACAGCCTGCACCAGAACGGTACGGCCACCACGACCGCGGAGGTGGCCGAACTGACCGGGTTGGGCGCCGGGGCCCAAGCGTGGACTCCCGGGCTGCGGCTCATCGCCCGGACCCCGCCTACTCGGCCTTCATGACCAGCCCGACCTGGCCGACGCCGAACCGGAACCCTGCGATACCGGCTGCTGCACCTACCCGCGAAACTGACCACCCACGCCCGACAACGACGGCTGAGCATCGCCGAGACGTGGCCGTGGGCGCAGACGTTCACCGTCTGCTGGCAACGCCTCAGCTGCCTACCGCTGCTGACCTGACCAGCAGCAACCATCCCAACGACTGCGAAAGGACCCCGTCCGGTATCGGAGACCCGGCGCTCACGCGGCGACACGCGACACACACGCACTCCACCAGGAGGGACAAAACGGTCAAGCCGATTCGGTCAGGAGGGACGAAACTCCTCTGACGAATCGGGGTCGGGCGGCGGCGGCCGGTGCCACTGGTCGTGCGGGGGTGCTTTCACGTTGCCGGTGTTGGTTCCCTCCGTACTCATGTAGTTGTCGTAGGCAAGCTGCAGGCGGGTAACAGCGTCTTCGAAGGTCGTGGCGAAGTCGCTGCTCACCGTGGTGATTTTGGACGTGAAGTTGGCGTACTGCGTCGCCGCCGGCCCGCTCCATCCATCGGTGATCGTCGTGATCGTGGTCTTGATCCGGCCGAGGGCATCAGTGATCTTCTGCGCGTTGTTCTTCGTTCGCGTGATCACGTCGTTCATCAGCGGCAGTTCGACGGCGAAGACGACATCGGCCCACCCGCCATTGCCGTCCGGGATGATCTCCTCGATCGGAGTTCCTTCGCTGTCCCTGATGACCGTGGTGCCGTCGGAGTAATCCACCTCCTCGGTGCCGTCCGGGTTGTGGTACGTGTCGGCGGAATAGCTCGGATTCTCCGCCGACCCGTCACCCTGATGAAACACATGCTCCGGCTCACCATCCGGCCCATCAAACTCCGAATACGTGTCCGGCCCAATTTGCTCGGTCACCAAATTCCCGGCACCGTCATACGTCATCGTCGCGTCGTAGCTCGGGTTCTTCTTCGACCCGTCACCCTGATGAAACACATGCTCCGGCTCACCATCCGGCCCATCAAACTCCGAATACGTGTCCGGCCCAATTTGCTCGGTCACCAAATTCCCGGCACCGTCATACGTCATCGTCGCGTCGTAGCTCGGGTTCTTCTTCGACCCGTCACCCTGATGGAACAGGTGCTCCGGCTTGCCCTGCGGCCCATCAAACTCCGTGTACTTGTCCGGCCCGATCGTCTCCGTCTCGAGGTTCCCGGCACCGTCGTACACCATGGTCGCGTCGTAGCTCGGGTTCCCGGTCGACCCATCACCCTGATGAAACAGGTGCTCCGGCTTACCCTGCGGCCCATCAAACTCCGTGTACTTGTCCGGCCCGATCGTCTCCGTCTCGAGGTTCCCGGCACCGTCGTACACCATGGTCGCGTCGTAGCTCGGGTTCCCGGTCGACCCATCACCCTGATGAAACAGGTGCTCCGGCTTACCCTGCGGCCCGTCGAACTCCGTGTACTTGTCCGGCCCGATTCGTCTCCGTCTCGAGGTTCCCGGCACCGTCGTACACCATGGCCGCGTCGTAGCTCGGGTTCCCGGTCGACCCATCACCCTGATGAAACAGGTGCTCCGGCTTACCCTGCGGCCCGTCAAACTCCGTGTACTTGTCCGGCCCGATCGTCTCCGTCTCGAGGTTCCCGGCACCGTCATACACCATGGTCGCGTCGTAGCTCGGGTTCCCGGTCGACCCATCACCCTGATGAAACAGGTGCTCCGGCTTACCCTGCGGCCCGTCGAACTCCGTGTACTTGTCCGGCCCGATCGTCTCCGTCTCCAGGTTCCCCGCACCGTCATACGTCATCGCCGCGTCGTAGCTCGGGTTCCCGGTCGACCCATCACCCTGATGAAACAGGTGCTCCGGCTTACCCTGCGGCCCGTCGAACTCCGTGTACTTGTCCGGCCCGATCGTCTCCGTCTCGAGGTTCCCGGCACCGTCGTACACCATGGTCGCGTCGTAGCTCGGGTTCCCGGTCGACCCATCACCCTGATGAAACAGGTGCTCCGGCTTGCCCTGCGGCCCGTCGAACTCCGTGTACTTGTCCGGCCCGATCGTCTCCGTCTCCAGGTTCCCCGCACCGTCATACGTCATCGCCGCGTCGTAGCTCGGGTTCCCGGTCGACCCATCACCCTGATGAAACAGGTGCTCCGGCTTACCCTGCGGCCCGTCGAACTCCGTGTACTTGTCCGGCCCGATCGTCTCCGTCTCGAGGTTCCCGGCACCGTCGTACACCATGGTCGCGTCGTAGCTCGGGTTCCCCTTCGACCCGTCACCCTGATGAAACAGGTGCCCCGGCTTACCTTCCGGCCCATCAAACTCCGTGTACTTGTCCGGCCCGATCGTCTCCGTCTCGAGGTTCCCGGCACCGTCATACGTCATCGCCGCGTCGTAGCTCGGGTTCCCCTTCGACCCGTCACCCTGATGAAACAGATGCTCCGGCTTACCCTGCGGCCCGTCGAACTCCGTGTACTTGTCCGGCCCGATCGTCTCCGTCTCCAGGTTCCCCGCACCGTCATACGTCATCGCCGCGTCGTAGCTCGGGTTCCCCTTCGACCCATCACCCTGATGAAACAGATGCTCCGGCTTACCCTGCGGCCCGTCGAACTCCGTGTACTTGTCCGGCCCGATCGTCTCCGTCTCGAGGTTCCCGGCACCGTCGTACACCATGGTCGCGTCGTAGCTCGGGTTCTCTTCGACCCATCACCCTGATGAAACAGATGCTCCGGCTTACCCTGCGGCCCATCAAACTCCGTGTACTTGTCCGGCCCGATCGTCTCCGTCTCGAGGTTCCCGGCACCGTCGTACACCATGGTCGCGTCGTAGCTCGGGTTCCCGGTCGACCCATCACCCTGATGAAACAGGTGCTCCGGCTTACCCTGCGGCCCGTCGAACTCCGTGTACTTGTCAGGCCCAATTTGCTCGGTCACCAAATTCCCGGCACCGTCATACACCATCGCCGCGTCGTAGCTCGGGTTCCCCTTCGACCCATCACCCTGATGAAACAGATGCTCCGGCTTACCCTGCGGCCCATCAAACTCCGTGTACTTGTCCGGCCCGATCGTCTCCGTCTCGAGGTTCCCGGCACCGTCGTACACCATGGCCGCGTCGTAGCTCGGGTTCCCGGTCGACCCATCACCCTGATGAAACAGGTGCTCCGGCTTACCCTGCGGCCCATCAAACTCCGTGTACTTGTCCGGCCCGATCGTCTCCGTCTCGAGGTTCCCGGCACCGTCGTACACCATGGTCGCGTCGTAGCTCGGGTTCCCGGTCGACCCATCACCCTGATGAAACAGGTGCTCCGGCTTGCCCTGCGGCCCGTCGAACTCCGTGTACTTGTCCGGCCCGATCGTCTCCGTCTCGAGGTTCCCGGCACCGTCGTACACCATGGTCGCGTCGTAGCTCGGGTTCCCGGTCGACCCATCACCCTGATGAAACAGGTGCTCCGGCTTACCCTGCGGCCCATCAAACTCCGTGTACTTGTCCGGCCCAATTTGCTCGGTCACCAAATTCCCGGCACCGTCATACGTCATCGCCGCGTCGTAGCTCGGGTTCCCGGTCGACCCATCACCCTGATGAAACAGATGCTCCGGCTTACCTTCCGGCCCATCAAACTCCGTGTACTTGTCCGGCCCAATTTGCTCGGTCACCAAATTCCCGGCACCGTCATACACCATCGCCGCGTCGTAGCTCGGGTTCCCCTTCGACCCGTCACCCTGATGAAACAGGTGCTCCGGCTTACCCTGCGGCCCATCGAACTCCGTGTACTTGTCCGGCCCGATCGTCTCCGTCTCGAGGTTCCCGGCACCGTCGTACACCATGGCCGCGTCGTAGCTCGGGTTCCCGGTCGACCCATCACCCTGATGAAACAGATGCTCCGGCTTACCCTGCGGCCCGTCGAACTCCGTGTACTTGTCCGGCCCGATCGTCTCCGTCTCGAGGTTCCCGGCACCGTCGTACACCATGGTCGCGTCGTAGCTCGGGTTCCCGGTCGACCCATCACCCTGATGAAACAGATGCTCCGGCTTACCCTGCGGCCCATCAAACTCCGTGTACTTGTCCGGCCCGATCGTCTCCGTCTCGAGGTTCCCGGCACCGTCATACGTCATCGCCGCGTCGTAGCTCGGGTTCCCCTTCGACCCGTCACCCTGATGAAACAGATGCTCCGGCTTACCTTCCGGCCCGTCGAACTCCGTGTACTTGTCCGGCCCGATCGTCTCCGTCTCCAGGTTCCCCGCACCGTCATACGTCATCGCCGCGTCGTAGCTCGGGTTCCCCTTCGACCCATCACCCTGATGAAACAGATGCTCCGGCTTACCCTGCGGCCCGTCGAACTCCGTGTACTTGTCCGGCCCGATCGTCTCCGTCTCCAGGTTCCCCGCACCGTCATACGTCATCGCCGCGTCGTAGCTCGGGTTCCCGGTCGACCCATCACCCTGATGAAACAGATGCTCCGGCTTACCTTCCGGCCCATCAAACTCCGTGTACTTGTCCGGCCCAATTTGCTCGGTCACCAAATTCCCGGCACCGTCATACACCATCGCCGCGTCGTAGCTCGGGTTCCCCTTCGACCCGTCACCCTGATGAAACAGGTGCTCCGGCTTACCCTGCGGCCCATCAAACTCCGTGTACTTGTCCGGCCCAATTTGCTCGGTCACCAAATTCCCGGCACCGTCATACACCATCGCCGCGTCGTAGCTCGGGTTCCCCTTCGACCCGTCACCCTGATGAAACAGGTGCTCCGGCTTACCCTGCGGCCCGTCGAACTCCGTGTACTTGTCAGGCCCGATCGTCTCCGTCTCGAGGTTCCCGGCACCGTCGTACACCATGGCCGCGTCGTAGCTCGGGTTCCCGGTCGACCCATCACCCTGATGAAACAGGTGCTCCGGCTTACCCTGCGGCCCGTCGAACTCCGTGTACTTGTCCGGCCCGATCGTCTCCGTCTCGAGGTTCCCGGCACCGTCATACGTCATCGCCGCGTCGTAGCTCGGGTTCCCCTTCGACCCATCACCCTGATGAAACAGGTGCTCCGGCTTACCTTCCGGCCCGTCAAACTCCGTGTACTTGTCCGGCCCAATTTGCTCGGTCACCAAATTCCCGGCACCGTCATACGTCATCGCCGCGTCGTAGCTCGGGTTCCCGGTCGACCCATCACCCTGATGAAACAGATGCTCCGGCTTACCCTGCGGCCCATCAAACTCCGTGTACTTGTCAGGCCCCACCGTCTCCGACAGGTAGTGTCCGTCGCCATCCTCAGAGATGACCGTCTGCGAGTCGCCGTCGCCGGTGATGGTGACCTGCCGCCCCACGTGTGTACCCGGTCCATCCCAATCAAGATGCAGGTGATGCCCATCCAGGGTGTCCCCGTCCAACTCCCGGTTCGTCCCATCAAACCGCGTGAACGTGGTATCCCCCGACACCTCCCGCACATAGTGACCGTCAGCGTCCTCGTATATGACTGTCGTACCGTCCGCGCCGGGGATGCTGGTTACAGTGCTGTACAGGTGACCCGACGCGTCGTAGTAGAAGTCAACGGTCTGCCCGTCGGCCGTCACCTCCTGCAGGGGTGCACCATTCGCGGCGAAGGTCACCGCGCTGCCGTCCGAGTAGGTCCAGACGCTGCCGCCATCCGACGTGTAAGCGATCGTGAAAGTCACCGCCGAGCCGGACAGCGTACCGGCCGTCGGGCGGCCCAGGCTGTCATACGCGGTGTAGTCAGGAGTAGCGGACCCCGGGGCGATAGACATCGTGCCTCCTCCACTGGCAAACGGCGACGAGCCGCGACTGGGTAGGCTTCGGAAGGCGTCCGCAACAGCTCTCTTCGACCGCGCGATGAAGGCGCCGTCACGGCCATCGGGGACCAGCCGGTACCGCGACCGGACATGGAGCAACGGTGCTCCGAGGATCCCGCCCCACCCGTACCACATCGTCGTTTTGGATCTTCTATGGCAACCTCAGCAGGATGGGCAGGACAGCTGATGCCGGCGCACGGGTTGCCGTGGTCGGCGCCGGCCGGCCCGTAGTGCTGTTGTCGTTGGCGAAAGGGCCGTACGTTCATCCCCTCCCGGAGGTCCTGCCTTGGATGTCCGCGGGGATCTCGGCATCGCCGACGGTCCGCACGCTCCGGCCGTCCGACGTGTACCGGATGGTAACCGGCAGCGGCGGCCCCCCGTTCTTGTCCGGCACGGTCCCTGCGATGGGCCGGTTCGCCGTGTCGAACGAGGTGAAAACGGCACCGTCGGCAGCCTCCACCTTCACCGTGATGCCGCTGCGGTGCCGGGTGACGATGCTGCCGTTGCCCAGGGTCCAGACGCTGTTGTCGCCGACGTAGGCGATACGTGCCGTCAGTCCCTTGTTGGCCCCGGCGACGGGCCGGCCATCGCTGTCGAATGAGGTGAATGTCCAGCCGTCCGGGGTGACTTCCCGGACGACCGTGCCACCCGGATCGCGGTAGCGGGTCGGGCCGCCGGTGATCTCCCACACGCTGGATCCGTCGCCGCCGTAACGGATAGCGACGACGCGGCGTGCGGTGCCGCTCGCGCCTGGGACCGTACCGCCGGTGGGCCGTCCGCTCGCGTCGAAGGAGGTGAGTTCCATGCCGTCGGGGGTGGTCTGCCGCACCAGGGTACCGGCGCTGTCGCGGTAGCAGACGATACCGTCGTTGAAGGTCCAGGCGCTCCCGCCGGTGCCGTCATAGGTGATCTTCGCGGACCGGCCGTTCCTGGTGGCCACGACTGGCCGCCCCTTACTGTCGAACGAGTCGAACGACCAGCCGTCGGTAGTTGCCGCCGGGACGACCGCGCCGCCCGGGTTGGCGATGACCTTGCTCCGGTCGTGGTAGGTCCAGACACCGGTGCCATCGTCCCGATAGCCAATCGTCACCGCCCGCGACGGGCCGCCGTCGCCGGCGGTGACGACGCCTGCGACCGGCCGCTGCTGTGCGTCGAACTGTGTGTACACCGTACCGTCGGGCAGCCGCTGCTCCACCAGCATCCCGTTGGCGCTGTGCAGCAACCTGGTGGTGTTGCCCGCCGGCCGGGCCGGCTGGCCGTTCTGACCGGGCACCACGTCGGCGAACAACCCCTGCTCCAGGTCGGGCGTGGCCTGCACAGTCCCGTCCGGCCGGTCCTCCCGCACCACGGCACCGCCGCTGTCCCGACGGATGCGGGTACCGTCCGTAAAGGACCAGACGCTCCCTCCGTCGCTCACGTAAGAGATGGTCGCCGACTGCGCAGGCTGGCCGTTCTGACCCGGTACCGTGGCGGCCGTCGGACGGCTCTGACCGTCGAACGACGTGAGCACTGTCCCGCTCGGCAACTCCTCCCGCACCACGGCGCCTGCGGCGTTGCGTACCAGACGGGTACCGTCCGCGAAGGACCATGCGCTGACGCCGTCGTCCTGATAGCCGATCCGCACCAGCGTGGCGGGCTCACCGGAATGTACCGGCATGCTGCCCGCGGTGGGTCGGCCGTGGGCGTCGAACGCGGTGAAGATCGCCCCGTCCGGCGCGTCGGCCCGCACCATCGTTCCGGCGGCGGTGCGCACCAGGTTCGTACCGTCCCGGACGGACCATGTCCTACCGCGGGTCCCGTAACCATGGCGGCTGGAGGGGACCGGCTGCGTGGCGCCGTGCGCGGGCGCCGTGCCGGCCGGCGGGCGGCCCTGACCGTCGAGCGAGGTGAGGACAGATTCGTCGGAGCGTCGCTCGGGAATCGGCGCGCCGGCCGCGTCCCGCTCGATGCGGGTACCGTCCTGCGCGGTCCAGACGCTGCCACCGTCGGCCGCGTAGGTGATCGTCACCGACTGGCCCGACGTGCCGTCGCGTGCCGGCAGTATCCCGGCGGTCCGCCTGCCCTGGGCGTCGAACGAGGTGAACACCGACCCGTCGGGCAGGGCCTCGCGCACCAGCGAGCCCGCCACCTCACGGGTCTGCTGCGTACCGTCGGAAAAGGTCCACGTGATGCCGCCACTGGCCGGGTAGGAGATGGTGACGTCGTGCGGCGCACCGCCGCCCCGGTCGGGTAGCGTGCCCGCCACCGGCCGGCCTTCCGTGTCGAAACGGCTGAAGCTGGCACCCTCCGGAGTCACCTCCTGGAGGACTCTTCCGGTCGCACTGCGCACTATCCGGGTACCGTCTCGGAACGACCAGGTGCTTACCCCGTCGGCGGCATAAGAGAGGCGTACCGCGCCGGCTTCAGGGATTGTTCCCTCGACCGGACGTCCCGCGCGGTCGAAGGAGAGGTAGGTGGAGCCGTCCGGGAGGGTGAGCCTGACCGGGCGTCCATCCGGGGCGAACTCGGCGATCGTCCCGTCCGGTGCCTGCCGCACCGTGTTACCGGGCTGCGCCGCCACGTCTTCCCCTCAGTCTGCGGTGATGCATCGAGGCTGGTACGTCGATGGGTACCTTCACAAGCCATCCATTTGCGGGACTGTTTGGTACGGGATCACCGCCCCGCCTGTCGGTCAGCGTGTCGATACCCGAGTTCGTCGACGGCCGCGGATGGGTGACCGCGCGGTGCGGTTGCCCGGCAGGCAGAGACTGGAGGCACCGGCCTTGCCCGGCGTGTTCTCGGAGATGAGCACGTAGCATATGGGGTGCCGAGAATCTCCGTCAGGCGGGACGGACGCCACGGGGAACACGGGAAGCAACAGCGGTCACTGTCCCCTCACCGGTCACACCTTCCAAAGCGCTGAAGAACGCCCGGTGGCGCTGTGGAAGAACGCGGACGACCTGACCGACGCACAGCAGGCCAAACTGGACTGGACCGCGCGGCGCGGGACGCTCCCGGCTGGGAACATCCCGCGCCGCGGTGCACCCGGCGTCTTACGCGGGTAGTTTCCACTTCTGGTTGGTGGCGCCGGTACAGGTGGCGATGGTGATCTGGGCCCAGCCATCCGGTGGGGTCAGGCACTTGTTCGCGGTGACGTTGCGGATCGTGCCGGTCCTGGCGTCGACCTGCCACCGCTGGGCGTGGCTGCCGTCGCAGTCCCACAGCACCACCCCGGTCCCGTCAGCGGTGCCACCGTCCTTCGTGGACATGCACTTGCCCAACGCGGAGATCCGCTGGTCGCCGATGGCCCAGATCTGCGAGCCGACGGGGGGCGAAGCGCATGGCACCGTCTGTATCACCGTCCCGTTGGCGGTCTGGCTGGTGTTCACGTCGACGCAACTGCCGTTGGCCTGGATAATGGCGCCGATCCGGTCCGCGACCATCCACGTGAAGGTGGTCGCGGAGAGGTCATTGTCGGCCAACCGTGCGGTTACCTGCACGGTGTATCGGCCAGGGGTCGTGGGCGTACCGCTGATGCGGCCGGTCGGACTGTCAATCGCCAGGCCGGGTGGCAGGCCGGTCGCGGTGTAGGTCAGCCGGGCCCCGGGGCTGGTCGTGCTCGCCTGGATCTGCAGGCTGGTCGCCGCGCTGACGAGGCTGGTCTGGTCACCTGGTGGCGTTACTGTCACGGTCTGCTCGGGCAGTCGCCATCTCTGCTTGACGGGGTCGGTACAGCTGCTGATGGTCAGCTGACCCACGTTATCCGGTCGGGTCAGGCACTTGTTCGCGGCGGCGTTGCGGATCGTGCCGGCACTTAGGTCAGTCGTCCACCGCTGGGCGCGGCTGCCGTCGCAGTCCCACAGCACGACCCTGGTCCCGTCGGCGGTACCACCGTCCTTCGTGGACATGCACTTGCCCAACGCGGAGAACCGCTGACCGTCGATGGTCCAGGTCTGGTTGTCGGGAAGCGGCGAGTGGCATCCCCAGGTCAGTACCGCGGTGCCGTTGGCGCTCAGGCCCATGTCCACGTCGACGCAGTCGCCGTCAGCCTGAATGATAGCGCCGAACCGGTCCGCGACCGTCCACGCGAAGGAGGTCTTTCCGGTGTTGTTCCCACGGCCGGAGACGGTGACGGTCGCCATGCCGGTGCCGGACGGGCCGGTCGGGGCACCGGAGATCACCCCGGTCGCGCTGTCGATCGACACGCTGGCCGGAAGCCCGGAAGCCGTATAACGCAGGGTATCGCCAGCGGTCGGGCTGGTCGCCGTGAGCCGCACCGGCGCCGGGCCGACGCGGGTGAACGTCTGCTTACCGGGATAGGGAACCCGGATCGGTTGGCACGGCACCGAGCCGGACATGCAGGCCGCCGGCGCGTAGGTGATGGCCGGAAAGTCCACCTTTGCCTTCTCGAACTCCGCCCGGTTGAAGCCGGTGTTGAAGGCGAAGGCGGCCTGCCCGCTCAGGTCCACCCCGGCAGCGCCGCTGGCGAAGTGGACGAACTCTCCGGTGGTCATCCGCCGGTCGTACCTGAGGCTGCGGCCGTCATTCTCCGGATGTTTCGGGAAGTACTTCGACAGCAGACCGAAGAAGCGGTCCATCACCGCGGGGTTGCCGCCATGGTCGCGCCACAACGGGAAGAACCAGTCGGTGAACCAGTGCGCGTCCTTAGCGCCAGCTGGCTGGTCGAAACGTAGCTTGGCGAACCGGTCGAAGACGCGGTAGGCATCCGCGGTCCTGCCGGTGCGGGCATAAAAGTCGTACATGCAGTAGCCGTCAGCCCACCGACTGTCGCCCCAGACCTGGAACGCCGGGCTCTCCTCGACACCCTGGCTGGCTCCCTCCACTATGTGACACGCCTCATGGACGATCACGTCGCGCATGCCGTAGTCCCAGCCGTTACCGCCAACCGCGATCGTGTTGCGAAAGCCTGAGCCGCTCTCGAACCGCCTCATCGCGGTCCCGTCGGCGGAACCGAGATCGGAAGCTCCTCGCATCAGGGCGATCAGGGGTTTGGGGGCGCCGAACGACTCGCAGCCCGGCCCGATCGGCGCGGGCAGGGTCCGGGGCACTGCGCACGAACCGTACGCCTGCTTGAAGTACTTCCAAACATCGGTTACGAACGGCGCGACCCAGCCGATGCGCGACGCGGGGAGCTGGCTCATGCCCGGGTCGAAGTAGACCGCGGCATCTGCGTTGCACGCCACCCGGGTAAAGGTCTCCGAACCGTGGTGAACGTAGTCGCCTAGCGTGGCCGGCGCATCCGGATGACACGTCTCGTCGGCGAACGCCGACCGGACCACCTGCGTCGCGACCGCGAACCCGGCGAGCAGAAACAGCAGAAGAAGCACGGATATTTGTTTCCGTCTACGCGTACCCGATAGGTACCGTGACCAGGTTGGCATGTTTCTTTCCTCTCCAGCGTCATGTGACTCTGTTGTCTCTACGTTTGGTTTCCACGGCAGACACCTCAGGATGGGCCGGGATAGCTGATGCCGGGCGCACAGGTTGCCGTGGCCGGCGCCGACGGGTCCGCATCACTGTGGTAGCTGGTGAAAGCCCAGCCGTCCACCCCACTCGAGGGAGGGTCCTGTCTTTGCTGTCTGTGCGGATCTCAGCTTCGCCGATGGTCCGCATGCTCCGCCCGTCCGGCGTGTATTGAACGGTCACCGGCAGCGATGGGCCCCGTTCGTGTCTGGCACGGCCCCTGCAATGGGCCGCTTCGCCCTGTCGAACGAGGTGAAAACGGCACCGTCGGAAGCCTCCCCTTTCACCGTGATACTGCTCCTGTGCCAGGTGACGATGCCGCCATTGCCCAAGGACCGGGTGTCCATCCGGGGCGAACTCCGCGATCGTCCCCGTCCGGTGCCTGCCGGACCGTGTTACCGGGCTGCGCCGCCACGTCTTCGCCTCAGTCTGCGGTGGCGCATCGAGGCTGGTACGTCGTTGGGTACCTTGACAAGCCATCCATTGCGGGGCGGTTTGGGTACGGGATCACCGCCCCGCCTGTCGGCCAGCGTGTCGATACCCAAGTTCGTCGACGACCGTGAATGGGTGACCACACGGTGCGGTCGCCCGGCAGGCAGAGAGTGGAGGCAGCGGGTTTGCCCGGTGTGTTCTCGGAGCCGGTCATACCACTCCCGCCTCCGAACGAGGCGTGACCGCTGAACAACGAAGAAGCGCCAACCGCCGCTGGTTGGGGTAGGTTCAGCCCGTCCCCGCCCGGAGACGCGCGGGCGGTGGCGATGCTGGGTATGAGGCCGGTGTGCCGGCCGGATCAGCGCCGTTCGCCTGGGCCGAGGTGGCCCGCCCAAACGACTCCGCACACTAGATTGCGGTCAGGTACCGCCTGATCTCCCACTCGCTCACGTCCTGGTGCCAGTCCAAGAACTCCTGCCGCTTGGTCTTCGCGTAATATGTCGACACCAGCCCGGGTGTGTCGGCAGCGGAATCCAGCGCGGCCGCGATGCTCGGATCGAGCAGGAGCGACTCGATCGCATGCATCAGCGTGGGTGGCAGCCACGGGCCCGGCGTACCGGGCTCACCAGGGTCCAACCGGCGACTCATCCCATCCAGCGCGGCGGCAACCACTCCGGCCATGGCCAGGTACGGGTTGGCCGCGCTGTCACTGGCCCGAAACTCGATCCGGTCGCCATCAGGCACCCGGACCAGATGCTGGCGGTCATCGCCGCCGTAGCTGGCCCGCGCTGGCGCCCAGGAGGTACGGCCGGAGCTGTTGGCGGGGGCGAACCGCTTGTAGGAGTTGACCGTCGGCGCCACCACACCCAACAGGGCCGACGCATGGTCGAGCAGGCCACCGATAACGTGATAGGCCACTGTCGACAACCCAAGGCCACGCGGGTCGGTGCCGTCGGGAAACAGCGGCGAACCATCCCGCCACAGCGAGACGTGTAGGTGCAGACCGGAACCAATCTGACCGGCGAACGGCTTGGGCATGAAGGTTGCTGTCAGCTCACGCCGCTCGGCCAGCACCGAAACCAGGTAGCGGAACGCGATAACCCGGTCAGCCGTGACCATCGCCTCGGCATGGCCGAAGTTCTGCTCGAACTGGCCGTTGGCGTCCTCGTGCTCGCTAGAGTAAGCAGACCAGCCAAGCTGGTTCATCGCCGCCGAGACCTCCGTGAGGTGCCCGTACATACGGGTCACGCCACGCGCGTCGTAGCATGCGAAGTCGCCGGTGTCGCGGCGGTCAGCGACCGAGATCCGCCCGTCGGCCTCGGGCCGGACGAGAAAGTACTCGACCTCGGCGCCGACCTGCAGCGTCTGACCCTGCCGGGCCAGCCGCTCGAGCATGGACCGCAGGATCACCCGGGGCGAGTACGGCCAACTCCGGTCACCCTGGTAGACGTCACACTGGACCATCGCCAGGTCGGGGCTGATGAACGGCAGCGCCAGGTACGAGGTGGGATCGGGGACGGCGGTCAGATCCGCGTCGTTCGGTCCCCGCCCGAGTTTCCCCGCCGCGTAGCCGCTGAACCGCAGTCCTACGCCGGTCAACCCGTCGAGCGACTCACGCGGCACCAGCTTGGCCCGGATACGGCCGTCAAGGTCGACGAACGTCGCCAGGATGAACCGGATCCCGTCGGCGGCCATCCGGTCCGCCAGGGGGGCTACCGGCCCCAGCGTCGTGGCGTCGACGATGGTTGCGTCGGACATCGGGGTCGTGGCCTCACAGACTGCTCGTACGGCATTTAGACGGTGTAACGGGTAACGTTATCCGGCCGCCGCCCGTTCAGCGGACGTCGAGCGCCGGGCTGCTGGCCACCCAACTGTCGAGCGTTGTCCCGGGCGGTACCGGTATCCGCTGCCAGCTCTTGCCGTCACCCCGGAAGGCCCGCAGCACCGCGGTGTCCGGGTAGAAGGCCGCCGGAAGCAGCACGTCAAGGCCGGCTGCGACCAGCTCAGCGGCCGTGCTGCGCACATGGGTCAGCCGCGCCAGCTCAGGGGCGGTCGCAGCCACGTCGATGGCCCGCCCCCGGCCGATCCGCAGCTCCAGCAGCCGGCATCCGCTGGCCGGGGCTGGACGCTGCTGGTGCAGCCGAAGCCAGGGGCCCGGCTCGTCGGGGGCGTCATCCGGTACCGTCGCGAACCGGGTCGCCGTGGCCCGCAGCGATCCGCGCGGCCAGCGCACCACCTCGGCCGGCAGGCCGGGCACCCCGTGGTCAGCGTCCGCGCAGCGCACCAGCAGCGGCTGGGGTTCGGGGAACCGCTGCCCGGACAGCGCTGTGCCGCCGTCCACCCGGATCGCGGCGACCACCCGGCACCTGGCGAGCCAGGCCGCCGGCAGCAGGTACACGTCGTTGTCGCGCAGCGTTTCGACCAGCGACCGGGGTACCGCGGCCTCGCAGGCGGCCACGTCGATCGCACCCTCGGAGCGGACCCGTACCTGGAGCAGGTGCCCGGCCGAGCTACGGGTGGCGAGGCGATCCCGGCCCAGGTGGCCGAGCAGGAACAGGTGATCGGACGGTACCCCCTGGGCCAAAGCCTGCTCCGGCTCCACCGCACACTCGACGTAGACATCGAAGTCCTCGGAGTTGGTCAGCGGCGCCGGCGGCAACCAGGCGATGCCGTGCGGCGGCGCGGACCGGCCAGCAGGCTCAAGCCGCGGCCCGTCAATAAGCCGGGAGAGCAGCGTGGTCGCCGAACCGTCGGCGTGGTTCCAGCCGCCGGGCTCGGGGTTCGCGCCGGGCCGGGTACGGTCGGCTGACCCACCGTACGCGGTGCTGTGCTGGCCTGCGCGTTCCTGGTCGGCACCCGGGCGTCCGCTGGTGGCGGGCGGGTTGGGCTGCCGCACCGCTTCGGCCCCCGCGACCCCGGCCAGGTCCTCGATCCGGTCGGCCAGTTCGTCCAACTCGCCAACCAGCTGATCGCGTTGCGTGGCCTCAGGTTCCCCGTCCAGCAGCGCGGTACCGGCGGTATGTTCGGCGATCAACCGGCGCAATGTGGCCAGCCGCGCGGCGGCCTCCGGCTCGGCCGGATCGAGGCCGGCCAGGGCGCGTCCGACCGCGGCCCGCAAGTAGTCCCGCGGCTGCCCGGCGCCGCTCGGCAACCCGTCGGGCTGTGCCGGCGGGCGCGGTACGGGGGCGGGACGGGTGCCAGGGCCTACGCGGTCAGTACCGCCGGCGGTGGCATGCCGGTCCAGCGCCTCGGCGGCGACCGGCGGGGCGGCCGATGCGGCGGGGCGACCTTGCGGCGTGTCCGACTGGCGGCACGGCGGCGTGTCCCACTGGCTGCCCGGTGGCGTGTCCGACTGGCTGCCCGGCGGCGCCTCGGGTGGTACGCCCACACCGTGGTCGGACGCCGGCTGCCCGGGGGGTACCCCGATGCGCCGATCCGGCGGCGGCACGTCCCTTGGCGCCCGCTCGCCCGACGCGGCTGCAGGGCGGGCCAGGACGCTCGCGGCGGCGTCCGGTGGCGAGGATGCCGCCCGCGGTAGCGCTGGCGGAACGCGGACGCGTGCCGCCAGTGCCGCGATCGACCGCCGCGGTATGACAACCTGCCGCGGCAGCGAGGGTACCGGCGGCCCGGCCGGCTCCGCCCGGGACGGGCCCGGCTCCCGGGCCGCTCGGCCGGCATCCGGGGTTTCCGGTCGCCGCGGCCGCAGCCCGGCATCACCCGGCCGGTCGACCGATCCGGCCGGGACGGGTCGATGCCCGGCGCGGGGTACCGGGTGCTCGTCGGTCCTCGGGACCACCCGCCCCGCGACGCCCAGCCCGGCATCGGCGCCCAGCCCGGCGTCATGGCCGTACCCCGGACCACTCTCCGGCCGAGGGTGCCTTGCCGGCCGAGGGGCCTCGACCTGCGGTCGGCCCTGACCCTGCCGAAGGTCATGCGGCCCCTCATGCTCCCGGACCTGCTCGGGATCCCGGACTGTCCAGCGGTCGGTGGCGGAATCCAGGGTGGCGGAATCCAGGAATGTCACCGGGCAGCCGAGCTGCCGGGCCAGCTCCGTGGCATGCCGCTGGGCGCCGACAGCCTGCTCCGGCGACACCGTCGCCAACAGGGCCAGCGGCCCTCCCTGCCAGCCGGCGTTCCGAAGCAGTTGGCCGAGCTGGCCGCTGCTCACCGCGAGCAGGCTAGCGTCGGCGTACCGGGCGGCGAGCCGGCCGTCGGCGAGCACCGCGAGGTCGGCGTGGAACACGTCCCCGGCCGGTGGCACACCAGCGTACCGGGCGGCCATCGCGCGCTCCTGGGCCGGCTGGACACTTACCAGCGGTACTCCGGGATATCCGGTGACCGCGACCCCACCGGCCGGCACCAGCCGGCCGTCCATATCGGAGCGGAAGCTGGCCGACTCGGACCGGAAGCTGGCCGACCCGACCGTGCCGTACGGTCGCCAGCCCGCGGACTCCCCATCGGGCCGCACCGCGCGCAGGTCCCGGCAGTCCTCGGCGAGCTCCGCCCGGCTACCCTCGGCCGGCGCCCAGACAGTCGCGCCGGTGACCTCAGCGAGGGCGGTGAGGTTACCGGCGAGCCGGCGCCGTTCCTCGGCCGGCTCCGGCCAGGTTAGCCACATCCGTAGCTCGGCCCCGTACAGCGGAAGTCCGGATAGCGCGGCGGCCAGCCCGGGCCCGTCACAGACGGTCGCCTGCCCTCGATAGTCGCCGACCACGAAGCCTCCGGACCGGACCGCCATCCCCACCGTGAGCAGCTCGGGGTGGCCAGGCCGCAGCGCGGCCGCCAAGGCGCGGCGTCGCACGAAGTCGCGTCGGGTGGCGAGCATCAGGCCGCCGCCGGCCAGCGGTAGGGCGACGATACCGGTACGCGGCACGACCATGCCGCGCGTGGTGTCGAACCAGCCCGGCAGCGAGCCGACCTGTCCAGTCGGGGCGATCGTCACCCAGTCCATCGGGTGCCCCGTGGCCGGGTCCAGCGCGGCCACGTCCCCGGCCGGCTGGTCCGACGTTCGGCCACCCCGGTCGTACCGCAGCCGGGCGCCGGCCTGCGGCACCAGCACGTCACAGCCGAGCAGGTCGGCGAGCGCGGTGAGGGTCGGCATGTTCTGTTCACCGGCTGGCGCGAGGATACGTACGTCCAGTCCGTCACCACCTGCGCGCATGACCAGCCCGGCGAGCTCCGCAGCGCTCAATGACGTATCTGGCCGGTCGGTCCTGGCCAGGCCGCCATCGGGGGCGACCACCAGCGGCAGATCGAACAGGCCGGGGATTCCGCACGCCCACGCGCCGGCTGATTGCTCAGCGTCGATCAGATCGGCCACCGTGCCGGGCCGTGTATCGACGCCTGGGGCCTTGCCCGCGGTCACTCCCACCGCCATCACCATGCCAGGTACAACGAATACGATGCATCATCGGGTCACGACTGGTGGACATCAACCCTTGACGCTGTACGCCAACTATCTCTAGCCAAGACGACTTCCGGCAGGAAGTGTACCGGAGCTGGCCAGCGAACTGAGCGAACGACTGATGACGCGCGGGCGATCGGATGCATGGCTAACGAGTTGGTGCACGATAGCTGACCGACCCGCTTCGATCATGAAGATGGCCGTGCGGGATGATCATGATTGTGACGTCAAGACTGGCCCGCACGGCCTTGTCCCATCGTATCTGTACCGGAATCCCGAGACGCAAGCTGGCCAAGCTGATCGCCGAACTGGCCGACCCGTGGACCGCCCAGCAGGAATCACGCCGACGGGAACGCCGTGGCGGTGAACGCCGCCGCGCCGCTCTATCACGACCGGTGGCGCATCGAGACCGCGATCGGGGATGTGGAAACCAGCCTGCGCGGCGGCCCCGAGGTCATCCTGCGCTCGCAGAAACCCGACCTGGTCCGCCAGGAGGTGTACGGGCTGCTGTGCGTCTACCAGGCCATCCGTGCCCTGATCGTCGCCGGCGCCGAACACGCCTGGCTGGACCCGGACCGGATATCGTTCACCCGAGCCAGGCAGGCCGCCGCCCGTCACATCAGCGACGACGCGGCCTTTTCCCCCTGAACTGCTGGTCGACCTCGTCCACGACGTCATCTACGAGATCACCGACCCGCCCAACCTTCTGCCAGCCACCCCACGGGTGCGTAGCTTCGCCCGCGAACAGCGACAACCCGGCCGCCGTTTCCCCCGCCAGAGCGACGAGTACAAGAAACCTCTACCACCCCGCACGAAGATCAGATTCTGGGTCCTGACCAGCCGGAACTCCCAAAGTTAATGACATTGGGTCCGACCCGGTGCCGCTCGGTCGATGGCCGAGGCCCGGCAATCTGTAGTCCGCTCACAGTTTTGCCTTTCGGCAGTCAACGCCGGTAACCCTCCGTTCTCTGGCTTTTACGGCCGGCGCCTTCACCGATCCAGCGGTGAGGGCGCCGGCCGTTCGTGTTGATCCACCCCGGCCGTGCACACGGCGCGGCGGATCGTGTCCCTGGAAGGGGAAACCCTGTCATGCCGTTCCATCCCCATCAACCGCCACGTCCCCGCCGGCCCCGCACCCCGACCGAGCATCACCAACCCCCACCAGCGCCGGCCACGCCGGGGGGCGAGGCCCCGCCCGTCACGCTGCTGTACACGCCCGCCGAGGCCGCGCAGCTGCTGAAGGTGCGGGAGTCGTGGCTGCGCAAGAAGGCCGCTGCCCGGCAGGTGCCGTGCACGTTCCTCGGCAAGCACCTGCGGTTCTCCCCCACCGACCTGACCGCGATCATCGCCGCCGCCGCGCAACCCGCGGTCGGCCGCCGACCCCGCCGCCGGGCTCCCACCGTCCGGGACCGCGACTTGCCACCCGGGCCGGACCGAAGCGTCCATGCACCCCACACCAACGACCACATCCGCGATGGGAGCAGCCCATGGCCTGGGCAGAACAACGCGGCACCCGCTGGCGGGTCCGGTTCCGGATGCCCGACGGCGCCGTCGGCACCGACTCCTGCCACCCCACCAAAGCCGCGGCAGAGATCCGCCGTAAGCAGGTCGACATCGACCAGGCCACCGACACCTACCTCGACCCCACCGCCGGGCGCATCACCCTCGCCCAGTTGGTGCACATCTGGGAAGCCGGCCACCTGGCCGGCGAGGCGAAATGGGCCGCCTACCGCAGCCACCTACGCATCCACATCCTGCCCCGCTTCGGCCACCTGCCACTCACCCAGATCAACCGGCACGCGATCAAGGTGTTCGTCAAAGAACTCAAGACACACCTCGCCGACTCCAGCGTCACCAGCGTCATGGCCCTGTTCAGCATGCTCATGCGCGAAGCCGTCGCCGACCGGCGCATCGGCTACAACCCCTGCCAGGCCATCAAAGTCACGACCGGCCGCGCCCCCGAACGCCCGCACGCCACCCCCAGCCCAGATCAACACCATCGCCGAACGGATCACCCGCATCGACGAGCAGATCCTGGTCATCACCGCCGCCTACACCGGCATGCGCTGGGGCGAACTGACCGGCCTGGCCCGCACCAACACCCACCTCGGCGGCCTCATCCGCATCCACCCCGACCTCGGCGCGCTACACGAGGTCGGCGGGAAACTGGTCCTCGGCCCACCCCAGACCCCGGACTCCGCCCGCGACGTGCACCTCCCCCTGTTCCTCATCAAGCTGCTGCGCCAGATCCTGGACAGCCACGACCACCAGCAGGTCTTCACCGGCGCCCTCGGCGGCTGCCTACGCCGCTCCAACTTCAACCGACGCACCTGGACTCCCGCCGTGGGCGGCGACCCCGAACACAACCTGCCGCCGGTCATCGACGGCATGCATTTTCACGACCTGCGCCACACCCACAAGACCTGGCTCATCGAAGACGACATACCCGAGATCGCCCAAGCCAAAAGGCTCGGCCACCGGCTACCCGGCATCCGCGGCGTCTACAGCCACGTCACCCCCGCCATGCAGCAGCGCATCACCGAATGGACCTCCAACAACGATGGCAGGCCAACCGGCCCCGCCACCTGCGGGCCGTCACCCGACCACCCCACGCCGCGTAACCCGAACAACACCGCGGGGCGGCGCACCACGCGCCGCCCCGGCCCCATCAACGCCAACGTCCCCGCCGCAACCGACCACAACCGACCATCCCCGGGAGCGGGCTACCCGGCCGGCCACCGGCGATATCGAGCCACGAGCCAGCGAAATGATCTTGTGCTCCCAATTTGCTCCCACCGTAAGGAGCGACAAGCGAATAGCCCGTTACCAAGATTCGGTAACGGGCCAGCTGACCTGGGGTTTTGCTGGTGGGCGATACTGGGATTGAACCAGTGACCTCTTCCGTGTCAGTGGAGTTCTCGCGTTCAACGCATCGCTGGCCATCACGCGACTCGGAAGCTAAGATGCAGGTAGAAGGCAATATCCGAGTGTCGCTACATATCGTGCAGTGACGTCCCGTGGCGCAACGTCCGCGGACAAAGCACGGACAGATGATCAAAGGCCGGGGGGGAACTCGTGGGCTACGTCAAGGTGCGGAAGGGCAAGGACGGCAAGACTCCGAGATACACGGCGTGTTATCTCGATCTTCGAGGTTCCCTACGCTCGGCCGGCACTTACTCCAGCAAGAAGGAGGCCAACAAGGCGTGGCAGGATGCCGAGTCCAAACTCGCCGAAGGCAGGCTCGGAGATCCACGTCGGGGCCGCCAGCGATTCGTTCACTACGTGGAAGACCAGTGGCTCCCCCACCACGTCATGGAACCTACGACCCGCGAGGCCTACACCTACGAGATCAACAAACACATCCTGCCATGGTTTGGCCAAATGAGAATGGTCGACATCCTGCCCAGCCACGTCCGCGAATGGGTGACACATCTCGGACAGCAAGGTGTTAAGCCCGCCACCGTCCAGAAGCTTCGATTCATTCTTAGCGCGATCTTCACGACCGCCCTTGACGACCAGGTGACGTTCTTGCACCCCTGTAAGGGGGTGAGGACACCCACGGTACCAGTTAAACCGCTGACCATCATCACACCGGAGCAATTTGACACGCTGTATGGAAGGCTCCCAGACGCCGATGCACAGCTGCTGGTCGAGACCGACATTGAGACCGGCCTTCGGTGGGGCGAACTTACCGAGCTTCGTGTCAAGGACCTACACATCCCCACACGTGTATTTACCATCAGCCGCGCCGTCGTGCAGGTCAACCCGAAGTTCCACCCGGAGGGCAAGCGATTCCATGTCAAGGAGTACCCCAAGGACAAGGAGTACCGGCGCGTCAAGGCCAGTAGCCAACTCATCATGAAGATCGAGGCCCACGTCAAGGCAGAGGGACTCACGCATGACGACCTCCTATTCGCCATGCGCCCGACTGGGCCGCCTGAGCCACGACTTCGGGCAGTACCCAACCCGGAGCAGCTCGGACTCACCGAGCCCAACCACGTCGGCAGGCAGTACAGCCACGGTACACTTACCGCATACAACGCTGGCAAATGCCGATGCCAGCATTGCAAGGACGCATTCGCGATCTACCGTGCCGCACGGCGAGCCGTCAACAGGGTCGAGCCAGCTACAGTCCGGCTCCCTGAAACCGACGGTCACATTCCGCGCGACTGGTTCCGGAAGCAGATCTGGAAACCCGTACAAACTGCAGCCGGGTTGCAATTCGGCGTTCGGCTCCACGACCTACGCCACGCCCACGCGTCCTGGCTGTTGGCGGGCGGAGCTGATCTCCAAGTCGTCAAGGAACGACTCGGTCACGGCAGCATCCGGACCACGGAGCGGTACCTCCACACACTCCCTGATACCGACGAAACCGCGATCGATGCCTTCGCAACTATCAGGTATCGCGGCAAGGCAGCCAAGTAACTGGAGCCGCCATTCGATTGCGATCTCGCTCTGACCGAATCCCGAACCCGCGGATTAAGAGTCGGCGACCTTCGATGCCGGAGGCTGACGCCTGATACCACCTCATGACGTTTTCGCTGGCCAGGAGGCCGATGACATGCCGCAGGCTGTCATCGGCCTCCGCACTGTATCGGGACGTGCGTTCTCCCCTCGTTCTCCCGCGACGCTTCTGAGATCATGTACCGGTTGGTGGTCAGCTACTCGCCTGGCAGCCGCCTTCGCCGAGCGCGGCCAACATCGGCGCGCCGGTGTCACCCGGATTGAGTCTCAAGCTCGTGGCATTTCTTCAGTGGCGCTGGCATCTGCGTCGTTGCTGGCAGCCGTCGCCGACACGCCATGGCCTCCAACTCGGGCGTGTGCAGCCCCTGGTCATTCAGGGAAACTCATTGATCCACCTGAAACGGATTGTCGCGCTTGCGACAAGGTTATGGGTCACTGTTGCCGGAACGCGGTGCAGACGCGGCCTAGGTATTCCAGTATGTGAATCGGTTGACCTCTATCTCCACATCCTTCCGGTTACCCAGCGCGGAAACGCCCAGTTCAATGCTCGGGCCGTGCTGCTGGTGGATCGTAACGACGCGTACGCCGTTCACGTAGAAGCTGAGTGAGCCGGACCGGGCGAGTGCTGAGAGTGTGTTGGGTGCGGCTCCTTTGGAGGGACTTTGATCATGCGGCGAGGACGAGCTGGTCGCGGTGTTGCTTGTCGCCGGTTTCGTAGATGCGTTGGTGCTCTTGTCGCAGGTGAAAGGCCCAGTATTCGTCGAAGTCACCGTTGCTGACCAGGGCGCGTAGGCGCAGGATGGCCTCGGCGCTGTCCAGACCCCAGCGGGCTCCGGTGATGTCCATGCGGTCTTTGACGAGGTGGCGGCAGGCCCCTTCGATAACCCCGGTAGCGATCGGCCAACCGCTGGCGAGGGCGGTGTGGTAGTCCAGGTAGGGCTTCTTGGCGGTCAGGTAGTCGGCGCAGGTGTCGGCGCCGGCGCGTTCGGTGGCTGAGTAGCCGAACCGGGTGGCGCGGCGGCGGATGCTCGCCGCGATTTGGGCGGCCTTGCCTTCCAGGATTGCGTGGGACTGCTCGGCCACCCACGTCTCGGCGGCGGGGTCACCGGTGTAGAAGAACGACCAGGCAGCCTTCCACAGGTATTCGACGACGTGGACGAAGTCCACGACGATGTGCACGGTGATGCCGCGCCGGTTGGCTTCGGCTTGGATCGCCTCGATCTGGGTGCGGTTGCCGTCGACCAGCACGACCCAGGTCCGCTCGCCGGTCGGGTCACGCCGCTGCGCTTCGTCGAAGCCTGCCGAGATCACCGCGGGGATGTCGTGGGTCACCGAGGCGGTCAGCCACTTGCCGGTGGCTTTCGGCCCGCGCTTTCGGTTGGCCCGGCTGTTGGTGGCACCGCGGGCGATGATGTCGGCGGCGGTGCGGGGTGCCGGGACCGCGTCGTAGACCGCGGCTACCTCGGCCATCCGCTTGCGGCCGTGTTTCTCCCCGGGCGACAGCCGGGTACGCAGCTTGCGTTCGGCTTGGGCGGCGGCCTTGGCGGTGGCCTCCCGCAACGCATTGGTGACCATGACGATGCCTTTGCCGTCGAACTGCATGACCAGCAGGTGCTCGGGCGCTGGTCCGGGCCGCCGGGCGGTGTAGAACGCCACGATGTCGACGGCCGCGGCTTGGGCGAGGGCCTCGACCTGCCGTTTGCCGATCCGCACCCCGGTGGCCCGTTCGATCGCGTCACCGGCGTCGGCGAACGACCCGCGCGCCGAGGCGAGCGCGGTCAGGCGGCGCAGCCCGTGCGAGTGCTTGCCCGCGGGCAGGCTCAACGCCGCATCCGCCGGGTACAGGTTGGGTGCCCCAGGCGCCCGGTAGGCCATCCGGGTGCCCGTGACGTGCCCGAGCACGGTGGCCAGGCCACGCTGGTGCCCGCGTTCGGCCCGCGTGCGCGCCACCCCTTCGGCGTCCACGACCTGCTGGCGCTGCTCGCGTGCCGCCTGTAAGTCGAGGCGATCCTGCATCAGCGTCCTGAGCAGCTCGCGGCCCTCACCGTTGTGGAGGAAGTCCTCCAGTTGGGCGTGGGTCTGTCCGCTGGTCTGTGGGCCGGCCAACTCGGCCACGATCGCTTCGAAACGCGCCCGTGACCGGTCGAACGCCCCCGCCACCTCGTCCGCGTACCCTGGCATCCGGGCTCCTTCTTCGGTTGTGGATCTAGGCAATCCGACAACCTACGAGAAGGAGCCCTCTATACACGGCGCGACATGCCGGCCCATCAGACGGGCACAAGCTCTACCGCGTCCAGCCTCTCGACCTGGCCCCAAAGAAGCCAGCTACCATTCCTCACCAGACCGGCACGAACCCGACAGTCGATCTCCCTGCCAAAGAGCCGCACCCGAGTGTGTTTGGCTGGCCATGGCCGGTACGGGCGGCGGGGGTGAATCCGAAGCGGGGAAATCGGATTCGGTCGTCACCTCGGATGAAAAGCCGGTAGATGCCTTCCGGAGTCAGATAAAATGTGGTTACCACGCCATCCGACCCGACGTAGATGCCTCCTTCTGCGTCTTCACCGATCTCGATTTGTGCCTCAACGGCGAAGTCTCCGGTGTTGCGGTAACTGAAGCCGCAGAGGCTGTAATGATGGGCCGAGGTGCCTACCCGAGTGCCGGTCGGAGTTGCGTTGCACCCTACAGACGGACCTTCTGACACAAGCGATGGTGAGTCATACCGCGGAGCGGCGCTGGTCGCCAACCGGAGCGCTGGATCGTGGATCGTGTTGGACAACGGGAGACATGCCAGAGCCGACGCCGCAAGGACGCAGAGCACCAGACCGGAAACGGCTGCACCGATCGCGGTTCGGCGGGCGCCGCGAACCGGGCTTGTCGGAGCCGGAACGTTCGATAATTGGCGGCCGGCCGAGTTCGAAGCTCAGGCGCTCGCGCAGCCTGGCATGGCGAAACTGATATACCGGCCCGGCTTGTCGCAGCACGCCCAGCTTGTGAGCGTCCTCTAGGTACGTCATGAGCCGCCAGGGCAGCCGGCCGGTCAGCCCATACCATGCGCGACCGACCGCGAAATGCGTCCAGGAAGCACTTCCCGCAACGCTGATGGCGCCGATCGGGGTCGCCATCAGAGCCCAGATCGGACCAGCCGCGAGCCAGGTGACGGTCCCGACGCCCACCCCCGCGATCAACGCTCCGACCAGCGTAGCCGTCCGGTCGGCCCGGAGTACTGATGCCAGATTGGCCGCTGGGGCGTCAGGGAGCGGAACTCGCAGCCACGTCCCGAACGCGATGGCGACGCCGCCGACGAGCCCGAGGGCAGCTGCGGCCTTGCGGTCCGTGCCGAAGGTCAACGCGAATCCAAGACCACCTCCCAGGCCGAGCGCTAACCCTTGCGCCAAGGCCACCAGCAGCGCCTGCGCCCGTCCTCGCAACCGGATCGACACGCGGGTCGGACGCCCGACCGGCGTGCCGACTAGTCCCAGGACGAGCCCGATCACAGCGCCGAGCGCGAGGCCGGCTTCGAGACCCCGCTCGATCGGGCGTGCGAGCGTGTCAACCAGACCGTCCGCGGCTGCAGTAGTCATGCCGCTGGGCACCGTCCCGGTCAACCAGGCACTGAGCACGCCAGTGATGCCGCCCAGTACACCGCCGACGAGACCATCCCGAGTCCGATTCGTCACGTTGACGACGACAGCGTCACGCCAACCACCTAGGTCGGCCTCTGGATTCCGCAAGCGCACCAAGCTGGCCGCTGCGCCAAACCCAAACCCACCGGCGACACCAAAGCCAAGCTCACCAGCTGGGCCGAGCATGGACCCGCCGAGCAGTCCACCCAAGAGGGCCATTGGCACCACAGACATGACGGCTACCCAGCGGTGACGGACCGGCCCGTGCGGTAGCGCATCGGCGAGCCAGCCGATCAGGCCACAGAGGAGTCCGAGCGCGACACCTACTAGCAAACCAAAGCCGATGTCGGATAAGGACCCGAACAACAGACCTGAACGCAGCCGCTCCGCCGCGATCGACAG
Source organism: uncultured Actinomycetes bacterium (assembly GCA_963728855.1). Lineage (GTDB taxonomy): Bacteria > Actinomycetota > Actinomycetes > Mycobacteriales > Micromonosporaceae > AC-43. Next base: position 350,583 of record CAVSLN010000011.1, read on the forward strand.
CGGCCCGGGCATGCCGATCAACGGCCCAGTGCTCATTCCGCGCGGGAACCCGACGACCAACACCGCCACCGGCCAGCCCACCAGTCCCAGGGCGAGCCCGTCGAGCGGCCAGGACAGCCGTCCGGAAAGAATCTGCTGGTTAGCGGGGCCCGTAAACGCGCGGAAGACGAAACCGAGCATGAAACCTGCGCCCACGGCCATGACGAACTCGTCCACGAACGTAGCCACCAGACCACAGAACAATCCCATTCCGAGCCCGGCCATGCTCGCACGCTCGACCCGGTTCGGAGGCGTACGCACGCCGGCCACCTGGTTCTGGCGCAACATTCGCAGCAAAGCGCCGCACACGATAGCGAAAACCAACCCGTATTGCAGGCCGGCGCTAATCCCAGCGGTTGCCCCGAAATAGTCCGCGTCGCCACCTGATGCCCAAAGGCGAGGCCGGCAACAATCCCGACCGTTGCGGCGCTCGCCCACCGCCAGATAGTGCCGGGCCGAAGCCTCCACGTGTCGGGGGCGTCGCCACGGCTAGCGAGGAATGACAACCACCGGGTGGCCCTCTGAGGATTCCATGGCAGCGGCACCCGCTCCCGCCGAGACTGCAAGCCCGACGACGACGCTGACTCCCGTCGACGGTAGTTCTCCGCGTACCGACCGGGACGTACCAGCTGAGCAGATGCCGCTCGATCGCTGCCCGGTCCGGCAGACGCACTCGGTCGACCAGCTCCACCGGGTCGCGGCCGCCCTCAACGTCGGCAAAGACCGTCCGAGCCAGGGAGACCATCAGAGGTGTGGACAGTGCGGCGGCCAATGCCCCGGCGGCCCTTCCTCGTCGACCCGCACCCGCACGGCGTCCGCAGCACGCGGGGAGTTTGACCGCAGCCACGTTATCGCGTATCGACGTCCACTGGACCGAGTTCGATCACAGGCGTGGCACGGAGCGCGCCGGCGCGGCGACCGCGGTTGCATACTCATCGGTCCTGCACGCGAGCACCAGCGGCGCGTTGGCGGCCAAGGCGTTGACGGCTGCCAGCGCGAGCTGCACGGCTGTGGATCGGCATTTCGTCGAGGCCGTCCAGCACAGGTAGTAGCCGAGGTCGGTCAGCACGTCCCGGACGGCAGTCTGGCCGTACGCCCGAGCGTTGCCGAGCGCAACGTAGTCCTCGGTGATCCGCCGTGCCAACCACGCGTAAAGGCCCTCCTCGACAGGGTCCCAACTGGACACTGTCACCAGGGAACCGGCACGGGACCCGACCGTCCCGACTGCTAAGCAGACCGACGGTGAGGAGTGCGAGCAACGACGACTTTCCCGAGCCCGGCGCGCCGAGAACGACGACCCGTGGGGCAGCGAGCCGCTGGAACGCCGGCACGACATCATCGACGTATCCAGCCAGCCGGAATCGCAGAACGCGACCTCCTCCAGCCATCCCGGCGCCCGCCCAACAGTCGCCGGGTCATCAGACAGCGGAGGACCGAAAGCGGACCACCGCACCGGTAATCGCCGCCCATCAACCAGTCCGCGCTGGACAGACTCGTCCTGCCACTGGCGCCGGACCTCCCGCCGCAGCAAGCGAACCGCCTCATCCAGCTGCGTCGGTGTGCTCAGCCGCGATGCCGCCGGCCCGTTCGATGGGATCGCAACGATCACTGCGAGCACCGCGAACAGCGCGCTGACAACGCCGGCCGACGTCGTCGCCCAGCTCGCCGTGTCGCCTTGAAGAACAAGAGCGAGCCGGTGACTACCAACGTGCACAACACAACGCAGCAGTAGATGGCCACACGCCGCGGCG
>CAVSLN010000012.1:0-552500 GCA_963728855.1 uncultured Actinomycetes bacterium
GCCCTATGGCGAGCATCCTCAAGGAAGCGAAGCACCCTCCGAGGCGCCCCACTCTAATTCTTAGCCATAGCGCGGCTATCCATATTTGGCCGGACGCTTGCGAGAGAACGGAGAATACGACGCCAGCGAGGACTGTATGAAGAAACGCGACGGACCCGCCAACAAGACCCGAGGGCCCAAAACTAGTCGGACCCCTAAAGGGATTCCAGTCAGCAACTATCGCTAGTCCAACGACACCGCCAAAAGCGAGTCCGATGAAGAGACCGTGGTACGCGTCACCGCGCCAGGATTCGACCGGACCGAAAGCACTGCCATCGGCCGAACGAGTTAGCCTCCGAGCCATCGTTGCGACGAGTGGTAGCGCCTAGGCCAAAAAGAAGCCCAAGAACGGGGCTCAATTCAAAGCCGATTATCACAATTGCGACCAACCCGAGCGCTAGTGCGGCAAGGCTCCACGGGTTTGTTGCGCCACGAAAATGCCTCCCTCCAAGTCGGGCCGGGCTTCCAGACCAAACGCGATGCAGGTGCCAGCGATGAGCATAAGTATTCTATCGGCTTCCGGATTCCAGAGGTAGTAACCGGCCAGCGCCGAATCCCTAACAAGACCCACCATTAACGGCGTCGACAGCGCATTCGAAACGGCGCCGCTTGGAGGCGATCGAAGGTTGAGAAGCACGCGGTCCCAGTTCTCTGGTGCCGGCCTATTCAAAGCCCGCTTGAGGTAAGCCGCCGCGGCGTTCCAGGCCAACACGAGCAACCTGTGGAGCGCTGGCACCAACGGCGTCAGCGACTGGGGTCAGGGCATGGTGCTCGGCACGAGTCCGGGCATCGCCGCCCGATCGTGCGGCCGCGAGACGGTAGCGACGTGGTGCTGACGCGTTCCGCTTGATCTCCCGGACCTTCGCCAACCCCGTCGCCAAGATGCGGCCATCACACGTTAGGGATTCCGGTCCAACGTCTCATCGCTGACGTCCTAATTTGATAGGCGAGAGCCTATTCGATGAGCCGCGTATACACCACGAACAGAACGAGAAGTTCACGCGGTCAGAGGTAGCCGGCGGCCGTGGTACCGATCGACGGGGTGGCCGCGAGCAGTTGGCAGAGGTCCTCGGAGGCCAGCAGGTTCGCCCGCAACTTGTCAGGAATCAGGCATGTATTCCGGGTCAGCTGCGGATGGCAGGGCGGTGGGTCGGCGGGCGGCTGTCAGTAGTTGACGCGGGCGGTGGCGGTGCGGGTGGTCATGCCTTGACGCAGGATCGTGGTCGCCAGGCATGCTCCGACGCCTTCACCGGCGCGGATGCGCAGGTCGAGAAGGGGTTCGCAGCCCAGCTGGGTCAGGACCGCTTCGTGGCCGCGCTCGCGGCTGCGCTGCCCCGCCACCAGACACGCCGCCGCAGCGGGTTCGATGTGTACGGCGAGTAGAGCGGCCAGGGAGGTGGCCAGCCCGTCGAGGACCACCACGGCGCGTGCGGCGGCCGCGCCGAGGACCACTCCGGTCAGGACCGCGAATTCGGGGCCGCCCAGCGCGGCCAGCGCGCGCAGGGGATCGCCCAAGGCGGCGCCGTGGGCTGCTCGGGCCCGCCGTAGCGCGCTGGTGACCACGGCCCGTTTGCGGTCCAGCATCGCGGTGTCGGCCCCGGCGCCCAGGCCGACCACCGTGGCGGGGTCGGCGTCGAGCAGGGCGCAGGTCAGGGCGGCGGCGATGGTGGTGTTGGCGATCCCCACCTCGCCGAGCGCGATCAGGCCCCGGGCGCCCAGCCGTGCGCTGAGGTCCTGGCCGGCCTGTACCAGAAGCTGGGTGTCGCGGGTGGACATGGCGTCGGCCGTCACGAGGTCCCCGCGTCGGTCCCGGCAGCGTAGCGTCGGAACACCCTCGACCGGCGGGCCGTCCACCCCGGCGTCGAGGAGTTCGACGGCCAGCCCGGCTGCCCGGGCGGCGCTCACGCCCATGGCTTGTCCAGCGGCCGCGGCGGCGAGCACCTGCCGGGTCACCTCGACCGGATATGCCGACACCTGGTGCCGGGCGACCGGGTGGTCGGCGACGGCCAGCGCCAGGGTGCCCGCCCGCAGTTCGCGATGGCCGAGGGCAATCATTCTGTCCAGGATCCGGTCGAGGACACCAAGGGAGCCGGGTGGGGTCAGCAGCCGGTCGGCGTCGTCGTGGGCGGCCACCACCGCGTTGGGGTCGGGGGCGCGTAGATGCGACGGCGGTGCTGATGGTTCCTTACCGCCGGCCGGCCACCGTTCCTCCATGACGACCTGGGCCAGGGGCAGCCGCCGGGACCAGCCGGCCCGCTGCAGCCCTGGCTGCGGTGGTCGCTCGTCCGGCCAGCCCAGGCACAGCCAGCCCAGGGTGACCACACCGGCGGGCAGGCCGAGCAGCCCGGCCAGTTCCGCCGGGTCGAACAGGGTCACCCAGCCCAGGCCGAGTCCTTCGCTGCGGGCGGCCAGCCACAGGTTCTGGATGGCGCAGGCGCAGCTCCACAGGTCGGCGTCCGGGAACGTCGCCCGACCCAACACCCCGGCTGCGGCGCTGCGCCGGTCGCAGCACACCACCACCCCGAGCGGTGCCTCCCGGATGCCCTCCAGTTGCAGGTCCAGCAGCCGCCGCGCCGCGTCGGGCTCCAGCACGGCGGCTTGGCGCAGCCGCTGCCGGTCGGCCATCAACGCCGCCCGCTGCCGCACATCCGGATCCCGTACGACGATGAAGCGCCACGGTTGGCTGTGCCCCACCGACGGGGCCTGATGCGCCGCGCCGAGCAGCCGGCCGAGGGTCTCGGCCGGTACCGGGTCGGGCCGGAACCGGCGCACGTCACGGCGGGCGCCGATCACCGCATACAGCGCGTCGCGCTGCGCCGCCGGCAACGCCCACCCGTCCGGGTCGGCGGCCCGTTGCGACGCCGCGCTGACATCCCCCACCAGCGGGACCGGACGCTGCCACACGGCGCCCACCTTACCCAGACCGACGCCGTGGCCCGCGTGGGTCACCGCCGTGCATGCCGCACCGATATGTCGCTGCCCTGTGTACCGGCACGGGTTCGGTCGAGCAGTTCGAGGAGCCGCTGCGCTGGATGAGCCGGGTTCGGCGCGGAGGCAGCGGGGGTGGCTGTCATCACAACCGGTGACGGGCACGGTTCGTTCAGGGCGGGAACAGCCAGGGCCGGTCCTATTCGGACATCGCCTCGTATCTTGAGCGCAGAGAGGAGGACGTCCTCGACGGTTGGAAGGTGCCGGTGGGTACCGCACTGTCCGCCTGCAGCCGGCGTCCCCGCGCTTGCCTTGGATGCGCGAGTGCTGAATGGCGTTCGGTTCGCGCGCTGCGCCGGTGCATGGCGAATTGAGGCGCTGCCGCCCAGTGTGCTGATCTGCGTACTGTACGCGCCGAGCCACGCATCGCGGCGACCGCGCACTCACACGCCGCTGGTTGGATGACTGGCGCGCCCGACGTCCGCGATATCTGGGGGTGGGACGTAGCATCAACCTTCACGTTCGCTTGATCGTTGTGGGTCTGAAGTATCGATTGGCTGCGGGCAAGAGGAGCAGCACGACGACGGCCACGGTTAGCGCCAGTAGTATGCTGCGCTGCAGCGGCACTACCGGGCGTTGCCGAGGACCGAACCCGAGGGCCAAGCCGCGCTGCCGGACCAGTTCGGGTCGCGCAACGGCCAGGTGGAGCCGGTTGGCGTGTATCTGCGGGCGCGGCGGTCCGCCCGGCGCGAGAGCCTCCCAGGGGACCAAACGGCGAAATAACGGGCTACGCCAGTACACGCCGGCCGGGGTCAGCTCCATACCAAACCCCCGCCAGGCAAAGACCGATGTCGTCACCGCCGCCAGCGTGATCACCACGACCGGGGCCGTCATGACCCCGGCGAACACGGTGTTCAGAGAACCTCTTGATCATTTAAGGGACGTTTTGATCTAGAAACGGCGCGGCTGTTTCAGTGGGCGTCCCACACTTGTGGATCTCGGCTGTGTATGGGTGTTGCGTGGCTGTATCTCGACGTCCGTACCGTACCGACCTTTCCGATGCCCGGTGGGCGCTGATTGAACCGATGCTGTCCGAGTGGCGGTCGCTACGTGTTGGGTTGGGAATCGTCAAAATACAACACGAGCTGCGGGAGATCGTGAACGCGATCCTCTACATCAACCGGTCCGGGGCGCCGTGGGATCTGCTGCCGCATGATTTTCCGCCGCACCAGACGGTGTACGGATACTATGCAACATGGGAGAACGAGGGCATAACGGAACGGATCCACGATGCCCTCCGGAGCCGGGTTCGCCGGTCCGCCGACCGCGACGAGCAACCTACGGCGGCGCTCATGGACTCGCAGACCGTGAAGACGTCGGCCAATGTGGCCGAGGAGTCGCAGGGAATCGACGCAGGAAAGCGAATAAAAGGTCGTAAAAGGCATCTGACGACGGACACCCTGGGACTGCTACTCGTCCTATTGGTCACCGCTGGCAATGTTCACGACACGGTTGGTGGCCGTGACATGGTCGATCACGTCGCCGCCCGCCATCCCGCGGTCACCAGGGTCTGGGTCGACGGAACCTACCAGCGAAGTGTCATCGAGCGAGGCGCGAAATACAACATCAATGTCACTGTTGTATCCAAGGAGCCCGACCAGCGCGGTTTCAAACCACAACCCAAACGGTGGGCCATCGAACGGACGTTGGGTTGGCTGATGTTGCGTCGTCGGTTGGTTCGCGACTATGAAACACTCCCCGCGCGGTCGCGAACCATGGTTCATTGGGCAATGATCGATGTCATGTCCCGCAGACTGACCGGAGAGTCGGCGCCAAGCTGGCGCGAAGAGCCCACACAAACGGACAATAAGCCATAGTTTCGAACGAAAGATCCTGTCAGCGTCGATACCGCTGGGTCCTGGCTTTCGATACGGCGCCAAAGGCCCAGCTGCGTCGCCAGGAAGAGCCCGCTACTGATCATCTGCGACATCGCGATGAGTCCAGGCGACAGAAGGGGAACGATGCCGAACCTTTTGTTCGTCAGCACGAACCGCATCGGCCGCGCATGACGCGAGGCGTCACCCATTGCCCGGACGCTGGCGCTGAGCACGACAACAGCGATCGCTAGAAGCAGCAACAACCACGTCGCGCTCACCGCGGTGAGCCACCACAGCGACCTGGTGCCCGCCGCCGCCCAGATCAGTGCTGCCGCGCCCGCGGTAGATAGCACCCCGCCTGCCACGGTCAGTAACCGGGATCGCGACGGCTCCTGCCCAACCACCTGACGCCATGTCACGGCGGACGTCATAGCACTCCCATCGCGCCACTGAGCACTCATCCGTCGGTTGGAGCGCGGCCGGGCCGATCTGCTGCTGATCGCGCGGTTAGCCCACCGTACCGGGATGGATGACGGGCCGCAGGCGAGTCAGTCGAGATGGTCGCGGTGGTAGGCGAAGTACAACCCGGAGGCGACGTTCCCGAACGACTTCAATATGTGCCGCCGATGGACCCTGGACCGTTCCATCTGGGCGTCCATGAGCTTGGTGGGGCCCCGCACGAACCCTTGGGCAGCATGAAACCCGACGCCTACCGGATGTGGCAGACGCCGGGCTCGTTCTCCGCTCAGGTGTCGGTGCTGAGGCGGGCGTGGAGGTGCATGTCGTGCCAGCCGTCGGCGTGGAGGGCCTCGCCGCGCTTCGTGCCCTCAGCGGCGAACCTGGCGTACTGCGCGACCCGGCAAGACGGCACATTTCCCGTCGAATGGCTCAGCCCGAGGCGGTGCAGTCCCAACGTCCGGAAGGACCATTCCGTCAGCGCGAGCAACGCCCGGGGGGCGACGCGACGACCACGTGCGGCCGGCAGCACCCAATACGACACCGCTGCCAAGCCCTCGGAAAGATCAACCTGGCGTAGGCCGACCTGCCCGACGACATTGTCCACGTCAAGCACCGCCCAGGACGCATCCGTCTCATCACGCCACCGCGCCGACCAGGACTCAATCCAGTCCGCGGCCTCCTTGTCGGTCAGCGATCGGCAGTGCCACCGTTGAATGGCACGATCGGCGAACGCCGCCACAACGACCGGACGGTCGGACGCCTGCCATGGCCGAAGCGTTATCCCGTTCGCGCTGATTTCAGGCTGCGCCAATGCGGTCATCGTGCCGGGAGGTAGAGCTGGCGTCGCAAGTGACGGCACGTTGCGAATATAAGGCAGGCCGGTCGCGACGCCCAAACCGAAGCCGGCAACAGCGCGGTGTCTGCCCAACCGGAGTCCAGCACATCCAGTGCAGCGTCGGCCTATCGCCGCACGAAACGCGCCTCTCCGGCGGTAGGGCCTCCGGCGGTACGACCCGGATCCGGCCTCCGGCGGCCAGTGCTACTCGCCGTGGACCTCGGCGCTCCGGGAAGCCCGCAGACTGCTCGCCCGGTGGCGCACCAGAGGCCGACTGCACGGAGAATCCCGAGGTGGAGAACAGCGTGTAAACGGACCGGTACCGGCGCCGTGGACGCCCACCCGGGCCGAGTTGCACGTAGTTTTCGTTGACGTCACTCACCACACCGAATGCGTTACGGACTCCATAGATGCCGGTCGTGTCTCGGAATTTCGCCTCGCTACCCAGGTCTGAACGTGCTCTGGAACTTGTGACCATCGCCAGAGTCGACCAAGATTCCGAGGGCGCCCGGGACGGCGGCCTGTGGGCCAAAGGCGGCGTCGACGGCGGCCAGCTCAAGGCCGTGCGGGTGCCGTCAGGCACTGTTGCGTTAAGGCATGCCGGATCCCGGCCGCCGCAAATCCTCCAGCGCGCAGCCAGGTTGGCACCCGGCCGGACAAAGCTCGATCGGCTCACCTCCCGAAGGTCTCGTACATTTTTAGGCGGTTTGCGTGCCCGCGACCTCGCCGCCGAGTCGATCTCTGCGGGCAGTCTTGCGGTTCTCGATCTTGGGATCGCTTTGCGCAACAGAGCCGACGCACCCATGCCGGCAGTTCGCCGACGGCAGTGAATCAAATACGGAACGCCATAGTGCCTGCAGCGCCAGCCTTTCTGTCGCTACGTTCCGCCGGCATTTCGGCATTTCGGCATTTCGGAAACCGAAGACGAGTCGATTTCAGGTTATCGCGAACCTTCCCATTCATGGTCGCGCCTATTCCGGAAGCCGCCGGCGTCGCACACCCTGTCCGGGGCGCGAGTTCTGGACCCACAGCCAAGCGGACGATCGACCAGTACGGAAAGGTCATCGACGTGCTCGTCGCGAAGCGTCGAGACGTCGCCTCGACGCCCGGTGGTTCTTCCGTCGGGCGCTGGTGATATGACTTTTTAAAAACTCAATTCAGATATGCCTATACAATGATGGTCGATATAACGCTCTGTGAACTCAGTCGTGTGGGAATCTTTCCCGGCGTGTCGCTCAGGGAGGCGGCGGCCGGCATCCTGTAGATCACCTGAGTTGTGCAGACAAAGACGATCGACGGCCGGCCGCCGCGAGCGGAGCGTATGACCGGGCTGGCCCAGGAGCAAGTTGACTGGCTGTACGAGCAGCTCGACGCCATCGTCGGATGGGACGCCGGAATGGGCAGGCCCCGTGCCTTGCCGCTGTACACCGCGCTGGTGATGGTTTTGTTCGGATTGCGCCATAATCTGGCGGAGGACGTCATGGCGGAGATCTTCGGCTGCTCCACTGGGACCGTCTCCAACTACCAGGACGAACTCGAACCTTTGATCGATGAACTCCTGATGCCCCTGTATGGGGAGATTCGTTCCCGGGCGCATCGGGAACCGACCCTGGTCGACGGTCTCGTGGCCCCCGTCGGCGAACGGGACGGAGTGGAGGATCTCCACTCCGGCAAGAAACACGTTACGGGACAGAATGTCCAGGTTGTCGCCACGCTGTGCGGCCGCCTTGCCGACGTGGGTGACCCCTGCCCCGGCTCCATGCACGACAGTCGGGCGTTTGCCGAGTCCGGCATCGCGGAACGATGGAAGAAACACTACGAGTCAGGCGAACCACGCATGATCGGGGACAAAGGCTACCAGGGAACCGGCATCATCACCCCGATCAAGAAGCCGCGCGGCCGGGACCTGACCGACGTCCAGAAGGCGTGCAACACCTCGATCAACCGCATTCGGGCCGCAGTGGAACGCGCCATCGCACACCTCAAATGCTGGAAAGTACTCAAAACGGGCTTCCGGCGATCGCTCGACGAGTTCCCAGCGACGCTACGTATCGTAGCCAAACTGGAGGTCTTCCGGGTCTACGGATTGTTCTGAAACCCTCCGCAAAACCTCCATATGGTTGGCCTATGCGCATCCGTGCTTAAGGTTCCTCAGAAGCGCCCATAGGATGCCGATGACCGATGCGAGCGCGGACCGAAGGCGAGGCAACTGCATGTATGGCTTGGTCAACCAGGGTGTGCAGGATCTTGTCGTCCAGTTGGGCGGCGACGAGCTGTGGGCCAAAATCAAGCAGCGGGCCGGCGTGGACCTCGAAGCGTTCGTAGGGATGGACGTGTACCCCGACGACGTCACCGAGCGGCTGGTCCTCGCGGCGAGTGAGACGCTCGGCCTGACCCCCGCAGACGTGCTGCGGGCGTTCGGCAGGCACTGGATTCTCTACACCGGGCGCAAAGGCTACGGTGCGGTGTTCGAGACAATGGGGCGTACCCTGCCGGAGTTCCTCGGCAACCTCGACGCGATGCACGCCCGGCTCAGCCTTAGCCTGCCGCACCTGGAGCCGCCGTCATTCGTGTGCGAACAGAGCGGGCCGGACCAGCTGCGACTGAAGTACTGGTCGCAGCGCGACGGGTTGGCGCCGATGGTCGTCGGGCTGGTCAAGGGCCTGGGTGACGTGTTCAGGCTCGATGTCCACATCGAACATACCCTCAGCAAGGACGACGGCGCCGACCACGACGAGTTCCTGATCGAGACCGAGCCAGCCCGGGGAGCTCGCGGACCCGCGATGACTTTCGACCTCGCACCGACGCGGGCGGCGGGTCGGCAGTGGAGTCTCCGTCCGCCACTGTTCACCGCGGCGTTCCCGTTCCATCTGGTGATCGACCGGGACCTGCGGATCAGGCAGGTGGGGCCGTCGTTGCGCCGGCTCTGCCCAAGCATCTCGGACAACGCCCGGCTCGGCAGCTTCTTCACCATCACCACGCCGCGCTCGGCGTCCACGTTCGAGGCGATGGCGAGCCGGTCGCGGGCGATGTTCCTGTTGCGCAGCGTCGCCGACCACAACGTGACTTTGCGTGGGCAGATGCTGTACGACGACCTGGACCAGATGCTGTTCTTCGTGGGTTCGCCCTGGGTGACCGACACTGCGGCGCTCGCGGGTCTGGGCCTTACCCTCGACGACTTCGCGGTGTCCGACGCCGTGATCGACTACGTACTGCTGCTGCAGAACCAGACGACCTCGCTGGCGAACGCGCGGGAGTTGGCCGCCCGGCTCCAGGAGTCGGCCGCGGAGCTCACTTACCAGGCGTTCCATGACTCACTCACCGGGCTGCCCAACCGGAACATGTTCGCCGACCGGGTGCAGGCGGCGGTGGCGCCGGACCACGGTCCTACCTGCGAGCACTTCTCGGTGCTCATGCTGGACCTGGACGGGTTCAAGGCGGTCAACGACAGCTACGGCCACTCCACCGGCGACGAACTGCTGCGCATCGTCGCCGAGCGGCTGCGGCATATGACCCGCCCGGGCGACATGGTCGCGCGGCTGGGCGGCGACGAGTTCGCCATCCTGGTCGAGCCCGGCAAAGACCATCGGACCGAGCAGAACGACGCGGGACGGATAGACATCGGATCCATAGCCGTCGAAGCGTTGGATGTCGAACGCAAGCACGTTGGACAAAGGCAGGCCGAATCATTGGTCGCCAGAGGCTTAGATGCCGGCCGCTCAGCTGTCGAACCCGGGCGGCTCAGTGCCACGGACATCGCCGACCGGGCGATGGCAGTCCTACGCGAACCGGTCAGCCTCCCGTCCCCCGCCGACGTGACCATCCAGATCGCGGCGAGCGTCGGCATCGCCGCATGCGGGGGCGCGGCGACCGTGGACGACATCCTGCGCAACGCCGACCTGGCGATGTACGTGGCGAAGTCCGCCGGCAAGGACCGGCACCAACGGTTTGAACCCGCGATGCACTCCGCCGCGCTGGCCCGTATCGAGCTGGCGACCGCGCTGCGCGCGGCGGTCGCGGGCGAGGAACTGCAGCTGCACTACCAGCCGATCGTCGATACCCGTACCGGCCAGATCGCCGGGGTGGAGGCGTTGCTGCGCTGGCGGCACCCGCAGCGCGGGTTCGTCTCGCCCGAGGAGTTCATCCCCGTCGCCGAGTCGATCGGAGTTATCGGGGACCTCGGGTGTTGGGTCCTGCGTACCGCGTGCGCCCGCGTGAGCCTGTGGCAGGATCTCACGCTTGCGGTGAACGTGTCCCCGCTGCAGCTGGGGCCCGCGCTGCCGGGCCAGGTGCACGCCGCCCTGGCCGACGCCGGCCTGAGCCCGGACCGGCTCACCCTGGAGATCACCGAGACCCTTTTCGCGAGCGACAACCCGCAGGTGCTCGCGTGTCTGCGGGAAGCTCGCCGTGGACGGCGTCAAGCTGTCCGTCGACGACTTCGGCACTGGCCACTCGTCGCTGAGCCGCCTGCACAGCTTCCCAATCCACGAGCTGAAGATCGACAAGTCGTTCGTTACCGGGCTGGCAACGGGGGAGTCGCACGCGGGCATGGTCGCCGGGGTCATCGCCCTGGCGCACGGCATCGACGTTGAGGTGGTGGCCGAGGGAGTGGAGAGCGGCGACGAGTACACCCTGTTCAAGAACCTCGGGTGTGAACGCGTCCAGGGCTACCACCTGGGCCGTCCCGTCCCGCCGGACGACATCGAGTCTCTGCTGAGACAGCACCCGATCCAACGGCCGTTCTGAATATCGACAGGCGGACGGCCGCTGCGCTGCTCTATCGTCGGCGGGTGGCCGGGATGCCTGGCAGTAGCGCACAGCTCAGGCAGCAGAGCACCGGGTCCCTGATCCGTGCCCTGACACCTGTGCCGCGCCGCCGCTGGCAGAATTCGACTTGAGGTCCGCCCGCGAGCGTAAGGTGTCGAAATGAGCGACTGGAATGACAGGATCATCGAGGAGTTCCGGGCCAACGGTGGGCAGGTGGGTGGCCAGTTCGCCGGCGCGCCGCTGCTGCTCCTGCACACCGTAGGCGCCAAGAGCGGTCAGCCTCGGGTGAACCCGGTGATGTACCAGAAGGTGGACGGCGGCTATGCCGTCTTCGCGTCCAAGGGCGGCGCTCCCACCCATCCCGACTGGTACTACAACCTGCTGGCCAATCCGCAGGTGCGGGCGGAGATCGGCACCGAGACAGTCGACCTGGTCGCCCGCGCAGCCGCAGGGGACGAACGGGAAGGCATCTGGAGCGCGCAGAAGGTCGCGTACCCGGGCTTCGCGGACTACGAGCGGAAGACCACCCGCCAGATCCCGGTCGTCGTGCTCGAACCCACGGCATAGGAGGAGGGGCCGCCGCACCTCAACCGCATTGGGAAGTCGTTTCGTTTAGGATTCGACGGTGGACGATCTCTTGGAGGTCGAGGGCGATGACGTCGCCGAGGACGCGGCCGAGGGTGAGCGCGCCGGCGAGGTCCCGGCGCGTCCGGGCCGGCGGCTGGACCTGGTCGCCCTTGGCTGCTACCTGCTGGGTACCGGCTGGGTGACCCTGCACCTCTTGCAGAACGTCAATGGCCGGCTGCTGGCCGCCTTCCCGCCCGACCAGATCCAGTTCGAGTACTGGTTGGCACATGCGGCACGGGTGGTCAGTCATGCGGAGAACCCCTTCCTCACCCATCAGCTCAACGCCCCCGACGGCGTGAACATGATGGCCAACACGTCGACGTTCGCGCTGGCCGTACCGCTGGCCCCGGTGACCCTGCTGTTCGGGCCGGCGGTCGCGTTCGCGGTGATGGTGTTCCTGGGCCCGTCCGGTACGGCCACGGGCTGGTACTGGCTGTTCTCCCGGCGGCTGAACGTCGGCTGGGGACCGGCGTTCGTCGGGGGAGCCTGTTGCGGGTTCGCGCCCGGGCTGGTGGCACAGTCCAACGCGCACCCGAACCTGGCCGCCCAGTTCGCCGTACCTTTGATCGTCGGTCAGTTGACCCGACTGGGATCCACCCGGAGGTGGGTCCGCGACGGCGTCCTGCTCGGCCTGCTGATGGCATACCAGTTCTTCCTCAACGAGGAGATGCTGCTCATCACGGCCGTCGGCGGTGCGGTCTTCGTCGCCGTCTGGGCAGCGTCCCGGCGGACCCGCGCGCGGGCCTGGGCGATGGGTTTCCTCGCCGGGCTCTCGGTCGCCGCCGGCACCGCGCTGCTGATTGTCGGGTACCCGTTGTGGTACCAGTTCTCCGGTCCCGAGAGCTACCACGGCATGTTCGGCTCGGCCTATTGGTACGGCGCCGACCTGAAGGGCTTCACCGCGTATCCCACCGGGTCTCTGGCCGGCTCGCCCGACAGCCTCCGGCTGGTCACGAACATCGCCGAGGAGAACGCCTTCTTCGGCGTCTCACTGCTCGCGCTCGCGGTGTTGGCCGCCGTGCTGCTGTGGCGGCGGCCGGTAGCCCGGGCGGCCGCGGTCGCCGCGGTCGTGCTGGGCGTGGTGTCGCTCGGTGCCGGGCTGCGGGTGGACGGCCAGATCCGGTGCACCTGCGGCCCGCTGCAACAGGTCGCGGATCTGCCGATCGTCGACTCTGTCGTACCGACCCGGTTCGCCCTCGGCATGGCGCCCTGCATCGCGGTACTGGTGGTGTTGCTCCTAAATCGGATCCGCGAGGCCGCCCGCCCCGGTCGTCGCGGCCTGCGGCTGGCCGCCGCGGGTTGCGTGGTGACCGCCCTCCTACCCCTGATCCCCACGCCGCTCGAGACGGTCGACCGGCCGGCGGTGCCACCGCTGTTCGCGACGGGGGCGTGGCGGTCGTTCATACCGGACGGGCGGGCGCTGGTCACCATTCCACTGACCAACCAGGACAACGCGCAGACCATGGCCGCCATGCAGTGGGCCAGCGTCCAGGGTCTGGACTTCCCGGTCGCCGGCGGTTACTTCCTCGGCCCCGACCCCGACCAGCAGGACAAGGCCCGCTACGGTGCGCCGCCACGGCCGACCGCCGTGCTGTGGGGCAACGTGGCCGCCACCGGGAACGCCGTGTCGCCGTCGCCCGAGGACCGCGATGCCGCCCGCGCTGACCTGCGGTACTGGCGGGCGGCGGTGGTGGTGCTGCCGCCCGGCGGCAACGAGGAGCAGCTGCGTCAGGTCACCACGGACCTGCTCGGGTCCCCGCCGGTCTGGGTGGGTGGTGTGTGGCTGTGGGACGTGCGTCCGCTCGTCGACTGATGGCTGCCTGAGCCCGGGCGCTACGAGGCCGCCCGGTCGGCGGCCAACTCCCGCCGCACCGCCACCCACCGCATCCACCACCGCTTCCCTCCTACCGCTTCGCAGAAATGTCGCGACATCCCGTTCGAGGTGTTCCGGCGGGCGGTCTGCCGACGCGGAGGCGACCGCGCTCGGTACCGGGCAAGCCCGGTACCGAGGCACGCGGGTCCGTCACTGGTCGGGGGCTGTTTGGGCGGCGGGACGCCGGGGGCAGCCGTACGTTGTGTACAGGAGCAGACCGGTCACTGCCAGGATGGTGGCACAGACGGTGGCAGCGGTGGTGTCAGCGGGTTGAATCGGCCAACTGGCGACCTGAATCC
Organism: uncultured Actinomycetes bacterium; assembly: GCA_963728855.1. Classification (GTDB taxonomy): domain Bacteria; phylum Actinomycetota; class Actinomycetes; order Mycobacteriales; family Micromonosporaceae; genus AC-43. The sequence goes on from CAVSLN010000012.1 coordinate 13,705, forward strand.
TCAGTTGCTTGCTGGGCCCCATCAACGGCAGGACCGCGATGAGGGTCCAGGCCAGCGGGGCGATCCAGGAGCGGGCCGAACCGAGCAGCGCGGTGCCGAGGGCGGTGAGTCCCAGCATGCCCACGGTATTGCGCAGCACGATGGTGAACGGCTCGAAGCGCGCGTCGGTGATCGTGGTGAGAAACAACAGCGCGGTGATCGCGGTGGCGGTGAGCAGCAGGTGTCCGGCACGGCGTACCGGCCAGTTCAGCGACGCGGTGTGGTCGAGGGCATCGTCGGCGCCGCTGAGGGTGGCAGCGAACGCGGTCACCGCGAGCATCACGGTGAGGCTCACCAGCCGGATGTTGATGGTCCGCGTGTCGGTGTAGGTCAGCCACAGTACCCACACCAGCGCGATCGTCGCCGCTGCGATCGTCAGTGCGAGCGGAACCCGGCGGGAACGCAGGTACAGCTGGAGCCATCTCATGGGGCGTCCTGTGGCAGAATCGGCAGGAGGGCGTCTGTCCGGCAGCCCAGCGTGGCCTCGCGTGCCGCCGCCATCCGGCGTCCCTGCTCGGCCTGCGGCAGGCTGACCAGCGCCTGGTAGGCGCTTTCCGCTCGCTTGCGGTCCTCGGGCCCGCGCATCTCCTGCAGGGTGGTTGGTTGACCGTTGAGCCAGGCGACGGCCACCATCCGGGTGACGTACATGTCGTGGCCGTTCACCTGATCGCCGCAGTCCTGCTGCCAGGCTGCCTCGAGCATGAGCGACAGAACGGAATCGCCCGGGTCGGCGCGGCCGTCGCCCCCGATCGCGGGATTGTCGAAAACGATAGTGTCGGCCTGAGCCCGGGTCCGGGTGGGGCTCCGGCTTGGCTGCGCCCAGTCCTCGACCTGTTGGTTCTCCACCGCTCGGGTGGGGGCGTGGGGCAGCTTCGCCGCCATCATGGTCAGGGCCTGGCGGGCCGGGCCGACGACGTCGGGCAGCAGACCGGCGTGCACCCGGGTCATGCAGACCTGCGGGCCGTCGTTGTCGCAGACCAACTCGACGGCGTCCGGGTCGACGGCGGCCGCCGCATGGTAGCCGCCGGCGGGCAAGAGCGGTGCCGCGATCGCGGCGCCGAGCACCGCTGGGAGCACGGCCAGCGCGACCGCGCGGCGGCTGGTCGCGGCCAGCAGGAGCAGCCCGGTGGCTGCGAGGGCCGCCAGCCACAGCGCCTGCGTCACGTTGACCCGTGCCACGATCGTCTGGAAGTCGTCCATGTTGCCGTCGTGGATCGGGGTCAGGAGCATCGCGGCCGGAATAGGGGCGTCCGGGCGGGCGGGATCCGCCCACAACATCGGGAGGATCCCCGCCAGGGCGGCCCCGACCACGGCGAGAGCTGGGGCGGTAACCAGCCGGGGCACGGCCCGGCCGGCGGCCATGCCCAGCCAGCCCGCGGCGATCAGCGACAGGGCGCCGACTGCGGTGACGACGATCGCGGTGACCGGGAAGTATCCCGACGTCGGCACCACCCACGCCGCGCCGAGGAGGAACACCAGGAGGTACGCGGTCACGACCGTGATCGCGAAGGCGGCTGCCGTCGGGAGGACGCGCTGCCACCGCGGCCTGACGGTGCCGGCGAACAGCTCGTTGACCCGGTAATGCGCATCGCGCCGGCCCAGCCACGCTCCACCGGCCAGCGCCAACGGCAACAACACCAACAGCGTCATCCGGGTGACCACCGCCAGTTGCATCCACCGCCCCGCGAACCCCTGCGGGTACGACAGCAGCGCCGATAGACCGACACCCACCGACAGCAGTGCGATAATCACCGTCGCCGGGGAGCGGCGCAGCTCGATACGCAGGATCCGCCCCATTATGCCCGCACCTGCCCGCGGTGCTCGCGCAGCAGCGCCGAGTAGCCGCGCTCAGTGGCGCTGTCACCGGCGGCGTCGGCGTCCCCCTGCTGTGCCAACTGCGCCGCGGTGCCCTGCCACACCAACCGGCCTTCATTGATCAGCACCACGTCGGTACAGGCCACCGCGACGTCCTCGACCAGGTGGGTGGAGACCAGTACAGAGCTGTCCACGCCGATCTCGCGCAGCAGCTCGCGGAAGTCGAGGCGCTGCTCCGGGTCCAGACCGACGGTTGGCTCGTCGAGCAGCAGCACCTGCGGGTCGTTGACGATTGCCTGGGCGATGCCGGCGCGGCGCAGCATGCCGCCGGACAGCGTCTTCATCCGGGAGTCGGCGCGGTTTGCCAGGCCGACCCGTTCGATGGCCCGTTGAACCGCACCGGCGATGACCGGCTTCGGCATCTCCTTGAGCCAGGCCATGTACTCGACGAACTCCCGCACCGTGAAGCGCGGGTAGAAGCCGAAGTGCTGCGGCAGGTAACCCAGGCCGCGGCGAACCTCACGCAGGTGCGCGTGGCCCGTGACGTTGTTGCCGAGCACGCGGAGCCGCCCACCGGCCGGCTTCAACACCGTGGCCAGGGCTCGCATCAGCGTCGTCTTGCCGGCGCCGTTGGGGCCGAGCAGCCCGTGCACGCCGGTACCCAGCGCCAGGTCGAGCCCGTTGACCGCCAGGTGCCGTCCGGCTCGGACAACCAACTTCTCGGCGTGCACCGCCCACGCGTACGTGGCGGGCGAGATCTCCGCCGCGCTGACCGCGCGCATCATAAATGTCTCCATTCGTTGTGTGGCGTACCCTGCCACCTGCGTGGAATGTTCCGGAGGAACGTCGTGGATGTTTCGCGAATTCGGCGTGCCCCAAAGACGGGCGTCGGTGTCGTGGTGTCGTGGTGTCTTGGGTCGGGCGGGACGTTTGTGCCCTGCGGTGCCTCGTGGCGCCGGATCAGGTCCGGCCCGCGCCGAGGCGGCGGTGATCGGCGGCGCGGACGACCACCACAGCCATCAACGCCACGGTGATCACAGCCCATCCGGGCCAGCTGTAGCCCTCCAGGACGACCGGGAGCCGATCGCCGACCAGACTCGGCACCACCACTCCCACGGACCAGGTGACCACCAACGCGAGCGCGGCCCGGTCCACCCCCACCAACCCGCCCAGCGCCAGGCTTCCGGCGACGAAGGCCAGACCCGGCAGCAACCACAGGGCCGGGGAATGCCCGGTCTCCCAACCCGCCACCGCCAGAACCGGAATGACCACCGTCAGAACCCCCAGCGTGCGGCGCAGCAGCAGCCACAACCCGGTGCGGGGTACGGTCGCCATCAGCTCCCAGGCAGGATCGGTGTACCGGCTCCACGCGGCGGCCACGGGCACCAGCGGCGCCACCGGCGCGAGCAGCAGCACCAGCGAAGGCAGGCTGTCGAAGGTCTTCTCGAAGAGCACCGCGGCCAGCATCAGCCCCGCCGCCGTGGCCAGCCACGGCAGAAGCCGCGCGGTGACGCCGGTACGCTGCAGCCGCCGGCGACGCTGCGGGGCCGGGCCGGTGGCGATCCCGTCGGCGATCCCGGCGGCCACCCGGTCCAGCACGTCCCTGGTGTCCGGGTCGACAGCGTCCGCCAGCAGCGCCCGACAGGCGGCGCAGGACTCCAGGTGCGCCTCCACCGCCCAGACGGTCGCGTCGTCGACACCGACGGCACCCACGGCGTACTGGGAGATCAGGGTGGGTGTGGGATGAGTGGTCATGACAGTGCCTCCCGCATCGCGATCCGGGCCCGCCGCGCGCGGGTCTTCACGGTCCCTTCCGGAACACCGAGCAGCAACGAGGTCTCCCTCGCGGTCAACCCGTCGAGGACCATCGCCTGCAGCACCTGACGCAGGTCCGCCGGCAACGCCAGCAAGGCGTGCTCCAGATCGCCGTCGATTCCGCCGGCCAGCGCCTCGTCCTCTGCCGCGGGGGCCACGGTCGCGAAGGTCTGCACCGCCGGGACCCGCTCCCGCCGGGCCCGTCGGCGGAACGCGTCGACCAGTCGGTGGGCCGCGATCGTCCACATCCACCCCAGTGCGCTGCCCCCGGCAGAGGCGTGCCCGTGACTGCCGGCCGAGCGCCACACCGCCAGGTAGGTCTCCTGCAGCACGTCGGCCACCACGTCCTTGTCGCTGCAACGCCGACGCAACCGCGCAATCAACCAGGGCGCGGTACGGCGGTACAACTCGTCGAAGGCGCGCCGATCGCCCCGAGCGATGCGGCGTACCAGCTCACCCTCGTCGAGCCCGTCCAAGCTTCGTCTCACATCAGGCAGGACGACGGGTAGGCCCGTCAGAGTTTCTCCCCCATCTATGACCTGCGCCACATGCGCACTGGTCCGGCGCGAACGCTGCACCACCGCCAGCTGTCACAGCCGTGCGAAACGGTGCTGGCCAACTGTTCGGCCAGGGCCGGGTGCCGGCGCGACGACGACGGCAGCGCCAGGGCGGCCAGCGAGACCCCGCGCAGCGTCTTGGCGACCGAGTCGGGCGACTCCCGCGCCAGGCGGGCACGTTCCGAGGCGGCGGCGGAGCGTTGCGCCGCCGCGACAAGGTACCCCATCGTCGCGGGCAGGGCCCCCAGCGCCGGGGCGCGCACCCGATCAGGACGCCGGCCAACGCGGATGCGCCCGTCGCGCAACAGAAGTAGGACGCTCCGCCGCGGCTGACGGCCAGCACGCCCAGTACGACAAGGAAGTCCACCGCGAGTATCGGTACCGGACGGCGTACCACACATGGCATCCTCCGTCTGGTCGGTCCCACGCAGTGGCCCCGGCACGAGCCGGGGCCACTGCGTCACGACGGGCTGAGGTCAGAACTGACCATCCGTTTCGCACTGTTCCACCTGCACGACGCAGTCCTTGACCCGGTGCCCCATCGCGTCGTTCTCCCAGGCGAAGAAGGCGTCACCGTGCATCGAGGATGCCATCCCGGAGGACAGCTTGAAACCGTCGGTGCTACCGCTGGCCGGGTAGGCGATGGAGAAGCTGACCGCCGGAATGCGTACCGGGAACGCGTCGGGGCACGTGCCGCCCCTACCGTAGGAGACGTGCGACTTGTGGTCCGGGCTGTCCAGGTGCTTGCCGTCCCAGCAGTCGGGGAAGCGGAGAAAGAAGTGCAACGTACCCCCGTCGCAGACCGGCCAGTTGCCATCCGCGCTGCGCGTCTTGCCATCCTGCGGACCGCCCGCGCAGTAGAACTGGTTGATCGCACCCAGCGGAGTGGGTACCTGCCTCTTGGCGTCCCCCGCGATCATGCGCAGTCCCTGCGGCATCGGAACGGTCTTCGTCTTGTCCTCAAGGAGTGACCCGTAGTAGACGATCACCTGCTCCGGCTCGACCGGCTGGCCGTGTTCGTAGAGTGTGGGGACCCAGTACGCCGAATGGTCCTCCAACGGGTTGCAGCTCGACGCGGTCAACCTCATCAGGTCCCCGGCCGTGGTGTTGGCGTTGGTGCTGTTGTTGCCGATGAACGAGTGCATGTGCGACGCCCCGGACCGGCCCGGGAAGACGATCGGGTCGTCAGCCGCCGAGTGGCTGTAGGTACATGTGGCGTTGAACTCGGCGTTCATGCGCCGTTTGGCGGGCAGGGGCCGCGGGATCATCGCGTTGAACGCGGCGAGTTGGGCATTCCACTTGGCCTCGTCGATCGGCACCCAACTGCCCGTCGACGCGGGCATGGTCATGCTCGCACTGGGGCTGCTGCTGGCGCCCGGCGCGCTTGAACCGTCCATACCGGGCATGCCCGAACCGGCCATACCGAAGGCGAACCAGTTGATGTTGACGAAGTCGATTGACTGAGCGCTGCGCATCACCAGGTACACGTCATGCCTCCCACCGGGAGACGGCCGCGTTTCGGTTCGGGTGACCCAACTCTGCCAGCCACCGGTGGTGGTGATCGGGATGGCGGCCACCAGCGGCCCGGTCAGCGCGTCGGTACGGACCTCGACGGTGCCGGGTCGATCGGCATAGGCGGCGGCCACCCGCATCGAGGTCGTGAGAGTACCCGCCGCACCCAGGTCGACGCCGCTGTAACGCATCCAGTCACCGCTGGACAGCCAGCCGACGTTCTGGCCACCGCCGGCGTCCATACTGTTCTCCGTGCGTGCGCCGGACTGCTCGGCAAATGACGCGGCCCTGATCGCACCGGGCGGGATCCTGCCTTGGCTCGTGCCTTGGGTTGATGCGCCCGCCGTGGTCACCGCCGCGACGGCGGCGGCTACGACGAGCGCAGCCATCCCAGCGACCAGCGCGAAGCTCAGCCGATGACTCTTGGCATATCGTGCTGTCGCGATCACCCGCCGTGATTCGAGCGGCCCGGCCTGACGCGGTTTTCCGAAGTCACGTGGCACGGGATCCTCCTGAACGCTTTTCCGTGAGATTGGACCGGTAGGCGTGCTGGCCCGGCCCGTTACGATAAGCCGCCTGATCACACCGGCTCATGAGTCGAAAGACTCACGGAAGAGAAATTCCGAGACCCAACTCCGGGGCCTTGAAGTAGCCGGACCGGCGACCGGCGAGAACCACCGCAACAGCCGTCCCCGCCCTGCTGGACGGCGGGAGACGGTGCAGGTACGGTGCACTACGTAAGCCCCCAGCCGGCGTTCGTGTCGTTCCTCCGTGAAGGCAACCATCATGAAGAGCATTGCTTTTGCATACTGTCGGCCGCAGATACAAAGCCCGTTTCCCCATGACGGCCCGGTCTGGCATCGGCGACTTTGTGGAAGGGTATTCACCGGAAAGCCGAAGAAAGCTTGTCACGCTCTGTCCGGCACGCTTCCGGTCTGATGTCGCCAATTGCAACGGGCCGACGCGGAAAGCAACGGTCCCGCCCACAACTGCCGGGTTCGCCGGGTACGCACGAACTGCCAGTCGTACCGACGCTGATCGGCCACCAGCCCAGCCAGCTCGCCACGGCTGGCGGCCGTGCCACGCCGGACAACGACCCGCGGGTCGACAAGGTGCTTGCCGTCCTGCTCTTCTGGTTCGCGCTCGCCGTCAGCGTCGAGCTGTGGTGGTTGGACACGCCGCCCCAGGCGCTGCGCTCGGTCGGCGAGATCCTCATCGCGGCCGGCCGTATAGCCGGCATCGCCGCCGGGTTCACCCTGCTCGCCCAGGTGCTCACGATGAGCCGGCCACACTGGCTGGAACGCACGATGGGTCCGCAGGCGCTGCTGGTCTGGCATCGGGAGCTGGGTGGCGTGCTGGTCGTCACGGTCCTCGCCCACGTCGCGCTGATCGTCGTCGGGTACGCCGAACTGGCCCGGCGTTCGGTGGTCCGCCAGGCGTGGCACATGCTGATGACGTACACCGACATGATCAGCGCGTTCGTCGCGACCGGCATCCTCGTCGCGATCGGCGTCCTCGCCATTCGGGCGATCCGCCGGAGGCTGCCGTACGAGATCTGGTACTACCTGCACCTCAGTAGTTACCTGATACTGCTGCTGAGCTACGGCCACCAGTTCGCTGACGGCCAGGAGCTGGCGGCTGGCCACTTCGGCCGCTGGTACTGGCTGAGCCTCTATGGCTTCGTCCTCAGCTGCCTGGTATGGGGCCGGGTGGTCGAGCCGCTCAGGCTCAACGTACGGCACCGGCTACGGGTGGCCCGGGTGGTTCCGGAGGCGCCCGACGTGGTGTCGGTGTACATCACCGGCCGGCGGCTGGCCAGCCTTCCGGCTCGAGCCGGCCAGTTCTTCCGCTGGCGCTTCCTGACCCGCGGCTGTTGGTGGCAGGCCCACCCGTTCTCCCTGTCGGCCGCGCCCAACGACCGGTGGTTACGGATCACCGTCAAGACCGTCGGTGACCACACGCGGGACCTGCGGGATCTACGGCCCGGGGTACGGGTGTTCGCGGAGGGCCCATCCGGGGTGTTCACCGCTGGGCGGCTGGTCCGGCGCCGGGCGGTGCTCATCGCCTGGGGTAGCGGCATTGCCCCGATCCGCGCCCTGTTAGAGGACATGCCGGCCGGCGCGGTGGTGATTTACCGTGCCGGCTCCGAAGGCGAGCTGGTGTTCCGGGAGGAGCTTGAGTGGCTGGCTCACGAGCGCGACGCGCGGGTCTGGTATGTCGTGGGCGGACGGGACGATCCGGGGCCGAGGCGGGTGTTCACTCCGCGCGGCATGCGCCAACTGGTCCCCGATCTGCGTCGCCGGGACGTGTACCTGTGCGGACCGGCGGGCCTCGTCTCGGCTTCGGTGAAGTTGCTGCGCCGGTTGCGGGTACCCCGTCGCCAGATCCATCTCGACCCGTTCGACTTCTGACCGCCCATGCGTCGCGCTGTCCTGGCCTTGCTCGGCACAGTCACCGGTACGGCGTTGCTGGTGGGTGCGAAGATCAACGGCTCGCCGCCGGCCGCGCCGGAACCGGTCGCGACGGATCTCTCCGGTGCGATGTCGTCGCGTCCGGGCCGGACGATCGCGCCGACGACTACCACCGGTCGGCTGAAGAACGGCTCGTTCGTCGGCGTGGGCGCCGACGCGACGAGGTACGAGACGCTCACGGTGACGATCGCGGTCGTCGATGGGGAGATCACGAGGGCCAGTGGGTCATGCAACGGGGTGACCGGCCAGTCGAGCGACATCTGCGACGCGGCGGTGCGCCGGCTTCAGCAGGAGGTGCTGTCCAGGCAGGACGCCGATATCGACACGGTGGCCGGGGCGACATACACCAGCAACGCCTACCGGCTGTCGCTGCAATCGGCACTGGACAAGGCGAGGGCCTGACCCGATCCGATCGTGGGCCCGCAAGGAGCACGCCAACCACCTACCGAATGTGGGTTGCGCGTGGTGATCTTCGCCGGGCAGAGGCGTTGGAGGAAACGCGCGCTCGTGCTTGGTATGCGTAATCCTCGTCACCTGAGGGGACGCCAATCCGGGGATGCGTGGTTTCCGTCACGATGTCGGTCGGATGACGATCACCGCGCGGCTGGTGGCGGCTCGTGGTACACAGGGTGCCGGTGTCCGGTCGGTGTTCGAGGGGAAACTGTGGGCGTGTTGCAGCGGTTCGAGAAGCGGCTCGAGGGCATGGTCGAGGGCGCCTTCGCGAAGGTGTTCAAGGGCGTGGTCCATCCTGTCGAGATCCTCAACGCCATGCAGCGCGAGGCCGAGGCGCAGAAGTCGCCGCTGCCCGGTGGCCGCGTCCTGGTGCCGAACCAGTACGTGATCGAGCTCTCGGCCCGTGACCATTCGCGCCTTGCCCCGTATGCGGCCGCGCTGGCGCAGGAGCTGGCGCAGTCGCACGCGGAGTACATCGGCGAGCAGGGCTGGGCGGTGTACGGCGATGTGGTCGTGGAGGTCGCCCGCGGCGACACCCTGGACACCGGCTCGTTCCATGTGGTGGCCCAGGTCCATACCGGCGGCGACGCCACCGGTGGGAGCGGCAATGGCGTCCGGCTGGTCACCGACGACGGCCGCAACTATCCCCTGGGCGTCGGCTCGACCGTCATCGGCCGAGGCGATCAGGCCAGCTTCCGCCTCGCCGACGTCGGCGCCTCGCGCCAGCACGCTCGGCTGGACTACGACGGCCGGCAGGTCGTGCTGACCGATCTCGGCTCGGCCAACGGCACCATGGTCAACGGCCGCCGCGTCTCGGCGGCGGCCCTCAACCCGGGCGACCAAATCCTGATCGGCACGACCCGGCTGACGTTCCGCACCGACGGGGTCGGCGACCCTACCAGGCTGCAACGCCCCGAGGGCCACGGCCTGTCCGGATAGGCTCCACAACACCAACGTCGGACGCCGGATGCGACGGCGGCCCCGATCGGCGTCGTCGTCGGCCACGTCGAGGGTGGCCCCCGCCCGGTACTCCTCGCAGATGGCATGGACCGTGGCGGGAGCGGTGAAGCCGCGAGATACGGCCGGTGATGATCGGCTCGCCATCATCAAGTACTCTCTACGGCAGAGTTATCTGCGAACATGGATCATCGGTAGTTGGAAGGACTGACGTGGAGACGACCGGCACCGACCCCAACCAGCTGTTGCCTGACCTCGACCGGCTCCGTGCCCGGGTACGAGCCGACCAGCGGGCCACCTCCGCGCCCATGGTCGCGTTCGGTGCCCTGATCGTCGGCTACGCCGCCATCGGCGGCCTGTACGCCGGCCAGCTGCGCGCCGAAGGCCGCCACCTCACCCTGCTGCTGTACTGGCCGCTGGCGACCACCGTCGGCCTGGTCGCGCTGTGGTGGTCGGCACGCAGACGCGCGGGCCAGGACGGCGTGGGCGAGGGCCGGCGCACCTACCGCAGCGCCACCCGCGTCTACCTCGTCGCCCTGGTTTTGATCGTCGTCCTGTGCATCCCGGTCCTGTTCATCGGCGTGTTCACGCCCATGATCTGGCCTGCCGCAGTCCTCGCCGCGCTCGCCTCCTGGCAGCGCAACCGGCTACTCGGCACCTGGGCCGCGGCCATCGGCGTTGCCGGCGGCGCGGAAAGCGTGTACGTCATCGCCAACCGGGGCCTCAGCCCCGCCTGGTGGTGGTTGCAGCCGGTCGTCTACACCGCACTCGGACTGGCGCTGCTCGGCGGCGGGCTGGTGATCGGCCGACGCGAACGGGCCACGGCATGACCAGCCCCGAGCCCGGCACCCACCCCGCTCTCGACCTCGACGAGGCCGTACACCAGAAGACCCGGCTGGCGCTGCTCACCGTCCTCGACGAGGCCGGCCGCGCCGACTTCCCGTACCTCAAACGCACCCTCGCCCTCACCGACGGAAACCTCGGACGCCACCTCGACGTGCTGGCCCAACAGGGCCTCGTGCACATCACCAAGGGGTACGAGGGGCGCCGGCCGCGCACCTGGGCCGCTATCACCCCGCAGGGACGACAAGCCCTCGCCGCTGAGATGAGCGTCCTAGCGGCGCTGCTACGCCGCTTCCACGACAACGGATCCGGCCCGACCACCTGACCCGTACACCCCCGATACCCCACAGGAGAACTAGATGAACAAGACCACCGACCTCGGTCCCTGGTGGGCCTCGCTCGCCCTCGTCAACGCCGGCCTGGCCCAGACCAAGGGACGCAGCCGCTGGTACTGGTTCCTCTTCTCGCTGTTCCTCGGCCCGCTGGCCACCCTCTTCATCGTCGTCTGGCCGCCCCGGACCCAGACCAGCAAGGCGACCGACACCAGCACGAAGACGACGGCCGCAACCGACGACTGACCGCCGCCGGCCCGCGCACCCGCCGGGCGGCGGCCAACGCCAGCGTGCTCGACCAGCGGTGTGAGGCGCTCGCCCGCGCGGCGCCGCGTACTTCTCTGGCAGGCTGGCCGGGTGGACCTCGAAGCCGGCGCCGGGCTGCTGCACCGGCTCACGTCGTACGTGCCGGACCGGGAATGGGATGTGCCCGTGGACGACCCGAGGGTACGCCACGACCTCGTCCCGAACGACCCCGCGACCCCGCCGCCGCCGATGAGAGGGGTACCCGGACGGGCTACCCCGCCTCGACGTGCCCCGGGATCTGCCCGACCCCGGGATCCCGGCGACCGCGGTCCTCGCCGGGGTCGAATGTCCGGCGCAGCAGCTGGACGCCGGCAGCTGGGCCGGGTGCTGTTCCTCGGCGCCGGCGCCGGCGCCGTCCGGAACGGTGCCGCGTACCGTGCTGGAGTGGCCGATGGCGGCGGCGCTGCGCGGGGTACCGGTGCCGCACTGGGTCGCCGTGCACGGCGTCGATGACGTGGCACCCGGCCTGTACCGCTGGCCCGACCCGTCCACGCCGCTGCGCGCGGGAGACCTGCGCGACCGGTTGGAGCGGGTCTGCCTGGACCGGACCCTGGCCGCCGAGGCCGCGTACGTCGTCATCGCCGCCACCCCCGCCTCGGCCTCGACGACCGGGGCTACCGCGACGCCCAGCTCGCGGCCGGGCTGCTCGCGGCGGGGCTGGTCGAGGGCCGGCTGCATCTGGCGGCGTACGCCCTGGGTGCCGGCGCGTCCGGGATCCCCACGCCCAGCCGGAAACCTGGGCGCGAGCACCCGGAGCGCACACGTGTCCCCGGCACACCCGCGCACCGGCGTCTGAAACGGCGAACCGCTAACCCACCTGGGTCTGGAACAGCTTGCGGTACTCGCCGTAGCCCTCGCGCTCCAGGTCATCGCGGCGGATGAACCGCAGCGCGGCGGAGTTCATGCAGTAGCGCAGCCCGCCCTCCTGCGGAGGGCCGTCATCGAACACGTGGCCCAGGTGGCTGTCCCCGTGCGCGGACCGGACCTCGGTGCGGACCGTCCCGTAGCTCGAGTCCTGGATCTCGACGACGTTGGCCGTATCGATCGGCTTGGTGAAGGTCGGCCAGCCGGTGCCGCTGTCGTACTTGTTCACCGAGGCGAACAGGGGTTCGCCGGACACGACATCGACGTAGATGCCGGGCTCCTTGTTGTCCCAGTACTGGTTCTGGAACGGCGGCTCGGTCCCGGACTCCTGCGTGACCTGGTACTGCTCTGGCGACAGCCGGGAGATGACCTCCGGATCCTTGCGGTACTCGTGCAGCATTGCGTTGGCATACCCCCGTGGCAACGACCTACGCACGTACACCGCGGGCAACTACGCCCGGACGGCCGGCCAGCCGGCTCTGAGCGGTAACGACCGCCACAGACTGACCAGACGCTCCAAGATCACCAGTGGCATCCATTCGCATAACACAGTCACGCGGTCCAGGATCTCCCGATGATCGAAGCGCGACACCTGACCAAGCAGGACGGTGACGAGACCGCCGCGCGGGCCAGCTCGGCGCGTACGGCCAGCGCGACCAGCGACCGGTGAAGGCGCCGACGCCGTCCAGTACAGGTCGGGCGTAAGCCGTGCCCGTCATGCGCCACGCGGGACGCTCCCAGGTGGTAGACGTAGTCGTCAAGCGTGGCGGGCGCGTCCGGATGACACGACTCGTCGGCGAACGCTGACCGGATCACCTGCGTCGCGACCGCGAACCCGGCGAGCAGGAACAGCAGAACGAGCACTGAGAGTTGCTTGCGTCTACGCGTACCCAACAGGTTCCGCGGCAAGATCGGCACGTTTCGTTCCTCTCCAGTGTCTCGTGACTCTGCTGGTCCCGAACCAGGTGTCGCGGGGCCTGGCGCAGGTGGGACGGGCGCCACCCGACCACCGCCGCCCGGCTGCGAATGGTCGCGGGCGGGGAGGTTCGAGCAGGGGCAACTGTCTGCTGCTGCCGTCACGTGTCGTCACGGAGGTGGCGGCACGGGTGGGCGACGTCAGGATCAACTACGTCTGCGGCGGTGCGGGCGCCACCCTCGTCCTACTGCACGGCTACCCGCAGACGTGCTATATGTGGCGGAAGGTCCTGCCCGCGTTCGCCGAGCACTACACCGTGGTGGCACCGGACCTGCGCGGTGCCGGAGCCAGCGACGCACCACCGGGCGGCTACGACAAGAGAACCCTCGCCGCCGACATCCACGGGCTGCTCGGCCAGCTCGGCCTCGACGGGGACATCCGCTTGGTCGGGCACGACATCGGCACCATGGTCTGCTACGCCTACGCGGCCGCGCATCCTGGCGTGGTAAGCCGCCTGGTCCTCACCGAGGCTCCGATCCCCGACGAGAGCATCTACCAGCTTCCGGCGCTGACGCCGTCCGGCCCAGGCGTATGGAACTTCGGCCTCTTCACGGTGGCCGATGGCTTCGCCGAACAGCTCGTGGCCGGTCGCGAACAGGAGTGGGTGCGGCGCTTCATCGCCGCGCAGGCGGTTCGTCCCGACGCCATCGGCGCGGACGCGATCGGCGAGTACGCCCGCCACCTGCGGGACCCGGACCATCTACGGGCCAGCTTCGAGTACTTCCGGGCCTTTGCGCGGGACGTCGCCGACAACGCCGAGTCCGGCCGTACCAAGCTGGCAATGCCGGTCCTCGCACTGGGCGCGCAGGCCAGCCTCGCCGACGCGGTACCGCAGCAGGTGTCCCGCTACGCCACGGAGGTCGAGGGCGGTGTGGTGCAGGAGTCCGGGCACTGGCTGTTCGAGGCGCGGCCCGAGGAGATGACCCCACAGGTGCTGGACTTTCTGCGATAGCCCCTCGGGGGAAACCGATGCGGTCCGGGACGGTCCGGGGAGTCGGGCGTCACGGGGTGCCGGCGAGACCGACGAACGCGGGCAGGTCGAGCCGGCGGATCTTGCCGGTACCGGTCCGGGGCAGCTCCGGCACCAGGAAGTAGTCCTTGGGCCGGCGGGCCGCCGGCAGGCGGGTCCGGGCGAAGCCGTCCAGCTGCGCGGGCGTGACCGCACCCACCACCGCCGCGCACAGCCGCTGCCCCCACCGCTCGTCGGCCACCCCGAACACGGCCACCTGGTCGACTCCGGGGCACTCACCGAGGAGCAGTTCCACCTCCCGGGGGTACACGTTCACCCCACCTGTGATCACCAGGTCCTCGCGCCGGCCATCGAGGTACAGGTAGCCGTCCTCGTCGAGCCGACCCACGTCGCCCACCGTGAACTCGTCGCCGTGCCAAGCGGCCGCCGTCTTGACCGGGTCGTCCCAGTAGGCGAACCGGGCGAACGGCGGTGCGCCGCACCAGATGGTGCCGTCCTCCGCGGCGCGCAGGGTTCGCCCCGGCCGGGCCCGACCGACGGTACCCGGGCGGACCTGCCACTCCGCCGTCGAGCACGCCGTGAACTGCCCTTCCGTCGAGCCGTAGAACTCCCACGCCGTGTCTGGTGGCAGCTGCTCGATGAGGCGACGTTTCAGCGGGTACGGGCACGGCTCGCCGGCATGGGCGAGCAGCCGGAAACTGCCCAGCGCGGGCAGCGTACCGACGGCGAGGAGCCGGCGCAGTTGGGTCGGCACGCAGAACGCGGTCGTGGGCCGGTACCGGGCGATGGCGTCAAGCACGGTCGTCGGTTCGAAGCGCCCCGGCAGCAGCACGGTCCCGCCGGCGAGCAGGGTACACATCACGAAACGCAACGGGGCCGAGTGGTATAACGGGGAGAGGACCAGATGCCGGTCGGCCGCGTCGAACCCCCACAGTCGCGTCTCCTCGGCCAGCAGCGCCGCCGCGTCCGCCTCGGACAGGATCCCCGACCAGACACCCTTGCGCCGCCCGGTCGTACCCGATGTGTAATGCATCGGTCGCGCCAGCGGCGCCGGTGCAAGCTCCGCCGGTCGCCCGTCGAGCAGCGCGGCGAGCCCGGCCTCGTCGGCGACGACCAGCGCCGGCCGGCAGTCGGCGAGCAGCTCAGCCCGCTCCCGCGCGGGCAGGGCCGGGTCGAGCAGGACCGGGACCACGCCCCGCCGCAGCGCGCCCAGGACAGCGGCCAGCATGCCTCCCGACGCGGGCAGCAGCAGGGCGATCCGATCACCGGCGACCAACCCGGCCGACGCGAGCGCGCCGGCGACCCGGCGCTGCCCCTGGAGGCTGCCGGCCGCGGTGACCACCTCGACCATGGCCCGCAAGCGTAACGGACCTGGCGATGGCACCTGGCCTTGGTCACCAGCACGGACCCCCCCGGGGCCTACCGGTGACACATCGCCGATCCGTACCGGTCCAGATGGTGGCCTTGGTCAGCAGGGTGGTCGTCGCCGCCGGTTCACCATGGGCTCCGGCGCCCGGGCGGTCCTGAGTACGCGTACTCAGGCTGGTCGAGCAGCACGCCTCAGGTTGTCGGTCGATGGATGCGGGATCCTGTGTTGGTGACAATCATCTCGGCGCTCGCGCGCCGGTTACCGGTGGCCCCGGGAAGGTGGGCGGCCATGATCTTCGTTCGGCAGTGGTCTCTGTACCGCATCCATCCTGCCGTCTGGCGGGTGATGGCGCGCAACTACCGGCCGTGGATGGCCCGGTTCGCCCGCCTGCACGCCTGGATGACCTGCCAGTTCGCCGCCATCGACGTGCCCGCGTACGGGGACTTCCTGCGTCGCAACGGTTGGCGGTTCCGGTGGTTCGACCTGTCCGCATACCCGCCCACCGGCAAGCTGTCCTATGTCAAGGCGTACCCGGAGGCGCAGCGGTGCTGGCACGGCTCGATCGAGATCGCCGGCAGCGTCGTGGACGAGTCGTCGGGCTCCTCAGGGCAGCCGTACAACTGGATCCGCAGCCGCCGGGAGCTGCGTACCGTGCACAAGAACCTGGCCGGCTACATGACACTGGTCTTTCCCAGCAAGCGCCGGTTCGTCATCAACGCGTACTCGATGGGTGGGTGGGCGACCGGTACCAACACCGGGATCGCCATGGCCCGGATCGCGATGGTGAAGAACACCGGCCCCGACATCGATAAGATTATCGATACCTTGCGGCACTTCGGGCCGGACTTCGACACGTCGTCACCGCGTACCCGCCGTTCCTCAAGCATCTACGGGACCGGATGGACGCCGCGCAGTTCCCGTGGGAGCAGTACCGGCTTTCGGCGCTTGTGGGGGGCGAGGCGATGACCGATGCGCTGCGCGACTACCTGGAACAGCGATTCGCCAAGGTGCGCTCGGGCTACGGTGCGAGCGACCTGACGATCGGGATGGCCGGGGAGTCCGACTTCACCGTGTGGCTACGGCACCGGCTGCGTACCGACGACGGGCTGCGCGCCCGGCTGCTCGGCCCGGGCGAGCACCGGATCCCGATGGTCTTCCAGTACAACCCGTTGGAGACGTACCTGGAGACCACCGACGCGGGCGAGGTGCTCTGCACGATCAACAACACCGCGGTGAAGCGGGCGATCGAGGCGGACGGGCCGGGCTGGGCCGAGGCTGAGCCGGCCTGGCGGGTCGAGCGGATCCGGCTGCCGCTGCTGTTCCTCTTCGGCCGCAAAGACACCACCATCTCCTACATGGGCGCCAACATCTACCCGCAGGACGTCGAGTACGGGCTGTACCGCGGTCACGCGATGGCGCATCTGATCGAAGGCTTCTGCCTGTCCCTTGAGGAGTACACGGACCTGGAGAGCCGGCCGGTGGTCGAGGACCGGCAGGGCTTGCGCGACTTCTGCGCGCTGCCGCTGCGCCTGCACCCGGCCGACCGGTACGTGCCGATCGCCCGCGCCGTCATCGCGCGGTGGTGGCGCGGCGACGGACCCGAGGCGCGGCACGGCCCGGTGCGGCTCTACCTGGTACGGACCGGATCCGGTGAGGTGGTCGGCCGAACCTGTGTGCACCGCAACGCCGCTTTCGACGCCAAGCGGGCCCGCCGCCACCAGCTCTTCGGGCTCACCGAGTTCATCGATGACAGTGCGGTCACCGACGTCCTTGTCGAGCTGATCGCGAAGCATGGCGAGGACGCCGACGTGCGGTTCGGTCCGGTCGGGCTGCTGCCCAACCAGACCGGCGGCGTCATCACCGCCGGGTTCGCCGACCGAGGGTTCGTCGACTCGGCGTGGAACCCCCCGTACTACCCGGCCGCGTATGAGGGCCACGGGTTCAGCCGCCGGTTCGAGGCGGACACGTGGCTGTGCGAGCTCGGCGATGCCGACCCGGACACGGTGTTCCCCTTCGACGACGGGCGGATCGAGCGCGAGCGGCTGGTGATCCGGTACGGCTCCCGCCGGCACTTCGACGCCCAGCTGGCTATCCTGCGCACGATGCTCAACGCCAGCTTCGCCCAGCTCGGCTACTACACCGAGATCGCCGCCGACGAGCTGGCCGTACAGACCGACGGGCTGTCGTACCTGCTGGACGAGGCGCTGCTGATGTGGCTGGAGAAGGCCGGTGAACCCGTGGCTTTCATCGTCACCGTGCCCGACATCTCGCAGTTCCTCGTGCGCGTGCGCGGTGACGAGACCGCGCATCGCGTCGCGCGGCTCGTACCCGCCGAAACCCCTTACGAGACACCGTTCTCCGCTGCCACCGTGCTGCGACGGCGGTGCGCCCGCGGCCCGTACCTGCCCGGCCAAATGACGCCGGAGGTGCTCGCGCGGGCGCGCGCGTACGGCGCCGAGCTGCGTACACTGCCGTGCCGTCCACTCGCCGCACCGTTGTCCCGAGCTGACCGGTGGCTCTTCGGCACCCCCGACGTCGTCGACGAGCTGAGAGTCTGGCTCCGGCTGACCCCGCACCATCCGCGGTATCGGCTCGACGGGCTCACCGACCGGGCGCTCGCGCTGTCCCGCGTCGAGGCCGCCGGGCTGCGCGCGGCCCTGTCCCCGCCCGCCTACCGGATCGGGCGCCGGTTCGGCGTACCGGCGCTGCTCGCGGCCGGGGCGCGCGGCCTGCTGCGCTACGACGGCAGCGTGGCAGTACTCGTCGGAAACGTCGCCACACCGGAGGATCTGCTCGGGCACGGGCGCGCGCTGCCGCGGGTATGGCTCGCGCTGACCGAGATCGACGTGAGCGTACACCCGCTGAGCCAGCTGTTGGACTGCGCGACGACCGCCGAGGAGGTGCGGACGCTGTTGGATCTCGGGTCGCACGAGTCGGCGCTGGCGATCTTCCGGACCGGCCGGCCGCGCACCGAACCCGTACGCTCAGCCCGGATCGCGGCCACACCCGGCGTCAGCCCAAGGCGTTGACGACGAGGACGGCGGCGGCCTCCTGCCGGGCGTACGCGTCGGGAAAGGCCGAGATCTGCACCGCCTGGGCCGCGGCGGCGATCGACATGTTCGGCCAGCCGGCGATGCGGGCCAGCGCCTGGTAGAACTTGCGGGCGGAGGTGGCGGGATCCATCAGCTGGCCGACGGTTCCCCAACCCGAACTGGGTCGCTGCTGGAAGAGCCCGACGGAGTCGTGGTCGCCGCCGACGCCGTCGTGTGCCAGGTTCAGCGACTCCGGTACGGCCCAGTTGGCGAGGTTCAGCAGGCGGCTCTCCTGCAGCGCGGTGGCGATCGCGACGATGTGGGCCCGCCGCGGCATCTGCACTTGTCGCCCCACTTGGACGATGACCGCCGCGTAGTGCATCTGGGTTGGCGTCAGACCCGCCACCGGCTGTGGATCGCCGGTGGTGGCCCGCGGGCGGGGGCTTGACGCGGCGGGCGGTCGCGGGCTGGGCGTGGCCGTCGGCGCTCTGGAGCCGGCAGGAGGCGAGGGCGAGGGCGAGGGCGCAGCGGGTTGCGGGCTCGCCCGATTCTTGGACCGGGACGTTTGCTCACGCTGCCGGTCGGCGGGTAACGGTACCGCGGGCGTCGCGTCGGGCGCCGTTGACGACACCCGTGGACCGGTATCACCTCCGACAGTGATGGACACCGATCCCATCGCGATCGACACCAGCAGCAGGGTGGCGGCCGGTCGGCGTGCTGCCCATGGGCCGCCCGTTCTGGCTGCCTCGGTCTGCCGGTGCCGTCCCTGGTAGAGCCCGGGCCGGCGATGCCGACCCGCGACTCCTGCGCGGACGGTGTTGCTGCCGTGCATCGGGCCAGGCTACGGGCGCCCATGTCGGGGAAAACACCAGCTCAACAGTGTTCTGTCGCACATTCCGCGACGCACTCGACCACTATCGTGGCGGCACCGGGCGCCCGGGGCACGCCAGTGATGGTTCCGACTAGACCGATATGCCCGGACCATCGTCACACCCTGCACGTCATCTCCCGCCGGGTGGCTTGCGGCAGCCGGCCACGCCCCGTCCACCGTGACCGTGCGGGTGAGGCACCCGCGACGGGCAGCCACCCGGACGGCGTCTCCCTCCGGCTGTGCCGACCGCGCTACGCCGGATCGGCCAGGACCAGGGATGCTGGCAAGTTGTCGGTGCCGGGCGCTAGCCTGCCTCGACTCGTCGTGAACTGGATCACCGCCGTGCGGTGGTCGACCGAGGGAGATGGTTTCCAGTGGCGTGGCTGGCAACCGCCGGTGGCTATGAGGTGACCCTGGAGTCGGGCGAGGTGGCGTGCCGTAACGCGGCCGGGCGCCGGCTGAAGTCGGTACCGCCGCTGATCCGGGAGGACCCGGTCGTGGTCGGGCTGCGCCAGTTCACCGAGTGGCTGGCCCGGCACGAAGGGCTGTGCCGGGCCGAGGTGGAGCGCTGGATGGTGCGGTCCCTGCCGGTACCGGCCGCGGTGCTGCGTTCGGTATGGCCCGACGAGGCATGGCGCGCTGCCCTGACCGATCTCGTGGTCGCGGTACCGGACGGTGCTGGTGGGTTCGATCCCGACCAGGTCGGGTTCCTGCGCGACGTCGGCGAGCAGGGCTTCGGGCTGGTCAACCTGGACGGGGAGACGGTCCGGGTACCGGCTACCGATCTGCTGGTACCGCATCCGGTGCTGCTGCCCGACCTCGACGACCTCCGGGAGTTCGCCGCCGACCTCGGCGTACGGCAGTCGGTCGACCAGCTCTTCCGGGCCACCTGGGCCCGCCCGGCCGGGCTCGATCCGCAGCAGGCCAGGTTGGACGAGTACTCCGGCGGCCAGTACGCGGAGCTGCGCCACCTGCTCGGTAGGGCATCGACATTGGACTATCCCGTACGCGGTGGGTACGCGGTGTGCCGGGTGTTCGAGGCAGGCCGTACGGTCGAGGCCCGGTCCTGGGTCGGGTCGGACGACCCGTCCTGGGAGACCGAGACCGGGGACCTGGTCTTCACCGACCGGGCAGGTACGGGGCTGCGGCTGGTCGAGGTCGGTCCGGTGGCGTGGTCGGAGGGGGTACGGATGGCCGCCGCGCTCTACGCGGGCCGGGTCGTGGAGAAGGCGGAGGAGTCCCGGTGAACGCTCCGGAGGCGATGCTCGACGCGGGCGCGGTGCTGCCGGCCGGTGCCCCGGTGACCAAGGACGACACGGTCGACACGTTGACCGCCCGGACATACCGGCATCCGGCGCTCGACGGGCGGGTCGTGGTGCGGCTGGTACCGGCGACGCTGGGCGAGGCCGAGGACCTGGGCCTGGAGTTCCTCGCGTTCGGCGCCCCGGAGCGGGTCGACGAGGTGGGCCTGGTCCGGCAGCAGGCGCTTGGCTTCCCGGCGTGGGCACTGGTACACGATCCGGCCAACGGGCACCACGCGCTGGCGCTGGTGAAGGACATCGAGCGGCTGGCCCGTACCGCCAGGTCCCGGGTGGGCCCGGCCAACGACGGCTTCACCGCGCTCGGCGAGCGGCTGGCCCGCTCGGTCCCGCACTTCCTGCCCACCTTCTACGAGGAGGCGGGCCGGGCCTTCCTCGCCGCGGACAGCCCGTCCTACGCCGCGATGATGTTCGGCCGGGCCCGGGAGGCGGAACGCTCCTACGGCCTGGCGATCGACGAGGAGCGTACCCACGCGGTGTTCCTGGAGTTCGCCCTCGCGGGCGCGCTGACCGCGAAGGCGTTGTCCGCGCACGCCCGGGACCTGGCCGCGCGGTGCGAGCCGGCGGCGGCCTACGAGCGGTTCCGCAAGCTGTGTGTGGAGCGGACCCTGGGCGGGCTGCCGCCGTATGCCGGGATGCACACCGACCTGCGCCGGCTGGCCAAGGCGAGCGGCCTGGACCCGGTGACCGCCGACGGCCTGGTGTTGGGGGAACTGCTCGCCGCACCGGCGATCCTGCGCGCGCCGGCCGCGTTCTGGACCGCGTACCAGGGCTCGCTGGCCAAGCTTGGCGCGCAGGATCCGGTGCTGCGCGCCAAGCTGTTCGGGCTCTTCCCCGACAGCTGCGCCGACGACGTCTGGCTGGCGGTTCTGGAGGAGTCCGGAGCGTTGGCCGCGTTGGTCGCACCGGTCGGCGACGCGGGGCCGGTGGATGGTGCGGCCGGCTGGCTGAGCCGCTTCGCCGCGCACCGGGAGAAGCGGTCGTGGCGCGACACCAAGCGGTTACCGGGTTTGCTGGCGCTGGTCGAGCGGATGGCGCCCCGGCTTGTCGCGGACGGCGAGCCGGTGCCGCTGTGCGCAGACGGCGACGATGTCGACCTGGACCTGCTCGATGCCTGCCTGGCGGCTGGGGTTCCGGTCGCCGACCCGCACCAGGGCGCCCGGCTGCCGGTCTCGCACTGGCTCGCCGACCAGACCGGGGGCCGGCGGGACCTGGCGGCGATCGCGGCGGACGACCGGTTCCGGTCGCTGTTCGCGACCGCGGTGGAGGGCAGCCTCGGCAGCGGGCACCAGCCGGAGCGGGTGGCCGCGGTGCTCGCCGTGCCGGGGCTGCGCGCGGCGCTGGGCGGTTGGCTGGAAACGGTGGCGGAAACCGTTGTGCAGCAAGGGTTACCGACGTTGCGAGGCCAGCTCGACCGGATGCTGCTGGCGGCGACCCCGGCCGGCTTCGCGGTCAACCCCGAGGCGGTACGCCGGGTGGCCGACCACGATCTCGGGCCGGTGCTCGGTCGCACGTTGCGGGCCGGGGTACTCGACGAGTACGGCTGGCCGGCGTGGGAGCAGGCGGTGGAGCGGCTGATGGCGGTCAAGGCCAAGGACGACGACGAGGAGAAGCTGAGCCTGACCCGGCAGTGGCCGGTGCTGGTGGCCCGGCGTGGGGACCTGGTGCTGGCGGTCGGCGCCGAGCGGATCGAGCACGAGCACCACATGCGGATCCCGAAGGGGCAGTGGCGCTGGCTGTGGCGCCTCGCGCTGCGGTACGTCGACGGGGCGCTGCTGGTCTGCTGGGACAAGGGACCGGACCGGGCCGGGTACTGGACGAACGAGCGCCGCCTTGCTGGTCCGGCCCAAGTGCCGGCCCACGATGAGCCGGACGACGTGTTCGTGGTATCGGACGACGCGTTCGAGTCCACGGACGGCGGAGGGTCCCTGGCGCTGCCGGAGGGTGGCCGTACCTATGGCGGCACACCGCTACGGGTCGGCGACCGCGGTGAGACCCAGGTCGGTGCGGTGGCCACCGACGGCACGTCCTACTGGGTACTGTCCACAGTGGACAAAGAGGAGGTCTGGCGGGAGTACGACCCGGCGACCGGGCAGCCGGGCCGGGTCTCGCTGCCCGGGTTCTTCGCCGACGGTTTCGCCGACGGCGGCCCCGTTCGGCCCGATGTCCGTGACGCTTCGGCTGCGTCCGTGCGGCCGCTGGAGCTGGACGAGTGCTGGCTCAAGCCGGCCGTCCCCGCATCGGGCGGCTCGCCGTTCGGGCAGCGCGACGGGCTGGTCGGCTGGCGGGTCCGGCGTACCCCGGACCGGGGGCTGTCCGGGGATGGCATCGACGGGCGTCGTTTCGTGCTGCCCGGGCCGGTACGCAAGGGCCGGACCGGACTGTCCGGCCAGCTCGCCGGCGCGGTCCGGTTCCCGGGCTCGGACGAGACGTACGGGCTGCTGTGGAAGTCGTCGTGGCGCAGCGAGGCGGCCACTGTCTGTACCGCGGACGGTTTCGTGGTCGGCTCGTACGACCTCGGCGCGCCGAAGCAGAAGTTCGCCCGCGGCACCGGCATCCTGCCGCCGCTGTCGTTCTGGCACCATCTGCGCCCGCGCGACCCGCGGGGCTCGGCGGCGCTGCGCGCGCTGACCGACGAGCGGGCCACGGCGTTGCTGGCCGGCGCCGCCGGGCTGGACCGGGCCGGGGTAGGCGAGCTGGTCGCCCGGGAGCTGCCCGAGCTGACCCACCCGGCGCTGGTCGCCGGGGTGGCCGGCGTCGTCCGGCAGGCCGCCAAGCGGGCCGCCACCCTGGCCGAGTTCGCGACCGTCCTCAGTGGACAGACGGTGTACCCGAAGCCGAAGAAGGGCAAGGCACCCGCCGACCCGGTCGGCCCCGGGCACCTCGCCGGTGCTCCGGACGCGGCGCTGCACGACGCGCTGGGTTCGTTCATGACCTACTGCATCCGCGACGGGCACAGCGGGATCCGGATGTTCGAGGCGGCGGCCGCCGCGCTGACCGCGCCGGAAGCCCAGGCCGGTAAGTGGGCGCACGGGCAGACCGACGCCGACTGGTACGACCTGTTCGGCGTGCTGCCCGCCGCGATGTACCTGGCCGTCCTGCCGTCCACCGCGCCCGAGCAGCGGGAGGCGTTGCTGGTGCTGCTGGACACGTACGCGGCATCCGGCCTGTCCGCGCCGGGCGGCCGGCTGCGCCGGGTGACCCTGGCGGCCGAGCAGAAGCCCGACCAGAAGTCCGACCTGAAGCCCGGCTCGGTGCGCCAGGTCGACCGGCGGCGACTGCTTGTCGCGCGGGCCCATGGCACCGACGTGGTGGCCCTGGAGTACGCGCCGGACGGGCAGTTCGGCGCGGTTCCCGGGTTCACGATCACTGGCGAGGAGCTGATGGAGCTGCCCGCCGGGGCCGGGGAGCTGGTCCGGCTGGCCCGGGACAAGGGTCCCGCGGCGTGGCGCCCCGAGCCGGCGACCGCGCTGTCCGAGTCGGCCGGGATCAGCCACGCCGAGGCGGTGTTCCTGCTGGCCGGGCTGCCAGCCGACGGGAAGGCCGCCGACCTCGGGCTCAGCGCGCCGCTGCTGGAGGCGGCCCGGCAGGCGTGGCGGGGGTACGGGCGCACCGCCGAGCTGCTCGGCCTGTTGCTGCCGGCGGATCCCGCGACCCTGTGGGACACCGGTCCCCGGCTCGACCTCGTTGCCGCGCAACGTGTCCAGCGGTACGGGCAGCGGACGCCGGTACCGGACGAGCTGCTGGAGCTGGTGCACCGGGCCGGGCTCACCGAACCGGTCTCGGCCGCCGAGCTGCTGCACGGCCTGGCCAACCCGGACGCCTGCCCGTGGCTGTCGCCGGGTGACGAGAGCGTCGGCGCGGGCGAGGTCGCGGTGGCGGTCGCCCGGGCGGTGCCGTGGCTGGGGTACCAACTGCCAACCGACCACCCCATCCGGGCCCACCTGCCCGGGGCGGTCGAGCGCGTACGGCAGCGGCTGCGCGAACCGGGCTGCGCGGTCGACGTCGGGTACCTCGACGAGAAGAAGGTGGAGCGGATCGTGACCGCCCTGGGCGGCAGCCCGACCACCGGCCCGGAGTGGATCGAGGTCGGCCCGGTCCGGATCGAGGCGACCGACGACTGGCGCACCGTTCAGGTCCGGCCGGCGCTGCTGTCCGGGCCGGACGACCCGGCGCTGGCCGTGCTGCGTACCCGCCTGGAGGAGACCGAGGACCAGTTCTTCGCCGCCCTCCGGCTGGTCCACGAGTTCGTCCACAGTGGACCGTCCACTGTAGACAGCCCGCACGACCCCAGCCGGTCGGCCCCGGAGCTGGTCGCCTCGGTGGCGCGGGCGCGGGGAGTCAGCACCGATGCCGCCACGGTCTACCTCCAGCTGCTCGCCCTGCCCGACCCGACCGACCGCAACGTGGCCCGGTGGACCGGCTGGAAACCAGCCCGGCTCACCGCCGCGCGCAAGGAGCTGGCCGCCACCGATCTCGTGGTTGAGGCCAAGCGTTCCCGGGCCGGCCGGTCGCTGTTCCTGCCCGGCGGCTGGCTCGCGCTGCGTACCCCGCACCTTCCGGTGGAGCGCTGGAAGATCCCGCTGCTGACCCTCGACGAGGACGGCAGCTCCGCCCTTGACGTCGTCGTACCGGTCGCCCCGCTGCCCCAGGTCTTCGAGCTGGCCTGGCAGCGGGTCACCGGCGGCGACGGCCCCCGGTTCGACGAGCTGACTACCACGGAGAGGCGTCGATGAGCACCGATACGTTGGAGCGGGTCCGGCAGGTCGACCCGGCCGAGCACGCGTACGCGCGGGAGTTGGCGTTCCTCGCCGCGTGCGACGACGGGCCCCGACCGCCGGCCTGGCTGCTGACCCCCAAGGCGGTGGTCACCTTCATCGCCGGCAGCGGCGGGGAGCTGACCCTGCCCAAGGGCGCCAGGCGGGACGGGCTGCCGGCCAGGCTCACCGTCGAACCGAAGTTCGTCGGCGACCGGGCTCTCGTGGAGCGGTGCGTGGTGACCCTGGCCGGGGAGCGTGGGCTGCTCCTGGTGGGTGAGCCGGGTACCGCCAAGTCGATGCTGTCCGAGCTGCTGTCCGCCGCCGTCTGCGGTACGAGCGAGCTGGTGGTGCAGGGCACCGCCGGTACGACCGAGGACCAGCTCCGGTACGGGTGGAACTACGCGCTGCTGCTCGCGCACGGCCCCAGCCCTGAGGCGCTCGTACCGTCGCCGGTGCTCGGCGCCATGCGTGCCGGCGCGGTGGCCCGGATCGAGGAGATCACCCGGTGCCTGCCCGAGGTGCAGGACGCCCTCGTGTCCATCCTGTCCGACCGGCGCATCGCGGTGCCGGAGCTGGCCGGTACCCCGCACGCGACGGTACCGGCGAGCCCCGGCTTCACCGTCATCGCCACCGCCAACCTCCGGGACCGGGGCGTATCGGAGATGTCCGCGGCACTCAAGCGCCGGTTCAACTTCGAGACCGTCGGGCCGATCCCGGACCTCGCCGCCGAGACCGCGTTGGTGACCCGGCAGGCCAGGGCGGTGCTGGAGCGGGTGAAGACGCCGTTCGCGGTCGACGACGCGGTGGTCGAGGCGCTGGTGACCGCGTTCCGGGACCTGCGTGCCGGCCGGTCCGTTGAGGGCTGGGACGTGGAGAAGCCATCGACGGTCATGAGCACTGCCGAGGCCGTCGCGGTGGCCAGCTCGCTCGGCCTCGCCGCGGCCTACTTCCCGGGCGACCGGGACGTACTGTCGCTGCTGCCCGGCCACCTGCTCGGCGTGGTCCGCAAGGACGACCCGGCCGACGCGGCGAAGCTGCTCGGCTACTGGGACGGCGCGGTCCGCCGCCGGGCCCAGGACGGTGACCGGCTCTGGCGCCAGCTGTGGGACCTGCGCGATGCCATCGCCTGAGCGCAGCCGGAGCCGGGGTTTGGCGGAGGCGAGCACAGGCCGGTCGGCTCAGTCTGGGGAGCGCAGCCGGAGCCGGGGTTTGGCGGAGGCGAGCACAGGCCGGTCGGCTCAGTCTGGGGAGCGCAGCCGGAGCCGGGGTTTGGCGGAGGCGAGCACAGGCCGGTCGGCTCAGCCGGGTGAGGCGCTGGCGGCGCTGGCCGGGTCGCAGAACCCTTACCTGATCGGGGTGCGGCACCACTCGCCGGCCCTGTCGGTGGTCCTGCCCGAGCTGCTCGACCGGTACCGGCCCGAGGTGCTCCTGGTCGAGCTGCCACCCGAGTTCACCGACTGGCTGCCCTGGCTGGCCGACCCGGATACCCGCGCGCCGGTAGCCCTCGCCGGTGTGGTGGGCGACGGCGGGCCGGCGTTCTACCCCTTCGCCGACTTCTCGCCGGAGCTCGTCGCGATCCGCTGGGCTTTCGGCAACGGGATACCCGTTGTCCCGTGCGACCTTCCGCTCGCCGATGCGGCGTGGCGAGCGGGGGAGCGGCCCGGGCCGGCCGGTGAGCCGGTCCTGGCGCGGGCGCTCAAGGCGGCCGCCACCGGGCGGGCGGACGAGGACATGTGGGACCGGACGGTGGAAGCGCCGGCGCCGGGTACCGAGCCGGACGCGATCCGCCGGGCCGCGCTGCTCATCGGTTGGGCGCTGCGCGACGACGCGTTGCGCTGCGGCGGCGTGGCCGAGGTCGACCTGCGTCGGGAGGCGTGGATGCGCCGGTGCCTGGCGCGGTTGGCCGGCAAGCGGACCGCCGCACTGGTCGGTTCGTTCCACGCCGCCGCCCTGCTCGACGGGGCACCGGACGGGCGTGAGCCGGCCACCGCGAAGGTGACGACATCCCTTGTGCCGTATACCTTCGGGCTGCTCGACGCGCGCTCCGGCTACCCGGCCGGGATCTGCGATCCCCAGTGGCGGCAAGCGGTTGTCGAAGCGGCCGGCGATCCGCTGGCGGTCGAGGCGGCCGCGACCGGGTCCGTGGTAGGGGTCTGTGCCCGGGTACGTTCGGCTGGGCACCCGGCCGGGCCGGCGGAGGCCCGCGAGGCGGTACGGCTGGCCACCGACCTGGCCCGGTTGCGGGGACTTCCGGCCCCGGGCCGGGGGGAGCTGGTCGAGGCGCTGCAGAGCGTACTCGCGCACGGGGAGGTGCTGGGCCGGGGTCGGGCGGTCGCCGCGGCCATGGAACGGGTCATGGTCGGCGACCGCCGGGGCGCGCTGGCTCCCGGTACCCCCCGATCCGGTTTGGCGCCGGCGGTGCGCGACCTGATCGCGGCGCTGCGGCTGCCCGGCCCGGGCGACCGCGAGCGCGAGGTCCGGCTGGACCCGCTGCGGTCGGACCTGGACCGGCGCCGCGAGGTCGCGCTGCACCGGCTCGCCGCCTGCGACATCCCTTACGGTGCCGCGACGGAGGTCGTCGGCGTCGGCGGGCTCGACGCGCTGACCTCCCGCTGGACGGTGCGGTGGACCCCGGAGACCGACGCGATGCTCGACGTTGCCGGGCTCCGCGGCGTGGTGCTGGCCCAGGCCGCGGTGGGCACGCTGCGCGAGCGGCGGCGCCGGGAGGTCGCCGAGGGCGGGCCGACCGCGCGGGAGGTGGTGGACGGGCTGCACGCGGCCGCCGTCTGCGGGCTGGGCGAGCTGGCCGCCGAGCGGCTGGCCGAGGTGGGTACGGTGCTGCCGGCGAGCGGCACGCTGAGCGAGACGATCGCCGGGCTCGCCCTGGTCGACCGGATCCGCTTGGGCCACATCGCCGGCGTTTCCGGGCTAGCCGGGCTGGCCACGGTCGGGCAGGCGCTGGAGGCAGCCGCGGTGCGGCAGGTCGACGGCCTGGCCGGGTCCGAGGACGTGGCCGACGCGCACGCGCTGGCGGCACTGGCTCAGCGCGCGGAGACGTCGGGGGTGGGGCTGCGCCTGGCCGATGCGCTGGACCGGCTCAGCACAAGGGGTACGCCCATGATCGGCGCCGCGGCCGGTGCGGTCCAGGTGCTCCTCGGCCTGCGGGACGCGACCGCGCTCGCGCTGCGCATCGCCTCGTGGGTGGATACCGCGACGACGCCCGAGGCGCGGCGGGCACTGCGGGACCACCTCACCGGCGTGCTGGCCGTCGCGGAACCCTTGCTGCACACCGGGGGTGAGGCGCTGACCGGCCTGCTCGACCGGATCGAGGGGTTGGCGGACGACGAGTTCCTGGCCCGGCTGCCCGCGCTGCGCGGCGGCTTCCACGTACTGAGCCCGGCGGCGCGGGGGCGGTTGCTGGAGATCGTGGACGAGCGGCTGGGCGGCGGCCACGACGTGGGTACGGTCGACGACCCCGACCTGCTCCTCGCCCGGCTGCTCGCCGACCGGGCCGGGCGGGAGGCACTGTCCCGGCACGGGCTGCCCGCTCCATCCACTGTGGACAGTAGTCCGTCCACTGTGGACCTGGCGGTACGCAAGGCGGCCGGCGACCTGACCGCGCCCGACCGGTGGCGGCTGGTACTCGGCCGGGACAGCGGGCGCCTCACCGGAGCCGCCCGGCGCTACGCCGCCGCGCTCGACGAGCTCTACGGCATCGGGCAGGGCGAGGGCTCCCGGGCCGACGAGCGGGCCGGGGCCGGCCGCGGTGCGTCGTTCCCCAACGTCCGGGAGTGGGCCAAGGAGCTGGAGTCGCTGTTCGGCGCGGGGGTACGCGAAGAGGTGCTGGCCAGCGCCGCCGAGTCCGGCCGGGCCGACGCCGCGCTGCTGCTGGACCCCGGCTCGGTCCGGCCCTCGGTCGAGCTGCTGCAGACCGTGCTGTCCCTGGCCGGCGGGCTGCCCGAGTCCACGGTCGCCCGGCTCCGGCCGCTGATCGCGCGCATCGTCGAGGAGCTGACCCGGCAGCTCGCCACCCGGCTGCGCCCCGCGCTGTCCGGCATCACCACGCCCCGGCCGACGTACCGACCGGGCGGCCCGCTGGACCTGGCCCGCACGGTACGCAGGAACCTGGCGGTCAGCCACCTCGACGAGAACGGCCGGCTGGTGCTGGTACCGGAGAAGCCCGTCTTCAGGACCCGGTCCCGGCGCAGCATGGACTGGCGGCTGGTACTGGTCGTCGACGTGTCCGGCTCGATGGAGGCGTCGGTGATCTGGTCGGCGCTGACGTCGGCGATCCTCGCCGGGGTACCCGCGCTCACCACCCACTTCGTGGCCTTCTCCACCGAGGTCGTGGACCTCACCGACCGGGTGCACGATCCGGTGAGCCTGCTGCTGGAGGTCGAGGTCGGTGGCGGTACGCACATCGCGGCCGGGCTGCGGTACGCGCGGGAGCTGGTGACCGTACCGGCCCGGACCCTCGTGGTCGTGGTGAGCGACTTCGAGGAGGGGTACCCGCTGGGCGGCCTGCTGGGGGAGGTGCGCGCGCTCGCCGAGGCCGGCTGTACCCTGCTCGGCTGCGCCAGCCTCGACGACGCCGGCCGGCCCCGCTACTCGGTGTCGGTCGCCGGCCAGGTGGTGGCCGCCGGCATGCCGGTCGCCGCCGTCAGCCCCCTCGAACTGGCCCGCTGGGTAGGAGAGCAGGTGTCGGCATGACCGCCTTGCCAAGGGTCTCCCCGCTGGTACTCGGCGCGGCCGTGGACGGGCTGGCGAACCGTCTGCGTAGGAAGCTCGACGACACTATCGCCACGGCGGCGAGCTGGCCGATCAGTGTCCACAGTGGACAGTGGACGGTGGCGGTCGACGAGGCGACCACGGTGACCCTGCTGGCCCCGGACGGCGTGGTGACCGGCTCTGAGCAGGCCAGCTGTACCTGCCTGCTCGCCCCGAACTGCCTGCACCGGGCGGCGGTCCTGGCACGCGCACCCGTCGATGACGGCGCGTCGGCCACGGGGACGGGGGCGGGGGGGCCTGCACCGGCCGGTCCGGCTGCGGGCCCCGGTCCGGCTGCGGGCCCCGGTCCGGCTGAGCGCCCCGATCTGGCGGCCCGCGCCGAGCCGGTGGAACCGGTCGACGCCGAGGCGCTCACTCCGCAGCAGTGCGCCGCCGCGGAGCAGCTCTGGCAGGCCGGCGTCGCGGTGCTCGCCGCCGGGGTGAGCGGGTCGGGCGCGGTGCTGCGTACCGCGCTGTCGCGGGCCGCCCACGAGGCCCGGGTACACGGGCTGCACCGGGCCGCGGCGCTCGCCCGTACCGTCGCGTCCCAGTTGCACGCGGCGCGCGAGCGCCAACCGGAGTACCGGCTGGGTGACCTCACCGACGATCTGCAAGAGCTGTTGCTGGTGACCCGGCGGCTGCGCGAGCCCGGCCCGGCGACTCCCGAGCTGGTCGGCACCGCCCGCCGTCGCTTCGAGGTGCGCGGCAGCCTACGCCTGTACGGGCTGTGCAGCGTACCCGTGGTGGCCGAGTCAGGGTACGGGGGAGTGCTGACCTACCTGGTGGACCGCGACTGTCGACTGTGGACAGTGGCGGACCTGATGCCCGGCGGGGAGGAGCGCGCCGCCGCTTCGGGGGACGCGCCGGTCGCTCTCGGTGAGGCGTCGCTCAGCCATCGGGCGCTCGGCCGGGCGGGTCTGGTGGTGTCCGGGGCGACCGCGTCCGATGTCGGCGCGCTCGGGGCGGGTAAGGCGGTCAAGGCCGTTCGGGCACCGGGGGTGGCGTGGAGCGGCGAGCCGTTGGCCCGGCTCTGGGCGGCGTCGCTGGACGAGCAGGTGGCGCGGGCGTTCGCGGCGCTCGCGTTGCCAGTGGGCGACCGGGCGGCCGGAGCGGATCTGCTGTTCCTGTCCGGGCGCCTGGACGGTGGTACGCGGGACGGGGTACGGATGGTGACCGGCGACGGTACCCTCCTCACGTTGACGGTACCGTCCGACCACGCCTCCTTGGCGTACCGGGAGAACCTGCGCCGGCTGGTCGGGGCGGCGGGGCTGGCGGTACGGATCGTCGGGCGACCGGATCCGGCGCGCCGGCAGACCGTAGCGCCGCTGGCTCTGTCCACAGTGGACCTGGCGCTGCCCGACTCCTGGTCCGACCACGTCGACCTGGGTTTCGACCGCTTGCAGGGCAAGCATCTTCCGGCCGGCACGGCCGAGCCCGAGCTGGAAGCGGAAGCCGAACCGGTGCCCGCGCCGCTGGGTGATCTGGCCCTGCACCTGGTCCGCCGGCACGTCGAGAGGGTGGTCGCCGGCGGCCGCGCGGTGCAGGCACTGGCCTCGGTCGACGACGGCCGGCTGCGGGCCGCGCGCCTGGACACCGGGGCGGGTCTGGTCCGGGCGCTCACCACGGCGGCCCAGGCCCGCCCGCGCGACCCGTTCGGTCGGCCGGTCGAGGCCGAGGCCGTCGGGTTCGCCGACGCGTGGCTGGCGGTGGCGGTTTACGAGCAGGCGGCCTCCTGGGCGCTGAACGAGGCGTCCTGGTGTCCAGGCACTCGCACATGAAGCCAAGCGGTTGGAGCCGTCAATGCGTCTGCTGATCGTCCACCACACCGCCTCGCCGGCGTTGGAGGAACTGCTGGAGGCCGTGGTCGCCGGGGCGAGTACCGAGGAGATCACAGACGTCGTAGTCGAGGTCCGCCCCGCGCTGGCCGCCGGAGCCCCCGACGTGCTCGGCGCCGACGGGTTCATCCTCGGCACGCCAGCGAACATCGGCTACATGTCGGGTGCCCTCAAGCACTTCTTCGACCAGGTCTACTACCCGTGCCGTCGGGCCACCGCCGGCCGCCCGTACGGACTCTACGTGCACGGCAACAGCGACACCTCGGGTGCGGTTCGGGCGGTCGAGTCGATCGCCACCGGGATGGGTTGGCGACCGGCGTATCAACCGGTGAGCGTCATCGGGCCGCCGGACCGCGCCGCGCTGGACGCCTGCTGGGAGCTGGGAGCGACGGTGGCGGCGGGCCTTTCCGGTCCTTGACCCGGGAACGTTGCGTCGCACATTGTCCAGCCCGGAGATGGCGTGGTCAGTCGCGGGTGAGGAGCGCGTGTGCCGTGTAGGTCGCGATGTCTGGCACGTAGCTCATGTCGAGCTGGTCGCTGGTCGTCCGGTTGATCGTCATCGTACCGGTGGGTGTGCAGTGGCCGGTCAGGATGCTCTCCTTGGCGACGACGGTCTGGCCGCTGGCCGAGACGATCGTGATTGTCCCGAGGCAGCCGAGGTCCGGGTAGCGCACCTGGGCGGTGGCGGTGTCGCCGGTGATCGCGATGACCAGTTGATGGGACTTGGCGTTGCTCTGCACGTAGGTGCCGGTCCAGGTACCACTCCAGGCGACGGGGAAGGCATTGACGGGGGCTTCGGTCGTCGCCGGAGGGGTCGTCGCCGGGCCGGTCGCGGGCAGCAGCGGCGCGGCGGCCGGCGTGGTGGGTGTGCTGCCGGTGTCGGCGGCGGAGGTGTGCGACCACGGCCGGGCGTAGAGCAACAGGGCGGCTGCCAGGACGGCCACGGCGACGACAAAGACGATGGCCGGCAGCAGCATCGGGGAGCGGCTGCCTCGGGCGGGAGGCGGCGGGGCCACCGGCAGTTGCAGCGCGACCGGCACGGCCATGAGGTGGGACGCCATCACCGGTGGCGCCGACACGGCCGGTGGCGCGGACATTGCCGGTGGCCCGGAGATCGCCGGTGGCGTGGACACCGGGGCGGAGATCACCGGTGGCGCTGAGGCCATCGGTGGCGCTGAGGCCATCGGTGGCGCTGAGGCCATCGGTGGCGCCGGCATTGCCGGGGGTACGGCATGCGGCGCCGGCGCGAGGGGCGGGCCGTGCGGAGCGGCCACGGGCCGGTTGTGCAGCGCGCCCTCGGCGACGACAAGCTCGGGCTGGTCGATGACGGTCGGCGCGATCCGCAGACGCTGGTGCAGCAGCGTCGCGGCCAGCGGGATCCGCGACGAGCCGCCGACCAGGAACACCCCGCCGATCTGCTCGGGCGGCACACCCGCGGTACGCAGCACCGTCAACGTCAGCCCCGCGGTCCGCTCCAGCTGTGCCCGGGCCGCCTTCTCGAACTCCTCGCGGGTCAGCCGCACCGCCCGGTCGACCAGCGGCAGGTGCAGGTCGCCGCTCGGGTGGCGGGACAGTTGCTCCTTCAGCGCCCGCGCCGCGTGCCAGAGGGTCTGCCGGGCCTGCTGGTCGGGCGGGGTCTGTGGCCAGTCGAGCCGCTGCCACGCTTCGACCGCGCTCGCCGTGAGGGTCCGCGCGTGGTCCACGACGGCAGCGTCCAGGTCGAGGCCACCCACGTCGGACAGCCCTTCCGCGGCGATGACCTCGAACCCGGCCGGCGCCGGGCGCAGCACGCTCACGTCGAACGTGCCGGCCCCGAGGTCGTAGACGACGATCGCGTTCTCGGGGGCGATGCGGTGGCCCAGGACGGTGGCGAAGTACGCGGCGGCGGCCACCGGCTCGGCCACGAGGCGGACCTCGCCCAGCCCGGCGCTACGGGCGGCCGCGAGGAGTACCCCTGTCCGGGTCCGCCCCCATGCGGCCGGATGCGTCAGGACGACCCCGTCCGGCGGGCCGCCGCCGACCCGCTCGGCCTCCGCCCGGACGCGCCCGAGGACGGCCGCGACCAGGTCGACCACCGGGTATTCGCGCTCGCCCAACCAGACGGTACGGTCGTCGATGCGGCGTTTCGGGTTCTCCTCGAAGCCGGCCGGCGCACCGACCGCGGACCGGACCGCGTCGGCGCCGACGAGCAGACCCGTGCCGGCACCGGCGAACACCGCGGACGCGAGCAGCGGCGACCCGTCGAACAGCAGCGGGCGGACCCGGCCGTCCGTACCGGCCACCGCCGCCACGGTGTTCGACGTGCCGAAGTCGATGCCGAGCCGGTACCCGTCCGCGGTCACCTCCCGACTCTACGTAGGTGCGGGCGTCACCGAATATGCGCTGCTCGGGTCCTCCCGGTGGGCCGAACGCCCGAACAGTACGGCGGGCGAACGGCGTCCGGGCATCCTCCACGCAACCGCGGAACAGGCTTCTCCCGCCCCGGAGCGTGCTGGTCCAGGTCGGTTCTCACGACCACGGTCTGATGGTCACCGCCGGTTGATAGATCCGGTACCCTTCGGCCTCGGTCACGGTCGTCCTGACGTCGTGATGCCGGAGATACGTCCGGAACGCGACGTCGGGGGCCGTGTCAACGGGAAAGATGAAGGCCGGCCGGGCGGCGGCGTGTACCTGCCGCGGATAGAGCTGGTACCGGTCCTGCCCGGGATGCAGATCCTCGCCGAGCACGGCGCAGATCACCCGTTCCTGGGTGATGAAGGTGAGCAGGTTGCAGGTCCAGTAGCCGCCGTACGCGTACCTGACCCCGGCGCGCTGTACCGCGGCGGCCAGCGTTCGCTCCTGCCGCTGCTGGTCGCCGATCATCCGGACCTGTGCGACGAGGGCTACCGTCGCGACCAGCATCGTCGCGACCAACGCGGACAGCACACCGGTGGGGAGGACGCCGAGCGCTGCGGCCCGCCACGCCGGCCCGGCGGCGCGGCCCGGTTGGCGGGCGGGTTCGCGGGTGGACCGATGGAGGGTCTGTCGGGACCAGTCAGCGACCCGCCACAGCGGCCAGAGCACAGCCGGCAGGGACAGCTGAAGAGTGGACAGGTACCGGGCGCTGGACAGTGGCGTCGTGGCAGCGGCCGGGCTGCGGGCGTAGGCGAGCACGGTCAACCCGCCGGCCGCCGCGAGGGCCAACTGTGCCGCGTACCGGATCCGCCGACGCGTCCCGGTCTGCGGCGCCTGCTCCTGGGCCTGCGCCAGCACCGGCGGGCGTATCGAGCGCAGGCCGACCACGGCCATGGCCGCCGCGGCCAGCAGCAGCGGCGGGTACAGCGGTCCCCACCACGTCTGCCACCGGGCGCACTGCGCGGGTGCACAGAGCCCGGTCGCCAGTGGGACGCCGACCAGCACCGCGCCGTGTACCTGATCGGCCAGCGTTGTCGGCCCGGCACCGGCACCGGCGCCGCTGTTGAGCGCCAGGAACACCGACAGCGAGTCCTGTCCGGGCGGGGCTGTCAGGTTGTCCTGGATCACCGGCAGTACGCCGACGGCGAATCCGCCGAGCATCAGCCCCAGCCGACGAAGCAGTTCCCGCCAGCACCCCACCAGCAGCACCGCCCCGCCCGCGGCGAGGTACGGCAGCACCAGCCAATCGGCCCATACCGACAGGCCGGCCACCAGTCCGAACCGCGCCGAAGGCGAGCCGGCGAAGCCACCGGCGCCGGTCCAGGCCCTGCCCGAGGGCGACGGCGAGTACCAGCAACAGGGCGGCTGCCGCCTTGATCTCCGGGTACCCGCCCTGCGCGGTCGCCTGCTCCCGGACCACCCGGTCCGACCCGAGCGCGAGCAGGCCCACCGTGAACGTGGCCAGCCAGGGCGAGTAGAGCTGGCGGGTGAGCCGGTACATGAGGTAGACGAAGGTCGCGTAGAGCCCCAGCAGCGGCAGGCGCAGCAGCGCTGTGTTCGCTCCGAAGACCGCGAACAGCGGCGCGGCGAGGTATGCCTCCAGCGTCCCCATGTAGTGCTGGCCGTACAGGTAGACCGGTAGGCCCTCGCCTCCGGCGATGTGGATCGCGGCGAGGCCCATGGTCGCCTCGTCGCTGTTGGCCCCCGGTACGGTGCGCAGCACCAGAACCAGCCGGTACGTCAGGCCGGCCAGCCCGAGCGCCAGCGCCACCAGAGCCGGCCGGTCGAGCAGAGCCGGCCGGTCAAGCGACCGGCTGCGCCGCCCGCCGGGCTGCACGGCATTTGACACGACCCACGCCCCCGTCGTCGTCTCGGCGGGAAGTCTGCCACGACAACGGGTGAGTGGGCGGGCTATCGGAGGATCACGGCGTCGGGCTCCGTACCTCAGCAGCGCTGGCCGGGCCGTACCTGGGACGACACCAAGGACCGAAACGAACCGATCCGCTGGCCGAGGTCGAGCACTGTCGACAGGTCGGGGCACCCGGCCGGGCGTGAAGATGGGGGCATGGCATGGGGGAAGGCGCGGCGCGGTGGGCTGCTGACGGTCCTGCTCGCTCTGGCGGCGAATCTGGGCATCGCGGTGCTCAAGGTGATCGCCGGGCTGCTGACCGGCTCGGCCGCGCTGCTGTCCGAGGCCGCCCATTCGGTCGGCGACACGCTCACCGAGGTGCTGCTGCTCGCCGCGCTGCACCGGTCCCGGCGCCCGGCCGACCGGCGGTACCCGTTCGGGCACGGCAAGGAGCGGTACTTCTGGTCACTGCTCGCCGCGATCGGCATCATGATCTCCGGTGCGGCGTTCTCGCTCTGGCAGGGGTACCGCACACTGACGGGACGCAGTCCCGAGCCGATCCGGCCGTGGCTGGGGTACCTGGTGCTCGGGCTGTCCGCCGCGCTGGAGGCCGGGTCATTCGTCCAGAGCATCCGGCGCACGCACGGCGAGGCGACGACCCAGCGGCGGACCCTGGTCGATTACCTGCGAGATCCCCGCGACCCGATCGTCAAGTCGGTGGTGCTGGAGGACATGGCCGCGTTGATCGGGATCGGGCTGGCCTTCCTGGGCATCATGCTGCACCACGCGACCGGGCAACAGGTCTGGGACGGGGCCGCCGCGCTGGCGATCGGGGGACTTCTGGTGGTGGTCGCCGTCGAGCTGGCGCACACCAACATGGGTCTGCTGATCGGCCAACAGGCCCCGGCTACCCTGGTCGACGCGGTCCGGCGCCGGCTCGTCGAGCAGCCCGAGGTCGAGGTGGTCGTCGACATCCTGACGATGATGGTGGGCAGCGACCGGGTACTGGTCTGCGCGCGCCTGGACTTCCGCGACTCGCTGCGCGCCGCCGACCTGGAACGCGCCTGCGTCCGGTTCGACAGCATGCTGCGCGAGGAGTTCCCCGATCTCGACGAGGTCTTCCTGACCCCGGTACCCCGCGACGATCCGTACCTTCGCGCCCGGGTACTGGCCCGCTACGGCGATCCCAGGGCGGGGCGACAGCTTCGGTAGCCGGGACCGGCGGCCGGCCGCGGCGGCGCCGGAGACGGTCAGATGCCGAGCAGGTCTGTCAGGTCGTTGGCGTGTTCTTCCTCCTCCTCCAGGATGTCCTCCATCAGGCGCCGGGTGGTCGGGTCGGAGTCACCGATCCACCGGATGATCTCCTGGTAGGAGGAGATGACGATACGCTCGGCGACGAGGTTCTCCCGGAGCATCGTTTCCAGATCGGTCGAGCCCGGCGCGGAGTATTCGGTGTGAGCGCGCTGCGCGAGCGTAGCGGGATCGAAGTCCGGCGCTCCGCCGAGTTGATTGATCCGGTCGGCCGCGCGCAGACCGTGCTGCAGCTCCTCGGTCGCGTGTTCCTGGAACTCCTTCGCGACCTGGGAGCGGTCGATGCCGGCGGCCGCGATCGCGTTCTGGGTGTAGCGCAGATAGCACACGATCTCGGTCGCCACGACCTGGTTGAGGATGTTGAGGACGGGGGCGGTCTCGCCACCGTAGGTCGGCGTTACCGGGCCTTCCTGCATCTGGCGGCGCGCGTCGTCCCGGATCCTGGTTACGTCCAGCGCGAACTGATTTGGCACCTTGTCCGTCCTCGCCCTGAGATCACTGTTGCCTGACATCCACGCGGCCGTTACCCGTATCGCCGGGTCCCATACCTGCGCCGCCCAGACACTCCGTTTCGGGGTACGCCGCCGGAGGAGTACTACCGGCCCACGTTGCCCACCAACGCCGCAGGAGCCCGGGTAGCCGCGATCGGGAAGCGGTCAGACCCGGCCGGTGACATTGGTGACCGAGCCGGGTAGGGGGGAGCGGTGAGTCGGGTGTTGGTTGGCAGGCCGCCGCGGTCCGGTCCGTGACGGCGGGTCCAGCGCGGGCAGCCGCGGGTGGGTCCACGTCGGGCAGGAGGGCTCCCGTACGGCGTCGCGGGCATCCGTGGCGGACGGTCGCCGTGTCGGCCGTGACGGTCGCGGTGCTGGTGGCCGTATTTGTCGGCGTCTTCCCGAGGTTCGCGCACTATTCGCAGGCGTGGTCGTCGATCCAGCGGATACCGGCCGCCATTCTCGCCGGCCTCGTCGCGGCGGCCGCGGCCAACATCGCGGTCGGCGCGTGGCCGCTACAGGCCGCGTTGCCGGGGCTGGGCTACCGACCCGCCTTTGTGGTGGGCCAGACCTCGTTCGCGATAAGCAACGCCGTGCCGGGTGGCGGCGCCGTCGGGTTGGGCGTGGAGTACGACATGCTCGAGTCCTACGGGTTCGGCGCCGGGGCAGCCGCGAGCGCTTCGGCGATCTCCAGCGTGTTCAACGTCTTCGCCACCCTCGTCATGCCGGTCGTGGGCGTCCTGGCACTGCTGGCCACCGGGCAGGTGGGTTGGCGCTTCGTGCTGATCGCGGTCGTCGGGGGCCTGATTGTCGGCGCGGCCCTGGGCGCCATGGCGGTGATCTTGCACAGCGAGGACGGAGCCCGCAGGGTCGGGCGTACAGCGGACCGGTACGTCAACGGGCTTACCCGGCGCCTGTTTCACGGCCGTACCGTCAATATCACTGGTCAGGTCCTCGACTTCCGGTCCGATGTCGTCGACGTCATGAGGACGCGGTGGCTGGCCGTCATCGGGTCGACCCTGTTGCCACAGCTCACCTCGTGGTTGATCTTGTTCGTTGCGCTGCGCGGGCTGGAACATGACGCCCCCGCGGGCTCCGGGGTGACGTGGCCGGAGTCGCTCGCCGCATTCTCGTTCGCCGTGGTGGTGTCGTTCGTTCCCGTCACCGCCGGCGGTCTGGGCACTGTCGATGCCAGCCTCACCGGACTGCTCACCGCGTTCGGCGCGGCCGGCAGCCAGGCGCTGGCCGTCGACATCGTGTGGCGCGCCGCGACCTTCGTCCCGCAGGTCCTCACCGGTGCGCTGACGTTCCTGTGGTGGCGGGTCACCGCCGGCCGCGGGCGGGCCGGTAGCTAGCTGTCCGGGTCGCGCATGTCAGCGCCGTCAGGTGGCTGCGGCGTTGATGTCGCGCGGCCCCAGGATCCGCGTGGGTGCGCCGTGCCGGGCAACGTTGATCATCGCGCGTCCCATCCGCTCGGTCGTGGTGACCTGACCCGGCAGGACCCGCCGCAGGATGGGGTACAGCGGCGTGGTCACCGCGTTCAGCAGGCGAGTCGACCGGGTCCGGGAGGTGACGCCGTGCACCGGCTGGATGTAGCCGGGCCGGAACAGGTACGCCTGCAACGGCAACCGCGGCAGCGCGTTCTCGGTCGCGCCCTTGACGCGCGCCCACATCGAGCGGCCCCGCTCCGTGCCGTCCGTGCCCTGTCCGGACACATAGACAAACGTCATGTCCGGGCTCCGCTCGGCCAGGATGCGCGCGACGCCCAGCGTGAGGTCGTAGGTGACCCGGCGGTACCGGTCCTCGGTCATGCCCGTTGAGGCGACGCCGAGGCAGAAGAAGCAGGCGTCGTACCCGGACAGCTCCCCGGCAACCGGCGACAGGTCGAACAGGTCGGGCCGGACGAGCTCGTGCAGCTCTAGCGACCATGACGAACACTCTGGACGCCGTACCCGTTCGCGCCGTGCTCGATCGCCTGTTCACCGCGGCAGCGCGTCAAGAGGCGGGCCCGTCGCCGTGGCCTGCCGGGCTTGCGGCCGCCAATGCCACCCCCCAGGAGCGCGCCGATGCGCTCGACACGGCCTACCTGCCGATCTCGGCCCAGGGTGGCGACCTGCTCTACACGCTGATCCGGGCCAGCCGCCCGGACACCATCGTGGAGTTCGGCACCTCGTACGGCATCTCCACCATCTACCTGGCCGCCGGCGTGACCGACAACGGGTGCGGCCACGTGCTGAGCACCGAGCTCAGCATGACCAAGGTTGCCGCCGTACGGGCCAACCTCGCGGAGGCCGGTCTGGCGGACGCGGTCACGATCATGCATGGCGACGCCCTGGAAACCCTGGGCGACGCCCCGCCGAAAGTCGACCTCCTCCTTCTCGACGGATGGAAGGACCTGTGCCTGCCGGTCCTCCGGCTGCTCGAAGACCGGCTCGCCCCCGGAGCGCTGGTGATCGCCGACGACACCACGCTGTCGAGCATGAGCCGGTACCTGGACTACGTCCGCGACTCGACGAACGGATACGTCAACGTCGCCTTCCCCGTGGAGGACGGCATGGAGATCAGCTGCCGGACCTGACCGGGCAAGGGTGCGCAGTCGCGGCGCGCTAGCTCGGTACGCCGACCTTCGCGAAGTACCAGACGGCGCTGGTCAGGCCGACGCCGATGAGTACGGTGAACAGCGCGCCGCCGACCCAGGGCAGCGCCCAGCCGGGCATCCGCTTGCTGTGCAGCGTCAGCACCTTGGCCACGAAGGCGCCGTAGAAGACGCAGCCGAGCAGCGAGTGCGCCAGTACCCGGGCGTCGCCGGTGTAGAAGCCCAGCGCCCACAGGCAGTGGAACGCCACCGGAAGGGTGACGAGGAAGGCGAGGGTACCGGTCGTCTTGTGCAGCCCGCCCGCCCAGCCCGGCGCCGGTACGCCCAGCTTGCCGTACATCCACAGCGCGGTCAGCAACTGGACCAGCGCCAGGGCGAGCGCGACGACGGTGAGCCAGACCTTCAGCCCGATCATCGTCCGGAACGGGCCGAGGTACAGGGCGTGCCCGGATGGCGTGTGCACGCTGGCGTACACGCCGAGTGCGACCGCGACGAGGGAGCCGACGAGTAGCGGTACGAGAAACAGGGCGGGGCGCTTGGTCACGACGGGTGCGGTCATGGCAACCTCCGGGAGGCGGGCCAGGCTAGGGCGACCACGAGCGGTTTCCCCCGTACCGGTGCATCGATGATCGCGGTCCGCGGGCCGGGCGTCAACCAGCTACGCGACGGCCGTGCCCAGCCGCTGCTCGCACGGCCCCGGGTCACGGCCGGGTTCGGCGCTCGGCGGCCGGGAGCGCCGGTCCGACGGTGGCGATGTCGTAGCCGTCGGGATAGCTCTCCACGGCCAGGTCGCCGTCGCGATGGTAGGACGGGCGCGGGGGAGTCAGGCGTTGTACCCGAGCCCGCACCCGTAGTGCCAGGTGCCAGCCCAGCCGCGCCGCGCGGTTGGGCTCGGCCGCGTCGACGGCACGCCGCATGGGTGCGTCGAGAAGCACCGCGTCGACGAAGGACCGGCCGGCCAGGCGTACCGGTCCGGGAAACTTCGCGAGGATCGACCGGGACGCCGTCATCAACCGGACCGCCGCGTCGGTACGCACCAGGTGTCGACGCTCGTAGTCGTCGAACCAGCGCTCGTACGCCTCGTAGGAGTCGGGGATGTCCCGGATGCCGAGGCGGCGGCCGAACTCCCCGTAGAAGTGGTACGTGGCGGCGCGCTCGTGGCAGCACAGCGGCCGCCACCCGTACCGGTCGATCCACCGGGTCGGTACGAAGATCAGGGTCGCGAGCACGTAGCGGTTGGCATCGTTGCTGATCGCGGCGTCGAAGTGGCGATGGATCTCGTTGAGCCGGCGGATCGCGGACCGGCCGCGCGGGTGCTCGAAGCCGTGGTCGAACACCTCGTACATCAGGATCCCGGTGTCGTCGGCCCGTTTTCCGGGACGGGCCAGGGTCTCCCCGGTGGCGTCGAGCAGCTCGGCGATCTCGGCGATGCCGAACTCCCGCCAGAACGCGACCAGCATGCCCAGCCGGGCCTCGTGCCGGAACTCCTCACGGACCAGGGTCCGGTAGATCTGCCAGCAGTCGCGCCGCGGGTCGAGCTGCCGGTTGCGCGCCAGCCGCCGCAGCCGTCCCGGGTAGGTGATCACAGGCGGAGTCCCTTCGCCGGTAACAGTATGCCGGCCCGCCTGCCCAACACTGTCCTGTGGGGACAGTTGACCGGCTACCCCGCCGGCTCGTTCGGTGAGGTCGTGCGTGGTGCGGAGAGGTGGCGTAGCAGTGCTCCCACGACCGACGCGGCGGCGCAGGCGATGCCCAGAGTGACGGTCATGGCGGTGAGTCCGATGGGCCACAGGTTCGCGCCGATGACGGTGGCCGTGGCCATCCGCCAGCCGGAGAGCACGACCAGCGGCAACGCGACGATGGCGGGGCCGGTGACCGGGCGGCCGCGCAGGGCCAGCCAGCCGGCGCACGCCATGGCGGTCAGGTAGAGCACGGCCCAGTCCAGCGTGCTTTGCGGCTCGCGGTAGTCGTTCGGGGTGCCGGCTGGTACCACCGACCAGTCCCAGCCCATCGCCAGCCGCCAGACGCCGACGCCGGCCGCGGCCACCAGGACGAGCTCGACGGGACCGGCGGCGCCTCGTGCGATGGCGTGCCTGCGGGCTGCGATCACTGTTCCTCCTCGGGGTCCTGCGCTGGCTCACTCGACACGGTTCGCCCAGCCAGCCGCCGCGACCACCGGTGGCGTACTCAAGTCGGTCTAAGTACCTGAACGCGCTCGCCCTCGGCAGTCGTTGTCCGGTCGCGGCCTCGGTCACTTCCCGGCGACGTCCGTGGCCGGGCGGCCGACAAGGCTGCGGTGACAGCAAGGTGCAACGCAGCAAATGGCCGCGCAGCTATGATGGTGGGACGCAGACACGCTCCGCCCGTCACCAGGCGCACGGTCCGAAGTCGGGTGGTGTGCCCGCAGAGCTCCACCTCATCGGCGGCTCGTTGGTGCATCGGGTGGCCCGGGAGCTGAGCAGCGCGCTGGATCGCCAGCTGGCCGCGTTCGATCTCACCGCCCAACAGGCGGCCCTGCTGTTGCTCGCGGCGCGGCAGACGGTCAGTCCGAGCCAGTTGAAGGACCGGCTCGGTACCGACACGGCAGGCATGACGCGTCTGCTGGACCGCTTGGAGGCCAAGGGTCTGCTCACGCGCGGCCGGCACCCCGAGGACCGTCGCGC
Source organism: uncultured Actinomycetes bacterium (assembly GCA_963728855.1). GTDB lineage: Bacteria > Actinomycetota > Actinomycetes > Mycobacteriales > Micromonosporaceae > AC-43. Next base: position 56,872 of record CAVSLN010000012.1, read on the forward strand.
CATCATCATCGAGCCGACCGAGCGCGGGCGGTCGCTCGTCCCCCGGCTGGCGCCCATCTTCCGGCGGCTCAACGGCCAGCTGTTGGCGGGCCTCAGCGAGGACGAGGTCCTGCATCTGACGACGACGCTGCAGCACATGCTCGACAACCTGCGCGGGCACCGGGAAGAGCCGCGGCACTGACGCGGCGGGCCGGGTCAGGGGCCGGACGAGCAGGTGTAGAGGGTCTGGGTACCCACGGCTGGCCGGCCGCCGGCCGGGCGCGCCGCCACACCAGACGGGGAAAGCACCGTCGCGCAGTTGCCGTACCCAGCTCGCGATGGACCTGACGGTCGTGTCCCGCGGCGCGGCTTGCCCGCCCCCGAAGAAGGGTGAGGATGCCATACACCCCGGCGGTACCAACGCCGCCGCGCCTCAGTGTCGTGGGCGCCGTCCCACGGGGCCGGACGTCGGTGCGGTTCAGGCCGTGCCTTCCGCAGGGTGGCCGAGTCGCCGATGGCGTCCCGGATGCGACCTTGGCACCATGCGGTGAGCGGCCGGTCCACGGCATCCGGAACCATGGAGATTGGACGTAACTGAGCAAGGCTCGGCGCACCCGACCGGAAGGGACGCTATGGACCCGGTGGATCTCAGCATCGACGTTGAACGGCCGAGCCAGGCCCGGATCTATGACTATCTGCTCGGCGGGTCGCTCAACTTCGCGGCGGATCGGGAGGCGGCACGCCAGCTCATCGCGATGGTTCCCGACGTACCGCTGGTGGCCCAGGCCAACCGGGCATTTCTGCGTCGGGCCGTGCATTTTCTGCTGGACGTCGGAGTCCGGCAGTTTCTGGACATCGGATCCGGCGTGCCCACCCGGGGAAACGTGCACGAGATCGCGCACCAGTTCGCGCCGGAGTCGAGGGTCGTGTACGTCGATGTCGACCCGGTGGCCGTGGCGCACGGTCGGCAGATCCTCGCCGGAGACGATCGGGCCACTGCGATTCAGGAGGACGCGCGCCGGCCCGAGCGCATCCTGAACCATCCGGACGTTCGAGGGTTGCTCGATCTCTCCCAACCGGTGGCGATTCTCGTGGTGTCGGTGCTGCATTTCATCGCTGACTCGGATGATCCGGCCGGCATCCTGCGAAGGCTGCGCGACCCGGTCGCCGCTGGCAGCTACCTGGTCATCTCGCACCTCACGTCCGATGGTCGGCCCAACGGTCCGGTCAGCTCCGCGCCGGCTGGCCGGGGCTCGGACATCTTCGCGAAGCCCCGGAGCCGGGCGGAGGTGGAGCAGTTCTTCGCCGGGTTTGAGTTGGTGGAACCGGGCCTGGTCGCGGTCGAGCACTGGCATCCGGGCTCGCCCGAGAACGTCGACGACAGCGAGGCGTTGTCCTGTCTGTACGCCGGCATGGGGCGAAAGCGGTAACGGGCCGGGTGATGCGACCGGCTGGCCGACTCGACGGCTCAACTATTTCCGTGCGCTCGCCATGCGTGTCAGGTGCCGCAGTTCAACGTCGGACGGTTTCTTGAGTCACCATGCAGCGGGTAGCCGAAGGCGATGTCATCCTCGTTGGAAAACCCGAATACCTCAACGCGGTATCTCGTCGGTGTCGTGTTCTTGCAAGCGACGCTCGCCTTGGCAACCACATGATCGCTGTCGAAGGCCGTGGCGAAGCTGTAGCCGACAATCTCACCGGTCGCCTCGTCGACCAGATTGATGGTCGAGACCGACAGCGTCCGCACCGGCGACGGACAACGAATCTCGGTGCGTGCGGTCACCCCTGCCACGGAAAGCTGCGGGTCGGTGAGAACCGTTATCCTGCACCCCGCTGGCGTCGTGGTCGTGGGCGCGGGATCGGCTGCCGGAGCCGACACGGTGGCGGAAGGGTCCGCCGACGGACCCGCCGGTGCGCCTGAGGGACCCGAGGTGGCGGCGGTCGCGACACCGATGCCGCCAAGGGTCAGCAGCGTCACGGCTCCGACTACCCCGACTTTCGCGAGCTTACGCATGGAAGGGAACTCCGATCAGATCGAGAATATATCGACAGATATCGAAGTGTAGGGTGATTTGAGTGGCGGCGTCAACATACGTAATCTTTGACTCGAGATTGAACTCGTCAGATATCGAACCCGTATGGTCTGTTCGGTCACGTTTGCCTGGGCGTGCTCGTTGACCAGGCCATCGAGTTGGCCGGCCATCGAGGAGGAGGCCGCGTCGGACCCGGCGGCGGGCAGGTTGGTGACTGCCGGCGGTGGGTTCGGAGCGGCCGCCGGTACGCGTCTCCTACTCGCTCCATCCTCGACGCGGGCCAGTCAGTTGGCGAAGTCCTCGGTGACGAAGACCAGCCCATCCTTGTCGCGCTGCACGTCGATGCCGATTCTGGTGTACGTTCTGCTGACGAGGGCGTCGTGGTGCCCGCCCCCCGGTCCTTCGTTGAAGAAGTCTTGGTTGACCTGCTTGCCGGCGTTGCTGATCGCGCCGGGGCTGTTGGAGAACCAGCCACGTAGGCCGCAGTTCTCGCCGAACGAGTCCCAGCGGATCCCTGCCGCGCTGATCCGGTCGCCGACGCCCCGCTCGCCGGGGCACTGGTGGCTGACGCCACATCCCTGGACCATCAAGGTGTTGTGCTTGCGTGCGCTCTCGACCAGCCCCGACGCCATCGTGTAGGGGCGCAGGCCGGCGGCTGCCCGCCATGCGTTGGTCTGGTCGAGGACGGCGTGAGCGTACGCCGAGCCGGGGGTGTTGGGGTTCGGGGCCTTGGGACTGGTCGGGCTTGGTGTGACGCTCGCCGACGGGGTGGCCGCCGGATCGATGGCCGGTGATGACGGCGCGGTGGATCCCGCGCCATGCGCGGGGGACCTCCAGATGCCGGCGCTTCTCGGTTGCAGGTAGGAGTTCGCGACGAGACCGCCGCCGGCGAGCGCCGCGAGCGCGACGAGCCCGGCAAGGACTCCGATACGCCTTCTGGACCGAGTGGACCGGTGTTTCACAGGCCGTGCTCCCTTTCGTAACCAGGAACGGTCATCGATCTGCGGACAACTCGTGCACCGGCATCCGCCGCGCACGTGCTGCGCCACACCAATGCGATGCTGTCCCGGTTCGGTGTGGCGGCACCCGTCGGGGTCGGCCCCCGCCGACCACGAACGAGCTTCACCCGCCTTGCCCCATCAACGGTCTTGAGGGAAGCGACGTTCATCCATTCGCAATCTCTGTCGCTCTGCTGTTCCCCGATCGCACCGCGTGCACGCACCTGGCCGACGTCGGACACCGGGAGCGACCTCGAAGACCGCGCAACAGGGCCGCCGGGCCGGCGTGTAGGCGGATGCGGTGCCGGTCCCCGGTACCGGGCCGGTGCTGCTCCGGACGCTGGGGTTGACCGGCCGGGACCCGGACTGGACGTCCGTGAGCACGTAGCCCGGTGGTCAGCAGGACGGTCGGGGACCGAGCCGCACCTCGATGCGGGCGCCACCGCTGGCGCCACGGGTGATGACGAGGGCACCGCCGGCCGCGACGGCCATCCGGTGCACGATGTCCAGACCCAGCCCCGTTGAGCCCCGAGAGCTGAAACCGCGGCGCCATGCGCCGGCGGGGTCGTCGATGCCCGGGCCGTCGTCCTCGACGATGAGGGTGCCGCTGACCACTCCGGCACGGAACGCCGTACCCTCCGGCGTGTGGTGGAACACGTTGCCCAGCAACGCGTCCACCGCCGCGGCCGCCTCGGCCGCCGGTACCGGAACCCACAGCGGCGCGGCGTCGCCGATGGCTGCCCACGGCCGGTCGTCGTCCTCGGCCAGGACCGCCCAGAAGGCCAGCCGGTCGGCCAGGATCCCGGTCAGGTCACACCGTCCGACGGGGCACACCGGGGAGTCGTGGGCGGTCCGGATGATCTCGTCGACCTCCGCCGACAGGGCCGAGACCGCCCGGCGGACCCGGTCGGTCCCCGGTGACTTGTCGAGGGCTTCCAGTTCGAGGTGGAGTGCGGTCAGCGGGGTACGGAGCCGGTGCGACAGGTCCGCCGCCCGTTCGTGCTCCGCGTGCAGCAGCCCGACCATCCGGTCGGCCATCGTGTTGAATGACCGACCCAGCTCGACGAGCTCCGGCGGGCCGGCCGGCACGACCCGGGCGATGAGGTCGGCGTTGCCGAACTGTCGGGTCGCGATGGTGAGCTCGCGGACCGCCCGGACCGGGTGCGAGCACCAGCGGCCGGTGACGGCCACGGAGCCGGGTACGAGCGCCAGCGCGACGGCGAGCAGCGTCAGCCGGGCGGGCCAGTGCACCACGGCGGTCAGCGCGACGACGACGAGGGTCGCCGCGGGCACCGAGGAGGTCAGGAGGGTCAGGTAGCCGAGCGTCCGCCTCACCGCGGCGCCTGGAGCATGAGCCCGACCCCCCGGACGATCCGGATGAGCCGGGGCTGCTTGGCGGTCTCCCCGAGCTTGCGCCGCAGCCAGGACACATGGACGTGCAGGGTCGGCTCCCCACCGCGGTAAGGCTGCCGCCATACGTGCTCGAACAGCTCCTTGGCCGCCACGACCTGGTCCGGCCGGGCGGCCAGGTAGGCCAGCACGTCGAACTCCTTGCGGGTCAGGTCGAGCCGCCGGCCGTCGAGAGCGGCGGCGCGCCGGGCGAGGTCGATCCGGAGCGGACCGACCTCGATGGCGGTCGGCGTGTCGGGGCTCGCGCCGGGTCGGCGCAGCACGGCGGTGATCCGGGCCAGCAGGTGGGCGCTGGAGAACGGCTTGACGACGAAGTCGTCGGCTCCGGCGTTGAGCAGCCGGATCACGTTGGCCTCACCCGTACGGGCGGTGGCCACGATGACCGGTACGTTGCTGGTGCCGCGGATCATCCGGAGCACGACGGACCCGTCCAGGTCAGGCAGGCCCAGGTCGAGTACGACGATCTCCGGGTCCCGTACGGCGACCGAGCGCAGCGCCTCGAACGCCGTACCGACCCCGCTGACGACGTGGCCCGCGTTGGTGAAGGCCCTTGTCAGCGCGCTGCGGATGATCGTGTCGTCCTCGACCAACAGTACCGTCGCCATGCCCGTCGTCCCGTCTCCACCGTGCCCGAGCCTACCGGTCAGTAACCAACAGACCACAGATTGTGCTTCCCGGCTAGATACATCTGGAGGTGTTGGGCTGGAGGCCCTGTGCGTGCAATCGCAAGCGCATTGAGCTGCATAAATGTACCTTCGTCCTGGTTTAAAGCAACCTTAAGCCGTCATTGTCCGGTGCCTATGCTCGTAACCTTCTGACTCGGAGCGTGGCGAATGCGCTACTGCTAGTGATCTCGAGACTGGTGGGGTGAAACCCATGACAACGAGCAACGCGAACCTGATCAGTAAGGCGGTCGTGGTCCGATCGACCGACGAGTCGACCGGGGTGGCCACACCGACCGGTCGGTACGAGGGTCATCGGAAGCTCTTCGACACGTTCACCCGCCAGCCGGACGGCACCATCTCGCCGCTGGAGATCATCGCCCGCCTCCGCCAGGCCGGGCTGCCGCCTGACGACTCCCGGATCCGGGAAACCCTGGCACCCTCTCTGGCCGAGAGCGGCCAGCCGCTCGGCATCACCGCGGACCGGTTCGCGGAGGTCTGTCAGGCCAGCGGCGGTCTGGTCGCGCGCGCCATCCGCGGTGAGCCGTCATCCCGGACTTCGCCGGCTTCACCGCCGACCTTGTCGAGGTCTACGGCGCGCTGCTCGCCGAGGACCGCGGCGCGGTGGCCGACTACATCCCGCAGCTGCGCAACGTCGACCCGGACCAGCTGGCGATCGCCGTGTGTACGGTCGACGGCCAGCGGTTCTCCCTCGGCGACGCCGCGGTCGGGTTCAGCATCCAGTCGGTCTGCAAGCCGATCAACTACTGCCTCGCCCTGGAGGAGCACGGCCCCGAGGTCGTCCACCGGCACGTCGGCCGGGAGCCGAGCGGGCGCGGCTTCAACGAGCTCGGGTTCGACCACGAAGGCCGGCCACACAACCCGATGATCAACTCTGGCGCCATCATGTGCTGCTCGCTCATCAAGAAGCAGCTGGACATGGCGGACCGGTTCGACTACGTCGCCAATGCGTGGCGCGGCCTGTCCGGCGGCGGGCGGGTCGGCTTCAACAACGCCGTGTACCTGTCGGAACGGGGGACCGCCGACCGCAACTTCGTGCTCGGGTACTCCATGCGGGAGAGCCGGTCGTTCCCGAGCGGTACCAACCTGATGGAGACACTGGAGTTCTACCTGCAGTGCTGCGCCATCGAGGTCGACGCCGAGGTGGTGTCGGTGGCGGCGGCGACGCTGGCCAACGGCGGGGTCTCGCCGACCGCGCGGGGCCACGTCCTGTCGACCGGCACCGTACAGCGGTGCCTGTCCCTGATGTCGTCGTGCGGGATGTACGACTACTCCGGCGAGTTCGCGTTCGAGATCGGCCTGCCGGCCAAGAGCGGCGTATCCGGTGCGCTGATGATCGTCGTTCCGAAGGTCATGGGGATCTGCGTCTGGTCGCCGCGCCTGGACCGAAACGGAAACTCGGTACGGGGTATCGAGTTCTGCCGCCAGCTGGTGTCCCGGTACAACTTCCACGTCTTCGACGGCCTGGTCGACAGCGACAGCACGGGAAAGCGGGACCCCCGGCTGACCCGCAACCAGGCGGTGATCACCGACGCGCTGCGGCTGTGCTGGGACGCCAGCGTCGGCGATGTCGAGGAGATACGGACGCTGGTCGAGTCCGGAGCCGACCCCAACCTCGGCGACTACGACGGCCGTACGCCGCTGCACCTCGCGGCGACCGAGGGCCACCCGGACGTGGTCGCCTACCTGCTCGACAAGGGCGTGGACGCCAATCCGGTGGATCGCTGGGGCGGTACCCCGCTGGGAGACGCCGAGCGGGCCGGACACGCCGCCGTCGTCGCGCTGCTCAAGCCCCATACGGTGCACCGGATCGGCGGGGAGGATCCGCCGGACCTGGCTGCCCAGCCGGACCGCGCGGCCCGCAAGGCGTTCGTCAACGGGTACACCAAGCTGCTCACCCAGGCGTGGTCGGGCGGGGAGCTGGCCCGGCGGCTGGAGACCCAGCCCGAGGCGGTACTCGCGGGGCTCGGGCTGCCGACCGTACCGGGCGCGCGGGTGACGATCGTACGCACCCTCGACCCGGATCCCGACCTGGACACCCAGGCGGCTCTCTGGGAGCGGGGGCACGCCACCGGCCAGTACCTGCTGTACATACCGTTGGCGCCGCAGCTCTCCGCGGAACCCGAGGAAGCGTGAACGCGCCTACCCGGCGGCGACCCCGGCGCCTGCGGGACGGTACGACCGCCGTGGACGTCGCCGGTGCCGGACCGCTCGCCGGCTTCACCGTCGCGGTCACCGCGGACCGGGGCGGGGACGAGCTCGCGAGCCTGCTCCAGTCCCAGGACGCCCGGGTCGTGCTGGCGCCGGCCCTGCGCGACGCCCCCCTCGGGGATGGCGCCGTTCTGGCGCGCGGGTCGGGCGCGGACGCGACCGAGGTACCCGTGTACCGGTGGGGCCCGCCGACCGATCCTGGGCCGCTGCGGCGGTTGAGCTCGCTGATCGGCGACCGGCTGGTCGACGCCGTGACGTTCACCTCCGCCCCGGCGGTGTGGGAGCTGCTCGACACGGGTGGGTTGGTGGTGCTGGACCGGCTGCGGACCGCCGTCATGGCGGCGTGCGTCGGACCGGACACGGCCCAGCCGCTGGCGAGCCACGGCGTACCGGTGATCGAGCCGGACCGCCCGCACCTCGGTGCGCTGGTCGACGCGCTCGTCGAGAGGCTGCCCGGAAACGCGTCGACCCTCAAGGTCGCCGGTGCCCTGCTGACCCTGCGCGGGCACGCCGCCGTCGTGGACGGGGCGCTCCGACCGTTGTCGCCCGGGCCGATGGCGGTGCTCCGGGCGCTCGCCGAGGCGGACGGGGAGGTGCTGTCGCGGACCGCCCTGCGGTGGGTACTCCCGCCGGGCGCTGACGAGCACACGGTGGACATGGCCGTGGTCCGGCTGCGCGCCGGGCTGGGCGGCAGGGCATTCGTCGAGACGGTCGTGCGGCGCGGCTACCGCCTCGCCCTGGACTGACAGCGGTATCGGTATGGGAGGGGTAACCATGAAGCTGGTCACCGCCGGGAAGCTCGCGGGTCGGCGCCGTGGGCGCGGCCACCCGGGACGTGATCGACGTCGTCGTGGGCACCGGTCTGGAAGGCACCGAGCTGGAACAGCAACCGCCGGACGCCGAGCGGCTCATCACCGAGGCCGTCACGATCGCCTACGGCTACCCGGAGGGCGGCGCCGAGCTGGCCGCGCTGGTCAGCCGGTACTGGCGGTTCGTGGCCGACGAGGAGATGATCGGGCGTACGCCCGAGGAGCTCGTCGAGGCGACGCTGTCCCACTGGGAGCTGGCGCGGCACCGGCCACGCCGCGAGGCGCGCGTGCAGGTGACCGACGACCCTGCCAACGACCACTCGTTGCTCGAGATCGTCGTCGACGACATGTCGTTCCTGGTGGCATCGGTGACCGGTGCGCTGACCAGCCGGGACCTGGACGTCCACCTGCTGGTGCACCCGATAATGGTGGTCCGTCGCGACCCGCCCGGTGCGCTGGGCCAGGTGCGCCCGGACGTGGAGCCCGAGGACGCCGGACCGGGTGACCTCGTGGAGAGCTGGATCCGCGTCGAGTTCAGCCGGGTCGCCGACGACCGGCAGCTGCAGGAGGTCCGCGACGCGTTGGCGCGGGTGCTGGCCGACGTCCGCGCGACGGCGGACGACTGGTCGAGCATGCGGGCCAAGGCCATCGAGCTGGCCGCCGATCTCGCCACCACGTCGCTGCCCGTACCGGACGGGGACGTCAGCGACGCGGTCGAGCTGCTGGGCTGGTTGGCCGACGACAACTTCACGTTCCTGGGCTACCGCCAGTACCGGCTCGCCGAGGGCGAACAAGGCCAGCTGGTGCTGGAGGCGGTGGCGGACACGGGCCTGGGCATCCTGCGCGGTGCGCCGGCGACGTCCCGGGTGCTGTCCACGATGACTCCTGAGGCGTACCGGAGGGTGCGGGACAAGCGGCTGGTCATCATCACGAAGGCCAACTCGCGCGCCACCGTACGCCGCCCGGTGTATCTGGACTACATCGCCTTCAAGACGTTCAACGAGGCCGGCGAGGTGACCGGTGAGTGCCGCTTCCTGGGACTGTTCGGCTCCGCCGCCTACCGCACGAGCGTGGCCGAGCTGCCCGTGGTCCGGCGCCGCGTCGGCGAGGTCATCGAGCGCGTCGGGCTGTCCCCGCGCAGCCACTCCGGCCGGGAGCTGAAGGAGATCCTGGAGACGTACCCGCGCGACGACCTGTTCCAGGTCACCATCGACGACCTGTACGAGACCGTACTGGGGGTGCTGCGCCTGGCCGGCCGCCGGCAGGTGCGGCTGTTCCTGCGCCGTGACGAGTACGGCCGGTTCGTCTCCTGCCTGGTGTACCTGCCCCGGGACCGGTTCACCACGCCGAACCGTATGCGGATCCAGGAGATCCTGGTGCGTGAGCTGGGCGGTATCGGCGTCGACCACACCACCCGGGTCAGCGACTCGGTGCTCGCGCGGCTGCACTTCGTCGTGCGTACCGACCCGGCCGGCCCGCCGCGCGACGTCGACCTCGACCGCCTGACCCAGGTCATCAACGACGCCACCCGGCAGTGGGACGGCGACTTCCGGCTGGTGCTGGAGCGCCGGCTCGGCCGGGCCGAGGGGAAGCGGCTCTACCACCGGTACAGCCACGCGCTGCCCGGCTCCTACAAGGACGAGCACGACCCGTACGAGGCGGTCAAGGACATCGCCCGGATGGAGCTGATGGACCAGCCGGGACAGCTCGCGATGCGGGTGTACCGCAGGCACGGGGACGAGCGGGACGTACGCCTGCGGGTCCTGCGGTACGGCGAGCCGATGGTGCTTTCGCTGGTGCTGCCGGTACCGCACTCGTTCGGGCTGAACGTCACCGACGAGCGGCCGCACGAGGTGAAGCGCGCCGACGGCACCGTCTACATGTACGACTTCGCGGTGCAGCTGCCGCCCGGCTCGCGTCCGCTCGTCGAGGTGCGGCCGCACCTGGAGAGTGCGTTCACGGCCGCCTGGCGCGGGACGGCCGACATCGACGGGTACAACGCGCTCGTGCTCACCGCCGGGCTGACCTGGCGTCAGGTGGTGGTGCTGCGGGCCTACGCGAGGTACCTGCACCAGACCGGCACCGTGTACTCCCCGGAGTACCTGGAGCAGACCCTCGTCGCCTATCCGGACGTCGCGGCCAACCTGGTCGACCTCTTCACCACCCGGTTCGACCCGGGCGCCGGGCGGTCGGACCGCGCGGCTCGGATGGCGCAGCTGGTCGACACGATCCACCGCCAGGTCGACACGGTCACCAGCCTCGACCAGGACCGGATCCTGCGCGCCTTCCTGACGCTGATCCAGGCCACCCTGCGTACCACCTTCTTCCAGCGCGGCGCCGACGGCCGGCCACAGCCCTACCTCGCCGTCAAGCTCGACCCGCAGGCCGTCCCGGACCTGCCCGCGCCCCGACCCAGCCGCGAGATCTTCGTGTACTCGCCGCGTTTCGAGGGCGTGCACCTGCGCTTCGGCGCGGTTGCCCGGGGCGGCCTGCGCTGGTCGGACCGCCGCGACGACCTCCGTCCCGAGATCCTCGGTCTGGTCAAGGCGCAGATGGTGAAGAACGCGGTGATCGTGCCGACCGGGGCCAAGGGCGGCTTCGTACTCAAGCGGCCGCTGACCGGCGACCGTGAGGACACCCTGCGGACCGAGGGCGTCGCCTGCTACAAGTTGTTCGTCTCGGCCCTGCTCGACCTGACCGACAACCTCGAAGGGGGCCGGGTCATACCACCCCGCGACGTGGTACGCCACGACGGCGACGACCCGTACCTGGTGGTCGCGGCGGACAAGGGTACGGCGAGCTTCTCCGACTTCGCCAACGAGATCTCCGAGCAGTACGGCTACTGGCTCGGCGACGCGTTCGCCTCCGGCGGCTCGGCCGGCTACGACCACAAGAGGATGGGGATCACCGCTCGGGGCGCCTGGGAGTCGGTCCGCCGGGCGTTCCGCGAGCTGGCGAGCGGAGCCGACCAGTACGGCCGCGAGCTGGCGAGCGGAGCCGACCAGCACGGCCGCGAGCTGGGTGTGGACATCCAGACGCACGACTTCAGCGTGGTCGGCGTCGGCGACATGTCCGGTGACGTGTTCGGCAACGGCATGCTGCTGTCGCGCCGGGTCCGGCTGGTCGCGGCCTTCGACCACCGGCACATCTTCATCGACCCGACCCCGGACACCGAGACGTCCTATGTGGAGCGTCGGAGGCTGTATGACCTGGCTCGCTCGTCCTGGGACGACTACGACCGGTCGCTCATCTCGCCGGGTGGCGGCGTCTGGCCACGTACCACCAAGTCCGTCCCGATCGCGCCGCAGGTCCGCGCGGCGTTGGGTCTCGACGGGTCGGTGACCGCCCTGACCCCGGTCGAGCTGGTCCGGGCGATCCTCACCGCACCGGTGGACCTGTTGTGGAACGGCGGGATCGGTACCTTCGTCAAGGCCGCCGCGGAGTCGTCCGCCGACGTCGGCGACAAGACCAACGACCAGGTTCGCGTCAACGGCAAAGAGCTGCGCTGCCGGGTGGTCTGCGAGGGCGGCAACCTCGGCCTGACCCAGGCCGGCCGGGTGGAGTACGCCCTGCACGGCGGGCTCGTCAACGCCGACTTCATCGACAACTCCGGCGGCGTGGACTGCTCGGACCACGAGGTCAACATCAAGATCCTGCTGACCGCGGCCACGGCACACGGGGAGCTGGACCGGCGCGGGCGCGACGCCCTGCTGGCCGAGATGACCGGCGAGGTGGGCGCGAGCGTGGTGCGGGACAGCTACCTCCAGGCGTGCGTACTGGGTAGCGCCCGCGCCCGGGCCCGGGCGCTGCTGCCAGTGCACCGCCGGATGGTCACCGAGCTGGAGCGGCGCGGGCTGCTCGACCGGGCCCTGGAAGGGGTACCGGACGACGAGACCCTCGCCGCGCGGACGGCGGCCGGGGTGGGCCTTCGCTCGCCGGAGCTGGCGGTCCTGCTGGCGTACACCCGCATCGCGGTCAAGCGGGAGATCGTCGAGTCGCCGCTGTGCCAGGAGCACTGGACCGCCGATGTGCTGGCGGACTACTTCCCGAACCCGCTGCGGCGCTACGCCGGCCGCATGGCCGGCCACCCACTGGCCCGGCAGATCGTCACCACCCAGCTGGTGAACGAGGCGGTCAACCGGGGTGGCGTGTCGTTCTTCTTCCGGACCAGCGAGGAGACCGGGGCCAGCACCGCCGACGTGCTGCGCGGCTACGTCGTGGCGCGCCAGGTCTTCGGGCTGGACCATGTCTGGCAAGCCATCGAGTCGCTGGACAACAAGGTGACCATCGAGGTACAGACATCGATGCATCTGGATGTCCGTCGGTTGCTCGACAAGGCGGTGCGCTGGCTGGTCTCCAACCGGCCGTCGCCGCTCGACGTGGCCGGCGAGATCGAGCGGTTCCAGCCCCGCGTCCAGCAGCTGCTACCGGAGCTGGGCAACCTGTTGCGGGGCCGGGAGCGGCAGGCGTGGGTGGACCGCCAGTCCACCCTGCACGGCCAGCGCGTACCCGACCGCGTCGCGTACCTCATCACCGGCATGAAGTACGGCTTCGGGCTGCTCGACGTGGTCGAGACCGGGCACGCGACCGGACTGGACCTCGAAACGGTCGCCCATGTGTACTTCGTCCTCTCGGAACGGTTCCGGGTCGACGACCTGCTGTCGAAGATCGCCGCGCTGCCGAAGGAGAACCGTTGGCAGACGCTGGCCCGGATGGCGCTGCGCTACGACCTCTACGCGGCGCTGGCCGAGCTGACCGGCCAGGTGCTCGCGGTGTCCCCGCTCGAGGCCGACCCGGAGGCGAAGGTGGCCGAGTGGGAGCAGGCCAACTCCGCCTCGATAGTCCGGCTGCACCACACCATCGGGGAGTTCGCCGACTGGCCCCCCGACCTGGCCGCGCTGTCGGTACTGCTGCGCCAGATCCGTACGGTGGTCCGGACCACGACCGTGCCGTGACCGGCGCCGGTCGGTCAACCGGTCGGGGGACCCGGGAGTGAGGTGGGGTTGGTATGCCCGGGGACGCCGACGGCGTACCGCGTCGGGCGGTACGTGGCGCGCAACGTCCGGGGCGGCTCGATCTCCGTCGGTACGGGCAGCGCGGACTTCACCCCGGTCGAGCTCCTGTTGGCCGCCATCGCGAGCTGTACCGCGATCGACGTCGACGTGGTGACCAGCCGGCGCGCGGAGCCGAGTGAGTTCTCCGTGAAGGTCACCGGCGACAAGGTCCGGGACGAGTCGGGCGGGAGCCGGATGGTGAACCTGAGCGTCGAGCTCACCGTGACGTTCCCGGACAGCGAGGGTGCCGACGCGGCCCGGGAAGCGCTGCCCCGCGCGGTACGGATGTCGCACGACCGCATCTGCACGGTCTCCCGTACGGTCGAGCTGGGTACGCAGATATCGACTACTGTCAATTCATAGAGCTGAGCTACATCATCCGGTCCACCGCGTCCTTGGCGTCCCGCAGGCTCATCCCGGTGTGCTGCCGCATCACCTTGATCGCCTGGATCACCTGGTTACGGCTCTTGAGCTGCCGCACCTGCGCGAGTACCTCCGGCGCCACCCCACTGGGCAGGTAGCCGGACCCGAGCGACGGTGCCGCCGGCGCGGTCCCCAGAGCCAGGCCCGCCTCGACCCGCTCGACCGCGTCCTTGGCATCCCGCAAGGACATCGGGCGCTGTTCGCGCAGCAGCTTGATGGCGTGGATCTTGCCCCGCTGCCGTAGCAACACCTCGATCTGCTGGCGCAGCTCGGCGTCCGATATGCCGAGCGGGGCCGGTCGGTCGCCGGTCCGGGCGGCGGCCAGCTGCGACCCGACGAGATCCCGGCCGCGACCGGACCGGCGCGCCACGACGAGCAGGAGCAGGCCCGCCGCGGCCACCGCGACGAGGACGAGCAGGACGGGAAGCATCTGCGTACGGTACCCCCGACCGTCGACGGCCCGCTCTCGTCAGCCGACGCTGAGCGTGACCGCGGCGGTGTGTACGGTGTGCGTCGGCCACGGGCGCGCTTCCCGTTCGGATCAGGTGGGCAGCGTCGTCACGTAGGCGTCGGCGCGGGCGATCCAGCGATCCAGTGCCCGGTCGTCGAGGGTGCTTCGCCCGACGGCGACGAACCCGCGCGTCGGCCGGACGCCGCCCATCGTGAACGGCTGTACGCCGGGCTCGGCGAGCGTGCCGGCCATCTCCCGCGGGTCGACCCGTACCAGCAGGTCGTCGCCGTACACGCCGACGGTCATGACGCCGTCGGTGAGGAACACCAGCCCACCGAACATCTTCCGCTCGGTGGTCCCGACCCGGTCGCCCAGCCGGTCGCGGACCCGTCCGGCGAGGGCCTCGTCATAGGCCATTCCCGGATGGTACGGCAGCGCGGGGTCCGGCGTTCACGACCGGTCGGCACGCCGGTCACCTCGCCCTTCGAGGATGCGGTGCAGCACCGTTCCCCGCCCGTCGGCACGGAGGCGTCATGAACCGGGATGTCACCCAGTCCGCAGTCAACCGCCGTACCCTCGTCAGGGGCGCAGCCGCGCTCGGCACCGCGGCACTGCTCGCCCCCGCCCTCGCCGACCGCGCGCATGCGTCGAAGCCCGCCACGTCACCGGCGCAGGCGGCGGCGCTGACTACTCGCTGATCCAGAACTTCACCCTGTGCGTCAACTACTTCTGCTCGGTGCTCGGCCCGACCTACCCCAACCGGCTCTACCTGATGGCCGGTACTTCCGGCGGGCTGACCGACAACAACCTCAACCGGCCCGGCGTGCTGAGGTACCCGATGATCCTGGACCTGCTCGACGCGCACGGCGTCACCTGGAAGATCTACAACGTCGACTTCGAGAGCATCCAGTCCGGGTGGAGCGACAACGTCGCGCAGTTCTTCGCCAACTGGCAGAGCGACCCGCGGGTGCTGGCCACCAAGCAGGACTACCTGGGTGACCTGGCCGCCGGTACCTTGCCTCAGGTCAGCTGGATCATTCCGGACGACCGGTTGGGCTGGGACGAGCACCCGCCCGCCGACATCAGCGTCGGGATGAACCTGCAACGGGAGCTGATCACCGCTCTGCAGCAGTCCAGCGCCTGGTCCAGCTCGGTCTACCTGCTGACCTACGACGAGAGTGGCGGCTTCTTCGACCACGTGGCCCCGCCGCAGCTCGACGCGTACGGGCTCGGGCCACGCGTACCCACGTGGGTCATCTCGCCCTTCGCGCGCCCGGGCCACCTGGAGCCCACGGTCTACGAGCACAGCTCGACGCTCAAGCTCATCGAGACCGCGTTCGGGCTGCCGACCCTGGCCTCGATCAACCACACGTTCGACACCCGTACCCCCGGCAAGGACAACGGCGCCGCCAGCGGCCACTGGGGGCCGCCGGCGCCTCCGCGTGACCGCCTGTCCAGCATCGGCAACCTCATGGAGTGCTTCCAGTTCTGACCGGGCTCGCTCACGCTGCCGGTTGCTCCTTGGTCCGGTGCAGCAGCCAGCTGTCGCCGGTACGGATGAGCGCGTACCGGCGCGGCACACCCCGGCCGTGCAGCGTGAACAGCAACCGCCGCTCGTTGCGGTCGTGCTCCTCCCACCAACCGATGTCCGCGATCGACTTGTCGGCGTCCTCGTAGGTGAGGTGCTCCAGGTCGTGGTCGGGAACCGCGACGGCGAGCCGGTCCGCGGTCGGGCTCGGCGGCAGGCCGCGGGGCAGTGCCCAGGAACGCAGCGCGCCGTTCTCCTCGAGGCGCAGGTCGAAGTGGTGCCGGGGGCGCCGGTGCTCGTGCAGCACGAACGCCGGGCGCCGGGAGCCTTCCGGCCCCCGGCCGCCGGGCAGGTCCGATGCCATGGCTCGTGTCTATCAGGAGATGGGGGTAACGCAACCCGGGTCAGCCGGTGTATCCCGCGATGATCCTCGTGTAGTCCCAGTCGTTCTGCGCGACGCGGCTGCACGAGTCCGCGCTGGAGCCGCCCGTGCACGGCCGGTCCCGGTTGGTGGACCAGAAGGTCAGCCGGGCCAGGTGGTGCTGCTGGGCGTAGCCGAGGATGGTACGGAAGTCGTTCAGCGTCACGGTCTCGTTCTGCTCGGTGATGCCGTTCATCGAGGAGATGCCGGAATGCCGGTACGCCTGGCCGTCGGAGTACCCGTACGCGTTGCGCACCGCGTTCTTGAGCCCCTCGGTGGCCTGGATGGTCAGGTTGCCCATGTTCTGGCCGGCCGCGCCGAAGTCGAACGGCATGATGGTCCACCCGTCGACGGTCAGCCCGGACTGGGCGGCCCGGTTGATCATACTGGCGTCGGGTCCCCACTGTTCGCTGGGGAACGTCACGTAGAGCTTGATGCCCGGGTTGCCCGCCCGTACGGTCTTCAGCGCGTCGATCGTGCGCTGCTGGAGTGCGCCGTCGGCGTAGACGCTGCCCTCGATGTCGATGTCCAGCGCCCTGAGCCCGTAGGCGTTGATGACCCGCTGGTACGCCCCGGCCAGCTCCCCGGCGCTGCCGCAGGACTGTTCGAGCCAGTTGCCGGTCGCGCCGCCCGAGGAGATCACCACGTCGCCGCCGGCGCCCCGGATGTTGGCGATGGTGCTCTGGTCGACGCCACCGGTCAGCGGCCGGTTGCCGTCCCACTGCGGGTTGCAGTACCCGTTGGACAGGATGAACGCCATGGTGAACCACCTGATGCCGGTCGCCGACATCACCGTGCGCGGGTCGGGCGGGTTGCCCCAGCCGAGGTACAGGTAGGGCGCCGCCGCCTGTACGCCGCCGCCCCCGCCGCCGGTGGGCAGGTTCCACTGCTGGTTCGCGCCGCCGGTACAGTCCCAGATCTGTAGCGGCGTGCCGTCGGCGCTCCCCCAGCCGGTGGCGTCGAGGCACCTGTTGGAGTTGGTGTTGACCAGTTGGGTACCGCTGGAGCGCCAGGACTGCGCCCCGGTGCCGTTGCAGTCCCAGAGCTGGACCCGGGTGCCGTTGGCCGTACCGGCGCCGGAGACGTCCAGGCACTTGCCTAGCGCCCGGACGGTGGCGTCCGAACCGATGGTCCAGTGCTGCGCGTTGGTGCCGTTGCAGGTCCACAGCTGGACCTTGGTGCCGTTGGCGGTGTTCGCGCCGGACACGTCGACGCATTTGCCGCCGTACCCGGTGATCGCGCCGCTGCTGTCCGCCCATGCCGCGGTCGCCCCGAACGCGCCGAGCCCCACGGCCGCGGCGGCGACGGCGGACGCGACGACAATGCTGAGTCCGCTCCGCTTCACGGTCCTCTCACCTTTCTATATAGAAACTTTAAAGATTGGCGGAAGGCTATTCCTTGCTTAGCTCAACGGTCAATATAAGTACCGAAGAAACTCGCCCAGCGGTACACCGCCAGCGTTCAGGCATGTCGGTGGCGGGCATGGTGTAACGCACCGCGCACCGCGGGGGTTCACCTTCCGCGACCGGTTCCCGCCGCCCGAGCCAGAATGAGGGCATGAAGCTGCCGGTCATGCCCCCTGTCGCGCCCATGCTGTGCCGGTCGGTACCGACCGTCCCGCCCGGCGCGTCGTACGAGCCGAAGTGGGACGGCTTCCGGTCGGTCGTCTTCCGCGACGGCGACGAGGTGGAGATCGGCAGCCGTAACGAGCGACCGATGACGCGGTACTTCCCGGAGCTGGCCGCGGCGTTCCGGACCGAGCTGCCCGAGCGCTGCGTGGTCGACGGTGAGATCGTCCTGGCGACCCCGGCGGGGCTGGACTTCGAGGCGCTCCAGCTGCGCCTGCACCCGGCCGCGTCCCGGGTCGCCCTGCTCGCCGGGCAGACGCCGGCCTCGTTCGTCGCGTTCGACCTGCTCGCCCTGGACGACGACGACCTGACCGGCCGGCCGTTCGGGGAGCGCCGGGCGCTGCTGGAGCGGGTGCTTCGCGGTGCCGGCCCGCCGGTACACCTCACTCCGGTCACCACCGACCGGGAGCTGGCGCTGCGCTGGTTCGACGAGTTCGAGGGAGCCGGGCTGGACGGGGTGGTGGCCAAGCCGCTCGACGGCCCGTACCTGCCGGACCAGCGGGTGATGTTCAAGATCAAGCACGTCCGGACGGCGGACTGCGTGGTGGCCGGGTACCGCGTGCACAAGAGCGGCCCGGACGCCATCGGTTCGCTCATGCTCGGCCTGTACGCCGGCGACGGCTCGCTCGCCTCCGTCGGAGTGGTCGGCGCGTTCCCCATGGGCCGGCGCAAGGAACTGTTCGCCGAGCTGCAGCCGCTGGTCACCACGTTCGAGGGGCACCCGTGGAACTGGGCCGAGCTGTACCAGGGCCCGCCGGACGCGCGCTGGTCGCAGGGGTCGCGGTGGAACGCCGGCAAGGACTTGTCGTTCACCCCGCTGCGCCCCGAGCGGGTGGTCGAGGTCCGCTACGACCACATGGAGGGTACGCGGTTCCGGCACACCGCCCAGTTCGAGCGCTGGCGGCCGGACCGTACCCCCGGCTCGTGCACCTTCGACCAGTTGGACCGCCCGGTGACCGTCCACCTGAACACCATCGTGCCCGGGCTGCTCCCCAGCTGAGGCGAGCCCCCGCGGCGGCTGAATGGCTGGCTGGTAGCCGCTCCGACAAGCTGCGCGGCTGAATGGCTGGCTGGTAGCCGCTCCGACAAGCTGCGCGGCTGAATGGCTGGCTGGTAGCCGCTCCGACAAGCTGCGCGGCTATGCGGCCGCGGCGTCCAGCGGGCGCAGCTCGTCGGCGTAGCTGACCGAGACCCGGCGCATCGTGCCGGTCTCGTCGATCGCGTACTGGCCGAGGCGCCACAGCGGCGGCGAGTACGCGTGGATGGTGACCGTGTCGTCCGTGCCGCCGGTGAGCCGGTGGATGTGATCGGGCCCGAAGTGGAAGGACTGCCCTGCCGGTACGGTCACCCGGACGTGTCGGGGCCTACACATGTGGCGCGTAAATACTCACCACATGAGTAGGCCCGAACGAGAGCATCGGGCTCCGCGGCAGGACCAGCGTCGGCACGGGGTTGCGCAGATGGGGGGCTGGAGCCGAACCTGAAGCATCACGGCCGTAGGGTGGCGGGGAGGGGGTACCGGTGGGCAGAACCGACGAGATCGACGTTTCCGGCGCCCTCGCGTGGTTCAACACCCTGGCGCCGCCGGAGGTCGAGCGGGAGCTGCGCGCGTGCTGCGCCGCCCCGGCCTGGGTACGGACCGTGGCCGCCGGCCGCCCGTACCCGAGTGGCACCGCCCTGGTCGCCGCCGCGGACGCCGCGCTCGCCGGTCTGGCCTGGCCGGACGTCGCCGAGGCGCTGGCCGCGCACCCGCGCATCGGGCAGCGGGCCGACGGTACGGGCCGGGGCGCGGCCTGGTCGCGCCGGGAGCAGGCCGGCGTGGCGGACGCGGGCGCGGCGGTACGCGACGAGCTGGCCGAGGCCAACCGGGCGTACGAGCAGCGGTTCGGGCACGTGTTCCTGATCTTCGCGACCGGGCGTACCCCGGCCGAGATGCTGGCCGCCGCGCGCGCCCGGCTCGGGAACGACGAGCTGACCGAGCGGGACGTGGTGCGCGCCGAGCTCGGCAAGATCACCCGGCTGCGGGTCGAGCGCATGTTGACCGAGCGGTGGCCTGGATGAGCCTGTCGACCCATGTCCTGGACACGGCGCACGGTGAACCGGCCCGCGGCGTTCCCGTACTGCTGGAGCGGTGGGACGGTGACGGGTGGCTGGCGGTGGCACGGGGCCGTACCGACGGTGACGGGCGGCTGCGGGACTGGGTGCCGGACGGGCAGTGGCGGACCGGCCGGTACCGCCTGGTCTTCGACACGGCCGCGGTGCACGGAGCCGGCGCGTTCTTCCCGGAGGTCGCCGTGGTCTTCGCGGTGACCGACCCGTCCGGGCACCACCACGTCCCGCTGCTGCTCAGCCCGTTCGGCTACACCACCTACCGAGGGAGCTGACCGATGGCGAGTATCGTGCTCGGTGCCAACCGGTACGGCAAGGCGGAGACCCGCGTCGTGCGCCTCTCCCGCGACGGTACGCGCCACGAGCTGACCGACCTCAACGTCAGCGTCGCCCTGTCCGGTGACCTCGCCGACACCCACCTGACCGGGGACAACTCCCACGTGCTGCCGACCGACAGCCAGAAGAACACCGTGTACGCCTTCGCCCGCGAGCTCGGCATCGCCGAGATCGAGGACTTCGGGCTGGCGCTGGCGCGGCACTTCGTCGACTCCCAGCCCGCGGTCGAGCGAGCCCGGGTGAGCATCGAGCAGTACGGCTGGCAGCGGCTGGGCGGGCACTCGTTCCAGCGCGACGGCGGACCGACCCGTACGGCGACGCTGACGTACGACGGCGAGCAGGCGTGGGCGGTGTCCGGCGTGACCGACCTGGTGCTGCTGAACTCGACCGGCTCGGAGTTCCGGGGCTTCGTGCGGGATCCGTACACGACGCTGCCCGAGACCGGTGACCGGATCCTGGCCACGGCGGTGAGCGCGCAGTGGCGGCACCGTACGGCGGCGGGGGACTGGGGCGGGTCGTACGGGGAGGTGCGGCGGTTACTGGTCGAGGCGTTCACCGGCACGTACAGCCGCTCGTTGCAGCAGACCCTGTACGCGATGGGGCACCGGGTGCTGGAGGCCCGGCCGGAGGTGGTCGAGGTGCGGTTGGCGCTGCCCAACAAGCACCACTTCCTGGTCGACCTGGCGCCCTTCGGCCTCTCCAACCCGGGCGAGGTGTACGTCGCGGCGGACCGTCCGTACGGGCTGATCGAGGGTGGTGCCGTACGCGACGACGCGCCGCCGGCCGGCCTGGCCTGGTCGTGGTAGCGAGATGGACTTCGTCCAACCGCGGACCTTGTCAGGAGCACTCGCCGCCAAGTCGGAGGTGCCGGGCGCCGTACCGATCGCCGGCGGTACGGACGTCATGGTGGAGCTGAACTTCGACCGGCGCCGCCCGCCCGCGCTGCTCGACCTGACCCGGGTCGGCGAGCTGGCCGAGTGGGGCCGGGACGGGCCGTACCTGCGGGTGGGCGCGGGCGTCACGTACCGCCGGATCATCGAGGAGCTGGCGGAGCTGCTGCCCGGCCTGGCGATGGCGTCCCGCACGGTCGGCTCGCCGCAGATCCGCAACCGGGGCACCGTCGGCGGGAACCTCGGCTCCGCCTCACCGGCCGGCGACGCGCACCCGCCGCTCCTGGCGGCCGACGCGCTCGTCGAGGTGGCTTCGGTACGCGGCACCCGCCGGGTCCCGGTCGCCGAGTTCTTCACCGGTCCGAAGCGCAGCGTGCTGGCCCCCGACGAGCTGATCGCGGCGTTCCTCGTCGCGCCGGCCGACGGTCCCGAGCAGTTCGCGAAGGTGGGTACCCGCAACGCCATGGTCATCGCGGTGTGCTCGTTCGCGCTCGCGCTGCACCCCGGCCGCCGTACGGTCGGCACCGGCATCGGCTCGGCCGCGCCCACCCCGCTGCGCGCCGTGGAGGCCGAACGGTTCCTGGCCGCCGAGCTGCCGTGGGAGTCGCGCGGCGACCTGGAGCCGGCGACCCGACGGCGCTTCGGCGAGCTGGTGGCGAGCGCCGCCACGCCCATCGACGACGTACGGGGTACCGCCGGCTACCGCCGGCACGCCCTGTCGGTCCTGGCCGGCCGGACGCTGGCGTGGGCCTGGGCGGGGTACCGGGAAAGGGGAGCGTGATGCGGCTGACCTGCACGGTCAACGGCGAGACCCGGCAGGCCGACGACGTATGGGAGGGCGAGAGCCTCCTGTACGTACTACGCGAGCGGCTCGGCCTGCCCGGCACCAAGAACGCGTGCGAACAGGGCGAGTGCGGCTCCTGCACGGTCTACCTCGACGGGCTGCCGGTCTGTGCCTGCCTGGTGGCGGCCGGCCAGGCGCAGGAGCGGGACGTGGTCACCGTGGAGGGGCTGGCGTCGGACACCGTGGGTCGGGCCTTCCTGGCGGCCGGCGCGGTGCAGTGCGGGTTCTGCACCCCGGGACTGGTCGTCGCGGTACACGACCTGCTCGCCCGGTTTCCTGGGCCGGCCCCGGGGGACGCGGACGTCCGCGAGGCGCTGGCCGGAAACCTCTGCCGGTGCACGGGGTACGAGAAGATCCTCGACGCGGTACGGCTGGCCGCGACCGGGGGCCCTTGATGGCCCGTACCGTCATCGAGGGCTGCGCAGTGTCCACAGTGGACAGTGCTGGTACCGAGTACACCGACGGGCACCTCGTCGTCGAGGGCAACCGGATCGTCGCGGTCGGGCCGGGCCGGGCGGCTGCCGTGCCCGGGCCGGTGACCCGGATCGACGGTACCGGCTGCCTGGCCACTCCGGGACTGGTGAACACCCACCACCACCTGTACCAGTGGGCCACCCGGGGCCTCGCCCAGCAGTCCGACCTGTTCGGCTGGCTCGCCGAGCTGTACCCCCTCTGGTCCGGCCTCGACCCGCAAACCGTTGCGGCGACAGCGGCGGCGGGCCTCGGCTGGCTCGCCTTGTCCGGCTGCACCACGAGCACCGACCACCTGTACGTGTTCCCGCGCGGCGCCGGCGACCTGTTCGCGGCCGAGGTCGCGGCGGCTCGCGAGGTCGGGCTGCGGTTCCATCCGGTCCGCGGCTCGATGGACCTCGGCGCCTCGGCCGGTGGCCTGCCGCCCGACGACATCGTGGAGGACACCGACGCCGCGCTGGCCGCGACCGAGGAGGCGATCGACCGTTACCACGACCCGTCGCCGGAGGCGATGGTGCGCGTCGCGGTCGGGCCGTGCTCGCCGTTCTCGGTGACCCCGCGACTGATGCGGGAGGCCGCGGCGCTGGCCCGCCGCAAGGGCGTACGGCTGCACACGCACCTCGCCGAGACGACCGACGAGGAGGCGTACTGCCGGAAGGTGCACGGCTGCACGCCGGTCGAGCACGCTGACGGGCTGGGCTGGCTGGGCGAGGACGTGTGGGTGGCGCACGGCATCCACCTCGACGCGGCGGCGGTACGCGCGTTCGGCGCGACCCGTACCGGCGTGGCGCACTGCCCCAGCTCCAACGCCAGGCTGGGCGCCGGCATCGCGCCGGTGGCCGCCCTCGTCGCCGCCGGTGCGCCGGTCGGGCTCGGCGTCGACGGCCCCGCGTCGCAGGAGGCCGGTCAGCTCGGCGCGGAGCTGCGTCAGGCCGTGCTGCTCGCCCGGCTGCGCGGCGGCCCCGGCGCGCTCACCGCCCGGCAGGCGCTGGAGCTGGCGACGATGGGCGGGGCGCGGTGCCTCGGCCGGGACGGCGAGCTGGGCTCGCTGGAGCCGGGCAAGCTCGCCGACATCGCGCTGTGGAACCTCGCCGGGCTCGGCCACGCCGGCATCGCCGACCCGGTGGCGGCGCTGGTCTTCGGCCCGCCCGCGCCGCTGGCGCTGGTGCTGGTGAACGGCGAGCCGGTGGTCGAGCACAACAGTTTGCGTCGGGTTGACGAAAATGAGCTGGCGGGGCGGGTACGGGCCGCCAGCCGGCGGCTGGCCAAGGTGGTGACATCCCCGTGACGCAGTCGGTCAGTACCACCCGGGTGGCCGGTGGGATCGGGGAGAGCCCGGTGCGCCCGGACGGCGTCCTGAAGGTCAGGGGCGAGTTCGCGTTCTCCTCCGACCTGTGGTCCGACGACATGCTGTGGGGCGCGACGCTGCGCAGCCCGCATCCCCGGGCGCGGATCCTCGGGGTCGACATCACCGAGGCGCTGACGCTGCCCGGGGTGTACGCGGTCCTGACCCACGAGGACGTACCCGGCACCAAGCGGTACGGCCTGGAGACGCCGGACCAGCCGGTGCTCGCCTTCGGCGAGGTGCGCTACCAGGGGGAGCCGGTGGCCCTCGTCGCGGCCGACCACCCGGAGACCGCGCGCCGGGCGGCGGCCCGGATCGCGGTGGAGTACGAGGTGCTGCCCCCGGTGACCGACGCGCAGCAGGCACTGTCGCCCGAGTCGCCGCCGGTACACCCGGCGGGCAACCTGCTGCGGCACGTACCGATCCGCAAAGGCGACGCCGAGGCGCGCGCCGAGGTCGTGGTCACCGGCGAGTACCAGGTCGGCATGCAGGACCAGGCGTTCCTCGGTCCGGAGTCCGGGCTCGCCGTACCGGCCGAGGACGGCGGGGTCGACCTCTACGTCGCCACCCAGTGGCTGCACGCCGACCAGAAGCAGGTGGCCGCGTGCCTGGGCCTGCCGCCGGAGCTGGTACGGCTGACCCTGGCCGGCGTCGGTGGGGCGTTCGGCGCCCGCGAAGACATATCGATGCAGGTACATGCCTGTCTGCTCGCGCTCCGGACCGGCCGGCCGGTGAAGATGGTCTACGGGCGCGAGGAGTCGTTCTACGGCCACGTCCACCGGCACCCGGCCGTGCTGCGCTACGAGCACGGCGCGACCCGGGACGGCCGGCTGGTGTACGTGCGGGCCCGGATCGTGCTCGACGGCGGCGCGTACGCGTCCACGTCCGCGGCGGTGTGCGCGAACGCGGCGACGCTCGGGATCGGGCCGTACGTGGTACCCAACGTCGTGATGGACGCCTATGCCGTCTACACCAACAACCCGCCGTGCGGTGCGATGCGCGGGTTCGGTGCCGTACAGGCGTGCTTCGCGTACGAGTCGCAGATGGACAAGCTGGCCGCCGCGCTTCGCCTGGACCCGGTCGAGGTACGGGTCCGCAACGCGCTGCACACCGGCGGCACCATGCCCACCGGGCAGGTGCTCGACAGTCCGGCACCGGTCGCCGAGCTGCTGCACCGGGTCGTGGCCGCGCCGCTGCCGCCCCCGCTCCTTCCGCCCGGCACCTGGGATCCCCGCGAGCTGCCCGGCGGCATCGCTAACACGACGCACGGCGAGGGCGTGGTGCGCGGGGTGGGGTACGCGATCGGCATCAAGAACGTCGGCTTCTCCGAGGGCTTCGACGACTTCGCCACGGCGCGGGTGCGGCTGGAGGTGGTGGCGGGGGAGCCGGCCGTACTGGTGCACACGGCCGCCGCGGAGCTGGGGCAGGGGCTGGTGACCGTACAGGCGCAGATCGCCCGTACCGAGCTGGGCGTGGAACGCGTCACGGTGGCGGCGGCCGACACCAGCGTCGGCGGTGCCGGGTCGTCGTCGGCGTCCCGGCAGACGTACGTGACCGGTGGCGCCGTGCGGGCGGCGTGCGAGGCGGTCCGGGTCCGCGTCTTGGAGCGCCTGCCCGGTCCGCGCGCCGGGCTGCGGCTGGCCGGGGGGAAGGTGCTCCTGGATGACGGCGTCGTCGCGGACCTCGTCGAGCTGCTCGGCGACGAGCCGGTCGAGGAGACCGTGACGTGGCGGCACCGGCCGACGTACCCGCTGGATCCCGTTACGGGGCAAGGCAACGCGCATGTGCAGTACGCCTTCGCCGCGCATCGGGCGACCGTCGACGTGGACACCGAGCTGGGCCTGGTCCGGGTGGTGCAGATCGCGACCGCGCAGGACGTCGGCCGGGCGATCAACCCGCAGTCCGTCGAGGGACAGATCCACGGGGGTACGGCCCAGGGGCTCGGACTGGCGCTGATGGAGGAGATCCAGGTCGTGGACGGCCGGATCCGCAACCCGTCGTTCACCGACTACCTGATCCCGACCATCCTCGACGTACCGCCGATGCACCTCGACATCCTGGAGCTGGCCGACCCCCATGCCCCGTACGGGCTGCGCGGCGTGGGGGAGCCGCCGACGATCTCGTCGACCCCGGCGGTCGTCGCCGCGATCCGGGCCGCCACGGGACGCCCGCTCACCCGGGTGCCGGTACGCCCCGAGCACATCGTCGGGGACGCCTGATGCGCCTTGCCGACGAGGTGTACGCCGACCTGGACCGCCGGCTCGCCCCGGTGGACGCCGAGCTGCGCCGCCGGTACCCGGGTGAGGTGGCGGTACGCCAGCCGGTGCACACCGTGTACGTGCCGGCCGACCGGTTTGCCGTCGATACGGCGCGGCGCTGGGGCACCGAGGCGCGGGCGGTTCTGGCGGCCCATCCGCCGCTGCCCTTTCCCGAGGGGCTGGCCGACCGGGTGCTCGCGAAGCTGGACCGGGAGCCGATCGAGGACCTGCGCATCGACTTCGAGGACGGGTACGGCGTCCGGGACGACGCGCAGGAGGACACCCACGCGCGGGCGGCCGCCGCACTCGTCGCCGCGGCCCGCTGCGCCGATGACGCCGCGCCGCCGTTCGTCGGGATCCGGTGCAAGAGCCTGGAGGAGCGGACCCGGCGCCGGGCGGTGCGCACTCTCGACATCTTTCTCGACACGTCCGGCCCGCCGCCGGCGGGCTTCGTCATCACGCTGCCGAAGGTGAGCGCCGTCGAACAGGTGGTCGCCATGACTGTCCTTTGTGGACAGTTGGAGCGGGCGCACGGGTTGGCGGCCGGTGCACTGCGCTTCGAGGTTCAGGTCGAGACGCCGCCCGCCGTCCTGGGTGCCGACGGGCGCGCCACGGTCGCCCGCGTCGTGCACGCCGCCGAGGGCCGGTTGGTCGGCCTGCACTACGGCACGTACGACTACTCGGCGGCGTGCGGGATCGCGGCCGGGTACCAGGCGCTGGACCACCCGGTCGCCGACCACGCCAAGGCGGTCATGCAGGTGGCCACGGCCGGCACCGGGGTACGGCTGTCCGACGGCTCGACCAATGTGCTGCCGGTCGGGGACACCGCGACGGTCCACGCCGCCTGGGCACTGCACGCCCGGCTGGTGCGCCGGTCCCTGGAGCGGGGTTTCTACCAGGGTTGGGACCTGCACCCGGCCCAGCTGCCCACCCGGTACGGCGCCACGTACGGGTTCTTCCGCGACGGCAGCGCCGCCGCGGCCGCCCGGCTCGCTGCCTACCTCGAGCGGCGCGCGGGCGGGATCCTCGACGAGCCGGCCACCGCCCGCGCGCTGGCCGGTTTCCTGTTGCGGGGACTGGACTGCGGCGCCCTCGACCCCGACGAGGTCGGCTTCGACCGTGCTGCGCTGGCGGCACTGTGACGGAGTTCGACCTCGTGCTGCGCTCCCGCCGGGTGGTGACCCCGGACGGGGAGCGGCGGGCGGCCGTATGTGTCCACAATGGACGGATCGCGGCGGTCGAGCCGTACGACGCAGTACCCGGTGCGGACGTGGGGGACCTGGTGCTGCTGCCGGGTCTCGTGGACACCCACGTACACGTGAACGAACCCGGCCGTACCGAGTGGGAGGGTTTCGCCACGGCGACCCGCGCCGCGGCCGCCGGCGGGGTCACCACCATCCTCGACATGCCGCTGAACTCGCTCCCCCCGACCACCTCCGTGCCGGCCCTGGAGGTCAAGCGCCGTGCGGCGGCCAGACAGTCCACTGTGGACATTGGCTTCTGGGGCGGCGCGGTCCCCGGCAACCTGGCCGACCTCGCCCCGCTCGCCGCCGCCGG
The DNA here is from genome assembly GCA_963728855.1 of uncultured Actinomycetes bacterium. Lineage (GTDB taxonomy): Bacteria > Actinomycetota > Actinomycetes > Mycobacteriales > Micromonosporaceae > AC-43. Next base: position 84,310 of record CAVSLN010000012.1, read on the forward strand.
CGTGTACGGCTTCAAGTGCTTCCTCGCCGACTCCGGCGTACCCGAGTTCCCGCCGCTGTCCGTCGACGGGCTGGAGCGGGCGGTGCAACAGGTCGACGCGCTCTTCATCGTGCACGCCGAGGACCCGGCCGCGCTGCGTCCCGCCCCGGCCTCCGACCTCTACGTCGACTTCCTCGCCTCCCGGCCGCCCGCCGCCGAGGACCGGGCGGTCGCGGCGGTGCTCGGCGTGGCCCGGCGTACCGGCGCCCGGGTGCACATCCTGCACCTGTCCTCCGCGCACGCGCTGCCGCTGCTCGCCGCGGCCAGGCGCGACGGGGTCCGGGCGAGCGCCGAGACCTGCCCGCACTACCTGGCGCTGGCCGCCGAGGAGGTACCCGACGGCGCGACGGAGTACAAGTGCTGCCCGCCGATCCGCGACGCGGCGAACCGGGAGGCGTTGTGGGAGGCGCTGGGCGCGGGCGTGCTCGACTGCGTGGTCTCCGACCACTCACCGTGCCCGGCGCCGCTGAAGCGCGGTGACTTCGCCAGCGCCTGGGGCGGGATCGCCTCGCTCCAGCTCGGCCTGCCGGTGGTGTGGACGCAGGCGCGGCAGCGCGGGTACGGGCTCGCCGACGTCGTACGGTGGATGGCGCAGCGGCCGGCCGAGGTGGCCGGGGTACGGGGCAAGGGGCGCATCGCCGTCGGGTACGACGCCGACCTGGTCGCGTTCGCGCCCGACGAGCGGTTCCTGGTCGACCCGGCCCGGCTGCACCACCGCCACCCGGTCACCCCGTACGCCGGGCGCCAGCTCTACGGGGTCGTGCACCGAACCTGGCTGCGCGGCTCACCCGTGACCGACGAGCCGCGCGGGCGGCTCATGGCGGCGCCGTGACGTTCCCGTGGGAGCAGCTTCCCGACCTCGCCTCTCGGGCCCTGGGCGGGACGGTGATGGCCGCCAGCGACGAGTTCTTCGCGGCCGCTGACAACCTGGTCGCGCCGGAGCAGCCGACGTTCAGGCCGCGCCGGTTCGGGCCCAAGGGCCAGGTGTACGACGGCTGGGAGACGCGCCGGCGCCGGGAGCCCGGGTACGACGAGGCGACCGTACGGCTCGGGGTGCCGGGCGTCGTCCGTGGCGTGGTCGTGGACACCACCTTCTTCACCGGGAACTACCCGCCGTTCGTGTCGGTGGAGGGGTGCGGGTTCGAGGGGTACCCGGGGCCGGGGGAGCTGGCGGAGGCGCAGTGGGTACCGCTCGTACCCCGCTCGCCGGTGCGCGGGGACGACCGGAACCTGTTCGGGGTCGAGTGCCCGTACCGGCTGTCGCATGTCCGGTTGCGGATCTACCCGGACGGCGGGGTGTCCCGCCTGCGCATACACGGCGAACCGGTGGCCGATCCCCGGTTCCTGCGCGGCAACCGCGTGGACCTCGCCGCGCTGGAGCACGGCGGCTCGGTCGTCCGGTGCAGCAACATGTTCTACGGTTCCCCGACCAACCTGCTGCTGCCCGGCCTGGCCCGGGTGATGGGGGACGGCTGGGAGACCGCACGGCGCCGCGACTCCGGCAACGACTGGGTGGAGATCCGCCTCGCCGCGCGCGGGACGGTCCACGTGGCCGAGCTGGACACCAGTCATTTCAAGGGAAACGCGCCCGGCGACGCGGCACTGCACGGGTTGGACGCGCGGGTGGCGACCGATCCGGCGGACTGGTTCGAGCTGCTGCCCCGTACCCCCCTGCAACCCGACACCCGGCACCGGTTCCTCATCGACGAAACGCGCCCCGCCACGCACGTCCGGCTGGACATCTACCCTGACGGCGGGATGGCGCGGCTGCGGCTGTACGGCGAGATCGACGAGCCCGAGCTGGCCGAGCTGCACCGGCGGTGGGACGCCCTGCTGTCCCCCGCTCCACACCGGCCCCCATAGGTGGTGCTTGGGGGGTTAGGGGATAAGCCCTCTTCTGCGTTACAAGATAACCCACCTGGACCACATTGACCTGTCTCTATCAATCTGGTCCCGGATCCGTACCGAACATCGGCCCTACAGTCCGACGACTGTCAAAGGCGGCGGCCGACCAGGGTCAGAGATCAAACTCCCCACCCTTCACACTGCCAACGAAGGCCGCCCACTCGTCGCGCGTGAACTTGAGTACCGGTCCCGTGGGATCCTTACTGTCGCGTACCGCCCGCCCGTCATCGGGAAGCGGGGCGACCTCGACGCAGTTACCGCCGTTGTTGGAACGGCTGGACTTACGCCATGTGAGCTCAGTCATGATTGACGATCTCCCTTGCCATCGCCGAAATTAGGTTTCGTGATTGGGTTTCGTTGAGGGACGCCTCTTGAATACTTGTCCACACGTCGTCATGCGCCGCTACCTCCCGTGGTTTGTCGAGGTACAGAGCTCCCGTAAGTCCGTCACTGTAGATAACGGACGGTTCGCCCTCGCGACCATTGGGAGAAAATTCCAGGATGACGAAACCACCGCCGGTCAATGCGGCCCGATGGATGCCGGCCTTCATGGGCATCACTCGAACGGAGACATTCGGTAGCTTGCCCACATCATTGATTTTGCTTAGTTACTCGACCTTGTGCGCCGGAGTACCGAAACGGCGATGTAGCACGCTCTCATGTAGCACGATTTCAAGTTGTGGCGCTGGCGGTAGTTTGCGGGTGAGTATCGCCTGCCGTCCCAGGCGCACGGCAACACCTCGGCTGATCTCTGCGTCCGACCTATCAGGACTCCCGACGCGGAATACCTCGGCGGCATACGCCGGGGTTTGGAGCAAACCGGGAACCAACTCCGGTTCGTAGTGCCTTAGTCGGCTGGCCGCGCTTTCTAGTCCGACGTACAACTCAAACCATTCTGGAATGGCGTCCCCGTACGAATGCCACCAACCTTTTGCCTTCGTTTCCCTCGCGAGCGATGTCAGCGCAGACGTTACCTCGTCCGCTGCGCCGTACACCTTGCACATCGCCTCGACGTCTAGGGAGCGCATCGAGGTCTGCCCGGTTTCAATTCGCCAGATCTTGACGGGTGACCATTCCAGTGCCTCGGCGGCAGCCTTCACGGTGACCTGAGCACCCTCGCGGAGCTGGCGCAGGTACCGCCCGAGCTGTCGCCGAGGGACGGTCGGCCCGGTTACGTCCGTCGTGCTGGTCATCGCTGCCCGCCTTTCACCTGGTATGAAACACCCTTTCGGAAAGCTACGCAACTGCACTTTCGTGCTGCAAGACTCGCGATGAAGTATTGCACTTCGTAATTCACGCGGACAACGATGAGTACACGGGGCGCGACGGTCAGATGATCCGCCGAAGGGACGCGTGATGTGGTGGCGCAGACGCACAACGGCTCAGCCGGCCCAACTGACGGACTACGGCAGCACCAGTGGGCGCCATCGGCTACGTGACGGTGACGTGGTGCCAGGGCTGAGCGCAAAGTCGTTTCGGCTGTTCATGGTGCGTTTTTCGGGGATGCTGGCAGGCCGAGGAGCCGGAAGAGTAGGCGTGGGTCGTTTCTGATGCGTCGGATGGTGGCGGCTATTTTGGTGTAGCCGGCTTGGCGGATCAGCCCGATCACGAGGTTACGGATCGTGGCCATGACCCGGGGGCGGGAGCCGGTCCGAACCCGGGAGGCATCCTCACGGAACGTGACGTCCCGCACCCAATGGATCTTGTTTTCGATGGCCCAATGGCAGCGGACGTAGGTGGCCAGGTGCACCGGCGCGGCTTCGCGATCGGACAGGCTGGTCACGCCGAGGACGGCCACTGCGGTGTGGACCTGCACCTTGCGGTACTTGCGGCTTCGTTTGGTGCGTTTGCGGACGGTGCGGGTGGTGTACCGCTCGATCAAGAACACTTGCGCGGCGTGCGGGAAGCCCAGGTCCGGTGGTGCGGGTAGGACCCGGATGGTGCGTCGTTCCCGACGCCCGTGCCCGGTGTCTGTAGTGGTGTGGGCGACCGGGACGGCGGCCCAGTCCAGGGCATCCAGGCGGGCGAACAACCCCGGAGTGTTCTCCTTGACAATCATCACGTAGTGGGCGAGCAGTTGTTCGGTGATGAACGTGGCGTGGGAGCGCACGGTATGCCCGGCGTCCATGGTGAACACCCACCCGCCGGCGGGCAGGCCGGCAAGCAGTGGCTGGAACTCGGGCACTTCGTTGGTCTTGGCGCCGACCAGACGTTCAGCGATCACCGTGGTGTTCTGGTGGGTGGCGGCGGCCAGCAGATACGGGATGAGCCCGTCGTCGCCGACCGCGCCGCGCATCGCCTTGCCGTCGACCGCGATCGCCGGCAGCAGCACCGGCCCGCCGATGGGGGCACCGACCGGGGACACACCGGCGCGGGCGGCCAGGAAGGCCCCCAACTGGTCGGCCAGCCCTTGGGCACCCAACGCGTCGAAGACCCGCTCGATGGTGTCCGGGTGCGGGGGGCGAGGACACCCGCGGCGGTCGCGCCAGCAGCCCATCGCGGCCAGAAGATCCGCTGGTGCCGCGGCGACCCAGGTAGTGATCTCGGTCAGGGCCACCGCACCGGACAGCACCGCCGCGGTGCACAACCCCAAGATCGTGGGCAGCGTATGGCGGATTCCCCGCCGATCCCGCGGATCGGGCACCCCGGCGAAACACTCCAGCAGCCTGCCCCCGCTGGCCTGGTGCAGCGCCGCGGCCCGACCCACCAGCACCGCCACCGCGGTATCCGCCGTGGTGGGCACCGACACGCCAGCAGACGGCGGTGCACCGCAGACGACGGCGGGCATGCAAGACTGACCGGGCAACGGGGCTCCTCGTAGGCAGGATTCTTGGTCGAACCCCGGTTACTAGCCCAGCCCCGTTGCCCCTACCCTCACCCCACGCCCACCGCCACCCAACCGTGATCACGTCGTGACCCACCCCGCGTGATCTATACCCACAGTGAGCGCGACGTGGGCGGCAGTCCCTTCCGGGACACCCTAACCCGACCCTCAAGCGGCTACCGTGAGTGACACAGACCGACGACGGGTCCCCAGCCCGACCAATCCAAAGCGTCACCACAAGCCGGTAGGCGATAGTTCCTACCGCACCCTAAGCAACGCCCTTGACCTGCGCAAAAGACTTTGCGCCCAGCCCTGGACGTGGTGCCGGTCGCCGGCTACCGGCGCTATGCCGACATCCTCAACGACGCAACGCGTGAGCTACCGGTGGTCGATGTCAATGACTCGATCCAGATGACCCCCGGTCAGGAGCACCGGTCCGGACGGCGCCGGTGGTTACCGTAACCGCGCAGCATCCGCATTGGTGTGCTCAGGGCAGGGTGTGCACGGCACGCGGCGCTGCTGGCGTCCATCGAAGCGCCCCGGTCATCGTCGACCCGGCCGTACGGATCCGCGCGAACCTATACGCGGTAGCCGCTGCCCCGGATGTCGTCCTGGTGGAGTTCTCTTGCGGGGAAACAGTTCTGGCGCCCCGGGTCGCCTACGGTCTCGGCCGGGTGCTCGTGTCGCTGGGCCGAGCTGGGGGTGCCCCGTGAACCTGAACCTGGATCCGGCCACGACTGTGCCGAACGTTCGAGCGTCGATGTATGCCGTCGATTCGCCGTGCTGCCATCGTCGCGTCCTGGTGGAGGGTTGGGAGATAGAGTACGCGAAGTGGTGGAACGACGGCCGGGTGTATCTCCGGTGCGGCTCGATCCTGGACGCCCCCGGATGGCGTCGGACGCGCGACCACAGGGAGGGCTGCGGTGAGCCGTTCATCGTGCACGTGACCGACATCAAGATTAGGCACAGCTAGGGACCACGACCGTTCCGACCCGGTAACGCGATGTATCGACGCATACGAAGCCGTATCGACCGGGTGCGAGACTTCTCCACCCTTTGAGCGACCAGCGATATAGTCGCGGCCATGGCAGCTTCCGCTGACGTCGAGGTCACCGGGGCCCGGCGCGACCGGTACGACGACGTGCTCGCCCAGCCCGCGCTGGCCTTCCTGGCCGAGCTGCACCGCGCCTTCGACGCCCGGCGGCGGGAGCTGCTGGCCCGGCGCGAGGAGCGGGAGGCGGCGCTGGCCGCCGGGGCCACGTTCGACTTCCTGGACGAGACCAAGGACGTGCGCGAGGGCGTCTGGCGGGTGGCCGACCCGGCGCCGGGCCTGGTCGACCGGCGGGTCGAGATCACCGGGCCGACCGACGCCAAGATGACCATCAACGCGCTCAGCTCGGGGGCCAAGGTGTGGCTGGCCGACCACGAGGACGCCAACACCCCGTTGTGGGACAACGTGATCCAGGGCCAGCTCAACCTCCGCGACGCGATCGAGCGCCGGCTCGCGTTCACCTCGCCGGAGGGCAAGCGGTACGAGCTTCCCGGCGGCCCCCTCGCCACGATCGTGATGCGGCCACGGGGCTGGCACCTGCCGGAGAAGCACATCCTCGTCGACGGCGAGTTGACCTCCGGCAGCCTCGTCGACTTCGGCCTGTACGTCTTCCACTGCGCCGGCCCGCTGCTGGAGCGCGGCGCCGGGCCGTACTTCTACCTGCCCAAGATGGAGAGCCATCTCGAGGCGCGGCTGTGGAACGACGTCTTCGTGCTCGCCCAGGAGCGGCTCGGGCTGCCGCGCGGCACCATCCGGGCCACCGTGCTCATCGAGACGCTCCCCGCCGCGTTCGAGATGGAGGAGATCCTCTACGAGCTGCGCGAGCACTCGGCCGGGCTCAACGCCGGCCGCTGGGACTACATGTTCAGCATCGTCAAGAAGTTCCGGAACCGCGGCGCCGACTTCCTGCTGCCGGACCGCAACTCGGTGACGATGACCGTACCGTTCATGCGCGCGTACACCGAGCTGCTCGTGCGTACCTGCCACAAGCGCGGCGCGCACGCGATCGGCGGGATGGCCGCGTTCATCCCGAGCCGGCGCGACCCGCGGGTCAACGAGACCGCGCTGGCGAAGGTACGCGACGACAAGACGCGCGAGGCGAACGACGGGTTCGACGGCTCCTGGGTCGCCCACCCCGACCTCGTACCGGTGTGCCGCGAGGTGTTCGACGGCGTACTCGGGGACCGGCCCAACCAGCTCGACCGCACCCGGGACGAGGTCCGGGTCACCGCCGAACAGCTCCTGGCGATCAAGGACACCCCGGGCGGGCAGACCGAGGCCGGGCTGCGCAACGCGGTCAGCGTGGGCGTGCAGTACCTGGCCGCGTGGCTGCGCGGCACCGGCGCCGTGGCCATCTTCAACCTCATGGAGGACGCCGCCACCGCGGAGATCTCGCGTTCGCAGGTCTGGCAGTGGCTGCACAACGACGTGACCCTGGCCGACACCGGGGAACGGGTTACCCGTGCGCTCGTCGAGCGGCTCACCGACGAGGAGGTCGCCAAGCTGCCCGGCGACCCGTCCGACTACGCCGACGCCCGCGCGCTGTTCATGGAGGTCGCCGTGCCCGGCGTAGCTTGCGAAGTCGGCCCCAGTCAGCGCTCGTCAGCCGACGACTTCGTCGACTTCCTCACCCTGCCGGCTTACGAACGAATGCCATGACTGTTGATGCCGTCGCCACGCGGCTGCGGGCGATTCTGAAGCCCGGGCAGGTGATCAGCGACCGGCAGGAGCTGCGCACGTACGAGTGCGACGGGCTGGCGCACTACAAGGTGACGCCCGCTCTGGCCGTCCTGCCGCACAGCGCCGAAGAGTGTGCGGCGATCGTGAAAGCGTGCGTCGACCAGGGGGTACCGTACGTCGCGCGCGGCTCCGGTACCGGCCTGTCCGGCGGGGCCCTGCCGCGCGCCGACGGCGTGCTCGTGGTGACCTCCCAGCTGCGCCAGATCATCGAGGTCTCGCCGGAGGACGAGCGCGCGGTCGTGCAGCCCGGCGTCATCAACCTCCACGTGACGAAGGCCGCCGCGCCGTACGGGTACTACTACGCGCCCGACCCGTCCAGCCAACAGGTCTGCTCGATCGGCGGCAACGTCGCGGAGAACTCGGGTGGCGCGCACTGCCTCAAGTACGGGTTCACCACCCACCATGTCACCGGCGTGCAGATCGTGTCCCCGGACGGGGAGCTGGTACGGCTCGGCGGGCGGGCACCGGACGCTCCCGGGTACGACCTGCTCGGCGCGTTCGTCGGCGCGGAGGGCACGCTCGGCATCGCCACCGAGGTGACCGTACGGCTGACCCGGCTGCCGCAGGCCGTACGCACCCTGCTGGCCGCGTTCGGTACCACCGACGAGGCGGGTACGGCGGTGTCCGCCATCATCGGCGCCGGGGTGGTACCGGCCGCCATCGAGATGATGGACGCGCTCGCCATCGAGGCCGCCGAGGCGGCTGTCCACTGTGGATACCCGGCCGGTGCCGGTGCCGTACTCATCGTCGAGCTGGATGGGCCGGCCGCCGATGTCGAGGCGCAGTTCCTTGAGGTTGAACGGTTCTGCCACGAGCGCGGCGCGTTCGAGATCCGGGTCGCGGCCGACGACACCGAGCGCGCGCTGTTCTGGAAGGGCCGCAAGTCGGCGTTCGCCGCGGTGGGCCGGATCAGCCGCGACTACCTCGTGCAGGACGGTGTCGTACCGCGTACCGCGCTGCCCGAGGTGCTGCGCCGCATCGGCGACATCGCGGCGACGTACGGCGTACGGGTCGCCAACGTGTTCCATGCCGGCGACGGCAACCTGCACCCGTTGGTACTGTTCGACGACGCGGTACCGGGCCAGGCCGAGCGGGCCGAGGAGGCATCGGCGGCGATCCTCGACCTCTGCCTGGAATACGGCGGCTCGATCACCGGCGAGCACGGCGTGGGCATCGACAAGGCCACCTACATGCCGCGCATGTTCACCGATGCCGACCTGGACACCATGCAGTTGCTGCGCTGCGCGTTCGACCCGAGGAGCCTGGCCAACCCGGGCAAGGTCTTCCCGACCCCACGGCTGTGCGGCGAGGTGCCGGGTCGCCGCAAGGCCGGCGAGCTGCATCCCTTGCAGGAGGCTGGCGTCGCGGAGGTGTTCTAGCCGACGGCGCCAGACCTCCCCCACGTACCCCCTACAACCGCCCTCGGCGGCCAGCTTCGCCCACCACTCCGGCGTGGCAATGGCTTGCGGGTCAACCTTCATGGTCGGCCGGGGTTGCTGCGCCGAACCAACCGCCCGGCTGCGTGGTGCCGGTGGTCAACGCACCGCCACGGATGCCGGCCGCACCTTCGCGCCGGCGCGGCAGCCGCCGTAGCGCACGAACGTCGCCCCGGCTACCTGCCGCCCCGTGCAGGCTCCACTTCCCCACAGGTGGCGCACACGCCGTTTGGCCGTACCGCCAAGTGGCGCTCCAGCTCGGCTTGGGCGTGGTCGAGTTCATCAAGGGCGGCGCTGCCGAGATAGGTAGTCGCCACGGCCCATTACCCCCGCGCCTCTGGCTGGATACGCACCCCACCAAGCCGCACCAGGGCGGGGCGTGGTTGGGCGGTCAGTTGCGACCCGTCCGGCCGCAGCGCAAAGCCGCGCAGGTGCAGCCACACGCTTGCCCTCGTGGTGTTCAGACCGGCCGAGTTCGGTAATCCGCAGGTGCAAGGAGCCGAGGCCGTACATGTAATCCGGCTCGGCAACGCGGATGACGTCGCCCGGCTTGAGCGCGGTCATCACGGCTTGCGGGCGACGTAGGGCTTCCACACGGGTTCGGCAGCCATCGGCTTACCGGCAGCGGCCAAGCGGTCGTAAGCGGCCACCCAATCCGGGCAGCGGGCCACGCCGCAGACCTGGCAGTTGCTTGCGCCGTGCACCGAGCCGTGGGTGATGAGCACTTCGCGGTAGAAGGCCACCAGCTCGTCAGAGAGGTCTTGGGGTTCGTCGGTCATCGCAGGGTGGCAATCCGGCCGACGCAGTACGGGCAGCTCTTGACGATGCCGTGCGTCTTACACCATCTGGTTTTGACCTTGAAACTCAGTAGCCCGGCCATGAAGCCCAGCACCAACGCTGCCAGTACGGCACCGATGAACACCTGACACCACCCTTGGAAATCGGCCGCACTTACCGGCTGTGCGAGTCACCGTGCGCTTGGCTGACGCTAGAGCGACAGTCGGGGCGGCCGGTACGCTGTTGCCGCAAGTTGCTTGAGGTCGGCCGGTTGCGCGCGGCTGCGCCGCCTGGCACACGGACACCCCACTACAGAGGGCGAGTGGGTCAGTGATCTACTTCTATGACTTTTGCCCTACCGCTTGACGTTGTTGCTTATCCGGCTCAAAGCTTGGTGCAGCCGATGCAACCCCAAGCAAGCCCGACGACAAGGAGACCATCGTGCGGCTACGGTTCCTGGGCAAAGACTCGACCCCCAGCAACTCCCCGACCCTGTACGCCAGCGACAACGACAGCTACATCGTGCAGGGGTGGGTAGTGACCGACCCCGCCGTACTGGCGCAGCTCGCCGTGAGCGACGCTGAGACGGTGGTGGAAGTACCGGCCAGGTTGCTCAGCTTCCTGGCCCTCGATGGGCTGGACGGTGACGTAACCCGTACCGTCCCGCCCATCGTGCAGGTGCTCCCAAGCGGCAACTACATCATCCAGGGCAAGCGTGTCGAAGACGGCGAAGCGCTCAGCCAGATGGTCATACCGGACTACGAAACCTGCGTGGAGGTGCCGAAGGCGGCCATGCAGGCGCTACTTGTTGGAGTGTAGGTGGAACCAATTTCCGAAGCGCAGCGTGACAGCTATTTCACCGCCTACCGGCGGGAGGCGCTGCACCTCGAAATGCGCGACATCTACGCCACCGACATCGAACGCAGCCGGTTCCAAACCTGGCTGCGCGGCGAACCGCTCGACCCCGACGCCGAAGCTGAGTGGTGGCGGCCGTGGTTCGAGATGAGCGCCGCGAACCGGGCGGCGGGCAAGACGCTGCGGCGGCTGCGCATCATTTCCGAGCCGGTCACAAAATACATTTACTTCGAGTGGCTGGACGCCTTCAACCTCGTAAAGGCTGGCGAAGATGTCCGGTGGCTGCCGCGCCGCCGGACGTCAACGTTGTTACTGCCCGGCAATGACTTCTGGCTATTCGACGATGAAACGGTGGCCTTCACCCACTTCTCAGGTGACGGCCATGTGCTCGACCACGAACGCACCACCGACCCCGACATTGTGCGGGCCTGCAATGCGGCGTTTGAAGCCGCCTGGACGCTTGCCACCCCGCACCACGAGTACAAGCCCACGCAGGCGTGACCGCGCCCGTCAAACAAGCGCGCGAAGCGCTTGGTGCCCGCCTCCGTGAAATCCGCAAAGACGCGGGCCTCACGGGGCGGGCGTTGGCTGAACGCTGCCGTTGGCACTTCACCAAGATAAGCAAGCTGGAGCACGGCACCCAGACGCCGACCGAAGCCGACATGCGGGCGTGGTGCCAAGCCTGCGGTGCGAACGACCAAATCCCCGATCTGGTCGCGACAGTGCGCGCCATCGAGTCCATGTACGTCGAGTGGCAACGTCAGATGCGCGCGGGGCTAAAACGCCAGCAGATTTCGACGGTGCCGCTGTACGAAAAAACCAAGCTGTTTCGGGGCTACGAGAACACCGTGATACCGGGGCTGTTTCACACGGCCGAGTATGCCGCTGCCATCTTCAACTGGTGGTCACATTTTCTCGACCTGCCCAACGACACCGACGCAGCGGTTGCCGTTCGCATGGCACGCCAACAGGTGCTGTATACCGGCGACCGGCGGTTTATTTTCGTGTTGGAGGAACAAACGCTGCGCACCCGCGTAGGTGATACCGGTGTGATGCTCGGCCAGCTTGACCGCGTGTTGGCCGTCATGTCGTTGCCGCGCGTGAGTTTGGGCATTATCCCGGCCAGCGGTGAACGGCAGTGCTTGGCGCAGGGCAGTTTTTGGGTGTTCGATGACCGCATGGTGCAGATCGAAACGACGGCCGCCGGGCTTGAGGTCACGCAGCCGCGCGAAATCGGCATCTACCTGCGGGCGTTCGCCCTGCTGCAAGAATCCGCCGTGTACGGCAAGCCTGCCCGCGAATTAATCGCGCGGGTGATGGCTGAGCTACACGGCGAGTGAAGGCCGTGGGATACGTTCTGGCCATGGTGGAGGCACCACTCGACGCGCTGCGCGCCGCGGTCGGCGACGCGGCGGGCCCGGCCGGGGACACCGACACCGTGTCCGGGGTGCCGGCCCGGTACATCGCCGCGCCCGGCACGACCGAGGAAGCTGCCGCCGTGGTGCGTGCGGCCGTGGCGCACGACCTCGCCGTCGTGGTGCGGGGTGCCGGTTCCAAGCTGGACTGGGGGCACCCGCCGCGCCGGCTGGACCTCCTGCTCGACACCCGCCGGCTGGCCGGGGTCGTGGAGCACGTGGCCGGGGACATGGTCGTCGTGGTGCGCGCCGGGACCACGCTGGAAGCGTTGCGGGACAAGCTGTCCGGCGCGCGGCAGGAGCTCGCGCTGGACCGGCCGCTGGCCGGGGCGACGGTCGGCGGTACGGTCGCGACCGGTGCCAGCGGACCGCGCCGCATGCTCTACGGCACCGCCCGCGACCTGCTCATCGGCGTCACCCTGGTGCGCCCGGACGGCGCGGTCGCCCGGGCCGGCGGCAAGGTGGTCAAGAACGTCGCCGGGTACGACCTCGGCAAGCTCGCCGCCGGCTCGTACGGCACGCTCGGCCTCATCACCGAGTGCGTGTTCCGGCTGCATCCGGTACCGCAGGCGGCTCTGTTCGTGAGCCGCCGCGGCGCCGACCCGGCGGAGGCCGGCCGGCTGGTCGCCGCCGTACGCGCCGCGCAGGTCGTCCCGAGCGCCGTCGAGGTCGAGGCCGTGCCGGGCGAGGGCATCGCGGTGACCGTGCTCCTCGAAGGGGTACGGGACGGGGTCGCGCACCGGGCCGCCACGGTCGCCTCGCTCCTCGGCGGTGATGTGTCCACAGTGGACACCCCGCCCGGCCGGTGGGGCGCGTACCCGTGGGGCCCCGGTGACGTCGGGCTGAAGCTGACCGGTGCGCTGTCCGGGGTCCCGTCCGTACTCGGCGCCGCCCGTCATCTCGCGATCCGAGGTTCCGCCGGGGTGGGCGTGCTCTACGCCGGGCTGCCCGGCTCCACCGAGCCCGGGACCGTGGCCCGGATCGTCGCCGAGCTTCGCACCGTGACCCGGGCGGCCGGTGGCCATTGTGTGGTGCTGACCGCGCCGGCGGCCGTACGCGAGCGGGTCGACCTGTGGGGTCCGGTCGACGGCCTCGACCTGATGCGCCGGGTCAAGGAGCGCTTCGACCCGGACGGTCGGTTCGCGCCCGGCCGGTTCGTGGGAGGGATCTGACGATGACACAGCCCGCCTTCGACGACCACCACCCGCCCCGGCTGGACCTCATCAACGACTGTGTCCACTGTGGGTTCTGCCTGCCCACCTGCCCGACATACGTGCTGTGGGGCCAGGAGATGGACTCACCGCGCGGCCGCATCTACCTGATGGAGCAGGCCCTCGCGGGCGAGCCGCTGACCGACTCCGTGGTCGAGCACTTCGACCGGTGCCTCGGCTGCATGGCGTGCGTGACGGCATGCCCGTCCGGAGTCCGGTACGACCGGCTCATCGAGGACACCCGCCAGCAGGTCGAGCGGCGCCACCCGCGCTCCCGCCGGGACCGGGCACTGCGCCGTGCGGTGTTCACGCTCTTCCCGTACCCCCGGCGGTTGCGGCTGCTGCGCGGACCGCTGCGGGCCTACCAGGCCACCGGGCTGCGGCGCCTGGTCGCCCGGACCGGCCTGCTGGACCGGCTCGCCCCGACCCTCGCCACCCTCGACTCGCTCGCGCCCCGGCTGGCCCGGCCGCCGCGGCTGCCGCGCCGGGTGGCCGCGCGCGGCCCGCGCCGCGCGGTCGTCGGCCTGCTGACCGGCTGCGTCCAGCACGCCTTCTTCCCGGACGTCAACGCCGCCACCGCGCGGGTCCTCGCGGCCGAAGGCTGCGACGTCGTCATCCCACCGAGCCAGGGCTGCTGCGGTGCGCTGAGTGTCCACAATGGACGGGAGGCGCAGGCGCAACGGCTCGCCCGCGGGCTCGTCGACGCCTTCGCCGGTACGGGCATCGACTACCTCGTGGTGAACGCGGCCGGCTGCGGCTCGGTGCTCAAGGAGTACGGCACCCTGCTCGGCGACGAGCGTTTCGCTTCCCGAGTCAGGGACCTGTCCGAGGTGCTCGTCGAGCTGGGCCCGGTCGCCGTACGGCACCCGCTGCCGCTCACCGTGGCCTACCACGACGCCTGCCACCTCGCGCACGCCCAGGGCATCCGGGCCCAGCCGCGCGAGCTGCTGCGTGCCGTACCGGAGCTGGCGGTACGCGAGATCGGCGACCCGGAGATCTGCTGCGGCTCGGCCGGCGTGTGGAACGTGTTCAACCCGGAACCCGCCCGGCAGCTCGGCGAGCGCAAGGCGCGCGACGTACTGGCCACCGGCGCCGAGCTGCTCGTCACCGCGAACCCCGGCTGCCTGATGCAGATCGCCGTCGCGCTGCGGCGCATCGGCCACCCGATCGCGCTCGCGCATACGGCCCAGGTGCTCGACGCGTCCATCCGCGGCCTGCCACCCGAGGCGGTGCGAGGCTCCGTTGCAAGCGGGTGAACCTTCCCTTCCCGCGGTCCGTCTCATAGGCGTGTTTCCCGAGACCGAAAACTCCCCGGTACTGCGTACCGACTTCTCCGACCAGCAGAAGTGGGAGGCGGGGCACGCGGCGATCGACGCGCCCGTCGGCGGGGGAGTCACCCGCGCCAGAGTCGACTACATCGACGATCCCGCCTACGCCGACCTGACGCCAGAGCAGATCCTCCCGCTCCTTCCGGAGGACTCTCCGCACCCGATCCTCGTCGTGGTGGATGCGACAACCCTCGCCTCGCCGGAGATGCCCCTTCTGGTGGTTGACCTGTGGGGTGAGCGCGGACGCGAGTTGCGATGCGTACCCGATGCGCTGTGGGTCATTGAAAGCAACACGTCGATCGGCAACATGGACTTCGTCGAGTTTGCCGACGCGGTCGGCGACATACGGAACGTAGTCAGATGCGATGTATTCGCCGCGGTCGAGTTGCGACTCAGAAATGCATTTCGGCGGTCGCAGTCTGCATCTTCCACTTCGCAATTCCCGCTGGTGAACCGCTGATCGCGGCACGGTTTCCGGTCGCGAAAGAGTGGCGCAAGTCGCGGCGGGACTATTTCCTCGGCAACGATTCCTGTGCATACTGAACGTAGCCGGAAAGGCACGACGGGGAGTGGCGGGGGAGAGGCCCGGTGTCATATCTGCCGCCGGCGAGGAGCATTCCGATGACCGCGCAGATCGACTCGTCGTCCGCCGTCGGCACCGCACCGGTACGGCCGCCGAGCCTCTACGACCTCCAGCGGCCGGAGCTCATCGCCGATCCCTGGCCGCTCTACCGGCAGCTGCTGGCGGTCGAGCGCCCGTACTGGGACCGGGGCGTACGGTCGTGGCTGGTCGCGCGGCACGCCGACGTGTCCCGCCTGCTGGAGGACCGCCGGCTCTCGGCCGTCACGAACCACGAGCGGGCGGCCGCGTACGCACCCGCTGAGCTGCGGCACATCTTCCCGCTCCTGGACGCGCACGTGTCCTTCGTCGACCCGCCCGAGCACACCCGGATCCGGCAGGTGCTCGGCGACCCGTTCAAGCCCCGGCACGTCGCCGCCCTCGCCGAATGGATCGCCGGTACGGTCGACGCCGCGCTCGCCCGGTACGCCGGTACCGGCCGGATGGACGCGGTGGCCGACCTCTCGCTGCCCGTACCGCTGGGGGTGATCCGGCACCTGCTCGGCATGGAGGAGGTACCGCTCGGCACCCTGCACCGGTGGTCGACCGCCTGGGGCGACGTGGTCGCCGCGCCGGGCCACCTGCCCACGGGCGGCACCGCGCAGCTGCGCGCGGACCTCGACGAGCTGCTCGCCAGCCTCCGGGAAACCGTTGCCGCGCACCGGTTCCGGGCCCGGGACACGGTCACCGGGTCGCTGGTGCGCGCGGCCGACGACGGGCGCCTGAGCGAGGCCGAGCTGATCGGCAACCTGATGATGCTGGTGACCGCCGGGCAGGAGACGACCGGGAACCTCATCAGCAACGCGGTCGCGGCGCTGGTGGACCAGCCCGGGCTGGCCGACCGGCTGCGTACCGAGCCGGACCTGGTCCCGGTCGCGGTCGACGAGCTGGCCCGGGCGTACTCGCCGACGCAGTACACGGTGCGGACCGCCCGTACCGCCGTCGATGTCGCGGGGAGCCGGATCGAGGCCGGGCAGAGCGTGGTGCTCATGCTGGCGGCGGCGAACCGGGATCCGGACGCGTTCGCCGACCCGGACGCGGTACGCCTGGACCGCCCGGCGAAGCCCCGGCCCGTGGCCTTCGGTCACGGGCCGCATTTCTGTTTCGGCGCCCCGCTCGCGCGGCTGGAGACCCACCTCGTCCTCGCCGGCCTGCTCGCCCGGTGCAGCGACCTGCGGCCGGCCGGCGAGCGCCGCTGGCGCGCCAACGGCAACCTGCGCGGCCTGGCCGCGCTGCCGATCAGCTTCCGCTACAGCGGGCGCTCCGGGGGAGGAGACGACACATGACGCGGGGTGGGGGTACCTGGCTGGTGCCGGAAATGATCACCGCATGGGCCAAGGCGACGCCGGACGCGGTTGCGGCCATCGATGGGGAGCGATTACTCACGTACCGGCAGCTGGTCTCCGGCGCCGCACGGATAGCCCGTGCCGTGCGTCAGGCCGGCGTCGGGCGGGACGAGGTGGTCGGGCTGGCCGGGGAGCGCGGGCTGGAGAGCCTGACCGGGCTGCTCGGCATCCTGCTGTCCGGCGCCGCATACCTCTACCTCGACCCGACCTGGCCGGCCGAACGCCGGGCGCACGTGGCGCAGGAGTGCCGGATGTCGCTGCTGCTGGTCGGGCCGGGCGGCGCGGACGACGGGCCGGTCCAGCGCCGGCCGCGCATCGACGCACTCCTCACCGAGGCCGCCGCACGGTTGCCGTATGAAGCCGCACGGCCGGGAGACCTGTGCTACGTCGTCTACACGTCGGGCTCGAGCGGCGCGCCCAAGGGGGTCGCCGTGGAGCACGGGGGCGCGGGCAACATGGCCCGCCGGCTCTCCGCGGTGTTCGGCGCCTCCCCGGGGGTACGGATGCTCCAGTTCGCGAGCTGGGCCTGGGACGCCGCCGCGTGCGAGATCATGGTGACCCTCGGCGCCGGCGGCACTCTGGTGCTGGCCGGGGACGGGGCGCGGCACGGCGGCGAGGAGCTGGCGACCCTGCTGCGCGAGCGGCGGGTACAGGTGGCCACGCTCACGCCTTCCGTACTGGCCGCGCTGCCCGAGGTCGACCTGCCGAGCCTGGAGACCGTCGTCGCGGTCGGCGAGCCGTGCCCGCCCGAGCTGGTGACCCGGTGGGGACGGGGCCGGCGCTTCCTCAACGGGTACGGGCCCAGCGAGGCCACCGTGGCCGTCTCGGTCGGTCAGTGCCGGCCCGGCGAGCCGGTGACCATCGGCCGCCCGCTGCGCGGGGTGCGCGTACGGGTGGTCGACCCGGGCGGCGCGCCGGTCCCGAACGGGCACCCGGGCGAGCTGGTGGTCGGCGGCTGCGGGGTGGCGCGCGGCTACGTCACGCCGGCACCGGACGGGTACCCCGGGCGGGGGCCCGCCGTCACGCCTGGCGAGCGCTTCTTCACGGCGGCGGGGTCGCGCTGGTACCGCACCGGTGACCTGGTGCATCAGGGCACCGACGGGTCCCTGGTCTACCGGGGCCGCGCCGATGACCAGGTGAAGGTACGCGGGCACCGGGTCGAGCTGGCCGAGGTCGAGCAGAGCCTGCGCCGCCACCCGGGCGTACGGGCCTGTGCCGTGGCGGCCGGCGGCGGTCGGCTGGTCGCCTACGTGGTCCCGGGCGCGCCGGCCCTGTCGACCGACGAGGTCCTCGCCGAGGCCGCCCGGTGGCTGCCGGACTTCATGCTCCCCCAGGAGGTACGGGTCGTCGACACGCTGCCGCTGACCGGCAACGGCAAGCTCAACCGGCGCGCCCTGACCGCGATGTCGGAAGCGCCCGACCCGCCCGGACTCTCCCAGGTGTTGGCCGACACGTTGACGTTGGTGCGCCAGGCCCTGGAGATCGAGCAGGTCGGGCCGGACGACGACGTCTTCGAGGCGGGCGGCCACTCGCTGGTGGCGGCGCAGCTCGCCGTGGCGGCCACCGAGCGGTTCGGGGTACCGGTCGCCGCCCTGCAGGTGTACGACCATCCCACGCCGGCCCGGCTGGCCGCGCTCATCAGCGCCCTCGCCCCGCCCGGGAAGGCGGCCTGAGATGGCCGGCCGGTGGCGCGTCCGTACGGGTGACGGCTGGCTGGCCGGCACCGACTCCGGTACGGGCGAGCCCGTCGTGCTGCTGCACGGCCTGGCCAGTACGCACCGCTGGTGGGACCTCGTCGCGCAGCGGCTGACCGGGCTGCGGGTGGTCCGCTTCGACCATCGCGGGCACGGCGACTCCGCCTCACCACGGGACGGGTACGACCTCGAGCACCTCGCCGCCGACACCCTCGCCGTCTTCGACGCGCTCGACCTCGGCCGGGCCGTACTGGCCGGGCACAGCCTCGGTGCCGGGGTGGCGCTGCGGGTCGCCGCGGCCCGTCCCGAACGGGTGGCCGCGCTCGCCTGCGTGGACGGCGGCGTGTACGACCCCCGGGTGCTCTTCGGCGCCGACTGGGCCCGGGCGCGGACCGCGATGGTACGGCCCCGGCGTGGCCGGGTCACCGCGGCGGTGCTGCGGGCCTGGCTCGCCGGTACCGACCTGCCCGCCGCCGCGCTGCCGGCCGTCCTCGCGAACTACACCGAGGCCGGGCCGGACGGTGTGCTCGGGCTGCGGTTGGCGGCCCGGCACGAGGAGGAGCTGGCCTTCGACCTGTGGCGGCAGGACCCCGTACCGCTGCTGCAGGCCGTACGGGCGCCGGTGCTCGCGGTGGTCGCACGGCAGGGCGACCCGCGCGAGGACGTTCCCCGGGGCGCGTCCATCGCGCGAGCCCGCGCGGTGCTCGGCAGCCTGCTCACCGTCCGGTGGCTCGACGGTGGGCATGAGCTGCCGCTACACCGCCCTGAGCAGGTGGCCGAGGCGTTGAGCGGGCTCGCTGCCCGTACCCCTGACCTGGCCTGAAGCCTTCGGATATCCGCCACCTGGCGGAAGCTTCGGGTGACCTGCAAGTTGCATTTTGGATCTGCCATACCGCCGCTAGCCGACCACGCCGAGCGAGGTGAGCAGATTGAACAAGGGCCCCGAGTCAGTCGGCCCGAGCGTCGATGCCGCCAACCATTTCGGGCATGAGCTGCGGCGCCGGCGTACCCAGGCCGGCCTGACCCAGCGGCAGCTCGCCGAGCGGCTGCAGTACAGCCGGGAGATGGTCGCCGCGGTGGAGCGGGGGCGCCGGTTCGCCAGCCATGCGTTCGCCATGCGCTGCGACCTGGTCCTCGACACCCATGGCGTACTGGCCCGGCTGTGGCCGTACGTGCAAAGGGAGCAACTCGCCGCTGACCGGCGACGCGGGCCTCGCCCGGCCAGCCAGGCCGGGCCGGCCAGCCTCGCCGACCGGCCGGCCGGTCCGACACTGGGGGACCGGCCGGCCGCTGGCTGGGCCGACTGGGTGGAGAGCATCGGGCCGGCGATCGCGAGTGCTCCACCCGAGCTGATGGTCCACCTGCGCGAGCTGGTCAACCGGCTGGGCAAGGCTGACGTTCCGGCTCGCTGACCTCGCCCGAGCCGCCTTTGCGGAGGCAGCGGCACCGGGCCGCGGGAGCGCGGTACAGATACCGGCACGAGAGTTTTGTACCGCTCTGCGGCCTAGCCGTGGAACATGTACTTCTGCCCCAATGGTCATGGCCCGCGCCCACCGCGCGGAACCGGACCCCCGACGCGCGACGGGAGCGATGAGTGGCGGCTCAAGAGCGGGCTCATGTCCAACCGCGCGCCAGCCGAGCGAAGGGTTGGCGGATCGCGGCCCGGCTACGGGTGATCATCACCGTGCCGCTGGTCGCGGTGCTCGGCTTCGCGGGCCTCGCGCTCGCCAACGCGATCGGCCAGGCGCAGCAGGCCGGGCGCCTCGGCGACCTGGTCACGCTCGCGACCGACGCCGGTGACCTCGCGTACGACCTGCAACTGGAGCGGGCCGCCGCGGTCAGCCTGCTGGCGCTGAACGGACAGTCGCAGCTCGACGCGTTCAACCAGCGGGCGGCGCAGAGCGACGCGTCCGTCGCGGCGTACCGGCGGCAGTGGTCCGCCGCGACGCGGGCGGTGCCGAGCGCCACCAAGGCCGTCCTCGACCGGATCGGCGACCAGCTGAGCCGGGTGGGCCAGCTACGCGAGCAGGTCCGGTTCGGCCAGCAGACCTCGGTCTCGGCGACCGCGTTCGGGTACCGGATCCTCATCGCCGACCTGCTGGCGTACCGCCAGTCGGTGGCGCAGGCCGCCGCGGCCGTCGGGGTCGCCGACGACATGCGGGCGGCCGCGGCCCTGGCGCAGGCGATCGAGTCGGTGGGCCAACAGCAGGTGGCGGTGGTACGGGCGGTGGCCGCGGGCCAGCTCACCCCCGCCATGCAGAGCGACATCATCGCCACCCGGGCCGGCTTCACCGACGCCAGCCTCACCTTCCTCAGCCTCGCCCCGACGCAGTGGCGGGCGTGGTGGGAGCAGGCGAGCACCGGTCTCGAGCCGCTGGCCGCGCAGCAGTTGCAGGACCAGGTGGCCCGGTCGGCGCCCGGGCAGCCGCTCGCGCTCGACACGGCGCAGTGGATCTCGGCGCTGACCGCGTGGACCGCCCGCCTGTTCGTGGTCGAGCAGCGGGTGGACGGCGTGGTGCGCGGCGAGGCCGACGCCGCCCGGCGCTGGCAGGTGAGCCGGGCCGCGTTCGAGGGCGCCGCGACCGCGCTGGCCCTGCTGCTGACGATCCTGGTGACCACGGTCGTGGCCCGGCGGATCAGCCGGCGGCTGGAGCGCCTGCGCGACACCGCCAACGAGGTCGCCTTCACTCAGCTGCCCACGGTCGTGGAGGAGCTGCGGGTGGCCGACGCGGCGGCGGTACGGCCGGACCGGGTCGCCGAACGAGCCGCGCCCGACCCGCAGCGGGTCAGCGGCGACGAGATCGGCGAGGTGGCGCTCGCCTTCGCGCACGTACACCGGGCGGCCGTACGGACGGCGGCGGAGCAGGCCGTCATGCGGGCGAACGTGGCGGAGATCTTCGTGCACCTGAGCCGGCGCGAGCAGCGGCTGGTGGACGCCGTACTGGCGCAGGTGGACAACGTCGAGCGGGACGAGACTGACCCGGAGCGCCTGGAGAGCCTCTACAAGCTGGACAACCTGGCCACCCGGATGGCGCGGATCAACTCCAGCCTGCTCGTGCTCGGCGGCTCCGGTGCGGGCCGGGTACGGCACGAGGACGTACCGCTGGTCAAGGTGCTACAGGCGGCGCTGTCCCAGATCGAGCACTACCGGCGCGTACGGATGGGGATGATCGACGACGGCGTGGCCCTGGTCGCCGACGCCGTCGACGAGATCGTGCACCTGATCGCCGAGCTGGTCGACAACGCCACCCTCTACTCTCCGCCGGAGAGCGAAGCCTGGATGACCGCCCGGGCCCTGCACGACCGGGTGGTCATCCAGATCGGCGACGAGGGCGTGGGCCTGCCCGGGCAGCGTCGCGAGGAGCTCAACGCGCTGCTGCACCGGCCGCCCGCGATCGACGTGGCGGCGGTACGGGCGATGGGCCTGACCGTGGTGGGGCACCTCGCCGCCCGGTACGGGGTCATGGTGGAGCTGCGCCCGGGACCGAAGCTGGGCACCATCGCCGAGGTCAACCTGCCGCTCGGGCTGACCCGTCTGGTCCCCAAGATCGCCCAGCTCGCGGTCGCCTCCCGGGCCACCGCCAGCGGCGCCCCGCTGGTCGCCGCGCCGAACGCCAAGAACAACGGAAACAGCAAGGGCCACGGGACCGGCAACGGGTCCGGGACAGGCAACGGGTCCGGGACAGGCAAGGGCAAGGCGGCGCAGCCGCCCGCGGCCCGACGCGGCAACGGCTGGGCTCCGCCGGCCGTCGAGCTGGCCGAGCAGCCGGCCCCGGTGCCGGCCCCGGCGCCGGACCTGCCGCCGCCGAGCATCGACGACACCGCCCAGCTGCCGATCTTCGACCAGGTCAGCGGGTGGTTCCGGGTCGAGCTCGGCGAGCAGGCGGCCGACTGGAAGACCGCCGCCGACGAGGCGTTCCGGCAGGCGCAGCGGGCGGCGCAGGTCGCGGCCGACCGCAAGACCGCGTCGGGCCTGCCGGTACGGGTACCTCGCCAACACCTCGTACCCGGTGGTGTCGAGGTGGCGCCGGACCGGGAGCCCGGCGCCGACCAGCGTGACCCCGACCGGGTGTCGGCCGCGATGGCCGCCTATGCCCGGGGCGTCGCCGGCCGCCGCCCAGGTCCGGCCAACATCACCACCGGTTAACGACACAACGAGGAGTATCAATGACCGACAGTCGTGAGCTCGGTTGGCTGCTGGACAACTTCGCCGAACGTACGCCGGACGTCAGCCACGCGATAGCCATCTCCACCGACGGCTTACTGGTCGCCGCGACGCGGAACCTCCGGATGGACCGGGCCGACCAGCTCGCCGCCACCGGCAGTGGGCTGGTGAGCCTCCTGCGCGGTGCCGCCCGGTTCTTCGACGCCGGCGCGGTGATCTCCAACGTCACCCAGATGGACGGCGGCTTCATGTTCTCGATGGCCTTCAGCGACGGGGCCTCGCTGCTGGTACTCGCGTCGCCCGCGTGCGACGTCGGCAAGGTCTCGTACGAGATGACCGAGCTGGCCAACCGGATCGGCGACGCGCTCACGCCGGCGATCCGGGCCGGCGTCCCGCCCCGACCGGTCGCCGCGGCCGCACGCGCGGGCGTCTCCTACGCCGGACGCGAGGCCGAACAGTCCTAGTCCCTCCCTCTCGCTACACGTCCCTCGCTCTCGCTACAAGGAGTACTTCATGCGCCCGTACCCCCGCCGCTTCGGGGTCTTGCTGCTCGCGCTCGTGCTGGCGGCGGCGTCCTGCGCCCGGTCCACCGCGGCGTCCCCGCCGGGTACCGTCAAGATCGGGCTGCTCGCGGCCCTGTCCGGCACGTACGCGGCGGTCGGCAAGGACCTGCGCGACGGCTTCCAGCTCTACCTGGACACGCACGGCGGCAAGCTCGGCGGGCACCCGGTCGACCTGGTGATCGGCGACGAGGGCGACGGGCCGGCCACCGCCGTGCCCGCCGCGACGAAGATGATCAAAGAGGACAAGGTCCTGGCGCTGACCGGGGTCGTCGGCGGCGGCTCGGTCGCGGCGCTCGTACCGCTGCTGAACCAGGCAAAGCTCCCGCTCGTCGGCTCGAACGGCCGGCCCGCGCTCAAGGACGTCGCCCGGGAGTGGCACACGTCCTTCCTGTCGGAGGAGCCGGGCGCGGCGATCGCCCAGTACGTCCACCAGAGCACCCCCGGCACGGTCTTCGCCATCGGCCCGGACTACCAGGGCGGCTGGGACGAGCTGCGCGGCTTCACCGACGCGTTCAGGGCGGCCGGCGGGCAGCTGGCCAACCCGAGCGGCAAGGCCACCTTCACCCCGTTCCCGACGACCACCAACTTCACCCCGTACTTCGCGCAGATCAAGGCGTCCGGCGCGAAGGCCGTCTACTGCTTCTACGCCGGTAGCTCCGCCATCGACTTCGTCAAGCAGTACGCCCAGTCCGACGTGCGGGAGCTGCCGCTGTACGCGGCCGGGTTCCTCACCGAGGGCGGCGTGCTGGCCGCGCAGGGCGCAGGCGGCGAAGGGCATCTTCTCGGTGCTCAACTACTCGCCGGACCTGGACAACGCGGCCAACCGTACGTTCACGGCGGCCTGGCGGGCCCGGCACGACAGCGCGCCGACCACGTACGCGATGGCCTCGTACGACGCGGGTGCCGTCCTGGACCGGGCGATCGCGGCCGCCGGACCTGACCCGACCTCGGAAGCGGTCAACGCGGCCATCGCCGGCTCGGCCAGATCGACAGCCCGCGCGGCACCTGGGAGTTCTCCCGGACCACGCACGCACCGGTGCAGAAGTGGTACCTGCGGCAGGTACGCGCGGACGGCCGCGCGCTGTCCAACACGGTGGTCGAGAGCCTGCTGACGCTGGGCGCGTGAGATGGCCTACCTGGTACCGGCGGTCGACGGCGTGGCGTACGGCCTGCTGCTGTTCGTCGTCGCCGCCGGTCTGGCGCTCGCGTTCGGGGTGGCCGAGACGCTGAACCTGGCGCACGGCACGCTCTACGCGGTCGGTGCGTACGTGGCCGCCGCCCTGTCGGACGGCGGATGGGCCCGGTTCGCGCTCGCGCTGGCCGCCGGTACGGTGGCCGCCGCCGGGCTGGGCGGGCTGGTCGCGGTAGCGGTACACCCGTTGGCGCACAAGGGTTTCCTCACCCAGGCGCTGCTGACGTTCGGCCTCGCCCTGGTCGGCGGCGACCTGCTGGTGGCCCGCTTCGGTTCGCAGGACCTGCCGGTGGCGCTACCGTCCACTGTGGACGGTGCGGTCGACGTGGCCGGCCATGCCTACCCGGGGTACCGGCTCGCGTTCGTCGCGGCCGGGCTGGCGCTCGCGCTCGGGCTGCACCTGGCCGTCGCCCGTACCCGGCCGGGCATGCTGGTACGGGCGCTGGCCGACGACCGTGCGATGGTGGCCGTCCTGGGCGTGAGCCCGTTGCGGGTACGGGTCGGCACGCTCGCCGTCGCCGGTGCGCTGGCCGGTGCGGCGGGCGTGCTCGGGGCGCCGATCATCGGTCCCGGCCCGGGGGTCGCCGACACCGTACTGCTGCTCTCGCTCATCGTCGTCGTGCTCGGCGGGCTGCGCAGCTTCCCCGGCATCGCGCTCGCCGCGCTGGCGGTCGGCGAGGTACAGACCCTCGGCGTCGCGCTCGCTCCGGCGGTCGCGCCGTTCCTGCTCTTCGGCGCGATGGCCGCGGTGCTGGCCGTACGTGCCCGGTGGCGGGCGGCATGACCCTGACCCAGGCTCGTCCGGCGGTCGCCCCGCCCCGCCCCGCGCCCTCCGGCGTCCCGGCCCGCCGGACCGGCTGGGTCGTCGGGGCGCTCGCCCTGGTGGCCGCGCCGTGGCTGGTGGACGACTACGGCGCCACGCTGCTCACCCGGGCGCTCAGCTTCGGCCTGCTCGCGGTGAGCGTCGCGCTGATGGCCGGCGTCGCCGGGCTGCCCACGCTGGGGCAGACCGCGCCGTACGCGGCCGGCGCGTACACCACCGCGCTGCTGGTGCGCGCGGGCGAGGTGGTCGGCCCGGTGCAGCTGTCAGCGGCCGCCGCGGCCGGCGCGCTCTTCGCGGTGGTCACCGCTGCGTTGGTGGTACGGGCCCGAGGTGTCGCGGCACTCATGGTCACCCTCGCCCTGGGGGAGCTGACCGTCGCCGCGGCCGGTCGGTGGACGTCCGTCACCGGCGGTACGGACGGCCTCGTCGCGCTGACCCCGCCGCAGCCGTTCTGGGGACTGCCCGCCCTGGCGAGCGACCGGGAGGTGTACCTCTACGTCCTCGGCGTCGCCGGCGCGGTCACCCTGGCCGTCGCCGCTGTGCTCCGTACCCCGGCCGGGCTGCTGCTGCGCGGCTGCGCCCAGGATGAGGCCCGGATGCGGGCCAGCGGGCACCGCGTCACGGGGTACCTGGCGCTCACGTACGTGGCGGCGGGGGCGGTCGCCGGGGTCGCCGGCTCACTGCTGGTGACCGTCAACCGGTACGTCTCCCCGGCCGACGCCGGCTTCACCACGGCAGCGCTGGTGCTCCTCGCCGTGGTGATCGGCGGTACCGGCTCGCTGGGCGGCGCGCTGCTCGGCGCGGCCCTGGTGCTGGCCGTACGCGACTGGCTCGCCGCACCGCTGCCCGGCCACGCGCCGCTGCTGCTCGGCGTGGTCTTCGTGGCGGCCGCCTACCTGCTGCCCGACGGGCTGGCCGGGGCGGCCCGCCGCTGGTGGCGCCGCCATGGCTGACATGTTGACACTCGTCGATATCACGCGCCGGTACGGCGACCTGGTCGCGGTGGACGCGGTCAACCTGTCGCTGGCTCAGGGCGAGTGCCGGGCGCTCATCGGCGCGAACGGTGCCGGCAAGAGCACTCTGCTGGACCTCGTCGCCGGTACGACCCGGCCGCACGCGGGGCGCGTGCTGCTCGACGGGCGGGACGTGACCCGCCTCGGCCCGGTACGCCGCGCCCGGCTCGGCGTCGCCCGTACCCACCAGCGACCGGCGGTCTGGCCGTCGCTGAGCGCCCTCGACAACATCGTCGTCGGTAAATGGCCTTCGGCTGGCGGGGTACGCCGGCTCCGCTCCCCGGCGCGGGTGCGTCGCCACCTCGTCCAGCCGGCCCTGCGCGTACTCGACTCGGTGGGCCTCGGCGGCCTCGTCGGCGTAGCGGCCGGCGAGCTGTCCCACGGCCAGCGCCGGCTGCTGGAGATCGGCGTGGCGCTCGCCGGCAAGCCCCGGCTGCTGGTGCTCGACGAGCCGGCGGCCGGGCTCTGGCCCGCCGAGGTGGAGCACCTGGCGAACCTGCTCGGCAAGCTGCCGGCCGACACGAGCGTGCTGCTCGCCGAGCACCACCTCGAGTTCGCGTACGCGCTCGCCGACAGCGTGACCGTTCTGCGGGAAGGGGTGGTGGCCTGATGCTCTCCCTGTCAGACGTCCGGGCCGGGTACGGCGGCGGCGTTGCCGCTCAGCACCGCGGTGGTGCGGTCAGTGACGTGCGCGGCTACGTGCTGGACGGCGTGAGCCTGGCGGTCGCCGCCGGTACGGTCACCGCCGTCGTCGGGCCGAACGGGGCCGGGAAGACCACGCTCCTGCACGCCGTCGCGGGGCTGGTCCGGGTGACCGAGGGCGCGATCCGGCTGGACGGGACGGTCCTGTCCAGCTACCCCGCGCATGTCGTGGCCCGGTGCGGCGTGGCCCTGGTACCGCAGGGCCGCCGGGTCTTCGCCAGCCTGACCGTCGCCGAGCATCTCGCGATCGCGAGCGCCCGGCCGTGGCGCCGGTCGGCGGAGTGGGACGTGTCCCGGGTGCTGCGGCTGTTTCCGCGCCTGCGGGAGCGGCTGCGGCACCGGGGCGACCAGCTCTCCGGCGGCGAGCAGCAGATGCTCGCGATCGCCCGCGCGCTGCTGCGGCGGCCACGGCTGCTGCTGCTCGACGAGCCGTGCGAGGGCCTGGCGCCGGAGCTGGCCGGGCGGGTCCGCGCGCTGGTGCGCGAGCTGGCCGGGGGCGGGATGACCGTACTGGTCGTGGAGCAGGAGCTGGACACCGTGCCGGGGGTCGCCGACCGGACCGCCGTGCTCGACCACGGCCGGCTGGTCGTGGAGTCCGGGCCACGACTGTCCACTGTAGACAGAGGTAGGATGACATGACTCTCGGGTACGCCTTCGACAACCGCACCCGGCTGGCGGCCACCCAGCTCGCCTGCATCGAGAGCTACCTCGACCCGGTCACCCGCGTCCGGCTGCCCCCGCTGGTACGGCCCGGCGACCGCTGCTGGGAGGTGGGTGCCGGGGCCGGCTCGGTGGCCGCACTGCTCGCCCGTACCGTCGGCCCGGACGGGTACGTCCTCGCCACCGACATCAACACCGCCCAGATCGACGCCGCGCTCACCGGACACGACGGGCTGGTGGTCCGTACCCATGACGTGCGGCGGGACCCGGTGCCCGAGGGTGGACCGTTCGACATCATCCACGCCCGGCTCGTCCTGCTGCACCTGCCCGAGCGGCGACGGGTGCTGCGTACCCTCGCCGGCGCGCTCGCCCCCGGCGGCTGGCTGGTGGTGGAGGAGTTCGACTGCACCGGCGGCCCGCGCGTGCTGAACGCGCCGGACCCGGCCGCGGAGAAGCTCTTCACCACGGTCCTCGCCGCGGTGGTGGAGGCGCTCGAGCACCGCGGTGCCGACCTCGGCTGGGCGCAGGACGTGTACGCGGAGATGGCGCTGGCCGGGCTCACCGACATCGATACGGTCGGGCACGCCGAGAGCTGGCCGGGCGGCTCGACCGGAGCCCGCCTGTACGAGGTGAACGCCGGCCAGCTCCAGCCGCAGCTCCTCGACGCCGGGCTGGACGCCGCGCAGCTGCGCCGATTCCGTGCCCTCATGCGCGACGGGCGGTTCGCCGCGCTCTCGTACCCCTTCGTCTCGACCCGTGGCCGGCGCCCCGTCGGGTAGCCCGGCCGCTCGTTTCCCGGGACGGCATCCGCTCCTCCGGCGTTACTCACCTGCGGTGTTCTTACCCACGAGATGAGTAGGCCCTGACAGCAACCTGCCCGCCGGGCAGCCGCTTGGCCTCACGCGGGGACGGGGAGAAGCTCGGCCGCGCCGAAGGAGACCGAGAACCGGATACACCAGATCGTCACCGAGCGGTATCCGGTGAGGTCGGTTCCGGCCGGTACGGGATACACCTGGTCGCCCCGGTTTCCCTTGAGCCGCCCCAGCTCCAGGTACCTGCCGTGGTTGAGGCCGCTGGCGTCGTCGGCCGGCCGGTCGGTGAGCCAGACCCGAAGGTCAGGCCCGTCCGAGGTGGCCAGGTTGGCCAGCTCGAGCTGGCGGGAACCGTCGGCGGTACGCACGATCCGGGCCGTGCCGGTCGTGGCGTGCTCGTGCGAGACGAACGAGCCCTGCGCGAGGACCGCCGGCCCGGTCACGGGCGCCGGTGCGGAGGCGGAGGCGGAGGAGGGAGACGACGCGGCGGCGGTCGCCGACGGTGCCACGGTGGGCGCGGAGAGCGCGTCGTGAACCGTGGTGCTGGTGAACAGCTTCCACGGCGCGAACCAGTACAGCCCGGCCGCGACGACCACGACCAGTACGGCGAGGACGACCCACGTGAGCGGCTTGCGCAACATGACGCCAGTCAACCCGATACGGCGCCGTATTTTCCCTTACCGGCCGCTTACCATCGAGGTGTGCAGCTCGACCTCGCCGCGCTGGAAGCCGGCCTTGATGACATCCGCCGATCACCGCTTCACGAGGGCACGGTCGAGCTCATCGTGGGCCGTCCGGCCGTAGACGAACGCACGGTACTCACCGAAGGGCATCTGGACCTCGCCGTCGGTCTGGTCGGCGACGGGTGGCGCAGCCGCGGCGGTCACCTGGACCGGCAGCTCACCGTGATGAACTCGCGGGCGATCGCGCTGCTCGCGCAGGGGCGCGAACGGTGGCCGTTGGCAGGCGACCAGCTGTACGTCGACCTGAACCTCAGTGCCGAGAACCTGCCCGCCGGCACCCGGCTGGAGGTCGGCTCGGCGGTGCTCGAGGTCAGCGAGGCGCCGCACCGGGGCTGCAAGAAGTTCGCGGCCCGGTTCGGGCTGGACGCGCTGCGGTTCGTCAACTCCACGGTGGGCTACGCGCTGAAGCTGCGCGGCATCAACGCCCGGGTCGTACACGGCGGAGTCGTCCGGCCGGGCGACACCGTCCGGAAGCTGCCCGCCGGCTTCGCGTCCGAGCCCGCGGCCTGATCTCAGCCCAGCAGGGTACGGAGCGTGGTGAAGCCGTACCCCTTAGCCCGCAAGCCGGCGATGACCGCGGGCAGCGCCTCGGCGTCGAGCATGGAGTGGTCGGTCGGGTGTGACCCGACGTGCATGAGCACGATCTCGCCGGGCGTCGCCGCCGCGAGCACCCGGGCGGCGGTGAAGTCCGGCCGGCGCGTGCCGTTCATCCTCCCCTGCCAGCCGAGGCTGTCCACGGTCCAGCGGACCGCGACGTACCCGAGCGAGTTGACCTCGGTCAGCGCCCGGGCGTCCTTGCTGCCGAACGGGAAGCGGAACAGCGGCCGGGGGTCGGTGCCGGTGACCGTCTGGATGCTCTGCGCGGCGCCCTCGACCTCGTGCTGGATCAGCGCCAGCGCCAGGCCGGCGAATGCCGGGTGGGTAGCCGAGTGGTTACCGATGCGGTGCCCGGCCGCCGCGATCTGCTTCGATGGCCCCGGGTACCTGGTGACGAAGTCGCCGGTGAGGAAGAACGTCGCGGTGATGTGCTCCTTGGCGAGGGTGGCCAGGATCGACGGTACGGCGTCGGCGTTGGCGCCGGCGTCGAAGGTGAGCGCGACGACCTTGTCGTTGGTGGGCAGGCGCTCGATGTCCTGGCCGGCGAGCGCGGCGGGGAACGACGCGGAGCGCGGGTCGGGCGCCGGGCTGGGGGACCGCGCGGTGGCGGTGGGCGTCGATGGGGGAGCGGCGCTGTCACAGCCGGTGACCGCCATCATCGCGGTGACGACGGTCGCGAGGAACGCTCGACCGGTACGCACAGGTGGACGCTACGTCCCGTAACCGGCATGGGCAACCGTGCGGCACGGTACAGACCGGGTCCGGCTCAGCCCGCACCGTCGGATGGCCGGCCGCTGATCGTCACCATGGTCATCTGGGGTGGCCGCCGGTCAGTACGGGTTGCCGTGGCCGGGTACCCGTAGTTCGGTGAGGCGGCGGGGGCGCAGGGCGGGAGCCGGCGCCCCCGTACCGCGCGCCATCCCGTCGAGCAGCTCGGCGAGCGCGGCCAGCGCGGTGACGTGAGGCCGCCAGCCGAGCTTCCCGCTCCGCCCGTTCCGTGGACATCAGCGGGGCCTTCGCGGCCAGCCGTACCCACCCCGGCTCGGTCGGTTGCAGCCGGCCGTGCCAGGTCAGCTCGGCGCCGATCCGGAGCACCGGCACCGGCAGCCGTACCGGCCGGCCGCGGTAGCGCCGCGCCACCCGCACGCCGTCGAGCACCGGCTCGGCCGCGAGGTTGAACGCGCCGCGTACGTCCGACCGCGCGGCCCGCACGTACGCCCTGGCCACGTCGTCGGTGTGTACCGCCTGAGCCCGCAGCGCCGGGTCGTGCGGCACGACCGGCAGCCGGCCCAGGCGCAGCAGCGACAGGGGCGCGAGCGGGCCGACGAAGTACCGGGCGATCTCGGCCCCGGCGGAGCGCTGGAAGGTCAGGGCGGGCCGCAGCCGTACCAACCGCAGCTCCGGGTACGCCAGCTCCACCTCGTCCAGCAACGCCTCCTGGTCGGCCTTGTCCCGGCTGTAGCTGGAGCCGGGTACGCCGGTCGCCGGCCACTCCTCGGTCACCCGCTCGTCCTTCGGCCCGGGCGCGTACGCGCCGACCGAGGAGGCCACCACGAGCGCGGGCACGCTGGCCCGTACCGCCGCCTCGGCGACGTGCCGGGTGCCGGTCACGTTGGTCCGCCGGAGAGCCGCCCGGTCATGGCTCGGCTGGATCTGCCAGGCGAGGTGGATCACCGCGCCGGCACCGGCGAACGCGTCGGTCAGCGCGTCGACCGCGTACGGCGCGCCGACGTCCACGCCGTGCCAGTCCGCGATGTCGTACGGCGGCCCGGCGTCCGGGCCCGGTACCCGCCGGGCGACCCCGGTCACCCCGGTCACTCCCTCGGTGTCGGCGAGGCGGCGCAGCACCGCCGTACCCACGTTTCCCGACGCGCCCACCACCACGATCCGCATCCCGCGCTGGTACCCGCCGCCACCCCGCCCATGCGTCCTACGGGCGGCGCCGCCAAAGCTCCAGCGCGACCCAGGCGCAGCCGATCCCGACCAGGACGCCGTGCGCGACGCGGATGGCCGGCGTACCGCGGCCAGCCAGTCAAGTGGCGGGATTAGAACAGGTGTGCGAAACTGGTCAGCGTGCCGGATGAGGCCACGATCCTGCATGCCGACCTCGACGCGTTCTACGCGTCAGTCGAGCAGCGCGACGACCCCCGGCTACGGGGCCGTCCGGTGATCGTCGGGGCCGGGGTGGTGCTCGCGGCCAGCTACGAGGCCAAGGCGCGCGGCGTCCGTACGGCCATGGGCGGCCGCCAGGCCCGGCTGCTGTGCCCGCACGCCGTCGTCGTACCGCCCCGGATGTCGGCCTACACCGCGGCCAGCCGGGCGGTGTTCGAGGTCTTCAAGCAGACCACCCCGCTCGTCGAGGGGCTGTCGATCGACGAGGCTTTCCTGGAGGTCGGTGGGCTGCGCAAGATCAGCGGTACGCCCACCGAGATCGCCGCACGGCTACGCGAGGAGGTACGGGACCGGGTCGGCCTGCCGATCACGGTCGGCGTGGCGCGCACGAAGTTCCTCGCCAAGGTGGCCAGCGGGGTCGCCAAGCCGGACGGGCTGCTCGTCGTACCGCCCGACCGGGAGCTGGCGTTCCTGCACGCGCTGCCGATCGAGCGGCTCTGGGGGGTCGGGCAGGTCACCGCGGCCAAGCTGCGCGACCGGCGGATCACCACGGTCGGGCACGTGGCCCGGCTCGGCGAGCCGGCTCTGGTGTCGATGCTCGGCCAGTGGGCCGGCCGGCACCTGCACGCGTTGGCGCTGGGCCGCGACCCGCGGCCCGTACAGGTCGGGCGGCGGCGCCGCTCGATGGGCGCCCAGCGGGCTCTGGGCCGGGGACCGCACGCACCCGACGAGATCGAGGCGGCCCTCGCCGGCCTGGTCGACCGGGTGAGCCGGCGGATGCGGGCGGCGCAGCGGGCCGGCCGTACCGTCGTGCTGCGGCTGCGGTTCGACGACTTCTCCCGGGCCACCCGCTCGCACACGCTGCCCCAGGCCACCGCCCGCACCCAGACGCTCCTTTCCGCCGCCCGCGACCTGCTGGCGCTGACCATGCCGACGATCGCGCAACGGGGCATCACGCTCGTCGGGGTGGCGGTGGGCAACCTCGACGACGGCAGCGAACAGCTGACCCTGCCGTTCGACCGGTACAGCAGCGAACTCGACGCGGCGCTCGACGCCGTACGGGACCGGTTCGGCTCGGCCGCCGTCACGCGGGGCGTGCTGCTCGGCCGCGACCCGGGGCTGGAGATGCCGCTGCAGCCCGACTGAGGAGCCGACGGTATTGCGGCGTGGCGGGGCCCCATCGCGGCCGGGCGCCGGAAGACCGCCAACGCGGTCACGCAGAAGGACTACGCGTGAGGCCGGCCCGACCCCGTGACCGGGCCGGCTCCGCGCCTCACAGCTTGCGGGGCTCCCCCCGGTAGGTGCCGAACGACCAGCGGTTGCCCTCGGGGTCGCGGACGGAGAAGCCGCGCGAGCCGTAGTCGGTGTCCGCCATCTCCTGGATGACCTCGGCGCCGGCCGCGGTCGCGCGGGCGTAGAGGGCGTCCGGCTCGTCGGTCACCACGTAGGCGCCGAACGTACCGGGCCGGAGGTTCCAGGTGTCGCCGGCGTCCTCGCGCGTGGAGCCGAGCATGATGCCGCCGCCGAGCGGCCAGGAGAGCTGCGCGTGGTCGACGCGCTCGCCCTCGCCGTACACGGCGGTCTCCTCGAACCCGAACGCCTCGACGAGGAACCGGATGAGCGCCCGCGCGTCGCGGGCCCGGAGGGACGGCCAGACGGTGGGCGGTGGAGCGGTGTCAGTCATGGCTACCAGCCTGCCGCCGCCAGGTCGGCCGCCGCTTGGACGTTTCGGAACTCGTCGGCCAGCCATTTGCTGGGCGGGCAGCCGGCCAGCGCCCGGAAGTCCCGGGCGAGGTGTGCCTGGTCGAAGTAGCCGCAGTCGGCGGCCAGCCCAGCCAGCCGGAGCGGGGCGCCGCTCGCGGCGCGCGCCACGATCAGCCGCCGGGCCCGCTCGAAGCGGACCACCCGGCCCGCCGCCTTGGGCGCCAGGCCGATCTCCGTCTGGAACCGGCCGGCGAGGTGGCGCGCGCTCCAGCCGACCTCCCGGGCCAGGCCGGTGACCGGGGCCTGGCCGCCGCTGTCCAGCAGCCGCTGCCAGGCCCGCGCGACCTCGGCCGGGACCGGATCATGCGGGGGTACGGGACGCAGGAGCACCTCGTCCAGTACGGCGAACCGCTGCGCCCAGGTACCGGCTGCCCGTACCCGCTCGTACAGCTCCCGCGCGGCCGGGAGAACCTCGCTCGCCTCGACGTCGAGGCCGGCCAGCTCGCCGGCGGGCAGCCCGAGCAGGGCCCGGGCACCGAGCGGGCGCAGCCCGACCTGGATACCCGACTGCCGTCCTTGATGCACGATCAGCGCCGGGGTGGTGTGCAGCCCGCCGACGAGCGTCCCGTACCGGCCGGGCGGGCGGCGTGTGTCCGGGTGCACCACGATGTCCAGCGGGTCGTCCAGCGTGATGATCAGCGTCAGGTACGGCCCCGGCAGCCCCAGGTGCGTCCCGGGCACCCCGTCGGCCTGCCGGTACCCGGAGTACCACGCCACGTACCGGCGCAGCGGCCCGGCTGGCCGTACCCGCACCGACTCCATCGGGCCATCATCCCCCGCGGTAGGGCCGGAACGCGGCCCGGATCTCGGCGACGAACCGCTCCGGTGACTCCCGCCCGCCGCCGTCGAGCACCGGCGGGTACGGCGATCCGGAACGGTTCTACGTCGGTCACCCGACCAAGATAGGGGGATGAAGCCGTGGCTACCGCTCAAGATCGCTGAGCTGACAGACCAGCGTCCCGCCGAATCGGATGACGACGTGCACTTCACCGAGTCCCTCGTGGCGACGGTTCTCGACGAGTACACCTCCCCCGCCGACACGGTCCTCGATCCCTTCGCCGGCTACGGGACGACGCTGGTGGTGGCCGAGCGCATGGGCCGGGCGGCCATTGGCGTCGAGCTGCTGCCGGAGCACGCCGACATCATCCGCGGCAGGCTCACCGGCACCGCGCATCTCATCACGGGTGATGCCCGCGACCTCACCTCGCTCGTACGGGGACCGGTGGACCTGTGCCTCACCTCGCCGCCGTACATGACCGCCGTCGACCACCCGGAGAACCCCCTCAACGCCTACGAGACACTGGACGGCGACTACGGGAGGTACCTCGTGGAGATCGGCGACATCTTCCGGCAGGTGGCGGAGCTGTTGCGCCCGGGCGGCCACGCCGTCATCAACGTCGCCAACCTCCAGGCCGGCGGCACCATCACGCCGCTGGCCTGGGATATGGCCCGGGCCGTCTCCCGGCACCTCACCCTGCGGCACGAGTCGTTCCTGTGCTGGGACCAGCAACCGGAGGGTATCAGCGGCGACTACTGCCTCGTCTTCCAACGCACTGGCCGGTAGCGGCTGGTGGGACGTACCCTGCCGCGTTCGTCCGGCGGTTCGACCTTCCGGCTCGGTGAACCCGCTGCCGGTCCTCGACGTTGGGACCTGTGCCGGTCCCTGTCGAGGGTCTCGGCGGCGGCGCCCTAGGGTCTGCGTGGAGGAGGTGTGGATGCCGACCGAGGTTGAACCGGCCGGCGCGCGGCGGACGGGCATCCGGGATGCGGCCGCCCGTGCCGCCCGTACCGCTTTCGGGCCGCTCGAACAGCTCGGCGGCGGGCTGGCTACCGCGTTCCTGGCGCTGGTTACCCTGGCCTGTCTGGTCGTCACCGCGCTGCTGTGCCTGCTCGGAGTCGGCCTGGTCCTGGTGCCGGCCGCGCTGCGCGCGCTGCGTCTGGTCGCCGACCGGGAGCGAGCCAGGCTCGGTCGATGGGGTCCCGAGGTCCTCAGCCCGGGGCCGGTGCCGGCCGGGCTGCGGGGCGCCGTGGCGGACCGCGGCAGCCGGCGCGAGCTGCGCTGGCTGGCCTGCCATGCCACGCTGGGGCTCGTTCTCGGCCTGATCGGCGTGTTGGCACCGGTAGCCGCGGTACGCGACACCACCTTCCCGCTGTATTGGTGGCTGCTGCCGGCGGACGCCACCGCATCGTCCGTGGGGGTCGGGACCGTGCACGACTGGCGGGGCTCCCTCGTGGTCGCGCTGCTGGGTCCGGGCTGGGTCGCGTTCGTCGTCTGTCTCGGACCCGGGATGGCGCGGCTGCAGGCTTTGCCGGGACGGCTGCTGCTGCCGCCCGACCCCGGCACCGACCTGTCCCTGCGGGTCGCCCAGCTCACCGCTACCCGCGCCGCCGCGTTGGACGCACACACCACCGAGCTGCGGCGCATCGAGCGATCACTGCACGACGGTACGCAGAACCGGCTGGTCGCCGTCACCGTCCTGCTCGGCGCGGCCCGCCGCGCGTTGGCCCGCGATCCCGCCGGCGTCGACGCCATCCTCAGACGTGCCCAGTACGCCGCCGAGCAGGCGCTGGGCGAGCTGCGGGCGGTGGCTCGCGGCATCCTGCCGCCGGTGCTGGCGGAACGGGGACTGGCCGGTGCACTCGCCGGGCTGGCCGCGACCTGCCCGGTGCCCTGCCGGGTCGACGTCGAGGTGCCGGGTCGGTGCGCCACGTCCGTCGAGGCGACCGCCTACTTCGTGGTGGCCGAGGCGCTCACCAACGTCTCCCGGCACAGCGGGGCAGGGTACGCCGCCGTCACCGTCCGCCGGCGCGGCGACCGGCTGCGCGTGCGAGTGACCGACGACGGCAAGGGCGGTGCGGACGAGCGTGACGGATCCGGGCTCACCGGCATCCGCCGCCGGACCGAGGCGCACGACGGGAGCCTCACCCTGACCAGCCCACCCGGTGGGCCCACCGTCCTCGACGTGGACCTGCCGTGCGGATCGTGATCGCCGAGGACGACCCGCTGCTACGCGAGGGGCTCGCCCTGCTGCTGCGCGCGGAGTCCCTCGACGTCGTGGCCACCGTCGACGACCCCGACGAGCTTCCTGTGTGCCATCGACACCCATCGCCCCGACGTGGCGATCGTCGACGTCCGGATGCCACCGACCCACACCGACGAGGGGATCACCGCGGCTGTCGAGGCCCGACGCCGCCAGCCCGACCTGGCCGTACTCGTGCTGTCCGGGTACGTCGAGCAGGCGTTCGCCACCGAGCTGCTCGCCTGCGGTACCAACCGCCTCGGCTATCTGCTCAAGGAGCGGGTCGGCCGGGTGGAAGAGTTCCTTGCCGCCCTGCACCGCGTGGCGGCCGGCGGCACCGCCATCGACCCCGAGGTCGTCGCGCAGCTGCTGACCCGTAGCCGATCCGACACCCGGTTGGACCGGCTCAGCCCCCGGGAACGTGACGTGCTCGCCCTGATGGCGGAGGGGCTGGGCAACAGCGCCATCGCCGAACGCCTCGTCGTCACCGACGGCGCCGTCCACAAGTACATCCGCGGCATCTTCGCCAAGCTCGACATGGCACCGGCCGACCGTACGGACCGGCGGGTCGCCGCCGTCCTGCACTACCTCGAGCACACCGACCGCCGAGCCTGACGCCGCGAGCCGCGCGGCGGATCCCGGCCGCGGACAGGCCGCGACCGGGATCAGGTTCGGTACGCCGGTCACCGGCAGAGCGCGGCGTCGAGTGCCGCCTCGACGTGAGCGGCCGCCTCCCGCGTCCTCGGCAGGGCGGTGACGGCGATGGTGGCCGCCCGCCCGTCGACCGTAGCGGCGTTGCGGGTCTCGTAGCCGGGCGCGTCGCCGCCATGAGCCCAGGCGAAGCCGCCACAGCTCAGGTTGAAGGTGGCCAGCCCGAGCCCGTACCGGGCGTCGCCGGCGACGCTGGAGTCCGGTGCATCGACGGTGGTCTGCATCTGCCTCAGCTGGTCGGACCCCAGCAGCTCGCCGTTCAACAGCGCGGTGAGAAACCGGTTCAGGTCGCTGGGCGTGCCGATCAGCTGCCCCGCCGCCCAGCCCATGGCCGGGTCCCAGGTGGTGACATCGACCAGCGGGTCTTCCGGCTTCAAGGCGAAGTACCCGTTCGGGTGGCGCTCCCGGATCGTCTGGTCGCCGAGGGCGGGCCAGTACGTGTGGCGTAGCCCGATCCGGTTGATGACCCGCTTGGTGATCTCCTCGCCCACCGGCCGGCCGGTGACCTTCTGCGCGAGCAGGCCGGCCAGCACGTAGTTGGTGTTGCTGTACTGCCAGCCGGTGCCGGGCGCGAACAGGGCCTTGTGCCTCAGGGCGACGTCAACCAGCTCGCGCGGCTCGAAATAGGTGTGCTGCACAGCGAAGAAATCGGGGACGATGTCATCGTCGTAGTCGGGTATGCCGCTGGTGTGCTGAAGCAGCTGGCGCACCGTGATCTTCCGGCCGTCGATGCCGTCACCGCGAACCAGGCTCGGCAGGTACGTCTCGATCGGCGCGTCGAGGTCGACCTTTCCCTCGCCGACCAACTGCAGCACGACCGTGGCGGTGAACATCTTGGTATTGCTGGCGATCCGTACCTGCCCGTCAACCGGGGCCTTCGCCTTGGTCGTCAGGTCGGCGACCCCGGCGGCGTAGTTGCGGGTACGCCCGTCCCGGCCACGCACCGACGCGAGCGCGGCGGGAAACCCGTCATCGCGGACCAGACGGTCCAGCACCTGCTGCACCACCCGGCCGTTTCCCGCGGCGGTGGTCTCAGCGTTCGCCGACGGCGCGATTACCATTCCGGCGGCGGCCAGGCCGGTCAGGGTGAGCGCCCCTGCTACCGCCATCACCCGCCGACGGGCGAAGGACCGTCCAGCGGTACGCCGTGGCCCGTCATCTGGATTGGACACGCTAACACTCCCTGCCGGATCGTCGGAGTCTTCAGACCCCTCGAGCGTGTCCAAAGGCGACCGTCAATTCGATCCAGGTCACTCCACAACCGGTGGTATAGCTGGCTGCCTTGACGGGCAGATTGGAGTGGTGCGGGACCGGGACGGCGTGCCCCTACCCGGCGAGGCTCGGGGCTACGTCCACGACCATGCCCTGAAGTCTCCCAAAGACCCGGCTCGGCTGAGCCTGTCTCGTCACCGCGC
Organism: uncultured Actinomycetes bacterium; assembly: GCA_963728855.1. GTDB lineage: Bacteria > Actinomycetota > Actinomycetes > Mycobacteriales > Micromonosporaceae > AC-43. The sequence continues at coordinate 122,842 of CAVSLN010000012.1, forward strand.
GCGTCAACGTCGATGGGCGCACCCGCGGTCGCGGTGCTCTGCGCCGGGCCGGCCGGGGTTACGGTACGCGGGCGACGGCGGCCCAGATGTTGGCCTCCGCCCGCGCCGCTGCCGGACCGTCCGCGCGCCACTCCGACACCGGCGTGATGCCCGGATCGATGAGGGGGAGGTCGCCGAAGAACCTGCCGAGCTCGGCCCGGGTCCGGAACCGGAAGTCCATGCTGTGCGCCTTGTTGGTGGCGTTGACCTCGTCGACCCGGGCCGGGTCCCAGAAGTCTCCGGTGGCGTGCGAGATCACCACGTAGCTGCCGGGCGGGAGCTGCTTGACGAGCGTGTCCACGGCCGGGTAGGCGACGTCGTCGGCGAGGAAGTGCAGGACGGCGACCATCATCAGCGCGACCGGTTGCGCCAGGTCGAGGGTGCTGCGCAGCTCCGGGGCGTTCAGGATGCTGTTTGGGTCGCGTAGGTCCGCCTCGATGTACGAGGTGGCGCCGTCCGGGTGGCTGGTGAGCAGGGCGCGGGCGTGGGCGAGGACCATCGGGTCGTTGTCAACGTAGACGATGCGGGACGCGGGCGCGATCCGCTGGGCGACCTCGTGGGTGTTGTCGGCGGTCGGCAGGCCGGTACCGATGTCGAGGAACTGCCGGACGCCGTTGCCGGCGAGCGCGACGACCGCCCGGCCCAGGAAACGACGGTTCTCGATGGCCGCGACGCGGATACCGGGGTTCTTCTCGGCGATGGCGTCGGCGTACGCGCGGTCGGCGGCGAAGTGGTCCTCCCCGCCCAGCCAGTAGTTGTAGGCCCTGGCCGAGAACGCCTTCGTGGCGTCGATGCGCGGCGGGTCGTCCATGGCGGGGCACCTTCGGCTCGGCGACTGGCGGCGCCACACAGCGTAGACCTTGCGCGCACGCGCGTCTTGTCGTACAAGCGTTCCAATGTGGGGTACGGTGGGCGGATGACGACCGCTTTCCAGGCTTCCCTGCTGGACCTGGGTGACGAGGTGGGGCCGGGTCCGCTCGGTGCCACCGTCCGGCGCACCGCACTGAGCCGGGGCGCCTGGGTCGACGTACGGCCGGGTTGGCTGCTCGGTGCCGACGCGCTCTTCCAGCGGCTGCTCGACGGTGTGCCCTGGCACGCCGAGCGCCGCCAGATGTACGAGCGCGTCGTCGACGTACCACGGCTGCTCTGCTTCTACGGCGAGGGCGAGCCGCTGCCCGACCCCGCGCTGGACGCGGCCCGGGCCGCGCTCGACGCGCACTACGGCGCGGAGCTGGGCGAGCCGTTCGCCACCGCCGGCCTGTGCCTCTACCGCGACGGCCGGGACAGCGTCGCCTGGCACGGCGACACCATCGGGCGCGGCTCCACGGAGGACACGGTCGTCGCGATCCTGTCGCTCGGCACGCCCCGGGCCCTGCTGCTGCGCCCGAGGGGCGGCGGCCCGACGGTGCGTCACGAGCCGGGCCACGGCGACCTGCTCGTGATGGGCGGCAGCTGCCAGCGCACCTGGGAGCACGCGGTGCCGAAGTCGGCCCGGGCGACCGGGCCCCGGATCAGCGTGCAGTTCCGGCCGCGCGGCGTGCGCTGACCCGCCGGCCGCTGACCCGACCGGCCTTGTGCGGCTTGGCCGCCGGGTAGTTGATCCCCATCCGCGCGGCGACCTGCCGCGCCAGCTCGTCCATCCGGGCGGTGCACTGCTCCAGGCTGTGCGCGGCCAGGCTCGGGCTGCTGGCCATCAGCTGGGCCAGACAGACCAGGCGCTCGGGTGGTGGAGCCGACTCGCCGGCCTCGCCGGCTTCGACGGACCTCACGACGCCCACCATGGCGTGGCGCAGCGCGGTCAGTACCGGGGCGGTACCCAGGCGACCTCCCCGGCGCCGGTGGCGTGACCCGACGGACACTGGCAGCGCCGACCGCGAACCGCGGTCGGCGCCGCTGTCGATATCGGGCCGCTGTCGATATCGGGCAGCGCCGCGCGTAGAACAGGTGAGTCTTGTCTGCGTCGGGAGGGGCCAGATGAAGCACGCGATGCTGTTCTACGGCGCGCCGGCCGCGGGTGCGCAGGAGCGCGAGGCCCGGGAGTCGGCGTCCGGTGACTGGGTGTCGTACACCCGGGAGATCAAGGATGCCGGGGTGCTGTGCGGCGGGGAGCAGCTGTTCGAGGTCGAGACCGCGACGTCGGTACGGGTGCGCGAGGGCGAGCGGCTGCTCACCGACGGGCCGTTCATCGAGACCAAGGAGCACCTGCTCGGCTTCTTCCTCATCGACGTACCCGACCTGGACGCCGCGATCGAGTGGGCGTCGAGGGTACCGATGGTCGGGTTCGGCACGGTCGAGGTGCGCCCGGTCAAGGTGGGCATGGCGTGGCAGAAAGTGCTGGAGTGAGTGGGGACGAGCGTCGCCTTTCCGGTTCAGCCCACATGCTGGCCCGCGACGACCTCGCCCGTACGTTTCGCGAGGAGTGGACCGCCGTGGTGGCCACCCTCGCCCGGCGCCTCGGTGACCTGCAGGCCGCCGAGGACGCGACCCAGGAGGCGTTCGCGTCCGCCGCCCGGGTGTGGCCTCGTGACGGGGTACCGCCGAAGCCGGGGGCGTGGCTGGCGCTCACCGCCTGGCGCAAGGCGCTCGACCAGGTGCGCCGCGACAGGCTGTTCGCCGACCGGCTGGCCGAGCTGCCAGCCGAGCTGGCGGCCGGGCTGGCGGCCGGGCTGGCGGCCGGGCCGGTCGAGGCGGTGACGGAGGTGGATGAACCCGCGATGGAGGACGACCGACTCCGGCTCATCTTCACCTGCTGCCATCCGGCGCTGGCGCTGGAGGTACGGGGCGCGCTGACCCTGCGGTACGTCGCCGGCCTGACCACGCGGGAGATCGCGAGCGCCTTCCTGGTGCCCGAGCCCACCATGGCGCAGCGGCTGGTGCGCGCGAAGCGGAAGATCTCCAGCGCCGGTATCCGGTTCGCGGTGCCCGACACCGGGGCCCTGCCGGAGCGCCTGGTCGGCGTACAGAGCGTGGTGTACCTGGTGTTCAACGAGGGGTACGCGGCCGCCGGTGGTGAGCGGCTGGTCCGTACGGAGCTGTGCGACGAGGCGATCTGGCTGGGCCGGCTGCTGCACCGGCTGCTGCCGCGCGACGCCGAGACGGTCGGCCTGCTGGCCCTGATGCTGCTGCACCACGCGCGTACACCGGGCCGGCAGGAGCCGCCGGGGCGGCCGGTACCGCTGGCCGAGCAGGACCGTACCCGCTGGGACCGGGCCACGGTCGCGGAGGGCGTACGGGTGCTCGACGTCGCCCTGGCCCAGCGCTCACCCGGCCCGTACCAGCTCCAGGCGGCCATCGCGGCGGTGCACGCGCAGGCCACCAGCTTCGCCGCGACGGACTGGGCGCAGATCGCGCTGCTCTACGGCGAGCTGGCCCGCCGCGCGCCGTCACCCGTCGTGGAGGTCAACCGCGCGGTGGCCGTCGGCATGGCCGACGGGCCGCGCGCCGGCCTCGCCGTCCTGGAGCCGGTACTCGCCTCGGGGGCGCTGCGCGACTACGCGCCGCTGCACGCCGCGCACGCGGACCTGCTCGACCGGGCAGGCGAGCGGGCGGCGGCGGCCGCCGCGTGGGCGCGGGCCGTCGCCGCCACGCCGAACGAGGCGCTGCGCGCCGAGCTGGAGCGCCGCGTCGCCTCGCGGGTTCCTGAGTAGGCCGGTCGAACTCATCGAATCGGCGCCGCGCCCGCAGGCCGAGCTCGGCGACCGGTACGGGCGGCGCCGCCTCTTCGCCATCGGCCTCGCGCTCTTCACGGCCGCCTCGGCCGCCTGTGCCGTCGCGCCCGGTGCCGGGCTGCTCGTGGCTTTCCGGGCGGTACAGGGGCTCGGCGCCGCGGTGGTCATCCCGCTCAGCCTGACGATCCTGACCGGTGCGTTCCCGGCCGCCCGCCGGGGCGCCGTCGTCGGCATCTGGGGCGGCATCGCCGGGATCGCCGTGGCGAGCGGGCCGCTCGTCGGCGGGGCGGTGACCGAGGGCCTCGACTGGCACTGGATCTTCTGGGTGAACGTGCCGATCGGGGTCGTGGCGACCGTACTGGCCGTGCTGCGGCTGGCCGAGAGCCGCGGTCCGGCGGCCCGGCTGGACCTGCCCGCCGTCGGGCTGGTCAGCCGCCGGCGCGCTCGGTGTCCTCTGGGCGCTGGTACGGGCGAACGAGGTGGGCTGGACCAGCCCCTCGACCCTCGGCATCGGCGGGCTCGGGGCGCTGCTCCTCGCCGCGTTCCTGGCGTGGGAGCACCGGGCCGTGGCGCCGATGCTGCCGCTGCGCCTGTTCCGCAGCCGTACCTTCGCCGCCGCCAACGCCACCGCGTTCCTCATGACCGGAGCTTCTCCTGGGAGCGGTGTTCCTGGCGTCCCAGTACTTCCAGCTCGTGCTCGGCTACTCACCGCTCGGTACGGGGTTGCGGTTCCTGCCCTGGACGGCCACCCCGCTGCTGGTCGCACCGGCGGCCGGGGCGCTGTCGGACCGGGTGGGCCGGCGACCGGTGATGGCCGCCGGCATGCTGCTGCAGGGCATCGGGCTCGGCTGGTTCGCGCTGGTGGCCACCACGACCGTCGGGTACGGCCAGCTGGTCGCCCCGTTCGTGGTCGCCGGCGTGGGCGTCTCGATGGCCCTGCCGACCACCCCGGCCGCGGCGCTCGGCGCGGTGGCGCCGGCCGACATGGGCAAGGCGTCCGGGGCCAACAACACGTTGCAGCGCTTCGGCGGCGCGTTCGGCGTCGCGGTGGCGAGCGCGGTGTTCAGCTCGAACGGGCACCTCGGTACGCCGGCCTCCTTCACGGCCGGCTTCCGCCCGGCCTTCGCGGTCGCGGCCGGGCTGTCGGTACTGGGTGCGCTCTGCGCGCTCGCGGTGGGTGACCGGCCTTCCCGGTCGGCCGCTCGTACGATGGGCGGGTGACGCGACTGTGGACGTACGGGGCCACCAGTCCGGCCTGGGCAGCCGGACTGGAGGAGGCTCGCCGGGGCGGCGGCATTCTGAGCGCGCTCGGGCTGATCTGCTGCCTGGTCGTTCTGGCGCTGGTCGGGGTCGGTGTGGCGATCGGCGTGCTCGTCGGGCGCCGGCGGCGGGGCGGCTGACGGCGGCCGCCGCGTCACAGTCCGCCGACGATGGGCAGGCTCGGCAGCAGCGGGGGTACGGACGTGGGCACCGGGAGCGACGGGACCAGCGGCCCCGGTGTGTGGCCGCCCGTACCGGTGGGAGCCGGGGTCGGCTGGCCGTTGCTGCCCGCCGTTCCCGACCCCGTACCCGCTCCGGGCGCCGGGGTCGTGCCCGGGGCCGGGCCGGCCGAGCCGGCGCCCGACGGGGTAGCGGGTGTGTTGACCGTGCCGAGGAGGTGCCGTACCTCGTCCAGCTCGGCGCGCAGCCGGGCCGCCTCGCCCGGGTCCCGTACCCGGGAGACCAGGGCGTCGGCCTTGTCCACGAGGCGCTGCGCGTCGGTGGTCCGGCCTTCGGTCACCGCGCGCCGGGCGTCCGCGATCGCCGACTCCGCGTCGAGGACGTCGACCCGGTCCGGGTTCACCAGGTGGGTGATCGGCCACAGCGGGCTGCCCGGCGTGGCCTGCACGGCGGCGACGCCCGTACCCCCGGCGACGACGGCGAGCACCGCGGCCGCGACGGCCAGGCGGGCCGCGCGCGGCGACCGCGCCCGGCTGATCGGCACCACCTCGGCGACCGAGGTGTCCTCCTCGGCGGCCGGTTCGGTGGCCGGTCCGGTGGTCGGTTCGGCGGACGCTTCGTCGGTGGCCAGCTCGGCCCGCCACGCGGCGAGCACGGCCGCGAGCTCGTCGTCGGCGGGCGCCGGCGCGCCCCGGCCCAGCGCGTCGAGAAGCGCGTCGTCGGCGTGCAGCACGTCGAGGTCGATCGGCGGCTCAGGCTGTACGGGTATCTCACTCATGCCGGCACCTCGTTGAACGCGCTGGGCGCCAGGGTACGCAGGCGCGCGAGGGCGCGGGACTGGGCGACGCGGACCGCGCCCGCCGACATGCCCAGCGCTCCGCCGACCTCCTCGGCGGACAGCCCGACGGCCACCCGCAGCACAACGATCTCCCGGTGCACGTCGGACAGGCTGTTCAGCAGGTGGGACAGGCGCCGGGTCAGGTCAGCGGCGAGCGCCTGCTGCTCCGGGCCGGGCGTGGTGTCCGGGCGGTCCAGGAGGGTGTCGGTCGGAGTCACCGCCGAGTGGTGCATCGCGGCCCGCTGCGCATCGGCGATCTTATGTGCGGCGATGCCGTAGACGAACGCGGAGAACGGGCGGCCCTCGTCACGGAACCGCGGCAGCGAGCGCAGGACGGCGATGCAGACCTCCTGGCTCACGTCGTCGGCGGTGGTGTACCGGCCGCCGAACTGGCCCAGGTGGGCGCGGCAGTACCGGACGACCCCGGGCCGTACGAGCGCCAGCAGCTCCGCCGTCGCGTCCGGATCGCCCCGTACGGCGCGCTCGACGAGCGCGGCGTCTGGTCCGGTCATAAGGTGCGGTCTCCTTACCGTCGCGGCGGGTACAGCCGTGGTAGCTGAACCGTAACCACGCGGGGCCAGCGCCATCAATCCGGCTGGCGGACGGTATCGAGGGCGGCCGCCATGTGACCTATGCCCGGGGGGCCGCGTGCCGGTCGGCCTCCCGGGCGATCTCGATGCGGGAGCTGTAGCCGAGCTTGTTCAGGATGTTGGACACGTGCGTCTGCACGGTGCGGCGCGACAGCAGCAGCTCGGCCGCGATGTCGGGGTTGGAGCGGCCCTCCGCCACCAGGCTGGCCACGCGCTCCTCGGTCGGGGTGAGCGCCGCCCAGCCGGTCGTGGGGCGGCGCCTAACGCTGCGCGGGCCGCGGCGTACCCCCAGCTGGCGCAGCCGCGCGTCGGCCCGCCGGATGTCCCACGCCGCGCCCAGGTCCCGGTAGGCGGCCACCGCGCCGGTGAGCGCGGTCCGCGCGCCCGCCAGGTCGTGCGCCTGGGCCAGCAGCGCACCGGCCTCCTCGTATGCCTGCCCGGCGGTCAGCAGGGCGCGCTCCGCCCGGTGCTCGGCGGCGAGCGAAAGGAGCGTGTCCACGTCCCCGTCGAGCACGGCCCGTGCCCGGCGGGCGGCCGCGACCCGGCGGGCGAGCGCCTCGTTGGCGACGTCGGCCTCGGCGGTCGCCACGGTCGCTCGTGCCAGGCCGAGGTTACCGGCGGCGAGCGCCAGCCGGACCAGGTCGGGCAGCCACTGGTACCGGTCGTACAGGTCGCTGATGTCCTCGACCGCGATCGTGTCGGCCAGTACGGACACCGCCGCGGCCGGCCCGCCGCGCTGCTCCGCGTCGACCGCCTGCGCCATCAGCAGGAACGACGCGTTGCCCCGCATGTACCCGGCCAGCGCGGGCAGCTCGTCCGTCTCCCGGAGCAGCTCGGCGGTGGCGGCCCGGTCGTCGCGGTGCGCGGCGATGAGCGCCAGGCCGCCCAGCTGGATCAGCCGCTCGAAGAGCCCGAACTTGCCGCTGGACTGGCTCAGCTCCGCCCAGGCGTCGTCCCACCGCCCGGTGTTGATGTACTGCCGGCCGGTCTGCACCCGCATGACCGGTAGCTGCCAGGCGCCGAGCTGCTCGGCGAGCACCAGCGCCTCGCGCGTCGATGCCTCGGCGGCCACCGGGTCGCCCAGCTCCTCCAGGGCGTACCCGCGGTTGGCGAGCAGGGAGATGCGCAGCGAGGTGGTCTCCGGGGCGTGGCCGACCGCCTGCAGCGCCCGGTCGAGGTGGGCGAGCCCGGCACTGAAGGTGCTCACGAGGTAGAGCGCGTGCAGCGCGGTACCGACGGTGAGCGGGTCCCCGAGCCGGTCGCCTTCGGCCGCCGCGCCCGCCCCTTCGGTCGCCGCCTCGTCGTGCCGCCCGAGCGAGGCGAGGCTCTTCGCCCGGGCCGCCCGCATCCGGGACCGCGCCGGCGCCGGCAGGTCCGCTCGGGCCAGCCCGTCGTCGAGCACCCCGAGCGCGTCGGCGTACCGGCCGGCGAGGTACAGGATCGTGGCGAGGTTCCACACCAGCTCGGCGGACTCGGCGGGGTCGGAGGAGCAGGCCAGTGCCTGGCGGGCCACCGCGTCGGCCTCGTCGGTCCGGTTGAGTACGTCGAGCGACTGGGCCAGGCCGTGCAGGAGCGCGGCCCGGTGCGGCGCGTCCGGCTCGCCCCGTGCCGCCGCCACCGGAAGCAGCTCGGCGGCCAGGTCGGGAGCCCGGTACGCGAGCTTGGTCGCGTGCGTGGCGAGCCAGTCGACGGCCCACCCGTCCAGCGCGTCCGGAGCGGCCGCGGCCAGGTGCGCGCCCACCTCGTCCAGCGGCATCCCGGCGTCGGCCAGCACCTTGGCGACCTGGCGGTGCAGGGCGGTACGGGCGCTGGCCGGGGTCGCCTCGTACAGCGCCTGGCGGATCAGGCCGTGCCGGAACTGCAGCCGGTTACCCGACTCGGCGAGCACGCCGGCCGCGACCGACTCGTCGAGCACGGCGAGCAGCGCGGCGATGGGGGTACCGGTGACCATCGCGAGGTCGAACGCGGAGAAGTGCGGACCGAGCAGCGCGGCGACCCGCAGCGCCGTGGTCGCCTCGGGGGACAGGAAGCCGAGCCGGTCCCGGATCGCGGCGCCGAGCGCGGCGGGCTCCTTGTCCTCGACGTCGTGGTCCTCGACGTCGTGCGCTCCCGCCGGCCGGCCGCTGACCCCGGCCAGCTCGGCCGTACCGCCGCCGACCTGGATGCGCCCTTCCCGCCGTAGCGCGTCGACCAGCTCGCCCGCGTACAGCGGGTTCCCCCCGGCGTGGGCGACCATCCGGCGCAGCCGCGGCCCGGGCGTACCGCCGGCCAGCTTTCCGAGCAGGCCGGCCAGCTCGGTGTCGGGCAGCGGACCGAGGGACATCAGGACGGCGCCGTTGTCCAGCGCAGCGCGCCGCAGCTCGGCCACTGACGGCCGGATCGGTACCGGCCGGGACGCGCTGACCAGCAGCAGCGGGAGCTGGCGGACCGCCATGCCCAGCCGCCGCCAGGCCACCAGGCTGGCCTCGTCGGCCCACTGGAGGTCATCGAACGTGAGGAGCACGGGGCCGGTGACGCAGAGTTGGTCGACGACGGTGAGCAGGCGCTCGACCGCTGCCGGTACGGCGCTGACGCCGGCCAGCCGGTCGCTGGCATCGACGGAGTTGAGCAGCGCGACGATGTCGGCCGCCGGATCCGGCCCGAGGCCGTCGGTCAGTGCGCGCAGGGGCATGCGCTTGCCGAACGGGTCGCCGACCGCCCGGTACACCTGGCAGCGGCGGGCAGCGGCCTCGCCGAGAACCTCATTGAGCAGTGTCGACTTGCCGATCCCCGGCTCGCCCTCGACCCAGAGCCACCCGCCGCGACCGGTCACCAGTGCGGCGAGCACCGCGCGGATCGCCGCCAGCTCCTGGTCGCGCCCCACGGGCGGGGCACCGAGCGTCGCGGCCACAGCGCCATGGTACGGCGCACTCCGACTTAACCACTCAGCAACATGGCGGATGTGTACTGTCCCGGCAGACCACCAATGTCGGTAACGGCGGGCGGAGTCGCCCTGCCGGCCAGACCGGATCCGTGGCACCCGCCGCCCTGGTCCTCCGGTTCGGCTGCTCGACCGACCGGTCCGGTTCGTGCGCCTGGCATCAGGCGCAACCGAGCCAGACTGGTCGAATAGGGAGACGGCGGACGCGGATAGCATGGCACACGCAGAGTTGGGGGCGCTGGTTACCCGTACGAACGGCGCGAGCCTGCCCACGCACGGCAATGGTGCGGCCGACCTGTGCGCCACCGTCGCCGACGCGGGTGCGGGGATCGGCGTCATCGACCGGTACGGCCGGCTCGTCTCGGTGAACCCGGCACTGGCCACCCTGCTCGGCCGCCCCGCGGGGGAGCTGCTCTGGCGCGACCTGGTCCAGCTGGTCGTGCCGGAGGACGCGGCCGCCCTCGCCGAACGGGTCGGCGCGCTGCTCGCCGGGCGGTCGCGGCGGGCCTGGTTCGAGGTACGCGCGCACGACACGGCCCGGTGGCTGCTGCTCGCGCTGTCCGGCCTGCGCCCCGACGCCACCCACCCCGAGCCCCGGCTGGTGGTCGTCGCGCAGGACGTCACCGAGCAGCACGAGCTGGCCGACCAGTGGCGGCACCGCGCCTTCCACGACCCGCTGACCGGCCTGCCCAACCGGTCGCTGTTCGCCGACCGGGTCGAGGAGCTGTTCCGTACCAGCCGGCCCGGCGCGCTGGTCGGCCTGTGCTTCCTCGACCTGGACGCCTTCAAGTCGGTCAACGACAAGCTGGGGTACGCCGTCGGGGACCGGCTGCTGGTCGCCGTGGCCGAGCGGCTCAACCGCGGCCTGGCCACCGAGGGCCACCTCCTCGCCCGGCTGGGCGGCGACGAGTTCGTCGTCCTGCTCAACGGCTCCGGGCTCGTCCAGGGCACCGCCGCCGATGTCGCCGGCCAGCTGCTCCAAATGCTCGCCGCTCCCTTCGCGGTGGGCGAGCATGAGCTGCGGATCTCGGCGAGCATCGGGGTGGTGGAGGGGGTGGCGTCGGAGACCACCTACGAGGACCTGCTGCGCGCCGCGGACCAGCGGATGCGCCGGGCCAAGGCGGGCGGAAAGGCACGCTGGTCGGCGGTCGACCGCGACGGCGCCCGCCCGGCGCCGCGGCCTTCTCCGGCGGGACGGGCGGGGTGGCGCCGCCAGGCGCCGTAGCTGATCCTCACCGGAGCAGCGCCGTCCCGCCGCCCTATTCTCTCCGGATGGCCTGGTTACTGCTGGCCGGCGCGATCGGCACCGAGGTGGTGGCCACGCTAGCCCTGCGCGGCACGGCCGGCGCCTTCCGGCTGGTGCCGACGCTGCTGGTCGTCCTCGGGTACGTGTCCTCGTTCACGCTCATGGCATTCGCCCTGCGCACCCTCAACGTCGGCGTCGTCTACGCGATCTGGTCCGGCGTCGGCACCGCCGGCGTGACGATCGCGGCCGCGCTCATCTACCGCGAGCACCCCAACCTCGTCGCGGTCATCGGCATGACGATGATCGTCCTGGGCGTCGTGGTGCTCGCCTCGTCGGGCGTGGCCCGGCACGGCTGATATAGCTGGCTGGTAGCCGCTCCGAGAGGCTGCGCGGCTGATAGGACACCGCGGCGCCGCGCCCACTCACCGGAAAGCTTGTAACCGGCCGGCCCGCTGCGGGGTGTATCTCTGTGACGGCCGGGTGAGGGAGGGTGGATGGCGGGTGCGGCGGAGTTCGACGCCTTCTACACGGCGACGGTACGGCGGGTGGTGCACCACGTGTACGCGGTCTGCGGCGACCTCGCCGAGGCGCAGGACGTCGTGCAGGAGGCGTACGCGAGGGCATGGCAGCGGTGGTCGAGGCTGGCCGGGTACGAGGACCCCGAAGCCTGGGTCCGTACCGTTGCCTGGCGCCTCGCGGCGAACCGGTGGCGCGGCGTACGGCGCTGGCGGGCGGCCCGGTCGCGGCTGGGCGTACCGGCACCGGCTCCGGGACCCACGCCGGACCGGGTGGCCGTGGTCGCCGCGCTCCGGCGGCTGCCCGAGCCGCAGCGCCGGGTCGTCGTCCTGCACTACCTGTACGGGCTGCCCGTGGCCGAGATCGCGACGAGCGCCGAGATGCCGCCCGGCACGGTGAAGGTGTACCTCGCCCGGGCCCGCGCCACGCTCGCGGCGCTGCTCGGTACCGACGACAAGGAGGATGCCGATGTCGTCTCGCATTCGTGAGGCGCTGACCGACCTCGAGAAGGACGTCGCCGGGCTGCGGCTGGCCCCGGCGGCGGCCGTACGGGCCCGGGGCGACGCGCGCCGGCGCCGGCAGGTGGCGGGTGCGGTGGCGGCCGTCGCCGTGGGGGCGGCGGTCACGGGGGCCGTGGCGCTCCCGCCGCTGTACGGGGGCGGTCCGCACGGCGGCCTCGCGGCCGGTGGCCCGGCGTCCGCGTCAAGCGCCCGGTCTCCCGCGCCCGGGCATTGCCCGTCGGGACCGTCGCACCCGGCCGGGCGCGGGACGTCCCCGTCCACCCCGGCGGCCGTCGTCCGGACGGTACGGGTCTTCATGAGCACCTCCAGTACGCCGGCGCAGCGAGCCGCCGTCGCGTCGGCGCTCGACAGCCTGCCCGAGATCGTCGGCTACACGTACGAGGACCACGAGCGCGCGTACCTGCGCTTCAAGGCCGTGTTCTGCGACGCTCCGGACCTCGTGGGGGCTACCAAGCCTGAGTCGCTGCCGGAGTCCTTCGTCGTCACCCTCAGGAGCCCCGCCGCCTACTCCATTGTGGACAGTGCGGTCGGCCACCTCCCAGGCGTGGACGCGGTGGTGGGCGCGGCCAACTGAGGTACCTGTTGCGCGCTACGCCCCGTCCGGCGTTGCCGGGCGGGCCGTTCCGTCAGAGCCAGCCCTGGTCGGTGGCGATCCGGATCGCTTCGAGGCGGTTGCGGCTGCCGGTCTTGCGGATGATCGACGAGAGGTAGTTGCGGACCGTACCGTAGGACAGGTGCAGCCGCCGGGCGATCTCGACCGAGGGCACCCCGGACGCGGACTCCCGCAGCACCTCCCGCTCGCGCCCGGTCAGCGGGTTGCGCAGGGCGCTGAGCGCGGCGACGGCCAGCTCCGGATCGATCACCCGTTCGCCGTCCGCCACCCGCCGGATACACCGCGCCAGCTCGGGCGGCGCGATGTGCCGGCCGACGAACCCGCGGACCTGTACCTCGAACGGATCGTGCAGCGGTCGCGACCGGTCGGTGTCGGCCAACAGCAGTACGGCACACTCCGGCAGCGACTCGTGCAGGTCGGTCACGGCGAGGAGGGCCTCGCCGGCGACCGGTTCGATGTCGACGACCACCACGTCGGGCCGTACGGCGTTGGCCATGGTCACCGTCTCGCCCATCTTCGCCAGCTCACCCACCAGCAGGAGATCGTCCTCAATGGACAGCACCGTCGCCAGCGCCCTCCGTAAGAGGTTCATCTGCTCGACGAGCAGGACCCGGATCATCTCCGCCTCCACAACGTTCAGCACGAGCTGGTGGTACCGGTTGTCGGGGCCGGGATCGTCCGCGACGAGGCGGGCGGCAGGACGGTACGCGGGTGAGCCTGCCGTCTGTCGTATCGTCGCCCGGCCGTCCGGCGTTACGCCGGTGAGTGCTGAAAGCTGTCTGGGCAGGAAGAGCCGACACGCGGTACGGGTCGTCACCGTCCACTGTGGATAGAGCTGCTCCGCCCGACGGAGTCACGTCGCGGCGCTCCCGGCACGGCAACGTGCCGGGGGGGAGTGTCCGCCTTCCGGATCACTAGCTGATGAGCTCGTCGGCCAGCAGGTCCATCAGGAGCCCGTCGTGCCACGTACCGTCGGCTCCCCGCTCGTACCGTCGCATGATGCCCACGGGCCGGAACCCTACCTTCGCGTAACAGCGGATCGCCGCGGTGTTGTCCGCCGCCGGGTCGATCACCACCCGGTGGTGTCCCCGCTCGGTGACGAGGTACCGGGCGAGTGTCCGCACCGCGTCCGTACCCAGGCCCCGGCCGTGTACCGCCGGGTCGAGATAGATGTCGATGCTCGCGTGCCGGTAGTCCGGGTCGGTCTCCTCGCCCCACTGGACCTGCCCGACCACCCGGTCGCGCCCAGTCAGCGTTCGACCGCCGCGTAGCTTGTCGGAGCCGCGCCCAGTCAGCGTTCGACCGCCGCGTAGCTTGTCGGAGCGGCGCCCAGTCAGCGTTCGACCGCCGCGTAGCTTGTCGGAGCGGCGCCCAGTCAGCGTTCGACCGTACTCGACCGCGAGTACGTGAGTCTCCGGGTCGTCGAGGTCCTCCGCCACCGACTTCGCCAGGTCGTCACCGCCGCGCCAGCGCCCGTACACCTCTGGTGTGGCCCGGATCGCGGCCAGCGCCGCGATGTCGGCGGCTGTCGCCGGTCGCAGCCGCACCAGGGCCCCGCGCAGTGTCGCCTGCATGTGGTGGACGCTAGCGAGCGGCGCCCGGCCGGGCGAGCGATATCGGTCACGCCGGTTACCAAGCGTATCAGTCAGCCCACCTGACCCCGGGTGCATCTTGCACGGCTGCGGACCGCAATTCGCCGTGGTAAACACGATCTCGGGCGTTCCCGTCCAGCCGGTCCGGGTTTCCCCAGGGAGCGCCGAGGTCGCCAGTGACGGTGACAATGGGTTATCGGAAATCGCTCGTTTGACCTTGACGGAGATCCATGTCGGATGTCTGATGCAGGGGTTGTCCGCCGATCGGAGGGAGCACCGCATCCTCATGAGTGCCGGAACGCTGACGTCGCGGTTAGCGGCGGCGGCCGAAGACCGTACGTCCGGGGCCACCGGGGTCGCCCGGCAGGTGATCGACGGACTGCTGGAACTGGTGGAGGACCTGGACCGGCTGCGCGCCGCGGCCGACCTGCTCGCCGGCCGCCTGCCGTGGTACGCGCCCATGTGGCACATCGTCCGGGCCGCGCACGAACCGGACCCCGCGCCCGGGCTCAGGCGCCTGCGGGAGCGCCTACACTTCGACGTCGATCGCAGTGTTGCGGCGGCGGTGAAGCTGGTGGAGGAGCGTGGCGGAGCCATCCGTACGGCACCGAGCAGCGCGCTGGTGAAGGCGGTGGCCGCCGCGCTGCCGAACCGTACGGGCGGCGGTCAGGTCACCGGGCTCGCCGGAGCGGACGCGATCGGACCCAGCGCGGTGCTCAACATCGTCGGCACGTACGAGCTGGCCTGCACGGTGCCGACCATCGTGGTGACCACCTCGCTCAAGCTGGTGCCCGAGGGCCAGTTCCAGCGCACCGGCGCGCCCAGCTTCGAGCGGATCCCGCTGTACCTGTTCGACGCGGTCGTGCTCGACGGCGAGGTACTGAGCCCGAACGAGGCCGGGGCCCGCGCCGCTGCGCTTGACGGGTGAGCGCTCGTGCCCCGTAGCGCACGTTGCACGGGTACGGCGTGCGGTCGGCCGAGTGGGCTCACCGCGTTGGGTTTCTGATGACACCGGCCAGACCTCCGCGCGCTCCGCCGCTTACCAGGGACGCGCCGTTGGGTGCGCCTCACGGAGGCGGAGACGGATGCGCTGGTCCGCGCCGCGGAGGACGTGGCACAGCGGATCGACTCCGCGGTGGACGCGATGACAGACGAGGGAGGACGGTACCCGTGACCGATGCTCGACCCGACGGCCCGGCACCGGCAGGTGGACCCCGTACCCTCTTCGGCGCCTTCCTGCGGGCGAGCTGCCTACGGCAGACCGCGCGGCGCCAGGAGATGCTGGCGGAACTCAACCGCAAGGGCTGGGACGACTCCAACATGGTCCTCGGCACCACGTTCGACCTCGCGGTGAACCGGCTCTTCCGGCCGGACTCCGACCTGCGGGAGATCACCGCGTTCGTCTCCGAGGTGCAGGCGGCCTTCGGGGCCCAGAACATCCCGGCGCTGGAGGCGGAGGCGATCATCCGCGATTCGCTGGGTGAGGACGCACCGGTGGATGACATCGATGGACGGCTGTACTCCACCATCAAGGTCGTGCTCATCTGCGGAGTGACGGACGTGCTCAAGTACACCGAGCGGCAGGCCGACGAACTGCTGGTGGAGGCCGAGCGCCAGGTGGCGGCGGAGGGGTACCACCCGGCCACGCTGTAGCGCCGCCGCCGGTCGCGGCCCGTCTGTGCGCCCGACGACGAGCGGCAACACCCACGACCACCGTCGATTGGGACATTCTTCTCTGTAAGTATTTACCAACATCATTGGTATGGTGGGGCTCGTGCCCGGCGAGACGGGCCGTCACGGGAGGAGTCCGACAGGTGCGTCGAGCGCTCACCATCACCACGGCGGTACTGCTGGCCCTCGGCCTGGGCCTGGTCGCTACGGCGGCCCACGCCGAAGTGTCGCCGGGCGCGGACGGGACCGGCGACAGCTACTACCCCGACTACGGCAACGGCGGCTACGACGTCGGCCACTACGACATCCGGCTGCGCTACTGGCCGGACACCGACCAGCTGACCGGTACCACCACGATCCTGGCCACCGCGACGCAGGACCTGTCCCGGTTCGACCTGGACTTCGTGCTCGACGTGTCCTCGGTGTGGGTGAACGACCGGCCCGCCACGTTCAGCCGTCAGGGCGACCACGAGCTGGTCGTCACGCCGGACCGGCCGGTGACCAAGGGCGCGTCGCTCACTGTGGCCGTGCGGTACGCGGGTACCCCCTCGCAGGTGAAGGCGGAAGGGAAGACGGCGTGGCACCGTACGGCCGACGGGGCGCTCGCGGTCGACGAGCCGGAGATCGCATGGTGGTGGTACCCGAGCAACGACCACCCGCTGGACAAGGCCACCTACGACGTGTCCGTAATCGTGCCGGACGGTACCCAGGCGATCAGCAACGGGCGGCAGCTCGGCGCGCCCCGGTGGGACGTGCCGGGTTGGAGCCGCTGGCGCTGGCGGGAGACCACGCCACAGGCGACCTACCTGACCTTCCTCGCCATGGGGCACTACGACATCCAGACGGATACGGCGGCTGACGGTACGCCGATCGTGACCGCGTACTCGACCGCGCTCGGGGCGAACGACGGGGCGGCGCGGGCCAGTGTCGGGCGGACCAACGAGGTGCTGGAGTGGGAGAGCGGACTGTTCGGCCCGTACCCGTTCGACTCCCGGGGTGGGGTCGTGGCCGCGCCGCGGTCACTGTCCTTCTCGGAGGAGAGCCAGGGTCGGCCGGTCTACGAGGGCGCCTTCTTCGGCGGGGGCGGCAACATGTACATCGTCGTGCACGAGAACGCCCATCAGTGGTTCGGCGACTCGGTGTCGGTGGCCGGATGGCGCGACATCTGGCTCAACGAGGGCTTCGCGAGGTACGCCGAGTGGCTGTGGTCGGAGGCGCAGGGCGAGGGTACGGCCCAGGAGCTGTTCGACTACAACTACGCCTTCTTCCCGGTCGACAGTCCATTCTGGACAGTCAAGCCCGGCGACCCGGGGCCGGCCAAAAACTTCGACGGCGCCGTATTCGACCGCGGCGCGATGGCGCTGCACCAGCTCCGGCTGGCCGTCGGCGACGACACCTTCTTCGCCATCCTCCGCGCCTGGACGGCCGCGCACAGCGCCGGGATCTCGTCGAGGTGCCCGCCTTGTGGCATCCCGGCCGCCCGCAGCGCGTCGGTGTCCGCGGCCGCGGCGACCTGGATCCGGTGCATGTCCGCCGCGATCGCGGCGCGGACCTCCGGGCCGGCGCCGTAGAGGTCGGCGCCATCGACGTGGTCGAGCAGCAGCCGCCCCTCGCGGTCCGCGTCGAGAAGCGGGGGTACGAGCTCCCGGGCGCCCCGCTCGGCGACCCACCGGATGCGTAGCACGGCCACCGGGACGCCGTACCGGGCCAGGGCACCGGCCACGACCGAGGCCACCTCGGGCCAGTACGGCACGTCCACCTCAAACGGCGGCAGCGCGCCGAGCGGCTCCCCGGCCTCGTCGACGAGCGCCAGGGTCACGGTCCGGCGCACGGATACGACACCCCGATGAGCGACCGGACCGCGTCGAGGGTACGCATGACGGCGAGCGTGTCCGACAGCGGTACGAGCGGCGAGGAGGTGAGCCCGTTCGCGAGGCAGCGCTGCACTTCGGTGGCCTCGTGCACGTACCCGTCGCCGTCGTACGGGATCCGGAGCGTCTCGGGAAACTCACCGCGGTAGAGCCTGAGCGTGTCGGGGCGGAAGAAGCCGCGGCCCAGCTCGATGCGCCCGCGCGTACCGGACACCGCGGCCACGCGGGGCGTGTCGGCCACCAGCGAGCAGGTCAGGGTGGCGAGCGCACCGGTGCTCGACTGCCCGTACCCGAAGAGCATTCCGGTGTTTTCGTCGACGCCTTCCGGGCTCAGCCGGGCCCAGGCCGAGATCTGGGTCGGCTCGCCGAGCAGCAGGTGCGCGAACGTCACCGGGTAGACGCCGAGGTCCAGCAGCGCGCCGCCGCCCAGCTCCCGGGCCCGCAGCCGGTGGGTCGGGGGCAGGTCCTCGGCGAGGCCGAAGTCGGCGTGCACCGCCCCTACCTCACCGATGGCACCCTGCCCGACCAGGTCGACCAGCCGGCGGATCGCCGGGTTGGTGCGCATCCACATCGCTTCCATGAGGAACAGGCCGCGCCGCGCGGCCAGCTCGACCAGTTCGGCGGCCGAAGCGAGGTCGAGCGTGAACGGCTTCTCGCACAGCACCGCCTTGCCGCTCTCCAGGCACAGCGCACTGGCCGCGTAGTGCGCCGAGTGCGGGGTCGCGACATACACCACGTCGATGTCGGGATCGCCGGCCAGGTCGGCCCACGAGCCGTAGGCGCGCGGCACGCCGTACCGGCGGGCGAACCCGTCCGCCGCGGCCTGGCTGCGCGAGCCGACCGCGACCAGTTCGGCGCCGGGGGTGCGGGCGAGGTCCGCAGCGAAGGCGCCGGCGATGTTTCCGGTGGCCAGGATCCCCCAGCGGGTACGCATGCCCGTCATGAGAGCACGGCCCCGCACCCATTACGCAGGCGGGGTGAAGCTGGCCATCACCAGACGCGAGTTGTCCAGGTTCGGCTGCCAGTCGAAGTCCCGGGTACACCACACGATCGTGTACCCCTTGCCCGGCGCGACCAGGAAGTCCCGCGCCTGCCCGTGCATCCGTACCCCGGACGGCCGCTGGAAGGTGAACTCCCACTCCGCCGCGCCCTTGTAGTAGTCCAGCGACTCGATGCGCACCTTGTGGTACCCGCTCGGCACCGCGGGCGCCGCCAGCACCGCCTGCTCCCGGGCGGTCACGTGCGCGACGGGGTCGCTGCCGGTCCACGTCATGACGCCCATCCACCGGGTGTCCCCGGGCTCCCGGAAGCACAGCCCGGCCGGGCCGCCCCCGTACGCCAGCCAGCCCTCCGGTACGGCGATCCGGTAGCCGGTCCGGTCCTGGTACCAGACCCAGTCGCGCAGCAGCTGCGGCCAGCCCGGCTGCCGGCTGGCCGGGCGTAGCTCGCTGGCACCGGTGGCCGGGCAGGCTCCGGCGCCCAGCACCGGGTCCGGCGGCGGCGCGGCGGGCGCGGCGCTCGGCGGCGTCGCGGCGGGACCGGTCCGGCCACCGGCGCTCACCACGGCGCCGAGGGTGCCGACCAGCACCAGGACCGCGCCGACCGCGGCGACCAGCGCGGCCCGGTTGCGCCTGCCGGTGCGCCACGACGACGACGGCGGCGGCGGTTCGTAGGAACGGTTCTGCGCCCGGGATCCGTCCGGCGCCAGCGCGACCGTGGCCGCGTTGGCCGCGTCCGTCGGTAGCACCGGCGTGTCCGAGCCGGTGCCGACCCCCAGCACCGGGGTGTCCGAGCCGGTCGGGTCGGCCGCCGCCCGCGGCCGCGCCCGGGGCACCAGCCGGCCGCGCACCGTGCCCCGGTCGGCCCCGGCGGCCCGCAGGAGCAGCTTGCGTACCTCCTGCGGGCGCAGCCGGTCGCGCGGGTTGCGCCGCAGCAGCCCCGCCAGTACGGGCTTGAGCGGCCCGGCCCGCCTCGGCGCGTCCGGTACCTCCGTGGCGAGCGCGGTCAGCGTGGCCATCGCGGTCTCCCGGGCGTACGGAGAATGCCCCTCCACGGCCGCGAACAGCGTGGCGCCCAGTGCCCACAGGTCCGACTCGGACGTGGACGTACCGTCCCGGGCGCGCTCCGGCGCCACGTACCGGACCGAGCCGAACACCAGGCCGGGCAGGGTCAGCGCGCTCTCCCCGCCGTCGAAGGTGGCCAGCCCGAAGTCGGTGAGCACCACCCGGCCGTCCCGGGCCAGCAGGACGTTGCCCGGCTTGACGTCGCGGTGCAGGACCCCGGCCGCGTGCGCCGCGACGAGCGCGTCGAGCACGGCCAGCCCGATCCGCGCCGCCTCGGCCGGCTGCACCGGCCCGCTATCGGTGATCACCTCGTGCAGCGAGCGGGACGGCACGTACTCCATGACGATCCAGGGCTGCTCCTCGGTGTGTACCACGTCGTAGATCTTGATGACGCTCGGGTGGTTGAGCCGGGCCGCCGTACGGGCCTCCCGCAGGGTCCGGTACCGCGTCTCCGCCCGCTCCTTGTCGGACAGCCCGTGCGGGAGCACGACCTCCTTCACGGCGACGTGCCGCCCGAGCATCTCGTCCTGGGCGAGCCACACGCGGCCCATCCCGCCGGCACCCAGCTGCCGCAGCAGCCGGTACCGGCCGGCTACCAGGGTCAGCGAAGAGGCCATGCGCTACCGCCACTCCCGGGTCACGTCGCGACCGCGTACACCACAGTGTTGTCCACGTAAGAGTGGCGTGTCGTGTCGAACGCCCCACTACATGTGATCAACCTTAGCCGCGGGTCGGGGGTGGGTCCGTAGACGTCCGCGGTGGGAAACGCGTTCTTCGGGTACCGGCGGACCTCGACCACCTTGAACGCGAGCCAACGGTCGCCCCGCCGCACCTGCACCGGGTCGCCCGGGCGCAGCTGGCCCAGCCGGTAGAAGACCGCCGGCCCGCTGGTGGAGTCCACGTGCCCCGCGATCACCGCCGGACCCACGTCGCCGGGCGCCGGCCCGTCGGCGTACCAGCCGGCGTGCGGGAAGGTGGGCGCGCTCAGCGCGCCGTGCGCGTCCAGGTGCAGCAGCTCCAGCGGTGAGTCCACGCCGATCGCGGGGATGCGCAGGCGGGTGGGCGGGGCGGTATCCGCCGGGCCGGCGGAGGGGACCGGCAGGGGGGTGGTCGCCGGCGGCGCGGCGGCGCGGGTGGGTGACGGAGCCGGTGGTCCGCCCGCCCGGGCGCCCGCGCACGCGGCCAGCGCGCCGGCCACCGCCACGGTGACCGACGCGCGCAACGCCACGCGGAGCAGCCGCACGGCAGGCCCTTACCGCCGGGCGTGCGCGACCCGCCGGTACCGGTAGATCGCGAACACCGCCCCGCCGGCGAGTACCACGAGCACCGCGGCCAGCAGGGCGGGGCTGACCGGGCCCCGCTGGGTACCGCCGGCCCCGGTCGCCACGCCGCCGTTCGGTCGGCTGCCCGATCCGGCCGCGTCCATGCGCAGCTGCGCGCTCAGGCCGCTGTCCTTGCCGTCCAGCACGATCAGCGAGTACACGTCGCCGGAGACCAGGTGCGCCGACACGGTTCCGGACGGGCCGCCGTTGGCGCCCTGCATCTTCAGCGTCCACCGGCCCGGGTCGACCGCGAGGTAGTCCGTCGTGCTGGCGAAGGCGACACCGGTGGCGATCGTGGCACCGCCCTGGATCGCGAGGTCCAGCACCGGCGCCCGTACGGACGCCTGCACGATGCGCACCTTCGCCTTACCAGTCGGCGGCGGGGACAGGTCGTCATTGATGACCTTGAGTCCCAGGTCGGCGTGCTTGCCGACCCCGGCGACCATGTACGCCTTGCCCGCCGCCACGGTCACGTCGGTGGTGAGTACGGGCGGGTCGGTGGCCGGCGCGCCGGACGCGCGCATGGCGACCGCGTACGTGCCGGTGGGGACGTTCAGGTAGCTGGACACGGTGCCGTACCCGACGCCCGGGAAGACCTTGGGTGAGCCGCCTCCCACGGTCGTCAGGTAGACGTCGACGTCCGGGGTGTCGGGGGAGAGATGGGCGAGCCGGACGTAGCCGACGTCCCCGGCCGCGGCGGCCGGGGAGCCGGAGATCGCCACGAGAACAAGTGCTACCGCGCTGACCGCACCGAGGCGGCGCGCGAATAATCGTCTTGACACAGGTGCCTCCCAAACCGGGCTCAGACCTGAGGGCCGGGGCGGATCCGCCCCAACGGGTACGTTCGCGGACGGTTCCCAACATCACCATGGCCCGTACGGGCTCGAAGACCTGGACACGTCGTATCCGGCGAGTGACGCGTGGCTTACCCCGATCGGGTGCGTGACAGCAGATGACAGTCCGGGCGCCACCGGCGGTCAAGCGGCCAGCTCGACGGTGTCCCGGCTCGGCTGCGGTCCGGCTGGTTGGCGGGCCGGCCGGCCGGGCCACCAGATCCGCGGGCCGAGGTCCACGGCGAGCGTGGGGACGAGCAGCGTACGCACGACGACGGTGTCGAGCAGCACGCCGATCGACACGATCAGTCCCATGTGGAGCGCGGTCACCACCGGCAGCACCACCAGTGTCGCGAACGTGGCCGCCAGTACCACCCCGGCGCTGGTGATGACGCCCCCGGTCACGGTGAGCGCGGTGAGGACCCCCGCACGGTTGCCGGCCTTGGCGACCTCCTCCCGCGCCCTGGTCATGAGGAAGATCGTGTAGTCGACGCCGAGCGTGACGAGGAACAGGTACCCCCACAGCGGCAGGGTCGGGTCGATGCCGGGGTAGCCGATCGCCTGGAACACCAGCGCCGCAACGCCCATGGCCGCGGCGTAGGACAGCACCACGCTCGCCGCCAGCAGCAGCGGCGCGACCAGCGCACGAAGCACCAGTACCAGCACGGCGAACACCACGACGAGGATGAGCGGCATCAGGACCAGGTTGTCGCGCCGCGCCGCCCGCTCGATGTCCAGTGTCGTGGCGGTCTGGCCGCTCACCACGGCGTCGGCGCCGGGCACCGCGTGCACCGCGTCGCGCAGCCGGTCGATCGTCGCCTTGGCGGCCGCGGAGTCGGGCGGGTCGTCCAGCACCGCCTCGACCCGCACCCACCGGCCGTCCGCCGACGCGTCGACCCGCGTGGCCGTGGCCACCCCGTCGACCGCGGCGGCGGCCGCGACGACCCCGTCCGCGCTGCCCGCCGCCGTGCTGACCCGAGCGGGGTACGACGTGCCGCTCGGGTAGTGCTCCCCGATGAGCCGCTGCCCGGCCACCGAACCGACTTCCGTGGTGTACACCCCGTCCGCGGGCTGCCCGAACCGCAGCCCGAACACGCCGAGGGCCAGCGCGGCGAGCACGAGCGTGGTGACCGTCCAGATCGCCCGGGGCCGCCGGCCGATCGCCTCGGCCAACCGGCGCCAGATCCCGTGCCGCGTAGCTTGTCGGAGCGGCGCCCAGTCAGCGCTCGTCAGCTGTGGCGCCACGCCGGCGGCGGTTGCCGGGGAGTAGCGCGGGACGAAGGGCCAGAACATCCACCGGCCGAGGATCACCAGCAGCGCCGGCAGCAGCGTGGTCGTGACCGCGAGCGTCACCACGATGCCGGCCGCCCCGACCGGACCCAGGCCACGAACGCCGTTCATCCGGCCGGCGAGCAGGCACAGCAGCCCGATCGTGACGGTGCCCGCCGAGGCCAGGATCGCCGGGAACGACCGGCGCCACGCGACGGCCATGGCCGCGTACCGGTCGGCGTGGCGGCGCAGCTCCTCGCGGTAGCGCGCGATGAGCAGCAGGGCGTAGTCCGTACCCGCGCCGAAGACCAGCACCAGCATGATCCCGCTGTCGGCGTCGGTCACCGTGACGCCGGCGTACCGGCCCAACAGGTACCCGACCCCGGCGGCGAGCTGGCTGGCCAGCCCCACCGACACCAGCGGCACGATCCACAGCACCGGGCTCCGGTACGTGACCAGGAGCAGCACCGCGACCACACCGGCGGCGGCGAGCAGCAGGGTGGTCTCGACGCCGCCGAATGCCTCATCCGCGTCGGCGAGCGCCCCGGCCGAACCGGTGACCGCAACGTCCAGCCCGGCCGGGGTGTCGGCCAACCGGTCCTTGACCTGTTTGACGACCGCTGCCGCCGCCGGGCCGTCACCGGCGGTCGGGAAGGACAGCAGGAGCGCCTTCCCGTCCCCGCTGGGGATGGCCGGACCGACCTCGTTCGCGCGTGACAGCGCGGCGAACGCCGCCCGGTCCGCCGCCACGGCTGACCTGTCCTGCGCGGTGATCCCGCTGTCGCGCACGTACACCACCACCGCCACGGGCGCGTCGGTGCCCGGGAACGCCGCACGTTCCCGGACCAGGGCGCGGGTCACCTCCGCGTTCTGTGGCAGCACGAGAGCCGGGTCGGTCGACACCACCTCAGCGGTCTTTCCGGCCAGGGGCGTCAGCAGTGCCGCGGCCGCCACCCACAGGGCCAGGCCGAGCCAGGCCACATACCGGCCCCACCGGGCCACGCC
The DNA here is from genome assembly GCA_963728855.1 of uncultured Actinomycetes bacterium. GTDB lineage: Bacteria > Actinomycetota > Actinomycetes > Mycobacteriales > Micromonosporaceae > AC-43. The sequence continues at coordinate 146,859 of CAVSLN010000012.1, forward strand.
GCTCATTCGACGGTCCGCAGGATCTGCTCGATCGACGTCGTACGCGACCGCAGCTCGGACACGTCGGCGGCCACCCGCTGCTGGGCGTCCAGAGTCGTCTCGGCGAGCTGCTCGTAGCGGCTCACCAGCTGCCGCAGCTGGTCTTCCTGGGCGGCCACGAGCTTCGTCTTCCGGAACTCCAGCCAGGTCGCCGCAGCGACGCCGAGGAGGAAGATGATCAGGATCACCAGGCCGAGGAAGGCTACCGACTCCGGCCACGTGATCGGCGCGTCCGCGCTGTAGTTCATCAATGCTGCTCCTTGTGTGCGGGACCCTTCTCCGGGTCCGATCTGGTCAGGGTCTCGGCCGCCTCGGCCAGCACCGATGCGGTCAGGTGCAGGTTGAAATCCGCCACTTCGTAGTACTTCATGGCCTTGCCGTCCGCGGACAGCTCGAGGCTTCCGGTGATCAGGCCGGCGGCCTCCAGTCGTTGGAGATGCATGTGGAGTAGGGGTCGGCTCACGCCGATCTCCCGGGCCAGGTGGCTCACGTAGTCACGCCCTCCCGCCAGCTTCGCGACGATGCGCAGCCGGATCGGGTTGGCCAGCGCCGCCAGCATCTCGACCAGGTCGTCACCAGTCGGTCGAGCGCTCGTCATGATGCTCCTTCATGTGTAAGAAAGCTCTTACAGGCGTAAGCGTAGCATGGCATCTGTCAGGGGTGCCAGTGGTGTAGTAGCGTCGGCCGCCGGGAGGTCAGCCTGATCATGGACAGGACGGTCCAGGACTCCGTCATCGCCCAGCTGTCCCGGCGCCCCGAGGTCGTCGAGGTCGGGCCCTTCGTCATCGGGTGGGACCCGACCACCGGCAGCCGCTCCGTCAACTACGCGACGCCGCGGCCCGACGCCGACATCACCTCCGCCGACGTCACGGCGCTGGTCGCGGCGTTCCAGGACATCGACCGCGTACCGCGACTGGAGTACGTCGTCAGCTGCGCGCCCCGCCTCGAACAGCACCTGCTCGAGGCCGGCTTCACCGTCGAGGCGCGGCACGAGTACCTGGTCTGCCCGCCCGGGTCGCTGATCGTGCCGGCCATGCCCGAGGGGTTCGCGATCGTGGAGCCGGCGACCGACGAGGAGCGCGCCGGCATGGTCGCCGCGCAGAACGAGGCGTTCGGTGGCGAGGCGGTGGCGACGCCGGCCGACGTGGCCCGGGTACGCCGCACGCAGGACAACGGTGGCGTGGTGCTGCTCGTCCGCGGCCTTGACGGCGGGTACGTCGGCGGCGGGCAGGCGGCCGCGCCCGGCGCCGGAGCCAGCGAGGTGGCCGGCATCGCGGTGCGGGCACCGTTCCGGCGACGCGGTATCGCCGGTGCGCTCACCGCGGCGGTCACCGCGCGGGCGTTCGCGGCCGGCGCGCAGGTCGCCTGGCTGGAGGCGGGCGGCGAGGACTCCTGGCGGGTGTACGAGCGGATCGGGTACGTGCCGGCGGGCCGGCGCCTCTACATCGCGCTCGACTGACCGGGCCGGCCCGGGTCGTCGCCGGCCGGCCCGGCTTCGTCGGGCCGTACCCAGCGCCGCTGCCGCCGCTGCGGCGGCAGCACGAGCGTGCTGCGGCCCGGCACGGGAACGGACACGTTACGGGGCCCGCCCGACGAAACGGAGAATGCGCCGCCAGGCATCGGCCTGCGCGTCGGTGTGCTCGCGCAGCTCCATCTCGAAGAAGCCGTGCGGCGCGCCGGGGTAGCTGACCACCTCGTGCGGTACGCCGGCCGCGGCGAGCGCCTCGGTGAACTCGGCCACCGCGCTCGGTGGGATGCCTTCGTCGGCGCCGCCGAAGAGGCCGAGGATCGGGGCGGCCAGTTCGGGGGCCAGCTGCGTCGGGCCGGGCGCGCCGTTCACGGGGCCGGGCGCGCCGTACAGGCCGATCGCGCCGGCCAGGCCGAAGCGGGGCGCCGACGTGAGGTACGCGAACCGGCCGCCCATGCAGAAGCCGAGCGAGACCACGCGCCCGGCGTCGCCGGTACCGCGCAGGTGGGCGATCGCGGTGTCGAAGTCGCCGTACAGGCCGTCGCGGGTGAGCCGGCCCAGGTGCCGGGGGAGGAGCGTGGCGATGTCGGCGAAGTCGGGGCCGCGGTCGCGGTAGCCCAGTCCGGCGGTACGGCCGAAGTAGTCCAGGGCCAGCGCGAGGTGGCCCTGCTCGGCCAGCCGTACGGCGAGCCGCTCGTAGAAGCCGGACAGGCCACGGTTGTCGGGCAGGACGAGCACCGCGGCGCCGGACGGTTGCTCCGGTCGGGCGAGGTACGCGGCGAACGCGGCGCAGTCGACGGAGGTGAGCGTCAGCGTCTCGGTGCTGACCTTGGTGACGGGCTCGCCGTAGATCGGCGGGAGGGCATCGGCGTCGTAACACACGCCGGGAAGGCTAGCCCGAAAACAGCTACAGCTTACCAGATATGGGACATTGAAGATAGTCACCACCGGGCGGAACGGGGTCAGCCGTTCGGGTGCCCTGCCGCCCGAGCCGCGCCACGGTGACCGCTGCGATCGCGAGGAGGAGCGCCAGGGCGTCCTGTGATGATTGCGCGGAGACTTTGTGCGGGTACGGCGGATGAGGCGATCCGAACCGGGCGCCCGGCCGTACCGTCGCGGTATGCGCGTGAAGATGATCCTCCCGGCGCTCACCGAGGCGACCAGCCCGCTCTTCCGTCCGGTCAAGTACGCGCTCTTCCCGCCGCTGGGCCTGGCCACCCTCGCCGGCTACCTCGACCCGGACGACGAAGTGTCCATTGTGGACGAACACGTCGAGCGGGTGGGTACGGACGACGAGCCCGACCTCGTGGTCATCCAGGTCTACATCACCTCGGCCAACCGCGCGTACCGGCTGGCCGACCACTACCGCTCGCGCGGCGCCCACGTCTGCCTCGGCGGCCTGCACGTGACCTCCCTGCCGGACGAGGCGGCCGCGCACGCCGACACCATCTTCACCGGCCCGGGCGAGGACACCTGGCCGGCGTTCCTCGCCGACTACCGCGCCGGTCGGCCCGGGCGGCGCTACGACTCGACGGTGCGTACCCTCGCCGGCCTGCCGCCGATCCGCCGCGATCTCATCAAGCGCAGTCACTACCTCGTGCCCAACTCGATCGTGGTGTCGCGGGGCTGCCCGCACGTCTGCGACTTCTGCTACAAGGAGGCGTTCTTCGAAGGCGGGAAGTCCTTCTACACGCAGGCGGTGGACGACGCGCTGGCCGAGATCGACCGGCTGCCCGGCCGGCACCTGTACTTCCTCGACGACCACCTGTTCGGCAACGCCCGCTTCGCCGCGGCGCTGTTCGAGGGCATGCGCGGGATGGGCCGGCTCTGGCAGGCCGCCGGTACGGTCAAGTCGGTGCTCACCGGCGACCTGCTGGAGAAGGCCGTCCACTGTGGACTGCGCAGCCTGTTCGTCGGGTTCGAGACGGTCAACGCGGCCAACCTGACCGAGCAGCGCAAGTGGCAGAACATCGACCGCGACTACGGGGCGGCGATCCGCCGGCTGCACTCGCTGGGCGTGATGGTCAACGGGAGCTTCGTGTTCGGCATGGACTCCGACGACGGCTCGGTGTTCGACCGTACCGTCTCGTGGGCGGTCGAGCAGGGCGTCGAGACGGCCACCTTCCACATCCTCACCCCGTACCCGTCGACCCGGCTGTACCAGCGGATGGCGGCCGCCGGCCGGCTGCTGCACTCGGACTGGGACCGGTACGACACCCGCCACGTCGTGTACCAACCGGCCCGGATGAGCCCTGCCGAGCTGGAGGGCGGGTACTGGCGGGCCTACCGGGACTTCTACCGCTGGGGCTCGATCCTGCGCGGAGCGTCCACAAAGGACAGTGTGCGCGGGAGGCTGCGGCACGCGGCGTACGCGGCCGGGTGGAAGAAGTTCGAGCCGATGTGGGACCTGGTGATCCGGGCGAAGCGGATCGGGAGCACGCTACCGGTCCTCGAGGCGATCCTGGCCGGCTTCGGCTCCGTGCGGCCGGGTCAGGCGCCCGTCGCCCGCGGGCCCGTCGGTGACGCGAGCCGTGACGTGCCCGCGCGCGAGGGCGTCGACGCGGCGCAGCGCGTCGGGCAGCCGGTACCGGCCGGCCATCTCCTCGACGAGCGCGCCGGCTTCCGGTAGCGGGATCCCGGCGGCCGTCACATAGAGCGGCTTGCCGGCCCCGCCGCGCCGGACCGGTACGGCGTGCGTGGCGCCCCGGAACGCGGTCTTGGCCACGCCGACGACCGGTACGCCGAACCGTACGTGCGCGTGCGCTCCCAGTCCGGGCCGGCCGGCCGGGTCGAGGTCGACGTACCCGTCCACCACGAGCAGGTCCAGCGCACCGGGACAGTCGGGTCCGGCGCTGTCGAGGACGGCCGCCAGCGCCGGCAGCTCCCGCTCGAAGAACGCACCGGGCTGGTAGGGCGCCGCCTCCGCCAGGTACGCCACCCGCTCGCCGACGAGCGTCGCGAACCGGCGGTCCGGCGCGAGGACCAGCGCCGCCCGCGCCCCGCCCTCGGGAAGGTAGTGCACATCGACGGCGGCAAAGCACATACCGCCAACCGTAGCGGGCCGGTCACACGCCACGGTTGCGGTGCGTTCCGCGACGTCGGGCAACACCGCGCCGGGGACGATGAATATCGACAATTCTGTATCGAACAACAAACTGTCCGCCATCGTGCCCGACAACCACCCGATCGGTGTGTTTCCACAACAGCGGTGAATCGGTGTTTCCGTAACAGCGGTAAGTGGTCGGGGTCCGGTCCCACGGCGGCCACTGGTCGGTATTCCACCAGGGCTGCGGCGTGGTACAGATTGGTACCGCATTCAACGTTTCGTGTACAGCCGATAGCGGCCGCCGCTACAGTAGCGCGGGATTCGCAGGGGAATTGCGCACCGCATTGCCACCTCGGCCGCCGGCTCGCGGTGAGGATGCGTTTCGGCGGGCGCGGCCGGCGGTGAGCGTGCGGAACGGGTGGTGACATCTTGCGCGGAGTAAGACGGCGACCGGGGTGGCTCTCGGCCGGGCGGGCCCGGCTGGTCGCGGCCGCGGCCGCGGTGGTGGTCGTGGCCGCGGCGGTGGTCGCGGTGGTGGCCTACCTCAACACCGCGGACCCGACGGTCACCGCCGCCGGGGGTACGCCGGCTCCGGCGCCCGCCGACACCGAGCCCGGGCCGCTCGCGTCCGCCCCGAGCCCGAGCCCGAGCGGCAGCCCGAGCGGCGGCCCGAGCACCCGCCCGTCGGCCTCGGGCACACCCGCGCCCACACCCCGGTCGGGCGGCCACGGGCTGCCCGGGGGCGTGCTGAACCTGACGAACTGGAAGCTGACCCTGCCGGTCGCGGCGAGCGGGTCGAGCAAGGCGCAGGAGATCGTCCAGCCGCAGCTGGCCAGCTACGCGGTCAGCCCGTACTTCACGGTGACCGGCGGCGGGGACGGGGTGGTGTTCCAGGCGAACGCGGGCGGCGCGACCACGAGCGGGTCGGGGTACCCGCGCTCGGAGCTGCGCGAGATGACCTCGGGCGGCGCCAAGCTGGCCAGTTGGTCGACGACCTCGGGTACCAGCACGATGACCGTACGGACCGCGGTCACCCACCTGACGAGCGCCAAGCCCCAGGTGACCGTCGCGCAGGTCCATGACGACAGCGACGATGTGCTGGTGATCCGGCTGGACGGCCCGCACCACCTGTACGCCGAGCACGACGGCACGAACTACGGCGACCTCGACAACGGCTACGTCCTCGGTACCCCGTTCACGGCCACGATGACCGCTTCCGGCGGCCACATCCGGATCTCCTACAACGGAGTGTCCAAAGTGGACTATCAGGTGTCCGGCAGTGGTAACTACTTCAAGGCCGGCTGCTATCTCCAGTCCAACACCAGCAAGGGCGACGCGCCCAGCGCATACGCCGAAGTCGTCATCTACCGCCTCGATGTGACACATACTGCCTGAAGCGTTTCGTACGCAGGACACCCCGGGTTCAACCAGCGGCCACCCCCGCCCGATGGGCTGGCCGCCCGGTGCAACCTGAAGGAGGTATCCATGCGTAAGCGGATCACCGTGTCGCTGCTCAGCGCGGCGGTTCTGGCCGGTTCCCTGGTGCTGGGCGCGGGCTCGGCCAGCGCGGACGGGTACGGCGACGACCGCGACGGCGGGTACGAGATCGGCCTGATCGGCGACATGCCGTACGGCGACGTCGGGCGGGCTCAGTTCCCGAACGTCATCGCCGACATCAACCGGCACCACCTTGCCTTCACCGCGTTCGACGGGGACCTGAAGAACGGCAAGGAGCGCTGCGACCAGTTCCAGTACGACCGGGCCCTGGCCGACTACAACTCCTTCCGCGACCCGCTCGTCTACGTACCGGGCGACAACGAGTGGACCGACTGCGACCGGCCCAGCAACGGCAGCTACGACCCGAACGAGCGGCTGGCCCTGGTGCGCACCACGTTCGCCTCGTCGCCGCGCTCGTTCGGCCAGCGCACCATCAAGCTGACCCGCCAGTCCGCCGCGTACCCGGAGAACGTGCGCTGGCAGCGCGGTGCGGTCACCTACGTCGGCCTGAACGTCACCGGTAGCGACAACAACGCGCCGCAGTTCGACGCGACCGGCACGCAGGTCGACGGCGACGCGGCCGAGTACACCGCCCGCGACGCGGCCAACCTCGCGTGGCTGGACGAGTCGTTCGCGGCGGCCAAGGCGGCCCACTCGGTCGCCGTCATGGTGGTCCTGCAGGCCGACATGTGGGCGACCGGGGACCCGACCGCGCACTTCGCGGACACCAAGACCGAGCTGGCCCGGCTGACGATCGGGTTCGCCGGACCGGTCGTACTCGTCAACGGGGACAGCCACTTCCTGAAGATCGACAAGCCGCTGGTCGACGCGAAGGGTACGGTCATCGAGCACTTCACCCGGGTACAGACCTTCGGCAGCGACCAGAACCACTGGGTCAGCGCGACGGTCGACCCCCGCGACCCGAACGTCTTCACGTTCCACCAGCACATCGTCGCCGCCAACGTGCCTATGTACGTCAGCCCCTGACGACCCGCCAGGCGGCCCGGCTCGCTCGACCGGGCCGCCTGTCGGCATGCGCGGCGCCTGCCGTAATGCCCGGAGCGGTTGTGATCAGTCCACAGTGGACGATCGGCTACTTGTTTGGCAGACCTTTGTCCAGGCCGGCGCGGCGCAGCGCGTCCGCGAGCGCCCCGCTCGGCGCCGGGGCGGGAGCGCCCCGTCCGGAACGGCCGCCGGAAACCCGCTGTCCGCGCCGGTCCCCGCTTCGCCGGTCTCCAGCCGGCCGGTCCCCGGCGGGCTGTGCCGGCCCGGCGGGCGGCGCCGCGTCGTCGTCCAGGCGCAGGGTGAGCGAGATGCGCTTGCGCGGTACATCCACGTCGAGCACCTTGACCCGTACCACGTCGCCGGGCTTGACCACGTCACGCGGGTCCTTGACGAAGGTCTTCGACATCGCCGACACGTGGACCAGCCCGTCCTGGTGTACGCCCACGTCGACGAACGCGCCGAACGCGGCCACGTTCGTCACGACACCCTCCAGAAGCAGGCCCGGCGTCAGGTCGGCCAGCGTCTCGACGCCCTCGGCGAACGTGGCCGTCTGGAACGCCGGGCGCGGGTCGCGGCCCGGCTTCTCCAGCTCCTTGAGGATGTCGGTGACCGTGGGCAGGCCGAAGGTGTCGTCGACGAACACGGTCGGCTTCAGCTTGCGCAGCACGGCGGTGTTGCCGATGAGCGCGCGCAGGTCGGTACTGGTGGCGTCGAGGATCCGGCGGACCACCGGGTACGCCTCGGGGTGCACGCTGGAGGAGTCCAGCGGGTCGTCCCCGCCGGGGATGCGCAGGAAGCCGGCGCACTGCTCGAAAGCCTTGGGCCCGAGCCGGGGTACCTCCTTGAGGGCCCGCCGGGACCGGAACGGCCCGTTGGCGTCCCGGTACGCCACGATGTTCGCGGCCAGCCCCTCGCCGATCCCGGAGACCCGGGTCAGCAGCGGCGGCGAGGCGGTGTTGACGTCGACGCCGACCCCGTTCACGCAGTCCTCCACGACCGCGTCGAGCGAGCGGGACAGCTTCGTCTCCGCGAGGTCGTGCTGGTACTGGCCGACGCCGATGGACTTCGGGTCGATCTTCACCAGCTCGGCGAGCGGGTCCTGCAGCCGGCGGGCGATCGAGACCGCGCCGCGCAGCGAGACGTCCAGCCCGGGCAGTTCCTGGGAGGCGTACGCCGAGGCGGAGTAGACGGAGGCACCGGCCTCGGAGACGACGACCTTGGTGAGGTTCAACGCCGGGTGCGCCTTGATGAGGTCGGCGGCGAGCTTGTCGGTCTCCCGGGAGGCGGTACCATTGCCGATCGCGATCAGCTCGACCTGGTGCTGGGCGCACAGCTTGCCGAGCACCGCGATGGACTCGTCCCACCGGCGGGCCGGTACGTGCGGGTAGATCGTGGACGTCGCGACGACCTTGCCGGTGGCGTCGACCACGGCCACCTTGACGCCGGTACGGAAGCCGGGGTCCAGCCCCATCGTCGGGCGGGTACCGGCCGGCGCGGCCAGCAGGAGGTCCCGCAGGTTGGCCGCGAACACCCGTACCGCCTCGTCCTCGGCCGCCTGCCACAGCCGCATCCGCAGGTCGATGCCGAGGTGTACGAGGATCCGGGTACGCCACGCCCAGCGCACCGTGTCGAGCAGCCACCGGTCGGCCGGCCGGCCCCGGTCGGCGACCCCGAACCGCTGCGCGATCCGTCCGGTGAACTCGGTCTCGTCGGACTCGGGATCATCGCCCGGCGAGAGGACGAGGTCGAGCACCTCCTCCTTCTCGCCCCGGAACGCGGCCAGCACCCGGTGCGAGGGCAGCTTGGTGAACGGCTCGGCGAAGTCGAAGTAGTCGGCGAACTTGGCGCCCTCGTCCTGCTTGCCGTCCCGTACCTTGGACAGCAGCCGGCCGCGCGACCACATCTGCTCCCGCAGCGTACCGATGAGGTCGGCGTCCTCCGCGAAGCGCTCGACCAGGATGGCCCGCGCGCCGTCCAGCGCGGCCGCCGCGTCGGCCACCCCGCGCTCCGCGTCCACGAAGCCCGCGGCGCTCGCCGCCGGATCCAGGCCCGGGTCCGCGAGCAGGCCGTCGGCGAGCGGCTCCAGCCCGGCCTCGCGGGCGATCTGCGCCTTGGTGCGCCGCTTCGGCTTGTACGGAAGGTAGATGTCCTCCAGCCTGGCCTTCGAGTCCGCGGCGAGGATCTGCGCCGTGAGAGCGTCGTCCAGCTTGCCCTGCGACCGGATCGACTCCAGTACGGCGGCCCGGCGCTCCTCCAGCTCGCGCAGGTAGCGCAGGCGCTCCTCGAGGGTACGCAGCTGGGCGTCGTCGAGGGTACCGGTGGCTTCCTTGCGGTAGCGGGCGATGAACGGCACGGTGGCCCCGCCGTCGAGCAGCTCGACGGCCGCCCGTACCTGGTCCTGGCGGACCTCGAGCTCGTCGGCGATGCGCTGGTGGATAGCTGTCGTCACGACCCTGGATTGTGCCGGTTGGCGCCTGGCCTTGTCGCGCGGCCCGCCCGGGCAGTGCGCCGGCGGTCCGCCCGGTAGCATGCCGCCGTGCGAGCCGAGCCGCCCGGGGCTGGCGACGACGCGGAGTCCGAGCCGCCGCGCTTCGTCGTGTGCGGGGACAACCCGCTCGCGCTGCGCCTGGTCGACGAGCTGGTCACCCGGTACGGCGCCGACGTCGCGGTGGTCCTGCCCTCGGCCGGCGCCGGGTACGGGCCGCGGCTGGCCAGCCTGCCCGGCGTCGAGCTGGTCGAGTGCCCGCGCCCGACGGCCGATGCCTTCCTCCGGGCGGATGTCGGCTCGGCGGCCGCCCTGGCACTGGTGGAGCAGGACGACGGCGGCAACCTCGACGCCGCCTTGCTGGCCCGCGAGCTGAACCCGCACGTGCGGATCGTGGTGCGGATGTTCAACGCCGGCCTCGGCGCCGGGGTCCGCCAGCTGCTCGGCGACTGCGAGGTGCTCTCGGAGTCGGCGATCGCGGCGCCGGCCTTCGTCGCGGCGGCGCTCGGTGACGTACCGGCGTTCCTGCGCGTACCCGGGCGGTCGCTGTTCGTGGGGCAGCGGGACGCCGTTCCCGGCCCGGACATCCTCTGCGGGATCGCGGTCGACCAGGGCCAGGAGACCGTCGAGCTGCTCCCCGCCGACCAGGAGCGGGCCGACGTGGTCATCGCGGCCAGCCGGACCCCGGCGCCCGGTCCGGTCCGGCGCCGTCCCCGTCATCCGTTGCGGGCCATCGCGCTGCTGGTCGGCCGGCGCCTGCGCATCGCGCTCGCGGTGCTGGCCGGCCTCGTCGTGATCGGCACCGGAGTGCTCATGCTCTCCCGGCCGATCGACTGGTGGGCGGCGTTCTACCAGGTCGTGCTCACCACCTTGGGCAACGGCGGCGCGGGCCCCGGCGCCGGGGTCGTCGAGCAGGTGCTGACCGTGCTGCTGACCGCGGTCAGCATCGCGCTGATCCCGCTGCTGACCGCCGCCGTGGTCGAGGCCGCGGTCAACGCGCGGCTGCGCCTGGCCGCGGGCGGCCTGAGCGAGCCGGTCGAGGGGCACGTCGTGGTCGTCGGCCTGGGCAACGTGGGTACCCGCGTCATCCGCGCCCTGACCGATCTCGGTGTCGAGGTCGTGGCCGTGGACCGCGACGAGCGGGCCCGGGGCGTGTCGGTGGCCCGGGAGCTGCACCTGCCGCTGGTACTCGGCGACGCGACCCAGGAGCAGACGCTGCGGGCGGCGTCGGTGCAGACCTGCCGGGCACTCGTCATCACCTCGACCGGCGACGTGGACAACCTGGAGACGGCGCTGCTCGGCCGCAACGTCCAGCCCGGCGTACGGGTCGTGATGCGCCTCTTCGACGGCGACTTCGCCGAGCGGGTCCAGCGCAACTTCCAGATCAACGCCTCGCGCAGTGTGTCGTACCTGGCCGCCCCCTCCTTCGCGGCGGCCATGCTGGGTCAGCCGGTGGTGGACGTGATCCCCGTACGGCGCCGGGTGCTGCTGGTCGCCGAGATGCCGATCGCGTCCGGGTCGGTGGCGGAGGGGCAGCACGTCAGCGACCTCAACCGGCCGCACAGCGCCCGGATCATCGGCATCCGTACGGGACGGGGCAAGCAGACCCTGTGGTCCCCGCCCAGCGGCCGCCAGCTCCTCCGTACCGATCGGCTGGTGGTCGTGGCCACCCGGGCCGGCCTGAGCTGGCTGCTCGGCGTGACGACCCGCGACGAGTAGGGCGAAGGTCGCCGCACCGCGGCGCCGGCCGTCAATCGCGGGGCAGGACGGACCGCACGGCGGTGAGGGCCGCGCCGAGCTGAGCGAGCAGGCCGGCGAGGGTGGTCGAGTCGGTACCCCCGATCGCGACCGAGCGCAGCTCGGCCGGCTGCGGCAGCTTGGCGACGATCTCGGGCAGCGACTCGACCAGCTTGGCCTGCACGCTCGCCGGTGACTGGTCGTTGTCGATGCCCGCCCGGATCCGGTCGCGCTCCAGCTCCAGCAGCGCGCCGTCGTGCGCCGACTCCGTACGGGACCGGACCATCGCCAGCTCGGCGTCCAGCTCCAGCCGCTTCAGCGCGTACTCCTGCTCCAGCCGCAGCCGGCGGATCTCCAGCTCCTCGGCGTTGCGCTCGCGCTCCAGGCGCAGCGCGTGCAGGGTGGTCTCGTTGGCCAGCTCGGCCAGGTGGCGGCTGTCCTCCTCCTCGCGCCCGGCCCGGCGTACCCGCTCGGCCGTCTCCCGGTCGAAGGTGCCCGCCTCGTTCCGCGCGCGCAGCTCGTCCAGCTCGCGCTCGGTCTCGATCCGCTGGCTCTCCCGGGTCCGCCCGGCGGCCATCTCCCGCTCGCTGACGGCCTCCTCCGCGTCCAGCTCGGCCAGCCGCGCCACCCGCCCCTGCTCGGCCCGGTACGGCTTCTGCAGGTTCTCCCACAGCCGCGAGGAGCTGACCACCGCCTCCTTGATCTGTACGGTGACGATGCGCAGCCCGAGCCCGGTTTCGCTGCCCCCTTCGCCTTCGGCGACCCCGCGCAGCCGGGCGGTCAGCTCCTCGATGATCGGCTGCTTGTCGCTGAGCACCTCGTGGATGCTCATGGTGGCCACCTTGTCCTTGATGGCCGCCTCGGCCTGCTCCTTGAGCTGCAGGTTGACCAGGCGCATCGGGTCGCTCGCGTCGCCGAGGTCGAGCTTGCGGTAGGCGATCGCGAAGTCCTGGATGATCCACTGCACGTACGCCTGGACGACCAGCCCCTGCAGCTCCCGGCAGATGCAGAAGGCGCTGATCACGATCGTCTGCATCGCGCCGGGTACGACGAGGAACGAGTCGGTCCGCGCCCGGTAACGGAAGGACACGCCGAGCCCGACGTGCAGCGGTTCGGCGTGGCCGCGCCGGGTGTGCACGACGAACGCGTTCGGCGGTACCACCACGGTCTTCCACGGACCTAAGCCGGTGACGCGTACGTCGACCGCGGTCGGCGCGGGCCGGGCGCCCCCCGCCTCGGCGGCCGCCAGCACGCGGGCCCGCTTCGCCATGGCGCCCGGCGGCGGGGGCGGCGCCGGCGCGACCGCCGCGGGCGCCGCCGACCGCGAGGGCCGCAGGTCCTGTTCGAGGCGCGCCTGCTGCGCCACGACCTGGTCGAGATAGGTGTTGCGGTTCTCCGTGGACATCCCGCGACCTCGCCGCTTCTCTAGGCCCGCCTGCGCTCCAAGGTCACATTCTGCCGACGGTGTCAAGAGTGGTGATTCGGTACGGCCGGCCCGCCGGATGGGTCAGTGAGGGCAATCCCACTCCGGCCCCGCCTCGGGCGGCCCGGCTCCGAAGAAGTCATGTCCCGGCGGTGCCGCCCCAACACGACACCGCCGGTCACCACTACCACGACGCCGGGCGGCCTTCGGTTCAACCGGCGACAGCGGAAGGAAGGACGATGACACCCTCTGTACGCACCGCGGCTCGGCGCTGGCCGGTACGGCGCGGGCTGGCCGTACTGGCGGTCGGCGCCCTGCTCACCGGTACCGTCCACGGGCTGGGGCCGGGCTCGGCGGTGGCGTCCAGCCACCGGGAGGCCCCGCTCGTGGCCGCCGACCCGGCTATCGACAACACCGACCTGTACGCGTTCGTCAGCCCCGAGCGGCCGGACTACCTGACGTTCGTCGCCAACTGGGTCCCGTTCGAGGAGCCCAACGGTGGGCCGAACTTCTACCCGTTCGCGACCGACGCCGCGTACAACATCTATGTCGACAACAACGGGGACGCGAAGCCGGACGCGACGTTCCGGTACACGTTCTCCACGATCGACAAGCGCGGCAACGACACGTTCCTCTACAACAAGGGGCCGGTCAACTCGATCGACGACCCGAACCTGCTGGTGCGCCAGGCGTACACGCTGGAGTCGTCGTTCAACGGAGAGCCCTTCAAGGTGCGGGCCAAGGACGTACCGGTCGCCCCGTCCCGGGTCGGCCCGGCGTCGATGCCTGACTACGCGAAGCTGCGTGACCAGGCCAACGTACGGCTGCCCGGCGGGTGGAACACCTTCGCCGGCCAGGCGGACGACCCGTTCTTCCTGGACCTGCGGGTGTTCGACCTGCTCTACGGCGGCAACCTGAGCGAGACCGGTCAGGACACCCTGGCCGGGTACAACGTCAACACGATCGCGCTGCAGGTGCCGTTCAAGGACGTCGCGCTGAACGGGGACGCCAAGCGCAACCCGAACATCGGCATCTGGACGACCACCGACCGGTCCCGGGTACGGCTGTCCGGCCAGCCCGGTCCCGCCGGTCCGGGCCCCGACAAGGTGCAGGTGTCGCGGCTGGGCAACCCGTTGGTCAACGAGGTCGTGGTACCGGCCGGGCTCAAGGACGCCTTCAACTCGCTGTCGCCGGACAAGGACGCCGGTATCCCGGCGGTGGTGGCCCGGGTGACCGACCCCGAGGTGCCGCGCCTCATCGATGCCATCTACCACATCCCGGCACCGGCGACACCACGTAACGACCTCGTCGAGATCTTCCTGACCGGCATCACGACCAAGGCCGGTGGCCCGATCAAGGCGGACCTCAACTCGCAGCTCAATAACGCAGACGTGGACCCGAAGAAGTTCCAGCCGTCGGAGATGCTGCGGCTGAACCTGTCCGTACCGGTGACGGCGCAGCCCAACCGGCTCGGCGTCCTGGCCGCTGACAACCAGGGCTTCCCGAACGGGCGGCGGCTGACCGACGACGTGGTCGACATCGAGCTGCAGGCCCTTGAAGGCGCGGCGCTGACCGGCAAGCTGGTCGACGCGCTCGCCAGCGGCGACAAGGTGGACGCGAACGACAACGCGTTCGGGACCTCGTTCCCGTACGTGGCGCTGCCGAACACCGTCGCGGTCAACTCGAACAGCGGGCGTACCCAGGCCGGTGCGGGCGCGGCGGCGCCGGGGACGTCCACCACCACGGCCGGGTTCGCGACGAAGAGCTCCACGGCCGGCACGGTGGGGATGGTGGCCGCGGCCGCCGGCGGCGCGACGCTGCTGACGCTGGGCAGCGCGTTCCTGTTCAGCTGGTGGCGGCGGCGCCGGGTCGTTCCGGCGGCTGCCGGGGGTGCTGACTTCGCTGCCGGCCGGGCGGCGACACCGCCCGAGGAGACACTCCCGCTCTGACCACACGGGGTGGCGCGGCGCCCGCCGCGCCACCCCCATCGTCCACACTGGAGGGTTGCGATGCGACGACTTTCGTGGGCCAGCACTTGGGCTGGACCAGCAAGGCGGCGCTTTTCGTGGGCCAGCACTTGGGCTGGACCAGCAAGGCGGCATTTCTTGGTTTTCCTGGGGGTACCGGCACTGGTGCTTGCCGCGGCCCTCGCGCTTCTTGTCGTCGGCGGGGTCGCCCGGCGCCCCACGACCGGGCCGGCCGCGCCGGCCGGCCCGGTCGGGGACCGCCTGACCGCCGGTATCGCCCGGGCCCAGGAGCGGCTCCGGTTGGTACCCAAGGACTGGCGCACCTGGGCCGTGCTCGCCTCGCAGTACGTGGAGCAGGCCCGGGTGAGCGCCGACCCGACGTACTACCCGAAGGCCGAGGGCGCCGCGCAACGGTCCCTGGCGCTGCGGCCCGACGACAACGTCGAGGCGCTCATCGCGCTCGGCGCGCTCGCGGGCGCCCGGCACGACTTCGCCGCTGCCCGGGACACCGCCCAGCGCGCGCTCGCCGTCGACGGGTACTCGGCCGACGCGTACGGGGTGCTGGCCGACGCGCAGACCCAGCTCGGAAACGCCGGCGCGGCGACGGATGCCATACAGCACATGCTGGACCTGCGCCCCGGCCTCGCCGGGTACGCCCGCGGCTCGTACGACCTCGAGCTGCACGGCCGGCTGGACGACGCGACCGCGCTGATGCGCCGGGCGCTCGACGCCGCGGTCGACCCGCACGACATCGCCTTCTGCCGCAACCAGCTGGGCGACCTCGCCTGGCAGCGCGGGGATCTGTCCGGGGCGCAGCGCGAGTACACCGCCGGCCTGGCCGCCGACCCGACATCCGTCGCGCTGCGCCACGGGCAGGCACGGCTGGACGCGGCCGCCGGCCGTACCGACGCGGCGCTGACCGGGTACGCCGACTTCACCCGACGCGCCCCGACGCCGGGCAACCTGCTGGAGTACGCGGAGCTGTTGCGCGTGGCCGGGCGTACCGCCGACGCCGACGCGCAGCTCGCGCTCGCCTCGGCGGCCCAGCAGCTGTTCGCCGCCAACGGCGGCCAGGACGGGCTGGCCGCGGCCGGCCTCGCGATCGCGACCGGGCACCCGGCCGACGCGGTCGCCGCGGCGCGGGACGAGTGGGCCCGGCGCCAGCACGTGGACGTGGCCGACACGCTGGCCTGGGCACTGCACCTGGACGGCAAGGACACCGAGGCCATGGGGTACGCGCAGCGGGTCGCCGCCACCGGAGCCCGCAACGCTTCGTACGCCTACCATCTCGGCGCCATCGAGGCCGCCCTCGGCCAGCGGGACGCCGCCCGTACCGACCTGGGCCGGGCGCTGGCCACCAACCCGTACTTCTCGCCGGTCGACGCGCCGGCCGCGAAAGCGTTGCTGGACAAGGAGATGAACTGATGGTCCGCCGGCTTTGCCTGCTGCTCGGCGCCTGCGCGCTGGCCCTGTTCGGGGTGCTCGCCGCGCCGGCCCGGCCGGCGAGCGCGCACCTGCTGGGCAACCTCTCGGTCAACCAGTACGAGGGGCTGGTGTTCCGTCCCGACCATGTCGACGTGACCGCGGTCGTGGACCTCGCCGAGATCCCGACCCTCCAGGAGAAGTCCACTGTGGACAGTGAGTACCCCCGCCGGTCGTGTACGGAGCTGGCGAACGCCTTCGAGGTGCGGGTCGGCGCCGACCGTCTCATGTGGACAGTCTCGAGCACCGGCTTCGAGTACCGGCCCGGCTCCGGCGGGCTGTCCACGAGCCGGCTCACCTGTTCGCTGCGCGCGCCGGCCCGGCTCGGCATGGCGCAGGCGGTGACGGTCGTGAGCTCGTACCGGACCGACCGGGTCGGCTGGCGGGAGCTGACCGCGGTCGGTGACGGGGTACGGCTCGTGGACTGTCCACTGTCGACGGTCAGCGTGAGCGACGAACTGCGGTCGTACCCGAGCGACCTGCTCGCCTCGACGCTCGACCAGCGCTCGGCGACCCTGCGGGTGCAGCCGGGTGGCGCGCCCGGTGCCGCCGCCCCGGTTCGCGCGGCCGCTCCGGGCGGCGGGGACCCACTGACCCGCTTCAGTGCCGGTGCCGAGCGGCGGTTCCAGTTGCTGGCCGGCGGGCGGCTGACCCCGATGGTCGGCGTGCTTGCCGTACTGCTCGCCCTGGTGCTGGGTGCCGGGCACGCGTTGCTGCCCGGACACGGCAAGACCGTGCTCGCCGCGTACCTTGCCGGACGGCGGGGACGGGCGCGGGACGCGGTCGCCGTGGGCGCGACGGTGACGCTGTCGCACACCGGGGTCGTCCTGCTGGTGGGGTTGCTGCTGAGCACCTCGACGGCACTGGCCGGGGACCGCCTGCTCGGCTACCTCGGCCTGGCCAGCGGCGTCCTGGTGACCGTGGTCGGGGTGGCCATGCTCGTCGGTGCCCGCCGCCGGCGGGACCACGACCGCGCGCACCCGCATGACCGCGCGCACCCGTATATGACCATGACCATGACCATGACCATGACCATGACCATGACCATGACCATGACCATGACCATGACCACGACCACGACCACGACCACGACCACGCGCGTTCGCACGACCATGGGCACGAGCATCACGGCCACGGCCACGGCCATCTTCACCCGAAGCGGCCCGGCGGGCGGCTCGGGCTGGCCGGGATCGGGCTGGCCGGCGGGCTGGTACCGAGCCCGTCGGCGCTGGTCGTGCTGCTCGGCGCGATCGGCCTGGGCCGGGCCGGGTTCGGCGTGCTGCTCGTCATCGCGTACGGGCTCGGCATGGCCGGTACCCTCACCGCGGCCGGGCTCCTCCTGCTCGCCGTCCAGCGCCGGACCCGTCTGCCCGCGCGCTGGGCACCGCTCACCGCCCGGCTGCGCGGAGCCGGTACGGCCGCGACCGCCGGGCTGGTCCTGCTGGTCGGCCTCGGCCTGACCGTACGGGCCCTGGCGGGTGCGGTCTGACCGGCCGCACCCGTCGCGGCTCAGGCGGCCGAGGGCGCCAACGGGGCGATCAGGTCCAGCGCGATGGCCTTGTCCACCGCGTCGGCCAGCGACGCCACCCCGAGCTTGCCGATGATGCTGCGGACGTGCCGCTTCACCGTGGCCTCGGAGATCGCCAACTGCTCGGCGATCTGTGCCTTGGTCATCGCACCGGCGGCGAGCCGGACGATCTCCAGCTCACGCTGCGACAACGGCCGGTACCCGTTGGTGGTCGGGGTCCCATCGGCGCCGTTGCCCCTGCCATTGCCGCTGCCTTGGCGGTGCCGTCGCCGTTGGCGGTGCCGTTGGCGGTGCCGTGGCGGTGCCGTTGGCGGCGACGTTGCCGTTGGCGGCGTCGGTCTTACCGACGTTGTCCTTGGCGGCGTTGCTCTTGGCGGTGGCCGGCTCGGGACGGACGCGGGGGATCGGCACCACGGCCCGCCCCACGTGCGCCCGTACCCCGTGCACCGCGGCGACCAGGTCGTCGCGGGTGACCGTGGGCAGCAGCCAGGTGCGCGGACCCGCCGCGCGCAGCTCCCGTACCACCGGCGTCTCGCCGTACGGGCTCATGATGACGACCCCGGTCATCGGTGCCTCGGCGAGGAGCCCGAGCAGCGTATCCACCGCGTCGTCGCCCGGGATCTCGACGTCGAGCAGCACGACGTCGGGCTGGTACTCGGCGGCCAGCGCGAGCGCCGTACCACCGTCGCAGGCTTCCCCGACCACCGTCAGGTCGGGCTCGCCGCTGAAGATCTCCCGCAGCCTCTTCCGGAACAGCACGTGATCATCGACGAGCAGCACCCTCGTCGTGGTCGTCGTACCTTGGTCCGCCTCTGCCACACTGCACCCCCGCAGCTCGCCCCCGCAGACCGTCGCGTAGTGGCCTGATTCTCACCCCGCCCCGGGACCTCCGCAAGACGATCTTGTACGGACGGCCATGAGACTCTCATATCACGTGTTGATCTACGAATCAGTGATATGGTGGTCTCCGTGGGACGGTGGCAGGAGGCGGTCTGGACGCCTGACCTCGCCGCGCCGGGTGGGCGGGCCGCTCGCCGGGCGTTCACCTACCGTGCCTACATTCCGGACCGGCTGCTCGATGAGGAACTGAGGTTCGCCGCCCCGACCGCCGCCGACATCGCCGAGGCCGAGGTGGCGATCGGGGTCGCCAACTACGGCCAGCACCTGGTGGGCATGGAGATTCTCGCCCGGCTGCTTCTGCGCAGCGAGTCGGTGGCGTCGAGTCGGATCGAGGGGCTTGAGTGCAGCCAGCGGCGCCTGGCCGAGGCCGCGTTCGCGCCGGAGCACGCCAGTGAGACGGCGCGCCAGGTGCTCGCCAACATTGAGGCGATGCGGCAGGCGGTGGAGCTGGGCATAGCGCGCCGCCCGCTGACCGTCGGCGACATCATGGCTATCCATGAGGTCCTGATGCGGGCCGACCGAGCCACCGGCAGGTACGCCGGCGCGTTCCGTGCCCAGCAGCACTGGATCGGTGGCCGAGGGGACAGCCCGCGCGCCGCCGCCTACATCCCACCGCCACCGGAGCACGTCGAGCCGCTGATGGCCGACCTGGTGGCGTTCCTCAACCGCGTCGACCTGCCGGCGCTCGCCCAGGCGGCGATCGCGCACGCGCAGTTCGAGACGATCCACCCGTTCATCGACGGCAACGGCCGGGTCGGTCGCTGTCTCATCCATGTCGTGCTGGCGCGGCGGCAGCTGGCCTCCCGGATCCTGGTCCCGGTGAGCCTGGTCCTCGCCGCGTACGGGGACCACTACATCCAAGGGCTGGTGGACTTCCGGGAAGGCCGGGTGGACGAGTGGTGCGCGACCTTCGCCTCCGCCGCCCGGCTGGCCATCGAGGCCGCCTCCCGGTTCGAGGACGAGCTGGCCACGATGATCACGCGGTGGCGGCTGGAGTCCGAGGCCCGGCGGGACTCGCACCTGTGGCGGGCCTGCGCGCAGACCGCCAGCACGCCGGTGTTCACCGCCGCGTCACTGCGGGACGAGCTGGGGTGCTCGACCACCGCGGCCACCGAGGCCATCGAGCGGCTTGAGAAGATCGGGGTCGTCGGCCAGGTGAGCCTGGGCCGGCGCAACCGGGTGTACCTCAACCGGGCGGTCCTGCGCCTGCTCGACGACTTCGAACGTGCCCTGGTCACCGACGCCGACGGTAAGCCCGGCCGGCTGCGTACGTCCGCCCGCGCGAAGACGGCCGTACCCGCCGCCCTGCTTCCGTCGATCCAGCATGCCGTCCTGGAGTCCTTTCCGTTCGGTACCAACGAACCACCTGGTACGGCCGACCTCGCCCGGATCGTCGGGTACCCGGTGGACCAGGTGCGTGACGTGCTCGACCGGTTCGCCGGGGAGGGGTTGCTCGACCCGTCGGGCCGGCAGCGGTGGACGTTGACGGACAAGGGGCGCCGGCTCCGCGACATGATCCGTTCCGGTGATGACCTGCGACACGGGCGCGGTTCCTAGCGGTCCACCGGCTTGGGCGCGGTGACGCGGATGTGCGGACCGAAACTGGGTCGGACACGACGGCCACCGGGAGGTACGGTGTAGCCCGCTGAAAGCAAGCAACACGAAGGGAAGGTACGGCGTGGCACGGCTCAACCAGATCATCGCGGTCGAGAAGGGCGTGAAGAGCCGCTCCTTCGCGGAGCTGAGCGAGGCGCACCACGCGTTGCAGAAGACCGCGCTACTGGCCGGGATCGCCCGTACCTACCAGCCCAAGGACGAGGAGGGCGAGCAGTACCCGCCCGAGTCGACCAAGGTACAGGTGAAGTCCGAGGACGTGCTGCGGCAGATGGGTACCACCCTCACCCGGCTCTTCGACGTCACCGCCACCAAGGACTGGGCCAACTGCGCGGCCAAGGCCGACGTGAAGGTCGACGGCACCGTCCTGCTGGAGGCGGTACCCGCGACATACCTGCTGTTCCTGGAGAAGCAGCTGACCGACCTGCACACGTTCGTCGCGAAGCTGCCGGTTCTGGACGCGTCCGAGTCGTGGAGCTTCGACCAGGCGGCCGACAGCTGGGCCACCGAGCCGGTGCAGACCTCGAAGACCAAGAAGATCCCGCGCAACCACGTGAAGGCCGAGGCCACCGAGAAGCACCCGGCGCAGGTCGAGGTCTACTACGAGGACGTGGTCGTGGGCTACTGGAAGACCGTGAAGTTCTCCGGCGCCCTGCCCGCCAAGCGGGTCAAGGAGCTGCTTGAGCGGGTGGACAAGCTGGCCCAGGCGGTCAAGTACGCCCGCGAGGAGGCCAACAACAGCGAGGTCACCGACAAGCACGTCGGCGAGCGGGTGTTCGGGTACCTGTTCGGCTGACCATGAGGCTTCCCGTTATGGGAAGAGGTTAGGAGCACAAGCTGAAACTGATGCTCAGCCTGAGCCGCTCGCGGTGACAGTGGAGGTTCGAGTCCTCCCCCCGGCACTCGCGCCGGGGTAGCCCAAGGGCAGAGGCGACCGCGGCAACCCCAGACTCACGCTCTCGCTCCAGCTTCAGCATTCGCCGTTCAACACCAGATCGAGCGGGTACCGGCGGGGACTGTCGGATGCCGGTTCAAGTCCGGCCTGCCGCGCTACGTGCGGCGGTAGTTTAATGGCAAAACCCGACGTCGTTACGGATGACCGGCACCCTTAAACGCCACTGGTGTGTGCAAATGGACGGCCGACAAGGGTCCGGGGGAAAGGCTACTTCCTCCGGACCCGCTCCGACCGACCAGCCGGGTGGACGCTCCGTTCGGATTGTGGTAACCGCACGTAATCGGGATACCCGGTGAGGTTGGCGTTCTCGCTACGATGACGGGGCAACTGGTCCCGTCCACCGCTGGCCCACCCGGGGGAGAGCAATGCTGTGCCCGTACTGTGGCGCTGAGTCGGCCGACACGAGCCTCCAGTGCCCGCGGTGCGGCACTCTGCTCAGGAGCGCTCCGTCGCCGGCCGAGCCCGTCGGCGGGTATCCGTCCTCGCCGGTGTCGCCGACCTTCGACGCGCCGGTGCCGCAGTACTCGACCGACTACGCCAACGGGCATGCGCCGACCGGCTTCGTGCCACCGGTCGCGTACACACCGCAGGAGACGTACCCGACCACACCGGCCCCGCCCGCGTACGAGCCGACGGTGTACCCCCCGCCGTACCCGCCGATGTCCGTACCTCCGATGGTGTCCGTGCCGCCGCCGCAACAGCAGCCGCCGCAGCAGCGCTCCGGGGTCAGCCCGATCTGGTGGCTCACCGGCGCGGTGCTGGTGCTCGCGCTCGCCGTACTGGCCACCCAGCTGCCCATCTTCCACAAGTCCAGCGCGCAGCCGGCCGCGTCGCCCACGCCGGCGAACGCCTTCCCGCCGGTCGCCCCCGGCACCCCGGTGACCTCCGGCGCTGTGCCCGGCCCACCGCCCGGCCCGAGCCAGGACCCGGCCGGCTACACCGAGGTCCAGGCGGTGAACGGCATCCTCAGCGTGACCGGGAGCAGCCGGTCCAGCCTCGGCTCGGCGCTGAACGACCTGGGCAACTGCACCAACATCGACGGCGCGATCGGCGTGCTGCAGCGGGTCGCCAGCGAGCGCAGCGACCAGGTGACCCGGGCCCAGCAGCTGGACGTGCACGCCCTGCCCAGCGGCGACGCGATCAAGAGCACGCTCGTCGAGGCGCTGTCCGACTCCCTACAGGCGGACAACGCGTACGTGGCCTGGGGCCGCAACGAGCAGGTGTACGGCTGCGGCGCCGACCAGAACAAGGCGGCCGGCGACCAGGCATCGGCCGCGGCCACCTCGGCCAAGCAGCGCTTCGTCGCGGCCTGGAACCCCGTCGCGGTCCGGTACGGCCTGCCCACCCGCGTGGAGACCGACGTCTGAGGCGGCCGCACGGTGAGCCGGTCGTCGAGCCGGCCCCGTCGTAGACGGCGGGTGCCCCGCCCTCCGGCCGGAGGGCGGGGCACCGTCATCGATCGTCCGCTACGACCCGAGGGTGAGGTGGAAGATCTTGTTGCTGCTGTTGTGCGGCGTGCTGTCCTTGTCGCCGCCGTTGCTGGTGGCGAGCCAGAGGCCACCGTCGGGCGCGGGCTCGACGGTGCGCAGCCGGCCGTACGTCCCGTTGAAGAACTGCTGCACGTTGGTGAGGCTGCTGCCGCTGATCACCTCGCGGTACAGCCGGGTACCGCGCTGGCACGCGACGTACAGGACGTCGCGCACGATGGCGATGCCGCTGCACGAGCCGCTGCCGACCGGGTAGGTGTGCTTCGGCGCGATGAAGCCGGAGCAGCTGCCGGACGTACCCTCACACGACGGCCAGCCGTAGTTGCCACCCTTCTGGATCAGGTTCGTCTCGTCCATGATGCTGTTGCCGAACTCCTGCTCCCACAGCCGGCCCTGCGAGTCGAAGGCCAGGCCCTGGACGTTGCGGTGCCCGTAGCTCCACACCGCGTTGCCGAACGGGTTGTCCGACGGGACGGAGCCGTCGGGGTTGATCCTCAGCACCTTGCCGTTGAGGCTGTTGCGGTTCTGGGCGTTGTCGCCGTTCTGGGCGTCGCCGGTACCGGCGAACAGGTACTTGCCGTCCGGGCTGAAGCGCAGCCGCCCGCCGTTGTGGAACTTGTTGCGGGCGATGCCGGTCAGGAGGACCTGCTCCGTGCTCGTGGTCAGCGAGTCGGCGGCCGGGTCGTACTTGATCCGCACGATCCGGTTGTCCGACGGGGAGGTGTGCATGATGTAGAGCCAGTGGTCGGAGGAGAAGCTGGCCGGGTTGATCTCCAGGCCGGTCAGGCCGCCCTCGCCGTCGGTGCTCGCCGCGTTGGGTACGGTGCCGATCGTCTTCTTCGCCCCGGTCCTCGGGTTGAAGTGCACGATCGCGTGCGCGTCGCGCTCGTTGAACAGGATCGTGCCGTCGGGCAGGGTCACCAGGCCCCAGACCACGTCGTCGTCCGTACCGACCTGCTTCACGTCGCAGATCGGCTGGTTGCACGGGCCGCCGCTGGTGGTCACGGGCAGGGGCGGGTCGCTCGGGCCGCTCTCGTTCTTGTTCCCGTCCGTCGCGGTGACCACGATCTTGTACTGGTGGTTCGGGGTCAGCCCGTTCAGCTGGGCGCTCGGGCTGTTGCCGCCGGAGGCGCCGAGCTGTACGCGCGGGGTGCTGGTCACGTCGTACACGGTGTATCCGGTCACGCCGACGCTGTCGGTCGACGCGGTCCAGGCGAGCCCGATGCTCGTGCTGCTGACCGAGGTGGTGTGCACGCTGGTCGGTACCGACGGCGCGGTGTGGTCGTCCGACGCCGGCGTGGTCACCTGCAGCGTGCCGCTCGGCTGCGAGTTGTTGCCCGCGGCGTCCCTGGCGTTGACGTAGAACCCGTACTGGGTGCTCGGGTTCAGGCCGTCACAGGTGGCCTGGAGCGTGGACGCGTTGGTCGAGGCGCACTGCTGGCCGTCGCGGAAGATGTCGTATCCGGTCACGCCGACGTTGTCGGTCGACGCGGTCCACTTGATCGTCGCGCTGTTGGGGGTGCTGCTGACCAGGCTCGGTGCACCGGGCGGCGTGGGCGCCGTCGTGTCGCCGCCGCTGCCGTACACGGCGAACTCCTGCAGCGAGTACCCCTTGCTGGCGTCCGTACGGCACCGGTGCGTGCCGTTCATCCGGACGTACCGGCCGGTGCCGGTCAGGCCGGTCAGGTTCTCCACCCCGCCCTTGCCGGTCGTGGTGGAGTAGATCGACGTCCAGGTGGCGTGGTCCGGCGAGGTCTGCACCTGGTATGCGGTGGCGCAGGACGCGTCCCAGGTCAGCTGGACCCGGTGGATGCTGTACGTCGCGCCGAGGTCGATGTAGACCCATGACGGGTCGATGTTCGCGGTGCTGGCCCAGCGGGTGGACGTGCTGCCGTCATTCACGTTCTTCACCGGACAGCAACCGCCCGACGTCGATGCCGTCGCCGGCTTCTTCAGTGACAGGAGCGAGTCGGCGGCCGGTGCCAGCGCCGCGTTCGCGATCGCTCCGCCGACCACCGCGAGTGCGACGACGCCCGCCGCCACGGCTATGAGTCTCGTTCTGGGTTTCACACCCTACCTCCACGTTTACAAACCTTCTCAACCATTCATAGATGTACACGAATGATCCAGTAGACTCAATGCTCTAGGTCATCGAGGGAGCCCGTGGGGCGGAGCCCGCAGCCCGGAGAGAGCGCTCCCACTCGGTATCTACCGGTACCAAGTGGGCATTCGTCGAGGTGTCTCGGCATCTGGGCCCGAGACAATTCCGCCGCCGGTTCCCGCATGGCGAGAAGGATCGGCCGGTACTTCAGTCGCGCGGGAAGGTAGGTGGTCGGCCGGGCCGCCAGATCGTAGTTCGTGGATGTACTCGCGGTGATCGCCAGGCGGTTTCCCCATGGCGCTGACGGGTATCCGGTTGGTGTGGCGCGTTCGCGGGAGCAGGAGCGGCTGGCCCGGGTGAACGACGAGATCCGGGCGCTGGTCGCGCGGTACCCGCAGCGCAGCGCGTCCGAGCTGGTCCGCGGTGCCGAGGCGGTGCTGACCCGGGCCGGGCTGCCCGAGCCGAGCCGCGAGGGCCTGATCCAGTGGATCGACCAGGCCATCGCCGAGGCCCGGGCGCGGTAGGCGCGACGGCACCGGGCATCCTGTACGCCATGGACGGGTACCTGTCGGTCACCGGCTCGGTGGCGATCCCGCGTACCGAGCTGGCCTGGCGGTTCTCCCGGTCCAGCGGCCCGGGCGGGCAGTCGGTGAACACCGCGGACTCCCGGGTGGAACTGCGCTTCGACCTCGCCGGTACGGCCGCCCTGCCGCCCGTGCTCAAGGAGCGGGCGCTGGAGCGGCTCGGCGCCCGGCTGGTTGACGGGGCGCTCGTGGTGACCGCCGCCGAGCACCGGTCGCAGCTGCAGAACCGGCGCGCCGCCGAGGCCCGGTTGGTGGCCCTGCTGGCCGACGCCATCGCGCCACCGGCCCGCTCCCGGCGGGCGACCCGGCCGTCGCGCAACGCAATGCAGGCGCGGATAGACGCGAAGAAGCGGCGCGGGGACATCAAGCGGCTGCGCAGCCGCCCGGAGGAGTGAGCTGTCCCGAGAAGTGAGGCACGCGGAACCGGCCGGCTACCTGCCGACACCAGCAGGTTGCGTGGAATGCCTCAGTGTGGACCCGACTTCTGTGGCATGCGGTCGCTCCCCCGTCCGCTCATCAAGAAATGCGGTCATATGACAGACGTTGCGGTGGCCGGCGTAAATATAGGTTCTACTCAATGTGATGGGTCGAGGATCCCCCGGGGGACTGATGTGTGTCAGTCGGCATTGAGCATCTTCAACGGCACTGGCGCCTCCGACGACTCGCTGTGAGGATACGGCCACAGTTGCCCGGGTCACCGACGTGGCCCGGCCGGGCCAACCCGCGCCCCCGGGACCACCGGCAGGCGCGGGCCGGGCGGTCGTCGTTTGAACCCTGCTGGGGGCCGGTTGAGTGAGTTGGATCCGGTGCCATGGGCCGATGTGCGTGCCACGCATCCCGCCATACCCCTGACGGTTGCCGGCCCGTGCGCCCCGGAACTCGGCCGCCAGCCCCAAAGGCAGGAGAAAAGAATTGCTGAGTACCTTTTTGCGAGCTACGCGTCCACTCCGCCGCAGGCAGCTGGCGCTGTCCCGTCGGCGGAAACCGCTTGGCTCTCGCCGTTCATTACCGACATCTGGCGGTACTTCAAGCTGGGGTACGGCTCGTGCGCGGTGTCCCGGACGCTGCCCGCTCCGATCGGGCCGGGCTGCGAGTGGTTCGGCGCCCCCAAACCCTTGATCGCGTTCCTGCACAGGGATACGGCCCCGAATACAAACGACTACGCTCTCCGGTTCGACGAGCTCTCGGGCTTCCGAAACACGATCGACATTGGCAGCCAGGACTGGTCCGCGGGTAACGGCTTGCTGCGCGACCAGATTGTGCACCTTGCCTGCTTCCAGGTCGAGGTCGGCAGCCAGGGCGTGCTTGGATCCCCGGCGTACACGGTCTGGGGCAACAGCAAGTGGGCTGAGTTCTGCAAGTACGACTTCTATGCCAGGACCGGCCGGACGGCCGATGCCCAGCGCGTATTCAACGAGTCCTTCAAAAACCGGGACAATCTGCCGCCCGGGGCAGCCAACGTGGCGTGGTTCCGCGACTGGCTCTTCCCGCTGTGGCGGGACAACGGCAGCAATCCGGATGTGATGGAACGGTTCTTCGGCCTGCTCTCGACGTACTTTCCGAAACGGCCGAAAAACGGTGGCCGCAACATGATCTACTCCCGGGGCATGACCACCGGCGAATACGTCCACTTCATGAGTGGCGCGGCCGGCCTCGACCTGAGCGCACGGGCGGCGTCCGCCTTCAACACCGGCTTCAACCGCGCCGAGTTCGAGAAGGCCAAGGCCGACTTCCCGAACATCACCTACAAGCCGGCGATCGCCACCCCGACCGGAATGATCACCGGAATCGGCGGCAAGTGCGTTGACATCAGCGGCGCTCACACCGCCAACGGCACGGCGATACAGCTCTACACCTGCAACGGCACCGACGCGCAACGGTGGACGGTCGGCACCCGACGGACCCCTGAAGGCCCTGGGCAAGTGTGCCGATGTAACCGCCGGCGCCACGACCAATGGGGCGAAGGTCCAGCTCTACGACTGCAACGGTTCCGCCGCCCAGGTCTGGCGGCTCCAGGCCAACGGCACGCTGCGTAACCCGCAATCGAACAAGTGCCTGGACGCCACCGGCAACAGCTCCGCAGACGGCACCCGCCTGCAGATCTGGGACTGCCACGGCGCCGCCAACCAGCTCTGGCGACTGCCCGCCTAACTGGATGGCGCCGCTGCGCGGCCGTACCGGACCAAACCGTCGCCGCACAGGTTCCGCCGGCTCGGCCAGCTCACCACCATCACCGACCATCAAACAAGATCAGATGCCGCTTAGGGGAACGGGCCGCGACGGTGAGCCGTCGCGGCCCGTCGCGGACACCACGG
Organism: uncultured Actinomycetes bacterium; assembly: GCA_963728855.1. GTDB lineage: Bacteria > Actinomycetota > Actinomycetes > Mycobacteriales > Micromonosporaceae > AC-43. The sequence goes on from CAVSLN010000012.1 coordinate 174,492, forward strand.
CCGCGCCAGGCGGTCCGCAGGTTGTCGGTGGGCGCCGCTAGGCTCCGGGGCCATGCCGGACGTCGCCGCCGCACCGCCCTTCCCGCGCTGGACCGTCGAGCAGGTGCTCGCGCTCGCCCCGGACGCCTCCGCACAGAAGGGCGCGCGCAGCGTGGCGACGCCCCGGCCGTGGAGCGCGACGGGCTTCAGCGACGGGGACCCGCCGACGTTGTGGGGCCTGTGCAAGGGCAGCGGCGCCAACCCGTACCAGGCGTGCGTCGACCTCGCCGAGCCGGCGTACAAGTGCAGCTGCCCGAGCCGGAAGTTCCCGTGCAAGCACACGCTGGGCCTGCTGCTGCTCTGGGCCGGCGGCGGGGTCGGCCCGGACGAGCCGCCGGTGTGGGTCAAGGAGTGGCACGACGGCCGGGCCAAGCGGACGACCGCCCGGGCCGCCGCGCCGGCCCGTACGGGACCGTCGCCGAAGGCGCAGGCGCAGCGGGCCGGCCGGATCGCCACCGGGCTCGACGAGCTCGACCGGTGGCTGGCCGACCAGGTCCGGTCCGGGCTGGCCCGGCTGTCCGGGGTGGGCTACCGGCACTGGGACACGATGGCGGCGCGCCTCGTCGACGCCCAGGCTCCCGGTGCGGCGGGGATGGTGAAGCGGCTGGCCGGCGCCACGGGGGACGCGACCGGGGAGCGGCTGCTGTCGGAGCTGTCGCTGCTGCGGCTGCTGGCCTCGGCGTACGGGCGGTTGGAGGCGCTGCCCGAGCCGCTGGCGGCGACCGTACGCGGCCATGTCGGGGTGCCGGTGCCGGCCGACGAGGTGCTCGCCGGGCCGCGGGTCCGTGACCGGTGGTCGGTGGTCGGGGTCCGTGACGAGGTCGACGAGCGCCTGACGGTACGCCGGGCGTGGCTGCGCGGTCGCGACACCGGCCGGCCCGCGCTGGTGCTCTCGTTCGCCGCGCCGGGCCAGGCGCTCTCGGCCGACCTCGTGGTCGGCATGGCACTCGATGCCGAGCTGTGCTTCTTCCCCGGTACGTTGCCGCTGCGCGCGCTGGTGGCGCAGCGGCACGGTGCCGGTTCGCCCGAGCCGCCGGCCGGCGACGCCATCGCGGCCGCGCTCCGGGGGTACGCCGAGGCGCTCGCCGCCGACCCGTGGCTGGTGCGCTGGCCGATGCTGCTGGCCGAGGTCGTGGCCGTGGACTCGGGCGGGTGGCACGTGGTCGACCCCGCCGGGGTGGGCCTGCCGCTCGACCCGGGCGCCGGGGAGCCCTGGCGGCTGGTGGCCGCGTCCGGCGGGCGGCCGGTGACGCTGGCCGGCGAGTGGACGCCCGACGGGCTGCGACCGTTGACCGCGTGGGCGGGGGAAAGGCTGGTCCGGCTGTGACGACCGTTGCTTCGTGGACCGAGCTGCTCGCCTCGGCACTGGTCGGCACCGAGCGCCGCCCTGTCCAGAGTGGACAGTCCACAGTGGACGATCCGGCGCTTGCCCTGCTCGACGCGGCCGCCGTCCGTACGGTCTACCGGCGCGCCGGCGTACCCCCGGCGACCGGCCTCGCCGTGCCGGCCCCGGCGCCCGACGACCCGAACCCGGTCGCCGGTCCGGCCGCGTGCTCCCGGCTGGCCCGCCTGCTGGAGACCGGGCAGTCCGGGGCCGACGGGCTCGATGCACAGGTGCGTGGCGAGCTGCTGGCGGAGTGGCTCGCCGAGGCGGCCCGGGCCGGCCGGCGGGTAGCGGGCGAGGCGCTGCCCGCATTGCTGGACGCCGGCCGGCGCAGCCGCGAGCTGCGCCCGTCGATCGTCGCGGCGGGCGGTGCCCGGGCCGGTTGGCTCGCCGCCCAGCGCCCCGAGTGGGCCTACCTGACCAGCGAGCGCGACGACTCGATCGCCACGGACCGGTCGGCCTGGGAGCTGGGTACGCCCGGCCAGCGGGTCGGCTACCTCGCCGCGGCCCGGCTCACCGACCCGAACGCGGCCCGCGAGCTGCTCGTCGCCGGTTGGGCGAGCGAGCCGCCGGACGAGCGGGCGGCCCTGCTCGGCACGCTGCGCACCGGGCTGTCCGCGGCCGACGAGGAGTTTCTCGAACGGGCGCTGGACGACCGGCGCAAGGAGGTCCGTGGCAGCGCCGCCCAGCTGCTCGGCCAGCTGCCGGGCTCGGCCTACGGTCAGCGGATGGCGGCCCGGGCCCGGGCGTGCGTACGGGTCGAGGCCGGTGCGCTGGTCGTCGAGCCGCCCGCCGGGTGCGACACCGGGATGCGGCGCGACGGCATCGCGCCCAAGCCTCCACAAGGTGTCGGTGAGCGGGCGTGGTGGCTGGAGCAGGTGGTCGCCCGTACCCCCTTGGCGACGTGGACCGACGCGGACCCGGCGGACTTCCTCGGCCTCCCGGCCCCCGACGACTGGGGGCCGGTCCTGCTGCGCGGACTTACCGCGGCGGCGGTCGCCGCCGGTGCTGCGACCTGGGCGGCGCTGCTGTTCGACCGGCAGGTCACGCTGCACCGACCCGACCGGCGGGCCGCCGATCCGGAGCTGCTGGAGGCCCTGCTCGCCCTGGTCCCGCCGGAGCAGCTCGCGGTCCGGGCGGTCACGCTGCTGCGCCACGACCCGTCCGGCGGCCAGGGGCTGGACGGCCTGCTGATGCGCTGCCCCCGGCCGTGGCCACCGTCCCTTGTGGACGGTCTGCTGGCCGCGTTGGGCGGGCCGGTCGAGTCGCTCGGCACCACCTGGCGGATCAGCAACCTGTGCCGGCTGGCCGCCGCCCGGTTGCCCACCGGCTCTGCCGACCGGTTTGCCGCGCTCGCCGTCTCGACCCGGGAGCAGCTGACCGAGCTGACCGAGCGGGTCGCGCGGGCGGCCGGGCCCGCCGGTCCCGGCACCGCCCCGCCCGTGACGGCGGCGACCGGCACCGGGCCGGCCACCGGTGGCAGGGCCGTCGACGCGACCGAGCGGCGCCGGCTGTCGGCCGTCCAGGAGCTCGCCCGCGACCTTGAGCTGATCACCGACGTACTCCGATTCCGCCACGAAATGATCGAGGAGCTTCAATGACTGTGCCGGTTGTCCGAACCGCCCGTCGCCGAACCGCCCGTGACCGACGCGCCCGTCGTCCTGCGCGAGCACGCCGAGCAGCAGTTCGCCGACGAGCTGGCGTTGCTGGCCGCGAACGACGACCGGCCGCGCCCGCCTGGCTGGCGGCTGTCCCCGAGTGCCGTGGTGACCTACCTGCTCGGCGACGGCGGACCGGGTCACGCCCAAGTACATCGGGCCGCGCCGGCTCATGGAGGTCGCCGTGGCGACCCTGGCCACCGACCGCGCGCTGCTGCTGCTCGGCGTGCCGGGCACCGCGAAGACCTGGGTCTCCGAGCACCTCGCGGCGGCGATCAGCGGCGACTCGACGCTGCTGGTCCAGGGCACCGCCGGTACGCCCGAGGAGGCCATCCGGTACGGCTGGAACTACGCCCGGCTGCTCGCCGACGGGCCGTCCCGGGCGGCGCTGGTGCCGAGCCCGGTCTACCGCGCCATGGAGGACGGCCGGATCGCCCGGGTCGAGGAGCTGACCCGGGTGCCCTCCGACGTGCAGGACACCTTCATCACCATCCTGTCCGAGAAGACGCTGCCGATCCCGGAGCTGGGCGAGGAGGTGCAGGCGCGCAAGGGCTTCAACGTCATCGCCACCGCGAACGACCGGGACCGGGGCGTCAACGAGCTGTCCTCGGCGCTGCGCCGCCGGTTCAACACGGTCGTGCTGCCGGTGCCGGCGACGGCCGACGAGGAGGTCGACATCGTCACCCGGCGGGTCGGCCGAGCTCGGGCGCTCGCTGGAGCTGCCGGAGGTACCCGCCGCGGTGGCGGAGATCCGCCGCGTGGTGACCGTGTTCCGGGAGCTGCGTGACGGGGTCACCGCGGACGGGCGTACCAAGCTCAAGTCGCCCAGCGGCACGCTGTCCACGGCCGAGGCGATCTCGGTGGTGACCAACGGGCTGGCGCTGGCCGCGCACTTCGGCGACGGGGTGCTGCGCCCCGGCGACGTGGCGGCCGGCATCCTCGGCGCGGTCGTCAAGGACCCGGTCGCCGACGCGGTGGTGTGGCAGGAGTACCTGGAGACCGTGGTCCGCGAGCGCGACGGCTGGCGGGACTTCTACCGGGCCGCCCGGGACGCGAGCCGATGAGCCAAGCGAAGCGCGCCGACGGGCGGCGCACCGGGGCGCGCAGCGGAGTGAAGGTGGGCAGGCAGTGACCGCACCGATGGTCCTCGGTATCCGGCACCACGGGCCGGGCTCGGCCCGTGCGGTGGCCCGCGTGTTCGCGGCGTACCGGCCCGACGTCGTGCTGATCGAGGGGCCGCCGGAGGCCGACGGGCTCGTGGGCCTGGCCGCCTCGGCGGACCTGCGGCCGCCGGTGGCGTTGCTGGCGTACCCGCTGGACGGGCCGGTCACCGGGCGGGCCGCGTTCTGGCCGTTCGCGGAGTTCTCGCCGGAGTGGCAGGCGATCCGCTGGGCGGTCGGCGCCGGGGTACCGGTGCGGTTCTGCGACCTGCCGGCCGCGTACCGGCTGGCGCCCCCGCCCGCGCCGGCCAGCCCTGCGCCGGGGCCGGCCGACCCTGAGCCGGGGCCGACGGCCGCCGGGGAGCCGGGGCCCGCCGAAGCGCCCGACGTCGATGGCGCGGGCGAGCCGGACGAGCTGGCCGCCGCGGTGCGGGCCGACCCGATCGCGGCGCTGGCCGAGGCGGCCGGCTACGACGACCCCGAGCGCTGGTGGGAGGACGTGGTCGAGCACCGGTTCGACGAGGCCGCCGGGGACGACCCGGTGGCCGCCGCGCTCGAACCGTTCGCCGCGATCGCGGAGGCGATGGCCGAGGTGCGGGCAGGCTTGCCGCTGCCGCCGGGGGAGGAGCGCGACGAGGCGCGGCGGGAGGCGTACATGCGCACCGTGCTGCGCGCCGCGACCAAGGAGCACGACGCGGGTGGCCGTCGTGTGCGGGGCCTGGCACGTCCCGGCGCTGACCGGCAAGCTGCCGACCGCGAGCGCCGACGCCGCCGTCCTGCGCGGGCTGCCCAAGGCCAAGGTCGCCGCGACCTGGGTGCCGTGGACGCACGGACGGCTGGCGTCCTGGCAGGGGTACGGCGCCGGAGTGCGCTCGCCCGGCTGGTACCACCATCTGTTCACCGCGCCGGACTGGCCGGTCGAGCGCTGGCTGGTCCGGGTGGCCGCGGTGCTGCGCGCCGAGGACCTGTCCGTGTCCAGCGCCCACGTCATCGAGGCGGTCCGGCTGGCCGAGGCGCTGGCCGCCCTGCGCGGCCGGCCGCTGGCCGGGCTGTCCGAGGTGACCGAGGCGACCCGCTCGGTGCTGTGCGAGGGTGACGAGCTGCGGGTGGACCTGGTCAACCGCAAGGTGATCGTCGGCGAGCGGCTGGGTCGGGTACCGGACGACACCCCGGCCGTACCGCTGGCCCGTGACGTCGCGGCCCTGCAGCGCCGGCTCAAGCTGGCGCCCGAGGCGCTGGTCCGCGACCTGGACCTCGACCTGCGTAAGGAGATCGACCTGGAGCGCAGCCGGCTGCTGCACCGGCTGCGGCTGCTCGGCGTCTCGTGGGGGAGCCCGACGGAGAACCGGCGCGGCAAGGGCACGTTCTGGGAGTCGTGGCGCCTGGCCTGGCAGCCGGAGTTCGCGGTGGAGCTCGTGGAGGCGAGCGGGTACGGGACCACCGTCGCCGCCGCGGCGGCCGCCAGGGTCGCCGAGCTGGCCACCGGCGCCGGTACCCTCGCCGAGATCACCGAGCTGGCCGAGCGGTGCCTGCTCGCCGACCTGCCGTCGGCGCTCGACGCCGTGCTCGGCGCGCTGCGGTCCCGGGCCGCCCTCGACACCGACGTGGCGCACCTGATGGCGGCCCTGCCGGCGCTCGCCCGTACGCTGCGCTACGGCGACGTACGGGGCACCGACACCAGCGCGCTCCGTACGGTCGCCGAGGGCCTGCTGGTACGCATCTGCGTCGGGCTGCCGGTCGCCGTCGCCGCGCTCGACGACACCGCCGCGACCGCGATGCGCCAGTACGTCGACCGGGTGAACGACGCCGTACCCCTCCTCGACAGCGGCGCCGGGGACAGCGGCGCCGGGGACGGCGGCGCGGAGAACAGCGGTGCCGGGAACGCTCCGGCGCGGGACCGGTGGCTGGCGACGCTCGACCGGCTCGCCGGCCGGGACGACCTGCACGGGCTGCTCGCCGGTCGGCTGAGCCGGCTGCTGCTGGACGCCGGGCGGCTCGCCGCCGAGGAGGCGCACCGGCGGCTCGGGCTGGTGCTCACCGTCGGCGTACCACCGGCCCGGGGCGCGGCCTGGATCGAGGGCTTCCTCGCCGGTGGTGGCCTGCTGCTGGTGCACGACGAGCGGCTGCTCCGGCTGGTCGACGCCTGGCTCGCCGGCATCCGCGCGGAGACATTCATCGATGTCCTTCCGTTGCTCCGGCGTACCTTCGGCAGCTTCGCCGCCCCGGAACGGCGGGCGATCGGCGACCGCGCCCGCCGCCTCGACAGCACCGCACCGTCCACTGTGGACAGTGACACCGAGCTGGTTGACCCGGAGCGCGCCGCCCTCGTCCTGCCCTCCGTGGCTCTGCTGCTCGGCTGGGACCGTGCCCCTGAGCTGGAGCATCGGTGAGCCCGCGACCGTGGGGGGCGGGTATGTGCCTGCTTCGCGCTACTCACGACGTGAGTTCTTACGCACCTGGTGAGTGGCGCCTGTCAGCGACTGGGCGCCGCGGTCAGCCCACTGGGCGCGACGCGAGCGAACGAAAGGCAACTCGATGAGCGAAGACGAACGGATGCGGCGCTGGCGGCTGGTGCTCGGCGGTGCCGCCGCCGAGACCACCGGGTGCGTACTGGCCGGCAACGACGCCGGGATCGACGGGGCGCTCGCCGCGCTGTACGGGTCGGACGGCGGGCCCGACCGGCACCGCGAGCGGTCCGGCGGGCTGGGCGCCTCCGCCCCGAACGTGGCCCGCTGGCTCGGGGACATCCGCGCGTACTTCCCCAGCACGGTCGTCCAGGTCATGCAGGCCGACGCGATCGAGCGGCTGAACCTGCACCGGCTGCTGCTGGAGCCGGAGATGCTCGACGCGGTCGAGCCCGACATCCACCTGGTCGGCACGCTGCTGTCGCTGACCGGGGTCATGCCGGAGGCGACCAAGCACGCCGCCCGGCAGGTGGTCGCCCGGGTGGTTGCCGAGCTGGAGCGGCGACTGGAGCAGAAGACCCGGGCGGCGGTGACCGGCGCCCTCAACCGCGCTGCCCGCATCAACCGGCCCCGGCACCGGGACATCGACTGGAACCGTACGATCCGCGCCAACCTCGCGCACTACCAGCCCGACTACCGTACGGTCATCCCGCAGCGGCTCATCGGGTACGGCCGGCGGGCCAGCGCCGTCCAGCGCGACGTGGTGCTCTGTGTCGACCAGTCCGGCTCGATGGCCGCCTCGGTCGTCTACTCCGGTGTGTTCTCCGCGGTGCTGGCGAGCATGAAGGCGCTGAAGACCTCGCTGGTCGTGTTCGACACCGCGGTCGTGGACCTGACCGAGAAGCTGGCCGACCCGGTGGAGGTGCTGTTCGGTACCCAGCTCGGCGGCGGTACGGACATCAACCGCGCGGTCGCCTACGGGCAGGGACTCATCACCCGACCCCGCGACTCGATCTTCATCCTGATCAGCGACCTGTACGAGGGCGGCGTACGGGAGGAGATGCTGCGCCGGGTGGCCTCGATGACGGCCGCCGGCGTACAGGTGATCGCGCTGCTGGCACTGTCCGACGAGGGTGCGCCCGCGTTCGACCGGGACAACGCGGCCGCGCTGAACGCACTGGGCGTGCCCGCGTTCGCCTGTACGCCGGACGCCTTCCCCGAGCTGATGGCCGCCGCGATCGAGCGCCGCGACCTGACCGCCCTGGTAGCCGGGCTGACGGAGGGACGGACCTGACCGGAGCAAGGCCGATAATCTGAGAACCATGGACATACCGGAGGTACGGCGCCCGGTCATGCACCAGGACTGGCGGTCGCTGACGTTCCTGCACTGGCGGTACCCGCCCGAGGTGGTCCGGCCGCACCTGCCCGACGGGCTCGAGGTCGACACGTACGACGGCTGCGCCTGGGTGGGGCTCGTCCCGTTCGTCATGGACCGCGTACGGGCACCCGTCGGGCCGCCCGCGCCGTGGCTGTCGCGCTTTCCGGAGACCAACGTGCGGACGTACGTACGCGGACCCGACGGGCAGCCGGCCATCTGGTTCTTCTCGCTCGACGCGGCCCGGCTGCCCGTGGTGCTGACCGGGCGCGCCGGGTACGGGCTGCCGTACATGTGGTCGGCCATGGGAGTGCGCCGCGACGGGGACACGGTGACGTACCGCAGCCGCCGCCGGTGGCCCGGACCGCGCGACGCGGGCTGCTTCGCCCGGGTGGTGTTCGGCGCGCCGATCGCTGACCCCGGGCCGCTGGAGGTCTTCCTCACCGCCCGGTTCCACCTCTACAGCGTCTGGGCCGGCCGGCTCGTCACCGCCACCGCGGCGCACCCGCCCTGGCCGTTGCGGCACGGGCGGGTCGAGGAACTGCGCCAGGACCTCGTACCGGCGGCGGGTCTGCCGGCCCCCGACGGCGCGCAACTGGTCCACACGTCCGAGGGGGTCTCGGTCCGGATCAGCGCGTGGCGGTCGGTGGGCCGGGCGCACGCCGGCCCGCCCGCGGTCCGCCGGTAGGCCGGCACCCGCGTCGGCGGTGCAGCTCAGGGTGCCGGGTAGGAGGTGACCGCCAAGACCGCCAGCCGTACCCGGTTGGGGCAGCCGGTCTTCGTCATCAGGTTCGCCACGTGCGTCTTCACGGTGGTGACCCCGAGGTGCAGCCGCTCGGCGATCTCGGCGTTGGCCAGCCCCTCGCCGACCAGCTTCAGCACCTCCCGCTCGCGCGGGGTCAACTCCGGCCCCGGCCCGGCCTCGGCGGCCGTACCGGCCCGGGACCGTACCGCCTGGTGGACGAGGCGGCGCAGCACGGCCGGTGAGAACGGGCTGTCTCCGTCGGCGGCCCGGCGTACCGCGTCGAGCAGGTCGGCCGGAGCGACGTCCTTGGCGAGGAAGCCGCACGCACCGGCGGCCAGCGCCGGGTACAGGTGCGCGTCGTCATCGAAGGTCGTGAGTACGACGACCCGGGTAGCCGGCCGGGCGGCCAGGATCCGGGCGGTCGCGGCCGTACCGTCGAGCCCGGGCATCCGCAGGTCCATGAGCACGACGTCGGGGCGTAGCTGGTCGGCCAGCCGTACCCCCTCCACGCCGTTGCTCGCCTCGCCCACGACCTGCACGTCGCTCGCGGACTCGCACAGCATCCGCAGCCCGGCGCGGATCAACTGCTGGTCGTCCACCAGCAAGACGCGGATCATGGGGTGAGCACCGGAACCTCGGCGGCCAGGCGCCAGCCGGGGTCGGCGGGGCCGGCCTCCAGTCGTCCGCCGACCAGCGCGAGCCGCTCGCGCAGGCCGGCCAGGCCGTGGCCGGGCTGGCCGGCCGGCGCCACGGCGCCGCCGCCGTCGTCGCTGATCTCCACCCGGGCGGTGCGGTCAGCGCCGAACTCCACCCGTAGCCGCGCCTTCGCGGCCGGCCCGGCGTGCTTGGCCACGTTGGTCAGGCCCTCCTGCACGAGGCGCAGCACCACGAGCCCGGATACCGCGTCGAGCCCGGCGACCGCCGGGTCGATCTCGGCGTCCACGACGAGCCCCGACTGCGTGCCCCGGTCGACGACGGCGGCCAGCACGGCGGGCAGCTCCTCCGGCTGGACGAGCAGCGAGCCCAGGTCGGCGTGGACCGCGCCCGGGTCGCGCAGCACGCCGACCAGGTGCCGCAGGTCGGCGAGGGCCGTGGTGGCCGCGGTGTGCACGTCGTCGAGCACCTCCGCCACCCGCGGGTCGGTACGGGGAAGCACGTGCCGCGCCACCGCGACCCGCAGCGCGATCGAGGCGACGTGGTGCGCGACGACGTCGTGCAGCTCCCGCGCCACGGCCGTACGCTCGGCCAGCCGCGCCGTCTGGGTGCTCAGCTCACGGTTGCGCTCCGCCTGCGCCGCGCGCTCCCGGGCCTGGCGCATGTTCTGCCATACCGAGCGCAGGTACGCGCCGACCAGTACGGGCACCACGACCATCCACGCCATCGAGTAGGCGGCGTTGGCCAGGCCCATCCGGGGCACGGCCGGTACGAGGACGGCGGCCAGGGCACCGGCCCCGACCAGAGTCGGCCAGCCCCACCGGCGTACCGCGAGCTCGACCAGCGCAAAGCTCGCCATCACCAGCGTGGTCACCGGTGGGCCGTGCAGCAGCCAGCCGGCGGTGCCGACGAGCCCGGCCTGGCCGAGCGCCACGGTCAACGGGAGGAACCCGCCGGCGAGGCTCAGCACGGCCGACCCGAGCGCGAACACCAACAGCGCCGCGGGCGGCTGCCGGCCCGGCGCGTCGAAGATCAGCACGTCGGCGACCGCGGCCGGCAGGACGGGCAGCCGTACCAGGCCGAACCGGTCGCCGACCAGACGCAGGGACATGGTCCGACGGTACGGCGACGCCGTACCCGTCGGGCTCCTCCCGGAGGAGGAGGCGCGCTCCTGCCCCGGGTCCGCGGGTGCGCCCCCGGTGCGGAGGCGGGCGGTCGTAGCGGGCCGGGAGGATGTCGGGCATGACGACGCTTGGGCAGGTTCACCGCTGGCACCGGCCGCTCGTGGCCTTCAACGGCGCGCTGGTGGCGCTGGCCGTCGTGGCCGCCGTCGGGGTGTTTGTCGACCACCGCACCCTCGGGGGCGTACCGATCTGGACCAAGCCGCTGAAGTTCGCGATCTCCGGCACGCTGTACGGGTTCGTCATCGCCTGGATGCTCTCGCTCATCCGCCGGGGTCCCCGGGTCGCCTGGTGGGCCGGTACGGTGATCATGGCAACCCTGGCGATCGAGATCGTGGTCATCGTCGGGCAGGTCATCCGCGGCCGGCCCAGCCACTACAACGTGTCCACCCCGCTGGACGCCGCGCTCTTCGGCACGATGGGCGTCGCGATCCTCGTGCTGTGGCTGGCCAACCTGGTCGTCGCGGTGCTGCTGCTGCGCGAGCGGGTCGCCGACCCGGCGCTGGCCTGGGCGATCCGGCTGAGCATGGTCATCATGATCGGTGGTATCAGCCTGGCCTTCCTCATGACCGTACCGACGCCCGAGCAGCGCCAGGGGATCAGCGCCGGGATAGCCCCGACGATGGTCGGCGGGCACAGCGTCGGGGTACCGGACGGCGGGCCGTCGATGCCGCTGACCGGGTGGAGCACCACCGGCGGAGACCTGCGCATCCCGCACTTCCTCGGTCTCCACGCGCTGCAGGCACTGCCGTTGCTGGTGCTGGCGCTGCGCAGGTTCCCCGCGCCGGTCCAGGTGCGGCTCGTGTTCGTGGCCGCCGGTACGTACGCCGGGCTGGTCGGGCTGGTGCTCTGGCAGGCGCTGCGCGGCCAGCCGCTCATCCATCCCGACGCGCTCACGCTCGGCGCGCTCGCGGGGCTGCTGGCCGTCGCCGGTACCGCCGCGGTCCTGGTGGTCCGCCGCGCCCCCGCCCCGGCGGTGGTCTGAATGGCGGCCGTGCTGTTCCAACTGGTGTTCCTGGTGGCGGCGCCGTTCTGGGCGCTGATGATCCTGGCGCCCACCTGGTCGTGGACCCGGCGCATCGCGGGCTCGCCGCTGGTCGTGCTCCCGCCCGTCCTCGTGTACGCCATCCTCGTGCTCGCCCACCTCACCGTCGTCCTGCCGGCGGTGGCCCGCCCGACGCTCGACGGCGTGCGGGAACTGCTCGGCACCCCCGACGGCGCGGCCGCCGGCTGGGCCCACTTCATCGCCTTCGACCTGTTCGTCGGCCGGTGGATCTACCTCGACAGCCGGCGCGCCGGCCGCCACCCGCTGCTGATGGCGCCGGTCCTGGTGCTCACCATCCTGCTCGGTCCGCTCGGCCTGCTGGTCTACCTCGCCATCCGGTTCACCGGCCCGGCTGGTGGTTCACTGAAGAACGCCGCCTTTCCGGTCCAGCCCAAGTGCTGGCCCGCGACGGGTACCGGGAGGAGAGCGCCGATGGGGCCGCTACAGGGGCTACGGGTCGTTGAGCTGGCCGGGATCGGGCCGGCGCCGTTCGCGGGGATGGTGCTGGCCGATCTCGGCGCCGAGGTGGTCCGGGTGGACCGCGTCGGCGGCGACCGGCCCCTTGCGCCGCACCGGATCCTGGACCGGGGGCGCCGCTCGGTCGCCCTTGACCTCAAGTCCGCGCGGGCGGTCGACGTGGTGCTGCGCCTGGCCGCCGGCGCCGACGTGCTCATCGAGGGGTACCGGCCGGGTGTCGCCGAGCGGCTCGGCATCGGTCCGGCCGAGTGCCTGGCCCGCAACCCGGCGCTGGTGTACGCGCGGATGACCGGCTGGGGGCAGGACGGCCCGCTGGCCGCCGCGCCCGGGCACGACATCAACTACCTCGCGGTGTCCGGCGCGCTGGACGCGATCGGGCGGGCCGGCGGGCCGCCCGTACCGCCGGTGAACCTGCTCGGCGACTTCGCGGGCGGAGGGCTACCGCTGGTCGCCGGGATCCTGGCCGCCCTGTTCGAGCGGCAGCGCTCCGGCCTCGGGCAGGTCATCGACGCGGCCATCGTCGACGGGGTGGCCGGACTGCTCGGGATGCTGCTCGGCATGGCGGCGGCCGGGCAGTGGCGCCCCGAGCGGGGTACCAACCTGCTCGACTCCGGCGCTCCGTTCTATGACGTGTACGCGTGCGCGGACGGCCGGTACGTCGCGGTCGGCGCGCTGGAGGAGCGGTTCTACGCGGCTCTGCTGTCCGGCCTCGGGCTCGACCCGGACTCGGTACCCGACCGGGGTGACCCGGTGTCGTGGCCGCTGCTGCGGGCCAGGCTGGCGGAGCGGTTCGCGACCCGTACGCGGGACGAGTGGGCGGTCACGTTCGCCGGTACGGACGCCTGCGTCAGCCCGGTCCTCTCGGTCACCGAGGCGGCGGCGCGGCCGGGACAGCGCTCGTACGTGGTCCGGGACGGGCTGCTCCAGCCGGCTCCCGCGCCCCGGTTCTCCCGTACCGCGCCGGAGCTGCCCGAGCCGGCACCCGAGCCCGGTCGGCACACCCGGGACATCCTCGCCGGGTACGGGCTGACCGCCGCCGAGATCGACGCGCTGCTCGCCTCCGGCGCGGCCCGCTGAGGCACGCGGTTCCGCGCTGGTCAATCGACTCGTCGCCCGATCTGGGCTCTGCCAAGTAAAGCTAGGATGTCCGGAACGCGACGGGACGGCTAACAGGCGGTTGCTGTCGCGGCGGGAGGAGGGAGGGTGACCATGGCGAAGAAGTCCAAGAAGGACAAGAAGAAGAACAAGAAGAAGAAGTGACCTGAGGCCGCCCCGTCCGGTACCCGCCGGACCGGGCGGCTACCCGGCCGGCGGGTGACCCGCCCGACGTGCCGCGGTAAGGGGAAAACCGGTTTCCGGCCGGTACCGCGGCTGTCAGGATGGGTAGCGTGTCGTCTGCTGCCCTCCGCGCCCGCGGACTCGTCAAGGAGTACCGGAGGGGACGGGCGGTCGACGGCGTCGACCTGACCGTCGGGCCCGGCGAACGGGTCGCCCTGCTCGGTCCCAACGGTGCCGGTAAGACCACCACCCTGCTGATGTGCCTCGGCGCGGTGACGCCCGACGCCGGTACCGTCGAGATCCTCGGCCACCGGCTGCCCCGCGAGCGCAGCCCCGCGATGGCCCGGGTCGGCTTCGGCGCCGGGTACCTGCCGCTGCCCGACCGGATGCGGGTCCTCGAGTACCTGCGCATGTTCGGCCGGCTGGCCGGGTTACGCCGGCCCGACGCGGCCGCCCGGGAGGCGCTGGAGCGCTTCGGCATCCCGCACCTGGCCGCCGCGATGGGCACCGAGATGTCCAGCGGGCAGAAGACGCTCGTCGGCATCGCCAAGGCGGTCCTGCACCGGCCGGCGCTGCTGGTGCTCGACGAGCCGACCGCCTCGCTGGATCCGGACGTGGCGCTGCGGGTCCGTACGGGCCTGCGCGAGATCAGTGCCGAACAGGGCACCGCGCTGCTGGTGACGAGCCACAACATGGTCGAGGTGGGGCGCCTGTGCGAGCGGGTGGTGTTCCTGTCCGCGGGCCGGGTGGTCGCCGACGGTACGGCCGCCGAGATCGCCGAACGGTTCGGTCGCAGCGACCTGGAAGACGTTTTCCTGCACCTGGCCCAGCTGCGCGACCGGCAGGGGGTGACGACATGACGGACACATACCAAGGCGCGGCGGCGTCGTTCTGGCGGGTGATGGCGATCGCCCGCCGGCACGCGTACGTGCTCCAGCGCAGCCCGCACCGTGCCTTCGACGTGGTGGTCTGGCCGGCGGTCGACGTGGTGCTGTTCGGCACCATCGGCATCTTCGCGGCCAGCCGGGCCGGTGCCGGCGGACAGGTCGCGCTCTACCTGCTCGTCGGCGTGGTGCTCTGGCACGTCGTCTACCAGGCGCAGATCTCGCTGGCCACCGGCTTCCTGGAGGAGACGTGGTCGCGCAGCGTGCTGAGCCTCATGGTGACGCCGATGCGGGAGTGGGAGTACGTCGCCGGAGTCGCCCTGTTCGGCCTCGTCAAGCTGGTCCTCGGCGTCGGTGCGGTGGCGCTGATCGCCTGGCTGGCGTACGCGTTCAGCATCACGAGCCTGGGCTTCGGGCTGCTCCCCGTGGCCGCCCTGCTGCTCGCGGTCGGCTGGGCGATCGCGCTGTTCGTGATCGGGCTGGTGCTGCGGTTCGGCAGCGGTGCCGAGGCGCTGGCCTGGGGCATCCTGTTCGCGGTGATGCCGCTGTCGGGGACCTTCTACCCGGTGAGCGCGCTGCCGGGCGTACTGCGCCCGATCGGCGAGGTGCTGCCGACGACCCACGCGTTCGCGGCCGGCCGGGCGTTCGCGCTCGGGCAGCCGATGCCGTGGCACGAGCTGGGCCTGGCCACCGCCGGTACGATCGGGCTGCTGCTGCTGAGCCTGGCGTACCTCGGCTGGATGCTGCGCACCTTCCGCGCCCGGGGCTTCGTCACCCGCTACTCGTGACCGCTCACCTCGCCACCAGTCGCACCTCGGGGATCTCCGGGCGTTGGCCCTTGGCGACGTACATCGCGCGGTCGGCCCGGGCGATCAGCTCCTCGGCGGCGTCGACGTCGCCGAGCCCGACGGCCAGCCCGATGCTCGCGCCGATCACCACCGACTCCCGGCCCAGGTCGAGCGGGCGGGCGAGGGCGTCGGCGATGCGCGTGCACACCTCCTCCACGTCGGCCAGCGTGGCGTCCCGGAACAGGACCAGGAACTCGTCCCCGCCGAACCGGCTGACCAGGTCGGTCTCCCGTACGCAGCGGCGCAGCCGCCGGGCGACCTCCACCAGGAGCCGGTCCCCGGCCAGGTGACCCAGCCGGTCGTTGACGGCCTTGAACCCGTCCAGGTCGCAGAGGAGCACGACGCAGCTCACCCGCCGGGTCAGCTCCGCTGCCAGGCGCGCGGCGAACTCCCGCCGGTTGGCCAGGCCGGTCAGCGGGTCGTGGGTCGCCTCATGCAGCAGCGCCCGCTCGGCGCGGGCGCGCTCGGCGGACAGCCGGCCGATCCGCACCATCACAAGCGGCGTCAGCGCAGCGCCGCCGGCCGCGAGCAGCAGCCCGTCGACCGGCGCGCCGAGCAGTGCCCGGCCGCCGCCCACGACCGGTACGGCGGCCAGCGCCACCCCGAGGAAGGCCAGCCGGCCGGGGCTCAGCGTGTCGTCGCGCGGCATCGGGTCGGGTCGGGCCAGCCGGCGGGCCGAGGGGTCCAGGCCGAAGAGCCCGAGGGCGGTGTACGCGGCCATGAACATCATCTGGGTCACCGGGCCGGCCCACGGTCCGGACAGCAGGACGCCGAGCACGATACCGGCGAGCCCCAGGCCGAGGGCGGCGGTGAGGAGCCAGAGCGCCGGTACGGATGGCCGGCCGGCCTGCGCCAGCCGCACCAGCGCGCCAAGCACCCCACTGAGCACGAACACGGTGACGAAGAGCGAGAACCGGACGACGGCAGCGCTGGTCAGGTGCGGCAGCAGCAGCGTGTCCCAGAGCAGCCCGCCGGCCGCCATCGCGACGATCGCCGTGTCGATCAGCCCGCCGATGTCGTTGCTGCCCCGGCGTACCACCAGGGCCAGCGCGGCCACGAGAGTCAGTGCGTGACCGAGCGCGAACAGCACCTGCGCGGTAGCCGACCAGCCGGGCAGGTACCGGCCGACGTTCCCGGTGTTCAGGATCGCCAGCGCGGCCAGGAGCAGCCACCACGCCCGGCGGTCCGCCGGCGCGATCTGCCGCAGGCCGTAGCCGACCGCCGGGACCGCCGCCCAGGCGACGACCAGGCAGTCCGCGGGGCGTACCGAGCCGGGCAGCAGCGGGTACGCGACGATCAAGAAGATCGACACGATGAAGTACGCGCGCGGCCACCTTCCGTACACGAGCCAGAGCTTATGCGGGCGGCGCACCAGGGTAACCGATCCGTCACGCTAGTTTCGTCTACCCGAATGGTCACGGATCGCGTGGATCACCAGCTCGGCGGCGGGACTGGTGAGCGTCCTGCTCGCGCTCCGGCCGCTCAGGGCCTCAGCAGCACCTTGACGCGGGCCCGACCGCGGTCGGGCCCGCGTGGACACGGCGGGTCGGGCCCAGTGCTAGCGGCAGGCGGGTGAGGGTCTCGGGCTCGGTACGGCGCTGACCGTCGGGGTGGGGCCGTACGACGGGGCGCCGCCGGAGGGCTCGTGCGTGACCCTCGGCGAGGGGACCGCGGTCGGCGAGTCGGCCGGCGCCGCGGGCGTCGCCTCCTGCGTGTTCGGCGAAGGGCTGGCTATTGCCGGTGGCTCGGCGGGCGTTGCCTCCTGCGTGTTCGGCGAAGGGCTGGCCGTTGCCGCTCGTTCGGATGGCATCGCCTCCGGCCTGTTCGGCGACGGGACCACCGTTGGCGGGGCGGGCGGCTGCCGGCAGTCCGTGCCTCCACCGCCACCCGTGTTCTGGGAAGCGGTGGCGAACGGTACGGCAGAGTCTTGTCAGCCGCACCCCGCAGGCGCTCGGGTCGGCGTACCCGACGTCCGGCGGCTGGCGCACGGCCACCTCGCGATGCCGGTGCCACCAGCTGACCTGCTCCCGGTACAGGACGGTACGCACGTACCCCTCCGGGTCCTCCTGGCGCACGTGCGCCCACCGGGACGCGGTCTTCATCAACGCCGTCTGCAACAGGTCCTCGGCGGCGTGCTGGTCCCCGGTGAGCAGGTACGCCAGCCGGATCAGGACCGGCGTACGGGCCGCCACGAACTCACTGAAGCGGGCCTTCGCCTCATCGTTCATCCGCACCTCCTCACCACTACAGACGCGCGCCCGCCCGTCGAGCTATCCACCAGGCTTCGCCGAGTGATGGTGAGGGGAGGTTGGTTGGCGACAGGGCACTCGGCCGGTCGGCTGGCGGGCTCGGCGTGAACCCGTAGGACACCTGACTCGTAGGGACGGGGTGGCTGCGCTGCGGCCGACCGTTCCGCGGGTAGGAAAGCCTCTCAACGAATATTGATTCTGGTGACTTGATTCGGTTAGCTGGGTGAGCTATTTCTCCGGTTCCGCGACCGATAGGGAGTGATGATGGTACGACGCCGGATACGGGCGGCCTTGGTCGTCGTCGTGACGGCGGCCGCCGTCGGCGGCGGGATCGCCGTGGCTCAGCAGAGCCAGGCGCAGGTCGCCGCGCAGCAGGCGCCCGGGGTGGTGTGGGCCGGTGACACCGGCCTGGGTACGCGGGCCTTCGACGGGATCGAGCAGTCGCCCGGGAAGATCACCGTCGCGAATGACCCGCAGGGCAAATACGGCTCCTCGTTCCGCTACGAGACGTGGCAGAACGCGGACGGCACCAAGGCCCGGTGCGAGAGCCGGGGCCTGCGTACCCCGGACGGCAAGGTGTTCTCCCTCGACAACTCGCGCGCCGGCCAGACGTTCTACCTCGGCTGGCGGGCGCTGTGGGACCCGATGCCCATCAAGAAGAACGCGTGGATCTCGCTGTTCCAGCTGCACGTGTCGGGTGCCGGGCCCGGCGCCGGACCGTTCGTCCTGCGTACCCTCGGCGACGGCCAGCTGCACTTCCAGCTCACCTCGCCGAACGGGGACAGCAGGCACATCTGGAACGCCCCGCTGTCGCTGGGCAAGTGGAACAGCTTCGTGATCGGGTTCAAGCTGTCCCGTACCGCCTCCGGCTCGGGCGCCGGCTGGGTGTCGTTCTGGTACAACGGCGTGCAGCAGACGTTCACCGATGGGTCGAAGCAGGTCAATACCGCGACGCTGTTGGGTACCCATGTCAACGTGAAGTGGGGCATCTACCGGTCCGGCGCCAACGACACCGGCCACGCGGTCGCCTGGCTCAACCACGCCCAGCTCGGTACCTCGTACGCGGCCATCGCCCCGTAGCGGAAGCCGCACACCGCCGGCCCGCGCCCACCATCCGGGGCGCGGGCCGCGCGCCCTCCGGAAAGGTTGCCCGCCATTCGGCTATTTGTCGGACAGTCGACAAAGGTCACGCAATATCCTGATGGGGGACCCGGGGCTTGACATCGCATGCCTACCATGCCAGCAGGAGAGCTGGGAGGGTGGGGCACGGGTGGACCCACGGATTCGTCAGCGCCGTGGCCTGCTGGGCGGCACGTTCGCCGCCATGTTCGCCGCGACCGCGCTGGCCGCGTGTGGCAACGCGCCGCCGGCCGCGGCGCGTCCGCGACCGGCGGCCTACAGCACGGCCCGGGTCGACGGCTGCGGCCAGCCGGCGAAGCCCGGCACCGGCACGCTGACCGTGGCCGCCGAGGGCCGCCCGCGCACCGTGCGGCTGCACGTCCCGAAGGAGTACGTCCCGGGCAAGCGGGTGCCGCTCGTGCTCAACCTGCACGGCACCGGCTCGACGGCCGCCCGCCAGGCCAGCGCGAGCGGGCTGGACGCGACGGCCGACCGGCACACGTTCCTCGTCGCGTACCCGGAGGGCGACCGGCGGGTCGGCGGCGGCTTCTCCTGGAACATCCCCGGTACGCCGGCCTGGAGCGCCCGCTACGCCGACGACGTCGCCTTCCTGGGACAGGTGGTGACCGAGGTGCGCCAGCGGTACTGCGTGGACCCGGCGCGCGTGTACGCGGTCGGGTTCTCCGGCGGTGCCCGGCTGGCCAGCCAGCTCGCCTGCGGGCCCGACCAGCCGTACGCGGCGGTGGCCGCCGTCGGTGGGCTGCGCGCGCCGAGCCCGTGCCCGACGCCGGCGACCGCCGTGCTGGGCATACACGGGACGGCCGACACGCAGAACCCGTACGGCGGGCACGGGCAGCCGTACTGGACCTACTCCGTACCGGAGGCGGCCCGGCGGTGGGCGGTGTACAACGGGTGCGCCAAGGTGCCGGCGACCGGCACCCCGTACCCCGGCGTGACCGTCACCGCGTACCACACCTGCCAGGCCGGTACCGCCGTCGAGCTCTACACGCTGGTCGGCCACAGCCACCTCTGGCCGGCCGCGAAGGCCAGCGGCCTCGACACCGACGAGGTGATCTGGCGGTTCCTCGCCGCGCACCCCCGGCCGGCCGCGGGCTTGACCGGAACCCTCGGTTGACCGCTCGGGCTGGCCGGGGTCGGCGTCGAACCTGGCGAACGCCGGAGTCCGGGCCAGCTGCTCGGCCGGGTGGAGGAAGCTGGCGAGCCTGACCGTGCCGGCGCCGACCACCATCCGGGGTCAGCCCGGGGCGGCGCGACCGGGCTCCACCGCCCGCGCGGCCGCTTCCGGTGTATCGACGTAGGTGATGCCCTCCAGGGCGGCCCCGTCGCGGTCCGCGATCCGCCAGCCGTGCAGCCAGATGACGGGTACGCCGCCCCGGCGCATCGCCAACGCGACCTCGCTCAGCGTCCCCCACGAGCCGCCGACCGCGACGACCGCGTCCGCGCTCCAGACCAGGATTGCGTTGCGCGCCTGCCCCATGTTCGTGGCGATCGTGACGTCGCCTTCGCTTGTCGCCGCGTCCGGCCGGATCCCGACCACGAGCCCGCCCGCGTCACGGGCGCCGGCCGTGACCGCGGCCATCACGCCGGTACCGCCGCCGCACAAGGTCACCGCGCCGACTGCGGCGAGGAGCTGGCCCAGCCGGTATGCGTCCCGCCGCTCGTCCTCCGTGCACTGCGCCGGCCCGCACACGGCCACCTGGTACGCCATGGTTCCCATGCTCCTACGCGACGGAAGTGTGTCGGTGCCGCCCGCACGGGTACGGGTCGGCCGATGCCGGCAGGTCCCAGGCTGGCGGCATGTCCCAGCGGAGGTGATGGCGATGACGCCGGTGACCAAACCGGACGTGGTGGACCTGCTGCTGGCGCAGCACGCCGAGATCAAGCAGCTGTTCGCGGACCTGCGTGGCGCGCGGGGGGAGCGGAAGCTGGGGCTGTTCCAGGACCTGGTACGGCTGATGGCCGTACACGAGAGCGCGGAGCAGGAGCTGGTACACCCGTTGGCCCGGCGGGAGGTCGAGGCGGGCGGGGCGGTGGTGGACCGCCGGCTGGCCGAGGAGCAGGAGGCCAAGCGCGCGCTGGCCGACCTGTACGAGATGGGCGTGGCGCACCGGGAGTTCGACGACCACCTGTACGCACTGGGCCTGGCGGTGATCGAGCACGCGACGCATGAGGAGCGGGAGGAGTTCCCGTACCTGCGGCGCAACCTCACGGCCGACGAGCTGGAGATGCTGGCCCGGGTACTCCGCGCGGCGGAGGCCGTTTCGCCCACCCGGCCGCACCCCTCGACGTCGCCGTCCGCCACCGCCAACCTCCTGCTCGGGCCGCCCCTGGCGGTGTTCGACCGGATCCGCGACGCCATCCGGGACGCCCGCGAACGCCGCTGAGCTGTTACCGACCCCACTGCAGCCGGGCAGGCTGGCTGACTAAGTGAGGTGTTCGTCTAGAGACGCGACACAGTTCGCCGCACTGAATCACCCATGGCGGCAATAAACGGACTTAACTATATCTACACTCGGTAGTGGTCCGTTTTGTGGCCTTGAGCTTTGCCGTACGCGTCGCCCAGACTCCGGAGGGTTTCCCACGCTTACGGGGAAGCCGGTCGATGCGAGGTTGGCGGGTACGGGGACCGGGCGCGTGCTGCGGGGGTGCACGCGCCGGGTAGCCGTCGTCATGGCGATGGTGGTGTGCCTGCCGTTCACGCCAGCGGACGACCCGTACGGAGACGGGGTGCCCGAGGCTCCGCGAGCACCCCTTCCCACATCCCTTCGTACGCCGCGCTCATGCGCTCGGTATTGAACAGCGCGAGCGCCCGTCGCCTCGCCCGCTCGCCGAGCCGGGCCCGATGTGCCGGATCGACGCGGAGCTGCCGTACGGCCAACGCCAGCGCCGCCGGGTCCTCCGGCGGTACGAGCACCCCGCACCGCCCGAGCACCTCCGGAACCCCGCCCACCTCACTCGCCACGCACGGCAGCCCGGCCGCCATCGCCTCGATGAGCGACAACCCCAGCCCCTCGTACCGGGACGGGTGGCAGAACACGTCGAACCCGGCGAGCCGTGCCGCCACGTCGCCGGACCACCCGTACAGCTCGAGCCGGTCGGCGACGCCCAGCTCCCGGGCCAGCTGGAGCAGGGCGGCGCGCTCCGGGCCGGAGCCGACGATCACGAGCCGTACCTCGGGCAGGCCGGGCAGCGCCCGTACCGCTATGTCATGGCCTTTGACCTGGTCGAGCCGGCCCACGCAGCCCAGCACGAAGCCGTCCGGCCGGGACGCCGGGACCGGTCGGGGCGTCGGTGCCGGGACTCCGTTGTGGATGACCTCCACCGAGTCCCGGCCGAGCGCGTAGAAGCTCTCCACCCGCCGGGCGGCGTCCTCGCTGACCGCGACGTGCCGGTCCAGGCGCAGGGCCAGCGCGCGGGTACGCAACAGCCGGCCGAGATGCGTCGTACGCGCGGCCATGTGCTCGACCCCGACGACCCGCACCCCGGGTTGGGCCAACGCCACCGCGAGCATCGCCGCGGCTGCCCACGGCACCTCGAGGTTCACCTGCACCAGGTCGGGCCGCAGCCGGCGCAGCAGGCGCCGGCAGGACCGCCACCCGCGGCCGACGAGGTGCCCGGTGACGTCGGCGCGCCGGCTGGCAAGCCAGGAAAGGAGGTACCCGTCCGGGCCGGCGACGTGCACGTCGTACTTGTCGCTGGCGGCGCCGATCAGGTGGCCCAGGGCCATCTCGGCGCCGCCGAGCGCGTCGACGTCGGTGTAGAGGAGGACCCGCGGCGCGTACGGCACCAGCCGCGCGTACCCCGATCCGCCGGCTTGTCACGCCGTGGCGGGAACCTACCCGGCCGGCGGAAGGCCAGCTCAGCGGTGCGGGCGCCGGTCAACCGTGCGTTGCGGGTGCGCCTGCCGCCACGCCATCGCGGCTACGACAAGGAGCACGGCAAAGAACCACATCTCAAGCACCAAGGCCGTCGTGATCGCACCCGTCTCGTCGGGCATGGCACCTCCCTAGGTCACTCCGACCTGCGGTACCCGTCGATGCCCGCCGGCAACCCTCCGACCTACCGCTCGTCGGGCGAGAAGAGCACTCCGGGGTTGAGCAGGCCGGCCGGGTCCAGCGCCGCCTTGACGCGGCGCATCGTGGCGATCTCCTCGGGGGTACGGGACAGGCCCAGCCACGGCACCTTGGCCCGGCCGACGCCGTGCTCCGAGCTGATGCTGCCGTGGTGCACCGCGACCAGGTTCAGCACCGCCTCGCTGACCGCCGTCGACCGGTCGCCCGCGTCCAGCACGTTGACGTGCAGGTTGCCCTCGTTGAGATGGCCCCAGACGACGGTACGGGCACCGGGCGCGGCCGCCTCGACGGTCCCGGGCAGCTCGGCGACCAGCCCCGGCAGCTCGCCCAGCGGCACGCTCACGTCGAGCTTCACCGGTACGCCGGCCGCGCCGACCGCCTCGGTGTGCGCCTCCCGGTACGCCCACAGCCGGGTACGCCCGGCCACGTCCTCCGCCACCGTGGCGTCCGCCATCTCCGGCGCCTCGTCGAGCAGTTCGAGCAGCCCGTCGGTCGGGTCGGTACGGTCGGCGCACTCCAGCAGCAGGTACACCGGGTACGGGACGCCGAACGGCGCGGGCAGGCCGGCGTAGGCGCGCACCAGCTCGACGCCGTCGGCGTAGACGATCTCGGCAGCGGACAGGGAGCTGAGCTCGGCCCGGGCCCGGGCCAGCAGGGCGAGCGCGTTCCCGGTGCTGGGCAGCGCGACGAGCGCGACCGACCGGGCGGTGAGCAGCGGGACCAGGCGGACCCGTACCCGGGTGACGACGCCCAGGGTGCCCTCGCTCCCGGCGAGGAGCTGGGTCAGGTCGTAACCCGTGTTGTCCTTGGCCAGGCCGGTGAGCCGGCTGACGACCGTACCGTCGGCCAGCACCGCCTCGAGGCCGGTGAGCTGGGCCCGCATGCTGCCGTACCGCAGCACCCTGATGCCGCCCGCGTTCGTGGCCACCAGGCCGCCGACCGTGGCCGCCGACCGGGCCGCGAGGTCGACGCCGAAGTCGAGGCCGGCCGCCCGGGCGTGCGCCTGGAGCTTCTCCAGCGTCACCCCGGCGCCGACGGTGACCTGGGACTCCACCGGGTCGACCGGCTCCAGGTCGGTCAGTCTCGTCAGGTTGACGAGAATCTCGTCGTGCGCGGGTACGCCGCCGCCGACGAGGCCGGTGTTGCCGCCCTGGACGACCATCGCGGCCCCGGCGGCGGCGCACGCCCGGACGACCGCGGCCACCTCGGCGGTGCTCGCCGGCCGGACCACGCACCGCGCCGCACCCGTGAACCGGCGCGTCCAGTCCGTCTCGTACGGCGCCCGCAGGTCCGGGTCGGTCAGCACATGCCCCGCGCCGACGACGGCCCGGAGCTGGTCCTCAAGGTCACTCATCGTCGCCCGCCGGAGGAGCCAGGTGTGCCCCGCCCGCGGTCACGCGCCGACCCGCAAGCTCTCGTCGTTGGTCATGACAGCACGCGCAGCCGGATCGTCTGCTCCATCGCCCGCAAGCCGGTGAGCACCTCGTCGGAGTAGCGGGTGCCGATGTCGGTCAGCAGGTAGCCGACCTCGCCCCGGGTACCGAGGAGCTGTCCCTCGATGTTGACCGCGTGCTCGGCCAGGATGCTGTTCACGGCCGCCAGGACGCCCGGCGTGTTGCGGTGGATGTGCACGAGCCGGTGGGTACCGGGCTGCAGCGGCAGCGCCACGGAGGGCAGGTTCACCGACAGGGTGGTGACCCCCTCGGCGTAGAACTGGTGCAGCTTCGCGGCCACGAAGGCGCCGATGTCGGCCTGCGCCTCCTCGGTGGAGCCGCCGATGTGCGGGGTGAGGATCACGTTGGGCCGCCCGCGCAGCTCCGAGACGAACTCGTCGCCCCGGCCCTTGGGCTCATGCGGGAACACGTCGACGGCCGCGCCGGCCAGGTGCCCGGAGTCGAGGTGCCGGCCCAGGGCGCGGTGGTCGATGACGAACCCGCGGCTGAGGTTGAGGAACAGGCTGCCCGGCCGCATCTTCGCGAACTGCTCCTCGCCGAAGAAGCCGCTGTTGCCGGGGCGCCCGTCCACGTGCAGGGTCACCACGTCGGCGATGGCGAGCAGGTCGTCGAGCGTGTCGCAGCGCCGCGCGTTGCCGAGGGCCAGCTTGTCGGCGGTGTCGTAGAAGTACACCCGCATGCCCAGGTTCTCGGCGAGCACGGACAGCTGGGTGCCGATGTTGCCGTACCCGACGATGCCGAGGTTGCGGCCGCGGACCTCGTGGCTGCCCTCGGCGGCCTTGTCCCACACCCCGGCGTGCATCGCGGCGTTCTTCTCGGTGAGCCGGCGGGTCAGCGCGATGATCTCCGCGACGGCCAGCTCGACGACGCTGCGGGTGTTGGAGAACGGGGCGTTGAAGACCGGTACGCCGGAGCTGGCCGCCGCGGCCAGGTCGACCTGGTCGGTGCCGATGCAGAAGGCGCCGACCGCCACGAGGTCCGGGGCCGCCTTCAGCGCCGCCGCGCTCACCTGGGTCTTCGACCGGATGCCCAGCAGGTGTACGCCGCCGATGCGCGCCACCAGCTCGTCGTCGTCCAGCGCCCGCCCGACGGCCTCCACCTGGTATCCCTCGGCCGTGAGCCGGGTGGCGGCGTTGTCGTGGATGCCCTCTAAGAGCAGGGCACTCGGTCGGCCCGTCTCGCTCATGCTTCGGCTCTCCTTCGCGGCTTGGCGGGCCAGTCACGTCCGCGGGAAAGAGTAGCGCGCGGCTGTCCGAGCTGGCCGGCTCACTCCCATCGGTGGCCGGATATCGATAGGATCGGGCGCCCCTGTCCGTACTCCGAGTGAGGATGCCGCCACATGGCGCCTGGTGACCGCGGCCCCAACCGGCCGGCCCGCGTGTTACCACGGCCCTGGCTGCTGGTCGGGGTCGGTGCGCTGGGCGCGTCCGCCACCGCGCTGCCCCAGCTGGCCTACGGCTGGCCGGCCAACGCCTTCCGGTGGGGGCTGCTGGTGGCCGCGGCCCTGGCCGAGGCGGTGGTGGCCACGCTCAGCCTGGATCGGATCCTGCTCGCGGCGCGGGAGGGTGGGACGCGGGAACCCCGGCGGCGCAAGCCGGTACGGGGGCCGGTGCTCCTGGCCGGAGTGGTCGCGCTCGGGCTGCTGGCGGGCGCCGTGTTCGCCGCCACGAACGTGTGGTTCCGGGTGGACCGGCTCATCAACGGCTGCCCGGAGCCGACCGAGCTGCGGGTGCTCACCACGCCGGAGGGGCTGGACCCGAGCCGGCAGCTGGCCGACGCGTACGAGCGGGCCACCGCGGCCCGGGACGACGGCTGCCGTACCGTCAGCGTGTACGTGTACGCCGCCGGTGCCGACTCGGCCCGCGACGCACTGGCCGGCGAGTGGTCCTCCGATGCGCTGCGCGACGTCGGTCCGCGACCGGACGTGTGGCTGCCCGACTCCACGTTGCAGGTGCGGGACCTGACCGCGCTGGCGCAGCGCAACGGGCTCTCCGTACCGATCGCCGAGAACCGTACGGTCGCCTGGTCCCCGATCGTGGTGGGGGTGCCGGGGTCGGTCAGGGACACCGTACCGGCGCCGCGCACCGGTACCGCGTGGCACGAGCTGCTGGCCCGGTCCGCGCAGTTGCCCGGCGGCCTGGTGCGCCCGGACCCTGGCACCTCCCCGCTCGGGATGGTGGCCACCACCGCGCTGTACGCCGACCTGGCCAACGGCGACTCGATCCGCGGCGTCGAGCTGCGGATCGAGCACGCCCTCGACGACGGCGGGTACCCGCTCGGTGACGCGAGCGCGGTGCTGTGCCGGCAGCGGGCGCAGGACGCGCGACCGGCCGCGGTCATCGCCTCCGAGCAGGCGTTGGTGCGCTTCAACCGCGGCGACCCGCTGGGCACCGGTTGCCCGATACCGCAGGACCGGGCGGCACCCGGCGCTGAGCTGCTCGCGTTCTACCCGTCCGGTACGCCCGGCCTGGACCACCCGTTCGTCCGGTTCGAGTGGGACCACGCGGACACCCCGCAGGTCGCCGCTGCCATTGACCTAGGTAAGTGGCTCGGTACGGACGACGGCAAGGCCGCCCTGCTCCTCACGGGGCTGCGGCCGCCGGCCGGGTACCCGATCAGCGACCCGCTGACCAACGAGTTCGGGGCGCTGCCCGGTGCGGTGTTCGACCGCCGGGCGCCCGACCCGGCCGCGGTGGCCGCCGCGATGGACCGGTACGACGGCGCGCGCCGTACCGGACAGGTGCTGCTGGCGCTGGACACGTCCGGCTCGATGGGGCTGCGTACGCGCACCGGAGCAACCCGCCTTTCGGTGGCCGCCGAGGGGATCCGCGACTCGCTGGACCTGATGGGTACGAAGGACGAGTTCGGGCTCTGGGCCTTCCCGGCGACCGCCGGCGGGCACGTGACCCGCGAGCTCGTGCCGGTCGGGTCGCGGGACACCGCGGTCGGGGGAGTGGCCCGGAAGCAGGCCACGGTCCAGGCGCTGGGCGCGATCCAGCCCTCCGGCGACACCCCGCTGTACGCCACGATCGTCGACGCCGTCCACGCGGTCAGCGCCGCGCCGAACGACCGGGTACGCGCCCTGGTCGTACTCACCGACGGCGAGGACACCAGCAGCGGGCTGACCGCCGGGCAGCTGGTGTCGGCCGTACAGGGCCAGGGGGTACGGGTGTTCGTGGTCGCGGTCGGGGAGGCGAGCTGTGCCGGCGCGGCCGTCGTCGGGGTGGCCTCCGCTACCGGGGGCGGGTGCTACGAGGCCAGCTTCGACACCGTGCGCACGAGGCTGGCGCAGCTGTTCTCCGTACTGTGGGAGGGGACCGGTCATGCTGGATAGGTTGCGGGCCGCCTGGGACACGCTGACCGGTCGCTGGCGCGGCCGGTTCGGCTTCGGTCTCGGCCTGCTCGCCGGTGGGGTGGCCGGAGCGCTGCTGGCCACGCTCGTACCGGTGTGGCTCGCCCCCGGTACGGACCTCGAGCCCGGCCCGCTGGTCATCCTGAGCGGCCGGGACGACAGCGCCGGCGGCCAGCGCCAGGCGCTGATCGACCAGTGGAACGTGACGCATCCCCGAAACCCGGCCCGGATCGAGGAGCTGCCCGGCCAGGCCGACGCCCAGCACAGCGAGATGCTCTCGCGGGCCCAGTCGGGCAGGCAGCCGGTCGACATCTACAACCTCGACGTCATCTCGGTCGCCGAGTTCGCGAAGGGCGATCACCTGCGCCCGCTGGAGCGGACCGACACCGGTGGCTTCCTCGCCGGCCCGCTGTCGACATGCCGGTACGCGGACCGGTTGTGGGCGCTGCCGTTCAACAGCGATGCCGGTCTGCTGTTCTACCGGACCGACCTGGTGCCATCACCACCGACGACCTGGACCGCGATGAGCGACGACATCGCCCGCGCCTTCGGTGCCGCGCCGGCCACCCGCGACCCGCTGCTCGCCGCGGGCTACGCCGGCCAGCTCGCCGACTACGAGGGCCTGACGGTCAACGCGCTGGAGGCGATCTGGGCGGCCGGCGGGGACGTCGTGGACGGCGACGGGCACGTGGTCATCGACTCGCCACCGGCGCGGGCCGGCCTGCGCTGGCTCGCCACCGGGTTGCAACGGAGCAACCCACAGGTCATCCTCGAACAGTCGGCGAGCTTCGACGAGACCCAGAGCACCCACGCGTTCTACGACCACAAGGTGGTGTTCCTGCGGATGTGGCCGGTGGCGTACCGGACCCTGCAGGCCCCGCCCACCAACCAGCCGGCCGGCAGCGGGCCGCCGCCGTTCGGGGTCAGCCGGCTGCCCGGCCCGAGCACGCTGGGCGGCCAGGACCTTGCCCTGGCCAGCGGTACCCGGCGCCCGCGCGCGGCGCAGGCGCTCATCGAGTTCCTCACCAGTGAGCGCAGCCAGCAGATCCTCTTCGAGCGTGGCGGGTTCGCGGCCACCCGCGAGATCGTCTACCACGATGCCGCGGTCATCGACAAATATCGGTACGCGCCGGTGCTGCTCGACGCGGTACGGGCGGCCCGGCCGCGCCCGGTGACCCCGCACTACGCCCGCTTCACCGAGGTGTTCCGCCAGATCGTGCGCAGCGCCTTGAGCAACGGTGGCCAGCTCCCGCCGAACGCCACCGCCGCGCTCAGCGACGCCTTGCGGGGGTACTGACCCGGTGCGGCCACGGCAGAATGACGAAGGTGCAGCGACGCCGTGTTCGCCGCTTCGGCGCGCTGGGCTGCGTGCGCGAATCTGAGTACCCACGTGTGGTGTATTTACGCCGTAGCTGAGTAGACCGCCGAGAGCACCCGCGTCAGCGCTCGGTCATCCCGCCGAGTACGCAGTCGGCATGCAGACACTCGTACCAACCGAAACTCATCGGTTACCGGGGCGTGCGAGAGTGGCCGGGTGTTCGAGATCCGGTTCTTCACCGAGGCGCACCAGCCGGACGAGTCGGTGGTGCTGCGCACCTCACGGGACTGGCTCACCGACGTGGCCGGGGTGTTCGAGGGCGGCGCGTGGGTGTTCCGGCTGGATGACCAGCCCGGGCCGCTGGAGTTCAAGCTCGTCCTCGACGTTACGTGGATGGACGGGCCGAACCTGGTGGCGCAGCCCGTACCGGGCGGGCAGCTCGACGTCGACGACACCGCCGTACGGTTCTCGCCGATGCCCGCCGTGGTCACCGAGAACGGGCGGATCCAGCAGCTGTTCTTCCGGCCCGACCACGACGAGGGACACCGGTACGACGTGATCGTCGTGGGCTCCGGGATGGGCGGCGGCCTGCTCGCCGACCAGCTCTCCGACGCCGGCGCCGACGTTCTGGTGCTCGAGGCCGGCTCGTACCTGTTCCCGACCCACGTCGCCAACCTTCCCCGCCGGCTGCGCGTCGGCAAGTTCGACAAGAACGTGTGGGGGCTGTTCCCGGAGTTCAGCTTCGCCAACTACGTCAACGTCGACGGTTCGTACTTCGGCGGCGCACAGGCGTTCAACCTCGGCGGCCGGTCGGTGTTCTGGGGCGGGCTGATCCCGCGGATGGGGGCCTGGGAGCTGGCGAGCTGGCCGGCACCGGTGCGCGACTACCTGCTGACCACGGGGTACCGGCTGGCCGAGGACGCGCTCAACCGCAACGGGCCGATCGGGTCGGCGTACCAGGAGGGGACCAGGCGACGCCTGGCCGAGCTGCTGCCCGACTTCGACCACCTGGACGCGCCGGTCGCGGTGCAGTACGAGGGGTACACCCCGCTGTCCATCCCCGATGGCATGTTCTCCACCGCGGACCTGCTCAGCGAGGACCGGTTGGTGGTCGACCCCGGCCGGCGGCTGCCCACGGTCAACCTCAACCACGCCGTGCAGCGGGTGCTCGTCGACGGCGACCGGGTGACCGGGGTCGCCTGCTACGACCTGCTGGACCGGCGGCCCCGCCAGTACCGGGCGAACGCCGTGGTGCTCAGCGCCGGCACGATCGAGTCGGCGAAGATCGCGCTGCAGTCGGGGCTCGCCGACCCGGCCGGCGGTATCGGGCGCGGGATCACCGACCACCCGATCTGGTTCACCCACTTCTCGCTGCCGGCCGGCTCCCCGTTCGCGTCGACCAACGCGTCGGCCAAGGTGTGGTCGCGGCACCGCGACACGAGCGTCGACAACCACCCGTACAACGTCGTGGTGGAGCTGGGCGCCGACTTCAACCAGGGCCGGTACGTCGACCCCGACAACCTGCGCCGGCACCGTGAGGCCAAGGGCGACGCGACGCTGTGCGAGATCGTGTTCCTGTTCAACGCACCGTTGGTACCGGGCAACCGGGTCGAGCTGACCGGCCCGCCGCACCTGCCCGTACGGGTCGACGTGCAGCCGTACCAGGTGCCCGGTGCCGTACAGGCCGAAGTGCGCGACATCGGCAGGCGGGTGCTCGACGGCCTGGGTGCCGAGCCGATCGCCGGCGAGAACCTCGACCTGTCGGTCGCGAAGCTCGGCGGCGTGGCGCACGAGGTCGGTACGTTGCGGATGAGCGCCGACGGCACCGGCGTCGTCGACCCGGACCTGCGCTTCCTCGCCTACGAGAACCTGTATGCCTGCGACAACTCCGTCTTCCCGAGCTCACCGGCGGCCAACCCGACGCTGACGCTCGCCGCGCTGAGCCTGCGCCTCGCCCGCCACCTCACCGGCTGAGGTCGGGCGCACCGGCAGCGGAGCTTCGGGGATCCACCCCAACTTGTTGCTGGCCTGCGGTAATAGTTCCGAAATAGCGGGGTAGGTGGTGATGGCTGGTACCCCGGTACCGTCGCCTGCGCCAGGGGGCTGGGTGAGTAGACAAGTATCAAGTCGATGCCGTGTCGTAACGGTGGTGGATGGCACCCGATAGTTCAGGTGTCCGAGGCGGAGCGTGCGCCTGAGTAGTTCAGATGATCGCTCATAAGTTCAATGCAATATACACGGTCGTAAAACATGCGGAGTCGATCGCCGGAATGAAACCGACGTGGCTGCGTGCCGGCCTGGCGCGGCCCGGCGACTTTGACGCCCGATATCCTGGCGAGCCGCGTATTAGCGACATCATTCGCGCCGGCGCAACGGGAACTGCCCGCCGTTTGTGTAGCCGGAATGATGGAAGACTTGAGGGAAGGGAGTGGGTACGGTCCCAGATCATCAGCAGGCAAAACCAGGCGGCAAGCCAGTTGATTGGCATGCCCAATAGTCCACAATTCAATCGAACGTCAAGCCCAACGGGGATGTTTCGCCCTAGTTCAAAAGGAGATCAGCATGACGATGCCAGGAGCGGCGACCGCGCTCATGGGCCAAGTGGGAGATGGCCAGCGGTTCCAGTCGCAACCATATGGGCAGCAGTACGGCCAGCCGCAGCAACCGGGGCAGGCCGGCGGACAGGAAGCCTTGGTGGCGGTGCCCCTGTCGATTTTCGGTCCGATTCTCGGCCAGCTTGGTGGGCTGATCGGTGGCCAGTTGGGTGGGTCCACCGGCGCGCAGGTCGGCCAGTACGCCGGTGGCTTCCTCGGCAACGTTCTGCCGTTCCAGGTGCTTCCCCCTTACGGGGCGCAGCAGGCTTATGGGGCCCAGCAGGCCGGGTTGTCGCCGGCCGCGGCTGGCCCACAGGTCGGGCCGCAGTACCAGCCTTACCAGGGGCAGGTACCACGGGCCGGGGGCCAAGATGCCTTGGTGGCGGTGCCCCTGTCGATTTTCGGTCCGATTCTTGGCCAGCTTGGTGGGCTGATCGGTGGCCAGTTCGGCGGATCCGGCGCACACATCGGCCAGACCGCCGGTAGTATTCTGGGCGGCATTCTGCCGTTCCAGGTCATTCCGCCGGCACGGGTCTGACCTTACAGAAGTGGACCATCCGATGACCGCTTCCGCTCCGGCTTCCGCTGCCTCGACAACGCGGCCGCAGACCGCGCAACTACTCGTCCTGCTCTACGAGTACGTGGTGCGGTATGTCACGTCACATCCGGCGCTACTGCCGGCGGTACCGGCCTTGCGCGAGGCCGCGCAGTCCTACGGCCGAAATGATTCGCAACGGGCCCTTCAGAAGGGCGTCGAGGTCTATCAGTACCTATTGCGGATCCGCGTGACAAGCCCGGACCTACCTTTGCCGTAGCATAGCGGAGACCATTTGTGAAAGAGCGCTTCATTCTCGGCGGGAGCCCGGTACTCATCCGAGCTCTCGCCGAGGTGATAACTATGGATCCGGATCTCGACCTGATTTCAGTGTCGGGGCCGGCCACCGAGCCTACCCGTATCGTGGCCGAAATGTCGCCGGAGCGAGCGGACCTGGTTCGCCGCGCTCTCGGTGGCCAACTGATCATCGAACGCGACGAGGACCTTCAGGCGTACGCGACCTCGTGACAATTCTTTCTTTGGAGGTTTCTCATGGCACCAAGTCCACGGCGTGCGACGCCGGGTAGCGGGCGAGAGCCAGCCACCCCAGCGGCGGCGTCAGTTGCCCCTCGGGACAGGACATTCCTGGTCTCTCGGCAAGACGCCCTGCTGCCCGCGGGGGTGAGCGCGATCGACGCGGACTCGCTACTGGCCCAACTGGAGGCCGATCCAGCCGTTACCGTCGAGCGAGTCATGGCGCCGGAAGCGCTGGCCCTCCTCGCGGAAGCCCCGACCTCGCTCCAACGTATTGTCGTGGCGCGGATGCCCGACGAGAAGGCACGGGAGATTGCCCAACATCCGCAGGTACTGGTCGAGGAAGATGCGCCGCTGCGGCCGATGCCGTCACCTGGTCCCACCGTCGAGTTCCAGGATCCCTCGGTCTTCATTCCCTTCGGCGGGACCACGACCTGGCGGTTGCGCGTGGTCGGACCGGATGACACGCCGGCGGCTGGTGCCGCCGTCTACCTCTATGGCGGCGGTGTACCCGCGCAGGGACGTACGGATGGCGACGGGCAGGTGGAACTGAGCCTGGTCAACGAGACCGATGACACGGTCCGGGCGTTGTACATCAATCCGCAGAGCACATTCTGGAATCTCTGGGTCGACCGTCCGCGCATTACCAGCGGGGAAGTCAACGTCGTGCGACTGACCCCGCTGGCGTCCACCCTGCAAGGCTTTCCCGGCGCCGAGATCATCGGTTGGGGACAGCGTGCGATGCGAATGGATCGGTTGGATCCGCGGATGAACGGCAGTGGCGTGAAAGTCGCCGTCATCGATTCGGGAGCCGCAACCACCCACCGCGATCTCGGGCAGATCAAAACAGGTATGGATCTCACGGTGCAGCCAGCCAGCGATACGACCTGGACCGATGATGTGGTCGCGCACGGCTCACACTGCTCCGGAGTCATCGCCGGGCTCAGCGACGCGGCTGGCATCCGAGGGTTCGCACCCGGCGCCGAAGTGCATGAGTTGCGCATCTTTCCGGGTGGGCGGTTCAGCACTCTCCTCGATGCACTGGACTACTGCGTCGAGCAACAGATCGACGTCGTCAACATGAGCCTTGGCAGCGGCGCAAAATCGGATCTGGTCTTGCAGAAGCTGGCGCAGGCAAAGTGGGCCGGCGTGGCCTGTATCGTCGCCGCCGGCAACTCGGGCGCCGAGGTGCAGTTCCCCGGAACCTCACCCGATGTATTGACCGTGGCCGCAATCGGCAAGATGGGTGAGTTTCCACCGGACAGCTTCCACGCTCAGCAGTTGGCACCCGATGCGCCGATCGAGAACGGCTATTTCTCGGCCAAATTCAGCTGTCATGGACCCCAGATCAACGTGTGTGCGCCCGGCGTGGCGATCGTCTCCTCGGTGCCGCCAGACGGCTACGCGGCGTGGGACGGCACCTCGATGGCGGCTCCGCACGTCACCGGACTCGCCGCGCTCGTGCTCGCCCACCATCCCGATTTCAGTGGACCATTCCGGCCACGGAATGCGGATCGGGTGGATCGACTGTTCAGGATAATCACGGGCAGTGCCACGCCATTAAACCTGGGGGATCCCGAGCGGACCGGCGCGGGAGTGCCAGACGCCATCCG
This sequence comes from uncultured Actinomycetes bacterium, assembly GCA_963728855.1. Taxonomy (GTDB): domain Bacteria; phylum Actinomycetota; class Actinomycetes; order Mycobacteriales; family Micromonosporaceae; genus AC-43. Next base: position 208,487 of record CAVSLN010000012.1, read on the forward strand.
CGCGCTCGGCCTGGATGGGATAGCACCGCCTACCACGGCACCGGGGGATACGACCAGCGCGGCCGTCCTCGCCGGGGTCCTGGAAGATCTCCGTCGGGATTACCTGGCGGCCGGCCTGTTGCCGGGTTAGTGCAGGCAGAGGACGAGCGGCCGACCGCCGGGGAGGGTCCGGACCGGCCGACCGAGCTGGGCTGGCGCGGGTGGTGGGGCGTCCTGACGCGGACGGTACGGGAGTACCGGCGCGACAACCTCCACGACTGGGCCGCCGCCCTGACGTACTACGCGATCCTCTCGCTCTTCCCCGGGCTGCTCGTCCTGGTCACCGGCCTGCGGCTGTTCGGCGCCTCGACGGTCCACACGGTCATCGACAACCTCGCCGCGGTGGCCCCCGGGGCGGTGCAGGCCGTGCTGCGCGGCGCTGTGGAAGACATTGAGAGGAGTCGCGAGGATACGGCCGGCGTCCTCGCGCTCGCCAGTCTCGGCGCGGCGCTCTGGTCGGCCTCCCTGTACGTGGCCGCGTTCATGCGCGCCGGCAACGCCATCTACGGCGTACCCGAGGGCCGGCCGGTCTGGAAGAAGCTGCCCGTACGGCTCGGCGTCACGATCGTCACCGGTGTCCTGCTGGCCGCCTCGGCGCTGACCGTCGTCTTCACCGGCCAGCTCGCCGAGCAGCTCGGCCGGCTGCTCGGGATCAGCGGTACCGCGGTACGGGTCTGGAACGTCGCCAGGTGGCCGGTACTCGCGGTCGTCGTCAGCCTGGTCTTCGCGATCCTCTACTGGGCCGCCCCGAACGCGCGCCAGGGCGGCTTCCGCTGGATCACCCCGGGCGGGCTGGTGGCCGTACTCGGGTGGCTGCTCGGCTCGGCCGGCTTCGGGCTCTACGTCGCGTACTTCGGCTCGTACAACAAGACGTACGGCGCGCTCGCCGCGATCGTGATCTTCCTGGTCTGGCTCTACCTCACCAACACGGCCGTCCTGCTCGGCGCGGAGCTGGACGCCGAGCTGGCGCGCGGCCGGGCGATCGCCGCGGGGCACCCGCCGGAGGCGGAGCCGTACACCCAGCTGCGCGACGACCGGAAGGTGCGGGCCGACCAGCCGGACGGGCTCTCCGGACCCTAGGCGAGGAACACCTCGAACGGGCGCAGGAACGGCGCCAGGTCGTCGAACTCGGGGACCGGGCTCTCGAACGCCGCGATGGCGGTGACCTTCGCGCGGCGTACCGACAACGGCAGCTCCACGCGGACCGCGCGCTCCCACGGCACCCGCGGGTCCCCGGGCCGCGCCCACTCCCACGTACCCATCGGGTAGTCCAGCAGCCGCGCCCCGGTCGCCGCGCAGGCGACCGCGGCCGCCCGGCCGACCGCCTCGTGGTCCGGGTCGCCGTCGCCCCGCCAGGTGGCCAGGCACCAGCGCCCCGGCCACAGCAGCGGGATGAGCGCGTCCTCCAGTGCATCTTCGTTGATGTCCCCGGCCGGCTGGTTGAGCCGGCGTACCGCGGTTCCGTTGAGCCACAAGGATCGCAGCGCCCGCTCGGTCTCGATGCTGCACCGGCTCGCGACCGCCCCGCCGTTGGTCACGGTGACCAGCTCGGCCCGCCCGAGTAGGGACAGCAGCCCCCCGGCGCCCAGCACGCCGTCGTCCGGATGCGGCGTGACGACCAGCGGGGTATCCACGCAGTCCAGCTTGAGCTCGGGAAAGCCCCAGGCCGGCGCCCACGACCGCCATTCCTGCTCCGCGACCTCCACGGTCCGGGCCTTCCCCCGCGCCGGTGACCCAAACATCGGATCTGTTAGAGAGGTTGCCTATCAAAGAACCGGCCGATATGGTGATGGCCATCTATCGCCTCGGGAGGTCGCCATGCGCGTACGGCTACTGGTTCTGGCGGGCCTGTCGCTCGTCCTGGCCGGCTCCGCGGCGGGCGCGGCGCTGACCGCCGCGCCACCCGCCGACGCCGCGGTCGCCACCGGCTTCGCCAGCGTGGTACCGGCGCCGGCGAGCACGGCACCGACCTCCGGCGCCAGCTACTCCATCGGTACGGGCACGGGGATCTCCACCGACTCCACACCGGTCGGCGAGTACCTCGCCGGCATCCTCCGCCCGTCGACCGGGTACCCGCTGCCCGTACGCGCCCCGTCAGGTACGCCGAAGGGCATCGCGCTGCTGCTGTCCGGCGCGCCCGAGCAGGTCGGCACCGAGGGGTACACGCTCGACGTCAGCTCCACCGCCGTGGTGATCCGGGCGCGCCGGCCGGCCGGGCTCTTCGCCGGCGTCCAGACGCTGCGCCAGCTCCTACCGTCCACAGTGGAGAGTCGCGCGGTGAAGCCGGGCCCGTGGAAGGTGCCCGGCGGGCACGTCCTGGACTACCCGCGCTTCGCCTACCGCGGCGCGATGCTGGACGTGGCCCGGCACTTCTTCACGGTCGCGCAGGTCGAGCGGTACATCGACGAGGTCGCCCTCTACAAGGTGAACTACCTGCACCTGCACCTGTCCGACGACCAGGGCTGGCGGATCGCGATCAACGGCTGGGAGCGGCTGGCCACCTACGGCGGCGGTACGGCGGTCGGGGGCGGTCCGGGCGGCTACTACACCCAGGCCGACTACCAGGCCATCGTCGCGTACGCGCAGCAGCGCTTCATCACGCTGGTACCCGAGATCGACATGCCCGGACACACCAACGCCGCACTCGCCTCCTACGCCCAGCTCAACTGCGACGGCAAGGCCCCGCCGCGCTACACGGGTATCGAGGTCGGGTTCAGCACGCTGTGCGTCAGCAAGGACATCACGTACACGTTCATCGACGACGTGCTCGGCCAGCTCGCCGCCCTGACCCCCGGCCCGTACCTGCACATCGGCGGGGACGAGGCGCAGTCCACCACGCCGGCCGACTACACGAAGTTCATCGACCGGGTCCAGCAGATCGTGGCCGCGCACGGCAAGACCGTGCTCGGCTGGCACGACGTGGTCCACGCGACGCCGCTGCCGTCCACCGTCGCCGAGTTCTGGGACACCACGACGAGCGACGCGGCTGTCGCCAGTGCCGCACAGCACGGGACGAAGCTCGTGATGGCGCCGGCCAACCACGCGTACCTCGACATGAAGTACAACGCCTCGACCCCGCTCGGGCAGGACTGGGCCGGCCTCACCGACGTCAAGAAGGCGTACGGGTGGAACCCGGGCGCGTACCTGTCCGGCGTACCGGAGTCGGCCGTACTCGGCGTCGAAGCTCCACTGTGGACAGAGACGATCGTGACGACCGCCAACATCGAGTACATGGCCTTCCCGCGGCTGCCCGCGATCGCCGAGCTGGGCTGGTCGCCGCAGTCCACGCACAACTGGACGGCGTTCAAGAACCGGCTGGCGGCCCAGGGCCCGCGCTGGAAGGTGCTCAACCTGAAGTACTACCGCTCGACCCAGGTGCCCTGGCCGAGCGGCTCGTGACGGCGGTCGGCTCGCCGGGCCATCGACGTATGCCGACTCGACCGTCGCGATAGGTGCGCGCCGTTCGAACTAGGCAGGGATCGCCCGAAAGGGGTAGGGTCACCGTATGTCCGTCGTTGCGCCGCAGCCTGGCCGACGACGAGGCGCGCGCCGGTCCGTACCGTTGCTGGTCGGGCTGGCCGTGCTGTCCATCGCGGCCGGTGCACGGCTCGCGCCTCCGGCTGAGGCCACCGCTGGCCAGCCGGTAGCTTCCGTCGCCGCGTACGCGGCACCCGCGGCGGCCGTCCAGGTGGAGCACCCGGGCGAGGCGACCTCCACCGTCGCCCCGGACCGCCCACAGATCGCGCCGAGCGCCGGAAAGGCCGCACCGGTAAGGGATTTCGGGGTTCATCAGCACGAGCTGGCCGGCTACCCGCGAGCGGACCGGTCCCGGGCTCCGCCCGCGCGCTGACCGCGTCTGCCGCTACCCCCCTCACTTTCTCCCTTCCCGCGCATCGACGGATGAGGTGCTCGCCGTGCGAACCTTGCTGTATAATGTCCAGCTCAACATGCCCGACGCATTGACCATCTGGCTCGGCCTGGTCGCGTTCGGCGCGCTGGGCTGTGCGTTGCTGGCCGCGTCCAGCCGGCCGCCGCGCCGCCGCCGTGCCCCCGGTCCCGCCGTGCCCACCCGCCTCGTCACCCAGGCCCAGGACCGCCGCCGGTACGCGCAGGAGGTGGCCGTCGCCGCCGCGCGCGCGGGCCGGACGGCGGAACGCAGCCAGCGGGAGTGGGAGGCCACGCGCAACGCGAAGGAGGCCGCCTGGCGCGCGTTCGACGCCGCCGACCGGGCCGCGCGCCGGGTGATGAGGGCAGCGGCCTTCCCGATACCGGACTCACCACTCACCACCGAGGAGGCGGCCAGCCGCGAGCGGTACCTCCACCGGGCCGCGACCGCCGCGTACCACCGTGGTGAGTTGGGCCTCGAACAGGTCAGCGCGGCCCTGCTGCACCGCGGCGGGTGGGACCCGCACCGGCACCCCGCCGAGCAGGAGGTGGTTCTTCGCCGCCTTGCCCGGACCCGGCTGCTGGAGACATACCATGCGGTGTCCGAGGCCGAGCGCACGGCTTGGGGGCAGGCGGAGGCCGCGGCGGAGGCGTGGCACCGCCTGAGCCGCGAGTCCCTCGCCGCGGCGGTCCGGGCGCAGGCGGCCCCGACCCGGCCGGTGCCACCGGCGCGGCGCGGCTCGGTGGCGGTGCCCGCGCCCCGGTTCGCGCTGCGCTGACCGGCCGCGTGCCGGCGCCGGTCCGCCGCGCGGGCCTGCCTCCCGGCGCGGCACCGTTCCTGTTCGACCCACCACACCACCCACTCAAGTCACCGGAACACGCCGAGCAGGCAGGCGAGCGTCAGGCCGAAAAGCACCACGCCGAGCAGGCCCTGCAGCACCAGCGGGGTGCCGAAGTGGGTCCACAGGGTGGCCCGGCGCGGGCGCAGCGTACGGCCGGTGGTGAGGTTCTCGATCGGACCGGCGAGCAGGGGCAGGTCGCCCTTCTGGCGGCGGGCCCCGGTGCGGATCCGGTCGGTCCGGATCAGCGCGCTGCGCCCGAGGTACCCGTGCACCTCCACCTCGATGACCGAGCCGTCCGCGTCACGGACGTGGATCGGCGTCACCATGAACTCCGGCCCCTTGCGTAAGGACTTGATGGGCCGGCGCGCGGTGCCTGGTGGCCCCGTGCGCAGGAGGGCTCCGATGACGAGGCCGAGCAGCTCCGGTACGACCGCGGCGAGGAGCAGGGGGAAGAGCAGGATCGGAGGGATGCGTAACTGGCGGGCGTACGACTCCTCGACCTCCAGGACCTTTCCCAGGACGATCCGGCGGCTGGGTACCTTGGTCGGCGTACGCGTCGGGCTTGTCATGCGTCCAGAGTCGACGACTGGTGACGCCTCGACAACGCAGAGTATATGAGGAACCGGATCACTCATGTCTGTCACGGTGCGGCTGTCGGCCGGCTCGGCGGTGGGGGCGACCGTGCTCGCCACGCTGGGTCTGGTGCTCGCCACCCGCGACGGGCCGGGGATCGCCGGCTACATCAGCGAGGCGGGCGTCTCCGGCGCCCCGCATGCCGCGCTGTACCGGCTGAGCGTCTTCCTGCTCGCGCTCGCGGCCGCGGGCGCGGCGCTCGCCCTGCGGCCGGTGGCCGGGCTGGCCGCCCTCGCGCTCGGCACCGCCGCCCCGTGCCTCGTGGTGGCCGGCTCGGCGCCGTGCAGCGCCGGGTGCCCGCTGCCGCCCTACCAGAACCCGACGGCCGGGGACCTGGTGCATGCCGGGGCGAGCATCGCGGCCACCGGGCTGTGCGCGCTGGCGATGCTGGCCGCCGCGGGGTGGGCGGCGGAGCGGCCGCTGCGGGCCGCGTCGGGATGGGGCGCGGCGGCAACGGTGCCGATGCTCACCGTCATGGCCGTCGCGATGCTCGCGGTCGGGCACGGGCCGGTCACCGGGCTGCTGGAGCGCCTCTCCGTTGGCTGTTGCCTCGCGTGGCTCGTCGGCGTCTCCACGCTGCGCGCCCGGCCGCCGCGGCGTTAGCCGGCGCCCGGTCGGGGTACGCGGCTGCCGTGGTTCGGGTTGACACACCAGTGAAGCCGATGCGGCCGGTCAGCCGCCGATGGGTGCTGTCCACGGCGCTGGCCGCGCTCGTCGTGGTGAGTGGGGCACTGGCGCTGCGGCTGGGCCTTCCGCAGCCCATGCCGCAGGTGACTCAGACGGTGCCGGCGGCGTACGTGGTTCCGGGTACCCCGCCGACCGTTTCCTGGCCGTCCGTGGGACAGGCCACCGTCGAGGTCGAGGGGCTGGGGGGACTCGGGTCCTCGGGCGTCTCGCAGCCGGTACCGATCGCCAGCGTCGCCAAGATGATGACCGCCTACGTGGTCCTGAAGGAGCACCCGATCGGTATGGACGAGGCCGGTCCGACGCTGACCGTCAGCAACGAGGAGGCGGCCGCGTACCCGGCCCAACTGGCGTCCGGCCAGTCCCTCGTCAAGGTCGAGGCGGGCGAGGTGCTCACCGAACGGCAGGCGCTGGAGGCGCTGCTGCTGCCGTCGGCCAACAACGTCGCCTACATCCTCGCCCGGTGGGTCGCCGGCGGTACGGACGCGTTCGTGGCCCGGATGAACCAGACCGCGGCCCGGCTCGGCATGGCGCAGACGCACTACACCGACCCCTCAGGGCTCGACGACAAGACCGTCAGCACCGCCACCGACCAGGTCAAGCTGGCCCGGATGGCGGTCGCGGTACCGGCCCTGGCCCAGGTCGTGGCGATGAAGGAGGCCACGCTCCCGGTCGTCGGGCTGGTCAAGAACGTCAACAAGCTGCTCGGCCAGGACGGCATCGCGGGGATCAAGACCGGCTCCACCGACCAGGCCGGGGGCTGTCTCGTCTTCTCCGCGAACGTCGACGTGGCCGGGCACCCGGTCACCGTCCTCGGCGCGGTGCTCGGGGCCAGCGGCGGTATGTCCGACGCGTTCACGGCGAGCCAGCGGCTGGTACAGGTGGCGAGGGACGCGGTGCACCCGTACCGGGTGGTGCAGGCCGGGCAGCCCGTCGCGACGGTACGGGCGGCGATGGGCCAGGCTACGACGCTGGTCGCCGCCGGGGACGTGGAGGTGCTCGGCTGGCCCGGGCTGAGGTACCAGGTGGACACCGTGGCCAAGGTGCCGGCCGAGGTCGGGGCCGGCGCGGAGATCGGTACGTTGCAGCTGACCGCCTCCGGCCCGGCCGCGAGCACGGCGGTACGGACCAGCGGCGCACTCGCCTCGCCCGGCTGGTGGGACAAGCTGACCCACCGGTGAGGCGCACCGCATGAGGAGTCACCGGCCGGACGGGTCGCCGCTTGAGAAGTCACCGCTTGAGGTGTCACCGCTTGAGGTAGTCGGCCCAGCTCAGGTCCCACATCGTCCAGCCGTTGTCCGGCGCCAGGTGCTTCTCGGTGCCGGTCACGGTCACCGGGTCGCCGACGCGGGAGTTGTCGTAGACCCATTTCGCGTTGTCGGTCGACAGGTTCGTACAGCCGTGGCTCACGTTGTTGTGTCCCTGGTCGGGTACGGACCAGGGGGCGGCGTGGATGTACTCCCCGTCGGCGGTGAGCCGCTCGGCGTACCGGACGTCGAGCTGGTCACGGTCGCTGTATACCCAGTGCGCGCTCGGCTCCCGGGTGGTGACCACCATCGTGCCGCTCGACGACGGCGAGGTCGGCCTGCCCAGGCTGACCGGGAAGGACTTGACCTGCCGGCCGTCCCGGAACACCTGCATCTGCTTGCTGGCGTTGCTGATTTGGAACACCAGGGCGTCGCCGATGGTGACGCCTGCGCCCCGGTCGGTGTCCAGGTACTGCCCGGCTACCGGCACCCCGCCCAGCGCCGCGTTGACCGTGACCCGGGTGCCGGGCTGCCAGTACGACCTCGGGCGGTAGAGCACCTGGCGGTCGCCGAACCAGCGCCAGGCTCCCTCCTGCGGCGGGTCGCTGCGTACGGACAGGTGCCGCTGCACCTCGGCCCGGGCCGCGGGCGGTACGGGCGAGCCGAACTCGAGGACGAGCGGCATGCCGACCCCGTACACCTCGCCGGCCCGCAGGGCCAGCCTGGTGCGCACCGGCTGCGTGCCGGGGTCCGGCATCGTGGTGAAGCCGCTCGTCCGCACGACCCGGCTCCCGCCCGGGCCGAGCGCGGTCACCGTCGCCTGGTAGCGCGTGCCGTACCGCAGCGGCTTCTCCGGTACCCACGAGATGCCGTCGCGTACCGCTCCGGCGACGCGGGTACCGGCCCCGTCGGTCAGCTGGACGTCGCGGACCTGGTAGCCCGGCGAGGCCACGCCGATCTCGGTCGTCGCCGGCTGGCCCGTGGCGCCGGCTGGCGGGACGACGATCGGCCGGTCCGGCGGCGTCCGCCCGCGCTGCCTCGTCGATGTCCCCTGGCAGGCGGTGAGTACCAGGGCCATGCCCAGTGCCGCGGCCGCGACAAGCGCCAGCCATCCGGCCCTTCCGCTCCGGCTCACCCTTCCGTTGTGCCGCTCAGGACGGGTCGCAAACCCCGTGCGCAGGTGGCCGCGCCGGACCCGGCCACGATGGCCTCGACGACGTGCCCGGCCACACCCGTGACGGGTGAGGCGAACGCGCCCAACCACACCACGGTGACCCGCACCGCCGCGTGGTAACGGGCGGGCGGCGCGGGTAGGGTGCGACAAACCCGCCCGCGGGTCGCGGCGGTCCGGAGCGCAGGCACAGCGGGAGGGGCGCCGTCGGGTGGACGAGCGGGACCTGGCCGACGCGCTCCGCCTCGCCCGCAAAGGCGACGAGGCCGGGTTCGCGCGGCTGTGGCGCGGGTACCATCCGGCGCTGCTGCGGTACCTGCGCGTGGTGGTCGGGGAGGCGGCCGAGGATGTCGCCTCGGAGACCTGGCTGCAGGTGTCCCGGGACCTGGCCGGGTACCGGGGCGACCCGGGCGGTTTCCGGGTCTGGCTGTTCCGTGTCGCGCGACACCGAGCCATTGACGACCGTCGACGGGTACGGCGCCGGCCGGAGGACCTCGTGGAGCCGGCGTGGGTACCGGAGCCGGCGGCGGCGCCGGACGCGGGGGAGGAGGCGGCACAGCGGCTGGACACCGGGTGGGCGCTGGCCGTCATCGGTACACTGCCGCGCGACCAGGCGGAGGCCGTCCTGCTGCGGGTGGTGGCGGGGCTGGACGTCGCCGGGGCCGCGGCGGTGCTGGGCAAGCGGCCGGGCGCGGTACGGGTGGCGGCCATGCGCGGGCTGCGCCGGCTGGCGCGGCGGGCCGAGGTACAGGCGCGTCGGACGCCGTACCCCCACGAGGGTGTAACGGCGGCCGGCCCGGCGACGCCTCTGCCAATGTCATGCGTACCCACCGACCGAGCCAGCGACCGCCGACCATCCGGCGGCTGACCCCGCGCGAGGCCGACCGGCTCCTCGCTGGCCAGCCGGCCGGGCCCGACCGTCGCGCGCTGGCCCGGCTGCTCGCCGCCGCGGCGGCGCCCACCCGCCCGGCCGAACTGGCCGGGGAGCGCACCGCCGTGGAGGGGTTCGCGCGGGCCTACCGCGGGCCGGCCCGCTGCCGGCCGGCCCGGCCCCCGCGACCGGCGCGGCTGACCCGGTCCGCGATCGTCACCAGCGCCGTCGTGCTGCTGGTCGGCGGGGCTGCGGTGGCCGCTCGGACACTGCCCGGCCGCGATGCCGCCACGCACGACGCCGCGGTTCCGTCCGCCCCGACCACGTCGCCGCGCCCGGCCGCCCCGCCCGCCGTGAACGACCCCGCCGTGAACGACCCCGCCGTCGACCTCCCCGCGCTGTGCGGCATCTACCTCGCCGGCCTGCGCGACCCGAGGGCAGCGCTCGACCCGGCGGTCGTCCGGCAGCTGGCCCGCGCCGCCAGTGGCCTGCTCGGCATCCGTACGTTGTGCGAGCAGACGCTGTCCGGCGACCCCCCGCCGGCCAGTGCCGCCGCGGCCCCGACAACTGGCGCCGCGCCCGGCGGGGCGCCCGGCGATCCGCACGCCCGTGGCCGTTCGCCCTGCCCCGGGTAGCCGCCCCAGCGCCGCTAGCCGGCCACGGACACCGGTCCCGGTACGCCCCCACCCCACCCACCGGGACCGGCTCAGCGGCAGGGCGGTACCGCCTCTCGCGCGGTACCGCCCTCCGCCCTGCCAACTGCGCCACTGTCCACTGAGTAGACATCAGTCGTATGCTCGACGGCGGCCGCGTGCCGGGGGGACGCGACAGTACATGGCGGGACTCAGTGTGGGGTGGGCACGAGGAATCCGAGGGTGGGGCCATGGATCTCTCCGGCGAGCTACCGGGCGATGTCGACGTCTCCCGGCCCAGCGCGGCGCGGGTGTACGACTACTTCCTCGGCGGAGCGCACAACTTCGAGGTGGACCGGCTGCTGGCCGAGCAGATCGCCGCGCTGACCCCGAACCTGGCCGAGACCATGCGGGCCAACCGCGGCTTCCTGCGCCGGGCGGTACGGGTCCTGGTCGCCGAGGGCATCGACCAGTTCCTCGACATCGGCTCCGGTATCCCGACCGTCGGCAACGTCCACGAGGTGGCCCAGGAGGCGGACCCGGCCGCCCGGGTGGTGTACGTCGACGTCGACCCGGTCGCCGTGGCGCACAGCCAGTCCATCCTCGCCGGTAACGACCGGGCCGGCGTGGTGCGGGCCGACCTGCGGGAGCCGGACCGGATCCTGGCTGAGGCGAAGGCCCTCGGGCTCGTCGACCTGGACCGGCCGCTGGCCGTCCTGCTCGCCGGCGTCGTGCACTTCATCCCCGACGCGGAAGACCCGTACGGGATCGTCGAGCGGCTGCGCGCCCCCCTCGTGCCGGGAAGCTTCCTGCTCATCTCGCACGCGACCCAGGACGGGCAGCCGCCCGAGGTGCTGGAGGCGCAGCGGCTGTCCACCCGTACCGCCACCGAGATCACCCTGCGCTCGCACGCCGATGTGGCCCGGTTCTTCGGCGAGCTGACGCTGGTCGAGCCCGGCCTGGTGTTCCTCTCCGAGTGGCGGCCGGACGGCCCCGACGTCGAGGAGCATCCGGAGCGGGTCGGCGCGTACGGCGGTGTGGCGCGCCGGTGATGAACCTCGAGTCGAGCTCGACGGGCACGGCGTGGTACGTGCGCACCTGGGCGGTGGCCGCGGCCGGGGCCGGCGGCTACCTGCCGTTGAGCCTGGCGGAGACCGAGCACCTGTTGCGCGGGCTCACCGTACGGCTGGCCGGCGCCCTCGCCGCCGAGGAGTTCAGCGCCAAGACCGCGTACGACGTGGGGGTGGCCCTGGTCGACGCGCACCTGACCGACCCCAGCCTGCTGGACCGCACCATCCACCTGATGGCGACGGACTTCCTGCGGTGCGTCGGCGGGTCCGGACCGGAGGAGGCCGGCGTGCTCGGGCCGGACCCCGTGGACCGGCTGGGGCGGTTGCAGGGCGGGCTGGCCGCCGGCTACGTGGCCGCGCCTGCGCCAGCGGACGCTGGCCGAGCAGGAGCGGCTCAGCATGGCCGTGCTGGACGCCCGCCGGCAGGTCGACCAGGCGCGCCGGGCGAGCGAGGCGCGCTTCCGGGCGGTGTTCGCCGGAGCCGCCATCGGGATCGGCATCGCCGACGTGGACGGCCGGATCCTGGAGCTCAACCAGGCGTTCTGCGACATGCTCGGGTACACCGCCGACGAGCTGCGGAAGATCAACGTCACCGAGCTGGTCCACCCGGACGACGCGCCCGGCATGTGGGAGCGGTACGCGGAGATGATCGCCGGCGAGCACGACCACGCGCGGCTGGAGAAGCGGTACTTCCGCAAGGACGGCGGGGTGATCTGGACCGACCTCGCGGTGTCGCTGATCCGCGACGAGGACGGCCGGCCCCAGTTCACGGTCGCGATGATCGAGGACATCACCGAGCGGTACGAGCTGGCCCGGCAGCTGCGGTTCCAGGCCGAGCACGACCCGCTGACCGGGCTGCCGAACCGTACCCTCTTCTTCGACCGGCTGACCGCGCTGTTCGCCCGCGGCGGTACCCGTGTCGGCCTGTGCTACCTCGACCTCGACGGCTTCAAGATCGTTAACGACAGCCTCGGCCACGGCGTCGGCGACGAGTTGCTGAAGCTGGTGGCCGGCCGGCTCGCCGAGTGCGTGGCGCGGTACGGGCACCCGGTCGCCCGGATGGGCGGCGACGAGTTCGTCGTCCTCGTCGAGGAGCCGGCCGAGCCGGAGCTGACCGAGCTGGCCGAGGCTGTGCTGGCGGCGCTCGCCGAGCCGGTACACCTCGCCGGGCACCAGCTCAAGGTGACGGCGAGCATCGGCGTGGTGGACACCGAGACGGCGACCACCACGGTCGACGACCTGATGAAGGCGGCCGACGTCACGCTCTACTGGGCCAAGTCCGACGGCCGGGGCTGCTGGGCCCGCTTCGACCCGGTACGGCACGAGCGGGACCTGGCCCGGTACGCGCTCGCCTCGGCCATGCCCGCGGCGCTGGAGCGCGGCGAGTTCGTGGTCGAGTACCAGCCGATGGTGTCCCTCGTCGACGGCCTGCTGACCGGCGTCGAGGCGCTGGTCCGCTGGCACCACCCCGAGCTGGGCGTGCTGCTGCCGGACGCGTTCGTCGACCTCGCCGAGGAGACCGGCCTGATCGTCCCGCTCGGCCGGTGGGTGCTCGAAGAGGCGTGCCGGCAGGCGGCGGAGTGGCATCGCGGGTACCCGCGGGCCCGGCTGGTGGTCAGCGTGAACCTGGCCGCCCGGCAGGCCCGCGAAGTGTCCATTGTGGACGATGTGGCCCGGATCCTCGCCGGGACCGGGCTGCCGCCCGAGCTGCTCCAGCTGGAGCTGACCGAGAGCGCGGTGATGGACGCCGGCGGCAAGCCGCTACCCGCCCTGCGCCGCCTCGCTGAGCTGGGCGTACGGATCGCCATCGACGACTTCGGCACCGGCTACTCCAACCTGGCCTACCTGCGGACCCTGCCGATCCAGGGGCTCAAGCTGGCCGGACCGTTCGTCGCCGGGCTGGGGCACGAGCGGCCGGCCGGCGACGAACGGGTCGTCGACGAGCGGATCCTCGACGCGCTGGTCCGGCTGGCGCACGCGCTCGGGCTGACCGTGACGGCGGAGGCGGTGGAGACCGACCACCAGGCGGCCGTACTCAGGGTGCTGGGCTGCGACACCGCGCAGGGCTGGTACTACGCGGCCGCGGGTCCGGCCGCGCACCTCGTGTCGCTGCTGTCCGACCCCGGTACGCCGCTACGGGGAAAGCGGTAGTCCGATGCCCGCGTTCGAGGTGTGGTGGGCCGACCCCGCCTGGGCCCGCCCGGTGCACGAGTCGCTGCTCGACCCGGCCGAGCAGGGCCGGCGGGAGGCGCTGCGCCGCCCGGCCGATCGGGACCGGTTCACCGTCGCCGCGGCGCTGCTGCGGCTGGTCGGTGCGCGGGCGACCGGGCTGGCGCCGCGGCGGGTGCCGGTCGACCGCGGCTGCTCGCAGTGCGGTGAACCCCACGGAAAACCCCGGATCCAGGGGTACGACCTGCACGTGTCCATCTCACACTCGGGCGCGCGGGTGGCCGTGGCGGCCGGTCCGGCCCCGCTCGGCGTGGACGTCGAGGAGGTACGCCCGGTCGACGTCGCCGCCCTGGCCGGGCTCACGCTCGGCGCGGGGGAGTCCGCCGCCGGTTCCGCCGACTTTTTCGTCTACTGGACGAGAAAGGAGTCCGCGGTCAAGGCCACGGGCGACGGCCTGTCCGTCCCCCTGTCAGGGGTACGGGTGACCCGGCCGGACCAGCCGGCCGGGCTGGTGAGCTACCCGGCCCGACCCGGGCTGGTGGCCACCATGCGTGACCTCGGCGCCGGACTCGGGTACGCGGCGGCGCTCACCGTCCTGGCACCCGAACCCGTCGCGGTACACGAGCACGACGCGCTGCCGCTGCTGTCCTGATCCCTTACGCCGCGGCCCGCTTTCCGGAGCCCCGTTTCCTGTGTCAAAGTCCACGCGCTGCGGTTACTTCGCCGTGTGCCCATTCTCACGATGGGATCTGCTGTGTGCCAGGCGGTCGGGCGAGGACGGTGAGCTGTAAAGATACCTGTCCGTGACCATCCGGTGAACATAAGGATTGGGTCCAGCGTCATCGAGTCGCGCGGACCACTGCCCGCGCCCCAGGACAAATGCTGAAAACACCCTTAGATCGCGCGATGTTGAAGTCGCCCTGGCCTTTGCACGCCCCTCGGTCTATGGCACGATCGCATCCTGTTACCTCCCGATCCTCACTGCCGGCACGATTTCGCCATGCAAGGGAAAGGCAACCCACACATGAGTTCGAAGGCGCCAAGTGGCTTGGCCCGGCGTTCCCTGGGCACCACGTCGCTGCTGTTCTTTACCGTCTCCGCGTCGGCACCGATGGCGGTGATCGCCGGTGTCGTGGTGGCCGCATTCGCCACCACCGGCGCACTGGGTGTTCCCCTGTCCTTCCTGCTGCTGATGGGCGCCCTGTACTTCTTCACGGTCGGGTACGTCGCGATGAGCCGCTACGTCGCCAACGCCGGCGTGTTCTACGCCTACCTCGCCCAGGGACTGGGCCGTGTCTGGGGCGTGGCCGGTTCGCTGGTCGCGCTGGTGTGCTACAACGCCATCCAGATCTCCGCTTACGGCCTGATCGGAACCACCCTCTCCGGGCTGTTGTCCGGGTTCGGATGGCCGTGGTGGATGTGGGCGCTGGTCGTGTGGGCGCTGATCGGCCTGCTTGGCGTTCTGCACATCAACATTAACGCCCGGGTTCTCGCAGTACTGTTGATCTGCGAGGTTTTTGTGATTGTCCTGCTGGACCTCGCCGCGTTCACCCACCCCGCCGGTGGTGTGATCAGCGGTGCGGGGCTTTTGCCGGGTAACCTCTTCGTCACGGGCATCGGCGGCATGTTCGCCCTGGGTATCGCCTCGTTCATCGGGTATGAGGTGGCTCCGGTCTACAGCGAGGAGGCCCGCGGCCACTGGGCGGTGGCCCGGTCGTCCTTCGGGGCGCTGTTGTTCCTGGGCATCTTCTATGCCCTCTCGTCGTGGGCGCTGATCGTGGCGAGGGGCCCGAGCCACATCGTGGACGACACTCGCGACCCCTCGGTCGGCGTTCCATTTGTCATTCTCTCCCAGCATTATGGAACTATCTTCGCCAGTATCGCGAACATCCTGATGGTCACCAGCCTCTTCGGCGCGCAGCTCAGCTTCCACAACAGCGTGGCCCGGTACCTGTTCGCCCTGGGGCGTGAGCGGGTGCTGCCGAAGATCTTCGACAGCATCGGCAGCGGTTCGCGGGCCGGGGCGCCGGTCGCTGGTTCCCTGGTTCAGTCGGCGATCGCGCTGATCGTGTTCGGTGCGTTCGCGGCTGCGGGCGCCGACCCGGTCACCGTGCTGTTCACCTGGCTGGGGGCGATCTCTGCCCTGGGCCTGATACTGCTGATGTTCGGTACCTCGCTGGCGGTGATCGGCTTCTTCCGTCGTGGCGGAACCGAGGAGACCGCGTGGCAGCGGGTCATCGCCCCGGGTATCGGCGCGGTCGTCCTGCTCCTCATCCTCATCACGATGGTGGTCAACATCGACTCCCTGCTGGGTACCGAGTCCACGTCTCCGCTGACCTGGATCCTGCCAGGCATCATCGGCGTGGCGGCGGTAGCCGGGATCGTATGGGGTCTTTTCCTGAAGGCCTACCGTCCTGCCGTGTACCGCGGTATCGGGGTTGGTCAACAGGAGCCGTTGGCGGTCTTGGACCACGCACTCGCCGAAATCGAGGTGTAGGAGGGATAGATAGGGGTCAGCGCCGGTTGCGGGGGCGGCCAGCAACCAGCCGGCGCTGACCCTCGGCCACCGCGTAGTGCAGTTGGGCGAGCCAGTGCTCCGGGCCCTCGGGGTCCTCGTACTGGTCGCTGAGCCAACTCCACCGCCGGGTCGGGTTGCCAGGCTCCACGTCGAGGTGCCGGGACGAGTGGACCCGGGCCGGGCCGACCATGTGCGCGGCACGGTCGACGAGGAGCCGGGTACCGTCGCTGAGCAGGCCGTAGCAGCGTCCTGGGACACCCAGCGGACCGGTCGCGCGTACCTGGCTCTCGGCCCAGCTCATGTCTGGAGTGTCCAGTGTGGATACTCCGACGCCGACGTAGGTGGCTTCGGAGGACATCGTGTCAGCCCGGTCAACCATGCAGGCGAGCGGGTCGAAGTCTTCGCCACGTTCGAGTCGGCCACTGGCGATGCGGATTACTGAGCCCAGCAACTCGGACAGGTCGCGCACGTCCTCGCCGTCGAGGAACAGGCGGGTGCCGGCGGCCACGTCATACCGTGGCTTTTCCCCTCCGGGAATCGGGTCCGCATACAAAAAGGCAAGGCCATGTGGGCCGATCGGTGTCTTTCGCCGCAGGTCCCAGGCATTGAGGGCGTGGCGCGAATTCATGATGGTGAGCCGGTCGACGATCCGGTTGCGGATCTCGGCGGCCACCGGGTCGTGCTTTTCCGGTGTCCACGCCCTGGGATCCTGGTGCTGCTGGTGCTGCGGAGCGCCGTGGTTGCTCTGGTCGGTCCGTCGGTACCCGTGGTGCCTACTCTCACGAGTGGCGTACGACACCTGTCCCCTCCCCATATGTCCATTTATCATCACACGTGTTATCATTACACGTGCAACTGAGCGTATACCGTCCGTATTTCTAGCGTGTTGCCGATCCCTCTATCTGAGATGAACGACTCCTCTCCGCATGGCTGGCAGTTCCCACCACGCGGAGAGCGATGGGCCTGCTCCCATTCATACAACAGACTGCTTCGTCGTAGGTATTCGGCAATCCTGTCGGGGTGTGGGATTTCCGTCGGTTGTATGGCCGTGACGTGCAACGACCGTAGCGGTTTTACCCGGCGACACGCCGGGCTGGTTGGTGGTGTTGACGGCGCTGACGGTGTGTGTTGTGGGCGGCGTGTCCACGCCGCTGGTGACCGACGCCGTCCTTGAGTCGGCGCCGGATGTTGTTCGGCTCTTCGACGCAGAAGGCCCGTCCCGCCTGGGACGTCGAGCCCGACCGCCCGGATGCCAAGGGCCGGCGTGGTCGCGGTGTTCGAGCGGGTCGATACGGCCGCCGGCAAGCCACCCGAAGGCCCAGCCCTCCAACGGATTCCTGCCCTGGCTACCCAAGCCGGACGACACCGCCGGCGGCCGCGACGACAACCCCGCGCTGAACCCGATCGGCCCGCCCAAGCCCGAACCGTAACCCCGAACCCCGACCCATCCCGCGCAACCCCCGCACCCGGCCGCCACCGGTCGGGCGCTCGGCAGACCCACCCACGGAATCACCGAATACTTACGTTTCGTCTGGGGAACGGACCGTTGACCAACGGCCGCCGCCGGCCTTATCGTCACGACGCAACCAGGAGCGGCCGTGGCGCTGTGTGCCGCCCGCGATAAGGCGCGAGCGCGTGCTCGGCATATCCAAGTGCGTTTGAGGGGGCAATGGTGGGCAGCAAGGCTGATTCGATAGCCATCGATAACAAGTTGAGTGAACTCCGCCAGCGGTTGGACCAGTGCCGCGATACATTCATCGGATTCCCTGTCTCCCTGGCCTTTGACTACCAGGAGCTGCTCCCGTTCTTCAACCAGATGATGAACAATGCTGGGGACCCATTTGTCGATCACGCGTTCCGTAACCATACCAAGGACCTGGAGCGCGAAGTCATCGAGTTTTTCGCCGACCTGTTCCGGGCACCCGCCGAGGACCGGTGGGGATATGTGACCAATGGCGGGTCGGAGAGCAACCTCTACGCGCTTTACCTGGCCCGCAGCCTGTATCCGAACGGCATCGTGTACCACTCCACCGCCGCTCATTACAGCGTGGACAAGGCGATCGACATACTCGGGATGCCGTCGACGGCCGTGCACTGCGAGGTTCAGGGCGAGATCGACTACGTCGACCTTGCGGAGGCGCTGCGCCCGCACCGGGACCGTCCCGCGATCATCTTCGCCAATGTGGGCACCACCATGACCGAGGCGGTGGACGACGTCCGCAAGATTAGGCAGACGCTGCGCGGCCTGGCCATCCGCGACCACTTCATCCACGCCGACGCGGCGCTGTCCGGTGTTCCGCTCGCGCTCCTGGAGCAGCAGCCGCGCTTCGACCTCGCGGAGGGGGCCGACTCGATTTCGTTCAGCGGCCACAAGTTCATCGGCTCGCCGTTCCCGTGCGGCGTGGTGCTGACCCGGGCCAGCCTGCGTAACCGGATCGGGCGGATGGTCTCCTACGTCGGCGCCCCGGACACCACGGTCACCGGGTCGCGCAGCGGGCATGGCCCGCTTCTGCTGTGGTACGCGATCCGTAAGTACGGCGTGGCGGGGCTGCGGGAACGCGCCGAGGAGGCGCGCGAGGTCGCCGCGTACACGCTGGGTCGCCTCATCGAGATCGGCTGGCCGGCGTGGCGCAACCCGAACGCGCTCACCGTCGTGCTGCGCAAGCCACCTGCCGCCATCGTGTCGCGGTGGATGCTCGCCACCAGCGACGGGATCAGCCACATCGTCTGCGTACCGGGTGTGACCCGTACGCAGATCGACAAGTTCATCACCGACCTGGCAGCGGTCCAGGGGGCGCAGGCGGTCCATCCTGGCCAGGAGGGGCCCGCCGCGGTGCCGGGCATCCACGCCGTCCAGGAGGTGCCCGCCGCGGCTGGTACACCCGAGCACCGCAAGCTGCGCCACTCGGTGCCGGTGGTGGCCTGACGCGGGAGTGCCGTCCCCTCCCCGGGCTCGGGGTAATCGTCCACTGTGGACGATCGGCCAGGCGGTGGTGACCGGGTTGACCGGACGGGATACGGTTGCGGGCAGGAGTCGATCACCGAGCCAGACCTGGGGGGCGGATGGCGACGCTCGCCGTTCCCGCGCGCAGCCCGCGTAGCGACCGGTGGGCGGCCCGTACCAGAAGCTCGCCGGGCCGGCTCACCGAGCTGGTGCTCGGCCTCACGGTGCTCGGGCTGCTGGCCGGGCTGGCCGCCACCATAGGCACGAGCCAACGCGCCGGACTCGTCACCGCGGTCGGCAGCCAGAGCGGGCCGCTGGCCGTACAGGCGCAGGCGCTCTACCACGCCCTGTCCGACGCGGACGCGACGGCGGCCGATGCCTTCCTGGCGGGCGGGGTCGAACCGCCGGCGCTGCGCGACCGGTACCGGGCCGACATCGCGGCGGCCACCGCCGCCCTCGCCGCGGTCAGCGAAGGCGGCGCCAGTGACCGGTCGGCGGTCGAGCTGATCTCGGCGCAGCTGCCGGTCTACACCGGCATCGTGGACACCGCGCGCGCCGACAACCGGCTCGGCCTCCCGCTGGGCGCCGCGTACCTGCGGGAGGCGTCCGGGCTCATGCGCCAGCAACTGCTCCCGGCCGCCGAGCGGCTCTACCGTACGGAGACCGACCGGCTGCGCGCCGACCGCTCGGGCGGCGGTGAGTTCCCGTGGCTCGCCGTACCGCTGCTGGTGCTCACGCTCGTCGGCCTCGGGCTGGCCCAGCGCTACCTGATCCGCCGCACCAACCGCCTGGTCAACGTCGGCCTGGCCGCCGCGAGCCTCGCGGCGCTCGTCATGCTGGTCTGGACCGGCTGGTCGTGGGTGGTCGTGCACGGCCACCTGGACAAGGCGGACCGGACCGGCTCGGCCCAGGTCGACCTGCTCGCCCAGGCCCGGATCGCCGCGCTGCAGGCCCGCGCCGACGAGGCGCTGACCCTCGTCGCGCGCGGCACCGGCGCCGACAACGAGAAGGACTTCACCGTGGCGATGACCCGGCTCGCCGGGCCCGACGGCAACGGCGGCCTGCTCAGGCAGGCGCGCGACCGGGCGGGCGACCCGGCCGTGCTCGACGCGGCGCTGTCGCACGCGCGGGCCTGGCATGACGCCCACAAGAAGGTCCGTGGCCTGGACGACGGTGGGAACTACCCCGACGCGGTCAAGCTCGCCACCGGCGACGACCCGGCGGGCGCCGCGGCCGCGTTCAACAAGCTGGACGCCGAGCTCGACAAGGGCATCACCGACGCCAGCGGGGTCTTCGACCGGGAGGCCGGCGCGGCCCGCGACGGGTTCGCCGGCGCGGTACCCGGCCTGGCCGTCCTGACCGTGCTCCTGCTCGCCGGCGTGGTCTACGGGCTCGGCCAGCGGATCGCGGAGTATCGATGAATGGGCGGTCCCGGCCCCACCCCCACGCCGCCGCCCGCGAGGCATCAGGATTGACGTCGTGAGCGCGCCGATGAGCCGGGACGCGGTGGACGAGACCCTCGCCGGTCTCGGGGCGGCGCATGACCGGATCGCGGCCGCGATGTTCGCCGTGGACAGCCATCCCGGCCTCGCCTTCCTGCGCGGCGGCGGGCTGGCCGGCGCCATCCAGGCGCGCTGGGACGCGCTGCGCCCGGAGGTGGACCTGCTCTGGGCGCACTTCGCGCTGCTCGGCGACCTGCTGGAGCGGGCCCGGGGCATCCGGGGGCAGCGCCGGCCGGACGACGCGGACTGGGCGGCGCTGCGCCAGATCGCCGCCGAGCCGATCGTCGGGCTGGACGCGGCCGGGCTGCCCACCGACTCGGGTACGCCGGACACCCGGGTACGGCTCTGGGACCTGGCCCAGCAGCTGGAGCACCGGTGCGCCACGGTCACCGGGCACCTGTCCGAGGTGGACAGCGCCTGGCGAGCGGTCGCCGGCCGGTACGCGCCGCTGACCGAGGCGGTCGACGCGGTCGTCGCGCAGGCGGCCACCGTCGGGCTCGACGGGCTGGCCGGGCCGCTGGGCGCCGCGCTGGCCGACGCCGTCCGTGCGGACCTGGCCGACCCGCTCAGCGCGGCTCCGGGCGGACGGCTCGCCCCGCTCGTACAGCAGCGGCTCACCGAGCTGTCCGACCGGCTGGCCACCGTACGGGAGCGGGTCGCGGCCCTGGTCGCGGTCCGGGACGGGTACCCGGGCCGGGTCGCCGAGCTGACCGTGCTGCTCGACCAGGCGGCCGCGGCCGAAGGCGAGCTAGCCTCGGACTATGCCCGGGTGAACGAGAAGATCGGCGATCCCGGGCTGCCCCCGCTGCCGTCCTCCGCGGCCGTTCTGCGCGCCCGGCTCGGTGACCTGGACGGGCTGCGCCGGGCGAGCCGGTGGGCGGAGCTGGTCGACGCCGCGGACGCCCTGGAGCGGCAGGCGCGGCGGGCCACCGAGCGGGCCGGGGAGCTCCGGTCCGCGGCCGACGGGCTGCTGCGCCGGCGCGACGAGCTGCGCGGCCGGCTGGACGCCTACCGGGCCAAGGCCGCCCGGCTCGGGTACGCCGAGCACGAGGAGCTCACCGTGGCGTACGGGCGGGCCCGGGACCTGCTCTACGTCGCACCTTGCGACCTGCGCGGGGCGACCCGTGCGGTGTTCGCCTACCAGCAGGCGCTGGCCGCCCTGCCCAGCGCCGCCCCGCCCAGCCCGGACCGAGGAGGTTCCGATACCGATGACGACCGGTAGCCCCTGTCAGCGGCCCGGCTGCACCGGCCACTACGACCAGGACGGGTACTGCGACGAGTGCGGGCACAAGGCGCCGGCCGGCGGGTCCGTCGGCGCGACCAGCGCGACCGGCGGCGGCCTGGCCACCAGCGCGACGGGCGGCGGGCTGTCCGGGCGCAGCAGCAGCGGGCGCGGCAGCCGGAGCCGGCCCGGGCGCGGTGGGCTGGGCGCCAACCTGGTGGAGATCCCGCCCGTACCGCTGCGGGACCCGGCCACCGCCGTGCAGTCCGACCCGAAGGTGCCCGAGTCGCAGCGGTTCTGCGGCAAGTGCGGCCAGCCTGCCGGCCGGGGCAAGGATGGCAAGCCCGGGCTCACCAAGGGGTTCTGCCCCAACTGCGGTACGCGCTACTCGTTCGTACCCCGGCTCAAGCCCGGCGACTCGGTCGACGGCCGCTACGAGATCCTCGGCGCCCTGGCCCATGGCGGCCTTGGCTGGATCTACCTCGCCCGCAACCGCAACCTGGGCGTGGAGGGCGCCGAGCTGTGGGTCGTGCTCAAGGGCCTGATCAACACGACCGACCAGGACGCGCTGGACGCGGCCATGGCCGAGCGCCGGTTCCTCGTCGAGGTCAACCACCCCAACATCGTCAAGATCCACGACTTCGTGGAGCACCCCGACCCGGTCACCGGCGACCAGGTCGGCTACATCGTCATGGAGTACGTGGGCGGCCGCTCGCTCAAGGACGTCGCCCTGTCCAACATCGGGGCCGACGGGCGCCGGCTGCCGCTGCCGCTGCCCCAGGTCCTCGCGTACGGCCTGGAGGTGCTCCCCGCGCTCGGCTACCTGCACGGCCGCGGCCTGCTCTTCTGCGACTTCAAGCCGGACAACGCGATCCACGCCGAGGAGCAGCTCAAGCTCATCGACCTCGGTGCCGTACGGCGCGCCGACGACATGGTCTCGCCGATCTACGGCACCCCCGGATACCAGGCCCCGGAGCTAGCCACGCTGGGCCCCTCGGTCGCCTCCGACATCTACACCGTCGGCCGTACCCTCGCCGTGCTGAGCTTCGACTTCGGCGGCTTCTCCACCCGGTACGCCGACCGGCTGCCCGACCCGGGCGACGTCCCGCTGCTGGCCCGTGAGGAGTCGTACCACCGGTACCTGATGCGGGCCACCAACCGCGACCCCGACCAGCGGTTCGACTCCGCCGCCGACATGTCGGAGCAGGGGCTCGGCGTGCTGTGCGAGGTGCTCTGCGCCGCCGACGGGCGTCCCCGCCCGACGCCTTCGACGCGGTTCACCCCGGAGCGGCGGCCGTTCGGGGCGAGCGAGCCGCTGGGTGGTCCGGTCGTGGCCGCCGCGCTGCCGTTGCCTTTACTCGACCCGACCGACCCGGGCGCCGGCTTCGTCGCGGCGCTGACCGGCGCCGACCCGGCCACCACGATCAGCCAGCTGCGCGCCGCCGCGGTGCAGAGCCCGGAGGTGACCCTGCGGCTGGTGCGGGCGCTGCTGGAGGCGGGCGAGACCGCGCGGGCCACCACCGAGCTGGCCAAGCTGCCCGATCCCGGGCTGGACTTCCGGCACGCCTGGTACACCGGGCTGATCGCGCTGGTCGACGGCCGGTACGACCTGGCCGTACCGGCGTTCGACGCGGTCTACGGCGCGCTGCCTGGAGAGCCGGCGGCCCGGCTGGCCCTCGCCGCCGCGCACGAGCTGGCCGGGCAGCGGGAGCTGGCCGTTCGCCGGTACGAGCGGGTGTGGCGGGTGGACCACGCGTACGTGAGCGCGGCGTTCGGGTGGGCCCGCTGCCGGCTGGCCGCGGGCGACCGGGTCGGGGCGGTGGCGGTCCTCGACGAGGTGCCGGACAGCTCCAGCCAGTACCAGGCCGCGCAGGTGGCGGCGGTACGGGCCGGGCTGGACAAGGCCAGCGGTACCCTCGCCGAGGCCGACCTGGTGTCCGCCTCGCTGCGCCTGGAGCGGCTGCGGCTGGACACGCACCGGTCGGCGACCCTGGCCATCGAGCTCTTCCGCACGGCGCTGGACTTCCTCGGCGTACCGGCCGGCAACGGCGCGCCGCTGGTGCCGATGTCCGGTGGACGGGTGCTCGGGCACCCGCTGCGCGAACGGGACGTGCGCTTCGGCCTGGAGCGGGCGTACCGGACCCTGGCCACCCTGGAGCCCGACCAGCAGGCCAAGTACGCGCTGGTCGACCAGGCCAACTCCGTACGCCCCCGGACGGTGGTCTGATGGCGCAACCCATGTGTCGAGCCTGTGGCGCGGCGGCGGTCGAGGGGGACCGGTACTGCGAGGCGTGCGGGCACGAGCTGGCCAGGCCGGCCACCCCGGCGTCGGCTCCGGTGTCGGAAGCCGCCGTCCCGGGTTCGGCGGGCTCGCTGCCGGACGCCCATTGGCTGTCCTCGGCGCAGGCGCCGGTGGCCTGCCCCAACTGCGGCGGTACCGGCTTCGACCCCGAGGGCTTCTGCGACACCTGCGGCCAGCGCCGCCCCTCGGGGCACGACCACCGGGAGCTGGATCTCGGCGTGGTGGCCGGGGTGACCGACCGGGGCAAGCGGCACTCCCGCAACGAGGACGCCATGGGCCTCGGCATCGGTACCGGCGCGCTGGTCGCCGTGGTGTGCGACGGGGTCTCCTCCTCGCACCGCCCGGACACCGCCTCGCACGCCGCGGTGAAGGCGGCGACGCCCGTACTGCTGGCCGAGCTGGCCGGCGGGCCCGAGGCGGCACTGCATGCGGCGACCCGGGCGGCCCAGGTCGCGGCGGCTCTCGCGGCCGGCGCCGAGCCCGGCCCGAACCCGCCGAGCTGTACGTTCGTGTCCGCCGTCGTCGGGCCGGACGCGGTGACCGTCGGCTGGGTCGGGGACAGCCGGGCGTACTGGCTGCCCGAGGACGGCGACCCGGCCTGCCTGACCACCGACGACTCGCTGGCCGGCCAGCTGGCCGCCGCGGGCGTACCGGTCGCCGAGTCCCCGCAGGCCGGTCCGGCCACGGCACTCGTGCGCTGGCTCGGCGCGGACGCCATGGACACCACACCGCACCTGGTGACCTTCGTCCCGACCGGGCCGGGGCGGGTCCTGGTGTGCAGCGACGGGCTCTTCCGCTACCGGCCGGCCGCCGCCGACCTGGCCGCGGTCACCCCGACCAAGCCGCCCCTGGACACGGCCCGGCAGCTGGTGACCTTCGCGCTCGACGAAGGCGGCCACGACAACGTGACGGTCATCGTGCTGCAGTACCCGCCCCCGCACCCACTCCAGTACCCAACCCCGTCCCCGGGAGGATCCGCGTCATGAGCGACCAGCAACCGGCCTTCCAGGCCGAGATCTACCAGAATCAGTACCTGCCCGCCGGGGGTACGGTCGTGGACGCGGTCGTCACGGTCACCGCCAGCGGCTCCGGGCTGCGGGCCGGCAGCACCCCGCCGAGCGCGGCGCAGGTGATCATGATCGACTGTTCGGGCTCGATGGCCAATCCGGCCACCAAGATGTCCGAGGCCAAGAAGGCTACCGTCACGGCCATCGATACGCTCCGGGACGGGGTGGCGTTCGCGGTCATCGCCGGGCGCAACGACGCCGACATGGTGTACCCGCTGCAGCCCAGGCTGGTACCGGCGGACGCGCAGACCCGGGCCCAGGCCAAGGATGCCGTCCACCGCCTGTCGGCGGCCGGCGGTACGGCGATCGGCCGCTGGTTAGCTCTCGGGAACACGCTCTTCGCCGGGCACCCGGCCGAGATCAAGCACGCGATCCTGCTCACCGACGGGCGTAACCAGCACGAGACGGCCCAGGAGCTGGCCGCCACCCTGCGCGCCTGCGAGGGCCGGTTCGTCTGCGACTCGCGCGGCGTCGGCAAGGACTGGGTCGCCGGCGAGCTGCTCACCGTCGCGTCCGCGCTGCTGGGTACGGCCAACGGGCTGCCCGACCCGGCCGCGCTCGTGGCCGACTTCCAGAAGATGACCGAGACCGCCATGGGTAAGGCGGTCGCCGACGTGGCGCTGCGGGTCTGGACCCCCGCCGGGTCGACCGTACGCTTCGTCAAGCAGGCATTCCCGCACATCGAGGACCTGACCGGCCGGCGTACCGACGTCAGCGCCCGCGTCGGCGACTACCCGACCGGCGCGTGGGGCGCGGAGAGCCGCGACTACCACGTGTCCGTCGAGGTACCGGCCGGCGGGGTCGGGGAGGAGGTGCTCGCCGCCCGGGTCAGCCTGGTCAGCCGGGACGAGGTACTGACACAGGGGCGGGTACTGGCCATCTGGACCGACGACACCGCGCTGTCCACCCGGATCAACCCGCGGGTGGCGCACTACACCGGGCAGGCCGAGCTGGCCGCGGCCATCCAGGAGGGGCTGGCCGCCCGGGACGCCGGTGACGTGGAGACCGCGACGGCCAAGCTGGGCCGGGCCGTCCAGCTCGCCGAGGAGTCGGGGCACGAGGACACCGCCAAGCTGCTCGGCAAGGTGGTCGACGTGGTCGACGCGGCCACCGGTACGGTCCGGCTCAAGCAGAAGGTGGAGAGCGTCGACGCGGAGATGGCCGGCGTGCAGTCCGTCCGTACCATCCCGGTCAAGCCCGGCAGGAACGGCTGAGGAGGCGGGACATGCCCACCTGTCCCAAGGGGCACGACTCGGTAGCGACGGACTACTGCGACGAGTGCGGTACCCCGATGGGCGCTCACCGGCCGCCGACCGTAGCCAGCCCGCCGGCCACGGCCACGGCGGAGGTGACGCCGTGCCCCCAGTGCGGCACCCCCCGCACGGGGCGGTTCTGCGAGCAGTGCGGGTACGACTTCGTGCTCGCACCGGCGCCGGAGCCGCCGGCCGAGCTGGCACCGGCGACCGCGGCGCCGGCCGAGCTGGCACCGACGACCGGAGCGCCGGCCGGGCCGGGCGAACCGGCTCGGGTCGCCGAAACCCCGGTCGCCGAAACCCGGGTCGCCGAAACCCGGGGCGGTGGGACTCCGGCCGAGACCACGGCTCCACCGCAGCTGCCCCGGCGCAACGGCCGGCCGCTGGGCTGGCGGGTGGTGGTCGCGGCCGACCGCGACCACCACGACCGGATGCGGGCGGCGGCCGTACCCGGCGCGCCGGAGATCCCGTTCCCGGCCTTCTACCCCGAGCGGCGCTTCCCGCTCGCGGCCACCCAGGTACTGATCGGCCGGCGCAGCCGCAAGCGGGGGATCGAGCCGGACATCGACCTGACCGGGCCGCCCGAGGACGCCGCCGTGTCGCACACGCACGCCGTACTCGTGCCCGGCACGGACGGCTGGTCGGTGGTCGACCTCGACTCGGCCAACGGCACCTACCTCAACGGCTCCGCGGACCAGATCGAGCCGAACACGCCGGTAGCCTTGCGTGACGGGGACCGGATCCACGTCGGTGCCTGGACCACGTTGACCGTGCAGCGGGAGACTCCGTGACCGGACACCCGGTCGCGCTGCGGCCACCAGCGCACCGGGTCAGCCGCCGGGCCATCGCGTACTGGACGGTACGGGCCGCGTTCGGCTGGCTGGCGCTGACCGTTGTCCAGGTGGTCTGGCTGGTCCTCGGGTACGACCGTCCCGGCCTGCGGGTCGCCGCGCTCGTCGCGACCGTGGTGGCCGCCGCGCTGCACCTGACGGTGATGCCGCAGTGGCGGTACCGGGTGCACCGGTGGGAGAGCACCGACCAGGCCGTGTACACCCAGACCGGCTGGTTCAACCAGGAGCGGCGGATCGCGCCGATCTCCCGGATCCAGACGGTGGACAGCCAGTTCGGCGTCCTGGAGCGGCTCTTCGGGCTGGCCAACGTGACCGTGACGACCGCCTCGGCGGCGGGGCCGATCCGCATCCACGGGCTGGCCCGCTCCGACGCCCAGCGGCTGGTCACCCAGCTGACCAGCACCACGGCCGCCACACCGGGGGACGCGACGTGACGCTGATCGCCAGCGGCCCGGCCGGCAGCGGCCCGGCCGGGCAGGCGGCGCCCTGGCGCCGGCTGAGCGTACGGATGCTGGCCGTGCACCCCGTACGGGAGGTGCTGCGCTCCTGGCCGGCGGTGGTCGCGCTGATCGTGGTGGGCCGCACCGGGGGAGGCGGCGGTGGGTGGTGGTGGACTGTGGGTGGCGTGGGCGCGGTCGTGGCGCTCGGCCTGACCCGCTGGTTCACCACGACGTACCGGGTGACCGAGCAGCAGGTACAGGTGCGCCGGGGCCTGCTGCGGCGGGAGGTGCTGACCGTACCGCGCGACCGGGTCCGTACCGTCGATGTCACCGCCTCGCCGCTGCACCGGGTGCTCGGCCTGGCCCGGCTGAGCGTCGGCACCGGCCGCTCCGACCGCAAGGACGACGGCCTGCACCTGGACGCGCTCACCTCGGCCGAGGCGGACCGGTTGCGGGTCGAGCTGCTGCACCGGGGGGCGCCCGCGGCGGCGCCGGACGCCGTGCCCGCCCAGCCCGCGGTCGAGACCGTGCTCGCCCGGCTCCAGCCAGCCTGGCTGCGGTACGGGCCGTTCACCCTCTCCGGCGTGGTGACCGTCCTGGTGGTGGCCGGCTTCCTGTCTCGGCTGGTCAACGAGGCGCATGTCGAGCTGTCCGGGTTCGGTCCGCTCAAGTGGGCCGGCGACCAGCTCGTCCGGGCCCCGCTCGCGCTGGCGATCGTGGCGGTGGTACTCGTCTGCGTGGCGGTCGTGGCGGTGACCTCCACGGCCGGGTACCTGGTCGCCTTCTGGAACTTCCGGCTCACCCGCCAGCCCGGCGGCACCCTGCACGTCACGCGGGGCCTGCTCACCTCGCGGGCGACGACCATCGAGGAGCGCCGGCTGCGCGGGGTCGAGCTGAGCGAGCCGCTGCTGCTGCGAGCGGTGGGTGGCGCCCGGTGCATCGCCATCGCGACCGGCCTGCGGGTCGGCCGGGGCGCCGAGCGCGGCGGGTCGCTGCTGCTGCCACCCGCGCCGCGCCAGGAGGCGGTACGGGTGGCCGGCGCGGTCCTCGGTGCCCCCGAGCCGGCGACCGCCGCGGGTCTCCGCGCGGCGCCGGACGCCGCCGGGCCGGAGTGGTCGTTGCGGGCGCCGCTGGTGGCCCACGGTCGCCGGGCGCGCCGGCGCCGGTACACCCGGGTCCTGTTCCTGACCGCGCTCGTCCCCGTCGCGCTCGTGCCGCTGTGGTGGCTGGCCGCCTGGCCCGGCTGGCTGGCCGGCGTGTCCATGCTCCTGCTGCCGCTCGCCGCCCTGGTCGCCGAGGACCGGTACCGCAGCCTCGGCCACCTGCTCGCCGGCCCGCTCCTGGTGGTTCGGCAGGGCAGCCTGGTGCGCCGCCGCTGCGTACTGTCCCGGGACGGGATCATCGGCTGGAACCTGAACCAGTCGTTCTTCCAGCGCCGGGCCGGCGTGGTGACACTGGTGGCCACCACCGCGGCCGGCAGGCAGAAGTACGAGGCGCTGGACGTGCCGGCCGCCGACGCGGTCCGGCTGGCCGACGAGGCCGTACCGGGCCTGCTCACCCCGTTCCTGCAACCTCAGCCGTAGGCCGAACGAACCGTCGTCGTAGCTAAATGTCTGACCGAGCCTGCCTTTGCGGGCAGAATGTGTCTTCCGTTCGCCTTCGGCCCGGCCGCCCGGCATGTCCGCTCGCTACGCTGGGTGGAAACGAATGGCGTCGGGCGGCGGGGGAGGTGCCAGACGTGCCGGACCAGAACCAGGTCGAACAGGCCTGCACGTACCTGCGGATGCTCCTGCTGCGGCCGGGTGAGTACCGCAGCCGGTGGGACCGGGAGGACACCGACCGGTACGCGGCGGTGGCCCGGGTGCTGGCGGGCGCCGGTGACCCGCTGGTGGGCCAGCGCTGCGGCGTCGGGCTCACCGAGGTGGCCCGCCGCGCGCTCGACGGCGAGGAGCTGAGCCCGCCAACCGCGGACGCGTTCGTCGACGGGTTCGGGCTCACCGCCCGGCACGCGCAACGCCTGCGCGACCTGCTGCGCGGTTCCCCGACGGTACGGGTCATCTCCGGCCAGACGCTGCCGCCGCCGGAGACCTACCAGGCCGGGCCGCTGCGCCACGAGACGCTGTCGCTGCACGAGCTGCACATCCTCGGGCCGGACGGGCGGCCGGCCGAGCACGAGACGATCCAGGTGATCCGGGCCGCGGTTGACGGCCTGGACTCGGTGCCGTACCGGTTCGACACCGACGAGCTGATGGTCGAGGTGATCCGGGGCGGCCGGGTCGGGGAGCGCCCGTACCGGGTGACCGACTCGATCTACGGCGTGGACATCCTGTTGC
Organism: uncultured Actinomycetes bacterium; assembly: GCA_963728855.1. Lineage (GTDB taxonomy): Bacteria > Actinomycetota > Actinomycetes > Mycobacteriales > Micromonosporaceae > AC-43. The sequence continues at coordinate 238,162 of CAVSLN010000012.1, forward strand.
ACCACCCGCTGGCGGCCGGCGAGACCACGCTCATGCAGTACCGGTCGACGTTCTTCTACAAGTCGTCCCCGCCGCCGGAGTTCCGGCGGGGCGTGCTGCGCAGCACCCGGGACCTGACGATGTGGGTGAAGTTCGACCCGCAACGGCTCCCGGCCCGGGTCTTCCGCGCCCGGTGGGACCGGCTCGACCTGGCCCGCGTCGTCGAGCGGGAGCAGGTGGAGCTGGACGGGGAGCTGTCCGTACACCACCGCTTCGGCGAGGTGCAGAAGGCGGTCGTCGGCTTCTACTGGGAGTGGGCGTAGTCACTTCTTCGGGAAGGTGAGCACCGCGGTCAGCGCCCGGTGGTCGCTTTCCTTCACGGTATGGGCACGAAGCGCGCTCACCCCGATCCGGCGGTCCGGCACGACGTGGTCGATGGCCACCTTCGGGAGGGGCATCCCGTTGTACGGCCACGTGGTGACCAGCCCATCGCCCAGTACCGAGGCCGCGTCCCGGTAGCCGGTCGCGAGCACGTCGCGGAACGACGCGTAGTCGACCGTCATGTTGAAGTCGCCGAGCAGCAGCTGGACCGGGCCGTCCGGGGTGGCCGGCGGGATGCGCTCCTTGCCGTACTGCCAGCAGAACGTCTGGATCGGGTCGGCCGGCGCGCAGTAGTGGATCGCGGTGACCGTGACCGGCCGCGCGCCGGGGACCTGCACGGTGGCCGTGGTCTCGGTGAAGCCCTGGATGATGCGGATCCGCTTGCTGTCGCTGAGCGGGTACCGCGCGTAGATGCCGGTACCGCCGGCGGTCGGCCGCGGGTTGGTCTGCGCGTACGGCAGCAGGTCGGACAGGCCGGCCTGGTCGAGGGCCTGAAGCTCCTCGTCGGTCAGCTCCTCGAGCGCGAGCACGTCGACGTGGTTGTCCCGGGCCAGCGCGACGACCGCGGCCGGGTCGGCCTGGCCCTCGTTCAGGTTCGCCGTCATCACCCGTACGGTCGGCCCCGGTACGGCGTCGGGGTGGCCCGTCGTGCGGGGCAGCACCAGCGCCGTCAGGCCGGCCAGCACCCCGAGCGCGACCAACGCGGCCAGCCAGCGCCGGGCCAGCAGCGCGACGGCGAGCGGCACCAGCGCGCCGGCCGCCAGGTACGGGGTCATCGCCGGCACCGCCACGAGCGGCCATGCCCCACCGTCGAAGCCGAGCGACCGGAGCAGCGCGAAGAGCACCCAGAGCCCGACGAGCAGCCAGCAGGCGAGGGTGACGACCGGTCCGCGCCGGCGGGCGCGCCGCCGCGGCACCGCCGGCTCGGCGCCGGGCCGGCCGGCCTCGTCGGGCTCGGCCTCGTTGGGCTCGGCGTCGGGCTCGGCCACGGAGGTGGTCATACGGGCACCATAACGGGACCACCTGTGAGCTTCCTGGACACCCACCGGCGGCGGGCCGGTCGAACGGCTGGGACATCGGGCACCATGAGTGGATGCGCACACCCCGCTCGGCGCCCGTAGCGTCCCCGGAACGCTGGCTGGTGCCGGCGGCGGCCGGGTTCCTCGCGCTCGCCGTACTGTTCGCCGTGGTGATGGTGCTGCGGCCCGGTGCCGCGGCGGACAGCGCGCGGCTGCCGGCCAGCGCGACGGCGCCGGACGGTACCCCCGGTGCCGGCGCGACCAGCGCGTCGCCCACGCCGCACCCCCCGCCTTCGCCCTCCCCGTCGCCCAGCCCGAGCCCACCGCCCGCCGCCGACGGCCAGCTGCTGCACAGCGTGGTGACGGGGCTCTGCGTGGACCCGGCCAGCGCCGACGAGGGCGCCGTCGCGCAGGAGGACACCTGCACCGGTACGCCCGTCCAGCGCTGGCGCTCGACCCCGGCCGGGGACGGTGTCGCGTTGGTAAATGTGTCTACGGGCAAATGCCTCGATGTGTGGGAGCGCGGCACCGACGACGGCACCAAGGTCGTGCAGTGGACCTGTAACAACGGGCCGAACCAGGCGTGGAGAACGCAGCCGGCCAACGGGTCCGGGGCGGTGCTCCTGGTCAACGTGAACAGCGGTATGTGCCTCGACCTGCCGGTCGGGCAGACCGCGCCGGGCGTACCGCTGCAGCAGTGGACCTGCACAAACGCGCCGAACCAGCAGTGGACCCTGACGGCATGACGGGCATCGCCGGCACACACATGGTCAATTGGCGCACGTCGGGCAACAGGGGTAATGTGCTCGGGGCGACGGCTGCGTGTATGTCCTCGATGGACACCCGCCGCCGTGGCGCTCCGGCTCGAGGAGGGTGGGCTGAACGCCTTGAGCAGCAACGGATCTGACCTGCGCGTTCCCGGCCCGTCAATGGCGCGCACCGAGTCCGCGCGTTCCGCTGGGCAGAAAGCGCTTCGGCAGCCCATCCTTGAGGATTCACGCCCGGTGACGAAGACTAGTGGAATGGACACCGGGCAACGGTGGTTGGCGGTCGGGCACAGTGCCGACCTCGACCCCCGCCGGGCCGGCCGAGAGGCGGCCCAGCGGGCACTCGGGGGTTTCGATCCCGCGTTGCTGCTGGTGTTCTGCTCCGACCAGCCCGACCCTGGCCAGGTGCTCGACGGGATCGAGGAAGCCTGCCCGGGGGTACCCCTGATCGGGTGCTCGTCGCAGGCGGTGGTCGCGTCGCCGCACGGGCTGCACGGCAGCGGTGTCGTGGTGACCGCGCTCGGCGGACCCGGGTTCACCGTCTGCACCGCGCAGGCGTCGAGTCGGGGCGGTGCGCAGCGCGCGGCCGGCGCGCAGGTCGCCGCGTGCGCCACCGACCTGGCCGGCACCGACCCGTCAAGCGATCCCCCGCACCGGGTGATGCTGCTGCTCACCGACGGCTCGATGGACGACCAGGAGGAGGTCATCGCCGGCGCCTACAGCGTCGTCGGCGCCAGCGCTCCGCTCATCGGCGGCGTCGGCGGCCCGGACCGCACCGGCGGCCGGATGTTCCAGCTGCACGGGCGGGAGGTGTCCACCGGCTCGGTGGTCGGTGCCCTGCTCACCTCCGACGGCCCGTTCGGCATCGGGGTCCGGCACGGCTGCCGCAAGGTCGGCGAGGCGATGCTGGTCACCCGCGCGGTCGGCGGCAACCTGTACACCCTCGACGACCAGCCGGCGCTGCACGCCTACCTGGACCGGCTGAACGCGCCGCCGGAGGCGTACACCGACCCGGCCGTGTTCGAGTCGTTCTCCCGGGCCCGCCCGATCGGCATCCGCCGGCGCAGCGGCGAGGAGGTACGCCACGTCAACGCCGTCGCCGGGCTCACCGAGACCGCGCTGCGCTCCCGGGGCGAGGTACCCGAAGGCGGGCTGATCTGGGTGATGGAGGGCGACCACGACTCGGTGCTGGAGGCCGCGGGCGAGGCGTGCCAGGTCGCCATCGGTGGCCTGGACGGCGCCGAGCCGCTGGGCCTGATCGCGTTCGACTGCCTGTCCCGCAGCCGGATGCTGGGCGAGGAGGGCACCGCCGACGAGGCGGCGCGGCTGCTCAAGGAGGCGCACGGCGCCCCGGTCGCCGGCCTGTACACGTGGGGGGAGATCGCCCGTACCCGGGGCATCAACGGCTATCACAACCAGACGCTCGCCGTACTCGCGGTCGGCTGACGTGCTGTCCTCGTCGGCGGCACTGGCCACCCAGCGGCTGGCCGAGTTCGTCGCCGTGGTGTCGCGCGCGAGCGATGAGCCGGGCGCGATCGGGGTGGCCATCGAGCGGGCCGCCCAGGCGCTGGAGGCCGAGGTGGCCGCGGTGCTCGACCGCACCGGCGCGGTGGTCGGCTCGGTGGGCTTCGCCCGGGGCCGGGTACCCGTACAGGAGCTGACCGAGGTGGTCGCCGGGCTGCGCGCCGGGCTCGACGTACCGGGCGCCGGCTCATGCCACGCCACAGTCGCGGCGCTGGAGGGCGCCGGTCGCGGGCACCTGCTCGTCGCCCGGTCCGGGGACGACGGCTTCACCGTCGACGAGCGCAGCCTCCTGCGCGGCATGGCCCGGGTGCTCGACCTGACGGTGGAGAGCCTGCGCCGGTTCGAGGGGGAGCGGGCGCAGACCGAGGAGAACCTCCGCCTGGTCACGTCGCTCCGGCGGCGGCAGCGGCTGCTGGAGCAGATCTCCATGATTCAGCGGGCGATCACCCGGCGGGACCCGCTCGACGATATCCTCGCCGCGATCGCGGACGGCGCCCAGCGGCTGTTCGGCGACGACCTGGTCGCGCTGCGCATGCTCGACCCGGACGCCCCGGACTCGCTGCTGCTGGTCGCCTACCGAGGGCTGTCCGAGGGGTTCGCCAAGCGGCTGTGGCGGGTCGAGGTCACTGACCGCGGCGTGTCCCAGCTGGCGTTCCGCCGCGACCGGGTCGAGGTGATGAACGACTACCCGGCCAACCCCGAGGCGATACCCGAAGGCATCGCCGACCGGGTGATGAGCGCGATGGCGGCGCCGGTGCACGAGGGCGCGCGCGTGGTGGGCACGCTGACCATCGGCTCGAAGCGACCCGGCCGGGAGTACGGGCCGGCCGACCGCGAGGTGCTCCAGGTCTTCGCCGAGCAGATCAGCCTCGTGGTGACCGACGCCCGTACCCAGGAGGCGATGCGCCAGGCTTTCCACGACTCGCTGACCGGGCTGGCCAGCCGGGCGCTGTTCCTCGACCGGCTGGACCACGCGCTGGCCCGTGCGGCTCGCGAGGATACCCGCCTCGCCGTGCTCTTCGTCGACCTGGACCGCTTCAAGAACGTCAACGACTCGCTCGGCCACTCGGCCGGCGACCGGCTGCTCGCCGAGGTGGCCGAGCGGCTGCGCGGCTGTCTGTGCGACGACGACACCGTGGCCCGGCTGGGTGGCGACGAGTTCGCCGTCGTCCTGGAGGCGGTGACCGGCGACGAGGGTGCCACCACGATGGCCCGGCGGATCATCGACCGGCTGCGCGCCCCGTTCCTCATCGACGGGCAGGAGGCGTTCATCGACGCGAGCGTCGGTATCGCCTTCAACACCGACCCCGAGGTGGACGCCCAGTCGCTGATCCGCAACGCCGACCTGGCCATGTACCAGGCCAAGAAGGACGGCAAGGGGCACTACGAGATCTTCCAGCCGGCCATGCGCTCGGTCTTCCTGGACAGCCTGGAGCTGGAGGCGCGGCTGCGCCGGGCCATCGGCCAGGGCGACTTCGAGCTGCGGTACCAGCCCATCGTCGAGCTGGCGACCGACCGGGTGGTCGGGGTGGAGGCGCTGGTCCGCTGGCGGTACGCGGAGCACAGCCTGGTCGGGCCGCCGGAGTTCGTACCGCTGGCCGAGGAGACCGGACTGATCCTGCCGATCGACCGCTGGGTGCTCAGCGAGGCGTGCCGGCAGGCTGGCGACTGGAACGCCCGGCTGGGCCTGGACCGGCCGCTGACCATCAACGTGAACCTCTCGGCCCGCCACCTCCAGCAGGTGGACCTGCCCGAGTTCACCGCGTCCGCGCTCGCGCGGGGCGGCCTGGACGCCCGGAACCTGGTCATCGAGATCACCGAGTCGTTGCTGCTGCTCGATACGGAGGCGACGCTGGACCGGCTGCACCGGCTGCGCCAGCTGGGGGTACGGGTGGCGATCGACGACTTCGGCACGGGGTACGCGTCGCTGGCGTACCTGCGCCAGTTCCCGGTCGACATCATCAAGATCGACAAGTCGTTCGTCGCCGGTGCGGGAGCCGGGGACGTGTCCTCCGGTCGCGCCCACCCCGGCGCACCCGCGCTCGCCCGGGGGATCGTACAGCTCGGGCAGACGCTCCGGTTGGCCACGATCGCCGAGGGCATCGAGACCGCCGAGCAGCTCGCCGAGCTACGCGCGGCCGGCTGCCCGTACGGGCAGGGGTACTACTTCGCCAAGCCCGTCACGGCCGGCGAGATCGAGGCGATGCTGCGCGAGGAGGCCGGCGCACCGGTCCGGCCCGCGCTGGTCCGTACGCCCGCGTAAAGCCGTTCAGCGTCCCGGGAAAGTCGCCGGCTGCACACCGTAGAGATCGGCGTCCATGTGATGATGCCCCGGTGAAAAGACCGGTCCTTCTCGTCGCCGCCCTCGCGGCGGCCACGCTCCTGGGCGGCTGCGGCTCCTCGCCGGCCCCGACCCAGGCCGCTCCCGACACGACCGAAGACGCCGAGGCGCCACCGTCCGCCGCGCCGATCGTCCTGCCCAGCGGGCCGAAGAAGCTGACGGTCACGAGTACGGCCTTCGCCGACGGCAAGCCGATACCGGACGAGTACACCTGCAACGGCGAGGGCGCGCTGCCGCCGCTGACCTGGTCGGGCGACCTGGCCGGCGGCAAGGCCCTGGCGATCGTGGTCGACGACCCGGACGCGCCGGACGGCGGGTTCGTGCAGTGGATCGTGGTGGACCTGCCCGCGTCGATGACCAAGGTGGACCCGGACAAGCTGCCGGACAACCTCAAGGAGGCGAGCAACTCCGACGGGGACAGCGGCTGGACCGCGCCGTGCCCGCCGTCGGGTACCCACCACTACCGGTTCACCGTGTACGCGCTCGACGGCCCGACCGGCATCGGGCAGGGTACCGACCCGGCCGAGGCGCTGAAGACGATCGGCAGGCACGTGAAGGCGTACGGCCAGGTGACGGGTACGGTCAACGCGCCGAGCTAGCCGTCGCCCGCTCCGCTTCGCGCCGCTACCGGACTCCGGGGACGCGAACCGGGGCCGGGGGTCAGGCGTAGCCGGGTCCGGGAGCCGATCTCGTGGCCCTCTTCGCACCGCACCTGGACGTGTACCGGGGTACCGCACTCCTCGTGGTAGAGGCGGACCGGTGGGCCGGCGCCGCCGGACCGGTACACGTCTCCCCACTCCATCAGCGCGAGCAGCACCGGCCGCAGGTCGTACCCCGCCGGGGTGAGCCGGTACTCGTAGCGCGTGCGCGCGCCCGGCTCCCGGTACGGCACCCGGGCCACCAGCCCCTCGCCCACGAGCGCGGCGAGCCGCTTGGTCAGCACGTCCCGCGCCACGCCCAGGTGCCGGCTCAGGTCGTCGAAGCGCCGGACCCCGTTGAAGATGTCGCGGAGGACCAGCATGGTCCAGCGGTCGCCGAGCACCTCCACGGTGCGGGCGACCGAGCAGATCCGCGAGTCGTAGTCGGCCCACCTCATGTGACGAGCTTACCTGCTGGGTTGCCCGTACGGACCCAGCCGGTTAGCCTGAGTCTGCTGAACCAACCCAGGGGGCCGGACATGGACCTGCGACCGTGGCGACCGGGGGACGAGGTGCTCCTGCTCGGCGCCCAGCCGGACATCTCACCGGCCAGCCTCACCGCCCGCTTCTGCGCCGGCCTGGCCACGCTGCCGGCGACGTACCTGCGCCACGTCGCCCGGGCGCCGCGCGAGCGGTGGGACGCCGAGGTCGCCACCGAGGCGGACCGGCTGGTCGGGTGGGCGGAGTTCGGCCGCCTGGTGTCCCACGAGGACGAGGCCGACCTCGCCGTGCTCGTGGTCGACGCGTGGCAGCGCCGCGGGGTGGCCACCGCGCTGTTCCGGGCGATGCTGCCGCGCGCCGCCGCCGCTGGGGTACGGGTCGTGCACGCCGACGTCGAGCCGCGCAATGCCGCCGCCCGCGCCACCATCCAGTCCCTTGCGAGCGGGCTCACACTGTCGGGCCGCTTCATCGACGGGCTGCTGCACTACAGTCTCGCCATATGAGGGCGCGATGAGCGGCCAGAATGGCGCTATGAGCGGCGTGATGAGGGTGGCCCGATGAGGTTGATGTGGCAGTTGTTCGAGCCGATCCACGCCGTGACGTACTTCAGCCCGCAGGCGCTCGCCGCGTTCGAGGAGGCGGGGCTGCGCGGCTTCTGGCGCGGGTACTTCGCGGGACGGGCCGCGCCGCTCGGCCCGGTACCGGCCGCTCCGGTGGTGGCCGCCTTCTTCAACTTCGCGCCGCGGATGGTGGCCCGGGCGCTGCCCGACGTGTGGCAGCGGGCCACGCCCGAGGAGGCGCTCGCCGCCCGAGCCAAGGGCGCGGTCGCCGCGCTCGCCGCGCACGGGCCGGTCCTGACCGGGGCCGAGCTGGCCGAGGCGGTTGAGCTGATGGAGGCCGCGGTGGTCCGGCTCGACGTGGCGGGGCGGGTGCTCGGCGCGGCCAACGCCGTCCTGCCCAGGCCGGAGGAGCCGCTGGCGCGGCTGTGGCAGGCTGCCACGACCCTGCGCGAGCACCGCGGTGACGGGCACGTCGCCGCCCTGGTCACCGCCGGCCTGGACGGCTGCGAGGCGCTCGTCCTGCGGGCCGGGCAGGACCTGCCGAGGCAGCTGCTGCAGCCGGCGCGCGGGTGGAGCGACGAGGACTGGGACGCGGCCGCCGGCCGGTTGCTGGGGCGCGGCTGGTTGGGCGCGGACGGCCGCGCGACACCCGCTGGCATCGAGGGGTACGGGCAGGTCGAGGCGACCACCGACGCGCTCGCGTCCGTACCGTGGGACGGGTTGGACACCACGCGCCTGGCCGGCCTGCTCGCACCGCTTGCCAAGGCGTGCGTCGCGGGGCTTCCGACCCCCAACCCGATCGGACTGCCGGTACCGTCCGGGGCGTGACCGAGGCTGCGCGGACGCCCCGGGTCCCGGCGCGGGTCGCCGGTTCGGTGGCCCTGGGTACCCTGCTCAACCCGCTGAACTCATCGATGATCGCGGTCGCCCTGGTGGCGATCCAGGGCGAGTTCAGGGTGGGGTTCGCCGCGTCCAGCTGGCTGATCTCCGGCTTCTACCTGGCGGCCAGCGTCGGGCAGCCGCTCATGGGCCGGCTGGCCGACCGGCTCGGCCCGCGCCGGGTCTTCTGTACCGGCCTCGCCATCGTCGGCGTCACCGGCGTGCTGGTGCTCTTCGCGCCGAGCTTCGGCTGGGTGGTCGCGGCCCGGGTGCTCCAGGCGATCGGGTCGTCCGCCGCCTTCCCGGCCGGGTTGGTGATCATCCGGCGCCTGGCGGGCGGGAAACCGCCGGCGGCCACGCTGGGTACCCTCTCCGCCGCCAACTCGGCCAGTGCCGCCTTCGGGCCCGTGCTCGGCGGTGTGCTCGTCGCGCTCGCCGGCTGGCAGGGGATCTTCGCCGTCAACATCCCGGTGACGATCATCGGCCTGGTCGTCGCGCTGCGCTGGCTGCCGCCGGACCCGCCCCGTACCGGCCGGCTCGACCTGCGTGAGCTGGATCTGCCCGGCGTCGGGTTCTTCGCGGTGACGATCACCGCGCTGCTCGGCCTGCTCCTGTCGCCGGCCAACCGGTGGCTGCTGGCCTTCGTGGTACCGGTCGCCGCCGCGCTGCTGGTGTGGTGGGAGTGGCCGACCCGTGACCCGTTCCTGGACATCCGGGGGTTGTCCCGCGACCGGCGGCTGCTGGGCGTGCTCGGGCAGCAGACGGGCGTACAGGCGGTGTTCTACATGATCTTCTTCGGGCTGCCCCAGTGGCTGGAGCATGTACGCCTGTACCCGCCCTTCACCACCGGCCTGCTCATGCTGCCGGTCGCCGCGCTCGGGGTGCTGCTGACCCCGGTGGCGGCCCGGGTGATCCGGGGCCTGGGCGCCACCGCCTCGCTGCTGATCGGCGCGGTGGGGCTGATCGTCGGGGCCGACCTGCTGCTCCTGGTCGTCAGCGACAACACCAGCGCGACGAGCGTTGTGGCGGTGACCGCCGCGCTCGGGCTGCCGGTCGCGTTCAACAACATCGGCCTGCAGGCCGGCCTGTACGCGGCCGCGCCCGTGGGCCAGGCCGGTACCGCGGCGGGTCTGTTCCAGACCGGCCGGTATGTCGGCGCCATCCTCTCCACCGCGCTGCTGGGCGTGCTGTTCGACGGCGCACCGTCCAGCGGCGGGCTGCGCCGGGTCGCGATGGTGGTCGGGGTGGCGGCGATCCTGCTCGCGGCGGTCGCTCCGCTCACCCCCGTACCGGGCGGCCGGCACCGGGCCACCGAACCCGACCGCGCCGGCCCGCCCGGAGCCAGGTCAGCGCTCCGGGCCCTGGCGGCCAGAGTCCGGCGGGCCGGCGTTCGAACGGTCGGTGTTCGGCGGCTCCGAGCTCGGCAGCTCCGACTCCGGCAGGTCAGGGCCCGGCAGGTCAGAGCTCGGCGTCAGGGCCCCGCGGAGAGTCCGAGCGGGTCGGATCATGGCCCAGCGTGAACAGGGTGTCCCGCCAGGGCTCGTCCGCCACGTCCTTGTCCGGGGGGTTCGCCAGGCGGCTACGGATCAGGTCGCTGACCTCCCGCATGAGCTGGACGTCTGACTCGGTCAGGTCGGTACGCCGCTTCTCCAGCACCTGGAGCACCTGGAGGCCGAGGGCGTGCACGTCCATGTCGGGCTCGGGTGCATATGTATCGACGCCGTCCGGCGTGTTGAGCAGCCAGTCGCGCAGCTCCGGGGACGTCATGTTGACCAGCATGTGGAAGTCCTCCCACACCGCGGCCACCTGCGGGTCGGTACGGGCCATCGCGCTCACCTCCGGCTGATCCGTACCCGGGCCGGCGCCGGTCAACCCGACCGGCGCCGGCCCGTACCACCACCGTGGGAGATCACAGCGAGAGCAGGCGATCGAGCAGGTCGCGGTAGCGCCGTACGGTCACCCGCAGCTCCTCGGTGTCGTCGAGCGCGGCGTCGCGCCACCGGTCCAGCTCGCCGCGCTGCCGGCGCAGCCCGTCGGCCAGCGCGTCGATGACGTCGCTTACCAGGTTCTGCGCCTGGTCGGCAGCGTTTCGAGGGCTGTCGATGAATCGCAGCTGGATCTGCTGCCAACGGTCCCGGAAGCCGTCCGTGGTCTCAGGCTCCCAGACCACGAAGGCGCTCACCACAGCCACCTCACCCGGTGCCAGCTCCTCCGGCTGTGCGCCCGCCCCGGCCTCGGGCTGCACGGCCACCGCACCGGGCGCCAGCTCCTCCGCCTGCGCGCCCGCTCCGGCCTCGGGCTCCTCGGCCCCGGCCTCGGGCTCCTCGGCCCCGGCCTCGGACTCGCCCTGCGGCCCGCCTCCGGCATCCGGGCCGGCTTCGGGACCCGCTTCGCCGACCTGGCCGGCGTCGGGACCGGCTTCGGGACCGGCTTCGCCGTCCGGGCCGGCTTCGGGTCCGGCTTCGGCGTCCGGGCCGGCGTCGCGGCCGGCTTCGCCGTCCGGGCCGGGTCCGGTCGCGGGCTCCGGTTCCGGCAGCCCGTCGCCCGGCCGGTCAGATCCCGGTACGGTCGCGACGCCCACCGCCGGCCCCTCGCCCACCAGCTCGCCGGTGCCGACCTTGTCGACCGGCCCGGAGTCGACCGGCTCGGAGTCGACCGGCTCGGAGTCGACCGGCTCGGAGTCGACCGGCCCGGGGTCGCCCGGCCCGGGGTCGCCCGGCCCGGGGTCGCCCGGCCACGAGTCGCCCGGTGCGGAGTCGCGGTCCAGGCGGGCGGTCGGTTCGGCGTCGGTGGCCGGTTCGTGGGCCGCCGCGCTCGCATAGGTACCCTCGCCCGTCGCGACCGGGGCGGGCGGGTCCTGGTCCGCTCCGGTCGTGTCGGTACGGTCGCGCCCGGCCTCCGGGTGCCAGCCCGGAGCGTCGGGATCGCCCATGCCAGCTCCGGTGGTGGCGCGCTCGTGGTAGGCGTCGGTGCGCACCGAACCGTCGTCGGGCGACCCGGTACGGGACGCCTCGGACCGGTCGGTGGCTTCGAGCCGGGCGCCGTCAGGGCCGCCCGTACCGGTCGCGGCGGGCGGGCCACCGGTGAAGGCCGCGCCCGACGGGCCACCGGGCGGGGCGCCGGCGTCGGCCGGCGGGGGAGCCCAAGGGGCCCCGGGGTCGGTGCTCGGGAAGTCGGCCTCGTCCTGCGCCGGGGTACGGGGAGTGGGCACGTCGTCGGTGGCGAGGCGCGCCGGGTTGTCGGGGGATTGGTCGCGCGAGTCGTCCTTGTGGAGCATGGCGAACCGTCCTTACCGGTAGTCGGGGTGGCTGGCGGCACGGGACCGCTGGTTCGGTGGGGGAACCTCGTCGGGCCGGGGCGCGGCCGGTGGCGGGGTCGGCTGCTGGCGTACCCCGCCGCCCCGGGACTGCGTGTCCTCGGGCGGCGGTACCGGCTCCGCGCCGAGCAGCTCGGCGAACAGCGCCCGGTAGTGCACCAGCGCCTGGCGCAGCTGTTCGGTACTGGCCTCGCCGCGCTCGGCACGCAGGAAGATGTCGTGCGCGTCGCGGTAGTGGCCCAGCGTCCGGGCGTGCTCGACGGACAGCGTGGCGAGCTGGACCTCGTAGTCCCCGGTGGGGTACCCGATCTCGCCGACCAGCCGGGTGACGAGCGCGTCGCCGTCCCGTACCGCCTCCTCGGGCGCGTCCACGAAGCGGGCCTGGACCCGCGCCCACTCCTCGGCGTACCCCTCGCGGGACCGCTCGGACAGCGGCCGCAGCGTCAGCTCGGCGTGCCGGCGCTCGCGCTCGCGCAGCTCCTTCTCCGCCTCGGACCGGCTCTCGCGCTCGGCGAGCGTCCGGTCGTACTCCGGGCCGAACCGCTGGCGCAGGCGCTGCCGCTGGACCACGGTGAACACACCGATGACCAGAATAGCCAGAATGAGTAGGGCCGCGATGAGAATGATGATCTGAGTGGATGACATGACAGACTCCTCCCTCAGCCCCTGGAGTTCCCGGCCGACCGGGTATTCCAAACTGGTCGATACCGCGAATCGCGTAAGGTCGCCGCGTGCGTGAGCTCGTCGTGCTCGGTACCGCCAGCCAGGCGCCCACCCGGGCCCGCAACCACAACGGGTACCTGCTGCGCTGGGACGGCGAAGGGCTGCTGTTCGACCCCGGCGAGGGGGCGCAGCGGCAGATGCTCCTGGCCGGGGTGAGCGCGACTGACGTGACCCGGATCTGCCTCACGCACTTCCACGGCGATCACTGCCTCGGCCTGCCCGGTGTGGTCCAGCGGCTCTCGCTCGACCAGGTGGCGCACCCGGTGGACGCGTACTTCCCGGCCTCCGGCGCGGAGTACTTCCGGCGGCTGCGGTACGCGGCCCCGTTCCACGAGACGGCGGTGCTGCGCGAGTGGCCCGTACGGGGTGCGGGGGAGGTGGCGCGCGGCGACTTCGGGCGGCTGGAGGCGCAGCCGCTGGAGCACCGGCTGGAGACCTACGGCTACCGGCTAGTCGAGCCGGACAGCCGGCGGATGCGGCCGGATCTCCTTGCCGCACAAGGGATTTCCGGGCCCGACGTGGGTCGGCTGCAGCGCGACGGGATGCTCGGGGCGGTACGGCTGGAGGAGGTCAGCGAGCCGCGCCCGGGCCAGCGGTTCGCCTTTGTCATGGACACCCGGCTGTGCGACGCGGTGTACGCCCTCGCCGAGGGCGCCGACCTGCTGGTCATCGAGGCGACCTTCCTGGCGGAGGACGCCGACCTGGCGTGGCGGTTCGGCCACCTGACCGCGGCGCAGGCGGCGCGGGTGGCGGCCGAGTCGGGGGTACGGACGCTCGTGCTCACCCACTTCTCCCAGCGGTACCCGGACCCGGCCGCGTTCGAGTCCGAGGCGCGCGAGCACTTCGACGGCGACCTCGTGGTGGCCGCCGACCTGACCCGGGTACCGGTGCCGAAGCGTTAGCTACCGGATGGCGGCGACCGCCTCGACCTCGACGGGCTGGTCGGGGTACCCGAGGACGGCGACGCCCAGCGGGGTGCGCGGCGGGTCATAGCCGCCTCGCCTGCGCGAGGGCTTTGGCTACCGGGAGCGGCGGCGGGCGGGGCGGGCGTCGCGCGCGGCCTGCCGTACCTCCTCGGCCTCGAGGGCGGCCTCGGCCGCCTCCTGGCGCACCGCCGCGGCCGCCACCTCGGCGACGTCGAGATCCTCGGCCGCCAGCCGGGCGGCCGCGGCCGCCTGCTGGTAGACCCGGCGGGCGGTGATCTCGGCCAGTGCCAGCCGGTCGGCCTCCCGCTCCCGCTGTTGCTGGGCCGGGTCGGTCTCGCCGCGGGCGAACACCGCGCGCAGCTCGTCGACGGACAGCTCGCCGCGCCGGTACGCCGCGAGGGCGGCCCGGTGCACGTCGCGCTCCCGGGCCTGCTCCAGGGGATCGGGCAGCACCGCCCGGGTGGAACGTACGGTCCGCAGCGCTTCGGCGTGCGCCTCCCGGGCCGCGTCGTACTCCCGCTCGGCGTGGCTGCGGGTGGCCTCGGCGGCGCGCAGCGTTTCCCGGACCGCGGCCAGTGCCCCGGCGGCCCGTTCCGCCTGTGCCGCGGCGGTCTGGGCGTGCTCGGTCAGCTCCTGGGCGATCTCGTGTAACTCGGCCGGGTCGGCGCCGACGGGTACCGCGGGCGGCGGCAGCGCGACCGGCGGGCCGCTGTCGAGGCCCGCGCCGTCCCTGAAGCCGGGGCCGTCCCTGAAGCCGGGGTCGTCGCCGTGGAAGCCGGCACCGTCGTCGCTGCTTCGCCGGCCGGCGATCCAGGCGGCCAGCCCGAGCCCGCCGAGCATGGCGCACGCGGCGGCGAGCAGTGCCACGGCCACCACGAGGGCGTCGGATGACATGCCGGCCCCCCGATCGATCCGGCCTCCGGCGGAGCCCCGGACGCCTGCGGAGAGCTTACCGTCGGGTCACCGACTGAAGTGGACCGTCGACGATGGTGGAGATCCGTACCGACATCTGTACCGGACGCGGCTCGCCCACGCGACGGAGCCGTTGACGACCGTGCTCCCCTGACTGTCCACTGTGGACGATGTGGCGCCCTGCGTTCGAAAGACGGCCTGCACGGGACGGCGGCCGGTACCCGGTCTGTGCTCACCCCGAGCGCTCGCTGAAGACCTGCTCGCCGGCCGGGACCCGGGCGGCCAGCCGGTTCTCCTCCGGCGCGAGCGGGCAGGCCCAGCGGTCGTCGTACGCGCAGGACGGGTTGTACGCGTAGTTGAAGTCCAGCCGGAGCCGGTCGGGGGACAGCACGGTCAGCCCGCGACCGAAGGTGCCCTTGACCGTGTCGGTCAGGTAGCGCCCGCCCCCGTAGCTCTCCCGGCCGCACGTGCCGTCGCGGAAGGGGAGGAACAGCCCGCCCCCGTACGCCTCGATCCACCACAGGGTCAGCGGGCCCCACGGCGTCGCCGCGACCGCGGCCCGGCGGTAGCGCACCACGCCGTCCGGGCCGCCGGTGTCGATCGCGATACCGCCGGCCGCGGCGGTGACCGGCACCTCGACCACCGCCTCCGGTTCGGCCGGAAAGTAGCGCAGACCGGCGAAGTCCGGCCGCCGGCCGGACGGGATCGGCGACTGTGGATGGGTTGCGAACAGGTCGTCGCGGGCCGCGCGGAAGCCGGCGAGGTCGACGTCCGACAGGTAGAGCCGGGCCACCCGCTCCCGCCAGTCGGCCAGGTCGAGGTCGTCCATGCTGCGGACGGTACCGGGGAGCCACGCGGCAGGCGTGGCGACCGCGCCCCTGCCCGTCAACCAACTATGCCAATGTATAGCTGCATCGTTGTGACGATAGGTGCTGATACATATCCTCAGAGTGACGAGTGCATCCGGCAAACCCGGGCGCTCGTTCGTTCGTCGTCACCCGAATGAGCCGCCGGCCCGGGTGCTTCGCGGGCGCCCGGGCCGGCCCGTGTCCGGCTTCGCCCGCGCCCCGGCGCGCCCGGCCGACGCCGCCGTACCGCCCGCGCCCCGGCGCGCCCGGCCGACGCCGCCGCACCGCCCGCGCTCAGTCAGTGGCGGAGAACCACCGCGGCGACGAGGGCCACGACGAGCAGCAGACCGAGCCCGACGAGCAGCTGGATGGCGGGACGGCCGACGGGTACCGGGCGCACCTCGTCGAGCAGCTCCCGGGCGTGCTCCAGCAGCTGCGCCGGGCGTGCGCTCAGGGTGCTGTCGTCCGGCTCCACCTCCGTACCGGGCGGCGGCCCCAGCCGGCTCTGCTCCTTGACTTTCATCCGGCCGCCGAGCACGAGCCAGACCCGGGCCGCCTCGGCGTCGGTGACCTCCACCGCGCCCTGCGCCTTGGCCACCCGCTCGCCGGCCTTGGCGACCTCCCGGTCGGCCCGGGCGACGGCGGCTCGGGCGGCCGCGCACTGCGCCTCGTACCAGGCGTCCAGCTCGGCCTGCTCGGCAGCCTGGGCGGCCCGGGTGACGGCGAGCCGGGCGACCAGGTCGGCGTACGAGTCGGGCATCAGGACAGCCCGTACGGGATGATCGTCTCGGCCGTACGGTGCACCACGCGGTCGAAGTACAGTCCCCGCCACGGCCTCGGGTACCACGTGGGGCCGCCCGGGTGCGGGTAGAGCGGGGCCAGCTCGCTGCCGTGTACGTCCAGCGCGACCCACGCGCCGACCGCGTCCAGCCGGGCGCCCACCCCGCCGAGGTCGTCGCGCAGCCGGGCCACGCCGCGCCACCAGCCCAGGACGTGCAGGTGCCGCTCCGGTCCACTGTGGAGGATGCGGCGCAGCACGTCGGGCCGGCCGCCGTGCCGGGCGGTGGCCGCGTCGACCGCGTACAGGATGAGGAAGTGCGGCCGCGGCTCCGGCTCCTCGGCCGCGGCCAGCAGGTCGGCGAACCCGTCCGGCTCGGCCCAGCCGGCCGGCGACCACGGGGTGTCGCCGGGCAGCGCGGCGTGCAGCTCCCGGGCGGCGCCGAGGCTGTCCGGGTCGAGGCAGGCGACGGAGAAGCGGGCGGTGCCGTCCGGGTACTGGCGGGCCAGCGACCGGCCGGCGGTACCGAGCACGGCTCCCGCCTCGTCCACCCGGGTACCGAGTACGGCCAGGTTGCGCCCGGGCGCCCGGCCCAACCGCAGTCGCGCCGACCGGGCGTGTACGTCGATCGCCTCACCGAGCAGCGCCACCGGCTCGGTGGGCGGGGCCGAGGCCGGCGCCCCGGCGCCGGGCGCCTGACCGAACGCGGCTGTCGCCGGCCCGCCGAACGCGGTTCCGCCGGTGAGCGCCGCGAAGTCGGGGGCGTCGTGCAGTGCCGGTACCGCGTCCCCGTCGAACAGCCGTGGCGGGCTCAGCCCGGGCGGCCGGTGCCGCCACAGCTGGTGCTGCAGCGCGGTCCAGGTGTCCCGGTCGCTGGCCGCCGGGATCCGGACGATCCGGTTGGCCGCGGGCGAGCCGGAGTCGGCGTTGACGACCGCGTGGTGCCGGGGGATCGACTCGGCGGCCAGGTTGGTCTCCACGAGGATGCGGCGCGCCTTGGGCAGCGCGATGCGCAGCGTGAACTGGCCGACCAGCCCGGAGCGGCCCCACAGCGCCTCGATGCCGGACACGTCCTGGCTCGCCAGCACGAGGTGGATGCCCTGCGAGCGACCGCGCCGGGCCAGGTCTTCCAGCAGTGCGGCCGCCTCGGTGGCCACCGCGTCCCGCCCGGCCAGCAGGACCTGGAACTCGTCGACCACGGCGACGATCCGGGGCCAGTGCCCGGCCGGCTCCTCGGCCCGTAGCTCGGCGAGCGTGGTCACCTCGTGCCGCTTGGCCGCCTCGGCGCGCGCCCGCAGCTGGGTACCGAGGAAGCGCAGCAGGGCCAGCCCGAACTCGCGGTCGGTGTTCACGTTCACGCCGACCAGCCGTACGTGCGGCAGCCAGCTCGGGTCGCGCCGGCCCGGCGCGAACCGCGCGAAGGACACGCCTTCCTTGAAGTCGAGCAGGTAGAACTCCAGCTCGGTGGGGGAGTAGCGGGTGGCGAGGGCGCCGAGCCAGGCGTACACCAGGTTGGTCTTGCCGGTGCCGGAGGGGCCGCCGATCAGCGCGTGCGGGGGGTAGTCGGAGAGGGTCACCTCGACCAGCCGGCCGTCGGGGCCCTCGCCGATCGGAGCGGTCAGGCCGGCGGCCGAGGACTGCGTCCACGGCTCCGCCGGCAGCAGGTCGGCGAAGACCGCCGGCTCCGGGCCCGCGGCGACCAGGTCGGCCAGCTCCCGGCAGGTCGTCGTGACCAGCTCCGCCGGCGGCGGCTCCACCACCACGGGCAGCTGGTGGTACCGGTCCGCCGACACATCCTCCACAGTGGACAGAAGGGGTACGGCGAGCCCGTGCACCACCAGGTGTACGCCGCACGCGACCCCGGTACGCACCAGCCGTTCCAGCTGCGCGTGCTCGTGCCTGGACAGCTCGTCCGGCTGGCCCGACCCGAGCAGTACGGCCACCCGCCACGGTTCGGGACGCCGGCCGGTGGCCTCGGCGAGCGCGCGCAACGACGGGTACTCGCCGGCCAGTACGCCTTCGTTGATCCGGCGTACGTGGTCGACCAGGTCGTCGAGCAGCCGCCCGAGCCCGCCCGGCCCGACGAAGGTGAGCAGCCCGGCGCCGGAGAGCGGGGCGAAGCCGGCCAGCGCCCCGCCGCCCAGCTGCTCCGGGTCGTACCCGGCCAGCCGTACCGCGCCGGGCGGGGTGCTGCCCAGCGCGCGCAGCACGAGCGCGGAGATGACCTCGGCGCTGCCCTCGCCGGTCACTCGTACGTGCGCGCGGTCCAGCAGGGGCACCAGCACCGGCACCTCCGGCCCCTCGACCGGCTCGGGCGAGTCGGTCGGGTCGGCGGGGCCGGCGGTCAGGGCGAGGGTGGACGGCAGCACCAGCCGCCCGATGCGCAGCGGACCGGGTACCTCGCCCCGCCCGATCGGCGTGGGCTTCCACTGTTCCCATGCCGTACCCGCGGCGCCCGGCGCCTCGCGCGCGGCGGCCTCGGCGGCGTCCCGGGCCAGGCCGGCCACGGCGAGCCGGTGCCGGCGCTGGATCTCCCGTACTCGCGCCTGGCGGGTCTGCTCGGCCCGCTCCGGTACGTCGGCGGCGGAGCGCCGTACCGCCTCCCGCCGCTCCTGCACAGCGGCCAGCCGGGCCCGGGCGACTTCCCGTACCGCCCGCGCGCCCGCCCGGGCTCGGGTCAGGTCGGCGCGGATCGCGGCGACGATCCGGTCGTTCATCGGCCCGGCCGGGTACGGCGGGCCGATAGGGGACCGTTCATCGCCGCTCCAGGTTCGCTGCGCCGCGCGCACCAGAACGCTGCCCGTCGCCGTGATCCGCTGTTCATCGGGCCACCCCGGCCCCGTCCGGTACGGGCAGCGGCTCCGGCGCGGTCGGGTCCAGCTGGCCCGGGTCGCGCCCCAGCCGGCGCAGCAGGACGCCGACGAGCACTCCGGAGGCGACCGCCGAGTCGGCGGGGTGGCTGACCGCGGGCGGCTCGCCCCGGCGGTTCGGCGCGGGCGGTACCCGGCACACCCGGGCGAGCAGCGTGTCGAGCACCTCCGGCGGCAGCCCGGGCAGCAGCTCGCGCACCGGCTCCCGGGCCGTACGGGTCAGCTCCGGCAGGTCCTCGGCGCGCGGCTGGTGCCCGAGCAGCTCCCCGGCCAGCTTGTAGAGCACCGGAGGCGCGATCGCGGCCAGCCCGAGCCCGACCGGCGGGGCGGCACCGGCCAGCTCCCAGCGCAGCCCGTCCCGGTCGCCGGTACCGCTGCGCCGGGCCACCGCACGCAGCAGGTCCGCGCCGGTGGCCTGACCCTCCGGCACCTCGTCCACCGCGCCGTTGGTGAGTACCCCGACCCGCTGCGCCCACCAACGCCCGAGCGGCGGTGCCGCCACCTGACCGGGCGCCTGCTGAGCCCGTTGCGGCTCGGGCTCGTCCAGGGCCCGGCGCCAGGCGGTGTCCGGAGGCGGGGCGGCGTCGACGGTCAGCCCGATCGCGGCCAGGTACCCGGAAAGGCTGTCCTGCGCCACGAACAGCGCCCGGGCGGCGTGCTCCAGGTGCTCGATGGCCCCCGACAGCTGCGGTACGCCGAGTGGCCGGCTGGACTCCTGCCGTACCCAGCTCAGCAGCGCGGAGCCCGCCCGCAGCCGGTCCAGCGCGGCGACCAGCTCACCGAGCGGCAGGTCGGCGGAGGACGCGTAGAGCCGTGCGCCCAGCTCCTCGATGAGGGACATCGCGCGTCACAGGGCCGCGGCGTAGGTCTGGGCCTGCTCCACCGCGCTCAGCGTCGCGGCCAGGCACTCCTCCAGCTCGGAGTTGGCCTGGTTGAGGGCGCCCTGCACCGAGCCGACCAGCTCGTGCCCGCTGCCCTCGAGGGCCGCCGCCATCGTCTGCGAGGCCTCCGCGAGCTTCTCGCTCGCCGCCCGTACCGCTGCCTGACCCTCGCCGACCTGCACGATGGCAGCCTCGATCGCGGCTTTCACCTCGGCGACGCTGGCCACAAGCGGAACCTCCAGATCGCGGTCCCTCCATCTAATCAGGGCCGGTTTTCCTTTGAAAGAGCACTTTCGAGCGTCGGGTTGGCGACAGTTGTCACTACGCCCGGCGTGCTGCGCTACGGTCTGCGCGTTTGGTTCCGGCCGGAAGGAGCCCCGTCGATGTCTACGGTTTCCCAGCAGCCGCAGCCTCTTCCCGACAGCGCCCGGGCGCGCCTCGGCCGCGCGCAGGCCGGCGACCGGGCGTTCTTCACCTCTGACCTTTCGGTCAACGAGTTCGTGCTGACCACGCAGGCCGGCTTCCAGCCGGTGGGAATGGTGATGGGCACCAGTATCTTCCACGTCGGTGTCCAGCCCGCGCGGTGGACCGTCAGCCAGGAGGTGCAGGTGCTGAGCCAGGCCATGTACCAGTGCCGGGAGCTGGCGATGGCCCGGATGGAGGCCGAGGCCGACACGCTGGGCGCGGATGGCGTCATCGGGGTACGGATCCGGTCGCTGGACTACCCGTTCGCCTCCGACGTGCTGGAGTTCGTCGCGGTCGGTACCGCCGTCAAGGCGGGCGACCGGAGCTCGTACCGCACCCCGGCCGGGCGCCCGTTCACCTCGCACCTGTCGGGGCAGGACTTCTGGACCCTGTGGCAGCACGGTTTCGTGCCGCGCTCGCTGGTCTTCGGCACCTGCGTCTACCACCTAGCGCACATGACGTACCGGCAGATGCTGTCGAACCTCGGGCAGAATGTGGAGCTGCAGACCTTTACCCAGGCCGCGTACGACGCGCGGGAAATCGCCATGGCCCGGATGCAGTATGAGGGCGAACAGGTGGGGGCGGACGGGATCGTCGGGGTCACCGTGGCGGAGTCGGCGTGGGGCTGGGGCGAGCACGCGATCGAGTTCTTCGCGACGGGTACGGCAGTGCAGCGGGTGCATCCCGATGCTCAACCGGTCACTCCGAGTCTCACCCTGCCGTTGTCCGGTTAGTACGCCACTCAGCTATTCGGCCATAGGCTATTCGGCTATAGCCCGGATAACCGTCAGGCCACCCGCCGGTACCGGACCGGAACGTCCGCTCAGCCCAGTTGTTGAGACCCTGTACCGGCAGGTTACGGGCCCTGTCAGGCATCCGATAGTCTCTGCGTCACTACAAGCTCCGGAGATACAGTGATGCAGCCAGCCGGCGGTTGGTTACCCTGTGTCACCAGCAATGGAGACACCGCATTACCGAAATCATTGTTGATAGCAGCCCATCAATTTCTAGGTTCCGTCCTCGGGCCCGGAAAGAACGACTGAGGTTTGGTATGGCCACCACCCCGCCCGACGTGCGCCCCAGAATTGTCGGAGTCGCCACGGCTAACCCGCCCACGGCCTATTCTCAGCAAGACGTTCTCGACCTGTACAAGATTGACGATCCGAAGATAATCTCGCTTTTCCACGGCAGCCATATCGACCGGCGTTTCCTCTACCTTCCCGAGATCGAGGACGGTGGCATTCCGCGTGACGAGCAGCAGGGCGCGCTGCTGATGAAGCACAAGCTCAACGGTATCGATCTCGCCGCGCAGGCGCTGCGGGCCTGCCTGAAGGAGATCGACGCCGAGCTTGAGGATGTCGGGTACCTCGCCTGCGTCACGTCGACCGGCTGGCTCACCCCGGGCTTCTCCGCGCTGCTGATCCGGGAGCTGGGCATGCGCCGGGACTGTAGCCGGGTGGACGTCGTCGGGATGGGGTGCAACGCCGGGCTCAACGGGCTGAACCCGGTCGCCAGCTGGGCCGCGGCCAACCCCGGCAAGCTCGCCGTCATGATCTGCGTGGAGGTCTGCTCGGCGGCGTACGCGTACGACGGCACGATGCGTACCGCGGTGGTCAACAGCCTGTTCGGGGACGGCGCCGCGGCCGTCGCGGTGATCGCCGACCCGGCCGCCGCCCGGCCCGGTGGTGACGTTCTGAAGTTCTCCAGCTACCTGGTGCACGAGGCTATTCAGGCGATGCGGTACGACTGGGACGAGATGCACGGCAAGTTCAGTTTCTACATCGACCGGGATGTGCCGTACGTGGTCGGTGCGAATGCGGAGAACGTGATGGACAACCTGCTCGAAGGTACCGGGGTCCGGCGCAGTGAGGTGGCGCACTGGATCGTGCATTCCGGCGGAAAGAAGGTCATCGACTCCGTAAAGATCAACCTTGGTCTGACGACGCATGACCTGCGGCACACCACTTCTGTGCTGCGGGACTACGGAAATCTCTCCAGCGGCTCGTTCCTCTTCTCCCTGAAGCAGCTGATGGACGAGGGCAAGGTCGAGTCGGGGGACTACAACGTATTGATGACGATGGGGCCTGGCTCGACAATCGAGACGGCGCTGGTCCGGTGGTAGGAAATGGAGCGTGGGAGACCATGACGAGTGTTGAGCGCCTGACCGACGTGCACCTCGAAGTCAATCCGCGGGAATCGTTGACGACCGCCGTCATCAACCGCGTGAACGCCGCCTGCGACCAGGTGGAGGACGCCCCGAAGGACGTCATCCTGCTGGTACACCTGCGTGACAGCGGGCTGGCGACCGGCGAGCCGTGGCCCAACGAGGTCGGTATCCACACGGTGAACCAGTGGGAGCGGGCGCTGCGCCGGCTGGAGCGCCTGCCGGCGGCCACCCTGGCCGTCGTCGAGGGCGAGTGCACCGGTCTGGCCCTGGAGACGTTGCTCACCACCGACTACCGGATCGCGAGCACCGAGGCCACGATCCGGGTACCGGCTACGGCCGAGGGCACCTGGCCCGGCATGGCCCTCTACCGGCTGGCCAACCAGCTGAGCGTGGGGCAGGTACGCCGGCTGGCCCTCTTCGGCGTCGAGGTGGCCGCCGCCCGGGCGGTCCAGCTGGGCCTGCTCGACGAGATCGGCGAGGACGCCGAGGCGCTGGCCCGGGCCGCGCTGGAGGTGCTCGGCGGCGGCCGCGGCAAGGAGCTGGCCATCCGGCGCCGGCTGCTGCTCGACGCGACGAGCACCAGCTACGAGGACGCGCTGGGCTCGCACCTGGCCGCCAGCGACCGGGCGCTGCGCCTGGCCCAGCGGGGCCTCGACGCGGGCGCCGGCCTGTAGCCGCGCGGTCTTCCGGACCCGGCCGCCCCTTCCCGGCAGTGTTACCCGGCGAGACCGGTTACCCGGCGAGACCGGTTACCCGGCGAGACCAGGGCGCCGTCGCCGCTCCTCCCATGAGGATGGCTGCGCATGAGGATCGGCTGCACAGGGTGCTCACACCGACGTGAGCATCCTGTGCAGGTCTGTGCGTGGCCGGGGGCCCGTCGGACCTGCCTCGTGACGTGGCTCACCGCGGCTGGTATAGCTGGCTGGTAGCCGCTCCGACAGGCTGCGCGGCTGACATGGCTGGCTGGTAGCCGCTCCGACAGGCTGCGCGGCTGACATGGCTGGCTGGTAGCCGCTCCGACAGGCTGCGCGGCTAGGGCAAGTCTCCCGAACTGTGGCGCGGGACAGCGCGGGTGGCGCGGGGGCACTACTGTGCCGGAGTCCGGGTCACCCGTCAGTCCAAGGAGGCTGCCATGTCCGATCCGTATGGTCAGCCAGCCGACCCGTACGGCCAGTCGCCGTGGTCCCCTCCGCCCGAGCGCCAGCCGGGCTACCAACAGCAGCCGGGCTACCAACAGCCCGGGTATCAGCAGCCCGGCTACCAGCAGCAGCCGAGCTACGAGGCGCCCACGTACGGGCAGCCGACCCACCAGCAGCCGACCTACCAGCCGACCTCGGGCGGCGGGTACCCGGGCGGCGACTACCAGGGCGGGCCGGGCTACCAGGGCGGGCCGGGCTACCAGGGCGGGCCGGCCGCGGAGCCGGGCTGGTCGCCGTACCCCGGTCAACCGGGCGCGGCCCCGCCCGCGCCGCCGCGCCGCTCGCCCGCGTTACTCATCGCGGCGGTCGCGATCGTGGCCGTGCTCCTCATCGTCGGCGTCGTGGCCGTGGTCAACCTCGTCGGCAAGTCCGACCCGACCACCCCGACGGCGGCCAACGGCAGCGGCACCGCCTCCCGCGAGCCACCGCGACGGCCGGCCCGACCGCCACCACGGCCGCGCCCACCCGCGCGGCCACGCCCACGCTGAGCACCCCCGACCGGATCGGCACGCTGCGCAAGAAGGCCGACCAGTCCCGGGTGTCCTCCATGCGCAGCGCCATGCAGACCGCCGGACTCGGGGATCCATTCGCGGCTATCTATGAGGACACCGCGGCGAAGGGGCACGAGGTCATCGTGTGGGGCGGCACCGGCGGCGCCTTCGGGGTCGGCAACCCGCAGACCGAGCTGGACGCGTTCTTCTCGTCCGCCGGCACGCAGCTGGGCAGCGGCGTCAGCCTCGGCTCCCGGTCCGACGTGGACCCGGGCGCGTCGGGCGGCAAGGCGCAGTGCTCGAAGGTCAACGGGATGAGTACGACCATGACGCTCTGCGCCTGGCTCGGCGGCAACGTCATCGTCGGGTTCATCTTCTCCGGGATTGGCGTGGACAAGGCGGGCGGCCAGATCCGTACGATCCTGCCGGCCGTCGTCGTCAAGACGTAGAGCCGGCCGCCGGTTTGGGCGGTGCGCACCCGTCCCACCACTCCGGCGGTTCCTCGCGGGCGTGGACGACGACCCACCCCGGCGCGCGGCGACACGGACGCGAGGTCACCTGGTTGTCGGGGCGACGGACGACGTGGCGAGCAGGGGCAGCAGGTAGGTGCCGCAGCAGCAGGCGAACAGCAGCCCGAGCCAGACGCCGCCGATGATGAACGCAAGCCGCGACCACCGGCGGGAGTCCGCCGCCGCCAGCCGGGCGCCCTCGTGGTCGCCGGCCCGCAGCGCGGAGGCGGCCCGGCTCGCCGAGGCGAGGGCCGGGATCGCCAGCGGCCAGAAGAAGAGTACGGCGACGATCGAAGCGGCCAGGTTGGTCGGGACCCGTACCGGCGGAGGGTGCGCGTACCGGGGCGGCGGCGGGTACGGCCGGCGCGGCGGTTGCGGTGCCCATGGCGACTGCGGTGCGCGGGGCGGGTCCGGTGCGCGGGGCGGGGTGGACGGTTCCGAGGGCGTGGCCGGGAAGCCGCGCACCACGTCGTCGGCGTCCCAGGCCGAGGGCGGCGGGGCGTATCCGGGCTCGGCGGGTGGCTCGCGGTCGATGACGCACCGGTCGTACTCGGCGCGCTGGAGCGGGTCGAGGAGGATGTCCCGGGCGGCGTGCAGCAGCCGGGTCGCGTTCACGTCGCCGGTGGGCAGGTCGGGGTGGACCGTGCGGATCCGGCGCCGGTACGCGCTGACGATCGCGTCGTGGCCGGCCGTACGGTCGACGCCGAGCAACTCGTACGGGTCCTCGCCGTCGAGGTCACGCACCCGGGAGCGGCTCACCGACCGCCGCTTCCCGAGCGCACTTGGACCTCGGCCCGCCAGCGGGTGAGCTCCACCGGGACGTACCGGGCCCGTCGCGGTCGGGCAGGCGTTCCTCGGCCAACGTAGCTCCCTCCCGGCCGGGCATCGACGCGCCCAGGCTAAGGGCCCGGATACCTGCGCGCAGCCCGCTTTCAGGTCACCGGTACGCCGGGCGGGTTCATGGTTCGTTCGCTCCACGGCGCCCGATGGCGACGCCGCACTCACTCACGGCGAGGTAGGCGCGCCAGCCGCCATGGGCGCTGATGTCCGTACCGGACGGCTCGGTGGACACGAACCCGGTCACCTCCCGGCCGTCGTCGAGCACCAGCCGGCCCAGGCCCAGCGGGTCGGGGATGGTGCCGAGCAGCGCCCCGACCGCCTGCTGCGGAAGCGCCCACACCTCGACGGCGATCCCGTCCGGCGGCCCGTCGCCGGTGCGTACCAGGCCGGGCCGGGGCACACCGGTACCGGGCAGCCGGAAGAGCCGGTACCCCGGGGCGGTACGGGACCGGTGGCGCAGCCGGCCGCCGTACCGCAGCAGCTGCTGGTTGAGCGGGAGCCCGGACAGGTGCGCGCCGCATACCGCCAGGTCGAGCCAGCCCGGCTCGGGCTCGTCGGCCGGTACGGGCTCCCCGCACCAGCGGGCGGCCAGGTCGAGCAGCGGCCCGTCGGCGAACGCCGGCGCGACGAGCTGCACCCCGAACGGCAGCCCGTCCGGGCGCGTACCCGCCGGTACCGCGACCGCGCACAGGTCGAGCAGGTTGACGAAGTTGGTGTAGCGGCCCAGCCGCGCGTTCACGCCGACCGGGTCGGCGGCCACCTCGGCGAGCGTCGGGTGGCCGGGCGTGACGGGCAGCAGCAGCGCGTCCACGTCGGCCCACACCGCCTCGGTGGCCCGGCGCAGCGCGGCCAGCCGGTCGAGCGCGCGGAACGCGTCGGCGGCGGAGATGTGCCGGCCCGGGGTGACCACCTCGCGGACCGTCGGGTCGACGTGCGGCCGGTCGAGCAGGTGCCCGAACCCGGCCCACCGCTCGGCCAGCCACGGCCCGCCGTAGAGCAGCTTGGCGGCGGCCAGGAACGGCGCGATGTCCACCGGGACGAGCCGGGCCAGGGCGCCGGCCCGGTCCAGCGCCGCGCGCCACGCCTCGGCGTGCGGCGGGTCCAGCTCCAGAGCCCCATCGGGTACGGCCACCACGCGCATCCGCGCCGCGACCCCCGGCGGCGGTACGGGCGGGACGGCCCGCGACCACGGATCCTCGAGGTCGACGCCGATCAGTACGGAAAGCGCGTCCCGCGCCGCGCCGACCGTGGTGGTGAACGTGGTGACACAGTCCAGCGACCGGCACGCCGGCAGCACCCCGCGCGTGGACACCAGCCCGCGCGTGGGCTTCACGCCGACGATCCCGTTGAACGCGGCCGGTACCCGCCCGCTGCCGGCGGTGTCCGTACCGAGCGCGAGCGGCACCAGCCCGCTGGCCACCGCGACCGCGCTGCCCGAGCTGCTGCCCCCCGATACGTGCTCCGCGCTCGCCACCGCGTGGCACGCCCCGTACGGGCTGCGGGTGCCGACGAGGCCGGTGGCGAACTGGTCGAGGTTGGTCTTGCCGACCGGTACGGCACCGGCGTCCATCAGCAGTTCCACGGCCGTCGCGCTCCGGGCGGCCGGCTCGGTCAGGTCCGGGCACCCGGCCGTCGTTGGATATCCAGCAAGGTCAATGTTGTCCTTGATGGCGAACCGGACGCCGGCCAGCGGCCCGTCCCGGTTCCCGTACCCGGTCGGGCTCAGCGCACGGATCCAGATGGGCTGGGTGGGCACGCTCACGCCGGGATTCCGGTGGCGAGGGCCCAGCGGTCGCGCTCGTCGGCGAACGCGGCGCGGCGCCGGGCGGTGAACTCGGCCGCGCCCGGGCTCGGCGGGGGGAGCAGGTCGGCCAGGCGCAGGGTCACCGGGCGGGTGTCCAGGTCGCGCCGGCCCGTGGTGACGTCCGCGCGCAGGTCGAGCAGCTCGGCGGGGGAGACCGGGTGGAACCGCAGCAGGTCGAACTGGCGCAGCAGCCACGGCGTGCCGGTACCCAGGCGCCACACCGGGACGGTACGGCCGACGAGCTGGTAGCCGCCCGGGCCCTCCATGCCGTACACGCACAGGTACGCGCCGCCGATGCCGACCGCGTTGGCCGGCGTCCAGGTACGGGGCGGGTCGTACTTGGTCGTCACCAGCCGGTGCGCCGGGTCCAGCGGTACGGCCACCGGAGCCCCCAGGTACACGTCGCCCAGCCCGACCACGAGGTAGGTGGCCGCCGCCACGATGTCGAAGACGTCGTGCCGCTCGGCCAGCCCGTTGATGCGCCGGATGAACTCCACGTTGTCCGGGCACCAGGGCGCGTCCCAGCGCACCGAGGTCTGGTAGCGGCTCATCGCCTCGTGTACGGCCGGGTCGTCGAAGGCGATCGGCAGGCTCACCTGCCGGGCGGCAACCTCCACAGTGGACAGTTCCGGGAGGGTGGCCCACGCCTCGGCCACCCGGGCGGCCAGCGCCGGCAGCGGCAGGCGGGTCTCGTCGACGGCGAGCAGGAGCGACCGTACCCCCTCGACGCTCTCGGTCACCCCGGCCGGCACGCCCACCGCGCCGGCCAGCAGGTGCACCCGCAGCCGGACCGCCAGGTCCAGCTCGGCCGGGCCGAGCTCCACCAGCAGGTGGTGGTCGCCGGCCCGGCGCGCGGTCAGCGCGGGCCGCTCGCCCTCGGCCGGCAGGTCCAGCAGCGCGGCCGGCCGGGCCGTGCCGGCGCGGACGTAGCTCGCCTGCCGGTACGGGCCGGTGGTCTTGCGCAGCAGCCGGGCCCGCTCGGCGTTGGCCTCGTCGGCCTGCTCGGGCGTGACCGGCAGCAGCCGTACCCGGTCGCCCGGGCGGCACTGGGCCAGCCGCCACCGGTCGGCCCGGATCACCACCGCCGGTACCACGAACCCGCCCAGGCTCGGCCCGTCCGGCCCGACGATGACCGGGGTACCGCCGGAGAGCATGACGGCGCCGACCGGGTACGCGCTGTCGTGGATGTTGCTCGGGTGCAGCCCCGCCTCGCCGCCGTCCTCGCGGGCGAACTCCGGTACCCTGCCGACCAGCCGCACACCCGTACGGTCGGACCGGTGGTCCAGTCGCCACACCGTGTCGAACAGCGCGGCCGCCCCCGCCTCGGTGAGGTAGTCGGGCGCACCGTGCGGCCCCGGCACCACCCGGATCGTCCACGAGTCGGTGAGCACCGGCAGCACGTCGCTCAGGTCGACCGGCTCGCCGAGCCGCTCGCCCGCCGACAGCACGTCGCCGGTGCGCACCGGCCGGCCCTGGTACCCGCCGAACCCGCCGAGCAGGAACGTCGACCGGCTGCCCAGCGTCTCCGGTACGGCGAGCCCGCCCGCGACCGCCAGGTACCCGCGCAGCCCGGGTCCCCGGATCGCACCGAGGTCGAGGGTCTGCCCCGCGAAGACCTCGACCGGCTTGCCCAGCGTGAGCGGCACACTGTCCACTGTGGACGCACTGGCCGCCCCGGCCACGCAGACCAGCGCCGGCTGCCGGAAGCGCAGCACCGGTCCGCGCAGGACGGCCTCCAGCCCGGCCGCGCCGGGTGGGTTGCCCACGGCCAGGTTCGCCAGCGCGAAGGACAGGTCGTCCCAGGCGCCGGACGGCGGTACCCCGACCCCCCACAGCCCCTGGCGACCGGGCAAATCCTGCACGGTCGTCTGGGTACCGGGGGAGACCACCTCGAACATCACTGTGACATCTCCTCGCTCGTCCAGCCCTTGAGGGCGATGGGCGTCGGATCGTAGCCGTTGCACGGGTTGTTGATCTGCGGGCAGTTGCTGATGAGCACGAGGATGTCGCGCTCGGCGTGCAGCTCGACGTACTTGCCCGGGCCGGACCGGCCGTCCTCGAAGGTGAGCCCGCCGTCCGGGGTCAGCGGTACGTTCATGAAGAAGTTGACGTTGTGGGTGAGGTCCACTTTGGACAGTCCCCGGCCCCAGCGCGCGACCTGGCGCAGGAAGGTGGTACGGCAGGCGTGCTGGTGGCGGGTGTGCAGGCCGTACCGCACGACGTTGCTCTCCTTGGCACACGCGCCACCGAGGGTGTCGTGCCGGCCGCAGGTGTCCTCGACGACCGTGGCGAGCACGTCGCCGTCGACGGACAGCAGCGCGCTGCCCGTGGTCAGGTACGCCGACCCCTGCTCCCGTACGGTGTCCACCGCGCTGTACCGGTTGCCGTAGTCGTGCGCGTCGTACAGCAGCGTGTCCACGGCCTGGTTGCCGTGCAGGTCCACGATGCGCAGCCGGCCGCCGGCCGGTACCTCGCCGATCCACCCGTCCCCGGGCGGTACCACCAGGTCGATCATGGCTGAGTCACCTCTGACGCCGCCAGCGCCCGGGCGGACTCAGGACGGAAGGTGCGCGACGGGTCGTCCGGACCGGGCGGCGCCGCCAGCGACAGGGTGCACCGGATCCCGGCCGGCGCCCACTTGCCCGACGGGTCCAGCGGGTGCGGCGCGGTCGCCAGTACGACCAGCACGTCCTGCTCGGCGCGCAGGCTCACCCAGTCACCGGTACGGGCATGACCGTCCACAAAGGACAGCCGGCCGGCCTGGTCCGGCGCCACCTTCACGAACCAGTTCACGGTGGCATGCAGGTCGCGCCGGCCGAGGCCGAGCGTGGCCAGCTCGTCGAGCAGCAGCGCCCGCGCACTGCGCCGCCAGTCGTTGCCGTGCGTGGCGTAGTCGCTGGGTCCGAACCGCTCGACGTGCCGGTCGAGGCTGTGCCCGGTGACCGCGTCGTGCCAGTCCAGCGAGGAGCCGGTGACCGAGCACAGCGCCCGGCCGAGGTCGGACATGAGCACCATCGGCGGCCGTACCCGCGCCGACATCTGCGCCTTGAGCGTGTCCGGGATGTTGAGGCGCTCCAACGGGTTCGCGGCGGCGTACAGCAGCGTGCTGACGCACGCGTCGTCCTGTAGGGCGGAAAGCCGCAGGGCGGTACCCCGGGGCAGGACGAGCGACCAGCCCGCCCCGCCCGGTACGTCGTGATCTAGGTTCGGCAACAGCGCAGCCTCCCGGGACCGGGACCAGGCCGCACTGGCCCGGTCTACCTGGCCTCCCGGGCTTTTCCCCCGCCGTGGAGCGGCGCCAGCGACGTCGCCTGCACCTCTCGGACCAGACCCGTCCCCCGACGGCGGAACCCTAGGTGCGCCCCGCCACTGTCGGGCGGGTCGCTGTCGATTCCACCGGGCTGCCGTCAACTAACGGCGACGCCTGTGTTCCGGCTTTGTGAAAGAGTCCTCACGGCGGCTGCGCTCATGCGCCGACCCGCAAGCTCTCGGCGACGCTCATGCCATGGCGTGCTTGCGGTGGTAGGTCCGGACCAGGTCCTCGATGCGGGCGCGCAGGGCGATGAACTCCGGCGCGCGCTTCGCGGTCAGGTCGCGGCCGGGCGGCAGGTCGACCGCGATGTCCGCGGCGACCCGCCCGGGGTCGCAGGCGAGCACGACGACGCGCTGGCCGAGGAAGACCGCCTCCTCCACGTCGTGGGTGACCATGAGCACGGTGGTACCGGTGTCCCGCCAGATCCGCCCGATGAGCAGCTGCATGTCCTCCTTGGTCTGTACGTCCAGCGCGCCGAACGGCTCGTCGAGCAGCAGCACCTCGGGCTCGCAGGCCAGCGCCCGCGCGATCGCCACCCGCTGGCGCTGCCCGCCGGACAGCTGCTTGGGCAGGGCGTACCGCAGCGGGGTCAGCCCGGTCTCCTCGAGGTACCACGCCACCCGGCGGGCCCGTTCGGCCCGGGAGATGGGCAGCAGCTCCAGCCCGAAGGCGACGTTGCGCTCGACGGTCCGCCACGGGTACACGGCGCCGGACTGGAAGACCAGGCCCCGGTCGGGGCCGGGTCCGGTCACCGGCCGGCCATCCAGCCGCACCTCGCCGGCGGACGGGCGGCTCAGCCCGGCGACCAGCGACAGCAGCGTGGACTTGCCCGAGCCGCTCGCGCCCACCACGCAGACGAAGGAGCCGCGCTCGACCCGCAGGTCGATGCCCTGCAGCGCCCGTACGGTGGCGCCGCGGCGGCGGAAGTCCTTGCCGACGCCGGTGAGCTCCAACGCCTGGGTCATCCGACCCACCGCCCCACCCGGTCGCGCAGGACTCGCAACAGGACGTCCATGGTCAGGCCGATGACCCCGATGACCACGAGCACCGCGAAGATCTTGTCGGTCTGCAGGAACCGGCCGGCGCGGACGATCCGGTAGCCGAGGCCGGACTCGGAGTTGATCAGCTCGGCGACGACCACGAAGTTCCACGCGGCGGCCGCGTTGACCCGCATCGCGTCGATCATCCCGGGCAGCGCGTGCGGTACGACCACCTTGCGCAGCACCTCACCGCGCCGGGCGCCGAGCGTGTACGAGACGTCGATGAGCGCGTGCGGCACGACCCGTACGGCATCGGCGGTCATCAGCGTGTTGAAGAAGACCGTACCGATGAGCAGGATCGCCACCTTGGACGGCTCGCCCAGCCCGAGCCAGATGATCAGCAGCGGGATGAACGCGCTCGCCGGCAGGTACCGCAGGAGCCCGATCACCGGCTCCAGCGCGGCCTGCCCGGACTGGAAGCTGCCCATCAGGATGCCGATCGGCACCGAGACGGCGACCGCGAGCCCGAAGCCGGTGAGTACCCGGTGCACGCTCGCCCACGTGTCGGTGAGCAGCGTTCCGGAGCGGGCCATGTCCAGCCCGGCGGCCCAGACCGACTCCGGCGACGGCAGGAACGTCGCCGATACGGTATGGCTGGCCGCCAGCACGTACCACGCGACCAGCGGCAGCGCGATGGACAGCGCGGTGAGCACCGTACGGGACGTGCTGCCGATCGGGGTGCGGATGGACAGCAGGCGGGCCCGTCGCCGTACCTGCCGCCGGCGCGGCAGCTCCGCCCAGCCCTCCCGGCCGGTCGTCCCGGTCGGGAGGGTCTCGCGGGTCAGGCTTTCCTGGGTCGCCATCACGGTCACCCGGTGACCGCCTGGACGAACTTGGGTTCGAAGAGACCGTCCAGCGCGGGCTTCTTGTCCACCAGCTTCGTCGAAACCAGGAACTCGGCGATCGAGTTGGCCTGGTAGTCGAGGTTGGCGGGGGTGGCGCCGGACTTGAAGGCGTCCAGATTCTGCTGGCGGGTGAAGATCGTCGTACCCGCGTCATAGGACTTGTAGTCCTCGACGCTGACGCCGGCCCGCTTGGCCATGATGCCGATCGCCTCGGTCTTGTTGGCCTGGATCCAGGCCAGCGTCTCGAACCAGGTCTTCACGATCGCCTGGACCTGGTCGCCGTGCGCCTTCACGAAGTCCGCCCCGAAGACCAGGTGGTCCGGGATGGCGCCGGGGAACTCCTTCGAGGTGGCGATCGCCTTGCTGCCCTTCAGGCCCAGCGCGGTCGTGGTGAACGGCGCGAAGACGCCCACCGCGTCGACCTTGCCGGCGACGAACGCGGCCGCGGCGGCGTCGGTGGCCAGCGGGGTGAACTGGACGTCCTGCTCGGTCAGCCCGGCCTTCTTGAGGGCGAGCAGCAGCAGGTAGTGGTCGACCGTACCCTGCTCGGCGGCGACCTTCTTGCCCTTGAGGTCGGCGACGCTGTTGATGCCCTCGCGGGCGATGATCTGGTCGTTGCCGGTCGAGTTGTCGTTGACCAGCACGATGGTCTGCTTGGCCCCGCCGCTCACCGACGAGAGGGTGTCGTTGAGCGTCTGGCTGTTGGCGTTGACGTTGCCGGTGGCCAGCGCGTTGAGGCTGTCGGTGTAGCTGTCGAAGTACTTCAGCTCGACCTCGACGCCGTTCTTGGCGAACAGGCCCTTGTCCTGGGCGACCTGCCAGGGGAACCAGCCCGGCCAGGCGCTGAACCCGATGGTGACCTTGCCGCCGGACGTGCCGGCGGCCGCGTTCGACGAGGCGGCCTTGCCGCACGCCGCGGTACCGAGTAACAGGGCGATGCCGGCGACGGCCAGCATTCGGTTGGCAATTCGACGGTTCATTACCTGCCCCACAGTTGTATGAGGTAAGTCCGGCTGGGGAGCAGCCGGACGCGGCTGTCTCCCGGGCTTTTGTCCCGCCGTGGAGCGCCCCGGTGTCCACCGAGACGCCTGCACCTCTCGGACCAGACCCGCTGCCACCAGCGGCGGAACCCTAGGCGCGCCCCACCCGTGGTGAGTCGTGAGCAGTACACCGGGGAGCCGTTTCCGGTGCCTTGCCCGGTTGTAGCGAGCATGTGTCGATAACCTCACTACGGTCGGCGACCCGAAGCATGTGAAGGACCGGACGACGGCTCCGACTCTGGGTGACGGCCCCGAGCCGGAGGCGTTCGCCGTCGAGCTGCGCGAGGTGCTGTCCAGCTCCTGAGCTCCGAGGCGGCTATGTGGTGCGGCGCCGTGGTGGCGCGGGCCGCCGCGGATGGGTCCGCCAGGTCAACACGTTGGCGACCGCCACCCCGGCCAGGACGACGCCGGCCGTCGCGGCCGCGAGTAGCGGCGGGCGGGCGAGTAGCGGCGGGTACGCGATCGTCAGCAGGGCGATCCCCACCGGGCGGGACCATGACACGACGGCGAACACCACGTACTCGAACAGCGCCCGTCCGGCGAGGAACAGGGTGGGGCCGCCGAGGATGACCACGAGCCAGGCGGCACGGGCCGGCTCGGCCGGATGGGCGATCACGACCTCGTTGCCGACCGTGGTGACCAGGATGCTGGCGATCAGCACCAGGTGGATGTCTGACGCGATGATGCTGATCCGGGCCGGTTTCTCGGCCACCGCGATGGCCGTCCCGAGCAGCTCCCCGGCGCGGTAGATGTAGATCCGCCACAGCAGCACGGTGGTGACGAAAGAGATCCCGAACGCGGCGGTGCGGCCGGGCGTGAGGTCGCCTCCCGCGTACGCCGACGCGGACACCAGGATCATGTCGCCGAGCGCGACGATGAGGAACTGCCGGTAGCGCTCGGACGCGTACTCCCCGGCGAGGGGCAGGTCGCCGAGCCGGAGCCGGGTACGGCCGGGGAAGGGGTACCCGAGCCGGGTGCCGGTGAAGTCGATCGCGAGGGCCAGGGCCCACAGCACGGCGCGCAGCGGGTCGTCCGTCGCCGCTCCCGCGAACCACGGTACGGCCGACACGCCCGCCCACAGCAGCGTCCGGTCCCGGCCCGGCCGGCGTTCGGCACCGCGCTCGACCCACTGGAAGAACAGCGCCCGGACCAGCTGGCTCGCCACGTACCCACCGGCGAAGACCAGTCCCCGATCGTGGTAGGCGCCCGGCGCGGCGACCGACATCACCAGGGCGCCCAGCATGATCCCCAGCACCGCGAGCTGGGTCGCCGGCCGGCGCGGGTCGAACCAGGCGGTCAGCCGCGCCGTGCCCGACCAGATGTACCACACCGCGACGAGCAGCACGAGCGTACGGTCCGCGCCGACCCAGTCAAGGCGCTCGATCAGCTCCTGGGACAGCCGGGTGAGCGCGAAGACGAACGCCAGGTCGAAGAACAGCTCCAGGAAGCCGGCTGGCCCGACCTCCTCGGGTCCACGCACCAGCCGCCCGTCTGCGTCCCCGGTCATGAACCGGCTACTACCCCGCGCGTCCGGTTGCTACCGGCCGTTCCGTTTCGCCGGGAGTCGGCAGGGGAACCGGGCCTGCCGTGACGACCAACGACCGGCACCCCACCGTGGGCGTACTCGGCTCGTACGGCGGGCGCAACCTCGGCGACGAGGCGATCCTCGACGGCCTGCTGACCGACCTGCGGGACCGGCGCCCGGACGCCCGGGTACGGGTGTTCTCCCGGCACCCGTCGCACACCGGCCAGGCGTTCCCCGACGTGGAGGTGATGGGCTGGGAGGGCGCCAACCGGGAGCGGGTCGCCGAGGCGCTCAACGGCCTCGACCTGCTGGTCCTGGGCGGTGGCGGGATCCTGTACGACACGGAGGCCCGGCGCTACCTGCGGCTGGTACGGGCCGCGCAGGAGCGCGGGGTACCG
This sequence comes from uncultured Actinomycetes bacterium, assembly GCA_963728855.1. Lineage (GTDB taxonomy): Bacteria > Actinomycetota > Actinomycetes > Mycobacteriales > Micromonosporaceae > AC-43. Next base: position 273,641 of record CAVSLN010000012.1, read on the forward strand.
GTGTTCACCTACGCGCTCGGGGTCGGGCCGCTCACCGAGGAGGTGGACTCCCGGATGGTACGGGAGACGCTGGCCGGCTGCCTCGAGGTGACCGTACGGGACGAGGAGTCCAAGCTGGCGCTGGAGGAGGCCGGGCTGGGCGGCGAGGTGACCGTGACCGCCGACCCGGCGCTGCTGCTGCGCGCGGAGGACTTCGACCCCGACGAGCTGCGTACCGAGGGGGTACCCCGGGACCGGCGCCTGGTCGGGATGAGCGTACGGGAGCCGGGCCGGGCCGCCCAGCACCTCGACGTCGACGCGTACCACCAGCTTCTCGCCCAGGTCGCCGACTTCCTCGTGCACCGGCTGGACGCGCACGTGCTGTTCGTACCCATGGAGCGCGGCGACATCGGGCACTCGCACGCCGTACTGTCGCATATGACCGCCGTCGAGCAGGGCCGCGTGCTGCACGGCGAATACCGCCCCCGCCAGATCCTGGGCCTCATGCGCCACCTCGACCTCGCGGTCGGCATGCGCCTGCACTTCCTGATCTTCGCGGCGATGGCCGGCATCCCCCTGCTGCCGCTGCCGTACGCGGGCAAGGTCTTCGACTTCGCGCAGCAGGTCGGCGCGCCCGCGCTGCGCGGGGTGATCCGGGAGGCGGCCGGGCCGCTGCTGGCCGAGGTGGACCGGCTGTGGGACGAGCGGCCGGCGCGGGTGGCGGAGACCGAGGCCCGGCTCGCCGTCCTGCGCAAGCGGGCGGTGGAGACCGGCGAGCGGCTGGCCACGCACCTGGCCCGGGTCGCGCGAGGTGACGCCGAGGTGACCGCCGAGGTGACCGCCGAGGTGACCGCCGAGGCGCCGAGATGACCGAGCACGGCGAGATCACGGCAGGCTCGGTCGCGCCGCCCGCGCCGGAGGCCGAGCGGAGCGTGCGGCTGCCGCCGCGCCGGGCCACCCACGGCGGGCGCACGCAGGTGCTGGTGGTCGGCGGCGGCCCGGCCGGGCTGGGCGCCGCGCTCGGCGCCGCGGCCGCCGGGGCCCGGGTCATCCTCGTGGAGCGGTACGGCTTCCTCGGCGGCAACGCCACCGCCGCCCTGGTGATGCCGTTGATGAGCTTCCACAACGAGGTACGGCAGGCGGTCAACCCGGACACCACCCGCCTGATGCCGACCGACCACGGGGAGGGCGAGCCGGTCGTCGCCGGGGTCCTGTGGACGCTGCTGGACCGGCTGGTGCGCCGGGGCGGGGCGGTGGCTCCCTCGCCCGCCACCGGCTACACCGTCCCGTTCGACCCGGAGCTGTTCAAGCTGACCGCGTACGAGCTGGTCGCCGAGGCCGGGGTCGGGCTGCTGCTGCACGCGTTCGCCTCCGACGTGCTGCCGTTGCCCGACGGTGCCCGGGTGGTGTTCGAGACCAAGTCCGGGCCGGTGGTGCTGGACGCCGACGTGGTCGTCGACAGTACGGGCGACGGAGACCTCGCCGCCGCGGCCGGCGCCCCGTACGAGATCGGCCGGCCCGAGGACGGCCTCGCCCAGCCGATGACGCTGATGTTCCGGGTCGGCCACGTGGACCGCTCCGCGTTCGCCGGGTACGTCTCCGCCCACCCGGACCAGTGGCGCGGCGTGTACGGGCTGTGGGATCTCGTGCGGACCGCGACCGAGGCCGGGGAGCTGGACCTGCCCCGCGAGGAGCTGCTCTTCTTCGCCACCCCGCACCCCGACGAGGTGTCGGTCAACTCGACCCGGGTCACCGGCGCGCTCGGCATCAGCGTGTGGGACCTGACCCGGGCCGAGCTGGTCGCGCACCGCCAGCTGGAGCAGATCGCCCGCTTCCTGCGCGACCGGGTACCCGGGTTCGCCCACTCCTACGTGCTGCAGAGCGGCGTACAGGTCGGGGTGCGGGAGACCCGGCGGATCCTGGGCGCGTACCGGCTCACCGGCGAGGACGTGCTGGCCGCCCGGGAGTTCGACGACGCGGTGGCCCGGGGCGCGTACCCGGTCGACATCCACGACCCCAAGGGCCCCGGTACGGTCCTGCGCCGGCTGCCGCGCGGCACGTCCTACGACATCCCGCTGCGCTGCCTGCTCCCGTACGGGACGGACCGGGTGCTGGTCGCCGGGCGGTGCATCTCCGGCGACCACGTGGCGCACTCGTCGTACCGGGTGATGCCGATCGCGATGGCGACCGGCCAGGCGGCCGGGGTGTGCGCCGCGCTCGCCGCCCGTACGGGCACCGTCCCGCGCGACGTACCGGCCGCCGACGTGCAGCGGGTACTGCGGTCCCAGGGTGCCAGCCTGCGCCCTGGATGATTCATCGCCGCGCTGTGGGGTACGGCCAGCCCGCCGGGGTCGGCTGTCGAGGGGGTGCCGGCGATGATCAAGAAGATTCTCTGGTGGCTCGTTGGCGCATTCCTGATCTTCTTCGTGGCGTTAAGGCCGGAGCCAGCGGCCAAGGCCGCGCGCTGGGTCGGCGGGATCCTCGGTGCGGCGTTCAACGGCGTCGGCGACTTCGCCTCGCGGCTCATCAGTTGAACGGGCACCTCAGTTGAAGGGGCACCTCAGTTGAAGGGGCACCGCCGATGCGCCGGGTCACCGAACGTGGCTGCGCTGGCGGTGCGCACGCGCCTTGGCCCGGTTGCCACAGCGGCTCATCGCGCACCACTGCCGGGACCCGGCCGCCGACCGGTCGAGGAACCGCAGGCCGCAGGTCTCGCCGGCGCAGACCCGCACGAGCGCCCGGTCGCCCGTGCCGAGCAACTGCACGGCGTCGGCGGCGAGCCCGGCGAGGGCGGCGGCGGCCGGGTCGCGGGGCGGGGGTATCGCCAGCTCGGGCGGGCCGGTGCGGCGCTGCCGCAGGACCGGTCGCGGCGGCGCGTACCGGGCCGCCCAGCGGTTGACGACGGCGAGGTCGGCGCGCGCGCAGGGCTGGCCGGCCAGCACCGCGTCGACGCAGCGGCTGACCGCCTCGCGCAGCTCCCGCGCCTGGGCCAGCCGGGCCGGGCCGACCCGCAGCCGGCTGTCGAACGCCGCCTCGCCGATCCAGCCCAAGTGCTGGCTCGCGGCGAACGCCGCCTTGCCGGTCGAGCCCAAGTGCTGGTTCGCGGCGAACGCCGCCTTGCCGGTCGAGCCCAAGTGCTGGCTCGCGGCGACCAGGCTGGCGGCGACCAGCCAGGCTGCCAGGTCGTCGGGTTCGCGCAGCAGCTCCCACCCACCGCTCTTGCGGTCCCGGTAGGTGTTGACGAGGTCGAGGCAGGGCCGGCCGCCGTCCCAGACCCACCGGCCGGCCTCCTTGTCCATAACCACATCGTACGGTTACCGTCGTCGTAACCATACGAACCGGTTACGGAGGTTACGGTGGAGTCGCGGACGGTCGACGTTGGTGGCCTGCGCATGCACTACCTGTCGGCCGGCGACGGGCCACCGCTGGTGCTGCTGCACGGCTGGCCGCAGACCAGCCACTGCTGGCGGCACGTGCTCGGCCCGCTGGCGCGCCGGTACCGGGTGATCGCCCCGGACCTGCGCGGCTACGGCCACACCGACAAGCCGCGCGGTGGGTACGACAAGCGCACCATGGCCGGGGACGTCCGCGCGCTGGCGCACCTGCTCGGGTACGACCGGGTGACGCTGGTCGGGCACGACCGGGGCGCCCGGGTGGCCCACCGGTACGCGCTGGACCGCCCGGGCGAGGTCGAGCGCCTCGTCGTCATGGACGTCATCCCGACCCGCGAGATGTGGCGCCGCTTCGACATGAGTACGGGCATCGCGCGCGTCACCTGGCACTGGACCTTCCACCTCCAGCCCGACCTGCCCGAGCGGCTCGCCGGCGCCGACGTCGCCGGGTACCTGGGTCACTTCTTCCACCAGTGGACCGTCCAGCGGGCCCGGGTCGACGAGGCGGTCGACGAGTACGTCCGGGCGTTCTCCCGGCCGGGCGCGCTGCGGGCCGGGTTCGACGACTACCGCGCCTCGTTCCCGTACGACGCCGAGCACGACGAGGCCGACTGGGGGGCCGGGCGACGGCTCGGCATGCCGGTACTGGCGATGTGGGGCGCCGCCGGCCTCACGGCCAGCGTGCCGGTCCTCGACGTCTGGCGGGAGTACGCGACCGACGTGCACGGCGTGGAGATCCCGGACTGCGGCCACTTCCTGGCCGAGGAGCGGCCGGACGCCGTACTCGCGCACCTCACCGACTGGCTGCCCGCCCGCGGTTAGCCGGCGACCCGCCGGGCAGTCCATCCCCATGAGCGACAAGGAGATGGAGGGCGACAACCCGCGCCGCCGCGCGCTCGCCCGCGAGGCCCGCGAGCGCGGCCGCTCCGCCAGCGAGGCCGGGGTGACCCTGGGCGCCTCCAAGCAGCCCGAGCCGGCCCCGGACAAGCGCCGTGCCGGGCCACCGGCCGCCGGTCCGCACAAGCTGCGCGCGAACACCGGCGGCGGCCCCCCGTCACCGGCCCCGACCCCGCCCGACCTGCCCCGGCCCTCGGCCACCGAAGCGCCCGAGCCCGGTCCGGTGCGGTATCGGGACCTGGTGTCGGACGTGGCCCGGCGCACCGGCCTCGACTTCGACGCCGCCAAGCAGGCCGCCGAGGCGACGGTCACCGTATTGGCCCGGGCGCTCGGGGAGCCGGACCGGCAGCGGCTGCTCGCCGCCGTCCCGGCCGAGCTGCACGACGACTACCCGGTCGAGCTGCCCGACCGGCGCGAAGACCTGGCCAGCTTCGTCGGCGAGGTGGCCCGGATCGCGCACGGTACCCCCGAGCAGGCCCGGTACCGCGCACAGGCGGTGCTCACCGCGCTCGGCGAGCGCGCCCCCGACCTGGTCGCCTCGCTGCACCTGCCGCCGGACATCTGGGGGCTGGTCGAGCCGCCCCCGATCGGCGGCGACGGGGTCGGTCCTGCCGGCCACCCCACCCCGCTGACCGACGCCGAACTGCGTCAGGAGCTGGCCCGGCTGCCCTACTGGGCGGGGACCCGACGGGCGATCTCGCGTACCGTGACCGGGCCGCCGGACCGCCTCGACCGGCTGCTCCTGGCGCTGGCCCGGCGGAAGGCCGACTGGCAGCGGGGTCCCAAGTTCAGCCGCCCCGCTCCGGACGCGGCGATCCTCGTGCTGAAGACCAGCGGCCCGGACGCGGTGACGGCCCTCGACATCGACCTGGCGCACCGGCTGGACGGGACCATCGCGGAGGCACTCGCCAACCTGGGCTGAGCGGATGCTCGTGCGCGCGCACCGGCCCGACGACCACGACACGCTCCTCACCCTCGTCGCCCGGCTCACCACCGGCGTCGCACCGTGGCGGCACCCGCGGGCGGTGACCGACGCCGTACGCGACTGGGTGGCCGGCTCGATCCGGGCCGCGGGGGAGGGGCAGGGCACGCTGTTCGTGGCGACCGGAGACGACGGTGGTGTCCTCGGCTTCGTCAGCGTCGCCGAGCGGCGCTCTGGGCCTCTACCAGCACCTCGGCTGGCAGCCCGAGGACGTCCGGCTGAGCAAGCCGCTCAGCTAGCTTCAGCGGCCGGCGCCGGTACGGACAGCGCGGCGGTCAGCTCGTCCCGCGCCCCGGCGAGCGCGATGGACAGCGCGCCGGTCAGCGAGGCCACCTTGCCGAGCGCGCTGGACTCCAGCGATCTCAGGAGCGCCCACTATGACCCCTCGGCGCCCATCCACGGGTACGGGGGTCATGTCAGTGCTCGGGCGCCTCACGTGTGCCGAACCATGACGTCGGACGCTGCCACGCTGAAGATCTTTCCGCAGCCGGTCCTCGGGTCATCCCTCCGGCGCCAACCAGGCGTGTCCAGAACCGAGCCGCACCGGAGGTGTACCAGCCCATAGCTCCACCAGCGCGCGTACTCCAACTCCCAGCCGTCGACCAGGACGCGACGACGGCAGCATGGCGACTCGACGACGTAGACAGTTCCGTGTACGTCGGGGCAGGTCACGGGGCACCTCCCACGCGACCCAGCGACACCAGCACCCGGCCGAGGCCGTAGGCCACCCGGGGCGACAGAACCGTTTCCCCACAAGAGAACTCGACCAGGACGACAGCCGGGGCGGCGGCTACCGCGTACAGGTTCGCGCGGATACGTACAGCGGGGTCCACGATGACCGGGGCACTCCGATGGGCGCCAGCCGCACCACGTGCCGTGCACACCCGACCCTGACCGCACCAATGCGGATGTTGCTGCGCGGTCACGGTAACCACCTGCGCCGGCCGGACCGGTGTTCCTGGCCAGGGGTCATCTCAATCGATCCGTTCACGTCGATGACCGGAAGCTCCCGGGTCGCGTCGTTGATGATGTCGGCGTACCGCTGGTAGCCCACAATCGGTACCACGTCGTTGTCACGCAGCCGGTGGCGCGCGGTGGACGTGTCGTAGTTCGCCGCTTCGGCCTTCCGTTTGCGCCACCACATCGCGCGCCCCCTTCGGAGATCGCTTGGTATCGCGGAATCCACCGTGCCCGCATCCATGGATGCTCCACAACCCCCCAGAATCACGATGACTTGCGTTAGGAAGGTGAGCGGGAATGCCAGACAATCCAAAGGTGGCCCGATTTACGCCAGCGACCCCACGCTCCCGCAGACTTGGGCGTGAGCTGCGCAGGCTGCGCGAGGCAGCCGATCTGACTCCGGATGAAGCAGGCAAGGTGATCGGTAGCTCATCGTCACGAATCCACCGGATCGAGTCGGGAGACATCAAGGTCCGGCCGGGCGACGTGATGGAGATCTTGGTCGGCTACGGACATACGATCGACTCAGAGCCCGCCAGGTCGCTGCTGTTGATGGCGCGGGAGCTGCGCGAGATCGGCTGGTGGCAGCGGCTCAACGCGCTACCGAGCCGGCTGGCTACCTTGATCGCCTACGAGGAAGAAGCCACAGAGGTACGCCATTTCGAGCCGACGTTGGTCCCCGGCCTGCTCCAGACCGAGGCGTACGCGCGGGCGGTCATCAGCATCGGCCAGGAGACCAACGACGATGTGATCGAGCAACGGGTGAAGGCGCGCATGCAACGGCAGCAGGTGCTGAGTCGGAAGCTACGCTTGCACGCGGTCATCGCCGAGACGGTACTCATGGTTGAGGTCGGCAGCCCGGAAGTTATGCGAGAGCAGCTCAACCACCTGGTGACCACAGCGGCCCGGCGGAACGTGACGGTTCAGGTACTGCGGTTCGCGGCCGGTGCGCACATGGCAGACCACGGCGGGTTCATCGTGATGAACTTCGATGATGACCCGTCCCTTGGCTACATCGACACGTTGGCCGGAGCGCTGTTCCTTGAGTCGGCAGACGACATCCGGCGCCTGACCAGCGTGTACGACCATCTCGTGTCCCTGGCGATGTCGCCAGCGGAGTCGGCACGGTTCATCAAGGAGAAGGCCGGTGGAATGGCGGAAGGCAAGTAAGTCGAACGGGGCCTCGAACTGCGTTGAGGTCAGGAAGATCCACGAAGGGATTCAGGTTCGCGATTCCAAAGACCCCCGTGGCCCGGTGCTCACGTTCACTGAGGCGGAATGGGACGCGTTCCTGGACGGAGCCACCAAGGGAGAGTTCAACCTGTAGAGAATCCCCGGGCTGGTTGGCAGGGATGCCTTCCGGCCCGGGCAAACCCACCATGTAACTGACAGTCACCGGCGTCGGCCACGCCATACGACCCGATCATGCTCGCGCACCTCCGTGTCGTCCCGGTGTAGGCATTGAATAATCGACAAACGTCGATGTGTGCGTCATTTGCCCACGGTGCCGCAGCGGCTCGCGGTTCTTCAGCCCGTACTCCTGCGAAGACAGAGTCGGACGACTCGATATGCTAGCGGCGAACCATTTCGTCGCCTTCCTGCTCGTTGTCGGCCCGGACAACAAGGGAGTGACCGTCCGCCGAGAGTACGCCGGTGAAACTCGGACACCACCCCTTCGTCGCCGTGAACCTGTACGTGCGGCTGTTGTCTGTCGACGGCGCTCAGCCGGCCTCGGCGGCCGGCGCCGGTACGGACAGCGCGGCGGTCAGCTCGTCCCGCGCCCCGGCGAGCGCGATGGACAGCGCGCCGGTCAGCGAGGCCACCTCGCCGAGCGCGCTGGACTCCAGCCGGGGCGGGAACGGGACGAGCGCGTGCACGGTCTGCCGTACCAGCGGCAGCAGCTGCGGGTTGGAGCCGATGCCACCGCCGAGCACCACGAGGTCGGGGTCGAACACGGCGCAGGCGCTCGCCACGGTCAGCCCGAGCTGCCGGCCCTCCGCCTCGACCAGCTCGCGGGCGGCGGGTACCCCGGCGGCGGACTGGGTGAACAGTCCCTCCACTGTGGACGGTCGGGCGCCGTCCCAGGACGGGTGGGCCCGGATCGCGGCGAGCAGCCCGTACCCGCCGGCCTCGGCGACCAGCCGTTCGCGGCCGTGCCCGGTGCGCTGGGCGTGCGGCAGGCTGCCGGGCAGCGGCAGGTAGGCCACCTCGCCGGCCGCGCCGTGCGCGCCCCGGACCACCTCGCCGTTGTGTACCAGGCCCATGCCGATCCCGGCGCCGACCGCGAGGAACGCGAACGTGTGCACGTCGGCGGCGTGGCCGCGCCACCGCTCGCCGAGCGCGGCCAGGTTCACGTTGTTGTCCAGCACGACCGGCGCCCCGACCGCCGCCTCCAGCGGGGTGAGCAGGTCGAAGGGGCCGTCGTCGCCGAGGTTGTGGGCGGTGGAAATGGTACGGCCGTCGGCGTGGATGACCCCGGGCGCGGAGACGCCGACGCGGCGCAGCGGACCGAGGCGGGTACCGGTCTGCCGTACCGCTGACTTGATCATGCGAGCGGTCTGTGCCGCGACCTGCTGGGCGCCGGTACCCCGGGTGGCCTGGCGGCGCTCGACGTGCACGGTGCCGCACAGGTCGGCGACCGCGATGCGCAGGTTGCTGCCGCCGATGTCGACGGCGACCACGTACCCGGCTCCGGGTGCGACCGCGTAGCAGGTGGGCACCCGGCCGAGCCCACCGCGGCGTACCCCCGCCTCGGAGATCAGCCCGATGTCCACCAGGCGGCGTACCGCGTCGGCGATGGTGGGCCGGGAGAAGCCGGTCTTCTCGGCGATCTCCGGACGGGTGAGCGGCTCGCTGTCGAACAGCGCGGCCAGCACCGCGCCGGACGTGGTGTCGCCGTTGACTGCCATCTGTCCCTCCCGCGCCGAGTGTGGCCGTACCGGTGCCGAGAAGGGGCTTGACGCGCCGGTACGCTGCCGCTAAGAACTTTATTAGGCAGCCTGCTTAATTAATAGTACGAGAGGGGCCAGGATGTCCCACCAACCAGGTTCGGTGTCGCGCCGCGACGTTCTCCGCTGGGGAACCGCGGCGGGCGCGGGCCTCATGATCGGCGGCTGTGACGTAGGTGGAGGCAGCAGCAGCGGTTCCGGCGGCAGCGGCGAGGGCAAGATCACCGCGCTCTTCATGCAGCAGGCCGGGTACTCCGCGGACGATATCCACAACATGATCGCGGACTTCCAGAAGGCGAACCCGAAGATCACGGTCAACCCGGAGCTGGTCGCGTACGAGGCGCTGCACGACAAGATCGTGGCGGCCGCCCCCGCGGGCACGTACGACGTCGTGCTCATCGACGTGATCTGGCCGGCCGAGTTCGGCAGCAAGCACATCGTCACCGACGTGACGAGCCAGTTCCCGGCCGCGTGGAAGAAGGACATGCTCGGCGGCGCGCTCACCACGGCCGAGTACCAGGAGAAGTACTACGGCGTGCCGTGGATCCTGGACACCAAGTACTTCTACTACAACACCGAGATGCTGACCAAGGCCGGCGTCGACCCGGCGTCACTGTCCACCTGGGACGGTGTGCTGGCCGGCGCGAAGAAGCTCAAGGACCAGAAGGTCGTGCAGTACCCGCTGATCTGGAGCTGGAAGCAGGCCGAGGCGCTGATCTGCGACTACACCCAGCTGCTCGGCGCGTTCGGCGGCAAGTTCTTAAGTGACGACTACAAGTCGGTCGCCTTCAACACCGGCGGCGGGCTGCAGGCGCTGGAGTGGATGAAGCAGACCCTCGACCAGGGCCTGACCAACCCGGCCTCCACCGACTCGGTCGAGGACGACGCGCTGAAGACGTTCTCCGAGGGCTCGGCGGCGTTCATGCTCAACTGGACGTACGCGTACGCGGGGGCCAGCGACGCGAGCAAGTCGAAGGTGGCCGGCAAGGTCGCCGTAGCGCCCACGCCGAAGGGCTCGGCCGACAACCCCGGCTGCAACGGCTCGATGGCCCTGTGCGTCAGCTCGGGCAGCAAGAACCAGCAGGCCGCGTGGACGTTCATCACGTACCTCACGAGCAAGGACGTGCAGAACAAGTACGCGAAGAGCTCGCTGCCGTGCTGGGCGGCCTCGTACGACGACGCGCAGGTGATCGCCACCTCGCCGCAGATGGTGCCGGTGGCGAAGAAGGAGCTGGCCAACCTGATCTCCCGGCCACAGGTGCCGGCGTACAACCAGATCAGCCAGATCCTCCAGGTCGAGGTGCAGAACGCCCTCCTGGGCAAGAAGACCCCGAGCAAGGCGCTGTCGGACGCGGCCGACCAGGCCAAGTCTCTGCTCGCATGACCCTCCAGGTAGAAAGGCCGAGGCCGGCGCCGCTTCCCACCAGGGGCGCCGGCCATCGGCTGCTCGCGCCGCTGCGCGGCGGCGCGGGGCGGCAGGCCCGGCTGGCCGCGCTGCTGCTGCTGCCGGCCGCGCTCGTGGTGTTCGGCGTCGTGCTCTACCCGGCCGGCCGCGCCCTGGTCATCTCGTTCTACGCGGTGGACAGCCCGTTCCCGGGCGCGTACCCGTTCGTCGGGCTGGCCAACTACAGCCACGTGCTGTCCGACCACCGGTTCTGGACGGCCGTGGAGCACACGCTCTACTTCACCGTCGCGTCGACGGTCGCCGAGCTCGTGCTCGGCATCTTCCTGGCGCTGCTGCTCACCGCGCCGCTCAAGTTCCGGTGGCTGTTCCGGTCGGTGGTGATCCTGCCGTGGGCGCTGCCCACGATCGTCAACGGCGCGCTGTGGCGCGGCATCCTGGGCGCCCAGTTCGGCATCCTCAACGGGCTGCTGCAACAGCTGCACATCCAGAGCCAGTACCGGTCCTGGCTGGGCAGCGACCCGTTCCTCGCGCTCAACATGGTGGTACTCGCCGACGTCTGGAAGAACACCTCGCTGGTCGCCTTCTTCCTGCTCGCCGGGCTGCAGACGATCCCGAGGGAGCTCTACGAGGCGGCCCGGGTGGACGGGGCCGGTGCCGTACGCTCGTTCGTCCGGATCACCCTGCCGCTGCTCACGCCGACCATCGCGATCGTGCTCGTGCTCCGTACCATCGATGCTTTTAAGGTTTTCGACATCATCTACGTGCTGACCGGAGGCGGGCCGGCCAACGGCACCCAGACCATCACGTTCCTGACCTACCTGCAGGCGTTCTCCGCCCAGCAGTTCAGCGTCGGGGCGTCGCTGGCCTACCTCACCGTCATCGCGATCCTCGCGCTGGCCATGGTTTACCTGAGACTGTTGCGGCAGAACGAGATGCGGGCGATCTGACATGCGGAAGTCGCGCGGGTACACGGTCTTCATCCACGTCGCCGCGGTCGGCGCGATGCTCGTCATCCTGGCGCCGTTCGCGTACCTCCTCTACGCCTCCGTGGTCGGCCAGAGCGACCTGCTGGCCCGCCCGCTGCGCTGGTGGCCGGAGCACTGGACGCTCAGCCGCTACCGGGAGATCTTCGGCAGCGGGCAGAACGTGGCCACCGGCTTCCGGTCGTCAATGGTCAACAGCTTCGTGGTGGCGCTGTGCACCACCCTCGTCTCGCTCCTCATCGGTACCCTCGGCGGCTACGCGCTGGCCCGGCTGCGCTTCCCGTTGCGCCGCTTCACGTTGCTGTCCTTCCTCGTCACCTACATGCTGCCGCCGATCGCCCTGCTGATCCCGCTCTACCTGCTGGTGTCCCGGTTCGGCCTGCTGGACACCAAGCTCGGCCTGGTCATCGTGTACTGCTCGCTGGCCACCCCGTTCTCGCTGTGGACGATGAGCAACTTCCTCGGCTCGCTGCCGGCCGACCTGGAGGAGGCCGCCCGGGTCGACGGGTGCAGCCGGCTCGGCGCGCTCTTCCGGGTGATCCTGCCCCTGGCCCGGCCCGGCATCGTGGCCACCGGGCTGTTCGCGTTCCTGCTGTGCTGGGACGAGTTCATGTACGCGCTGATCTTCACCTCCACCCCGGCGGCGAAGACCATCCCGGTCGCCATCGCCGAGTTCACCGGGCGCAACGCGGTGGACTTCGGGCTGATCGCGGCCGGCGGCATCCTGGCGTCGCTGCCGCCCGTGCTGCTGACGCTGGGGTTCCAGCGCTACCTCATCGAGGGGCTGTCCGCCGGGGCGGTGAAGGGCTGATCCGGCACACTGTCGGCATGACCCGCCGCCTGCTGCTGCTCGGCCTCGCCGTGGTGCTGGTGGCCGCCGGCTGCACCTCTCGTCCGGATGCGACCCCGGCGCCGGCGCCGACCGCGACCGGGCTGACCGGCGCGCCGGGCCGGACGGCCGTCATCAGCGGCTGGCAGATCCAGGACAGCGCAAAGGTTTCCGAGCCGGGATCGCAGATCTCCCAGCCCGGCTTCGGCGCGGCCGGTTGGCGGTCCGTACCGGCCCGCTCGACGGTCCTGGCCGGGCTGGTGCACGCGGGTGCGTACCAGGACGTGTTCACCTCGACCCGGCTCCAGCAGGTGGACGCCGCACAGTTCCGCCGCCCGTGGTGGTACCGCGCCACGTTCACCGCGGCCGAGGTGAAGGTGCCGCTGCACACCGTGCTGCACCTGGCCGGGGTCATCCCGCGCGCGGACGTGTGGCTCAACGGCTCGCGGGTCGGCACGGTCGCCGGCGCCCACAACGCGACGGATATCGACGTCACGCGTTGGGTGAACTCCGGCCTGAACGCGCTCGCGCTGCGCGTCCCGCCCGCCGACCCCAAGGCGGACCTGGCCATCGGCTGGATCGACTGGAACCCCTGGCCGCCGGACAACAACATGGGCGTCTGGCAGGACGTGACCCTGCACCAGAGCGGCCCGGTGACACTGTCCGACCTGCGGGTCACCACCGCGCTCGCGCTGCCGGACCTCGGCTCGGCGGACGTCACGGCGAAGGTCGACGTGCACAACAACTCCGATGCGTCGACGACGGTAGCGGTCTCGGGCTCGCTGGCCGACGTCTCCGTCGGGCAGGCCGTGACCGTCGCGCCGAAGGCGACCGCGACGGCCACCGTCACGGCCCACGTCGCCAAGCCGAAGGTGTGGTGGCCGGCGCCGCTGGGCGCTCACCCGCTCTACCGGGCCGCCCTCACCGCGACCCTCGGGGGTACGGCCTCGGACTCCCTCGCCACCACGTTCGGCATCCGCGACGTGAAGTCCACAGTGGACAGTTCCGGGCACCGGGTGTTCACCGTCAACGGGCGCGACGTGCTGGTCCGGGGCGGCGGCTGGGCGTCGGACATGTTCCTGCGTACCGACCTCACCCGGCTGCGCAAGCAGTTCGACATCGTACGCGACCTCGGGCTCAACGCGATCCGGATGGAAGGCAAGCTGGAGACCGACGAGTTCTACGACCTCGCCGACGAGTACGGGATCCTGCTGCTGCCCGGCTGGGAGTGCTGCGACAAGTGGGCCGGGTACGTGCCCGGCTCGGAGAGCCGGAAGTGGACGGACGCGGACTACCAGCTCGCTGCTTCGTCGATGAGCGCCGTCGCTCGCCGGATCCGGAACCATCCCAGCGTGCTGGCCTACCTGGTCGGCAGCGACGACGCACCCGACGACCGGCTGGAGTCCGCCTACCTCGACGCGCTGCACGCGGCCGACTGGCCCGACCCGGTCATCTCCTCCGCCTCGGCGAAGAAGTCGCCGCGGCTGGGTACGTCCGGGATGAAGATGGACGGCCCGTACGACTGGGTGCCGCCGAACTACTGGTACGGCGACCGGCTCGGCGCCGCGTACGGGTTCGCCTCCGAGCTGTCGGCCGGGCCGGACGTACCCGGCCTGGACAGCCTGCGCGCCATGCTCGGCGACGCCGAGCGCGACGCGCTGTGGCGCGCGCCGGACACCGCCCAGTACCACGCCGGCGCGCCGACCGGACAGTTCGCCAAGCTCAAGCTCTTTGACGCGGCGCTGTCCGCCCGCTACGGCCGGCCGGGCAGCCTGGAGCAGTACGCGCAGCAGGCGCAGCTCGCCGACTACGAGAACATCCGGGCCCAGTTCGAGGCGTACGCGGCCCGGATGGACCGGCCGACCAACCCGAGCACCGGCGTCATCTACTGGATGCTCAACAACGCCTGGCCCTCGCTGCTCTGGCACCTGTACGGGTACGACCTCGTACCGTCGGCCGGCGCGTACGCGACGAAGAAGGCCAACGAACCGCTGCACGTGCTCTGGCAGTACGACGCCGGGGCGGTGACGCTGGTGAACCAGGGCCCGTCGGATGTCACCGGCCTCACCGTGACGGCAACGGTGTCCACTGTGGACGGTGTGGAGCGGGTCAGCCGCAGCGTGTCCGACCTCTCGGTCGGCTCGCTGCGCACCGCCGCGGTCCTGTCCCTCCCGAAGCAGAGCGGCCTGTTTCTCGTCAGGCTGACGCTCAATGACCGCGCCGGCAAGGAGCTGGACCGCAACGTGTACTGGTGGTCCGGCCCGGGCGACCAGCTCGACTGGGCCGGCTCCGACTGGTACTACACGCCGGTCAGCCGGTACGCCGACCTGTCCGGCCTGATGCGCATGGCTCCCGCGACGCTGCGCGTGACGGCCCGGCCGGGCGGGGACGGGACGACCGTGGTCACGCTGAAGAACACCGGGTCGCGCATCGCGTTCTTCGTCGAGGCGAGCCTGCGGGACGGGTCCGGGGCGCCGGTCGCGCCGGTCGGCTGGTCGGACAACGAGGTGTCGCTGTGGCCGGGGGAGTCGCTGACCCTGACGGCGTCGGCTGCCGGGAAGTCCGTTCAGGTGGCCGGGGTCAACGTACCGATGGCGAAGGTACCGGTGGGGTAGGGCCGGGCGCCCGGCGGCTGCCGCTAGCCCGAAGCCGAGCGGGGCGGGCGGGGCGGATGGCCGCCGTCCCGCTCGGCCATGTCGAGCATCTGCTCCACCGCCTCGATCTGGACGCAGACGAACTCCACGTACCCACCCTCGCCGTGCAGCGCCTGGCGGAACCGGTGCAGCAGGCTCGGATCGATGGAGCGCAGGGTGAACATGTGGATCTCGGTGATGTCCAGCCGCCGGTTGAACTCGTCGACCGCGGTCCGCCACTCGTAGAGCGCCTGCACCCGGCCGGGGTCGCCGGGCGCGGCGAGGGCACCGCTGATCAGCGCGGTCTGCACCGCGGTGGCGACCAGGCGGGGGTACACCATCCGGCGTACCGACGTGAGGCTGCCCAACACCGTGAAGGTGTCCAGGATCTCCCGGTTCTTGGCCAGCTCGTGGCGGATCGCGCGCAGGGCCCGTACCCGCCGTTCGCGCGCCGCCGCCCAGCGCTCGGCGGGGATCCCGGCGACCGCCGCGAGAAGCGCGAACACGTTGGCCGCCGCTTCGAACCCGGGCCTGGGCGACTGCCACCACCACGAGACCGACATCAGGAGGCCCAGGATCAGGCAGGCACCGGTGACCGCGCTGATGCTCCGGCGCAGCATCTGTGTGCCGCTATCGTCGGATCGTGGCCTTGGGCCAGATCTCCTCGGCGACGGTCGTGACCGGCGCTGGCGGTGCGGCGGTGGTGGCCGCCTCCAGGAGCGCGACGTCGAGCCCGAACTGGGCGGGCCGGACCCGCCGGCCGTCCAGCGCGGCGATCGCCGGCCGTGCCGGGGTCAGGCCGGCCCGGGCGATCAGATCGTCGATCCCGGCGCGGGTGTACTTGCGGCTGAGCGTGACCCGGATGCTCTCGTTCTCCCGGAACTCCACCTGGGCCCGGTTCGGCAGCACGATCTGCACCGGACCGCCGGTCCGGTTGACGTAGTGCGCCTCGATCCGCAGCCCGCGGTCGTCCTCGGGTTCGACCCGGATGTCCACGAAGTGGGTATCGATCTTCAGGTCCGTGTTCTGGGCGAGCGCGCTGGTCGCGTGGACCCGGTAGGGCTCGCTGTTGGCGTACTCCTGGGCGGCCTTGCGGATGGCCAGCTCGTCGAGCGAGCGGGTGGTCGCCACCTCGAGCAGCAGCCGGTCCTGCGGGCGCAGCAGCTCGGTCAGTAAGGTCAGCAGCTCCACGTCATCGTCGGTGTTGGCCACGGTGTTGCCGATCAGGCCGTACAGGATCGGGTCGTCGCCGAGCAGCCGGTGCAGCAGGTCCTTGAGCTCGGAGACGTTGTCGCCGACCGAGAAGTCCAGGTGGATCGGCAGCAACCGCTTGCCGTACCGCGGGTCCTTGAGCGACTGTTCGGTGCCGACGTGCAGCATCTCCACGCTCAGGTCGATCGGTACGTAGAGCAGGTCGGGGTGCCACTCCTGCAGGTCGTTGAGCACCACCCGGTCCTTCTGGCCGTCGCCCACGCCGAAGCTCACGTAGTGGAAGCGCTGGCCTTTGAGCGCGGCGGCGATCGGGTTCCAGTGCCGGGGGAAGCTCTGGATGCCCTCCCGCATCACCGGGTAGAACAGGTCGTGGCAGGCGTTGACCCAGTCGATCGCCGGCCCGACGCCCAGGTAGGAGAACTTGGTCTCGATCTTCTTGTTGTCGCCCGTGTCGACGTCGCCCTGCAGGCCCTGGATCAGCTCGAACAGCCGGGCGTGTGGCGGCTCCCCGCCCAGGGTGATCGACCAGTGCGTGGTCTCGCCGAAGCTCAGCGCCTCTTCCAGCCGCTGCAGCAGGCTGTGATCCGTCATCCCTACCCCCGACCTTCTGGAGCCCGAGGTTACGACACGAGCACAAGGCGTGTCGATGGGCGCCGGTCACCCTGCCGCCCGCAGCTTGCGCAGCCCGTATAAGAGCGGGTACTGGCTTGCCGCCTGAGGGCTCAGGCGACGAACTGGTTCTGCACGAACGTCAGGATCATCACGCCCTGCAGGGCGAGCGCCACCATCAGGTACGTCCGGTCGAAGGTGGCGCTGCGCCCCATCCGGGCCAGCACCATGAAGACCGGCGGGCACTCCAGCGCGAAGCGCCACATCGAGCTGAGCGGGTAGTCGGCGTGGATCGGGCTGACCACCGGCATGAGGATGTCCAGGGCGGAGAACAGCACGAGGTAACCGGTACCCGGACCGAGCCGCCACGGCCCGTGCACGGCGAGGTAGAGCAGGGCGGCGACGCCGAGCAGCGTGGCCAGGTTGATGACGTTGCGGACGGTGGCGGGGGACAGCGGCGCCCGGCTCTGCCCGATCAGCCGCGCGACGTCAACCAGCGTGTCCCACGGCGCGGCGAAGCCGGAGCGGAACCAGACCGCCTGCGCGTGCTGGAAGTACAGCGGGTCCCCGAACGAGTGCCAGCAGTAGGCCGCGAAGCCGACCAGGCCCAGCGGGGCGAGCGCCACGCCGAGCAGGTCGACCCGGATCCGCCGGTACGCGAAGCCGCGCTGCCGCAGGTACTCGTAGCCGAACACGACGGCGAGCAGGGCACCGGCGAGGCGGGTACCGCTGGCCAGCCCGGCCAGCGCACCGGCCAGCCACCAGCGCTGCCGGCGCATCGCGTACAGCGAGCCCACCGCGAGCGCCAGGAACAGCGACTCGTTGTACGCCGCGGCGAGGAAGAACCCGGTCGGGAACGCGATGAGGTAGAAGGTGGTACGCCGGGCCAGCTCGGCACCGTGCAGCTCGGCGGTGAACCGGTGTACCACCACCAGCGCCCCGTAGCAGGCCAGCAGCGAGACGATCAGCGCGGCCTCGAACGCGCCACCGGGCAGCACCGGGTTCACCGCCGCCACGAGCAACGGGTACAGCGGGAAGAACACCCCGCTGCGCCCGTCCAGGTGGTACCCGGACTCGGCGATCATCACGTACCAGGTGGTGTCCCAGCGGTGCCAGTGGGAAAGGGCGCCCTGGAACGTCAGCGGCGCCTCGCGCACCTGCTCGAACGGCAGCCACGCGACGACCGTCACGAGTACGTAGACGGCCACCGCCGCGAGCCAGGTCCACAGCGCGAACCGCAGCGAGTCCCGCCAGCGTACGGGCGGCGGCTCGCCGGACGGCTCAGGGGGCGGCGCGGTCGCGGCGGAGTCCGCCCGCGGCTCGGTGCTGACCTCCGTCATGGGGCTCAACGTAGCCGCTCGGGCCGCCTTACACGGGAGCGGGCGTGGTGGCGGGCAGCGGGACGGGATGCGCGGAACTGGTCGCCTTGCGCCGCTTGCGTACCGGCATGATGCGGAACCAGTACGACCCGTACCCGGGCAGGGTCAGCAGGTACGGCCGCAGCCCGATCGCCGGGAAGACGGTACTGCCGGTCAGCTCCACCGGGACCTGGCCGTGGAAGCGCGGCCCGAGCGGCAGCTGTACCGGCTGGGGGTGCCGGGACAGGTTGTGCACGCACAGGATCACCTCGCCCTCCGGGGTGTCGGCGTGGTGCGTACGCAGGAACGCCAGCACCGCCGGGTTGGAGCCGCCCAGGTCGTGGAAGTCGCCCATCGCCAGGGCGGGGTGCCGCTTGCGTACCTCGATCATCCGGCGGGTCCACTGCAGCAGCGAGGCGGGCTGGTCCTGCTGGCGCTCCACGTTGACCGCCTGGTAGCCGTACACCCAGCCGGCGTTGACCGGCAGGTAGAGCTGGTTGGGGTCGCAGCGGGAGAAGCCGCCGTTGCGGTCCACCGACCACTGCATCGGCGTGCGTACCCCGTCCCGGTCGCCCAGGTACACGTTGTCGCCCATGCCGATCTCGTCGCCGTAGTAGATCACCGGCGAGCCGGGCAGGGACAGCAGCAGCGAGGTGAACAGCTCGATCTGGTTGCGGTCGTTGCCGACCATCGGCGCCAGGCGCCGCCGGATGCCGGCGTTGAGCCGCATCCGCGGGTCGGTGGCGTACTCGCTGTAGAGGTAGTCGCGCTCCTCGTCGGTGACCATCTCCAGGGTCAGCTCGTCGTGGTTGCGCAGGAAGGTGCCCCACTGGCAGCCGGCGGGCAGCTGCGGGGTCTGCGCGATGATCTCGGTGATCGGCCGGCGGGACTCGCGCCGCACGGCCATGAAGATGCGCGGCATCAGCGGGAAGTGGAACGCCATGTGGCACTCGTCGCCGCCGACCTCCGGGTCGCCGAAGTACTGCACGAGGTCGGTGGGCCACAGGTTGGCCTCGGCCAGCAGGACGCAGCCAGGGTACTTGTCGTCGATGAGACCCCGGATCCGCTTGAGGTACGCGTGCGTCTCCGGCAGGTTCGCGCCGTCGGTACCCTCCCGCTCGTACAGGTACGTCGCCGCGTCCAGCCGGAACCCGTCGATGCCGAGGTCCAGCCAGAACCGTACGACGTCGAGCATGGCCTCCTGCACGGCCGGGCTGTCGTAGTTCAGGTCCGGCTGGTGCGCGTAGAAGCGGTGCCAGTAGAACTGCTGCCGGAGCGGGTCGAAGGTCCAGTTGGACGGCTCGGTGTCGCTGAAGATGACCCGGATGTCGGGGTACTCCAGGTCGGTGTCGCGCCACACGTAGAAGTCCCCGTACGGGCCGGCCGGGTGCTGCCGGGACTCCTGGAACCACTGGTGCGTGTCGGAGGTGTGGTTGAGCACCAGGTCGGTGATGACCCGGATGCCGCGTGCGTGCGCCTCGTCGAGCAGCGTCACGAAGTCGTCGAGGGTGCCGTACTCGGCCGAGATGGTGTAGTAGTCGCGGATGTCGTACCCAGCGTCGCGGCGGGGCGAGTCGTAGAAGGGCGGCAACCACAGGCAGTCGACACCGAGCCACTGGAGGTAGTCCAGCTTCGAGGTCAGGCCGGGCAGGTCGCCGTAGCCGTCGGCGTTGGAGTCGAACCCCGCCTGGACCAGCATCTCGTAGAAGACCGCGCGCTTGTACCACTCGTGGTCCACGGGCAGTCGGCGGGCGTGCCTGGTGGGCGCCGTCGGGCCCGGCGCGAAGTCGGTCATCCGACCTCTCCTTGCGATTGGCGTGGGAACTGGGCCCCCGGCGCCCAGGCTCCGTCGCCCGCCCGTGTTCGGCCCTTCGGTGTTCTAGTAATACGGCACCGTACCCCTGACCGGGTCACGCGCGAACGGTCTGATTGCGGCCACGGACGGACAGCCCTGGCTACCGGGTCGGTCGGTCCGCCAGCCGCGCAGCCTGCCGGAGCGGCTGCAGTCAGCTCTGTCAGCCGCGCAGCCTGTCGGAGCGGCTGCAGTCAGCTCTGTCAGCGGGATGGGGAGTCGACCAGGTCGAGGGTCTTCTCGAACCAGTGGTGGGCGTAGGGCTCGTCGTTGAACGCGGCCACCTCGCCGTACCCGGTGGCGCGGTAGAGCCCGATCGCCTCGGTGAGCGCGCGGTTGGTCTCCAGGCGCAGGGTCCGGGCGCCGTGGGCCGCGGCCCGCGCCTCCAGCTCGGCGAGCAGCCGCCGGCCCAGCCCTAGCCCTCGGACCTGCGGCGCGACCCACATGCGTCTGATCTCCGTCGGCGCGCCGTCGTGGTACCTGAGCGCGCCGCAGCCGACCGGTTCGTCGTGCAGCGTGGCCACCAGCAGCAGGCCCGCCGGGGGCGTGAGGTCCGTGTCGTCCGCGGGCCGGCCGCGGGCCGGGTCGAAGCCGCCGTCGAAGCGGTGCGCGAGCTCGGTGAAGTACGACCGCAGGCAGTGGCGCGCGGGCGGATGGTGCGGGTCGGTGGCGGCGACGTGCACCATCGACGCGTTGAGCAGCCGCTCGACCTCGGCCATGGCCGCGACGAGGCGGTCGCGTTGCCGGCCGCTGAGCGGGTGGAGGATCGCCGTGGCCCGCTCGTCGGCGCGCCGGTCCAGTTCGGCGCGCTCGGCCAGGCCGGCCGGGGTCAGCCGCGCCGTCCGGACCCGCCCGTCGTCGTGGTCGGCGTCGACCACCACGAGCCCGTCGGCCTCCAGCGCCCGCAGCAGCCGGCTCACGTACCCGGAGTCGAGGTCGAGCCGCGAACGCAGCTCCCGTACCCGGCGTCCGCCGGTACCGATCTCCCACAGCAGGCGC
This sequence comes from uncultured Actinomycetes bacterium, assembly GCA_963728855.1. GTDB lineage: Bacteria > Actinomycetota > Actinomycetes > Mycobacteriales > Micromonosporaceae > AC-43. The sequence continues at coordinate 294,679 of CAVSLN010000012.1, forward strand.
GCCTGCCCGAGCGGGCGAGCGCGGGACAGGAACGTGTCGTCGAGCGCACCGACTCGCTGGGTGACGGTCCGGTTGAACCGCCGCACCTGATCGACCAGGGCCGCGTCCATTCCCTGACTATAGTCAGAGAACCGTCGGCTGCCCGTCCTGCCGGCTCGGTTGAACCGCCCGCCGCCCGTACTCGTGTGTGGGGTGTTCCTGTCCACCGACGCGGACACCGGAGGCCCCCAGCTAGTGACCCGCCGGGCGGCGCGCCGGGCGGCAATGACGAAGGCGAATGGATGAGTGGGTACGCTGTGGCGGTCCGGCTGCCGGCAACGGTGGGCCGGCCGCCGGCCCGACCGGCCGATCTGGTAAGCAGTACGGCGAACCGACCGTCGCGTCCGGGGAGGGCATCAGTGAGCATCGCAGACCTGTGGTCGCGACGCGCAGCCGAGCCGCCCAGCGACGAGGCCCTGATCCGTACCCTCTACCAGGAGCACGGCCGCAGCCTGCTGGCGTACACGACCCGGCTCACCGGGGACCGGATGGCCGCCGAGGACGTGGTGCAGGAGACGCTGCTGCGGGCCTGGAAGCACGCCTCGGCGATGCTCAACGAGAAGGGCTCGGTACGGGGCTGGCTGCTCACCGTGGCCCGCAACATCGTCACCGACCGGGCCCGGGCCCGGGCCGCCCGGCCCGCCGAGGTCGCCGAGTCGCCGGCCACCCCACCCATCGAGCGCGATCACTCGCAGGGCGTGGTGGACACGATGGCCGTACTCGGCGCGCTGGACAAGCTGTCCGCCGAGCACCGCGAGGTCATCGTCGAGCTCTACTACCGGGACCGTACGGTGGCGGAGACCGCCGAGGTGCTGGGCGTCCCGCCGGGCACGGTCAAGTCCAGGTCCTACTACGCGCTGCGGGCTCTGCGCGGCGTGCTCGGCGACGGCGTGCGTGAGGCGGTGACCTGAGATGGAGCACGATCGTTCCCCGTTGGCCGCCTACGCCCTGGGCGCGCTGGACGACGGCGAGAAGCGTGAGTTCGACGCGCACCTGGCCAGCTGTGCCGAGTGCCGGGCCGAGCTGGAAGACTTGGCGGCGTTAGAGGCCGCCCTCGGCGAGGTACCGCCGGAGGCCTTTATCGAGGGTCCGCCCGAGGGCGGCGACCTGCTGCTGCGGCGCACCCTGCGGGCCGCGCGGGCGGAGCGTTCCCGGACCGTCCGGCCGCGCCGGCTGCTGGTCGCGGCCGGTGTCGCGGCGCTCCTGGCGGTGTCGCTGGGCGGTGGCGTGCTGATGGGCCGCGGGACCGCGCCGACGGTCCAGGCCGGAGCGCCGCCGTCGAGCGCCTCGCCGGCGGCGAGCTCACCGGCCGCCCGGGTCGCGTCGGGTAAGAACCCGAAGACGGGCGCCGCGATGACGGTCGCGCTGACCCCGGCCGCCGGCTGGGTGCGGGTCCACGTGAAGGTCGACGGGGTACCGGCCGGCAAGCGATGCGTGCTCCAGGTGGTCCCGCGCAGCGGTGCCCCGGTCGTCGCGGGGAGCTGGCTGGTCTCGCCGAACGGGGAGAAGCAGGGGACGACCCTCGACGGCGCCGCCCTGGTCGCGCCGAACGACGTCGCCTCGGTGGACGTGGTGACCACGGACGGGCAGAAGCTGGTCTCCGTACCGGTGTGACGGTGATCTCACCGTTCCGGGTCGCCCATCGGCCCGGCGCTACTTCTTGCCGAACATCCACCGGATCGCGACGATCAGCAGAGCCGCCCCGACCACCAGCCCGGTCAGCTTCACGCCGGGCAGGTCCTGGGGGTCGCGCGCGAGCGGCAGCAAGGCGAGCATGGGCCCGACTCTGGCAGAGCCCGGCCGGATTGTCGACGGCCGCGCCGGGTCACCAGTTCAGGTGCTGGCGGGTGAGCGCGGAGATTCGGCCCGCCGCGGCGGTGCCGCTCGCCATCGATGAGTGGCCCTGGGACAGCACGACGAGCGTCACGGCTCGCGGGACTCACAGGTCACTCTGAGGGGGGGTACGGCTTGCATCCCCCGGCTGGTACGGCAAGCTAGAGGCCGATGCGCTCGACCAGCCCCTCCGCCGACCCGTCAGTGGTCACCACGGCCAGCGCCCCGCGCCCCGCCCGACTGCTGCATGTCGACGTCATGCGGCTGTTCATCTGCGCGTCGGTCGTGGTGATGCACGTGGTCACGAACGCCAACCCGTGGGAGGACGTGGCCCCCAACGCGGTGGTGAACCTGCTGCACTACACGCGGCAGGCATTCTTCTTCATCAGCGCGCTGGTGCTCGTACACGCCTCCCGGGGCGGCCCGGGGCAGCTGCGCCGCCGGGTCAGTACGCTCGGCGTGCCGTACCTGGTCTGGAGCACCGTCTACGCCGCGCTCAGCCTGGTCACCGCGTACTCGTGGTGGGCGGTCACCGAGTGGCCGCGGACCTGGTTCGTCGGCCTGGTCCAGGGCACCGACGGGTACCACATGTACTTCCTGCTGGTCAGCGTCGAGTTCGCGGTGGTCTTCCCGCTGTACCTCTGGCTGCTGCGGGCCACCCGGGGACACCACGGGCTGCTGCTGCTCGTCTCGGGCGCCGTGGAGGTCGCCACGATGGCGCTCTTCCACTACGTGTACCAGCCCGACGGCTGGTGGCGGCCGGTCCTCGGCGAGTCGAGCCTGGCCGCGTACCAGTTCTGGGTGATCGCTGGCGGGGTGGCCGCGCTGCACCTGACCGAGTTCCACGCGTGGCTGGTGCGGCACCGGGCGCTGGTCTGGGGCTCCTTCGTAGCGATCTGCGCGGTGTCCACCGCGATCTTCTTCGCCAACGTGGCGGACGGCGAGCCGGCGGAGTTCGCCGGGCGTTCGCTGCAGCCGGTGACCGTACCCCTGTCACTCGCCGCGATCGGCGCGTTCTACCTGCTCGCCGTCTCGATCGCGGAGATCCGCCAGCCGGCGGTACGGCGGCTGCTGATCTCCGGCACCTACCTGTCCTTCGGCATCTACCTGGTCCACCCGGCGATCCTCACCGGCCTGCTCTACCTGCAGAAGCGGCTACCCGACGGGGTGGCCAGGCAGGTCGTGGCGGTGACCGTGGTGATGTGCCTGCTCGACTTCGCGCTGGCGGTGCTGGCCGCGGCGCTGTTCAGCCGGACTCCGCTGAGTAAGGCGCTGGTGGGGCGGTCGCGGCGTAGGCGGGCCCGGACGGCGGATCTGGGTGCCGCACCTGTCGATGCCACGCCGGCGGCTGCGGTACGCGAGCCGGCTCACCAGCAGGCTCAGGTTGCGGCGGGCTGACCGGGCCTGACTGCGGCCCGATGACCAGCGACCACAGCGCGATCGCCACCTGGGCCGCGGTCGGGCGGTCCTCCGGGAGCTTGGTCATGCAGTCCCGGCAGACCTCGGCGACCGCGCGGGGCAGCCCCGGCACGAGGAGCACCGGCGTCGGCGCGACGTGCCGCAGGCGAGCGGCGTGCAGCTGCGGGTCCGACGGCCGGGCGTCGCTCGACGAGTTCTGGTACGGCGACCGCCCGGTGAGCATCTGGTAGAGCAGGACACCGAGCGCGTACACGTCGTCGGAGGGCAGCGGCGCGCTGCTCACCCGCCGGCGGGGCACCGGCTGCCAGTACGCCGCCTTCGAGGTGGCCTCGATCGCGGTCGCCTCGCCGAAGTCGATGATCTTCGGACCCGAGCGGGTCATCATGATGTTGGCCGGGTTGAGGTCGCGGTGCACCACACCGCGGCGGTGCGCGATGGCCAGCACGTCGGCGATGGTGGCGGCCACCTCGACCGCCTCCGGCCAGGGCAGCGCGCCACCGGCCAGCCGGCCGGCCAGGATCGCCCCGGACAGCAGCTCCATCGCGACGTAGGGGACGGTACGGCCGTCGGGCAGCGGCGCGTCGCCGAAGTCGTAGACCTTGGGCACGCTCGGGTGCCGTAACCGGTTGGTGATCAGCGCCTCCTGCCGGACCCGCTCGCGCACGTACGGGTCGTCGGCGAAGGTGGGGGACAGCAGCTTGAGCGCCGCCCGGCTGCCCCGGAAGGTGTCGACGACCTGGTAGACGACCGACATGCCGCCGTACCCGACCGGGCCGATGAGTACGTACCGGCCGGCGATGGCCGTACCCATCGGCAACGACAACACCGCGCCACTATTTCGTACGCCGACCGGACGGGGCAAGTGCCCGAGCCCCAGCAACGGCAAGGATTGCCCGGTTGTGACGCACCGACGCTAGTCACCGAGCGCGACCGGCTCGACCGGCCGGACCGCGACCCGGGCGGGCAGCAGGACCCGGAAGGCGGCACCGGTGCCCGGCTCGGTACGCATCTCCACCCGCCCGCCGTGGGCGGACACGATCGCCGCCACGATCGCCAGGCCCAGGCCCGTACCGCCGCTGGTCCGCTGCCGGCTCGGGTCGGCCCGGTAGAGCCGCTCGAACACCCGCCCGGCCTGGTCGGCGGGCAGGCCCGGGCCGGTGTCGGTGACCTCGAGCACGGCGGTCGGGGTACCGGTGGGCGGCTCGTCGCCCACCGCCGCGCCCACCGCCCCGGCCCCGGCCGGCAGGTCCCGCCCGACCCGTACGGTCACCGCCGCGTCCGCCGGGGTGTGCTGCAGCGCGTTGGCGACGAGGTTGGTGGCCACCTGCCGCAGCCGCGCCTCGTCGCCGAGTACCGTCACCGGCTCCTCGCCGTCCTCGTAGTCAGCGAACCCGGCCAGCGCGACGAACCGGTTCGGGATCCGGGCGTGGGCGTCCCGTACCGCGTCGGCGGCGATCGCCAGCAGGTCGACCGGCCGGCGCTCCAGCGGCCGTTCCTCGTCGAGCCGGGCGAGCAGCAGCAGGTCGCCGACCAGTACCGCCATCCGGGCGGCCTCCGCCTCGATGCGCCCCATCGCCTCGTCGAGGTCGGGACCGGACGGGGTACCGCCGCGCCGGTACAGCTCGGCGAAGCCGAGGATCGAGGTCAACGGGGTGCGCAGCTCGTGCGAGGCGTCCGCGAGGAACTGGCGCAGCCGTTGCTCGGAGGCGGTCCGGGCGGCCAGTGCCGCCTCGATCTGGGCCAGCATCGCGTTGAACGCCAGGCCCAGCCGGCCCGCCTCGGTGTGCGGGTCGACGTCCTCCACGCGCCGGGACAGGTCACCGGCCGCGATCTGCTGCGCGGTGGCCTCCATCGCGGTCAGCGGGGCCAGGCCGAGCCGGACGACCCAGGCGGCCAGGGCGGCGAGCAGCAGCAGGACCAGCCCGGTCACCGCGGCGTCGATACCCAGCAGGGTGCGTTCGGTCGAGTAGATCTGGTGCAGCGAGACCGCGATCGCCACCAGCGCGGTGGAGCCGGGGCGCTGCCGGACGATGACCCGCCAGGGTGCGCCGCTGTTCAGGTCGTCGACGGTGTAGGGCCGCCCGCCGGCGTGCGAGGAGAGCTGGGCAAGGGAGCCCAGCGCCGGCGCACCTTCGGCGCGCGGGTCGCCGAACGTGTGCTCGGTGCCGTCCGGGTCGAAGAAGGAGATCCGCAGGCCGGGGGAGATGTTGCGGAGGAAGCCGGGGCGCGGGCCGGGGTCGGGCGGCCGTTGGCCGGGCGGCTGGGCGTACGCGGCCGCGCCCAGCCGCAGCTGCGCGTCGACCCGGCTGAGCAGGTCGGAGTGCAGCCTGGCCAGCCCGGCCGCGTCGGCCAGCAGCAGGGCCACGCCGGCCAGCAGCGCGATCGCCACGACCAGCCGGGCCCGTAGCGTCCAGCGCCGCCAGGGGCGCGGCAGCCGGCTCACTCCGTCCCGCTCCTGGGCGCTCGCAAGGCATACCCCACGCCGCGTACGGTGTGGATCAACGGCGGTCCGAGATTGTCGATCTTGCGGCGCAGGTAGTACACGTACGACTCCACGATCCGGCCCTCGCCGCCGAAGTCGTAGCTCCAGACGCGGTCCAGGATCTGCGCCTTGGACACCACCCGGCCGGCGTTGGCGAGCAGGTACCGCAGGAGCTTGAACTCGGTCGGGGACAGGTCGACCAGCTTGCCGGCGCGGCGTACCTCGTGGGCGTCCTCGTCCAGCTCCAGGTCGGCGTACCGCAGCACCGCGCTGTCCGCCTGCGCCGGCACGACCTGGCAGCGGCGCAGGATCGCCCGGATCCGCAGCACCACCTCCTCCAGGCTGAACGGCTTGGTGACGTAGTCGTCGCCGCCCGCGGTGAGCCCGGAGATCCGGTCCTCCACCGCGTCCCGGGCGGTCAGGAAGAGTACGGGTACCGGCCGCCCCCCGCCCCGCAGCCGCCGCGCCACCTCGAACCCGTCCAGGTCGGGCAGCATCACGTCGAGCACCACCAGGTCGGGCTGGAACTCGGCGGCCGCCCGCAGGGCCTCCGCGCCGTCGGCAGCCGCGCGTACCTGGAAGTCGATCAGACGCAGGGTCGCGGAGAGCAGCGCCGAGATACTCGGCTCGTCGTCCACCACGAGCACCTTGGTCGGTCGGTCCACCGGTTCACCTCCGCCACCGGGCGCACCCCGGCACCCCGGTTCTACCCGCCCAGTCTGGGAGCCGGCTGGGAAAGCGCTGCCGTCCGGCTGTGTACCTGGGCTGCTCCTCGTACCTGGGCTGCTCCTCGTCGCGCACACCGTCTCGGGTCCGGCGCCGCCTTCCTACCGGCTGCCGGGGTCAGGCCGGGCCGCGGCGCATGGCCAGGACCGCGATGTCGTCGTCCGGCTCCGCCGGGCCGACCTCGGCGAGCAGCCGGTCGCACAGCTCGTCGAGGTCGCTGTCCACCACCGCGGCGACCCGGGCCAGGTCGGCCAGGCCACCGTCGATGTGCTCGCCGCGCCGCTCCACCAGGCCGTCGGTGTAGAGGACCAGGGTCGCCCCGGGTGGGATGGTCAGCTTCCGCTCGACCATACCTGCGCCCCGTACGCCGAGCGGCGCCGAGCGTTCGGTCACGAAGCTCACCCGACCCTCGTGGGACAGCAGCGGCGGCGGGTGCCCGGCGTTGGCGAGCCGGGCGGCGCCGGTGGCCGGGTCGACCAGCAGCAGGCAGAGGGTGGCCATCTCGTCGGGGATCAGGTGGAGCAGGAGCTGGTTGAGCCGCTCCAGGACCGCGCCGGGGGCGTGTCCTTCGGCGAGGTACGCGCGGGTGGCGTGGCGCAGCTCCGCCATCACCGTCGCGGCGTGCAGGGAGTGCCCGGCCACGTCACCGACCGCCACCGCCAGCCGGTCGCCGAACAGGGACAGCTCGTAGAAGTCGCCACCGATCTCGGCCTGGTCACTGGAGGGCACGTACCGGACGGCGAACTCGTAGCCCGGTACGGTGGGCACCCGGCTGGGCAGCAGGCTGCGCTGGAGGGTCAGGGCGAGCCGGTGCTCCTCCTGGTACGCCCGCAGCACGTCGATCGCCGCCACGAGGGCCACGGCCAGCTGGGTCATGACCGGTGAGCCCTCGTCGCTCACCTGCGCCGGGATCGCCACGTACGCCGGGCCGCGGTCGTACCGAAGCCGCGCACCGACCACCCGTACGGGCCCGTGCGGCCAGGCCGGCCGGGGCCACTCGGCGGGCGGCCGCGGCAGGTCCCGGAGCACCGTACCGGCCGGGACGTCGAACGGCTCGGCGGTCCACGACTGGAAGCTGACGGCCGCGTCCGGGCCCGGCGACGTCACCGACAGGCGGATCCCGTCCGGCGTCTCCGCGAATACCACGGCCGGCGCGTCGAAGACGGCCGAGGCGCCGTGCGCGGCGATCCGTAGCAGTTCGCGGATGCCGTTCGCGGTGTTCAGCTCCCGGGTGATGACGGCCAGCCGGGCCATCCGCGCGGCCAGCCGCTCGGCGCGCCGCAGTGCACCGTAGTGCCGGAGCACCGCCTGTACGGTCGCCAGCAGCTCGTCGGGTTCGACGGGTTCGGCGAGGTACGCGTCCGGGCCGTGGCTCAGCCCGCGGGCCCCTTTCACGATGGGTGTCTCGGCCGGCGAGACCTGGATGACGGCGGTGTTGGTCCGGGCCGCCTTGATCCGCTCGCACAGCTCAGCGGCGGTCAGGTCGGGCAGCTTGGCGCTGGTCAGGGCCAGCTCCACGGGTTCGGTGTCGAGCCGCAGCAGCGCCTCGGCGCCGGTGGCCACCTCGATGACCGGGTAACCGGCGTCGCGCAGCCAGCCGCTGACGACCGAGCGCCTGGCTGCCGTGTCGTCAACGACCAGTACCACTCCGGCTACCTCGCTGACGGCACGTCCGTCCTGGCCAGCCACCGACTCCCCCACACGTCCCGGCCTGAGCACCCGGAAGATCTGCGGCGGACAGTACCATCCGCTTCTCGCGTCGGGCAGCGTCCGCCGAGATGCCTTGCCCGGCCGACGCGCCTAGGCTGGCAAGGTGGCGATCACCGGCGGGAAGAAGCGAGATGGCCCTTGATATCAACGTCCATCACGACCGACGGTCGACGGTCGTCGCGGTCCGGGGAAGCTCGACCTCACCACGGCGCCGGAGCTGCTGCGGGCACTGAGCGTGGCGATCGACTCCGGCCGGCGGGTGCTGGTCGTGGACCTGTCCGGGGTGGGCTTCTGCGACTCGTCCGGGCTCAGCGCACTCGTCCGTACCCGCAACCGGCTCGACGAGGTGGGCGGCGCGGTCGGCCTGGTCGGCGCCACCCCGATCGTCCAGCGTGTGCTGGACATCAGCGGACTGACCGAGGTGCTCGGCGCGTACCCGTCGGTCGAGGCCGCCCGGGATGCGCTGAACTCATAGTTCGCTACTCGTAGTTCGCTCGCGTCGCGGCGCCTGGATGCCAGGCCGCCGCGCTCACCCTGGCGACTCAGCGGCCGGGGTGCCGGTTGACCGATGGCCTGTTCGTACCGGCGTGGTCGAGCAGCTGGTCACCGCGGCGCTGGACGGTCCCGGCGGCGATGGTCGTGGCGACCAGCAGGACGACGAGTACGGCGAGGGGGACGACCCGGGGGCGGGGCGGCGGTCCGAGCAGCGCGCGCACCCGGCCCGGTACGTCCCCGCCGGTCGCGCCGAGACTGTTGGCGGCCGGGGCGGCCCGGGTGAGCAGGGCGGCCCGGGCGAGGGTACGGGCCACGAGCCGGCGGTCGGTCACCTCCCGGGCGGCGTCCTCGTCGGCCCACCGCTCCACGGCGTGCCCCACCGCCCGACCCGTACGGGTGAGCAGCGGGTTGGCCGCGGTGGCGAGGTCGGCCGCGAGCAGCCACCAGGCGTGCCGGTGCGCCAGATGCGAGGCTTCGTGGGCGAACAGCGCCCGGCGCTCCTCCACGGTCAGCGCCCGCAGCAGCCCGGTGGTGATGACGATCCGGCCGCTCGCGCCCGGGGTGGCGAAGGCGTCCGGCCGCTCGTGGTCGAGGACGACGAGCGATCCGGGGGCGCCGACGCTGCGGCAGGTCTGCCGGACGGCGAGCAGGACGCGCACCCGACGGGTACCGACGGTGGCCGTGCGGCTGACCGAGAGCACGGCGAGCAGTCCGCAGCTCACCGCGACCGTGGTCGGGAACGGGCTGTCCGCGCGCAGCTCCTCGGCGGACCACTGCCCGTACCGGCTGACCGTGGGCAGCTGGGCCACCCATGTGAAGGCGACCGCGCTGAGGACCCACACGCCCGACCCGGCCACCACGAGGCTCGCCGGGACCAGCAGCCGGGTCGCCGTGGCCGGTGGAAGCTTGCGGGCCAGGTGCGGGCCCATCAGGGCAAACAGCACGGTGATCGCGCCGGCGAGGATGGTCGCCGCGGCCATGTCGTCGTTCACGGGTCTGCGTCCTCGGCACGGCGGAGCAGGTCGATGAGCAGACGCTCGTCGTCGTCGGACAGCACACCCACGAACCGGGACAGTACCGCCGCCCGGTCGTCTCCGGCGTCCAGCAGCCGCTGCATCTGCCGCGCGGTGACCTCGGCCTCGTCCTGGACCGCCGTGTACTCGTAGGCCCGGCCCACCCGTTCCCGGGTGACCAGGCCCTTCTCCGACAGCCGGGCGAGCACCGTCATCACGGTGGTGTAGGCGAGGTCGGCGCCCAGCTGGTCGCGTACCTGCGCCGGAGTCATCGGTTCGGCCGCGGCGGCCAGGGCCGCGACCACCTCTTGTTCGAGCGTCCCACGTGGACGTCGCCCGGTGTCCATCGGAACATCCTCCGATCGGTCCGCCTGCCCGCGGCGCCGGATGCGCCTACTACGGCGAGTGTAGTTCGAACCCTGAGCTGGCCCTGATGTTTACCGTGTCGATGTTGGCTGCGCTACTACGAACTGCGTAGTATCACGGCCGTAGTGCGCGAGCCGGCGGCACGACCTGTGCGAACGGGAGAAGACGATTTTGGCACCGAGATTCAGCATCGTTATCCCGTGCTACAACGAGGCGCGGTACATCGCCGATACGGTGAGCTCTCTGCGCCGCCAGACCTTCGCCGGTAGCTACGAGATCATCGTGGTGGACAACAACTGCACGGACGACACCGCCGAGATCGCCCGCGGACTGGGTGTCCGGGTGGTGCGGGAAGACCACCCCGGTGTCTGCTGGGCGCGGCAGACGGGAACCGAGGAGAGCACCGGGGAGATCGTGATATCGGCCGACGCCGACACGACATACGCCCCCGACTGGCTGGCGAAGATCGACCAGGCGTTCGGTACGGATGCCGGGATCGTCGCGGTCACCGGACCATGCCGGTACGTGGGGCGCCCGCTCTGGGGCCGAATGTACGCGCGGATCCTGTTCGGTGGCGTGTACCTGGTGTACCGGATGACCGGCCGCATCGCCTACGTGACGGCCACCAACATCGCCTTCCGCAAGATGCACTGGACCGGTTACGACGTCAACCTCACCCAGGGCGGCGACGAGCTGAACCTGCTGCGCGACCTGCGCGCCAGGGGCCGGGTGGTCTACGTCCACGGCAACCCGACGTACACCTCGTCCCGGCGGCTGACCCGGGGCGTGCTGTACAGCTTCTTCGTCACCCTGCTCGTGTACTACCTGCTCGGGTACGTGCTGAACCGGCTGTTCAAGCGGCGCGTGATCGGCACGGCGCCGGCCTACCGCAACGACCGCAGCCCGCTTTCGCGCCGGCTCCAGACGGCCAGCCTGGTCATGCTGTCCGGGTTCCTGCTGCTGCTGCCGTTCACCCAGCCGCGGCACTACCTGTTCGACAAGTCGCACTCGGTCGTCAACTACGTGACCACGACGGTGGCCGGAGTGGGGCACAGATGACGCTTGTCTGGGTCGTCGGCCTGCCGGTCGCCTGCCTGGGCGTCTACTGGCTGTTCATGTCGCCGTACTCCCAGGTGTTCGGTCGGTATCCTTACCGGGCGCAGCGGCGGGACCGGGTCGTGGCGCTGACGTTCGACGACGGCCCGAACGAGCCGTACACCTCCCAGATCGCGCAGTACCTGGCCGGCAGGCAGATCCGGGCCACGTTCTTCCAGGTCGGCACGTGCGTCGAACGGTTCCCCGAGACCACCGCCAGGCTCGCCGCGGCCGGCCACGTCATCGGCAACCACTCGTACGCGCACGCGTTCCACGCGTACCTGGTGCCCGGCCGGCTGGCCCGGGAGGTCGCCCACACGCAGGAGATCCTGCGGGCCCGGCTCGGCCGTACCCCGGCACTGTTCCGGTCGCCGTGGCTCTGGCGCCAGCCGATGCTGCTGCGGACCGTCCGACGCCACTCGCTGCAGCCGGTGTCCGGGGAGTTCTGTCACGCGCTGGAGGTGTTCCAACCCGACGGCGCCCGGATCGCCCGCCGGGCGGTCGCCAAGACGAAACCCGGCTCGATCCTCATCTTCCACGACGGGTTCGACGGCCGCGGCGGCAACCGCGGCGAGACGGTCCGAGCCGTGCGGGCCACCACGGAGGAGCTGCTGCGCCGGGGGTACCGGTTCGTCACCGTCGACGAGCTGCTGGGGGTCCCCGCATACCAGGACCCGCCAGCCGCCTGAGGGCGGTAGTCGCGTCATCGACCAGGTGCGGGCCGTGCTGTGGACGGGCTCCTGTGCCGCTGAACGGTCGCGGCGGTACGCCGTGCGAGGATGGCGCCATGTGCTTCGCAGACGACGCGCGGCCGCCGGCGCCGCCCGTACAGGGTCCCGTGGCCGAGCGCGGTTCGTTCGTGCTCGAGGCGGGCGATGGTTCCCGGTTCGGCGCGTACCGGGCCCATCCCGAGGCGCCGTCCAACCGGGCGATCGTGCTCCTGCCCGATGTGCGCGGGCTGCACCCGTACTACGAGGAGCTGGCCGTACGGTGGGCCGAGGCCGGGCTGCACGCGGTGGCCGTCGACTACTTCGGCCGTACCGCCAGCGTCGGGTCGCGGGGCGAGGAGTTCCCGTACCGGGACCACATGGCGAAGCTGGACTTCGCGACCGTGGCACAGGATGCCTCCACGGCCGTCCGGTGGGTACGGGAGACGACCGGGGCCACCGCGGTCTTCACGGTCGGCTTCTGCTTCGGCGGGGCGATGTCGTGGCGCCAGGCCGCGGCCGGCGACGGGCTGGCCGGCGCGATCGGCTTCTACGGCGTACCGTCGCGGGTCGCCGACGTCGCCGACGGGATCACCGACCCACTGCTGATCCTGGCCGCCGGCCAGGACTTCACGCCGGTGTCCGAGGTGGCGGCGTTCGCCGAGCGGCTGCGGGCCGGCGGGGTCGAGGTCCGGATGCAGGTGTACCCGGACGCGCCGCACAGCTTCTTCGACCGGTCGTTCGGCGAGCACCGCGCGGACTGTGCCGACGCCTGGCACCAGATGCTCTCGTTCGTCGACCACTACGCGGTCTAGCCGGATGCCCCGCGGCCCGGTTGAGCTGATGGTCGTACGCCACGGGGAGAGCGTCGCGAACGCCGCTTTCGCCGCGGCCGAGGCGGCTGGTCTGGTCGAGACCGGAGTCACCGGACGGGACGCGGACATCCCGCTGTCCGACCTCGGTCGGGTGCAGGCCACCGACCTCGGGCGCTGGCTGGCGGCCCTGCCGCCGCAGCGCGTACCCGAGGTCGTGGTGTGCTCGCCGTACCGGCGCGCGGTGCAGACCGCCCGGCTGGCGCTGGCCGAGGTGCCTGCCCCGCTCGCGGTGCGCTTCGACGAACGGTTGCGCGACCGGGAGATGGGCGTGCTGGAACTGCTGAGCCGGCGGGCGGTACGGGACCGGTTCCCGGACGAGGACGCTCGACGCGAGCGGGTCGGCGACCTGTACTACCGGCCGCCGGGCGGTGAGTCCATGGTGGACGTCGCGCTGCGGCTGCGTACCGTGCTGCGGGACCTGGACGCGATGGAGCCCGGACGGCGGGTACTGCTGGTGGCGCACGACGCGGTGGTGCTCATGCTGCGGTACGTGATCGAGGAGCTGACCGAGGACGACCTGCGTGCCGTGATGGCCGACGGCCCGGTCGCGAACGGGTCGGTGACGCACTGGGTACGGGACGGGCGGCTGCGCCTGGTCGCGTACAACCGCCGGGTGGGCAGCTAGCCGCGCAGCCTGTCGGAGCGGCTACCAGCCAGCTATCTCAGCGGGTGGCCAGCAGCAGGTCGTCGAGGACGATCGTGCGCAGGTCGTCGCGGCTGGGCATCCGGCCCAACTGGCGCAGCCGCCCCGACTGCGCCTTCCGCATGCCTTCCAGGAGCCGGCGGGCCTCGCGGGCGTTGCCGAAGTTCTGATCGCGGTCGATCGAGTCGAACCACTCGAGCAGCGCCTCACCGAGACCGGGTGCGAGCACGTAGTCGTCGCCCCGGGCGATCCTGGTCACGATGCTCACCAACTGGTCGGGGGTGTAGTTCTCGAACTCGAGGGTCTTCGCGAAGCGGGACGCCAGGCCGGCGTTGGCGTCGAGGAAGTCCTTCATGTCGTCGGTATAGCCGGCGACGATCACCGCGATCTCGTCCCGGTGGTCCTCCATCAGCTTCACGAGCGAGTCGATGGCCTCCCGGCCGAAGTCCGCGCCACCCGTGGAGCGGGAGAGTGTGTACGCCTCGTCGATGAAGAGCACACCCCCCAACGCCTCCTCGAACACCGCGGTGGTCTTCTCCGCGGTGTGGCCGATGTACTGGCCGACCAGGTCGCGCCGGGCAACCTCCTTGAACTTGCCGTTGGGCAGTACGCCCAGCGCCTTGAGTAGCTCGCCGTAGATGCGCGCCACGGTCGTCTTACCCGTGCCCGGCGCGCCGGTGAAGATCAGGTGGTGGCTGACCGTCCCGACCGACAGCCCGGCCGCCCTGCGCCACTCGTTGACCTGGATCTCGTCGATCAGCGCGCGTACCTCGCCCTTGACGCTGGCCAGGCCGATCATCGAGTCCAGCTCGGCGAGCAGCTGCTCGACCCGCTCCGGGTCCTGGTGGATCGCCTTCTCCAGCGGCACGACGCCCTTGCGGCCCGACCCGCCCTCCGGCGCCTCGATGATCGTCGGGGCGGCGCCCTCGTCGACGTGGATCGCCGGGCTCGCGGTGGCCTCGAACGTGCACGCCTCGATGTGCCCCTTGCAACCCCGCCCGACCGAGATGCCGACGCCCTGCGTGTCGTGGATCCAGCAGTCGCGGATGGTCGGTGCGCTCTGGTGCGCCACCGAGACCCCGGCGTCACGGGTCTCGCCGATCTCGCACCGCTCCAGGGTGGGCCGGCCGGCCTGGTAGACGTAGACGCCCCGGTAGCCGCACTTGGTGATGACCGTGTCCCGGACGGTCGGGTCGGCGCCCAACCGGACGATCAGGCCGTCCTCCAGGACATTGCTGATCTGGCAGTGGTCGATGGTGCCGCCCGAGTCCTCGACGAGGATCCCGTACTGGCCGCTGGTGACCTTCACCTCGGAGGCATCGACCGTGGCGCCGTTGGCCACGCTCACGCCGGCACCGTAGCGGGCGCCGGCCTCGCACTGGCGCATCTGCAGTCGCCCGCCGGTCACGTGGACCGCCGGGGTGTCGCCGGCCTTCAGCACCAGGCCCTGCAGGGTGATGTCCGCGGAACGGCCACTGACCGCGGGCCGCCCGGTAGCCTGCGCGTCGATGGTTACGCCGCCCGGGTCCCCGGCGCACACCAGGCTCACCCGCCGCCGGTCGAGGTAGATCGCCTCGGCGTAGGTCCCGGGCGCGATGCTGATGACGACGTCGTCGGTGGCCACCTCCAGAGCGTCCTGGATGGTGCGGTACGCCCCAGGCTGTTGCGGGGAAACCGACAGAGTTTGCGCCATGGCTCCGCCTGCTCGAGATGTGGATTGACCAGACTCTACCCCAGGCCCGGTCAGGGCCGGGTACCACGGACGGGGCCACGGTACGGTGGAGCCGTGACGGATGGCGAGGACTGGCTACGCGTCCCGGATGCCAAGCGGCCCAGCGGGTTCATCCCGGTCGAGTCGCCGAACGAGGTGGGTGGGTTCAGGTTCGCCCGCACGGCCGACGGCGCGAATGAGGACGGTACGCCGCGGGTGTCGCCGGAGCGGGGCCACGTTACCGATCCGGCCGAGCGGGAGCGGTTGCTGGGGTACCTGACTGGTGGCGCGACGGTGATCGACGATCTGGTGTACGGGGTGGACCAGATTGATCCGACCCGGCAATTCGCGGTGCCGGGTTACTACCACACGGATGGTGTGTGGGTCTGGGCCGGTTCGGTGGAGTACTACCTGCGGTGGCACAACATCGCGCCGGAGCCGGACTTCTACCGGTGGATTGTTGAGCATCGCTACACGTGTCCGTCGGTGGCGGACGATGTGGTCGGTCGGGCGGTGGAGGCGACGCGTGCGCGCGGCCGGATCGGTGAACAGCGGGTCCAGGAGTATGTGGACGCGCATCCGGAGTTGTGGCCGGGTGATACGTCGCGGTTCCCGGCTGATGTGAACGAGATGTTGTTGGGGTTGGGGTGGCGGCGGGGTCGGGATGTGCACGAGGAGGTGGATGCGTGGTTGGCGCGGGAGCTGCCGGGGGTGGCCGCGATGCCGTTCGAGCGGGACGGGTATCCGCGCTATGAGCCCTTTCCTGAGGCGTTGAAGGTTCTGTATGAGTTTGGTGGGTTGACGAGTCTGGCGAACGGGCGGGGTCGTACCGCGGCGCAGACACCGTTCTCGATCTATCCGAACGGACGGTTCGATGACCTGGGCTCGTTCGCGGTGGACGTGGAGCTGTTCGGGGAGCGGATCGGGCAGCGGGTGTTCCAGATCGGTGACGTGGAGCGGCGGATGGCTGCGCTGGTCGTGGATGAGAAGGGCGCGGTCTACCTGGTGGGTCCGGTCGACCTGTACGCCGGTCGCAACATCGACGAGGCGCTGGTGGCGATGCTGCAAGGCCATCGCTGCCGGGACGTCGACGACCTCGGCCTGTGACCAACCCGCGAACTGATGAGATGCCGGGTGCCCGGTATGCGATGAACATCGTGCACCCGGGGTCGCCGGTGCTGCGGGTCCGGTACCGCGAGGGCGTCCTGGTCGACCCGTACGGCTTTCCGGACTGGCTGCTGCTCGCCCGCGCGCTGGTCGAGCTGCCCCCGCCCGTACCCGGGTTGACCGTGGACGAGAACCGGGTGGTCGACGTGCTGGCGGCCAACGCGGCGCTGGCCCGCGAAGGCGAGGACCCGCTCTGGTCCGGTACCGCGGACGGGGCGACGGTCGAACGCCGGCTGGGCGCCGCTCCGACAAGCTACGCGGCGGTCGAACGCCGGCTGGGCGCCGCTCCGACAAGCTACGCGGCGGTCGAACGCCGGCTGGGCGCCGCTCCGACAAGCTACGCGGCGGTGGCGACCCCGGCCCGTTGGTGCTGGGCGCACCTGGGCCTGACCCGGCGGCTGGCCCTGGTGCCGATCGAGCTGCACGGCTCGTTCCGGCATGCCGGCGGGGTACGGACGATGCCGGTCGACCCGACGCGACGCGGGCTGCGTACCGACCCGGACGCGGGGCCGGTCGGAACCGGGCCGGGCGACGAGGTACCGGACGAGATCCTCGAGGATCTGGAGAGTCTGCTCGAGTGCCCGCTGCCGGCGACGTACCGGCGGTACCTCGCCGAGACGAACGGCGCCGCACCGGCCGAGCCGGCCGTGCTCGACGGCCTCGGGTTCATCGCGGACCAGCCACTGTTCGGCATCGCCCGGACCGACCAGCAGCAGGATCTGTGGTACGCGCGGGAGTGGCTCGCCGACCGGTTCACCCCCGACCTGCTCCCGATCGGGTACGTGCAGGGCGGTCTGCTCGCCGTCGAGCTGACCGGTCCGGTGGCCGACTCGGTCTGGTACTGGGACGACGACGACGCGCGCGACGACGCGGGGTTCGACGCGGCGTACATCCGGCAGCATCTGCTGTACCGCTGCGCGGACAGCTTCGCGGAGTTCTGGGGCGGGCTGCGACGGCCGGCGACGGCGCTGGTGGACCTCGCCAACGGGCTGGTGTCGAGTGGCCGGGTGCGGCCGGTCCGCGACGAGTTGGCCGGGGCCGGCCTGCCGGCCGCGATGCGCGCACCGTGGCAGCCGGCGCCGGACAAGCGGCGCGACCCGGTCACCGGCCTCTTCGAGCTGTCCTGATCGGCGTGGACAGACTGGCTTGGTACGGACCGGGATGCGCCGGCGCGGCGATGGCGTTCGCGCGGGACGGGGTATCCGCGTGACGAGGCGCTGGTGGCGATGCTGCAAGGCCACCGCTGCCCGGACGTCGACCACCTCGGCCGGTGAAGGCCACGACGGGCACCACGAGTGCAGGTGGACTGGGTATCGTGCGATCATGCCAGCGGCACCGCGTGTCTGGGAACCCGCCAACGACGTCGAGCGGACCCTGCAGTACGCCTGGGACCACCAGGACAGCGGACTGTTCTTCCGGACCCTGGCCCACGCGCCGCTGTACCTGCCGGGCTTCCGGCCCGAGCACGCTGGCGAGCAGCAGCGGGTCCTGACCCGGCAGCGCGGGGACCGTACCTACCTGCTGGTCTCCACGTCCCTCGAAGCGTTGCATGAGGCCGTCGGCGAGCTCATCGACGGCTGGCGCCTGACCAGCCTCGCTGAGCTGACCCGCGGCTGGCCGGACAAGGAATGGGGGATGGTGGTCAGCCCGACCACGCCGATCGGGGCGTACCTGTCGCCCGACGAGATCGAGGTGCTGGCCGAACTGGTTCGCGACGAGCCGGTGTTCCATCCGGCCGACGCGGCCGAGGCCATCATGTTCCGGGCGTTGCGCGAAAGCGATCCAGCTACCTATTTGAATGTACTAGTACTGTCCGACCTGGTCATGCCGCTGACCGCGCCGGCTGGCCCGGACGATGTCGGCGAACCCGGGTTTCCCTGGCGGGTCGAGGTCGTCGTCGGGCTGCCGACGATATCGGTCTTCACCTCACCGTCGCGGCTCGCCGAGGCGGTCTCCGAACCCGTACCGACGGCGGTTGTCGAGTTCGTGTCCCTCGCGACGGCGTGGCCTGATCCGTCGTACCGCCTCGCGGTCAACCCCGGATCGGCGATCGCGTCGGTCTTCGCCGGGACTCAGGTACCCGACCTTGTCAGCTGGGGGCGCGAGCTGCTGGAACGGGAGCTGGACCGCCGGCAGGGCCCGGAGCCGCAGTCAGCGGCCCTCGCCGAACAGACGTCGGTACCGCTGCCGGTGCTGGAGGTCATGCTCGACCCGGCGGAGGTGGAGCGGTACCTGAAGGACGGGCACGACCGGGTCAGCGGCCTGCCGCGACCGGCCGGCGCGTTGCCGGAGACGACCAGCGGCCATCTCGTGCGCTGGTACCCGGACGCCGGCACCACTGACGAGGTGGCCACCGGCGTGGGTGTACGCGACCTGCCGTTGCCGACCGGTGCCCAGCTTTACCAGGTGAGCGGCGGGGAGCGGAGCCTGCTCGCCACGTACCAGGCCGAGCTGCGCCGGTGGGTACCGGCCGTGGCGGACGTCCTGCGCGGCGGGCCACATAGCCGTTAACCGGCCGGGCGGTTCCCTCGACTTGCCTGGATGGCCTATCGTCAATGCACCGGAAGAGGCGCTGGCCGTTGCCATGCATGCGTTTCGACCGTTACGGGGAGGAGTGACACGGGTGGACCATCCCGAGCCGTCGGCGATGCTGGGTCTGTTACAGGAGCTGCAACAAGACCCTCAGCAACATGACCGATACTCAACGACAGATGCTCGCGGTTACCGGTACGGCCTGGTCCGATGACCGCATGATCAAGGCCGTGGTCGGGCCACGCGGTCAGCTCATCGAGCTCGAGATAGACCCGCGCGTGTACCGCAAGCCCAACTCCAAGGCGCTGGCGGCGTCCATCGTGTCAACGGTGCGCGCGGCGGCGGATGACGCCATCACGAAGACCCAGGAGATCGTCGACCAGGCGATGCCTCAGGCAAAGGAGCTGATCCGTCCGGGCCCGGCGGGAGGCGTCGACATGCGGCGGGTGATGCGCAGCCACGACGCGGACCTGAAGAAGATCCTCGAGGAGGGCGACGATGTCGACGTACATTAAGGTCGAGGGCGACCCGGAGGACGTGACCGCGATCGGCGCGCGGTTGAAGGCGCAGGCCGCCGCTTTCGGGGCCCAGGCCCAGGGCATCCTGCATGAGATCACGGCGATCGACGGCGCTGCACCGTGGGGTCAGGATGACGCCGGGCGCACGTTCGCCGAGCAGTACAACAAGGTGCCCGAAGGTAGCGACCCCAACACCCCCCCGTTCAGCGAGGCGGTGAAGGACGAGCTGTCCAAGGCCGGCGAGCAGCTCGACAAGGTCGGCCAAGGCATCATCATGGCGGTGGCGGGCTACCAGGGCACCGACGCTACGAACGAGAACGACATCAGGAAGGTCTGAGCCGGATAGGGCGGGGTCGGCGGCGCCGACCGGTGGCTGGTCGCGAGGGGAGGGGCGGGTGTGGAGCCCGGCCGACGAGGCGCTCGAAGAGATCCGGAAATGCTTCCACCAGATCGACCAGTGGATCCACGTACCCGTCTTCGAGTTCCTTGTCGAGATCCCCGAGGGTAAAGAGAACAAGCTCTACGAGCTGGCGGACAAGTACGACGCCGCGGCGCGGCTCTATGCCGACCACCTCCACGACGTCTCGCAGCAGCTGAAGGACCTCTACGCCAGCTGGTCGGGTGACGGGGCGGCGCAGGTCGCGGCCACCACCCTTCAGGGGTACGTCCAGCAGGTCGCCCAGACCAGTCAGGCCCTGGGTGACATGGAGAGCCTGGTCAGGAACGGCGCGCTGAACATCGAGTCCACCAAATGGATGGACATCTTCAACCTGATCATGCTGATCGTCACCCTGATCCAGGTGATCATCGCGATGTTCAGTCCTCTCGCCCCGCTCGCGGCGGGTGAGGGCATCGGCGCCATGGCCGCCACCAAGGTGGCGTTGCAGACACTCTTCCGGGTGCTCCTCAACAAGCTGCGCGCCCTGACCATCAAGACCGTACTCAAGCTGGGCCTCACGCGGGGCTTGCAGTTCGCGGTCTTCGACGTTGTCACCAAGGGTCTCATCTTCGCCATCGAGGATGCCGAGGGCCACCACCCCACCTTCGAGCCGGAGGCGTTTGCCGGTGAGGTGCTGACCAGCTTTCTCACCGGGTTCATCGGCGGTCCGCTCACCTTCGGTATGCACAACCCGCTCAGTGAGGCGCTGTCGATGGCGGGCGGCCAGATGGCCGTCAACTGGCTCGGTAACAAGCTCAGCGAGTGGGCCGACGACCACGGACTGGCGGAAGACGTCGCGAAGTGGGGCCTGTACACGGACAGCAAGCACCGTGACGTTCTCCGCGGCGTCGGGCAGGCCGCGCTCTTCGGCGCGGTGATGGGCGCCGGCGGCCTGAAGAAGGGGATGTCGGAGCTCCGCGGGGCGCTGGAAGCCAACAAGGGCCTCGAGAGCCTGGGGTTGCAGCCTGAGCGCAGCACGTCGCCGTTGAAAGAGCCGGGACTGGTTGAGTCGCCGTCGACGCTCGGTGAAGCCCGTCCGGACGTGTTGGGTGATGGCAAGGTCGGTACCGGGACGGAGCCCGGTGCCATGACCGGTGCCGATGCGCGCGGGGCGGCGGACCAGGGCGCGAGGGCCGGGAGCCGGGACGCGACCGCCGGCCAGGATGCCGCGAAGCAGGCCGCTGCCGGCGGCCGGGACACCGCGCGAGCCACCGATACGTCGCGCGGCACCGACAGCGCGGGCGGCCGGACAACCAGCGAGGCCACCGGTAGGGCGACCGAGCCGGCCCGTATCGAACAGCCGGCACTGGCCGAGCACCAGGGCGTGACCGAGCAGCCCGGTGTGGCGGACCGGGCGGGGACTGCTGATCGGGCGGGGACCACCGACCGGGCGGGGACCACAGACCGGCCAGGCCGGACTGAGCGCGACGCCGTCCCGGAACGGTCCGGCACGACCGAGCAGCCGCGGGTTGCCGAGCGGTCCGGCACGACCGAGCGGTCCGGCACGACCGAGCGGTCCGGCACGACCGAGCAGTCTGGACGGGCGGAGCGGCCGGAGGTGACGGAGCGGCCGACGGGTACGGAGCCGGTAGTGACGGACCGGCCAACCGGTACGGAGCCGGGTGGCCGCGATGCCCGTCCGGTGACGGACGCGCGAGGGGACGCCCGCTCGGAGGGCACCTCGGCGAAGAGCGAGAGGAGCGGAGGCGACGTCAGGTCCGAGCGGCCCGGCACAGAGCGCCCAGGGACGGACACCCGCTCGTCCGGACCCGGCGACAAGGAGGCCGGTACCGGGGCAGGCAAGACGCGCACCGGTGACACCGAGAAGGTCGGTGGCACCGAGAAAGCCGGTGCTGACAAGGCCGGTGCTGACAAGGCCGGTGCTGACAAGCCCGGTGGGTCCGACAAGACCCGAGGCGATACCAAGTCCGGCGACGGTGAACGGTCCGCTAGCGACAAGCCAGATGGAGACCGGCCGAGCCGGGACGAGAAGCACACGGACGAAACAGCTCCGAAACGGGAGAAGCCGCGCTGGTACGAATGGCGGAAGCGGGTCCAGCTAAAGGCGGAGATGGCGAGAGCCGAGGGGTACGAGCGGGCCGTTGCCGAGAGGTTCCTGGGCCATGACGGCAAGAAGCCGCTCGGGCTGCACGCGGACATGGTCCAACGGGTCCTGGACCGGGGCCCGGAGGGGCTGACCAAGTACGGCAAGCGGCTGCACGGCTTCATGGAGGAGCACCTCAGTGAGCGGCTCAACGACGGTAACCGGCGGGCGCTCGACGACGCCGCAATCGGCAAGAAGCTGCACGAGCTGGGCCGCTTCAAGCCCGAGAAGCCCGACAAGCCGACCGTGCCCGACGAGCCCTCGAAGCCGACGGAGCGGTGGGCTGCCGCCGACAGCGAGGGACGCCCAACCACAACTGAGGGCCTGTACCACCGCGGGCGCGGCCTGCTTCGCGATGTGCTGGACCGCCACTTCGACCGTAGCGACTGGGACCCCCGCTCGCCGGAGGTAGCGAGAGCGGTCGAGTCGTGGGCTCGCCAGGTGTTCGGCACCGACCGGCAGGAGCTTCAGGGACGGCCGGGAGAGGCCCGCGCGGTTCGCCAGTTCATCGAGTCGCATTTCGGTCAGGAGGGAGAAGGCGGACGGCGCACGGTAGCTGACCACGACGCGATCCGGACCCGGCTGCACGAGATGTTCGGGGACGGCTCCCGCGCAACGGACGCGACGGGCCACAGTGAACCGACCGGCGGGGGGCACGACGGGCCACCCACGGATGCCCCGACATCGTCCACTGTGGACGGAGGCCGGCCGCACGAGCCGACCCCGACGGGTGACCTGGAGCTGCACCGCGAGGAGAAAGCCCTCGAGTGGAGCGCCGACGGAAACTACATCATCACCCAGAGGGTTGAGCAGTTCCACTACGAGCAGAGCTTCGAGCGTTTCCCGGTCGAGCGGTACCCGGAGGGCGTCGAGAGCCCGGAGGCGCGGGCGGCCACCCACCAGGCTGCCACGAAACTGGTCGACATCATGCGCCAGCGCGAGGTCGAGGCGCTGCACTCCTGGTTCGAGGGAACGCCCCTCAAAGAGACCGAGCTGGGCAACGTCGGCCGCACGGCGAGCGCCGTGATGCTCAAGGACGGGACGCTGCACGCATCGACCAGCGTCCGCCAGATCCCCCTCGATCGACAGATGTCGCGACCGGTGACGGCCGACAACCCGATGCGGCCCGAGGTCGCCTCGAGCAAGGATGCGGCGGGGGCAACCAACCACCCGGCCGTCCAAGAGTTCCTGGACCAGATCCCGGACGAGCTGAAGTCGCAGTACGCCGGCCGGTGCGGCGAACCGAGCGCGTTGAGCTCGATCGCCCGCGACCTTGAGCCGGAGTTTCTGCGGCGGGCCGGCGTACGCAGCTTCGACGACCTCACCGGCGCGCAGAAGGAGCAGTTCGCGGCCGAGCTGGACCGGAGGCTGCGCGGCGGCAACATCGCCTCGCATTACGTCACCGGCATCGAGCAGGGTCGGGAGCAGTTCCCCTGTGCGAGCGACGACCTGCTCATCGAGCACTTCGGCCTGCACTCGGACTACGCCGACCGGATCACCGAGCAGTCCCACATCGACCCGGAACACGGCGTCATCTCGCTCGTTCCGGAGAACGACCCGCTGCGGGCGCACGCCGCCAAGGTGGCGAGCGCCCACCCCGACTGGCTGGTCGTGGTCGTGCACGGCGAGCACGCGCCCGGCGAGTTCATGACCGCGTTCGGGGAGGAGCGCCTGACCCACGTCGACGTCGCCCGGCTGGTGAAGAGCATCGTCGCGGACCACGAGGCCTTGCAAGGACGCTCAAAGGTGGTCGTGCTGAGTTGCGACGCGGGCAAGGACTACCTGGTAAATCGCAGTGATACCAGCACCTTTGGGCAGGAGTTGGCCCACCGGCTGGACACCGACGTCGTGGCCCCTAAGGAGACCGTCTGGATCAGCGAGAGCGGACGAGTTCTGGTATCTGACCTGTCACCGATCGAACTGCTGAACCGTCCCGGGCTCGACTTCGAAACCCTGTCCGGCCCGGACAAGTGGGTGCATCACGAACCGTCGGGTGGGTCTGGACAACCATTCGGTGCCCGATCGGTCCTCGGGCGGCAGGGGGAGGGCACGACCGGTACCGGTCCTGAGCATTGGGAGAAGGCGCATGACGGGCCGTTCGGTACCGGCACCGAACTGTCTGGAGGTAGCCACCCGGAGGCCGGCGACCATCAGCTGTACTCGCGGGAACCCGACCGGACGAATGCGGACGTCTGGCAGAACGGCACCGACATTCCACTGACGGAGGCCGCCGTCACTCACGTCGCTGACCTGATGGGGATCAACCTTGACGGGATCCGCATCCGGGTGGTCACCGACATGGAGGAGATGCGGTACCTGGACTACCAGGGTGCCTGTGCGTACACGCCGCTCGAAATGGGCGGAGCGGAGATCCGGTTCGGGCCGGCCAGCTTCGCCGACGCCGAGACATTGGCGGCGACGGTCGCGCATGAGTACACGCACGTCGAGCAGATGCGCTCGGGTACCGAGATCAGCACGGCCACGCGCGGCGCGCTCGAGGACGCCGCATATGCTAGCGAACAGCCAGCTCTCGACACGTTCAGGGCGGCGTTTAGGGGTTGGGAGCATGACGGCGAAGGTCCGGTTCTCGGTCGAGATGGTCTTCGATCTTCCGCAGCGGACGGGGCTGCTGGCGTCCGGGAAGGTGCTGGAGGGCGAGATCCGGCCCGGGATGATCCTCTGGGACGAGACCACGGGCCGGCCGACGACGGTGCTCGGGGTGGAGTTCGAGACCCCGACGGACCGCCGTACGGGCCGGGTGACGCTGCTGGTCGAGCGGGCGGCGACCTCCCCGGTGGCGGCCGGACAGGTCCTCACGACGGCGACCTGACCCGAGCGACAGGGGGAGACCCGGGACCCGGGTCGCACCTGGCCGACCCGCGACAGGGCGAGTTCCGGGAGGCGTCCCGGCTGGTCCGGCCCGAGGACGTCGGCGATGGCTCGGTCGTCCACGTCGAACCCGACGGCCCGCTGCAGCACGAGGTGGCGGCGAGCCACCGGCCCGAGCCGCAGGGGCTCATCCGCCGCATGATGAACGAGCCCACCGTCGAGCCCGGCGCGGCGCACGACGGCCGCGAGCACTACCCCCACGACGAGGATCCGCCCGCCGCGGAGATGTTCCGCGACCCCGATCCGGAGGAGCTACGGGCGCTCCGGGTGGGGGAGGCGACACTCGACGATCTGGGTTACCCGCGCGGTGAAGGACTGTCGCCGGGGGAGCTGGCCCGATATGACCAGGCGCTTGCGCAGACCGCGCTGGTACGGCCGGAGGAGATCCGGTTCAGCCAGCGCAGCGTCAGCCCGGAGACCAGCGATGGTCTGACACTCGACCAACTCGCCCACAACATGCGCGACGGAGGCTGGCGTGGCGGGCCGATCCACGGGGTTCGCTGGGGTGACGGCACCCTCGACAGCCTGGACAACCGCCGGTTGAGAACCGCGCTGGAGGCCGGGCTGGAGAGGGTGCCGTTCACCGTGCATGCCCCCGGTGAGCGGCTCGCCGACTGGCCGCACGAATGGGACATGCGTCGGATCGAGCGCAACGCGTTGGGCGTGGACATCCGCGAGCTGCCCGACGGCCGCTGGGTGGCGGGTGGCGACCGGGGCACGATCGTGCACCCGAAGGGGGCGCTTCCGGAGACCTTCGGGGACATCGCCGTGTTCCGCGCGGCGGAGCAGCGCAGCCTTCTACCCGGCCGGCTCTTCGGTGCCGAGGACCGCCCGGTCACGATGGAGAAGCCGCCGAAGATCGACCGGCACCCGACGGTGCCGGAGGATGTCAGGAGGGGCCTGGAGGCGCGTCTGCGGGAGGCCGAGGCTCCCACCGAAGAGGCGATGCGGGACCTGGCTGACGTCGGTCGTGCCGTCACCGACCGGCTCCACCTCAGGACTTCGATAGAGCTGAGGGGTGAAGAGAACCGGCTCAAGAGCGTCGACTCGTTGGCGCGCAAGTACCTGGCCGAGCACGAACACGTCGGCGAGAGCGGCGCGGAGTTCGCGGAGCGGGTCAACGACATCACCCGGTTCTCGTTGCGGCTCCCCGACGGGGTGGAGTATCACCGCGCTCTCGATGCCACGATCGAGGGGTTGAAGGAGCGCGGCTACGACGTGGTCGGCACCGAGGAAGAGCCGGGGATCAAGAACTTCTGGGCGAAGGGCAACCGCTACCTGGGACTGAACGTCACCGTTCGCTCGCCGCATGACGGTCATCTCATGGAGATCCAGTTCACCACAGATATCGCTTGGCGCGCGAACAAGCTCACACACCATTCCTATGAGGTTTTCCGCGAGCCGGGGGAGCTGGTCCAGCGGCGAGTACACGCGTTGCTCAACATTCTCGAGGTCAATAAGCGTCTCGGGCTCAATGACCAGGCTCTGCCGGGACTCGATGAGCGGTGGCCGCCCAAGGATACGACATTTGCTCGCTGGGTAGCTAAGTATCCGAAGCCGTGGAGCGAGTATCGGAACTGGCTCGCGGGTAACGACCGGACATTCGGTAGCATCATCCGGGAGTTCGGGCTTACTGCCGCCGATTTCCACACCAGTGACACAACGGCCAGACTCTTGGAAAGCAGAAATGTTGACTTACTACGCGATCTACGGATACAACCAGAGGAGCCAGCCGCCCCGCGGGATCTTCGTGATGGACTGGAAGACGGAAGACGGTCTGGCCTGGAACCACACGAGCAAGGCATGGCAGTACGACCCGGTGCGGATGACGGACTTCCTGTTCGACGACCGGAACTGGGACCGGGTGGAGGAGATCGACCGGGCGACGGCGGAGCGGATCACCCTGGATATCACGAAGGGCCGCGAACCCCTTCCGGACGAGGAGACGATCTACTGGATCTTCCAGTGGAAGGGGGAGCCCCCCCAGTCCGGGGACCAGGACTAGACCCGGAAGCGCCCGCCGGACACACCGGTGCCGACCCGGCCCACCCGGCCGGGCCGCACCCACCTACCTTCACCGCCCACGAGCCGCGGCCGTTGGACGACACCCGGGTGTACGGTGTGCGCCGGCTGCGCCCCCTGGAGAACGACCAGTTCCAGCGCGACGTCGAGGACAGCCTCCGGACGCGGGACGGGTACCTCGTCAATGCCGACCCGTCCACCCACCCGTACGGGCGGCTGATCAACGACGGCGGCCCGCACTGGCCCGGCCGGGGCAACAACTGCCTGGACAACACGCTGGCCGCCTGGTCGAGCTTCCACGGGGATCCGCAGGTGTCCCTGCCCCGCTGGCCCGACCGGTTCGCCGACGGGAGCCCGGACGGCCGGAGCGGCGAGCTCGGCGGGTCCCGGCGGGCGGCGGACTGGCTCGACCGGTCCTGGGAACCGCCGCCGGCCGACCTGCCGGCCGCATGGGACGCGCGCGCTCCGCGCGTGGCCGACCAGTACGCTGAGCTGCATCAGCGGATCGCCGACGGTGGCCCGGGATCCTCGGCGGTCGTCCTGGCGGAGTGGGTGGCGCGGGACCCGGACACCGGAGCACCGCTGTACGACCGGAACGGCGAGCCCATCACCAGGGCGTCGCACGCGTTTCTGGTCGTGTACCCGCGGGATGCCAGGGGTCCGGTGTGGTGGGACCCGCAGCACGGCCGTACCTGGACCGAGCCGCCCGCGCACTACATGGCGGAGACGCGTGCACTGTGGTCGATTTCCGTGGACGGGCGCACCGCGTACCCCCACGGGCTGACAGGAGAGGTGTATGACGGAGGACGAGGCGCGGGCCCTCATCACGAGGGCGGTCGGCACGTACCACCCGATGCTGCTGTACCCGTTCGAGTTCGGCTGGGTGGCCCAGGCGGACACGCCCCCGCAGCCGCCGGGGACGCCGCCGGATGGTCCCTGGCTCGGGATGGCGAGCTACGTGATCGACCGGGATGGGGTGGTGACGCTCCAGTCGAGCCTGCCCATCCCGGTCGTGCAGGAGATGTACGCGGAGGCGCGCCGGGAGGGCCGGATCACCGGTCGCCAGATCTGGCCGGAGGCGACGGAGGGCGAAGCGCGCGGGTAACCGACGCGGTACGCGACGAGCTGGCGGTGGCGGCACGGCGTGCGCCCGCCGTCAGCGAGGCGGTCGGTGCCGCGGCGACCACCGCCGGCGCCCGGGTCGAGCCCGGCAACGGACCGTTGCCCCAGCCCAGGGAGCTCGGCCGCGAGGTCGCCGCCGACGCGACCGAGGTCTCGCCGGCGCGGCCCGCAGACGGGGGCCGGCCAGGGTCCGGCGCCGTCCTGCGGTACCGGCTGGAGCACCCCGAGGAGGGGTACGCCGCCGGTGCGCGGCACGTGTTCGACGAGCTGGCGGGGCGCGGGTACGAGCCGGTACGGCTGGACAACGCCTGGACCGGCGACCGGACGGGCGGGCTGGTCAGCCGCTGGCGCGATCCGTACACCGGCCAGGAGTTCGACGTCCGGATGGATACCGCCGAGTCCCGGGCCGCCGATGCCGCGCTCCGGGAGTGGCAGCAGGCCCGGCGGGCCGGGGCCGACCCGGCGCACGTACGGGAGCTGGCCGAACGGTACGAGGCGGCGCAGTCCAGGGTACGGGCGCCCGCCGGTACCGAGGAGGTCCACCTGCCCGGGCGGGCACCCGAGCCCACCCACGCAGCGCCCACCCACGCAGCGCCCAGCCACGCAGAGGCCATCCATGCCCCCGCCGACCTGGGCGGCGGCCAGCACCCCGACCTCGACCGGCACCTGGAGCAGCTTCCGCTGGTATCCGGCCCCGACGCGCTGCACGCCGTGCGGGACGCGTTGCGGGAGACCCGCGGCGGGCTCGACTTCACCGCGGACGCGGAGCTGGCCAGGATGGTCGACCGGCTCAAGCCGGAGCCCGGAGTCGTGAAGGTGGCGCTGCACGGGCTGCGGGACGGTACGGTCGTCGTCGGCGGTGTCCGGGTGAGCCACCAGGACTTCGGGTACGGCCTGCGGGAGCTGGCCGGCGACGGCCGGATCGACCTGGCCGGCAAGCACCTGCGCCTGATGTCCTGCTTCTCCGGCGGGGGCGAGGACTCGCTGGCCTCGGTCGCCGCGCGGGAGCTGGGCATCGAGGTCACCGGCGGTACCGAGAAGGTGTGGATCTACCCGGACGGCACCGAGCGGGTCTCCTCGCCCAGCGTCGCCAACCCGCGCCTGCCCACCGAGCCCGGCGACGGCGCGTGGCGTACGTTCGGCCCGGACGGGCGGGAGATCGCCAGCCGGCACGGCGACGCCCAGCCGTCCCGGGTGCTGTACCAGAGCAGCGACGGCCGGCTGCGCGCCCCCGGCGACCCGCCGGGCCAGTACCGCGGTCCGGACGGCAAGCTGCACACCATCGGTGACCGTCCCGGCAGCTACCGGGACGACTGGAGCGGCCGGCTGCACCACGACCGTGACCAGCCCGGCACCTACCGGACCGAGCGGCACTTCCGGCTGAAGTCCCAGGACGGCCGACCGATCCCGGACCCACTGGCCGACCGCAGCCGTCCGGTCGCCCACCAGGCGGTCGAGGGGCCCCGCGAGCCGCATGTCGGGTCTGGGGCGGCGGACCGGCTCGCCGCCGCCGCACAGCGGTCCGACGCGGCGGTCCGCGCGCGGGACGACTTCCGGCACGCAACGTTGCGGCCCTTGCTGGACGAGCTCGGGATCGACCCCCGTATCCGGGTCACCGATGCCGTGCTGAGGGATCTCAACGCCGCCCACGCCGGCGACCTGGCCACGCGGACGCGGGTCGGGGAGCTGGAGGTCGCCCTGGAGCGCGACCGGGCCAACCAGCTCGCCGTGCGGGACGCCCAGACCGAGCTGCCCAGGGTCGCCGCCCGGCAGGTCCTCGCCGACCGGTTCGGCATCGACGGCGATCGGGTGCTGGCCGGTGGTACCCCGCATGGCCCGCGGCCCCGCGGTGAGTTCGCGGTGGCCGGGTTCGACCCGGTCAACCACCGGCTGGTGGTGCTGGAGACCGCCGCGACCAAGGGCACCTCGTACGTGCTGCACGACGGTACCCGGACCGAGCGCGGTACCGCGCCGTACCTGCGTGACGTGCTGGCGACCGGCACCGAGCTGCATCAACGGCTGCGCGAGCACCCGGACCTGCTCGACGAGCTGCACCGCGCGCTGCGCCGGGGCGACCTGCGGGTGGAGTACCTGCGGGTGGAGGCCGGTACGGACACCGCCGGCACGGCCCGGGTCTGGACCCGGCAGCTGGACGTACCCGACCTGGACCTGCGCGGCACGGCCGAGCACCTCCCACCGCCGTCCGGCGCGCCGGATCCCCGGGCCCACGAGCGGCTCGCCGAGGGCGCGCAGCGGGTTGCCGCCCTGGTCGACGCGGCGATGCCCGACAACCGCACGGTCGACGTACGGCCGGCGGGCGGCCGGCCCTACCGTGCCGAGCTCGCCGTGGCCGACCTGCCGGGCGACCGGGCTTTCCAGGTGACGCTGGGCGAGCAGGGTACCCATCGGGTGGAGTTCTCCCGCGCGGAGCTGGACCGCCTCGACCAGGCCGGGGTGGAGCGCCTCGCCGCGCGTGCCCTGGGCCATCTCAGCGGCGAGGTGGCCGCGGCGGAGGGTGGCCGGCTGGGCCGGTTCTTCGGGCTGCACGGCGGGCGGTTGGCCCGCGCGGACGCGCTGGTCCTGGACCCGGTTCCCAGCCGGCACCTGCGGCTGAGCCATGCCGACCTGGCCCACACCGGCGAGTTCGACGCCCTGGCCAAGCTGCACGAGACCAGCTCCGGGCCGGCCCGGGACGCGGTGGCCGAACAGCTCGGACGGTTCATCGAGACGCACGGCCTGCGGGAGGGGGTACCGGGCGCCGGAGCGCGGGCGGACCTGGTCCGGGGCCGGCTCTCCGAGGCTGGCCGCGGGGTGTTGGAAACGCACCGGGTCTGGTGGCGCGACTCCGACCCGGCCGTGGCCGGGGTGCGCAAGACCCTGCAGGAGTACACCTTCAAGGCGAAGATCACGTCGGCCCCGATCCGTGGCGCGGACCGCTTCCACGTCACCCCGGAGGGCTGGCGGGGCACCGACCGGGTCGGGTTCAGCTACGAGGTCCGCCCCGGAAAGGTCACCGGCGGGGGCCTCGCCGAGTTCGTCGACACCAAGGTGAGCCGCCACTTCATCCTGCGGGTGGATCCCGACCGGTTCGACCTCGCCGGCCTGACCGGACGCGATCGGGGCATCGCCG
Organism: uncultured Actinomycetes bacterium; assembly: GCA_963728855.1. Classification (GTDB taxonomy): domain Bacteria; phylum Actinomycetota; class Actinomycetes; order Mycobacteriales; family Micromonosporaceae; genus AC-43. The sequence goes on from CAVSLN010000012.1 coordinate 325,716, forward strand.
AGTACCGCCTGGTCGACGAGCTGAGGCGGGTGGTCACCGGCAAGATCGACGAGCAGGTACGGCGGCCGGAGGAGCGGCCGGCCAGCGTGACGGACCGGGTGCTGCGCGCGGCGCCGACCGGGTCCGGAGCCGGTTCCATGGTGGAGATCGCGCACCTGTTCCACTCCGAGCTGCTGACCACGAAGGGTCTCATCACCGCCGGCATCGACCTGGCGACGCTCGACAAGCTGCACCGGCTGGCCACGCTGGAGCGGGTCGACGCGGCGCACGACCGGGCGCTCGCGCATAGCCGGGACAGTGCCGGAGTCGCCCGCGAACTGGTGCAGTCCGGCATCGACGCGAGCTTCGCCAAGGTCGCCGACCTGGCGGAGGACGCCTTCGGCGACCGGAGCGTGGTCGACCGGCAGGTGGTACCGGAGGTCGACACCGTGTCGCACCGCCGGCCCCTGCCCGAGTCGGAGGGGCGGGCCGTCCGGGAGCGCACCGAGGATGCGCTGGGCGCGATCAGCCGGGCGCGCGCGCAGGAGCCGATCGAGCACATGCTGAAGATCAAGGAGCGGCGGGACGGCAGCTTCCGGCTGCGCGTACAGGGCGCCAGCAATGACGCGATCCTCCGGGTGGAGGCTGGTACGACGGCCCGGCCCGACCGGATCGAGGTGGAGTTCACCAGCCGCAACACGGCGACCCTGTGGGTACCCAAGGAGCTGGAAGGGGCCACCCCGGACGCCTTCCACGCGGTCGTACGCGGCGCCGTCGCCGACGTGACCCGGCGCCAGTACGAGGTGAACCGGAGCGAGGTCGGGCTGGGCCAGCGCATCGAAGAGGGCTTCATCGGCGAGGTACAGCAGGACCTCATGCTCTACCCGGCGGCGGAGCACCTCGCACCGCACCTGGGTGAGGTCATCGCCCCGGCCGGCGTGGTCCGGGCCGCGGTACAGGCGATCACCGACCGGGTTCTCGGCCAGCGCGACCTCGAGCTCGCCGACCGCCGGGCGCGGTGGGACGCCGACCACACCACCCGGATGTCCGACGGCGAGCGGCGCAACCTGGGCAACCAGGTGATGGATCTGGCGCACAACGGCCAGACCGTCGCGCAACGGCTGGTGGACCTGGTCGACGGCAACGCGCACCGTACGGGTCCGGCCCCGGGCGCCAACCCGGCCGGGCACGACGGCGCGGTCGCCGCCGCCCGTGCAGCCATGGTGGAGGTGAACAACCGCCATGGCGGCAAGTTCCCGCTGGCCGCCGCGAAGTCCGACGGCAGCGGCCGGCTCACCGAGCTGGTGTACCGCTCGGACCAGGTAGGCGTGAGGTACGACGTCCAGGTCCGGCTCAGGTTCACGCACGTCGACGACGGCCGACCCGTCGTACCGGCGGGGAAGCGGGTCACCCGCGGCCGGTTCGAGTTCCTGGTCAACGAGGACGCCAGTCCGGAGCAGATCAGGGAGACGCTGGCCCACATCGGCGACAACGTGATGTACGACCGGGAGAACAAGGTCCCGCTGCGCCGCCGGATGTACGAGGACTTCATGCCCGCCGCGATCCGGATCGGCACCTCCGTCGGGGTCGGCATGCTCAGCCCGGCACACCAGTTGGCCGCCGGAGCCCTCGCGGGAGTGGGCGCCAGTACCCACGTGGTGTCCCGCTGGATCGGCCGCATGCACCAGCTGCGCCTGGGCGACATCGCCCTGAACAACACGCTGGCCGGTACGCACGCGGAAGACGTACCGCCGGCCCAGCTGCACGAGTCGCTCCTGGAGCAGCGGGAGCCCGTCGAGCAGCTCGAGCGGCGGGTCCGTGACCTGGAGGGGGAGCTCGCCGGCCACCCGGCGAGCGCGCCGCGCGTCGCGGACCTGCGGGTCCGGCTCGGTGTGCTGCCGGCGGCCGACCACGAGCTGCTACCCGAGGTCACCGGCCAGGTCTCGGGCATCTCCGAGCTGCCCCGAGCCGGCCGGATCGCGGCCGTCGCCGACGCCGCGAACACGTTCCGGGTCACCTTCCGGGGCGCCGGCGGTCGCCCGGAGAGCATGACCTTCGAGCTGGGCACCGGGCACACCGGCGGGGACCCGGTACGGGCATACCGGGTGGACTCGGACGTGACGCACGTGGTGCGCATCGACCCGACCCGGCCCGCCTCGACCGCGGTGGAGCACGTCCAGCGGTGGCTGGCCGACGAGATCGACCGCGCCGGGCAGGCACCGACCGGGCTGCCCGGGGCCAAGGGACGGCTGCTCACCTTCACGCGCGAGGCCACGGGCCAGGCGGTGGCCGGCGGGGTGAGCCTGGCGGTGGGCAAGCATCCGAAGATCGTCGATGACGCGATCGCCCAGGGGGCCTGGACGTCGAACGCGACGGCCGGCGCGGCCGCCAAGGAGGTGACCGACGCTTCCCGCGTCGCGCACGAGGACGTATCCGCGTCCAACCGCGGTGAGCTGGTCCGGCGCCACTTCGGTACCGCCTCCGAGGAGCGGCTGGAGGTCGCGGCGGCCGACGCGGACCACCTGATGGACCGGGCCTGGCTCGCGTACGAGCGGCTGCACCACCTCGAGCAGATCGCGGACACCCTGCCGGCCGGCGAACGCCCGGCCGCCCTGCGCAACGGACACCTCACCCCGCCACGCGACCCGGTGAGCCTGGGCGGCGGCGATCCGGTGGGCCGCGACCCGGCCCTGGAGACGCGTCTCGGCCGGGCGCTGGCCGTCGACCCCCAGGTCCACCGGGCCGCCGAGGCCGCGCTGCGGCGCCTGGTGGACACCCTGGCCGCGCTCAACCCGCAGACGACGCGCTCGCAGATCGAGGCGATGCTGTCCGGCGACGACATCCGGCCCGCCGGCCCGGTAGCCGACCTGCGAACCTTGGTGACGTCGTTCGCGCGCGGCGTGCTGCACGACCACCACCCGCTGGACCTCACCAACAGCCTGAACCGCGCGCTACGGGCCGACGACTGGCTGCACCGGGTGACCGCGGCGGGGCTGGACGCCGAGGCGGTACGCCCGATCCGTGACCGGCTGGTCGCCAAGGACGTACCCGGGCTCGCCGAGGACGTACCCCGGCTCGCCGACCCGCGGGGCGTCGAGCTTGCGCCGGACGCGGTCCCGCGTACCGCCACGGGCGAGCCTGACCTCCAGGCCCTCGTGGGTCGTCCCGGCGTACGCGGCGTGCAGGTCGAGTACCGGACGGACGGGCAGGGCGGCGTGGTCACCGACCGGGCCGGCCAGCCGGTCGTGGAGCGGGTGTGGCTGGAGCTTCGCCCACGATCACGTTGACGCTGGCCCGTCGCCGATCGAGCCCGGGCCGCTCGACACCGGCGTCCCGGGTACGGTCGCCCGGCTGCTGACCGCCTTCCGGCTGCTGGACGTACCGGCGGTCGAGCCGGAGGGCTTCCTGCACGCCCTGGTCGGGTGGGCCGTACCGGCCGGCGAGCACTCGCTCGCCGACGTCCTGCACGGGGCGCGGCTCGCCGGTCCTGAGTTCTCCGGCGAACGGCTGCGGGGGATGCTCGACCGGCTGGTCGAGGAGGCACTGGTTGAGGGGGCACCGGCCGAGGCGGCTCCCGAGCCGGCCAGCGACCTGCTCCGGCACGTCGGCGCGGTACGCACCGACACCGGGCTGCTGGACGACGCCGCGCTGGGCCGCTTCCTCGACCGGCTGCCGACCGTACCGGGCCTGGACGGGCACCCCGTCGCGCACTCGCTCGCCGACCTGCTCCGGCACGACGGGCCACCGGCTGGGCCCGGCGGCGCGCAGCGGGCCGCCGTACTCGCCTTCGCCGCGGACGTCCTCGGGCGCGAGCCGCACCAGCTGTCCCTGGAGTCCATCGGCGGACCGGGCGGTGCCAAGGGCGCGTCCGGCGCGCCGGTGTTCTGGGTACGGGACGCGGCCGGCGGGCGGGTGGCCGTGGTGAAGGTCTTCCCGGACGTCCACGAGTTCGGCCGTGAGGTGGCCGCGCTGGACCGGCTGCACGCGGAGCGCTTCGACCGGCTGGCCGTACCGGAGGTGCGCGGGCTCGGGGTGGCCGGTCCGGCCGACGCGCGGACCGGGGTACTGGTCAGCGCGGTGGCGCGCGGCCGCCCGCTGGACGACCTGCTGGCCGCCGTGCGCGACGCCTCGCCGGGACAGCTCGACCACGCCGTCGCCGAGGCGCGGCGGGCCTTCCGGGACACCGGCGCGGCGCTGGCGGAGATGCACAACCGGCCGGCCGGGTCGGGCGGGCCCGTCGCCGACTGGTTCACCGAGCGGACGGCCACCGCACGGATCGTCGACGCGATCTCGCTGTGGGCGGCCGACGAGCGGTTCCAGCGGCTCCAGGGCTTCGACGGGCAGCGGGTGATCGGGCGGTTCACCGAGCTGCTCGCAGAGGTGCGCAGTGAGCCCGGCTTCTCCGCGCTGGTACACGGAGATCCGCACCCGGGCAACTTCTTCCACGACCCGGTGACCGGGCGGGTGACGGTCATCGACCTGGAGAGCATGTACGGCTCGATGGACGCCGACGGGCGCCCGGTCGGCGTGGCCGCGCTCGACACCGGTGTCTTCGAGCAGGTGCTCTCCGCGTTCGCGCACAACTTCGACGTATCCCCATTGCTGCCCGAGCTGCGGGCGGAGTTCCTGGCCGGGTACCTCGAGCTCGGCGGGCAGCCGCTGCCCGAGCACGCGCTGGCCCTCTACCGGGCGGGCGGGCTCGCGCTCGCGCTGGACGGCTCCCGGAAGATGCTCTTCGGAGAGGTACGGCCGGACACCGTACCCCGGGTGGACCTCGCCCAGCGCGCCCGCGAGCAGCTGGCCGAGCTGCACGACATCCTGAACCTGCCGCGCCCGTTCGCCGAGCCGTGGACCGACCCGGCGGGTGGGGTGCCTCCGGAGGCCGCCGGCCGCGCGCCGCGCGCGAGCACGACCGCGGCCGCGCTGCGCTCGATCGAGGAGGTGCTCAACCCCGAAGGGCCCGGGGTCCGGCCGGCGCCGGATCCGAAGACGGGTTCCATCTACGCCGCGCTCAACCCGGACCACGGAGGTACGGACAGGGCAGCGGTCCCGCACGGCCTGCCGCCGCACCCGGGGGTCGAGGCGCCACGCGCCGACACCGTTGCGCCGTCCGTGCCGCTGGACCGGATCCCACCGCCGTACACCGACGGTGCGCCACCGCACGGGACCACCCCGATGCTGGACAGCTACCGGGGTGAGGACCGGATCAACCTGGTCGCGGCGGCGCTGAGCCCGGACCTCCCCCCGGACCACCCGCTGCTCACCTCGCGCCCGAGCACCTGGTACATGGACGCGCTGGAGCGCGAGCAGTACCGCCTCGTGGTCGTCGACGGCCGGCTGTACACCACCGGTGGCCTCCTCTTCGACACGCGCGCGGCGGACTCGCTGTCCTTCCCCGAGGCGCACCAGGCGATGTTCGTCGTCGACGAGCACGGCAACCTGTACGCCGCCAAGGCGCACCGGCCGGGGATGAAGCACTCCAGCTTCCTCGGCGGCGAGCCGGTCGCGGCCGCCGGCATGATCGAGGTGCACGACGGCCAGATCCAGCTGATCAACGGCAAGAGCGGGCACTACCGGCCCGCGCCGCGGTTCGTCCAGCAGTTCGTCGGCCTCCTGCGCGGCTCGGGTGCCGACCTGAGCGAGGCCAGGGTCCAGGACTCCTTCGGCGGACCGGAGGTACGGGTCGAGCCGGCCGAAGGCCACACCGGACACGATGGGGCCGGAGCGGACCAGGCGGCGGGCCTTCCGTCGGCGCCCGAACCGCTGCCCCCTCCCGACGCCGTCGTGGACCACCCCGACCTCCCGGTCGCGAAGCGGTTCACCGGGCCGATCGGGTACGAGCGGGCCTTCGACCTCTCGACCGGTCAGGCTCCGCCCCTCTTCGACGGGGCGCCTACGCGCGACCAGGTCCGCCAGGGCAACCTCGGCGACTGCTACGCCGTCGCCGTCATCGGCGCGGTGGCCGGTCACCATCCGGACGCGATCGTCTCGGCCGTTCGGGAAAGCCCGGACGGCACGCTGCGCGTACGCCTGCACGAGGCGCTCCGGTCCGCCGGCGGCAGCCGGGTCGAGCCGACCGGCCGGGTCGTCGAGCTCGACGTCACCCAGGAGGTTCCGGCCTACACCCGAACCCCGCACGTCTCGCTCTTCATGGACCAGTCCGAGAACGGTACGGCGTGGGCGGGCGTGGTGGAGAAGGCGATCGCGGGGGTCGACCAGGCCGTACCGCCTGGCCGCCAGCGGAGCGCGATGGCATCCGGGTACCGGCGCCTTGAGCGGGGCGGCTTGCCCGAGGACCAGGCGGAGCTGCTGGTCCAGCTGACCGGACGGACCGCGATCGTGCCGGCGCTGGACAAGACGCTGGGCGGCGCGCCGGACGTCGAGGCCGCGTGGCGTCTTTGTCTGGACGAGGGCCGGCCTGTCCTCGTCAGCTTCTTTGAGCCACCTCAAGGCGCGCAGCTGCCGTACCGCCTGCACGGTGGCCACGCCTACGAGGTCGTGGCCATCGACGCGGGCGGCTTTGTCCACCTGCGCAACCCATGGGGCCACGACCACCCGACGCCGGTGCCGGTGGACAAGCTGTTGGCCGTACCGCAGATCCTGGACCGGTACGCCACCCTGGAGCCGGGCTCGGCCGCGCCACACGGCGGCCGGGGCCCGGAAGCCGGCTCGACGGACACTCCCCGCACGATCGACCCGCTCGAGTCACATGGGGGACCCTCCGGCGCCGGCTGGGTTGAGCCCCCGGATCACGTCACGGCGAGGGCGTACGAGCTGATTCGGGCAGCCGATGCCGACGTTCACCTGGTGGCCGCCAACAGCGGTGTTAGTCCTGACGTTATCGACCAGGTAAAGCGGCATCTCTTCCTGACGAAGCACCACGTTGAGTTCGGTCCGAACGACGTACGATGGACCAATTTCATTCCTCAACACTATGTTGCCGACTTGTGGATGAAGGCGTGGAACGGTTCGCTCAGCGGGGAAGAGTCAATCATGTTCCATCGACTGATGGCCCATGAGTATGTGGAGAGCCGACTAATGGAGGCAGGCATGCCGTACCGGTCCTCGGATCCGGCGGCATGGCAGGGCGACGAGAGCTGGCCGTCAGCCGAACATCACGGAGCGCATGACCTGGCGCCCCTCGTATATCATAAACACTCGCCCTTCGCTCACTGGGCGGCGAGATTTGGACTCGAGCCGCCGGCGATACCCTTCGCCGCTGATCTGTCGAATCTCGACGAGGTTGTGTCGGCCGTGCTAGGAACCTTACGATGACGACAATCAACCCTACTGAGGCGATGGCGGAGCGGCTGCTCGCGATTGACTGGACCGGCGGCTTCGACCGGACCTACTCACGCGTGCTTCTGCTCAAGGAGTACCTTCGCCGGTCCGCGTGGTGGGCGGAAGCCCTCGACTGCACTGCCCGGTGGCCGTTCTTTGATGTGGCTGGTCACATCGACCCGTCGGTACGCGCTGATCCAGTGCTGGTCGAACGGGTGGAGGAGCAGCTACGTGGTCAGACGGGCTGGCCGCCGGTCAAAGAGACATGTATCTGGGCGTTGCACTGGGCGGCGCTGCGGTGGGTCCCCGGGCTGCCCGTGCCGGACCTGCCCGACCCGTTCGAGCCGCTGCTCCGCATGTACGAGCGCGGTGGCGGCTTCACTACCGAGCATGATTTCATCCAGGTCGATGTCGTCGGCGTCCCGGTGCGGGCCTGGCATGAGCGCCGTACCACCGAACAGATCGCCCCGCTCGACGATGAGCAGCTTGACGCCCTGGACGCCAACTGGTCTCGGAGTCGCTAGCGCCGGCTCCTGGGCGGCGGGCCAGAACGCAAATCGGATCTGATAAGTGACGCGTCCCTTCAGGAGCAACATACTGCTCCGAGGCCGACCACCTGACCTCACCGACCAAGATGCTGAAGACCTACTGAGGGCAGGAGTGGTGATGGCGGAAAACTGGGTTGAGCTTGCCATTGGTTACGACCGGACAGAGGTGAAGAGTGCCGCGGAACGGCGCCTGTCGGAAGCTCGGTATCAAGGTGTCCGAGCTGTCAGACGAGGAGCTTAGGATGGACATCGGGCTCATGGTTGACGGAAGTGGATACGTCCGGGTCTCTGTCTTGAAAGCGGTCATCGAGACGGTTGGTCATGGAGGCGTCGGGACGACGTGATCCTCTGCGCTCTGTCGCCGTGGTTCCATCAGATGCGTAGCGCGTACGGAGGTATGGGATGTCGAAAGCTGAACATATCTACCTGCGAACCGGGCGCTCGTCGGCAGAGGCGGGGAGGGTCTCGCACGCCTGGTACGAGGCGTACGCAGCGGCGTACGCAGCGCTTCCCGACGCCGCCCACGTCCGCTGCCCGAACCGCGGGTACGACGCCCTGCGACTGGTGTTTACCGGCCTACCCGAGGGCCGCGTGGGCTTTGCGTCATTCTGGTGCGACCATTGCCGCTACGGCCTTCATCTTTCGCGGGTAGCGGTTCCCGGCGGTGTCGACATCGTCCCACTCGACCTGCCGACGGAAGCGCACGACCGCCTGGTACCCGACTACGTACTCGTAGGCGGAGGGCATGGATAGTACGGAGTTTTGTCGTTGGGACAGCCTGCTGACCATGGCCGAACAGAGAGCAGAGGAGGGGGAGAAGATGACTCCGTCGACGTCCCTGTTCGCACCTGACCCGGACTATCGGGGCCGCGACGATGCATCACTCATCGCGTTGGTGCCGGATACGACGCGGTCTGTGGTCACGCGAGGCAGGGCGCTGCTCGAGGTCGGCAGGCGAGCGCATGACAGGCCAGATCTTCGAGAACTGCTCCTCGGGTGGATGAACGCGCCTGACCTGCTGGCCACACGATGGGTTGGAATGGTCACGCTGGCCTGGATCGCGGCCTGCTGCCTGGGATACTCCCTTCCTCAAGGTCCGGAGAGAGCGAGGCTCGCTGCCGCGCTGGACGCATGGCCGCGTACCGAACGGGACTGTCTGTTGAGCTGGGCAAGGTTTGAGAGCTGGTTCGAGGGTGTGTCGTGAGCGGCGTCGAGCTGGTTCGACTCATGTCGATCTCCGCGTTGAGCGCGACAGTCTTCGACGTGAAGGAGGCGTTGCGACCGCTGGGCTTCTTCCGGGAGTTGAAGCACGGGGACCCCGACGGCCCGTGGTTCCACGAGATGCGCGACGGGTACGGGGACGGCAACAGGTCCGCCCCAGTCAGGTACCTCACCAACGGCGCGTTGCTGGCCGCTTCCGGCACGCCCGCGTGCGACGAGTTCGACCCGTCCCACCCGCTGATCGGTCCTCTGTACGTCCTGACCGACGGCACCTGGATCTGGCCCAGCGACCTGCCGTACTACGTTGACCGGTACGGCGTTGCGCTGCCCGAGGAGTTTCTCGTCCACGCCGGCCGGCAGCAGTGGACGCCGCCGCAGTTGAGCCACGAGGACCTGGTTCGCATCACGGAGGAGTACCTGTCCGGCTGACCGAGTCGAGCGGCGCCCCTTCGCTCCGGGCGGCCGGCGATGACCGGAAAGTCGTAGGCTGAGCGGCGACAACCGGGAGGGCGGCGGCAACGGGAGGGCATGGACGGTGACGGAGCTTGTCGGGCTGGCCCACGGAGTGGTGTCCCGCGTCGGTTCGGCCCGGGTCGGCGTGCACTTCCTCAGCAACCCCGACCTGGACGGGCAGCCCGTACGCGTGGAGCTGGCGGTCGCGCAGCACGGGGGCGGCGAGTTCGGCGTCACTCTGCGGCTCGGCGAGCGGTTCTCGATCGGTGCCGAGTCGTGGGTGTTCGAGCGGGTCGAGAACCTGGGCACGTACGACTACATCGTGTGGCTGGCGCCCGTACCGGCACCGGAGCGGCCCGCGGTCGGGGACTCCGGTCGTAGCTGGGCGGAGCGGGTCGCGGACATCCTGGAGTTCGTCCGGTTCGAGCCGCGCCTCGATGACGCGGTGGTGAACAAGGTCGCCGAGGCGATCGTACGCACCCGGATGCTGCACGAGCCGCCCGCGCGGATGGCGGAGGCGATCGCGACCGGCCTGGCGGGCGATACCCCGCTGACCGCGCTGGCTCCGGTCGGCTTCGACGAGTCCGAGCTGCGGGACTTCCTGCGCCGGCTGGCGGCCCGGCTGGATGAGTTGGGGCCGTGGCCGGTGTGGCTCTTCGAGCAGGTGGACGCGTCGGTGTGGGGCTCGGCTCCGGTACGGCCGCTGGCGTACCTCGACCTGTCCCCGGTGCGCCTGGCGAACCTGCTCGGCGTGCTGTTCGAGCGGGTGGTCGAAGACGGGACGACCATGGAGATCGCGGTGCTGCGGCTGGCCGCCGGACCGCTCGTGGCCCTGGCCCGGGAGGTCGGCGGCCGCTCGACCGGAACACTGCTGCTGCAGCAGGGCGACGAGGCTGCCGAGCCGGCGGTGGCGGAGGTGTTGCGGGCCGGCGGGATCGGTGCCGACAGCGTCAGGTGGGTCGGCGACGCCGTACCCCCGGGGCAGCGGCCGTGACCGGCCCCGGACCTGGCGTCCGCGTCGCGGCGGGCGAGCGGGTGAGCTGGTCGATGCCGCTTCCCGAGGCGGACGACGGGCATCTGGTGGTGGGCGCCGACGGGCGGGTGGTCGTGTCGACCCGGCGGTTCCTGGCCGTGGTGCGCGCGCCGGGCGTGGTCGACTGGTGGACCGAGACGGCCGTCGGACTGCTCGGCGAGCCGGTGCCGCTGGCCGACGGTGCAGTCACGAGGTACGAGGACGGGCAGCTGGTCACCCGGGACGGCACGACCGGAACGCCGGTCGCCGCGGTCACCGTGGCCGGACCGCCCTCGGTCGCGGCGCTCGGCAGCGACCTGGTGTGCGGAGTCCGGTCGGCGTCGGGGCCGCAGCTGCGCCGAATGGGTACGGACGGCGCGGTGCGCTGGTCCGCGCCGCTGGTCGACGAGCTGTTCGCCGCGCCGGTCGTACTCGGGGACCTGGTGGTGGTGGTCGACGGGCCGCTGCTGCGCGGGTACGACCATGCCGGCGCGCCGCGGTGGATCGCCGGCGCGCAGGGCTTCGGTACCCCGGACGCCGGGCCGGCCACGGTCGCCGACGGGATGGTGCGGGGCGGCCCGGTACCGCTGCCGGACGGCCGGCTCGTCGCCGAGGTCGCCGAGCGGTACGGCTACGGCCTCGTCCTGTTCGACCCGGCCGCCCGTACGGTCGCCCCGATCCGGCCGCCGATCGCGGTCCGCCCGCCGTTGGCCGCTGTCCCGCTGCCCGACCGAGGTCCGGCGATCGCCGCGCTCGGGCCGGACGAGGAGGTCGACCGGGGCAGCTGGCGCTGGATCGTGGCGCTGGTCGACCCGTCCGGTGAGGTGCTCTGGGCGTACCGCCTCGGTGCCGAACCGGCCGCCCTGGTCGCCGCGGGCCCGGGCCGGGTGGTGGCGGTGTGCGGCCCGCCGCTGGGCCGCTGGGAGAAGTACCACGCCTGGTCGGACCTGTCCGCCGAGTGCTTCGTCCGGTGCCTGGACGGGTCGGGCAGTCCACAGTGGACCTGGTACCCGCCGGTCCCGCTGTCGTACCGGCCGGCCGCCGCCGACGGGACCGTCTACGTGGCCGGGCCGGGCCGGCTCTGGGCGCTGGACACGGGTGGCCTTGCGGCGCCCACTAGGCTGGTGGACCGTGGCTGAGGATCGACGGGGATGGTTCGCTCGCTGGCGCGGTGCCCGGCGGGAACGGCGGTACCTGCGGATCAGGGAACGGGAGCTGGTCGCCCAGCGGTTGGAGGATGAGGGACGGTTCGCCGAGCTCGCGGAGACCCTCGGTGAGATCCGGCGGGACTACGCCAAACAGACGCGGATCGAAGGACATACCCGGGATGCGCTCAACACCTGGATCTGGCGCTGCGACGCGCTCCTGCGGGCCGGCCTCGTCGACCAGGCGAAGCTGGAGATGACCGTACTGGGCAACCTGATCGTCGAGTACGAGGGCCCGAACGGGGAGCTGGCCGGCAAGCTGCGGGAGACCGTCGCGGCACATGGCGGGACCGGCGAGACCGGCGGGTGAGGTCATGCCGCGCGCCCGTACGCTCGCCGAGGCGTACGCCTATCTGGAGCTGACGCTGCCGCCGGGCGAGGGCTGGATCGACTTCGATCGCTTTACGGCGGTCGAGCGCGACGGCGACGGGTACCTGCTGCGGTTCGCCGGACCGTACGAGGGGCGGTTCCACACGGTGGAGGTCCCGGTGGCGGGACGGTCCGCACCGGACGAGCCGGACGCGGTCGAGCTGAGCTACGGGCCGGGGCGCTCCGAACTGGTCGACCCGGGTCAGTGGTACCTGATCGAGTCGGGCTACGCCGGGATGGCCCGTACCGGCCTGGCGGAGCTGGGCGGCGCTACCCCGGACGACGAGACGTACCGCGCCATCCATCGCGCCTGGGACAGCGCCCGGGCGGCGGTACGGGAGATCGAGAAGTTCGTACCGGACGGCGCGGACTCGGTTCCCCCCGGCGCCTGCTGGACCGAGCAGGGCCGGTGGCTGTGTGAGCACCGGGCGGGCGCCTTCCGGCTGGCCCGGCTCTCCGGCGCGGCGGAGAGCTACCGGCGCCAGCGCGACGAGCTCGCGGCCCGGTACGCGAGCGCGGTCCCGGACGGCCCGGGCGCCGCAGAGCCTGAGCTGACGCCCGCGCTGCCGGCGGAGGCGCCGGTGGAGGCGCCGGCGACCGACCCGCCGGCCGCGCGTACCCTCGGCGAGGCGTACGTCTTCATGGACCTGAACCCGTGCGAGTGCGGGTCGGCACAGTTCCGTCGCGGTGCGCTGGACGTGCTGGCCGGCGATGACGTACGCGGGCTGCTGGTGCGCTACGCCGGACCGTGCGACGGGTGCGGCCGTCCCCGCGACTTCCGCTTCCAACTGCCGGGCCGCCCGGAGCTTGCGCCCGAGTCGCCGTACCTGTTGAGCCACCCGTCGGACGGCCCATCGGTCCTGCTCGATCCGGGTGACTGGCTCGCCGCGGCCCTCGCGTACGGCGCCTGTGCCGACGCGCTCGAACCGGCCGGCGTACCGGCGGAGGACATCGTCAAGCTGCTCACCGTCGCGGCCGGCGCGGTGGACGAGGTGCTGCGGTTCCTCCCGCCCGGCGCGGACGCGGTACCCCCGGGCGGGTTCTGGACGGACACCGGACGCGAGGCGTACCAACGGGATCCGGCGCTGTTCCGGCGCGACCGGCTGGTCCGCGAGCGCGCCGAGCGCTGGGCGCGGCTCGGCGGGTTCCGCGCGGCGAGGTCCGGTACGGGCGGTGGTGCCGCCCCGCCGGCCGCTATGGTCGGGCCATGACCGCACCGCTCGCCCGTACCAATGAAGAGGCATATCTCTATATGGAGTTACATCCATGTGAGTGCGGTGCGACGGACTTCGACGCGACCAGCTCGGTGGGGCAGGTGGCGGGCGGCTGGGTGAGCCGGTACGTGGGCCGGTGTACGGAATGCGGCCGCGACCGGGCCTTCGAGTTCCGGCAGCCGGACGAGATCGCGGTGCCGACCGGTGCCGCGTGGGCCACCGGTACGCGGCCGTCGGAGCTGCTCGACCCGGGGGAGTGGCTCTACGTCGCCGACACGTACGGCAGCACCGGTACCGACCCGGCGGAGCTGTCCTCGGTGCAGCGGGCACAGGTGCGTACCGACCTGCTGGCCGCGGCGGCGGCGCTGGACGAGGTGCTGAAGTTCGTGCCACCCGCGGCCGACGAGGTACCGGCGTCGGCGTTCTGGTCGCCGCGCGGCCGGGCCGTACGCGATGCCGAGCCGGGCCGCTTCCACCGCGTACGCCTGGAAGCCGCCCAGGAGGTCTACCGCGCGGCGGTGGCCGCCTTCACCGGATAGTCCACCGCCTATCTGTCAGGTGCGAACGCTGCCCCGTGTCGCAACCTCGTCCCGGTTAGGATCGGCCGATGGAAACCTGGCGGACGCTGCCACCCGAAGAGCTCGCGGAGCTGGCCCGTGCGCTGGCCGGGCTGCGGTGGTCATGGTCGGTCGGCGAGGTGGGGCAGATGGTGGCGGGGCTCGGCTGGACGGTGGCGGCCGGCCCGGGTCGCGGTGGGTTGATCGCGCGGACCGGGCTCGCGCCGGGGCAGGGGCTCGCCGAGATCGGCTTCGCCTTCGACGGCGACACAGTGACCAAGGTCTCTGTCCCGCTGACCGACGGCACCAACGACCTGAGCGAGCCGGCGACCGGCTACCGTCGGGACGCGTTCTTCGCGGCGGCTGGCGTACTCGGCGACGAGCTCGGCGCGCCGGCCGAACGCCGGCCGGGCGCGACTCCGGAGATCCGCTGGGAGGTACCGGGAGGCGTGGTACGCCTCTGGGACAGCGGAGTGTTCGTCTGGCTGTCGCTGGTGTCGACGGCGTACGCCAAGCGACTGGCCGCCGAGGCGGACCTGGCCGGCGGGCCGGACGGGGACGAGTCGGACGGGGACGAGTGGTGAGCCGGTCGACGACCTGGGACGACCTTGCCGCCGGGCTGGTCGACGCCCTCGGCAAGCTTCCGGAGGGAGCGGTACTCCAGCTCAGCGAGGCGGCCCTGCCCGAGGAGGGCGGGTACTACGCGCAGCTCTGGCAGGACCCCGACCGGCTGCACGCCGAGATCTCCGGCAACGGCGTCGTCCGGGCCGACCGCCGGCTGGCGCCAGATGCCGAGGCCCGGATCGCCGCCCTCGGCTGGGACCCGCCCGGCACCGGCAACCCGGTGAACTGGTCGACGACGCTTCACTGGCCGGCGCCGGCCGACGACTACCGGCGCCTGGCCGACGGGCTGGTCGCGGTGCTGCGCGACGTCTTCGAGCTGGGTACCCCCGACGACGTGGCCTACCGGAGCTGGCTGGCCGACACCGGGCAGGAGCAGCCGCTGCCGCAGCTCGGGCTGGATCAGGTGGACATCGCCTACTACGCCCGGCTGGGCGAGGGGGACACCGTCGACCAGCCGAAGGGGCTGCTGCGACGGATCCGGATCGGGTGGCGGATCACCGACCAGGCGTTCCTCCGGGACGGCAGCTGGGGACCCACCGAGACCCTCGACCGGGCCGAGCTCGGGGAGCTGGACGACGACCTGGTCCAGATCGCGCACGCGCAGGCGGCGCGGATCGCGGCGGGGTGGCGGCGGCTGGCGGAGCCGCCCGCCGGTACCGGGTCGGACCCGCAGGAGCGGCCGCTTCGGTGGACCACCGTGGAGCTGGACGAGGCGGGCCGGCCCACGGCCACGGGACGGCCGTGGCTGGACGGCTTCGAGCGGGCGTCCGTCGCGGCGTACCTGCGCGGCGCGCCGATGCTGATCGCCGTCTTCGGCTTCGACGAGGACCCGTGGGACCCGACCCGCCCCGAGGTCGTACCGCTGTCCATCCGTACGGACGGGGAGTGGGTCTGGTCGGAGTCGGAGGGGTACTTCGCCGAGCGGTACGGCATCCCCCCGGAGCCGGAGTTCCTCAGCCACATCAAGGCACGCGACTACCGCTGGCCCGACGTGGACGAGGAGACGCTGGAGCGGGCCGCCCGGCTGGTCGACGACCGCGCGGCGGGCTGACCGGGCCCGCTCAACACGGCCTGGTGGTGCTCGACCGCGACTCATTGACCAAGTGGCTGTAACGAACCTGAGTCCCGCTCGCTAGTATCCGCTCAGCATCGGGGGAGAGGTCGGCATGCCAGTGCAGCCATTCCAGGTCGTCGAGTCGCTCGGCTCGTGCCAGGTCGGAACCGTATGGTCGGCGGTGGATACGTACGGTACGGCGCTGACCGTGGCGTACCTCGACCCGGCGGTGGCCACCGACCGGCTCTGGCGGGACGCGTTCGCCAACACCGCACACGGCCTGGCCCAGCAGCAGTTCCGCTTCGTCCATGCCGACTTCGCGGCGTCCCCTCCGTGGGTCGCGTACGTGGCCGCGGGCGGGCCTGGCGCGGAGCGGATCTTCCAGGCGCTCGGCATGGACTACCGGCCCACGTCACGGCGTACGTCGCCCTGGGCGCCGCCCGCGGCTTCACCGGAGGCGAGCCAGCCCGTGCCGGAGCCCACGGACCCGGACGCCACCGTGACGCAGCAGCTCGACCCCGACCCGGCGGTACCCGCGCCCGCGGCGGCCGACGCGGCGCCGGCCGAGGCGGTACCCGTACCCACGCCGGCCGAGGCGGGACCGGCCGAGGCGGGACCCGCCGGGGTGGTACCCGTGTTCGTGCCGGCCGAGACGGGACCGGCCGAGGTGGTACCGGTGTTCGTGCCGGCCGAGGCGGCCCCGGAACCGGCCACCGAACCCGCGTTATCGACCGCGCCGGTGTCGCCCCAGCCGTGGTCGTGGCCCCTGCGCCCGGTAACCGACGAGGCCCTTCCCGTCTCGGGCGCCCCTCGCCAGGCACCGGAGGCGGCGCAGTCGTCCGGCGTACCGGCGATGGAGGCCGGCCCGCACCCGGAGACCGGGCTGTACTTCCCGGAGCCCGGCGTGCGCGCACCCGAGCGGCGCCCGCGCACCGGCCTGTGGGTCGCCGTCGTCGGGCTGGTCGTGCTCCTCCTCGCGGGCGGGGGCGCGGTGGTCCTCGCGCTGCGCGGAACGTCTGTCGACAGCACGCCCACGCATGCGTCCACCGGCAGCGCCGGCAGCACCCTCAAGTCGCCAGCGCCGGCGCCGTCACCGTTGAGTCCGGGGTTGGAGCCGCCGAAGCCGGGCAGCTGGCCGGCCCAGTGGCCGAGGTTCCAGGAAACCGACCCGGTACAGACGTTGACGGGTCTCGATGGCCTGAACTTCCCGCTCAAGGTGCCGTTCAGCTGGCAGTGCGTACCCGCCGGTCGGGCGCAAGGGTTCGCCAAGTACTTCTGCGGGGTGTCGCCCGGAGCGACTCCGCAGATCGGCGGCGAGCTGATCGTGCGCGACTGCCCGAAGCCGTGCGCCGACGACAAGCAGGTCGCGATGCGCAAGGCCGAGGAGGCGTGGGGCCTGCAATGGGTACGCACCAGCAAGTACGCCACGTACGCCGAGTCGAGCAGCCTGCAGATCGACGGCACGCAACGGTACGGCCTCGTCGTGGTCGCCTACTGGCGGGGCGGTGCCGACGGCGCGATCGACCATCAGCTCGTGCTCCGCATGGTCGCCCCGGGGGACGGCGCGGGCCAGCTGCGCCGGGTGACCAACTACCTGCGCGACACGCTCATCTTCTGACGGCGGCCGCGCTGTCCCCGGACCCGGCCGGCGCGTCGGTAGGGGTTTCGCCGCCCTCGGCGCGCGCGGTCTCGTCCAGGACCGCCGGGCTGCCCGGCGGGTACCGCTCCGGTCGCCCGCGCCCGGGCAGGCTCGGGCCGAGCCGCGCGATCAGGAAGAGCGGCAGCCAGGTCAGGTGACCGGCGAGCGTGGTCGTGACGTGCGACGCCTCCAGCCAGGACACCTGCCCGAGCGCGACCAGGAAGAGCACGGGCGCCGGTTGGCCGGCTCTGGCCAGCGCGGCGGCCTGGCGCCACGTGAGGGACAGCAGGGCGGCGAACAGGACCAGCGCGAGCAGCCCACCGACGACCAGGAGCTGCACCATGAGGTTGTGCCCGTGGGTGAACTGGCCGCCGAGGGCCTTGGCGAGATCCCGTTGCCGCTGGAAGTAGTCCGGTCCGAGACCGAGCACGGGATGCTCGGCCCACCGGTGCAGCAGGACCTGCCAGATCCGGCCGCGCCGGCTGAAGGCCAGTGGGTCGCGGGTACTCAGCGGAACGAGCACGATCAATGCGAGTCCGGCCAGCGCCGGCAGCGCGGGCAGCCAGGTCCGCGCCGGGTAGCGCCGTATGAGCAGGTACGTCACGAGGACGATCGCGGCGGCGGCCTGGCTCGTCCGCGCCTGCGTCCAGGCCAGCGCTACGAGGATGGCGACCAGCGCGGCCCGGCGCAGCACCTTGCCGTCGATGCAGAGCGCGAACGGCAGGCTGAGCGCCAGGGCGATGCCCAGCACGTTGGAGTGCGGGTACGGGCCGGCCAGCAGCCCACCGACGAAGCCGCCCTTGGCTCCCGCCGCCGTACCAGAGAGCAGGCCGAGGTCGGGACGCACCAGGGCCAGCAGGACCGAGCCGGCGGCGGTGACCGCCCCGAGCACCCCGATCGTGCCGAGTACCGCGAACCTGGGCGGCTGTAGCCAGATCGCGGCCGCGGCCAACGGTAACGCCAGCCAGATGACCTGTGGTGGCTCGTGGTTGACGAAACCGGAGACCGCGATCGCCGCCAGCGGCGCGATGACGACGGCGAGCCAGCCCGGCCCCGACGCCTGGCGCCGCCACAGGCCCCGGGCGACGAGCACCAGCGCCACCGCCAGGAACGCCAGGCTCAGCGCGTTGCCGGCGGCGGTACCGGCGGCCGGCATGGCGGCGTCCCGCGCGTTGAACACCGGGCGGCCGGTACCGAGTACCTGGATGGTCGCGGGTACGGCTATGCGTAGCCAGGCCAGTACGAGCAGCGCGCCGACGCCGACGGTCTCCCACCCCGTGCGCCGGACCCAGGCGGTAACGGCCAGCACGGGAGGCCGCTGGTGGATGGTACGCAGCTTGTCGCTCACGGCTCGGACATCTTCCCGGTACGGGATGGTCAGGGTACGCAGCGGGTACGCGTGCGGGGCGCGCCGGATCGCCAACCCGGCGACCGCGACCGAGAGGCCGTAACCGCCGAGGCTGGCCAGTGCGGCTCCGACCGCGCCGATGGGGGCCAGCAGGAACAGCAGGACCACGCCGGCGAGCGAACCGGAGACCAGCGCGGCCGACGACCACCCGGCCCGGTCGCTGACGAGCAGGGCGGCGCTGAGGAGCACCATACAGGTGTACAGCGGCGTGGCGGCGCACAGGATCAGGGTGGGGGCGACCGCCGGCGCGAACGTAGCGCCGAAGAACCACGGGACCGCGACCGGGGCCGCCAGGGCCAGCAGGCCGCACGCCCCGGCCGAAGCCAGCACCGCCAGCCGGGCGGCCCGGGTGGCCTGGCGCTGGTCGCCGGTCGCCGGCCTTCCCATGAGTACGGTCCGGGCGGCGGTCGCGATGACCATCGGTAGCTCCGCGACGCTGACCGCGACGGCGTAGTAGCCGAGCTGGCGCGCCCCGATGACCGGCAGCCCGATGATCTGGTCGAGGCGCGCGCTGGATATCGCCGCGAGCACACCGGGCAGGCATTTCACGGAGTACGTGACCAGCGGGCGCACCGGTACGCGGCGGTTCGCGGCAGGCGGTGCGCCGTCCGTTGGTGCACTGCCCGGCGGTGCGCCGTCCGGTGCCGGTCCGGTCCGGAACCTGGTCAGGCCGACCGCGAGTCCGGCGGCCGTCGACGCCAGGAACAGCAGGCCCGCCCCGAAGGCGTCGACGTGGAAGAGTACACAGGCGGCGACCACCAGGACGGTCCTGAGGAGGGCCGGTACCACCTTGACGAGGTTGACCCCCCGGACGTCGCCGGCCCCGGTCAGGGCGCCGATGAGCAGGTTCGCCAGGACGTGTAGCGGTACCAGCGCCGACAGCGCCACGAACTCGAGGTAGTGCCGGGTGTTTCCGGCGAAGATGCCGAGCCCCGACACGATGAGCAGCCCGACGCCGATCATGCCGAGTGGCACCGCCGCGAACAGGCTGACCTTCGCGGCGTCCCGCGCCGAGAGGCGTCCGGCGCGCAGGTGGAAGCTCAGTGCGTCCTGCAGCCCGTACGTGCCGGCCCATCCATACACGACGATGGGTAGGGTGAGCGCGGCGTAGAGGCCGCGGCCGTCCGGGCCCAGCGCCCGGGACAGGAACGGGCTGACGAGCAGACCGGTGGCCGGGATCAGGAGGTTGGCCAGCGACGCCGACGCCAGCCTTCGGGTGGACATCAGGATCGGTATCCGGCACGGGCCAGCGAGCCGGCCAGGCGCTCGGCGAAGCGGTCCTCGGTGAGCTTCCCGTTCCACGAGCCGAAGCGCCGTACGCGCCATGTGCTCCAGGTCGGCCGCGGACGCGGCCAGGATCGCGTCGGCCAGCCCGCCCGGGGTGTCCGCCACGCGTACGGCATCGGTGGCGGGCACGCCCTCGGCGCCCACGGCGGTGCTGAACACCGGGACCGAGTGGGCCAGCAGTGTCACCGTCTTCAGCTTGGTACCGGCGCCCGTCCACAGGGGAACCACGGCCACCTGAGCCCGGGCCAGCTCGGGCCGGAGGTCCGCCACGTAGCCGAGCACGGTCAGGCCCCCGTACGACTCGAGGCGCTTCCTGACCCGCTCGACCGGACCCGACCCGACCAGCCGCATGGTGTAACCGGCTCGGCGCAGCGGCGCCCAGCCCTCGTCGAGGAAGCGCAGCAGGCCGACGACGTTGGGCCGGTACGCGAAGCTGCCCAGCCAGACGAGGGAGCGGTCGCGCGGCCGCGGTACGTGCCCGACCGGTACCGGTACGCAGCTGGGCAGCGTGAGGTCGGCGCGGCGGCCGTACGCGGCGCGGAGCCGGGCCGACTCCTCGGCGCTGGTCACCGAGACCGTGCCGCACGACGACAGCGCCCGGGCCTCGAACCGGTGCGAGATCCGGGCGAGGTACCGGGCCCGGAGCCGGTGCACCAGGCCCGGTGCCTCCTCGACGTCCTGGCGGGTGCTCGCGGCGAGCACGTTCGCCTTGTCCCAGTGCCAGCGCAGGCCGGTACCGGGGAAGTACGCCGCGGCCGCCTCCCCGATCGCGACCGCCGGTCCGGTCCGCGCCGCCAGATCCTGGTGCAGCGCCCGGCTGTACCGGGTCCGGACCCACGGCGGCATGCCGGCGCGCAGCGCCTCCGCGTACCGACCCGGCGGACCCAGCCGGCCGAGCCGGTACGGCGTGGGCTGGTACGCCCGCACCTCCACGCCGGGCAGCCGGCTGCGCAGCTCGTCGACCTGCTCGGGCGTGGTGTCGGGGCGGCGTACCACCAACAGGGTGTAAGGACCGGTCCGGGCGAGCGCCCGCAGCATCATGAGCACGCGTACCGGGTCACCTCGATCCTCCGGCAGCGGAAAGAACGTCGAGACGACGGTCAGTCCCATGGCCCTACCCTGCCCTATCCGGCACATCCGGATCGAGCGCGGTGGCCAGCCGGCCCCATACCGCCAGCAGCCGCTCGGCCTGGAGGGCGGGGGAGAACTCGGTCCGTACCCGGTGCCGCAGCGCCGCGCACCGGCGCCGCGCCTGCTCCGGCTCCCGGACCACCTGGATGACCGCCTTGGCCAGCTCGTCGGCGTCGTCCGGCGGTACCAGCCAGCCACCGTCGTCCCCGGTCAGCTCCGGTATGCCGGAGACGTCGGTCGTCACCACCGGTACCCCACGGCTGGCGGCCTCCATGAGGAACACCGGGATGCCGTCGAGGTCGCCTCCGGCGGTGCGCCGGCAGGGCAGGACCGCGATGTCCGCCTCGGCCAGCGCCGCGGTCGCCGTCTCGTGCGGCACCGCGCCGTGGAAGGTCACCGCATCCGAGATCCCGTTGGCCTCGGCCCGGCGGGTGAGGCTGCCGCGCAGCGGGCCGTCACCGTAGATGTCGTACCGCGCCGGGTGGCCGGCGGCGACCAGCCGCGCCACGGCGTCGAGGGCGGTGTCGACGCCCTTCTTCTCGACGAGGCGGGCGACCGTGACGAGCCGGGTCACGTCGCCGCGGCGTACCGCAGGCTCACGCAGGTCACCGTCGAACGCCGCGCGGACGACCCCGTGCGGGATCCGGGACATGGTCACGCCCCTGCCGGCGAGCTGGCGTGCGGTCGAGTCCGACACCACGAACAGGTGGCTGAGCAGGCGCAGGCGCCGGTCCAGCGGGCCCGGGTGCCGCTCCAGCAGGAAGTCCGCCGCGTGTGCCGTGGCGGTCACGGGTGTCCCGAGGTCGCGGGCGACCAGTACGGCGACGGCGGTGGGGAGGTTGACGAAGTGGGCGTGGACGACGTCCGGCGCGAACCGCGCGACCTCCGCGCCGAGGGCCTCCGCGTACGCGCCGGCCAGCAGGGCTCGCGGGAGGTGGGCCGGGCCGAGGGTACGCACGTGCCGCGCCAGCCGGGCCGGCCGGCGCGCCAGGCCCCGCGCCAACCGGCCCGCGTCGCCGCGCCGGCCGCCACCGGCGCTCGCCACGAACGTGCGCACCGTCACACCGGCGGCGCGCACCGCCCGGATCTCCGACCCGATGAACGTCTCGCTGTAGCCCGGGGGTCTCACCAGCACGTACGCGACGCGCAGCGGCCGGGTCACCGGACCCGCCCGCGGCCGGCCGGTCGCCGCGCCCGCCGTACCTCACGGAAGAACGCCTCATGGGCGGCCACGCACTCCTCGTCGCCGAGCACCCCGGGGGTACCCGCAGCGGCCGTGGCGAGGTCGGACCGCAGCTCGGCGGAGTCGGCCAGCAGCCGCATCGCCGCCGCCAGCGCGTCGGGCTGGTCCGGCGCGACGAGAAGCCCGTTGACGCCGGTACGGATCCACTCGCCCGGCCCGCCGCCCTCGGTGGCGATGACCGGCTTGCCGCGCACCAGTCCCTGGATCACCGCCTGACCCATCGGCTCCGGCCGGGTCGACGCGTGCACCAGGACGTCGACGGAGTCGAGGAACTCCGCGACGTCGTCGACGTGCCCGAGGAACGTCACCCGTTCGGCGATCCCGAGCCGCGCGGCGAGGCTGCGCAGCTCGTCCGCGTACGCCGTCTCACCGAACAGCGGCGCGCCGCCGAGGTCGGCCCGGACCTCGGTACCGGCGAACGCGCGCGCGAAAGCCTGTAGAAAGACGTGCTGTCCCTTCCAGCGTTGCAGGCGGCCGAGCATCCCGATCCGGCGCACCTCCCGGCTGACCGGCGTACCCGCGACCCGGCGGGTGACGCCGACCGGGCTCTGCAGCACCGTTCGCGGTACCCGGGGCGCGAGCCACGGCCGCACCGAACGCAGTGTCGAGTCGGAGTTGGCGATGACCCCGGCGGCATGGGGCAGGGCGATCCTCGTGAAGGCGACGAACCCGAAGCGGCCCAGGCTCTCCGGGGTCACCAGGTCGCGCACGTGGACGACGAGTGGGACCCGGGTACCGCGGCCGGCCAGTGCGCCGAAGATGGCGGCGGCGGCGGTGTTGGCGTGCAGGAGGTCCGCGTCGCGGAGCAGCGGACTGCGTCGCAGCACGCGCGCGCACCCGTACAGCGCGGTCAGGTAGCGCGCGGCCAGCAGCGGGTCCCGGCTGCGGGTACCGCCGCCGGGCAGGTTCGGCAGCGCACGCTCAAGCGTCACGCCGTACCGGTCCAGGCCGCCGAACGCGTCGCCGCCGGGCGGTGCGCACAGGCCCGCCGTCCACGGCCGCGGCTGGGCCAGTAACCGTTCCAGGGCCAGCTCCGCGCCGCCCCGCTCGGAGGTGTGACTCAGGTGGAGTACCCGCATCGCCGGGTCCGTTGTCTGGCCAGCCGCCACGGTCGACACCACCTGCGGCACCCCGCTTCCCCGACGCCCGCAGTCACCGTCGCTGCCCGCCGGCTCTTCGACCTTGCGGTCGGGCATATTACCGCAGTGCATCGGGTACTGCTGTGCACCGCTCGGTTGCCGCGGCTGCCGCGAGTTCCGTCTTGGTCTATGTTCCTGCTATGACCGACGACGTCGCGCTGCTGCTGCGCCGGGCCGGGTTCGGCCCGACCGCGGCGGACCTGGCCGCGGCGCGTACGGCAGGCTACGCCGCGACGCTGTCCGCCCTCCTCGCGCCGCCCGGAGCGGACGTCGGCGCGGCCAACGCGCCGGTCCCGCAGCTCGGCCCCGACCCGTACGCGAGCCGGCCGAACCCGACCGGTACCCAGCGCGTCCGGGCGGACGACACCCGGCGGGCGCAGGCCAGCCGGATCACCCAGTGGTGGCTGGACCGGATGATGGTCGCCAACCACCAGGCCGCCGAGAAGCTGGTGTTCTTCTGGCACGGGCACTGGGCCACCTCGGTGACGAAGGTCAAGAGCGCGCAGCTCATGCTCGCGCAGAACCGCACCTTCCGGGACTCGGCGGACTTCGCCGCGATGGCGCGCCGTATGGTCGTCGACCCGGCCCTGGTGTACTGGCTCGACGGGCAGCTGAACGGCAAGGCCGGGGCCAACGAGAACCTCGCCCGTGAGCTGTTGGAGCTGTTCATGCTCGGGATCGGCAACTACACGGAGGCAGACATCAAGGAGCTGAGCCGGGCGCTGACCGGCTGGCGGATCGACCTGCGCTCGGAGAGCTGCTTCCTCGACCCCCGCGCGCACGACGGCAGCGCCAAGACCATCCTCGGCGTGACCGCGCCCTTCACCGCGGACAGCGTGGTCGACCACCTGCTGCGCCAGCCGGCCTGCCCCCGGTTCATCGCTTCCCGCCTGTGGTTCCGGTACGCCTCGTCCACCGACCCCGTACCCGCGCGGCTCCGGGAGGCGATGGCCGCCGCGTTCCCCGCGCCGGTGTCGATGCTGCGGGTGCTCTTCACCGACGACGCCTTCGGCGCCACGCGGGGCACGCTGGTGAAGCAGCCGGTCGAATGGTTCGTCGGCGCGATGCGGCAGCTGGCGTTGCGGCCGGCCGACCTGCCGGCCGATGCCTTCACCCAGTTCAACGACGGGCTGGGTGGACTGGGCCAGCGCCCGTTCGCGCCGCCGAGCGTCGGCGGGTGGCCGTCGGGCATGGCGTGGCTGACGTCGGCGGCGGCGCGGGTGCGGCTCAGCCTGGCCGGCAAGCTCGCCAGCCTGGCCGTACAGAGCCCGCTGACGCCGGAGGACGCCGCCTACCTGCTCGGCATCGACCGGTGGACGGACCGGACCTACGCCGCGCTGCGCGACGCGCCGAACGCCCGCCTGCGAATGACGCTCGCCCTGGTGAGCCCCGAGTACCTGGTGACCTGACATGGATGCGTTGACCCGTCGCCGGTTCCTGCTCGCCTCCGGGGTGGTGGGCGGCACCGGGCTGGCGGCCGGCGCGGCCGCGATGGGGCTCACCGAGCTGCTGCGGACCGCGCCCACCGGACCGCGGCCGCCCGGCGACCGGAAGGTCAGCAAGCTCGTCCTGGTCACGCTGTACGGCGGCAACGACGGGCTCAACACGGTGGTCCCCTACGCCGACCCGGCGTACCACTCGGCCCGCCCCGAGCTGGCGTACCGGCCGGAGCAGGTGCTGCACCTCGACGGCGCGCTCGGCCTGAACCCCGCGATGGCGGGCCTGAAGCGCCTCTGGGACGGGCAGCGGCTCGCCATCGTCCTCGGCGTGGGCTACCCGAACCCGGTCCGGAGCCACTTCCGCTCGATGGACATCTGGCAGTCCGGGTCGCCGAACCGCCCGGCCAACACCGGATGGGTCGGCCGCTGGCTGGACCTGACGAAGGCGAGCCGCGAGGTCGCGGTGAGCTTCGAGCCGGTACTCCCGCCCGTGCTCGCCGGTACGACCCGGGTGGGCTCGTGCATCAGCTACCGCGGGTTCGCGCTGCCGCCGTGGATCGACGTGAAGACGATATCGGCGCTGGCGCGCAGCGAACGGGACGAGTCGCCGGTACAGGCCAGGGCCGCGGCCGCCTACGAGGACCTGATCAAGATGGACCGGCTGGTACGGGAGGCCGGCGACGCGCCCACCCCGTCGGGCGGCGACGGTACGGACAGCCCGGCGACCGGTACCGGCGGCGACAGCGCGCTGTCCGGCCAGCTCAACCTCGTGGCGCGCTGTGTCGAGGCCGGCGTACCGACGCGGGTCTACTCGGTGAGCCTCGGTGGCTTCGACACCCACGCGGACGAGCGCGCCGGGCAGGAGAGCCTGCTGCGCCAGCTCGACGACGCGCTGAGCGGCTTCCTCGCCAGGATGGGGCGTACCGAGGCCGGGCGGCAGGTCGCGGTCGTGGTCTACAGCGAGTTCGGCCGGCGGGTGCGCGCGAACGCCTCCGACGGCACCGACCACGGGACCGCCGGGCCGATGTTCGTCCTGGGCGCCCGCGTGAAGGGCGGCCTCTACGGTACCCAGCCGAGCCTCACCGACCTCGACGCCGGCGACCTCAAGGCGTCGACGGACTTCCGCGACGTCTTCGGTACGGTTCTCGCGGCCGTCCTGCAGGCCGACCCGGCCAGCTGTCTCGACGGCTACCAGGCGAAGCTGCTGCCATTCCTGCCGTTCGACTGAGTTCATGGCTCACTCGCTCCGCGGCGCGGTGAGGCGACGTCGCCCGGCCGCGCCACGCAACGACTTCGTCGGCGCGTCGCGCCCGGCCGGCGCCGCCGCGCCGGCTCACGGAGCCGGGGCCATGCATTCACCCGAGGGCTCACTACGATGTCGCCATGCCACCGAAGACCGGAACCGAAGACGCTGAACCGACCGGCGACCTGGACGTGCCTCCCGGGCCGCAGCCGGCGGAGGCACAGTCGACCGAGGCGCAGCCGGCCGCAGCGCGGTCGACCGAGGCGCAGCCGGCCGAGCCGCCGGCGCGGCGCCGCCGGAGGTGGCGACGCATCCTGCTCATCAGCGGCATCTCGCTGGTGGTGCTGATCGCCGGGTGCATGGTCGGTGTCGGTCTGTACCTGCACTCGGTGGAGTCGAGCGTCCATCGGGTCGACGCGTTCGACGACGTACCGCCGGCCGCCCGGCCTCCCAAGGTGGCCTCCGACGCCGAGAACATGTTGATTCTCGGCAGCGACACCCGGGATCCGCAGAACACCGCCGGCTCCCGCAGCGACACCATGATCCTCGCCCATTTCCCGAAGGACCGGTCGAGCGCCCAGCTGGTCTCGATCCCGCGCGACACCTGGCTGCACATCCCGCAGGCGAAGGACCGCCGGTACGGCAACCAGGACGCGAAGATCAACGCGGCCATGGCGTGGGGCGGAATCCCGCTGGTCGTCCAGACGGTGGAAGGCTTCACCGGCGTGCGCATCGACCACGTGGTCGTCGTCGACTTCGCCGGCTTCAAGGAGATCATCGACGCGCTCGGCGGCGTCGATATCTACGTCGACCAGAGCTTCCTGTCCAAGCACTCGCTCAACCCCGACGGGCGCCGCCAGTTCGACAAGGGCATGCAGCACATGGACGGCGCGGCCGCGCTCGACTACTCGCGCGAGCGCTTCGCCTTCGCCGACGGCGACTTCGCCCGGATCAAGCACCAGCAACAGATGATCAAGGCGGTGCTCGACAAGGCCGCGTCGGGCGGGCTGCTCGGCGACCCGGGTCGGTTGAACGCGTTCCTGCGGGCGACCGCGAACGCGGTGGCCGTGGACAACACACTGTCCATCTTCGATACCGCGACGGAGCTGCGTAACCTGCGCAGCGGCGACCTGAAGTTCATCACCAGCCCGTCAAAGGGTACCGGCATGGTCGGCGACCAGAGCGTGGTGTTCCCGGACACCACCAAGGCGAAGACCCTCTTCGACGCCGTCCGCCGCGACGCCGTACCGGACATCCTGGCGGCCGGCTAGCGGCCCCGGTGCCCCCGTGCCCGGTACGGCTCCGGGCGGCTGGGTCTGGCCGGTGCGACGGCGCGGTCGTATCCTGCTGACGGCTTGCGGGAGCCAGGTGCGCACAGCACCAGCAACGGGGGACTCATGGACATCTCGAGCAGGTCGTCGGCCGGTTACGAGCCGGTAGCCGACGCCACCGGCGTCGACGCGCGCCACCAGCCGCCGCCGTACCGGGTCGGCGGCTCCGACGGCGAGGACGGTGACCCGCCCCGGGAAGTCCCCCGGCCCCGCCGGCCGGCCGACGACGACACCTCCGCCGACCCGCCAGGTGCCCGCACAGCCACGACCGCGGTGCTGCCGTACGTCGGGTCGGTGGTCTCCCGGCGTACCCGACACCTGCGCGCCTGGATGCTGACCGCACCGGTGGACCTCGCCGCGCTGCTGGCACCGCTCGCGTTCAGCACCCGCTACTGGCGAGGCGCCCTGGCGGCGGCCGGACTCACCATGGCCTTCTTCGCCGTCGGGCACCTCTACCGGGCGCGCTGCCACCTCAGCATCCTCGACGAGCTGCCGGACCTCCTCCTCCAACTGCTGACCGCCGCGGCCCTCGTCACCGTCATCGCCGCGGTACGCCATGACTCGATCGACTACGGCGAGGCGTTCATGCGCGGCGTCGCCCTCTCGGCCGGCCTGGTGATGTGCGGTCGGGCGGTGACCCGCACGCTCATCCTCGTCGGCCGTCGCCGGCGGTGGGTCGAGCGCAACGCCATCATCATCGGCAGCGGCCCGATCGCCGTCGAGCTGGCCCGGATGCTGCGCCGGTACCCGCAGTACGGCCTGCGCTTCGCCGGCTACGTCGACGTCGAGTCGCGTTCCGGCGACGCGTCCACTCCGCTGGTCGGGACGCTGGACAACCTGCCGTCGACGATCGTGATGGTCGAGTGCGACGTCCTCATCATCGCCGACCCGGACTGTCCAGAGTCGACGCTGATGGAGATCGTCCGCCAGCCCGGCTGTACCAGCTGCGACCGGTGGGTGGTACCGCGGCTGTGGGGCTCCCACACGCAGGGCGGCCTGTCCGACCACATCGGCGCGATTCCGGTGGCCCAGCTCGGCCGGACCGGGCTGACCGGTCCGCGCTGGGCGGTCAAGCGCCTGTCCGACGTCGTCTTCGCCTCGGTCGGCCTGGTCGTGCTGAGCCCGGTGTTCCTGCTGTGCGCCATCGCGACCCGGGTCGACGGCGGACCCGGGATCTTCTTCCGGCAGGAGCGGACCGGTCGGCACGGCAAGCCGATCAGTGTCATCAAGTTCCGGACCATGCACCCGCGCGACGAGGAGGAAGCCCGGACCCACTGGTCGATCGCCGACGACCGGCGGGTCAGCCGTACCGGCCGCTTCCTGCGCCGTACGTCGCTGGACGAGCTGCCGCAGCTCTGGAACATCCTGCGCGGCGACATGACCGTGGTCGGGCCGCGGCCGGAGCGGCCCTACTTCGTCGCGAAGTTCTCCGCCGAGTACCCCGACTACGCCATGCGCCACCGCATCCCGCCCGGCCTCACTGGGCTCGCGCAGGTGAGCGGCCTGCGCGGCGACACGTCGATCCCCGACCGGGTCCGGTTCGACAACTACTACATCGAGAACTGGTCGCTCTGGCTGGATGTCAAGGTACTGATCCGTACGGTCGCCGAGGTGCTGCGTGGTGGTGGCCGCTGACGGGGCCCGATCCGTCGCACGCGGCCTGAGCCGCGCTACCCGGCCTGAGCCGCGCTACCCGGCCGTTGTCCCGCGTTACGCGGCCTCGGTCACCCAGGACGCCATCCGGGCGGCGAACTCGTCGGCGGAGTACCGCCAGGCGTGCGCCCGGATCCGGTCGCGGTCCAGCGTGTCGACGTCGGACACCCGGGCCGCGTACCGCTTGGGGTCGAAGGAGTCCAGCAGGAAGCCGGTCTCGCCGTCGGCCACGGTCTCCAGCAGCCCGCCGCGGCGTACGCCCACCACCGGCGTCCCGCACGCCTGCGCCTCCACGGGCACGATGCCGAAGTCCTCGTGCGCGGGGAAGAGCAGGGCCAGCGCGCCCCAGTACAGCTCACGCAGCCGCTCCCGCGACGGCCGGTGCTCGAAGGACACCGGCACCCGTACCCGCGCCGCCGCTCGACGCAGCGCCGCCTCCTCGGGCCCGGAACCGGCGACCACCAGCGGCAGCCGGCTCGCCTCCGCGATCTCGATCATCAGATCGAAGTTCTTGTACTTGATCCAGCGCCCGACGCCCAGCAGGTACCGGCGCTCCTGCTGGCGTTGCGTACCGGGAGCGGCCCCGAAGTACGCCACGTCCACCGGTGGGTTGATGACGCGGGCGTCCCGCTTCCAGAAGCGCCGGATCCGGCCCTGTACCTCGCGCGAGTTCGCCGCGTAGCTGTGTACGTGCGCGCTCAGCCGCAGGTCCGCGACCTGAAGCGCCTTCCGGGGAAGGGTGAGCAGCCCGGCCGAGCCGCGACCGTCGATGTCCGGGCTCCACAGGTACCGGGCCGGCGAGTGGACGTAGCTCAGGTACCGGGTGTCGCCGGCCGAGCCCATCCGGACGGTGTGCGCGAAGGCATGGCTGGACGAGATGACGACGTCGAAGCGCTCGTCCGCCAGCGTGCGCCACGCGACCGGCATGGCCAGCAGGGCTAACGACTTGGCGCGGCGCAGGGGCGTACGGGCGAGCCAGGACTCCCGGAAGCCCGGCCGGAGCTCGGCGTCGGACTCCCGCCACAGCACGAACCGCTCGGCATCGGGCAGCATCGTGCTGATCGCGACGAACACGCTTTCGGAGCCGCCGGTCGCGGCGAACCACTCGTGCACGAGGGCGACGGACTTTCCCGTAAGCAGCCCAGCCTCGTCGCGGCCGACCAGGCCGAGTGTCTCCGTCACGTCCGCCCCCCGTGTCGGGGCGCGCGCCCCGCTGCACGGTAAGTACTAAAAGCGGCGGGGGTCGATCTGTCAACCCGCCGGCCGCGGAAGTCGGGCCGCGCACCCCACCGTCCCGACCGCGGGTCATATCATCGGGTACGACCAGGGGAGGTCGACGGATGGCGCTCCAGATGGACCCCGAGCGGCGCCGCAAGCTCACGGAGCCGGCGCGGTGGCACGACGAGTGGGTACTCCCGGTCGCCCGTACCCGCGACGAGGCGCATCTCTATATGGACCTCAATACATGTGATGGGTGCGGCGGGGTGGATGTCACCTGGCCCAATGCCCTGGCCGACGAGGGCGGCGTACCGGCGCGGCGGTACTCGGGCCGTTGCTCCGGCTGCGGCCAGGCCCGCGAGTTCCTCTTCGCGCTGCCCGAGCGCCCAGCGCTTCCCGGCCCGGACGAGGCGGTCTTCTTCGGCGGCGCGGAGTCCTCGCAGTTGCTGGACGCGGGGGAGTGGCTGCTGATCTCGGACCTGTGCGCGCAGGCCGGCTCCGGGGCGGACACGACGGCGGAGCGGGCGGAGGCCAGGGAGCCGCTGGCGATCGCCGCGATCGTCCACGACACCTACCGCGACGCCGTGGACCGGATGTGACCCGGTACCAGGCAAGGGCTGGACATCCCGCGACGGCCGGCGCGCCCGCCAGGACCGTGGTCGCCCGGACCGTGGTCGCCGCGTGCCGAGCCGCCGCCACGCTGGCGCTGCCCGCCGTCCTTGTGCTGCCGGCGGTCCTTGTGCTGCCGGCGGTCCTTGTGCTGCCGGCCGTTCCGGCCGCGGCCGCCCCGACGGGCGCCGAGAACTGCCCGCAGCCCGGCCAGGACCCGACGACCCCGTGGGCCCAGCAACTGCTCGCCGCCGACCGGGCCTGGTCGCTGAGCCGCGGGGACGGGCAGCGGATCGCGCTGCTCGACTCCGGGGTGGATGCCACGCAACCGTTGCTCGCCGGCCACGTTGAGGCCGGCTTCGACGCGGTGGCCAACAACGGCCCGGCGAACACCGACTGCCTGGGCAGCGGTACCGAGGTGGCCGGTGTCATGGTGGGGCAGCAGGCGGCCGGCGCCACGGTCGGGATCGCGCCGGGCGCCAACGTGGTACCGGTCCGGGTGCTGGCCAGCCAGGGCTCGGCCGCGCCGACGGTCGACCCGGCGGTGCTCGCCCGGGCGATCGAGTGGGCGGTCGGCCAACGGGTCACGGTGATCTGCGTGTCGGTCGCCAGCTCCGCCGACGACCCACGGGTGGCCACGGCGGTACAGCACGCCGAGAGCGGCGGGATACCGGTGGTGGCGGCGGTCGGCGACCACGGTTCCGCGGACGACGGCAACCCGAAGCCCTACCCGGCCGCGTACCCGGGTGTCATCGGGGTCAGCGCGATCGACCTGTCCGGCGCGCGCTGGGCCAAGTCGGGGCACGGGTCGTACGTGGACATCGCGGCGCCCGGTGCCTCCGTACTGACCACGCGGCGCGGTCAGGGCACCGGGTCGGCGACGGGTACCCGTACGGCCGCCGGTTTCGTCGCGGCAACCGCCGCCATGGTGCGGCATCGCTGGCGGACGTACGCCCCGGCCGCGGTTCGCAAACAGCTGCGGGCCACCGCGACACCGGCGGCGGGCAGTGAGGGGAGCCCGGACTTCGGCGCCGGCATCGTCAGCCCGTACGGCGCCCTGACCGAGATGGTCTCGGCGGCCGGCCCGTCGCCGGCCCCCGCGTTCAGCACCGGTACCGCCAGCCAGGCGGAGCAGGACTGGGCGGCCGCGTGGTCGGCCAGCGGTACCACCGCGACCATGCTCACCGTCGCCGCGGTCGGGCTGGTCCTGGTCCTGCTCGTGGTCGCCGTCGCGGTCCCGCGCGGACGGCGCCGCTCCTGGCGCCCCACGCTCGCCCCGTCACCGGTCGACGTGCCCGAGCCGGAGGAGCTGGGACCTCCACTGCAACTGTTCGGCGACAAGTAGGTCCGGGACAACGAAGAGGGTGCAGCCGGTGGCCGCACCCTCTGTGCCGTCTGTCGTCCGCGGTCAGGTCAGCCGAAGCGGGCAGCCGCGTGCTGGTCGGCCTGCTGCATGTTCACCGCGGCGTTGCCCACCTTCTGGGAGAGCTGCTGCAGCGTCTCCGCCATCTGGTTGGCGCTCTCGTGCCACTTCCGGCTGCAGCCGGCGAACGCGTCGGCCGACGGCCCCGTCCAGCCATCCGCCAGCAGGTTGCCGAAGGTCTTGTCCACCTGGCCGAGCGTCTCGTTCATGTCGTTGACGAACGTGGTGATCGAGGCGGCCGCCGAGTTGATGCCGTCGAAGTTGTAGACCAGTGGGTCAGTCATCAAGTCCACCTCAGAAAGGAGATCCGGGAGTCCAGTTGTCGTACGTGCTCACTTGCCGCGCAGTGCGTCGGCGACGCCGCCGGCGCCCGGAAGGTAGGTCGAGGCGACCTTACTGATCTCGTTCTTCGCGTCCTCGTCGGTGTTGCCGAAGACATGGGTGGACTGGTTCACGTTGTCCGCCATGGTGTTCAGCGCCTCGAGGATGTTGCGCAGCTCCCCGCCGAGCTCGTGGGACACGTTCTGGAAGGTGTTTCCGGCACCGCCCTGGAATGACGCCGCCACGCCCTGGATCTCGTTGAGCAGGCGGGTCAGGTTTAACGTGATGGTCTCTCCGGCCTGTGTCGCGACGCTTGCCGCGTTGTTGAGCATCTCTGGTGTGACCTTGGTGGTTGCCAAGCTCCATTCACCCCGTTTCGTCTGGTGCCCCCGCTACCGGCGGCTTGTCCACACGGTCTCCGATCAGACTCCGTCCACATAGTAGTGCCGACGGTCGAGTGAGGCTATCCACGTACATCGGTGTGAACGGGCGCCACCTGGGCATCAACCGCCGGTACCGGCAGGGTTCGCGGGCTGGAGGGCGGCGGCCGGGTTGAGTGCCGGTCCGGCCGGGATCCGCCGTAACAGGTCGGTGGGCACCCCGACGGCGTCGGCCGGCAGGTACCCGAGCATCTGCAGCGCCGCGTCGTTGGTCACCGGGTACCGGATGCCGACGTCGGTGACGAGGTAGTAGGCGCCCGTCGAGGAACCTGGCGAGTCGACGGCCCGAATGACCGCGACCTGTCCACCCGGTACCACCACCTGGTCGGCGAGCACCGCGCCGATGTCCGAGCTGGACGCGGTGACCGTACCGGGGCCGGCGTCGTCCACCGAACCGCCGGCCACGATCCCGGGTGGTGCCGCGGCGTCCTGCGACACCGCGCAGAGCTGCGCGTTCGCGTCCGTCTGCAGCAGCGCCGGCGGCTTCGTCGGCGGTGCGGTGTCGCCGGTCGGCGGCTTCAGCGCTCCGCTGCGAGGCGTGCCGGTGACCTGCGCGAGTTGGATCTCGACCGCCTGCGCGGCGCTCTGTGCCTTGTAGACGTCGGCCTGCATCTCGTTGAGGAAAGCGAGGCCGTCGTCGAACACGACGAAGTACTGCAGGCCGCTACCGGTCTGGGCGAACACGAAGTCGCCGACGCGGTGACCGGGTACCTTCGCGGCCGGCTGGCCTTTCCGGTCGCCGAACCCGATCGGACCGATGTCCGCGCCGACCAGCAGCCCGTTGAGCCACGCCTTGCCCACCGGTACCGGGGTGGCCGCCCCGAACAGCGCGGGGATGACCATGCCCGGCTGGCCGAGCTGGTACCGCCGGCCGTGGACGACCAGGTAGGAGTTGCCCGTCGTCGGCTCGGTCACCAGCAGGCCCCGGTCGCCCAACGGCTGCCCGCCGGCCGGCGCCCGGCCCACCAGGAGCTTGACGGTGGTGGCCCGCCCGCCCGCGGAGCCGGTGGCCGAGCACAGCGTCCACGGCAGCTTGAGTAACTTGCCGCGGCCCGGGAGCGAGTCGGGCGCGCCGGGGATGCCGTAGGCCGTACCGCGTGGCGTACCGGCGAGCGAGTTGCCCGCCTCGTGGAAGACCCCGCCGGCCTTGCCCGCGGCCAGCAGCGCGGAGCTGTAGTTGAGCATCGGGTGCAGCACACCGTTGCGGTAGAGGAAACTCGCGCCGGTCTCGTTCTCGATGACCACCGCGCCGTCGGTCTTCCAGTTGTTGCTGCCGGTCTTGGTGAGGATGCCGACCACGCCGAAGCCCGCGCCCACCATGACGGCGATCATCAGGCCGGCGAACACCGCGCCGATGCCCCGGCGCAGCGGAGACTGCGCCGGGTCGGTCTCCCGCGTGACGAAGGCGGAGATGACCCGCTGGGTCAGGAACTGGTACGACTGCAGTTGGTCCCGGCGCGATGCCACGGCTTCCTCCCCCCGAACGGCCCGACCGCCGCATCCCTCGTCAGATGGACGCGAAGGTCCCCTGGATGGCGTGGTAGACCCCGAGAACCCCACTGGCCAACGGGATCAGCGCCATGATGGCCAGCACGTCGAAGATGTCGGCGAGCCGGCCGAGGTACGGGGAGGGCGACCGCTTGCTGTAGCTCAGGCCGGCGGTGAGCACCAGTACGGCAACCACCGCCACCCCTACCGCCACGAGGATCCGGGCCTGCGCCTGCGGGATGAGCACGGCCAGCTCCCAGGTGAGCAGCGCCAGTACGACCACCCCGCTGGTCAGCAACGGGACCCGTTGCTGTGGCAGGACGAACAGCCGCCCGCGCAGGAGCAGGGCCGCCGCCACCGCCAGTGACAGCAGCGCACCGGCGAGGCCACCGCGCAGGACGAGCACGAGGGCACCGGCCGCGCCCGCTACGGCCGCGGCCAGCAGCATGCCGGAGAGCAGCTCGGTCGAGCGCGCGACGGCGGCGAAGACACCGGCCTTGGCCGGGGCCGGCTGGTCTTCGAGGATCTTCTCCGGCCGGTCGGGCAGCTCCGGAATCGGCAGCCGGCCCAGCCAGCTGGCGATCAGCGGGTAGCCCGGCAGCAGGCCGATGGCGAGCGTGACCACGACCGCCGCGGCGCCGGCGGGCGGGGCGCCGGCGTAGCACAACAGTGCGGCCAGCATGCCGGAGATGCCGACGGTCACGCCGGCGATGAAGATGCGCTGTACGGCGGCGACGCCGGTCAGCCCGAAGACCCCGAAGACGGTCAGCGCCGCGCTGCCCAGCAGTACGTGCGGCGCGCCCAGCCGGGACAGCGCCACCCCGCCGGGTACGGTCACCAGCAGGCTGCCGACCAACGCGTACAGCAGGCCGGTGCCGGCCAGTACGGCGCCGGCCGTCGCGTCCCCACCGGCGCGGGACAGCACCACGCCGGCGATCGCCAGCACCACGGCGAACCCCAGCGCGACCAGGCCGGGTACCAGCCATGGCGGGCCGGACAGTTGCAGGATGACGAGGCCGAACGTGAGCAGGGCGCTGGTCACCGCGAGGCCGCAGCGCCGGGTGGCCTGGTTACCCCAGGAGCGGCCGACCCGACGGGCACCGCTGGCCACCACCTCGACCACGTCGTCGTAGGCCAGCTCCGGCCAGTCCACCTCACGGGGCACCAGATGCAGCAGCTCACCGTCGCGGATCCCTTGCGCCGCAAGGTTCCGGCTGGCTTCAAGCTCGGCACCGGTCGCCCGGCGCAGGGTCCAGCCGGCCTGCTGCTCCTCGGTACCGGCGAACTCCTCCCCGGCATGTCGCAGCAGATGCGGCAGCAGCTCGATGACGAGCGCGCTGTCCGGCAGCGCCACATCGATGCGCCGCTTCGGCGCGGCCACGGTTACCCTGGCCAGACCGAGGCCACCGGGGGCCGTCACGCTGTTCACCTCCTGCCGGATCGCACCCGCCGCGGTGCCGGCGGCGGGGCCAAGGTAGCACGGCATACCGGGGCCGGGAGGCCGTACCGTTGCGGCGGACGAGGCGGCTGGACGGCTGGTCGGGGCCGGAAACTGGCGGCCTCCCGGACCGGCTCACCTGTTCTAGGATGAGCCCCCAAGGACAACGGGGAGGACAGCGCGTGGGTCTGATGATCGTCCGGCGGCCACCGCGCCGACCCGCGCCGGTCATGCCGAGTGGCGAGGTGGTCCTCGACCCGCCACCGGAGGTGCCGGGCGCGTCCGGCCGCGGCTGGTCCCGGATGCTCATGATCATGCCGATGGCGGCCGGTGCCGCGGCGATGGGCCTGATGATGGGCAGCCAGCGGGGCGGGCCGATGGCATACGTCGCCGGCGGGATGTACGGCGTCTCGATCATCGGCATGATCGCCACCCAGCTCGCCGGGCAGGGCGGCCAGAGCAAGAAGGACATGGTCGACGCGCGCCGGCAGTACATGCGCCGCCTGAGCCAGCTGCGGGCGCAGGTCCGCGCGACGATCCGCCAGCAGCGCGAGGCCATCCACTACCGGCACCCCGAGCCCCAGATGCTCTGGTCGCTGGTGGCCACCGGACGGTTATGGGAGCGCCGCCGCGGCGACGGTGACTTCGGCGTGGTCCGGATCGGCATCGGTCCGCAGGAGATCGCCACTGCGCTGGTACCGCCGCAGACCCGCCCGGTGGACGAGCTGGACCCCTTGTGCGCGCTGGCGCTGCGCCGGTTCGTGTCCACCTACTCGGTGGTGCCGCAGCTCCCGGTCGCCATCGCGCTGCGCGACTTCGCCCACGTCTACCTGCGCGGTCCGGAGGAGCGCACCCGGGGGCTGGTCCGCGCGGTCCTCGCCCAGCTGACCGCGTTCCACGCCCCCGACGACCTGGTGATCGGGTTGTGCGTCGCCGACTTCCAGCGGCCGCGCTGGGAGTGGGCCAAGTGGCTGGGGCACGCCCAGCACCCGAACAAGACCGACGCGGTCGGTCCGCTGCGGCTCTTCGCGCCGGGCGTCAGCGCGCTGGAGGCGATGCTCGACGACGTGCTGGCCAACCGGCCGCGGTTCAACCCGGCGGGCGGCATGACCGGCGGGCCGCACGTCGTCATCGTCATCGACGGGGGCTCGACCGCCGGCTCGGACCACCTGATGACCGAGGGCGGTGTCGAGGGAGTCACGATCATCGACCTGTCCAACCCGCCGCCGCGGCTGCTCGACGAGTCGGCGGTCGTACTGGACGTGGCGCAGAACGGGAGGATCACCGGTACCACCCTGGACGGCGCCACCGAGGTGGGCAGCGCGGACAGTCTCGAACCGGCCCGCGTGGAGGTACTGGCGCGCGAGCTGGCGCCGCTTCGGCTGTCCGCCGGCTCGTTCGGCGACCAGCCGGTCGCCACCGACCTCGGCCTCGCCGAGCTGCTGGGCCTGGGCGACCCGTACCAGCTGGAGCTGTCCGAGACCTGGGCCAGCCGGCCCAACCGGGACCGGCTTCGGGTACCCATCGGCGTGAGTATGGACGGGCGCCCGATCGAGCTTGACCTCAAGGAGTCCGCACAGGACGGCATGGGGCCGCACGGCCTGCTGGTCGGCGCGACCGGTTCGGGCAAGAGCGAGCTGCTGCGTACCCTCGTGCTCGCCCTGGCCGTGACACACAGCTCGGAGATCCTCAACTTCGTGCTGGTCGACTTCAAGGGCGGCGCCACCTTCGCCAAGCTCGACAAGCTGCCGCACACCAGCGCCATCATCACGAACCTCGAAGACGAGCTGCCGCTGGTCGACCGGATGCTGGGTGCCATCCAGGGCGAGCTGGTACGCCGGCAGGAGCTGCTGCGCAAGGCGAAGTACGACAACCAGCGCGACTACGAGCGCGCCCGCGCCGCCGGCGTACCGCTGCGCCCGTTGCCGAGCCTGCTCATCATCTGCGACGAGTTCAGCGAGCTGCTCACCGCCCGGCCGGACTTCATCGAGATGTTCGTGCAGATCGGGCGGGTCGGCCGGTCGCTCGGGGTGCACCTGCTGCTCGCCTCGCAGCGCCTGGAGGAAGGGCGGCTGCGCGGGCTGGAGACCCACCTCTCCTACCGGGTCGGCCTGCGTACCTTCTCGTCCATGGACAGCCGGGCGGTGCTCGGCGTACCGGACGCGTACGAGCTGCCCCGCTCGCCCGGCCACGGGTTCATCAAGGCCGGCACCGAAGGTCTCATCCGGTTCCGCGCCGCCTACGTCTCGGGCGTGTACCGGCACGGCGGCGCCGGCCAGGCCAGCCGTTCCGGGGCGGTCGACCCGGTCCGCGACTTCTCCACGTTCTACGTGGCCCCGCCCAGCGACGAGCCCAAACCGGTGGCGGTGGAGGCCGAGCCCGAGGACGCCCGCGGTGACACGCTGCTCGACGTGCTGGTGGCCCGGATGGAGGGGCAGGGTATGCCGGCCCACCAGGTGTGGCTGCCGCCGCTCGCCGAACCGTCCACATTGGACCAGCTGCTGCCGCCGCTGGTGCACTCGACGCAGCGCGGCCTGACCGTGGGCGACCCCAACCTGCTGGGCGCCCTGCACGGCGTGGTCGGCATCGTGGACAAGCCGTTCGAGCAGCGCCGCGACCCGATGTCGCTGGATCTCTCCGGTGGCCTCGGTAACCTGGTCGTGGTCGGCGGTCCGCAGAGCGGGAAGAGCAACTTCCTCCGTACCCTCGTCGCCAGCCTGGCCTTGACCCACTCCCCGCGTGAGGCGCAGTTCTACGGCCTGGACTTCGGCGGCGGCGCGTTGACCGGGCTGCGCGACCTGCCGCACGTCGGCAGCGTGGCCACCCGCCGCGACGTCAACCGGGTCCGGCGCACGGTCGCCGAGCTGTACGGCCTGCTCCAGGAGCGGGAGGCGCTGTTCGCCGCGCAGCGCCTCGACGGCATAGCCACATACCGGCGGATGAAGCGGGAGGGCCGCATCCCGGACGCCCCGTTCGGCGACGCGTTCCTGGTCGTCGACGGCTGGTCCACGCTGCGCGGCGAGTTCGAGGACCTGGAGCCGGTCGTGGGCGAGCTGGCCAGCCGGGGCCTCGGTTATGGCATCCACATCCTGGCTTCCTGCACGAGGTGGATGGACATGCGGCCGGCTCTGCGGGACATGTTCGGTACGAAGGTCGAGCTCAAGCTCGGTGAGGCGAGCGACTCGGTGATCAACCGCCGGGAGGCGCTCAACGTCCCCGAGCAGACGCCCGGGCGCGGGCTGACTCCAGAGGGCCAGCACTTCCTGGCCGGCCTGCCGCGGCTGGACGGCAAGGGGGAGGTCGAGGACCTGTCGGACGCGGTCGCGCAGTACGTCAAGCTGGTTCGCGACTACTGGACGGGCGACGGGGCGCCGCCGGTCCGGCTGCTGCCGGACGAGCTGCCCTACGAGGTGCTTCCCCAGCCGTCCGGCACCGGGCGCCTGCCCGTCGGTATCGCCGAGGTCGACCTGCAGCCGGTGTACCTCGACTTCGACAACGAGCCGCACGCCCTGCTGTTCGGCGACGTGGAGTGCGGCAAGAGCTCCTTCCTGCGCGGGTTGGCCCGGGCTATCACGCAGAGCTACCAGCCGTCGGAGGCCCGGATCATCCTGGTCGACTACCGGCGCAGCCTGCTCGGCTGCGTGACGACCGACCACCTGATCGGCTTCGGTACCGCCACCCAGGTCACCAACGACCTGGTGCAGCAGGTGGTGGCGGTGATGAAGGAGCGGCTGCCAGGTCCGGACGTCACCCCGGAGCAGCTGCGTACCCGGAGCTGGTGGAAGGGGCCGCAGCTGTTCCTGCTCATCGACGACTACGACCTGGTCGCCGCGGGCGTGCACAACCCGCTCCTGCCACTGCTGGACTTCCTCGCGCAGGGCCGGGACATCGGCCTGCACCTGGTCATCACCCGGCGGGTCGGCGGCGCGGCGCGGGCGATGTTCGACCCGGTCATCGGGCGCATCCGCGAGCTGGCCGCGCCCGGTATCCTGCTGTCCGGTCCGAAGGAGGAGGGCGCCATCTTCGGCAACCTCAAGCCGCAGCTGCTCCCGCCCGGCCGGGCCTGGCTGGTGACCCGGCGGGAGGGCCAGCGGCTGGTGCAGCTGCCGTGGGTACCGCCCGCCGAGTAGCCGAACCGCCGGTAGCCGTGGTTGTACCTACGTAATAGGCTCGATAACGCATTCATGGCGTTTCATGGCCACGCGGGGATGGAGGAGCGCTGATGCGGGACCCAGACGGGGGTTCGTCGGGCCCACCCCTGAAGTCCGACTACAAGCCGGTCAGGGTGGAGGTCGACGGTCTGGTGAGCTATTACCGGACCATGACGATGGGTGTCAACGCGGCCGTGCAGACATCGACGCTCACGACGCTGTCCCCCATCGGCCAGCTCGCCCAAGCCGGCCTTCTCGGCTTCGGCGACAAGGACCTGGACCCGTCTGTCGGTACCTTCGCCGAAGGCCTCGTGGTGGCCAAGCTGATGCTGGACAACGCGGCGAAGTTCCG
This sequence comes from uncultured Actinomycetes bacterium, assembly GCA_963728855.1. Classification (GTDB taxonomy): domain Bacteria; phylum Actinomycetota; class Actinomycetes; order Mycobacteriales; family Micromonosporaceae; genus AC-43. The sequence goes on from CAVSLN010000012.1 coordinate 366,186, forward strand.
CGCCTTCTTCCACGACCTCGGCAACGGTGTGCAGTGCATCGGCGACGCCGCCGGGGTGATCGCGGAGACGTACCGCCACGGCGACGCGGAGAACTCGGCCACCCTGGGCGACGTCGCCTTCGCGTTCGCCGACCCGAACGCGAGCCAGCCCAAGGGCTTTCCGAAGGGCGCCCCCACCAAGACCCACAGCGAGCAGGCGGCGGAACGGGCGAACAGCACCGGCCAGTACGCGATGGCGCTCACCATGTCCACCGACAGCTACGGCGTCAGGATGACTTCGCTGGCCAGCGGCGTGATCCTCTACGACTTCCCGGACGGCTCGTCCAAGATGGTCGTCACCGTCCCCACCTCGGCCGACGGGCGGACCGGCAGCACCGAGACCACCACGGTCTCCTACCAGGGCAAGGTCGTCAGCACCACGGTCGAGTCCACGATGACGGCGGGTGGGAAGACGACCACCACGACGACCCAGGCACCGGGGTCGAACGTCAAGGCACCCGGTGCCGTCACCACGCAGGTCGAGACCAACTCCGCCGGCGGTCAGACCATCACCACCAAGACGTACGACGCCGAGGGCAACGAGAAGGTCCTCGGCACGGTCACCACGGAGCCCCCGTCGAAGACGTCCAGCAATGACAGTCAGGACGGCCCGATCGAGCAGTGGGAGCAGCAGTACGACACCCGCGGCACCATGGACTACGTGGAGAAACACGGCGCCGGCTACTGAGGCCGGGACGGGGGACACGATGGCCGACCAGAGCACCGACCCGTACTTCGGGTACACGTCGACCGACAACCAGGACCTCAAAGAGCTCCGGAAGTGGTCGCGCATCGAGCGCGAGGACCTGACGAGGTACAACGACACCGACCCCACCGGGCTGCCGCCGTACAACCCGACGGTCAACTGGAGCGACGGCAAGTACTCCGACCACGGCAGGGACCTCAAGGACGAGTTCGTCAAGCAGGCCGCGATGAACGACACCATCGAGAAGATCTGGAAGCGGATCCACACCCAGGTGCCGGAGCAGATCGAGGCGCTGCAGGAGCAGTGGTTCAAGGTGTCGATGGTCATCCAGGGCATCAAGGACGACATCGCCAAGGCGGCCGTCGCCCTGGCCGGTCACTGGGACTCCGCGGCCGCCAAGGTTTTCCTCCAGCGCGGGCCGGGTGCGAGCATCAAGTCGCTGGACGACTGGTACAGCAGCGCGATCGCCAACTCACTGGGCCTGATCTACCTGGTCGCCACCGTCCGGGAGTACCGGGCGAAGATCGACGACCTCTTCGACAGGTACAAGCGGGACATGGTCGTGGCCTCGACCACGTGGGTGCAGGACGTCCTCGACGAGCGTTCGCGTCAGTACAACCTGGCGGACGGCTCCCAGGACAACTCCTATCCGTACGACCCGATCGCCGAGGACAAGGACGGCTACCTGGTAGCCATGCGGGACCATGCCGAGGACTGGCACCGCCAGGCGCGCGACCTGCAGTACCAGATGTCCCAGGGGTACTGGGACGTGATCAGGGAGCATTTCGGCGGTGGCCACAGCGGCATCTACGAGGGTCCGCACAACGCGGTGATCGCCGACCCGATGCTCCTGCTGCCGGACATGCCCAACATGCCGCACACCCCGAACGTCAACGTCACGCCGCCGACCCTGACGCCGCCTCAGCTGGATCTGTCGAACAAGCCGCAGCTCACCCCGCCGGACCTACCCGGCGGCCCACCCGCGCTCACCGCGCCGGACCTGCGCCTCACGCGGGAGGCCCCGCAGGTAGCCGTACCGGCCGTGGACGCGCCGGCGGTGGACGCGCCCGCGGTCGACCCGTCGCTCGTCGACATGGCCAACGGGCTCCTCACCGCCCGGGGGATGGCCGGCCAGGCCCCGGGCTTACCCACCGGGTTGACCGGTACGGCGGGCGCTCCCGGCACCGGCAACCTGCCGCAGAGCGGTCTCGGCATGCCGCCCGCCGCGCCGAAGCTGCGGAAGGGCACGCTCGGCCGCTCCGCGACACCCCCCGGCCAGCAGGCCGGTCGCTCTCCCGGCGCGCCCAACAACGCCCTGCGACGGAAGGGCACGGCCGGGCCGGACGAGAACCAGCTGCTCCCACCCGGCGAGTTGGAGGAGTTCAGTCGCCCGAGCGGCCTCAGTTCCTCGCCGCCCGTGCTGCGCGGCCGGAGCGGGACGAGCCGCCCGCCGGCGAGCTACCCGGAACAGACCGGACGGCCGGGCGCCGTGCAGCCGCCCGGCGCCACCCCTCCCGTACTGAACCGCAAGCGCCAGAGCGGTACCGGTCAGGTCGCGCCCGGTACGCCCGGCGGGCCGGTCGGCGACGAGTTCCGGCGCCCGGCCCAGCCCGGCGCGTCCGCTCCGGTGCTGCGGGGCAGCCGGCTGACGCCGATCGGTTCGGAGGAGCTGGAGCGTCCGGCCGGCACCGTACGGGGCGCGGTACGCCGGCCGGGTGCCGGCGAGCCCGAGATGGCGTCCCGCCACAAGAACCTCGACAAGCGCGAGCAGGACAAGGCGCGTATCGACCGGGAGTACGAGAAGATCCGCAAGCTGCTCAGCGAGGACGAGGCGTGGACGGTACCGACGCCCGGCGGCGCCGTACTGGACAACGCCGTTCCGCAGCGGCCGGCCCGGCTGGCGGAGCCGAGGCCGGTACTGGGCGGCGGCGCGACGGGCTGACTCGCGCCTTCGCCACGGGCGGCGGCGTTCCCCGGCGTCGCCCCTGCCGAGCCGGCCCGAGCGCGGCCGGCCCGAGCGCGGCCAGCCCGAGCGCGGCCAGCCCGAGCGCGGCCAGCCCGGTCAGCGTCGCGGCGCTCCCATCTGGCGGCGCTCGATGTCCGTCTGCGCGAGCCACACGTACCGGTCGGCACCGCCGCCCAGCAGTGCCAGCATGTCGTCCTCCATGACCTGCAGCAGCCGTGCGCTCTGGCCGCTCAGCCGGAGCGCGGCGCCGGCCAGCGCGGCTTCCGTACCGCCCAGCCGCTGGAGCATCACCAGCATGCTCTCCTGCACGACCGGCATCCCGGCCTCGTCGAGCCGCCGCAGGATGGTGAGCTGGGTCTGCCACGGGCCGAGCGGGGTCGGTGACGTCGGCCCGGTCAGCCCGAGATCGTAGATCACCAGGACCGGCTGCTGCGCCGTACCGGAGACGGCGATCTGCCGCTCTCCGGCGAGGATGCCCATCCGGTCGCTACGGCCGGTGGCCCGCTCGCCCATGCCGTGCCAGAGCGCGGGCTCGGCGGTCAGCACGACCACGCGCGCGCCCAGCGCGAGCGCCCGGAAGGCCAGGAGCTGGCCGGCCCAGGCGCCGCCGACCAGGGCGGTGCGGGTCGGTTCGGAACGGAAGAGCCGGACCGGCACCGGGTGGCGGTCCCGGTCCGCGCCGAGGATCAGGCCCGCTCCGGGAGAGGCGACCGCCAGCTGTGCCAGGCCGCCCAGGGTGGCGACGTGCGAACCGATGCGTAACCGTGGCAGCCGGCCGTGGTGGCCGGGCAGGTCGGCGCCGTCGAACGGCCGGGTTCCGTAGATGGTGCCGCGGCGGGGGCTCTCCGGAGCGGCCGCGGCCGCCGCGACGGCACGGCTGCCCGCGGCGGTCCGGGTCGCGGTCGCGCCTCTCGCGGCAACGGTCGCGCTCGCCTGCGCCGAGACGCCTGCGGTGGCGACGCCGGGCAGCGGCGAGGTGGCGACGGTACCGGCGAGCGCCTGGTCGGCCGGGTGCTGCCGCCCGGTGGACGGTGGCGTGGCGGTTGGTGAGGTCTCCACGGCCGGCGCGGCCGGCTGCGCCGGTACGGCACCGAGCACGTACGGTCCGGCGGCGTACGGCTCGCGCTGCTCGGGGCCCGGGCGGGTCATCGCGGACCTCCTCCAGTCGGCGCGGACGCGTACGCCGCCGGGCCCTGTTCGCCGTCGAGCGAGAAGAGGTGCCCGTGCGCCTGCCCCACGCCCCGGACCAGGGTCAGGCACGCCTGCGCGAGCGCCTTCGGTGGAGCCGCGAGCCGGACCAGGCAGCGGACGTCGACCGCGTCCTCGCCGGGCTCCGGCGCGAGGACCAGGCAGACGCTGGTCATCGCCGCCGGTACCGTGGTCAGCCAGGCCAGCAGCGCGCCCGCATCGCGGAGCGGTGGCCACTTGCGGAGCCAGAAGCTGCGGTGGGCGAGCGTGGCCGAGCGCCAGGCGCCCCAGTCCTCGCGCGGCTGGGCCGGCTGCCCCCCGGCCTCCTCGGCGGGCTGCAGGTCGCACGAGCGGGCCAGCGCGGCGGTCAGTCCTTCGGCGTCGAGGACCTGGTAGGGGATGCCCACCCGGCGTAACGACTTGGCCACCCGGCGGACCATGGCGACCACGAGCAGCGGTGCCCGGTCGAGGTCGGTGACATCCTCCGCCCCGGCTTCCGCCAGTGCCTTCGCGTCCGCCCGTACGGCGACCCAGGTGGCCCGGTCCAGCGGGATGGGCGCGGCGCCGGACTGGCCGAGCAGCTGCCGGTACGACTGGCTGGCCGGCGCGCCGGGGTCGACCCCGAGGCCGGGCGCCGGCACGGTGTGCAGCACGATCTGGAGCACCATCCCGGGCTGCCCGGCATCGGCGAGCGTCTCCGCCAGCAGCTCCAGGGGGACGCTGGGACCGGGGTCGTCGCGCATCTCCGCGCTCGGGCTGATCGCCGCCACGGCGTACCAGCCGGCGTCGTCGCGCGCCACCCCGACCTGGGCGCCGTCGGGCGCGTCGACGTCCTCGATCGCCAGCCCGGGAGCGAGCCGGCGCAGCGCCGCCAGCCGCGGGTCGACGCCCGGTCCGGTCGATACCCGCCGGCGCCGGCGGAACTGCCAGGTCATCAGGCGCCGCTCCAGCCACCACCGACCCCGGTACCTGGCCAGCGTGAGGATGAGGATCACCGTGGCCACGGCGGCTGCCGTAGCCACGATGACCACGGAATGGCCGAGCGCGCCCACCACCACGACCGCCGCGGCCTCGGCGAGCAGCAGCTGCATCACGTGGACCGGCCCCAGGTGGCCCGGCCGCCGCCGAGGGAACAGGGCGGCGGGGCCGGACCGGACCGGTGCCGTCGCGCCGACCCGGGCGACCGCTCGGACCCGCTGCGGCGATTGGGACATGCTCGCTGCTCTCCCCCCATGGTCGTCGGCTGGCCGGCGCGCGCCCGCGGCACGAGTGGCTCCATCATGACAGCGGTCAACCGGCCGCCCCAGCCTACGAGACCGGACCCCCGCCCGTGGGGTGGCGGGCGGCGCCGTCGGGCTACCGCAGCACCCCGTCGGCGACCCGGATCAGGTCGAGGTCGGCCGGGCCGGGCAGCCCTTCCCAGTCCCCGGGTACGGTCACCGTGTACGCGCCGGCCAGCGCCCCCGTCGCGAGGCACCGGGCCGGCGTACCACCTGCCAGCAGCGTGCTCAGGTACCCGGCCGCGAACGCGTCCCCGGCGCCCACCGGATCGACCTCGGTCACCGGGACCGCCGGTACGGTCAGCACCTCGTCCCCGAGCACCGCGACCGCCCCGAGCGCGCCCAGCTTCACCAGCACCTGCTCCGGACCCAGCGCACCGAGCGCCCGCCCCAGCGCCGCCGGGCTGTCCCCGTCGACCACCAGGAGCGCCTCCGGCTCGGTGGCGAACACGATGTCCGCCTGCCGGACCAGCCCGGCCAGTACCGGCCCCGCCTCCCGCGGCGACCAGAGCAGCCGCCGGTAGTTGAGGTCGAGCGAGACCAGGACGCCGGCCGCCCGGGCCACCTCGACGGCGTACCCGACGGCCTCGCGGGCGCTGTCCGACAGCGCGGGCGTGATGCCGGTGACGTGCAGGATCCGGGCGCGGCGGACCAGGTCGGCGTCGACGTCCCCGGGCTCCAGCCGGGAGCCGGCGCTGCCCTTGCGGTAGTACTGGACCTGGGTGACCGTACCGGTGCGCCGGTACTTCACCATCAGCCCGGTCGGCGCGCCTGGGTCGACGAGTACCCGCCCGGCCACGCCTTCGGCGGCGAGCATCCGCCGGACCATCACGCCGAACTCGTCGTCCCCGACCCGGCCGACCCAGGTCGCCGCGTGTCCGAGCCGGGACACGCCGATCGCCAGGTTGCTCTCCGCCCCGCCGCAGGACAGCCGCAGGCTGGTCGCGTGCCGCAGCAGCCCGATGTCCGGCGCCGCGACGAGCGCCATCGTCTCGCCGAGCGTGACGAGCTCGGTCACGCCGGCACCGCCTTGAGCAGTGCGGTTGCCCGGGAGGACAGGGCCGACAGGGAGCCGCCGTCGAGCGCGTCGCCGATCAGCGTGCCGCCCACGCCGACCGCGACCGCGCCGGCCGCGAACCACTCGGCGGCGTTGTCCGTGCTCACCCCGCCGGTCGGCACGATCGGGATGTCGTCCAGCGGTTCGCGGATGTCGCGCAGGTACCGGGGCCCGCCGAGCCGGGCCGGGAAGAGCTTGACCGCCGCCGCGCCGGCCGCCCAGGCCGCCACGATCTCGGTCGGGGTCAGCGCACCGGGCAGGTACGGCACGCCGACCTCGCCGGCCCGGGCGGCCAGGGTCGGGTCGGTGTGCGGGGAGACCAGGAACCGCGCGCCGGCCGCGACCGCTTCCTCCAGCTCGCCGACCGTACGGACGGTCCCGGCCCCGACGGTGACCTCCGGCCCGTACCGAGAACCGGCGCGGCGCAAGGCGTCCAGGGCACCCGGCGTGTTCAGGGTGACCTCCAGGCTCCGTACGCCGGACTCGACGAGCACGTCCAGCACCGTGTCGAGGCGCTCGCCACGCCGCCCGCGCAGGATCGCGACGACGCCACCGGTCAGGGACAACGTCACGGCGCGCCCTCCTGGTTCGCACGTGCGCCCAGCTCGCGGGAGATGCTCCGGGCCGCCTCGGCGACCTGCGGGCCCAGCTCCCGTACCCGGGCGGGGGTGATCCGGGACGACAGGCCCGACACGCTCAGCGCGGCGGCGACCGTACCGGTGTGGTCGAAGATCGGCGCCGCGACGCAGCGCACCTCGGGCTCGTTCTCCCGGTCGTCGACGGCGTACCCGCGATCGCGGATCTTCGCCAGCTCGGCGCGCAGCCGGTCCGGGTCGGTGATCGTGTAGGGCGTCCGCCCGGGCAGCCCGGCCCGGACCACCTCGGCCAGGGCCGCCTCGGGCAACCAGGCGAGGATCGCCTTGCCGACCGCCGTGCTGTGCGCCGGTGCCCGGCTGCCCACCCGCGACGCCATCCGTACGTTGGCCTCGTTCTCCACCTTGTCGACGTAGACCACGTGCGGCGGGTCGTACACGACCAGGTGTACGGTCTCCCGCGCGGCCCGCATCAGCGCCTGGCACCGCCCGGCGGCGACGGTACGCAGGTCCAGCCGCGACAGGTACGCCTGCCCGAGCCGCAGCGCGCCGGGCCCGAGCCGGAACCGGCCACTGTCCCCGTCCCGGGCCAGCAGGTCGGCCTCCAGCAGCGGAGCGGCCAGCCGCAGCACCGTGCTCTTGCTCAGCGCCAGCTCGGTGGCCAGCTCGCCGAGCCCGACCCCGCCCCGGTCCCGTACGCAGCCCAGCAGCGCCAGCGCCCGCCGCAGCGACGCGCTCTGGTTCCGGGCGGCGGCCGGGTCACTCATCGCAGCGCCCGCCCTGACAACTCGCCGGTGAGCCGGCCGCCGGAGAGCACCGGGACGCCGTTCACGAGCACGTCGGCGATGCCGGTGGCCAGCTCCCGGGGCGCGTCGTAGGTGGCCCGGTCGCCGACCGTGGCCGGGTCGAGCAGGACGAGGTCGGCGGCGTACCCGGGCCGGACCAGGCCCCGATCGGCGAGCCCGAACCGGGCCGCCGGCCGGCCGGCGAGGTGCACCGCCGCCTCCGCCCAGGTCCAGTCCTCCAGCTCGCGGACGTGCCGGCCGACCAGCCGGGCGAAGGCGCCGTACCCGCGCGGGTGCGGGTGCCCGCCGCGGTAGATGCCGTCCGAGCCGCCGACGTGTGCGGGGTGGCGCAGCAGCGCCCGTACCGACTCCTCGCTGTTGGTCGGGCCGTGGTCGAACACGCAGCCGACCTCCAGCCGGCCCGCGAGCAGCAGCTCGACGGCCAGGTCGGCCGGGTCGAGGCCGGCCTGCGCGGCCGCCGCCGGCAGCCGCAGCCCCTCGGCCCACGCCCAGTCAGGGTGGTCGACGCAGGCAAGGGTGATGCGCGGCCACAGCTCGTCGGGCCACCACGCCCGCAGCCGGCCGACGACCGCCGGGTCGCGCAGCGCCGCGGTGGTCGCGTCGAGGTCCGCGGTGGGCAGCCAGCCGGGCAGCGCGACCAGTGCGAGGGTGGAGGACCCGCGGAGGTACGGATAGCTGTCGAACGATACGTCGCCGGCCGCCTCGAGCAGTGCCAGCAGCTCGTCCGCGGGTCCGTGGTAGTGGGAGACGTGCAGCGGTACCCGGGCCCGGCGCGCGATCGCGGTCGCCTCCGCCATGCCGACCCCGGTCTCGGTCCCGTACCCGCGCAGGTGCGTCACGTACGGCCGCCGGCCCAGGGGCGCGCACAGGTAGGCCAGCTCGGCCTCGTCCCCGTACCGGCCGGGCGCGTACTCCAGCCCGGAGGACAGCCCGACCGCGCCGTCCGCCAGCCCCTGCTCGACCAGCCGGCGCATGGCGGCCAGCTCGTCCGGCCCGGCGGCGCGCGGGACGGCGCCGAGCACCTCGTAGCGCACGGTGCCGTGCGGGACCAGGTACGCGGTGTTGACCGGGGCCGTCCGGTCGTAGGTACCGAGCAGGTCGGCGACCCGGCCACCGGGGAAGCTCGGATGGGTACCGTTGACCGCCGCGAAGTACCGGCGCACGTAGTCCACCGTGGACGGCGAGCCGGGCGCGTACGACAGCCCGTCCTGGCCCAGCACGACCGTGGTCACGCCCTGGCGCAGCAGGGCGAGCTGGACGACCGGGTCGAGGACCGCGGCGTCGGCGTGCACGTGCGCGTCCACGAAACCGGGCATGACATACCGCCCGCCGGCGTTGACCTCTTGACCGGCCGGCGCCCGGTCGTGCCCGTCGTCGAGCGGGCCGACCACGGCCACCCGGCCGTCCCGTACGCCCACGTCGGCGCGTACGGGTGGGGCGCCGGTGCCGTCGAGCACCTCCCCGCCCCGTACCACCAGATCGAACACGCCGGGATGCTACGCCCACAACCGCCCACCGCACCACAACTTCAACACGCTATTGTGCATAGCACAACGCCGCAGGTCAGACCGGCATGCGACAGTGGGCTACCGTTCGCGTACACGTTGCTGGAAGCTCACTCTCGGCACCCACACTCAGTGCCGGGGAGGAGACGAATGGTCATCGAGACAGGTACCGCCCGGACGCCGCTCGCCGCAACCGGCGAGCGGCTTGCCGCACCCACGACCCCACAGGCGCCCACCGTCGTCGCGCTGGAGCGCGCCGGCCGGTACCGGTTCGGCCTCGACCGGTGGGAGTACCTGCCGTTCACCGTGCCGGCCGGGGTGACCCGGATCACGATCGAGGCCGAGCACGGCGCGCTGACCCTGCTGCCCGGGGTCGCCGGTAACTGCCTCGACCTGGGCCTCTTCGGCCCGCCCGGCTGGCAGCCCGGGCAGCCCGACATCGCCGCGGCCGGCTTCCGCGGCTGGTCCGGCGGGGCCCGCCGGGTGGTCACCGTCGGCGTGGACGAAGCGACGCCGGGTTACCTGGCCGGGCCGATCACACCGGGGACCTGGGCGGTGGCGCTCGGTCCGGTGGTGCTGAGCCCTTTCGGCATGCGATGGGCGGTACGGGTGACCTTGGAATACGGCGACCCGCCCGCCCCGAAGTCCGGCGACCCGCACGGCGCCCCGTCACCTGCGGCCGGCACGACGTACGCGCCGGAGGCGGTACCCGGACGCGGCCCCGGCTGCTACCGCGGCGACCTGCACCTGCATACCGTCCACTCCGACGGCCAGCGGACCCCCGAGGAGCTGGCCAAGGCCGCCCGGGAGGCGGGCCTGGACTTCTTCGCCTCCACCGACCACAACACGAACGCGGCGCACCGGGCCTGGGGTGAGGTCGAGCTCGACGGTCTGCTCGTGCTCCCCGGCGAGGAGGTCACCACCCGGCACGGCCACTGGCTCGCGGTCGGCCTGCCCGACGGCGCCTGGGTCGACTGGCGGTACGGCCGCGGCGGACTGCCTCGCTACGCCGCCCAGGTACGGCAGGCGGGCGGCCTGGTCGTCGCCGCGCATCCGGCCGCGCCGATGCCGAGCATCGCCTGGGAGCACGGGTACGCGCACGTCGACGCGGTCGAGGTGTGGAACGGCCGGTGGGGGATCGACGACGAGGTGTCCCTGCGGATCTGGGACCGGCTGCTGCGCCGGGGCCGGCGGGTGGCGGCGGTGGGCGGGAGCGACGCGCACGCGTACGCCGACGCGGTCGGCCGGCCGCAGGTGTGCGTGTACGCCCCGGAGCTGTCCCGCTCCGCCCTCGTCGACGCGCTGCGGCGCGGCCGCGCGTACCTCGCCGATTCGGCCGGCGTCGAGCTGGAGCTGACCGCGACCTGCGGAGCGAGCCGCGTCGGGCCGGGCGAGGAGCTGGCCCTGCGAGGCCCGGCCAGCGTCGAGGCCGCCGTCACGGGCGCTCCCGGGGCGACGGTGACCATCCGGACCGCCGACGGTGTGGTCGCCGCCGGACGGGTGGACGGCTCGGGACAGCGCCGCCTGGTCGTGGCGGTCGAGGAACCCGGGTACGTCCGCGTCGAGGTGCGCCGGCCGCGGTCGCGGCTGGGCCTGCCGGGGTCGATGGCGGCGCTGAGCAACCCGGTGTGGCTGACGCCCGCGGGTTAGCTGATCCTCACGGCAGGAGCGGCTGACGCCGCACGACCTGATCCGGCGGCGCGGCCTACCGGCCGACAAGCTGCCTGAGTAGGTGGCCGGCGCAGACCTGCGGCTGCTCGGCGACGGTCCGCTCGCCAAACAGGCCGCCAGGTCCCGACCGACGGGAGTTGAACAGCAGGTATGGCACGGCAGCGTCGGTGTGGACGCGGGTTGTCCACGGCGTCGCGTGGTCCGGCAGCAGGAGAAGACCCCACGGGCCAACCGCGTCGAGGTAGCGCACGAGGCCCGACAGGATGTGCCGGTCCCAGTCCTCCAACGCGCGCACCTTGCCCGTCCGGTCGCCCGCGTGACCGGCCTCGTCGGTCGCCGCCACGTGGACGACCACGAGGTCGGCGCCGTGCTCAAAGGCGGAGATGGCCGCGTCGCGCTTCGCCGCGTAGTCGGTATCCAGCCAACCCGTCGCGCCGTCGACGTCCGGTACCCGCATCCCGGTGAGGACGCCCAGCCCGCGCGCCACGCCAACGGCCGCGACCAGCTCCGCCGTCAGGCCCCAGCGCTGCCGGAAGTCGGGCAGCATGGTTCGCGGCCCCTGTCCCCACAGCCATACCTGAGTCGCGGTCGTGTCGTCGTCACGCAGATGGCGTCGGGAGGCGTCCATGATCTCGGCCAGCCGCCCCGCGCGCGGCCCGTACGGAGCCACCACCCGCTGCCCGACCAGTTCGTGCGGTGGGACGCAGGTCGCCTCGGCCCACTCGGCTGGCACGGTGACGATATGCCGGTACGACAGGCCCGGGTGGAACGTGACCGTGTCGCCGAAGTTCTGGCGCAGCCGGTCGAACAGGCGCTCTGCGACCTGCTGTCCCGGCCTGCCCCCGGTGAAGTCGAGCATGGTGCCGTCGTCGGCGACCGTCACGAGGTTGCATCGGAAGGCGATCCGGCCGGCGGGCAGCGTGACGCCGAGAGCGGCCGCCTCGATCGGCGCCCGGCCGGTATGGAAGGCCAACGGGTCGTATCCGAGGATCGACATGATGCCGACGTCGCTGGCCGGCGCCATCCCGGGCGGGATGGTCCGTGCCGAACCGACCAGGCCGCGACCGGCCAACTCGGCGAGTGTCGGCATGTTGGCGACCTCGAGCGGGGTGTCGTCCCCGATGTCCGCGCAACCGTCCGGGATGCACACGAGATATCTCATTGCGACATCCAGTTCTTCCAGCCGGCGTCGCCGGAGATCACCACGATGTCGCCGCCGAGGTCCAGCTCGTCGGCCAGCCGTAGGGCGGCGACGACCACCGCGCCTGTCTGGGGGCCGCAGAAGACCCCGCGGGAGGCCAGCTCCGCTTGGCAGGCAAGCGCCTCCACCCGCGTGACCTGAGGGGTGAAGGCGAACAGGCGCTCGTCCTCGGCGGCGCGAATGAACGGGGTGGCATAGTCGCCGTCGGCAAAGGCCCCTACGCCGGGTAGGCGACTGCCGCTGGCGGAGCTCACTCCGGCGACCAGCGCCGGATGGTCGGCTTGACGCAGTGCCCGGGCAACACCGACCATCGTCCCGCCGGAGCCCAGCGAGCCGACGACGAGGCGACACGACGGGCGGGCCCGGAGGATTTCAGGACCGGTACCGTGCTCGTGGGCGCCAGGATTCTCCCAGCTGTGCAACTGGTCGAGGAAACAGTACCGGCCCGTTGTGTCGGCGGCGACCATGGCGAGACATTTCCGGTAGCCGTCATAGGTGTACGGTCCCAGGTCGTTGTCGACGACCCGTCCGCCGAAATACTCGATGAAGCGTTTCTTGTCTGCGGTGATGCTAGTGTTGCACACTACTTCGACAGCGAACCCGAGCGCGCGGCCGAAGAGTGCGATGGCGCTACCCATATTGCCGCTCGATGCATCCAGCAAGGTGGAGCCCGGCCGCAGGCTCCCGTCGTCGATACGTGCGCGGATGAGCGCGATCGCGGCTCGGTCCTTGACACTGCCGCTCGGATTGGTCCCTTCCAGCTTCACGTCGATGGTGACGGCCCGACCGTTGGGCGAAAGCATGCTGACGGTACAGAGCGGGGTGTTGCCGACGAGCGCGAGGATACCTGCCGAGTTTTCCACCTACTTAATGATCCTCTTCGCGAGCAGGTACAGCAGATAGGACAGGACCGCGACGGCCAGACAGCCGATCGCGATCACGATGACTCGATAGGTGTTCCACTGGATGATCCCGATCGAGAGCGTCCATTCGGCGACGTCCCGCATGAGGGCCACCACGGCGACCGCGAAGACCGCTGCGGTGAATGACCTGGTGCTGGCGCGCTCGGCAATACCGGCGCGCAGGTTGACGTGCTGTACCACCCATTCGAAATTGCCCTCCTGTGTCCGCCATACAGCTTGCATATGTTCCGCGACAAGTATCAGGTCTGACAGCTCCCGCTGGTACGGGGAGACGGACTCCGGATAGTTGGCCAACCGGTGTTGAATCGTTTGCACGGCGATCTCCAGCCGGTTACGAATGGTGCGACTGGCATCGATGCGCGCATTGGCCGCCACCGAGATCTCGGCGGCTCGGTCGATCTCTCCAACGATGGCGTCGTCGCGGATGCTGTTCAGCTCCTTGCCAAACTGCCGGAACCGTTCGGTCGTCGAGTACACGTACTGTCGACACGCCTCGGTCAACAACAACGGACGGATGTGCCGCATGGCCACCCGTGTTCCGACAAAGCGTTGGTCATGGGCGGCCATGACACGCAACCGCGATCCGGCCCGGTATCCCGCGAGCCCCGCCACCCCGATCTTCACGACACCACGCAACACGTCGTCGTAGAGCACGCTCCATTTTCGGAGAATCTGGAGGTACGCCTCGTAGCACCAGACGTTGATCGCGATACAGGCGTCGCCGAAATTGGCGGTGCGCACAGGCAGCGTCCCCACCATGAAAAGCTGGCCGTCGGAGTCGAGCGTCGACGTCACCTCGGTGCAGGCGAGGCCGGCCGGATCGGCATGCGGCGGCAGTTTCCAAGCGATCCTCCCCTCCCGTGCGGTGACCCGCGCACCGTCGAAAACGGTCAGGGTAGTAGCGATCTCGGCAATCTCGTCGACGTGCATACGGGTCCGGGGCACCCAGCACATGACGGCCACACACGAAGTCGCTTGCCGAATGCGCGGGCCCTGGAGCGACAATCCGACTCCCTCACGCACGGCGATGCCCGTCCCGTTTATAGCAGGACGGCAGGACGGTGCCAACAGGGTCGATGCCCAGCGGCCCGGTACTATGGTTTGTTAAGCCCGCTGAGGAGTGCGCTGTCAACGTCGATACCGTCGCGCACCGCGCGGTCCCGTGCCGACTGGCGCCGCACTCCGGGGACACGCATTTGCGTGCCGTCGGAGACCAGGGAATCCACGTACCGTTCGCACGTGGCGGCCACGTTGGAGACACCGAGAGCCGCCGGATCCAGCCCGAGGATCAGCTGCCCTAACTCCGGCGGCGGCCCGTCCGAAGTGAATACCGAGGACGCCGCTCCGGGCAGCTGGGACGTGGTGGTGGTCGCGATGAGGAGATCCATCATCATGGCCATGAGGACCCCCTTGTACCCGCCGGCCGCGATCAAGGTTCCGTCCAGTGCGGCATGCGGATCGGTGGTGGGCGCGCCGTCGGAGTCCAGAGCCCAGCCCGCGGGGATCTGGTCGCCTCGCCGGGCAGCGGCGAGGATGTTGCCCCGGGCCGCCACCGCCGGGGCGATGTCGATCACGACGGGTGGCGCGTCGGCGCGCGGTGCCGCCATGCTGAGCGGCCCGTTGCCGAGCAGTCCCGTACGCCCGCCGACCGGAGCGATCGCGGCGACCGTACCGCTGACCGCGAGCGCCACGTACCCGGCAAGCGCGAGCTGTTCGGTGTAGTAACCGGCGACGCCGAAATGATGGGAGCGCGAGACCGTCGCCAGCATCAATGGGTTACTCCTCAGCCCGACCCGGACCGCTTCGGTCGCCCGTGCGGCCGCGACGTAGCCCAGGCCGTGGTCCGCGTCGACCAGCCGGACCGAGTCATTGGCCTCGCGTATCGTGACGACCGCCGCATTGTTGATTTTCCCAGACCGGAGCTGACCGACCAGCGACTCGACCCGTACCAGGCCATGTGAGACGAGGCCGGACGCCTCCGCGTAGACGATGGCGTCGGCGGCGATCCGGGCGTCGGCTGGCCGCGCGCCGGCCTTGCTGAAGGCAGCGGTAACGAGGTCTGCGAGGTCGGTGTAGCCGATCCGTGTCACCCGGTACCCTCCACAGTCGCCAACTCGGGCGGTCGACTGCGAATGCTACCCTGATCGGCGGTCGGGTCGGTATCCGGAGGAACACGGTCTGCTCATGGCGATCGCGATCGCGATGGCGCTGGCCGTCTTCGCTGGGGCGCTGCTGCAACGCGTCAGCGGCCTCGGCTTCGCCCTGGTTGCCTCGCCGTTCCTGGCCCTGGTCGCCGGCCCGTACGAGGGCATCCTGTTGTCCAACCTGTTGGGCATCGTGGTCAGCTTGACCGTACTCGCTACGACGTGGCGCGACGTGGAACTGTCCCGGGCCGCGATCCTCGTACCCGCAGGTCTGATCGGCGTGCTGCCCGGGGTAGCCGCAGCGCGCTGGCTCCCGCCCCGCCCGCTTGAGGTAACCGTCGGGCTTCTTGTCATCGCTGGCCTCCTCGCGACGGTCCTCGGGTCCCATGTGGAGCTGGCGGCGACGTTGACGCGTACCACCGCGCTCGGGCTGGTCTCTGGGTTCATGACGGCGACCGCGGGCGTCGGCGGACCGGCGCTGACCGTGTACGCGTTGGCTACCCGCTGGCGGCAGGCGGCCTTCGCCGCGACGGCCCAGATCAGCTTTGCGGCCCAAGCCATCGCGGCGCTTGCCCTCAAGGGCCTGCCCCGGCTGCCGTGGGCCGTGCTGGCCGCGTTGGCGGTCGCCGCCGGAGTGGGCCTCGCCGCCGGCCATCTGCTCGCCCGGTGGCTTCCGGCGGTGTACGTGCGCCGGACCGTCATCGGCATCGCGTTCCTCGGCGCCGCGGCGGCCGTCGTCAAGGGACTACTCGACGGGTGAGGGGCCGAGACATGCGCGGAGCGTGCTACGACGACGTGGTGCGCGGTGTCGTGGAGATCGGTCCAGCAACGTGGTCACCGTCTTGTCGCAGCGCTCGCTGAACTTGGCGTGGTCCATCCGCACCTTCGGCACCTTCCATTGCCATCGTGATGTGCCAGCCGGGACCGCTCGGGCATTCGTACATGTCGAGCAGGCCCATCGACTGGCGTACGGCGGCCTGCGCCTGGGTTTTCGTCGTGGCGGGCTTGTTGGCGCACTGAAGACAACTGATTTCGTTTGGTTCGCTGCCGGCCAGGATTTCCCACCTGCCGGTGCTGGAAGGGTGTCGGCTACTCATTCATCTGCCCCTTCTCGATCTTGAGTGCCAGGTTGGCGAGGCTGACGATCTTGCATGGCCATGGGACCGGCTTACGGAAGAGTTTCAGGCATCCGCGACACAGGCCCGAGTCGCCTTTGACGTGGCGTTCCAGCGCCTGTGTCGCGTCGTCGGCCAGGCTCATCGCGCCCCCTGCCCGATCCCCACGCGGCGCGCTCCAAGGAGCTGTGGGCGGCTGAGCCCGGGGCGCCGGCGGGGCATCTGCCCGTAGCGCACGAATGTGCGGGAGACGTTCTCGTACGTCTCGCACGGGCCGATGGTCCGACAGGCCAGGCATAACCCGTCCGCACTAGATATCGCGTGTCGCTCGATGTCGGCCTGAGCTTGGTCGAGTACGTCGTGTGCGGCTTGGCCGAGGTACATCAGGCCCCCGACCCTTGCGTCCCGGCCGGGCCGCGCGCCGCTTTGCAGCCGTCTCCGCAGACGAGGGTGGCGCCGCACCCGCTGCACCATCGTTCCTTCTTGCGCAGGTACCAGCCCCCGGCCATGCCGAGGGTCAAGGCGATGACCGCGGTGATCGTGATGAGCTGCGGCATCCGGCCTCACCCCCTGAAGGTGATCTCGGTCCGTAGTCAAGCCTGTCGGTCGAGTAACGTAGCATCGATACTCGCACGAGCGCACGACTGTGCGCAAGCATCGGCTAGTTGATTCAATTCTGAGTTAGGAAGGGGGCGAGAGAATGAGGGACAATCAGGGCGTGGCTCGGTTCGCACCTCCGACACCGCGCTCGCGCCGACTGGGCCGCGAGCTGCGACGCCTGCGCGAAGAGCGCGGGATGACGTTGGAGCAGGCCGGCGGAGCTATCGGTATGTCAGGCGCTCGGATCAGCAAAGTTGAACTCGGCGACATCAAGATCAGTGCGGGCGGCGTCATCGAGTTACTTCAGGCATACGACATCGACCCGGGCAGTGAGCAGGCGACCGCGATGATCGCGACCGCCCGCGCCATGCGCACCGAGGTCGGCTGGTGGCAACGACTGGAGTCCCTGCCATCGAAGTACGCGACGTTCATCGCGTACGAGGCCGAGGCGCGATCGAAGGAGCAATGGGAACCGAGTCTGATCCCGGGCCTGCTCCAGACCAGGGCATACGCGCAGAAGGTCAACAGCCTCGGGCGGGAGACGGAGACCGAGGCCATCGAGCAGCGGGTCCAGGTCCGGCTGCGGCGCCAGGAGGTGCTGACCCGGAAACCACATCCACTGCGGCTGCACGCGCTGCTGTCCGAAGCCGCCCTGCGGGTGAAGGTCGGCGGAGACCGGGCGATCCTCGTCGAGCAGCTCGGCCACCTCCTGCAGCTCGGCCGGCGCTCCAACATTACGATCCAGGTCCTGACCTTCGCGGCCGGCGAGCACCTGGCGGACGCCGGAGGCTTCAGCATCCTGTCCTTCGGTGGCGACGATCCGCCGCTCGGCTACATCGAGACGCTGGCCGGCGAGCTGTTCCTCGAGGATCCCAAGGACATCGCCAGGCTCGGCACGGTGTACGACAGCCTGAAGGCGTTGGCTCTGTCGCCGGCAGAGACCGCGACCTACATCAAGGCGATCATGGAGGAGAACTGATGGAACCAACGTGGCGCAAGGCGACGAAGTCCGGCAGCAACGGGGACTGCGTCGAAGTGGCGAGGCTTGCCGAGGACGCGATCGGCGTACGGGACAGCAAGAACCCCGACGGCCCGGTCCTGGTCTTCACCGCAGCCGAGTGGGACGCCTTCCTCGACGGAATGGCCAAGCACGAGTTCGACACGATCTGAACCAACACCCCCCCCGGGGCGTCGTTGACGCCCTTTGCGCGAAAGCCTCCTCGCGCCTTGCGATCTTGCACCTCGCAGGCCACCGACGTGGTCGCCTCGGTACTGACGAGAGCGATCGTCAGTTGGCTCTTCCACGCCGTGACGACGGTCCGCACCGTAACAATCGGTACGAAAGGGCGGTCCGTCCTCGGTCGCGAGTTGGAAGAATCCAATGGGCCACGCAGACGCAGTCTCTGGCCCTGATGGCACCAACAGGCGTTGAGCCAGACGCGACGAGAGGACACCGGTGAGCGACCCCACGCCGAAGAACCTGGCGAGCTTCATCTGGCAGGTCGCCGACCTGCTGAGAGGTGACTACAAGCGCGCTGACTACGGCAAGGTCATCCTGCCCTTCACCGTGCTGCGCCGCCTGGAGTGTGTGCTGGAGCCAACCAGGGACGCGGTGTTGGCGGAGAAGGCCAAGTGGGAGGCGAAGGGCGTCGACCCGGCGCCGTACCTGCCCAAGCGGGCCGGGTACCGCTTCTACAACACGACCGGATACACCCTCGAAATGGTCGCCGGGGCGCCGGACGACGCCGCGAAGGACCTGATGGGTTACCTGCATGGCTTCTCCGCCAACGCCCGCGAGGTCTTCGACCGGTACAAGTTCGCCGAGCAGGTCGCCACGCTCGCTGACGCGCGGCTGCTTCATCTGGTCGTGTCCCGGTTCGCGGACTTCGACCTGCACCCGGATGTGGTGTCCAACCACGAGATGGGCTACGCCTTCGAGGAACTGATCCGGAAGTTCTCCGAGGAGTCGAACGAGACCGCCGGTGAGCACTTCACCCCGCGCGAGGTCATCAAGCTGATGGCCGGCCTGCTCATCGCGCCGGATCTGGACGAGCTCAAGGTGCCCAGGGCGTCCCGCCGCATCTACGACCCGGCGTGCGGCACCGGCGGCATGCTCACCGCCGCCGAGGAGTTCATCCTCGACCACAACAAGGCCGCCAAGGTGTACACCTTCGGGCAGGAGCTCAACCCGGAGTCCTGGGCCATCTGCCGCTCGGACCTGATGATCAAGGACCAGGACGCCGGACAACATCAAGCTGGGTAACTCGTTCAGCCATGACCAGCTCGAACACATGACGTTCGACTACATGCTCTCCAACCCACCGTTCGGCGTGGAGTGGAAGAAGGTTCTGAAGGAGGTCGAGGACGAGCACGAGGACCGTGGCTTCGACGGTCGCTTCGGTGCCGGCCTGCCCCGCATCAACGACGGCTCGCTGCTCTTCCTCCAGCACATGATCTCCAAGATGCGGCCGGTCAGCGAGGGCGGCAGCCGCCTGGCGATCGTCTTCAACGGCTCGCCGCTCTTCACCGGCGCCGCCGAGTCGGGCGAGTCGGAGATCCGCCGCTGGATCCTGGAGAACGACTGGCTGGAGGCGATCGTCGCGCTGCCCGACCAGCTCTTCTACAACACCGGCATCTCCACGTACTTCTGGATCCTCACCAACCGCAAGGCCGCCGCGCACCGGGGCAAGGTCATGCTGATCGACGCCCGCGACTACTGGGTGAAGATGCGCAAGTCGCTCGGCGACAAGCGCAAGATGATTGACGAAGAGCAGATCGACGAGATCATGCGGCTGTACGCGGACGCGCCAGCCATCGCCGCCGACCCCGAGCACGCGCTGCACGGCAAGGTGAAGATCTTCCGCAACCGCGACTTCGGCTACCACCGCATCACCGTCGAGCGCCCCTTGAAGCTGCGCTTCGAGGTGACCGAGGAGACCCTGGCCCAGGTGCGGGAGTCCAAGGCGATCGAGAGACTCGTCGGCGCCGATGCGCTGGAGTCGGCGATCAAGCCGCTGCTCGGCTCGGTGTGGGCGACGAAGAAGGCCGCATGGGCGGCACTGCGCGCGAGCATGGCCGAGGCCGGGGTGACCTGGCCGTCGGGTGCGCCGTTCCAGAAGGCCCTGCGCGAGGTGGTCGGCGTCCGGGACCCCGAGGGCGAGGTGCAGATGGTCAAGGGCGATCCCGAGCCGGACCCGGAACTGCGCGACTACGAGAACGTCCCGCTCGACGAGGACATCGACGCCTACGTCGAGCGCGAGGTCCTGCCGCACGTCCCGGACGCCTGGGTCGACCACGACAAAACCAAGGTGGGGTACGAGATCCCGTTCACCCGCCACTTCTACGTGTACAAGCCACCCAGGCCACTCGCCGAGATCGACGCCGAACTCAAGTCCCTCGAAGCGGAGATCCAGACCCTCCTTCGGCGAGGTGACCCAGTGACTTGGGCATCGAATATCGCCGTGGCGCAATGATTGCCGCAGGCCCTCGGTCCCCATAAGGTTCAGGCGCGCTTGGGCACCGGGCAACGCCCAAGTCGAGGCGTGCCGGAGTATTGGGAGAACTGCGAATCGTTCCATGGATGACGTTAGCTGACGTATGGCAACTTCGTGATGGCTCCACGACGTCATCTTCGACACAAAGGAGAAGATCAGAAAATCGCGGCTCTCCAATCGCCGCTGTGAAGCATCCTCATCACGGAAGGGCACTGTCGCGGAGCTCGCTTCAGTCGGCGCCTCGGCAGTATGATGGCGAACAGATAGGGGACGGTCTGACTTTCAAAATACACTGCTACAATGCGACCGCGAACGGGTATCACTGACGGACCGGTTCTTGAGGCTGGTGGGCGCGATCGGCCTTCGGCTCAGGATTGTTTGCGTCGTTGGCGGGCGAGCGCATAACATCTACCATGTTAGCGCCGAAAGAGTGCGGGCAATTCGCATCGACCTACCTCCACTAGAGGCTCAACGCCGCATCGCCAACTTCCTCGACGCGGAGACGGCCCGAATCGACCGCCTAGGGTTCCTGCAGAAGGCGGCTCTGAGACTGCTTAACGAGCGCACCGCTGCCCTGCTCGACCTGGCGCTCGAGCAGTATTCGGTCCGTTTCGGTGTCGTGCCTCTACGGCGTTTTATCGTTGCCATGGGGCAGGGGACAAGTCCGCAATGCGATGCGGTACCGGCCGGAGACGATGAGTGGGGTGTGCTGAAGGTTAGTTGCCTTCGACCTGGGGAGTTCTTTCCATCTGAAAACAAACGTCTTCCTGACGGGGTCACGCCCGAAGCTGGCAATGAGGTTCGAGAAGGAGATCTCCTTATTACTCGTGCGAATACGCCCACCCTTGTCGGGGCAACCGCCGTCGTACCGGAGGTCCGACGGCGACTTCTCTTGTCCGACAAGATATTTCGGGTTCGTCTGACCAGCGACATCGACCCACACTACGTGGCCGCCGTTGCGCAAGGAAGCCGAGTGCGGTCAACGTGCTCGGCCGTATCCAACGGAGCATCGCAGTCTATGGCGAACATAAGGTTTGAAGAAGTAAGAGAGTGGCAGATCCCAAAGGCTAGTCTGGGCGACCAGGAACGACTCGTGTTGCAAGTAACGGAAAGTCAAGCCAAGACGGGTCGACTACGCATGGCTGTCGAGCGACAGCTTGAGCTTCTCGCGGAGCGGCGGCAGGCGTTGATTACGGCGGCGGTGACTGGGCAGATCGATGTGACGACTGCTCGGGGGGTGGATGTGTCGTGAGAGAAGAGACCGCCGGGCAGCCGGTACCGTTCGTCCGGCGGGTACGGGCCAGGAACTACCGGTCGATCGCTAACTGCGATGTCATTCTCGGGCCGCTGACCGTACTGGTCGGCTTCAACGCCTCCGGAAAGTCCAACTTTCTCGACGTACTGAGGTTCGTTGCCGACGCGTTGGAGAACTCCCCGGGGCAGGCCGCCGCCCGACGGGGTGGTTTGGAGACGCTGCTGCACCGCTCGGCCGGGGAGACGGCGCGTTCCTTCGAGTTGCGGCTCGACCTCGGCCTGCGGCTGCCGCAGGTCGAGGGCGACGTGGCCGCGACGTATGGCTTCAAGATCGGTCCGGACCCCACTGGAGAGGCGCCGCTACTCGTATTGCGCGAGTCAGGCGAGATCCACCTTCCCGGCGGAGTGCTGCGGCTGCCGCTGGACGTGCATGGACGTACCTCCCGGCTGCGGCTGCCGGCGACGGCCCTGGATGACGACGAGCCCCAGGCGATTCTGGAGTCAACTCTACGGGCCATGCGTTTCTATGAACTGGACTCCACCGTGCTGCGGGAGTTGGATGAGCGGCCATCCGGCAAGCCGTACCTTGGCTCGGCGGGTGAGCATCTTGGTCGGGTGCTCGGCGATCTGGCCGAGGACAGGCTTGGCAAGGAGCGCCTGGATGCTTACCTGTCGGCGTTGGTGCCGGGCGCGTTGGGGGTGGACGAGCGGCGTGAGGGTCGGTATTCAACGGTGCACGCGCGGTTCCGGGCCGGTGACGGTGTCGGGGTGGACGTGTTCTTGCGGGAGGAGTTGTCTGAGGGGACGGTTCGGGCTGCCGGGGTGTTGGCAGCTTTGTTCCAGCCGCCCGCGTTCGATGGACGGATTCCGCTGATCGGGATCGAGGAGCCGGACACCGCGCTCCATCCGGCCGGCGTAAATGCGCTGTATGAGGCGCTGGACGACGCTGCCGCGCGTACCCAGGTGATTGTGACCAGCCAGAGTTCGGACCTGCTGGACAGTGAGTACGCCCGTCTTGAGCATCTCCGGGCGGTCTCCAATGTGGATGGTGTGACCCAGATCGGAGAGGTGGACGCAGGTGGGCACGCCATCCTGGAGAAGGGCCTGATGAGTATTAGCGAGCTGCACCGCAGTGGCCAAATGCGCCCGGAAGGGGCAGGTTCCGCGCTGGGCCGGTCCGGGGGTGGGGGCGGGCGATGAGCCGCGCCATGGTCGCCACTGTGGTGGAGGGTCAGGGCGAGGTGGCCGCCGTGCCGGTGCTGTTGCGCCGGATAGCCGCCGAGATCGCCCCAGAGGTGCTGCTGGAGTTGCCGCGGCCGTACCGGGTGGGTCGAGGTTCGCTGCTCGCGCCGTACGGCCTGGAGCGTGTCGTCGCGGCGGTTGCCGAGCAGGGCGTTCGGTCGCCCGGGGTACTTGTGCTGCTGGACGCCGATGATGACTGCCCGGCGGAGTTGGGCCCACGATTGTTGGCTCGCGCCCGCAATGCCCGGCCGGACCGGCCAGGGTCGGTTGTGCTGGCCAACCGCGAGTTCGAGGCGTGGTTTCTCGCGGCGGCGTCTTCGCTGAGCGGGCAGCGGGGTCTACCCTCGGGGCTTGCGCCACCCGCCGATGCCGAATCGCCCCGTGACTGCAAGGGGTGGCTCAGCCAGCGTCGGGTGGATGGGCGGGGCTACAAGCCGACCACCGACCAGGCCGCGCTCAGTGCGGTGTTCGACATGCAGATGGCCCGGAAGAACTCGCCGTCGTTCGACAAGCTGTGGCGGGATGTGGAACGGCTGCTGACGGAGGTGGTGACGTGACCGTTCGCGTCGGTACCGAGGAAGCGTTCGAGGTGGGGATCGTCTCGTCGATGCTCGCCTCGGGATGGCTCGCTGGCGACCAGCAGTCATACCGGCCCGAGTTCGGGCTGGACACGGGTCAGTTGTTCGCGTTTGTCGGCGCGACCCAGATCGACACGTGGAACACGCTCGTCGCCTACACGGGCGGGGACGCGGATGAGGCGCAGCGGCAGTTTGTGCGTTTGCTGGACCGGGAGTTGGGCGAGCGGGGCACACTCGACGTGCTGCGCAACGGCGTACGGGATCGGGGCCTGCGAATCCACCTCGCATACTTCCGGCCGGCGCACACCGTTGCCGAGGATGCGCTGGACGACTACCGGCGTAACCGGCTCTCATTGACTCGGCAACTGCACTTCTCCGCCGCTACGCCGAAGGAGTCGGTTGACCTTGGCTTGTTCGTCAACGGGATACCGGTGGCGACCGCTGAGCTGAAGAGTTCGGCCAGCCAGCGCCCGCAGACGGTCGAGGATGCCAAGGAGCAGTACCGGAAGGATCGGGATCCGAAGGATCCGTTCTTCGCCCGGCGTACCCTCGTGCATTTCGCGGTCGACGAGGATCTGGTCTTCCTGACCACCCGCCTGCGCGGCGAGAAGACGGCGTTCCTGCCCTTCAACCAGGGTACGGGTGGGCCGGGTAACCGCGGCGGAGCCGGCAACCCGCCGGTGACCGGGGCTGGTCCCGCCTACCGGACGTCCTACTTATGGGAGCGGGTGTGGCAGCCGGATGCCTGGCTGGATCTGCTCAAGCGGTTCCTGCACGTGGAGGACCCCAAGGCGGCCAAGGCCAAGGGCCGCGGCAGCGGAAACGGCCGCACCAGCGTGCACGACCGTACGCTGATCTTCCCGCGTTACCACCAGTGGCATGCGGTGCTGGAGCTGACCGCTCACGCCGCCCGGTACGGCTCGGGCAACAACTATCTGGTCATGCATTCCGCCGGCTCCGGCAAGTCCAACACGATCGGCTGGCTCGCCCATCGACTGTCCACTCTGCACGGTTCAGCCGAGCCCGGCGCGCTGGACCCGGAGGCGGTCGCGGCACGGAAGATCGAGCCGAACAGGCCGGTCTTCCACAAGATCGTCGTGATCACCGACCGGTCCGTACTCGACAAGCAACTCCAGGACACGATCTA
Organism: uncultured Actinomycetes bacterium; assembly: GCA_963728855.1. Taxonomy (GTDB): domain Bacteria; phylum Actinomycetota; class Actinomycetes; order Mycobacteriales; family Micromonosporaceae; genus AC-43. The sequence goes on from CAVSLN010000012.1 coordinate 390,695, forward strand.
CCAGTTCGACCACACCCCGGGTGTGGTGGAGTGGATCAGCGGTTCCGGCGGGTCGAAGTCTGCCGAGGTCGCCGCCGCGTTGGCCAACACCGCAACGAAGATCGTCATCGTGACGGTGCAGACCTTCCCGTACGTCATGGAAGGGGTCAGCACGCTCAAAGACAGGCGCGTCGCCGTCATCGTGGACGAGGCGCACTCCGGGCATTCAGGTGACTCGGTCAGCAAGCTGAGCAAGGTGCTGAGCGGCAAGGGCGCCGAGGAGACCGACGACGAAGACAGCGACCCGCTGATCTCGGCGGCCATGGCCCGCCAGCAAGGCCCGAACGTGTCGTACTTCGCGTTCACCGCCACACCGAAGCAGAAGACCCTCACCAAGTGGGGCGTGCACGACCCGGTCGCCGACGAGATGCGGGCGTTCCACATCTACTCGATGCGCCAAGCGATCGAGGAGGGCTTCATCCTCGACGTGCTCCGCAACTACACCACGTACAAGACGTACTGGCGCGTCGCCAAGGAGGGCGCCGAGGAGATCGAGGTCAACCCGAGTAAGGCCGGGGCGCAACTGGCCCGACTCGTGTACCTCAACCCGGCCACCCTCGCCGCACACGCGGAGGTGATCGTCCACCATTTCCAGACCCGCGCCGCGAGCCGGCTGGGTGGCCGGTCCAAGGCGATGGTGGTCACCCGCTCCCGGGAAAGCGCGGTGCGGATGTACTACGCCCTGCGGCAGGCCACCGACGACCTGGGCTGCCCGGAGTTCGGCGTCCTGGTCGCGATCTCCGGCGAACTGGAGGTGGACAAGGCCAAGGTCAGCGAGGCCGGGCTCAACGGCATCTCCGAGCGCGAGCTACCGGACGTATTCGCCTACACCCGGGCGGACGACCCGCACGCCGCCGCTCGTACCGGCAGACCGGGCGGGGCCCCGCCTCGGACCGATTACCGCTTCCTCGTGGTCGCCGACAAGTACCAGACCGGATTCGACCAGCCGCTGCTGACGAGCATGTACGTGGAGAAGCCGCTGGCCGGTGTCGCGGCCGTACAGACCCTGTCCCGGCTCAACCGGACCCATCCGTTGAAAAGCCAGGACGACCTGTTCGTGCTGGACTTCGCCAACGAGGCCGAAACCATCCAGGCCGCCTTCAAGCCGTACTTCGAGGAGGCCCGCGCCACTCCCAGCGACCCGAACCTGCTCTACACGGCCCAGCGTGCGGTCATGGACCACCAGATCCTCATTGAGTCGGAGATGCAGGAGTTCGCCGAGGCGTACCTGAAGGCCCAGCCCGCGTCGGGCGCGTCGGATGCCGCGCAGCCATCCGCCCAGCGCTGGGATCGCCGCCACGCGGCCCTGTACCAGCTGACCGATCCGGCCCGGCAGCGGTTCGAGCGGCTCGCCGCCGAGGACTCCGGCGCAGCCGAGATGTTCCGCTCGGACCTGGGTGACTACGTCCGCAAGTACGGCTTCCTTTCCCAGGTCATGCAGTTCGTCGACCCGGAACTGGAGCGGCTGTACCTGTTCGGCAAGCACCTGCTCAACAGGCTGCCGCGCCGGCGGGATCCCGCTGTCGACATCGGGGAGATCGACCTGACGCACTTGCGGGTGGCGAAGACCGGCGAGCACGACATGGCGCTGGAGCCCGAAGGTCCGCAGCTTCTCCCAGGATTCGACACCAGCGGCGGCGGCATCGCCAAAGATCCAGAGAAGGCGCTGCTGTCGGAGATCATCGAGGAGTTCAACCAGCGGTACGGGATGGGAATGAGCGAAGCCGACCGGCTGAGGTACGAGGAGCGGATCGTCGCGGCGGCCGAAGACCCGGAATTGCAGCAAGCGGCGGTCGCCAGCCGCAACGAAGGGGACTTCGAGCTACCGTTCAACTCCCGGTTCCGCGACATCATGATCGAACGGGCCGAGGCTGACACGAAATTCACCGAGAAGTTCTTCTCCGACAACGAGTACCAAGGTCGGTTGACCCGGGAAGCCCGCCGCGCCGCGTACCGGATGATCCGCCGCCGCCACGGCCTGTCCGACGCCGCCTGACACCGGAACCCTATTTCACGCCCCCGCCACGTTATCGTTATCTCGCAAGAGCTGCCGCATCTCGCAAGAGCTGCCGCGCGGCGAATCGGCGGAGGCGGGATCAGCTGAGGAATGGACACCGGTAGTCCATTCGCGACAGACTGGCTACACGCGATGGTGGGGAGGAAACGCGTGTCCCGACAGCCACGGCTGATCGCTGACCGCTATGAGGTACGGCCTCTCGACGGCGGCGGCATGGGAACCGTCTGGCGGGGCTACGACACAGTTCTCGACCGCCTGGTCGCCATCAAGCAGATCCGCAGCGACCACCATCATTCCGCCGCGTTACGTCGGGAACTCGCCGACCGGTTCCGCCGCGAGGCCCGAATCACGGCGAAGATCGAGCATCCCGGGGTACCAGCCGTCTACGACGCAGCCATCGACCGAGAGAGCGATGACGTCGAACGCCTCTACCTGGTCATGCAGCTCGTGCGCGGCGTCACCGTTTCCGACCTCCTCGCCGAACGCGGTCCCCTGACCGTGTCGTGGGCAGCCGCGATCGCCGCCCAGGTCTGCGCCGTGCTCTCCTACGCCCACGCCATCCCGGTCGTGCACCGCGACCTCAAGCCGAGCAATGTGATGGTGGACGGCGGGGGCAATGTCAAGGTGCTCGACTTCGGCGTAGCCGCCGTGCTCGGCACCGATGTCACCCGGCTGACCGAGACCGGCCGCATGGTCGGCAGCCGCGACTACATGGCGCCCGAGCAGTTCCTCGGAGTTGCCGTAAGCCCGCGCAGCGACCTGTACGCATTGGGCTGTCTGCTGTACGAGATGCTCGCCGGGACCAAGCTCTTCGATGGGGACAGCGACCCGGCCCTGCAGCACGTCCACAATCCGCCGACGCCATTGCGGGCGCTGCGGCCCGACGTCAGCGAGCCGATCGAACGGCTTGTGCTCGAACTCCTGGAGAAGGCGCCCGAAGACCGTCCACCGTCAGCGCACGACGTCTTCGACCGGCTCACGCCGTTCCTGCCTCTACCAGGAGACTCGGTGATTGGACCGGGCGACCCTCCTGCGGTTCTGGCCGACGGAGTACCCGATCCGACCCGGCCCTACCGGCATCCGCTCGCCCCGCGCCGCCCCGGTACACCATCACCCACGCCGGAGCATGCCACCCCACCGGCCTCAGTCCCCGCGCCGCGCCGGTCGCACGCGTTGCCCGCACAACTCGTCCAGGAGCTGGCAGCGGCCGAACGTCGGGCCGACTTGCTGATCGACGAGAAGCGCTTCGCCCAGGCGGCTGACATACTCAACGAGGTGCTCCGCTCGACGCCGGCCCAGGCCGTGGCCAGTCATCCACGCGTACTTGACGTGCGCAGCACGCACGCTGCCACGCTCTTCCTCGGTGGCGACTTCCGCCGGGCACTGGTCGCCTTTGACGAGCTCGCCGCCGTCTATGCCCGCGTGGTGGGCGCCAGCGACCAACGCGTCCTGGACTGCCGCAAGCAGGCCGCGTACTGTCACGCCGCGCTTGGGGACACCGAGGCCGCGCTCGCCACGTTCCAGGCACTCCTCGAAGACGTGCGTCGGGACCGCGACGACCGCCATCCGGATGCCTTGGAGCTGCGACAGCAGATCGGCATCCTGCTGCTGGCCGCGAATCGTCTTCGCGATGCAGCCTGGATCCTCCGCCCGCTCAAGCTGGATCTTGTCGCCGCCCGCGGCCCGAACGATCCTGCCACTCAGGAGGTCCGAGATCTTCTCGCCCGCATTCAGCTGACGGGCGGTACGTGGCAGTGACGCGTACGCCGGTGGCGCTGGCCTCAGTGGCTGGCCCAGAAGGCGGCCAGCGCCGCCGAGGTCGGGCCGGGCGCTTCGGCCGCCGGCGAGTGGGCGGCGCCTTCGATCACCGTCAGCTGCGCGCCGAGCCGGACGGACATGTCCCGCTGCACGTCCGGCAGCCACGCGTCGTCGTTCTCGCCGAAGCACACCAGGGCGGGTACGCCGCTGTCGCGCAGCGGCGTCACGTGATCCGGTTCGGCCAGGATCGCGTCGCCCATGCCGAGCAGTCCGGCCATGCTGGACGCGACGAACCGCTTCTGGAGGAACTCGGCGAGCGGTCCCGCCTCCGGCACGTAGTCGGGGTCCTCGGCCACCATGGCCTCGTAGAGGTAGGCCATGCCGTAGCTGGCGTACGGCTCCAGGCGCGCCATCCGCTCCTTGCGCCCGCCGTCGATCGCGGCGGGCCCGGAGCACAACAGCACGAGTGACCGGAAGCGCGCCGGACCGGCCAGTACGGACGCCCGCGCGACCAGCCCGCCGAACGAGTGCCCGAGCAGGTGCACCGGCCCGGCGTCGAGCGCCTCGGCGACCTCGCCGACCACCGAGCCCAGCCAGGGCACCGTGTAGGCGGTCCGCTCGTCCGGGCCAAGGCTCTGGTACTGGCCGGGCAGGTCCAGCGCGACCACCCGGTACCCGGCCCCGGCCAGCGGCTCCAGGACGGCGGCGAAGTCCTCCTTGCTCCCGGTGTACCCGGGCACGAGCAGGGCGGTACCGCGCGCCAGCCCGGTCGGGGCGGCGTCCAGCACGGCCACCCGGCCGGAGCGTACAGACAGGAACCGGAGCGCCCCACGGTGCGCGGCGAGCTGGGTCACGGGCTAAGTATTACCGGCCACCGGTCAACGCTCGACCACGGCGGGGTGGCGCGGGTCGTCCACCCGTACCGCGACGTCGGCGAGGTACTCGGGGCCGACCTCCTCGGCGTACCGGGCGAACGCCGGCAGCGTCCAGCTGTCCGCCTCGGGGGTACGCCGCTCCAGCGCGGCCGCCGACTGTCCACAGTGGATAGTCAGGTCCAGCTCAAGCCCGGTCGCCGCCGCGCAGCTTGTCGGAGCGGCGTCAGCCAGCGCTCTTCTGCCGAGCAGCAGCGGCCCGGACAGCAGCAGGACACCGCCGGGCGGTACCTCGACGTAGCCGGCACGGGTGGAGCGGTCGGTCACCGGGTTCCAGTACGTGGGCAGGACCCGGCCGGTACCGCCCGGCCCGAGCGGGCGCAGCACCTCGCGGGACAGCGCCGGCAGGTCGTACCACCGTTCGTAGTACGCGTCCGGGTTGCTCCGCCCCAGCTCCAGCCGGATCGAGGCGGGGCGCAGGAAGTCCCCGGCGTCCACCCGTACCGCCGCCCGGCCCCGTACCCGCAGCGGCCCGACGAGCGCGTCGGCCAGCTCGCGCGGCCCGGCGCTGGGCGCGCCGTCGATCCCGACCCGCAGCCACGGGGTGCCGGGCATCGCCGCGACCCGCTCAGCCAGGTCCTCGACGAGCCGCTCCGGCGAGACCGGCGTGACCCGGCTCAAGCCGACAGCACCAGCTCGATCTCCGCCAGGTCCCCGGCGTCGAGCTCCAGCCGGTGCAGCGCGCCGACGTTGTCCTCCAGCTGCCCGACGCTGCTCGCGCCGATCACCACCGACGTCATCCGGGGGTCGCGCAGCGCCCAGGCGAGCGCGAGCTGGGCCAGGCTCTGCCCGCGCCGGGCGGCGACCTCGCCCAGCGCCCGTACCTCCGCCATCGTCTCCTCGGTGAGGTCGGTCTCGGCGAGGAACCGGCTGGTCCGCACCCGCGAGTCGGCCGGTACCCCGTGCAGGTACCGGTCGGTGAGCAGCCCCTGCGCCAGCGGCGAGTACGCGATGCAGCCCACCCCGTGCTCGCCCAGCACGTCCAGCAGCCCGTCCTCGGCCCAGCGGTTGAACATCGAGTACGACGGCTGGTGGATCAGCAGCGGGGTACCCAGCTGGCGCAGCACCGCCACCGCGTCCCGGGTCTGCGTCCGGCCGTAGTTGGAGATGCCGGCGTAGAGCGCCTTGCCGGCCCGTACGGCCGAGTCGAGGGCGCCCATCGTCTCCTCGATCGGCGTGTCCGGGTCGTACCGGTGGGAGTAGAAGATGTCGACATAGTCCAGGCCCAGCCGGGTGAGCGACTGGTCGAGCGAGGCGAGCAGGTACTTGCGGGACCCGAGGTCGCCGTACGGGCCGGGCCACATGTCCCAGCCGGCCTTGGTCGAGATGACCAGCTCGTCGCGGTACGGGCGGAAGTCGGTGGCGAGGATCCGGCCGAAGTTCTCCTCGGCCGACCCGTAGGGCGGGCCGTAGTTGTTGGCCAGGTCGAAGTGCGTGATGCCGAGGTCGAACGCGCGCCGGCAGATCCCCCGCTGGGTGCCGTACGGCCGGTCGTGCCCGAAGTTGTGCCACAGCCCCAGCGAGATCGCCGGCAGCAGCAGCCCGCTGCGCCCGCACCGCCGGTAGGTCATCCGGTCGTACCGGTCCGCCGCCGCCCGGTACGTTGCCGCCTCGTACGTCACCCGTCAAACCTTAGTGCGGCGCCGATCCGCATGCGGGCTAGACGCTGTCGGTGAGCGTCTTGGCGTCCGGGGCGGGCCGAAGGTGCATCGTGTCGCCGGCCTTCACCTCGAGCCGGTCCACGGTCTCCCGGGTGACCTGCGCCCAAACGTCCTCGGCGCCGACCCGCATCTCCACCCGGACCTCGAAGCCCAGCCGCACCACCCGGGTGACCACGGCGGCTGTACTGCCCGGCTCCGCCGTCGTGGACAGCTCGACGTCGTGCGGCCGGACCAGCTGGCCGCCGAGCCGGGTCACCGGCCCGAGGAAGCTCATCACGAACCGGTTGGCCGGGTTGTCGTAGATCTCGTGCGGGCTGCCCACCTGCTCCACCCGGCCACCGGCGAGCACGACGATGGCGTCCGAGACGTCCATCGCCTCCTCCTGGTCGTGGGTGACGAAGACGGTGGTCACGTGCACCTCGTCGTGCAGCCGGCGCAGCCAGGTCCGCAGCTCCTTGCGTACCTGCGCGTCCAGCGCCCCGAACGGCTCGTCGAGCAGCAGCACCTGCGGCTCCACCGCGAGGGCCCGGGCCAGCGCCATCCGCTGCCGCTGCCCGCCGGACAGCTGGGCCGGGTACCGGTCGGCCATCTGCTCCAGGTGCACCAGCTCCAGCAGCTCGGTGACCCGCTTGCGGACCTCCGACCGGGGCCGCTTGCGCACCTCCAGCCCGAACGCCACGTTCCGGTACACCGTCATGTGCTTGAACGCCGCGTAGTGCTGGAACACGAACCCGACGTTGCGCCGCTGCGGGGCCAGCCGGGTCGCGTCCACGCCGGAGATCAGCACCGTACCGGTGTCCGGCGGCTCCAGCCCCGCGATGATCCGCAGCAGCGTGGACTTGCCGCCACCGCTGGGCCCGAGCAGGGCGGTGAGCGCGCCGGACGCGATGTCGACGGAGACGTCGGTCAGGACCGGGGTGGCCCCGAAGGACTTGTTCACGTCGCGTACTTCGATGGCCATCAGCGGCTGTCCTTGGGGCGCAGGAACTTGGTCAGGAGCAGGGTGAGGATCGCGACCATGGCCAGCGCGCTGGCGGCGGCGAACGCGGCCGGCTGGTCGAAGTTCTGGTAGCGCTCCTCGACGAACAGGGTCAGCGTCTGGGTCTCGCCGACCAACCGGCCGGAGACGACCGCCACGGCGCCGTACTCGCCCAGCGCCCGGGCCAGGCACAGCACCACGCCGTACGCCAGCGCCCACCGGATCCCCGGTACGGTGACCCGCCGGAACGTCTGCCACCGGCTCGCGCCGAGCGTGTGGGCGGCCTGCTCCTGCTCCTCGCCCAGCTCCTCGAGCACCGGCTCGACCGCCCGGACCACCAACGGCAGGGAGACGAAGATGGTGGCCAGCACCATGCCCGGCGTGGAGAAGATGATCTGGATGCCGTTGCGCTCCAGCCAGCCGCCGAACGGCGCGAACCTGCCGTAGATGAGGATCAGCGCCAGGCCGACGACCACGGGGGAGACGGCCAGCGGGAGGTCGATCAGCGCGCCCAGGATGCGCTTGCCGGGGAAGCTGTGCCGCACGAGCAGGATGGCGGTACCGACCCCGAAGACCGTGTTCGCGACGACCGCCCAGACGGCGACGGTGAGCGTGACCTGGAAGGCGTGTACGGCGTCGTCGGAGGTGAGCGCGTCCACGACCGGCGCGAGCCCGTCGGCGAAGGTCCGCCAGCCGATCAGCCCGACCGGGATCACCAGCAGGAACAGCAGGTAGCCGAGCGCGAGCGTGCGTAAGAGGTACTTAGCCACGGCGGGCCGCCCAGCGCCGGAAGAGGTCCAGCCCGATCAGCACGACGAACGCGACGATCAGGAGCGCCGTGGAGACCGCTGCGGCGGAGGTGGTGTCGTCGCTTTCGATGCGACCGAAGATGTTCACGGCGGCGACCTGGGTCTTGAAGGGGATGTTGCCGGAGATGAGCACGGTCGAGCCGAACTCGGCGATCGAGCGGGTGAACGCGAGGCCGGCGCCGGAGACCATGGCCGGGACCAGGTTGGGCAGGATGATCCGGCGGAAGGTCAGCCACTGGCCCGCACCCAGGGAGTACGCGGCCTGCTCCATGTCGCGGTCGAGCTCCAGCAGCACCGGCTGGACGGTACGGACGACGAACGGCAGCGTCACGAACAGCAGCGCGACCACCACGCCCACCTCGGTGTAGGCGAGGTTGAGGTGCAGCGGGCTGGTCGACCCGTACAGCGCGAGCAGCACCAGGCCGGCCACGATAGTGGGGAGCGCGAACGGCAGGTCGATCAGCGTGTCGACGACGCCCTTGCCAATGAACCTGTCCCGGACCAGTACCCAGGCGATGACCGTACCCATGAAGACGTTGACCACCGCGACGATCACCGACGCGACCACGGTGAGCTTGAGCGCGGCCCACGAGTCCGGCGTGGTCACCGCGTGCCAGAAGGCGTCGGGGCCGGCCCGGGTGCCGCGCCACACCACGGCGGCCAGCGGTACCAGCACGATCAGGCTCAGGTACAGCACGGACACGCCGAGCCCGAGGCCGAGCCCGGCGCGCGGGCGCCGGCTCGCGCGACGCGAGCCGGCGCGTGGCGGAGACGCCTCGACCGGATCCGGCGCTAACGCACCGGGCCCGGTCGACGCCTGCGTGGCGGTCACCGGCTACTTGGCCGGGGTCGGGCTGGGTGCGGTAGCGACGCCGAGCTTCTGCTCGATGCCGGCCATCACGCCGGTGTTCGGGTCGAAGAAGTCCTTGCTCACTTTGGACCAGCCTCCGAGATCCTTGATCGTGAACAGCCGCCCCGGGGTCGGGAAGCTCGGCCCGCCGACGCCCTTCACCACGGGACGGTAGCCGTTCTCCGCGAAGATCTTCTGCGCGGCCGCGCCGTGCAGGTACGCGAGGAACGCCTTGGCCTCGGCCGGGTGCTCGCTGTTCCTGGCCACCGCGACCGGGTTCTCGATGAGGATCGTGGCGTCCGGCACGGTGTAGTCGAGCGCCTGCCGGGCCTGCTGCGCGAAGATCGAGTCGTTCTCGTACGCGATCATCGCGTCACCCTTGCCGCCGGTGAACGTCTGCAGCGATGCTCGGGCGCTGTTGTCCTGCACCGGAACGTGCGGGAACAGCGCCTGCAGGTACCCGATCCCGGCGGCCCGGTCCGCGCCCTTGTCCGACGCCGCCCCGTACGCGGCCATGACGTTCCACCGCGCGCCGCCCGAGGTGAACGGGTTCGGCGTGATCACTTGCACCCCCGGCTTGGTGAGGTCGTCCCAGGTCTTGATGTTCCTGGGGTTGCCCTTGCGGGTGGCGATCACCACGACCGAGTCGGTGACCATGCCCGTGTACTCGTCGGAGTTCCAGTCCTCGGCGACCAGCTTGGCCGTCACCAGCCGGGTGACGTCGGGCTCCAGCGAGAACGCGACGATATCTGCCTTCAGGCCCGACTGCACCGCCCGGCTCTGGTCGCCGGAGGCGCCGTACGACTGGCTGAACTTGACGTTCTTGCCCTCGGGCGTGGCTTGGAATGCCTTGATGATCTTCTGGTACGCCGCCTGCGGCGTGGAGTAGGCGACCAGATGCAGGGTCACGGTGTTACCACTCGATGAACCACCGCAGGCGGCGAGGCCCGGCGCCAGGAGCGTCAACGCCACGATGGCGGCGAAGGTTCGGGTCTTCCGCACCACTATGTCCATCCCCTACTTTGTCGACTAAGTTGGTAGGAGAAGATACGCGAGCGGGTACCCGAACGCAAGCGGGGCGGGGGTGTCGGTGTGGGAGCCTCAGCCGGCGAGGTTCAGGGTGACGGAGCGGGTTCCCCGCCGGCTCAGCGGACCGTGACGGTGACCCGGAAGGCGATGAGCGCCTGGCAGGCCACCCCGCCGCTGGGCGGGCTCGGGCAGGCGGCCCGCTGCGCGGTCAGGTGCACCACGCCGGGCGCGGCGGCGACGAAGAAGCCGGCGGTGACACCGACCTGGAGCGCGCCCTTGCCGTTGAAGGTCGGACGCAGCGCGGTGCCGTCGGGCGTGGGGGCCGACCACTTGCTGTCGGTGCTGCCGCGCAGGTAGACCTCCAGGGCCGTACCGGTGGCGAGGCAGACCTGCTTGCCGTCGTCGGTCTCGCTGAGCGACACCCGGCCGGTGCGCAGGCCGTCCGGGCAGCCGTCGACGGGGGAGGCCGGCTCGGTGGTGGCCGGCGCGGTGGTGGCGGCTGCCGGGCCGCTGTCCGGCGCCGAGGGCCCGCCCGCGCCGGTGCCGGTGGTACGGGCGCAGGCGGCCGCCGGCAGGAGCGCGGCGAGCAGGGCGAGGCGCAGCAGGCGGTACGGCGGGCGCAGGCGTGTCATGACGCATATGACGCCGGGGACCCCTCCCCGGTTCCCGCTGATAAGCTCGGTCCTCGTGGAAAGCCTATGAACCCGATGGGTTTTACCGGTAGTGACCGCCCCACGTGCCATAGGAGCCTCTGATGCTGGCCACCAGCGTTTCCGACCTGAACACCACCCACCGGGCGCGCCGCGCGCTGCCCTCGACGGCGGTCGAGGAGCCGCCGGCCCCGACCGCGCTGACCGTCACCGTCCAGATCCACCTGCCCGGACCGCACCTGCCGGCCGCCGCCGAGGGCCTGCTGGAGAGCCTGCGGGCGCTCGCGGGCACCGACGGTACCGTCGTCGGGGAGGTCCGTACGGTCGACGCCGAGCCGCACCCGGTCACGCCCCGTACCGGTTCGCCCCGCCACCGGCTGGTCCGGCGTGGCGGCGACCCGCTGGCCGGCGGCCCGTCCCTGCGGATCTACCTCGCGTCCCGGATGGTCCTGCGTGACGGGATGCCCGTACGGCTCACCCGCCGCGAGTACGACCTGCTGGTCTTCCTCTGCGAGCACCCGCGCCGGGTGTTCAGCCGTAGCCAGCTGCTGAGCCAGGTGTGGGGCTACGACATGGTGAGCGGGGAGCGCACGGTCGACGTGCACGTCCGCCGGCTGCGGGTCAAGCTCGGCGAGCGCGGGCCGGTGATCGCGACCGTACGGGGCGTCGGGTACCGGCTGGACGACGCGGCGCAGGTGACGGTCGTCTCCGGTACCGACTGACTTGCATCACGCAAGCGAGTAACCCGGCCTGCTGCTGAGGCGCTACCCGGCCGCGCCCGCGGGGGTGGCCGGGTAGCGTCATCACATGGCAGCGGAGGACATGGTGGCGGAGGGCGGCGGCGGGCGCGGCGAGACCGCGCTGGAGCGGTGGGACCGCAACTTCGGCGAGCTGCTGCAGGAGATACGGGTCGTGCAGACGGGCGTCCAGATCCTCTTCGCCTTCCTGCTGACCCTGCCGTTCACCGTCCGCTTCGAGCACAGCAGCCGGCTGGACCGGCTCGCCTACGTCGGTACCGTCCTGGCCACCGCCGTGGCCGCCGGCCTGCTCATCGCCCCGGTCAGCTACCACCGGATCGTGTTCCGCCGGGGCCGCAAGGCCGAGCTGGTCCGGGTGGCCTCGCGGCTGGCGGAGTGGGGCCTGGGCAGCCTTCTGCTCGCCATGCTCGGCGCGGTGTTCGTGGTGATGGACGTGGTGCTCGGCTCGCCCTGGGCGGCCCTGCTCGTCGCGGCGGTCGCCGCCCTGTACGGCTTCCTCTGGTACGTCCTGCCGTTCCTGCGCCGTACCCGGGTGTGACCGGGCGGGCCAGGGGTATCTGCGGCCACATGGCTCGCATCCTGTCCGAGGTACTCATCGAACGGCTGGCCGAGTGGGGCGTCGATACGGTGTTCGGGCTGCCCGGGGACGGCATCAACGGGATCATGGAGGGGCTGCGCCGGCAGGCCGGGCGGGTACGGTTCGTGCTCGTCCATCACGAGGAGGCGGCCGCGTTCATGGCGACCGCGTACGCGAAGGCGACCGGGCGGCTGGGTGTGTGCCTGGCTACGAGCGGGCCGGGTGGGATCCACCTGGCCAACGGGTTGTACGACGCGAAGCTCGACCATGCGCCGGTGCTCGCGATCACCGGGATGCAGGAGACCAGCGTGCTGGGTACGGGGTACCAGCAGGAGGTGCACCTGGATCGGCTGTTCGCGGATGTGGCCGAGTACAACCAGGTGGTGGTGAACCCGGCGCAGCTGCCGTCGCTGGTGGACCTGGCGGTGCGTACCGCCTATGCCCGTCGGGGTGTGGCCCACCTGAGCGTGCCCAACGACATCCAGGTCGCTGAAGCCGGAACCGACCCGTGGCCGCACGTCGCCCCGGCCAACCGGCCGCAGACCGCGCCGATCTACCTGGCCCCGCCGGTACGGCCCCGCGAGCGCGAGGTCGAGGAGGCGGCCGAGCTGCTCAACTCCGGTGGCCGGGTGGGGATCCTCGCCGGCGTCGGGGCACGGGGAGCGGGGCAGCTCGTCGAGCGGGCGGCCGAGGTGCTCGGCGCTCCCGTGGTCAAGACCCTGCGCGGCAAGATGGTGATCCCGGACGACTCCCCGTACGCGGTCGGCGGCCTCGGGCTGCTCGGCACCGCGCCCGGTGAGGCACTGGTCGACGACGTCGACACGCTGCTGATGCTGGGCACGAACTTCCCGTACACCAAGTACCTGCCGGAGCCGGGCAAGGTGAAGGTGGTGCAGGTGGAGATCGACCCGACCCGGGCCGGCAACCGGCTGCCGACCGACGTGCCGCTCATCGGCGACGTCGGCGCCACGCTGGAGGCGCTGCTGCCGCTCCTGCGGTACCGGACCGACCGTACGCACCTCGCGAAGTACCAGGGCCTGATGCGCGACTGGCGGGCGAGGATGCGGACGCTGGAGACCTCCGAACGCGACCCGATCGCGCCGCAGTACCTGGCCAGCGTGCTGAGCGAGCTGGCCGCCGAGGACGCGGTGCTCACCTGCGACTCCGGTACGGTCGCCACCTGGGCCGCCCGGCACTGGCAGATCTGCGGCCGGCGGGAGTTCTACCTCTCCGGCAACCTGGCCACCATGGCGTGCGGGCTGCCGTACGCGCTGGCCATCCAGCACGCGTACCCGGACCGGCAGGTGATCGCGTACCTCGGCGACGGGGCGTTCGCCATGCTGATGGCCGAGTTCCACACCGCCGCCTGGCACAACCTGCCGGTCAAGGTGGTCGTCAACAACAACAACTCGCTCGGGCAGATCCTCTGGGAGCAGATGGTCCTCGGTTACCCCGAGCACGGGGTCCGGTACGGGCCGCCGCTGCCCGACTACGCCGCCTGGGCGCGCGCCGCCGGTGGGTACGGCATCCACGTGAGCCACGCCGCCGACCTCGCCGACGCGGTCCGTACCGCCCTGCACGTCGACGGGCCGGCGCTGGTGGACGTGCACGTCGACCCGAACGAGCCGCCGATGCCCGGCAAGGTCAGCTACGAGCAGGCCACCCGGTTCGCCACGGCGTTCCTGCGCGGCCAGCCGCACCGGACCGCGATCGCCACCACCCTCTTCAAGGACCGCATCCAGCAGTTACGCGACCGCTAGCGCTGGGTAGGGGAGACCCATGACAACGGGACGTGTGGTGGTGGTCACCGGGGCGAGCGGCGGGGTCGGGCGGGCGCTGGTTCAGCTGCTCGCGGAGCGAGGGGACCGGATCGCCCTGCTCGCGCGGGGCGCCGACGGGCTGGCCGGAGCGGCCAAGGAGGTGGCGGCACTCGGGGGTACGGCCCTGCCGCTGCAGGTGGACGTCGCCGACCACGATGCGGTGCAGGCCGCCGCCCACCGGGTCGAGGCCGAGCTGGGGCCCATCGACGTGTGGGTCAACGACGCCTTCGCCGCCGCGTTCGCGCCCTTCACCCAGGTCACCCCGGCCGAGTTCCAGCGGGTCACCGAGGTCACGTACCTCGGCTACGTAAACGGCACCCGGGCGGCGCTGGACCGGATGCTCCCCCGCAACCGGGGCACCATCGTGCAGGTGGGCTCGGCGCTGGCGTACCGGGGAATCCCGCTGCAGACCGCGTACTGCGGCGCGAAGCACGCGATCCAGGGCTTCACCGAGGCCCTGCGCTGCGAGCTGCTGCACGACCGGAGCAAGGTGCGGGTGACCATGGTGCAGCTGCCGGCCGTGAACACCCCGCAGTTCGACTGGGCGCTGACCAGGATGCCGCGCCGGCCCCAGCCCGTACCCCCGATCTACCAGCCGGAGGTCGCGGCCCGCGCGATCGCCTACGCGGCCGACCACCCGCGGCGCCGGGAGTACTGGGTCGGCGGGACGACGGTCGCCACCCTGCTGGCCAACGCCGTAGCCCCGGGACTGCTGGACCGCTACCTGGCCCGGACCGGGTACGCCGGCCAGCAGACCGACGAGCCGCGCGACCCCCGCCAGCCGGCCAACCTGTGGGACCCGGCCGACGGCGAGCGGGAGCCCGACTTCGGCGCGCACGGCCGCTTCAACGGCCGTGCGAAGACGCACAGCCCCCAGGTGTGGGCCTCGCAGCACCACGGCCTGCTCGCGGCGGGCGCGGTGGCGGCGGCCGCGGCCGGGCTCGCCGCGCTGCTCAGCCGCCGCCACTGAGCCGGAGTGCGGTCACCGGGGTGCGGTCACCCCGGCGTGCTGGCCCGGCGTACCGCCCGGACGCCGACGCCGATGAGCGCCAGCCCGACGAGCGCGACGATCGGACCGACCACCGCCCACAGCGTCTTGCCGCTCATCCCGCTGCCTTTGAGGACGTCGATGCCCTGGAAGAACCACACCCCGCCGACGAGGGCCAGCAGGGCTCCGATGACGACCCATAACCACCCGCGCACCGTGCCTCCGCTCTACGCTGCCGCCTCCGGCATTCGTAAGACCCAGCGATACGCCTGTACCAGCCCGGTGTCAAACCCCGCCGCCGAGCCCCAGAGGAAGAGCCGGAAGCGCCGGTAGAGCGGCTCACCCCAGCGCTTGACCACCTCGTCGCGCGCCGCGTCCAGCCGCTGCGCCCAGCGCAGGCAGGTCAGGTAGTAGTTGTGCCGGTCGTCCACCAGGCTGGTCAGCTCGAACGGGGACCGGGCCACCTCGCGGAGGTACTCGTGTAACAGCAGGGGGGAGGAGCCGCCGGGGTACACGTACCTGCTCATGAAGGTGGAGACCCGGTGCTTGGCGCGCATCGCCAGCGCGTCGAGGTAGACGTGGCCGCCCGGCTTGACCAGCTCGGCGTACTTGCGGATGGTGGCGCGGTAGTCGGGCAGGTGCTCGGTGACCCCCATGTTCACCACGGCGTCGTACCGGTGCGGGCCGCGGTACCGGAAGATGTGCTCCCGTACCACGCGCGCCGGCAGGTTGTCCCGCTCGATCAGCTCGTTGAGGAACCGCTCGGACTCCTTCGACAGGGTCAGCGCGGTGACCTCGATGCCCCGCTCGGCCGCGTACCCGACGAACGCGCCCCAGCCGCCGCCGACCTCCAGCACGTGGTCGCCGGGCTTGACCCCGAGCGCCGCCACGGCGAGTTCCATCTTGCGGGTCATCGCGTCCTCGAGCGGCTCGTCGTCGTACGCGAACACGCCCTCCGTGTAGCAGCGGTGCCGGTTGTCCAGGAAGGTCAGGAAGAACTCGGAGTCCTCGTCGTAGTGCGAGGAGATCGAGCGGCGGTCGTGCTCGGTACGGCCGCGCAGGACCGCCGGGGCGAACTGGGACAGCCAGGCGATCGGGTGGAAGTCCTTGAAGAACTTGCGCATCCGTAACGCGGCCACCAGGTCGCCGTCCACGTCCAGCCAGCCCTGCAGGTATGCCACGGCGACGCCGAACTGGTCCAGCCCGGCCAGCGCCCGGGCGCCCCGGCCGTCCCGTACGGTGATCGTGAACGCCGGCTCGCCCGCCCCGAAATGGTGCGGGACGTCCCCGGCCACCACCGCGAACGGGGTGGCCGGCCGGGACGCGAAAAACGTCTGGTACCGGCGCTGCAGCGCGCCGACAAGGTCACCTGGTGCCACGGCGCAAATCTAGCTGTCACGGCGCCCCTCGGCAGCGCTGACGCGTATCCGGATAGCATCGGAGGGCTGAACTTCCCGTACCAGACTTCCCGCACCAGGAGAAGGAGAGCACCGTGGCCGACCCCGTCGTGGTCAAGGCCGGGACCACCGGCGCGGACGCGATCGCCGCCGCCGGCCTGCCGACCGCCGGACCCCAGGCGGTCGTGGTGGTACGCGACCCCGCCGGCCAGCTGCGCGACCTGTCCTGGGCGCCGGAGTCCGACGTCCCGGTCACCGCGGTCACGATCGACTCGCCGGACGGGCTGAACGTACTGCGGCACTCGACCGCGCACGTGCTCGCCCAGGCCGTCCAGGACCTGTACCCGGAGGCGAAGCTCGGCATCGGCCCGCCGATCGAGAACGGCTTCTACTACGACTTCGACGTGCCCCGGCCGTTCCAGCCGGAGGACCTCGACAAGCTCGAGAAGCGGATGCAGGAGATCGTCAAGGCCGGGCAGGTGTTCCGGCGGCGCCGGTTCGACTCGCTGGAGCAGGCGAAGGCGGAGCTCGCGGACGAGCCGTACAAGCTGGAGCTGGTGGACATTAAGGGTGACGTGGACTCCGCTGAGGTGATGGAGGTCGGCGGCGGCGAGCTGACCGTCTACGACAACCTCGACCCGAAGTCGGGGGAGCGCTGCTGGGGTGACCTGTGCCGGGGGCCGCACCTGCCCTCGACCCGGTTGATCGGGGCGTTCAAGCTGATGCGCACGGCCGCGGCGTACTGGCGCGGGTCGGAGCGCAACCCCCAGCTCCAGCGGGTGTACGGCACCGCCTGGCCCACCCGTGACCAGCTCAAGAACTACCTGCGGATGCTGGAGGAGGCGGCCCGGCGCGACCACCGCAAGCTCGGCGCCGAGCTGGACCTGTTCAGCTTCCCCGACGAGATCGGCTCGGGCCTCGCGGTGTTCCACCCGAAGGGCGGGATCATCCGGCGCGAGCTGGAGAACTACTCCCGGCAGCGGCACGAGGAGGCCGGGTACTCGTTCGTCAACACCCCGCACATCACCAAGGGCCACCTGTTCGAGACCTCCGGCCACCTGCACTGGTACGCCGACGCGATGTACCCGCCGATGGAGCTCGAGGGTGCGAACTACTACCTCAAGCCGATGAACTGCCCGTTCCACAACCTGATCTTCCGGGCCCGCGGGCGGTCCTACCGCGAGCTGCCGCTACGGCTGTTCGAGTTCGGCACGGTGTACCGGTTCGAGAAGTCCGGCGTGGTGCACGGCCTCACCCGGGTACGCGGGATGACCCAGGACGACGCGCACATCTACTGCACCGCGGAGCAGTTGCAGGACGAGCTGAAGTCGCTGCTGCGCTTCGTCCTGGACCTGCTGCGCGACTACGGCCTGGAGGACTTCTACCTGGAGCTGTCCACCCGCAACGACGAGAAGTACGTGGGCACCGACGAGCACTGGGCGACGGCCACCGAGGCGCTGCGGGAGGCCGCCACCGACTCCGGCCTGGAGCTGGTACCCGACCCCGGCGGCGCGGCCTTCTACGGCCCCAAGATCTCCGTACAGGCCAAGGACGCGATCGGCCGTACCTGGCAGATGTCCACGATCCAGGTGGACTTCAACATGCCCGAGCGGTTCGGGCTGGAGTTCCAGGCCGCGGACGGCACCCGGCAGCAGCCCATCATGATCCACCGCGCCCTGTTCGGCTCGATCGAGCGGTTCTTCGGCGTGCTCACCGAGCACTACGCCGGTGCCTTCCCGGCCTGGCTGGCGCCGGTCCAGGTGGTCGGCATCCCGATCCGCGACGAGCACGCCGCGTACCTGCGCGAGTTCGTCGACGCGCTGCGCGCCGAGGGCATCCGGGCCGAGGTCGACGAGTCGGACGACCGGATGCAGAAGAAGATCCGTACCGCACAGCAGCAGAAGGTCCCGTTCATGGCGATCGCCGGGGACGCGGACGTGGCGGCCGGTACCGTCTCCTTCCGCTACCGGGACGGCTCCCAGCGCAACGGCGTCCCGCTCGCCGAGGCGGTCGCCCACGTCGCGGAGGTGGTCCGGTCCCGTACGAACGCCGGCCCGTCGGCGGCCTGACCGTTCTTGACCCGGTCGGGGCCGGGCGCTACGGGCGCGTCCGCATGGTGCCGTCCGGGGGCGTCGCCAGGCTGTCGAGGTCGGAGCGGAGCAGCTCGCCGTCCTCCGGATCGGTGATCTTGTCGACGGCCGCGTACCCGAGCTCCAGGTGCCGGGCGGCGTCCTCGTCCGAGCCGGCGACCCGGTACGCCCGCGCGATCGCCTCGTGGGCGCAGCCGAGGTCGAACGGGCTCAGCTCGTACTCCTCGACGAGGGCCAGGCAGCGCCGGCCGTGATGCAGGGCGGGCTCGGCGCGGCGCAGCACGGCGTACACCCGGGAGCACTGCCATTCGCCGCGCGCCCAGTGCGCCGGCTGCCCCACCACGCCCCAGTGGTACCGGCTGCCGTGCGCGGCGTGCTGCATCTCGTCGTCCTCGCGCGGCCCGCGGTCGGTGCGTGCCAGCAGCGTCCAGGTGTGGTTGAAGAGCGTCGCGGCGAGCCGCCGCTCGTCGTCGGGGCCCAGCGTGAACGGCGGCTGCGGCATGACGCTCTCCTCGTTCTCGATCAGGTGGCGGAGCCGGTGGGCGCGGCGCTCCGATCGACAGCCCGCTCCGGCGGGCGAAGCGACCGATCGACATCACAGTCCGCGGCTAGGACTCTCCTCCTGCTGGAGAGTCAAGAAAGCACGTAGCATCGCGGTGTGGTCGACGTGGGGGAGCCCGACGGCTGGGACCGGCTGTGGACGCCGCACCGGCTGGCGTACGTGACAGGGGCCGACCGGCCGGCCGACGCGTACGAGAAACCAGCCGGGTGCCCGTTCTGCCTCGCGCCGGGGCTGCCCGAGGCCGAGAGCCTGGTCATCGGGCGCGGTGAGGTGGTGTACGCGGTGCTCAACCTCTACCCGTACAACCCGGGGCACCTGATGGTCTGCCCGTACCGGCACGTCGCCGACTACACCGACCTCACCGACGCGGAGACCGTGGAGATGGCCGGGTTCACCCAGGCCGCCATGCGGCTGATCCGCTCCGTCAGCAGCCCGCACGGCTTCAACATCGGGATGAACCAGGGCCACGTCGCCGGTGCGGGGATCGCCGCGCACCTGCACCAGCACGTGGTACCGCGCTGGGGCGGGGACGCCAACTTCATGCCGGTGATCGGGCGTACCAAGGTGCTCCCGCAGCTGCTCGGCGATACCCGGGACCTGCTCGCCAAGGCGTGGGCGGACGGCGCGCCGGGGTGAACCGCCGCCGGTTCGTCCAGGCCGGCCTGCTCGTGGCCGGGGGCGCCGCGGCCGGCGCCGGCGCGATGGCGGTGCCCAGCCTCCTCCCGCCGAAGCACCTGCCGTTCGGCGGGGGGTACGCGGCCGCGGCCGACCGGGTCGAGTACGAGCGCCACGGCCAGCAGCGGGTCACCTGGTACGTGGAGACCGACGAGCCGGTGGTCGCCTTCACCTTCGACGACGGCCCCGGCCCACGATGGACTTCGACGGTTCTGGATACGCTCGACCAGCTCGGGGTACCGGCCACGTTCTTCATGGTCGGCCAGCACCTGGCCGCGCACGCCGACCTGGTGAAGGGCCGGCTGGACCGGCACGACGTGGGCAACCACACCTGGTCGCACCCGGACCTGGCGATGCTCGACGCGCCCGCCGCCGGTGACCAGATCGGGCGCGCGCACGACACGATCCACCGGCTGCTCGGCCGGGAGCCGACGCTCCTGCGCCCTCCGTACGGGCACCTCGGCGGGGCGACCCTGCTGGCCGCGAACGACCACGGGTACGACGTGGTGCTCTGGTCACGGCAGATGCACGAGTCGGCGTACCTGCACAACGAGCAGGGGCAGGTGACCGAGATCGTCGACGGGGTACGGCCCGGCCAGATCGTGCTGGCCCACGACGTTGGCGCGGACGAGCGGCTGGTCGCCATCCGGCATCTTGGCGAGATGGTCACCGGCCTGCGGAAGCGGGGCTTCCGGTTCGTCACGGTGACCGAGCTGCTGGCCCTCGCCAATCGCTAGCTGGGCGCAGCCGAGCCGGTCTTTGGCGAGGCGAGCACAGCCAATTGGCACAGCTTGCCTTCGAGAACGCCGGCGCGCTGGCCCACGGGCCGCTGACCCAGGACCAGCTCGCCGACGTCGACAAGCTGCTCGTGCGCTGACGCCGGTTCAGGCGCGGCTGGCGTGCTCCTTCTTCACCTGCTCGGCGAGGTGCGCCGGCATCGGGTCGTACCGGACGAACGAGCGGGCGAACGTGCCGGTACCGGAGGTCATCGCCCGTAGCTCGACCGCGTACCGGACCAGCTCGGTCGCCGGTACCTCGGCGTGCACCAGCGTCTTGTCACCCCCGGCGGGGTCGGGTTCGGTGCCCTGGACCCGGCCCCGCCGGCTGGACAGGTCGCTCATCACGGCGCCGACGAACGCGTCCGGTACCCGGATCTCCACCTCGTCGACCGGCTCCAGCAGCGTCAGGTCGCCCTTCTCGGCGGCCTCCTTGAGCGCGAGCGAGCCGGCCGTCTGGAACGCCGCGTCCGAGGAGTCGACCGAGTGCGCCTTGCCGTCGTAGAGCTTCACCCGCAGGTCGACGACCGGGTAGCCGGCGACGAGCCCGCGCTCCATCTGCGCCCGTACCCCTTTCTCGACGCTCGGGATGTAGTTGTTCGGCACCGCGCCGCCGACCACCCGGTCGACGAACTCGAAGCCACCCCCCCGCGGCAGCGGCTCGACCTCGATGTCGCAGACGGCGTACTGGCCGTGCCCGCCGGACTGCTTGACGTGCCGCCCGTGCCCCTTCGACGGCGCCGCGAAGGTCTCCCGCAGCGCCACCCGTACCGGCTCGGTGGACAGGTCGACCCCGCCGGCCCGCAACCGGTCGAGCACCACGTCGGCGTGCGCCTCGCCCATGCACCACAGGACCAGCTGGTGGGTCTCCGGGTTGCGCTCCAGTCGCATGGTCGGGTCGCCGGCGACCAGCCGGCCCAGGTTCTTGGCCAGCGCGTCCTCGTCGGACCGGGTCTTCGCGACGATCGCGACCGGCAGCAGCGGCTCGGGCATCACCCACGGCGCGATGAGCAGCGGGTTGTCCTTGGCGGAGATGGTGTCCCCCGTCTCCGCGCTGGTCGACTTGGTGATCGCGCAGACGTCCCCGGCGATGCACGCCTGCACCTCGCGCAGGGCCGCCCCGAGCGGCGAGTACAGGTGGCTGACCCGCTCGTCGGCGTCGTGGTCGGCGTGGCCGCGGGTCTCCATGCCGTGGCCGCTGATGTGCACGGCGGTCTCCGGGCGCAGCGTGCCGGAGAACACCCGCACGAGGGACACCCGACCCACGTACGGGTCGACGGTGGTCTTGACCACCTCGGCCACCAGTGGCCCGGCGGGGTCGCAGGTGAGCGGCTCGCGCGGGCTGCCGTCCAGGCCGGCGACCGGCGGTACGTCGTGCTCCAGCGGGGACGGGAAGGCGCTGGTCAGCACCTCGAGCAGCGCGTCGAGGCCGACCCGGGTCTCGGCGCAGACGGGGATGACCGGGTAGAAGGAGCCGCGGGCCACGGCCTTCTCCAGGTCCTCGATGATCACGTCGGTCTCGATCTGCTCGCCGGAGAGGTAGCGCTCCATCAGGGACTCGTCCTCGCTCTCCGCGATGATCCCTTCGAGCAGCTCGTTGCGCGCCTCCTCGATCGCCGTCAGGTGCTCGGGGTCGGGGTCGCGGGCGGCCGGCGGGTACCCGCCGGAGTAGTCGAAGACCCGCTGCGAGATCAACCCGATGAGGCCCGCCACGGATGTCCCGTCGTCGCCGTGCAGCGGCAGGTAGAGCGGCAGCACGTTGTCGCCGAACACCCGCTGGCACAGCGCGACGGTCTCCTCGAAGTCGGCCCGCTGGTGGTCCAGCCGGGTCACCGCGACCGCGCGGGGCATGCCGACCGCGGCGCACTCCTCCCAGAGCGCACCGGTGGCCGCGTCCATGCCGTCAACCGAGGACACCACGAACAGCGCCGCGTCGGCGGCGCGCAGGCCGGCGCGCAGCTCCCCGACGAAGTCCGCGTAGCCCGGGCTGTCGAGCAGGTTGACCTTGATGCCCCGATGCATCAGCGGGGCGCAGGCCAGGCTCACCGAGCGCTGCTGCCGTACGGCCGCGGGGTCGTAGTCGGACACCGTGGTGCCGTCGACGACCGAGCCGGCCCGGCTGGTCGTACCGGTCGCGGCGAGCAACGCCTCCACGAGCGTCGTCTTTCCCGCACCGGAGTGCCCGACGAGCACCACGTTGCGTACCCTGCCGGGCTCGTCCACCACCGGCGCCGGGCCGGTGACCCCCTTCTCCTGGGTCTTCTGCGCCATCGGGCGCACCTCCCTCGGCTTGCGAAATCGGGACTTAAGCGCCGCGTTACCTTCTCGTTGCGATCCCACACCCGCGTGGCCGCCGGCACAACCCCACCGCGCAGATCCGCTCCGGCCACCGCTAGGTGGACCCCCGACGCCGCCGCCCCGCGGCGCTGGCCGCGCCGATAGGGTGAGAACGCCATGGCGAAGATCTTCAGCGTGTCGGTACGGGCCGGGATCGCCCGCGCGGTCGACCCGGTGGCCCGGGCACTGCTGCGTGCCCGGGTCTCCCCGGACGCGGTGACCGTCATCGGTACCGTCGGCGTGCTGGTCGGCGCGCTCGGCTTCGCCAGCCGGGGCTACCTGGTGACCGCCACGGTCATCGTCACGTTGAGCGCGTTCACCGACCTGATCGACGGTTCGATGGCCCGGCAGCGGGGCAGCGGCCGGCGGTTCGGCGCCTTCCTCGACTCCACCATGGACCGGATCGCCGACGGCGCCGTCTTCGGCTCGGTGGCGTACTGGCTGGGCACGCAGGGCCGGCACTGGGCCGCGGCGGCGGCGCTGATCTGCCTGGTGGCCGGACTGATCGTCTCGTACGCCAAGGCCCGCGCCGAGGGCCTGGGCCTCACCGCCAACGTCGGGCTCGCCGAGCGCGCCGAACGGCTGATCCTGCTCGGGTTGGGCGGCCTGGTCGCCGGCTTCGGCTGGCGGTACGGCCTCGACGTCGCCCTCTGGCTGCTCGCCGTCCTGTCGATCATCACGGTCGGCCAGCGCATCGGCACCGTCTACCGCCAGGACGCGGCGTCATGACGACCGCCGACGTACTTCCCTCCGCGGAGGCGGCGATATGACGGCCGCCGAGACGGCGTATGCCGCCGGGTGGCGGGTGGTAAGGGCGCTGCCGCGCCCGGTGGCGGCTGCGCTGTTCAACGCGGGCGCCGAGGTGACCGTACGGCGGGGGACCCGCGGGGTGGCCCGGCTGGCCGAGAACCTGCGCCGGGTGGTCGGTCCGGGCCTGCCCGACGAAGAGCTGGAGGCGTTGGTACGCAAGGCGATGCGCTCGTACATGCGGTACTGGATGGAGTCGTTCCGGCTGCCGTCCATGTCGCGGCAGCTGATCTTGCGCTCCTTCCGGTTGCACGGGCACGAGCTGCTCGGCGACGACGTGGCCACCGGTCGGGGCGCGGTCGTCGCGCTGCCGCACGCCGGCAACTGGGACATGGCCGGCGCCTGGGTGGCGGCGATGGGCTGGCCCCTGGTCACGGTCGCCGAACGGCTCAAGCCGGAGGGCCTCTACCAGCGGTTCCTGGACTTCCGGCAGGGTCTGGGCATGGAGATCATCCCGCTGACCGGGGGCGAACGGCCGCCGCTGGACCTGCTGGCCGAACGGCTGGCCAAGGGGTACGTGGTGCCCCTGCTCGCCGACCGTGACCTGCCCGGCCGCGGGGTGGACGTGGACTTCTTCGGCGCCCGTACCACCATGCCCGCGGGCCCGGCCCTGCTCGCCCTGCGCAGCGGAGCGCCGCTTTACGCGGTAGACATGTGGTACGAGCCCGACGCCGCGGTGGGTCGGCTCCACGGTCCGTTGGCGACGCCGCCGCCCGAGTCCGGCCCACTGGCCGAGCGGGCCCGGATGGTCACCCAGACCGTGGCTGACCACTTCGCGGCCGGTATCACACGGCACCCCGAGGATTGGCACATGCTCCAGCGGATGTGGCGGGAGCCGGCCCGGGCCGGTGAGTCCGGAGAGGCCGATAGGGGGGCGGCATGACCGAGTGCACCGAGCGGAGCGAGGGCCGCGAGGGCATGCCTGAGGGAGGGTAGGCGGCATGCGCGTCGGGATCGTGTGCCCGTACTCGTTCGACGTGCCGGGGGGCGTACAGAACCACGTACACGACCTGGCCGAGACGCTGATCGGGCTCGGGCACGAGGTGAGCGTCCTGGCGCCGGCCAACGAACGCCGCCATACCGGTCCAGCCCAAGTGCTGGCCCGCGACGAACGCCGCCTTACCGGTCCAGCCCAAGTGCTGGCCCGCGACGAACGCCGCCTTACCGGTCCAGCCCAGGTGCTGGCCCGCGACGAGGACGCGCCGCTGCCGCCGTACCTGGTGTCGGCGGGGCGGGCGGTACCCGTGCGGTACAACGGCTCCGTGGCCCGGCTGTCGTTCGGGCCGATCTCGGCGGCCCGGGTCCGGCGCTGGCTCGCCGCCGGCGGATTCGACGTGCTGCACGTACACGAGCCGGTAACCCCCAGCCTGTCGATGCTGGCGGTGCTGTACGCCCGGTCGCCGGTCGTGGCCACCTTCCACACCGCGCTGACCCGGTCCCGCGCGATGGCGGCCGCCCAGGGCATGCTCCAGCTGGTCCTGGAGAAGATCACCGCCCGGATCGCGGTCTCCGACCTGGCCCGCCGGGTACAGGTGGAGCACCTGGGCGGCGGTGCGTGGGAGATCCCCAACGGGGTCGCGGTCTCCCGGTTCGCCGACGCCGTACCGCTTCCCGGCTGGCCCGGTACGGGCGGCGCGCTCGGCTTCCTCGGCCGGTTCACCGAGCCCCGCAAGGGCTTCCCGGTCCTGCTCGACGCGCTGTCCCGGCTCGCCCCGTACCGGCCCGACCTGCGGCTGCTGGTCGCCGGCCCGGGTGACCCGGAGGAGGTGCTCGCCGGCCACCCGGCGGCCGTCCGGGACCGGATCACCTTCCTGGGCAAGATCACCGAGCCGGACAAGGCCCGGATGCTGCACAGCGTGGACCTGTACGTGGCCCCGAACACCGGCGGGGAGTCCTTCGGCATGATCCTCACCGAGGCGATGGCCGCCGGTACCCCGGTCGTGGCCAGCGACCTGGACGCGTTCCGCCGGGTGCTGGACGGTGGCCGGGCCGGTGCGCTGTTCCCGGTCGGCGACTCCGCCGCCCTCACGGACAGCGTGGCCGGGCTGCTGGACGACCCAGCGCGCCGCGCCGGGCTCGCCGGCCGGGCCACCCAGGTCGTCGCCGGGTACGACTGGCCGGTGCTGGTCGCCCGGGTGCTCGAGGTCTACGCGACCGCCATCGAAGCGTCACCCCGGCTAGCCGCCGACGTCGAATGATGGTACGCGCGGCCCCGCCCGCGCACCCCGGTGAACGGGCCGGGGCACCCGGAGCGCCGGTAGGCTGCCGCTCATGTGGTGGATCGTCGCGGTGGTCGCCGCCGTCGTACTGGTCGCCACGTACGTGACCTGGATGGCCGCCCGTGTCGACCGGCTGCACGCCCGCGCCGCCGCCGCCCAGGCCGCGCTCGACGCCCACCTGGTCCGGCGGGCGGCGGCCGCCGCCGTGCTGGCCGACGCGCTGGGCCGCAGGGACCTGCGGTCGGCCGCGCGCGCCGCGCTGGAGGCCGAGCCCGAGGACCGCGAGCAGGCCGAGAACGACCTGACCCGGGAGCTGCGCCAGCTGCCGGCCCCGGACGGTTCGCCCGCACTGGACGGGATGGTGGCGATCAGCCGGCGGGTGGCGCTGACCCGGCAGGTGCACGACGACTCGGTACGCGACGCCCTGGCCGTACGCCGGATGCGGCTGGTCCGGGCCCTCGGCCTCACCCGGCGCCACCCCGAGCCGCGGTACTTCGACGTCGACGACCCGATGCTCGACCCCGGCGTACCGGTCTGACTCGGCTGGCGAACGCTGGCTGGTCGCCGCTCCGACAGGCTGCGCGGCTGGCGAACGCTGGCTGGTCGCCGCTCCGACAGGCTGCGCGGCTGGGCGAGCAGGCCACCGGCCGGCGATTGGCCGTCGGAGCGCGCCGGCCGGCCGCGTACGATCGAGGGAGCCCACCGTCTGCGAGGAGCCGTACCACCGTGTCTGACACTGCCGCCCAGCCGCCGGTCACCGGCACCGCCCGCGTGAAGCGGGGCATGGCCGAGATGCTCAAGGGTGGTGTGATCATGGACGTGGTCACGCCGGAGCAGGCCAAGATCGCGGAGGACGCCGGCGCGGTCGCGGTCATGGCGCTGGAGCGCGTACCGGCCGACATCCGCGCCCAGGGCGGGGTGTCCCGGATGTCCGACCCGGACATGATCGACGGGATCATCGGCGCGGTGTCCATCCCGGTCATGGCCAAGGCCCGGATCGGGCATTTCGTCGAGGCCCAGGTGCTCCAGGCGCTCGGCGTCGACTACGTCGACGAGTCCGAGGTGCTCACCCCGGCCGACTACGCCAACCACATCGACAAGTGGGCGTTCACGGTCCCGTTCGTCTGCGGCGCGACCAACCTCGGCGAGGCGCTGCGCCGGATCACCGAGGGAGCCGCGATGATCCGTTCCAAGGGCGAGGCCGGTACCGGCGACGTGTCCAACGCCACCACCCACATGCGCAAGATCCGGGCGGAGATCCACCGGCTCACCACCCTGCCGCACGACGAGCTCTACGTCGCGGCCAAGGACCTGCAGGCCCCGTACGAGCTGGTCCGCGAGGTCGCGGAGAGCGGCAAGCTCCCGGTCGTCCTGTTCACCGCCGGCGGCATCGCCACGCCGGCCGACGCCGCGATGATGATGCAGCTCGGTGCCGAGGGCGTGTTCGTCGGCTCGGGCATCTTCAAGTCCGGCAACCCGGCCCAGCGGGCCGCCGCCATCGTCAAGGCGACCACCTTCTACGACGACCCCGACGTGCTCGCCAAGGTCTCCCGCGGCCTGGGCGAGGCCATGGTCGGCGTCAACGTCGACGACATCCCGGTGCCGCACCGGCTGGCCGAGCGCGGCTGGTGAGCGCGGGCAGCGAAGGAACGAGGGACAGGTCGGCGAGCCGGCTCGTCGTCGGCGTACTCGCCCTCCAGGGGGACGTCCGCGAGCACCTGTCCGCGCTGGCCGAGTGTGCCGTGACCGCCCGGCCGGTACGCCGCCCCAGCGAGCTGGACGACGTGGACGCCCTGGTCATCCCGGGCGGGGAGTCCACCACGATCAGCAAGCTCTCGGTCGAGTTCGGCCTCGCCGACCCGGTCCGCAAGCGTATCGCCGGTGGCATGCCCGCGTACGGCTCGTGCGCCGGCATGATCATGCTAGCCGCGGAGGTCCTGGACGGCCGCCCCGACCAGCAGTCCTTCGGCGCGATCGACATGACGGTACGGCGCAACGCGTTCGGCCGGCAGGTTGACTCGTTCGAGGCGCCGGTACCCCTGCGCGGCTTGCCGGGGGAGCCCTTCCACGCGGTGTTCATCCGGGCACCGTGGGTCGAGCGGGTCGGGCCGGGCGTCGAGGTGCTCGGTCGCGTACCGGGCGCGGGTGTCCCGGGCGATAGGATTGTCGCGGTTCGGCAGGGCAATCTGCTCGCGACCGCCTTCCACCCGGAGCTCGCACGCGACCTGCGTGTGCACCGTCTGTTCGTGGACCTGGCGCGCGAGGCACAGACACAGTAGACGGAGGGGTAATGTCCGGCCACTCGAAGTGGGCGACGACCAAGCACAAGAAGGCGGTCATCGACGCCAAGCGCGGCAAGCTCTTCGCCCGCCTCATCAAGAACGTCGAGGTGGCCGCGCGGACCGGCGGCGGGGACCCGGCCGGCAACCCCACCCTCTACGACGCGATCCAGAAGGCCAAGAAGAACTCGGTCCCCAACGACAACATCGACCGCGCGGTCAAGCGCGGTTCCGGCCAGGAGGCCGGTGGCGCTGACTACCAGACGGTCCAGTACGAGGGGTACGGGCCGGGCGGCGTCGCGCTGCTCATCGAGTGCCTGACGGACAACCGCAACCGGGCATCCACCGACGTCCGTACCGCCCTGACGCGCAACGGCGGCAGCCTCGCCGACGCGGGCAGCGTCGCGTACCTGTTCTCCCGCAAGGGCGTGGTGATCGTCCCGAAGACCGGCGCGCTGTCCGAGGATGACGTGCTCGGTGCGGTGCTCGACGCCGGCGCTGAGGAGGTCAACGACCTCGGTGAGGCGTTCGAGGTGGTCAGCGAGCCGGGCGACCTGGTCGGCGTACGGGCGGCGCTGCAGTCGGCCGGCCTGGAGTACGAGTCCGCCGAGTCCTCGTTCGTCCCCAGCGTCACCGTCGCGCTCGACGAGGACGGGGCCCGCAAGGTGTTCAAGCTGATCGACGCGCTCGAGGACTGCGACGACGTGCAGAGCGTGTACGCCAACTTCGACGTCTCCGACGACGTCATGCAGCTGATCGAGGCCTGAGCCGCCATACCGGTTGGCATATCCTGGGTGGACGGCGGTGACCATGACGGAGACGGTGGTCAGGTCCCAGCGGGAACCAGCGATCGACGAGGAGCTTCTCGCTGAGGCAATGCGAGGTGCCGGGACGTCGTCGCGCAAATGAAGCGGTCAATGTCGCGCTACGACAGTTTGTCGAGGACAAGCGGGCACGTCGGCACCAGGCGCTGGCGGATCTGCGCCAGATGTCCGATGAAGGGGTGTTCAACTACGACGCACTCGACGAACTCGATCCGCGAGATACCTCATCGACACCAGTGCCCTGGTACGGATCCAACGAGGCCAAGTCGATGCGTACTGGGACGATCTGGGCCGGCCCCACTAGCACTAGCCGGGTACGGCGTTGGGCGACGCCGCGGGTGGGATGGGCTCCTCGCCGCCTGAGGCGCCTGGTCGCACCTTCTTCCCATCCTCCTCGGTACCGTCGATCACCGGTCCGAGCCCCGGCACCGCGCCGGCCACGAGGTCGGAGTCCGGGATCGCGATCTCCTCGGCCTCGTGGCGCAGCTCCTCGTCGTGCGAGCGTCGTCGTCCGGGCATCACACACCTCCTTGTGCCGGTGCGTACCCCGCCGCGGCGCCGGCCATGCCGTACCACCCGGCCGGCGTGGCCTGGCTCACCGAGTTTTTCTTTACGAGACGGTTCCGTATCGCATGAGGTCGGACTAGAGTGGCCGTGAATACGAAACCGTTCCGTATCGAATTGGCGGGGAACCTATGCAAGACTCGGCACCTACCGGCCACCCGCGGCGTTGGTTGATCCTCGCCGTGCTGGTGGTCAGCCTGCTGGTCGTCGTACTCGACAACACCGTGCTCAACGTGGCGATGCGGACCATCGCCGACCCCCACCGCGGCCTGGGCGCGACCCAGAGCGAGCTGGAGTGGGCGGTCAACTCGTACACGCTGGTCTTCGCCGGCCTGCTCTTCACCTGGGGCGTGCTAGGTGACCGGCTCGGCCGCAAGAAGATCCTGCTGGCGGGCCTGGTGCTGTTCGGGGTGGCCTCGGCCGCCTCGGCGTACGCACAGACCCCGGCGCAGCTCATCGGCGCCCGGGCGCTCATGGGTATCGGCGGCGCGGCGGTCATGCCGGCCACACTCTCGATCATCTCCAACGTCTTCGACCCCCGGGAGCGGGCCCGCGCGATCGGCGCCTGGGCCGGCTCGGTCGGGCTCGGCGTCGCGATCGGCCCGATCGTCGGCGGCGTCCTGCTCGAGCACTTCTGGTGGGGCTCGGTCTTCCTGATCAACGTACCGATCGTGCTGGTCGGGCTGGTCGCGATCGTCGCGCTGGTACCGGAGTCCCGGGACCCGCGGCCCGGACGCGTGGACCTGGCCGGCGTACTGCTGTCGATCGTCGGGCTGGTGCTGCTGGTGTACGGGATCATCGAGGGCGGTGAGCACGGCTTCGGGCAGCCGAAGGCGTGGGGGACGCTGGCCGCCGGGCTGGCCGTACTCGTGCTGTTCGTGCTGGTCGAGCGGCGGGTCCGGTACCCCTCCCTGGATGTCGGGCTGTTCCGCAACCCGCACTTCTCCGCGGCGGTCGCCTCGGTCGGCCTGGTCTTCTTCGCGGCGATGGGCACGTTCTTCTTCGTGGCCTTCTACCTTCAGCTGGTCCGGGGCTACAGCCCGCTGCAAGCCGGCCTGCTGACCACCCCGTTCGCGGTCGCCCAGCTGGTCTTCGCCCCGCGTAGCGCGGCCATGGTCCGCCGGTACGGGCCGAAGGCCGTGTGCGCGGTCGGGCTCGGCCTGGTCGCGGTTGGGCTGGGCGGCTTCTTCGTGATCGGCGCGCACACGCCGATCTGGGTGCTCGCGGTCAGCTTCTTCCTCCAGGGCGTCGGCATGGCCAACGTGATGCCGCCGGCCACCGAGTCGATCATGTCGTCGCTGCCGCGGGAGAAGGCCGGCGTCGGTTCGGCGGTGAGCAACACCGTCCGCCAGGTCGGTGGCGCGCTGGGCATCGCGGTGCTCGGCTCCGTGCTGGCCGCCGTCTACCGCTCGGGCATCGGCGACCATGTCGCGTCCCTGCCGCCGGAGGCCCAGGCCGCCGCGCGGGAGTCGATCTCCGGCACCTACGTGGTCGGCCAGCGGCTCGGGGACCCGGGCCGGGCCCTGCTCGACGCGGGCGACAGCGCGTTCGTCCACGCGATGCACGTCGCCGCGGTGGGCTCGATCATCATGACGCTGGTGAGCCTCGTCGTGGTACTCGTCTGGTTGCCGCGCCGGTCCGCGCCGGTCGGTGCGCCGGCCGACCCGGTCGCGAGCCTCGGCGAGCAGCTGGAACTAGCTGAGGTGTGACCCAATTTGGACAGCCCGACGTGGACAGCGCGGCCTAGCCGCGCAGCCTGTCGGAGCGGCTACCAGCCAGAGGTCTTCCCAGCCGCTCCTCCCGTGAGGATCAGAGCGCGGCGAAGCCGCTCTCCCGTGAGGATCAGAATGTGGGTGTGACGACAACCGTGACCGGCGCGGTGCCGGCCGACCGGGAGCGCAAGGCTCCCGGTCGGCCGCGCAGCGCGCGTGCCGACGAGGCGATCATCGAGGCGGTCCTGGACCTGCTGACCGAGGGCACCCCGGCCGAAGCGATCTCCATCGAGGCCGTGGCGGGGCGGGCGGGGGTGGGCAAGGCGACCATCTACCGCCGGTGGTCCAACAAGGAGGCGCTCCTGGTCGACGCGGTCGCGTCGGTCAAGGGCGAACTGCCCACTCTCGCTGGAGAGTCGGTACGGGACGACCTGGTCACCCTGCTGCGGCCGGTCGGAACCGTCCAGCACACCCGGGCCGGCCAGATCATGCCGTGCCTGCTCAGCGAGATGCACCGCAGCCCCGAGCTGTACCGCATCTACCAGGCGATCACCGAACCGCGCCGTGAGCTGATGCGGGAGGTTCTGCACCGGGGCATCCGGCAGGGCGAGCTGCGGGCCGACATCGACATCGAGGTCGTGCTCGCGATGCTGGTCGGGCCGCTGGTCGCCCAGGCGGTCCTGCGCTGGAACCCCGCGTTGGAACGCGGCACGCTCCCCGAGCGCCTGGTCGAGGCGCTCTGGCCGGCGATCGCCCTGCGCTGACAGCCCGGCCCCGAGCACACCGGTGGCGCCGTCCCGAGCGGGACGGCGCCACCGGTGTCAGGTGCTATAGGTCGAACTCGCCGGACTTGGTGGCGTCGACGAAGGTGGCCCACTCGGTTCGGCTGAACACAAGTGCGGCGCCTTCGGGGTGCTTGGAGTCGCGTACGGCGACGGCGTCGTCGAGGTTTGCCACCTCGACGCAGTTGCCGCCGTTGCCGGCGCTACGGGTGCTCTTGCGCCACACGGCTTGGGATAGGTTCATTGTCATCCCGCTCCTCCTTTCGTTACTCGGTGAGGTGTTTCGCGGTGGTGCGGATCTGGTCTCTTGACCTGAGTGGCGAGCTGGCCGCGGCCACGAGGTGGTTGAAGACCAGGTTGAAGTGGTCGAGCTCCTCTGGCTTCTCGAGGTAGAGGGCGCCGGTCAGGTAGTCGACGAAGGCCACCTGGGGGTCGGCGCGGTCGGGGAAGCCCAAGATCACGAATGGCGTACACATGCCGGGATGGGCGCCAGCGTCGTGGCGGATGACCTGGATGGTCACGTTCGGCAGCTCGCTGATCTCGGTGAGGTGCAGCAGCTGGTCGCGCAGGACGGCCGGCCCTCCGACGAGGCGGTGCAGGACCGACTCGCTGAGCACCGCCCAGAGTTGGGGCGGGCTGTCGGAGTAGAGGATGCGCTGGCGGGACCGGCGGATGGCCACCGCTGTCTCGACCTTCTCGGGGCTGGACAGCTCAGCGCATTCGAAGAGGGCGCGGGCGTACCCCTCGGTCTGCAAGAGTCCGGGTACGAGCTGGATCTCGTACGTGCGGATCGACGCGGCCTCGGCCTCCAGCCCCACGTACGTGCTGAACCAGTCCGGGATCGTACCGTCGAACCGCTGCCACCAACCCTCGGTCTTGGACTCGCGGGCCAGCGCGACCAGCGTCGCGGTCCGCTCCTCGCCGGCCGCGTACAGCTCGCACAGGCCCTGCACGTCGGCGGCGCGGGCCGGTACCCGGGCCGTCTCGATCCGGCTGATCTTCGAGGCGGAGCAGGTCAGGTGGTCGCCGGCCTGCTCGCAGGTCAGCCCGGCGCTCTCCCGCAGGCGGCGCAGCTCGGTGCCGAGACGGCGGCGGCGGACCGTGGGATTGGAACGTGCCGGCATGCCGCTTACCTTTGACCCCACCCCCCGGGGTTCGCAACGGTTTCCTCCGCCGGAGTCGCACACCGTGTGCGACGTTGGCGCGGTGCACGTTGCACGGGGCACCAGGTCATGCAATGCTCACTGTGTCGGCATAAGTAACTCTCCGTAAGCATAGCCACGGAAGGCCGTACCGCCGGCAGGAAAGTCCCCGGCGACGCGCCGCCGCGAGGGCCGCGTCGCCGGGTGAACCGGACCGCCCCGAGGACCCTCCCGCGGGGCGGTCCCCAAGCAGCCGCACCGCCCCGCCGACCGCGACCACCGAGGGGGCTCCGCGTGATCCAGCCGCCCCGCACGTTCGCCCTGCGCGACCCCGACGCCAGCCGCGACGCCGCGGTGGTCGCCCTTGGCATGACCCTGCCAGACGGCGGCGCGATGACCATCGACTGGCGGTCGGGGCGGGCCGGCGCCGTCGGGGTCTGGTCATCGCCGTACGTCGCGGCCGCGGTGCACCGAGCCGAACTGGTCTGGTACGGGCGCGGCCGGCACCTCGGTTACCTCACGTAACGCCGCGCCGGGCCAGGCGTGTCGCCTGGCGTCGGTCCCGGGGGGACGATAGCGTCTCGAACACGTGTATGGCGTGGGGGAGGGGCGGCGTGCGGGTTCTCGGGGTCGACCCGGGCCTGACCCGGTGCGGGGTCGGGGTCGTCGACGGTACGCCCGGTCGCACCTGCGCCCTCGTCGCCTACTACGTCGTCCGCACCGACCCCGACGACGAGCTGCCGCAGCGGCTGCTGCACCTGGACCGGTCGCTGACCGACCTGGTCGCCGAGCACCGCCCGGACAGCGTGGCGGTCGAGCGGGTCTTCAGCCAGCACAACGTACGGACAGTGATGGGCACCGCGCAGGCCGGCGCGATCGCCGTACTCAGCGCCGCCCGGAGCGGGCTGCCCGTCCAGATGTACACGCCCAGCGAGGTCAAAGCCGCCGTCACCGGCTCCGGCCAGGCGGAGAAGGCCCAGGTCACCGCGATGGTCACCCGGCTGCTGCGGATGACCGAGCCGCCCCGCCCGGCCGACGCCGCCGACGCGCTCGCGCTGGCGATCTGCCACGTGTGGCGCGGCGGGACCCGGGCGCGGTTGGCCGCGGCGGCCGCCGGCGAACGAACGCCGCCTTTCCGGTCCAGCCCAAGTGCTGGCCCGCGATGAACGCCGCCTTTCCGGTCCAGCCCAAGTGCTGGCCCGCGACCAACGCCGCCTTTCCGGTCCAGCCCAAGTGCTGGCCCGCGATGAACGCCGCCTTTCCGGTCCAGCCCAAGTGCTGGCCCGCGATGAACGCCGCCTTTCCGGTCCAGCTCAAGTGCTGGCCCGCGAGCCGGAACGGAGGAGCTCGATGATCGCCAGTGTCCGTGGACGGGTGGCCGCGGTGTCGCCCGACGGTGCCGTGGTGGAGGTCGGCGGGGTCGGGCTGGCGGTGCACTGCACCCCCGGTACCCTCGCCGGGCTCCGCCTGGGCGCCGAGGCCCGGCTGGCCACCAGCCTGGTCGTCCGGGAGGACTCGCTCACCCTGTACGGGTTCGCCGACGACGACGAGAAGCACCTGTTCGAGCTGCTGCAGACGGCCAGCGGGGTCGGGCCGCGGCTGGCCCAGGCGGTGCTCGCCGTGCTGACCCCGGACGCGGTACGCAAGGCGATCGCCAACGCGGACACGGCCACCCTGACGCGGGTACCCGGGATCGGCAGGAAGGGCGCCGAGCGCCTGGTGCTGGAGCTGCGCGACCGGGTCGGGCCGGCGCCCCTGGCCGGCGACGGCGCGGCGTCCACCGCCGGGTCCTGGCCCGAGCAGGTCCGACAGGCCCTGGTCGGCCTGGGCTGGACCGCCGGCCAGGCCGACCAGGCGGTGGCCGCGGTGGCGGAGACGGTCGACGGTGCCGTGCCGCCCGTACCGGTGCTCCTCAAGCAGGCCATCCGGCTGCTGGGCCGCACCCGATGACTGAGGTGGTGTCCGCCTACGCGGACCCGGAGGAGCAGGACGCGGAGGCGAGCGTACGGCCGAAGCGGCTGCACGAGTTCGTCGGCCAGCACCGGGTACGCGAGCAGCTCGAGCTGCTGCTGCACGGCGCGGTACGCCGGGGCAGCCCGCCCGACCACATCCTGCTGTCCGGCTCGCCCGGCCTCGGCAAGACCACGCTCGCCATGATCGTCGCGGCGGAGCTGGGCGTGGGGCTGCGGATCACCAGCGGCCCGGCCATCGAGCGCTCCGGCGACCTGGCCGCCGTCGTGACCAGCCTCGCCCACGGCGACGTGCTGTTCATCGACGAGATTCACCGCATTGCGAAGCCGGCCGAGGAGCTGCTCTACAGCGCCATGGAGGACTTCCGGGTGGACGTCATGGTCGGCAAGGGCCCGGGCGCGACCGCCATTCCGCTCGACGTCGAGCCGTTCACGCTGGTCGGCGCGACCACCCGGGCGGGGCTGCTGACCGGGCCGATGCGCGACCGGTTCGGCTTCGTCGCGCACCTCGAGTTCTACGAGCCGGAAGAGCTGGAGCGGGTGATCACCCGCTCGGCGCGGATCCTCGGCGTACCGGTGGCGCCCGAGGGGGCGGCGGAGATCGCTGGCCGGAGCCGGGGTACCCCACGGATCGCCAACCGGCTGCTGCGCCGGGTACGCGACTACGCGGAGGTACGGGCCGACGGGGTGGTCACCGAGGCGACCGCCCAGGCCGCCCTGCGGGTGTACGACGTCGACGAGCGCGGGCTGGACCGGCTGGACCGGGCCGTACTGTCGGCGCTGGTGGACAGCTTCGGCGGCGGGCCGGTCGGGCTCTCCACCCTGGCCGTGGCCGTGGGGGAAGAGCCGGACACGGTCGAGGAGGTGTGCGAGCCGTTCCTGTTACGGGCGGGGCTGCTGGCCCGTACCCCACGCGGGCGGGTGGCCACCGCGGGCGGATGGCGGCACCTCGGCCGTACGCCGCCGAATGGTATTTTTGCCGGTGGTGCCCCCTCGGCGCCCGACCTGTTCAGCCTCGAGCCATAGCTGATCCGCACGGGAAGAGCGGCGTCCCGCCGCACCATTGCTCCTCCGCCATGCCTCCGTGACCGGACCGTGATCTATGTCGGGTTCGGTGTTCGGAGCGTGACCGATTAGACTCGCCCGCGGTCCGGACAGGACGTACAGCCGGTCCGTCGCGCCCGTACGGGTGTCGGCGGCCCCCCTTTGGAAGGTCAACGCGGTGCCATTCGCACAAGGCTCCAGTACCAGCAGCTTCCTGCCGTTGCTCTTTGTAGTCGCCATCATCGCCGGGATGTACTTCCTGATGATCCGTCCGCAGCAGCGGCGCAACCGTGAGCTCCAGCAGATGCAGGCCACGCTCGGCCCGGGCGCCGAGGTGATGACCGGGAGCGGCATCTACGGCACGGTGACCGATGTGGATGAGGCCGAAGGCACCATCGACCTCGAGGTCTCGCCCGGGGTCAGCATCACCTTCGCCCGCGCCGCGGTGGCCCGGGTGATCTCCGCACCGCCGGAGACGGACGACGACGAGGACGACGAGGCCGCCGAGGACGAGGTCGACCACGAGACCGACAAGGCGACCAGCCCCATCACCGAACGCAAGGACTGACCGCCGGGCGGGTGACCCTTCGGGGTGCCGCGCGGCGCCAGACGCCGCCGAGCCGGAGTCGTCGACCCGACCACCGCTCGCCAACCACAACAGACAGGGAAGACGGGACCGATCGTGGCCGCACCCTCCGGACAACAGAAGGTGGCGCGCTACTTCTTGGCGCTCCTGATCATCATCGGGGGCCTGTACGCCCTGGTGTTCCTCACCGGGACCAAGAAGCCGCACCCCAAGCTCGGCCTGGACCTCCAGGGCGGTAGCAGCCTCACGCTGTCCGCGCTCACGCCCGACGGCAAAGACCCGAACCCCGACAGCCTGGAGCAGGCTCGGGCGATCATCGCCAACCGCGTGGACGCGAGCGGCGTGGCCGAGCCCGAGGTGATCACCGAGGGCAAGCGGAACATCGTGGTCAACGTCGCCGGGGGTGCCAGCCGCGACGAGCTGAAGAAGCTGGTGTCGCCGGCGAAGCTGGCCTTCCGGAAGGTGCTGAGCAGCACCCAGGACCACCCGGTGACCACGCCGCTGCCGCCGGACGCCTGCGGCTCCACCCTGGCCGGGGCGACCGGCAGCAAGAGCCCCAGCGGTACGGCCTCCGCGAGTGCGAGCGCGTCCGGCTCGGCCAGCCCGTCGCCCAGCCAGTCCTCGGCATCGCCGAGCCCGAGCCCGAGCGCGTCCGGATCCGCGAGCCCGACGCCGTCGCTCAACCCGTCGCAGAAGGCGGTCAAGGAGGCCAGGGACAAGGCGCTCGCCTCGGCCAAGGCCAAGCTCGGCACCGCGTACGACCTGGCCCAGAGCATCCAGGACCCGACCCAGGTGGACCCGGCGACGCTGGCCGGGCTGGCCCCGTTCGCCAACCTGACCTGCACCGAGGTCGCCGCGCTCCCGCCGGTCGTCCAGTTCCTCGTGCCGACGCTGTCCTGCGCCGAGCTCAACGCCCGTGACCCGGGCGCGCTGGACGTCGGCACCGAGCAGGTCGTCGCCTGCGACCAGGGCGAGAACGTGCACACCAAGTACTACCTGGACGCGGCCAAGGTGCAGGGCACCGACGTGGCCGGCGCGAGCTCGGACTACGACACCAACAACGGCGGCTGGAACGTCAAGCTCCACTTCACCAGCGCGGGCCAGCCGAAGTGGACCGCGCTGACCACGGAGGCCACCCAGAACGGCCAGCAGTCGCAGACCGGACAGCCGGCGCAGAACGCCCAGGTCGCGATCGTGCTCGACAACCAGGTCGTATCCGCGCCGCAGATCCAGAGCGTGATCGTCGGCGACGCGATCATCAACGGCACCGGGATCAACGACGTCACCTCCAAGATCCTGGCCACCCAGCTCAAGTACGGGTCGCTGCCGCTGAACTTCAAGGAGGAGACCTACCAGACCGTGACCGCCACGCTGGGCCTGCAGCAGATGGAGTACGGGCTGCTGGCCGGCGCGATCGGCCTCGCCCTGGTCATCCTCTACTGCCTGTTCTACTACCGGGGCCTGGGCCTGGTGGTGATCGCCAGTCTCGCCGTCTCCGGCGCGATCATCTTCGGGGCGCTCGTGCTGCTCGGCCGGTACATGGGCTTCACGCTCAGCCTCGCTGGGATAGCCGGGTTCATCGTCGCCATCGGTATCACCGCGGACTCGTTCGTGGTGTACTTCGAGCGGTTGAAGGACGAGGTCAAGGACGGCCGTACGGTGCGCAGCGCGGTACCCCGTGCGTGGAAGCGGGCGCGGCGGACAATCCTGTCCGCCGACGCGGTGTCGTTCCTGGCCGCCGCGACCCTCTACGTCCTGGCCGCCGGCCCGGTGAAGGGTTTCGCCTTCACGCTGGGCCTGTCCACGATCATCGACCTGGTGGTGGTGTTCCTCTTCACCTACCCGCTGGTCGCGCTGCTGTCCAGATCGAGCGCGTTCACCTCGCCGCGCTTCTCCGGGTTGGGCAACGCCCGCTCCGACAAGGCCATTGAGGCGGCCGCCGCCAAGTCACCCCGCTTCGGCGCCGTTCGCACGAAGGAGTCCTGACCATGCCGGCCAGCACGGGTACCGGGTTCCTGCGCCGCCTGTACCGCGGCGATACGAACATGGACTTCATCGGCCCGCGCAAGAGGTGGTACCTCGCCTCCGCGGTGATCGTCCTGATCTGCCTGGCGAGCATCGTGTTCCGGGGGTTCAACTTCGGCATCGAGTTCGCCGGTGGCAACCAGTACCAGGTGCCGGTGAAGGCGGGTCCCACGCTCGCCCAGATGCGTGGCGCGGTCGAGGGCGTCGGGGTGACCGTGTCCAGCTCGCAGGTCGCCGGCTCGGGCGGCAGCCAGACGTACGTGATCCGCACCGAGAAGCTGGACAACCAGCAGGCCGACAACGCGCAGATCGCCAAGGTGACCACGGCGCTGGCCAAGGCGGGGCACGTCGCCGAGAAGGACATCACCAGCCAGGAGGTCAGCTCGTCCTGGGGTAGCGAGGTGACCCAGCAGGCCATCATCGCGCTGCTCGTCTTCCTCGTCCTCGTGTCGGGCTTCATGGCGGCGAGGTTCCGCGACCTGAAGGCGGCCGGGGCGGCCGTCCTGGCGCTGTTCCACGACCTGATCCTCGCCGCCGGCGTGTACTCGCTGGTCGGCTTCGAGGTCACCCCCGGTACGGTGGTCGGCCTGCTGACCATCCTGGGTTACTCGCTGTACGACACGGTGGTGGTGTTCGACAAGGTCGACGAGAACACCCGGGGCATCCTCGGCACCACCCGCTACAGCTACGCCGAGGCGGCCAACCAGGCGGTCAACCAGAGCCTGATGCGTTCGATCAACACCTCGCTCATCGGTCTGCTGCCCGTCGCCGGCCTGCTGTTCATCGGCGCCGGCATCCTCGGCGTCGGTACCCTGCAGGACCTGGCCCTGGTGCTGTTCGTCGGCATGCTCACCGGCGCCTACTCGTCGCTGTTCCTGGCCACGCCGTGGCTGGTCGACTTCAAGCTGCTCGACGTCCGGTACAAGAACCACGCGATCCGGGTGGCGAACAAGCGGGCCGCCGACGCCAACCGCGCGGCCGGGGCCAGCAAGGCGGCCAGCCAGACCGCGAAGCCGAAGCAGAAGGCGTCCGCGGCGGCCGTAGAGGCCGACAGCGACGAGGCCGACGAGAGCGTACAGAACCGGATCGACGCGTTAGCTGGTACGGCTCCGCAGGTGGGCGCGAAGCCGGCGGGCTCCCGGCCCGGTACCAAGCGGACCCCCAGCCGGTCCGGCCGTCCCGGCGGCGGCCGGCGCCGGCACTAGCCGGGCATCCGGCGGGACCCGAGCGGAGCGCAGCGGCGGCGTTGGCCCAGGCCAACGCCGCCTAGTGGTGCGCGGCTGACAGGCAATCAACCCAGGAGGTACGGATGACGCAGGTCAAGGGAGACAGTGGGGTGGAGGTGGCGCGGCTCATCGCGGAGCGGGTCACCGACGTCCCGGGCTTTCCGCAGCCGGGGATCGTGTTCAAGGACCTCTCGCCACTGTTCGCCGACCCGGCCGGGTTCCGGGGCGTGATCGACGCGATCGTGGCGCACTACGGCAGCGACAGCTTCGACCTGGTCGTCGGGATCGAGGCGCGCGGGTTCGTGATCGCGGCCGCGGTGGCGTACGCGGCCGGTGCCGGGGTGGTACCGGTACGTAAGGCCGGCAAGCTGCCCCGTGCCGTCCTGTCCGCCGCGTACCAACTCGAGTACGGTGAGGCCGTGCTGGAGGTGCACGAGGACGCGTTCGTCACCGGACGCCGGGTACTCGTGGTCGACGACGTGCTCGCCACGGGCGGTACGGCCGCGGCCACGCTGGATCTGGTGGAGCGCGCGGGCGGCCAGGTGGTCGGCTTCAGCGTCCTGCTCGAGCTGGCGTTCCTGGCCGGGCGGGAGCGGCTGCCCGGCCGTCCCGTACATGCCCTGCTGACCGTCTGAGCAGCGGGAACGGTGGCGAGAGCCGGACAGCACGGGATGACCCAGGGGCTTGACAGGTAGGATTGCGTTTCCCAGGCTGGCGAGGTGAGGGAGCGGCCGGTGTCGAGCGATGTCGCGCCTCCAGGGGAGGTCACGACCCCGACGGACGCGAGTCCCGGGGCGCCGGACGAGTCCGCGGCGACGGCGGGTACTGATGAACGCCGCCTTTCCGGTCCGGCCCAAGTGCCGGCCCGCGAGGACAACGTCGTACCCTTCCCTGGTCCTTCGGCGCGGGCTGACAGCCTGGCCGCGCGGGCGGAGGCCGCGCCCGGCGACGAGCCCGGCGCCCCGCCCTTCCTGGTCGGCGCGCCCACCGGCCGGCGGGTGCGGGCCCGGCTGGCCCGGTTCAACGCGCCCTGGCAGACGCAGCAGTTCTCCGAGGTGCTCGAGCCGCTGATCGCGACGCACCGGGAGACCCACCCGAAGGCGGACATCCGGCTGCTCCAGCGGGCCTACGAGGCGGCCAACGAGTGGCACAGCGGGCAGTACCGCAAGTCCGGCGACCCCTACATCACCCACCCGCTCGCGGTGGCCAGCCTGCTGGCCGAGCTGGGCATGGACACCACCACGCTGGTCGCCGCGCTGCTGCACGACACGATCGAGGACACCGCCTACACCCTGGACCAGATGCGGACCGACTTCGGCAGCGAGGTCGCCCTGCTGGTCGACGGGGTGACCAAGCTCGACCGGGTCAAGCTGGGCGACGCGGCCAAGGCCGAGACCATCCGCAAGATGGTGGTGGCGATGGCCAAAGACCCGCGGGTACTGGTCATCAAGCTGGCCGACCGGCTGCACAACATGCGTACGCTCACCTTCCTGCCCCGGCCCAAGCAGGAGCAGAAGGCCCGGGAGACGCTGGAGATCCTGGCGCCGCTGGCGCACCGGCTCGGTATGAACACGATCAAGTGGGAGCTGGAGGACCTCGCCTTCGGCACGCTCTTCCCGAAGAAGTTCGAGGAGATCAACCGCCTGATCAACGAGCACGCGCCGCAGCGCGACGCGCTGCTCAGGCAGGTCACCCAGAAGGTGCAGACCGACCTGCGCACCTCGAAGATCAAGGCGAACGTGACCGGGCGGCCCAAGCACCTGTACTCGATCTACCAGAAGATGATCAGCCGAGCCCGGGAGTTCGCCGAGATCTACGACCTGGTCGGGGTACGGATCCTGGTCGACACGGTACGGGACTGCTACGCGGCGCTCGGGGTCATCCACGCGAACTGGCAGCCGGTACCGGGCCGGTTCAAGGACTACATCGCGATGCCCAAGTTCAACATGTACCAGTCGCTGCACACCACCGTGATCGGGCCGAACGGCAAGCCGGTGGAGATGCAGATCCGCACCACGGCGATGCACCGTACGGCCGAGTACGGCATCGCCGCGCACTGGCGGTACAAGGAGACCAAGGGCGCCACGATCGTCGGCCCGCCCGCCCACATCGACGAGATGACCTGGCTGCGGCAGCTGTTGGACTGGCAGCGGGAGGCCGCCGACCCGAGCGAGTTCCTCGACGCGCTGCGCTTCGACCTGTCCAGCCAGGAGGTGTACGTCTTCACGCCCAAGGGCGACGTGGTGGCGCTGCCCACCGGCTCGACACCGGTCGACTTCGCCTACGCGGTGCACACCGAGGTCGGGCACAAGTGCATCGGGGCGCGGGTCAACGGCAAGCTGGTACCGCTGGAGTCCACGCTGTCCAACGGCGATGTGATCGAGATCTTCACGTCCAAGTCGGAGACGGCCGGGCCGAGCCAGGACTGGCTCGGGTTCGTCAAGAGCCCCCGCGCGCGTACGAAGATCCGGCAGTACTTCAACAAGGAGCGGCGCGAGGAGGCGATCGAGGCCGGCAAGGAGGCGATCACCAAGGCCATGCGCAAGCAGGGCCTGCCGCTGCAGCGGATGCTGACCGCCGAGACGCTGATGACGATCGCCCGCGAGCTGCACCTGGCCGACGTGGCCTCGCTGTACGCCGCGGTGGGGGAGAGCCAGGTCTCCGCGCAGAGCGTGGTGTCCCGCCTGGTCGCCGCGTACGGGGGCGAGGAGGGCG
The DNA here is from genome assembly GCA_963728855.1 of uncultured Actinomycetes bacterium. GTDB lineage: Bacteria > Actinomycetota > Actinomycetes > Mycobacteriales > Micromonosporaceae > AC-43. The sequence continues at coordinate 433,294 of CAVSLN010000012.1, forward strand.
CGGTCGAGGACATCGCCGAGACCGCGGTCGCCACCCGGCCGCCCCGGGCCCGGGGCGCCGCACACGATCCGGGCGTGGTCGTCAAGGGCGTCGAGGACGTGTGGATCAAGCTGGCCCGGTGCTGCACGCCGGTACCGCCGGACGCGATCTTCGGGTTCGTCACCCGTACGGGCGGGGTCAGCGTGCACCGCGACGACTGCGAGAACGCCGGTGACCTGCGGGTACAGGTCGAGCGGATCGTCGAGGTGAGCTGGAAGCCGACCAGCGCGTCGTCGTTCCTGGTCGCCATCCAGGTGGAGGCGCTGGACCGGCACAAGCTGCTGGCCGACATCACCAAGGTGCTCTCCGACGAGCGGGTCAACATCCTGTCCGCGACGGTCACCACGACGCGCGACCGGGTGGCGGTGAGCCGGTTCAGCTTCGAGATGGCCGACCCGAAGCACCTGGGGCACCTGCTGGCGGCCGTACGCAAGGTGGACGGGGTGTACGACGCGTACCGGGTGACGTCCGGGGTCTGAGCCCTAGGGTCGCTGACGCGAACCGGCCCGGCGCCCGCGGTTGCGGGGCCGGGCCGCGGTTGGTCAAGGGGTCGGGCTACCTCACGGGGATGCCGACCCGCTCTGTACGGGGCCGACCGTGACGCTCTTGAAGGTGATCGCCTTCTTCGGGTGTCCGCCACCGGGGCCGCCGGATTGGGCGAAGGCGCCGTCGTCGCCGGCCGCGCCGACCTGCTTGGCGATGTCGAGGCCCTCCGTGACGTGGCCGAAGATGGTGTAGCTGGCCGGCAGCAGGGTGTCGCCGAACACGATGAAGAACTGGCTGCCGTTGGTGTTCGGGCCCGAGTTGGCCATCGCCACCGACCCGGCCGGGTAGGCCGGCCGTTGGTCGGTCGGCAGGTTCTCGTCATCGAACTGGTAGGCGGGGCCGCCCTGGCCCGTACCGCTGGGGTCGCCGCACTGCAGGACGTGGAAGTCGGTGGCGGAGCCGTCTTGCGGGTTGGTACCGGCGGAGTTGACCAGCCGGTGGCACGAGGTGTTGTCGAGGAAGTGCTTCTCGGCCAGGTACGTGTAGCTCGCTGAGGTGCACGGCGCGTGCGTCAGGTCGAGCTGGATGACGATCTTGCCCAGGCTGCTGTCGATCGTCATGTCCCGGGTACCGGAGCGCGGCTCGCCGCTGGCCGCCGGGGTACCCACGTTCTTGATGTTCGCGTTCGGCGCCGGCGCCGGCGAGGCGCTCGGGTTCGGGTTGGGCTTCCACGAGCACCCGGTCGGCGCCGCGGAGGTACTGGCGCTGGCGCTGGCATTCGCGCTGGGCGTGCTCTTCTTGCCGGCGGTTGTCGCCATCACGGCCCAGATCACGAGCACCACGGCGGCGACGGCCGCCACCGCCGAGCCGATGATCGCGAACCGCCGCCGCCGGCGCCTCGCCGTGCTGGCCCGCTCGGCCATCTCCCGTTCCAGCCGGGCCCGTGCCGCGGCGCGCTGGCGGTCTCTGGTCGGACTCACAGTGGTACAACCTTCCCGGTCGGGGCCTCTGGTGACGGTAACCGTCAGGACTTCGCGGACGGCGAGGGTGCAGGAGACGTGCTCTCGGTCGGGGACGGCGATGCACTGGGCTGGTCGGGCGCGGTGATCGTCAGGGCCTTGATCACGACGTCCTCCTTCGGCTTGCCGTCACCGGTGGCCGCGCCGCTGGTGTCGACCGCGCCGCCCGCCGCGATCCTCTCCACGACGTCCAGGCCGGAGGTGACCGTGCCGAAGACGATGTAGTTCGGCGGCAGCGGGCTGTCCTTGTAGACGATGAAGAACTGGCTGCCGTTGGTGTCCGCGCCGGAGTTGGCCATCGCCAGCGTGCCGCGCTTGTACACGTGGTTGCTCTCGCTCGGGTTGGCGCTCGGGTTCGCCGACGGGCTGGCCGTGGCCGATGGCGAAGCCGAAGCCGAGGTCGGGGCGGACGCCGAGCCCGAGGGGCTCTCCGACGGCGCGGTGGTGGGCAGGTTCTCGTCGGCGTACGTGTACGCGGGGCCGCCCTGGCCCGTACCGGACGGGTCGCCGCACTGCAGCACATACAGCCCGCTGGTGGTCAGCCGGTGGCACTTGGTGTTGTCGAAGAACTTCTTGCCGGCCAGGTACTTCAGGCTCGACGCGGTGCACGGGGCCTTGGCCAGGTCGATCGAGCCGGTGACCGTACCCTGGCCGAGCTGGATCGTGACCGTTTCGGCGCCGGTACGGGGCTCGCCGCTGGTCGGGGGCGTACCGACGTCCTTGAGGTTCGCGTTGTTGGTGGTGTTGGCGGGGTTCCAGGCGCAGGTCCCGGCGGCGGCGGTGGGCTTGGAGGAGGAGAACCCGCCGAGCGCCCACACCGTACCGGCGATGGCCAGCAGCGCCACGATGCCGACCGCGATACCGGCCTGGAGCTGCCGGTTGCGGCGCGCCTTGGCGGCCCGGCGGGCCATCTGGCGTTCCATCTTGGCGCGGGCGAGCTTGCGCTGCCTGGTCTTGCTGGAAGGCACGGAGCGCTCCCCTCCAACGATCACGGTGGTCGTCTATGTGTCGGCGGTCACGAAGTGTGCCACACGACACGCCCGGGTGAGTGTACGGGCCAGGCCCCCCACCTGCGGGGGCGGCCCGAGAAACCCGGGACCGGTCAACCGTACCCGCCAGCTGACGCGGCTGGCTGGTAGCCGCTCCGACAGGCTGCGCGGCTGGGAAGACCTCTGGCTGGTAGCCGCTCCGACAGGCTGCGCGGCTGGGAAGACCTCTGGCTGGTAGCCGCTCCGACAGGCTGCGCGGCTAGGCTCAGGGGCGTGTTCGTGACCGCCGTACCCGCGGAAGCCTTCGGGACCAACTGCTACCTCGCGGCCACCGCGCCCGGCGAGCAGTGCATCGTGATCGACCCTGGCATCGGCGTGCTGGACCGGCTGGACGCGGCGCTGGCCGAGCACCGGCTGCGGCCGGCCGCGGTCGTGCTGACCCACGGGCACCTCGACCACACGTTCTCGGTCGCGCCGGTCTGCGGCGCCCGGGGGATCACCGCCTACATCCACCCCGACGACCGGGGGCTGCTCGCGGACCCGGCCAAGGCCCTCTCCATGGACCTCCGCCAGCTCTTCGGCGGCCGGCTGGCCTACACCGAGCCGGAGGACGTCGCGCTGCTGCCCGACGGCGGGACCATCACGCTCGCCGGCCTGGAGATCACCGTGGACCACGCGCCCGGCCATACCGGCGGGTCGGTACTGCTCCGGACCGACAGTCAGGACGCGCCCCTGTGCTTCTCGGGGGACGTGCTGTTCGCGGGGTCGATCGGGCGTACCGACCTGCCGGGCGGCGACCACCGGGCGATGCTGGCGAGCCTGCGCGACAAGGTGCTCCCGCTCGCCGACGAGACCGTCGTACTGCCCGGCCACGGCCCCGTGACCAGCATCGGCCGCGAGCGCGCGAGCAACCCGTACCTGCTCGACGTCGCCGGGGCCGCCCCGCGTCGAGGCTTCTAGGGAAGTAAAGGCTGATGAGTCGACCCACTCCGCTGTCCGGGTTCCCCGAGTGGCTGCCCGACCAGCGACTGGTCGAGCAGTACGTGCTCGACCGGATCCGGACCACGTTCGAGCTGTACGGCTTCGCCCCGCTGGAGACGCGGGCGGTGGAGCCGCTGGACCAGCTGCTGCGCAAGGGCGAGACCTCCAAGGAGGTGTACGTCCTGCGCAGGTTCCAGAGTGACCACGCCCAGGACGACGAAGTCGGCCTGGGTTTGCATTTCGACCTCACCGTGCCGTTCGCGCGGTATGTGCTTGAGAACGCCGGGAAGCTGCACTTCCCGTTCCGCCGGTACCAGATCCAGAAGGTCTGGCGGGGCGAGCGCCCGCAGGAGGGCCGGTACCGGGAGTTCATCCAGGCCGACATCGACGTGGTGGACCGCGACATGCTGCCGTTCCACTACGAGGTGGAGATGCCGCTGGTGATCGGCGACGCGCTGGGCGGCCTGCCGATCCCGCCGGTACGGATCCAGGTCAACAACCGGAAGCTGTGCGAGGGCTTCTACCGGGGCCTGGGCATCGGTGACCCGGAGGCGGCGCTGCGCGCGATCGACAAGCTCGACAAGATCGGTCCGGCCGCGGTCGGGGACCTGCTGGTGCAGACGGCCGGTGCGTCCGAGGCGCAGGCCAAGGCGTGCCTGTCGCTGGCCGAGATCTCCGCGCCGGACGCGTCGTTCGCCGACGCGGTGACCGCGCTCGGGGTCAGCGACCCGCTCCTCGACGAGGGCCTCGCCGAGCTGGTACGGGTGGTCGAGGCGAGTACGGAGCACGCGCCCGGCCTGCTGGTGGCGGACCTCAGGATCGCCCGGGGGCTCGACTACTACACCGGCACCGTGTACGAGACGCAGCTGCTCGGGTACGAGCGCTTCGGCTCGGTCTGCTCCGGCGGCCGGTACGACAACCTGGCCGCCGACGGGCTCGACCGGTTCCCCGGCGTGGGCATCTCGGTCGGGGTCACCCGGCTGCTCGGCCTGCTCTTCGGTGCCGGTGCGCTGTCGGCGTCCCGCTCGGTGCCGACGTGCGTGCTGGTCGCGTTGCCCGACGAGGAGTCCCGGCGGCGCTGCGACCGGATCGCGACGGCGCTGCGCGGGCGGGGCATCCCGACCGAGGTCGCCCCGAGCCCGGCCAAGTACGGCAAGCAGATCCGGTTCGCCGAGCGGCGCGGGATCCCGTACGTGTGGTTCCCGGGCGCGGGCGGCGATGAGGTCGGCGATGAGGTCAAGGACATCCGGTCCGGCGCGCAGGTCCCGGCCGAGCCGTCGACCTGGGCGCCGCCCGAGGAGGACGTGTTCCCCCGGGTGAGCGGCACGGCACGCTAGCGCTTGCCGATCTCGGCCTCCGGGCGGAAGCGCATCGCCGACCAGAGGTCGTCGACCGCGACCTGGGTCACCGGCCGCCAGCCGGGGATCGCGTCCCAGAGCAGGTCGCGCTTGAGCGCGGAGGCGCCGCCCTTCGGGTAGGAGACCCAGACCAGGCCGGCGACCGGTCCGGGTCGACGCGTGGCGCCAGACGTCGCCGAGCCGGACTGGTCGAACGGGTGGACCGCGCCGACCGCGGCCGTGCCGTACGTGGCGAGCTCACCGAGGGTACGGGCGAACGCGTGCACCACGTCGGCGGGCGGCTCCGACACCAGGTGCGCTCCCTCGGGCAGCCCTTCGACGAGAACGGCGTAGTCGCCGGGCGGGTTGATCCGGTGCACCGAGCTGCCCGGCCTGATGCCGAGCTTGGTCGCCGCGGTCTTCGCCGTGACCGCCAGGCTACGGGGTGCCGGCGCGCGGGTACCCGTACTCCTGAGAGAATGCCGAACGCAGGACGACGCAGTGAAGGAGCACTCCGTGATCCGTACCCACGAGGCCGGTGGCCTGCGCGCCGCCGACGCCGGCACGACGGTCACCCTCGCCGGCTGGGTGGCCCGCCGGCGGGACCATGGCGGGGTGATCTTCATCGATCTCCGGGACGGGTCGGGGATCGTCCAGGTGGTTTTCCGAGGAGCGGAAGCGACCGAGGAGGGTCAGCTCAGCGAAGGGCTTCCGCTCGGTCACGCGCACGCGCTGCGCAACGAGTTCTGCATCCGGGTCAGCGGCGAGGTGACCCGCCGGCCGCCGGGCAACGAGAACCCGGAGCTGCCCACCGGCGAGGTCGAGGTGACCGCGACCGAGCTGGTGATCCTCTCCGAGGCCGCGGCGCTGCCGCTACCGGTCGACGACCACGTGGACGTAGGCGACGACATCCGGCTCAAGTACCGGTACCTCGACCTGCGCCGCTCCGGTCCGTCCCGGGCGCTGAGGCTGCGCAGCCGGGCGAACCAGATCGCCCGGCGGGTGCTCGACGAGCGCCGGTTCTACGAGATCGAGACGCCGACGCTGACCCGCTCGACTCCGGAGGGGGCCCGGGACTTCCTGGTCCCGGTGCGGCTGCAGCCCGGCACGTGGTACGCCCTCCCGCAGTCGCCGCAGCTGTTCAAGCAGCTGCTGATGGTGGCCGGGATGGAGCGGTACTACCAGATCGCCCGGTGCTACCGCGACGAGGACTTCCGGGCCGACCGGCAGCCCGAGTTCACCCAGCTGGACATCGAGATGTCGTTCGTCACCCAGGACGACGTCATCGAGCTGGGCGAGGCGGTCATCGGGGCGCTCTGGGCGGAGCTCGGGAACTACCGGATCCCCACGCCGATCCCGCGGATCACCTGGCACGACGCGATGAGCCGGTACGGCTCCGACAAGCCCGACCTGCGCTACGGCGTCGAGCTGCACCGACCTGACGGCGTACTTCGCCGGTACCGAGTTCCGGGTGTTCGCCCAGGCGGTCGCGGCCGGCGGGTACGTCGGCGCGGTCGTGATGCCGGGCGGGGCCGTGCAGTCCCGCAAGGAGCTGGATGCCTGGCAGGACTGGGCCAAGGCCCGGGGCGCCCGGGGCTTGGCGTACGTCGTGCTCGACGCGGAGACCGGGGAGGCGCGCGGCCCGGTCGCGAAGAACCTGTCCGAGGCGCACCTGGCCGGGCTGGGCGACGCGGTCGGGGCGAAGCCCGGCGACGCGGTCTTCTTCGCCGCGGACGCTTCCCCGCGCACGGCCCGGGAGCTGCTCGGCGCGGCGCGCATCGAGATCGCCAAGCGCGCGAACCTCGCCGACCCGGACGCCTGGGCGTTCTGCTGGGTCGTGGACGCACCGATGTTCGAGCCGGCCAATGAGTTGGCCGATGGAAGACCGGGCGGCTGGACGGCCGTGCACCACCCGTTCACCTCGCCGAACGGGGAGTGGATCGACCGGTTCGAGCAGGCGCCGGACCGGGCGCTCGCGTACGCGTACGACATCGTGTGCAACGGCAACGAGATCGGTGGCGGCTCGATCCGTATCCACCGGGCCGACGTCCAGCGCCGGGTCTTCGACACGCTGGGCATCACGCCCGAGGAGGCGGACGAGAAGTTCGGCTTCCTCCTGGAGGCGTTCAAGTACGGCCCCCCGCCGCACGGCGGTATCGCGTTCGGCTGGGACCGGATGTGCATGCTGCTCGCCGGCGCGGACTCGATCCGCGAGGTGATCGCCTTTCCGAAGACCCGGGGCGGCTTCGACCCGCTCACCGGCGCGCCGACGCCGATCACCGCCGCGCAGCGTGCCGAGGCGGGGGTGGACGCCAAGCCGAAGACGCCGGTGGACGTCCCGCCCGGTACGGCCGGCGTGGCGGTACGGGTCGAGCCCAGCTCCTGACTTGTCCGTCCGCAGTGGACAGTGCACTGTGGACTGGACGATCGGCTCTGTCCACAGTGGCCGAACGGGCAACGTATCGGTGGATGTCGGCGTGTTGGTTGACGTCGGCGTCCTCCGTCAGCAGCCTGTGCGCCATGACCGAGGCGCACGACCAACGGCTCACCCTGCATCTACTGACGCACGTACCGGCGCACGAGCCGCGCGAGGACGATCCGCACTACCACCTCTTCAACCAGGTCAAGACGCGGATGAAGCGCCAGGGCCTGATGAGGTGCGTGATCAATGACGACTACTGCGGGGGCAATGTCGAGCTGCACCACTCACACATCGAGTTCTCCCAGCAGGGTGGCGTCGACCTAGACAAGATCAACAAACAGCTCGGTCTGGACCTCGACAATGACGACGAGTTCCAGGAGTGGATCGAGTCGCCGGGCAACCTCGAGCCGCTCTGCGAGGTGCACCACCGTACCCACTTCGGCATCCACGTGATCCCGGGCCCGCTCTGGGAGCCGCTGCGGTACCGGCGCCGCAACGTCGCGCCGCCGGCCGAGTTCGTCCCGGCCGCCCAGGCGGGCGAGGACACCACCGTCGTGGCGAAGACGACCAAGACGACCACCGTGCGGCGGCACGCGACCAAGGCCGGCGTGGAGACCGACACCGACGTCGACGAGAAGACCGACGTCAAGGTGAAGGCCGCGCACCACACCGTCGCCGAGCACGTCGAGGAGCGCCACACCGCCGACAAGCGCACCGCGCCGCGGCAGCGCCGGAAGCCGGCGGAGAAGAAGGGCTTCTTCAGGAAGCTGTTCGGCGGGGAGTGATCCCGGCTACGCCGGGAGAAAGACCGAGCGGACCGCGAGGGTACGGGCCGCCCGGAGGTGGCCGCCGCCGGCCGCCCGTACGGCATCGGTCCCGCTTAACCGATCGACCGAATGGGTATCCAACGGTCGTCCCGCCCCCACCCCGTACGGAGGTACCCCATGTTCGCGATCGTCGCGGCGATCATCTTCGCCATCGCGTTCATCCTCGACCTGCTTGCCAAGAGCTACAACAACCTGCTCAACGCGAACACCCTCGTCGCCCTGGGCCTGGTGTTCGTGGCACTGCACCTGGCTCCGCTCGCGCGGTACCGGCGGACGCGCCGTTGACCGCCGCCCTGGTGGTCCAGCCCGAGTATCGGCCCGCGGCCGGCCTGGCCCCGCACCCCGGTCGGTGTTGGGGCCGGGCCGGTAGTGTCGTCGGGGATGGAACCGGAGGGACTCTTCGCGCTCGACGCCCCGGCCGGTCGGCCGGTACCCGGGCCGCCGGCCGGCTTCGCCACGCCCGGCCCGGACGCGCCGCTGGCCGTACGGATGCGCCCGCGCACCCTCGACGAGCTGGTCGGGCAGGACCACCTGCTGGCTCCCGGTGCCCCGCTCCGGCAACTGGTCACCGGCTCCGCACCGATGTCGTTGATTCTCTGGGGCCCGCCGGGCAGCGGCAAGACGACGATCGCGCACCTGGTCGCCACGGCGGGGGACCGAAGGTTCGCGGCGCTGTCGGCGCTCTCCGCCGGGGTCAAGGAGGTGCGGGCGGTCATCGACGAGGCGCGCCGGGTACGCCGTACGGGCGGGCCGCCGACCGTCCTGTTCATCGACGAGGTCCACCGGTTCAGCAAGACCCAGCAGGACTCGCTGCTCGCGGCGGTGGAGGACCGTACCGTCACACTGCTCGCGGCGACCACGGAGAACCCGTACTTCTCCGTCATCTCGCCCTTGCTCTCCCGCTGCGTGCTGCTGACCCTGCACCCCCTCGACGACGAAGCCGTCCGCGGCCTGGTCCGGCGCGCGCTCGCCGACGAGCGCGGCCTCGCCGGCGCGGTCACGCTGGCGCCGGACGCCGAGGACCATCTGGTACGGCTGGCCGCCGGTGACGTACGCAAGGCGCTGACCGCGTTGGAGGCGGCCGCGGCGTCCGCCGAGGCCCAGGGAGTGACCGAGGTCGATGTCGCCACAGCGGAGAAGGCCGTCGATGTCGCGGCGATCCGCTACGACCGCGACGGTGACGCCCACTACGACGTGACGAGCGCCTTCATCAAGAGCATGCGCGGCTCCGACGTGGACGCGGCGCTGCACTGGCTGGCCCGGATGCTGGTGGCGGGGGAGGACCCGCGGTTCATCGCCCGGCGGTTGGTGATCTTCGCCAGTGAGGACGTCGGGATGGCCGACCCGACCGCGCTGCTGACCGCGACCGCGGCCGCGCAGGCGGTGGCGCTGATCGGCTTACCCGAGGCCCAGCTCAACCTGGCCCACGCAGTGGTACACCTGGCCAGCGCCCCGAAGTCCAACGCGGTCACGACGGCGATCTCGGCAGCCGTACAGGACATCCGGGCGGGCACCGGCGGTCCGGTACCCCGGCACCTGCGCGACGCGCACTACCCCGGCTCGCGCGGCCTGGGCCACGGCCTCGGATACCGGTACCCGCACGACGACCCGCGCGCGGTGGTCACGCAGCAGTACCCTCCGGACGACGTGGTCGGGCGCGACTACTACGCACCGACAAGGCACGGTACCGAGCGAGCGATCGCCGAGCGCCTGCCCCGCCTGCGCCAGCTGATCCGCGGCACTGAGGATCCCGTCGAGGCAGCGGAATGAACGAGCCGACGGCGATGCGGGTGAGTGAGCGGAGTGCCGCGGTGTCCCCGGGCGTGCGCCGCACCGACGTGGTCGGGGCGCGGATCACGGCGGTGGGCAGCGCATGCGGGCGCGATGCGAGCGAACGGAAGGTGACCCAGTGACGGACCAGGGCGGCGGCAAGCGGCGTGGGCGCGGCAAGGGTGACCGGGACGAGGTCCCCAAGGAGGAGCTGGGCTGGATCGCCGACCTGCGCCAGGCGCGGGAGGCCGGTGGTGACCTCGGCCCCGGGATGGACGGCGACGCCGAGCCGGCCACGCCGAGCCGGCCCCGGCGCGGCCTGCTCGGCCGGCGGTCCGGGCCCGACGCGCCGCTGCCCGACCTGGACGACGCGGCGCCCACGCAGGACGTCGGTACGTCCCGCCGGGAGGCGCGCCGCCGTGATGAGCCCCGCCGTGATGAGCCCCGCCGTGATGAGCCCCGCCGTGATGAGCCCCGCCGTGATGAGCCCCGCCGGTCCGACCCGCCGATGGCGGAGCCCGGGCGCAGCGACCCCCCCGCGCGCGAGCCGCGTACGGGCTCGGCGCGCGACCGGCTCGGTAGCCGCTTCGCGTCCCTGCGCGGGGTGCGTGGCGCCGACCGTACCGGCGAGCGCCCGACCGTACCGGCCCCGGCGACCTCGCCGCTGCCGCCCGAGGTGGTGAACCCGAACCGGGACCGGTCGCCCGTACCGGAGCGCCCGGCGTCGGACCGCCCCGCATCGGAGCGCCCGGCACCGGAGCGCGGCCGGCGGGCGCGCGACCCCGACGAGCCCGGGCGCCATGAGACGCCGGGCCGGTCCGGGGCCGTACCCGGCGGGCAGTCGGGGCGTACGGCTCCGTCGACGGGCCGTCCCGTACCCCCGGCGAAGCGCCCCGGTCGGGCCGGCGATCCGGGCTGGCACGACCTCGCCACCGGCGAGAAGGCCCCGGTGGGCCCGCGTGGCGGCCCTGCCGGTCGGCGGCCGGCGGCCCCACCGCCCGGTCCGCCCGGTCCGCCCGGTCCGCCCGGTCCGCCCGAGGCTTCCGGTCGGCCGGGCCGCCTCACCGGCCCGGTTCCCGCGCCGCCGGGCGTGGGCGAGCGCCCCGCCCCGCCCCGCCCGCCGGCCGCACGGCCGGGCCCCCCCCGCCCGGGCCGCGCCTGCGTCGGGTCCGCCGTCGCGTCGTGGTCCGGGGGAGCCGCCGGTCGCGCCTGCGTCGGGTCCGCCGTCGCGTCGTGGTCCGGGGGAGCCGCCGGTCGCGCCTGCGTCGGGTCCGCCGTCGCGTCGTGGTCCGGGGGAGCCGCCGGTCGCGCCTGCGTCGGGTCCGCCGTCGCGCCGTGGTGAACCGGCCGGTGCGCCCGGCTCGGGGGTGCCGCCCCGGCGGGTACCGGGCGACCCCGCGGGCCAGGCACCGCGACGCGTCGGTGGTGAGCAGCCGACGGTGCTCAACCCTCGGCTCGGCCCGGTCGACGCCCCGCCTTTCGGGCCTGGCCGGCGGGGGAGCGGCGAGCAGCAACCCGTTCCGTCCGGCCGGCACAGCACGGGCGAGCAGCCGATGGTCGCGGCGGCCCGGCGGGGCGCCGACGACCTCCGGCGCAGACCCGGGGAGGCGCGCGACGATGAGCGGCCCAGCCGCCGGTCCCAGCTGCGCGACCAGCTCCCGCAGGGCCGGCAGCTGCACCTCGTCACGCTCGCCGTGGTGGCGATCGTCCTGCTGGCCGTACTCCCGGCGGTCTTCCTGCTGAAGGACGCCTCGGATGATCCGGTGTTCTCCGGGCTGGACGGGTTGCCGCTGCCGGCCTGGGCGGCACAGGGCCACGACGACCAGGCGGCCGGGAACCGGTGGTGCATCGGGACCTGCAAGCTGCGCGAGCGTACGTGGCGCTCCGCGAAGGGGGCCCAGGACACCGCCCCCGTGTACGAGAAGGCGTTCACCGATGCCGGCTGGCTGCGCTGGCAGACCTCCGGCTGCCCGAAGCCCCAGACGGGCGTGTACACGTGCTGGCAGCGCGACGAGTACGTGCTGGACCTCTGGGTCCGGGACGCCCCGTGCGACGTGACGAACGTGCCCGGCGGCCCAGCCTCGGCCGGCCCGGGAGCCAGTACCGGAATCCACGCGCAGGGCGGCCCGGGGCAGCTGCCGATACCGAGCGGCTCGGAACCGCCGCCGACCTGCGGCGGTTCGCTGGTTACCGCCAAGGTGGGCAACGGTGTCGACCCGCACTGGCACAGGTAGCGCCGGCACCCGCGACGCGTACCGGCGCGGCCGAAATGTGGAAGGACGTCACCCACGGTAGGGTCTGCCCGTCGAGCGATGTGGCCCGGCAGTTCGCAAGTGAGGGGAGACCGACGTGTCCGGTGGACAGATCGCCGCACTGATCAGCGCGGGCGCCTTCGTCATGCTCGTGCTCGTGCTCGCCGTACCGATCCTGCGACTGCGCCGTACCGTCGACGCGGCCACCCGGGCGATCAACGACATCACCGACCGGACCGGTCCGCTGCTCGGCAACGTGACCACCACGGTCGAGAACGTGAACACCGCGCTGACCCAGGTGCACACCTCGCTCGACGGGGTGAACCTCCAGCTCGCCCGGCTCGATACGATCACCGCGCACGCCCAGACCGTCACGGCCAACGTGGCCAACCTGACGACCGTGGTCACCTCGGCCGCCTCGAACCCGTTGGTCAAGGTGGCCGCGTTCTCCTACGGCGTACGCAAGGCCGCGGCCAAGCGTCGCCGGGCGGAGGAGGAGGCCGCGGTCCGGGCCACGCTCAAGGACCAGCGGCGGGCCGCGCAGCGCGGCCGCTGAGGAGGGGGTACGCGATGAAGCGCCTGCTGTGGCTCGGCGTCGGGCTGGCCGTCGGCGCCCTGGTGTTCCGGGCAGTGTCGAAGAAGGCGTCCTCGTTGACGCCGGGCGGGATCGCGGCCTCCGCCCGGGATACCGCTGGCGGGCTGGTGGAGTCGGTCCGTAGCTTTGTGGATGACGTCCGCGAGGGCATGGCCGAGCGGGAGGACGAGATCCACGCCGCGTTCATGGACGGCGTGGCGCTCGACGACGACGGGCTGGACGGGCTCGGCGACTTCGATCCGGAGGAAGGTAGCTACCGCAGATGAGGACGGCGGAGATCAAGCGACGGTTCCTGGCGCACTTCGAGGCGAACGGGCACACCGTGGTCCCCAGCGCCCCGCTGCCCGCGATCGACGACCCGAACCTGCTGTTCGTACCGGCCGGCATGGTGCCGTTCGTGCCCTACTTCCTCGGTCAGGTCCCCCCGCCGTACCCGCGGGCGACGAGCGTCCAGAAGTGCATCCGTACCCCCGACATCGACGAGGTCGGCAAGACCAGCCGGCACGGCACGTTCTTCCAGATGAACGGGAACTTCTCGTTCGGCGACTACTTCAAGGACCGGGCCATCCCGCTGGCCTGGGACCTGGTCACCAAGTCCGTCGAGCACGGCGGCTACGGCCTTCCCCCGGAGCGGGTCTGGGTCACCGTCTACCTCGACGACGACGAGGCGATCGAGATCTGGCGCCGGACCGGCGTACCGGCGGAGCGGATCGTCCGCCGCGGCATGCGGGACAACTTCTGGTCGATGGGCATCCCCGGCCCGTGCGGCCCGTGCTCGGAGCTCTACCTCGACCGCGGCCCCGAGTACGGCCCCGACGGCGGCCCCGAGGTCGACGAGGACCGGTACCTGGAGTTCTGGAACCTGGTCTTCATGCAGTTCAAGCGCGGCGCGGGCGGCGACAAGGACAGCTTCCCGATCCTCGGCGACCTGCCGGCGAAGAACATCGACACCGGTATGGGCCTGGAGCGGATGGCCGCCCTGCTGCAGGGCGTGGACAACCTGTACGAGATCGACGAGGTGAAGCCGATCCTGGACCGGGCGGCGGAGCTGACCGGAAAGGCGTACGGGGCGCACTCGGGGCACGCGGCCAACCAGTCCCACCCCGACGACGTACGGCTGCGCGTGATCGCCGACCACGTGCGTACCTCGCTGATGGTCATCGCCGACGGCGTCACCCCGGCCAACGAGGGGCGCGGCTACGTGCTGCGCCGGATCCTGCGCCGGGCGGTGCGCTCGATGCGCCTGCTCGGCTGGAACGGCCCGGCCCTGCCTGAGCTGCTGCCGGTCGCGCGCGACTGTATGGCGCCCTCGTACCCCGAGGTGGCCGCCGAGTACGACCGGATCTCCCAGTACGCGTACGGCGAGGAGGAGGCGTTCCTGGCCACCCTCCGGCAGGGCACCACGATCCTCGACCTCGCGATCGCGGACAGCACAAGGTCCGGCGACCGGGTGCTCGCCGGCGACAAGGCGTTCATGCTCCACGACACGTACGGGTTCCCGATCGACCTGACCCTGGAGATCGCGGCCGAGCAGGGGCTCGAGGTCGACACCGAGGGCTTCCGCCGGCTGATGAGCGAGCAGAAGGCGCGGGCGAGGGCGGACGCGCAGGCGCGCAAGACCGGGCACGCGGACGTCTCCGGTTACCGCTCGGCGCTGGAGGACGGCGGGAAGGTCGAGTTCAGCGGGTACCACGAGGTGGCCCGGGAGACGCGGCTGCGCGCGGTGCTCGACGGTACGGGCACCCGGCGCGAGGGCGCGGGCGAGGGCGACGAGGTCGAGCTGGTCCTCGACGCCACCCCGTTCTACGCCGAGGGCGGCGGCCAGCAGCCCGACTCGGGTCTCATCCGGGTCGGCGCCGGCGAGGTGGAGATCGTCGACGTACAGTCTCCGATCCCGGGCCTCATCGTGCACAAGGGCCGGGTGGTGCGTGGTGAGATCCGGGCCGGCGACGACGCGTACGCGCAGATCGACCTGGACCGGCGCCGGGCGATCTCCCGCGCGCACACGGCGACCCACCTGGTGCACCAGACGATGCGCAACTTCCTCGGCGAGTCGGCCACCCAGGCCGGGTCGCTGAACGCGCCGGGCCGGCTGCGGTTCGACTTCAACACCCCGCACGCGGTCTCGCCGGGGGTGCTGCACGACGTGGAGCAGCAGGTCAACGAGGTGCTGATGAGCGACCTCGAGGTCCACGCGTTCCTCACCTCGCTCGACGAGGCGCGCAAGCTCGGCGCGATGGCGCTGTTCGGCGAGAAGTACGGCGACGAGGTGCGCGTCGTCGAGGTCGGCGACTACGCCCGGGAGCTGTGCGGCGGTACCCACGCAGCGCGCTCCGGGCAGCTCGGCCTGGTGAAGATCCTGCACGAGTCGTCGATCGGCTCGGGGGTACGCCGGGTCGAGGCGCTCGTCGGCATCGACGCGTTCAGCTTCCTCGCCAGGGAGCACCTGCTGGTGTCCCGGCTCGCCGAGCTGTACCGGGTACCGACCGAGCAGGTCGCCGAGCGGGTCGAGCACACGGTTGCCGCCCTGCGCGACGCCGAGAAGGAGCTGGACAAGCTGCGGGCGCAGCTGGTGCTGGGCAACGCGGCCGGGCTGGCGGCGGGCGCGCGCGACGTGGCCGGCGTGGCGTACGTCGGCACCGAGGCGCCGGAGGGCACCAGCGCGAACGATGTCCGTACCCTCGCTCAGGAGATCCGCGGCAGGATCGCGGCGGACCGGCCGGCGGTGGTCGCGGTGGCGTCCCGATCCGGCGGCAAGGCGTCCCTCGTGGTCGCGCTGAACCCGGCGGCCCGCAGCCGTGGCCTGTCCGCGACGGACCTGGTCAAGGGCGCGCTGTCCGGGCGCGGCGGCGGCAGCGCCGACCTGGCCCAGGGCGGCGGGGTACCGGCCGAGGAGGCACCGCGCCTCCTGGGCGTCATCGAGAAGCTGGTCGCGTCCTGACCGAGAGTTTCGTGACTGAGCAACGGAAGCGCGGCGTCCGGCTCGGGGTGGATGTCGGAAAGGTCAGAGTTGGCGTGGCGGTCAGCGATCCCGAAGGGATCCTCGCCACGCCGCTGCTGACTCTCCAGCGTGACCGCACGACCGAGGGTGACGCCACCCCGACCGACATTTCGGAAATCGCGCGTCTGACCGTTGAATACGAGGCGGTGGAACTCGTCATCGGGCTGCCCGTGACGCTCGCCGGCCAGGAGGGTCCGGCGGCCGCCGAAGCCCGTGCGTACGCCCAACTCGTGGCGCGCGCGATCGCACCGGTTCCCGTACGGTTGTCCGACGAGAGGATGTCCACCGTGGTCGCCTCCCGTAGGCTGTCCGAGCGCGGAGTGCGGGGGAAGCGCCAGCGAGCGGTGGTCGACCAGGCGGCGGCTGTGGAGATCCTGCAGAGCTGGCTGGATACCCAGCGGAGGCGGACCTGATGATCGACGAGCTCGATCTCGCATGGGAGGACGACGACCGGGGCCGGTCCCGGCACCGGCGGGGCCGGGGCGGGCGTCCGGCCCGCGGCGGCCGGCGGCCCAAGCGGCGCGGCCGTTCGATCGTTGCCCTGTTCTTCACGCTCGTCCTGCTCGGCGGGCTGGCCGCCGGTGGCTGGTACGGGGTCACCAAGGTGAGCGACTACTTCGCCATCAAGGACTACACCGGTGACGGCACCGGCTCGGTGACCGTCCAGGTCGCCGACGGCGACCAGGGCGCGGACATCGCGAACAAGCTCTACCAGGCCGATGTCGTGAAGAGCGCCAAGGCGTTCGTGGCCGCCTTCGAGGACAACCGGGACAGCAAGGGCATCGAGGTCGGCTACTACAAGCTGCGTCACCAGATGAAGGCGTCCAAGGCGCTGGACATGATGCTGGCGCGCAACGCCGAGGGTACCCTCGTCAACCGGGTCTCCAGCCGGGTCACCATCACCGAGGGCATGATCTCCACCGATGTCTTCGACGCGCTGTCCAAGGCGACGAACATCCCGGCCGCGGACTTCGCGAACCTCGCCAAGGATCCGGTCGCGCTGGGCATACCGGACTTCTGGTTCACCCGGGGCGACAACAAAGAGGTGCAGAAGTCCATGGAGGGCTTCCTCTACCCGGCGACGTACGACTTCGACCCCGGTGCCACCGCGACGATGATCATGAAGAAGATCGTCGGCAACTTCAACGCCGAGATGACCAAGCTGGACTTCCCCAACCAGGCCCAGAACAATCTGCACATCTCGCCGTACGAGGCACTGGTGGCCGCGTCCATCGCCCAGGTCGAGGGCGTGTTCGCCGAGGACCTGCCGGGCATCGCCCGGGTGCTCTACAACCGCGCGTACGGCGGCGCGTTCCCGTGCGGCTGCCTCCAGCTGGACAGCACGGTCAACTACTGGCTGCGGGTCACCGGCAAGGAGGCCAAGGCTTCCGGCTCGCTGACCAACTCGCAGCTGCACGACCCGAACGACCCGTACAACACGCACGACAAGCCGGGCCTGCCGATCGGGCCGATCAGCAACCCGGGCCCCGAGGCGCTCAAGGGCGCGATGAGCGCGCCGAAGAGCAACTTCTACTACTTCCTGGCCATCGACAAGGAGGGACACACCGCGTTCGCCGCCACGTACACCGACTTCTGCAAGAAGACGCGCGAGGCGAAGAACAACGGGGTGTCGATCGGTGTCTGCTAGGCGGGCCGCCGTCCTCGGCAAGCCGGTCGCCCACTCGCTGTCGCCGGTCCTGCACAACGCCGGGTACGCCGCCGCCGGCCTGGCGCACTGGAGCTATACCGCGGTCGAGTGCGCCGAGGCGGAGCTGCCCGGCGTGCTGGCGGGGCTGGGCCCGGAGTGGGGCGGGCTGTCGCTGACCATGCCGCTCAAGGAGGCGGCGCTCGCGGTGGCCGACCACGCGGGGCCGGTCGCGGCCGCACTGGGCGCCGCGAACACGTTGGTACCCCGACCCGACGGCTGGTACGCGGAGAACACCGACGCGCCCGGCATGGTCGACGCGCTCCGGTCGGTCGGACTGTCCACTGTGGACGATATGGCGGTGCTGGGCGCCGGGGGTACCGCCCGGGCGGCCCTCGCCGCCGCGCAGCACCTGGGCGCCGGCCGGGTCACCGTGTACGCCCGGCGGGCCGAGGCGGTCGACGCGCTCCGGCCGGTCGCCGAGCACCTCGGCGTGCGCCTGGCACACCGGGACTTCACCGAGGCGGCGGACAGCGGCCGCGCCGGGCTGGTCATCTCGACGGTGCCGAAGGGTGTGGCCGACACGCTGGCGGTGGCGTGGCGCCCGCCGGCCGTCCTGTTCGACGCGCTGTACGACCCGTGGCCCACGCCGCTCGCCGCCTCGGCGCAGGCGGCCGGATGCCCGGTGGTATCGGGCCTGGAGCTGCTGCTCGCCCAGGCCGTACGGCAGTTCACGCTCTTCACGGGCGTACCGGCGCCGGTCGAGCCGATGCGTGACGCGCTGTACGAGGCGGCCGACCGCCGGTAGTCGGCCCGGTACCGAATTTTGACCGATCATTGGCGGGCATTGCCGTCGCGACTCGGCTAGTTTCATGCGGTGGGTGCGACCTACGTCACCGTCGGCCAGGGGTGGTTGGATGCTGCTCGGTAGGCTGCGCGTCCGCGGCAAGCTCGGCGTGCTGGTCGCCGTACCGCTCCTGGCGGTCGTCGGCCTCACCGTCCCCGTCGTGCTTGACCGGGTGGACCAGGCGCAGCGTTCGGCGGACACGGCCCGCTCGGTCGGGGTCGCCAGCCAGGTCGGCGGGTTGGTGCGGGACCTGCAGCAGGAGCGGCTGCTGTCGGTCGGCTTCCTGCTCGGCTCGGTGGACCGGAGCCGGCTGCAGGCACAGGTGGACACGGTGGCCCAGCACGTCGCGGCGGTCCGGACCGGCCTCGGTCCGCGCCCGCCCGCCGGCGTGTCCGCCGCGGTCGATGCCGTACAGGGCCTCGCGCAGCTGCGGTCCGCGGTACTGGCCGGCACGGCCGTCGTGGACAAGGTCATCACCGGGTACGGGACGCTGGTCACCCGGCTCATCGACGCTCTCCAGCTCGAGCACGGCGTCGACATCGCGACACCGGAGGGCCGGCAGGTCGTCGCGCTGGACGCCGCGCTGCGTACGGACGAGGGCATCAACGCCGGAGCCGGGTACCTGCTGATGACGGTGTCATCGAAGGATCCGAAGGACCTCATCCCGTACGTCGCCAACCTCGCCGTGCTCCAGGCGACGGCCGCCCGCTTCACCAGCTTCGCCACGCCCGACCAGGCCGCCCTGTACGGGCAGGTGCGCACCGAGCTGAACGCCCGGCTGGGCAGCGACCTCTCGGTCACCGCCGACCCCACGCCGGTCATCGCCCGGCTGACCCCGCGCACCGCGCTGGCCGGCATGGAGTCCCTCGTCGGGGTCGGTCGGGCCGTCGAAGAGAAGATCGTGGGCGATGTCCTGTCGCTGGTCACCAGCCGGGAACGGCGCGCGCTCACCGTCGCTTACGTGGTCGGTGGGCTGGCCGTACTCGTGCTGCTGGGCGTGGCGCTGCTGGGCGTGGCGGTGGCCCGGGCGGTGTCCCTACCGCTGGGCCGGCTCACCGTGTCCGCCCAGCGGGTCGCCCGGGCGGCCGAGGCGGAGCTGGTCCGGGTCGCCGACGACGAGTCCGAGTCGTCCGCGCCGGTACGGCTGGAACCCGTGGAGGTGACCGGCCGGGACGAGATCGGGGACCTGGCCCGGGCGTTCGAGCGGGTCCAGGGTACGGCCGCACTGCTGGTCGAGCGGCAGGTCGCCAGCCGGCGCAACGTGGCGCAGATGCTCGGCAACGTCGGCCGGCGTACCCAGAACCTGGTCGGCCGGCAGATCGCGCTCATCGACCGGCTGGAGCGGGAGGAGCCCGACCCCGAGCGGCTGCAGCACCTGTACCGGCTCGACCACGTGTCCAGCCGGCTGCGCCGCAACGCGGGCAGCTTGGTCGTGCTCTCCGGGTCCACCGGCGCCAACGAGCGCATGAGCCCGTTGCCGCTCGGCGACGCGGTCCGGCTCGCGCTGGCGGAGATCGAGGACTACGTACGGGTCGACGTCGCCGTACCGGCCGAGCTCGTTCTGGTGCCGGGCGTGGTGAACGACATGGTGCTGGTGCTCGCCGAGCTGATGGAGAACGCGACGTCGTACAGCCCGCCGGCGAGCCGCGTCACGGTGTCCGCGACGGCCACCTCGTACGGCGCCGAGGTCGTCATCGTCGACCGCGGGCTGGGCCTGTCCGAACCCCGGCTGGCCGAGGAGAACGCTCGGCTGGCCCGGCGCGAGCGGCTGGACCTCGCCCCTACCGAGGTACTCGGCCTCTTCGTGGTCGGCCGGCTGGCGCGTCGGCACGGGCTGCGCGTCTCCCTGTCGCCGACGCCCGGCGGCGGGCTCACCGCGACCGTCGCGCTGGACAGGCGGCTGCTGACCACGGCTCCCGTACCGAGCCCGGGCCCGCCGTCGGCGCGGCACGCCGACGCGGTGGCGCTGCCGTACGACATCGAGGCGGTCCGCCGGGCGCGCCGGAGGCTGGAGGCGGGCGGGCGGTGGAACGCGTTCGCGCCACCCGAGCCGGCGCTGGCGCCGCTGCCGGCCGAGTCCGCCGCGCTGAGCCGTCGGGTACCGGGCGCGACCCTGGCCGGCCCGCCGGACCCGGTACCGCCCGGGCAGCGGGCCAGCCCCGAGCCGCCGATGGACGCCGACCAGGCGCGCCAGCTCGTGGAGGAGTTCGAGGCCGGCGTACTGCGGGCGCTGCACGAGGTCCGGCCCGACGACCAGCACCAGGATGACCAGCACCAGAAGGAGCAGGATGACCAGCCCCATCCATGACGGCGCGGGTACGACCGAGCTGAGCCCGGAGGCGCAGACCTTCAACTGGCTGCTGGACTCGTTCACGTCCGGTACGGCCGGCGTGCTGGAGGCGGTCGCGGTCTCCGCCGACGGCCTGCTGATGGCCAGGTCGGCCAGCCGGGACCGGGCCAACGCCGAGCGGCTCGCCGCGGTGGTCTCCGGCATCATCAGCCTGTCCGGCGGTGCCGCGCAGTGGTACGCCCTCGGGGCACTGAACCGGGTGATCGTGGACCTCGCGAACGGGTACCTGGTGATCACGTCGATCAGTGCCGGCTCGGTGCTCGGGGTCATCGCCGACCGCTCGGCGAACCTCGGCGCCGTGGCGTACGAGATGACGCTGTTCGCCAGCCGGGCGGGGGCGGCGCTGACCCCGAGGCTCATCGTCGAGCTGAAGAACGCGGTCCAGGCGTGAGTTCGCCGACGGGGGACGGTGAACCTGAGGAGGGCGGGTCACCCGGGGTCCGGCCGTTCCTGGCCGTACCGCTGGGGGCGGCCGACGAGGTCGAGCCGGGCGGGACGCCCCGGCCGTTCGTCGTGACCTCCGGTCGGGTGGCCGCCCCGGACCGCGACCTCGGGCTGGAGACCCGGGTGACCGCCCGCACGACCGGTAACGGCCGGCTGTCCTTCGAGCACGCGGCCATCGTGGCGCTGTGCGCGCAGCCGATGTCGGTCGCGGAGATCTCCGCGCGGCTGCACCTGCACCTCGGCGTGACCAGGGTCCTGGTGGGCGACCTGCGCGCCGCCGGCTACCTCGAGGTCGAACCCATGGACGTCGATGAGGCCACCGACATGGACACCGTCCGGCGGGTGTTCGACGGGCTGCGGTCGCTCTCCTGACCGCCGTACGGGCGCCGCGCGCCGCGTGCCAGACTGGATCCCGTGCTGCGCTGGTTAACCGCTGGGGAGTCGCATGGTCCCGCCCTCGTCGCGCTCCTCGAGGGCGTACCGGCCGGAGTGGAGCTGACCAGCGCGGACATCGTCCACGAGCTGGCCCGGCGCCGCCTCGGGTACGGACGCGGCGCCCGGATGTCCTTCGAGCAGGACGAGGTCGAGATCATCGGCGGCCTCCGGCACGGCGTGACCCTGGGCAGCCCGGTCGCCGTGCGGGTGGGCAACAGTGAGTGGCCCAAATGGGAGACGGTGATGTCGGCCGACCCGGTCGACCCGGACGTCCTCGCCGCGCAGGCGCGCAACGCCCCGCTGACCCGCCCCCGGCCCGGCCACGCCGACCTGGCCGGCATGCAGAAGTACGGGCACGCCGACGCGCGCCCGATCCTCGAGCGCGCCAGCGCCCGGGAGACCGCGGCCCGGGTCGCCGTCGGTACGGTGGCCAGGGCCCTCGTGAAGCAGGCGCTCGGCATCGACATCGTCTCGCACGTCGTGGAGCTGGGTACGGTCGCCGTCAAGCCCGGCCTGCAACCCCGTCCGGAGGACGCCGAGCGGGTCGACGCCGACCCGCTGCGCTGCCTCGACCCGGAGGCCAGCGCGCGGATGGTCGAGGAGGTCGACGCCGCCAAGCGGGACGCCGACACGCTCGGCGGGATCGTCGAGGTGCTCGCGTACGGCGTACCCCCGGGGTTGGGCAGCCATGTGCAGTGGGACCGCAAGCTGGACGCCCGGCTGGCCACCGCGTTGATGTCCATCCAGGCGATCAAGGGCGTGGAGATCGGCGACGCGTTCACCCAGGCCCGGTCGCGCGGCTCGCAGGCGCACGACGAGATCGTGCCGGGCGCGACCGGCGTCCGCCGGCTCACCGACCGGGCCGGCGGCCTCGAAGGCGGGATCACCACCGGCGAGCCACTGCGGGTACGGGCCGCGATGAAGCCGATCTCCTCGCTCAACCGGGCACTGTCCACAGTGGACGTCGCGACCGGCGAGCCGGCCACCGCCATCAACCAGCGCTCGGACGTGTGCGCCGTACCGGCGGCCGCGGTGGTCGCCGAGGCCATGGTCGCGCTCGTGCTCGCCGAGGCGGCCACCGAGAAGTTCGGCGGCGACTCGGTCGTCGAGATCCGCCGCAACCTGGCTGGCTACCTCGAGAACCTGGTGATCCGGTGAGTGACGCGCAGCCCCGCGGTGCCCGGCGTCGCGAGACGCTCCGACGAAGTCGGTTGCGCGGATCGTGGCGCCGGGCGGCGCATGGGGCGCGGAGCGGAGCGAACATGGGGGTACTCCGATGAGCAGGCCAGCCTGTGTGATCGTCGGCCCGCCCGGGGCCGGTAAGAGTACGGTCGGCCAGCTGGTCGCGCACCGGCTCGGCGTACCGTTCCGGGACTCCGACGGCGACATCGAGGCGCGCGCCGGCAAGCCGATCCCGGACATCTTCGTCGACGACGGCGAAGAGCACTTCCGGGAACTGGAGCGCACGGCCGTCGCCGAGGCGCTCGACGGTTTCGACGGGGTACTGGCGCTCGGCGGGGGAGCGGTGCTGGCCCCGGAGACGCGCGCCAAGCTGCGCGGGCACCGGGTGGTGTTCCTGGCGGTGGAGCTGGCCGACGCCGCGCACCGCGTCGGGCTCGGCGTCGGCCGGCCGCTGCTCGCGGTCAACCCGCGGGCCACCATGAAGTTCCTGCTGGACCAGCGCCGCCCGCTCTACGAGGAGGTGGCCACGGTGACGGTCAAGACCGACGGGGTCGATCCCGAGGACGTCGCCGCCACCGTACTGGCCGCCCTGCGGGACCTCCCCGCCTGAGCGCGCCGCCGCACCGGATGGCGCGCATGCTGGCGGGCCTGGCGTGGCCGTATACGATCGTCCGGCCGGACGAGCTGCGCGCCGCCCTCGCCGACCACGCCGCGTGGATCGCGCACTACGCTGGCCGGCGATGACTGTGACGACGATCCCCGTGGGCGGGGAGCGCCCGTACGACGTGCTGGTCGGCCGGGACCTGCTGGCCGAGCTGGCCGGGCTGCTGCCCGGGGCGGCCCAGGTCGCCGTGCTCTACGCCGGGCCGCTCAAGGACTACGCGACCCGGGTGGCCGACGCCCTCGGGGCCGCCGGGAGCGCGCCGCTGCCGCTGGAGCTGCCCGACGCCGAGGCGGGCAAAAGCGTGGAGGTGGCCGCCCGCTGCTGGGACGCGCTGGGGGCGGCCGGGTTCACCCGTACCGACGCGGTGGTCGGCGTGGGCGGCGGCGCGGTCACCGACGTCGCCGGCTTCGTCGCGGCGTGCTGGCTGCGCGGGGTGCGGGTGGTGCAGGTACCCACCAGCCTGCTCGGCATGGTCGACGCGGCGGTCGGCGGCAAGACCGGCGTGAACACCGCCGCGGGCAAGAACCTGGTCGGCGCGTTCCACCCGCCGGCCGGTGTGCTCTGCGATCTGTCCACATTGGACACTCTGCCGCCGGTCGACCTGGCCGCCGGCCTCGCCGAGGTGGTCAAGTGCGGGTTCATCGCCGACCCGGCGATCCTGGACCTGATCGAGGGGGATCGGGCGGCCGCCGTCGACCCGGCCAGCGCCGCGCTGCGCGAGCTGGTCGAGCGGTCGGTACGGGTGAAGGCGCGCGTCGTCTCCGCCGACCTGCGCGAGTCCGGCCTGCGGGAGATCCTCAACTACGGCCACACGCTCGGTCACGCCATCGAGAAGCACGAGGGGTACGCCTGGCGGCACGGCCACGCGATCTCGGTGGGCCTGGTGTTCGCGGCCGCCCTCGGACGGCGCTCGGGGCGGCTCGCGCCGGACGTGGCGGACCGGCACCGGGCCGTACTGACCGCGCTCGGCCTGCCCGTGCGCTACCCCGCGCAGGCGTGGCCGGCGCTGCACGCCGCGATGCGGGTGGACAAGAAGGCGCGGGGAGCCACGCTGCGTTTCGTGGTGCTCGACGGGCTGGCCCGCCCCGCCATCCTGACCGCGCCCTCAGACCTGCTGCTGGAAGCCGCCTACACGGAGGTCACGTCGTGAACGTGTACGTGCTCAACGGGCCGAACCTCGGCCGGCTCGGTACCCGCCAGACCGACATCTACGGCCTGACCTCCTATGCCGCCCTGGTCGAACTGTGCGAGCGTACGGGCAAGGAGCTGGGGCTGTCGGTGACCGTACGGCAGACCGACGCCGAGCACGAGATGATCGGCTGGCTGCACGCCGCCGCCGACGAGGGGGCCGCCGTGGTCCTCAACCCCGGCGCCTGGTCGCACTACTCGTACGCGCTGCGCGACGCCTGCGCCCTGCTGCGCGCCCCGCTCGTCGAGGTGCACATCTCAAACATCCACGCGCGTGAGGAGTTCCGGCACCTCTCGGTCGTCTCCGCCGTCGCCACGGGGGTCATCTGCGGCCTGGGCGCGGACGGGTACCGGCTTGCGATCGAGCATCTGGGTCGGGCGCAGCAGCACCCGGCGTAGCGTCGGGGTCTGCCGCGGTACGGGCAGGAACGTCAGGATCACGATGCCGATCACCATGCCGGCGAGCCCTTCCACGACCCCGGCCACGGTCAGGCTCGCGCCGTGCGGCAGCAGCAGTACCGACAGCGCGATGGACAGCGCCACGGCCGGCCGGACCAGGAACGGGTCGCGGGTACCGGCGGCGAGCGGTACCACCGCCCACAGCAGGTACCACGGGTGCACCACGGGCCCCAGCAGCACGACCCCGCCGATGGCCACCCCGACCGCGGCCGAGGTGCCGAGCTTCTCCCGGTTGACCCAGGCCGCGATGCACGCCGCGACGGCCAGTACCGCGCCGACGAGCCGGGTCGCGGCCACCACGTCGCCGGTGGCCAGCGGTACCCCCGCGAGGTGGCTCAGCCAGGCCACCAGGTGCCCGGCGTCGGTGCTGATCGACAGCCCGTTGTGTACGACGGTCGGGGTGCCCAGGGCCCCGACCCAGCCGAGCCCCATGCCCGTACCCTCCCCGACCAGCGCGACGGTGACGCCCGACACGGCCGCGCTGGCGGCGATGCCGACTGGCCAGCGCCAGCGGCCCCCGCCGATCCAGGCCACCAGCTGCGGCGCGAGGAAGGCCAGGGCCAGCCCGGCCGGGGCCTTGACCAGCGCGGCCAGGGTGACCGAGACGACCGACAGGGCGAGCAGCGCGACGGCGGCGGAGCGCTCGGTGCCCGAACCGTCGTCCGGCCTACCGGCCTTCGCGGCCAGCAGCAGGCCGATCACCAGCAAGGCGGTCATCAGCGCGTCGTTGTGCGCGCCGGCCACCGCGTGCAGCAGGACGAGCGGGTTGAGTACCGCGAGCCACAACGCCCGGCCGGCGTCGATCCGGTACCGGGCGGCCAGCCGGGGCACGGCGAACGCGAGGCCGGCCACCGCGGCCACCGCGACCAGGCGCATGCCCAGCACACCGATGACGATGTGGGTGCCGGTCATCCCGACCACGGCGGCGGCGATGGCCAGGAACACCGGCCCGTACGGCGCCGGCGTGTCGTACCACAGCGGGTGCACCTGGGCGACGAGCGGGTGCCCGGTGCCGCCCAGCGCGCGCGGGCCCACGGCATACGGGTCGAGCCCCTGCCAGACGAGCGCGCCCTGGGCCAGGTAGCTGTAGATGTCCCGGCTGAACAGCGGCGGTGCGAGCACCAGCGGCGCCGACCACCACATGAGCATGGTCAGGGCGGCCCGGGGCCGGCGCACGACCAGCCGGCGTACCCGCAGCCAGGCACCGATCAGGAGAGTGAGCCCGGCGACGGCACACACCATTCCGACGGCCGGCAGCCCGTGGGACTGGCGGACGCCTGGGGTCAGGTAGAACGGCACCGCATTCGGAAGCGCCCCCGCGGCCAGCCCGCCCGCGGCCAGCGCGGTCGAACCGACCAGTCCGAGAGTCCGACAACGACGCAGGTCGCGGATCTCCACGTTCGCACGCTGTCAGACCTGGGTGGCTCTCGCAAGTCCAAACCGTGTCATTCGCATGAATGAGACAGCGTGATGACGGGCACACCCCGTAATGACCGGTGCGCGGTGCCGCCGGTAGACTTGGCCGGTCCATCGAGCGCAGTTGACCCAGGGCAGGATATGGCCACCACGAACGACCTCAAGAACGGACTGGTTCTCAACCTCGACGGAGAGCTGTGGTCCGTCGTGGAGTTCCAGCACGTCAAGCCGGGCAAAGGTGGGGCGTTCGTGCGCACCACGCTGAAGAACGTGCTGTCCGGAAAGGTCGTCGACAAGACCTTCAACGCCGGTACGAAGGTCGATACCGCCACGGTCGACAAGCGGACCATGCAGTATCTGTACGCCGACGGCGACGACTTCGTGTTCATGGACCTGGAGTCCTACGACCAGATCCCGGTCCCCGCCGGTACGGTCGGCGACGCCGCCAAGTACCTGCTGCCCGAGGCCGAGGTCACGGTGGCCACCCACGAGGGTGTCCCGCTGTACGTCGAGCTGCCCACCAGCGTCGTGCTGGAGATCACCTACACCGAGCCCGGCCTGCAGGGCGACCGGTCCACCGGCGGTACCAAGCCGGCGACCGTGGAGACCGGCGCGACCGTCCAGGTGCCGCTGTTCATCTCGACCGGCGAGAAGGTCAAGGTGGACACCCGCGACGGCCGCTACCTCGGCCGCGCCTGAGCGCCCGGGCAGCCGCTGCGATGGCCGAAGGTCCGAAGACGCCGATGCCGGCGCGCCGTAAGGCCCGCAAGCGCGCACTCGACGTACTGTACGAGGCCGACCTGCGGGGAGCCTCGATCCTGGACACCCTGGCCGCTGCGGTCGCCCGTACCGAGCCGCCCCACCCGTCGTACCTGCCGTACGCGGTCGGCCTGGTCGAGGGCGTGGCCGCGCAGCGGGAGCGGATCGACGAGCTGATCGGCAGCTACGCGGAGGGCTGGACGCTGGAGCGGATGCCCCCGGTCGACCGCAACCTGGCCCGCATCGCGGTGTACGAGCTGCTGTACGCCGACGACATCGACGATGCCGTGGCGATCAGCGAGGCGGTCGAGCTGGCCGAGCAGATGTCCACCGACGACTCGCCACGCTTCCTGAACGGCGTACTCGGGCGGATCGCCGAGTACGCCCCCCGCTGACGAACGCCGCCTTACTGATCCAGCCCAAGTGCTGGCTCACGACCAAACGCCGCCTTACTGATCCAGCCCAAGTGCTGGCTCACGACCAAACGCCGCCTTACTGATCCAGCCCAAGTGCTGGCTCACGACCAAACGCCGCCTTACTGATCCAGCCCAAGTGCTGGCTCACGACGCGAAAGGGCTCCCGGACGGGAGCCTTTCCGCGCGTGGTGGGGTTCGGTCACTGGAACATGGCCCGCGGGTCGGTGACCAGGACGCCCGCCTCGGTCAGCTTCTCCACCAGGCCGGACGCGGAGGAGTCGTAGACGATCGCCAGGGCGCGCAGGTCGTCCGCCCGGATCGACAGCACCCGGCCGTTGTAGTCGCCGCGCTGCTGCTGGATGGCGCGCGCGTACTTGGCGACATAGGTCAGCTCGTCGGCGGTCTGGTCGTAGAGCTTCTCCAGGTCGAGGGAGATCTTGCCGGCCGAGTCGTGACGTACGCCACTACCCTCCGGAAGCAGCTCGGCTACCGGTACCCGGTAGAAGTCGGCCAGCTCGGCGAGGCGGGAGACCGTCACGGCCCGGTCTCCGCGCTCGTAGGAGCCGACCACGACGGCCTTCCAGCGCCCGGCCGACTTCTCCTCCACACCCTGCAGGGACAGGCCCTGCTGCTGGCGGATGGAGCGCAGGCGGGCGCCCAGGGACTTGGCGTACTCAGAGGGCATTGGACACTCCCAGTCACTGGCCCAGGGACTCACCCCGGCATTCGCTACGGAGCGTGACCGTAACCGGGATGCGACACGCGGTCAAGTGTTGTTACCCACCCGTTTCGCGATCTGGGCTGCTGATAGGCTCGCCGCAGCCGATCGGGGCCTATGCAAAGACCCGCGAAAGGCACCAGACATCCTTTAACGACCCGTCCCGTGAGGCGGGGAAGGAGGTCCACTGTGGCGTACCCGACAGCCGGCCGCGAGCTGACCGGCAAGGTCATCCTCACCGGCGCCGAGCTCGCCCGCGTGGTCGACCGGATCGCCCACCAGATCCTGGAGCGCACCGAAGGCGCCCGCGACTGCGCCCTGCTCGGCATCCCGACCCGGGGCGTACCGCTGGCCCGCCGGCTGGCCGCCCGGATCCTCGCCTTCGAGGGCGTACCGGTCCCGGCCGGGCCGCTGGACGTGACCCTCTACCGGGACGACCTGCGCCTGCGGGGTACCCGCGCGGTCGGCCCCACCGAGCTGCCCCCCGACGGTATCGACGGCAAGCGGGTGATCCTCGTCGACGACGTGCTCTACTCCGGCCGTACCGTCCGGGCCGCCCTGGACGCCATCAAGGACCTGGGCCGGCCCCGCGCCGTACAGCTCGCGGTGCTGGTCGACCGGGGCCACCGGGAGCTGCCGATCCGGGCCGACTACGTGGGCAAGAACATCCCGACCGCGCACGCGGAGAGCGTACGGGTGCTGCTGTCGGAGGTCGACGGCGTCGACGAGGTGCGGCTGGCGGGCGAAGGAGTGGCTCAGTGATCAGGCATTTACTGTCGGTGGCCGATCTCGACGCCGACACCGCCATGCTGGTGCTCGACACGGCCGCCGAGATGGACCGGCTGGCCGGGCGCGAGGTGAAGAAGCTGCCGACGCTGCGCGGGCGTACCGTCGTCAACCTCTTCTACGAGGACTCCACCCGGACCCGGATCTCCTTCGAGGCGGCCGCCAAGCGGCTGTCCGCGGACGTGATCAACTTCTCCGCGAAGGGCTCCAGCGTGTCCAAGGGGGAGAGCCTCAAGGACACCGCGCAGACGTTGCAGGCGATGGGCGCGGACGCGGTGGTGATCCGGCACTCCGAGGCGGGGGCCCCGCACCGGCTGACCACCTGGATCGACGGTACGGTCGTCAACGCCGGCGACGGTACGCACGAGCACCCGACCCAGGCGCTGCTGGACGCGTACACGATGCGGTCCCGGCTCGGCCGGCTCGACGGGCTGTCGGTCGCGATCGTCGGCGACGTGCTGCACAGCCGGGTGGCCCGGTCCAACGTGCTGCTGCTGGACACGCTCGGCGCCCGGGTGACCCTGGTCGGGCCGCCGACCCTGCTGCCCGTCGGGGTGGACGCCTGGCCGGCCAAGACCAGCTACGACCTGGACGCGGTGCTCCCCGGCGCCGACGTGGTGATGATGCTGCGGGTGCAGCGGGAGCGGATGGACGACTCGTACTTCCCGTCGGCGCGCGAGTACGCCCGCCGGTACGGCCTGGACGGGGCACGGATGCGGGCGCTGCCGGAGCACGCGATCGTCATGCACCCCGGCCCGATGAACCGCGGCATGGAGATCAGCCCCGAGGTCGCCGACTCGCCCCGCTCCACAATCGTGGCGCAGGTCGCCAACGGGGTCAGCGTCCGGATGGCCGTACTCTACCTACTCCTGGGGGGCCAGAAATGAGTCGAAGCGCGAGGCTACGGGCCTTGACCACGGCGGGGAACGAGCGCCGAGCGCGGAGCGAGGGACAGCAATGACGTACCTGCTCAAGGGGGTTTCGGTCCTGGGCGCCGAGCCGACGGACCTGCTGCTGCGCGACGGGGTGGTGGCGGCCGTCGGCCGCGGCGCGGTGGCCGCCGGCGCGGAGGTGATCGACGGTGCCGGCCTGGTTGCCCTGCCCGGCCTGGTCGACCTGCACACCCACCTGCGCGAGCCCGGCCGGGAGGACGCCGAGACGGTGGCGACCGGCTCCCGCGCGGCGGCCCTCGGCGGGTACACGGCCGTGTGCGCGATGGCCAACACCGACCCGGTCGCCGATACCGCCGGAGTCGTGGAGCAGGTCTGGCGGCTCGGTCGCGACGCGGGGCTGGTGGACGTCCAGCCGGTCGGCGCGGTGACCGTCGGCCTCGCCGGGCAGCGGCTGGCCGAGCTGGGCGCGATGGCCACGTCGGCGGCGCGGGTACGGATCTTCTCCGACGACGGCCACTGCGTCGCCGACCCGCGCCTCATGCGCCGGGCGCTGGAGTACGTCAAGGCGTTCGACGGGGTGATCGCCCAGCACGCCGAGGAGCCCCGGCTGACCGCGGGCGCGCAGATGCACGAGGGGGAGGTGTCCGCGCGGCTGGGCCTGACCGGCTGGCCGGCCGTGGCCGAGGAGGCGATCATCGCGCGGGACGCGCTGCTGGCCGAGCACGTCGGGGCGCGCCTGCACATCTGCCACGTGTCGACCGCCGGCAGCGTGGAGATCATCCGGTGGGCGAAGCGCCGGGGCATCCAGATCACCGCCGAGGTCACCCCGCACCACCTGCTGCTCACCGACGCGCGGGCCGAGTCGTACGACCCGGTCTTCAAGGTCAACCCGCCGCTGCGGACGGACGCGGACGTCGCGGCGCTGCGGGCCGCGCTGGCCGAGGGGGTGGTCGACGTCGTGGCGACGGACCACGCGCCGCACGCGGTGGAGGACAAGGAGTGCGAGTGGGGGTACGCCCGGCCGGGCATGCTGGGCCTGGAGACCGCCCTGTCGATCGTCCGGTCGGTCGGCCTGTCCTGGGAGGAGATCGCCAACCGGATGTCGCGGGTACCGGCGCGCATCGCCGGGCTGGACGGGCACGGGCACGACCCGGCGCCGGGCGTACCGGCGAACCTCACCCTGGTCGACCCGGCGGCCACCTGGACGGTCGAGCCGGGCGCGCTGGCCTCCCGCAGCCGCAACACCCCGTACGCGGGCATGACGTTCCCGGTACGGGTCATGGCCACGTTCCTGCGCGGTGAGCCGACCGTCCTGGACGGGAAGGCCCTGCGGTGACGCGGGGAGCCATCCTCGTCCTGGAGGACGGGCGGACGTTCCGGGGCGAGGCGTACGGAGCCGTGGGCGAGACCTTCGGCGAGGCGGTGTTCGCCACCGGGATGACCGGCTACCAGGAGACGCTGACCGACCCGTCGTACCACCGCCAGGTCGTCGTGCAGACCGCTCCGCACATCGGCAACACCGGGGTCAACGGCGAGGACGACGAGTCGGACCGGATCTGGGTCGCCGGGTACGCCGTACGGGAGCCCGCCCGCCAGGCGTCCAACTGGCGCGCCACCGGGGAGCTGGCCGACCGCCTTGCCGCCGCGGGCGTGGTCGGGATCAGCGGTATCGACACCCGGGCGCTCACCCGGCACCTGCGCGAGCGCGGCGCCATGCGGGTCGGAGTGTCCAGTGTGGACAGTGACCCGGTCGCGCTGCGGGAACGGGTACTGGCGGCGCCGCAGATGCTCGGCGCCGACCTGTCCGCTGAGGTGTCCACGCCGCGGCCGTACGTGGCGCCGGCGCTGGGGGAGCACCGGTTCACCGTGGCCGCGCTCGACTTCGGGATCAAGCGGAACGTGGCGCGCCGGCTGGCCGGTCGCGGGGTGACCACGCACGTCCTGCCGTCATCGTCCACTGTGGACGACCTGTACGCGGTCAACCCCGACGCGGTCTTCTTCTCACCCGGCCCCGGCGACCCGGCCACCGCGGACCACGCGGTGTCCCTGGCGCGCGCCGTACTGCAACGGCGCACGCCGCTGTTCGGGATCTGCTTCGGCAGCCAGATCCTCGGCCGGGCGCTCGGCTTCGACACGTACAAGCTCGGGTACGGGCACCGCGGCATCAACCAGCCCGTCATGGACCGGACCACCGGCAAGGTCGAGGTGACCGCGCACAACCACGGCTTCGCGGTTGTGGCACCACTGACTTCTCCGGTCGAAACCCCATTCGGCGCCGTAACGGTGAGTCATGTCTGCCTGAACGACAACGTGGTCGAGGGGCTGCGCTGCCGGGACGTACCGGCATTCACGGTCCAGTACCACCCCGAGGCCGCGGCCGGCCCGCACGACGCCGACTACCTGTTTGACCGGTTCCTGGAGTTGATGGAGCGTGCCTAAGCGGACCGACCTGTCGCACGTGCTCGTGATCGGCTCCGGGCCGATCGTGATCGGGCAGGCGTGCGAGTTCGACTACTCGGGTACCCAGGCATGCCGTGTGTTGCGCAGCGAGGGACTGCGGGTGTCGCTGGTCAACTCCAACCCGGCGACGATCATGACCGACCCGGAGTTCGCCGACGCCACGTACGTCGAGCCGATCACGCCCGAGTTCGTCGAGCAGGTGATCGCCCGGGAGAAGCCGGACGCGCTGCTGCCCACGCTGGGCGGCCAGACCGCGCTCAACACAGCCGTCGCGCTGTTCGACGCCGGCGTCCTGGCCAAGCACAACGTCGAGCTGATCGGCGCGAACATCGACGCCATCCGGCGCGGTGAGGACCGGCAGCTGTTCAAGGAGATCGTGGCCCGGGCCGGTGGCGAGGTACCCCGCTCCCGCGTCTGCCACTCGATGCCCGACGTCCGGCAGACGGTCACCGAGCTGGGCCTGCCGGTGGTGATCCGGCCGTCCTTCACGATGGGCGGGCTCGGCTCGGGGATGGCGCACACGATGGCCGACCTGGAGCGGCTGGCGGGTGCCGGGCTCGCGGCGAGCCCCGTACACGAGGTGCTCATCGAGGAGAGCGTGCTCGGCTGGAAGGAGTACGAGCTGGAGCTGATGCGCGACCGGCACGACAACGTGGTGGTCGTGTGCTCCATCGAGAACGTGGACGCGATGGGCGTACACACCGGGGACTCGGTGACCGTGGCCCCGGCGATGACCCTCACCGACGTGGAGTACCAGCGCCTGCGTGACCTGGGCATCGCGGTGCTGCGCGAGGTCGGCGTGGACACCGGCGGCTGCAACATCCAGTTCGCGGTCAACCCGCGCGACGGGCGCCTGGTCGTCATCGAGATGAACCCGCGGGTGTCCCGCTCGTCCGCGCTGGCGTCGAAGGCGACCGGGTTCCCGATCGCGAAGATCGCGGCGAAGCTCGCCATCGGGTACACCCTCGACGAGATCCCCAACGACATCACCCTCCAGACCCCGGCCGCCTTCGAGCCGGCGCTCGACTACGTGGTGGTGAAGATCCCCCGGTTCGCGTTCGAGAAGTTCCCCGGCGCCGACCCCGAGCTGACCACCACGATGAAGTCGGTCGGCGAGGCGATGAGCCTGGGCCGCGGCTTCACCGAGGCGCTCGGCAAGGCCATGCGGTCCATGGAAACCAAGGCGGCCGGGTTCTGGACCGTCCCCGACCCGGCGGGGGACCCGCTGGTCGCGCTGAAGACCCCCCATGACGGGCGGCTGTACACGGCCGAGCGGGCGCTGCGGCAGGGCGCCACGGTCGAACAGGTCCAGGCGGCCAGCGGGTACGACCCGTGGTTCATCGACCAGGTCGCCAGCCTGGTCGAGCTGCGGGCACGGGTCCTGGCCGCGCCGGTGATGGACGAGGCGCTGCTGCGGCGGGCCAAACGGGCCGGGCTGTCCGACCGGCAGGTCGCGGCGCTGCGTCCGGAGCTGGCCGGCGAGGACGGGGTACGGACGCTGCGGCACCGCCTCGGCCTGCGCCCGGTCTACAAGACCGTGGACACGTGTGCGGCCGAGTTCGCCGCCGCCACCCCGTACCACTACTCGTCCTACGAGCTGCCGATCGCTGACTTGTCCGATTCCGCGGGCTTCGTCGGAGCGGAGACCGAGGTCGCCCCGTCCGACCGGCCCAAGGTGCTGATCCTGGGCTCCGGCCCGAACCGGATCGGCCAGGGCATCGAGTTCGACTACTCGTGCGTGCACGCGGTCATGGCGTTACGCGACGCGGGCTACGAGACGGTCATGGTCAACTGCAACCCGGAGACCGTCTCGACCGACTACGACACGGCCGACCGGCTCTACTTCGAGCCGCTCACGTTCGAGGACGTGCTGGAGGTGTGGCACGCCGAGGACAGCTCCGGCAAGGCGGCCGGCGGCCCGGGCGTGGTGGGCGTGGTCGTGCAGCTGGGCGGGCAGACCCCGCTCGGCCTGGCCCAGCGCCTCAAGGACGCCGGCGTCCCGATCGTCGGCACCTCCCCGGAGTCCATCCACCTCGCGGAGGACCGGGGCGCGTTCGGGGCGCTGCTGGACCGGGCCGGGCTGCGCGCACCCGCGTACGGGACGGCCACCTCGTTCGAGGAGGCCAAGAAGATCGCCGACGGGATCGGGTACCCGGTGCTGGTCCGGCCGAGCTACGTGCTCGGCGGGCGGGGCATGGAGATCGTGTACGACGACGCGACGCTGCGCGACTACATCGCCCGGGCCACCGACATCTCCCCGTCCCACCCGGTACTCGTGGACCGGTTCCTCGACGATGCGATTGAGATCGATGTCGATGCGTTGTGCGACGTCACCGGCGAGGTGTACCTCGGCGGCGTGATGGAGCACATCGAGGAGGCCGGGATCCACTCCGGCGACTCCTCGTGCGCGCTGCCGCCGATCACGCTCGGCGCGTCGCACCTCGTGGAGGTGCGCCGGTACACCGAGCGGATCGCCCGGGGCGTCGGGGTACGCGGGCTGCTCAACGTGCAGTACGCGCTCAAGGACGACGCGCTGTACGTGCTGGAGGCCAACCCGCGGGCGTCGCGGACCGTACCGTTCGTGTCCAAGGCGACGGCCGTACCGCTGGCCAAGGCGGCCGCCCGGATCATGCTCGGCTCGACGATCGCGGAGCTGCGCGCCGAGGGCCTGCTCGTACCCGAGGGCGACGGCGGCCACCTGCCGGAGGGCGCGCCGATCGCGGTGAAGGAGGCGGTGCTGCCGTTCAAGCGGTTCCGTACCCCGGCCGGCAAAGGCGTGGACAACCTGCTCGGCCCGGAGATGAAGTCCACTGGTGAGGTGATGGGCATCGACCGGGCGTTCGGGCACGCGTTCGCCAAGTCGCAGGCGGCCGCGTACGGCTCCCTGCCCACCAGCGGAAAGATCTTCGTGACCGTGGCCAACCGCGACAAGCGCGGCATGATCTTCCCGGTGAAGCGCCTCGCCGACCTGGGCTTCCAGATCGTGGCCACCGCCGGTACGGGCGAGGTGCTGCGCCGGTACGGCATCGCCTGCGAGATCGTCGCGAAGCACTACGAGGACGCCGAGGGTGGCCGGCACGCCGTGGCGCTCATCGAGGCGGGGGAGATCGCTCTGGTGATCAACACGCCGCAGGGACCGTCCGCGCGGGCGGACGGGTACGAGATCCGGAGCGCGGCGGTCGCCTCCGACATCCCGTGCATCACGACCGTACCGGGCGCTTCGGCGGCCGTGATGGGGATCGAGGCGCTGATCCGGGGCGAGATGTCCGTACGCACGCTGCAGGAGCTGCACGCGGACCTGCGCCGGGCGGCCCGCGGATGATCTACCAACGACTCGCCAGGCCGGTTCTTTTCCGGCGCGACGCCGAGGCCGCGCACGAGTGGACGCTGCGCCGGCTGGCCGCGCTGGCCCGCCGCCCGGCGGCGCTGGCCGCGCTGCGCCGGCTCTACGCGCTGCCCGCGCCGCGCACGGTCTTCGGCCTGCGCTTCGCCAACCCGGTCGGCCTCGCCGGCGGGATGGACAAGGACGGCCGCGCGCTGCCCGCCTGGCCCGCGCTGGGCTTCGGCTTTGTCGAGGTCGGTACGGTCACCCGCCACCCCCAGCCCGGCAACCCCAGGCCGCGCGTGTTCCGGCTGCCGGCCAGCCGTGCCGTGATCAACCGGATGGGCTTCAACAACGCCGGTGCCGACGCGCTGGCGACCCGGCTGGCCGCGCTCGGCCGGCTGCCCGTCCCGCTCGGCGTCAGCCTCGGCAAGTCCAAGGTCACCCCGCTCGGCGAGGCGGTCGAGGACTACCTCTACTCCCTGCGCGCGCTGCGCCCGTACGCCGACTACGTCGCCGTCAACGTCAGCTCCCCCAACACCCCGGGCCTGCGGGCGCTGCAGGACCGGGAGCAGCTCGCCGAGCTGCTGGGTGCCCTGCGGGCCGAGGCCGGCGGCACGCCGGTACTGGTCAAGGTGGCGCCCGACCTGACCGACCACGCGCTCGGCGAGCTGCTCGACGTCTGCGCCGCGTACGGGGTCGCCGGTCTGGTCGCGACGAACACCACGCTGTCCCGCGACGGGCTGGCGCCGCTCGACGAGGCGCTGGCGGGCGAGGCCGGCGGGCTGTCGGGCCGGCCGCTCACCCAGCGGGCGCTGGAGGTCGTCACGTTCGTCGCCAAGCGCAGCGAGCTGCCGGTGGTCGGGGTCGGCGGCATCATGGCGCCCGAGGACGCGCTGCGGATGTTCGACGCGGGCGCCTGCCTGGTGCAGCTCTACACCGGGCTGATCTACGCCGGCCCGGCCCTGGTGAAGGCGATCAACCGTGGACTCCGGTAAGCGCCGCCGTGCCGGTCCGGCCCAAGTGCCCACCCGCGATGAGCGCCGCCTTGCCGGTCCGGCCCAAGAGCCGGCCCGCGATGAGCTGCTCGCCTTGGACCGGGCGCACGTCTGGCACCCGTACGCGCCGATGCCGGGGGTCCGTGACCCTTACCTCGTGCGGGAGGCGCAAGGGGTGCGGTTGACGCTCGCCGACGGGCGGGAGCTGGTCGACGGGATGAGCTCGTGGTGGGCGGCCATCCACGGGTACCGGCACCCGGTGCTGGACGCCGCCGTACGCGACCAGCTCGGCCGGATGAGCCACGTGATGTTCGGCGGCCTGACCCACGAGCCGGCCGTACGCCTGGCCACCACGCTCGTCGAGCTGACCGGACTGGACCACGTGTTCCTGTGTGACTCGGGCTCGGTGAGCGTCGAGGTCGCGATCAAGATGTGCCTGCAGTACTGGCGCTCCCGGGGCCGGCCGGACAAGCGCCGGCTGCTCACCTGGCGGGGCGGGTACCACGGCGACACCTTCCACCCGATGAGCGTCTGCGACCCGGACGGCGGGATGCACCGGCTGTGGACCGGCGTGCTGCCCGAGCAGGTGTTCGTACCCGAGCCCCCGGCCGGGTTCACCGCGCCCGTGGACCCGGGCTACGCCGCGGTGCTGGAAGGGGCGCTGGAGCGGCACGCCGACGAGCTGGCCGCCGTGATCGTCGAGCCGGTCGTGCAGGGCGCCGGCGGGATGCGCTTCCACAGCCCCGGCTACCTGCGGGTGCTGCGCGAGCTGTGCGACCGGTACGGGGTGCTGCTGATCTTCGACGAGATCGCCACCGGGTTCGGCC
Organism: uncultured Actinomycetes bacterium; assembly: GCA_963728855.1. Lineage (GTDB taxonomy): Bacteria > Actinomycetota > Actinomycetes > Mycobacteriales > Micromonosporaceae > AC-43. The sequence continues at coordinate 470,821 of CAVSLN010000012.1, forward strand.
GCAGCGGCGCGCTCTTCGCCGCCGAGCACGCCGGGGTCCGTCCCGACGTGATGTGCCTGGGCAAGGCGCTGACCGGCGGGTATCTCTCCCTGGCCGCCGCGCTGTGCACGGCCTCCGTGGCCGCCGGGATCTCCCGTGGGGAGCTTCCCCTGCTGGCGCACGGGCCGACGTTCATGGGCAACCCGCTCGCGTGCGCGGTGGCGAACGCCTCCATCGGGCTGCTGCGGGCCGGGGACTGGGCGGGGGAGGTGGCGAGGATCGAGGCCGGGCTGCGGGCCGGCCTGAGCCCGCTGGCGGCCCGGCCGGGGGTACGGGACGTTCGGGTCCTCGGCGCGGTCGGCGTGGTCCAGCTCGACCGCGAGGTCGACGTCGGGCCGGCTACGGCGGCCGCGGTCGGGTGCGGGGTGTGGCTGCGGCCCTTCCGTGACCTGATCTACACGATGCCGCCGTACCTCACCGGCGACGAGGACGTGAAAAGGATCACCAATGCGGTCGCGGAAGCGGTGGAGCGGGCCTGAGGAGGCTTGATGGAGTCGTTCGGCGAGCGGCTGTGCGCGGCGATGGCGGAGCGTGGGCCGCTGTGCGTCGGGCTCGACCCGCACGGTGCGCTACTGGAGCGGTGGGGCCTGCGGGACGACCTGACCGGGCTGCAACGCTTCAGCGACACGGTCGTGGAAGCTCTCGGTGACCAGGTGGCGGTGGTGAAACCACAGTCCGCCTTCTATGAACGCTTCGGATCGCGAGGCATCGCGGTCCTTGAGTCAACTATCCGACACTTACGGGCTGTAGGTGCGCTCGTCTTGCTGGACGTCAAACGCGGAGACATCGGCTCGACGGTCCAGGCGTACGCCGACGCGTACCTTGATCCATCGAGCCCCATGCACGTCGACGCGGTCACCGCGAGCCCGTACCTCGGCTTCGGGTCGCTCGCGCCGATGATCAACACGGCGCTCCGGTTCGGTGGCGGAGTCTTCGTCCTCGCGCTCACCTCCAACCCCGAGGGACCGGCCGTGCAACATGCACGGACGGCCGACGGGCGTACCGTCGCGCAGACCGTCATCGATGAGATTGCGCAGGTCAACCGGGGTGCGTACCCCCTCGGAAGCATCGGCGCGGTGATCGGTGCGACGGTCGGAAAGATCGACTACGACTTTACGTCCATCAATGGCCCGATCCTCGCGCCGGGCCTCGGCGCGCAGGGCGGCTCGCCCGGTGATCTGGTTCGGGTGTTCGATGCCCGGGTGTCCGGAGTGCTCCCCTCGTCCTCCCGTGAGGTCCTCGCGGCGGGGCCCGACCCCGATGCCCTGCGCGCGGCGGCCGGCCAACTTCTTTCCGCCTGCCGGGAGGCGCTCGCGGCCGACGCGGTTGACCAGGTACGTCCTAGGGTGGACCCCGGCGTTGCCGAAACCGGCGTTGACCGCTAGTTTTCCCGGCGCTGGCAATCACACGTACACCACGATTCACAGCCCGGTCGAGGATGGACCGGGCGAAAGGGACCTGAGGAGAACTGGTGCCGCTCCCCACACTGAGCCCCGAACAGCGCGCCGCCGCGCTGGAGAAGGCCGCGGAGATCCGCAAAGCCCGCGCCGAGCTGAAGGAGCAGCTCAAGTCGGGCAAGACTACGCTCGCGGCGGTCCTTGAGCGCGCCGAGACGGACGACGTCGTCGGCAAGCTGAAGGTCTCCGCCGTGCTCCAGGCTCTGCCCGGGATCGGCAAGATCCGGGCGACCCAGATCATGGAGAAGCTGAAGATCGCCGACAGCCGCCGCCTGCGCGGCCTCGGCGACCAGCAGCGCAAGGCACTGCTTGGGGAGTTCGCTGCCGGTAAGTGAGCCGGACAGGGTAGAAACAAGCAGTGAGCAACGACGACGACGCGCGCCCGGCTGCCCGGCTCACCGTCCTGTCCGGCCCTTCGGGGGTGGGCAAGGACAGCGTGATCGAGCTGATCCGGGCGCGCTCGCCATGGGTGTGGCTGTCGGTCTCGGTCACCACCCGGCCCAAGCGCGACTACGAGACCGACGGGGTGCACTACCACTTCGTGGACCGCGCCGAGTTCCAGCAGATGGTCGAGGCGGAGCAGCTGCTGGAGTGGGCCGAGTTCGCCGGCAACCTGTACGGCACCCCCCGCGCGCCGGTGGAGAAGTCGCTGCGCCTGGGCAAGCCGACCCTGCTGAAGATCGACCTGCAGGGCGCCCGGCAGGTACGCAAGGCGATGCCCGAGGCGCTGCTGGTCTTCCTCGCCCCGCCGAGCGTCGAGGAGCTGCACCGGCGGCTGATCGGCCGGGGCACCGAGGACTCGGAGACCATCCGGCTGCGCCTGGAGCACGCCGACGAGGAGCTGGCCGCGGAGTCGGAGTTCGACACCACTGTGGTGAACGACTCGATCGAGCACGCCGCGGACCAGTTGGTAGGATTGCTCGGTTGTCTACCGCTGTCCCCCAAGCATTGAGGGTGCCACCGTGACCGTCGCCAATCCCGAAGGCATCACCAACCCGCCGATCGACGAGCTGCTGGAGCGAAGCCCGTCGAAGTACGCGTTGGTGATCTTCGCGGCCAAGCGCGCCCGTCAGATCAACGCGTACTACAGCCAGCTCGGCGAGGGCCTCCTCGAGTACGTCGGCCCGCTGGTCGAGACCACGCCGCAGGAGAAGCCGCTGTCGATCGCGATGCGCGAGATCAACTCCGGCCTGCTGGTCGCCGAGCCGATCGAGGGTTGAGATCGCCGAGGTGATCCTCGGCGTGACCGGGGGGATCGCCGCGTACAAGGCATGTGAGCTGTTGCGGCAGCTCACCGAGTCCGGCCATCGCGTACGGGTCGTGCCGACCGCCGCCGCGCTGCGCTTCGTCGGCGCGCCCACCTGGGCGGCGCTGTCCGGGCAGCCGGTCGCCGACGAGGTCTGGGCCGACGTCCACGAGGTACCGCACGTCCGGCTGGGCCGGCACGCCGACCTCGTCCTGGTCGCGCCGGCCACCGCCGACCTGCTCGCCCAGGCCGCCCACGGGCTGGCCGGCGACCTGCTCACCAACACGCTGCTCACCGCCCGCTGCCCGGTCGTCTACGCGCCCGCCATGCACACCGAGATGTGGGAGCACCCGGCGACCGTCGAGAACGTGGCCGCCCTCCGGCGCCGGGGCGCGGTGGTGATCGAGCCCGCGGTGGGCCGGCTGACCGGTCCGGACACCGGCAAGGGCCGGCTGCCGGAGCCGGAGGAGATCTTCGCGGTCGCGCGGGCGGTCCTTCGCCGCGGTGCGCAGGCGCCGCCCGACCTGGCCGGCCGGCACGTGGTGGTGACCGCCGGGGGTACCCGTGAGCCGCTGGACCCGGTGCGGTTCCTCGGCAACCGGTCGTCCGGCAAGCAGGGGTACGCGTTCGTCCGTACCGCGGTGGCCCGGGGCGCCCGGGTCACTCTGGTGACCGCGAACGTACACCTGAGTGACCCGGCTGGCGCCGAGCTGGTCCGTGTCGGTACGACCGAGGAGCTGCGGGTCGCCACGCTCAAGGCGGCCGCCGGCGCGGACGCGGTCATCATGGCCGCCGCACCGGCCGACTTCCGTCCGGCGGCGTACCGGCCCTCCAAGATCAAGAAGGCCGACGACGGCAGTGCGCCGGCCCTGGAGCTGGTCACCAACCCGGACATCGCGGCCGAGCTGGGCGCCGCCAAGCGGCCGGGGCAGGTCCTCGTCGCCTTCGCGGCCGAGACGCCCGACATGTTGGTCGTGGACCGGGACTCGGGCCAGACCAGCGGGGCGGCGCTTGTCGTGGACTGGCACTCGGGCCAGACCAGCAAAGCGGCGCTCGACAGCGGGCGGGCCAAGCTGGTCCGGAAGAGGGCCGACCTGATCGTGGTCAACGAGGTCGGCGAGGGCCTGGCCTTCGGTGCCGAGGACAACGCGGCCACCGTGCTGGGCGCCGACGGGTCGCTGACCGAGCTGGGCCGCCGTCCCAAGGAGGAGCTGGCCGACGCCGTCTGGGACCTGGTGGTCCCGCTGCTCGGCGGCCAGTCCCACTAAGCGGGCGTGAGTTTGCGCATTCCCTTCGCGGGAAGGCGGACGCGTACACTCTGAGCATTGTCGACCGCAGGGGGGTAGGTAGTGGCGCGCCGCCTGTTCACGTCTGAGTCTGTGACCGAGGGGCATCCCGACAAGATTGCCGACCAGATCAGCGACGGTGTGCTGGACGCGCTGCTGGCCGCCGACCCGCGCAGCCGGGTGGCGGTGGAGACGCTGATCACCACCGGCCAGGTGCACGTGGCCGGGGAGGTCACCACGCAGGCCTGGGCGGACATCCCGAGCATCGTGCGGGAGACCATCCTGCGCATCGGGTACGACTCGTCGAAGAAGGGCTTCGACGGCGGGTCCTGTGGCGTCAACATCGCCATCGGCTCCCAGTCGCCGGACATCGCACAGGGTGTGGACCGGGCGCTGGAGGCCCGTACCGGCGCGGTCGACTCGCTCGACGCGCAGGGCGCCGGCGACCAGGGCATGATGTTCGGCTTCGCGTGCAACGAGACGCCCGAGCTGATGCCGCTGCCGATCGCGCTCGCGCACCGGCTGGCCCGGCGGCTGTCCGCCGTGCGCAAGGACGGCACCATCCCGTACCTGCGGCCGGACGGCAAGACCCAGGTGACCGTGCAGTACGACGGGCTGCGGCCGGTACGGCTGGACACCGTGGTGGTCTCCTCGCAGCACGCGCCGGACATCTCCCTCGAGTCGCTGCTCACCCCCGACGTCCAGGAGCACGTGATCGCGCCCGAGGTGGAGGGGCTGGGCCTTGATGTCAGCGACTACCGGCTGCTGGTCAACCCGACCGGGCGCTTCGAGGTCGGCGGCCCGATGGGCGACGCCGGGCTGACCGGCCGGAAGATCATCGTCGACACGTACGGCGGGTACGCGCGCCACGGCGGGGGCGCCTTCTCCGGCAAGGACCCCTCGAAGGTGGACCGCTCGGCGGCGTACGCGATGCGCTGGGTCGCCAAGAACGTCGTCGCGGCCGGGCTCGCCGAGCGGGTCGAGGCGCAGGTGGCGTACGCGATCGGCAAGGCCAAGCCGGTGAGCATGTTCGTCGAGTGCTTCGGCACCGAGACCGTACCGGTCGACCGGATCGAGAAGGCCATCGGTGAGGTCTTCGACCTGCGGCCGGCCGCGATCATCCGCGACCTCGACATGCTCCGCCCGATCTACCAGCAGACCGCCGCCTACGGCCACTTCGGTCGCGAGCTGCCGGACTTCAGCTGGGAGCGCACCGACCGGGTCGCGGAGCTGAAGTCCGCGGCCGGCGCCTAACCGTTACCGGGTCGGGCGCGTTATTGGGCCGGGTGGCCCGCGCCGCACGGGAGCCGGCCGCGCAGTTCCCGGTCGCCCGGGTCTGTGTCGACGTCGGCCTGCCGCACCTCGACCGGCCGTTCGACTACCTGGTGCCGGCGCAGCTCGACACCGGTGCGCTCCCCGGCGTACGGGTGCGGGTACGGTTCGCCGGGCAGCTCGTCGACGGATACCTGCTGGAGCGGGTGGACCGCTCGGAGCACGCGGGCAGGCTGGCGTACCTGGAGCGGGTGGTGTCCGCCGAGCCGGTGCTGAGCGCCGAGATCCTGGCCGTGGCGCGGGCGGTGGCGCAGCGGTACGCGGGCACGCTCGCCGATGTACTGCGGCTGGCCGTACCGCCCCGGCACGCGCGGGCCGAGGCGGCGCCGGCTGAGGCATACGACGGCGCGGCACCACTGCGCCGCGGCAGCCAGCCTGACCACGACGCGTGGCGGCGGTACCGGACCGGACGCGCCTTCCTGGGCGCGCTCGGAGACGGGCGGGCGCCCCGGGCGGTGTGGACCGCGCTGCCGGGCGAGGACTGGCCGGCCCGGCTGGCCGAGGCGGTCGCCGTGACTGTCCACAGTGGACGGAGTGCGGTCGTCGCGGTCGCGGACGCCCGGGACCTGGACCGGCTGGACGCGGCCCTGGGTACGGCGCTGGGGGAGGGGCGGCACGTCGCGCTGTCCGCGGCGCTCGGGCCGGCCGAGCGGTACCGGCGCTTCCTGGCCGCCCGGCGCGGGCGGGTGCCGGTGGTCGCCGGTACCCGGGCGGCCGTCTTCGCGCCGGTCGAGCGCCTCGGGCTGGTCGCGATCTGGGACGACGGGGACGACCTGTACGCGGAGCAGCGCGCCCCGTACCCGCACGCCCGCGAGGTGCTCCTCACCCGCGCCCAGCTCGCCGGGGCCGGCGCGCTGCTCGGCGGGTACGCGCGCAGTGTCGAGGCGCAGCAGCTGCTGGAGACCGGCTGGGCCAAGGAGCTGGCCGCTCCGCGGGAGGCGGTCCGGGCCCAGGCCCCGCTCGTCACGCCGACCGGGGACGATCCGCGTGACCAGGCGCCCGCCCGGCTGCCGAGCCTCGCCTGGCGGGCCGCCCGGGACGCGCTCGCGGCCGGCGCTCCGGTGCTCGTACAGGTGCCGAGGCGTGGGTACCTGCCGGCGGTGGCGTGCGCGGACTGCCGTACCCCCGCCCGGTGCGCGCACTGCCACGGACCGCTCACCCTGCCCGGCGCCTCGGCCACCGCGGGCTGCCGGTGGTGCGGCCGCGCCGCGGCCGGCTACGCCTGCCCCACCTGTGGCGGGCGGCGGCTGCGCGCCGCGGTGGTCGGCGCCCGGCGTACCGCCGAGGAGCTGGGCCGGGCCTTTCCCGGCGTGCCCGTGCGGACCAGCGGCCGCGACGAGGTGCTGGCCACGGTGCCCGACGAGCCGGGTGTGGTGGTCGCCACCCCGGGGGCCGAGCCGGTACCGGCCGGACCCGGCTACGGCGCCGTGCTGCTGCTCGACACCTGGGCCCTGCTGACCCGCGCCGACCTGCGCGCGGGCGAGGAGGCGCTGCGCCGCTGGCTGGCCGCGGCCGCGCTGGCCCGGCCGGCCGGTCAGGGCGGGCGGGTCGTCGTGGTGGCCGACGGCGGGCTCGCACCGGTCCAGGCGCTGCTGCGCTTCGACCCCGGCTGGCTGGCCGCCCGGGAGCTGGCCGAGCGGCGCGAGCTGGGCTTCCCGCCGGCGGTCCGGATGGGGTCGCTCACCGGGGTGGCCGAGGCCGTGAGTGACCTGGTCGCGACGGCCCGGCTGCCGGAGGGGACGGACCTGCTCGGGCCGGTACCGGCCGACGGTGACCGGGACCGGATGCTGCTGCGGGTACCCCGCTCCGGCGGGCGCGCGCTGGCCGACGCGCTGCACGACGCGGCCGGGGTACGCAGCGCCCGCAAGGCGCCCGACCCGGTCCGGGTCCAGATGGACCCCATCGAGCTCCTGTAGCCCTCGCTGGGACATATCCCAGGCGCCTGGACCTTCGGTCGGCGCGGCCGCCTCCGGCGTGAACCCGGGTGACCCGTCGGCTAGGACATATCCCAAGCGCCTGGACCTTCGGTCGGCGCGGCCGCCTCCGGCGTGAACCCGGGTGACCCGTCGGCTAGAGGCGGAACCAGCCGGCGAGCGGGGTCCAGTGACGGCCGGACCGCAAATGGTCGACCACGGCCCGTTCGAGGGTGGTACGGCGCGGGAAGTCGTCGAGGTCGGCGGCGACCCGGCCGAACACGAAGCGCTGGATGTCCTCGTCGTGCGGCTCCATCCGGTACGCCGTGCGGAAGCGGCGCTGGAAGCGGATGATGTTGGCGCTTTCCGGCAGGTACTCGGCCAGCTGCCCGTCGAGCAGCCAGGAGCGGCACACCGCGACACCGACCGGCTCCTCGGGGAAGTACCGGGGGAAGAACTCCCGCGCCCGGGCGACCGAGTCGTCGCAGGCGCTCGGGCTGAGCGGCCCGTACATCGCCGGGATGTGCACGGACAGCGCCCGGTCGCCCGGCCCGTACGGCAGCCCCGCCTCCCGGATCGCCGACCCGGTCCGGTCGTCGAGCGCCACCCGCTGGAACTGCAACCGGCCGAGCTGGAACAGCTCGCCCCGCCAGTGCCAGCCGATCCAGAACGGCAGGCCGAACCCGCCCACCCCGTACGCCCGGCGGTGCACCGCCAGGTGCCGGCCGAGATCGGCCAGCGTCAGCCGGGACACCCGCTCAGGTATCGACCACTGCCGATGTAGCGCCCGTACGTGCGGCAACGCGGCCACGAACACGTACACGAAGAAGTACGGGACCGGCGGCTCCGGCCAGGGCGGTGGCTCGCCCTCGCGGGCCAGCGCCCGTACGCACCGCTCCAGCAGCGCCCAGACCTCCGGGTCGCGCTCCGGGCTGGGCAGTCCGGCGACCAGCCCCTCGATGTCCTCGTGCGGCACGCTCAGCTCGACGAGGACCGCGGGCAGCTCCTCCGCGGAGGGCAGCGTGACGCGGTTGTCCATGCCCCAATCTTGCTGGGTACGCGGCTTTGCCGGTGCGCACCCGCCCGTAGACTGGGTTAGCTGTTTCGTCGCGAGGAGGCCGTACGCGTGACCGTCACCCCGATCCGCCTGCTCGGTGACCCCGTGCTGCGCAGCCCCGCCGACCCCGTGCTGACCTTCGACAAGGAGCTGCGCAGGCTGGTCGCCGACCTCGTCGACACGATGCGCGACGAGGGCGGCGCCGGGCTGGCCGCGCCGCAGCTCGGCGTGGGGTTGCGGGTCTTCGCCTTCGACGTCGACGACGTGGTCGGGCACCTGGTCAACCCGGTGCTGGAGTTCCCCGACGAGGAGGAGCAGGACGGTCCGGAGGGCTGCCTGTCCGTGCCGGGCGTCTACGCCGACACCAGGCGCCGGCTGAACGTGGTCGCGAAGGGCTTCGACAAGCACGGCGAGCCGGTCCAGATCGTGGGCTCCGGCCTGATGGCCCGGTGCGTCCAGCACGAGACCGACCACCTCGACGGGGTGCTGTTCCTCGACCGGCTGGACGCCGCCCGGCGCAAGGAGGCGATGCGGGAGATCCGGGCCAGCGAGTGGCACCAGGCGGGTACGACGATCAAGCTCAGCCCGCACCGGTCCGGCGATCGGGTGGCCTGACATGCGCCTGCTGTTCGCGGGTACCCCCGCCGTCGCGCTCCCATCGCTCGACGCGATCGAAGCCTCCCGCCACCAGCTCGTGGCCGTGGTGACCCGGCCCGACGCGCCCGCCGGCCGGGGCCGGCACCTGGTCCGCTCGCCGGTCGGCGCGTGGGCCGACGAGCGGGGTGTCGAGGTGCTCACCCCGGCCCGGCCCCGGGAGCCGGAGTTCCTCGCCCGCCTGGCCGAGATCGCCCCCGACTGCGTACCCGTCGTCGCGTACGGCGCGCTGGTGCCACCCGCCGCGCTGGAGATCCCCCGGTACGGCTGGGTGAACCTGCATTTCTCGCTGCTGCCCGCCTGGCGCGGCGCGGCGCCGGTACAGCACGCGGTGCTGCACGGCGACGAGGTCACCGGCGCCTCGGTCTTCCAGCTCGAGGCCGGCCTCGACACCGGGCCGGTGTTCGGCACGCTCACCGAGCCGGTACGCCCCGCCGACACCTCGGGCGACCTGCTCGACCGGCTGGCCGTGGCGGGTGCCGGGCTGCTCGTCCAGGTGCTCGACGGGATCGAGGACGGGACGCTGTCGGCCGTACCGCAGCCGGCCGACGGGGTCACCATGGCTCCCAAGATCACCGTGGACGACGCGCAGCTGCGCTGGGGCGAGCCGGCGTTCGCGGTGGACCGGCGGATCCGGGCGTGTACGCCGGCTCCGGGCGCGTGGTGCACCTTCCGCGGCGAGCGGGTCAAGCTCGGGCCGGTGACCTTGGCCGGCGGCGCGAACGGCCTGCGGGCCGGCGAGATCTCGGTCGGGCGCTCCGGCGTGCTCGTCGGTACGGGCACCGGCGCGGTCGCCCTCGGCGAGGTGCGCGCGGCCGGCAAGAAGCCGATGCCCGGCGACGCCTGGGCACGCGGCGTCCGCCCCGAACCGGGCGAGAGTTTCACGTGAGGCGGCGCATGGGGCGCGACGCGAGCGAACGGACGATGACGCCGTGAGTGAGCGGAGCGCGGCGGTGTCCGGTGTCGCGAGACGCGCCGACGTAGTCGGTTGCGTGGATCGTGGCGGCGGGCAGCGCATGGGGCGCGACGCGAGCGAACGAAAGGTGATGACGTGAGCGACCGCGGTCCCCGTCGACCGGTCAGCACGCGCGACCAGCGCGGTGGTGGGTCGCGGCCGCCGCGCGGCGGGCGGCCGATGGTCGACGAGGCGCGGCAGGCGGCGTACGAGGCGGTCGCGGCCGTGAACCGGGACGACGCGTACGCCAACCTGGCCCTCCCGCAGATCCTGCGCGACCTGCGGCTGCACGGCCGGGACGCGGCGTTCGCGACCGAGCTGGCGTACGGCACCCTGCGCTGCGCGGGCACGCTCGACGCGGTCATCGCGGTGGCCGCCGGCCGGGAGGTGGCCCGGATCGACCCGCCGGCCCGGGACGCCCTACGCCTGGGCGCGTACCAGCTGCTCTACACGCGGGTACCGGCGCACGCCGCGGTGTCCTCCACCGTGGACCTGGTCCGCGCCGTGGCCGGCCCGTCGACGACCGGCTTCGCCAACGCCGTACTGCGCCAGGTCGGGTCCAAGTCGCTGGAGGAGTGGGTCGCGTCGGTGGCGCCGGACCGGGGCGCGGATCCGCACGGGTACCTGGCCGTCGCGTACAGCCACCCGGCGTGGATCGTGCGCGCGTTCGCCGAGGCGCTGCACGGCGACCTCGCCGAGACCGAGGCGCTGCTGGCCGCCGACAACACGCCGGCGTCGGTACACCTGTGCGCCCGGCCGGGCCGGGTCACCGCCGCCGAGCTGGCCGGCGAGGTGGGCGGGGAGGCCGGCCGGTACTCGCCGTTCGCCGTGTACCTGCCCGGCGGCGCGCCCGGGGAGCTGGCCGCCGTCCAGGACGGCCGGGCCCACGTGCAGGACGAGGGCTCGCAGCTGGTCGCGCTCGCCCTGACCCAGGCCCCCATCGACGGTACGGACACCCGCTGGCTCGACCTGTGCGCCGGCCCGGGCGGCAAGGCGGCCCTGCTCGGCGGGCTGGCGGCACAGCGCGGCGCGGACGTGACCGCCGTCGAGGTGGCCCCGCACCGGGCCGCGCTCGTCGAGCGGGCCGTGCGCGGGCTGCCCATCGAGGTGGTCTGCGCCGACGGGCGGGAGTTCGCGGCACCGGACGCCTTCGACCGGGTCCTCGTCGACGCGCCCTGCACCGGACTGGGAGCACTGCGCCGCCGGCCGGAGTCGCGCTGGCGCCGGCAGCCGTCCGACCTCCCGCCGCTGACCCGCCTGCAGCGGGAGCTGCTGACCGCCGCCGTACGGGCGGTCCGCCCCGGCGGGCTGGTCGGCTACGTGACCTGCTCCCCGCATGTCGTGGAGACCCAGGTGAGCGTCACCGAGGCGGCGCGCCGGTCGCCGTACCCGGTGGAGCTTGTCGATGCCCGTCCGGCCCTGCCGCCCGGCCTGCCCGACCTCGGCACCGGCCCGAGCGTCCAGCTGTGGCCCCACCGGCACGGTACGGACGCGATGTTCCTTACCGTCCTCCGACGGGTCGACTAACGGACAGCCGGGATCCGTAGACTGGCACAGGTGAACGTGCCGTCGCTGATCGTCGCCCCGAGCCTCCTGGCAGCCGACTACGCCCGCCTGGGTGAGCAGGCACGGGCGGTCGAGGACAGCGCCGACTGGCTGCACGTGGACGTCATGGACAACCACTTCGTACCCAACCTGACGATCGGGCTGCCGGTCGTGCAGAGCCTGCGCACGGCGACCGTACTGCCGCTCGACGTACACCTGATGATCGAGGCGCCGGAGCGCTGGGCGCCCGGGTACGCCGAAGCCGGCGCGTTCAACGTCACCTTCCACGCCGAGGCGGCCGACGACCCGGTGGCGCTCGCCAAGGACCTGCGCGCCGCGGGGAGCCGGGCCGGGCTGGCGATCGACCGGGACACCCTGGTCGAGCCTTACCTGGACCTGCTGCCGCACTTCGACACCGTACTGATCATGACGATCAAGGCCGGCTTCGGCGGCCAGCAGTTCATGCCGGAGCTGCTGGCCAAGGTGCGCTCGGCCCGCCGCTTCCGGGACACCGAGCGGCTGGACCTGCGCGTCGAGGTGGACGGCGGGATCGGCGAGTCGACGATCGGGGCGGCCGCCGAGGCCGGGGCGGACGCCTTCGTCGCCGGTACCGCCGTCTATGGCGCCGCCGACCCGGCGGCGGCGGTACGCGCACTGCGGCGCGCGGCCGAGGCGGTGGCCGCGCGGTGACCCGGCGAGCGCGGCGAGCCCCGAGCGCAGCGAGCGGACCATGAGCACGGTGACGGAGTCCCCCGAGCCGGCCGCCAAGCACCTGATCCTGGTCGTCGACGACGACCCGGACATCGCCCGGTTCGTGGAGGTCAACCTGACCCTGCAGGGCTTCGACGTGATCGTCGCGCACGACGGCGCGAAAGCCCTGGAGCTGGTCGCCGAGGGCGCCGCCCCCGACCTCGCCGTGGTGGACCTGATGATGCCCCGGGTCGACGGGCTGGAGCTGACCCGCCAGCTGCGCGCCAACCCGCTCACTACATCGATGCCGATCATCATGCTGACCGCCCGCGGGCTGACCGTCGACAAGGTGCTCGGGCTGACCGCCGGGGCCGACGACTACCTGGTCAAGCCGTTCGACACGATGGAGCTGGTGGCTCGGGTCAACTCGACGCTGCGGCGCAACCAGGAGTACCGCGAGGTCTCCCCGCTGACCGGCCTGCCCGGCAACACCCGCATCCTGCGGGAGATCGCCGACCGGGTGCGCGGCGGCTCCGAGTACGCGGTCTGCCACATCGACATCGACCGGTTCAAGAGCGTCAACGACGCGTACGGCTTCGCCCGCGGCGACGAGTTCATCTCGGCCCTGGCGCGCTCGCTGCACCGCGCGGTCGTCGAGGTCGGGCTCCCGCCGGCCTTCCTCGGGCACATCGGCGGCGACGACTTCGTGGTCGTCTGTACCCCCGACCAGGTCCGGCCGCTCACCACCCGGGCGGTCAACGACTTCGAGGCGGTCGCTGACCGGCTGTACGACCCGGTCGACGCCGAGCGCGGCTACCTTGAGCTGTCCGACCGCAAGGGCGAGGTACGGGTCGTCAACCTCGTCACCCTCTCGATCGGCGTGGCGCAGTCGACCCACCGCCACTATGCCGACCCTCGTGAGGTGGTCGCCGCCGCCTCCGAGATGAAGACCGTCGCCAAGGGCCAGCCCGGCTCCTACGTCGCCGTTGACCGTCGTACCGAGCCGTGAACTCTGTGAGGTTCGTCGCCGGTAAGGAGCGATGGTTGCCGGGGCGTGCGAGACTGCATGGGTACCCACCACGCGCTGGCGGGACTCGGTGAAACTCCGAACCGGCGGTGATCCAGGGACCTCCTGGTAAGCCCGCGACCCGTACGACCTCGTGTCGTCCGGTGGACCTGGTGAGAACCCAGGGCCGACGGTCAAAGTCCGGATGGGAGACAGCGCGCGGGCGGATCCGTGGCGGTGCCCCGGGTCCGAGGTCGGCCGCCGGCGTACCGCCAGGTGGTCGTATCGACGGGCGTCCGCCCGTCCCGCCGCCCGCCCCCGCCCGCGCGTACCGCGCGACGAGATAGGGGATCGGCGATGTTCACCGGCATCGTGGAAGAGCTGGGCACGTTGGCGTCCGTCATCGACCTGGGCGACGCGGCCCGGCTGTCGGTACGCGGGCCGCTGGTCACCGCCGATGCGCGGCACGGCGACTCGATCGCCGTCAACGGGGCCTGTCTCACGGTCGTGGATGTCGAGGGCGGCAGCTTCACCGCCGACGTGATGAAGGAGACCCTGGACCGCTCGGCGCTCGGTACGCTGCGCCCGGGTGACCCGGTCAACCTGGAGCGCGCCGCCACCCTGAACACCCGGATGGGCGGCCACCTCGTGCAGGGTCACGTCGACGGCGTCGGTACGGTCACCGCCCGCGATCCCGCGGATCACTGGGAGGTGGTCCGGGTCGCCCTTCCGCCCGGCCTGTCGCGGTACGTCGTGGAGAAGGGCTCGGTCACCGTCGACGGGGTCTCGCTGACGGTGACCTCGGTCGATGAGCACGAGCTGTCCGTCAGCCTGATCCCGGCCACGCTCAAGCTGACCACGCTGGGCAGCAAGCTCGTCGGGGCCCCGGTGAACCTGGAGGTCGACGTGGTCGCCAAGTACGTGGAGAAGCTCCTGGGAGCGCGGTCATGACCGGCGAGGGGCAGTTCGGGACGATCGACGAGGCGGTCGAGCAGGTCGCCGCCGGGCGGCCGGTCGTGGTGGTCGACGACGCCGACCGGGAGAACGAGGGCGACCTGATCTTCGCGGCCGAGAAGGCCACGCCGGAGCTGCTGGCGTTCATGGTGCGGCACACGTCGGGCTTCATCTGCGCGCCGCTGGCGGAGGCGGACGCCGACCGGCTCGAGCTGCCGCCGATGTACCACACCAACCAGGACCGGCGGGGCACGGCGTACACGGTGACGGTGGATGCGCGGGAGGGCGTGAGCACCGGCATCTCGGCCGCGGACCGGGCGCACACCATCCGGCTGCTGGCCGATCCGGCCACGAACGCGGCCGACCTGGCGCGGCCCGGGCACGTGGTGCCGCTGCGGGCCAGGGCCGGCGGGGTGCTGCGCCGGCCAGGGCACACCGAGGCGGCGATCGACCTGGCGGTACTGGCCGGGCTGCGGCCGGCCGGCGTGCTCTGCGAGCTGGTCAACGACGACGGCACGATGATGCGCGTACCGGACCTGGAGATCTTCGCCAAGGAGTACGGCCTGGTGCTCATCTCGATCGCCGACCTCGTCGCCTACCGCCGCCGTATGGAGCGGCAGGTCGAACGGGTCGCCGAGGCCCGGCTGCCCACCGAGTACGGCGAGTTCCGCGTGTACGGCTACCGGGCCGACCCGGACGGTGCCGAGCAGATCGCGCTGGTGTACGGCGACCTCGGCGACGGGCAGGACGTCCTGGTGCGCGTGCACTCGGAGTGCCTGACCGGCGACGTGTTCGGCTCGCTGCGCTGCGACTGCGGTCCCCAGCTGCGCGCCGCTCTCCGTACGGTGGCGCAGGAGGGCCGCGGGGTGGTGCTCTACGTACGCGGGCACGAGGGGCGGGGCATCGGGCTGCTGGAGAAGCTGCGCGCCTACCAGCTGCAGGACCAGGGCGTGGACACCGTCGACGCCAACCTGAAGCTGGGCTTCCCGGCCGACGCGCGCGACTACGGCACCGGCGCCCAGGTGCTCTACGACCTCGGCGTACGGTCGATGCGGCTGCTCACCAACAACCCGGCCAAGCGGGCCGGCCTGGAGGGGTACGGCCTGCGGGTGGTGGGCCGGGTGCCCCTGGCCGGCCGCCCGCACCCCGAGAACGTGCGGTACCTGCGCACCAAGCGGGACCGGATGGGGCACCTCCTCGACGAGCTGGACGACATGGTGGAAGGGCTGGCATAGGGATGTCCGGGTACGGCGCACCAGATCTGTCCACTGTGGACGCTCACGGGCTGGACCTCGCGGTGGTGGCCAGCCGGTGGCACCACGAGATCACCGACCAGCTCCTGGAGCGGGCAGTGGCCGCGGCCAAGGCGTGCGGGGTCACCGACGTGACCGTGGCCCGGGTGGCCGGCTCGGTCGAGCTGCCGGTGCTGGCCCAGGCGCTGGCCCGCAAGGCCGACGCGGTGGTCGCGCTCGGCGTGGTCGTCCGGGGCGAGACCGCGCACTTCGACTATGTGTGCCGATCGGTGACCGACGGGCTCACCCGGGTCGCGCTGGACGAGTCGACGCCGGTGGCCCAGGGCGTCCTGATGGTGGACCGGGTCGACCAGGCGCTGGCTCGGGCCGGGCTGTCCGACTCCAGCGAGGACAAGGGCTGGTCGGCCACGGTCTCCGCGCTCGACGCCGCGCTGATGCTGCGGGCGGTCCACTGACCGCGGCGGCGACTCGGGTGGCGGCGCTCAGGTGGCGGCGCCGGGGCGGCGCTCAGGCGGCGGCGCTCAGGCGGCGGCGCTCAGGCGGCGGCCAGCTCCCGGCGGGACCCGTCCGGCGTCAGGTCGACGGCCCGCGCCGTCAGGCCCGCGGCCAGGCACACCGCCGCGGCGTGTGCGCCCGCCCCGCACGGGTACGGCTCACCGCAGCTGTGGCACATGCTCGTGCCGATCTCGGCGACGTGTCGGTTGAGCAGATCGGTGGCCGTGATGACGAGCGGGCTCTCCGGGCTCAGCCGGGGGGCGAGCGGGCCGGTCAGGGGTGCCGGTTCGACTGGGTACATGGGTCCTCCTCGATGATGCCGGCCGTTACCCCGCAACCGGGTACGTCAAACGCTTCCGGCCACGGTTTCGCACCGCGGCCGCGCCACCAGCCGAGCAGCCAGTACCCGAGCGCGAGCGGCGGGACCAGCGCGCTGGTGACGAGCAGCGGACCCAGGTCGCGACGGGCCCCGGGAGCGGCGCGCAGCCGGGCGAGGGCGAACTCGGCCGTACCGGCGAGCCAGCCGAGCCCGGCGACGGCCGCGGGCCGCCTCGACACCGGGGCCAGGACCAGCCCGGCGAGGCCGGCGGCCACGATGGCGGCGTGGCGCCGGCGGCGTCCGGCCGGAGCGGCCAGCCGTACGTGCCAGCCGGGCCCGTGCAGGCGGCGCAGGAGCGCGTCATCGGCGTTGCCGCGCTGGGTGCGCAGGCTGACCCAGGGGCCTTCCGGCCGTACCGGGTGGGCGACCTGGCGGGTACCGACGACGAGCCGCCAGCCACTGCACAGCGTCCGGTAGGCGAGGTCGGCGTCCTCCCGGTACGCCCGCGGGAACCGCTCGTCGAAGCCGCGTACGGAGGCGAGCGCGGCCCGCCGGTACGCCATGTCGGCGGTGGCCCACCGGGCATGCGCGAGGCCGGCCGTACACGCCGCCCAGTCGCCGGGCTCCCCGTCGGGCCGCGGTACCCGCACCCGGCCCTGTACCCCGCCGACCGATGCAGGCTGTTGCAGGTCGGCGACGAGCGCGGCGAGCCAGCCCGGGTCCGGCAGCACGTCGTCGTCGAGGAAGGCCACCCACGGGTACCCGGCCGCGCGCCAGCCCACGTTACGGGCGGCCGCCGGCCCGCGCCCCGCCCGGTCGCGCACGATGACCACCTCGACCGGTACGGGCGCGCCAGCGAGCTGCGGGGCCAGCCGGTCGAGCAGGGCGTACAGGGACGGCCGGCCGACCGTCGGGATGACCACCGAGACGCCCTTATCAGGCATCGGGCGGCGCCGGCGGGCCCGGCGCGTCGGTCCGGCGGACCGCGAACGGGCCCAGCGCCAGGAGGTCGACCGGGGCCGAGCCGAACAGCTCCAGCGCGTCGGTCGGGCTGTCCACCATCGGACGCCCGGCGGTGTTCAACGACGTGTTCACCACGACCGGCAGGCCGGTACGCCGCTCGAAAGTGCCGAGCAGGCGCGCCGTCAGCGGGTCGTGAGCCGGGTCGACGGTCTGGATCCGGGCGGTACCGTCCACGTGCACCACGGCCGGGATCCGCGCCCGCCACCCGTCCCGTACCCGGTGCACGAACAGCATGTACGGGCTGGGCAGGACGCCCGCGAAGATCTCCCCGGCCCGCCGCTCCAGCACCATCGGCGCGACCGGCCGGAACTGCTCCCGCCCCTTGACCTCGTTGAGCCGCTCGGTGTTGCGCTCGTGGCCCGGGTGGGCGAGCAGCGACCGGTGCCCGAGCGCGCGGGGACCGTACTCGCCGCGGCCCTGGAACCAGGCGACCACGCCGTCGGCCGCGAGCACCTCGGCGGCCGTCTCAGCGATCGAGGCCGGTCGCGTGTACGGCACCCGGGCGCGGCGCAGCACCGCCTCCAGCTCGTCGTCGGTGTACCCGCGCCCGAGGTCCGCCCCGGGCATCGGGGTCACCTTCTCCCCGTCGAGGGCGGCGACGTGCAGTGCGGCGCCGAGTGCCGTACCGGCGTCCCCGGCGGCCGGCTGTACCCATACCCGCGCGTACGGCCCCTCGGCGGCCAGCCGCGCGTTGGCCACGCAGTTGAGCGCCACGCCGCCGGCCATGGCCAGCGTGCTCGGTGCTCCGGCCGCGTCGTACAGCCAGCTGGCCAGCGCCAGGAGCACCTCCTCCAGCCGCGACTGCACGCTCGCGGCCAGGTCGGCGTGCTTCTCGGTCAGCTCGTCGTCGGGGCTGCGGGCCGGAGCCAGCGCGGCCAGGTCGAGCGGGCCGACGTGGAACCCGCCGCCCGGCTCGACGGTCACCAGCTCGCGCAGCAGGTCGAGGTGGCGCGGCCGGCCGTACGAGGCCAGCGCCATCACCTTGTACTCGTCGCTGGAGCGCAGGAAGCCGAGGTGTGCGGTGAGGTCCTCGTACAGCAGGCCGAGCGAGTGCGGGAGCGCCTGGGTGGCCAGCGGTTCGAGCAGCCCGTCGCGGTACCGGCCAGCCAGGTGGCTGGCCCGCTCCCCGCGCCCGTCGAGCACCAGTACCGCGCAGTCGCCTTGGCCGTACTCGACCGGGGCGGCGAGGGCGGCCGAGGCGGCGTGCGCGACGTGGTGCGGTACGAACACGACGCGCCGCGGGTCCAGCCCCGGCAGCGCGGCGGCGAGGAAGTACGGGGCCCGCCGGGCGTACTCCTGGCGCAGCCAGTCCCACGGGTCGGCCAGGCACAGCGACTCCGCGGACAGGCAGAGCCGGGGGTCGAAGGAGTACGCCACCGCGTCCAGCTCGCCGGGGTGCAGCCCGGCCGCGGCCAGGCACCAGCGCGCGGACTGTTCGGGCAGCTCCCAGGCCGAGTACGGGACCGGCCGCTTGCCGTGCTTGCGCCGCGAGAAGCGCTCCTCCTCGGCCGCCGCGACGACCTGCCCGTCGACGACGAGCGCGGCCGCCGGGTCGTGGAACACCGCGTTGATCCCGAGAACTCGCATGGAGAGCGGGATACCCGGGATTGACCAAGCCAATCCCGGGTAGTTCCCGGGCATGGAGCGCGGAAACAGCATCGAGCGCGGAAACAGCAAGCACGGGCCGATCCTCGACGAAGTGATGCAGCAGGAGGTACGCGGGCTGCTGCAGGGGCAGCCCACCGACTCGCGTACCGAGGAGTGGCACGACCCGGAGCCCTCCGGCGAGGACCAGCCGGACGCCGCCGAGCTTCCGGAGCCGGAGATGGAGCACCGGGGCGGGGCGCCGACCGGGATCACCTCGGTCGAGACGGAGCGGCGTACCCGGTTCGCCGCGTACCTCAGCCGCTCGCTCTTCCCGGCCGACCGGGAGCGGCTGCGTGACGCGGCGGTGGCCAACCACGCCCCGGACGACGTCCTCGCGGTGCTCGACCGGCTACCCGACGGCGAGTTCCGGAACCTGGCCGAGGTCTGGGACGCGTTCGGGGGAGGCATCGAACACCAGCGCTGGTAACCATCGGTGGCCCCGCCGTCCGGACGGGCGGCGGGGCCAGTTGCCCGGACGGGCGGCGGGGCCAGTTGCGCCTACGGCGCCGGTGCCAGGTGTACGACCTTGGTGGCGGTCAGCTCGTCGAGCAGCTCGGGCCCGTAGCCGTACCCCTGCCCGCTGCCCCGGCGCGGATGCGCCGACCCGCCCGGTGCGCCGCCGAAGACATCGTTGACCTTCACGGTACCGACGGGCAGCTCCCGCCAGGCCCGCTGCGCGTGCCCCATCGACGCGGTCAGTACGGTCGCCGCCAGCCCGTACGGCGACCGTGCCGCGCGGGCCAGCCCTTCGTCGAACGAGTCGACGACCGCCACCGGCGCGACCGGCCCGAAGGTCTCCTCGCGCATGACGGCCATGTCGTCGGTACAGTCGGCGAGCACCGTCGCCGGGTAGTAGGCGCCCGCGCCGTCCGGCACCACGCCGCCGGCGAGCAGCCGGGCACCCGCCTGCACCGCCGCGCTCACCTGCGCGTGTACGGCATCCCGCAGCCGCCGGTCGACCAGCGGCCCGAGCTGGGTGTCCGGGGCGAGCCCGGGACCCATCCGCAGCTCCCGCGCCCGCCGGGCCAGGTACGCGAGGAAGTCCGCGGCCACCGCCCGGTGCACGTAGACGCGCTCCACGGCCACGCACAGCTGCCCCGCGTTGGCGAAGGCGCCGAGCGCCGCCTGCCCGGCGGCCCACGCCGGGTCGACGTCCGCGTCCACGACCATCGGGTCGCTGCCCCCGTTCTCCAGTACCGCCTTGGCGCCGGTACGGGCACAGGCCGCCGCGATGCGCCGTCCGGTGGCGGTCGAGCCGACGTGGGCCACCACGTCGACGTCCTGCTCGACGAGCAGCGCGCCGACCGTACCGTCGCCGCACAGCGCGGTGAGCACGCCGTCCGGCAGGTACCGGGCGAGCAGCTCGACGAGCAGCGCACCGGTACCGGGAGTGCGCTCGCTCGGCTTGGTCACCACGGTGTTCCCGGTGACCAGGGCCGCGCCGATGAGCCCGCAGGCCACCGCGACCGGGTCGTTCCAGGGCGTGACCACGGCGACGACACCCCGCGGCTCGTACACCATCAGGTCGGTCGCGCCGCTCGACCCGGCCAGTGAGCGGCCGCGGTGCAGGGGGCCGAGCTGGGCGTACTGCCGCAGCGTTTCGACCCCCGCGATCACCCCGGCGCGCGACTCCCGCTCGGGCCGGCCCATCTCGCGGGTGGTCAGGTGGGCCAGGTCGGCCGCGTGCTCGGCGACCGCCTCGGCCGCGCGCGCTACCACCTCCGCCCGCTGCGCGGGCGCGATGGCCGACCAGGCGGGCAGCGCCGCGCGGGCGGCGGCCACCGCCGCCGTGACCTCCGTCCGGGTCGCCGCCACCACCTTGGTCACCGGGGTACCGTCAGCCGGGTCGTCGACCTCGACAACCCGCCCCGGGTACGGCGCGCCCGCGGCGACGCCGCTCCCGGCGCGCCGCGCACCGACTCCGTCGGCGGGTCGCACCGGGCCCGGTGCCGCCGTGCCGCCGCGCTCTCTCACGGCTGCGGCCGCTCGACCGTGCCGCGCCAGGCGCCGGTCTCGCTGCCCCGGGCCTCGATGAACTCCCGGAACCGTTCCAGGTCGTTCTTGACCCGGTGGCCCACCAGGCCGGTCTTGTCGCCCACCTGCTCGGCCAGCCCTTCGGGATCCAGCTCGATCTGCGCGGTCACCCGGGTGTGGTCGGGGTCGAGCCGGTGGAACGTCACCACGCCGCCCTGCTTCGGGCCGGTCAGGCTGCTCCAGGCGACCCGCTCGTCAGGCAGCTGCTCGGTGATCTTCGCGTCGAACTCCCGGGTCACCCCGCCGATCTCGACGACCCAGTGGGTCATCGTGTCGCCGAGCTGGCGTACCTCCTTCACGCCCTGCATGAAGCGTGGGAACTCCTCGAACTGCGTCCACTGGTCGTACGCGGTCCGCACCGGTACGGCCACGTCCACCGACTCGGTCTTGCCACCCATGTCGAAATCCCCTCTCGTTTGCCGCCTGTACCGCCGGGTACTGCGCCGCCATGTCGTCGAACCGTCCGCTGCCAGGGCTGGAACAGCTGCTCGACGAGGTGTTCGTCGCCGACGAGCGGGTCACCCGGGACGAGATCGTCCGTCGGGCCACCGCCGCCGGGCTGTCCGCACTCACCATGAGCCAGCTCGATGTCCTGCCGGAGGGCGAGTACGGGCGCGACGAGGTCGTCGAGTCCGTACGGCTGCTGGCCACGGACTGAATGCGCCCTGCGTGGACTCAGCACCGAGTTCACGCGGCGCCCGTGGACTCAGCACCGAGTTCACGGGCGCCCGTGGACTCAGCGCTGGGCGCCGATCGCCTCGCTCACGTCGTTCGGCGAGTTGAACTCCTCCCGCCGCAGGGACTCGAGGGTCGACAGGACGTTCTTGTCGGCGCCCTGCTGCTTCGCACGGGCGACCAGGTCCTGCTTGCGCGCCGGGTAGTCGATGCCGGACAGGTACTTCTGCAGCTGGATCGGGTTCACCGTCATACCGTCCGCGTACCCTGGCACCGCCGCCCCATTCCTGCCCGCCGCCCGTACTCACAGCTCCTGGGCGGGCAGTGTCTCCCGCTGGGGTACGTCGCGGGCCAGGTCGGCGATGTCCTTGCCGTACTTGAGGTCGAAGGCGGGGCGCTCGGAGCGGATCCTGGGCATCCGGTGGAAGTTGCGCAGCGGCGGCGGGCAGGTGGTGGCCCACTCCAGCGAGTTGCCGAAGCCCCAGGGGTCGTCGGTCGAGGCCAGCTCGCCGAAGCGGTAGGACTTCCACACGTTCCACAGGAACGGCAGCATCGACGCGCCGAGGATGAACGCGCCGATGGTGGACACCGTGTTGAGCGTGGTGAACCCGTCGCTGGCGTGGTAGTCGGCGTACCGGCGGGGCATGCCCTCGTCGCCTAACCAGTGGTGGACGAGGAACGTGGCGTGGAACCCGATGAAGGTGAGCCAGAAGTGCACCTTGCCGAGCCGGTCGTCGAGCATCCGCCCGGTCATCTTCGGGAACCAGAAGTACACCCCGGCGAACACCGCGAACACGATGGTGCCGAACAGCACGTAGTGGAAGTGGGCCACGACGAAGTACGAGTCGGTGACCTGGAAGTCGACCGGCGGCGACGCGAGCAGCACCCCGGACAGGCCGCCGAGCAGGAAGGTCACCAGGAAGCCGAGTGAGAACAGCATCGGTGACTCGAAGGTGAGCTGGCCCTTCCACATCGTGCCGATCCAGTTGAAGAACTTGATGCCGGTCGGTACCGCGATGAGGAACGTCGTGAACGAGAAGAACGGCAGCAGCACCTGGCCGGTGGCGAACATGTGGTGCGCCCAGACCGCCATCGACAGCATCGCGATCGCGATCGTCGCGGCGACCATGCCCTTGTAGCCGAACAGTGCCTTGCGGCTGAACACCGGGATCACCTCGGTGATGATGCCGAAGAACGGCAGCGCCACGATGTAGACCTCGGGGTGGCCGAAGAACCAGAACAGGTGCTGCCACAGCAGCGGGCCGCCGGTCGCCGTGTCGAATACGTGCGCGCTCAGCACCCGCTGCGCGAGGAGGGCGAGCAGGGCGGCGGCGAGCAGCGGGAACACCAGCAGCACCAGGATCGCGGTGATCAGGATGTTCCACGTGAAGATCGGCATCCGGAACATCGTCATGCCCGGCGCGCGCAGCGTGATGATCGTGGTGACGATGTTGACGGCGCCGAGGATCGTGCCGAGACCGGAGATGACCAGCCCGACCACCCACATGTTCTCGCCGATGCCGGGACTGTTCGTCACGTCGTTCAGCGGCGCGTACGCCGTCCAGCCGAAGTCCGGGGCGCCGCCCGGGGTCAGGAAGCCGCCGACCACCAGCGAGCCGCCGAGGAGGTACAGCCAGTAGGCGAGCGCGTTGAGCCGCGGGAAGGCCACGTCCGGCGCGCCGATCTGCAGCGGCACGATGTAGTTCGCGAACCCGAACAGGATCGGCGTGGCGAACAGCAGCAGCATGATCGTGCCGTGCTCGGTGAACAGCTGGTTGTACTGCTCGGTGGAGAGGAACTGCAGCCCGGGACGGGCCAGCTCGGCGCGCATGAGCATCGCCATGAACCCGCCGACGATGAAGAACCCGAACGAGGTGACCAGGTACAGCAGGCCGACCTGCTTGGCGTCGGTGGTACGCAGCAACCGGGTCAGGGCGTTGCCGGGCAGTTCGCGGCGCACCGGGCCGGGGTACGGGCGGATGGGTGCCGGGACGGGTGGGGGTGGCGCCTCGGTGGCCGTACCCCCGTCGCCGGCGCCGCCCACCGCGTTGCGCCAGTCCTCGTGACCGTCGCCGCGCATCTCCTCCCGGTGCTTCTCGGGCGGGTACCCGGGCTTGCGGTACGTCCCGGGCGGGCGGACCGAGATCCGCCGCCGGCCGGTGTCGTCGAGGGGTTGGTCCCGGTGGTTCACCCGGCGCTGCTACCCGGCCGTACCCGCCGCAAACGGGCTGGTCGTGGGTGCAATGCCCGGAAGGCCGGTGTTCAGTAGATTTTTCAAGAAGCGGAAATCCGCGTCACCCTTTGCGGTAACGGACTCGTCGCTCTAAGGTGGCAAGCGACCGGGTTTTCTCATTTTCTGTGGCGCGCGTGCCGGCGCGCCGGGTCCCGGTCGAGGCGCTCAAGAAACGGGTGCCCGCAAGCGCGCGACACAAACGACGCAGGTGGTCAGGCATGGCCGGGTAGCGGGCATAGCCGGACCCTTTCCGTCGTGGTCAGGCAAGGAGTCTCCTCATGCCTGCTACAGAGCCATGTGGTGCTGCCACGACTCGTACCGAAGAGCCGGCGGTTGCCGGTAACGAGCTCGACGACACCGCCAACGCCCTGTTCCAGACCATGTCCGAGCGGCCCGAGGACCGGGCCCCACTGCGCGAGAAGATGATCGAGGCTGGGCTGCCCTTCGCGGTCCGGCTGGCCCGGCACTACCAGGGTCGCGGCGAGCCCTTCGAGGACCTGGTCCAGGTCGCGACCGTCGGGCTCATCAAGGCCATCGACGGGTACGACCCCGAGCGCGGGCCGTTCACCCACTACGCCGGGCCGACGGTACGGGGGGAGCTGAAGAAGCACTTCCGTGACCGGGGCTGGAGCGTGCGGGTACCCCGCCGGCTCCAGGAGCTGAAGATGGAGATGTCCCGGGCCCATCAGGCCCTGACCCACGAGCTGGGCCGCGCGCCCACCGTCGCCGACCTTGCCGGCTTCCTGGACTTGGACCAGGAGCAGGTGGTCGAGGGGATGGACCTGGCGCACGCGTACCAGCCGGTGTCGCTGGACGCGCCGGTCTCCGGTCAGGAGGACGCCGCCGACCTGGGCACCATGCTGGGTGAGCGGGATCCGGCGGTGGAGACGCTCGACGACCGGATGACGCTGGCGTCGCTGCTGCCCCACCTGCCCGAGCGGGAGCAGCGCATCCTGCACATGCGGTACTCCGGGAACATGACCCAGTCGCAGATCGCCGCCGAGATCGGCATCTCCCAGATGCATGTGTCCCGGCTGCTGTCCCAGACCCTGGCGTGGCTACGGGACGCGATGACCGCGGAGGGCGAGCCGGTGTGGCCGGGTGCCGCTCCGGCCACGCTGACCGAGGTCGGCGCCCTGGGCATCGACGTGCAGCGGCTGCCCGGCGGCACGGTACTGGTCGCGATCACCGGCGAGGTGGACGACGACTCGGCACCGGAGCTGCGTACGGCGCTGTGCGAGACGGCGATCGCGGACCGGCCCCGGCAGGTACGGGTGGACCTGGCCCAGGTACCACTGCTGGACGCGGCGGGGGTGGCCGCGCTCGTGGCTGGGTACCGGTCGGCACAGCGCGGCGGCGTCGGGTTCCGCCTGGAGCGGCCGCGCCGGTCGGTGGTCGAGGTGCTGCGCCAGGCCGGCCTCGGCGCGGTGTTCCGCTTCGGTCCCGGGCTGCTGCCGGCCCCGGCTCGGTAGCGCCTTCGGCCCCGCCTAGCCCTGTCGGAGCGGCAACCAGCCAGCTATGTCGACCGGGTCAGCGGGCGGGCAGGGTGGCCCAGACCACCTTGCCCAGCAGGGCCGGGGTGGAGCCCCACGTGAGCGCGGTCTGCTCGACCACGAGCAGGCCGCGCCCGCACGAGGCGAGCGCGTCCGGGTCCTGCCGTACGGCCGGGCGCGGGTCCTCGTCCCGTACGCCGATGTGCAGGTACCGCGGGGTGCGGCTCAGGCTCAGCTCGAACGGGGTACCGGCGTGCCGTACCGCGTTGGTGACCAGCTCGCTGGCGATGATGCTGGCCCGGGGTACCAGCTCCGGCGCCTGCCAGCGCAGGCATGCCTCGGTGGCCAGGTCCCGGCCCAGGCGGGCGGCGCCGGCGACCGGCTGGAAGGTCTGCCGCAGTCGCGGGGGGCTCGGGGCGCCGCTGGCGAGCAGCATCGCCTCGTGGTGCGCGGCGCAGACGGCCACCACCCGCTCGACGCCCTGCCGCTGCAGCGCGTCGCGCAGCCGTTCGTCCGGCGCGGTGAGGATCACCGGTACGCCCGGCCACAGGCTGGCCCGCCGGGCCAGGGCCCCGAACACGAGCAGGGCCTGCGGGTCGTCGAAGGTGATGTCGGTAAGGTCGATGACGAGCGCGTCGGGTTGGTCGGCGAGCAGCTTGACCAGGGTGGTCCAGGCGGTCGGGGCGGCGGCCAGCTCCAGGGAGCCAGCGAGCCGTACCACCGTCACGGGACGTGTGGACTCGATCTGGCAACGCAGCCGCGTCATTTTTCCCATCATTTCGCTCGCCTCGCCTGCTCAGCCTAGCCCGCCCGGTTGCCCTACGGGTAAGAGCCATACCCGTAACCCGCGACCTCACTCTCGTCTACCGGTAGCGTGGTGCGTAGAGTGTGCGCGTCGGCGCTCCAGCACCGGGCGTCCTCCGGTCCAAGCATCCACCCCCCGGCGCGGCCGAAGTGGCAGCGCCCGACCGGTGGGTACGTTCAGCACGGGCGGGAGACCGTATGGCAGCGCAGCAGGCGGAGCTACGCATCGAGCAGGTGAGCACGGATACCGCGGATGCCGTGCTCTTCCGGCTGGTCGGCGACCTGGACCTGGGTACGGTCGACCGGCTGCGCTCCGCCGTCGCCACCGCCTGCGGCAGCGGGCAGGAGGTGTGGCTGGACCTGTCCGGCGTGTCCTTCTGTGACTCGACCGGGGTGGGCACGCTGGTCTGGCTGCACCGGCAGGCGACCGCGGCGGGCGGCCGGCTGGTGTTATGCGCGCCGCGCCGGCACGTCCGCGAGGTGCTGCGGATCAGCGGGGTGGACCGGGCGATCCCGGTACTGGGCCGCAACGCGCTCAACGCCGTCCGGACGGGTACGGCGCGGCGGGACAACCACCGGGCCGACCCGGCCGGCTGATGCCCGGTTCGCTCCGGCGGAAAGCTCTCCACGCCTCACCTGGATGAGCCCCGCTGCCGGCTATGCCCCAGCAACTATCTGGACGGCCAGGATGCATGCCTCCCTGGCCTCGACCGGGTTCAGCGCGGCCACCACGTCGGACAGCCCGCGCGGTGCCGCGCTGCCGGTCAGCTCCAGCAGCCGCTGGGCCACGTCGTCATCCTGTACCCGCCGGCTGTTGACCACCGCGGTCGTGTAGAGCACCAGCACGTCGCCCTCGTCGAGGCGCAGCCGGGCCTGCTCGTACGGGTTGTCGGGCAGCAGCCCGAGCAGGACGCCCGGGGGACGCGGCGGCATCCCCGCGCCGCCCCGCCTGATGACGACGGGGGCGGGATGGCCGGCCTGTGCCCAGGTGACCGTACGCTCGGCCGGTTCGTACCGGGCGACCAGCACGCTGGCCAGCGCCGGTTCGGTGGACTGCCGCGCCAGGTCGGCGTTGAGCACGGTGAGCAGTTGGGCCGGGGGGAGCCCGCCCAGGGCCAGCCCGCGCAGCTGGGCGCTGAGCCGGTTCATCGCCGAGGCGATCTCGAGGCCGGTACCGCAGCCGTCCCCGACGGCGAGGAACACCGACCCGTCGGGCAGCGGTACGGCCTGGTAGAAGTCGCCGGACAGGTGCCCGGTGTCGCCGGGCGGCAGGTAACGGGCCACCACCCGCAGCCCGGGCAGCGCCGTGGCCAGCTCGGTCGGCGCGCCGGCCCGGCTGGCCCGTTCGAGCCGGTGCCGGTCGCTGGCCAGGCGCATCCGGTGCGCGGCGAGCTGGCGCTCGGTACGCAGGCGCTCCGGGTCGGGCCGCCGGCCCGCGTCGAGCTCCGCCGGTACCTCCTGGCCCACCACGAACAGGCCGGTGATCGCGTCGTCGCCGTCGCGGATGGCCTCGGCACGCAGGCGCAGTACCCGTACCGAACCGTCCCGGTGCAGGTGCAGGTCGGCCGCGACCGGCTCACCCGACTCGATCGGTACGTGCAGCGCGCGCTCCAGCGCCGGTACGTCCTCGGCGGGCAGCCACCGGTGCAGCGCACGCATCCGCTGCAGCGCGACCGGCCCCTTGCCCGGGTCCCGGTGCAGCAGCCGGTACATGCCGGGGGACCAGAGCACCGCGTCACCGGCCAGGTTCCAGGCGGCCCAGCCGAGGTGGCCGACGCGCTCCAGGCGCCGGTACCCCTCGGTCTCGTCGCCACCCGGCCGGCGACTCTCCGTGCCGGCACCGCGGTCCGGCTCCGCCGGCGTACCGGCCCGGGTCGACGAGTCGACCACCGTGGCCGCCAGCTCGGCGAGCCGTACGTTGCGCTGCTGGGAGAGCTGGGACAGGTACCCGAAAGCCTGCTCCGGCGTACAGCCCAGGCGCTGCGCGAGCATGCCCTTGGCCTGCTCGATGACCCCTCGCGTACGCATGGCCTTGCGCAGCCCGGCGACCTCGCCGGACAGCCGCTCGACCCGCACCTGAAGGTCCTCGGCGTTACCCGTTCCGAACGTGCGATTACAAGGATCCATCCGGTCGCCCCCCGACGTACCCCGATCCACTCGGCGTTCACTCTTGCATACGGAGAGTGTGATGTCACTGTGGCGTGACAGGTTGTCCCGGGCGTGTCGTGCGCTCCTGTCGGCGTGTCGTCAGACTTTTGGGGGGGCGCTGGCGCAGTTTGCTGCCCAGGGCGCCGGGTAGGGGTTCGGCATGTCGGACCTGATCGACCGGTTTACCAGCGCGCGGGTACTCGTGCTGGGCGACGTGCTGCTGGACGGCTGGTTGACCGGCCGGCCGAGCCGGCTGTGCCGCGAGGCGCCGGTACCCGTGGTCGACCTGGTACGCAGCCGTTACGCCTGCGGCGGTGCGGCCAACACCGCCGCGAACGCGGCCGCGCTGGGCGCCCGGGTGGCGCTCGTCGCGGCGGTGGGCGCCGACACCGCGGGGGACCGGCTGCGCGAGCGGCTGGCCGAGCAGGGGGTGGTGGCGCGGCTCGCGACGGTACGGGACCGGCGTACCCCGGTGAAGACGCGCCTGCTGGCCGACGGCCAGGTGGTCGCGCGGGTGGACGAGGGGAGCACCGGCCCGGTGCCGGAGCGCGCCGCCGGTTGGCTGGTCGAGCTGGCCGAGGCCGAGCTGGCCGCCGGTACGGACGCGCTCGTGGTCTGCGACTACGGCGCCGGTACGCTGACCGGCCCGGTACGCGACTGGCTGGCCCGGGTACGCGACCGGCTCCCGCTGTTCGTCGTCGACGCGCACGACCTCGCCAGCTGGGCGCACCTGCGACCGGACCTGGTGACGCCGAACTTCGCCGAGGCGGCCGCGCTGCTGCCCTACCGTGACGCCGGCCCGGACGGGCGGGGCGACTGGGTGGCCCGGTACGCGGCCGAGCTGGCCGGGTCGGCCGGCGCCGGTACGGTCGCGGTGACCCTCGACGCCGACGGTGCCGTACTGCTCGAGGACGGGCGGGCGACCGTACGGACCCGGACCCGGCCGGTACCCAACGGGCACGCGATCGGGGCCGGGGACAGCTACGTGGCCGCTTTCACGCTGGCGCTCGTCGCGGGCGGTACCGCCGGGGAGGCGGCCGAGCTGGCCCAGCGGGCCGCCGAGGTGGCCGTCCGCGGTGCCGGTACCGCTGTCTGCTCCGCCGCTGACCTGGTGGCCGCGACCGCACCCGCCGGCCCGGTCGTCGACGCCCACGGCCTGGCCCGGCTGGTCGACGGGTACCGGGCGCACGGCCGCCGGATCGTGTTCACCAACGGCTGCTTCGACGTGCTGCACCGCGGCCATGTCGGCTACCTCGCCGAGGCGGCCCGACTCGGCGACGTGCTGGTGGTCGCGGTCAACTCCGACGAGTCGGTACGCCGGCTCAAGGGCCACGACCGCCCGGTGAACCCGGCCGAGGACCGGGTCGCCGTGCTGGCCGCGCTGGCCAGCGTGGACCACGTCGTGGTGTTCGAGGAGGACAGCCCCCGCGACCTCATCGAGCTGGTCCGCCCGGACGTGTACGTCAAGGGCGGCGACTACCCGCCCGAGCTGATCCCGGAGGCGCCGCTGGTCCGCCGGCTCGGCGGTGAGGTCCGGGCGATGGAGTACCTGCCGGACCGGTCCACCTCCCGGGTCATCGAGCGGATCCGCTCCCGGTGAGGGTCGGGGCGGCGGCGGACTCGGTGCCGCCCAGGTGGTACACGTTGAATGCCTGCTTGATGACCGGGTGCGCCACGTTGCGCACCCGTACGCCGCCCGGGGTGATGCCCCGCTCGGTGCCCATGTGCGCGTGCCCGTGGACCGCGAGGGCCGTGGGCGCCGAGTCGATCGCCTGGCCGAGCAGGTAGGAGCCGAGGAACGGGTAGAGCTCCAGCGGCTCGCCGGCCAGCGTGTCGGACACCGGCGCGTAGTGGGTCAGCGCGACCAGCACGTCGCACTCCAGGCTGCGCAGCGTCTCGCCGAGCCGGTCGGCGAACGCGCAGGTGGTACGGATGAACGCCTTGATCTCCGGCTCCCCGAAGTCGCTGGCGCAGCGGCCGGCGAACCCGCCGCAGAAGCCCTTGGTCCCGGCGATGCCCAGCCGTAGGTCCCCGACGGGCATGACCGTCCCGGTACCCTCCAGCACCTTGATGCCGGCGTCCTGGAGGACCGCGGTCATCTCGGCCACCTGGTCGTTGTGGTAGTCGTGGTTGCCGAGCACGGCCACCACCGGTACGGCCAGCTCGCCGAACTCGTCGGCCACGGTGCGCGCCTCGGCGACCGTACCGTGCCGGGTCAGGTCGCCGGCCAGCAGCAGCACGTCGGCACAGTTCGGCAACTCCTCCAGCGCCGGCCGGTACCGGCCCAGCACGTCGGCGTCCATGTGCACGTCGCCGACCGCGGCCACCCGGATCATGGGCTACAGCTCCTCGAACTCGGTCGGCGCGGCCGCCCGTACCACGCCGATGTCGCAGCTGATCTCGACGTCCGGCAGCGCCTCGGCGACCAGCCGGCAGATCTCGTCGCGCCGCTGCTGGCTCTCCACCTCCCCGGACAGGACAAGGCGGTGCTCCCGCCGGGTCATCGTAATGCCCTGCTCGCCCAAATGCGGATGCTCGGTGAGCAGCCGGTGCACGGCCGCCTCGGTGTACTCGTCCACGGGATGTGTCACGGCTACGCCCCCTTGAGTGACTCTTCCAGGCGGATCACGTCCAGCTTGTCGAGCAGCACGAGGAACGCCTGGGCGTACGGGGAGTCCCGGGTCGCCTCGTGGACCCGTACCCAGTCGATCTGCTCGCGCAACGACCGGGCCAGCGGCAGCGCCTTGGCGAAGTCGCAGTAGTGCTGCCCGAACGTGAGCAGCTTGTGCTCCATGAGGACGGTCGCGGAGATGACCGGCATCAGGATCGCGTTCACCGAGATCGGCACGGTGTCCGCGAGCGTCTCGTCGGTCACCGGCCGGTCCACCGGGCGGAAGATCAGGTCGACCATGAGGTCGTCGTCGTACACCTTGACGAGCCAGTCCTCGGGCGGGCGGACGATCTGGAAGCCGATCCCGCCGAGCGCCTCCAGGGACCGCTCCACGTCGCGGTCCCGGAGCAGGAAGTCGACATCGTGATCGCTCGATGTGCCGCCGTGCGCGTACGCGGCGAAGCCTCCCGCCAGGGCGAACGGAATCCCTTCCTGCTTGAGTACCGCGGCGACCCGCTTCAAGGTCGTGATCAGGTCCTTGTCGCCGTCGACGGCCATGGGCCACCCGTACCCAGTCCGGTGACCGATCACACGAGGTAGGGCCAGGTTTGATGTTGCGGGGCACGGGAAGCAGGAGTCCGTGGGGTACATCGACGACAGGAGTGTTTCGCGAGGACGACTGAACGAGCCCGGGCCACGAGACCGCGCCGGGCGGCCCGGAACGCTCGCCGACGCGGTGCTGGTCGACCGGGACGGGACGCTGGTGCTCGACGTGCCGTACAACGGCGATCCGGATCGAGTGGTACCGATGCCAGCAGCGCGCGGGGCGCTGGACCGGCTGCGCGCGGCGGGGCTGCGCGTCGGCGTCCTGACCAACCAGTCGGGCATCGCCCGCGGCCTGCTCACCCGCGACCAGGTGGACGCGGTCAACGCGCGCGTCGAGGAGCTGCTCGGGCCGTTCGACGACTGGCAGGTGTGCCCGCACGACGACGGTGCCGGGTGCCGGTGCCGCAAGCCGTCGCCGGGCATGGTGCACGCGGCCGCCCGGAACCTGGGTACCTCCGCCGCCCGGTGCGTGGTCATCGGCGACATCGGTCGCGACGTCGTCGCCGCGGGCGCGGCCGGAGCGCTGTCGGTGCTCGTACCCACCGGGGCGACCGACCCCGCGGAGATCGCCGCCGCACCGGTCGTCGCGCCGGACCTCGGCGTGGCCGCGGACTGGGTCCTGGGTCGCGACCTCGGCCCCGCCGCCGGCCGCCGTCCCGGCGGCCACGTGCTCGCGGTGCGCGCCGACTCGGCCGGCGACGTGCTGCTCACCGGCCCGGCGATCCGCGCCCTGGCCGCCGGCGCCGACCGGCTCACCCTGCTCTGCGGACCGCGCGGCGAGGCCGCCGCGGCCCTGCTGCCCGGCGTGGACGATCTGGTCAGCTGGCACACCCCGTGGATCGACCCCGAGCCCAAACCGGTCGACCCGGTGAAGGTGAGCGCGCTGGTCGACCGGCTCGCCGCCGCCGCCGTCGACGAGGCGGTGATCTTCACCTCGTACCACCAGTCGCCGCTGCCGATCGCGCTGCTGCTGCGGCTCGCCGGGGTCCTGCGGGTCAGCGGGATCAGCGCGGACTACCCGGGCTCGCTGCTCGACGTGCGGCACCGCGTGGGCGGTGGCCTGCCGGAGCCCGACCGGGCGCTGTCGCTGGCCGCCGCGGCCGGCTTCGGCCTTCCCGAGGGGGACGACGGGCGGCTGCGGGTACGGACCGCCGAGTTCCCCCCACCCACCGAGCCGGGCTACGTCGTCGTGCACCCGGGCGCCAGCGTGCCGGCGCGCGCCTGCCCGCCCGAGCGGGTACGGGAGCTGGCCGGCGCGCTCGTCGCGGCCGGGCACCGGGTCGTGGTGACCGGCGGCAGCAAGGAGCGGGGAGCTCACCCGGTACGTGGCCGGGGACGGGGTGGCGGCGGGTCGGGCGGTGGACCTGGGCGGGCGTACCGACCTGGGCGAGCTGGCCGCCGTCCTGGCCGCCGCGTCCTGCCTGGTCTGCGCGAACACCGGACCGGCACACCTGGCCGCCGCCGTCGGTACTCCCGTGGTGAGCCTCTTCGCCCCGACCGTCCCCTTTGGACAGTGGGCGCCGTACCGGGTCCCGCACGTACGGCTGGGCGACCCGCTCGCCTCGTGCCGGGACAGCCGGGCGGCCACCTGCCCCGTACCCGGGCACCCGTGCCTGTCGTCGGTCTGCGGCGCCGACGTCGTGCTCGCCGTCGGCCTGCTCACCGGGCGCTCCTCATGAGGATCCTGCTGTGGCACGTGCACGGGTCGTGGACCACCGCCTTCGTCCAGGGCGGCCACACCTACCTCGTGCCGGTCAACGAGCAGCGCGACGCGTACGGGCTGGGCCGCGCCCGTACCTATCCCTGGCCGGACGACGTGGTCGAGGTGACCGCGGCCGAGCTGGCCCGTACCGACGTCGACGTCGTGCTGCTGCAGCGGCCCGAGGAGCTGGAGCTGGTGACCCGGTGGCTGGGCCGCCGGCCGCCCACCGTCTACGTCGAGCACAACACGCCCAGAGGCGACGTGCCGGGGGCCCGCCATCCGATGGCCGACCGGGACGACCTGACCCTCGTCCACGTCACCCACTTCAACGACCTGCTCTGGGATGCCGGCGCCACCCGTACCGCGGTGGTCGAGCACGGCATCCCCGACCCGGGCCACCGGTACACCGGCGAGCTGCCCCGCTTCGGCGTGGCCACCAACGAGCCGGTACGCCGGGGCCGGGTCACCGGTACCGACCTGCTGCCCCGGTTCGCCGCCGTCGCCCCGCTCGACGTGTACGGCATCGGCGTCGCCGCGCTGCCCGGCCACCTCGCGAGCCGGCACTTGGGACGGATCGGTAAGGCGGCGCGTGTCGCGAGCCGGCACTTGGGACGGATCGGTAAGGCGGCGCGTGTCGGCCTCACCGCGTCGGCCGTGACCGCGTACGAGGACCCGCCGCAGTCCCAGCTGCACGCGCAGCTGTCCCGCCGCCGGGCGTACCTGCACCTGCCCCGGTGGACCTCGCTCGGCCTGTCGCTGCTGGAGGCGATGTTCCTCGGCATGCCGGTGGTCGCGCTCGCGGTCACCGAGGCGGTCCGGGCCGTACCGCCGGGGGCCGGGGTGCTGTCCACCTCGGTCGACGAGCTGGTCGACGCCGCCCGCTGGCTGCTGGACGACGAGCCGGCCGCGCACCGGCTCGGTACCGCCGCCCGCGCCGCCGTACGCGAGCGCTACGGCCTGCCCCGATTCCTGTCCGACTGGGACCGACTCCTGAAAGAGGTGATCTCATGCGCATCGCCATGATCTCCGAACACGCGAGCCCCCTGGCGACGCTCGGCGGGGTGGACGCCGGCGGGCAGAACCAGCACGTGGCGGAGCTGTCCACGGCGTTGGCGCAGGACGGGCACGAGGTGCGCGTGTACACCCGGCGGGACAGTCCCGACCTGCCGGCCGAGGTACGGATGCGGCCCGGCGTGGTGGTCGAGCACGTACCGGCCGGGCCGGCCGCGCCGGTCTCCAAGGACGAGCTGCTCCCGCACATGGGGATCTTCGGGGAGTGGCTGCTGCGCCGGTGGCAGGACGGACCCTGGACCCCGGACGTGGCGCACGCGCACTTCTGGATGAGCGGGCTGGCCGCGCTCACCGCGCGCAGCCGGTACCCCGTACCGGTCGTGGTGACCTACCACGCGCTGGGCTCGGTGAAGCGCCGCTACCAGCGGGGCGCCGACACCAGCCCGCGCCAGCGGGTCGGGTACGAGCGGGTGCTGGGCCGGCAGGCGGACGGCGTGGTCGCGCAGTGCTCCGACGAGCTGGGCGAGCTGATCGGCCTCGGCGTGCCCCGGGAACGGATCACCCTCGTCTCGTCCGGGGTGGACTCCGACCACTTCGCGCCGCACGGGCCCGCGATACCGGGGACGGAGGCGTCGCGCATCCTGTGCGTCGGGCGGCTGGTCGAGCGCAAGGGGTACGCCGACGTGATCCGCGCACTGCCGTCCGTACCCGGGGCGGAGCTGGTCATCGTCGGCGGCCCCCCGGTCACCGAGCTGGACGGCGACCCGGTGGCCCGCAAGCTGCGCGGGTTGGCCGAGACGGCCGGCGTCGCCGACCGGGTACGCCTCGTCGGCGCGGTGAGCCGGCAGGACATGCCGGCCTGGTACCGGTCGGCCGACGTGCTCGCCTGCGCACCGTGGTACGAGCCGTTCGGGTTGACCCCCCTCGAGGCGATGGCCTGCGGGGTACCGGTCGTGGCGTACGCGCTGGGCGGGTTCACCGACACGGTCGTGGACGGGGTGACCGGGCACCTGGTAGCGGCCCGGAACTCCAAGGCGTTGGCCACCACCCTGCGCCAGCTGCTGCGCGAGCCGTCCCGCCGGATGGCGTACGCGACCGCGGCGGTGGACCGGGCCCGCTCGTGCTACTCCTGGGGCCGTACGGCCGACCAGCTCACCCGGCTGTACGCGCGGGTCGCCGGCCTGGAGCCGGCCCTGGCGTCGTCGTCCGCGGCGGTGCCGGCATGAGCGAGCGCAGCGAGCGAATCATGGGCACAGTGGGTGTGGTGCCTCATGCTGGACCGCAGCGAAGCGAGGATCCGGCATGAGCGAGGGCATGCGGCCCCGGGTTCTCGACGACCACCTCGCCGAGCTGGTCGACGCGATGCTGCCGTTCCGGGACGCCGCGGCGGTCCTGGACGGCTGGGGCGCGCGGCTGGCCCGGATCCTGGGCGAAGGTGGCCGGCTGCTGGTCGCCGGCAACGGCGGTAGCGCCGCCGAGGCCCAGCACCTGACCGCCGAGCTGGTCGGCAAGCTGCGTGAGGAGCGGGCGCCGCTGTCGGCCATCGCGCTGCACGCCGACTCGTCGAGCACGAGCGCGATCGGCAACGACTACGGGTTCACCGAGGTGTACGCCCGGCAGGTGCACGCGCACGGCCGCCCCGGTGACGTCCTGCTCCTGATGTCGACCAGCGGGCGCAGCCCGAACCTGCTCGCGGCGGCGGCCGCCGGTACCGAGGCCGGCCTGCACGCGTGGGCGTTCACCGGCCCGGCCCCGAACCCGCTGGCGGCCCGGTGCGCCGAGGTGCTCGCCGTACCGTCGCAGGAGCCGCAGGTGGTGCAGGAGCTGCACCTGGTCGCCGCGCACGTGCTGTGCGCGTGCGTCGACGCCCACCTGCGTGACCAGGCGTACGTGGGGGTGGCCTCATGAGCCGGGTACCCAGGTTGGTGGTGGTCGGGGACGCGCTGCTGGACCGGGACCTCGTCGGTACGGTCGAGCGGGTCGCGCCGGACGCGCCCGTACCCGTCCTCGCCGCGACCGGAAGCGTGGACCGGCCCGGTGGCGCCGCGCTGGCCGCCGCGCTCGCGGCCGACCTTGACGTCGCGGTGACCCTGGTCGCGCCGGTACCCGACGACGCCGGCGGTACGCGGTTGCGGGAGTTGCTCGAACAGGCCGGCGTCGAGCTGTGCGCGGTGCCGTCGGAGGGCCCGATGCCGGAGAAGATCCGGATCCGGGCCGGCGGGCAGATGCTCATGCGGGTGGACCAGTCCGGCCTGGCGGCGCCGGTACCGGACCGGCTGCCGAACGCGGCGGTACCGGACCGGCTGCCGAAGGCAGCGGTGTCCGCGCTGCGCGGCGCGTCCGGCGTACTGGTCAGCGACTACGGGCGGGGCATGACCGGCCACGCCGAGCTGCGCCGGGTCCTCGGCGAGGTGGCCGCCCGCCGGCCGGTGGTGTGGGACCCGCATCCGCGCGGGGAGGCGCCCGTACCGGGGGTCCGGCTGGCCACGCCGAACGAGGCCGAACTCGCGCTGCACGTACCGCCGGCCGCACAGACGGGCCTGAACCACCGCGGGCGTCAGGCCGAACAGGCCGCACAGACGGGCCTGAACCACCGCGGGCGTCAGGCCGAACAGGCCGCACAGACGGGCCTGAACCACCGCGGGCGTCAGGCCGAACAGGCCGCACAGACGGGCCTGAACCACCGCGGGCGTAAGGCCGAACAGGCCGGTACCCGGCTGGCCGGCGTGGCGGCCAGCGCCGCCGAGCTGTGCGAGCGGTGGCGCGTACACGGGGTGGCGGTGACGCTCGGGGCGGACGGAGCGCTGGTCGCGCACGGTACGGCGACCCCGCTCGTGGTACCGGCGCCGCCGTGCGTCGCGCAGGACACCTGCGGGGCGGGGGACCGCTTCGCCGCGGCGGTCACCGCCGCGCTGGCCCGGGGCGGGGTGCTGTCCGAGGCGGTCACGCAGGCCGTGGCCGAGGCGAGCGCGTACGTGGCGGCCGGGGGAGCCTCGGCGTGGCGGCCGGGCAGGACCGCCGTACCGCCGGATCGGGCGGCCATCGGCGTGGTCGCGGCGCAGGCGGCGGCCCGGGCGGCGCGGCTTCGCGGGGGTACGGTCGTGGCCACCGGCGGCTGCTTCGACCTGCTGCACGTCGGGCACCTCGCCACCCTGCGGGCGGCCCGGCGGCTCGGCGACTGCCTGGTCGTGTGCCTGAACTCCGACCGCAGCGTACGGGCGCTCAAGGGCCCGACGCGCCCGCTCGTCCCGCAGGCCGACCGGGCCCGGCTGGTGGCCGCGCTGGACTGTGTGGACGCGGTCGTCACGTTCGACGAGCTGACCCCCGAGCGGCTGCTCGACCGGCTGCGCCCGGACATCTGGGTCAAGGGCGGCGACTACTTCCTGGACGGCCCGGACGGCCGGCCCGCGCTGCTGCCCGAGGCGGAGCTGGTCCGGCGCTGGGGCGGGCAGACGATCGTGGTGCCGTACCTGTCCGGCCGGTCGACCACCCGATTGATCGCCGCGGCCCGACCGGCTCCGGCACGGATCGAAGGAGGCAAGTAGATGGTGGGCAGCGTGCTGGTCACCGGAGGAGCGGGCGGGCTCGGTGCGGCCGTCGTGGCCGCGGTGACCGAGGCCGGCGGGAAGCCGTACGTGCTGGACCGGGTGCCTGTGGAGGGCGTGCCGCACGTCGTCGTGGACCTCGCCGACACCCGGGCCGCCGAGCGGGCCACCGCCGAGATCGCCGAGCTGGCCGGCGGGCTGGACGCGGTGGTGACCGCCGCCGGGATCGACGTACCGGGGAAGCTGGCCGACGTACCGGCCGCCGACTGGGAACGGGTGGTGGCCGTCGACCTGCTCGCCCCGGCCGCCGTCGTCCGGGCCGCCCTGCCGCACCTGCACGACGGCGGGCACATCGTCACCGTGGCCTCGACGCTGGGCGTGAAGGCGGTGTCCGACGCGACCGCGTACTGCGCCGCCAAGTTCGGGATGGTCGGCTTCACCCGGGCGCTGTCGGCCGAGCTGGCCGGCCGGTACGGGGTGACCCTGCTCGTTCCGGGCGGCATGCGCACCGGCTTCTTCGACGGCCGCGACGAGCGGTACCGGCCCGGGCCCGACGCGGTGCTGGGCGACCCCCGGCACGTCGCCCGTACCGTGCTCTTCGCGCTCACCCAGCCGGCGGGTTGCTCCGTCCGGGAGCTGGTCGTCTGCGCCGACGTCGAGCCGTCGTACCCGTGAGGTCGAACCCATGAGCGTGTTGGTTCTCCGCGTACTGGGGATCGGGGACCTGGCGACCGCCGTACCGGCGCTGCGCGGGCTGCGGGCCGCCCGGCCCACCGACGAGATCGTGCTGGCCGCGCCGGCCTGGCTGGCGCCGCTCGCCCGGCTGACCGGCGCGGTGGACCGGGTGGTACCCGTGGCCGCGCTGGACGTACCGGAGCTGCCCGTACCGCCGCCCCGGCTGGCGGTGAACCTGCACGGCAAGGGGCCGAGGTCGCACCGGCTGCTCGCCGGTACGCGACCGGAGCGGCTGCTCGCGTACGCCAACCCGGCCGCCGGGTTCCCGTACGGTCCACAGTGGAGGGACCGGGAGCACGAGGTGCACCGGTGGTGCCGGATGCTCTCCTGGTACGCCATCCCGGCCCAGCCGACCGACCTCGCCCTGCACCCGCCGCTGGTACCGGCTGCCGTACGGGGCGCGACCGTGCTGCACCCGGGTGCCAAGGACCCGGCCCGGCGCTGGCCGGTCGACCGGTTCGCGCGGCTGGCCCGGGAGCTGACCGGTACGGGACACGAGGTCGTGCTGACCGGCTCGCCGGCCGACGCCGGGCTCGTCTGGGCGGTGGCCCGCCGGGCGAGGCTGCCCGCCGAGCGGGTGCTCGCCGGGCACACCGACGTCGACGCGCTCGCCGCACTGGTCGCCGACGCCCGGCTGGTGGTCTGCGGCGACACCGGGGTCGGGCACCTCGCCACCGGGTACGGCACCCCGTCGGTACTGCTGTTCGGGCCGAACCCGCCGGCCGCCTGGGGACCCCTGGTCGACCTCGACCGGCACCGGGTGCTCTGGCCGGCCGGGCCGGCGGCCGCCCGCTCGAGCGGACCCGCCCGGCCGGCTGCGGCGCCGGCCCGGCCGACCGCGGCGCCCAGGCAGCGGCGGCTCCCGCGCGGCCCGCACCCGGCCCTGGCCGCGATTTCGGTGGACGAGGTGCTGGCGGCGGTACAGGACGTGGAAGCCCGGGTCGATGCGGCTGCGCCGTAGCAACCTGTCCGGTCCGGGGTACCGCCGGCGCCGGCGGGGCAGGAGCTTCAGCTATCTCGACGTCGACGGGCGTCCGCTCACCGACTCGGCCGCGCTGGCCCGGGTCCGGGCACTGGCCATCCCGCCCGCCTGGACGGACGTCTGGATCTGCCCGGACCCGCGCGGGCACATCCAGGCCGCCGGTACCGACTCGGCCGGCCGCCGCCAGTACGTCTACCACGAGGTATGGCGCCGCAAGCGCGACGAGCAGAAGTTCGACCACGTGCTGGCGGTGGCCGAGCGGCTGCCCCGGCTGCGCCGGCGGCTGACCGCCGACCTCGCGCGGGAAGGGCTGGCCCAGGAGCGGGTGCTCGCCGCCGTCGTCACGCTCATCGACCTCGGCCTGTTCCGGGTGGGCGGGGACGAGTACGCCAGGGGCGACGACGCCACGTACGGGGTGGCCACGCTGCGACCCGGGCACGTCCGGGCCCGGGCCGGCGCGCTGGAGTTCCGCTACCCGGCGAAGGGCGGCGTCGAGCGGGTCTGCGCGGTCACCGACGACGCGGTGTGCGCGGTCGTCGACGAGCTGCGCCGGCGGCGCGACCGGGAGCGGCTCTTCGTCTACCGGGACGAGCCGGCGACCGGCTCGCCTGGCACGTGGCGGGATGTCCGCAGCGACGACGTGAACGCGTACCTGAAGCGGGCCAGCGGGATCGAGATGAGCGCCAAGGACTTCCGTACCTGGCACGGCACCGTCCTGGCGGCGCTGCTGCTCGCCGGGCACGACCCGACCGGTACCGGGGCGACCCGGCGGCGCCGTACCGTCGCGCGCGTCATGCGGGAGGTCGCCGACGAGCTGGGCAACACGCCGGCGGTGGCGAAGGCGTCGTACGTCGACCCGCGGGTGGTCGACCTGTACCACGACGGGGTGACCGTACCGCTGCCGAAGAGCGAGCGGCCCGCGGCGCTGGAGGCGGCCGTGCTGCGGATGCTGCGATCTGCCTGACCGCGCTCGCCCGGCCCCGGTCAGACGGGCCGGAGCGGGAAGTCGCCCGGGCTCGCCGCGACCTTCCGCCGGATCGCGCCGGACAGGCCGACCCCGGCCATCGCCCGCTCGCGGTAGACCGCGTCGAAGTCGCGTGCCGCGCGGGTGGACGACGTGACGTGCGGTACCCGCATCATCAGCTCGCCCAGCGTGTCGAGCTCGAAGTACCGGCAGGCCGCGGCGGCCTGGGCCACCTCCCGCATGGTCAGCAGGGTGACCGCGGTGGCGACCCCGCACCGAAGGAGATCCTCGTGTACCCGCAGCAGGTGTCGCAGGTGCTGGTGTCCGATGCCGCCGCGGTCGGGGCGCACGGTGCTGCCCCACGACGGTCCGGTCCGGTTGAGCGGCCACGGTTCGAACCCGGTCGTGACCGGCCGGGCCGCGCGCGGCTCCTCCTCCACCGGCCGGTGGAGCGCCGAGCCGGCCCGCCGACCTGGGGTGCGCAGCCAGGTACGGCGTGCCGCGCGATGGCGTGAGAACAGCACGCGCATGAGTACTCCCATCCCGGTCCGTCGATGGCGTTGATGCACTAATGGCGCTCGGCGGGCCGGAAGCGTTACCCGAGGCTCGGCAGCACCTGCCTACTCTTCGGTAACATTCGGGGGAGTAAATGGCCGGAGGGCCGGCCGCCGGCTCACTCCATCCGGCCGGGCGTCGCCTGGTCGCGGCGCGCGATGCCGAGCCTGGTCAGGAAGCCGCCACGGCGACCAGCCGGGCGAGCCGGCTGCCCAACCCCATGAGGACGACAAGGGCGCCGACGGCGAGTGACGATCCGGGTTCGCCCGGACAACCGCCGGCGACGGTAAACCGGCCGGGCGGGTCGCGCGTCGTACGTCAGTGGTGCCCAGGTTGGCGGTGGCGGGACCGTGCGAAAGTGTGCCGATGGCGATCGGCGACGGGGACACGGTCGGCTGGGACGCGGACGAAGCGGTGACCCGGTTGTTCGCGGCGCATTACCGTACGCTGGTGCGGCTCGCCGCGCTGCTCCTCGCCGACCGCGCGGTCGCCGAGGAGGTGGTGCAGGACGCCTACGTCCGGCTGCACCAGCACTGGCGGCAGTTACGTGACCCGCACAAGGCGCTCGGGTACCTGCGGACGACCGTGGTCAACGCGGCCCGGTCGGCGCAGCGGCGCCGGGGGGTGGCCGACCGGTACGTGGCCACGCTGCGCCCGCCGCCAGACGCGCCGAGCGCCGAGCACGGGGCGCTGGACGCGCTGGAGCACGCGCGGGTCATCGCCGCCCTGCGCGGGCTGCCCACCCGCCAGCGGGAGGCGCTGGTGCTGCGCTACTACCTGGACCTGTCCGAGCAGGAGATCGCCGAGGCGATGGGGATCAGCCGGGGCGCGGTGAAGAGCCACGCCTCACGTGGTCTGGCCGCGCTGCGCACCACACTGGAGCACATCCGATGAACGAGGACGAGCTGCGCCGCATCCTCATCGGCGAGGCGGAGTCGACCGAGGTCTCGCCGGACGCGCTGGAGATCATCCGGGGCCGCATCGCGCGGCGCCGGGCCGGCTGGTGGTGGCGGCCGCGCGGATTTGTCTTTCTCGGGGGTACGGCCGTGGTCGTGGCCGCCGCCGTGCTGGCTTTCATGCTCGTGCCGGGCTGGGTGTCCCGTCCCGTGGTGGTGGGGCCGGGCGGGTCATCAAGCACCTCGCCGCACGCGTCCGGCTCGGTGCGCACCGGCCCGACCACCAACGTGCCGGTCTACTACCTCGGTGCCACCGCGCTCGGCCCGCGGCTGTACCGCGAGTACCACCTGGTGCCCGGGCCGGAGGACCGCCCGGCGGGCAAGGCCCTCGTCGCGGTCACCGAGATGGTCACCCCGTTGCGCCCGTACGACCCGGACTACACCAGCCCGTGGCCGGCCGGGGTCGCGGTACGGGGTGCGACGGTGGCCGGGGATACGGTGACGGTGGACCTGACCGGCGTACCGTCGTCATCTGGCCAGGACGCGGCCACCACCCGGATGCTGCGGGAGCAGCTGATCTGGACGGCCACCGCGGCCAGCGGTACCACCAAGCTGCGGCTGCTGCTCGACGGCCGGCCGGTCACCACGTTCTGGGGGATGCCCGCGACCGGGGAGCGCGGGCCGCGCGCCGACGTGTACGCGCCGGTCTGGCTGATCGACCCCCAGCAGCGCGCCACGCTCGGGCACACGTTCAACGTCTACCTCGCCGGGATCGTGCCCGAGGCGACCGTACGGCTGCGGGTGCGCAACGCGTCCGGCAACGTGCTCAGCGACCAGGCCGTAGCGCTGAGCGCGGGGGCGCCGGCCCTCGGCGAGGCGCGCCTGTCGCTGAGCGAGGTGCCGGGGACGTACACCGTGGAGGCGTACGTGGTCTCGCTGCGCGACGGCAGCGAGCAGTACCTCGACAACCACGTGGTGACCGTCCGCTGAGCTGGCCCGGGTTGACGGGTGGCGGGGCGGGTACCCCCAGGGCATGGCAACCGACGATGGCGTATCCGCGGCCGCGCTGCCCGACGGGGACCTGCTCCGCGAGCTGGCCAGCCTGCACCGCACCCGCCTGGAGACGCTGCGGCACGCGCCGGAGCCGGCCCTGGCGACCCACCTGTCCCGTACCGCCGAGCTGGAGTCCGAGTACCTGCGCCGGTACCCGGACCGGCAGGTGGACCCCTCCCGGCTGACCATCGAAGTCCAGTCATGACAACCCTCGCGCCGCCGCTGCCGGCGGCGCTGCAGGTCGAGGTGACCGCGGCCTGCAACCTGCGCTGCGCGATGTGCCTGGTGCGCTACCGGCCACCGGTCAACAAGCTGGCCGGCGCGCTGCCGCTGGAGCTGTACCGCCGCCTGCTCGACGAGCTGCCCGGCCTGCGCCGGCTGACCTTGCAGGGCCTCGGTGAGCCGCTGCTGTCGCCGTACCTGATGGACATGGTCCGGCTGGCCGGGGCGCGCCGGGTGGAGGTCGGCTTCAACTCCAACGCCACGCTGCTGTCCAGGGCGACGGCCGACGAGCTGGTCGGCGCCGGGCTGGACTGGCTGCACGTCTCGCTCGAC
This sequence comes from uncultured Actinomycetes bacterium, assembly GCA_963728855.1. Lineage (GTDB taxonomy): Bacteria > Actinomycetota > Actinomycetes > Mycobacteriales > Micromonosporaceae > AC-43. Next base: position 514,294 of record CAVSLN010000012.1, read on the forward strand.
GGCGCGCGGGCCGGCACGTACGAGGCGATCCGGGAGGGGGCGGACTTCGACAAGGTCGTCGGCAACCTGGCCGGGCTGGTCGCCGCGAAACGGGCGGCGGGCGGGGCGAAGCCGTGGGTACGGGTGGTCTTCGTGGCCATGCGGCGCAACGTCGCCGAGCTGCCCGAGCTGGTCGAGCTGATGGGCCGGGTGGGCGTGCAGGAGGTACGGGTGCAGAACCTGGCGCACGACTTCGCCGACACGCCCGACGGCGGCCCGTACGCGGAGATCCGGAGCTATACGGCTGCCGAGGCGCTCTGGACCGGGGTCGACCGGGAGCGGACCGCCGAGGCGTTCGGCCGGGCCCGTACGGCCGCCGACGCGTACGGGCTGGAGCTGCGCCTGCCGCGCGTCGACCCGCGGCCAGCCGGCCCGCGACCTCCGGGTCCCGGGTGCACCTGGCCGTGGGACGCGGCGTACGTGACGAGCGCCGGGATCGTGCAGCCGTGCTGCATGGTGATGGGCGACGACCGGGTGGCCCTCGGCGACCTGAACGAGGCGCCGTTCGCGCGGATCTGGACCGGGCCGGCGTACCGGGAGTTCCGGGCCCGGCTGGCCGGGGACGACCCGCCCGAGGTGTGCCAGGGCTGCGCGCTCTACCAGCGCACGTTCTGACAGTAGTATCTTCGTTCGCTCCGCTTCGCGCCCCATGCGCTGCCCGCGGCCGCGATCCGCGCAACCGACTTCGTCGGCGCGTCTCGCGACCCCGTGCACCGCGGCGCTGCGCCTCTCTCAATCGGCACGGACGCGGGCGCCGAGGTCGGTCAGCTCCCGCTCGCTGCAGGCCGCCCGTACCCGGGGGAACACGTCGGTCTCCTCCTCGGCCAGGTGACCCCGGATGTCGATCATGAGCTGCCGGAGCAGCTGGTCGAACCGGGGGTCGGCGGCGTTCAGCCCGCGCAGCGCGCGCATGGCGTCCAGGGCGAGCGCGTGCTCGCGCAGCTCCCGGTCGGCGAGCGCGTCACCGCCCGGTACCGCGTCGCGGACGGTCGGGTAGAGGTACTCGTCCTCGGCGCTCACGTGCCGTTGCAGCAGCGCGATCGCGCTGTCGGCGAGCGCCCGGCGGTGCGCCGGGTCGCCCTTGCCGCCCTCCAGCTCCGTGAAGAGCCGCTCGACCGCGCGGTGGTCCTCGACGAGCACGCTGATCATGTCGGCGGTACCGGACACGGCTGCCTCCCCGTATCAAACCTCTTCCATCGAGTTTGCCGCGTACCGGCGTGGGTAGCGAGGCGGGCATGGTGGCGCCGGAGATACCCAAGATCCCGGAGGTCGACAAGATCGCGGTGCTGCGCGCCAACGCGGTCGGCGACTTCGTCTTCAGCCTGCCCGCCCTGGACTCGCTGCACGCGGCGTACCCGGCGGCGGAGATCGTCCTGCTCGGCGCGCCGTGGCACGCCCGTTTCCTGACCGGCCGGCCCGGGCCGGTGGACCGGGTGGTCGCGCTGCCCTCCCTGCCCGAGCTGCGCGACCTCGCACCCGGCGAGGCGCCGGCGCCGGAGTGCCGGGAGCCCTTCCTGTCCCTGCTGCGGGAGGAGGGCTTCGACCTGGCGCTGCAGCTGCACGGCGGCGGGCGGCACAGCAACGCGTTCGTCGCCGAGCTGGGTGCCCGGGTCACCGCCGGGCTGCGCGCGCCGGACGCACCTCCCCTGGACCGGTGGGTCCGGTACACGTACTACCAGCCGGAGATCTTCCGGTACCTGGAGGTGGTCGCGCTGGTGGGCGCGCCCGCCGTCACGTACCGCCCCCGGGTCCTGCTGACCGACGACGACCGCAAGGAGGCGGCGGCGCTGGTGCCCGAGGACGGCCGCCGGCTGGTCGCCCTGCACCCCGGCGCGACCGACGCCCGGCGGCGCTGGCCGGCGCGGCGGTTCGCCGCCGTCGGCGACGCGCTCGCCGCGACCGGCGCCCAGGTGCTCATCACGGGTACGGGCACCGAAGCCGAGCTGGTCGCGCGGGTCGGCGGGGCGATGCGCCGCTCCGCCCGGCCCCTGGTCGACGCGCTGTCCCTCGGCGGCCTCGCCGCCCTCTACACGCGCTGCGCCGTGGTGGTGGCCAACGACACCGGGCCGGTACACCTGGCCGAGGCGGTCGGCGCCCCCACCGTCGGCCTCTACTGGGTGGGCAACCTCATCAACGGCGCGCCGGTGGACCGGGGCCGGCACCGCCCGTTGGTCTCGTGGACGATCCACTGTCCCGAGTGCGGACTGGACTGCACCCGGGACCTGTACCCGGCCCGGGGTGGCGGCTCCGGCTGCCCGCACTCAGTCTCCTTCATCGCCGACATCCCCGCCGTCGAGGTGGTCGACGCCGCGCTCGAGCTGCTCACGGAAGGCTGAGTCGTCGAAGCACTCCATCCGGCGGTCCGGCACGGTGGTCGGGGTCTCCAGGTGGTACGCACCGCTGGGCAGCACGCCGGCGCCACCGGCCCGCGCCAGTACCCGTAGCTGGGCGGCCGCGTCCTCGCCGGAGTGGTCGGGCGGTACCCGGGTCCAGAAGTCGTACCCGCCGGCCGCGACCAGCACGGCGCGGTCGTACAGCACACACGCGCCCAGCCACGCCACCTTGTACGCCCGCCACTGCCCGGGCGCGAGGTCCAGCCGCCGCGTCAGGTGCAGCAGGTTGGCGGCCGCGTGCAGGTTGGCGCGCCGCCACTCGGGTCCCCGGGGCCGGATCCGCTCCGGCTCGGGCCGCCCGGTCCACTCCTCGTACGCCTTCTCCTGCTCCGGCCGGTGATCGTCCACATAGGACAGTCCGTGCGGGAAGCTGCCGACGAACCCGCACCGCAGCTCCCTGATCGCGACGAGCATGCGCTCCACCGTGCCGGGCTCGAGCCACACGTCGTCGTCGAGGAACAGCACGTACCGGGCCTGGGACCGCGCCAGCAGGAAGGCGCGCTGCTCGGCCAGCCCGCGCCGGGGCAGGTGCCGGCGCAGGAGGACGGGGTGCCCCCGGTGCCGCAGGATCCGTACCGTGCCGGCCACGGCCGCGTGCTCCCAGGCGGGCGCCCGGTCCGACTGGTCGCTGACGACGACGCCGAACTCCGGGTGCGGCTGCGCCGCGAGCCCGGCCAGGGTGGCGGCCAGCTCGGCGGGCCGGTTGCGGGTGGGTACGAGCACGTCCAGCTCTCGGGGGCGGCGGAAGGTGTCGGGGGAGCCGGGGTCGAGGGGCCGGTACATGCGGTACGCGATACCCGGTGTGTCCCGGTTGAACCCCGGCCCGGCGGGGTATGCCGACGCCATGCGCTACGGAGAGCTGCTCGACGAGGTGCGCCAGGCGGGCGTACCGGAGCCGGTCGAAGTGACCGTCAGTGCCGTCCTGACCACGTTGGGGGAGGAGCTGCCCGCCGGTACCGCCGGGTACCTGGCGACGAACCTCCCCGCCGAGGTCAGTGCGCGGGTCCGGCGCCCCCGGCCGGCCGACGACAAGGGCGCCCGGATGGACCGGTCGCGCTTCCTCCACCGGGTCGCCCAGCGAGGCGGCTGCGAGCCGGACGAGGCGGGGGACCGGGTACGCACCGTGCTGACCGCGGTGAGCCATCGGATCCCGGACGCGGTGATGGTCGACGTGGCCGTCGCCGTACCGGAGGACCTGCTCGACCTGCTGCCCCCGGTAGCCGGCTCCCGGTAGCCCCCGGTACCCGGCCCCCCGCAGCCCGACCGGGCCTGCGACAATGGCCCCTCGTGAAGACCTTCGAGGAGCTGTACGCCGAGCTGTCGGCCAAGGCCGCCGCCCGTACCCCCGGCTCGTCGACCGTCGCGGCCCTGGAGCAGGGCGTGCACTTCATCGGCAAGAAGGTCGTCGAGGAGGCGGCCGAGTCGTGGATGGCCGCCGAGCACGAGAGCCCCGAGCGGGCCGCCGAGGAAATTTCCCAGCTGTTCTACCAGGCGCAGGTGCTCATGCTGGCGCTGGACCTGAAGCTTGAAGACGTTTATCGACATCTCTAGCCCTGTCCCGTCCCGACGTTTCCCGGTGCAGGTCACAGAAAAGGGCTAGCCGATGCTGCGAATCGCCGTCCCCAACAAGGGCACTCTGTCCGCCCCGGCCGCGCAGATGCTGCGCGAGGCCGGGTACCGCCAGCGGTCCGACGACCGCGACCTGATCTGCCTCGACGTCGACAACGACGTCGAGTTCTTCTACCTGCGCCCGCGCGACATCGCCACGTACGTCGGCTCGGGCGACCTCGACCTCGGCGTCACCGGCCGTGACCTGCTCGTCGACGCGGGCGCCGGGGCCGAGGAGATCCTCGACCTCGGCTTCGGCGGGGCCACCTTCCGGTACGCCGCCCGGCCCGAGACGCTCACCGACCTGGCCCAGCTCGCCGGCCGGCGGATCGCCACCGCGTACCCCGGCGTGGTCGCCCGGGACCTGGCCGAGCAGGGCGTCTCCGCCCAGGTGGTACGGCTGGACGGGGCGGTCGAGAACGCCATCCGCCTCGGCGTCGCCGACGTGATCGCCGACGTGGTGTCCACCGGCGCCACGCTGCGCCAGGCCGGGCTCGAGCCGGTCGGCAAGCCGCTGCTGGTGTCCTCGGCGATCCTGGTACGCCGAATCGGCGAGTCCGGCAACGGCCCGGTCACCCAGCTCGTGCGCCGGCTGCAGGGTGTGCTGGTGGCCCGCCGGTACGTGATGCTCGCCTACGACGTACGGGCCGACCAGGTGGAGGCGGCGTGCGTGCTGACGCCCGGCATCGAGGGCCCGACCATCTCACCGCTGCGCCGGGAGGGCTGGGTGGCCGTACAGGCGATGGTGGCCCGAACGGAGGTACACCGGATCATGGACGAGCTGTACGACATGGGCGCCCGCGCCATCCTCGTCACGGACATCCACGCATGCCGGCTGTGAGCGAGTGGAGCGCCGCGGTGTCCGGCGTCGCGAGACGCGCCGACGAAGTCGGTTGCGCGGATCGTGGCGGCGGGCAGCGCATGGGGCGCGGAGCGAGCGAACAAAGGACGATGCTGTGACCATGGGTACCGTCGTCCGCGCCCGCCCCCGGAGGGCCACGAAGATCGCCTGGGTACTGGCGGTCCTGGTGGTCCTCGTGTTCAGCGCCGTGGCGACCGGGCTACGGGGTACGACCGACAGCGGCAAGGGCGTCTTCCAGGCCGGCGACCAGCTGGCCATGGTCGGGCTCGGGGTGCTGGGCGGGCTGGGCATCCTGCTGTTCACCCGGCCCCGGGTCGAGGCCGACGAGCGGGGCATCCGGATCCGCAACGTCATCGGCGGGTACGACCTGCCCTGGGAGGTGGTGCGGTCGGTGCAGTTCAACCGGGGCGCCCCGTGGGCGAGCGTGGAGCTGCGCGACGACGACCTCGTACCGGTCATGGCCGTCCAGGCCGCCGACAAGAAGTACGCCGTCGAGACCGTACGGTCGCTCCGCGGCCTCCTCGCCGCCGCCCAGTCCGATGTCCCCGAGCCGGGCGACGAGCCCACCGGATGAGCGAACCCAACCCGACTCTCTGCGAGCCAAAGTCAGGCGGGACGGAAGGTCCGCAGCCAGTCGAGAGGCTGTCCGCTCAGGGCCGCGTCAGCGAGCTGGTGTGCCGAGGCGGTCTTAAGGGCGGTACGTGAGCTGTCGATCCACGGCTGTACGGTCGACACGCCCTGATGGCGGTACTCGACCGCCTGGACGAGGCACTCCAGCTTGTCGGCGTCGTGCGCGACGATCGCCTCAATGGTCTCGCCTGCCTCGTACTCGGCGACTGCGCCGGAGATCGTCTGCGCGACCTGCGGCGGACAGGTGGCCACCTGATCGGCGGTGACCGTCACGTTGTCCGGCGCTGTGAGGTAGTTGCGGGCAATGTGCGGGATGTCGGTGATCCGGGTCTCCTGCGTGTCATGGAGTACGCACAGCAGCGCGACACGGGCGGGATCCGCGCCCTCCATCGCCGCCAGGACCGTGCCGATGATGGCGGTACGGAACGAATGCTCGGCGATCGACTCAGGATCGTTGACACCGGCGATCCACCAACCGGTTCGCTTGGCGCGCTTGAGCAGACCGGTCTCGAAGACGTAGCTCATCGCGCCCGCCGCGCCGTCATCGCTCATCGCCCCGTCCTTCGCAGCTATGCCCGGGTGATACGGACCGACCGTTAGTCAGGTTGTTGGCCGGCATTTTCGCCGCCCTGGCGTAGCCCGGTCAACGCTCGTCCGATGAGGTTCCTGGCGCCTTTTCCGTAGACGGCGACGCTCGACAGATCCTGGAATGCCTTGGCGTAAAGCGCGATCTCCCTCGGCTGGCTGATGGCCAGCTCGGCTGACACAGACTCGACGTGCACCACCCGGTCGTCGAACATGATGAACTGATTCGTCGGTACCCGGTACGCAGTGCGGGTTGGCACAACGCCGAGGCTGACGCGCGGCAACGACAGGACCGTCAGCAGGCGGTCCAGTTGGCTGGACATCACATCGATACCGCCAACTGTTGTCAGAAGTGCCTGCTCGGCAAGGATGAAATGGAAGCGGTGGTCGCCGCGGTACAGGATCTGTTGCCGTTCCATGCGGGCGGCGACGCCGGCCGCGAGGTCGTCGGGTACGCCGTAGAACTCGATAACCCGTGCCAAGACCCCGGCGGCATACTCCGCCGTGTGCAGGATTCCGGGTACGAGAACTGGCTCGTACCAACGGAAGAGTCGCGTCTTGGCTTCGAGAGCGATGAGGGCGACCTGCCGCCGCATGACACCACTGACCAGCCGCCGCCGCCATTCGACGTACATCGCTTCGATGCTGCGGAGACTGGCGACAAGGTCAGCAAGCTGCTCTTGCGCCCCGCAGTGTTGACACCAGACCCGAAGATCCTCTTCGGCTGGCGTCTGCTTGCCGTACTCGATCTTCGAGACCTTGGAGCTGTGCCAGCCGGCAAGCAGTGCAAGCTGCCTGCCGGTGAGCCCGGCGTCTCTCCGAATGTCACGGAGTCGGTGCCCCAGAGCTTCCCTGGCTTGGTGGACGGTGCTGCTCACCGCTGCCGCGCTACATCGATCCGTACTCGCTGGCGATGTAGCGGTCGTGCGGCATGGCGCGCTCCCACACGGCCCGCTGAGCAGCTCGGCAGTAGTCAACGATTCTTTCGTCAACGGTTGACGCACCGCCGGCGAACCGGCCGTTCGGCTCGAAGACGGTGAAGACCACGTTGCGGTCGTCGAACAGCCAGTAGTCGTCCGCGGTCAGCTGGATGTCGGCCGCGAGGTGCCGCGGCAGCCAGCGAATGTCTTCCCCGGCCTCGACGTTGAGCGGCGCGACGCTGAGGCCCCATTGGGTATAGGGCACATGCGGTACGGTCACGACTCGGGCGCGGGTCACCCGCTTACCGGAGTTGGTGACCTCGCGGATGAGCTTGAGCCAGGGCTCGTGCCAGGCGAAGTCGTCCGGCTGGCCCGCGAGGAACAAATCGAACGGCCCGGCCTCCTCCGGGGTGTGGTAGCTGTCCTGTACCTCCAGGTGGAACGCGGTCGACTCGAAGGTCCGAAACAAATCGTCAAACGCGTCACCCTGTAGCAGCTCCACCTACGCCACCTTCCCGGACCTTGCCGACCTCGACACACGTCTCATGGCCCGGGATGTCCATCTGCGACAACGCCTCTGGGTCAGTCACTGACGCGCCGGACAGAATGTAGCTATCCCGCCCGGTGTCCGTCAGTGGAGTGCCGAGCCCGGTGTCTGCCTCCAGGTAGGTCAGCAATCGCTTCGGGATCTCGACGCTCGCCTCGTCGTCGGGGAGTCGCCACCCCTGAACAACGTATGTCTGGCGGTCGGTTGCGAAGAGTGTCGGCGAACCGCCGCCCTGTGTGCTCTTGCCGAGTAGCGTCAGCTGCATGATCGCTCCTTCCCAGAATCATTGCGCGAGTTTGCTTGCCCTCCATAGATCGTCCAGGTAGTGCTATGTGCGGGTCAACGGCTGTCGGGTGTGTCGATTCGAACGAGAAAACTCAAGCAAAGCCGTAGGACTCCTCACGGCGGTGGTCCTAGCGTCAGAGGTCGGGAACAGCCGCGACAGCGCGGCTGAACCTCACGGCCCGGCACCGAGACGGGCTCCGATATGGCGGCAACGGTCGGCAAACTGCGTCGCCAGGGCGAGGCCGTCTCGGTGCCCTACCGGGCCGGCAATGCGGAGTTTGAGCCCGGTGCCGTTAAGCGCGTACCCGTGACGCCGAGGTGCGGACAGCCTGTGCCGGAGCGTGAGAGGAGAACACGCTATGACCGCCATCGGGATTACCACGACAGGTCTTCGGTCAGGCGCATCGGTTGAACATCCCGTGTGGTGCGACCGGGCGAGCTGCCGGATCGATGACTCCGGCTACCACATGTCGTATCCCATGGTCCTGGCCCCGGTATCCGGTGACGACGCGAGCGCGACGGTGCGGCTGGAACAGGGGCCGAGCGTCTCGGGGTACGAGGGAAGCGGACAGGTTCTGGTCGAGCTCGTGATACTTCTGTCGCCATTCGACCCAACCGACACGGGGGAGGAGCACGTACTGGCGTTGAGCGGCGACCGGGCGCGGGCGCTGGGTCGGTTGCTCCTCTCCGCCGGACAGGCGGCGACGCGGCACGGTAACCAGGCGCCGCAGCACGCCAACGAGACGGGACCGGCGGGTGCGTCGCGATCGCGGTAGGTCCGACCCGTACCCCCATCTGTTCTAGATCTCGGACGCTTGTCCCCCTCCCAGGGGGTGTCGGCGTCCAAGATTCCCGCCGGCCCGGCTACGACCCACGTAGCACGCCGCGTGCGGCGTCGCTACAGCCTGTGCTAGTCTTGCGCGGTCGACCCACCTGTGCTTGCCATTCACGAAGCGCAGGTGTCCCAAGAGGAGCGCCCGCTCCCACCCGTTGGCATCGAGCTGCCGGGTCCGGTCGCACCGCGTCGGGAATAGATCCCCCGGTGTGGTGTTTATGCCGCCGTTGGCTGCTGCCGGCAGCGGTGACCGGTCGAGCGGGCCCTGGCATGCGCCGGGGCCTTCTTCGTGGGGCCGGGTCGCCAGCATAGGGAACCGATTGGAGGAGGCCCCATCAGCGTCGAACCACGCGTCAACGAACAGATCCGGGCACGGGAGGTCCGGTTGGTCGGCCCGGAGGGCGAGCAGGTGGGCATCGTGCCCCTGGAGCGAGCCTTGCAGCTGGCCGCCGATGTGGATCTGGATCTGGTCGAGGTGGCGCCCATGGCCCGCCCGCCGGTGTGCAAGCTCATGGACTTCGGCAAGTTCAAGTACGAGAGCGACATCAAGGCGCGCGAGGCCCGGCGTAACCAGCAGCAGACCGTCATCAAGGAGATGAAGCTCCGGCCGAAGATCGACCCGCACGACTACGAGACCAAGAAGGGTCACGTGGTGCGGTTCCTCAAGGCGGGCGACAAGGTCAAGGTGACGATCATGTTCCGTGGCCGCGAGCAGAGCCGTCCGGAGCTGGGCTTCCGGCTCCTGCGCAGGCTTGAGGAAGAGGTCGCCGAGCTCGGTGTCGTGGAGTCGGCGCCCAAGCAGGACGGCCGTAACATGATCATGGTCATCGCGCCCAAGCCGGAGACCAAGGCCGCCGCCCGTCGGGGCGTGGCCCGGGAACGTGACGGCGAGCCAGGTACGACGCCGGCGGTCGAAGCCAGCACGGTCGAAGCCAGCACGGCCGAGTAGCACAGCCAGACCCCGGTCGCCAGGGGTACCGCGGACGCGGTACCCGGTCCCTGGCGGCCGTAGCAGATCGCCGGTGGCGCCCCCCGGTACCGGCCGGCGGTCCGTAGCAGAAGGACTACGTCTGAAATGCCGAAGATGAAGAGCCACACGGGCATGGGCAAGCGGGTGAAGGTGACCGGCCGCGGCAAGATCATTGCTCAGCAGGCCGGCCTGCGCCACAACCTGGAGAAGAAGGCGTCCACCCGGACCCGCCGGCTGACCGGTACGGTCGAGGTCAGCAAGTCCGACACCCGGCGGATCAACAAGTTGCTCGGCCGCTGACGCGGGCCACTGACGAAGAAGGAGACACCACGTGGCACGCGTGAAGCGGGCTGTCAACGCCCAGAAGAAGCGCCGTACCGTCCTGGAGACCGCCAGCGGGTACCGCGGCCAGCGCTCGCGGCTCTACCGCAAGGCGAAGGAGCAGGTACTGCACTCGATGCAGTACGCCTACCGGGACCGTCGCGACCGTAAGGGTGACTTCCGGCAGCTGTGGATCACCCGGATCAACGCCGCGGCCCGCGCCAACGGCATGACGTACAACCGGCTGATCCAGGGCCTGAAACTGGCCGGCGTCGAGGTCGACCGCAAGATCCTGGCGGACCTCGCGGTGACCGACGAGGCGGCGTTCGCCGCGATCGTCGAGGTGGCCCGCGCGGCGGTGGCCGCCGAGGGCACCGGCGGGGTCCAGACCGCCTGAGGCGGTGGCAGTGACATCACGACCCGGGGCTCCGTCGTTCACGCAGCGGACGCCCCGGGTCATTGCTGCCCGGCGGCTGCACCGGCGGCGCGACCGCGACGAGGCGCGCCGGTTCCTGGCCGAAGGACCCCAGGCGGTACGGGAGGCGGTGGCCGCCGGTGCCGTGCTCGAAGTGTTCGGTACCCCGGCCGCGCTCGACCGGTACGCGGAGCTGATCGGGCGCACCGACGTGCGGGTCTCGCCGGTGACCGGGGAGGCGCTTGCGACCCTGGCCGAGACCGTGGCGCCGCAGGGGCTGGTGGCCGTGTGCCAGGCGGTCGACGTGCCATTGGCGCGGGCGCTCGCCAAGCGACCCCGACTGCTCGCGGTGCTGGCGGGCGTACGGGACCCGGGCAACGCGGGGACCGTCCTGCGCACCGCCGACGCCGCCGGTGCCGGTACGGTGATCTTCGCCGGCGGGGCGGTCGACCCGTACAACGGCAAGGCGGTGCGGGCCAGCGCCGGCAGCTTGTTCCATGTCGACATCGTCCGGGCCGGTGATCCTGCCGCCGTTCTGGCCAGCCTCCGGACGGAGGGGATCATGGTGCTCGCGGCGGACCCCTACGGCGACGCCGATCTCGATGACCTCGCCGACCGCGGCGCGCTGGGCAGGCCGACCGCGTGGCTCTTCGGCTCGGAGGCGCACGGGCTGCCGGGCGAGCTGGCTGAGGCGGCGGACGCACGGGTCCGCGTACCCCTGCACGGGCGGGCGGAGAGCCTCAACCTCGCGGCCGCCGCGGCGGTCTGCCTGTACACTTCGGCCAGAGCTTTGCGTCCATCGAGGGAGCCACAGTGAGGCAGCGGTTTACCGAGCCCGCCGGTGTCGGCGGGCGGCGGGGCTGACCTCCTTCGGGCCGTCCCTCTCGCGCTCTCCCCGACCGGCGGGCTGCGGCCCAGCCGCGAAGCTTGTCGAAGCGGCTGCAACCAGCGATCACCAGCCGCGAAGCTTGTCGAAGCGGCTGCAACCAGCGATCACCAGCCGCGAAGCTTGTCGAAGCGGCTGCAACCAGCGATCACCAGCCGCGAAGCTTGTCGGAGCGGCTGCCAGTCAGCGGTTACCAGCCGCGCGTCCCTAAACTGTTCGCCGTTGACAAAGCGCTGGGAGACGCGAGAAGTCATGACGTACCGCAGTGATCCTTATGATCCCAAACAGGTCGCGCTGCTCGACCAGGCCGCGCTCGATGACGCGGTGGCCGGGGCGGAGAAGGCGTTCGCGGCGGCCGCCGACCTGGACGCGTTGACCGCGCTCAAGCCCGCCCACCTCGGCGACCGCGCGGCGGTCTCGCTGGCCCGGCGGGAGATCGGTGCGCTGCCGCCGCACGCCAAGGCCGACGCGGGCAAGCGCGTCAACGAGGCCCGCGCCGCCATCCAGGCCGCGTTCGACGCGCGGTCCGCGCAGCTCGCGGTCGAGCGGGAGCGGCGGGTACTGGCCGAGGAGACCGTCGACGTCACGCTGCCCTGGGACCGGCGGCCGCGCGGCGCCCGGCACCCGCTGACGACGCTGATGGAGCGCATCGGCGACCTGTTCGTCGGCATGGGGTACGAGATCGCCGAGGGACCCGAGGTCGAGCTGGAGTGGTACAACTTCGACGCGCTCAACATCGCGCCGGACCACCCGGCGCGCGGGCTGATGGACACGTTCTTCGTCGATGTTCCCGGCCTCGTGCTGCGCACCCACACCTCGCCGGTACAGGCGCGGGCGATGCTGACCCGGCCGCTGCCGATCTACATCGTGGTACCCGGCCGCACATACCGTACCGACGAGCTGGACGCCACCCACACTCCCGTGTTCCACCAGGTCGAGGGGCTCGTGGTGGACAAGGGGATCACGATGGCCCACCTCAAGGGCACGCTCGACCACTTCGCGAAGGCGATGTTCGGCGCCGAGGCCCGTACCCGCTGGCGCCCGCACTACTTCCCGTTCACCGAGCCGTCCGCCGAGTTCGACGTGTGGTTCGCCGGGCACCGTGACGGTCCTCGATGGGTCGAGTGGGGCGGGTGCGGCATGGTCAACCCGCGCGTGCTGCGCGCCTGCGGGATCGACCCCGACGAGTACTCCGGCTTCGCGTTCGGCATGGGCATCGAGCGCACCCTGATGTTCCGGCACGACGTGCGGGACATGCACGACATGGTGGAGGGCGACGTGCGGTTCACCCGCGCCTTCGGAATGGAGCTGTAGATGCGACTTCCCGTCTCCTGGCTGCGCGAGTACGTCGACGCGCCCGCCGACCCGGCCGTACTGGAGACGGCTCTGGTGGGCGCCGGCATCGAGGTCGAGGACGTCGTCGACCTTTCGTCCACTGTGGACGGTCCGTTGGTCGCCGGCCGCGTCGTGTCGGTCGAGGAGCTGACCGGGCTGAAGAAGCCGATCCGGTACTGCCAGGTCGACGTGGGGGAGGGCGAGCCGCGCGGGATCATCTGCGGTGCCCGGAACTTCGCGCCGGGCGACCTCGTGGTCGTGGCGCTGCCGGGCACCGTACTGCCCGGGGGCTTCGCGATCGCCGCCCGCAAGACGTACGGGCACGTCTCCAACGGCATGATCTGCTCGGGCCGGGAGCTGGGCATCAGCGACGACCACGCCGGGATCATCGTGCTGCCAGCGGGGGTGGCCGAGCCCGGTGCCGAGGCGCGGCCGCTGCTCGGGCTCGACGACATCGTGCTGGACCTGGAGATCACTCCGGACCGCGGGTACTGCCTGTCCGTACGGGGGGTTGCCCGGGAGCTGTCGCACGCGCTGGACGTCAGTTATCGCGACCCGGCGTCCATTGTGGACGGTCCGGGCGCGACCGACAACCGCCGCCTTGCTGGTCCGGCTCAAGTGCCGGCCCACGACAACCGCCGCCTTGCTGGTCCGGCTCAAGTGCCGGCCCACGACAAGCCGCCATACCCCGTCACCGTTGAGGACCCGGTCGGCTGCGACCGGTTCGCCGCCCGGCTGGTGCGCGGGATCGACCCGACCGTGCCGACCCCCGAGTGGCTGCGCCAGCGGCTGGCCGTCGCCGGTATCCGGTCGATCAGCCTCGCCGTCGACATCACCAACTACCTGATGCTCGAGCTGGGCCAGCCGATGCACGCGTTCGACCCGAACCGGCTGAGCGGCCCCTTGGTCGTACGCCGCGCCCGGCCCGGCGAGCGGCTGACCACATTGGACGGTGTGGACCGCGGGCTCGACCCGGAGGACATGGTCATCTGCGACACCGGGCTGGCAAGCCCCCTCGCAGGCGAGGGTGCCGGGGTTCCCATCTCGCTGGCCGCCGTCATGGGTGGCGAGAGCAGTGAGATGCGGGTGGACTCGGTGGACGTGCTGTTCGAGGCGGCGCACTGGGACCCGGTGATGGTGTCCCGTACGGCCCGCCGGCACCGGCTGCTCTCCGAGGCCGCCAAGCGCTGGGAGCGGGGCGTCGACCCCCAGCTGGTCCTCGTGGCGCTGGAGCGGGCGGTACGGCTGCTGACCGAGCACGCCGGCGGCGCCGTGGACCCCCGGATCCTCGACCTCGACGCGGTCGTACCCGCGGAGCCGGTCCGGGTGCCGGCCGACCTGCCGGCACGGATCGCCGGCGTGCCGTACCCGCCCGCGCGGGTCACCGGGATCCTCACCGAGATCGGCTGCGCCGTCGACGCGGACGGCGACGCGCTGGTCGTGCGGCCGCCGAGCTGGCGGCCCGACCTGCGGCAGCCGGCCGACTTCGCCGAGGAGGTGGTCCGGCTCGACGGGTACGACAAGGTGCCCAGCGTGCTGCCGGTCGCGCCGCCCGGCAACGGGCTCACCCCGGCGCAGCGCCGCCGGCGTGGCGTCGGACGGGCGCTGGCGGAGAACGGGTACGTGGAGGTGCTGTCGTACCCCTTCGTGAGCCCCGAGACGCTCGACGCGCTCGGCATCCCCGAAGGCGACCCGCGGCGGCGCGCGGTCCGGCTGGCCAACCCGCTGTCGGACGAGGAGCCGCTGCTGCGTCCGACGCTGCTGCCGCCCCTGCTCGGCACGCTCAGCCGCAACCTCGGCCGGGGCCAGCGCGACGTCGCCCTCTACGAGCTGGGCCTGGTGTTCCTGGCCACCGGCGCGACCGGTACGCCGCCGGCGATGGGCGTCGATGCCCGGCCGCCCGGGGCCGACCTGGCGGCCGCGGAGCGGTTCGTGCCGGCGCAGCCGTGGCACGTGGCGGCCGTACTGGCCGGTGACGCCGAGCCGGCGGGCTGGTGGGGCGCGGGGCGGCCGGCGTCGTGGGCCGACGCGGTCGAGGCGGCCCGCATCGCCGTCGCGGCGGCCGGAAAGACCGCCGAGGTACGGGCCGGCACGCGGGCACCATGGCACCCCGGCCGGTGCGCCGAGATCGTGGTCGACGGGCAGGTCGTCGGGTACGCGGGCGAGCTGCACCCGGCCGTGTGCGCGGCGCTTTCGCTGCCCCGCCGTACCGCCGCGATGGAGCTGGACCTCGACGCGCTGCCGCTGCCGGGGATCGTGCCCGGACCCCGGATCTCCGGGTACCCGCCGGCCCTGATCGACGTCGCGCTCGTGGTCGACGCCGGTACGCCCGCGGCCCAGGTCGAGGCGGCGCTGGTGGCCGGGGCCGGGGACCTGCTGGAGTCCGTCCGGCTCTTCGACGTGTACGCGTCCGAGCAGCTCGGCACGGGGCGCAAGTCGCTGGCGTACAAGCTCACGTTCCGGGCGCCGGACCGCACCTTGACCGTCGAGGAGGCGGTCGCGGCCCGGGACGCCGCGGTCGCCGTCGCGGCGAAACGGCACGGCGCGGCGCTGCGAGGAGCATGAGAGAATCTCAGATTACCGGTGGCACAGTTACCGCTACGTCTCGACGTCGACACCTTCATCGACGAGAATGCCCGGCATGCGGATTGGGTGGGCCGCGGGGCCAGGAGTGACTGCGGAGCGACAGCAAACGGTTGCGTCTTCCGGAAGGTGGACCGGAGGGGCCTCGCCGGAAGCCGCTGAACCGGGCAGATTCGCCGTCGTGGGGCAACGTGGACCCTCGTCTCCGGTCGGCCGCGACGGCGTCGTGGGCGTCGCCCGCGCTCACGTGGCGGCGGGCGGCAGTGTGCTGGTGGTCGGGCCGCCGGGGATCGGCAAGTCGACCGTCCTTTCCGCCCTCGCCGCCGAGCCCGACGGGGCGCGGGTGTTACGGGCCGCCGCCGCCGAGGTGGAGTCCGGGCTGCCGTACCTGACGCTCGTGGACCTCTTCCGCGCCGCCCTCGCCGAGCAGGGCTCGCTGCTGCCGGGGCACCTGCGGGCGGCCCTGGACGCGGCGCTGCTGCGCACCGTCGCGCCGACCTCCCCGCAGGACGAGCTGGCGGTACGGCTGGCCGTGCTCGAGCTGGTCCGGATCCTGGCCAAGCAGGGGCCGGTCCGGATGGTCATCGACGACCTTCAGTGGGTCGACGAGCCGAGCGCCGGAGTCCTGCGCTTCGTCGCGCGCCGGCTGGCCGGGCTGCCGGTGCAGGTGCTGGCCGCCGAGCGGGCCGAGGCCGGGCCGGTCCGGGCGGAGCTGTGCCCGGAGCCGTACCTGGAGCTGCCGCTGCGCCCGCTGTCCGAGGAGGACATGGCCGACCTGCTGCGCGAGCGGTTCGGCCCGGAGCTGTCCCCGGCGGCGGTGACCCGGGTGTACGCGGCCTCGGGCGGCAACCCGCTCTTCGCCGTCGAGCTGGGCCGGGCGCTCACCGAGCGGGGCGAGCACAGTGTCGGGCTGGAGCCGCTGCCCGTACCGGACCGGCTGCGCTCGCTGCTGTCCGCCCGGCTGGCCGCGCTGCCCGCCCGGGCCGACGTCGCGCTGACCGTGCTCGCCGCGGCCGCCCGGCCCACCCGGGCGCTGCTGGACCGGGGCGGCCTGGACGCCGTCGACGACCTGGCCGAGGCGGTCACGGCCGGGGTGGTCGTCGCGGCGCCCGACGGCACGCTCGCGTTCAGCCACCCGTTGCTGCGCGAGATGGTCTACGCCGACGCCGAACCGGCCACCCGGCTCGCCGCGCACGAGCGGCTGGCCGCCGCGCTCGACGACCCGGTCGAGCGGGCCCGGCACCTCGCGGTGATCCGGCCCGACCCGGACGAGGCGCTGGCCAGTACGCTCACCGACGCCGCCGCGGTGGCCCGGCGCCGGGGCGCCCCGGTGGTGGCCGCCGACCTGGCCCGGCTGGCCGCCGACCGTACCCCCGACCCGGCGCGGGCCGCCGACCGCCGGCTCGTCGCGGCTCGGCACGCGTTCGCCGGGGGCCTGTCCGACGAGGCGTACCGGCTGGCCGGCGCCGCGCTGCCGGACGCCACCGACCCGGCGACCAGGGTGGGTGCCCGGCTGCTCCTGGTCGACCTGGCCGGCCAGGACCAGTCCGCGGTCGGCCCGGTGCTGGATGCCGCGTTCGCCGAGGCGGAGGCGGCCACCGACCAGCCCGGCCTGATCGCCAAGGTCCGCCTGTTCCGGGCGCGCAAGGCGTTCTACGACGGCGACAACGAGTGGACGCTGGCCGAGCTCAAGCGCGCCGAGCAGGCCGCCGAGCTGGCTGGCGACACCGAGTGCCTCGTCGAGGTACTGGCCTGGCGCGGGGACGTGGAGACGGCGTTCCGGGCGCCCGGGGCCGAGGACCTGATGGAGCGGGCCGCCACGCTGTCGCGCGGGCTGCCGCTGTCCACGGCCGTGGTCACCGCCCGGCAGCTGGCCGCGATGGCGCGGGTGATCCGCGGCGACGTGGCCGAGGCGGTACGGCGCATCGAGGAGCTTCGGGTCGCCGTGGAGCGCGCCGGTACGGTCCGGGACCTCTCGGCCGTCATGCTCTCGGTCGCCTCGGTGTACAGCCGGGCCGGCCGCTGGGGCGACGCGCTCGCGGCGGGCCGGTACGCCGTACGGCTGTTCGCCGACATCGCCGCCGGGGCGCCCGGCCCGGGCCTGATCGTCGGCGCGTTCGTCGAGCTGGGCGGCGGGAGCCTGGCGGAGGCCACCGACCTGGCCGACCGTTCGGTGGCCGCCTGCCAGGCCGCCGGTGACGACGACTGGCTCAAGATGGCGTACTCGGCGCAGGGGCAGATCCTGCTGCTGAAGGGCGACCCGGTCGCGGCGCTGGAACCGATGCGCCGGGCGTACGCGCTGGAGCAGCGGCGCGGCCCGATCGACCCCGGGGTGCTGCTGTGGCACGCCGACTTCATCGAGGCGCTCGCCCTGGGCGGCGCCCGGGACGAGGCGGCCGAGGTGCTCGGCGAGATCGGCGCGCAGGCCCGGCGGCTGGAGCGCGACGTGGTGCAGCTCGGGCTGGCCCGGTCGGCCGCCCTGTGCACCGCGGTCGGCGGGTCTCCCCGCGAGGGCGCCCGGGACCTGGGCGACGCGCTGCGGATCTGGGCGGACCACTGGTACCCCTTCGAGCTCGCCCGGGCCTGGCACGTGCTGGCCGGCATCGAGCGCCGGGCACACCGCCGGGGCGCCGCGCGGGAGGCGCTGCTGGAGGCGATCGGCCGGTACACGGCGTGCGGGGCGGTACCGTGGCGGGCCGCGGCCGAGGCGGAGCTGGCCCGGCTGGACGGCGCCCGTACCGGTGGGCTGTCCGACAGCGAGCGGCGCATCGTCGAGCTGGTCCGGCAGGGCGCGACGAACCGGGAGATCGCCCGGTCCACGTACCTGTCGGTCAAGGCGGTCGAGGCCAACCTGACCCGGCTGTACCGGCGCTTCGGGGTCCGTACCCGCGACCAGCTCGCCAAGGTGCTCGACGACGACCGCTGAGGTCGGATACCCGACGTGCTGAGTCGCTCGCTTCTCGTATCTGCGCGGGCTGAGCCGACTCCTCCCCGTGGCGCCCGCCTCCAGTGGGGAGGCGGCGACGACGGAGGGAGCAGCTCATGCTCAAGGCCAACGCCAACTACCAGAAGCTGTCCGCGTTCCGCGACGCGCACCCGGCGGTGAACGTACCGGGTGACGGCTTCTTCTCGAACAAGACCATCGAGGAGCTGCAGGCGATCGTGGACCAGACGCTGGTCTCGCTCAAGAAGAAGCGGGAGATCAGCGGCGGTAACGGGGCATTGCGCCTCGCGGCCGCCAACCTGCTCAAGCAGGCCGGATCGGACGACGCGGCGAACACGGTGGTCGTCGTCTGGGGTATTCACCAGGCAACCGCTGGAGCCGCCCGGGGCGGTGGGGCGACCACCCTGTACCACTTCACGGTCAACGACCCGGCCGGGCTCAACGACTGGCACCTCTACGTCGACTCCGGTGAGAAGACCATCGTCGAGATGAGCCAGGGCGGCGGCGCCTTCGTTCAGATCAGCAACGCCTGATTCCGACCCGGTCGCCGGGTAGCCCGCGCGCCTGCATGCTGATACGCTCCCTTGCATACCGATGCGGGGAGGGTGCATGGGCGCGCGGGTGGCGGTCGCTGGAGCGAGCGGGTACGCGGGCGGGGAGCTGCTGCGCCTGCTCGCCGGGCACCCCGACGTCGAGATCGTCTCGGTCACCGGGCACTCCCAGGCGGGGACGCCACTGGTGTCGGTACACCCGCAGCTGGTCTCGCTGGGTCACCTGACGCTCGGGGCGACCGGACCGGACACCCTGGCCGACGCGGACCTGGTTTTCCTGGCCCTGCCGCACGGCGAGTCCGCGGCGCTGGCCGCCCGGCTGCCGGCGACCGTGAAGGTCGTCGATCTCGGTGCGGACCACCGGCTGCGCAGCGCCGCCGCGTGGGCCGACTACTACGGCGGCGCGCACGCCGGCACGTGGACGTACGGCCTGCCCGAGCTGCCCGGCCAGCGCGCCGCGGTCACCGCCGCGGACCGGGTGGCCAACACCGGCTGCTACGCGGTCGCCACGATCCTCGCGCTGGCCCCGCTCGTCGCGGCCGGGCTCGCCGATCCGGCGGACGTGGTCGTGGTGGCCGCCTCGGGCACCTCCGGGGCCGGTCGCGGTGCCAAGACGCACCTGCTGGCCAGCGAGGTGATGGGCTCGGTGAGCCCCTACAAGGTCGGCGCGCACCAGCACGTACCCGAGATCAAGCAGGCGACCGGGGCACGGAGCCTGTCGATGACCCCGCTGCTGGCGCCGATGCCGCGCGGCATTCTGGCCACGGTCACCGCCCGCCCCGCCCGCGCCGGGGTGACCCTCGCGGACGTACGGGCGGCGCTGGCCTATCCCGACGAGCCGTTCGTGCACCTGCTGCCCGAAGGCGCGTGGCCGCGCACGGCCGCGACCCTCGGCTCGAACGCCGCGCAGCTGCAGGCCGCCCTCGACCGGGACAGCGGCCGGATCATCGTCACCAGCGCCATCGACAACCTCGGCAAGGGTGCCGCCGGCCAGGCCGTGCAGTGCGCCAACCTGATGCTCGGCCTCCCCGAGGCCGCCGGCCTGACGGTGAACGGAGTCGCGCCGTGACGGTCACGTTCCCGAAGGGGTTCCGGGCCGCGGGCGTGGCGGCGGGGCTGAAAGCCAGTGGTGGCAAGGATGTCGCGCTGGTCGTCAACGACGGGCCGGACGCGGCCGCGGCCGGGGTCTTCACCGCGAACCGGGTGAAGGCCGCCCCGGTGCTGTGGAGCCAGCAGGTGCTGCGTGGCGGCCGGCTGCGCGCGGTCGTGCTGAACTCGGGCGGCGCCAACGCCTGTACGGGCAGCGGCGGTTTCCAGGACACGCACGCCACCGCCGAGCACCTGGCCGCCCGGCTGGGTACCGGAGCCGGCGAGGTCGCGGTCTGCTCGACCGGGCTGATCGGCGAGCGGCTGCCGATGGACCGGCTCCTGGCCGGCGTGTCGGCGGCCGTGGGCGCGCTGTCGCTCGACGGGGCGGGAGCCGCTGAGGCGATCATGACCACGGACACCCGTGCCAAGACGACGGTGGTCGCCGGGAACGGCTGGTCGGTCGGCGGGATGGCCAAGGGCGCCGGCATGCTCGCCCCGGGCCTGGCCACCATGCTCGTGGTGCTGACCACGGACGCGGTCGCGGCGCCGGAACACCTCGACGCGGTGCTGCGCGAGGCGACCCGGGTCACCTTCGACCGGCTGGACTCCGACGGTTGTATGTCCACCAACGACACCGTGCTGCTGTTGGCCAGCGGCGCGTCCGGGGTCGCGCCGTCGCCGGCCGAGCTGGCACGGGCGGTGACCGAAGCGTGCCGGGACCTGGCCGTAGCGCTCATGGCCGACGCGGAGGGCGCGACCAAGGACGTCGCGGTCGAGGTGGTGAGGGCGGCGAGCGAGGCCGACGCGGTCGAGGTGGGCCGCGCCGTCGCCCGGAACAACCTGGTGAAGACCGCCCTGTTCGGCAACGACCCCAACTGGGGACGCGTCCTCGCGGCGGTGGGCACGACCGGCGCGGCGTTCGAGCCGGACGCCCTCGACGTCGCGGTCAACGGCGTGTGGGTGTGCAGGGGCGGGGCCGCGGCCGAGGACCGGTCCAAGGTGGACCTCGCAGCCCGGGCCGTGGCGATCACCGTGGACCTGCACGCCGGTACGGACACCGCCACGATCTGGACCAACGACCTCTCGCACGGGTACGTCCACGAGAACTCGGCGTACTCGTCATGAGCGTTGGCGCCGAGAGCTTGCGGGTCGGCGGGGCGGCCTCAGTGTTGACCCGGGATCTCGTTGCCGCGCAAGGGAAAGCGGCCACCCTGATCGAGGCGCTGCCGTGGCTGGCCCGGTTCCACGGCGCCACGGTCGTGGTCAAGTACGGCGGCAACGCGATGACGGAAGGCGGGCTGCGCGAGGCGTTCGCGGCCGACATGGTGTTCCTGCGGTACTGCGGGCTCAAGCCGGTCGTCGTGCACGGCGGCGGCCCGCAGATCTCGGCGATGCTGGGCCGGCTGGGCATCGCCTCGGAGTTCCGGGGCGGCCTGCGGGTCACCACGCCCGAGGCGATGGACGTCGTACGGATGGTCCTCGTCGGGCAGGTGGGGCGCGAGCTGGTGAACCTCATCAACGGGTACGGGCCGTTCGCCGTGGGACTGTCCGGTGAGGACGCCCGGCTCTTCACGGCCGTACGGCGGCCGGCCTATGTGGACGGTTCGCCCGTCGACGTCGGGCTGGTCGGTGACGTGGAGTCGGTGAACGCCTCGGCGGTCACCGACCTGATCAGGGCGGGCCGGATCCCGGTGGTCTCGACGGTGGCGCCGGACGCGGACGGGGTACTGCACAACCTCAACGCCGACACCGCGGCGGCCGCGCTGGCGGTGGCGCTGGAGGCCCGCAAGCTCGTGGTGCTCACCGACGTCGCCGGGCTCTACACCGACTGGCCCGACGAGTCCAGCCTGGTCTCCCAGGTCACCGTCGACGAGCTGGCCCGGCTGCTGCCGTCCCTGGAGGCCGGGATGGCGCCCAAGATGGAAGCCTGCCTACGGGCCGTCCAGGGCGGGGTACCGGCCGCGCACGTGGTCGACGGCCGGGTCGCCCACTCCACGCTCCTGGAAGTCTTCACCTCCGAAGGGTTTGGAACGATGGTGGTGCCGTCATGACCAGCTTGAGGCAGCGGTGGGCGCAGTCGTTGATGGGGAACTACGGCACGCCGGGGCTGGCGCTGGTCCGGGGGGACGGCGCGGTGGTCTGGGACGAGGCCGGACAGTCCTATGTGGACATGCTCGGCGGGATCGCGGTCAACCTGCTCGGGCACGCGCACCCCGCGGTGGTGGCCGCGGTCACCAAGCAGATCGGCACGCTCGGGCACGTCTCCAACCTGTACGCCGCCGAGCCCCCGGTCGCGCTGGCCGAGCTGCTGCTGGCGCTCGCCGGCCGCCCGGGCAAGGTGTTCTTCTGCAACTCCGGCGCCGAGGCCAACGAGGCGGCGTTCAAGCTGTCCCGGCTCACCGGGCGTACCCATGTCGTCGCGGCGGAGGGCGGGTTCCACGGGCGGACGATGGGCGCGCTGGCGCTGACCGGGCAGCCGGCGAAGGCGGCACCGTTCCGGCCACTGCCCGGCACCGTGGAGCACGTGCCGTACGGCGACGTGGCGGCGCTGGACGCGGCGGTCACCGGCGAGACGGCGATGGTGGTCCTGGAGCCGATCCAGGGCGAGAGCGGGGTACTGGTGCCGCCGCCCGGGTATCTCGCCGCGGCCCGGGAGATCACCCGTACCCGTGGGGCGCTGCTCGCGCTCGACGAGGTGCAGACCGGGGTCGGCCGTACCGGGCACTGGTTCGCCCACCAGGCCGAGGGCGTCGAGCCGGACGTGGTCACGCTGGCCAAGGGGCTCGGCGGCGGGCTGCCGCTGGGCGCGACGATCGGCTTCGGCGCCGCCGGTGACCTGCTCGGCCCGGGCAGCCACGCGAGTACCTTCGGCGGCAACCCGGTCAGCTGCGCGGCCGCGCTGGCGGTGCTCGCGACGATCGCCTCGGAGGGGCTGCTCGACCACGTCAAGCGGATCGGCGAGCGGCTGCGTCGCGGGGTCGAGGCGCTGGACCATCCGCTGGTCTCCGGGGTACGCGGCGCCGGCCTCCTGCTCGGCGTCGCGCTCACCGCCCCGGTGTCGGCCGCGGTGGCGACCGCCCTGCAGGGCGCGGGCTTCCTGACCAACCCGGTGCAGCCCGACGCGGTACGGCTGGCCCCGCCCCTCATCCTCACCGCCGAGCAGGCCGACGCGTTCCTCGCCGCCCTCCCCGCCGCCCTGGACTCGGCCGTACCGCCGGCCGGCGCCGGAGCCGCGCCGTGACGCGCCATTTTCTCCGCGACGACGACCTCAGCCCGGCCGAGCAGGCAGCGGTCCTCGGCCTCGCCGCCGCGATGAAGCGCGACCCCGGCGGGAACAGGCCGCTGGCCGGGCGCGCGGTCGCGGTGATCTTCGAGAAGCAGTCCCTGCGTACCCGGGTCTCGTTCGAGACCGGGATCGTCCAGCTGGGCGGGCACCCGCTGGTCATCGACGCGCAGAGTACCCACTTCGGGCGGGGCGAGTCGATCGAGGACGCCGCCCGGGTGCTGTCCCGGTACGTGGACGCGATCGTCATCCGTACCTTCTCCGACGAGCGCCTGGGGGCCCTGGCGGAAGCGGCGACCGTACCGGTCGTCAACGCGCTCACCGACGGGTACCACCCGTGCCAGCTGCTCGCCGACCTGCAGACCGTACGGGAGCGGCTGGGCGGGACGGCCGGCCGGACCCTGGCGTACGTCGGCGACGCCGCGAACAACATGGCGCGCTCGTACCTTCTCGCCGGCGCCACCGCCGGGATGCGCGTACGGGTCGCCGGCCCGGCCGGGTACGACCCCGACCTCGCGGTCGTCTCCCGCGCGGCGGAGATCGCCGCCTGGACGGGTGGCTCCGTCGAGACCCTGCGCGACCCGTACGAGGCGGTGGACGGTGCGCACGTGGTCGCCACTGATACATGGTTATCGATGGGACAGGAGGGTGACGGGCGCGACCGGGTCACCCCGTTCCTGCCGTACCAGGTCAACAGCAAGCTCCTCGGCACCGCCGCGCCCGACGCCATCGTGCTGCACTGCCTGCCGGCGCACCGGGGCGAGGAGATCACCGACGAGGTGATGGACGGGCCGCGGAGCGCGGTGTTCGACGAGGCGGAGAACCGGCTGCACGCGCAGAAGGCCCTGCTGGCCTGGCTCCTCGGCGCGGCCGGGCTGGGCGACGCGCCCGGCCCGGACGGCGGCGGCCGCGCGGACGGTCCGAACGGCGCGGGCGGCGCGGGCGGCGCGGGCGAACCACGCGGAGCCGGTCCGTGACGGCGCCGCTCACCAAGACCGCGCGGCACGCCCGGATCACCGAGCTGATCGGCGCGCACGCCGTGCACTCCCAGACCGAGCTGGCCGAGCTGCTGGCCTCCGACGGGGTACAGGCGACCCAGGCCACGCTTTCGCGCGACCTGGAGGAGCTGGGCGCGGTCAAGGTACGGGGCACCGACGGCGCGCCGGCCGCGTACCGGATCCCGGCCGAGGGTACGGCGCCGATGCGCCTCGCCGAGCAGGCTCCGGCGCGGCTGGTACGGCTGCTGCGCGAGCTGCTCACCGGCGCCGACGCGAGCGGGAACCTGGTCGTCCTGCGTACCCCGCCCGGCGCGGCCCAGTTCCTGGCCAGCGCCCTGGACCGGTCCGGCCTGCCGGAGATCGTCGGCACCATCGCCGGCGACGACACGATCCTCGTCGTGGCACGCGTGGCCGACGAGCACGACTCCAGTGGCCAGCGGCTGGCCACCAAGCTGTCCAGCTGGGCTGGCAGGGACGAAGGGGGGCCGCCCGGGAGCGAGCCCCGGCGAGCGATCAAGGAGAAGGATCAGTGATGAGCGGAACGCGAGGCTACGGACCTCGACCACGACGGTGGATGGGCGCCGAGCGTGGGAGCGAGGGCCAGCGATGAGCGGAACGCGAGGCTACGGACCTCGACCACGACGGTGGATGGGCGCCGAGCGTGGGAGCGAGGGCCAGCGATGAGCGATCGAGTTGTATTGGCGTACTCGGGCGGGCTGGACACGTCGGTGGCCATCCCGTACCTGGCCGAGAAGACCGGTGCCGAGGTGGTCGCGGTGGCGGTCGACGTCGGCCAGGGCGGCGAGGACCTGGAGGTGATCCGGAAGCGTGCGCTGGCCTGCGGCGCGGTCGAGGCCGAGGTGGTCGACGCGCGCGCGGAGTTCGCCGCCGACTTCTGCCTTCCCGCGCTGCGCGCCAACGCGCTCTACATGGACCGCTACCCGCTGGTGTCCGCGCTGTCCCGGCCGTTGATCGTCAGGCACCTGGTGGCCGCGGCCCGCCAGCACGGCGGCACGATCGTCTCGCACGGCTGCACCGGCAAGGGCAACGACCAGGTGCGATTTGAAGCCGGAATCGGCGCGCTTGGGCCAGACTTGAAAGTGGTCGCGCCGGCCCGGGACTACGCGTGGACGCGGGACAAGGCGATCGCGTACGCCCAGGAGAAGGGGCTGCCGATCGACGTCACGCACAAGTCGCCGTACTCGATCGACCAGAATGTCTGGGGCCGCGCCGTGGAGACCGGCTTCCTCGAGGACATCTGGAACGCGCCGGTCGAGGACGTGTACGCGTACACGTCCGACCCGAGCGTCGCGCGGGACCCGGACGAGGTGGTGATCACCTTCGAGGCCGGCCGGCCGGTGGCGCTCGACGGGGAGACGGTCACCCCGTACCAGGCGATCACCGAGCTGAACCGCCGCGCGGGCGCGCACGGCGTCGGCCGCCTGGACATGGTCGAAGACCGCCTGGTCGGGATCAAGAGCCGCGAGGTGTACGAGGCCCCCGGCGCGATCGCGCTCATCACCGCCCACCAGGAGCTGGAGAACGTCACGGTCGAGCGGGACGTGGCCCGGTTCAAGCGCTCGGTGGACCAGCGCTGGGGCGAGCTGGTGTACGACGGCCTCTGGTACTCCCCCCTGAAGCAGGCCCTCGACGCGTTCATCGACGAGTCCCAGCAGCACGTCTCCGGCGAGATCCGGATGACCCTGCACGGTGGTCGCGCCACGGTCACCGGCCGGCGCTCCGCGGCGTCCCTGTACGACTTCTCCCTCGCCACCTATGACGAGGGCGACATGTTCGACCAGTCGCTCGCCAAGGGCTTCGTGGACCTGTGGGGCCTGCCCAGCCGGCTCGCCGCCGCCCGCGACGCCCGGCTGTCCGGCTGACCTGGCTTGCGGTAGCCGCTCCGGCAAGCTGCGCGGCTGGCGGCTGGCGGCCGGTGATCCGCCGGACTAGCTGATACGCCAGACTGAAGCGGTGAACGACAAGTCGCTGACCGAAGGTTCCACGCGCCTGTGGGGCGGGCGCTTCCGGGGCGGTCCCGCCGAGGCGCTGGCCCGCCTGTCGGTAAGCGTGCAGTTCGACTGGCGCCTAGCCCCGTACGACCTGGCCGCCTCCCGGGCACACGCCCGCGTGCTGGCCCGGGCCGGCCTGCTCACCACCGACGAGCTGGGCCGGATGCTGGCCGCGCTCGACGACCTCGAGGCGGCCTGCGCGTCGGGCGAGTTCCGGCCCACGGTCGACGACGAGGACGTGCATACCGCGCTGGAGCGCGGGCTGCTGGAACGGCTCGGCGCGCTGGGCGGCAAGCTGCGCGCCGGCCGCTCCCGTAACGACCAGGTCGCCACCGACCTGCGGCTGTACCTGCGCGACCGGGCCCGGGGCGTGGCCGCCCGGCTGGTCGAGCTGGCCGACGCGCTGGTGGAGCAGGCGGCCCGGCACGTGGAGACGCCGGCACCGGGCCTGACCCACGTCCAGCACGCCCAGCCGGTCAGCTTCGGGCACTGGCTGCTCGCCCACGTCCAGCCGCTGCTGCGGGACCTGGACCGGCTGCGGGACTGGGACGCGCGGGCCGCGGTGTCCCCGCTGGGCGCCGGCGCGCTGGCCGGCTCCTCGCTGCCGCTGGACCCCGTACAGGTGGCGAAGGAGCTGGGTTTCGACTCCGCCGCGCCGAACTCGATGGACGCGGTGGGGGACCGCGACTTCGCCGCGGAGTTCCTCTTCGTGGCCGCGCTGGCCGGGATACACCTGTCCCGGCTGGGCGAGGAGGTCGTGCTGTGGACCTCGCAGGAGTTCGGCTGGGTCGACCTGGACGACGCGTTCGCGACCGGCTCGTCGATCATGCCGCAGAAGAAGAACGCGGACGTCGCCGAGCTGGCCCGGGGTAAGGCCGGCCGGCTGGTGGGTGGGCTGGTCACCGTGCTGACCATGCTCAAGGGCCTGCCGCTGACGTACGACCGGGACATGCAGGAGGACAAGGAGCCCGTCTTCGACGCGGTGGACACGCTGGAGCTGGTGCTGCCGGCGCTCGCCGGGATGATCTCCACGATGACGGTACGGGTGGACCGGCTCGCCGCGGCCGCGCCGCTCGGGTACACCCTCGCCACCGAGGTGGCCGACTGGCTGGTCCGGCGCGGTGTCCCCTTCCGCGACGCGCACGAGATCACCGGACGGCTGGTCGCGCTGTGTGCCGCCCGGGAGTGTGCCCTGGACGAGGTCTCCGACTCCGACCTCGCCTCGGTGTCGCCCGCTCTGGCGCCCGAGGTGCGGGAGGTCCTGTCGGTACGGGGCGCGCTGGCCGCCCGGACCACCCCCGGCTCGACCGGTCCCGGCCCGGTCAGCGACCAGCTCGCCATCGCCGGTGACCGGCTGGACGCCTGGCGGGACTGGGCCGCGCAGCGCGTGGTGCCCCGCTGAGCCGAGGAGGCGTCCCGCTGAACCCGAGAGGCGTTCTGCCGATCGAGCTGGCCCGGCTGCTCGCCGGGCCGGTCGAGCCCGCCGCGCGCGGGCTGCTCGGCGCGCTGCTGACCGCGAACGGCGTCACGGTACGGCTGACCGAGGTCGAGGCGTACTCCGGGCTCGGGGAGGATCCGGCGTCGCACGCGCACCGGGGCCGTACGCGGCGCAACGAGGTGATGTTCGGGCCGCCCGGGTACGCGTACGTCTACTTCACGTACGGCATGCACTGGTGTGTCAACGTCGTGTGCGGCCCGGCCGGGGTGGCGTCGGCCGTACTGCTCCGGGCAGCGTCCATTGTGGACGGTGTGGATCTGGCCCGGGCAAGGCGTCCGTCCGCGCGGCGGGACGCCGACCTCGCCCGGGGCCCGGCCCGGCTGACCCAGGCGCTGGGCATCGACGCCTCCGCGTACGGGACGTCCATGCTCGACGGCACCGGCCCCCTGACGCTCTCCCTGCCGCACCAACCCGTCGCGCCGTCGGCGGTCCGGTCCGGCCCCCGGGTCGGCGTCACCGGCGCGCACGACGTCGACTGGCGCTTCTGGCTCGACGGCGACCCGACGGTCAGCCCGTACCGCCGCCATACCGGCGCCCGCTGACGCCGGTCCGGGGTGGCGGCGACTACGACGGAGCCCCGGGAGGTACCAACGCGTGGACCTGTTGCGCGAGCCGTGCCATGCCGAGTCCCTCGGCGGTGCTCCCGGCCTTGCGCAACAGGTCCCGCGCGTTCGCGCCCGCGGCGGGCCCGCCGACCGCCAGGACCGCGCGGGCCTCGTCGTACCGCAGCCGGGCCAGCTGCGGCGGCGCGTCCTTCACCAACGGCCAGGCCCGCGCGAAGTGGTTGAGCGCCGCGTCCGGCGCGCCGGCCGCGATGGCCAGCACGCCGAGCGCCCGCTCCACCGGCCCGACCAGGACCGTCGGCCAGCCGGCCAGGGCCAGCTCGCCGGCGTGCGGACCGAGCAGCTCGCGCACCCGGACCACCGCCGGGGCCACCACGCCGCGGTCCGCGTCCGAGGCGTGCAGCGCGCCACACGCCTCGGCGAGCAGAGCCAACGTGGGTACGGCCCAGCCGTGCGGCGGCAGCGTGCGCAGCTCGTGGGTCTCCGCGAGCATCGCCGCCAGCCCGTCCACGGCCGGCTCGACGAGGCCGGTCTCGCAGCCGGCGAGGATCATCCCGGCCTGCCAGATCGGGAAGTACCCGTGCCGTTCGACCCGCTGCGCCACCTCCGAGGTGAACAGCTCCGCCATCCGCCCGCGCTCGCGCAGGAGCCAGTAGTACTGGCCGTCCCAGGTCTGCCGCAGGGTGTCGGCCGGTACGGCGTCGTTGCTGGGCCACTGTTCGATGGCTCGTCGCGATACGCCGTGGATGCGCCGTTCGGCGCTGTCGAATCGACCGTGCCACAGGTCGAGCAGGGTATCCAGGACGCCTTGCAGCCAGCGCGCCTGCGGCCGGTCGTACTGCTCGACGTGCGCCGCGTGTCGCTGCGCGATCGCGTTCGCCGGCTTGGTCCGGCCCAGCCGCAGGTCATCCACTGCCAGCGCGATCAGCGCCTCGCCGGTGAAGTGCGCCGAACCCGCGTGGATGCTCGCGTCGTGCAGCCGCTCGGCGAGCCCGAGCAGCTCACCTGGCGGGGCGAAGTCGTAGAGCCCCCAGCGGCACTCGGCCAGCACCTCGCAGGCCACGATCGGCGCGGTGTCCGGGGTGAGCCGCGCGAGGGTCGCCCGGGCCAGCTCCGGGCCGTACCGGGGCAGGGCCGTTCCGCTGTCCGGGCCCACCGCCATCGCGGACTTGTGCGCCAGATGGGCGCTGAGCTGCATCCGCAGGCCGTCGGCCACGGTGTCGGGGTCGCCCGCCAGCCCGTCCAGCGCCTCTTCCAGCAGGTGGACGAGGTGCTGGTCGACCTGCCCGGGGTCCGACCAGCGGCGGGCCAGCTGGATCGCCGCGGTGGCCCGGAGCCGGGGCTGTCCCCGCGCCACGTCGTACGCCTGCTGGTACTGGGCGCCGGCCTGCGCCATCGCGCCGTTGTCGTGGTACGCGTCGCCGAGCGTGAGCAGGAGCCCGAACCGGGTCTCGAGGGTGCACCTGCGCTCCAGGCCCCGCTTCGCCCAGGTGACGGCTGCCTCGAGCGCGAACCCGCGCCGCTCGGCCGCCGCCGCGTCGAGGTACGCGGCGGCGATCTGCTCCTCGGCGAGCCCGGAGCCGGTACCGGCGGCACCCGCGTGCCGGGCGATCCGTACCGGCAGCGCCGGGTCGGTCCACGGGGCGGCGCGCATCCGGGCGGTGAGCAGGTCGAGGGCGCGCCGGTGCAGGTGCCGCGCCAGGCCCGGATCGCGGTCGAGGTCGGCGAGCACCTCCTCACGCCACACGTCGTACCGGAACCGCACGCCCGCGTCGGACTCCACGGTACGGGTGGCCACGGCCTCGGCCTGCTGGCCGTCCGCCGCCTCGGGGTCGAGGTCGAGCATGCCGGCCACCAGTACGGGATCGATCTCCAGTCCGGTGGCGGTCACCGCGGCGGCCGCGAGCCACGGCAGCGGCCCGGTGGCCGGGCGGCCCAGCGCCGGGCCGGGCAGGACGGCCAGGGCCCCGCCGGTCGGCCGTACCTCACACAGCCGGACCGGCAGCCCGCCGCTGAGCCGGAACGCCTCGGCGACCTCGGCATCGGTGGGGCTGCGCCGCCACAGCTCGCCCAGCCACTCCTGGACGGCCTCGGCGCCCAGCGGGGTCAGGGACGTCGGCGGAAGCGACCCGCTGACGGGCGCAGCCGGCGCCACCCACCATCCGCCCGGCCGGCCCGCCAGCACGAAGCCGACCGACACCGGGCCCAGTCCGTGCCGTACCCGCCGCAGCAGCTCCTGCGCCAGCGGGGTGAGCAGGTCGGCGTTGTCCAGCGCGACCACCAGCCCGCCGCCCTGGGCAGCCTCACGCAACAGCGTGCACAGGATCGACACCAGGCGCTGGGGCGCGCGCTCCTGACCGGGCCCGGCCGGGGCACCCGGCGCCGCCGTCACGAACTCCTCCAGGGCGGTGCGGTCGGCCTCGCTGAGGCTGGCGGACTCTGCGGAGAGGTCCCGGCGCGCCCGGGTCCACAGCAGCATCGCCAGGACCCGCAGCGGGTACAGGTCGTCCAGGGCGGCGCAGGTGACCCGGACCAGGCGCATCCGGGTACCGGCGACCTGGTCGGCCAGCTCGTCCAACAGCCGGGTCTTGCCGACCCCGGCCACGCCCTCGATGGACAGCGTCGCCGGCTGCCGCTCCGCGACCCGGGCCACGAGCGCGGCGAGGACCGCCAGCTCACGGTCGCGGCCGATGATGGCGGCGGGGCTGCCCGGGTCGCGCGGGGTACCCGGCCCTTCCGTACCGGACTGATGAACGTCGATGCCTTGCTGGTGCAGCCGGAGCAGGGCGTTCGCCCGGTGGACCAGGTCGTCGTGCCGGGTCCGGGCGCGCCGGGCATCGATCGCCCGTTCGGCCGCCGTCCCGCCCTCGTCGCGCAGCATGCGCAGGACGCGCAGCAGCCACACCGCGTCGCTGTCCTGATGCCCGGCGGCCACCGGCCGGTCGAGTACCGGATCTGCCAGGTCGTACCGGCCCAGCCGCAGCGCCGTCTGCGCGACGTGGCGGACCAGGTCGGCCCGGTACCGGTCCAGCCGCTTGCGGAACGTACGGCACGGGTCGGGCAGTACGGCGTCCCGGCCCGACCACTCGCCGTCCTTCAGGCCGAACGGCGCCCCCCGCCAGTCCGCGGTGGCCTCCCCGAACCCCGCGAGGGCCTCGTCGATCTTGCCGTCGGCGAGCAGGTCACGGGCCGCCCGTACGCGCGCCTCGAACCGGTACGCGTCGACCGCCTCGGTCAGGTGCTGCGCCGTCGGTCCGGTGAGCCGGTACTCGTGCGACTCGCGGGCCTGCGGGATGTCCAGCCCGCCCTTGCGCAGCGGCGTACGCAGCCGGGAGATGACCGGCGAGAGCCGGTCGGCGGTCGGCCGGTCCGTCGGTTCCCACAACGCGTCCACCAGCGTGCCGCGGCGTACCGGCCGGCGCGCGGCCACCAGCACGGCCAGGACCTTCGCCTCCTGCGTCGGCAGGTTGCACGGGATCCCGTCGATTACCACGTCAATGCGGGCCAGGACCCGAATCTCGAATTGCGGCACGTCCCCACCAGGCGGCTGGAACCGGCATCGGCCTGTGCGCTGATCGCTCTGCAAGGTGCCCGCAATAACGATCCCGCACAGTCGTACCACGAACGCATTCGTACGAGAAACGTACGAACGGACGGCGCGGGGAGGGGTGAGCGGTGGCGCCCGTTGACAACAGGTCCAATGGCGGTGCCGACCAAAGGCAGCTGGAAATGATCCGGGAATCGGTGCTCCGGGAACGGGCGGCCCACGCCGACCAACCGTTAAGTGTCACGATCCTCGGTCTCACCGGTACCGGTAAGTCGTCGCTTCTCAATGCGTTGTTCGGCACCGACCTGGCCACCGGCGACGTCCGGCCGGTGACCCGGGTGCCGGAGGCGATCATCGTGCCGGCGGAGACCGGGCACCCGTTGACCTTCTGGGACATGCCCGGCCTCGGCGAGTCCCCCGTCGACGACGAGGGGTACCTCGACCTGTACCTCGACCGCCTGCTGTACTCCGACGTGGTGATCTGGGCGCTGCACGCCGACCAGCGAGCGGTCACGTACGAGGCGCTGTGCCTCGACCGGCTGCTGCGCTCCGTGGACGCCGGCATCCAGGGGCTGCTGCTGGGCAAGCTGGCGTTCGTGCTCACCAAGGCCGACCTGGTCACGCCACCGCCGTGGGTGTACGACCTGCGCGGCGACACGGGTACGTTCGCCCCGCCCGGGCCGTTGGAGCGGCGCCTGCTGGCCAAGGCGGCATACGTGGAGGACGTCCTGCTCGCGCCGTACGGCGACCTGCTGACCGCCGAGACCTACAACGACAGCGGCTTCGACGTGGCCGACGAGCGCCTGAGCTTCGACGCGTACTCGGTGCGGTACTCCGGCCATGTCAGCCAGTCGGTGTGCGACGACTACGCCGCCCGGTACCCAAAGCACGCCGAGGTGTTCCGGCGGCTGCGCGACAACCATCGGGTCCTGCCCTGCTCCAGCCGGTTACGGTACAACCTGCTGCCGTTGCTGGTCGTCGTGGTCAACAAGCTCGGGTTCGGCGCGGTCGCGCGGTTCCAGCGGGTACTTCGCGAGGTCGAGCAGGTGGGCCAGGTGCCGGTGGCCGAGATGCGCGGGTACGCGAACCTCGTCGTGTGGGACGGCGACCTCGGGCGCAAGGTGTTCGACCTGGAAGATCTCCCGTTCGGAAAGCGGCCCTGACGAAGGCGGCACTGACGAAAGGCGGCACCGTGGCCGTACTGAGCAACGACGACATCGCGTACGCCGTGCAAAAGCGCGCCCGACAGGACGCCGAATATGACGACCGGCTCCGCCGCGCGGTGCGCCGGCGCGACGAGGACGAGATCGGGAAGCTGATCCGCAAGGCGGTCAAGAAGATCCTCGGAGTCGTCGTCGACGTCACCTTCGACATCATCCGGCTCATCATGAAGTGGTTCTAGGCTGGGCCGGAGACGACGCTCACCGGTACCCCGTCCCGTCAGGGCTGCTGGAAGTTGGCCGTGTCCCAGATCCGCTGGTCGAGGTAGCCGCGGACCTTGGCGACGTACTGGTCGCCGGGCGCGGTGTGCCACCGCCCGCTGAACCAGCGCCCGACACAGCCCCACGCGTCCCCGGCTGCGTAGTCGCGACCCCGGTCGACCGTGTTCAGCCAGCTCTCGTACCCCTCGAAGCAGACCCGCCAGATCGCGTACGCCAGATCCGCGTTCATGGCCGTGGAGCTGGCGATGCCCGGCCACGCGGACTTCTCGTACGGGTACCGGTTCTGCAGGATCCCGAAGCTCTCCGGGCACTGGCCCGCCTTGCCGTCCACGCCGAGCCCGCGGCCCGGTGCGCAGCGGCTCGCGTCGGTCGTCCAGTCGCCCAGCGTGTCCTGCCGCCACCAGCTCTCCACGGCGGCCTGCGCCAGCACGAGGTCCTCGTCGACGCCCCACTTGCAGGCGGCCCAGCGCAGGATCTCCCGGGTCGTACCGGTGAACTGGCCGTCAACGCGGGGCGCGATCCGGCCGTTCGCGCGCGAGTCGTCTCCGTTGAAAAAGCTGCCGCCGACGCCGTGGCCGGTGGCCCGGTTGGCGCCCTTGTTGCCGCCCTTGTTCTCCGGGTAGGGGTGGGCCCGTACCCACGTCGCGCACTGGGCGCCGGACGGCAGCGCGGCGCCGGGCGGCAGCGTCCCGAAGCGGCCCGGCGCGGCGGCCGCCGGGGTCGAACCGGTGCCGGGCGGGGCGCTCGACGGCGGCGCCGAGCTGGGTACGGCGGCGGGCGACGGGGAGGCAGGTGGCGACGGGGACATCGCCGGCCCGACCGGCGCCGGACCGGGTACCGCCGCGTTGGCCGGCCGTGCGGCGCCACCGGTCCGGACCGCGACCGTCACCCCGACCGCCGTACCCGCGAGGAGGAGCACCGCCGCCACGGCGCCCACCGGCCAGCCCAGCCGCCATCCTCCCAGCCGCCACCGTCCCAGCCGCCACCGTCCCGGTGGCCTCCCGTGGCGCGACACGCCCGCCACCGTAGGCCCGGCGCGCCGGGCTGGTCAACGCGGCGGTCAGCTCATTACCGCCGTCGCTTCCGCGCTCGGCGCTCGTTGCCCGCCGTGGTCGAGGCCCGTAGCCTCGCGCTTCAGCTCGTTACCGCCGTCGCTTCCGCGCTCGGCGCTCGTTGCCCGCCGTGGTCGAGGCCCGTAGCCTCGCGCTTCAGCTCAATCCGGCAGCCGCCAGTCCACAGCGGGCAGCCCGGCGTCGGCGAGCGCCTTGTCGACCGCGCTGAACGGCCGGCTGCCGAGGAAGCCACGCGGGTTCATCGGGCTCGGATGCCCGGCCTCCAGCACCACGTGGGCCGGGTTGGTCACCAGCGCCGCCTTCTTGCGCGCGTACGAGCCCCACAGCACGAAAACGACGCGCTGACCCGACTCGTCAAGCGCCCGGATCGTGGCGTCGGTGAACTCCTCCCAGCCCAGGCCGGCGTGCGACCCGGCGCTGCCGGCCCGTACGGTGAGGATCGCGTTGAGCAGCAGGACGCCCTGCTCCGCCCAGCCGGTGAGGTCGCCGTGTCGGGCGACCGGGATGCCGAGGTCGTGCTGCAGCTCCTTGTAGACGTTGCGCAGCGAGGGCGGTACGGGCACGCCGCGCCGCACGCTGAAGCTGAGCCCGTGCGCCTGGCCGGCCTTGAAGTACGGGTCCTGCCCGAGGATGAGTACCCGGGTACCGTGGAGCGGGCACAGCCGGTAGGCGGCGAACAGTTCCTCGGCCGGCGGGTACACGGTCTGGTCGGCGTACTCACGGGCGATCAGCGCGCCGAGCGCGGCCAGCCGGGTCGGTTCGAGCCGCGGCGTCAGGGCGGTGCGCCAGTCGGGCGGCAACAGCGTCAGGAGATCCACGGTGCCGGAGCGTAGCGCGCCCGTGCGACAAACGGTCGGCGAGGAGTGCGGTACCCGACATCTGGATTTGGTTGACAAACTCAGGGTCACCCTGCCAGGCTCGGCGCATGTCCGACGTGCGCAGCCGTACCTTCACCTGGGCCGATCCCAAACAGCACGCCGCCTCGATCGGCACCCAGCCCGGACTGGCGCTGCTGCGCGCGGTGTCGGCGGGTGAGGTTCCCCCTCCGCCGATCATGGAGACACTCGACTTCCACGACTTCTCGGTCGACGAAGGCCGCGCCAGCCTGCGGATGACGCCCCAGGAGTTCCACTACAACCCGCTGGGCAGCGTGCACGGCGGGGTCATCGCCGCGATCCTCGACACCGCAACCGGGTGCGCGGTGCACTCCACCCTGCCGGCCGGCGTCGGGTACACCACGCTCGACCTCACCACCCGCTACCTCAAGCCGGTGACCACCGACTCGGGGGTCCTGTTCTGCGAGGGCACGGTGATCTCCAGCGGGCGCCGCACCGCCCTGGCCGAGGCCCTGCTGACCGACGAGGCCGGCCGGCTGCTCGCCCACGCCACCTCGACCTGCCTGATCTTCCCGATCCCGCCGGCGACCTGAGTCCCGCCGCACTCACTCACTGAGCTCGCCACGCTGGTCGGGCGAAACTCGCCGGGCGCGCCCCGGCGCGTCACGCGCGGCGGTTCGCCGGTCGGTTGCTAGCGTCTCGCTAGCAGATCGGCTAGCAGGGGAGTGGCGGGTGCGCGGGGCCGGAGAAAACCAGCCGGAGCAGGTCGTTCTCGCCATGCCGCCGCGCCGTTCGGCGTGGGCGCGCGTCCAGCTCAACACGAGGGTACGGGTGGAGGTGGAGCGCCTCCTGCAGCGCTTCGTCGACGACCACCACACCACCGTGCAGAGTTCGGTCGACCTCGCCCTCACCGAGTTCCTGGCGGCGCGCGGCTACCCGCTGCCGTCCCACGAAGATCACTCGCAATCATGACCGTCGACGCGTATGGTCGGCGCGGCTCTGGCTGGATGCTGAGGAGGGGTGGCACGTGACTGAGGTCCCGGGGTACGGCTCGGCGGGCCGGCGCACCGACCTGCCGGTCGCCGAGGGGGAGCTGGACGCCGACCTGCGGCGTACGGTCAGGCACACCTCGTACATGCGCCAAGGCTTCTACGTCGTGGTTCTGCTCGTGGCGCTCGCCGGGCAGGTGTCCGGTGCCGTCGAGGCGCTGCACATCCCGCTGATCTGGGCGGTACCGGCGGTCGGCGCGCTGGAGCTGGGCGGGATCGTGGTGCTCGCCAACGCGGACGTACGGCGCCGGCTCGGGGAACGGGCCGTCGCCTCCCGCCTGCTGTCCGCCGCGATCGCGGCCGGGGCGGTCACGTTCAACTGGCTGGCGCACGCCAACCACCTGCTCGGCGCCTTCTTCGCCGGGATGTCCGCGCTCGGCTACCTCGTCTGGCTCATGCACACCGAGAACCAGCGGCGCGACCGGCTGCGCGTCAAGGGCGACCTGCCACCGACCACCCCGGCGTACGAGGTGCTCGGGCACTGGCTGCGCCACCCGTGGCTGACCCAGCGGGCGAAGACCCTGGCCAAGGCCAACGCCCACCTCGACCTGTACGAGTCGCTCGCGGCCGCCCGGGCCGAGGTACGCCGGGAACGCCGGCAGGCCGCGATCTCCAAGGTGCTGCATCGCAAGATCCGCTCGGCGGTCGACCCGACCACGGCCGACATCGCCCTCGCCGTGTACGACCTCGACGAGATCGCCACCCGGCTGGCCGACAACGCCGACTACGCGGGGCTGACCTCGCTGATCGCCGCCGACCTGGCGCCCGAGCGGCTCGCCGTCCAGCCGGCGCCCCAGGGCCGCCGCGGCCGGTCGGCGATCCGGGCCACCGCCCAGCTCACCCCGGCCAACGAGCCCACCCAGCTGCCCGGGCTGACACCGGCGCCCGAGCTTCGCCCCCGCGCCCGAGCACGTACCCGGCACCGACCTGGTACGGGTCGAGCGGCCGGCAGCCGAGCCCGCCGAGCTGAGGGCCCCGGCCCTGCCCGCCGACCTGCGCCGGGACCTCCGCCGGGACGTCGAGACGATCATGTCCGGGGCGCGGCCCTCGGGCCCCGACCGGAACCCGACGCGGGAGATGACGCGGGAGATCGAGCCCGCCGAGCAGCCCGTGCTTGCGGCTGCCGAGCCGGTCCAGGAGAGCCTGCGGCGGCGGGTACATGCCACGCTGGATGCCGAGGTGCCGGCCGGCGACGACCGTGACCACGCCAGCCTCGTCGCGCTGGTCGCCGCCGCGCTGGAGCTAAGGGACGAGGACCGGCTCGCCATCCCGTCGTACGTGCAGACCTGGAAGCTCGACCGGGACGGCGGGCACCGGGCCGTACCCTCCGCCGGCCGGCAGGTCCAGGCATCGCTGCCGACCCAGCCTCCCGGGCGGGCGGCGACCCGGAGCCGGCAGAGCCAGCGCCCGCCGTCCACCCGGACCAGCCGGAGCTGAGCCGACCGGCCGGGGACGGCGCCCCAGTGGGCTCGGCGCGGGCCGGCGTCCCCGGCGTCGAGCCGCCGCTGGAGCAGCTCGCGCAGCGAGATGCGCTCGCCGTCCCGGGCGCCCTCGCCGAGCACCAGCGTCGGCTCGGCCGGCGGTACGGACACCCCGGTGAACCGGGCGCGTACCGACCCGGGGACGGTCAGGATGTAGAGTTCGCCGTCCGCACCGACCGCGAGCACCCGGTCGGGGCGCAGGTACCAGCCGCGCAGCCCGGTACGGTAGCGGGCCCGGCTCCCGTACGCCCCGGCGGTGAGCGGTGTGGCGGCCAGCCTGCGCTCCCGCGCCGTTCCGGTGAACCACGCCAGGAGCTGCCGCGCCTGCTCCGCCTCGGCGGCGCGCCGGC
Source organism: uncultured Actinomycetes bacterium (assembly GCA_963728855.1). GTDB lineage: Bacteria > Actinomycetota > Actinomycetes > Mycobacteriales > Micromonosporaceae > AC-43. The sequence continues at coordinate 552,224 of CAVSLN010000012.1, forward strand.
GCTCCTCGGCCGCTCCGTGCGCCTCGACGGCCCGCCGGCGCTGCTGTGTCCAGGCCGCGCGGTCGTCCGTACCCATGGCGCCACCCTAAGCCGGCGCAAACCCGGTGGCAGCGTACGGAAGAATGGGCGCGTGACCGACATCATCGACGAGCTGGCCTGGCGTGGGCTGATCGCGCTCTCGACCGACCTCGAAGCCCTGCGTGCGGAGCTGGCCAAGGGCCCGATCACCTACTACTGCGGCTTCGACCCGACCGCGCCCAGCCTGCACTTCGGCCAC
>CAVSLN010000012.1:557500-592906 GCA_963728855.1 uncultured Actinomycetes bacterium
CAAGGGTTCCAGGGCCAGGCTAATCCGCCCTGGGTGAGTCGGGACCTAAGGCGAGGCCGTAAGGCGTAGTCGATGGACAACGGGTTGATATTCCCGTACCCGCGAAGAAGCGCCCACGACGAACACTCTTGTACTAACCGGTTGAGGGGAGGTTCTTTCGGGAATCTTCCTGTGGCTGGGGCCTTGGGGGTTAGTAGTTGAGCGATGGGGTGACGCAGGAAGGTAGCTGATCCCGGCCGGTGGTTGTGCCGGGGTAAGCGTGTAGCCCGCACCATAGGCAAATCCGTGGTGTGTTAATGGGTGAGACGTGATGCCGAGCCGATTCAGGTGAAGTCAGTGATCCTATGCTGTCGAGAAAAGCCTCTAGCGAGCTTTGAGCGGCCCGTACCCTAAACCGACACAGGTGGTCAGGTAGAGAATACCGAGGCGATCGGGCGAACTGTGGTTAAGGAACTCGGCAAATTGCCCCCGTAACTTCGGGAGAAGGGGGGCCAGTGCTGGTGAACACCCGTGCGGTGGGAGCTGGTGGTGGCCGCAGAGACCAGAGGGAAGCGACTGTTTACTAAAAACACAGGTCCATGCTAAGTCGTAAGACGACGTATATGGACTGACGCCTGCCCGGTGCTGGAACGTTAAGGGGACCGGTTAGTTCCTTCGGGGGCGAAGCTGAGAACTTAAGCGCCAGTAAACGGCGGTGGTAACTATAACCATCCTAAGGTAGCGAAATTCCTTGTCGGGTAAGTTCCGACCTGCACGAATGGCGTAACGACTTCCCTACTGTCTCAACCACAGGCCCGGCGAAATTGCATTACGAGTAAAGATGCTCGTTACGCGCGGCAGGACGGAAAGACCCCGGGACCTTTACTACAGCTTGACATTGGTGCTCGGATTAGCTTGTGTAGGATAGGTGGGAGCCGGTGAAGCCCGCACGCCAGTGTGGGTGGAGGCAGCGTTGAAATACCACTCTGGTTGGTCTGGGTATCTAACCTTGGACCGTGAGCCGGTTCAGGGACAGTGTCTGGTGGGTAGTTTAACTGGGGCGGTTGCCTCCTAAAGGGTAACGGAGGCGCCCAAAGGTTCCCTCAGCCTGGTTGGCAATCAGGTGTTGAGTGTAAGTACACAAGGGAGCTTGACTGTGAGACTGACAGGTCGAGCAGGGACGAAAGTCGGGACTAGTGATCCGGCACTGGCAGGTGGAAGCGGTGTCGCTCAACGGATAAAAGGTACCCCGGGGATAACAGGCTGATCTTCCCCAAGAGTCCATATCGACGGGATGGTTTGGCACCTCGATGTCGGCTCGTCGCATCCTGGGGCTGGAGTAGGTCCCAAGGGTTGGGCTGTTCGCCCATTAAAGCGGTACGCGAGCTGGGTTTAGAACGTCGTGAGACAGTTCGGTCCCTATCCGCCGTGCGCGTAGGATACTTGAGAAGGGCTGTCCCTAGTACGAGAGGACCGGGACGGACGAACCTCTGGTGTGCCAGTTGTCCCGCCAGGGGCACGGCTGGTTAGCTACGTTCGGAAGGGATAACCGCTGAAAGCATCTAAGCGGGAAGCCTGCTTCAAGATGAGGTGTCCCACCCAGTGATGGGGTAAGGCCCCCACCCAGACGAGTGGGTTGATAGGCCAGAAATGTAAGCCTGGTAACAGGTTCAGTTGACTGGTACTAATAGGCCGAGGACTTGACCACAAACATGCTACGCGTCCACTGTGTGATATCTGAACCAACACACAAATCCCACCCTAGGCGGGTTTAGGGCTGGTTGACAGTTGGATAGGTGTTACGGCGGCCATAGCGGAGGGGAAACGCCCGGCCACATTCCGAACCCGGAAGCTAAGCCCTCCAGCGCCGATGGTACTGCACCCGAGAGAGTGTGGGAGAGTAGGACGCCGCCGGACAACAACCACAGCTTGAGGGCCGCCCCGATATGGGACGGCCCTCAACTGCGTCTACTTGAGCGGTAGTGAGCCGCGTAGGAAAGGATGTACCCGTGAGTGCTCCCGGGCCGTACGACGGCCGTCGAGACAGGAACCGGGACGGCGGGCGCGACGACGCGCGGCGTGACGACAAGGGCACCGGCCGGGCCGGTGGCTCGGGGCGCGGTGGGTACCGCGGGTCGGGTCAGGAGGGCCGGAGTTCGGAGCGGCGGTACCCCAGCGGCTCCGGCGGCTACTCGGCCGAGCGCGGCCGGCGTGAGCCGCAGCGCGACGGCGACCGGCGCCCGTACCGGCCGGGTGGCGGCGACCGCGACGGGCGCGGCGGGTATCCCGACCGGGGCCAGGACCGGGGCGACCGCCCCCGCTACGGCGACAGAGCCGGCGACCGGGCCGGCGACCGTGGCGGTACGGACCAGCGCCGCGACGACCGTTCGCGCGGCTTTGACCGCCCCCGGCGTGATGATCGGGGCGGCGCTGACCGGGGCGGGTTCAGCCGTGGCTCGTCCGGGCGGGAAGGCGCCGATCGCGGCGGCAACGAGCGTGGTGGGTCCGAGCGCGGTGGGTCCGAGCGCGGTGGTGGCCGCGGTGCCACAGAGCGGGGCGGCTATCCGCGTGGCGATCGGGAGCGCGGTGGTTTCTCGCGCGGCGGCTTTTCGCGGGGCGGTTCCGAGCGGGGCGGTTCCGAGCGGGGCGGTTCCGAGCGGGGCGGCTATCCGCGCGGCGAGCGGGGTGGTCCGGAACGCGGCGGCTTCTCGCGCGGCGGCTTCTCGCGCGGCGGCTCAGACCGGGGCGGCTCGGACCGTGGCGGCTACCCACGTGGCGAGCGTGGCGGTTCTGAGCGGGGTGGCTTTTCGCGTGGTGCTGACCGGGGAGACCGTGGCGGTTCTGAGCGGGGTGGCTTTTCGCGTGGTGCTGACCGGGGAGACCGTGGCGGTTCTGAGCGGGGTGGCTTTTCGCGTGGTGCTGACCGGGGAGACCGTGGCGGTTCTGAGCGGGGTGGCTTTTCGCGTGGTGCTGACCGGGGAGACCGTGGCGGTTCTGAGCGGGGTGGCTTTTCGCGTGGTGCTGACCGGGGAGACCGTGGCGGTTCTGAGCGGGGTGGCTTTTCGCGTGGTGCTGACCGGGGAGACCGTGGCGGTTCTGAGCGGGGTGGCTTTTCGCGTGGTGCTGACCGGGGAGACCGTGGCGGTTCTGAGCGGGGTGGCTACTCGCGTGGTGCTGACCGCGGAGACCGTGGCGGTTCTGAGCGCGGCGGGTCCGACCGTGAGCGGGGCGGGTACGACCGGGGCCGCGACGACCGTGGACGCGGCGGCTACCCGGCCCGGGGGGAGCGGGACGGCGGGTACCGCGACCGGGGTGGCTACCGGGCGGGCCAGCGTGACGAGACCGGCCGGGAGCGGCGTGACGAGACCGGCCGGGAGCGGCCCCGCCAGTTCGACGGCGACCGGGCGCCCCGGTTCGCCGACCGCGACCGTCCGCGGCGCGGCCCGGACGAGGGCCCGCGGGGTGGCGCCGGACCGGAACGGCCGAGGCGCTTCGAGCGCGGCGAGCGGCCGGCCCGCTTCGAGCGCGGCGAGCGGCCGGCCCGGTTCGAGCGCGGCGATGCGGCTGGGCGCTTCGACCGGGAGGACCGGCGCGAGCGCCCCGCCCGGCCGTACGACCGCGACCGTCCGGCCCGCTCCTACGACCGGGCGCGTACGTTCGACCGGCCGAGGACCTTTGAGCGGCCGGCGACCGTCGAGCGCGAGCGGCCGCCGCGGGACGTCGGACCGGAGCTGCCCGAGGACATCACGCCGGACGACCTCGACCGCGACGTACGGGCCGAGCTGCGCTCGCTGGCCAGGCCGGTAGCCGAGCGGGTGGCTCGGCACCTGGTCGCCGCCGGGCGCCTCGTCGACGAGGACCCGGAGCTGGCGCTGGAGCACGCGGTGGCGGCGCGTAAGGCCGCCCCGCGGATCGCGGCCGTACGGGAGGCGGTCGGGATCGCGGCGTACCACGCCGGGGACTGGCCGGCGACGATCGCGGAACTGCGGGCGTACCACCGGATGACCGGGCGGCAGACCCATCTCGCCGTGCTCGCCGACTGTGAGCGGGCACTCGGCCGGCCGGAGAAGGCGATCGACATCTTCCGTTCGGCCGACCGGGGCCAGCTCGACCCGGCCGAGGCCATCGAATTGCTGGTCGTCGCGTCCGGGGCGCGCCGGGACCTGGGGCAGGCGGAGGCGGCGGTGGCGATGCTGCAGGTACGGGAGCTGACCCAGGACGCGCCCTGGTCGGCCCGGCTGCGGTACGCGTACGCCGACGCGCTGCTCGCGATCGGCCGTACCGAGGAGGCGCGGGAGTGGTTCTCCCGGGCCGCCGAGGCTGACGACGACGCCGCGACCGACGCGGCCGAGCGCCTGCTCGAGCTGGACGGCGTACAGCTCCACGACGAGCCCGACGAGCCCGACGAGCCCGATGAGGATGAGATCGATGAGGATGAGATCGAGGACGTCGGGGTCGAGGAAGAGCGCATAGAGCAGCCCACGGAAGAGCCCACGGAAGAGCCCAAAGGCGAGGACAGCGACGAGGGCGGGAACCAGCCAGCGTGACCGGTGACGAGGCGCTGGTCGACGGGTACGACCTGGTGATCATCGACCTGGACGGCGTGGTGTACCTCGGTACGGAGCCAGTCGCCGGGGCGGCGTCGGCGATCAACCGGCTGCACGACCGCCCGCAGCCGGTGGTGTACGCGACGAACAACGCCGCACGCCGGCCCGACCAGGTCGCCGAGCTGCTCACCGGCCTCGGTATCCCGGCCACGCCGGACGAGGTGCTGACCTCACCACAGGCCGCCGCGGCGCTCCTCGCCGAACGGCTCCCACCGGGCAGCCCCGTACTGGTGGTGGGGACCGACGCGTTGGGCACCGAGGTGAGCCGCGTGGGGCTGGCACCGGTGTCCTCGGCACAGGACGGCCCGGCGGCCGTGGTGCAGGGGTACGGGCCGAAGGTGGGCTGGCCGGAGCTGGCCGAGGCGTGCGTCGCGGTACGGGCCGGAGGGCTGTGGGTCGCGACCAACACCGACCGTACCCTCCCCTCGCCCCGGGGCCCGCTGCCCGGCAACGGTGCCCTGGTCGCGGCCGTGGCCACCGCGCTGGGCCGGCCGCCCGACGAGGTCGTCGGAAAGCCGCAGCCAGCCCTCTTCCTGCGCGCCGCCCAGCGTGCCGGCGCCCGGCGTCCGCTCGTGGTCGGCGACCGGCTGGACACCGACATCGAGGGCGCGAGCCGGGCCGGGATGGCCAGCCTGCTCGTGCTGACCGGGGTGAGTACGCCGGCCGACCTGCTCACCGCCCCGCCGCACCAGCGCCCCACGTATCTCGCCGAGAACCTGTCCGGACTGTTCACTGTGGACGGTGGTACCGAGGGCTGGCGGGTCCGGCGGGACGGCACCGTGCTTGAGCTGGCCGGTGAGGGTACCCCGGTCGGAGCGCTGCGCGCCCTGTGCGCCGCTGCCTGGGCGGAAGGCGCGCCCATCGCGGTGGTCCCCTCCGGCCCGCCGGCCGCGGCCGCGCTGCGCGCCCTGCGGCTGGACTGACCGGCTGGACTGACCGGCTGGACCGCTACAGCAGCTTGCGCAGCTTCAGCAGGTCGAACGGGTTGGCGCTGACGGACAGCCGGCCGGACGCCCACGCCTTGGCGAAGTCGAGCTCGCCGGCGACCAGCGCGAGCAGGTCGTCGCTCGAACTGGTGAGCCGGATCCGCGCCTTCGGGTCGTCACCGTCGGTCAGGCCCACCAGCCGCCCGCCGGTGATCCGGCCGTGGAACGACACGCCGAGGTCCTTGACGGTGCAGGCGAGCGCGCGGTCCAGGTCGACCTTGCCGTTGACCTGGTCCGCGTGCGCCTCCATGCGGGCCGCGAGCTTCTCCAGGGCCGCCCGACACTCCTCGACCGTCGCCATCTCGTCTCCTTGCTCATCGCGCCGCTTGCTGTTGCGCTACCCGCGCCGGACGGTACCTCACCACGGCTTTCTTTGCGCCTGTAGCGTGGACCTCTGAATCCGGAGCGTCCGGATCGTTGGAATGGTCTCAGTCGGCGACGAGGTGCATGGATATGGTGGTACGGCGGGAGGAGATCCGCGCGATGCAGGAGGCGTGGCGGGCGTACCTGGACTTGGCGCTCGGGCTGACCGAGACGTCCCGCAAGAAGGCCACCAAGGTGGCGAAGAAGCTGGTCGGCCGGGGTAACGCCACGGCTGAGCAGCTGCAGGCGATGGCCGAGGACCTGGTCAGCACGAGCCTGGCCAACCGGGAGGCACTGACCCGGCTGGTGCGCTACGAACTGGAGCGCGCCCTCGGCCGGGTCGGGCTGGCGACGGCCGACGAGGTGACGTCGCTGACCAGCCGGGTACGCGAGCTGGAGCAGCAGCTGGCCGAGGCGAAGGCCGGCGGCGGGGTGGCCGAGGCGAAGGCCGGCGGTGCGGCGGCCGGGGTGGCCGAGACGCCGGCGACGCCGGTACGGAGGGTGGCCAAGAAGTCGGTGGCGCCGCGCAAGGTGGCCGCGTCCGCGTCGGCACCGTCCGGCACGATCATGCCGGTCGAGCCACCCGCGGTCGTCACGGCCGAGGTGCCGGCCACCGGTACCGTGCCGGCTGCCGGTACCGTGCCGCCGCCGACGCGCAAGGCGGTCGCGAAGCGGACGGTCGCGAAGAAGGCGGTCGCGCCGGCGCCGGTCGCCAAGAAGGCCGTCGCGCCCGCGCCGGTCGCGAAAGCCGTCGCGAAGAAGGCCGCGCCGGTACGGAAGACGGCGGCGAAGAAGGCACCGGCACAGGAGCAGCCGTGACGGTACCGGAGCCGGCCCCGACCGAGCCCGCCGAGCCGGGCGCGACCGGCGCGGCCGGGGTCACCGGGCACCCGGCCGTCGACGCGGCGCTCGACGAGCTGGCGCAGGCGGTCGAGCTGCCGCCGGGCGAGCAGGTGCTCGCGTATGAGGCGACCCACCGTACGCTGTCGCAGACGCTGGCAACTATCGACCAGAGTTGATGAATCGTCGTACCCGGCTGGACGCCGAGCTGGTCCGGCGCGGCCTGGCCCGCTCGCGGGAGCAGGCCGTCGCGCTGATCGAGGCCGGCCGCGTCGAGGTACGGGGTGCGGTGACGCGCAAGCCGGCCGCGATGGTCGACCCGGCCGACTCCGTACGGGTCCGCGAGGACGGCACCGCCCAGTACGCCTCCCGGGGCGGGCACAAGCTGGCCGGCGCGCTGGACGTGTTCGGGCCGGCCGGGCTGGTCGTCACGGGCCGGCGCTGCCTCGACGCGGGCGCCTCCACCGGCGGCTTCACCGACGTGCTGTTGCGCGCCGGGGCGGCCGAGGTCGTGGCGGTGGACGTCGGGTACGGGCAGCTGGCCTGGGCGCTGCGTACCGATGCGCGGGTACGGGTGCTGGAGCGCACCAATGTCCGTACCCTCGATCCGGACATGGTCGGGGGACCGGTCGACCTGACGGTGGCCGACCTGTCCTTCATCTCCCTGCGCCTGGTCCTGCCCGCGCTGGCCGCCTGCACCGCGCCCGACGGCGACCTGGTCCCGATGGTCAAGCCGCAGTTCGAGGTCGGTAGGGAGCGCGTCGGGTCGGGCGGTGTGGTCCGCGATCCCGGCCTGCGCGCGGAGGCGGTGCTGGCGGTGGCCGAAGCGGCGGCGGCGCTCGGGCTCGGCGTCGCCGGGGTGACCCGCAGCCCGCTGCCCGGCCCGAGCGGCAACGTCGAGTTCTTCCTGTGGCTGCGCCGGGGTGCGGCATCGCCGGACGGCGACCGGATCCGTACCATCGTCGCGGTGGACCACGGGGAGGCACCTTGACGAGAGAGGCGCTGCTCGTCACGCACACCGGGCGGCGGGGCAACACCGCCCACGCCCGGATGGTGGCCGCGGACCTGTTGGATGCCGGGTTCACCGTACGGGTCATCGCCGAGGAGGCACCGGATCTCGGGCTGTCCGGGCTGGAGCCGGTGACCGGTCCGGGCGCCGCCGACGGTGTGGAGATCGTCTTCGCGCTGGGCGGCGACGGTACGTTCCTGCGCGCCGCCGAGCTGGCCCGGCCGGTCAAGGCGCCGTTGCTCGGCATCAACCTCGGCAAGGTGGGCTTCCTCGCCGAGGCGGAGGTCCAGGACGTCGACCAGGCCGTCAGTGACGTGGTGAGCCGGGCGTACACGGTCGACGAGCGGCTGACCCTCGACGTCACCGTGGAGCCGGACGGGCAGCCGGCGATCCGGTCCTGGGCGCTCAACGAGGTGACCGTCGAGAAGGGCGAACGGGAGCGGATGCTGGAGCTGCTCGTCGAGGTCGACGGGCGCTCGCTGTCGCGGTACGGGTGCGACGGCGTGGTCTGCGCGACCCCGACCGGCTCCACGGCGTACGCGTACTCCGCGGGCGGGCCGGTGGTGTGGCCGGAGGTGGAGGCGATGCTGCTGGTACCGATCAGCGCCCACGCGCTGTTCAGCCGGGCACTGGTGACCGCGCCCACCTCGACGATCCGGATCACGGTCGACCCGTACACCACCCGGGCGGTGTTGTGCTGTGACGGCCGTCGGGTCTTCGACGTCGGGCCCGGTGCCGTGGTCACGGTACGCCGGGGCGCGCTGCCCGTCCGGGTGGTACGGCTGCGCCCCCGCCCCTTCACCGACCGTTTAGTGGCCAAGTTCGCCCTTCCGGTCGATGGCTGGCGCGGCGCCCAGTAGGTGCCGCGCCGTCCACAGGTGCTGGCAAGCGTCATACCGCCCGACTACCCTCGGGGCGTGCTAGAGGAGCTGCGCATCACCGGGCTCGGGGTCATCCAGGACACGACGCTGCCGCTGACCGGGGGGATGAACGTCATCACCGGTGAGACGGGCGCGGGCAAGACGATGGTGGTCACCGGGCTGGGCCTGCTGTTCGGCGGGCGGGCCGACGCCGCCCGGGTCCGAGCCGACCCGGGCCGGGCGGTGGTCGAGGGCCGGCTGCGGTTGGCCGGTCGGGTCGCGGCCGGGGTGACCGAGCGGGTGGTCGACGCCGGTGCCGAGGCCGACGACGACGGCAGCGTGCTGCTCTCCCGCACGGTGACGGCCGAGGGGCGGTCCCGGGCCCACGTGGGCGGCCGGGGCGTGCCGGTGGCGGTGCTGGGCGAGATCGGTGAGCAGGTGGTGGCGGTCCACGGCCAGTCCGACCAGCTGCGGCTGCTGCGCCCGGCCGAGCAGCGGGGCGCCCTCGACCGGTTCGCCGGCGCCGAGCACGACAAGCTGCTGGCCGAGCTGCGCGAGCGGTACGCGCAGTGGCGCGCGGTCGAGGACGACCTGGCCGACCGGCGCCGTCACGCGCGCGAGCGCAACCAGGAAGCCGACCTGCTGCGCCTGGGGCTCGACGAGATCACCCGGGTCGACCCGCAGCCCGGCGAGGACGAGGCGCTGCGGGCCGAGGGGCAGCGACTGGAGCACGCCGAGGGCCTGCGTACCGCCGCACACGTGGCCCACGACGCGATCGCCGGTACCGGCGACTCCGACGCGCCCGACATCACCAGCCTGCTCGCCGTCGCGCGCCGTACCCTGGCGGCACAGTCCACTGTGGACAGTCTGCTCGGCGAGCTGGCCGGGCGGTTGGAGGAGGTCGCCACGCAGGTCGGCGACGTATCGGTCGAGCTGAGCGGCTACCTCGACGCGCTCGACGCCGACCCGGCCCGGCTCCAGGATGTCTACGAGCGGCGCGCCGCGCTGCGCGCGCTGACCCGCAAGTACGCGGAGGACGTCGACGGCGTGATCGCCTGGGCGCAGCGGGCCCAGGCGCGGCTGGCCGAGCTGGACAGCTCCGACGAGCTGCTGGAGGAGCTGGACCGCGAGCGGCTGCGCTTGGCCGGTGAGGTCGCCGAGCTGTGCGTCCAGGTCCGGGCGGCCCGGCTGGACGCGGCGGTCCGGTTCGCCGACGCGGTCACCGTCGAGCTGGCCGGGCTGGCCATGCCGCACGCGCGCGTCGAGGTCGCGGTCACCCCGCGCCCGGCCGGGCGGGGCGAGCCGGCCCTCACCGTCGCCGCGGCGCAGTGCGGTGTCGGTCCAGACGGTGCCGACGAGGTCGAGCTGAAGCTGCTGGCGCACCCGGGCGCGCCGGCGTTGCCGTTGCAGAAGGGCGCCTCCGGTGGCGAGCTGTCCCGGGTCATGCTCGCGATCGAGGTGGTGTTCGCCGGTGCCGGCGGCCCGCCGACCCTGGTCTTCGACGAGGTCGACGCGGGCGTGGGCGGCCGGGCGGCGGTGGAGATCGGGCGGCGGCTGGCCCGGCTGGCCCGGGCGCACCAGGTGCTCGTGGTGACCCACCTGCCCCAGGTCGCCGCGTTCGCCGACCGGCACCTCGTGGTGGCCAAGGACACCGGCGGCGCGGTGACGACCAGCGGCGTACAGGTCGTCGAGGACACCGACCGGGCCCGTGAGCTGGCCCGGATGCTCGCCGGCCTGCCCGACTCCGACCTCGGCATCGCGCACGCGGAGGAGCTGCTCGCGGTCGCCGCCAGGGAGAAGCGCGGCTGAGCCACGTCGGTCGTGCTCGCCTCGCCAAAGACCGGCTGCGGCTGCGCTCGGCTGAGCCACGTCGGTCGTGCTCGCCTCGCCAAAGACCGGCTGCGGCTGCGCTCGACTGAGCCCGCGGAACCCGGATGTCGTGGCCGGCGCGATGAGGTGGGCGTGACAGGATGGGGCACGATGCGTTTACCTGTGTTGCGCCGGTCCCGGAGCGCCGAACCGGGAGTGACCGCCGGCACCGTACGGCTGGACCGGCGTACCAAGCGCCTGGTCGGCCGGCTGCGCCCCGGCGACGTCGCGGTGATCGACCACGTCGACCTGGACCGGGTCGCGGCGGACGCGCTCGTCGCGGTCGGGGTGGCGGCCGTGCTCAACGCGAAGCCCTCGATCTCGGGCCGGTACCCGAACCTCGGCCCCGAGGTGCTGGTGCAGGCCGGCATGCCGCTGGTCGACGGTATCGGCGAGGTGCTGTTCGAGCGGCTGCGTGAGGGCGACCTCGTCCGGGTCGAGGGCGGCACGGTGTACCTGGGCGACGAGGCGGTGGCCACCGGTACCCGGCAGGACGCCGGGTCGGTCGGTACGGCCATGGTGGACGCGCGGGAGGGGCTGTCCGTCCAGCTCGAGGCGTTCGCCGCGAACACCATGGAGTACCTGCGCCAGGAGCGGGACCTGCTGCTCGACGGTGTGGGCGTACCGGACATCGACACCAAGATCTCCGGCCGGCACGTACTCATCGTCGTGCGCGGGTACGACTACCAGGCCGACCTGGACGTGCTGCGCCCGTACATCCGGGAGTTCAAGCCGGTGCTCATCGGCGTCGACGGCGGGGCGGACGCGCTGGTCGAGGCCGGCTACAGCCCGGACCTGATCATCGGCGACATGGACTCGGTCAGCGACGACGTGCTGCGCTGCGGTGCCGAGGTGATCGTGCACGCGTACCGGGACGGCCGGGCGCCCGGGCTGCAGCGGGTGCACGAGCTCGACGTACCGGCGCAGACGTTTCCCGCCGCGGCCACCAGCGAGGACCTCGCGATGCTGCTCGCCGACGAGAAGGGCGCCACGCTGATCGTGGCCGTCGGTACCCACGCCACGCTGGTGGAGTTCCTCGACAAGGGGCGCGGCGGGATGGCCTCCACGTTCCTCACCCGCCTCAAGGTCGGCGGCAAGCTGGTGGACGCGAAGGGGGTCAGCCGCCTGTACCGGCAGAACATCTCCGGCTCCTCGCTGCTGCTGCTGGTGCTCGCCGCGATCGCCGCGATGGCCTCGGCGGTGGCGGTATCCACGGTCGGTAAGGCGTACCTCGGCCTGATGGCCGAGTGGTGGGACAACTTCCTCTTCCACGTGCAGCGGCTGTTCTGATGAGGCATTGACTGTGATCAACTTTCGGTACCATGTCGTCTCGCTGACGGCGGTGTTCCTCGCGCTGGCGATCGGCCTGGTCGTCGGTACGGCCGCGCTCAACGGCCCGTTCGTCGACGCGCTCAGCAACCAGGTCAGCTCGCTGACCAAGCAGCGCCAGGGCGACCGGGACCGGATCACCCAGCTGGAGAACGAGGCCAACAAGCAGGAGCAGTTCGCCCAGGAGGCGGCGCCGATCATGCTGGCCAACAAGCTGGCCGGCCGGCGGGTCCTGGTGCTGTCGATGCAGCAGTCCGGCTCCTCGGTCGCCGGCGTGATGCGCATGCTCCAACTGGCCGGCGCCAAGATCACCGGGCAGGTGGAGATCGAGGACAAGTTCACCGACCCGACCCGCAAGGAGAACCTCCTCGACGTCGCGAACAGCACGTTGCCGACCGGCATCACCAACATCCCGCTCAACAGCAACGGCGTCGAGACCTCCAGCTACCTGCTGGCGTCGGTGCTGGTCACGCACAACCCGGCGATCCCCGAGACGGCGGCGCGCACCGTGCTGACCGCGTACAAGGAGGCGAACTTCATCATCCCGACCGGGGAGCTGGGCGCCCCGGCCGACGCGGTGGTGCTGGTCGCGGCGCAGCCCTACACCGACCGCGACGCCGACGCGAAGAACGCCGCCGTGGTGACCATGGCCGAGCAGTTCAGCAACGCCGGGCCGGTGGTGGTCGCGGTCAGTGGGGCGGCCGGCGCGGGCAACGTGATCAGCGCGGTGCGCGGCGACCCGGCGCTGTCCAAGTCGATCGCGACCGTGGACAACGCCAACACGCCGGACGGGCAGGTGGCCGTGCCGCTGGCGCTGGCCGAGCGGATCGTGACGGGCAAGCCGGGCCACTACGGCTTCGGCAGCGGTGCGTCGGCCACGCTCCCGAAGCAAAGATCATGAGCCGGCTCGCGCTGGCGGCCGGGGGAGCGGCGGCGGCGTGGGTGGGGCTGCGGGCCGTACCTCGGTCGGCGGCGTGGAACCGAACCAACTTCCGCGGGCGTACCGTCAGCCTCGCCGGTGGTCCGGCGCTGGCCGCGGCCGCGTCCGCGGCTGCCGCCCTCGGCGCGCCGGGCGTGCGGACGGCGGGCGCCGCGCTGGTCGCCGGCCTCGGCTCCGGCGCCGTCGGGCTCTACGACGACCTGGTCGGTGACCGGCCGCGGCACCGGGCCAAGGGCTTCGCCGGCCACCTGCGCGCGCTACGCGAGGGCCGCGTGACCAGCGGCCTTGCCAAGATCATTGGAGTGGGTACGGCCGGCCTCGCGGCCGCCGCCCTGCTGCACCCGTCGCCCCCCTCCCGCAAGCTCCTGCACACCGTGCTGGGCGCGGGCGTCATCGCCGGTACGGCCAACCTGGTCAACCTGCTCGACCTGCGCCCCGGCCGGGCGCTCAAGGCCGGCCTGCTGCTCGGCGCGCCGCTGGCCACCGGGCGCTATGGCGGCCTCGCGGCCGGGCCGGTCGGCGCGAGCCGCCGCGCTGCTGCCCGCCGACCTGGGCGAGCAGGTGATGCTCGGGGACGCCGGCGCGAACGCGCTCGGTGCGCTGCTGGGCGTCGCGCTGGCGGCCCGTACCGGGACCGCCGGGCGGGCCATGCTGCTCGGCGCGCTCGCCGGGCTCACCGCCGCCAGCGAGCGGGTCAGCTTCACCAAGGTCATCGAGGGTACGCCGGGCCTGCGCGAGCTGGACGCGCTGGGCCGACGGCAGGGTTGACCACGTCCGTACCGCAGCCGGCGCAGGCGAAGCCGAGACCGGCGCGGATCGCCCGGGCCGCCGCGCTGATCGCGGTGCTGACGGTCGTCGCCCGGCTCGCCGGGTTCGCCCGCATCTTCGTGTTCAGCCGCACGGTCGGGTACACCGACCTGGGCAGCGCGTACCAGACCGCGAACAGCATCCCGAACATCGTCTTCGAGATCGTGGCCGGCGGTGCGCTGGCCGCGCTCGTGGTACCGCTGCTCGCCGGGCCGCTGGACCGGGGCGACCGGGCCGCCGTCGGGCAGCGCGCGTCAGCGCTGCTGACCTGGGTGGTCGTGCTGCTCGTACCGCTCGCCGGGCTGGTCGCGCTGCTCGCCGACCCGGCCGCCCGGCTGCTGGACCCCGGCAAGCCGGTCGCCGAGGTCGCCGCGACCGCCCGGATGCTGCGGGTCTTCGCACCCCAGCTGCCGCTGTACGGGGTCGGTGTCGTCCTCACCGGGGTGCTCCAGGCGCACCGGCGCTTCGCCTGGCCGGTCCTCGCCCCGCTGCTGTCGAGCCTGACCGTGATCGGGGCGTACCTCGCGTTCGGCGCGGTGGCACCGGATCGGCCGGACGTCGCCGAGGTGAGCCGCACCGGCGAGCTGGTGCTGTCCGTCGGCACCACGCTCGGCGTAGTCGTGCTGTCGCTGTGCCTGGTCGTACCGGTGCGCCGGCTGGGCCTGCCCTGGCGGCCCACGCTGCACCTCGACGGGGGGCAGCGGCGTACCCTCGCCGGGCTGGCCTGGGTCGGCGTGCTCACGGTGGCCGCCCAGCAGCTCACGTACGCGCTGGCGGTCGCGCTGGTGAACTGGGGCACCGGGCCCGGCGCGCTGGTCCGGTTCAGCCAGGCGCAGACGATGTACCTGCTGCCCTGGGCGGTGCTCGCCGTACCGCTGGCCACCTCGGCCTACCCGGCGCTGGCGGGTGCCTCGGCCGCGGGGGAGATGGTCCGCTTCCGCCGTACCCTCGCCCGGTCGACCCGGGTGGTGCTGCTGCTGTCCGGGCTGGGCGCGGCCGGGCTGGCCGTACTCGCCTGGCCGGCGGCGTGGCTGCTGGCGAACGTCGCCGGTAACCCCGCCCAGGTGTCCGACCTCGCGGCCGGGATCGCCGCGTTCGCGCCCGGCCTGCTCGGGTACGGCCTGTTCGCGCTGCTGTCCCGGGCGCTCTACGCCCACCGGCAGAACCGGGCGGCCGCCCAGGCCACGGTCCTCGGCTGGGGCGCTGTCGCGGCGGCTTCGGTACTGGTGTCGCTCACCCTCCCGGCCGACGTACGGGTGCCCGCGATGGCCGGGGCCAACTCCGCCGGCATGCTCGTGCTCGGCCTCGTGCTGCTGGTGCTGGTCCGGCGCCGCTGCGGTCCCGGCGCGCTGGCCGGGGTGGCCCGGGCGGGCGGGGTGACCCTGCTCGCCGGTACCCTGGCAACGCTGGCCGGGGTCGCCGTACCGGCCGTGCTGCCCGCTGCCAGGGGCTGGCCCACGGTGGTCGGTACGGGGGCCCTTTCCGGCGCCGTGGTCGTACTGGTCTTCGTCGGGGTCGCCGTACTCGCCGACCGGCGGGATGCCGGAGCCCTGCTCGCCCGGCTGAGGCAGGGAGGAGGTACCGCGTGAAGGTCGCCCTCGTGGAGCGCGGCGGAGCGGGCGCATGAGAGTCGCCCTCGTGCTCGCCGCCAGCACCGGCGGGATCGGCCGGCACGTCGCCTCGCTCGCGGCCGGCCTCGTCCGGCGCGGCGCGGAGGTGACCGTACTCGGGCCGGCGGCGACCGGGCGCTGGTTCGGCTTCGCCCGTCGGGGCGCCGCTTTCGTACCGGTCGACATGGCCGCGCCGACCGCCGTGCTCGCGCTGCGCCGGGCGCTCGCGGCGGTACGCCCGGACGTCGTGCACGCGCACGGCCTGCGCGCCGGCCTGGTCTCGGGGATAGCCCGGCCGCACGGGGGGCGCTCGCCCACGGCGGACGTAAGGCCGAACGGGCGTGGCTCGCCGCCGCTCGTGGTGACCTGGCACAACGGGATCGTGGCGGCCGGGGTGCGCGGGCGGGTGCGGCGGCTGGTGGAGCGGCAGGTGGCCCGGAGCGCCGACGTGACGCTGGGCGCCTCGGCCGACCTGGTGGCGCGGGCCGTGGCGGTGGGCGGCCGGGACGTCCGGCCCGGGCCGGTGGCCGCGCCGGAACTGCCCGACCCGGTGCGCGGCCCGGACGCGGTGCGCGCCGAGCTGGGCCTGGTCGACGGGCAGCCGCTGCTGCTGTCGGTGGGCCGGCTGCACCCGCAGAAGGGGTACGACGTGCTGGTCGCGGCCGCCGCCCGCTGGCACACCCGGGTCCCCCGGCCGTACGTCGCGGTCGCCGGTACCGGCCCGGACTACCTGCGGCTGGTCGAGCTGGCCTCGGCGAGCCGGGCGCCGGTGACCCTGCTCGGTCACCGCGACGACGTCGCCGACCTGCTCGCGGCCGCCGACCTGGCGGTGGTGACGAGCGTCCTGGAGGCGCGGCAGATGTTCGCCCAGGAGGCGCTGCGGGCCGGGGTGCCGCTGGTCGCGACCGCCGTCGGCGGCCTGCCCGAGCTGGTCGGCGACGCGGCGGTGCTGGTACCGGCCGGCGACGTGGACGCGGTCGACGCGGCGGTCGCCGGGCTGCTCGACGACCCGGCCCGGCGCGCCGAGCTGGCCGCCAGGGGCCGCGCCCAAGCGGCCACCTGGCCGACCGAGGAGCAGACGGTCGAGCGGGTACGGGCGCTGTACGCCGAGCTGACCGGCCTGCCGGCGGAGCGCTGAATGCGTAGTCGGTCGATCAGGTCCGCGGTCGCCGTGGTGCTCCTCCTCGGCGGTCTGGTCGCGCTGTGCGCGGGCCCGGCCGCCGCCGCCCCTACCGCCCGAGCCGACTACGTGATCATCGCGGGTGCGGCCGGCCTGCGCTGGGACGACGTGAACCCGATCGACACCCCGACGCTGTGGCAGCTGGCCGAGCACGGGTCGGTGGGCGCGCTGTCGGTCAGCTCCGCGCGTACCCCGACCTGCCCGGCCGACGGCTGGCTCACCCTCGGCGCCGGCAACTACGCGCAGCGCACTCCCGGTCAGGTCGACAAGGAGTGCCCGGCGACGCCGGTGCAGGTCCGTACCCCGGACGCGATCGGGGCGAACCTGCCCGACCAGGAGACCGACGTGGCCGCGATGAACCGGGCGCTGCCGTACGGGACGCAGCCGGGCGCGCTGGCCGAGGCGGTGCGCTGCACGGCCGCGGTGGGGCAGGGCGGTGCGATCGCGGCGGCGCGCCCGTACGGGCGGGTCGACCGGTACGCCGCGACCCTGCCCGCCGACCCGAAGCCGCTGCTGTCGGCGTGCGTACTGTCGATCGTGGACCTGGGCACGATCGACGGGGACACCCAGCCGGTACGGCGGGCCGCGGCGCGCCACGCCGACAACATGCTGGCGGGCGTGCTCGCCGCCCGGCCGGCCAACTCGCTCGTCATCGTGGCCGGGCTGGCCGACACCAACCTCACCTCACGCCTGCACGTGGCGATCGCCGACGGCCCCGGGTACGCGTCCGGCTGGCTCACCTCGCCGAGCACCTCCCGGCAGGGGTACGTGCAGCTGACCGACCTCGCCCCGACCGTCCTGACCGTGCTGGACCGGCCGATCCCGGTGAAGCTGTTCGCCGGCCAGCCGGCCGAGAGCATCCCCGGCCGCCCGGCCGACCTGACCACGGCGGTGTCCCGGCTCTCCGACGCCGACCGGGAGGCCGGTGCCCAGCGCCGGGTCACCGGCTCCTTCTTCACCCTGCTCACGCTCGGCCAGCTGCTGCTCTACGCCGCGATGATCCCGTTCCTGCGTCGGGCCCGCCGCGCCGCCGGCCCGGCCGGACCCGCGCTTGGGCCGCACGCCGGCCGCGGGGGAGCGCCATCCGTGGGGCCGCTTGCGCCGCACGCCGGCCGCGGGCGAGCGCCATCCGTGCGGCCGCTTCGGCCTCACGCCCGCCTCGGGCGAGCGCCATCCGTGCGGCCGCTTCGGCCTCACGCCGGCCGCGGGCGAGCGCCATCCGTGCGGCCGCCGATGCCGCTGCGGGTGGTCCACGCGCTGGAGGTGCTGCTGGTCGCCGCCGCGTTCACGCTGCCGGCCGCGCTGGTCGCCGACGTGGTGCCGTGGTGGCGGGTGGGCGCTGCCGGCCAGCTCTTCGGCGCGGTCACCCTCACGGTGGTCGCCGTACTGACCGCGGCGGTCCGGCTCGGGCCGTGGTGGCGGGGCAACCTCGGCCCGCTCGGCGCGGTCGGCGGGATCGTCGGCGGGATCGTCGGGCTGGACGTGCTGACCGGCGCCCGGCTGCAGCTCAACGGGGTGGCCGGGTACTCGGCGCTGGAGGGCGGCCGGTACGCCGGCGTCGGTACGGTCGGCCTCGGCCTGCTGTTCACCGGCTTCCTGCTGGTCGCCGGGTGGTACGCGCAGCGGCTGCACCGGCGCCGGCGCCCCTGGGCCATCGCCGCGGTCGGCGGGGCGGGCGTGGTCCTGGTGGGCAGCCCGTACCTCGGCGCCGACGCCGGGGGAGCGGTCGCGCTCACCGCCGGGGTGTGCGTCGCCATGGCCGATCTGTACCGGCGGCTTCCTCACCTTCGCCCGGCTGGCCTGGGCCACCATCACCGGCCTCGCGGTCACCATGGGCTTCGCCCTGCTGGACCTCACCCGGTCCGCCTCGGACCGGGGCAGCCTCGGCCGCTTCCTGACCCAGGCGCAGAACGGCACGGGCGGTACGGCGATCCACCGGGCCGGTGCCGCGAACACGGTCGCCGTACTCAGCAGCCCGCTGACCGTACTGGTGGTCGGCGCCGGGGTACTGGTGGTGTTCGTCCTGCTGCGCCCGTGGGGCGGGCTCAAGCGGCTGTTCGGCATCTACCCGGCGGTACGGGCCGCCCTGGTCGGTACCGCCGTGGCCGGGCTGCTGGCCGGGTTCCTCGACGGGGCCGGGTTCGTGGTGGCCGGTGCGGCGGCCGCGACCGCGGTACCGGTCGCCTGCCTGGGTGCCCTGCGGGTGCTCGCGCACGCCGACGACCGTACGGCCGCGGGCCGGCCGGTACCGGCCGCCGACGACGAGGAGGCCGTCGCCAGCGCGGCGGACGCGACCAGTGATGCTCCGGTCCACGTACCGTCACCGGCTCGTCGGAAACCCGCGCGGACCCCGCGCCGATCCGCGCACCCCGACCCGCCCACCGCGGTGAGTCCTCCGGCAGCCGCCACCGGCGACGTGTTACCGTGGAATCCCGTGGATCGCGTGATCTCTCCCGCGACTCCTGACCACCAGGCGACGACCACGGGAGCAGGCCTTGGCCCTTTCGGCACGGACGACCAGGCACATCTTCGTCACCGGGGGCGTCGCCTCCTCGCTCGGTAAGGGCCTCACCGCCTCCAGCCTCGGCAACCTGCTCACCGCGCGCGGCCTGCGGGTGGTGATGCAGAAGCTGGACCCCTACCTCAACGTCGACCCCGGCACGATGAACCCCTTCCAGCACGGGGAGGTGTTCGTCACCGACGACGGCGCCGAGACCGACCTCGACGTCGGCCACTACGAGCGGTTCCTCGACCGGGACCTGTCCGCGCAAGGCCAACGTGACCACCGGCCAGATCTACTCGGCGGTGATCGCCAAGGAGCGGCGCGGCGAGTACCTGGGCGACACCGTCCAGGTCATCCCGCACGTGACCAACGAGATCAAGGCCCGGATCCGGGCGATGGCCGATCCCGACGAGGACGGTCGCCGGCCGGACGTGGTCATCACCGAGGTCGGCGGCACGGTCGGCGACATCGAGTCGCTGCCGTTCCTGGAGGCGATCCGCCAGGTACGCCACGACATCGGCCGGGACAACTGCTTCTACCTGCACGTCTCGCTGGTGCCCTACCTCGCCCCGTCCGGTGAGCTGAAGACCAAGCCGACCCAGCACTCGGTGGCCGCGCTGCGCAACATCGGCATCCAGCCCGACGCGATCGTCTGCCGCTCGGACCGGGAGATCCCGGAGAAGCTCAAGCACAAGCTGGCCCTGTACTGCGACGTGGACCGCGAGGCGGTGGTGTCCGCGCCGGACGCGCCGAGCATCTACGACATCCCCAAGGTGCTGCACCGGGAGGGGCTGGACGCGTACGTGGTGCGCCGGCTCGGGCTGTCCTTCCGGGACGTGGACTGGACCCGCTGGGACGACCTGCTGGAGCGGGTACACCACCCGAAGCAGACGGTCACCGTCGCGATCGTCGGCAAGTACGTCGACCTGCCCGACGCGTACCTGTCGGTGTCCGAGGCGATCCGGGCGGCCGGGTTCGCCCACCGGGTACGGGTCGAGCTGCGCTGGGTGCCCAGCGACGAGTGCGTGAGCGCGGCCGGCGCCGCGACGGCGCTGTCCGGAGTGGACGGTGTGGTGATCCCCGGCGGGTTCGGCGTACGCGGCATCGAGGGCAAGATCGGCGCCGCCCGGCACGCCCGGGAGAACGGCGTCCCGACCCTCGGCCTGTGCCTCGGCCTGCAGTGCATGACCATCGAGGTGAGCCCGGCACCTGGCCGGGCTGGACGGCGCGAACTCGCGCGAGTTCGACGAGGAGGCCCAGCACCCGGTGATCGCCACCATGGCCGACCAGGCCGACATCGTCGCCGGGCGCGGTGACCTCGGCGGCACCATGCGCCTGGGCGCGTACCCGGCCGTCGCTGACCCCGGGCTCGCTGGTCGCCCTGTCGTACGGCGACACCGAGGTCTCCGAGCGGCACCGCCACCGGTACGAGGTGAACAACGCCTACCGGGACCCGCTGGACGAAGGCCGGCCTGCGCATCTCCGGTACCTCGCCGGACGGCCGGCTGGTCGAGTTCGTCGAGCTGGACCCGGAGCTGCACCCGTTCTTCGTGGCCACCCAGGCGCATCCGGAGCTGAAGAGCCGGCCGACCCGCCCGCACCCGCTGTTCGCCGCGTTCGTCGGCGCCGCCCTGGCGTACTCCGACGCCGACCGCCTCCCGGTCGAGCTCGACCGAGCCCGCGCAGGTGGCCCGGTGACGCACAGGTACCGGGTACGGGCGCGGCGGGAACGGTTCACCGGCCCGGTGTTCTCGGTCGTCACCGACGAGGTGGAGATGCCGGGCGGCCGGTACGTCGACCGGGACTACGTGGTCCACGTCGGCGCGGTGGGGGTGGTCGCGCTCGACGAGCAGGACCGGGTGGTGCTGGTGCGCCAGTACCGGCACCCGATCGGCGAGGACCTGTGGGAGCTGCCGGCCGGCCTGATCGACGTACCGGGCGAGGAACTGCCCGGCGCGGCAGCCCGCGAGCTGGCCGAGGAGGCCGACCTGGCCGCCGCGCACTGGCAGCTGCTGCTCGACGTACACACCTCGCCCGGCTGCTCCACCGAGGTGATCCGGCTCTTCCTGGCCCGCGACCTGACCGAGGTGCCGCACGACGAGCGGCACGAGCGGGAGAACGAGGAGGCCGGCCTGGTCGCCCGGCGGGTGGACCTGGACGAGGCGGTCGCGATGGCGCTGCGCGGGGAGATCACCAACGCGGCCTGCCTGGTCGGGCTGCTGGCCACGGTACGGCTGCGGGACGCCGGCTGGCCGCCGCCGCGCCCGCTGGACGTCCCGCTGCCCCGGCCCACGCTGTCCGAGGTCGTGGCGTCGGCGTAGGCCGCGGCCAGCCAGCGGGCGCGGCCGGCGGCATACACTCCCGGCGGGTGGCAACGAGGCCGCCTCCAGCGACACAAGGGGTCAGAAGTGAAGGTCGCCATCCCCCGCGAGGTCAAGAACCACGAGTACCGCGTCGCGATCACCCCGGCGGGCGTCCACGAGCTCGTCCGCCAAGGCCACGAGGTGTACGTCGAGGCCGGCGCCGGCCTCGGCTCGTCCATCCCCGACGAGGAGTACGCCCACGCGGGTGCCAGCATCCTGCCCGACCCCGACGCGGTCTGGGCCGCCGGCGACCTGGTGCTCAAGGTCAAGGAGCCGATCGCGGAGGAGTACCCGCGGATGCGCCCCGGCCAGGTCCTGTTCACCTACCTGCACCTGGCCGCCTCGCCGGAGTGCACGAAGGCGCTGCTGGAGCGGCAGGTCAGCGGCATCGCGTACGAGACCGTCGAGCTGCCCGACGGCACGCTGCCGCTGCTCGCCCCGATGTCGGAGGTCGCCGGCCGGCTGGCCCCGCAGGTCGGCGCGTACCACCTGATGCGCACCGGCGGCGGGCGGGGCGTGCTGATGGGCGGGGTGTCCGGCGTGTACGCCGCCAAGGTCGTGGTGATCGGCGCCGGGGTGTCCGGGGTCAACGCCGCCGCGATCGCGCTCGGCATGCAGGCCGAGGTGCTGCTGATGGACAAGAACATCAACAAGCTGCGCCAGGGCGACGCGATCTACCAGGGGCACCTGCAGACGATCGCCTCCAACGCCTACGAGATCGAGCGCGCGGTCATCGACGCCGACCTGGTCATCGGCGCGGTGCTCGTCCCCGGGGCCAAGGCGCCGAAGCTGGTCTCCAACGACCTGGTGTCCCGGATGAAGCCGGGCAGCGTGCTCGTGGACATCGCGATCGACCAGGGCGGCTGCTTCGAGGACTCGCGGCCCACCACGCACGCTGATCCGGTCTACAAGGTGCACAACTCGCTGTTCTACTGCGTTGCCAACATGCCCGGCGCGGTACCGCACACCAGCACGTACGCATTGACCAACGTCACCATGCCGTACGCACTCGAGCTGGCGAACCGGGGCTTCCGGGAGGCGCTGCGCCACGACCGGGCGCTCGCGCTCGGGCTCAACACGCACGACGGCCAGATCACGTACGGGCCGGTGGGCGAGGCGCACGGGCTGCCGTGCGTGAAGGTCGAGGAGGTAGTCGGCTGAGCGGAGCCGAGCCGCCTTTTGGTGAGGCGAGCACAGCAGACGTGGCCCGGCTGAGGGCCGCCGCAGCCGCTCCTCAGGCGAGGCGAGCACAGCCCGCGCGGTCCGGCCTGATCCCGCGGGTGGTGACGGCGTACCTGGACCACCTGACGGTGGAACGGGCGCTCGCGGCGAACACGCTCAGCTCGTACCGGCGGGACCTGCGCCGGTACGCGGCGGCGCTGGCCGCGGCCGGGGTTGAGGACCTCGCGGCGGTCACCCCGGCCCGGGTCGCCGGTTACCTGGCCGCGCTGCGCGAGGGGGACGCGGAGCACCCGCCGCTGTCGGCGGCCAGCGCGGCCCGCGCGGTGTCCGCCGTACGCGGGCTGCACCGGTTCGCGGTACGGGAAGGGCTGGTCGCCGACGACCCGGCCCGGGAGATCGTCCCGCCCACGCCGCCCCGTCGGTTACCCAAGGCGCTCGGGGTGGCGGAGATCGAGGCCATCCTCGGCTCGGCGAGGGGGGACGACCCGCTGGCGCTGCGCGACCGGGCGCTGCTGGAGTTCCTCTACGGCACCGGGGCGCGCATCTCCGAGGCGGTCGGGGCCGCGGTCGACGACCTCGACCTCGCGGAGGGTACGGCGCTGCTGCGCGGCAAGGGCGGCAAGGCCCGGCTGGTGCCGGTCGGGGGGTACGCGCGCGGAGCGGTGGACGCGTACCTGGTGCGGGCGCGTCCGGTGCTGGTGCGCGCGGGTCGGGGTACCCCCGCGGTGTTTCTCAACGCCCGCGGCGGCCCGCTGTCGCGGCAGAGCGCCTGGACCATCCTGCGCCGCGCGGCCGCCCGCGCGGGCCTGGACCCGGTCCGGATCTCCCCGCACACGCTGCGCCACTCCTACGCCACCCACCTGCTCGACGGCGGCGCCGACGTACGGGTGGTGCAGGAGCTGCTCGGCCACGCGTCGGTGACCACCACGCAGGTCTACACGCTGGTGACCGTCGACCGGCTGCGGGAGGTCTACGCTACGGCGCACCCCCGGGCGCGCTGAGCCGCCCGTGTCGAGCGACTCCCCTCACTGCTCGACGGGCACCTGTCGCAGGGCCTCGTCCATCCGTACGGTCAGCTCGCCGGCCAGCTTCTTCATCACCTGGGTCGCCGAGCCCGCGCCGTCGGCCAGCCGCGCGTCCCGCTCCTCGGTGAGCGAACGGCCCCACAGGCTGGCGGCCGCCGCGATCACCCGGATCGGCGCGATGGACAGCTTCTTGGCGAGCTTGGTCTCCGCGTCGCCCGCCCCGGACTCGGCCCGGCTCAGCGCCCGTACGTCGACGTCGCCCAGGCCGGCGCGGCGGATCTCGCGCATCTTCTCCGCCGCCCGGGCCGCCTCGCCGAGCTCGGGCAGCCCGTCGGGCACCGGTGCCGCGAAGGGGCGCCGGACCGGCTCCCCCGTGACCACGTCGCGCAGGTACTTCGCCGGTACGCTGGCCCGCGCGTCACTGTCCGGCCCGAGCAGGACGGGGGCCTCCCCGGCCAGCAGGTCGGCCAGCGTGACCCGGAACCCCAGCGCGGTGGTCAGTACGACCGGCAGCGCGAGGAGCTGCTCGGCGCTCGGCGCGCGGGTACCCCGCTCGACCGACGAGAGCCACGACGCCGTCCACTCCAGGCCGGTACCGCTCGCGGCCCGGCACACGTCCTCCGGCTCCACTCCCGCGTCCTGCCGGAGCCGGCGCAGGTTGCGAGCGACTACGGCGCGCAGCGGTACGGGATCATCAATCTCGCGGTGCACGGTGCCTCACGGCCTTACCGTAATGACCGCAACTCCTACCGGGCATCGTCCGAACGTCGATGTCGACGTATTTCCCTGTGCACTGTGCCACGCCGTTATTGAACCGGTGGCCGATCGGGAACGGCGCGCAACACGCCGAGCCGTTTACCGCAACAGGCCGGGCAGGTGGGCTACAGTCGGGCATCGGCGCACTCCTTTGCCGGGCCGCAGCGGAGTCCGCGAGCGGCGGGAAGTTCCCCGTCGCCCGAGAGGGGCGGAAGAGGAGATGGCAGGTATCCAGCACCAGGCCGACTCGTGGACCTCGGAGATGCGTGCCGAGCAGCAGTCCGCGCGCGGCCTCGGCGCGGACCTGGGGCCGGCCGACCCGACCGCGTTCACCCAGCGCCGGCCGATCCCGCAGCCGGTACCGCTCGACCGCCACGGGCCGGCGCGGATCATCGCGATGGCCAACCAGAAGGGTGGCGTCGGCAAGACGACCACCACGATCAACCTGGGCGCCGCGCTGGCCGAGTACGGCCGCCGGGTGCTGCTGGTCGACTTCGACCCGCAGGGCGCCCTGTCGGTCGGGCTCGGCGTCAACCCGCACAACCTCGACATGTCGATCTATAACCTGATCATGGACAGCGAGTGCACGATCGACGACATCCTCATCAAGACGGACATCGCCGGGCTGCACCTGCTGCCGGCCAACATCGACCTCGCCGCCGCCGAGATCCAGCTGGTCACCGAGGTGGCCCGGGAGATGGCGCTGGCCCGGCTGCTGCGCCCGATCCGCAACGACTACGACTTCGTACTCATCGACTGCCAGCCCTCCCTGGGCCTGCTCGCGATCAACGCGCTGACCTGCGCGCACGGCGTACTGATCCCGCTGGAGTGCGAGTTCTTCAGCCTGCGGGGCGTGGCGCTGCTGCTGGACACCATCGACAAGGTGCGCGAGCGGCTCAACTTCGACCTGGAGCTGGAAGGCATCCTGGCGACCATGTACGACTCCCGTACCACGCACTGCCGACAGGTGCTGCAGCGCGTCGTTGAGGCGTTCGGCGACAAGGTGTACCAGACGGTCATCACCAAGACCGTGAAGTTCCCCGAGTCGACCGTCGCCGGTACCCCCATCACCTCGCTCGACCCGGCCTCATCCGGGGCGCGCAACTACCGGCAGCTCGCCCGCGAGATCATCGCCGCGGCCGCCGCGCGCCCCTGAACCCGCACCTCGCCGCCCACCTTCCGGTGAGCTACGGTCAGGCCGTGAACGAAGCGGAGCGCCGCGATGTCCGGTGGCGGGAGACACGCCGACGCGGTCGGGAGAACGCTGACTGGCGCCGCTCCGACAAGCTGCGCGGCGGCGGCGTGGAACCCGGCGCCGGGCATCGCGTGGCGCGTGGCGCGAGCGAACGCGTGGCGACGCCGTGAGCGGCCCGCTCGCCGATGACCCGCCACCCGCGCCGGGCGCCCCCGCGGTCGAGACGGCGCCCGACCCCGGCCAGCCCGCCGCCGTCGGGTTCCACATCACGCTCGCCAACTTCAGCGGGCCGTTCGACCTGCTGCTGCAGCTGATCGGCAAGCACAAGCTCGATGTCACCGAGGTGGCCCTGCACAAGGTCACCGACGAGTTCATCGCGTACATCCGGGCCGCCGGCGACGCCTGGGACCTGGACGAGGCCAGCGAGTTCCTGGTCGTCGCGGCCACCCTGCTGGACCTGAAGGCGGCGCGCCTGCTGCCCGCCGCCGTGGTCGAGAACGAGGAGGACCTGGCCCTGCTGGAGGCGCGGGACCTGCTGTTCGCGCGGCTGCTGCAGTACAAGGCGTTCAAGGAGGCGGCCGCGCATATCTCCGGGCTGGCCGACACCGGGGCCCGGCGCTGGCCGCGGGCGGTCACGCTGGAGCCGCAGTACGCGCAGGCCCTGCCCGACCTGGTCCTGGGCGTCGGGCCGGTACGGCTGGCCGAGCTGGCCGCCAAGGCGACCGCGCCCAAGCTCCCGCCCGTGGTGTCGATCGACCATGTGCACCTGGTACGGGTCAGCGTCCGCGAGCACGCCGCCGCGCTGCGGGACAAGCTCATCAGGGTACGGACCGCCACGTTCCGGTCCCTGTGCGCCGACTGCGCCTCGACCCTTGAGGTGGTCGCCCGGTTCCTCGCGTTGCTGGAGCTGTACCGGGACGGCCTGGTCGCCTTCGAGCAGATCCAGGCGCTCGGCGAGCTGACGGTACGGTGGACCGGGCCGGACGACGCGGCCGGCGAGCTGTCCGTCGACGAGTACGCCGGCACCCCGGAGCCGCCCGAGCCGCCGCCAGTTGCGGACGCGGCCGACGCGGTGAGCGAGCCGTGAGCGCGGCTTCCGCCACCGGACAACGATCAGGGCAAGGCTGGAGGGGTACGGCGTGAGCGACGAACCGGAGCGGGACTCCCTCGCGGCCAGGGCGGCCGCCTGGGTACCGCCATGGGCCCGCGAACCCGTGCCGTCGCAGCCGGCGCCGGAACGTGAATCGGAGTTCGACCAGGGGTCCGAGCCGGCGCCCGAGGCGGAGCCGGAGGCCGTGGTTGAGGCGGAGGCGGAGGCCGTGGTTGAGCCGGGCCCCGAGGCGGACGCCGAGCCCGAGCCGGGGCCCGGGCTCGCGGCCGAGGCTGAGCCGGGGCCCGGGCTCGCGGCCGAGGCTGAGCCGGGGCCCGGGCTCGCGGCCGAGGCTGAGCCGGGGCCCGGGCTCGCGGCCGAGGCTGAGCCGGGGCCCGGGCTCGCGGCCGAGGCTGAGCCGGGGCGCCGAGCTCGACGCCGAGGCTGAGCCGGGGCCCGAACTCGAACCCGACGCTGAGCCGGTCCCCGAGTTCGAGCCGGCGGACGCGGGGGAGCAGCTCGTGCTGTCCGTACCGGGTGTCGAACCGGCCACGCCGCCCGAACCCGTGGACCTGCGACCGGCGCTCGAGGCGATCCTCATGGTCGTCGACGAGCCGGTCGGCGAGCAGCTGCTCGCGCAGGTACTGGAGCAGCCGGTCGAGCTGGTCGGTGCGGAGCTGGTCCGGCTCGCCGCCGAGTACGCCCAGCAGCACCGGGGCTTCGAGCTGCGGCGGGCGGCCGGCGGTTGGCGGTTCTACACGCACCCGGCCCAGGCGCCGTACGTGGAGCGGTTCGTGCTCGACGGCCAGTCCGTACGGCTGACCCAGGCCGCCCTGGAGACCCTGGCCGTGGTCGCGTACAAGCAGCCGGTGACCCGGTCGCGGATCTCCGCCATCCGGGGAGTGAACTGCGACGGCGTCGTCCGTACCCTGGTCACCCGCGGGCTGATCGAGGAGTGCGGGACCGAGCCGGAGAGCGGCGCCCACCTGTACCGGACGAGCAACCTGTTCCTGGAGAAGCTGGGACTGGACTCGGTGGATCAGCTACCGCCGCTCGCGCCGTTCCTGCCCGACGACGTGGATGAGATCGCCGATGCCCAGCGCGGATGAGCAGACCGTCGAGCGCCTCCAGAAGGTACTGGCGGCCGCGGGCGTGGGCTCCCGACGCGCGTGCGAGGAGCTGATCGCGGCCGGCCGGGTCACCGTGGACGGCCGGGTCGCGACGCTCGGCGACAAGGTCGATCCGACCCAGGCGGAGATCTACGTCGACGGGGAGCGGATCGTCACCGACGCCCGGCTGGTGTACCTCGCGATGAACAAGCCGCGCGGCGTGGTATCGACGATGGACGATGAACGCGGGCGCGCGGCACTGGCCGACTACCTCGGCAACCTGCCGCAGCGGGTGTTCCACATCGGGCGGCTGGACGCCGACAGCGAGGGCCTGCTGCTCCTCACGAACGACGGGTCACTCGCCCACCGGCTCATGCACCCCTCGTACGGGGTGGCCAAGACGTACCTGGTTGAGGTGCCGGGACCGGTGCGCCGGGGGCTCGGCAGGCAGCTGCAGTCCGGGGTGGAGCTGGAGGACGGGCCGGCCCGGGCGGATGCCTTCCGGGTCGTCGACTCCGTACCGGGCCGGGTGCTCGTCGAAGTCGTGATCCACGAGGGGCGCAAGCACATCGTACGGCGGCTGCTGGCCGAGTGCGGGTACCCGGTGACCCGGCTCGTCCGTACCGCCATCGGTCCGATCAGGTTGGGTGACCTCAAGGCCGGGCGGACCCGCCGGCTGACCCCCGCGGAGGTCGCGGCTCTTTTCAAGGCCGTCGCGTAGCCTCACCGGCGTCACCCGGCCCGGCGGGGCGACCGGGCCGGCCACCCGGCATGATGGAACTGGGTGTCGCGGCGGTGGAGCCAGGGGAGCGCGAGCGTGGATCGGTATGTGGTGGCCGTGGACGGGCCGTCCGGGTCGGGCAAGTCGACGGTGTCGCGGCGCCTCGCCGTCGCGCTCGGCGCCCGCTACCTGGACACGGGAGCCATGTACCGCGCGGTGACCTTGGCCGTGCTGCTGGCGGGGATGGACCCGCACGATGCCGAGGCGGTGGCCAAGGTGGCCGCGGACACCGCCCTGACCAGCGGGACCGACCCGGTGCACCCGTCGATCTGTCTCGATGACGAGCCGGTCGACAGGGAGATCCGGGGCCCCGAGGTGACCGGCGCGGTGAGCGCGGTGTCCGCCGTACCGGCGGTGCGCCGGCTTCTCGTGGCCCGGCAGCGGGAGATCATCGCCGAGAACGGGCGGATCGTGGTCGAAGGCCGGGACATCGGGCGCGTGGTGGCGCCCGACGCGGACCTCAAGGTCTACCTCACCGCGTCGGCTGCGGCGCGCGCCCAGCGGCGCAGCACCGAACACGCCGCGGACCTGGAGTCGACCGCGGCCGCCATGGCCCGCCGCGACCGGCTGGACTCGACGCGGGCCACCGACCCGCTGGCGCGCGCGGTTGACGCGGTCGAGCTGGACTCCACCGAGCTCGGCGTGGACGAGGTAGTCGCACGGCTGCTCGCCCTGGTCGGAGCGGTCCGTGGCTGAGCCCGTGGACGACCTGCCTACCGACGACCTGCCTACCGACGACCAGCCTGCCGAGGATGTGCCGTTCGACGGGCCGGTGCCGGTCGTGGCAGTGGTCGGGCGGCCGAACGTCGGCAAGTCGACGCTGGTCAACCGGCTGATCGGCCGGCGCCAGGCGGTCGTCGAGGACGTTCCCGGGGTGACCCGCGACCGGGTCGCCTACGACGCCCTGTGGGGCGGGCGGCGGTTCACCGTGGTCGACACCGGCGGGTGGGAGCCCGACGCCAAGGACCGCGCGGCCGCCATCGCGGCCCAGGCCGAGGCCGCGGTCGCGACCGCCGACGTGGTGCTGTTCGTGGTCGACAGCTATGGTCGGCGCCACCGACGTCGACGAAGCGGCGGTACGGATGCTGCGGCGCAGCGCCAAGCCGGTACTCCTGGTCGCCAACAAGGCCGACAACGCGGCCATCGAGATGGAGTCGCACGCCCTGTGGTCGCTCGGCCTGGGCCAGCCCTGGGCGATCTCGGCCCTGCACGGACGCGGCTCCGGTGACCTGCTCGACGCGATCCTCGACGCGATGCCCTCCCCGGCGCCGGTTGAGGTGCCGCTGCCGCGCGGCCCCCGCCGGGTGGCCCTGGTCGGCCGGCCCAACGTCGGCAAGTCCAGCCTGCTCAACCGGCTCGCACGGGAGGAGCGGGCGGTCGTCGACCCGGTCGCCGGCACGACCGTCGACCCCGTCGACAGCCTCGTCGAGCTGGGCGGCGAGACCTGGCAGCTGGTCGACACCGCCGGCTTACGCAAGCGGGTCGGCCAGGCCAGCGGTACGGAGTACTACGCGTCCCTGCGCACCAACGCGGCCATCGAAGCCGCCGAGGTGGCCGTCGTACTGCTCGACGCCAGCGAACCGATCAGCGAGCAGGACCAGCGGATCCTGTCGATGGTCACCGAGGCCGGTCGGGCACTCGTCCTCGCCTTCAACAAGTGGGACCTGGTCGACGCGGACCGCCGGTACTACCTCGACCGGGAGATCGAACGGGAGCTGCGGCGCATCCCGTGGGCGATCCGGCGTCAACGTGTCCGCCAAGACCAGCCGGGGCCTGGACAAGCTGGCGCCCGCCCTGCGTACCGCGCTGGCGAACTGGGAGAAGCGGGTACCGACCGGCCAGCTCAACCAGTGGCTCACCGCGCTCGTCCAGGCCACGCCGCACCCGTACGGGGCGGGCGGGCGCCCCGCGTGCTGTTCGCCACCCAGGCCGGTACGGCGCCGCCGAAGTTCGTACTCTTCACGACCGGCGCGCTCGACGCCGGGTACGTAGCGGTTCGTCGAGCGGCGACCTGCGCGAGGAGTTCGACTTCGCCGGCAGCCCCGTGCTGGTCAGCGTCAAGCCCCGCAAGCGCCAGCCCCACAACGGCTCCCGCCGCTGACCCGGTCGCGTCCCTTTCCTGCTTCCTTCGTCGCGCTTCCCTCGTCCCGGCCTCATCCGTCTCGCCCTCCCTCAACCCAGCCTCCTAGGACGCCGAAGGGTGGTGAGGTACGGGAGGGGCATGCGCGACAGGGTGGCTATCTGCGCTACGCTGTACCGGCCGCCGATCCGGTACGGGTACGGCAGCGGGACGTGGCGCAGTTTGGTAGCGCACTTGACTGGGGGTCAAGGGGTCGTGGGTTCGAATCCCGCCGTCCCGAACCGGCTCTAGATCATTTGACTGTCATTTGACCGTGGATCCAGCCTCACCTGCGGCACATAGACGTACGAGGAGACCTGGATGATCATGCTTCCTCGCGCCCGTGAACCAAGCTGATGTTCAGACCGCGGGCGTGGCCGTCCTTGGCGTTGGTCCTCCTTGCGGCACGCGTTCCGGAGTCTGCTGCAGCCCGATGCGTTGATCATAGGTCGAGGGTCGTGTGATCGTGCCCGTCCTTGGCTGGGATTAGCCCGAAAGAACGACCCGCAGAAACACGCTCCATGTTCATCGCTCGCTAGCCTTGCCACTGGTGCCGCATGGCATTTGACCAGTCATGTTGGATGGTGGCTCAGGGTGAGAGGTGGACGCGTTCGAGGTACATCGGCGGCTGATCGACCAGTTCACCGAGGGCCTCGTCGATATCCACGATCAGCGGATTCGCCATGGAGCCCAGGCCTGAGAGCGCCGCCGGCGGCTCAGTGGCCGCTCCGTGGTCGTCGCTGAATCCGTCGTTCGAGCCGGGCGGTCGAGTCGAAGAGCCAGTGCCTGCGGGATTGCTGGGTTTGGAAAGGATGAGCTGTGCGGCGCGGCGAGGTGATGCTCCAACATGAGGACCGACAGCCCCCGCTGGCATGAGGTCAGCCCCTCGGAGTTCGATCACGAGCGCGCGGACTGGCGCATCTCCGGGAACTGCTGCCCGACCGCGGACCCTTCCATGCATGGACCAACTTCGAGTTCCGCGATCGCGCCGGCAAGTGGTATGAGGTCGACGCGCTCGTACTGGGCGAGCGGCGGCTGCACCTGATCGAGCTGAAGCACTACCGAGGCACGATCACCGGAAACGCGTACCGGTGGAGGCGGGGCGGTCACAGCGAAGAGTCGCCACTGATTCTCGCCCGGCGTAAGGCACAGCGTCTCAAGAGTGTCATCGTGCAGGCGTTGGGAGACCTTCACGCCGGGCATCACCGGCGCCATACGTACAGCAGTGCGTATTCCTGCACGCTCCGGACGGCCGCTGTGCGCTGCCAGCCAGCGATGCGACCGACTTATTTGGGCTGGACGGGCAGGAGCACCGAAGCGGCCTGCCAAGCATTGCGCAGCGGGTGCTGGAACTGCCGCCGCCGGGTGGCCGGCCGCCATTGATCGAGCACGATGACCTGCTGGTCAAGCTGTTCGAGCGGATCGGGTTCGCGTTACGGCGGGAGCGTGAGGTCGGCTCATGGCGGCTGGTCGGCGCACCGCTCGCGGAGGGCGACGGCTGGCAGGACTGGCCGGCCGAGCATCGGCTGGCCCGGCGCGATCAAGCCCGGATCCGGTTCTTCGTCAGCCCGCCGGGTGCCTCGGAGCCAGAGCGGCGAGGCGTTCACCAGTTAGCGGTGCGGGAATACGACCTGACCCGCCGGCTGCACCACGACGCGCTTCTACGTCCACGGGATCTCGTCGAAGACGACCTCGGGGTTGGTCTGGTCTATCCGCGCGACGACGAGTTCCGCCGGCTGGATCTATGGCTGGAGGACCACGGCGGCGAGTTGACACTGCCGCGCCGGTTGGACATGATCCGCCAGGTCGCGGAGGCGTTGTCCTACGCCCACCGCAACCATGTGGTGCACCGGGGCCTGTCGCCCTCGGCAGTCCTCGTGCGCCAGCGCGGCGACGAGATCGCAGTACGCCTGGGGGACTGGCAGGTCGCGGGCCGGGACGAGCCGAGTACGACATCCCGGTCCGGTGAGGTGGCCACTCGCCTGTTCGCGTTGCTGGACGAGCGGGAGGCAGTCGACCTGCAGCAACAACGCGCACAGGCATACCTTGCGCCAGAGGGACGGTGGGATCCGGCCGCCGACCGGGTGCGCCTGGACGTGTTCGCGCTGGGAGCCATGGCGTACTACATCGTTGCGGTACGTCCTCCCGCGACGGACGCCATCGATCTTCGCGACCGGGTGACCCGCGACGGGGGCCTTGACCTTGGCGCGGACGTCCCGGAGGCGCCCGAGTCGCTGCGCCAGCTGGTGCTGCTGGCCACCCGGCCGGCGGTCAGCGAGCGCCTGCCGGACGTACCGGCGTTCCTGGTTAAGCTTGCCGATGTGGACCGGGACGCGGCCGATGGCACGGCGACCGATGAAGATCCGCTGGACGTGCCGCCCGGCACGTTGTTGGGTCAGCGCTTCGAGCTGGTCCGGCGGCTGGGCTCCGGCTCGACGGCGGTCGGGTTGCTGGTGAAAGACCACCAGACCGACGGCGAGTTGCGGGTGTTGAAGGTGGCTCGGGATGAGGGGGCCGAAGCCCGGCTGCGCGGCCGAGGCCGAGGTGCTGCGAGCGCTGCGCACGGTGGCCAGCCCGCGGTTGGTCAAGCTGGTGGAGCCCGAGCCGCTGCGGGTGGGAAGCCGCCTCGCGCTGCTGTTGGACAGCGCAGGGGAACAGACCCTCGCGGAGGTGCTTCGGGAGCGATCCCGACTGTCGCTGGACCTACTGGAGCGCTACGGTGTCGATCTGCTGGAGGCGTTGGTCGCGCTGGACAAGGCCAGTGTCGACCACCGTGACATCAAGCCGGCGAACCTGGGAGTTCGGGAGCAGCGCGGCGACCGGGCCAAACACCTGGTGCTGTTCGATTTCTCGCTGTCGCGGGCCGGAGCGTCCGCCGTGGAGGCGGGTACTCCGCCGTACCTGGACCCGTTTCTGGGCACGGCGGCGCGGCCGACGTTCGACTCAGCAGCCGAGCGGTACGCCGCCGCTGTCACCTTGTTCGAGATGGCCACCGGCCAGACGCCGGAGTACGGGGACGGGCTGTCCAATCCTGCTGTAATCGCAAGCGAGGCGACGGTCGAACCAGGCGCGTTCGACCCGAGCCTGGCTGCCGCGCTCGTGGACTTCTTCCGGCGGGCGCTGCGCCGTGACGCCCGGCAGCGGTTCCATACTGCGGCGGAGATGCTGGCCGGGTGGCGGTCGGTGTTCGCCAGTGGGAGCACCACAGTGCCCGACGACGCCGATACGCTGGCGGCGGCGGCACAGGCGCAGACGGCGCTTGCCGAGGCCGGGCTATCCGCGCGGGCGCTGTCGGCGCTGGAGCCGCTGCACGTCAGCACGGTTGGGGATCTTGCTGCGGTGGACCCGGTACGGCTGTCCCGGCTGGCCGGGGTTGCCGAGGCGACCCGGCGTGAGGTACGAGCGCGGGCAAAACAGTGGCGGAAGCGCTTCGGCGCCCAGGCGGGCGCCGAAGCCAGTGGGCATGCGCCGCCGGAACGTGCCGTGGACGACCCGGTCGCCGATCCGGTCACTGCGGCAGAGCTATCTGGTACGGGTGGCCGAAGGCACGCGGGCCAGCGCCCGTGGCCAGTGTGCCCGTCGGATGCTGGGGTTGTTCGCGGACGGCGACACGCCGTTCGACGCCTTTGCCAGCCTTGCCGACCTAGCCGACCCACTCGGGCTGCGCGGGCAGCCGCAGGTATCCCGGGCGCTGGCCGGGGTGCAGGAGGCATGGGCGGGTGACCCCGGCGCAGCTGCGCGCCTGGACGCGGTACTCGCGCGGGCGCACGACGTGCTGGCCGGCTTGGGCGGCTTGGCCACCGCCGAGGACCTGGTGGCTGCACTGGCCGGCGAGGCGGCCGAGCCGGGGCCGCGAGCGGCCCGGGTGGCCGGTGGCCTGCTGCGGATGGCGATCGACCGGGCGGAGATGGCTGAGAAGGCCGGGGGCGAGCCGATGTCGATCGCCCGGCGTCGCCGCCGGCGCGCGGCCAAGTCATGGCGACCGCACCCGCCCTGCTGGAGATCGCCGACGCCCTGGGCCGGCGGGCCGACGAAATTGTCGCCGCCGCAGGCGGCCGGGGAGGACGTAGTACCGGCCGCCGCGCGGCGGCCCGGCTGCGGCCACTATGGCCAGACGGAGTCGCCGCTCCAGATGACATCCGGCTTATCCGCCTCGCGGCGCGACTGTCGACCCGGGCCGGCGCGTCCCGCCGCGGTGAGTTGCACGACCGGGACCTGAACCGGCCGCTGCTCGATGATCGCTTTGGGGGGCCTGGCCCCGCTGCAACGGTTGTCCGAACAGGACCTGCGGCGAGCGGGTACGAGCCCGTTTCCCGGACCTCACCGATCTGCCCGGCCGGTCGGGACCTGGACCGGATCGTCTCAGCTGCAAGGCTGCCGGTACTTCGAGAGGGGCAGTTCTTCGTGGTGCGGCCCCGTGAGGCCGACACGACGCTGGCCACTCGCACCACCAACAGCGGCATTCCCTGTTGTCTCGGCGGGCGGCGCCAGGCACCCGTGAAGACGCCGGCGTTGGCCGACAGTGTCCGCAGCCGCGTTTCTGGCTCTCGGCGTCGCTAGCACAACGGTTGGACAAGGCCACAGCCGCGCTGCTTGTCGAGGCGGCACCACGCGCAGATGGTCGACGTCACCGACGTGCTGTTGCTGGGCGCACTACGCCAGGAGGCCGGCCGCCGGGGCGTGTCCTGGGACTCGGTACGCGCGGCTGACGCCGCCGAGCCGGGCAGCCGGCCAGCGCAAGGACTGCGGCGCTGGTGCGCGGTGCAGTTCCTGCCGTCGAGGCGGCGATCACGACCGCAGCCGCGGTCGCGGCGGAGGGTACCCGGCCGGTGTTGCTGGTGGAGGCGGCGCCATTGGCCCGGTACGGACACACCGACGTGCTGGCCCGGCTGGCCGACATCACG
>CAVSLN010000013.1:0-810475 GCA_963728855.1 uncultured Actinomycetes bacterium
GGCAGTCACTGTGATGTGGGTAATCGAGTGCGCCCAGCTTGACACCGTTCGAACCTGAACCTGCTCGTCACAGGCCCGGTGGTATCCGGTGGCCACCGGAACAGCGAAGGTGCGATGCGACGGCTGCCGGAAAGCACGGTCATGATCGTTAACGCATGATCACGCACGAACCCACGGGTTCAATGACGTACTCATCCGCCGAGAATAGGATGCGTCGAGTAGTAACCGAATGCGCGCCCACCAGTAAAGTTACTCTAAGCTGAATGCCCACTCATCCCAGGACCAGGGGGGACTGTCGAGAAAGTCTGCCGAACGCTCGCGTGCGGCCGCCTCCGTCTCCGGAGTGAGTCCCGGCGGATCGAGATTTGCCGCTCCGCCGAAAGATCTCGACAGCATGCGGGCCAGCCGGAAGTATTCGGCGAACGGACGCACGTGCGGATCCTCCCAGCCAAGCCGAATCAGAAGATAGGCCAGCAATGAACCGATTGAGGGGGACCCGGTGCAGGCAAAGAAATTTCCCACTAAACACAAAAGCTGATCGGGAGACGAGTCCGGCAGGTTCGCAAGCCGCCTAAACTCGACCGACTTGAGCGCAACGCACGTATCGGCGACACAGACCAGATCGATATGCTCGCGCGCATGGATGGCATGATTTTTTCCGCCGGTGATGACATATTCGTTGATCTTCGCGACGGCCGCCTGCGCGGTTGACCAGCTGTGCGAATGGGCGAGGATCCCATACGCGATTGGGCTGACCAGCTCGCGATATGGGCTCCCCGTTCGAGGTGCGGACATTCGCGCAATCTCGGCGGCGGTCCGTGTTGCCTCAGTGATATGCGCGGCAGTCAGAGTCAGTTTGCATTCAAACGCTGCCGCCACACCCGAAGCAACATACAACTTCTTGTCCAGGAGCCTTTTTGGATACCCTGGCCGGAGTACAACAACATCAACTTGTCTGCTGGCGGCGCCGTCGTGGGCAAGGATGCGACCCTTGGTGCGCACTTCATAGCTGGCCGGCAGCCATTCTCTCAATAATTGCGCCCAGTTCTCTTCGCCTTCGTCACCCGCCGTACCGGGATCCTCTTGGGCGCGTGACCTAATTCGGTCGTATTCGCTCGCCATCTCGTTCGTGGTCTGAGCGACCCAGCTGTTTAGTTCGTGCGCGCGGCGAGGCTCATCCATACAGATATTGTGCCAGGCTGGCTACGCCGAGCTTTCGGCGGACTGCCTTGCACGGGCTTACTCATCCGCCGCGGTGCGGGCGGCGCGTCGCTGTGCTCGCGCCCTTACGCTTCCCCCGCGGTGCGGGTGGGTAGCGCTCGCTGCGCTCGCGCTGGGACGTTCACTCGGCGATGCCCGACTGGTCGAGGCGGTCGAGAGCCGCATCCGCCACAACGGTATCAACCCGGACCAGCTCACGTTCGAGATCACCGAGACGGCGCTCATCGGGAACTTCACCGAAGCTCGGAGGTTCGTTGACCGAATCCACGATCTGGGTTGCCACCTGGCCCTGGACGACTTCGGGTCTGGACACGCGTCGTTCCGCTACCTCAAGCTGTTCCCCATCGACCTTGTAAAGATTGACGGTGGCTTCATCGACAATCTTACCCGCAATCATCAAGACCAGGTGATGGTCCAAGCCATCATCCAGGTATGCCAGGCGCACGGAGTGCAGACGTTGGCCGAATTTGTTGAGGACGAACAGACACTCGAGATGCTTTCCGAGATGGGAGTCGACTTTGCCCAGGGGTATCTGGTTGGCCGGCCGAGGTCAGCCGCAAGCCTTACGGCGCACGCCGCTCGGCTGCCGCGCATCGGCGCCGCAGGTCAGCGTAAAGAACTCTTAAGAGTGTTGAGCGACTCTCCGATTCAAACCGAACGCATGCCGCCGGCGGGGTCTGCCATGCGTTAACTACGGCGGAATGAGTTCGTTATATTGCCGATCTTCGCTGTCTGGCACGTCGGACCGGCATGGCCGGTCCGCGACTCGCGGCTTTCATGCGGTGGGTCGACGCCGGACGGCAAGCGCCTGCACGACGCTTCATCTTGCCGACAACCTCGTCCATGCCGGTCACAGCCGTCGGCCCGAAAGCTCGCGTGCCGTCCTCGGATACCCGTATGTATCACGCCGCACGGGACCGGCGTATGCGAGGGCCTGACCGAGACCGAGGTTGATCTGGCCCGAAAGCTGACCGACCGCCTCAACGAGGTGATCGGCACGCAGGTACGCGCGGCCGTTCACCTTACCTGGCTCCAACCGCGCCAGGCTCGCCCTTCCTCAGCCACGGCCTATGTATCAGCGAGCCGCACTTCATCGGGCCGCTCGACGTCCGTGTGCCCCCAGTCAACTTCAACTTCCACCCAAACAGGCTGGGTCAGCAGGCGTACGCGAGCATCGTCCTTGGCGCGCTCACAACCGGGGTCGGCGAGCCCACCTCCGCAGGTGGCGAGCCCGACGGTCGCCGCCAGCTCGACTCCGAGCCTCCCGTCGCTAGCGAGCACCGTCGACTGGCGCAATACGACGTACCGGTCCAACTGGGCCGGGGCTGAGACACGAGATGTCGGTCACCGTCCACGACGGCATCGGCACCGTCACCGATCCCGGCGATTCAATCGCCACGACGACGCCGTACGAGTTTCGTGTGGCCGCGACGGCCGTCGGCGACCTCACCGGCGACGGCCGACCCCGAGGTGACGGTATCACTCACCTGCATTCCGCCCAGCACCAACTACTTCGTCTGGGAGATACAGGTGTTCACCGACGGACCGGCAAATGTCACCGGCCTAGTGATCCCGCCGCTTCCGAACGCCCGTTACCAGGCCGTCAACCCCGTGGACAGCGAGTTCAGCGTCGTTGGCGGCGGCTGCGGGCCGGCGTCATGTACTACGGACCCGAAGACTGCCATGGCTGCGGCCCGTCGATCCATCGCGTTCTGTATTGGCGCTGGGACGGGCGGCTTCGCCAGCCATTTGGGGCGTGTTCCGGATCAGGGCACCACCGCTGGCGATCGGCACTTGCTATTCCGATGGCCTCCGCCCAGGGGCAGACACGGTGAGAGCCGCACGAGGGGGCGACTGTCACTGTCGCTGCCATTAAGACGTCATGGTCACTGGGAATGATCGCCCGTACCGTGCTGCCCAGCGGCCAAGCGACGCTCCACGCGCGGGTCCGGCACGAGCCACATCAACGCCACCCCGACGTAGACGGTGAGGCCGAGCCAGCCGCTGACGAACGACAGGCCGATGCCAAGGCAGTTCAACAGCAGTGAGGCCCTGCCTTTGAGATCACGGCCGATCGCGGCTGCGAGTAGGGACTGTCTGCCCTCGACCCGAAGCAGAGCACGCTGCAACACGAAGTAGGCGATGGCGGTAGCGAGGAGCACCATGCCGTAGGCAGCGGTCGGGGCTGACCGGAAGTGGTTCGCGCTCATCCAGGCGGTCGTGAACGGAATCAACGACAGCCAGAACAACAGGTGCAGGTTCGCCCATAGCGTTGCGCCGTTGACCCGGTGTACCGCCGCCAGCATGTGGTGGTGGTTGTTCCAGTAAATGCTTAGGTTCACGAAGCTGAGCACGTAGGCCAGTAGCACGGGGATGTCCTCACGCAGCGCGTGCCAGGAGCTGCCGGTCGGCGTACGCAGCTGCAACACCATGATCGTGATGAGGATGGCGATCACCGCGTCGCTGATTGTCTCAAGCCGGCCCTTTGACATACCCCGAGGCTATGTTGAACGCGTCCAACCGTGCCGTAACCGTGGCAAACCATGAGAGAAGGGGCTGGGCGGCGGGTGTGGCCGCTGTGGTCGGCGTGCCGGGTGGTACGACCGGGGTGAGGGCCGGCGCCGGTGGCGGGCGCTGGATCTGGGATCGGTCGTGGCGGTGCTGGAGGCGGACGCGCCGTGGGTGAACTGCCCCGAGCACGGCCCGACGGTGATCGCCTTCCCGTGGGCGCGGCACGGTGCCGGGCCTACCCGCGCCTTTGATGATCAGGTTGCGTGGCTAGCTAGGCGTTGCCTTGACCGCCTGGTGGAGTTGGCCGGCTCGTGGAATGTTGCCAGTGTCTACGTGGTGGTGAATCGGGCGATCAGGGGTGCGTGGTCGGGTACGGTGGCGGGCTGGCGGGTTTCTACGGAGGGCGTGATTGAGCCGATGTCGTCGACGAGGCTGTCGACGGTGTGGACGCGTAGGCGTAGGTCGCGGGAGACCAGGATGTGGTCGATGAGTTCGCCGTGGCCTTGGTAGGTGCGGGAGTAGGCGCGGCCGGGTGGTAGCAGGCTGGCGAGGTTGTACAGCCGTACCGGGTCGCCTTTGTCGGGGCGGGTGATGCTGGCGTCGTCGGGTCCGGCCAGCAGGGCGGTGGTGACGGCGTCGGGGCTGTCGTTGAGGTCGCCGCACAGGATCGTCGGTATGCCGGGTTCGCCGTTGGTGGCCGCGGCGGTCATGACGGTGTTGAGCTGTACCCGCACGGCGACGGCTTCGGCGGTGCGGCGGAGCAGGGCGTAGCCGGCGCCGCGGGCTCGTTCGTCTTCGTCTTTGGGGTAGCGGCGCCCGTTGGGGTAGGTCAGCAGTTTGGACTTCAGGTGGGTGGTGAGCAGCCGGATCCCGCCGGCGACGTCGACGTGGACTTGCAGGGCGCCGCGGCCCATCTGGGTCAGGGTGGTGCCGTCGACGTCGGGTACCTGGGGCAGGCCAGTCTTGGGTAGCTTGACGACCTGCGCCTGGATGGTGAGCGGGTGTGGGGACAGGACGGCGACGCGGATGCCGCGCCCGTCGGGATGGGTGGACAGGACGGTCTGCCAGCCAGCGCCCACGGCGGCGGCGAGATCGTCGGCGGGCTCCTGGCCGCCGACCTCCTGTAACGCGACCACGTCTGGGGCCAGGCCGCGGATCATGCCTGCCAGGTACTCGACCTTGCGGTCGTAGGCGTCTTTGTCGGGTGGCCCGGACGGGATGCCGGCGGGGAAGAAGTTCTCGACGTTCCAAGTCATCACGCTCAGCCGGCTCATGTCCCCGGGCGGGGTGGTCTGCGGTGAATGTTCTTCCGCGTGTGGGCATGACTGTCACCTCGCCTCGATCTGTCTTCACTACCGACCGTAGCCGGCCACGTCGCCAGTGGTGGTTGGCTGGGTCATAACGGCGACAGCCGCCGCTAGGTCGCTGGGGGCGGCCACGCGCGGCGCGTACCAGGCTCGACGGCGAGTATTCCCACACGACCGACGTCCTGGCTGTCCTCGCCGGCGGCTGCGGTGCTCCTGTGGCGGTTTGTCGGCGAACAGGCCCCACCGAGACGAGGGCGGGCGTCCGGATTATCGCCCCTGTGACCAGGCCACGCCGATCCACGCACTGCATGGTGCGACGCCACATCCGTCGTACGCGGGCCGCCCGTGAGGCGCATGTGCTGGCGAAGACGGGGCACCGCATCTTGGCCGGTAGCGCGGCCACCGACGTCGCTTGCGGTGGGGTGCGACCGAATTAGGTGGTGATCAGGTCGTCGTCTCACGTTCGTGACCTGGTTCGCCGATGTCTCGGATGGCCGCTCTGTCGAGAAAGCGGCATTCCGATCATGAGCTTGACGGACCATTTGTAGTCCATATCGTCGCGGAGGGGGTTGGAGGGGTGTCCGGCAACGAACGCAATGTGGACTTGGTGCTCGAGGGTGGCGGAGTGAAGGGCATCGCCCTGCTCGGCGCGGTGCTCACGCTTGCTGATGCCGGCTACTCGTTTCCCAGGGTGGCCGGTACCAGTGCGGGCGCTATCGTCGCGTCGCTGGTCGCCGGGTATCAGAAGGCGGGCAAGGATCTGAATGATCTTGTCGGCGTGATGGAGGCGGCAAACTATCAGCGGTTCGAGGACGGACCGATTCTCGAAAAGCTGACCGGTCGGTTCGGCGAGGGTATCGAACTGCTGTTGCATGAAGGCGCCCACTCGGGCAACTACCTGGTCGACTGGCTGGGCCCGGAGCTGGAGAAGGCCAATGTACGGACCTTCCATGACCTCGCGATCAAGGACGAGGGTGGCTCGCTCGCCGAGCACCAGCGCTACTCGTTGGTGGTTCACGCCAGCGACCTGTCGCGGCACGCGCTGGTCCGACTGCCATGGGATTACGGGGAGTACGGGCTGGAAGCCGACAAGAAGCGGGTCGTGGATGCGGTACGGGCATCGATGTCGATCCCGTTCTACTTCAGACCGGTCCAGGTCCAGACCGAAAACGGGATCGCCACCTGGGTCGATGGTGGCCTGCTGTCCAACTTTCCGATCACCGTGTTCGACCGCACGGATGGAAAGCAGCCGCGCTGGCCCACCTGGGGGGTGCGGCTGTCCGGTCAGCCCCAGGTGAGTCGGGACCGACCGATCCACACCGCCATCGGCCTTGCCGTCAGCTGCATCGAGACTCTCTCCGGAGACTGGAACCGCTACAGGCTGACAGAGGAAGGCGTCAACCGTCGCACCATCTACGTGGACACCACCGGGGTCGCCGCGACCGACTTCGGGATCGACCTACCAACTCGCCAACGGTTGTTTGCCAGCGGCAGAACAGCGGCGCGGACATTCCTCGAGAAGATCCTCGCCAGGTGACCTCATAAATTCACCTGCTTGGTTTGGTGAGCGGTGTGCTGTCGTGTCCGCATCTGTGCCGGAGCCACCGTCGCGGGATGGTCTTGGTTGGCTAGATCACCGATCTTCCGGACGGCGGCACCTGCGAATTGTCGTAGAACATCCGGCAGGTTGCGGAAGAAGATCAAGCGTGCGAGCTGAAGCCCGGGTAGGCCGGCTGTGGCTAAGCAGCAGGTCACCTCGCGTTCGTTGGTTCGGTGGACATACCGGTCACGGCTTGCGGCCGCCCAAGGCGACCGTGTTCACGGTCGAGGGTGAACCAGGTGGCACGGCATTACCAGGAGGGGTCACCCGTCCGGGCGATCCGAGGCGGGCCTGCCTCGGTGTCTCGTCGCGTACCCCACCGGGGGCGGACTTCGGCCCCGGCTGCCGCGACCTTGGCGACCCCCCAATCCGCTAGCCGCTGGCGGCGTAGACGCTGTCCGGTTGGGAAAAGGGGACGAGCAACGAAACCTGCAGATCTTTGGGATGTCAGGACTGATCGGATGTCCTGCCGGCAGCTATCCCCTACCGGCCTCACCCACCCCCTCGCGCGCCACTGATGTGGATAACCAGGAGGTTTCCCTGCGTTGGCATGCGCCCAAGTTTTGATCATCGTGGCCGGGCAACGTGTGTAGCGGAGGAGCTGTGGGCAGATTCTGGGTCGACGGGGTGACCGACCTGACTCCGGTCGAGAATCAGGTAGTCGGCTGGGTCAGCGGCGGTGACGAGGCCGATGTGGCGACCATTGATGGGGACGGCCGTATCCGGGCTGAGGTGCTCAAAGCCCTGTGCCTCAACAAGCTCGACGCGGCGCCGGACCGGGTCGTGCTGCATAACGCGCAGGTGACGCACCGGCTGGACCTGTCCGGCAAGCATCTGCCACGCGGCCTGACGTTCAAGGGCTGCTCTTTCACCCAGGGCGTGGATCTCACATCGGCCCGGTCCGACTCGCCCATCGAGTTCGTGGGCTGCCGTATCGCGGATATTCACGCGGAGCGCCTGGAAACGAAGCGGGACGTGAGCGTTGCCGGCTGCGACACCACAGCGACCTTCAAGGCGGCCGATATCGAGGGCGACCTGCGGTTGACTGGTAGCCGGTTTGACCAGCCCGACGGGTTGGCTCTGGACTGTTCCGACATGCTGGTCAAGGGCGCGGTCTACCTCGATCAGCATTGCAACGTCAACGGCAAGCTCAGCTTGGCCTCCTCACACATCACGAGCAATCTCGACTGCCGAGGCGGCCAGTTCCATAACAGGTCTGGGCTGGCGATTGACGCTACCCACCTGATTGTCGATGGCGACCTGATCTGTGAGGACGAGTTCCGCGCGTACGGTGAGGTCAGGTTGCGGTGGGCGCAGGCACGCGCGGTTCGCTTTCACGGCAGCACCGTGTCCAACCCGGGCGGCGTGGCCGTGGGGGCAGAGGGGCTGCGCGCCACCGCCGGGGTGTACTTGGACAACGGATTCCAGGCGACCGGCTCGGTCTGTCTGGTCGGCGCGCGCATCGATGGGGAACTGCGCTGCACGGGTGGCACGTTCGACCACCGTTCGGGTGTCGCGATCGACGCCAGCCGCGTCGCCGCCGATGACATGTACCTCGACCGAGGATTCTCGGCCCTCGGCGAGGTGCGGATGGTCGGCGCGAAGCTGGGACGTCAGGTCAACTGCTCCGCAGGCAGAATCGACAACCCGAGCGGATACGCCCTTGACGCCGCCAGTCTCGACTGCGGCGGTGGCCTGTACCTCAACGACGAGTTCGCCGCCTTTGGTCAGGTACGGCTGGTGGGCGCCACCGTCCGCGACGAGGTCAACTGCACTGCCGGCCGGTTTGAATACCCCACTGGTGACGCACTGGACGCCGACGGCATGGCCACCGAGGGGCACGTACGTCTCGATCGCGGGTTCAGGGCAATCGGTGGGGTGCGGCTGGCCCGGGTCACCGTCGGCCGTCAGCTGACCTGCGCCGCAGGCACCATCGAGCGGCCCGATGGCATTGCCCTGGACCTGACCGGGCTCGTCGGCCACGGCGACGTGGAGCTCAACGACGGGTTCCGGGCGATCGGTGGGATCCGCGCCTGGGGCGCAACGGTCGATCGGGACGTCAGCCTGCTCAACGGCCACCTGACCAACGCGCGTGCCACAGCGTTCGACGCACACGGTCTACGAGCCGGCGGAAGTCTCGACTGGCGCCTCGCCGGCCCACCGCAAGGCGCAGTCGATCTTTCCTTCGCCGAGGTGACCCGGCTCAAAGACAACAAGGAAAGCCGGCAAGCTATCCGGATCAACCTGGAGGGCTTTGCCTACCGCAGCCTC
The DNA here is from genome assembly GCA_963728855.1 of uncultured Actinomycetes bacterium. Taxonomy (GTDB): domain Bacteria; phylum Actinomycetota; class Actinomycetes; order Mycobacteriales; family Micromonosporaceae; genus AC-43. The sequence continues at coordinate 8,911 of CAVSLN010000013.1, forward strand.
GACAGCAACCTGTCACCCGCGGATCGCCTCAACATCCTTCGCCGTGCCGAGTACGCCTACCAGCCCTACCAGCAACTCGCCGCGGTGTACCGCAGCACCGGGCAGGACCGGCAGGCGCGTGAGGTCATCATCGCCCGCGAACGTGACCGCACCACCCGGGGAAACCTGCGCTGGCACGCACGAGTGTGGAACCATTTCCTGTACCTCACCGTCGGCTACGGATACCGACTGTGGCTGCCGTTTGTCATCGTGGCCGTGCTGGGGCTTGCCAACAGCGTCATCTACCACGTGGCGGAGCACGGCAACCTCATCGAGGGCACCGGGGGCCAGGAGACGCAGATGGTCGTCAACGGCAAGACCGCGTTCAACTCATGCCCGCCAAACTACCCGTGCTTCAACCCGGTGGCGTATTCGTACCAGTTGCTCATCCCGGGGCTGAACCTGCAGCAGGTCGACAAGTACGTACCGAACGCCTCGAAGAGGTGGGGAACACCCCTGCTGGTGTACACATGGCTCATGGTCCTGCTGGGCTGGCTCTTCGGCGCCGGGCTGGCCGCAGGGCTCAACCGTGTGATCCGTGAATGACCACTACGGCTCGGAACGCAACACTCACCGGAAGTCGTGCCTGCCCTATCTGGCAGCCATTGCGGCGTGCCCCACCGATACTCGGGCTCATGACATACCGCAGCCTTGCCAGGGCCGTGCTACCGGCCGGATTCCGTGTTCCGGGCCATCATGAGATGGGTTCCCCGTTGAGGACGACGGCGGCGACCTGGGTCAGGGCGGTGACGTCGGTGAGCGGGTCACCGTCGACGATCAGGAGGTCCGCGTCGTGGCCTGGCCGGATAGTTCCTTTACGGTGACCCAGTCCGCACACCTCGGCGGCAACCGACGTCGCGGAGGCCAGGGCGTCGGCGGGTGCCATGCCGCCCACGACGAGATGCGCGATGGCCTGGGCGAGCACACCGTGTGGTTTGCCGGGGTTGATGCCACCGTCGGTGCCGGACACCAGCCGCACTCCCGCACTGTGCAGCGCGGCGATCTTCTGATAGCGCGTTTCCTGGGTCAGGCCCGACAGGCGCAGGATTTCCATCAGCTGCGGCGGCGTTTTTTTCGCACCCGGCGCGCTGCCCAGCGTCGGGCAGACGGCGATCTGGCGCTCGGCGAGCACGGCGATCACGTCCGGCGCGAACTGGAACCCGGCGTCGGTCATGAACGTGCAGTGCTCGATCCCGTCCACGCCAGCGGTGAGGGCGTCGCGGATGGCGGCCAGTGGATGCGCATGGGCGGTGACGGTCAGCCCGGCGTCGTGGGCCTCGGCCACGACCACCGCCATATCCTCGACGCTGTACCGCGCCTGGGTCATGGATGTGCCGGCGGTCATCGCCCCACCGCTTGCCATGATCTTGATCAGGTCGGCGCCGCGGGTTGCCCGCTCGCGTACGGCGGCGCGCAGGGCTACCGCACCGGTGGCTTCACCGCCCATGTTCGCGCAGTGGCCCTGTGGGGTGGTGATCGGCGGTCCGGAGGCAACGATGGTGGGTGCCACCGCACCGGCATGCTTGGACCGCCAGTCGACCACCGCGTAGTTGCGGTCGCCGAGGTCCCGCACGGTCGTCACGCCGCAGGACAGGTTTACCTGAAGGGTTTGCTCGATGACCCGGTCGCAGTCGTCGGCCGTGTAGTCGGCCAGCCGGTCCAGGGCTCTTGGCCCTGAGTCGGCCAGAAGATGCACGTGCGCGTCGATGAGTCCCGGTAGGGCAGTCGCGGTGGGCTGGTCGAGGACGCGGCACCCTTGCGGAATGTCAGCGGTCGCCGGCTCGATGCCGATGATCCGACCGTCGGCGACGAAGACCACGCCCGCACCGGCCACAACCCGCCGACCATCGAAGACCTGCTTCACTCGGATCGCGAGCACGGCGAGTCCTCCGAATCGGGTTGCCTTCAGTTTGCGCATCGTAACGCTCGACCATGCCGCCGACCGGGCGGCCGCCCCGTGCCCGGCGATGCGGTCCACGGAGACGATGGGTGGGCAGGCACGGTCCACCGTCACGGTCATTGGATTCGACACCCGAATGGTCACTGGAAGTCGCGCCTGTCCCGTTCTGTTTAGCCGTTGCGGCGCGCCAATCCAATCCAGCACCAATCAGGACATACACATACCGCGACTTTGTCGGGGCCATGGGCGGCCACCCCGGCGCGTGGCGGGCAGCCTACCGTCAGATGACGCGCGCGGGTCTGGATTACCGACCCGAGTCACGTCTTCAGCATTACGCCGAACGTCCATCGGCGAAACGGCTCATGACCTGCGACGTCGGGTTGCACCGCACGCTCGTAGCCGCGAGTCGCGTGGCTGGGGGGTTCGCCGGCGGACGTCCGACTTTGCCGAATTGAGGTTGCTCTACAGGCTCTTTGCAAGATCGACGACTCACGAGCGGTGTCGGCGCAAGTCGGATGTCAGCCTTGAACAGGCCGATGATCTGGCGCCGGCGGCGATCCGCATCGTCTATCTCACCCTGCGCCACACCCGCTCCCGTTGCGATCCGCGAGCGGACGTTGATGACCGTGTCGGTGAGTTCCCGAGCCGGTCCTGAGACTGCCGCATCGCCGAGAACGTTTATCGGGGCAGTGGCGGCGTACAGATTGGCGTCCTCCTCGCCGGGGGAGAATGCCTCCAGCGCCATGCCGTAGCGGCAGGCCACGCCGATGCCCGCCCCCGGGCGTCCCCGGCCAACAGCAGCGACGAGTCGATCCCGAAGCCGGCCAGGGCCCGCGACAGCCGCAGCGCGGACAGTTGGGCGTCACCCGGTTCGAGCACACCGACGTTATGCGACCTGTCAACGTGTTCCACGCCGTTGTGTCTCATGGGCTCGGTGGAACCATCGCACAGGCAGTATCTGGCTGCGATGGCCATGATCGGACCGACCAGGATGGATACCTCGCCCACATACCACGGCCCAGCCACAGCCTCAAGCTGTCACCACCCTGGGTGTTGTCCGAGTCTGCGGCGGCGCGGACAGGCTTCGGTCGACGCGTTTCGCGGCACCGTTAACGTCTACTCCGCCCGCGATGGCCCCTGCGGGCTGCGGGCCCAGGTGGGCCAATGCCTGTGCGTTCTCGGTGACGCGGCGGAACACGTCACGGCGTTGGGTCTGTGCCGGAACCTTCGGCCTTTTCCCAGTGGTCGATGGTTGCCCGGGTCCGTTGGATGTCTGGGTGCTGCGGCTCGAGCGTCCGTTCTTGGCCGGCCAGGACGGAGTGGAGCTCGGCGATGGCACGAGTCCGCCAGCCGCGTCGGGCGAGGACCTCGGCGAGCCAGTATCGGCTGGCCAACGTGCCTGGGTGGTCGTGCCCGAGCACCCAGGTGCGGGCCGCCACGACGACCCGCAGCTCGATCTCGGCCTGTTCGTGGGCGCCCCGGTGGACGAGGACCTCGGCCAGGCCCTGGTGTGCGTCCAGCGTCCACGGGTGTTCCGGACCGAGGACTTCCCGGGCGACGACGAGCACCGCACGGTACTCCGTGTCGGCCTGCTCGTAGCGCTGCTGTCGGGCCAGCACGTCAGCGATGTTGTGTTTCGTGGCCAGGGTGTTGGAGTGGCGCTCCCCGAGCGTTCGCCGCTGCCGGGCCAGCACCGCACGGTACTGCGTCTCGGCCTGCTCGTAGCATCCGCGGTGGGCCAGTGTGAGGCCGATGTTCGAGCCGGTGAGCAGGGTTTCCTGCGAGTCGTCGCCGAGCACCCGCCGCTGGATGGCGTACACGGCCCGGACTCGGCCTCGGCCTCCTCGTACCGGCCTTGCTCGCGCAGCACATCAGCCTGGCTTGCCCGGCTGATGAGTGTGTCACGATGCTCGGCGCCCGACACCCTGGTACGGACCGGCACCAGCGCCGCATACTCGCGACCGGCCTCACGAAAGCGTCCCAGTTCGGCGAGCGCAGTTGCGATGTGGTGGCGCGCGTCGAGGTGTTGCGGGTGCTCCGCGCGCAGCCGCCGGGCGCACATCTCGGCGGTTGCCGTCGCGAGGCTATGGCCAGTAAATGGGTGCCCGGCCCGCAGCAGTTGCGCCTCACCGAAAGGTCCGGGCGCTCTGCGCGCCCAGCCCGTCGCTTTCCGCGGCGGAGATCGGTGGGGTGTTGATCGACCCGGTCGCCTTGTTCGAGGCGGTCAGGTCCGTGGCCGGCCCCCAGGCGCTGCCGACAACGCGCGGATCGACAGGACCGGGTGGGTACCGCCCTGCGCCAGGTCATAGATGATCAACAGGTCACCGGCGGTGCGTACCGGGGGACCCCGTTGGCCGACAGGGTGTTGCTCTGGTTGAACTCGAAGTCCATGTTCGTGGTGCCGGACGGCTCCTGGACCCGCGACCAGAACAGGTTCAGGAACCCGCCGCTGGTCGAGCCCTCCTGGTAGACGCCGAAGAACTTCAGGTCGCTCTTGTTCGGCGGGATGCTGCCGTCGACCACGGACGGCACCGCCGTGTCTTCCTTGGTGCCCTGGCCGAATGACTCGTCGGTCGGGCCGCTGGTGGTGTCCTGTTTCCGGATCTCGGTGACGTTCGCCCAGTCGATCGACGGCGCCGGGTCATCGGCCCGCAGGTTCGCATCCGTGTCGATCTCGAAGTTGCTGCCCGGCAGGCTTACTTCGGGATGCGACGCGAACGCCGCCGACGGGATGAACAGGCAGGCCGCCGCGAACGCCGCGACGATCAGCCTCGCACCGATCCTCCGCTGCCACGGCCGGTGCACCGAAGCAGCATCGAGGCATTTAACGGAAATGACATTTCGCCCCCTACAGCATTGCGAGGAGCGCCTGACCGCGTCGGCCAATAGCCACCACCGCTACCGGCCGCCCTCCAAAAGACGCGGTCGACACGCAGGCCTGCGGCCATCCTAGAATGGAATTCGGATTCCGAGAGCAGCCAGCAGCGGGTGTCAGATACCCGACCGGACCGGCGTTTTCCGACAACGGCCACCGGGCGATCATTTAGCGTTTCAGCACGGAGCCGACCCAACAAGTCCTCACCCACCTTTTGTCGCAAGTAGGGAAAAGTCAGCATTCGGGCCGAGGTCGTCCGGCAGTACGGCCAGCAAGTGCGAATATGGAGAGGGTTCGATAGGCGTCCGGGTAATTCGGAGACGCGGCCAGCGGGTGATAGCCTGCCCCCCTAGGCCGTACTCGAGGAGGGCGCAATGAGCTTTATCCAGATCATTGAATACGAGACGGACCGTGCCGACGAAATGAAGGCGCTCGGTGATGCCCGGATGGCCCAGATGCCCGAACCCCCGGCCGGGTTCCGGCTCGTCGTCACGCAAGACCGCGACCACCCCAACCGCTACTTCACGATTATCGACTTCCCCTCTTACGAGGACGCGATGCAAAACAGCGCACAACCGGAGACGGACGCGTTCGCCAAGGAGATGGCCGCGCTGTGCACCAGCGGCCCGCGCTACTACAACCTCGACGTCCAGCTCACCGTGCCGTAGCCGCGGCGCCTCGGACCCGGTCCTCGGGTAAGCCGCAAGCCTGGTCCGACATCCACAGAAGGCCGCTGACACGGCATTGGCGCCATGTCAGCGGCCTTCACGGGCCCGGCCGACGCGATCAACTATGTTTGGTCAAAGGTCAGGAACAGGTGAAGCTCGGCTTGTCGAAGCTGACCGCGACCTCGCCGTTGGCGTTCAGCGCAAAATGCGTCACATCGTGGCCCACGACGCTGGAACCGTCGGGAGCGAAAAGGCGAAGGCTGAGGGTGAACGTCGTGTTGGCGTTCTTTTCGTTGACGTTGAAGTTTCCCCACGCGGTGGCGTGTCCGGTGTAGGTAACGCCGGACCACGTGACCGTGACCTTGCCGGTCTCCGTGAACGTCGCCCACACCTCGTCTTCTCGTCTTCGCCGGGGAAGAACGTGATGTGCTCGACGGCGTTGCCGTCGAAGACCGCCACACCGGGCGCTCCCGTGCACGGGTTGAACGCCTGGTCGTCGGTAAAGGTTCCGTGCTGGTTCTCCGTGATGCTGACGGTGTGCCCGGTGCCGCCGGCATCAGCGAACGCCGGCGCGCCGACCAGTCCGACGGCGGCAGCGGCGACGCCGATGATCAGCCCGCGCCATAACGATCTTGTTCGTCTCATCGTGCATTCTCTTTCTGTAGACGCAACGTTGCGGGCAGGGCTGAGCGCAAAGTCGTTTCGGCTGTCCATGGTGCGTTTTTCGGGGATGCTGGCAGGCCGAGGAGCCGGAAGAGTAGGCGTGGGTCGTTTCTGATGCGTCGGATGGTGGCGGCTATTTTGGTGTAGCCGGCTTGGCGGATCAGCCCGATCACGAGGTTACGGATCGTGGCCATGACCCGGGGGCGGGAGCCGGTCCGAACCCGGGAGGCATCCTCACGGAACGTGACGTCCCGCACCCAATGGATCTTGTTTCGATGGCCCAGTGGCAGCGGACGTAGGTGGCCAGGTGCACCGGTGCGGCTTCGCGATCGGACAGGCTGGTCACGCCGAGGACGGCCACCGCGGTGTGGACCTGCACCTTGCGGTATTTGCGGCTTCGTTTGGTGCGTTTGCGGACGGTGCGGGTGGTGTACCGCTCGATCAAGAACACTTGCGCGGCGTGCGGGAAGCCCAGGTCCGGTGGTGCGGGGAGGACCCGGATGGTGCGTCGTTCCCGACGCCCGTGCCCGGTGTCTGTAGTGGTGTGGCGGTGGGTGTTCACCATGGACGCCGGGCATACCGTGCGCTCCCACGCCACGTTCATCACCGAACAACTGCTCGCCCACTACGTGATGATTGTCAAGGAGAACACTCCGGGGTTGCTCGCCCGCCTGGATGCCCTGGACTGGGCCGCCGTCCCGGTCGCGGTCGGGCCGCGGCGCTGCACCGGGCCAGCGGGGGCAGGCTGCTGGAGTGTTTCGCCGGCCGCCAGCACCGCCACCGCGGTATCCGCCGTGGTGGGCACCGACACGCCAGCAGACGGCGGTGCACCGCAGACGACGGCGGGCATGCAAGACTGACCGGGCAACGGGGCTCCTCGTAGGCAGGATTCTTGGTCGAACCCCGGTTACTAGCCCGGCCCCGTTGCCCCTACCCTCACCCCACGCCCAGCGCCACCCAACCGTGATCACGTCGTGACCCACCCCGCGTGATCTATACCCACAGTGAGCGCGACGTGGGCGGCAGTCCCGTCCAGGACAACCCAACCCGACCCTCAAGCGGCTACCGTGAGTGACACAGACCGACGACGGGTCCCAAGCCCGACCAACCCAAAGCGTCACCACAAGCCGGTAGGCGATAGTTCCTACCGCACCCTAAGCAACGCCCTTGACCTGCGCAAAAGACTTTGCGCCCAGCCCTGACGTTGCGGGTCTCGCAGAAAACGCTCGGGCCGTGACGTGCTCACCCTTGTCCAGCCGGCGGGTCGACGAAGGCGCATGACGGATAATGGATAGCGATAACCGCACTTGGAATCAGGAGCTGGGTGCAACTATGGTCAGATCGTTGAGGCCATTCTGCGCGGTTCGGAAGTCTGACGTGGGCCGGCCACCTGTCGGACGTGCCTCATCACGTTTCGCGGGAACGGGATGCCGCCGCAACCAGCGAACTGCCGTTGTACGTATCCAACCAAGTATGTCTACGCGGACGGCGGCTTCGCGCCGTAGCGCTCGTCACGGTCGCGCGGTGAGTGTCAGCGGTTGAGCTCGGCCAGGGCCGCCCGGGCGGCGTGGTAGCCGCACATGCCGTGGACGCCGGCGCCGGGTGGCGTGGAGGCCGAGCAGAGGTACACGCCCGGTACACCGGTGCGGTAGGGATTGCGGGTGGTCCGGGGGCGTAGAAGGAGCTGTCGCGGGTCGTTGGCGCCGGCGGCGATGTCGCCGCCGACGTAGTTGGCGTTGTACGCGGCCAGCGCGCTGGTCGTGCGCGCGGCCCGGGCCCGGATCCGCTGCCGTACGCTCGGCGCGAACCGCTCGATCTGGTCCACGATCGCCTCGGTCGCGTCGCCGGTGTAGCCGGCGGGCACGTGCGCGTAGGCCCACACCGGGTGCAGGTCGCCGGCCGACCGGGACGGGTCGGCGAGGTACTGCTGCCCAACGAGGACGAACGGCCGCCGGGGCATCCGGCCCGCGGCGACGTCGTCCTCGGCGCGGACGACCTCCGCCAGCGTCCCTCCTAAGTGGACGGTTCCGGCCCGGCGGCACGCTTCGTCGGACCAGGGGATGCCGCCTTCGACGGCGAGGTCCAGCTTGAACGCGCCCGGACCGTGGCGGTAGCGGCGGTACGCGCGGGCCACCCGCCCGGGCAGCCGGTCGCCCAGGATACGGGCGGCCGAGCCCGGCGCCACGTCGAGCATCACGATGTCCGCGGGGGGCAGCTGGGCGTACGCGTCGACGGTGATGCCGGTCTCGACGGTGCCGCCGCGCGCCTGCAGCAGCGACACCAGCGCATTGGTGATCGACTGTGATCCCCCTCGGGCGACCGGCCATCCGTAGGCGTGCCCCGCTGCGGCGAGGACCAGCCCGATCGAGCCCGACAGCGGGCTGCTCAGCGGCCGCAGCGCGTGCGCCGCAACCCCAGCGAACAGCGCCCGCGCCTGAGCGCCGCGCCACCGACGGGCCAGCACCGTGGCTGGTAGCAGCGCGTGTAGCCCGAACCGGCCCAGCCGCACCGGGTGGCGCGGAACGCGGAGCATCGGTCCGAGCAGCTCGCCCGCCAGCTCATCGAATCCGGACACCAGCGGGCCGAGAAGCCGACGCCACGCCACGCCGTCGGCGCCGAGCCGGGCCGTGGTCTCGTCCATCGAGCGCATGAGCACGGCGGCCGGCCCGTCGTCAAGCGGATGGGCGAGATCGACCGGCGGCCAGAGCCACTGCAGGCCGTGCTCGTGCAGGCTCCTCGAGCGTAGAAAGGGCGACGCGACGCCCATGGGGTGGAAGGCGGAGCATTCGTCATGGACCAGGCCGGGCATGGTCAGCTGCCCGCTGCGGGCGCCGCCACCGATGCGGTCGGCCGCCTCCAGCACGCTGACCCGGATTCCGGCGCCTGCGAGCGTGACGGCCGCCGCCAGACCGTTGGGACCCGACCCGACAACGACCGCAGTGATCATGCCCACCTCCGCGAAGAGACGTGTACGGCGGGTAGCTACGGCGTGTCGAGGCCGGGCACCGCCGGCAAGGTGGGCGGTGTCGGTGACGCCGGTCTGCCCGCCCGGTCGGGGGTGACCGCGATGGTGGCGTCCTCGTCGAGCCAGGGCTGCTGCCGGATCATGTCAGCAACCCTGACATACCCGGCCTCCACCACGCCCGTCGCCGCGTCGACGATCCGGTAGTGCTGCCGTGGCCGATGGATGGGTTGCGACTCGAGCAGGACGACGCGTAGCTCGCCATCGGCGTACCGGCATCGCTCCTGGACCGCGCCGAGCAGCTGCTCGTCGTGCAGGTGCCCCTCGCCGAAGTTCCATCCCAGGATCACTCCGGCGACCGTCTCGCCCTCGACGATCTCGTACGCGTCGAGATCGTCCAATGCCCGCGGCAGCAGCCCGTTGAGCGCCCGACCATGATGGTGCATTGCCCGCCAGGCGTTGCCGAGGTTGAGGATGAGGTCGGCCTCCTCGTCGTTGTACATCGTGGAGAGTTGGGTCCGCACCGACGGCGCGACCTTGGTGATGTGGCTGTCCAGCCGGTCTTGGGCCGGGCGCCGGAAGCACCACAGGCTGGTGGCCCAGTTGCCCGCGTAGTAGCGCATCGACAGTAGGAACGACACCTTGGCGGGGAACAGGTTGCCCGCCACGACGACGGCGGCCGCCGCGAGCAGGAGCACAATCAGCACCGGCGACCGTACCTGTGCCGGCCCGAGGTTGCCATGGGCGCCGAACAGGAACAGCGTCGAGAAGATCATGAAGATGTTCCACTCCAGCGGCACGCCCATCGGGAACGTGGACAGGATGTGCAGGTGGAACACCACCATGACGGCCACGGCGACGAGGGTGAGCGTCCAGTTCGGGGCCAGGACCAGGACGAGCGGTACGACGTACTCGATCGTTGTGCCGCCGTGAGCCAGCGCGCGGCTGAGCCAGGACGGCCGCAGGTCGTCGGGGTAGTGCCGGTAGAGGTTGCGGCGCAGCCACGTCCACCGGTGCAGCGGGGCATTGCTGATCATGATGGATACCACGAACGGGAAGTGCCGGTTGAGCTTCGATGTTGCCGCGCCCCACCACAGCAGCAGCATGACGAGCTGCGCCGCGGCCAGCATCTGCACGCCCGGGAAGAAGAACAGCGCCGCGGTCAGCAGGTAGTGCTCGGAGCGGGCGGCGAGGAAGACGGTCTTGTCCCGCAGTCCCAGCAGCGGCAGGAGAATCGCCAGCGGGATCAGCCGTTCCGGCGCGATCACTCCGACCTGGCCGGAGAGCAGCGGCGTCGCGACGGGACCAGTCCCCGGCGCCAGAAGAACCCAGACTGCGGCCAGCACGACACCCGCGTAGAGGACGATGTCGGCAAGCGTCCGGGTGGTGCCGCGGGTGAGCGGCACCCGAGACGGGAAGGCCGGTAACCGCACCGTCCCCGGGCGCAGCCAGTACAGCACTCCGCCGATCGGCGGGCTGATCCGCAACGTCAGCGGCCCCGACCCGCAGCCCAGGCCCAGCACCTCGAACAGCAGGCTGTACACGACGGCCTTCTGGAAGAAGATCGGCTCAGTCCACCACCGCCCGACGTCGCCGACTCCGCCCAGACCGGGTGTCGTCACGCTCGCGACGAGGATCCCGCCGGCCCCGTACAGCAAGGACTTCACCAGGTACACGACGTGGATGACGCGCTGCGTGCCGAACCCGTTGTCGACCCAGAACGGCGCGAGCTGGCGGATCCGCGCCATGCGGGAGGTCCGCGACCAGGCGGCCGGATCCACCTTGGGCAGGGTGGGTCTGATGAAACCCATGTTGTCCTCCACGGCAGGGCGCCAGAGTCCGCGGTCGGTCCCGACCACGAGTGTGAACCGCACGCGCCGACGGCGATAGCCCTCCGCGCTGTCGACAAGCATCTCGGCTGTGGCGGATCCTGGTCCGGTACCTCTGACGTCCGTGCCCAAGCCTTGGTGAACAGGTCGAACTCGTTGGCGCCCCGGTTGAGGACGACCTGACCGTTGAGCATGGTCGCGAAGTGCAGGTCGGTGTCGAACAGGAAGCTGCACACGTAGGCCCGCCCGTCCGGGAAGATCGAGATCCGGTCCAGGGTGCGTCCGATGCAGCCCCGGTAGCCGTCGGCGGCGTAGCCGGCCATCCGCTCCCGGCGTGCGTAGGTCGGCTGGTACCAGACCCGGGTGCGGTGCCCGGCGGCGACCGTTTCCAAGTGCTCGTAGAAGTCGATCCACTCGCCGGGGTGATGCCCCATTGCGCGGCACCGTGACCGGAGCCGATCACGGAGAACACGTGGAACTTCACCAGAGATACACCAATCTCGTCGGCGATGTCCAGGAGGTTGAGGCAGTCCCGCTGGTTGGCGCGATTGACGGTGCAGATGATCCGGGTGTCGAAGCCCCGCGTACACAGCTGGGTGATGGTGTCCAGGGCCTGGGCGAAGGTGCCGGCGCCGCGGACCTGGTCGTGGCTGTCCTGGCTGCCGCCGTCGAGGCTGATCTGGACGTAGGAGAAATCCTGCGGCTCCATGACGGCGAACTTGCGCGCGGCCGGGCCGAGGCCGTTGCTGGTGGTGATGACGTGCTCGTAACCGAGGGCCTTGGCGTCACGGATGATGCGCACGTAGTCCGGGTGCAGCGTCGGTTCACCGCCCAGGATGGTCAGCTTCGACCCGCCCATCTGCCGCCACGTCGTCAACGTCTGCATCACCGCCGGGTAGGGCATCTTCAACGCCCGGTCCAGCCGCTCACCCATGTAGCAGTGCTCGCAACGCAGCTGGCACGCCTCCGTAATGTAGAGGTACACGTTGCGGAACCGCCCGTACGGAATCTTCTCGATGTGTTCCGGCGTGGCATCGTGGGCGGACGCCGGTAGCCGGGCGTTGCCGTAGGCGTCGGCGACCACGCCCCGGTCGCGGCGCAGACCAGGCGTGGGCAGGATGACGGTCACGATCGGCTTCTTGCGAGATCGGTGGGGACAACCATCGTGATGTGGCTCAACCGGTGCAGGGCGAAGCACGCCGAGCGGCGTACGAGCACGGGTGCGCAGCCGGCGTCGACGTGGGGAATCTGGCGGCGGCGGGCCCGCTCCAGGATCTCGGCGGCGTTGGCACGGTAGCGGGCCAACCGCAACGCATGCCGAGCTGGCGTGTCGCTGTCGCGGCGAACCAGGCCGGCGCCGCACCCCGCGCAGCGGTGAGGCCGCCCGGCAGCAGCCGTAGCGGGATGATGTTCGTCCGGACCACATTGCGGACATACCTGCCGGACCGCCGTTCGCGCGGATACCACGGCCGAGCCGGCCCGCAATTCCAGTACCACCACGCGACGCTCGGCGGCGGTGGCCACGTCGACGAGCACGTCGAGTTGCGCGGCGGTACCGGGAAAGTTGTCCAGCAGAACAGGACCATCGTCGGTCGGGAACCGTCCGACGATGAACGCCGCGTCCAGCACCCGACCAACGGCGACCAGGTCGACCCAGCCCAGTGGGTCGGCGGAAGCTAATACGCCGCCGAGCACGTCGGCGTAGGAACGCACCGCCTCCCGCAGCCGGAACACGACCGCGCCGTCAACCTGCGCCAAGGCGTGCACCACCGCCGACTTGCCCGCCCCCGGCGGCCCGATCACGGCGGCCATCAACCCTCGCATCGGCGACAGCGCCCGGGACGACTCCGACGCCAATGGGCTCACGTCCTGCCTCCCATACCCGTCGCATCCCTCGCCACTCCGCGGCGCGTCGACCCGAGCCCTCGCGGCATGGTCGCGCTCAGGCGACGTGTACCGAGCGTTCAGGTACGCAGCCGCAACGCCTCCACCTCACCCGATGAACTCGATGTCGGTAAGCGTTGACCAACGGACTCTGACAATCCATTGACATCGGGGCGGGTAGGAGCCCAGATCCGGCGGGGCGGAACCGCACGCTCCACGATTCCGAAAGTGGGACGGTAGCGAGGCCCGACCGGCCGAGACCCGTGGCCGAATCCCACATTCTGACGCCCATCCCACTTTCTGGAATGCCCCATCTCGGGGGTGTGCTCCGCGTGCGAGCGATTGCGTTGGGCATTATCGATAACCCCTGGGGACACCTATTAGCCGGCCGCCCGCCACGCCCGGCGGGGCTGCCGTGCCATCCGCGTGCGATCCGCTGTCGGCGCCCCGACGGTTGGGGACGGTTGGTAGCCCCTGGCGCCCATGGGTTACCGCAGGTAGATACCCTGGGCACCGTCGCCCCCGTAGCTCAGGGGATAGAGCAGTGGTTTCCTAAACCACGAGTCGGGTGTTCGAATCACCCCGGGGGCACAGATCAACAGGCACTTGACGTGCTAGGACTGGCTCTCAGCTCGCACCGTCGCATTGACACACTTTGGTGGCCAGTCAGTACGGCGGTCACGACGTCGCGCCGTGAGCGCGTCTGCGATCGCGCTGTACTCCGGCCGGTCCGCTCAGCCGTGACCACCGGGTAGTGGTCGCGGGTGACCTGCCCGCCGGCGTGCCGGTCTGCTTCGAGATGACCTCCAGCGGCAGGCCCGCTCGTACAGCCGGGCGACCACCGTTGAGCGCATCGCCTTCATCGACGGCGCCCGGGCCCGCCGAGCGTCCGCGCCCGAGGCACTCATCAGCCGCTTGAACTCGCGGCTGATCCACTCCGGCCAGCCAGGAGGCGCCGTCCGGCTGCGCGAAGACTAGCCCGAGTGTCCTGGCTAGCGGAGTCGACATTGCGTTCACTAGTGGAGACACTCGAGGAGGGCCAGTTAGTCTTCCGAAAGCCGCAGCGCGCCGTCGTAGTTGACCGCCGATGTACCGGCGTTGCTGGGCGGTGGTGTGCCGGACCTTACCCCCACTGCATCGCCGAACCGGCCACACACGCGCCACCGTCAAATCACTTCCGACACCCGACACTGGGGCCAGAATCCCCCCGCCGTGCAGGCGCGTGGCCCGTCGCCATCCCGCCGCGTTCCAATCCTGAGCCGTCACCGCGCTGTGCTTTCCCCTTGTCGACGGGGACGCAGCAGCCTCCGCCGTCGTTTGGCACAGATGTCTGCGGGTAGGCGGGCGCTGTGGACAAGAACGTGATGCGCAGCGGCATGCGACTTGTGATGAGGAGAGGAGGCAATGAGTCCTGGGCGCGGCCTGCGGGACGTGCCGCGACCGCGGGGTTGGATGAGCGACTAAACGTTAGTAGCAGATTTGCAGGACGTCGTCGACGAGCCGGTGACGGCGCCGGTTTCACAGGGGGTCTAAAGTATGACTAAAGGCGCAGAACAGACGGCCAATGATGCCACGGCCATTCGTCCGTTCCAGGTGAATGTTCCGGAAGCGGAACTTACCGAAATGCGCAGGCGCATAAACGCGACGAGGTGGCCCGACCGGGAAACGGTTGCGGACGATTCCCAAGGCGTGCCGCTCGCGATGATGCAGGAACTCGCGCGCTACTGGGGGACAGATTACGACTGGCGCAAATGCGAGGCGAAACTGAACGCCCTGCCGCAATTCACGACCGAGATCGATGGGCTAGACATCCACTTCATTCACGTTCGTTCGAATCATGAAAATGCGTTGCCGCTCATCGTGACGCACGGGTGGCCGGGCTCGGTCATCGAGCAGCTGAAGATTATCGACCCACTGACCAACCCCACGGCACATGGCGGGAGTGCATCGGACGCTTTCCATGTGGTGATTCCGTCGATACCGGGCTTTGGGTTCTCAGCCAAGCCGACCACCACCGGCTGGGATCACGCCCGCATCGCACGTGCCTGGGTAGAGCTGATGAAGCGTCTTGGATACACGCTGTTTGTGTCGCAAGGCGGCGATGTGGGTGCGCTCATCGGTGATTTGATGGCCGAGCAGGAACCTCCGGAGTTGGTGGGTATTCACACCAACCTGCCCTTCACTGTTCCACCCGATGTTCTTGCAACGGCGCAACAGCCCGGCAATCCGCCGCCATCCGGTCTCTCAGACGACGAGAGGCAGGCGTATGAGCAGGTGAACAACTTCTTCGCGAAGCACGCGGCCTACGCAACCATGATGAAGACCCGGCCGCAAACCGTGAGCTATGGACTGTCGGATTCACCCGTCGGCCTGGCAGCCTGGATTATTGACCACGGAGATGGTTATGGCCAGCCGGGGCTCGTCGGCCGAGTTCTTCAGGGAGACACCTCAAGCGACCTCACCCGAGACGATGTCCTCGACAACATCACGCTCTACTGGTTGACGAACACGGCGGCCTCTGCGGCTCGTATCTATTGGGAGGGAAAGGGCCCCCTTTTCGAAGCCGTCGACGTTTCCGTCCCGACCGCGTTGAGCGTCTTTCCCGAGGAGATCTACCGCGCCCCTCGAAGCTGGGCAGAACGCGCCTATCACAACCTCATCTATTACAACAGGCCCGATAAAGGCGGCCACTTTGCGGCGTGGGAGCAGCCGCAACTCTTTTCAGAAGAGCTCCGCGCGGGCTTCAGATCACTGCGCAAATAGTCCGTTCCTGGCATGTTGTTGACGCGTAGAAGCTCGGCGATCTCCAGTTGCGGTTCGGCTGACCTTCGCGCCATGTGGCAGGCCAAGGTCAAGCTAGCCTCGCGCCTTCATTGAAGGGCGGCTGCCGGGGCCGGGAACGCGAAAGTGCCCTGATCTGGGAAGATAGGACTTGCTGAGGGTCCTGTTCCATCCCGCCACGGAGGGCACTTTCCAGATGCAGGTTACCGATCCACGTCCGAAGATCGTTGCCGCCGCTGACGGTCGGGGTGTTGTCGGGCATGGTGGCGCCCGGCTGCTGGCCGACCTCGCCGATGCCACCGTGGCTGAGCGCCGCGTTCAGCGACGCGCTTGCGCCGTTGCGGGTCCGGCAGTGCGGCCATGACCCGGGCCGGGTCGCGGTGGACCTGGCGGTAATGCTCGCTGATGGCGGGAGGCGATCGCCGACCTTGCGGCTCTGCGGAACCAGGCGGACCTGTTCGGCCGAGTGGCTTCCGACCCGACCGCGTGGTGGCTGCTGTCCGATCTGGACGCCGCGGCGTTGGCCCGGCTCCGTGCGGCCCGCGCGAAGCTCGGCCCCCAGGAACCGCTGTGCATCCTGCTCAAGTTCGAACCCGACGATGAAGTCGTCGGCCCAGCGCACGATGATCACCGCCGCGACCGCGCCTGTCCCCGCGCAGTCAAACGCTCCCAAGCCCCATACCCAGCCAAACGCCACACCCACCAACAAGCATCAACCCACGTCGACTACCTCATCGACGTCATCCCCGACCCACACGCATGACCAACAACAACACTTATCTTCCTGGCTTTGAGTCTCAACCCTGAGCCGCGGCGACCTGGTCGACGGCGCTGTTGAGTGCGCGGTATCCGTCGGCGCTGAGTTTCCCTTCCTTGTTCAGGGTGGTCAGCTTGTCCCGCAGCGCCTGGAGCTTGTTTGTCACCCCGGCGGTGTTGCCGGTGGCGATCGTCTTGGCGAGGTCATCGACCGTGTGGTTCAGGTCGGCGGCCGCGTCCGGCTTGAGGTTTCCGGTGACGACCTGCTGCCCGATCGCCTGGTGCAAGGCCACGATCGGATCGGTGGGCGGCGACGACGGGGCTCCCGTACCGGTGGGGGCAGGGCTCACGCGGGGCGGCTCTGCCGATACCGGCATACGGGATGAGCCAGCCGCGGTCGGCGAGGCAACCGCGCCGGGTGACGGGCTCGCCGTTACCGGGGCGGTGGAGCCCGTCCGGCGTCCCGCACCGCCCCCCGTCGCGGACCGCCCCGTCGGCAGTACCGCGATAGCGATCACGACCGCGGCGAGCGCCGCGACGCCGACCGCCACGATCGCCCACAGCCGTCGCCTCGTTGCCAGTGCCCGGGCTCCACTGCTCGGGCCCGCGGGCGACGTGTCACTGGTGAGGATGGCGAGCGCGGCCGGTTGCGCTTCCAGGGGCGAAGCGACGGCCGACCGCGGGAGGTCGAACGGGGTCGCGGCTATCGCCGGATCCGCCTGAGCCGCGGCGATCCGCGCACGGACCGCGGCGGCGTCCGGCGGGCGCTCGTCGGGCCGCTTGGCCAGGAGGTCGTCGACCAGCGCCTCGACCTCGAGTGGCGCGTCGGGGCGGCGCAGGCGCAGTGGCTCCGGTGGCCTGGTGATGTGCTGGTGCACGATGCCGAACGGCCCTCCGGCGGTGAAGGGCGGGTGACCGACGAGCATCGCGTACATGGTGCAGCCCAGTGCGTACAGGTCAGTGCGCGGGTCGACCGGCCCTGCGCCGATCTGCTCGGGTGCCATGTAGCTCGGGCTGCCCATCGCGGTCGCCGGACCGGTCAGGTTCCCGTTGCCGGCGGTGTCCCGCAGCCGGGCGACCCCGAAGTCGCAGATCTTCACCACGCCGTTCGGGGCGACAATCAGGTTGGCCGGCTTGATGTCCCGATGAACGATCCCGGCCGCATGCGCGGCCTCGAGCCCGTCGCAGACCTGCGACCCCACCGCGAGGACGTCGACCACCGGCAGCGGCCCGTCAGCCAGCAGCTTCGCTACCGTCGGGCCCTGTACCAGCTCCATCACCAGGTACGGCTCGCTGCCCTGGGTGCCGAAGTCGTACACCGCGACGACGTTGGGGTGCGAGAGTCGGCCCACCGCCCGGGCCTCACGGTCGAAACGCTCCAGCGCCATCGGTTGGCGCATTCCCTCGCCGGACAGCTTCTTGATCGCGACCGGCCGGTCCAGGCGCAGATCACGGCCACTCCAGACCGTGGCCATACCGCCACGGCCGAGCAGACGCCCGATCTGGTAGCGACCTGCCACCAGCCGCCCAGCCTTTACAACCGACCGTGCCATGGGACTGTCCACAGTGGTCGGGGCCGGGGACCAGGCCGGCAACCATCGCCGCCGCACGGGGTAGCCGCGGCACCAGGCTTTCGCCGCGTCGCACGTACCGCCATCCGGCCCTCCCTGCCATCGGCGACCATGTCGCAGGAGCGCGGTATCCACCCATGCCCGGACTGACCGGTCGCGACAGCCGCTCCTCTCGGACCAACGAACCAGCTACCCCAGCCGTGTCGGGTGAAACTCGTTTGGTGAGGAACCCGCGCCGCCGAACACCCGAATTGGGGCGACTCTTCTGGCAGAATGGGTCGATCCCTGGCTCGGCTCGACGATCTCCTAGCCCACGTGATAGGCGGTGGCCGTGCAGTCGGGATCCACGTGCGTGAGCCTGCCCGACTTCATCCAGCCCCGTCGCCGACGTCCTGGCCACCAACCCCGCCGACGAGTCGTACTGACAACCCCGCCCACCGCAGTAGGAGATGACGTCAGCGTCGGCATGCCAGCCGCCTACCAAGTTCCGGTGCCCGGATCCGCCGCAGTACGCGGTCCGGCTCACGTCCCGCGACGCCCGATACACATTGTCACGACCATCGATGGCCCGGAGGGCGGGTCGGCGCGCCGATGCTCGCTGACCGAACGGCACATCGATCGGGCCTACCCGCCCTCCGGGCTGGTCCACGAGCGCGGCAACGACCCGGTGATCCTTCTGAAAGGCGCGGCGGGCACGCCTAGACCTGCTTGGTCAAGAACTCGGCACGACCGTCGGCGCGGAACAGGTGGCTTCGGGCGCATCCGGAACGGAGAGAATGCCCGCGTGCACCACGCATTTGGACGAGAGAGTCGCCGACCTTGAGAGTACTTCGGGCGCGTCCGGGACGCTGAGAACCCCTACCGACAGCGCCGCGAACGCGAACGCGGCCACGACCGGCGCGGTCCAACCGGGCAAAGCGCTCTTCCGCGGGCGTACCTTCAGAATGGGCCTCCGCTTCACCCCGTCCCACGTCCCGATCGCCTCGTCGAAGGACGGCGGACGCACATTGACCGTGCCGCCCTGGGCGGCTCGGTGCTGCTGGCCTGACATGTCGAACATGTCAGCTCCCTTCATCGTGAGAGGTTTACCCGCGCTGGCCTCAGCGCGTTATGAGCCTCCAACACTCGCGGCGACCCTCGCCTCGGGGAAATCCCCAGCCTCGGCCCTTGCTCCATCCGAGCCGGGAGAGCCGATGCTCCGCCAGGTTGGAAAGGCTCATTGGTCGGCGCTTGTACCCTGAGCCGAACCGAGGTGGAGGCGCGGCGGTGACCGACGGCACGGAAACCCCCACGATCTTGCTGGACATCGACGGCTGCTTCTTCCCCCGTTCTGGGCGGAGAGCTTCGACCACCTGCTCAAGGAGTCGCTGGCGACCGAGCAGCCATGCCCGCCGGTCGGTGCGCCGGTCGGTACGCCGACGTGCAGCAGCACCCGGATCGGGCGGACCCCCGGTGGCCCCTCGGCCGTACGGTTGGGTGGGAGCGCTTGGCGGTGTACAGGTACCGGCTGACGTACTCCACGAGTGGGCGGGGCGCCGCTGCCGGAGGCCGAAAGGGGCGACGTGGACGACACCGGGCCGCTCGACGATCCCACGGGTCGACAGGGGCTACGGCAGCCCGTGCGCGACCCGCTGCTTCCGGGACCCGCCCGCCCGTTCGCCATGGCCACCCTCGCGGCCTGCGTGGCGGTCACGGTGGTGCTCGGTGTCCGGTACACCGACCAGGCTCAGGCGGGGCGGTTCGACGCGGCGGTCGACGAGCACGTCCAGCGCGTACTCGGCGGTCGCCGTACGGCCGACGTGCTGGTCCTGCTGGGTGACCCGATCCCGGTCGGCGTAATGGCCGCGGTGCTGCTCGCGGCCTGCGTGCTGACCCGGCGATGGCGCGGTACGGCACTGGTCGCGGTGGCCGTACCGGGCGCTCTGGCGGTTACCGAGCTCCTGCTCAAACCGCTGATACACCGTACCCTGATCGGTGAGTTCACCTTCCCCAGCGGCCATGCCACGGGCGTGACCGCGCTGGCCGTCATATGCGCGGTCCTCCTCGTCGACCCGCCCCGCCCGCGGCTGTCGACGAACCTGCGGGTACTCCTCGCGCTCGCCGCGCTCGCGACGGCGGGCGCGGTCGCCGCGGCCATTGTCGCGGTGCACTCCCACTACGCCACCGACACTCTTGGCGGAGCCGCGGTCGCCACCGGCGTGGTCCTGCTGACCGCGCTCGTCCTCGACCGGCTCCCGCCGAGGCGCCGCTGACCGTCAGACCGGCAGGGTGGCGGGGACCGCCGTACCGGGTTCGGCGTCAACGGGCGGGGGCGTGGGGGTTCCGAGGAGTGGTTCGGGCGCAACCCGCCGGCGGTTCGCCCGGCTGTCCGGGCCTTGCCCGCGCTGTTCAGGCTGTTTGCCGCTAAGGCAGGGAGGGAACAGCTCGTCCCGATGGGTCTGACCCGGAGGTGGCGCGATGACGGTGGTGACCGCGGACGACGTACGGGTGCTGGCGCGCGCCGCCGCCGGGGACGCCGTACTGGCCGTCGTGGGCGACGACGTGCGGGTGGTGCCCGACGCTGACGGTGCGGCCGTGCCGGTGGCGCCGGACCAGATCGTCTACACCAAGGCCCGGCTCATCCAGGAGTACGGCGACGAACTCACCGACCTCGACGCGGAGGTGCTCGCGGCGGGCCTCACCGCGCAGCTGAGGACCACGGCCACCGCCCAGGCTCCGGCCGCCGCACCGTGGTCGGAGCACCTGCCGGGGCCGCCATCGGCGACCTAGCCGTCGCGGCTGACGGACTCACGGCTTTTTCAGCACGCCCATCACCCAGCGGCCGACGTGGTCGGCGCCGACCAGCGGGCGGAGAGCCGCGGAGATCTTGCCGCCGCCGTCCGTCCACGCGACCACATCGGGGGCAAGCAGGTGCATCATCGCGTTGAGGTCACCGCCCGCGCAGGCCGCCCGGAACCGTTCGGCCGCCGTCCGCCGTAGCCGGGGATCCGCGTCGAAGCGCGGGCGGCGGGCGGCGACGTGGGTACGGGCCCGGGTGGCGGTCTGCCGGACCGCCGCCTCGTGAGCACCCGGTCGCCGAAGTCGCGGTACCCGTAGCCGAAGACGATGTTCTCCCCGATGAAGCGGCGGGCGCCGACGGCGCGGGCCGCGTCGAGCAGGCTCGCGGTGCCGGTGACGCGCAGGTCGTCGGTGACGTGCATCCCCTTGTGCGTCAGCGGTGGCTTGCGCAACGCGGTGACCCCGTGTACCACCACGTCGGCCCGGACGTCCCGCACCGCCCGCAGCAGACCGTCGCGGTCCAGGAGATCGGCGCGGACCTCGTTCCCGGCGCCCCTGCCCAGGCCGAGCACCTGGTAACCAGCATTGCGGAGGGTACGGCTCACGTGGCGGCCGAAGACGCCGCTCCCCCGGCCAACAGCACAGTCATGTTCCCGGTCAGCCCATGGGACCGGACAGCCGTGCCTGGTGTGACAATGACGTCGATGTCATCAACGGCTTCTCCCGAAGGGCGGCGGTAGGCGCATGCTCATCGCCACGCCCAACCTCACCGTCGACCGGACGGTACGCCTGCCCGAGCTGCGGCCCGGCAGCGTGCTCCGGCCGTACCGCGCGGTCGTGACCGCCGGCGGCAAGGGCGTCAACGTCGGGCGGGTGGCCGCGGCGCTCGGTCGGCGCGCGACCGTGCTCGGGTTCCTACCCGACGTGGACGCGCCCGTGCTGACCCGGCTGTTCGCGGCCGAACCGATGGAGCTCGCCGGGGTACCGGTACCGGGCGAGGCCCGGGTCGCCACGATCTACCTGGAGGACTCCGGGCGGGTGACGGTGCTCAACGAGCCTGGGCCGGAGATCCTGGCGGAGGCGTGGCGGCGGTACGAGCAGCGGGTCGCCGCCGAGCTGGCCTCGGGGCGGTACGAGACGCTGGTGTGCTCGGGCAGCCTGCCGCCGGGGGTACCGGACGACGCGTACGGAAGGCTGGTCGCGATCGGCCACGAGGCGCGGGTACG
Organism: uncultured Actinomycetes bacterium; assembly: GCA_963728855.1. Classification (GTDB taxonomy): domain Bacteria; phylum Actinomycetota; class Actinomycetes; order Mycobacteriales; family Micromonosporaceae; genus AC-43. The sequence goes on from CAVSLN010000013.1 coordinate 30,843, forward strand.
GGTCGTGGTGGACGCCTCGCGCGGTGCCCTGGTCGGCGCGCTCGGGGCCGGGCCCGACATCGTCACGCCGAACCTCGCCGAGGCCGACGGGGCGCTGTCCGGGCATGCCGACGAACCGGTGGACGAGACCGGACCGCAGACCCCCCGGCACGCCTGTGCCGCTGTCCGGGCCCTGTGCGGGCGGGGCGCCCGGTCGGCCGCGGTGACCGCCGGGGCGGCCGGTACCGCCTTCGGCGACGCGCGCGACGTGTACTGGGTACCCACCCTGCCGGTACGGGTGGTCAACCCGGTTGGTGCCGGCGACTCCTTCGTCGGCGGGCTGGTACACGCGCTGGAGTCCGGCCGTACCGCCATCGACGCGGTGACTTTCGCTGTCGCGACAGCGACAGCGTCGGTGGAGCGGGAGCTGGCCGGCGGGGTCGACCCCGACCGGGCCGGGCAGATCGCCGCGCAGCTCGCCGGTGCCGCCCGCCGGGAGACCGACCTGAGCGCCGAGGCGGTGACCCGGACGGCGCCCTGATGTCCCGCCGGACGTCGGGCAGAGCCGGCCCATGCGCGGTCAGCGCGAGCGTCCCGGCGGCGGGAGGCACAGCCGTCCGTCCCGCGCGACGAGGTGCCCGCCGCCGCGGGGCGGGCCGCAGGCGTCATCCGACCGCGGCGGCCGGCCTGACCCGGGCTCCACGGCGCAGGCTCCGCTCCGTCAGGGCACCGAACAGCAGCCCGAACGTGGCCCACAGCACCGCCTGCATACCGACCGAGGCCAGCCGGAACCGCCACAGCACCGTGGCCGGGAAGTCGGCCGGTACCTCGTCGACCGCCGGCAGGAGGAGCCCGGCGACCGCGACGACCGCCACGAACCCGCCGGCCGCGACCAGCACGGCCGTCCATCCGCCCAGCCGTGGCGCCAGCCGCCCCGCGAGGATCGCGGCGCCGATGGCGGCGGCCACGCTGATGGCGACCATCGCGAAGTAGAGGGCGGTACGCCGACCGATGGTGTCGGGGTTGCCGATCGACGGCGGGTTGGCCGGGTACTTCAGGTACGGCACCAGGAACACGGCGCCGAACCCCAGTACGGCGACCACGAGCGAGGTGGCGCGCGCGGCCAGGGGGCCGAGGCGTCCGTACGCGAACGCGAACGCCAGCGCGAAGATGCCGCCGAGCGCCGCCCCGTACACGAGGACCGCGACGCCCAGCCCGAGGGTGGACTGCACGGCGCGGCTGACGATCTCCGGGTCGGCCATGCCGGGCATGGTGTGCGCGTCCTCGAACCCGATGGCCCGATCCACCTGCGGCTCACCGAACACCGCGGCGAACGCGTAGGCGAGCGCGGCGGCGACCACGCCGACGAGCATGCCGCGGACCAGCAGGGTACGTGCGGTCATGACCTTCAGCCCCGGTTCAGTGGCAGGGGAACCCGAGCAGGTGCCGGCCGTCGTGGGTGAACTCGTGCACCCAGTGGCCGGAGATCAGCGACGTGGCGCCCTGCTCGGCACCGACGAAGTAGACCGCCACGACGGCCAGCAGCAGGCCGAAGAGCGCCCAGGGCAGCAGCTGCCGTACCGGGATCGCGACCGGGGCCGGGGATGGGACAGGGGTCGGCAGAGCCGTGGCGTAGGCCATCGGAACCTCCTTGGGATCGTGCGTCCCGCTCGGTGGTGTCGATGACGGCGTGAGGTCTGGCTCCCGACCACCCGATCTGGGTTGGCTCGGACACAGTGGCGCGACCGCGCCGGACTTCCACCGGCTTCCCGTACCGTCACAACAATTGACGCGACCGTACGGGCGGAGCTGACGAACTGTCAACATGACCCGCCGCGCGGTCAGTGCCGGTGGGTGGCCTTGCCGTGGACCGGGCCGTGCGCGTCCGAGCAGTGCGCCGGGTCGGTTGCGCCGCGGCCGACCGTGAGGATCCGCTCCGGTACATGGTCGACCTGGAGTGTCGTGTGCGTGATCGCGTACGCGTCCCGGAGCAGCTCCTCCAGGTCGCGGCGGACCGCGTGGCAGTCCCCGGCCGGATCGACGAGCACGTGCGCGGACAGCGCCGGCTGGCCCGAGGTGATCGCCCAGACGTGCAGGTCGTGGACCTCGACGACGGCCGGGCGGGCGACCAACCGGTCGCCGATGGCGTCGGGGTCGACGCCAGCCGGCGCGGCTTCCAGGAAGATGCGCCCGGAGGAGCGGACCAGCCCGATCCCGGCGCGCAGCATCAGGGCCACGACGACCAGCGTGGCGATCGCGTCGGCCCGGGAGAAGCCGGTGGCCAGCACGACCGCCCCGGCGATCGCGGTGGCGACGAACCCGTACAGGTCGGTCAGGATGTGCTGGAAGGCGCCCTGCACGTTGAGGCTGGTCCGGTTGGCCCGGGACAGCAGCCACGCCGCCGCCAGGTTGACCACCACCCCGACCAGGGCGGTGGCCAGCACCAAGCCGCCGGTCACCACCGGTGGGGTGACGAGGCGGCGGACCGCCTCCCAGGTCAGCCAGCCGGCCAGCACCAGCAGGGTGATCCCGTTGGCCTGGGCGGAGAGGATCTCCACCCGTTTCAGCCCGAAGGTGTAGCCACCCCGGGCCGGCCTGGCCGCCAAGCGAATCGCGACCAGGGCCAGGATGATCGAGGCGGCATCGGTCAGCATGTGCGCCGCGTCGGAGATCAACGCCAGGGAGTGGGCCACGACGCCGACGACCACCTCGCCCGCCATGTACCCGACGATCAGCGCCAGCGCGATCGACAGCCACCGCCGGTCGGTGTCGGCCGACACCCCATGCGCATGCCCGTCATCCGCGTGGACATGCACCACGCTGGCGCGGTCGACCCTGTCACTCACCACGCGCCCTTCGTCCGGTCGCGTCGCGCCCAGTGGCGCTGCCCGCCGTCACGATCCACGCAGACCCGACGTCGTCGGCACATCTCGCGACGCCGGACACCGCGGCGCTCCGCTCAGTCACCACACCAGTCAACCGCAGACCGGGCTACACCTCCAAAGGCTGCACCGAACACCGTTATCAGTGCCGGCAACCATCAGTGCCGGCTACGCGCGGCTTCCCCGGCGGCGGAGCAGGAATACGGTTGCCGCGGCCACCGCCAGCACCAGCACGGCGCCCACGATCCACCAGACCGTACCGTTGCTGGTCTTTTGGGCAGCGGCGGTCGGCGTCACGAACGCCGACGGCGAGGCGACGGGGCTGGCGCTCGGTGAAGCGGCCGCCGTCGCGGACGGGACGACCGCGCCCGGCCGTACGCTCACCGTCGGGGCCGGGTTCTTCGGGCTGGGGTTGCCCGTGGTCGGCTCCTCGATCCACCGGTCCACGTCGCCATTGGTGTAGGTGACCAGCGACTTGAACACGAGGACGCCGCCGGCCGGTGGCAGGTGGGCCAGCTTCACCGCGAACTTGGCATCGGTCTTCACCGCGAGCGGGGTACCGGCGACCGTGAACCCGTCCGATCCCGGGGTCAGCGTCCACCCGGCCGGCCCGCTCGCCAGGCTCACCTGAGCCGGCGCGATCCCGGCCGGCAGCACCATCCGTACCGATGCGATCCCGGCCGAGTCGTTCTCGGCCTCGGCGGTCACGGTCATCGTGACATTGGTGGCGCCGCCCTGCGGGTTGTCCACCTCGATCTCGGTGTGGGCATACGCCGGGCTGCCCAGCAGCAGCACTCCCAACACCCCGGCAACGGCGACGGCGGCGGTACGAGCTGGAACGCGGCGCAACGGGACTCCCTCGGTAGACGGTCGCCGGTTAGTCGTCGCCGGCGCCCGGAGAGTTCCCGCGTTCTCACCCCAGATCACGGCAATCGGCTCGCGGGGCCACGGCGGCCGCGCGGAAGGGGCGGCCCAGATGGGGCCGCCCCTGTCCATTTGTCCGGATCGGAAACAGTTACGCGGCTGGTGTGCCGTATACCTCCAGCTCGGACATGTCCATGAATTGGCAGCCCGGGAACAGGCCCGGGCACAGGGTCGCCGGGTCGCCGGGGAGCTGCGGGTTCAGCATGGTGAAGCGGACATAGGAAACGTTCAGCGTGGTACCGGCGTTCAGCGGCACGCTGTTCAGGCGGTGCTGGTCGGCTACGCCGAAGGTACCGACGGACGCGACCGTGAACGTGGTCCCGTCGGTGGACACCTCTAGCCGGTACCCGCCGGTCGAGGCGCTGCCGGCGTCGCCGCAGGTGCTACCTGGGTCGATGGCGATCGCGGTGACTTTCACCTTCTGAGGGAGCTGCACGGTCACGGACTTGGGCGTCGCCTTACCGCCGGCCACGTCCGCGCTGCTGCCCTCGTGATCGCCGCGGCACGGGCCTTGTCGGCGGAGACGCCGGGTGCGCCGGCCGCGGCCGGCAGGCCGGCCACCGGCGAGCCCACCAGGTTGACCAACTGGCCGTCGCCCGTCACGTTGGCCTGTAGCCCGTTGCCGACCAGCGGGATCCCGCCCACCGACTGGACGAAGCTCAGGTGGTGGGTGCCGGCGATGTCGACGTAGTCCCGGCGCAGTACCAGCCGGGCGACCCCGGTGGCGTCGAGCCCGAAGACGTCGGGGTGAGCCCGCACGTAGTCGCGCGCGATAGCGTCCGCCGGCCGCGCGCTGGCCGAGGTAAGGAAGCCGTCGAGGCGGGAGACGCTGCGCGCGGTCGCCGTCAACGGATCGATAGATACGACTGCCTGGTACCGAGCTCGTGGCGCAGCGCGTCGACCCCGCCCTTCGGCCGCGCCGAGAGCTGGGCCGCCCGGTTACGCAGGGCCTTCGCCGCACCGGGGTCCTGCCGGGAGTCGTAGTACTTCGCCTTGGCTGAGATGTCGGCCGCCCTGGCCGGACCAGGCGCACCGGGATCCTTGGCCTGGACTGGCGCGGCCCCTACGTGGCGGCCGTGAGCGCGAGCGTCGCGGCCACCCCGACCGTGAGCGCCCGCCGTCGCCGGGTGATGCGATGCGGTCTGGACAATGTCGTTCCCCCCACTTGGTTGGTCGATGAACCTGGAGCCGTTCGGCACCGGTGCCCCTGAACGCGGCCGCCCTCCCTACGAGCCGTACCGGGACACGATGTCGCTGAGCGCGGCGATCACGGGGCGCAGCGGCGGGGCGATGCCCCCGTCCATGGCCAGGATCTGGCTGCCCTGGTAGATCACCTGGTAGGTGAACAGGTCGTTGCCCTTGGCCGGCTCGTCCTTGGGGAGCTGCGCGAACCCGGACTCCGCCAGTACCCGGCGCACGTCGGCCAGCTCGCCGGCGGTCAACCGGCCGGACCGCTCCACACGCGGCTTCGCCCTGGTCAGGGTGAAAGGTGCCGTCCTCCCGTACGACGAGCCGGTCGGACAGGCCCGCGAAGCCGCCCTGGCGACCGAACTCGACCAGCACCCCGCCCGTACGGCCGGGCTCCGAGGGCGGTCGGCCGGCGGGCGTGGAAGGCACGTCGGATGGCGTGACCGGCCCGGCTGACGAGGCCGACCGGCCGGCGCTGGCCGGGGCAGACGGGCCGGAGGGGGCGCCGGGCGCATGGCCGGCGGAACAGCCCGCCAGAATAAGGACTGCGGATAGCAGACCCGCCATGCCACGCCATATCAGGTCATTCTTATCGAAACGGGCCGGTCCCGGCAAGCCACGGTATTGCCGGTAATCCCTACGACCATTTGACCGATACCCTTGCCCGGCCCTCGATCCAGCTGTAACGCTGAACCGGCGTGTCGCGCTTGTCTTCTGTTGCCGCCCCTGTCTGGCTTCCCGACAACAGGCCCGCGGTGGAAGGGACCGCCCGGCGTAGGGAAGATGTAGTGGTGGGTAGAGGGGCAGACGCGGCGACCCAGCGGGTTCTCGGCGGCCGGTACCGGCTGCTCGAGGTACTGAGCCGGAGCGGTACGGCCACCGTGTGGCTGGGCGACGACCTCCGGTTCCGGCGCCTCGTCGCGGTGAAGGTGCTCGACCTGGCGGTCGTCGCGCAGCCGGGTACGCCGCGGCGGCTGGGCCGGGAGGCCCGTACCTTGTCGCTGCTGGTGCACCCGAACATCGTCGGGGTGCACGACTTCGACGTGGACGAGGACACGGCGTACCTGGTCATGGACCTGGTGGACGGGCCGAGCCTGGCCACCGTACTGGCCCGGGGGCCGCTTCCGGTCGGGCAGGCGATCGACATCGCCACCCAGGTCTGCGAGGCGCTGACCGCGGCGCACGGCGCCGGAGTCCGGCACGGCAACCTCAACCCGAGCAACCTGATCATGGCGCCGGACGGTGTCGTGAAGGTCGGCGACTTCGGCATCGCCGGGGGCGAGGCGCCCGACTCCCGGGACGACCTGTACGCGCTCGGCGAGCTGCTGTGCGCGATGCTGGCCGGTTCGCCGCCCGTACCCTCGGGGGATCTTCCGGACGACGTCCCCGCCGAGCTGGAGCGGTTAGTCGACGGCCTGCTGGCCGAGGACCCGGACGACCGGCCGCGGAGCGCGGAGGTGGTCCGGGCCCAGCTCGCGGCGATCGCTGAGCGCCTGGACCTCGAGGACACGACGCCCACCACCGTGCTCCCCGAACTCCCGGCCGACGGGTGGGACGACGCGTCGCCCGCCGAGCCGGCGACAGCACACGGTGCCGGACACCGCCGGCCCTCGCGGTGGCAGATGCTGCGCAGCTCGCGTGTGCGGTGGGCGCTGGCGGCCGTACCCGTCCTGGTGCTGCTCGGCGTGGTGTATGCGGCGATGCCGGGGCCCGCGGCCTCGCCCGGCACCGCGCAGTGGGCCGGCGTCACCACCCCGTCCGCGGCGAGCCTGCCCGACGACCCGGCCCCGTCCCCCGCGGACGGTTCCCCACCCGTCACCGGTTCGGCCACGCCCGCGCGCTCGGTGCCGGCGACCCGGCAGGTGGCGGCCGCCGACCAGGTCGCCGCCCTGCAGACTCTGGTCACGCAGCAGACCGACGCCGGCCGGCTCGATGCCCGTTCGGCGGGCGAGCTGCACGGCACCCTGGACGACATCGGCCGCCGGCTGAGCCGCGGGCAGACCGCCCCGGCCGCGGCCCGGGCCGGGCAGCTGCGCAGCCGGCTGACCGAGCTGGAACAGCAAGGACAACTCACCAGCGCGGGCTACCAGGTGCTGGCGCCGGCGGTCGACCAACTGGTCAGCTCGCTGGGCCACCCGCAATAGACAGCTCGGGCCGGGCGGTCGCGGGGCGCCGCCGCCCCGCGACCGCCCGGGTGGTGCGTCAGGACACGGAGACTCTCAGGATGATGTCGGAGCCGTTCGCGGCACCGCCGTTGTTGTCGCAGTTGGTGGTGCTCAACCAGAACGCGTCCGCGCCGGGCACCTTGGTGACTGTCCTCAGCCGGCCGTAGGTGCCGACGTAGTACGCGCTCGGCGTACCGGTGTTCTCGCCGCTCAGCAACGGGATGCGCCAGAGCCGTTCGCCCCGCAGCGCGGCCATGTAGACCACGTCCCGGACGATGGCGATGCCGCTGGGCGAAGCCACGTCCACGGACCACTGGCGCTTCGGGTTCTCCATGCCAGAGACGCTGCAGGTACCCTCACACGTCGGCCAACCGTAGTTGAGGCCCGGCTTGATGAGGTTCAGCTCGTCGAACATCGAGTTGCCGAACTCGGCCTCCCAGAGCCGGCCCTGCGAGTCCCAGGCGATACCTTGCGGGTTGCGGTGACCGTAGCTGTAGATGAGGTTGTTGAACGGGTTGCCGGGAGCCGGCGTCCCGTCGGTCTTCATCCGCAGGATCTTGCCGTTGAGCGAGGTCTTGCTCTGGGCGTTGCCGCCGGTCTGCGCGTCTCCGGTGGTGGCGTAGAGGTAGCCGTCCGGGCCGAAGGCGAGCCGGCCGCCGTTGTGGTACCGGTTCTTGGCGATGCCGGTCACCAGTGTGGTGTATCCGGTCAGCGAGCTGCCGTTGTACGTCATCCGGACGATCCGGTTGCCCTCGGACGCGGTGTGCATGAAGTACACGAAATGGTTCGTGGCCCAGCTCGGGTCGAAGGCAACACCCAGCAGGCCGCCCTCGCCGTTCGTGGTGACCACGTTCGGCACGGTACCGACGAGCGTCTTCGTACCACCGGTGGTGCTGAGCTTGTACACGCGGAACTGTCCGCTCGCCACCTTGTCGTCCCGCTCCGTCACCAGCGCGGACTGCCCGTCCGGAGCGAAGTACGTACCCCACGGGATGGTCCAGCCGGTGGAGTATGTCGAGATGCTCGACGGCACCCCGCCGCTGCAGGAGGGGGTGGTGAACGTGACCGTGTTGCTCTGCGGCGACACGTGACCGGCCAGGTCGCGAGCCACCACGTTCAGCGTGTACGACGTGTTGCAGGCGAGGCTGGTGACCTGGGCCGTGGTCGCTGGCGGGTTGCCGTTGACCGACTTCACCGCGGTGGTGCCGACCCGGACGTCATAGGCGATGACACCCACGTTGTCCGTCGACGCTCCCCAGTTGAGGGTGACGCTGCCCGACGTGAGGTTCGAGAAAGTGAGGTTGGTGGGTGCCGTGGGTGCCTGGGTGTCCGAGCTCTGCAGCGTGGTGCAGATGGCCTGCGCGCTGGAGAGCGAGACGTTGCCCGCGGCGTCCCGGGCGAAGACGGACAGCCGGTACTCGGTGCTCGGGGTGAGCCCGGTGAGCGTCTTGCTGGCACCGGTGCCGGCGGACTGGCTGAGCAGGTTGCCGTCGTGGTAGATGTCGTACCCGACCACGCCCACGTTGTCCGTGGACGCGCCCCACGACAGGTCGATGCTGTTCTCCGTGATGTTCGAGCAGCTGGGCTGGCCCGGAGTGGTGGGTGCGACCGAGTCGGCCTGGCCCGTCACCCGCAGCCGGTCCAGGTTGGGCCCGCCGGTCGCGGTGGTGGCCGTCGCCCGTACCTTGTTGGAACCGGCGTTGAGGGTGACGGAGATGGTCTGGTCTGCCCAGGTGTCCCAGTTGGTGGTGGGGTTGAACGCCAGGTCCAGCGCCGCCGAGTTCCCGTTGACGGTGATGTCCATCGGCCGGTTCACCGTGGTGCCGTTGGCGTACCGGAAGGTCAGCGCAGCCGTACCGGTGGCCACCGCGCTGACCGTGAACTCCACATAGGACCCGGCGACGTTGGTGTAGTCGACGAAGCCGGTACCGGTGTAGTTGAGGTGGTTGGCGGCGACCGTACCCTGCGATATCGTCGCGCTCTCGGCCTGGTAGTCGGTGAACGCCGCGGCCACGCTGAAGTCCACGTAGTCCAGGTTGGCGTTGCCGGTGGCCGTGGTCGCCGTGATGCGGATCTTGTTGGAGCCCGCGTTCACGTTCGCCGTGACGTTCTTGGTGGCCCAGGTGTCCCAGTTCGTCGTCGGGTCGAAGGCGGCGGCCGCCTGCAGCACCGTCCCGTTGACGCTGATGTCGGCCGGGCGACCGGCGGTGGAGCCGTTGGCGTACCGGATGGCGAACGTCGCGCTGCCCGCGCTCGCCGCGTTGACCGTGCACTCCAGGTAGTTGCCGACCGCGTTGTCACCGTTGACGAAGCCGGTGCCGCTGTAGTTGAGGTGGTTGGTGTCCACCGTACCGGCCGAGATGGTGCAGCTCTCCGCCTCGTACCGGGTCGCCGCCGCGGACGCTGGGAACGCCTGGAGCGCCACGGTGGCCAGCAGGCCGGTCACCAGCAGGCCCGCCCCGACAACGGTGGCCAGTCTCTTTCTCTTCAACAGTCTTCTCATCGGTTCCTCCGCCTATCCTTGGTACTGCGCAACGATCTTGGTAAAGGCGTACGGCTGCTGGGAGATGCCGCTGCAGGAGTCGGCATCCAGGCCGGCGCCGCACGACCGGTCACGGTTGATCGACCAGAATGCGAACCGGGCGATGTGGTGCTGCTGGGCGTAGCTGAGGATGGTGGTGAAGTCGGCGGTGGTGATGGTCTCGTCGGCCTCGTCGGTCTTGCCGTTCATCGAGGACAGTCCGATGTGGGCGTACGTGACGCTGTCCGGGTAGCCGTACTTGCTCTTGACCACCGACTTGAGTCCCGCGACCGCGCTGACCGTCGCCGAGCCCATCGAGCCGCTGTGGCCGTCGAAGTCGAACGGCATCACCGACCAAACGTCGTTGGCCAGGCCCGAGCTGGCGCCCCGGGTGATCATGTCGATACCGGTGGGGTCCGGTCCGGTCGGCGTGGTGCCGAACGTGACGATCGTCTTGATGCCCGGGTTGTTCTGCTTGACAATCTTCAATGCGTCGATGACCCGCTGGCGTACCGTCGCGCTGGCCCACTCGGTGTTCTCGATATCGATGTCTATAACCTTGAGAGAGTACGCGTTAATCACCTTCTGGTACGCGCCGGCCAGCGCGCTCGCGCTGGAGCAGAACTCGCCCAGCTTGTCGCCGGACCAACCGCCGATCGACACCATGACGTCCCCGCCGTTGGCGCGGATGCGGTTGATCTGGGTCTGGTCGTTGCCGCCGGTGAGCGGCCGGCTGCCGTCCCACGCCGGGTTGCAGGTGCCGTCGGACAGGATGAAGGCGAGCGTGAACCACTTGATGCCGGTCGTGTTCATCACCGACACCGGGTCCTGCGGGCTGCCCCAGCCGAGGTACTCATACGGCGCCGCGGCCATGCCCGGGCCGCCGGTGCCGCCGCCGCTCGTCACGGTCAGCTTGTCCAGGTTGGGCCCGCCGCTCGCGGTGGTGGCCGTCGCCCGTACCGTGTTGTCGCCCGCGTTCAGCGTGGTGCTGAGGCTGACGTCGGCCCAGGTGTCCCAGTTCGCGGTCGGGTTGAAGGCCAGGTTCGAGCTGACCGTCGAGCCGTTGACGCTGATCGACATGGGCCGGTTGGCGGTGGATCCGTTGGCATGCCGGAAGGTCAGCGTGTAGGTGCCCGTACTGGCCACGTTGACGGTGAACTCCACGTAGGACCCGGCGACGTTCGTGTAGTCGACGAAGCCGGTACCGGTGAAGTTGAGGTGGTTGTTGGCCACCATGCCCTGCGATATCACCGCGTCCTCGGCCTGGTGGTCCGGGGAGGCGGCGGCCACGGTGAAGTCGACGTAGTCCAGGTTGACGTTGCCGGCGCTCGTGGTCGCGGTGATCCGGATCGTGTTGGCGCCCGCGTTCACGTTCGCCGTGACGTTCTTGGTGGCCCAGGTGTCCCAGTTGGCGGTCGGGTTGAATGCCGCGGCCACGGCGACGACCGACCCGTTGACGCTGATGTCGGCCGGGCGCCCCGCCGTGGAGCCGTTGGCGTACCGGATCCCGAAGGTGGCGGTTCCCGAGTTCGCGGCGGTGACCGTGCACTCCAGATAGTTGCCGGCGGCGTTGTCTCCGTTGACGAAGCCGGTACCGCTGTAGTTGAGGTGGTTGGTGTCCACCGTGCCGGCCGAGATGGTGCAGCTCTCCGCCTCGTACCGGGTGGGCGCGGCGCTGGCGACGGTCGCGATCGCCAGGGGTAACAGAACAGCAAGCCCGGCGGCGACCGCCAGACTGATTTTTCTCATCGAAGCTCCTTGATGCTCAGGTCGGACTCGGTAACAGGTTCAACGGCGCTGCCGGTGCCGGACGGACCGCGGTCCTGCGCGGTGCCTGGTGAGTCTTCATGCGCTCCCTTCGCGAGCGTGGGCCGACGGTGGGCGTCGCCGGTGGGGGGTGCCGCCGGCGACGTCCGACCGGGCGGGTCAGCCCACGGTGAGCCTGTCGAGGTTGGGACCGCCGCTGGCGGTCGTGGCGGTCAGCCGGATCGTGTTGGTACCCGCCTTCAGCGCGACCGGTAGCACCAGCAGCTCCCAGCTGTCCCAGGTGGCGGTACCGGGGAAGGACTGTCCACTTCGGACGGTCACGCCGTTGACCGCGATGTCCATCGGCCGGTCGGTGGTGGTGCCGTTGGCGTACCGGACGGTCAGGGTGGTGGTGGCCGCGCTCGCCGAGCTGACCGTGAACTGCACGTACGACCCGACGACGTTGTCGTAGTTGACGAAGCCGGTGCCGTAGTAGCCGGTGTGGTTGGACTCCACCGCGCCGCGCCAGATCGTCGCGCTCTCCGCCTCGTACGCGACCGGCGGCGGGGGCGGCGGCTGGTCGGCGCCGAGCTGCACCTCGAGATAGTCCAGGTTCGGCCCACCGCCCGCGGTGGTCGCGGTGAGCCGCACGGTGTTGGTGCCCGCGTTCAGGTTCGCGGTGAACGGGACGTTCGCCCAGGTGTCCCAGTCGGCGGTCGGGTTGAACGCCAGGTTCGACGCGACCATGACTCCGTTGACCGTCACGGACATCGGGCGGTCCGCGGTGGTGCCGTTGGCGTGGCGGAAGGTCAGTCCGGCCGCCCCGGCGACCGCCGCGTTGACCGTCCACTCCACCCAGGCCCCGGTGGCGTTGTCCGTGTTGACGAAGCCGGTACCGCTGAAGTTGAGGTGGTTGGCGTCGACCGTACCGCCGGACCGCGCGGCGTTCTCCGCCTCGTACCGCACCGGAGGCGGTGCAGCCGCCGCCTTGTACGCACGCATCTTCGTCAACAGAAGGTATGTGTCCTGAAGGGAACCCGACGTGTCCCCGAGGGAGCGGTAGATGCCCCACTTCGGGCGTACCCGGTCGGCGATGAACGTGTCCAGGCCGGTCCGCGTGACGTCGATGACCGTTGCGCCTCCGTCGCGCAGCACCCAGCGCACCGCGCCCTTGGTACCGTCGCCGACGGTCATCTCGAGCTCGACGTCGATCCACTTGTTCTGCAACGGTACGAGGTCGGTCTGGCCGACGATGACGTCGCCACTGAAGACGTGCAGCTGGATCCTCGGTGCGCCGCTCACCCGCTGCAGCGACGTGGTGAGGATGGGTAACGAGTCGGTACCCGGCATCTTCATCTGCATGATGTGGGTGAAGGTGGTGGTGGCCTTGAGGCTGCTCGGGATGAACATCGAGTACGTCCAGCGCCACGTCTCCCCAGCCGCGACGATCAGGTCGGCACCGCCCGCGTGCATCCCCTTGACCTCCTGGCGCTGCCGGTCGGTCATGACGTCGCGGTCGACCATGTGCATGGCGACGCGGTAGTTGTTGCCCTGCACGAAGATGTGCGGCTGCCCGGCCGGGTGCGAGTTGGCCCGGTCGTCCTCGACGCCTTCAAAAGCACCGAGGCCGTCGACGTCGGCCTCCGGCGCCCAGCGCTGCTGCCAGATGGTGGCGGCGGAGGCGGACAGCGGCCGGCTCAACACCGCGCCGACGACGGCCACTCCACCCGCCGCGATCAAGGTACGTCGCTTCATCGTTTCCTCCCCTCCCCGACCTGTGCTCGTGACGGCGCACCGACCGCGCAGTGGCCGCCGCCACGAGCACGAAGGCCGATGTGCTATCCGACCGTGAGCTTGTCGAGGTTCGGGCCACCGTTCACGGTGGTGGCGGTGAGCCGGATCAGGTTCGTGCCGGCGCGAAGTGGCGCGGTGACCGTGGCCGTCGCCCACGTGTCCCAGTTGGTCGTGCCGGGGAACGACGGCGTCGCGATGAGTGCCCCGTTCACCGTGATGTCCATCGGACGGCTGGTGGTCGTGCCGTTGGAGTACCGCACCGCGGCGGGTACCGACCCGGCGGTGGCGACGTTGACCGCACACTCCACATAGGACCCGACCTCGTTGGTGCCGTTGACGAAGCCGGTCCCGGTGAAGCCGAGGTGGTTGGCGTCGACCGTACCGTCGAAGATCGTGCAGTTCTCGGCCTGGTGGTCGACGCCGGTGGTGCATTTCTGGCTCGACGCCGGGTCGGCGTTGACCCGCAGCACGCCGCCGCCGGTGTTCTGGCTGTTCTTCACGCAGTACCCGGACACGGACTGGAAGCCCACGTCGTACGGGCCGGTCCCGGTCCGCTCCGCGGTCAGCCCGTCGAAGGACAGGTTGGCGCCGGTGTTGGCGATGACCGCCGGCCGGCCGTCGGCGGTGTTGAACTCCACCGAACTGCCCGACCAGGTAATGTCGTGAGCGTTGTGCACGTACCAGCCGAACGCCGGCCGGGTGCCGATGCTGTTGGGGTTGTAGTTGTTCGGGTCGTTGCTCGGCACGCCGGTGCTCATGGTGCCGTTGCCGCCGGGCACGGTCAGCTTCACGTTAGTGAAACGCACGTCGCTGATCTGGTTGCTGCCTGCCTCGCCCCAGATCGTCGGGCTGAACGAGCCCGACCCGGTGTAGCTGCCGGTGATGTTGTCGAACGTGATGTTGCTGATGTGTCCGACGCCCGGGCTGTTGCCGCACCGTTTCCGGGTACCGATCTTCATCATGATGTGCGAGTGGGTACCCGTCATGGTGATGTCGCGGTAGTGGACGTCGGAGATGTTCGCGCCGTCCATCGACACCATGCCGAGCCCGGACTTGCCGGCGCCGGTGATGGTGATCCGCTGGAAGTTGTAGTCGGTGAAGTCACCACAGGTCTCCGAGCCGAACATGAGCGCGTTGCAGCACCGGGCCGACAGCGTCGAGTCGGTGACGGTGACGTGTCCGTTGGGGAGCTTCGCGCCGAGGGCGTAGTCGCTCTTGAACGGCAGCGCGTCGTCGTTGGCCGAGATGTTGGCGTTGGTGACCGTCACGTACTGCGCGCTGATGATGTTCCAGCCGTCGCGGTCGCTGGCCGTGTCGATGTGGAGATGGTCGGACGTGATGTGGTTGCAGTTGTTGGTCAGTGCCGCGAAGTGCCCGCCGCGCCGCAGGGTGATGCCGCTCAGCGTGAGGTTGTCGCACCGGGTCAACGAGATGATCTTGTCGGCCTGCCCGGCGCCGGGGTTACCGGTGATCAGGTTGCCGGCACCGTCGATCGTGCCCGAACCGACGAACCCGATGTTGGTCAGCCGGTCGCCCCAGATCATCGCGTTGTGGAAGTGGCTGTGCCCGTAGTCCTGGTAGGCGTCGTTCGGGTTGGACTCGGCCGCGTCGTAGGTGTTCGCGTTCGAGCCGAGGATCGTCGAGCCGGCGTCCAGCTGGAGCGTGACGTTGCTCTTCATGTGGATGGAGTTCTTGGACTTGTAGTTCCCCGACGGGAACTCGACGATGCCCCCGCCCGCGGCGTTGGCCGCGTTGATGGCGCTGTTGATGGCGGCGGTGTCATTGGTCGACCCGTCACCCTTCGCGCCGTAGTCCCTGACGTTGTACGTCGCCGCGTACGCCAGCGAAGGCAGTCCCACCAGGGCCGCCCCGACAGCGAGTACCAGCGCCATCCGCGCATACCTGCGCATCTATGCCTCCAAGGGAGGAGTGCGGGGGCGTCCGGGCGGGACGGACGCGCCACCCGCTCAGCCGACTGTGATCTTGTCGAGGTTGGGGCCGCCGTTGGCCGTGGTGGCCGCCAGGCGGATGGTGTTGGTACCGGCCACGAGTGGCGCGGTGAACGTCACCGTGGTCCAGGTGTCCCAGTCCGTCGTGGCGTTGAACGCCTGCCCCGCCACGACGGTCGTACCGTTGACGGCGAGGTCCATCGGGCGGTTGGTGGCGGTGCCGTTGGCGAACCGGATCACCACCGGCGCCGGACCCGCGGCCGTCGCGTTGACCGCGAACTCGACGTAGGAGCCGGTGATGTTCGTGTAGTCCACGAAGCCAGTGCCGGTGTAGTTAAGGTGGTTGGTCGCGACCGTGCCCTGGGAGATGGTGGCGTCCTCCGCCTGGTAGTCCACAGGGGACGGTCCACCTGAGACGGTGAGGTCCAGGTAGTCGAGGTTCGGGTTGCCGCCCGCCGTCGTCGCGGTGACCCGGACCGTGTTGGTGCCGGCGTGCACCGCGGCGCTCAGCGTCTTCACCGCCCACGTATCCCAGTTGGCCGTCGGCGGGAACGAGCCGGCCGCCGCGACCACCGTCCCGTTGACGCTGATGTCGGCCGGCCGGTCGGTCGTGGTGCCGTTGGCGTAGCCGAACTTCAGGGTCGCCGTACCGGCCGTGGTCGCGTTGACCGTGAACTCCACGTAGGACCCGGCCACGTTGTCACCGTTGACGTACCCGGTGCCGGAGTAGCCGGTGTGGGTGGTCTCCAGGACCCCCTGCGAGATGGTGGCGTTCTCCGCCTCGTACCGCCCGGGTGGCGGTCGGGTCGCGGCGCCGGCGTAGGCCGAGCCGATCCACGCCTCGTCCACCCGCCACCGTGCGATGCCCTGGTGGTTGACCTTCTCTAGGCGTACGTGCCGGGCGGTTGTCCTGGGCACGTCGATGATCTGCACGCCCCGCGCGTTCGGCAGGGTACCCGACTTGATCTGCGTCCAGGTGGTGCCGTCGTTGGAGGTGTAGACACGGTAGTCGCGCACCCGCGCCGACCCGGATGACGGATACACCGTCGAGTCCTCGCGCTGGTTGATCCCGATGTACTGGACCGGCTGGGCCGAGCCGAGGTCGAACCGCAGCGACACCGGCTCGGCCGTACCGGCGTCCCAGTACGTCAGGTAGCTCCCGTCGGCGCCGGCCGATGCCGGGTGTCCGCTGGCCGAGGCGCTCGCGCTCATGGTGTAGCTGGACGGCGGGACGATACCCGCACGGCCGTTCGTGACGACCTTGAACACCGTGTCGTAGGTGTCCCAGCTCGAGATCCCGCTCAGCGTCAGGGTGCCGCCGCTCTGGGTGAAGCTGACCGCGGCGCCGGTACGCAGGTTCGTCACCGAGGACACCTGGTACGCGTTGTCCCGCAACGACAGCGTGCTGCCCGACGGCCGGTCGGTGACGTGGATGTAGTGCAGGTTCGGGTTGGTCCTGCTGACCGTGGTGACTCCGTACGCCCCGCTGTTCCAGGCGCCCGGCTTGAGGCCGCCGTTCAGGTAGCCGCCGCCCTCGGTACCGCCCAGAGACTCCCAGATCTGGTCCAGGTAACCGTTGGCGAAGTTGTTGAAGTTGACCTGGTTCGACGGGAACCTCCCGTTGACCATCGCGGTCTCCGCCATCAGTGACTTCACCGAGGACCCCGCGTTGGTGAACATCCGGCCGAGCGTCAGCTTGTAGTCCACTGTGGAGTTACTGCCGTCGTACCACCAGGCGCCGCTCGACGGGAGCTTGTAGTCCGCCTCGATCAGCCGGGGTGCCGCCGTGTAGACCGCCTGCGGGTAGTCGTACGACGGTGTCATGCCGGTCTTCTGCTCATTGCTGATCATGTCCATGATCGGTGTGTCTTCGTTGTTGTTGCTGATGGTGTAGTTCGGCCGCTGCTGGTAGATCTGCGCGTAGAGGTTGTGGTCGAGCCAGTACTGGTTGTCGTTGTCGATCCAGAACCCACCGAGGTCGGGGTACCGGTTCATCGCCTCGAGGAACAGGTCGTAGCTGTACTCGCCGAAGCCGTCCCGGGTGGTCAGGTCGACGGTGTGCCCGGCGTAGCCGGAGAAGGCCGACGAGTTGAGCCAGCTCTGCCCGGCGGACAGCCCCTGGTTCCACCACTGCGGGTCGTCGGTCATGTAGAGGATGGTGCGCATCCCGGCCGCCTTGGTGGCGGCGATCGTCTCGCCGAGGAAGTCGCGGTTGGTCCGGCAGCTGCCCGGGATGGCCGACGGCCAGGGCCGCGCGTACCCGAGCCGGCTGTGGAACGTGGCGAGCACGAGATACTGCAGGTGTAGCTTCTTCGCCTCGTTGACCCAGTAGTTGGCGTCCCAGCCACCGCTGGTGACATCGGCCTCCCATTGGCCGCAGTTGGTGTGCTGCGGTGACGTGCGCTCACCCCAGTGCAGGAAGAGCCCGCCGACCGAGTCGCGCAGGAACTGCTGGCGTGGGTTCTGCAAGTCGGCCTGGGCCGACGGTGCGCTGAGCACGAACAGCGTGGCGCCGGCGACCAGTAGCGCGCCGGCCCAGGCTGCGAACCTCCGTTTCACGTGTCCCCTTCCCGAAGCTATAGATCCGATCAATCTGGTTTCCGTAATGTTTTCGGGAGTCTACGTACTGGACAGCGATCAACGGAAGGGACGGGATCGGGCTCTATTAACCCGATGATTCGGGCGGGACCGGCGACCGGACACATCGATCTATATCGGTACCTCCAGCACCAACCAGCGCCAGGAGGACACGGGCCGGACACCCGACGATGCCCGGCCACGTCGCGTTCGAGGATCAGTTGTTGCCGACGAAGTTGGTGGCCAGTTGCTGGCCGAGGCTCACCGCGGCGCTGTGGCTCTGGATCGGCGAGACCCGCTGCGAGCCCTGGAAGACGATGTACGTCACGCCGGAGTCCACCCCACCCGTGCTCGGGTCAGGGTCGATGCCGAGCGAGCTGGCGGTGGCGTACGACGCCTCCCCGATGATCTGGTTCGGGCCGGTGTCACCGACCACGGCGTACTCCACCTGGTTGTTGTAGATCACCGCGACCACGGTGCCGCACCCGATGTTGTAGTTGGTGTAGTTCCAGATGCTGCTGGTACTGGGTACCACGACGTAGGGCAACTGCGCCGCGTTGAGCGGTCCGCCGGTGGACGCGTGGCAGAACGTGTCGTTCTGGAAGCAGCAGTCGGTGTTCTCGTCGCAGACGCCGGTCACCCGGACACCGTCACAGTCGATGTCCATGTCGGCCTTCCAGAACACCGCGCCGGTCTTCTGGCACACCGCCACGGTCGCCGAGCCCGAGTCCGAGTCGGTCTTGTACTTGCCGTTGGAGATCTGGTTGCAGGTGGTCACCTTGGCGAGCAGGTCGGCCGCCGTCGGTCCACCGCCGCCCCCGCCGCTGCCGCCGACGCTGAGCTTGTCCACGTTCGGACCGCCGTTCGCGGTGGTCGCGGTCGCCCGGACCGTGTTGGTACCGGCGTTCAGCGTCGCGGTGACCGATGCCGTCGCCCAGGTGTCCCAGTTGGTCGTGGGGTTGAACGCGAGTGCACTGGCCACCACGGCACCGTTCACCGTGACGCTCATCGGACGGTTGGCCGTGGTTCCGTTGGCGTACCGGATCGTGAGGCTGGTCGACCCGGCCGCCGCGGCGGTGACTGACCACTCCACATAGGACCCGGTGACGTTCGCGTAGTCGACGAAACCGGTACCGGTGAAGCCGGTGTGGTTGCTCGCCACGGTGCCCTGCGAGATGGTGGCGTCCTCGGCCTGGTAGTCGGTGGCCGGCGCGGACACGTCGAAGTCCAGGAAGTCCACGTTGGGTCCGCCGCCCGCCGTCGTCGCGGTGGCCCGGACGGTGTTGGAGCCGGCGTTGACGGTCGCGGTGAAGGTCTTGGTGGCCCAGGTGTCCCAGTTCCCGGTGCCGGCGAAGGACAGGGTCGACACCACGGTGCCGTTGACCGTGATGGCCATCGGCCGGTCGGTGGTGGTGCCGTTGGCGTAGCGGATGGAGACGGTGGCGGTACCGGCGTTGGCCGCGGTGACCGTCCACTGCACATAGCTACCGGTGACATTGGTGTAGTCGACGAAGCCGGTACCGGAGAACCCGGTGTGGTTGCTCGCCACAGTGCCCTGCGAGATGATGGCGCTCTCCGCCTCGTACCGGGTGGCCGCGGCGTTGGCGGAAACCAGGGGCAGCGCCAGGCCGACGACGAGCAGCCCGGCAAGCGGCACGGCTAAGCGTAATAACCGCCTACGTTTGGCCATGGGCAGACCTCCTGACGCAAACTGTTAGAGAGACTTCCTATTAATGGCTCTCGATGCTAGGCGCGCCGCTCGGGTGCGGTCAAGATGGCCGGTAGATACTAACTAATGTCGATGGACTCAAGGTGAATTCCGATAGATGGTCCCGGCCTGCGACGATTTCTCGGAGTTGCCGCACCGGCTACCTGGGGTCATCGGATGACTTATTCTTCGATATATTTACGTATCTGAAAGCCATGTCGGAGGCTACCGCACTCCTTGCTCCAGATCCACTGCTGCTGAATGCTAGCGCCTTGGTGCCCGCGGCGCCGTCACGTGCCGCAGCGCCCTCCGCTGAGGTAGCCCCGCAGCGTGTGCGCGTCGGGCGCCGTGGCACAGACCAGCGTGCCCGGGCCGGCGAGTGGCATCCGTACGGCGGTCGGACCGAGGACGTGTGGTGCCTCCGCTGTCCCGACGGTGAGCAGGGACCCGGTCGCCTTCGCGGCACCGAGTACGGCCGGCCCGTCCCACCCGCCGGCACCGTCCCCGATGGACAGCGACTGGCGCAGGAGCGTCCGGTCGCCGTACCGCACCGAGGTGCTGACCGTGGCCGCGCCGGACGGCTCGCCGTACCGGCCGCAGACGAGCTCGTCGCGCCACCGGAGCGTGGCGCCTTCGTCGAGGTCGACGGTCGCGACGGTGACGTGGTGGCAGCCGGCCGCGGCGACGGTCGGTTCGGGAAGCCAGGCCAGCGAGCCGCCGGTCGCCACGGTGGCCGCGACCTCGAACCGCGACGGCGTACCGGTCCTCGCCGGCAGGGCGACCGACGCGGCGACGGTCCGTACACACAGGGTCGCGCCCGTCCCGACCTCGATGTCCAGGCGCAGCCGGTCGCCGCCGAGCGGACCGGCGGCCCCGCCGACCAGATACACCACCGCCGTACCGGTCCGGCTCGGGACCTGGCGCAGCACGAGTGGTGCCTCACTGCGCAGGCGGGCCAGCCGGGTGCCACCCCGTCCGTCGACGTCGGCACATATCCGGGCGTGCGCATCCATCAGCGAAGCTGCCGCCGTACCCAGTCGGCGACCGGCGTGGCGTACTGGTCCTCGGTGATGGAAAGGAAGACGGTCGGCAGGTCGCCCCGGCGGGCGCGCGCGTCCCGGTCCATGACCGACAGGTCGGCTCCGACCATCGGCGCGAGATCGGTCTTGTTGACGACGAGCAGGCCCGCGGCGGTGACTCCCGGCCCGCCCTTGCGCGGTACCTTGTCACCACCGGCGACATCGACCACGAAGATCTGGTGGTCGACCAGGCCCTTGCTGAAGGTGGCGGTGAGGTTGTCCCCGCCGCTCTCCACGAGCACCAGGTCGAGCGGCGCGAGCGCGCCCTCCAGCTCCTCGATGGCGTCGAGGTTGGCGGAGATGTCGTCGCGGATCGCGGTGTGCGGGCAGCAGCCGGTCTCCACCGCCCGGATGCGTTGCGGGTCAAGGACTCCGGCGCGTTTCAGGAAGTCGGCGTCCTCGGTGGTGTAGATGTCGTTGGTCACGACCGCGAGGCGCAGCTCGGTACCGAGGGCGCGGCACAGGGCGGCGACGAGCGCGGTCTTTCCGGAGCCGACCGGGCCGCCGATCCCGATCCGCAGCGCCCGCTCGCCGTAGCCGGGCGCGGCGTGCGGGTCCCCCTCCGGATGAGGATGGCGGTGTGGTGTATGTGGTGTATCAGGACGCAAAGAGACGCACCTCCCAGGCGGCGTGCAGCTCGGCGGAGATGTCGGCCAGCGGGGCGGTGTCCGCGGGCAGCTGGTCCGGTGGTTGGTCGGCGACCGCGGCGGCCGTGGCGGCGACCGACTCGCACTCGCTGGCGAGGACCGCGAGGAGGGCGTGCACCCGGTACGGGTCGAGGCCGAGCAGCCGTACGGCCGCACCGGCCGGGCCGGTCATCGTCCCGTACGCGGCGACGAGTGCGGCCTGCTCGACCGTCAGCCCGGCCGCCGCGGCGGTGAGCCCGAGCGCGACCGGGTGGTGCGGTCCGTGGGGGTGGCGGGGAGCGCGGTCGAACACGGGTGACGGCCAGGCGGCCCGGCCGGCGCGCAGCAGCGCCCGCCCCTGCTGGCGGGAGGCGTGCCGCAGCGCGGGCGAGGCGGTACGCGCGTCCAGCTCGGCGTCGAGAACGAGGAGAGTCTCCGGGTCGGCGAGCCGGCTCGCGGCCGCGAACGATGCGGCGACCCGGCCCGTGGTGGCCAGCCGGCCGCGCAGGAACGAGGCCAGCTCGTCGAGGCCGGTGACCCGGCCGGCGGCCACCGCCGCCTCCAGCCCGCCCGAGTGGGCGTGGCCACCGGAGGGGAACCGGCCGTCGGCGAGCAGGAGCAGGGCAGCGGTGTGCACGGGAGAAGCGGTGTTCATGGGAGAGGCGGTGGTCATCGCGTCAGAAGAGGAAGTAACGCTGGGCCATCGGCAGCTCGGTCACCGGGTCGGGCTCCACGACCGTACCGTCGATCCGCACCGTGAACGTGTCCGGCTCCACCTCGATGCGCGGCATCGCGCCGTTCTCCGGCAGGTCGGCCTTGCCCCGGGACCGTACGTCAGCCACGGCCACCAGCCGCCGCCGCACATCCAGCTCCAGTCCCGCCTCGAGCGCGGCCGGGGCCACGAATGCGACACTGGTCGCGGCCGGTACGGCGCCGTACGCACCGAACATCGGGCGGGGGAAGACCGGTTGCGGCGTGGGGATCGAGGCGTTGGCGTCGCCCATCTGCGCCCACGCGATCATGCCGCCCTTCACGACGAGGTGCGGCCGGACCCCGAAGAACGCCGGGTCCCACAGCACCAGGTCGGCGAGCTTGCCCGCCGCCACCGAGCCGACCTCGTGCTCGATGCCGTTGGCGAGCGCCGCGCAGATGGTGTATTTGGCGACGTACCGGCGGGCCCGGTGGTTGTCGGCGGCCACGTCACCGGGCAGCGCGCCGACGCGGGCCTTCATCACGTGCGCGGTCTGCCAGGTACGCAGCACCACCTCGCCGATCCGGCCCATCGCCTGCGAGTCGGAGCCGATGATGGAGATGGCACCCAGGTCGTGCAGCAGGTCCTCGGCCGCCATGGTGGACGGCCGGATGCGGCTCTCCGCGAAGGCGAGGTCCTCCGGGACGGCGGACGACAGGTGGTGACACACCATCAGCATGTCGAGGTGCTCGGCCAGGGTGTTGCGGGTGTACGGGCGGGTGGGGTTCGTCGACGACGGCAGCACGTTGGGGTAGCCGGCCACCGTGATGATGTCCGGCGCGTGCCCGCCGCCCGCGCCTTCGGTGTGGTATGCGTGGATGGCCCGCCCGTTGATGGCCGCCAGGGTGTCCTGTACGAAGCCGGCCTCGTTGAGCGTATCGGTGTGGATGGACACCTGTACCCCCGAGGCGTCCGCCACCCGTAGACATGCATCGATTACTGCCGGTGTAGTACCCCAGTCCTCATGTAGCTTGAAGCCGCCCGCCCCGGCCCGCAGCTGTTCCCACATGGCCTCCTCGGACACCGTGTTGCCCTTGCCCAGCAGCAGAACGTTGACCGGCCAGGTATCCATCGCCTCGTGCATCCGGGCCAGGTGCCACGCGTTGGGGGTGACCGTGGTGGCTTTGCTGCCTTCCGCCGGCCCGGTACCGCCGCCGACGAGAGTGGTGACTCCGCCGCCCAGCGCTCCGGCCACGACCTGCGGGCAGATGAGGTGCACATGGGTGTCGATCGCACCGGCGGTGAGGATCTTCCCGTTGCCCGCGATGACCTCCGTGCCGGGCCCGATCACCAGGTCCGGATGGACGCCGGACATGATGTCGGGGTTGCCGGCCTTGCCCAGCGCGACGATCCGCCCGTCGCGGATCCCGACGTCGGCCTTGACGATGCCCCAGTGGTCCAGCACGACCGCGCCGGTGATGACGGTGTCGAGAGCGCCTTGCGCCCGGGTGGCCCGGGACTGGCCCATCGACTCGCGGATCACCTTGCCGCCACCGAAGACGGCCTCGTCACCACCAACGCAGTGATCCTGCTCGATCTCGATGAGGAGGTCGGTGTCGGCCAGCCGGATCCGGTCCCCGGTCGTCGGCCCGTACAACGCCGCGTACCGCGCCCGGTCGAGACCACTCATCGCGCCTTCCTCCGTCCTCGCCTCGCAGCCCGATGCGCCGACCACGGCGGCGCGGCGGCTGCGGTTGTCTCACAGCGCGCCACCACACTCACCACGGAGGCCGGGCACGATCCGGGCACCGGCCAGGGGTACGAGCGAGACCTCGCGGGTGACCCCCGGCTCGAAGCGCACCGCGGTGCCGGCCGGTACGGCCAGGCGCTGACCCCAGGCGGCGGAGCGGTCGAAGGACAGGCCGGGGTTGGCCTCGGCGAAGTGGTAGTGCGACCCGACCTGTACCGGCCGGTCGGCGGTGTTGGTCACGGTCAGCGTGGTCACCGGCCGGCCGGCGTTGATCTCGACGTCACCGTCGGCGTACCGGATCTCGCCGGGGATCACCGGATCGGGTGGTGCACCGTCACCAGCTTCGTACCGTCGGGAAACGTCGCCTCCACCTGCACCTCCTTCAGCATCTCGGGTACGCCGTCGAGCACCTCGGCGCGGGTGAGCACCTGGCAGCCGGTGTCCATGAGGTCGACGACCGTACGGCCGTCCCGGGCGCCCTCCAGCAGGAACGCCGTGATGATCGCGACCGCCTCCGGGTGGTTCAGCCGCAGCCCCCGGTCGCGCCGGCGCTGGGCGACGTCGGCGGCGACGTGGATGAGCAGCCGCTCCTGCTCGTGCTGGGTCAAGAACACCTGGTCCTCCCGTACCGCTGCGCGGGCTTCACGGCGCAGCCTAACCGGCGTCGCGGCGGGCGCGGGCGCGCCGCTTCCCCTCGTGCATCGCCTGGACCCGGGCGATCGGGATGGTATGGCCCTCGGCGACCAGGTCGGCGGGCAACCGTTGGGGCCGCGGCAGGTGGGCCGTCCACGGGTCCCGGTCGGCGACCAGGCGCGCCGCCGTCCGTACCGTGAAGTCGGCCGGCGCCACCCGGTCCAGCTCGTCCCACGCCACCGGGAACGACACCGGCGTACCCGGCCGCACGCGTGGGCTGTACACCGCGACGACCGTCGCGCCGCCGGCCCGGGTCGAGTCGAGGAACACCTTGCCGCCGCGGTCCTCCCGGATGAAGGCGGTGGTGGCGAGCGCGGGGTCGAGGCGCTCCGCCCGCACGGCCAGCGCCCGGGTCGCCGCGGCCACGTCCTCGATCGACGCCGATACATCGACGGGTACGAACACGTGCAGCCCCTTGGCCCCGCTGGTCTTCACGGCTCCGGCGAGGCCGGCGTCGGCCAGCGCCTGCCGGACCAGCGCAGCCGCGCCGACCGCCATCCGGAACGCGTCGGCGGACGGCGGGTCGAGGTCGAGCACGAGGTGCGTCGGGCGGTCCCAGCGGTCGGCGTGGCTGAGCGTCGGGTGGTACTCGACGGCACGCTGGTTGGCGAACCACAGGAGGGTACGGCGGTCGTTGCACAGCGCGTACGACACCTCCCGGTGGGAGCTCTCGGCCCACAGCGGCACCGTCCGTACCCACTCCGGGGTGTACTTCGGCACGTTCTTCTGCATGAAGGGCGCCTGTCCGCGCAGCACCCGTACCACCGACAGGGGCCGGTCGTGCAGCACCGGGATGATCCGGTCCCGTACCGCGTCGAGGTAGTCCACCAGGTCCCGCTTGCTCGCGCCCGCCCCGTCGAACAGCGCAGTGTCGAGGTTGGTCAGGGACACCCCGTCGCGCACCTCGTCGTTGCCGCCCACCCGGTCACTCTCCCACGGCGGCGGGCCCGGTGCCGAGCTCTCCGCGCAGCCGGAACAGGTACGCGCGGACCTCACGCCGGCACAGGTCGGCGAGGATCCACCCGGTGAGCGCCGCGTACAGCAGCACGAGAAGAGTCCCAACCAGTCCGAAGGCGACCGCCTGCACGATGACGAAGATCACCGCCGCCTCGATGGCGAGGATGACCGGGTACGCCCAGAACCAGCCGCGCCGCAGGAGCCGGGCGCACAAGGGTAGGGCCACCGCGATCCCGACGAGCAGCAACGCCATCCGAAGCAGCTGGTCGACGAAGTGGTGGGCGAGACGGATATTGCTGAAGGTGCCGGCGACGATGAGCACCACCAGCAGCCCGAGCAGCGTCAGGTGCATCTGGAACCACAGCAGGATGCGCAACTGCTCGACGAGCCGGGGACGTTCGGGTCTGGGCTTCCGCACGCCAGGCAGGTTAGCCGAGCGCGGGCGGCCGGTGGGCCCGGTCACTCCGGTCCCGTACCCGCTCGGCGGGCGCACCATCACAGGCCACCCCGGATTTCCACGACCCGAACCGGGTCGAGGTACCGGCCGGCGCTCACCAGTCGTTGCCGGTTGCCCAACCCGGCCCGTCGCCTCCGGCGGCGCTGCCCGCCGGTGACGGTGGTTGGCAGGTCCGGCCGGGGCACATGACGCACCGGGGTGCCTCACCGGACCGGTCAGCCGGGTGCCCGATCGACGAATGGCCGCACACGTCGCACCGCGTGGGTATGCCGAAGATGTCAGCGCCGAACGGGCCGCTCACCGCGATACCGGTCCGGTGCTCCCGGTCTGGCCGCTGGGGACAGTCAGGCATCGGACGACCGTCATCGCGGCGGGATCAGGCCGAGCCTGATGTCCCCGCGGGCGCCGGGGCAGGGCCACCGCCTCCCGCAGACCTCGCACCGGTCGGCGAGCCTGTCGCGCAGCCAGCGCGCCCAGCGCGGGCGCCATTCACGGACGTCCATCGGCATAATCATCTCCTCGGCTCAGCGGCGTCTGCTTTGTAGAGCGGCGGGTGGCCCCGTGCGGTTACACAGCGGCGGCCATACCCACCGGGGGTATACTGGCGAGTATGGGCGTCGAGGCGCTGCCTGCGGGTACCGGCCGGGTCGAGCTGGAGATCGGCGGGATGACCTGTGCCTCCTGCGCGGCCCGGATCGAGAAGAAGCTCAACCGCCTCGACGGCGTCACCGCCACGGTTAACTTCGCCACCGAACGGGCCACGGTCATCCATCCCGCCACCGTGAACACGGCCGACCTCACCGCGGCCGTCGAGCGCACGGGCTACACCGCCCGGGTGGCGGCGCAACACAAGCGGGCCAGCCGCGACGAACCGGCGGGCCTGCGCGCCCGTTTGCTGGTGAGCGCGATCCTCGCCCTCCCGGTGATAGCGACCTCGATGGTGCCGGCGCTGAACGTCCACAGTGGACAGTGGGTCGCGGCGGTGCTCACGGTGGCCGTCGTCGGGTACGGCGGCTGGCCGTTCCACCGGGCCGCCTGGACCAACCTGCGGCACGGCGCGGCGACCATGGACACCCTCATCTCGCTGGGCACGCTGGCCGCGTTCGGCTGGTCGGTGGTCGCGCTGCCGCTCGGCCAGCCGACGTACCTCGAGGTGGCCGCGACGGTGACCGTCTTCATCCTGGCCGGCCGGTACCTGGAGGCGCGCGCCAAGCGCCGGGCCGGCGCAGCCCTGCGCGCGCTGCTGGAGTTGGGCGCCAAGGACGTCGCGGTGCTGAGAACGCCGACCGGGCGCCGCTCCGACAAGCTACGCGGCGAGCGAACGCACGGCGAGCGCGAGGAGCGGATCCCGGTCGAACGGCTCGCCGTCGGGGACCGGTTCGTGGTCCGGCCCGGCGAGAAGGTGGCCACCGACGGCATCGTCGAGGACGGTACGTCCACAGTGGACACAAGCCTGCTGACGGGCGAGTCAGTGCCGGTGGAGGTCGTCCCGGGTACGCCCGTCACCGGGGCCACGGTCAACGTGCAGGGCCGGCTCGTCGTACGGGCCACCCGGGTCGGTACGGACACCCAGCTGGCCCAGATGGCGCGCCTGGTCGAGGAGGCGCAGTCGGGGAAGGCCGCCGTCCAGCGCCTCGCCGACCGGGTCTCCGCCGTGTTCGTACCCGTCGTGATCGTCCTCGCGCTGGCCACCCTCGGCGCGTGGCTGGTTCTCGGGCGACCCGCCGCCGCGGCGTTCACCGCCACGGTGGCGGTGCTCATCATCGCCTGCCCGTGCGCGCTCGGCCTGGCGACGCCGACCGCGCTGCTCGTCGGGACCGGACGCGGCGCCCAGCTCGGCATCCTCATCAAGGGCCCCGAGGTGCTGGAGTCCACCCGCCGCGTCGACACCGTGCTGCTCGACAAGACCGGTACGGTCACCACCGGCCGGATGGCGCTCACCGGAGTCACCACCACCGCCGGTGTCGACGGGGCCGAGGCGCTCCGGCTGGCCGGCGCGCTCGAACACGCGTCCGAACACCCGATCGCCCGCGCCATCGCGGCCGGCGTCGACGAGCCGCCTCCGGTCGACGAGTTCACCAACGTCGAAGGGCTCGGGGTGACCGGGGTCGTCGACGGCCGTACGGTCACGGTCGGCCGGCCGCAACTGCTCGCCGGGCGCGGGCTCACCCTCCCCCGGGACCTGCGGGATGTGGAGACGGCGGGGCAGACCACCGTCGCGGTCGGCTGGGACGGCCAGGTACGCGCGCTGCTCACCGTGGCCGACACCGTGAAGGAGACCAGCGCGGCCGCGGTAGCGGCGCTGCGCGACCTCGGGCTGCGGCCGGTGCTGCTGACCGGTGACCGCGGCGCGGTCGCCCGCGCGGTGGCCGCGCAGGTCGGAATCGACGAGGTCATCGCCGAGGTGCTGCCGGCCGGCAAGGTCGACGTCATCAAGCGGCTGCAGGAACAGGGCCGGGTGGTGGCCATGGTCGGCGACGGCGTCAACGACGCCGCGGCCCTGGCGCAGGCCGACCTGAGCCTGGCGATGGGCACCGGTACGGACGCCGCGATCGAGGCCGCCGACCTCACCCTGGTACGGGGCGACCTGCGCGTGGCCGCCGACGCGGTCCGGCTGTCGCGCGCCACTCTCCGTACCATCAAAGGGAACCTCTTCTGGGCCTTCGCCTACAACGTCGCCGCTCTCCCCCTGGCCGCGCTCGGGCTCCTCAGCCCGATGGTCGCCGGCGCCGCGATGGCGCTCTCCTCGGTCTTCGTCGTCACCAACAGCCTGCGGCTGCGCCGGTTCACCTCCGCGTAACGTCGACCCGTGACCGGTCCAGCTGTGACCGCGTCCACACCCGCGTTCACGTGGGCCACACCTGAGGCGGGGCAAGCGTTTCCCGGGGCGCGGTAGCGTGCCCGGACGTGCTGGCTCTCCTCGTCGCCGTACCGGTGTCGGTCGCGTCGTGCTGGTGCTACGCCGCGGCGGCGGTACGGCAGGAGCGGCTGGCCAGCGAGGCGGCCGGTTCCCTCGCCCGCGCACCGTGGTGGCGCGCCGTGGTGTTGACGTGCCTCGGCGCCGGGCTGCACGTACTGGCGCTGCGGTTCGGGCCGCTGTCGGTCGTACAGCCGCTGGGTGCGTTGACGTTGGTGTTCGCTGTGCCGCTGTCCGCGGCGGTGGGCGGGCGGCCCCGGTCACCGGCCGAGCGGCGGGGTGCGGTACTCACCGTCGCCGGGCTGGCCGGGCTGCTGCTCCTGTCCGGGTCGGCGGCGCCCCACCATGTCCTCGGCACGCGGACCGCACTCTGGGTCGGCGGGGTCACCGTACTCCTCGTCGTCCTGGTCACCTCGACCCGCGCGGGCCTGGCCTACGCCGCGGCGTCCGGGGTCGCCTCCGGCGTCGCGTCCGCGCTGACCCAGACCGTCGCCGTGTCGTTCGGCAGCCGCGGCTGGGCGGCTGCGCTGACGCCGACCGCGGCGCTGGTGGCGGTGCTGGCGATCACCGGGCTGCTGCTGTCGCAGGCCGGTTACCGCGTCGGGCTGGGCGCCCCGCTCGCCGTGCTCACCATCGCGAACCCGCTGGCGGCCGGGACGATCGGCATCGCGCTGCTGGGCGAACGTTTCACCGCGGGCGTACCGGGTACCGCCCTCGCCCTCGCCTGCGCCGGCCTGGCCGCGCGGGGGGTCGCGGTGCTCGCCGTCAACGGTGATGCCCCGCTACCCGACGAGGCCGAGGACGGCCCAGCCACGGTCGGGGAAGCCGGCCGCCTCGGCCACCCGGGCGGACGCCAGGTTGGCCGGGTCGTGCAGGTACGTGGCGACCGCACCGCCGTCGACGATCCGGCGCGCGGCCCGCGCGACGAGCTGCCGGGCCAGGCCCCGGCCCCGGGCCTCGGGCGTGGTGCCGACCGAGAGCTCCTGGCCATACCGGTCGTGCCGCTTGATGCCGACGCCGGCCAGGTAGTCGCCGGACTCCGGGTCAAGCGCGAGGAGCACCTCGCCGCCGAAGACGCGCAGCCAGTCCGGGACGACCGGGTCGTCGGCGGGTACCCAGATCCCGGCATCCGGTAACGGCGCCGGCTCGACGCTCCACCGGAACACGCCCTGGTACACCAACGCGCCGGGCCGCCCGATCACCCCGGGCAGGCCGGCGAGGAGCCGGTCGGGCGAGCCGTTGGCGAGAGCGCGGGCCGCGTCGGCATGACGAGGGGGTACGGACAGCACGCCCGACTCGGCCGTACTGACCCCGATCACCGGGTGCACCCGGCCGTCCCAGCCGGGCCGCTCCCGCCCCGGCGACCCGACCACGTACAGGCCGGGTCCGGGCGCCGGCCACTGCCCCAGCCACTCCCGCAGGTGGCTCGCCAGTCGCTGCTCCACCCCCGGCCCCCTTCCGGTCCGTCTCAGCACAGCATCCACCTCCGTTCCCGTTCCGCCAGCCCCGGGACCGAGCGGCAGGGGGTGACGGGTTCGCGGTACTCACCTCATGTGTTCTTACACATCTGCCGAGTAGCGCCGGGCAAGCATATGGCCGCTCCGCGATGCGACCGGAGTCACTGCCGCCGCCGGCTGCGGCGCCAGGGGTGGCGCGCGGTCCTCACACTGGGCACATGTTGACGTTGGCCGATGACACGTGGGGCATTCCCGGCCCCCAGTTCCTGCAGATCTACCTGATCGCGGCGGTGGGGGCGGTCGTCCTCGCCGTACTGCTGCGGACCATGGTCACCCGGGGCTCCGGGTCCCGGGACGCGCAGCTGTCCCCGACCGAGGTGGCCTACCTGGCCGGCGGACCGACGCGAGCGGTACAGGCCGCTGTCGCGGCGCTGCGGGCGGCCGGGGCGGTCGACGCCGGGCCGGACAGCACGCTGCTCGCCACGCGTGGGTATCCGGGCGGCGACGAGCTGACCTACGCGGTGCACGGCGCGCTGGGACTCCGGGTCACCCTCTCCGTGCTGCCACACGACACCGGCGTCGCCACGGCGTTGAACCGGATGCGGGACCGGCTGGTCCAGGCCGGCGTCCTGCTGTCCGGCGGGCAACGGGGTACGGCGCGGGCGACGGCCCTGCTCGTGTTCGCCGTCACCGGGCTCGGGATCGCCCGCATCGCGGCGGGCGTCGCCAACCACAAGGCGATCGGCTTTCTGGTCGTGCTGATCCTACCGACGTTCCTGGTCGGGCTGCTGGTGCTGCGCGTCCCGCGGGCCAGCCGGGTCGGCCGCCGGGCCGTCGCGCGCCACCGGCGAGCCGCGCGCTACCTCGCTCCGCGCAGCAAGCCGGCCTGGTCGACCTACGGGATGCAGGGCGCCGCGCTCGGCGTGGCGCTTTACGGCACGGCCGCGCTGTGGGCCGCCGACCCGGCCTTCGCCGCGGCGTCCAGGGTCCCGGTCCCGAGCTCGAGTTCCGGGGACAGCGACGGCGGGAGCGACGGCGGTGGCGGCGGCGACGGTGGCGGCGGCGGGTGCGGCGGTGGTGGGTGCGGCGGATGACCCGGCAGCGGTACGGCGTCGGAGTCGGCTGGCGCCCGCAGATCTCCGGTTTCCTCGCGGGGCTGCCGGGGCTGCGGTTCACCGAGGTGATCGCCGAGTCCCTCCCGCGCCGGGGCGGCCCGCCCGAGGCGCTGGCCGAGCTGGTCGCCCGTGACGTCACGGTGGTACCGCACGGAGTGGCCCTGTCACTGGGCTCCGCCACGCCCGTCGAGCCGGCGCGGGTGGCGCACCTGGCCCGCTGCGCCGAGCTGGTCCGGGCTCCGCTGGTGAGCGAGCACATCGCGTACGTACGCGCCGGCGGGATGGAGGCCGGGCACCTGCTGCCGTTGCCGCGCACCAGGGAGGCGGTCGGCGCGATCGTGGCCAACGTGCGCCGTACCCAGGCGGAGCTGCCCGTACCGCTGGCGCTGGAACCGATAGCGGCGCTGTTCGACTGGCCGGACCCGGAGCTGTCCGAGGCGGACTTCCTCACCGCGATCCTCGACCGGACCGGCGCGCTGCTCCTCCTCGACGTCGCGAACGTCTACGCCAACGCCCGCAACCGGGGCGAGGACCCGTACGCGCTCCTCGACCGGCTGCCGCTCGACCGGGTCGCGTACGTCCACGTGGCCGGCGGAGCGGAGCACGACGGGCTCTACCACGACACGCACACCGACCGTACGCCGGCCGAGGTGCTCGACCTCGTCGCCGCCCTCTGCGAGCGGCACCGCCCACCCGCGCTGATGCTGGAGCGCGACGGCCACTACCCCGCCGACGACGAGCTGCGTACCGAGCTGGACGCGATCGCGGCGGCCGCACGGGAGCCGGTGATCACGTGACCTCGCTAGCCGAACGCCAGGCCGCACTGGTGGCGGCGCTCGTCGCCGGGGGTGAGCTGCCACCCGGGTTCGACGAGCGGAAGGTCGCGGTGGCACGGGAAGCGTTGGTACGCAAGCGGGCTGGCGAGGCCGCCAAGCACTGGCCGCTGCTCGCCGCCTCCCTCGGTCCACAGTGGACTGTCGTGTTTGGACAGTTCGCCGCCGGGCGACCGACGGCCGGGGCGCTGCGCGACGGCTGGGACCTGGCCCGGCGACTGGCCCGGCTCACCGAAGCGGCGCGCGCGGAAGCTCCGTACCCGGGAAAGGTTCTGGCGCTACGACGGCGCGTCGGCGCCACGGCGGAGGGTGACCGGCCGGCTGGCCGCGCTCCTCCACCGGGGTCCATAAATGTTCAAGATCATCGACTTCACGTGCACGGCCTGTTCACCGGGCAGGTACCGGTTGTCGTTGGCCCGCTCAGCGGTCATCCTTTGACCATGGACCCGGGAAGGGACGCCGGTACCGGAGCGGCCGAACGGCCGCCCAGTTACCACGGGCGGCGGCGGCTGCACCGTACGGTCCTGGGCCGCACCGGGACGCTCGTCCCGCTGATGCTGGTGGCCGGCAGCGTCGTCACGGTCCTGCTCGTCCTCGCCGTGTCCGCCATGCTGCCCAGCGAGGCGGCACCGATCCCCGGCGCCCGAGCCGGCGCGTCCGGCACCGCCACCGGCCCGCTCTCCGGGCCGGCCAGCGCCACGCCCGGCCCGGGCCCGACCGCGCTGACCGTCACCAACCCGGGCGTGCAGGCCGGCGCGGTCGGGGTGGCCGTACGGTTACAGATCCAGGCCACCCAGGGCATCTCGGCACAGCGGCTCACCTGGTCGGCCACCGGGCTGCCCAAGGGCCTGAAGCTGGATCCCCGTTCCGGCCTGGTGACCGGTAGGCCGTCGGCCGCCGGCTCCAGCACGGTCACCGTCACGGTGCGCAACTCCGCCGACACCAGTACGTCGGTCAGCTTCGTCTGGACGGTCACCCCGACCGGCGCGACCGGGATCCGCAACGGCGGCTTCGAGGCCGGCCTGGGGCCGTGGACGTGCGACGGCGGCACCGCCGTGGTCGGCACCCCGGTACACGGCGGCGGCCATGCCCTGGGCGGTAACCCGAGCGACGCGAACATCGCCCAGTGCACCCAGTCCGTCGCGGTATCGCCGAACACGCACTACACCCTCACCGCCTGGGTGAGCGGCCGCTACGCCTACGCCGGCGCCACCGGCCCCGGGATCTCCGACGCGAACGCCTGGACGACCACGCCCGCGGGGACGTTCAGCAAGCTCACCGTCTCCTTCACCACGGGTCCCGGTACGACCACGGCCAGCCTCTACGTCCACGGCTGGTACGGCCAGGGCGAGTACTACGCCGACGACATCAGCCTGGCCTCACCGTAGGCGCGGCGGAGCCGAGCCGGGGTCTGGCGCGGCGAGGTTTGGCGCGACGAGCACAGCCGGTGTAACCCGGCCCGCTCAGCCTGCGCCCATGGCCGCGTTCAGCCGGTCGACCGCGGTGGTCATCATCGCCTGCGTCTGGTTGGCGTCGGGCGCGGCCGGCCCGGAGTAGCTCACCACGACCAGGACCTCGCTGACGAGCTGCGCGCGCAGGTTGTCCCGTACCACGAGGCCGGATCCCTGCGTCGTCATCCGCAGGCTCAGGTGCGTCGCGTCCGAGCTGAGCACCTGGACCGAGACGGTGAGTGCGGTGCCGTCGGAGTAGGTGACGGTGAACCGCGGGCAGTTGGCGAGCACCGCGGCCGGTACGGACAGCGCGCCGGCCGCGCCGCCGGACGGGTAGGCGCGCAGGATCTCCCGCAGGTACGTGGCGTGGTCGGGGCTGATGAGCACGACCTGAGCGAACTGCGCGGCCGGCTGGTTCGGGCGGTCGGTCTCCAGGCTGTCCAGCGCGGTCTTGCACTGCGGCTGGTCGGACCAGGCGCTCTCCTTGGGCTGCGGCGTGGTCTGCGTGTAGCCGTCCGGCGCGTCGTGGAGCTGCAACAGCGCACCGGTGAGCGTCGCGTCCGTGAGCGCCGCGCGGTGGCCGGGCCCGGTCTTGTCCACAGTGGACGGCAAGGTGCCGGCCGCCGATCCGCTGGCGCAGCCGGAGACCAGGCAGAGCAGCGTCGCGACGGCGACCAGTCCGGTACGGTGCCCGATCGAGCGCATCGGGCTCCTTCCGGCGTGGCAGGTCCGTACGGGGGTGAGGTCGGTCACGAGTGCCCCTTCAACGGTCGATGTGGCCGTAAAGGCAAATTGCACGGAACGTGATGGCTGCGATGTACCCGGGCCACTATGCCCATCTCCCCGGACGAGCACCATGACAGATATCGGACACTACAAATGGACTGCCGGCCACTTCCGCATTGACGCACAGGGCTGTAACAGCCGAACGACCGACGCCCACATACTCGTCAAGCTGAATAGATAACGTTGTCAATGACCTGGCCCGGCCCGACCCGGACGCTCGACGGAGTTACGTCGATACCCACCGCCGGCGGCGGCACCGAACGGCGGCGCCGGCAGACCGGCTTCAGCCCCGGAGGCCGCGCTCCACGAGCCGCGTCGGCAGCACCGCCGTCGAAGGCCACGACCGGTCCCCGCCGATCCGCCGGAACAGCAGCTCGGCCGCCTGCCGGCCGAACTCCCTGGTGTCGTAGGAGATGACGGTCAGCGGGCGCGGCATGAGGTGGGAGAAGCTCGAAGTCGTCGAAGCCGACCAGCGCGGCGTCGCTGCCGCGCCGCCACAGCTCCTCCACGATGCCGACGGTGATGCGGTTGTTGGTGCTGAAGAAGGCCGTGGGGGGTTGCGCGCTGTCGAGGAGCTCCGCGGCGGTACGGGCCGCCCCGGCCGGATCGTGCACACCCTCCCGAACGAGTGCGCTGTCGTACGGCACCCGGGCGGCCGCGAGCGTGGCCGTCCTTCCACTGACCGCGCCGCTCGTCGCGCCGCTCCTCGCGCCGCTGCCGGCCGCGGCCGCGACCCCGAACCTCACCCGGTACGTCAACCCGTTCATCGGCACCGACGACAGCAACTCGCCCAACCCGGTCGGCGGCGGCGCCGGCGGCAGCACGTACCCCGGTCCGGTCGTCCCGTTCGACATGGTGCAGCTGAGCCCGGATACGCCCACCGCGTCGCCGTCCGGCTACCGCGACAGCGACCGCACCATCGAGGAGCTCAGCCTCACCCGGTACGGCCTGGACCTCCTACGCCTCCGGATACACCAAGTCCAACGAGAGCGCCGCACCCGGCTACTACCGCAACCGCCTGGACCGGTACGGCACCACCGTCGAGCTGTCCGCGACCACGCGCACCGGCGCCCTGCGGCTGACCTACCCCGGCACCGCGAGCGCCCGGATCCTGGTGAACACCAGCCGCAGCGCGACCGGCAACCGGAGCGGCTCGGTGAGCATCAGCGGCGGCCAGTTGACCGGAAGCGTGACGGCGGGCGGGTTCTGCGGCTCGTCGAAGACGTTCCCGATCTACTTCGCGATGCGGTTCGACCGTACGCCGACCGGGTTCGGCACCTGGTCCGGCGGCACCGTCTCGGCCGGCTCGGCGAGCGCGTCCGGCGTCAACACCGGCGGGT
This sequence comes from uncultured Actinomycetes bacterium, assembly GCA_963728855.1. Classification (GTDB taxonomy): domain Bacteria; phylum Actinomycetota; class Actinomycetes; order Mycobacteriales; family Micromonosporaceae; genus AC-43. The sequence goes on from CAVSLN010000013.1 coordinate 66,428, forward strand.
ACGTCACCTTCGACACGAGCGCGGACGCGGTGGTGAACGTGACGGTCGGGCTGTCGTACGTCAGCGTGGCGAACGCCTCGGCCAACCTCACCAGCGAGAACAACGGCTTCGACCTCGACGCGGTACGGACCGCCGCGGACACCGCGTGGAACGGCGCTGTACCACGTGATGCAGAGCCCGAACGCCGCGAGCGACGTCAATGGACAGTACCGCGGTTTCGACAACGCCATCCACACCGCGAGCGGGATGACCGTCTACCAGAACTACTCAGGATGGGACATCTATCGATCCTGGGCGGCACTCGTCGCGCTCGTCGCGCCGGACGTGATGACCGACGTGGTGAAGTCGATGGTTCTCGATGGCCAGCAGGGCGGCCTGCTGCCGAAGTGGTCGCAGGAGACCAACGAGGACTTCGTCATGACCGGCGACCCCGGACCCATCATCGTGGCCAGCGCCTACGCGTTCGGCGTCCACGGCTTCGACACGGCCGCCGCGCTGTCGCTGATGGAGAAGAGCTGATCCGGGGGTACGACCCAGGGAAGCCCGATCCGCGGGCGGGAGAGCGGGTACGAGTCCCGGCACTACATCGTCGAGGACCCCTCGGACTCGCTGGAGTACTCCGCCTCCGACTTCGCCATCGCCCAGTTCGCCCGCGCGCTCGGCAACACCGCCAGCTACACCACGCACATGACCCGGGCGCAGTGGCGGCAGAACGTCTTCAACACCGAGTCCAGCTTCGTCCACCGGCACAACAGCGACGGCAGCTGGGGGTGGCCGCTGGATCCGGCCAGCGACAACGGGTACACCGAAGGCAACGCGTCCCAGTACACCTGGATGGTCACCTACAACTTCAGCAGCCTCATCGACCTCATGGGCGGTGCGCCCACCGCGGCGCAGCGGCTGGACCAGCACTTCACCCAGCTCAACGGCGGGCTCACCCTGCCGTACTTCTACATCGGCAACGAGCCCGAGCACGGGGTGCCCTGGGCCTACAACTACGCCGCGCGCCCGGCCGGTACGAGCGCGGCGGTGCGCCGGGTGATGAACGAGTCCTTCACGACCGGGGCCGGCGGCCTGCCCGGCAATGACGACCTGGGCGCCACCTCGGCCTGGTATGTATGGTCCGCGCTCGGCATGTACCCGGCCACGCCCGGCGCCGACACCCTCGCGCTGCACGGCCCGCTCTTCCCCGCCATCACCATCCAGCGGGCGAGCGGCGACATCCAGATCAACGCCAGCGGCGCGGGCCGGGCCGCGCAGTACGTACAGTCCTTATCCGTCAACGGTTCCGCGACGACGCACAACTTCCTGCGGTACCCGGACCTCGCCGGCGGGGCCGCGCTCAGCTACACGATGGGCGCCAGCCCGAGCGCCTGGGGTACGGGCACCGGCGACGTACCGCCCTCGTTCACCGACGGCTTCACCCCGCCGCCTCCGGCGCCGGTCCTCGGAACCAACCTCGCCGCCGGTAAGCCGGTCACCGGCTCGGCCGCGTGCGCGTCGACCGAGACCGCACCGAATGGCGTCGACGGGAGCCTGGCCACGAAGTGGTGCTCGCTCGCGTCCGGTACCAAGACGCTCCAGGTGGACCTGGGCGGCAACCAGACGGTGTCCGCCTTCGTGGTGAAGCATGCCGGTCTCGGTACCGAGTCGACCGGCTGGAACACCGGTGCGTTCACCATCGACGTCAGTACCGACGGGACCTCCTGGTCGACCCCGTGATCGTGAGCGGGTCGCGGGCCAGCCGCACGTACCACCCGGTACCGGCCCGGACCGCCCGCTACGTCCGGCTGTCCGTGACCAGCCCCACCAACGACGGCAACAACGCCGGCCGCGTCTACGAGCTGGAGGTGTACGGCCCCGCCGGCGGCCTGTCCAACGTGGCCCTCGGCCGGCCGGCGACGGCCGACTCGTCGTGCAACGCCAACGAGACGGCGGACAAGGCGTTCAACGGAAGCGTCTCCGGGGGTCTGTCGGACAAGTGGTGCTCGGGCGGCAGCGCCAAGTGGCTCCAGGTCGACCTCGGCTCGACGAAGGCCATCCGGTCCTTCATCCTGCGCAACGCCGGAGCCGGCGGGGAAACGTCCACATGGGACACGCGCGACGCGGACCTGTTGGTATCCAACGACGGCACCACCTGGACCACGGCCGCACAGATCCGGGGCAACACCGTCGACGTGACCACGGTGAACCTCGCGTCCCCGGCCAACGGTCGGTATGTCCGGCTGAACGTCCTCACCCCGACCCAGACGTCCGACGCGGCGGCTCGCATCTACGAGCTGGAGGTGTACGCCTGAGCGCAGCCGCAGCCGGGTTTTGGCGAGGCGAGCACAGGCAGCGCAGTCAACGCCTGAGCGCAGCCGCAGCCGGGTTTTGGCGAGGGAACAGGGGCGGCCGGACCCCGCCGCCCCTGTTCTCAGGCCGGTTCGAGGCTCGCCACCAGCGCCGGCAGGTGGCCCAGCGCGTACGCGATGCCGAGCGTGTTCTGGTACTCGCGCCAGTGCACCACCCGCCCGTCCCGGACCCGCAGCACGCCGATGAACGCGGCGGACTCCCGGCGCCCGGTCGTGGTGACCGTACCGGCGAGCACGTACTCGACGACGAGCACCTCGGGATCGGCGGTCTCGTGCACCACGATGTCCCGGCACTCCTCGAACCGTACGGGCAGCGCGGCCCGGCCGCCCTCGGCGTACGCGACGAACGTGTCGCGCCCCTCGAAGCGGCGCGGCCGGCCCGGTGCGGCGAACGGTGTCTCGATGACGGCGTCCTCGGCGAGCAGGCTGCCCATCGGCTCGGCCCGGCCCAGCCAGCCGTCGACCATACGGGCGAAGACTTCGCGCGGGTTCATCGCTTCCCTCCCGTGACGGGATAAGATGAGTCAAGGCTCAGGTTCGGACGATAGTGAGCCCGGACTCATCTTGTCAACGGGACCGGAGGTGGCATGACGGACAAACGCCGCCTTGCCGATCCGGCCCAAGTGCCGGCTCGCGAACAGCATGAGCCGGCGCTGCGCGCGGACGCCCGCCGCAACCGCGCGCGGATCCTCGACGCCGCCGAGGCGGTGTTCTTCGAGAAGGGCGCGTCCGCGTCGACCGAGGAGGTCGCCAGCCGCGCCGGGGTGGCCATCGGTACGGTTTTCCGCCACTTCCCCACGAAGGGCGACCTGCTGCGCGCCATCATGAAGGAGCTGCGCCAGCGCCTCACCGACGAGGTGCAGGCGCTGCGTACCGACGGCGACCCGGCCACCGCGCTGTTCGCCTTCTTCGCCCGGATGGTGGAGCAGGCCGCTGCGAAGAAGGCCGTGGTCGACCTGCTCGCCGACTCCGGTGTCGAGGTACCGGTGGCCGAGCCGGTGCACGCGCTGCGCGAGGCGATCGGCGCACTGCTCACCAACGCCAAGAAGGCCGGCGTGGTCCGCCGGGAGGTGCGGCTGGACGAGACGATGGCGCTGCTCGTCGGTACGTGCCAGGGTGCGCTGCACGCTGGTTGGGACGCGGACCTCCAGCGGCGTACCCTCGCCATCATCTTCGCCGGGCTGCGCCCCACGAAGCGCCCGGTCACCCGGGGGGAAGGTTCTCGGCGTACTCACCTGAGGAGTAAAAACTCACCTGGTGAGTGACGCGCGACAAGTACCTGCCCGGCGGGCAGCGGCAAGCGTCCGGGAGGATGGTCGGATGGACGTGGCTGACCTCGGTACGGCCGAACGCGGCCTGTGGCACGCGTTCCCGCGCGGCGAAACCGTGGACCTGAACGGCGCCACCAACCGCACCGTACGCGCCGGCGTGCTGCGCGCCCTGCTGCTCGGTGCCCAGCCCGCCGAGCCCGGACACTCCGCCGCGCTGAGACTCACCGGCGCCCACATCACCGAGACGCTCGACCTGTCCCACGCCACTCTCACCTGCTCGGTCACGCTGACCGAGTGTCGGTTCGACCAGCCCGTCGAGCTGTACGGCGCCCGTACCCGCGAGTTCGACCTCGCCGGCTGCGAGCTGCCCGGCCTCGCCGCCTCACACGCCGACGTCGACGGCACGATGCGGCTGAGCCGGTGCCGGTGCACCGGACCGGTGCGCCTGGTCGGCACCCGGATCTCCGGCACCCTGCTCCTCAACGGCGCGCATCTCGGCACCGGCGGCGGCCCGGCCGGCGGGACAGCCGGCGGGGCAGCCGGCGGGGCGATCGCCTTGGTCGCCACCAGGTTGACCGTCGGCCACGACATCGTGGGCCGCGACGGGCTGGTCTGCGACGGCGAGATCCGGCTCAACAACGCGGAGGTGGGCGGGTCGATCGGTTTCGAGGGCGCGCAACTACGCAACCCGGGCGGTGCGGCGCTGACGGCCGTGGACCTCGCCGTCGGCGCGGTCGCCAACCTGTGCGACGGCTTCACCGCCTCCGGTATGGTCAACCTGGCGTTCGGGAAGTTCGGCAGCCGGCTGTGCTTCGCACGGGCTCGACTGTCCAAAGTGGACGGTGTGGCGCTGTCCTGCCGGCACGTACAGACCGACGACCTCGTCCTGCTCACCGCCGACCCGATCGTCGGCGAAGTCGACCTGCGGCACGCCCGGGTTGGCGTGCTGCGGGACGAGCCGCGCACGTGGCCCCGGGTACTGCGCCTGGACGGGTTCACCTACCAGGCGTTGGGCGACCGGGACCGGCCCGGGGAACGGGTCGGCTGGCTACGCCGGGACCCGCACGGGTACCTGCCCGGCGCGTACGAGCAGCTGGCGTCGGTCTACCGGCGGCTCGGGCACGAGGACGCCGCCCGTACGGTCCTGCTGCGCAAGCAACGGCACCGGCGCGCCGGGCAGCGCCCGCTGGCCAGGGCGTGGGGGTACGTGCAGGACGTAACCGTAGGGTACGGTTACCGCCCCGGCCGGGCCGCGGTCTGGCTGGCCGCCCTGCTCGCGCTCGGTACGTGGGTCTTCACCAGCCGGCCGCCGGTACCCGACCCGAACGTGGCACCGCCCCCGTTCAACCCGTTGGTCTACGTGCTCGACCTGCTGCTGCCGATCGTCGACTTCCACCAGGAGAGCGGCTACACACCGCGCGGTGCCACGGCCTGGATGGCGTACCTGCTGATCGCCGCGGGCTGGGTACTGGCGACCACCCTCGCGGCCGGCGCCACCCGCGCGCTGCGCCGCGACTGACCGCCGCTACTTCACCGGCGCGAGGCAAAGCACCTCACCCGAGCTCGCGGTCCCCTGCCACAGTGCGGACTTCGCCGACGGGTACGCGTCGCAGATGTGGTCGTCGGTGTTGAACCGCGACTCGGTGATGTTGCGTACGATGCCGACCACCTTGTACTTGGCCCTGCCCGACGAGCAGTCCACGATCGAGATGTCGTTCACCGGCTTGGCGCTGCTGCTGTCGAGCGTGTCACCGGCTAAGCAGCTGCCGACCGTGGCATCGGACGGGTCCGTCGAGGTGGCGCCCGCCGTGGTCCTCGCGGTCCCGGGCGTGGTGCGTGCGGTCCCGGTCGGGACGGCCGGGGTCGTCCCGGTGGTGGTGGTCGTCGTGTTCGAGCCGTTCCTCGCCAACGCCCAGACCCCGACGCCACAGAGTGCGAGGACGAGCAGCGCCACCCCGACGATGGCGCCGATCAGCAGGCCGCTGCCGCCTTTCTTCGGTGGCGGCGCCCCGTACGGCGCGGGCTGGTACGGCGACTGCTGGTAGGCCGGCTGCTCATACCCGGGCTGCTGCTGGTACGACGGCTGCTGGTACTGCGGCTGCTGGTACTGCGGCTGTTCGTACTGAGGCTGTTGGTACGACGGCTGCTGCCCGTACTGGGGCGGCGGGGAACCGTACGGGCCGTAGGGGTCCGGGGCGCCGTACGGGCTCTGCTCCCCGTACGGGTTGGGCGGCGGCCATCCGCCCTGCGGTTGGTAGTCACCGTACGGCTGGCCGGGCGGCCCAGGATCGGTCACGTCAGTCCTTGGAAGGGGAGTTCATCACCACCACCGACCGTAGCCACCCGGGGCCGACCACCGCTACCCCCGTACGGCGGTTCCCGGCCGAGACTCGGTCGCCGGCCGGTGACTTTCCGGGCAGAGCCACCGGCCGCCGGCGACTCCGCGCGGCGGCCGGTGCGCTCCTGATCGGTCTACTGACCGGCCGGGATGAGGCCCTGCTGGCGCAGCCGCCGGACCCAGCTCTGCGCGGTGTGCCGGGGGACGCCGTAGTGTCGCGCGACGGCGGTGACTCCACCGGCCTGCTGGAAAGCCTGCGGCAGGTCGTCCGGCGCCCGGCGGTAGGCCCGATCGCCGCCGGCGGTGGTCGCTGTTGCCTTGCTTGCGGCGGTACGGGCACCCTTCACCGCCTTCTTCGCGCCGCGCGCTTCTTTCGCGGCCCGGCTGGCCGTGCTCCGGGTGGTGGCGGTCGCCTTCGGCTCGGCCTGCTTGCGGCCGGCCCGCTTGCGCGGCGCGGCCGGCGCCGAGGCGGCCCGCCGGGTGGCCCGGGCCGGCACGGAGGCGGCCGCCTCGGCGCGCGGTTCCGGTGCTTCCGGCTCGGCAGCCTCCGGCGCGGCCGGCACCGCGGTGTCGGTTTCGGCGGCGTGGATCAGCGCGGGAACCCCCGCCGGAGTGATCGCCCGCAGCAGCAGATCCAGGTCCACCGCGGGGAGTTGCTGGGCGGACAGTCCGGTCGCGGTGCCCGCCCGTACGACTAGCTCGGTAATGCGCGGAGCGTTGTCGGAGACGTCCACCCGGAGGGTGGTGCTCGCGCGCGACGTGTCGTCCGGCGTGATGGTGATGGTGTACGAGCTCATAGATGCCTTCGTTCTGTACGTCACCATGCTGTATTGGGAAGCTGTGGTGACACAGTGTGGACGTTGCACGACAACCTACCCGCGTTAAACGGCGTGTACCAAGTACCGGCGCACAACATAGGTACTTTCACACGGGCGGTGGGCGCCTCACCGACAACACGTATCGCGATACTCCACTTTGGACAAGGGTTCCGCCACGCCAGTGTGGGGGGTTGCTGTCGTCGCGACGCGCCCGGCGCACCGGCGCGCGTACTCCGCTGGCCGGGAAAATCCGGGGTCCCAAACTGTTGACGTCTTGCATCGAACATCGTAGATTGACACAACTGTCAGGAAGGCGTCCTAACAAACTTTGCCGTTCCCTGGGAGGTTCCCCGTGCGCCGAAAGCTCAGCATCGCGATCGCGGCCGCCGGCCTGGTCGCCGCGTCGCTGGTTGTCTTACCCGCGATGGCCGCCACCGCCCCGTCCGCCAGCCAGCTCCTCAACAAGGCGAAGTCGTGCAGCGTCGTGTCGAAGGGCAAGTACAAGAGCGACCGCGAGACCGCCGCCAACATCTCGATCTGCAAGTCCGGCTCCGCGTACGTCTGGCACGCCGACATGGACATCGACTGTGACGGCCTGGCCACCACCCACTGCAGCAAGAAGACCGACCCGTGGTACCAGGGCCAGACCTCGTTCAAGACGTCACAGGGCAAGTCGTTCCAGGCCGAGGTGACCCACTACCTCGTCATCCCGCTGCCGAGCTCGCGGTTCAACTACTCGAATGCCGGCATCAGGCCGGGCAGCGTCGCGGCGATTGTCTACAACAATAAGATCATCTATGCCGTCTTCGCCGACGAGGGGCCGAGCGACATCATCGGCGAGGCTTCGTACGCGACCGCACGTGACCTCGGTATCGACCCGAACCCGAAGAGCGGCGGTGTCGACTCCGGCGTGACGTACATCGTCTTCCCCGGCCAGGTGCCGAACCCGGTCGAGAACAACAGCACCATCACGAACAAGGGCGTCGCGGCGGCGAACGCCTACCTCAACGGCTGACGCCGCAGTGGTGGGTCTGGACCGGACACGGCCCAGACCCATTCACATACGTGGCTGGATCAGCCGGATGCGCGCGGCCCTCATTTCCACAGACACAAATCAATCCGTGTGGCGTTCGTTGATCTGACGGACGTCCAGTGATCCGATGAAGTTGACTGGAATCAGTACCTTTGAGGGAACCGTGAGGGGGCCCAGCGATGTTCAGCCTGATCGATGACCTTCTGGTCGAAGCGCTGTTCGCGTCGGATGTGCAGCCCTCGGACGCGCCAACGCCCGAGTCGGTGCAGCACGCGATCACCCGGACGATCGTCCGGTTCGGCACGGACGGCTGCGCGGCCCGGGTGGCCACCGAGTTCGGCGACCACCCCGACATCGCCGTGGGCCGGATGGCGTGGGTACGCGAGACGCTCAGCCGGGCCGGCGCAGCAGCGCCGGCAGCAGGGTACGCAGGCCCACGAGCCGGCGCAGGTTGCCCGGGCTGAAGAACTCCCGGACCGGCACCGTGCCGGTGAGCACGCCGTAGAACCGCTCGACCTCCGCCGGCCGCTGCGCCAGCGCCGTGAAGAGCGCCAGAGCCACCGGCGGTGGCGGCGCCAGCCGGGCGAAGTCGACGGTGAGGTCGTACATCGGCCGGGTCTGCCGGTCCCGCGTCCGGTCGTACTCCTCCCGCGCGGCGGCGCCCTGCCCGGCGCGCCGCCGGGCGTCGGCCAGCTCCAGGGTCAGCGCCAACCGCCGGTCCGGCCCGGCCACGGCGAGCGCTTCGGCCCAGTGCCGTACCGCGTCCAGGTACGCCAGCCGCGCCCCCGCCTCCCGACCCGCCGCCACGCTGTACCGCAGCACCTCCCCCGGCATCTCGCCGGCCAGCCGGAAGTGGTGCGCCAGTACGGCCGGCGCCACGTCGGCCCGCTCGGCCAGTGCCGCGCCCACGGCGCCGTGCAGCTTCGCCCGGGTACCCGGGTCCAGTCCCGCCTCGACGGTCTCGCGCACCAGGTCGTGGCCGAACCGGTAGCCGGACTCCGTCGCCACGAGCAGCCCCGCCCGGACCGCCTCAGCAACCGCCTCCCCGGCGGCCCCAGTCACCTCCCCGCCCACCGCGAGGAGTCCCAACCCTTGCGTGCACTCGGGGGACAGCGCGGCCAGGCGCTGCTCGATGACCGTACGGACCCCCGGTGGTACCGGCGCCGCCACGCCCAGCCGGGTCACCTGCTCGACGAACAGGGGGTTGCCACCGGCCCGGCGAGCCACCTCGGCGACCAGCTCCGGCTCGGGGGCACGGCCGAGGATCGCGCCCACGAGCGCTTCGGTGTCCACAGTGGACAGTGGGCCGAGCGGGAGCACGTCGCCCGGCAGCGCAAGCGCTTCCCGGCTCGTACCGACGACCAGCGCGCGAGCCGTCGCCAGTCGCCGGGCCAGGAAGTCCAGCAGCGCCAGCGATGCCTCGTCCGACCAGTGCAGGTCGTCCTGCACCACCAGCAGCAGCCGCTGCGGCGCCCGGGACAGCAGCGCGCTGGTCACCTCGTCGAAGTAGGCGAATCTCGCCGCGGCCGGTGCGGTGCCCGGTTCCGGAGCCGCGACCGACAGACCCAGATCCCGCAGCACCTGCACCCATGGCCAGTACGCCGGCGCCCCGTCCCCCGGCCAGGCCGAGCCCCAGGCGACCACGGCGCCCCGGTCCCGCGCGTACCCGCCGACCCAGCGCGCGAGTGCGGTCTTGCCGATGCCCGGCTCGCCGCTCAGCAGCACCAGCCCGCCGTGCCCGGCCTCGGCCGCCCCAACCGCGTCGGTCAGGTACCGCCGCACCTCGGCCCGGCCGACCAGCGCCATCGCCCCTCCCGCCACTGCTCCCGCCCGAGACGGTTCCATGTGGAACTATACTGCTGCTCGTGGCAACCGCGGGGTACGACATCGGACTGCTGCTGCGCCTGGCCCACCGCCGGGCCGCCCGCGCCTTCGCCGATGCGCTGCGCCCGCTCGGCGTGGAGTACCGGCACTTCAGCGTGCTGCTGCAGCTGCGTCGCGGTGGTCCGGCCAGCCAGCGCGAGCTGATCGACGCGCTCGGCAGCGACAAGTCCTCCATGGTCCGTACCGTCGATGACCTGGAACAGCTCGGACTGTGCCGGCGCCGGCCCGCGGCGGGTGACCGGCGGGCGTACGCCGTCGAGCTGACCCCCGACGGCCGCGAGCTGCTCGCCAAGGCCGAGGCGACCGCGGCCGGGGTGAGCAGCCACCTGCTGGCCCACCTTCCCGCAGCGGACCGCCGGGCCTTGCGGGACCTGCTGGCCAGGTTCGTCGCGCCCGAACCAGACGGCGCGGACGAGCCGGACGCCGGGCCGCCGGCCGGGCCACCGACCAGGCCACCGCCGGAGCCCGCGCCGGCACCCCCTCGACGGGTACGCCGCGCCAAGCCCACCCTCGCCGACCTCCCCCAGCCCGGCGCCGAACCCGACGCCCACCCGGCCGCGCGTCGCCACCGGATCGAGCGCTGACGCCGGCCCGCCCCTGACCGGAGAGGTTCGTTGCGGAGTATGCCCCGCGGCGCGGGCCGGCGGACGGCGGGCGGGGGCGGCGGGCCGGGCGGACGGGGCGGGGGCGGCGGACGGGGCGCGGGCTGCGGACGGGCGCGGGCTGCGGGTCAGCGCCGCCCAAGCGCGTCGATTCGCGCCATCTCCTCGCCGGTCAGCTCGAACCCGAGCACCTCGAAGTTCGCCGCGATCCGCTCCGGCGTCACCGACTTCGGGATCACCACGATCCCGTGTTGGAGGTGCCAGCGCAGCACCACCTGCGCCGGGGTCACCCCGTGTGCGGCGGCCACCGAACGCAGCACCGGATCGCCCAGGTCGCTGCCCTTGAACGGGCTGTACCCCTCGACCACCACGCCCCGCTCCCGGTGCGCGGCCACCAGCCGGGCGTCGTACTGCGCGGGGCTCCACGGGATCTGGTTGACCGTGGGCGCCTCGCCGGTCGCCCCGATCAGCTCGTCGATCTGCCCGATGCTGTAGTTGCTCACCCCGACCGCGCGGGCCAGCCCTTCGTCGCGGATGCCGAGCAGCCGTTGCCAGGTCTCCGGGCGGGCCTCGCCGCTGGGTGGCCAGTGGATGAGCCAGAGGTCGACGTAGTCCGTACCCAGCTCGCGGAGGCTCTCGGAGATCGTGCGGCGCTCCGCGCCGGCCCGCCCGGGCGGCAGCTTGGTGGTGATGAACACCTCGGCGCGGGGTACGCCGCTGTCCCGTACCGCCCGGCCGACCTCGGCCTCGTTGCGGTAGAACGTGGCGGTGTCCAGCTGCCGGTACCCGACGCGCAGCGCGTGCCGTACCGCGTCGTAGCCGCGCTGGCCCTGCGCCTGCCAGGTGCCGAAGCCGAGCAGCGGCATGGCCGCGCCGCCGGACAGCGGCACTGTCGGTGTCTGGGTAACCTCGGTCATGAGCCCACGATACGGTTCACCCATGGACGCCGCCCTCCAGGAGCTGGCGAAGGCGCACGGGGTAGCCACCTGGTACGAGGACTGGCACCAGCGCCGGGTCGAGGTCGACCCGGACGTCGTGGTCGCCGTGCTCGGCAAGCTCGGCGTCGACGCCACCCGGCCCCGGACCGTCCGGGCCGAGCTGCGCGCCGCCAGGGCGCGGTCCGCGCTGCTTGCGCCGACCTTGGTGGTACGGCGCGGTGAGCGCCCGCCCAAGGTCCCCGACGGCGACCTGCGCGCCGAGGACGGCGGGGTACGGGTCGTCTCCGGCCGGCTCCCGCCCGACCTGGCACCGGGCTGGTACCGGCTGACCCACCGGGGCGGCCAGTGCACCGTGATCGTGGTGCCCGAACGGCTGGCCAAGCCGCCCCGTACGTGGGGCTGGATGCTCCAGCTCTACGGGCTGCGGTCGGCCGGCTCGTGGGGAGCCGGAGACCTCGCCGACCTGACCCGGTTCGCCGGCTGGGCGGCCGGTACCGGCGCGGGCGCGCTCCTGCTCAACCCGCTGCACGCGGTGGCCCCGGTCCGGCCCGTACCGGCGTCGCCGTACGCGCCGTCGAGCCGGCGCTTCGTCAACCCGCTCTATCTGCGGGTCGAGGACACGACGGCGTACCGCACGGCCGAGGAGCCCGTACGGTCCACTGTGGACAGTCTGCGGCCGGACCTGACCGGCGACCTGATCGACTACGACGCGGTGTGGGACGCCAAGGAGGCGGCCCTCGAGGTGCTCTGGGCGCACGAGCGGGACCGGCCCGGCGGCGACGACTTCGCCGCGTACTGCGCCTTCGCCGAGAAGTACGGGCCGGACTGGCGTACCTGGCCGGTGCCGCTGCGCCGCCCGGACGGCGCGGGAGTGGCCCGGGAGCGGGAGGCGCTGCACGACCGGATCGCCTTCCACGCGTGGCTGCAACGCCTGTGCGACGAGCAGCTCGGCGCGGCGGCCCGGGCGGCGAAGGACATGCCGGTCGGCATCGTGCACGACCTCGCGGTCGGGGTCGACCCGGGCGGCGCGGACGGCTGGATGCTCCAAGACGTACTCGCCGAAGGGATCCGGATCGGCGCCCCGCCCGACGCGTTCAACCAGCTCGGCCAGGACTGGGGCCTGGCCGCGTGGCGCCCGGACCGGCTGGCCGCCACGGGCTACCGCGCGTACCGCGATCTGATCGCCAGCTCGTTACGGCACGGCGGCGGGCTGCGCGTCGACCACATCCTCGGGCTCTGGCGGCTGTGGTGGATCCCGCCCGGTGCCTCGGCCGACCAGGGCACGTACGTGCGCTACGACGCCGACGCCATGCTCGGCGCGCTGACCGTCGAGGCGCACCGGGTCGGGGCGGTCGTGGTGGGTGAGGACCTCGGGACCGTACCCCCGAAAGTCACCAGGGGCCTGCGCGAGCGCAACGTACCCGGCTCGGTCGTCCTCTGGTTCACCCGCGACTACCGCGACCCGGCCGCGCCGTTCGTCCCACCCGCGCGGTGGCCGAAGCTCGCCCTGGCGAGCATCTCCACGCACGACCTGCCCACCGCGCCCGGGTTCCTGGCCGGCGAGCACGTACGGGTCCGGGCCGAGCTGGGCATCCTGGCCCGTCCGGTAGCGGAGGAGCAGGCGCAGGCGTCAGCGGACCTGGCCGCCCTGCGGGCGCTGCTGGAGGCCGAAGGGCTGGACGGTGAGGACCCGATCCTGGCACTGCACGAGCTCCTCGCCCGCAGCCCGTGCCGGCTCATCATGGCCTCGCCGTACGACGTGCTCGGTGAGGTACGCCAACCCAACCTACCCGGCACGTTCGACGAGTACCCGAACTGGCGCATCCCGCTGCCCGTACCCCTGGAGGAGCTGCTGCGCGACCCGCGCGTCGCGGCCGTCGTCGACATCCTCCGTGGCCAGAGCCGTGTGTGATTTGGCACCTATTCCCCAGCTGCTAACACCTGGCGGCCGGCGGACATGAGCATCCTGCCCAACGCGTACGCGTGCTCCCCACGGAGTACGACGTAGTACTCCTCGTCTTCGATTTCTTGGTCGAAACACGGAAATGTCATCATCAGCTCCACAGCGACTCCTCCGCTGTCGGGATAGTCCCTAACCGGTCGACCCTTGGTGATCCGAACGGTCGCCCGGAGCTTGTTAGGCGGATCGGGTTCCATGGTGAGCGTTGTGGAGAAATGAGTGTCCCGAGATGCCGCGGTAACGGAGCAGCTGGCGCGGTCACACCACGACGGATGCTCCGCGTGAAGGTTCTCCATTTGCGCCCCTCCTCCACTGTGGACAGTGGTAGCCGTCGGCACCGGAACGGGCATTGACCTCGCCATCAACCGGTTTGCCGACCAGAGGTTTCACGGCCAGCACCCGATCCGGTACCTCATCTGACCGTAATGAACGGACCACCAGCGCGCTCGCACAAAACGTCCAACCTCGTCGGGCGCTTACCTTCTCAGCAGGTCGTGTAGGGCCTGCAACGGAAGATCCCACGGGTACGGCCGGCCTCCCGTTCCGGGCGGGCCCGGTTCATACACGCCGGGCCCGTAGAGCACGACGACACCGGCCGCACGCAGTTCATCGAGGCTACGTCCGAATGCCCGGTGGCCGGCCTGGTCGCTGTTGAGCGACGGCGCGACAACCAGAGGTAGTCCGCCGCCCATCGCCTCAGTCAGTACGCCCAGCGCCAAGGTGTCCGAGATCCCGGCAGCCAGCTTGTTGATCGTGTTGAAAGTCGCCGGGCAGACGATGACCGCGTCCGGCGGGGGCAGCAGCTGACTGTCATTCGGGCGGCGGAACTGGTCCGGCACCGGGTGACGGGTCTGCGCTTCCAGCGCGGTGCGGTCGATGAACTTCAGCGCCTCCGGTGTCGCTACAACGCAGACATCCCAGCCCGCGGCCTGCCCCCGGCCAACCAGCTCGCCGATGCGCCCGGCTCGGGGCGAGCCACAGACCACGACATAAAGCACGCCAGGGGGCGGTCGGTCGTTCACGACGCCGAGTCCAGCCCGACTCTGGCGGCCAGTTGCCGCAACGAAAGCGGCGGCAGGCCGAGACTTTGACGTTGCAGCTCGTCTATCAGTCCCACCACGACTGGGCGGCAGCGCACCTCGTCGGGCGCGAGCTGTTCAGCCTGTAGGAGTGCCTCCACGGCGTTGTCCCGCTTGCCTACCTGCACATGGCTCCGGGCGAGGTCAACGAAGAAGTTCGCGCGTCGCTCCCTCGGCAACCGGGCCAGGCCCTCGGGCCGCACCCTGAGCGCTACGACTGCCGCTGCGCCACCATCGCCGAGGTCCACGAGAGCGGCCACCTGATGCAACAGGACGTTCGTCGGGCCGAATGCCGTCCAGCGGTCATTGCGATCGTCACCCAGCCGATCCGCGACGCGCTGGCCGTGGGCGTGCAACTCGCGAGCGGTCGCCTCCTTGCCCTCGCGTGCGGCCACCACGCCACCCAGAAGGAACAGCATCCCGTACAGGGACAGGTAGTCGGGCGTCGCAGCGCCAAGGCCGGGTTCAAGACGGTCGATGTCAGCCCGCAGCAGGTCAAGGGCCTGCCCGCCGTGGTCGGTAGCCATCAGACCTTGCGCGACCCGTCGTGCGGCGTCGCTGACCAGAAGCGGATCGCCGACCTGCTCGGCCAGCACCAGCCCGCGCTCGGCCGCCAGCCAGGCGAGGTCGGTCTCCTTCATCTTCCACAAGACCGACGCGGTTACCTGATACGCCTGTGACAGAAGAGCCTGGGCGGCCGATCGGTTATCGGCGGTCGACGAGGCGGTCGCATCCTGAGCCGAGCGCAGCAGCCCGGGCAGGACCCGGCCAAGGGCCGAGTAGTGGGCGTGCTGGAACGACGACCAGGCGTACGTGACCTGTTGCCCAACCTGAGCGAGGTCCGGAGGCTCGGCAACAGGCAACGGGCGAAGGATCGTCGTGATCGCGTCATATCGGTGAAGAGCCTCGCGGATAGCCGATACCTCAAACGCGTCAAGACAGGTGCCAGCAGCTGTCCGGGCATCTTCAGCGTTCGTCAGGACATCGACCGAGATCTTCAGAACCTCGGCCACGCGCTCCAGCATCGGAAGCCGCAGCAGACCTCGCTCACCGCTCTCAACCTTGTCGACCCAGCTCGGCGAGCGGCCGCAGAGGTCGGCGAACTGCTTGCGGGTCAGGCCGCGCCGCCGGCGCCACAGGGACACGCGGCGCCCGACCTCACGGCGCCGTACGGCGTCCTCGTCCGCCATCTCGCCCCGCCCGATGTGTGGCCGTTGGTAGCCAGGACTCTACCGAAAGGTGATGGCCGGCAATACAGCACCGGACGGCGATCCGAGCACCTATGCCCGCGCGACAACGTCCACAGTGGACAACCCGAGGCGGCGCGGCACGTCACAGCGCGAAGCTCAGGCATAGCTGACCACGACCGCCGACTCCGGGGGCAGCTCGACCGCGCCGCGGATGAGTACGAGGCCCGGGTCGGTGGCCAGCAGTACTGCCCGGGGAATGCCGGCGAGACCCACCCGGCGCTTCTCCGGCGCGAAGTTGGCCACCACCCCGCAGTCGCCCCGGCGCATCTCGAGGTACTGGTCGCCACAGCAGACGTGCACCCGGTCCAGCCGCGGGTCGGACAGCTCCGGCCGCGCCTTGCGCAGCTGGATCAGCTTCCGGTAGAAGTCCAGCATCTCCCGGTGTCCGGGGCGCTGCGGCTCGGTCCAGTCCAGGATCGAGCGCCGGAAGGTCGAGACGTCCTGCGGGTCGGGCACCTCGCCCTCGCCCCAGCCGTGGGCGGCGAACTCGCGGCGCCGGCCGGCGGCGACCGCGACGGCCAGCTCGGGCTCGGGATGGCTGGTGAAGAACTGCCAGGGGGTACTGGCGGCCCACTCCTCGCCCATGAAGAGCATCGGCGTGAACGGGCCGGTCATCAGCAGGGTCGCGCCGACCTTCAGCAGCGAGTCGTTCACGTTGTGGGAGATCCGGTCACCCAGCGCCCGGTTGCCGATCTGGTCGTGGTTCTGGAGGTACGCGACGAAGCGGTGCCCCGGGATGCGCTCCCGGTCGACCGGCTGGCCGTGGCTGCGGCCGCGGAACGTGGACCACGTACCGGCGTGGACGAAGACCTCTTCCATCACGTCAGCCAGGCACTCCAGCGACCCGAAGTCGACGTAGTAGCCCTGCCGCTCGCCGGTCAGCAGGGCGTGCAGGGCGTGATGCACGTCGTCGGCCCACTGGGCGTGCAGGCCGTACCCGCCGGCCTCGCGGGGCGTGATGAGCCTCGGGTCGTTGAGGTCGGACTCGGCGATCAGGGACAGCGGCCGGCCCAGGTGCGTCGACAACGACTCGACCTCGCGGGTCAGCTCGTCCAGGACGTGTACGGCGCGCCGGTCCAGCAGCGCGTGTACGGCGTCCAGGCGCAGCCCGTCGACGTGGTAGTCGCGTAGCCACATCAGCACGCTGTCAACGATGTACCGGCGCACCTCGTCGGAGTGGGCGCCGTCGAGGTTGACCGAGCGACCCCAGCTGTTCTCGGCGTCGGCGAGGTACGGGCCGAACAGCGGGGCGTACGCGCCGGACGGGCCGAAGTGGTTGTAGACCACGTCGAGCACCACGCCGAGCCCCTTGGCGTGACACGCGTCCACGAAGCGCTTCAGCCCGTCGGGTCCCCCGTACGGCTCGTGCGGCGCGTACCAGCAGACCCCGTCGTACCCCCAGTTGTGCTCGCCGTTGAACGCGTTCACCGGCAGCAGCTCGACCAGGTCGACCCCGAGGTCCACGAGGTGGTCGAGGCGCTCGATGGCGGCGTCGAACGTACCGCCCTCGGTGAACGTGCCGATGTGCAGCTCGTAGAGGATCGCGCCGGGCAGCTGCCGGCCGGTCCACCCGGCGTCGGTCCAGCCGAAGGCGGAGTGGTCGTACGTCCGGCTCAGCCCGTGCACCCCGTACGGCTGCCAGGGCGAGCGCGGGTCGGGCAACGGAAGCTCGTCGTCGCCCAGCAGGAACGCGTAGTCCGTGCCCGACGCGGCATCCGGCACCGAGACCCGCCACCAACCGTCGCCGTCGCGCCGCATCGGTAGGTCGTCGCCGTCGATGCGCAGTCGCACCCGGGAGGTGATCGGCGCCCAGACGGCGAGTTCGGTCATTCTGCCACCCTTTGTTCGCTCGCGTCACGCCCCATGCGCTGCCCGCCGCCACGATCCACGCAACCGACTTCGTCGGCGCGTCTCGCGACGCCGGACACCGCGGCGCTCCGCTCGCTCACGCTGCCACCCTTTGTTCGCTCGCGTCACGCCCCATGCGCTGCCCGCCGCCACGATCCACGCAACCGACTTCGTCGGCGCGTCTCGCGACGCCGGACACCGCGGCGCTCCGCTCGCTCACGCTGCCACCAACAATGCGACGGGATATCGCCCCATTATCTGGCCTAGCGGCGCGAAAGGACCAGAGAATCTGGTGTCGGTTAATACGTCCGACCATATACCGACAGGTAGCGGCAGCTGGGTATCGGCCCATCCGCCCCGCCGCGCCAGCCCGACCGGCAGCCGGGTGGCGACCGCGATCACCCCGCTCCGGTCGAAGGCGAGCGCGTGCGACGCGGCCGGACCGCTCGCCCACACCGGCGCGTACCCGGTCAGCTCCCGGTCCCGGCGCAGCCGCAGCGCACGGCTGGTGACCAGCAGTTTCGCGGCTCCCGAGGCGTCCAGCGGGGGCAGCCAGCCGGCGTCGAGGCGGGCCAGCAGGGCGCGCCGGGCGGCGAAGTCGACCGGGCGGCGGTTGTCCGGGTCGACCAGCGAGTTGTCCCACAGGTCGGTGCCCTGGTACGTGTCGGGCACCCCCGGCATCATCAGCTGGACCAGCTTCTGCCCGAGCGAGTTGACCCAGCCGTACGGAGCGAGCCATTCGACGAATGCGGAGAGGTCCGACGATATCTGCCTATCGTCGTATATCGAATTGACCAATTCAAATAGACGAGCCTCAAACGAGGCGTCCGGGGACTCCCACGTCGTATGGACGGCGGCTTCGCGGGCCGCTTTGCGCGCGTACTCCCACAGCCGGGAACGGGAGATCGGCCAGGCCCCGGCGACGGTCTGCCACAGCAGCCCGGCGAGCTCCGGGTCCGGCATCGGCCCGGCAGTAGCCCCCCAGCGGGCCACGGCAGCGGTCCACTCCGACGGCAGCTCGGACAGTACGGCCAGCCGTGCCCGGACGTCCTCCGCCCGCTTGGTGTCGTGCGTGGACAGCGTCGTCATCGAGGTCGGCAAATGCTCAAACCGGTGCCGGGCGGCCGCGTGGAACTCCTCGGGCGACACCCCGAAACGGTCCGGCGCGCCGCCCACCTCGTTCAGCGCGACGAACCGGGTGAACCGGTAGAACGCCGTATCCTCCACGCCCTTGGCCTGTGCCGCGCCGGTGAACTGCTGGAACCGTACGGCCAGCTCGTCGGCCGGGTCGCGCAGCCGCGGCTCGATCGCCTCGAACGGCAGGTCCGGCCGGCGCTTGCGGGCCCGCGCCAGCGCCTCGGTCAGGAAGCGCTCGCCGTCCGGCAGGTAGGTGCGGTAGACCGGGAAGTTGGCGGCCAGCTCCACGAGAATCTCGCGGGCCTCCGGGAGGCCGGGGACCAGGTGGGTGAGCCGGGTCAGCTCGGCCGCGAGCAGCCGGGTGGCGGCCTGCGCCTTGCCGGTGCGGGCCGTCTCGTCCCAGGAGACCCGGGAGGGGTACGCCCGGCGCCCGGTCGGGTCGACGAAGAGCCCGCACACCTCGCGCAGCGCCTCGTACCCGGTCGTCCCGTCGACCGGCCAGTCCGGTAGCTCCTCGCCGGCTTCGAGGACCTTCTCCACCACCAGCCACGCACGGGGTACGGCGGCCCGCAGCCGGCGCAGGTACCCGGCCGGGTCGCGCAGCCCGTCCGGGTGGTCCACCCGCAGCCCGGCCACCCAGCCGGCCGCGTACCACCGCAACACCTCGGCATGGATGGCCGTGAACACCTCCGGCCGCTCCACCCGTACCCCGGCGAGGTCGGATATCGCGAAGAACCGGCGGTAGTTCAGCTCGGTGTTGGCCCGGCGCCAGGAGACCAGCTCGTAGTGCTGGCGGGCGTGCACCTGCTCGGGGGAGCCGCCAAGGGTGCCGGGCGCGATCGGGTACCGGTGCTCGAAGTAGCGCAGCTCACCTTCGAGCACGCCGGCTCCCGGAGCTCCGCCGGGCGGGCCGGGACGCTCGTCCACAATGGACAGTTCGGCCGGCCCGTGCCCGTCGCCCAGTACGGGCACCAGCAGCCGCCCGTGCGACCAGTCCACGTCGAACCAGCTCGCGTACGGCGACGCCGGCCCCTCGCGCAGCAGGCTCCACCAGGCCGGGTTGGCCTCCGGTACGGCCACCCCGAGATGGTTCGGCACGATGTCCACGACGAGCCCGAGTCCCTTGTCCCGCAAGGCTTCCACCAGCACCTCGAGCCCGGCGGCCCCGCCCAGCTCCGGGCTGACCCGGCCCGGGTCCACCACGTCGTACCCGTGCTCGGACCCCGGTACGGCGGCCAGCAGCGGCGAGCTGTAGAGGTGCGTGACGCCCAGGTCGGCCAGGTAGCCGGCGAGGTCGGCGGTGGCGGACAGGTCGAACCCGGGCCGTACCTGGACACGGTAGGTGCCCCGGGGCGCCACCCGTCAGACCTTCCGGACCAGTACCACGAGGGATCGCTCCACCACTTGTATCCGCCCGCCGGCGGCCACCACGACCGGCTCGTTCCGGTTCGGCTCGGCGGTGTCGAACTCGACCTGCCACTTCTCGCCGAACTCCGGGGACGGCAGGACGAACTCCAGCATGATCTCCGAGGCATTGAAGCACAACAGGAACGAGTCGTCGAGGTGGACCTCGCCCCGGGGGCTGCGCTCGTTGATGGCCTCGCCGTTGACGAACAGCGCGACCGAGCGGCCGAAGTCGGTACCCCAGTCCTCCATGGTCATCGACCGGGCGTCGAAGGTGAACCACTGCACGTCGGGCAGCGGGGTACCCGCCTCGCGCCTGTCCGGCTTGCCGGTGAAGAACCGGCGCCGCCGGAACACCCGGTGGGCGGTACGGAAGGCGATCAGCCGCCGGACGAAGTCCAGCATCTGCTCGTCCACGTTGTCCCAGTCGACCCAGGTCAGCTCCGAGTCGTGGCAGTACCCGTTGTTGTTGCCGTGCTGGGTGCGACCCAGCTCGTCGCCGTGCGAGAGCATCGGTACGCCCTGCGCCAGCATCAGCGTCGCCATGAAGTTGCGCCGCTGCCGGGCCCGTAGCGCGAGCACCTCGGCGTCGTCGGTCGGCCCCTCGACGCCGCAGTTCCAGGACCGGTTGTGGTTCTCCCCGTCGCGGTTGTTCTCGCCGTTGGCCTCGTTGTGCTTCTCGTTGTAGGACACCAGGTCGGTGAGCGTGAACCCGTCGTGGCAGGTGACGAAGTTGACGCTGGCCACCGGCTTGCGCCCGTCGTCCTGGTAGAGGTCGGCCGAGCCGCACATCCGGGTGGCGAACTCGGCGAGCGTCGACGGGGCGCCGTGCCAGAAGTCCCGCGCGGTGTCCCGGAAGCGGCCGTTCCACTCTGTCCACAGTGGAGGGAAGTTGCCGACCTGGTACCCGCCCGGCCCGACGTCCCACGGCTCGGCGATCAGCTTGACCCCGTTGATGATCGGGTCCTGCTGCACCACGTCGAAGAACGCGGCCAGCCGGTCGACCTCGTAGAACTCCCGGGCCAGCGTGGCGGCGAGGTCGAACCGGAAGCCGTCGACGTGCATCTCGGTCACCCAGTACCGCAGCGAGTCCATGATGAGCTGGAGCGTCTGCGGGCTACGGGCGTTGAGGCTGTTGCCACAGCCGGTGTAGTCGAGGTAGATCGACGGGTCGTGCTCGTCGAGCATGTAGTACTGAGCGTTGTCGATACCCCGGAAGGCCAGGGTCGGCCCGAGGTGGCTGCCCTCCGCGGTGTGGTTGTAGACCACGTCGAGGATCACCTCGATGCCCGCGGCGTGCAGCGCCTTCACCATCGACCGGAACTCCTGCACCTGCTGGCCGAGGCCGCCCATCGCGGCGTACCCCTGGTGCGGCGCGAAGTACCCGATGGTGTTGTAGCCCCAGTAGTTGCGCTGGCCCATCTGCACCAGCCGGTGGTCGTCGACGGACTGGTGGACCGGCATCAGCTCGATCGCGGTGACGCCGAGCTTCCGCAGGTAGTCGATGATCACCGGGTGGGCGATGCCGGAGTACGTGCCGCGCAGCTCGGCCGGGATGCCGGGGTGGCGCCGGGTCAGGCCCTTGACGTGGGCCTCGTAGATGATCGAGCGGTGGTACGGCACCCGGGGCAGGGTGTCGTTGGACCAGTCGAAGTACGGGTTGACCACGACGCCCTTGGGCATGAAGGCGGCCGAGTCGCTGGTGGACATGGTGTCCGGCTCGTCCATCTCGTACCCGTACAGCGCGGCATCCCACCGCACCGCGCCGTCGACCGCCTTGGCGTACGGGTCGAGCAGCAGCTTGTTCGGGTTGCACCGGTGCCCCCGGGTCGGCTCGTACGGGCCGTGCACCCGGTACCCGTACCGCTGGCCCGGCTCGACCCCGGGCAGGTAACCGTGCCAGGTGAACGCGTCCACCTCGTACAGCTCGACCCGGTGCTCGCTACCGTCCGTATCGAACAGGCAGAGCTCGACACCTTCGGCAACGCGCGAGGAGATCGCGAAGTTCGTACCGGTACCGTCGTAAGTGGCGCCAAGCGGATAGCGCGCACCCGGCCATACCTGCATCTTCTCTCCTGTCTGTACCGCTACTCCGCACCCGGGATAATCCCCGGGCCCCCATGGGAGCTAACCATGGGCGCGAGCGAGGTCATCCACGCCGTATCTCGATCGTGAAGAGGACCATGGCCACGCGGACCCGTTTCGTCTTCGGTACCCAGGTTTACGGCTCCTTGTCCGATTCAGTCGGTGGGGGCCGGGAGTGGCTCCCGACTGACGGTACCGGGGGCTGCGCAACCGGCGCCGTGGCCGGTCCCCGTACCCGCCGCGGTCACGCTCTGCTCACGGCCCCTGACCAGGCCCAAGTGGCGCTCGGCGCGGTGGACCCCGTGCTCTTCCTGCCGTCGGCCGCACGGGGGACGGTCGCCCACGACGGACGTAAGGCCGAACCGGGCGAGCTGCTCAGGGCCCGCCGCTTCCGCGCGGCGGGCCCTGCGCACAGCTACGGGGCCGACGGCCCCACGTCGGCCCCGGTGAGCGGCTTGTGCGTGGTACCGCTCGCGGCGTACTGGTCCGCGCCCACGTCCTTGGCGCCGGACCGGGCCTGACCGTCCATGTCCTGCACCACCTGCGGGTACGTGCCGAGCGCCGCGCCGATCGCCGGGCTGCCCGCGGACAGCCGGTAGACACCGGCGTCCAGGACGAGCCTCGGGTTCACCGAGCGGTACCCGCCGGCCGGCATCGCGCCGGCGGTCACCCCGGACAGGATGTTGCCCTGCCAGGTGAGGTGGGCACCGCCGACGATCCGGGTCGAGGAGCCGGTACCGACGACGATGTTGTCCGCGATGGTGACCGTGTCCGGCTGGTACGGCTTGCCGCCGTCGCCGACCTGGATCGGGTTGGTCCGGTCGTTCACGAACGTGTTGAAGGCGACCAGCCCGCGGTCCACCGCCTCGTGGTTCGTGCCGCTGGTGGTGTCGTCGCGCACCTCGCCGCCGCCGATCTCCAGCGCCTGCCCGGTCGAGTTCTCCACCACGTTGTTGATGATCACGTGGTCGTTGCCGAAGAACCGGATGCCCGACCTGTTGCCGATGACGTAGTTGCCGTCGACGACCGTACCCGAACCGTGCCGCAGCGAGATCGTGCCCCGGGTGTCACGCAGGGTGTTGTACCGCACGATGTTGTCCGAGGACTTCACCGAGATCGCCTCGGAGTCGCCGTTCGCCTTCTCGAAGAGGTTGTACTCGACGATCGCGTGCGCCGAGCCGTGCTGCCGCGAGGACAGGCCGAGCCGGATCGACTCACCGCCGTTGGCGCCCGAGAAGGAGTGGTCGAAGAAGTAGTTGTGGTGGATCCAGGTGCGCTGCGCCATGCCGTGGCTGCCCGGCCCGGAGATCTGCAGGAACACGCCCGCCGAGCTCTTGTGCTGCCAGGTGTTGTGGTCGACCTCGGTGTCGTCGCTGCCGATCGTCACCCAGTTGCCGCCGCCGGAGAACTGGAAGACGTTGCGGGTCACCCGCAGGTGCTTCGCCGACGTAGGAGTGCTGAAGTTACCCGAGTCGTTGAAGACGAAGCCGGAGATGACGACGTAGGCGACCGTACCGAAGCCGAAGTTGCCCTTGCCGGTGAACCGCGCCTTGCCGACGTGCTGGGCCGCGACGGTGATCGGCGCGGTGGCCGTACCCGAGCGGGACACCTTGAGCGCGCCGCTGGTCGCGTACGTGCCGTCCGTGACCAGGATCTGGTCGCCCGGCTGGGCGTTGTTGAGCGCGTTCTGCAGGGCCGAGACCGACGACACGGTCACCGACCTGGGCGCGCTGGCGGCCAGGCTGGGCCAGGCGATGGCGACCGGTACCGCGAGGGCACCGACCGCGACCGCGGTCAGCGCGAGCCGGCGGCGCAGCCGGCTCGTACCGTTGCTGCGTGTTGCCACGAAAGTCCTCCGATGGGCACCGAGCGGCCGCCGCGTTCGGCGGTTCTGGGGCAGGTCAGCCGACACCGTAGCGGGGCAAATCACACTCGGTCAATATAGACCGGTGATGACTTCTGCCACCCGGAACTACGCCTTGAGCACCGCCATCGTTGATCGACATACGTCGATGAGACGGAACATGATGTCCGGCTCGGTACGGACCGGTCCCATCCGGTTGCCCCACAGCGCGCTGATGACCAGGTTACCGTCGTACGCGGCCACGTGCATGCCGTCCTGGTCCTCGTACCAGTGCGCCTCGCTGCCCAGGTTGGTCACGTCCTTCGGCGCCGTGCCCCGGGCCACCGTCATCTGCTTGAGCGCGTTGTAGCGCGACCGGGCCGAGCCGTCGGTCGAGGCGTCCGCCTGGATCGTCAGCGGCCGGCTGCTGGGGCCGGACCGCAGCGTCTCGGCACAGACCATGGAGACCACCGGGCCGGCGGTCCGGTGGTCGTGGCGCACGTCCGTCCGGGTCGGGTACAGCTCGGTCAGCGCACCGTCCTTGGCCACCGCGCACAGGTCGTCGACCTGCCGGTAGGTCCCCGGGGCACCGGAGCCCGCCGGGGCGCTCCCCCCGGTGGCGGCCGGCGCGCTCGTGGCCGCCGTCGCGCTCGCAGCGGCCGGACCGGTCGTGGCGCCCCCCGGCGGCGAGGCGGCGACCGCCGGGCCGGCCGCGGTCGAGCTGTGGTTGGCCCTCGGCAGGAACAGCACCGCCGCGCCGCCGCCGAGCGCCAGCAGGACCAGCGCGGCCGCGGCGAGCACCACCCACCGGACCCGGCCCGAGCCGCGCGCGGGCGCGGCCGGCGGGCTGGTGGCGGCAGCCGGCCAGAGTGGGACGGGCGGCCCGGAGCCACGCGACGGCGGGGCGGGCGGCGGTGGAGCAGCCGCCTGGTAGGTGGTCGAGACCGGGCCTTTCGGGGCGTAGCCCGGGGTGGGGTCCGCCGGCCAGAGCGGCAGCGGGGCCGGGGGTACGGGTGGTCCTTGGGCGGGCGGCTCGGTCCCCGGTTCCGGCACGGATGACCCAGGTGCCTGCTCGGGGTCCGTGCTCATCGTGGCCCTCCCGGGTACCGCGCGGATGGTGGCGCCAGTATGGCCAGCCCTCGCCACTACCGCCATCCCCGTACCCATCTGCCCAGCCCCGGGGCTGGCTTTCCGGCCGCGCCAGCCGCACTAGGACTCCAGGCCGCGCAGCTCCGGGATCAGTTCGACGACGCCGAACGCGGCACCGCACGGGTCGCAAAGCTGGGCGTACCGGCCGACCGCCACGTCGAGTGGACCGAGCCCGAGCCGCCCGCCGAGGTCGAGGCCGCGCCGGACGGTCCAGTCGAGGGTGGCCACCTCGACGGTGGTACGCCAGTGCGGCGCTTCGCCGTGCCCAACCAGGCCCCCGTCCAGCGGGACGATCCCGGCGACCGGCCGCCCGGCGGTCACCCACTCGCGGTACGTGAGCCCTTGCGCCATCTCACTGGGCTGGCTCTCCCAGCCGAACACCTTGCCGTAGAACGTCGCCGCCCCGGGCTCGTCCCGGGTGGCCAGGTCGCTCCAGCACACCGTGTTGGGCTGGTCGGCCAGCTGCGCGCCGGGCAGGCCGCCGCGCTGCCAGGCGCCGAACACCGCGCCGGACGGGTCGGCGAAGAGGGCGGCCCGGGCCTTGGTACCGATCGGCCCCGGTGCCCGTACGGTCGCCCCGCCGCCCCCGCTCACCAGGTCGGGCAGCGCGTCGACCCGCTCGGTGGCCACGTACGTGCGCCAGCCCGCCGGCCCGGTGTTCGTGACGAGCCCGGCTACGGCGAGGTCGCCCAACCGGAACGTGCCCTCGTCCGGCTCGGCGCGCCAGCCGAACAGCCCACGGTAGAAGACCTCGGCACCTGGTACGTCTGGCGTGCACAGCTCAGCCCAGCACGGCGTACCGTCGGCATATCCCCGGACTCGCACGGCGTCTAGGCTACGACAGCGGTCAATATCCGCGGCACCGGGTCGCCGGTCAGCCGCTCAGCCGCTCGGCCAGCGCGGCCTTGATGCTCGGGCGCGACCCGAAGACCAGGAGGAACAGGGCCTCCCGGGCGAGCCGCTCGGGGTGGCTGCCGCGCAGCACCGCCGGTGCCCCGGTGGCCGCGGCGAGCGCCGTCGCGGCGCGGGCGGCCAGGGCCGACGCGGCCGCGCGGGCGTCGGGGAGGCTGTCGGCGGTACCGGCATCCAGCGCGTCCCGGCACTCGTGCAGCACCGGGTCCAGCGGCCCGGGTCCGAGCAGCGCCAGGCACCGGCCGGCCACCCCGAGCGCGAGCGAGCCGTTGAGCCGCAGCCCGGCCGCGTCCCGTACCCGCCAGGCCGCGTACGGCAGCGTGCCGGTCACCCGGCTCTCCGGCACCACGTGCCCGGCGAACCGCACCGAGACCGTACGGCTGGCCCGGACCGCGACCAGGTCCAGCGGCTGTACCGACAGCGTCTCCCCCGGTACGGCGTCCAGCAGCGCCCACACCACCGTGTCGTCGTCCGTACGGGCCGCCGTGTAGAGCGTGTCGACCATGCCCCAGCCGGTGACCCACGGGGACTCGCCGGTGAACCGGTAGCCGCCCTCGATCCGCTCGGCCCGTACGGCCGGTGGCCCGGGACGCAACGCGCCCTGGGCCACCCCGCCGCGCCGCAGGCCCAGCGACAGCGGTTCGTACCAGTGCTCCCGGATCCCCGGCCGGCTGCTCTCCGCCGCTGCCCACAGCCCACCCAGATGCTGTAGCCAGACGAACGCGGTGGTCAGGCAGCCGCTCGCGAGCGTCTCGACCACCCGGCAGAACTCCGGAAACGGGGCGTCCCGGGACGGCCCGTAGAACCCCTCCGTGGCCAGCAGCTCCAAGTGGGACGCCGGCACCCGGTCCGCCGCGTCGACCGCGGAGGCGCTCGGGAACAGTACCTCCTCGGTGAGCACCCGAGCGGTGTCGAGTAATCGTCCGGTAGTCAGGGTCACCTGCGCCTACCGCCAGCCGACGTCGATGCGCTGGCCCCGGTCGTCGAAGAAGTGCAGCGCCTCCATCCGTACGGAGACCGCCAGCGGGTGCCCGTGGGTCACCGCCGGGTACGGGGCGAGCCGGACGGCCAGCTCGGCCGGGCGCCGGTGGTGGCGTCCCGCGTCCGAGAACACGCCCTGGTTGTTGCGGCCGCCCGGACCGGGCTTGCCGCCCCGGCCGTTGTGGTGCCCGTTGTGGGCCGCGACCCCGGCGCCGACCAGCTCCTCGCTCTCGCCGCCGCGGCCGCCGGCCACCCGGCGCACGAGGTTGCCGAACCGGCGCAGCCCGCGCGGCTCGCTGATCTCCGGCGCGGCGCCGCCGACGTCGTCCACGATCACCGCGTACGCGCCGATGTCGAGGAACGCCAGCGACTCGTGCCCGTGGTGTTCGAGGTAGCGGATGCGCCCGCGCAGGACGTCACCTTCGGTGTCGATCGGTACCGGCGTGAGCGCCTCGGCCCGCATGCCGACCACGATCCGCTCGCCGTGGTAGTGCGCCACGGCCCGGGCCCGGATGTCGTTCCACGGCAGGTAGAGCGTCTGCTCGCCCATGTGCAGCGCGATGTGCCGGTCGAGGTGGACGTAGACCTGCGCCTCGAGCAGGTTCATCCGGGGCGCGCCGAGGAACGCGGCGACGTAGAGCGTGGCCGGGCGGCCGTAGACCTGGGTCGGCGTACCGACGTCCTGCAGGACGCCCGCGCCGCATGATCGCCACCCGGTCGGCCATGGTCAGCGCCTCGGCCTGGTCGTGCGTGACGTAGAGGGTGGTGACGCCCAGCTCCCGGGTCAGTCCGGAGATCTCCGCGCGCAGCTCGGCGCGCAGCCCACTGTCCAGGTTGGACAGTGGCTCGTCCATGAGGAACAGGCCCGGCCGGCGCACGATCGCCCGGCCCATCGCCACCCGCTGGCGCTGGCCACCGGACAGCTGTGACGGGCGCCGGGCCAGGACGTCGCCGATGCCCAGTGCGCTGGCCACGTCGGCGACCCGCTCGGTACGGGCGTCCGACACCACGCCGGACAGCCGCAGCGGGAAGCCGATGTTGTCGCCGACCGACATGTGCGGGTACAGCGCGAAGTCCTGGAACACCATGGCGATCCGCCGGTCGCGGGGCGCCAGGTCGTTGGCCAGCTCGCCATCCAGCAGGATCGCGCCGGCGCTCGGGTCCTCCAGCCCGGCGACCATGCGCAGCACCGTCGACTTGCCGCACCCGGACGGGCCGAGCAAAACCATGAACTCACCGTCGCCCACATCAAGGCTGACGTTGTCGACTGCGATGGTGCCGTCCGCGAATACTTTCGTCACGTCTTTGAGTGCGACGGTCGCCACGCCGTCACCTCCCAAGGGGGCTAAGAAATGGGCAGGCCAGCGCAGACCCGCCCCGAGTTCAGTACTGTGACGAAACGCTCCCGCCTTGCACATCGGGTGAACGTTCCATCTTCATCCGGTAAGCATGCCGTAACTACGGCCTGGTAGCACTCAAGCACGTTTGCCGCAAGAGCGCTACGGTGGGGGACCGGTATGGGAGTTGGGTTACCCAGCAGCGAAACTGATGGTGATGGTCGTGTAACCGAGCGAACGCAGAAGCTGAGTCAACATTTGTTTAGTGTTCGCGGCCGCGCGTTCGGCCAAGCCGCTGTCCCGGGCGGCCTGCGCGATCCGCGCCTCGCCCAACTGGTACAGCTCCTGCTCCTTGTTGGGGTTGCCGCTGAAGAGGTCGCCGATCTTGTTGACGATGCCCTGCTGCGTCGCGAACACGTAGCTCTTGTCGTGGTCGATGTTGGGCTTCTCCAGCTGCGGGGCGGGCAGCTTCACGGTGACCGTCTTGTGGTCGGCCGAGTCGGTGATGGCGCCCTGCCCGATGTTGCTGAAGTCCACGTAGGCGTCGACCGAGCCCACACAGACGAAGAGGGTGCGGTCGTTGAAGAGGATGTCGGGAATGTAGGAACGGTCCTTCTGGACGTCGATGACCTGCTGGAAGTTGCCGCTGGCCGCCTCGAACCGGGCCAGGTCCTGGATCGACAGCAGCAGCGTGGGGCCGCTGCGATCGGTCTTCTTCTCGCCGAACGGGTTGTGGAAGTCGGGCAGCAGGCCGCTGACCTTCAGGCCCAGGCCCACGACCACGAGTAAGGCGACCACGCCGGCCAACCAGAACAGGCAGCCGGCGCCACGCATGCCGCGGCGGGGGGCCTCCTCCTCCTCGGCCGTACGGGTCCGGACGGACCCGGGCTCGTCGGGCCAGCCCGTGCCCGTGTCCACCTCGGGCATCTCCGTCGTTGGGTGCTGCTCGCCGCCGGAAGCCGGCTGGCGGACCGTCGTGTCGCTGGGAAGTGCCGCACGACCGGGCTCGTACGAGTCGGGTGCCACTCCACTCACCGTCCTTTGGGGTGCCGTTTCTCTTACGTTAAAGGTGGCGTACGACAGTCGCGAGTGGACCTTCGTCCATCCGGCTCAGAATGCAGACATCCCGGTCAATGCCTGCCCGATGACGAGCTGATGGATCTCCGACGTCCCCTCATAGGTCAGCACGCTCTCCAGATTGTTGGCGTGCCGCATTACGGGGTACTCGCCGCTGATCCCGTTGGCCCCCAGGATCGTCCGGCAGGTACGGGCGATGCCCAGCGCCTCCCGTACGTTGTTGAGCTTGCCGATGCTGACCGCCGGCCCGGTCAGCTCCCCGGTCGCCGCCGCCCCCGCGGAGCCTGCCGGAGCGGCGCCAGTCAGCGCCCGATCAGCGCGCCGGCCGAGGTGCAGCGCCAGCAGGTAGCCCTTGTGCCACTCGACCGCCATGTCGGCGAGCTTGGCCTGGGTGAGCTGGAACTCGGCGAGCGGCCGGCCGAACTGTTTCCGCGTCGTCGCGTACGACAGCGCGGTCTCCAGGCAGTCCCGGGCGGCGCCGAGCGAACCCCAGACGATCCCGTACCGGGCCTGGGTCAGGCAGCTCAGCGGAGCCTTCAGCCCGCGCGCCTCGGGGAGCCGGGCGGACTCCGGCAGGCGTACCTCGTCGAGGACGACCTCGCCGGTCGAGGAGGCGCGCAGGGACAGCTTGTGCCGGATCTCCCGCGCGGCGAAGCCGGGCGAGTCGGTCGGGACGACGAAACCGACGACACCCTCCGGGCTACGGGCCCAGATGACCGCGACCTCGGCCACCGGCGCGTTGGTGATCCACATCTTGGTACCGGTGAGCAGCCAGTCGCCGCCGTCCCGTACCGCCCGGGTGCTCATCGAGCCGGGATCCGAACCGTGGTCGGGCTCGGTGAGTCCGAAGCAGCCGATCGCCTCGCCGGTCGCCATCCGGGGCAGCCACTGCTCTTTCTGCTCGTCCGAGCCGTACCGCCAGATGGCGTACATGGCGAGCGAGCCCTGCACGCTGACCAGGCTGCGGACCCCCGAGTCGGCGGCCTCCAGCTCCAGGCAGGCCAGCCCGTACGCGACGGCCGAGGCGCCGGCGCAGCCGTACCCGGTCAGGTGCATGCCGAGCAGGCCGAGCTCGCCGAAGCGGCGGGCCAGCTCGCGGACCGGCGCGCGCCCGTCCTCGTACCAGCGGGTGACGTGCGGCCGGACCTCCTCGTCCACCAGCCGGCGGACGGTGTCCCGGACCTCCCGCTCCTCGGCGGAGTGCAGCCCCTCAAGATCGAGAAGATCCAGGCTCATGAGCGCGGCAGCAACAGCACGCGGGCGTGGATCGAGGTGCGCTGCTGCAACGCCGCGCGCAACGCGCGGTGCAGCCCGTCCTCCAGGTAGAGCCTGCCCTCCCACTGCACCACGTGGGGAAAGAGGTCACCGTAGAACGTGGAGTCCTCGGCGAGCAGCCGGTCCAGCGCCAGCTCCCGCTTGGTCGTGATGAGCTGGTCCAGCCGTACCGGCCGGGGCGGGATCTCCGCCCACTGCTTCATGGTGAGCCCGTGGTCGGGGTAGGGCGCACCGTCCCGGACCGCTTTGAAGATCACGCCGGTCGCTCCCCTCCCACATCGCGCCAGCCCGCTCGCTGCCAGCGTAGCGACCGGGCGCGACCATCCGTTCGGCCATCAGCCCGCCGAGACATCCGACCGGCCCCAGCGGACGTCCCACCGACCCCAGCGGACATCACCACCGACCCCAGTGCGACACCTCGGAAACCGGTCGCCGGCCCCGGCGCAGCGACGGCGAGCGGCGGTCCGAGGCCGGGTAGCCGACCGTGATGGCGCCGACCGGGGTGTACTCGTCGGGGACGTCGAAGGCACCCCGGTAGGTTGCGAGGAACTCCGGCGGGATGCCGAAGAAGCACGCGCCCAGCCCCTCGTCGACCGCGCCGAGCAGGATCAGCAGGCTGGCGAACCCGGCGTCGACGTACCAGTACGGCACCGGCCAGCGCGCCTCGTCCCGGTCCGTCCAGCCCTTGTCCGGCTCGGCGTACCGGTCGAGGTAGGCGTCCCGGCTCGCGTGCGGTACCAGGAGCAGCGGCGCCCTGGACATCCCGCCCAGCCAGGAGTCGGACGGCGTACCGGGCGTCGTGGTGGCCGCCCAGAACCGGGCCCGGTCCTCGGGGTCGGCAAGCACCAGGAACGCCCAGCCCTGGCTGAATCCGGCCGACGGGCGCCCGGATCGCGTAGGTCCAGCAGCCGGTCGACGGCGTCCGGCGGTACCGGCCGGTCCGGGTCGTAGTTGCGCACCATCCGCCGCCGCCGCACGACGGTATCGAAGTCCATGAAACTCAACCTAGCGTGGGCGTGATGCCCCAGGTGCCGCGCCAGGTCTCGCCGGGCGCGAGAGTGACCAGGTCGCGGCCGGAGTGGAACGCGTCCGGGGGGCAGGTCATCGGCTCGACCGCGAGCGCCCGGCGGGTACGGGGCGCGGCCAGCGCGTCGCCGGTGAACACCTGCCACCAGCGGAACGCGCCATCGGCCCAGACGGCCAAGGCGCGCGAACCGTCCACAGTGGACATCGTCACCGTCGAGCCGCCCATCGGTACGTCGCCGAACGCGGTGTCCAGCCGGGCCGCGCCGAGCCGCCGGCCGGCGCTGAAGTCGTAGTCGCCGCCGGCCACCTTCGCCGCCCCGATCGGCAGCTTGCGGCCATCGAGCAGCAGCCGGCTGGCCGCCGGTACGGTGACCGTCAGCTCGTCGACCGGTACCCCGGGCACGGCCAGGTACGGGTGCGCCGCCGAACCCGAACGGGGCCGGCCGCCCCGGACAGGTTGGTGGCGGTGTGCTCGGCGCGCAGCCCGTCCGCACCGACCGACCAGGTCGTGGACAGCCGCGAGCGGCCACGGGTACCCGGGCTGGGCGGGCAGGTCGTGGGCCAGCGTCACCGAAGACCCGGTGGCCGACACGAGCCGCCACGGTACCCAGCGGACCAGCCCGTGGATCGCGTTGTGCCGCGCCGGCTCGGACAGCGTCGAGCTGGTAGCTCTGGCCCTGCCAGGTGTACCGGCCGTCCCGGATCCGGTTCGGCCACGGGGCGAGGACCTGGCCGGCGCCCGAGCGGGGCAGACCTCGTCCTCCCCGTACCCGTCGAGGACCTGCTGGCCGGCCACCTCGTAGGCGCGCAGCCCACCGCCCACCTCGACCACGACGGCCTCGATGGTCCCCGGACTGGATCGTCCACTGGGCGCCCGAGGGCCGCGCGACGATCTGCTGCATCCCGCGACCCTAGCGTCAGCCTCGCGCCCGGTAGCGCAGCAACGCCGGGAACACCCCGGCGAGCAGGAGCGCCACCACCGCGGCCGCCACCCCGCCGCCCACCCACGCTCCGGTCACCCCGAGCGGTACGGCCATCGCGCCGGCCCGCAGGTCGCCCAGGCGCGGGCCGCCGGCCACCACCGCGGTGAACACCCCCTGGAGCCGGCCGCGCAGCTCGTCGGGCGCGTACGTCTGCAGGATCGTCTGCCGGTAGACCGCGCTGACCAGGTCGGCCGCCCCGCCGACGGCGAGCAGCGCGACCGCCAGCCACAGCTGCCGCGCCAGCCCGGAGCCGGCGATCGCGAAGCCCCAGACGACCACCGCGAGCACCAGCGCCAGGCCCTGCCGGCGGACCCGGCCGATCCAGCCGGAGGTCAGGCCGGCGAGCATCGAGCCGAGCGCGATCGCCGCGTACAGCCAGCCGATCGCGCCGGGCCCGCCGAAGCGCGCGTCGGCCACGGCCGGGAAGAGGGCGCGCGGCTGGGCCAGCACCATCGCGATGATGTCGATCGCGAAGGACAGCAGCAGCACCGGCGTGGCTGGCCAGGTACCGCAGCCCGAACAGGACGTCCCGCAGGCCGGCCCCGCCCCGGGCGCCATCAGGAGCACCGGCGCCGATCGGCGGCAGCGCCGGCAGCCGCAGCGCGGCCCAGAGGGCGAGCGTGAAGGTCAGGGCGTCGACGCCGTACGCCCACGCGATGTCGTACCGGACCAGCAGGCCGGCGGCCAGCGGCCCGAAGACCGAGGCGGCCACGGTGGCGGTGTAGTTCAGCGTGTTGGCGGCCGGCACCTCGGGTACGGGGACGAGGCGCGGGATGATCGCCTGCCGGGTCGGCATGGTCACCGCGACCGCCGCCGACTGCAGGCCGACCAGCGCCAGCAGCAGCACCGGAGTGCGCCGGCCAAGCAACTGCCCAGCAGCGCCTGGCCGAGCAGGGCCAGGGTGACCAGCCACATCAGCAGGGAGCTGGCGAGCAGCAGCCGCCGCCGGTCCAGCACGTCGGCGAGGGCGCCGCCCCAGAGCGCGAAGACCAGCAGGGGTACGAGGCCGGCGATGCCCAGGTACCCGACCCAGAAGCTGGACCGGGTCAGCGCGTACATCTGCACCGGTACGGCCACGGCGGTGAACTGGGTGCCGAAGATCGAAGCCGCGTTGCCGACGAAGATCCGCCGGTACGCCGGGTGGCGCAGCGGCCGGACATCGATCGCGATCCGTCTCCAGCGGGGCGACCCGACCTCGGTCACGGCGGGTTGCCGGGCGGCGGGTACCAGGGCGGCGGGTTCCAGGGCGGCTGGTTCCAGGGCAGCTGGTTCCAGGGCAGCGGGTTGCCGGGCGGCGGGTTCCAGGTCGGTCACGGGGCGAGCCGCTCGACGACCCAGGCGCCGTCCTCGGCGCGCCGGAAGCGCAGCCGGTCGTGCAGCCGGCTGGCGCCGGCCCTGCCAGAACTCCACCGTCTCCGGCACGACCGGAGCCCGCCCCAGTGCGGCGGCGCCGGTACCTCGTCCCGGCGAACCGCTCGCCCGTCGCGTCCCAGGCCGCGCTCCAGGGCGCCCGGTCGGCCAGCGCCCGGGACTGGGGCTGGCCCAGGCGCCGAGCTGGGCACCGCGCGGCCGGGTCGGCGAAGTACGCCTCGGTCTCCGCCCGGCGAGGTGCGCTCGACCGGCCCGCGACGACCACCTGCCGGTGCATGGGCGAACCACGGGAAGACCAGGCTCGCGTACGGGTTGGCGGCCAGCTCCGTACCCTTGCGCGAGCCGTAGTTGGTGAAGAAGACGAAACCCCGCTCGTCGTACCCCTTCAGCAGCACGGTCCGGGCGCTCGGCCGGCCGGCGGCGTCGGCGGTGGCGAGCACCATCGCGTTCGGCTCGGGCAGCCCGGCCGCGACCGCCGTCGGCGAGCCAGCGGCCGAACTGGGTCGGCCAGTCGGCCGCGAGAAGCTCCTCGGTCAGCTCCGTCGACGCGTAGTCCAGGCGCATCCGGGCCAGGTCAGGTGTGCTGGAACTCACGCTCTCCATCCTTTACCCCCGGATGCGCCGTACGCTCTTGTGCGCGAAGAACTGTCGCTGGAAACACATTTGCGCAGCGATTCTCTATACCAGTCCCGCGACGCGGGAAAGATGTCGCGTGTAGCACATGGCGGCCCGCTCGCCTACCGAGTTACCCGCCAGGCAAGATGATGTGAAACACGAACGCAACAGAGCCGGGGACGACTACGGACCCCGCCGCCCAGGACCGGGCGGATGGGGCACCGTCAGCGCGGACATGAAGATCCAGGAGAGCGAGTATGTCCGACTTCAAGCCGGGGCTGGAGGGCGTGATCGCCTTCGAGACCGAGATCGCCGAGCCCGACAAGGAGGGCGGTGCGCTGCGCTACCGCGGCGTCGACATCGAGGACCTGATCGGCCAGGTCTCGTTCGGCAACGTCTGGGCGCTGCTGGTCGACGGCAAGTTCGGGCCGGGCCTGCCGCCGGCCGAGCCGTTCCCGGTGCCGGTGCACTCCGGCGACATCCGGGTCGACGTGCAGTCCGCGGTCGCCATGCTCGCCCCGTACTGGGGGCTCGGCGCAGCTGCTCGACATCTCCGACGAGCAGGCCCGCGAGGATCTGGCCCGGGTGTCGGTGACCGCGCTGTCCTTCGTCGCCCAGTCCGCGCGCGGCCTGGGCCTGCCGGCCGTACCGCAGAAGGAGATCGACAAGGCATCGACGATCGTCGAGCGGTTCATGAAGCGCTGGCGCGGTGAGCCCGACCCGCGGCACGTCAAGGCCGTCGACGCGTACTTCATCTCGGCCGCCGAGCACGGCATGAACGCCTCCACCTTCACCGCCCGGATCGTCGCCTCCACCGGCGCCGACGCGGCCGCCTGCATCTCCTCCGGGATCGGCGCGCTGTCCGGCCCGCTGCACGGCGGGGCGCCGTCCCGGGTGCTGCACATGATCGAGGAGGTCGAGCGCAGCGGCGACGCCGAGGGGTACGTCAAGGGCGTGCTCGACCGGGGCGAGCGGCTGATGGGCTTCGGGCACCGGGTCTACCGGGCCGAGGACCCGCGCGCCCGGGTGCTCCGGCGCACCGCCCGCGAGCTGGGCGCGCCACGCTTCGAGGTGGCCGAGGCGCTGGAGAAGGCGGCGCTGGAGGAGCTGCGCGCCCGCCGGCCCGACCGGGTACTGGCGACCAACGTCGAGTTCTGGTCGGCCGTCGTGCTGGACTTCGCCGAGGTACCGGCGCACATGTTCACCTCGATGTTCACCTGCGCCCGGGTGGCCGGCTGGAGCGCGCACATCCTGGAGCAGAAGGGCCTGGGCCGGCTGGTCCGGCCGGCCGCCAAGTACGTCGGCCCGGCGCCGCGCAAGCCCGAGGAGGTCGAAGGCTGGGACCGGATCCCGCACGGGGTCTGACGACCAACTCCAGCGACCAACTCAAGGCGGCGCCCCGTCCAGGGCGCCGCCTGAGGTCCATGCGAGGATGGCGCGCATGGGTGACGTACCGGCGATCCGGATCCCGCTCGACCTGCGCCCCGGCGACGGCCGGTTCGGCTGCGGGCCGAGCAAGGTCCGCCCGGCCGCTGTCTCGGCCCTGGCCGCCGTGGCCACCAGCTACCTGGGCACGTCGCACCGGCAGAAGCCGGTACGCGACCAGGTGGCCCGGCTGCGCCGCGGGCTGGCCGAGTTCTTCGCGCTGCCCGACGGGTACGAGGTGGTCCTCGGCAACGGTGGCACCACCGCGTTCTGGGAGGTGGCCACGTTCGGGCTGGTCCGCGACCGGGCCCAGTTCGCGAGCTTCGGCGAGTTCGGCGCGAAGTTCGCCAAGGCGGTGGCGGACGCCCCGTTCCTGGGCGAGCCGACCGTACGCACGGCCGAGCCCGGGTCGGCTCCCGCGCTCGCCGCCGAGGACGGCGTCGACGCGTACGCCACCCCGCACAACGAGACCTCGACCGGCGTCGCGGTACCGGTCCGGCGGGTCGCCGGTACGCCGACGACGGCTCGCTGCTGCTGATCGACGCCACCTCGGCCGCGGGTGGCCTAGACGTCGACGTACGTGAGAGCGACGTCTACTACTTCGCGCCGCAGAAGTGCTTCGGCTCCGACGGCGGGCTCTGGGTCGCGCTGATGTCCCCGGCCGCGCTGGCCCGGGCCACCGAGATCAAGGAGTCGGGCCGGTACATCCCGGCCTTCCTCGACCTGGTGACCGCGATCGACAACTCCCGCCTGGAGCAGACCTACAACACCCCGGCGCTGGCGACCATCTTCCTGGCCGCCGAGCAGACCGACTGGATGCTCGGGCAGGGCGGCCTGGCCTGGGCGACCAAGCGCACGGCCGAGAGCGCCGTCGATCGTCTACGGCTGGGCCGAGCGCAGCCCGGTCGCCACCCCGTTCGTGTCCGACCCGGCGCTGCGCTCCAACGTCGTCGCCACCATCGACTTCGCCGAGGGCGTGGACGCGTCGGCGATCGCCAAGGTGCTGCGGGCCAACGGCATCGTCGACACCGAGCCGTACCGCAAGCTGGGCCGCAACCAGCTGCGGGTGGCGCTGTTCCCGGCCGTCGAGCCGGCCGACGTGGAGCGCGCTGACCGCGTGCATCGACTACGTCCTCGAGCGCACTTGTAACTTTCCCCGGGGCCGCTTTCCCTCGGCGTGGCTCGCGCCTGGCCGGCTATCCTGTCGCGTACCGTGTCCAGGAAGCGACGCCTCGCGAGTACGGACGGAGGAAAGCGATGCGGCCAGTACGCTTCGTCGCCCTCTCCGAGGACGGCCAGGCTTTCGTGCTCGCCGACGAGGTGGGCCGGCTCCTGGCGCTGCCCATCGACGACCGGGTCAGCGCGGCGCGCCCGGCTCGACCGTGCCCGCGCCGCCCACGCTCCGGTGCCGCCGCCCGTGGCCGGGCCCGCCGGTCAGGCGCCCGAGGCGTCGCTGTCGCCACGCGACATCCAGGCCCGCATCCGTTCCGGTGAGTCGGCCGAGGACGTGGCCCGGGTCGCCGGCGTACCGGTCGACCGGGTGCTGCGCTACGCCGGCCCGGTGCTGCAGGAGCGGGCCATGCTCGCCCAGCACGCCCGGCGCACCAAGCTGCGCAGCGCCGAGCGGGGCACCACCGCTCGCCGAGGTGGTGGACGGCCGGCTGGCCCAGCACGGGGTCGACGCCGAGAAGATCTCCTGGGACGCGTACCGGCGCGACGACGGCACCTGGCGGATCGTCGCCACCTGGCCCAGCGGCAAGGCGACCGCGCAGGCCGTCTGGGAGCTGGACAAGACCCGGCAGAACGTCACCCCGCACGACGACATGGCGCAGTACCTGTGCACCGAGCGGCCGACGCCGATCCTCGGTCAGGACCCGCCGGGTGAGCGGCCCGGGCGGGGTCTCGCCGCGCCCGTGCGAGGCGAGACCAGCCGGGGTGACCTGGGCCGGGGCGGTGGGCACGAGCCGATGCGCCCGGCCGCCGACCCGACCCGCCGGGAGCGCCCCGGCCGGGCACTGCCGCCGGCCGACCCGATCCGCAGCGGTCGGGACGCGCTGCTGGCCAGCCTCGAGCGGCCGCTGACCGCGGAGGCGCCCGGTCGTCCCGGGCGCCCCTGGCGAGGTGGGCCGCCCGGCCCGGCCGGGGGTGGGTGGCGCGGCCGCGCTGCTCGGCGGCGGTACGGGCGCCGGCACCCGGTCGGGCTCCGCGTTCGACGACGACCCGGACGCGCCGAAGGAGGTGCCGGCCGTGCCGTCGCTGGCCGTCCTGCGGCCCCGGCGCACCACCACTACGCCGCAGGCGGGTCCGGACTCCCCGGGCGGTGGCGACAAGCCGCCCGCAAGCGGCTGCCGAGCTGGGACGACGTCCTGTTCGGTTCGGCTCCGGCGCGCGAAAGCAGCTGACCCGACCGTCAACGGGCTGTTGTCCTAGAGTGCACTCTAGGTGGCAGAGTTGCCCGCATGGAGTACACGAACCTTGGTCGTACCGGCCTGAAGGTGAGCCGGCTCTGCCTGGGCACGATGAACTTCGGGCCGCAAGACCGACAGAGCCGGACAGCTTCGCCATCATGGACCGGGCACTCGAGCACGGCATCAACTTCTTCGACACCGCCAACGTCTACGGCTGGAAGCTCGGCGAGGGGGTCACCGAGCAGATCATCGGGCGCTGGTTCGCGCAGGGCGGGGGCCGCCGCGACAAGGTCGTGCTGGCCACGAAGGTCGTACGGCAAGATGGCCGACTGGCCCAACGAGCTCGGGCCTGTCCGCCCGGCACATCATCAAGGCGTGCGACGACTCGCTGCGCCGGCTGCAGACCGACTGGATCGACCTCTACCAGATGCACCACGTCGACCGGACCACCCCCTGGGACGAGATCTGGCAGGCGATGGAGACGCTGGTCGCGCAGGGCAAGGTACGGTACGTCGGCTCGTCCAACTTCGCCGGCTGGCACCTCGTCCAGGCGCAGGCCGCCGCCGCGCCCCGGCACTTCCTCGGTCTCGTCTCCGAGCAGTGCATCTACAACCTGCTCACCCGGTACGTCGAGCTGGAGGTCATCCCGGCCGCGATCGAGTACGGGATCGGCATCATCCCGTGGTCCCCGCTGCAACGGCGGCCTGCTCTCCGGCGTACTGCGCAAGCAGCGGGAGGGCACCGCGTCCCGGTCGCTGGAAGGGCGCTCCAGCGAGGCCCTCGCCGAGCAGCGGGAGACCATCGAGGCGTACGAGAAGCTGGCCGCCGAGCTCGGGCACGACCCGTCCAACGTGGCGCTGGCCTGGCTGCTGTCCCGCCCCGGCGTGACCGCTCCGATCATCGGCCCGCGTACGCTCGCCCAGCTCGACGGCGCGCTCGACGCGCTGCACATCGAGCTGGACGGCCCGACCCTGGCCCGGCTCGACGAGCTCTTCCCGCCGGTCGGCAAGGGCGGCCCCGGCCCGGAGGCGTGGGCCTGGTAGTCGTGGCGTGGGCCTGGTAGTCGCGGCGTAGCCCGGGTGGGTCATCCCACCCGGGCTACGTGCATTGTGTCGTACGACGGCTTCGGCCCCAGATGGCTGCGCACCAGCCGCACCGCGTCAACCGTCCACTGTGGACCCTGGTACCCGCCCAGTACCGCGAGGTCCCGGCGCAGCTCCTCGGCCGGCAGCCGGTCGCCGGGCCGGGCCAGCGTCAGGTGTGGATGGAACCGCTTGGCGTCGAACGGCAGCCGAGCGGCCTTGAGCTGCCGGGTGACCGCCCGGCGCAGCAGCCGCAGGTCGCCCTCGACCCCGGCCCAGAGGATGGTGAACTTCCCTCGGCCGAACCGCCCACCGCCACGCAGCCGTACGGTCGGCGCGCCCGGCGCATCCCGTACGGACGCGTCCAGCGCGGCGGTCGCGGCCGGCAGCTTGTCGTCGGGTACGTCGCCGATGAAGGCGAGCGTCACGTGCCACAGCGGACGCGCGGTGACCCTGGCTCCGGCCGCCGACACCGCGAGCCCGTCCACGACCGTGGCCAGGTCGTCCAGCGCCGGTTTCGGCGGGTCGACCGCGACGAACAGCCTCACCCGGCCGGCTCCCTGGTCCAGCGGGGTGCCGCTGTCACCGGAAGTCCTGCCGGTTGTCGGTGTCGAGTGCGGCCAGGCGCACGCCGGCCGCTTCGAGCTGGCCCTCCACCCGGACCCGCTCGATGTCCAGGTCGAGGCCGGTCAGCTCGGTCAGGTAGTGCGGGATCCGCAGCTCGCGGCAGGCCAGCACGAGCCGCTCGTCATAGGCGCGCTCCACCGCCGCGAACCAGAACGGCGAGCTGCTCGCGGCCCCGCTGCGCTGCCGGCCCAGCCGGCGCAGGTCGGCCGCGACCTCCTGGATCGGCGGCCCGGCGGGCGCCTCGGCCGGCCGGTGGCCGTGCCGGTGCAGCAGGTGGCCGCGGTCCAGGCCGGTCAACCGGCGCATCATCGCGTCCCGGCGCCAGGCGCGCCAGCGCCCGCCGATCCCGAAGAGGAACCGTTGCGTACGCTCCAACGGAAGATCAGCGGTTATCAATGCGGCCAGCAGGCACGGCAGACAGAGCAGCGCAGCCAGCGCCACCACCACCAGCACGGCGTGCACCATTGCCACAACTCCAGAGGCTAGGCTCACCACCCGGCCGCTGCTCCCAATATGCGTAGCTCGTACCAGCTGACAGTTACCGAACTGCAACCGCCCGCGCCGGCAGCCCTACTGGGTCGCCACCCGCAGCAGCTCGTGCAGCCGGTCGACCTCGGCCAGGTCACCCTCCCGAGTGACCCCGGAGTCGGCCCGCCGCCACAGCCACAGCAGCACCGTGTCCGGCGCGCCGTCGAGCCCGGCCGGTGCCGGTGTCTCGGTGGCGGCGCGCTCGACCCCTACCCCGTCCGGTGCGGCACGGACCAGCCAGCCCGACCCGGCCGCCCGGACCCGTACCGCTGCTGCCGGCGACTCCTCCGACGGCAGCGCCTGCGTGAAGGACTCGAGCCACTCCCGCGACTCGTACGCGAGGAACACCTGCAGCACCTCGTCGATCCCGTCCAGCCCCAGGTCCGCCGGGATCTCGGCGACCGGACAGGTCCGGCGGCCAGGGCTCCGGCTCCTTCTGCTGCCGCATGCACTCCACCTTGTGCAGGTAGACGTGAGCGACGTGCCGGACCAGCTCGTCAACAGTCCACTCTGGACAGCTCGGGACCGCTGCGCTCAGGTCGCGCCCCACGACCTAGCGCAACCGGGTGAAATCGGCGTCCAGGCAGCTCAGCAGTCTTCCGTACTCCATGGGGCTCACCCTGCCACAGGGGTACGACACTCGGGCCCCGGCGCAGCCGCCAGGCCAAGGCCGCCAGGCTGACCGCCAGCGAGGCGGCCGCGCCCAGCCAGATGCTCGCCCGGGGGCCGAAGGTCTCGGCCAGCCAGCCGACCAGTGGCGCGCCGATCGGGTTGGTACCCAGGAACACCAGGACGTAGAGCGCCATCACCCGGCCGCGTACCTCGGGGTCCACCCCGAGCTGGACCCGCTGGTTGGCAGCCTGGGCGAGATAGATCTGCGAGAAGCCGGTGGGTACCAGGACGAGCGCGGTCAACGCGTACGTGGGCATGATGCCCGACGAGGACACCGAGCACCCCGAAGCCGATGCTCGCGCCGAGCACCACCCAGACGGACGGGCGGGCCCGGCGCCGGGTGGCGGCCAGCGCCCCGGCGAGCGCACCGGTCGCGAGCGCGGTGGTGAGGAGCCCGAAGGTGGCCGCACCGGTGTGGAAGACGTTCTTCGCGAGTACCGCGAGGGTGAGCTGGTAGTTGAACCCGAGCATGCCGATCACCAGCATCAGGGCGATCGGGAACAGCAGGTCGGGCCGGCGGCTGACGTACCGCAGGCCGTCGACGACCCGGGCATCGGCGGCCGACACCCGGACCGTACGGTCGGCGCGGTACAGCTCGGCGGGGCGCATCCGGGACAGCGCGACCAGCGGGAAGACGTACGAGGCGGCGTTGACGAGGAACGCGCTGCCGGTACCGAGGACGGCGATCAGCACCCCGGCCAGGGCCGGCCCGATGATCCGGGCGGTGTTGAACGTGGCGGACGACAGGGCCAGCGCGTTGGGCAGCAGCGTGCCGCCGACCATCTCGGAGACGAAGGACTGCCGTACGGGGGTCTCCAGGGCGCTGACCGTACCCCAGAGCGCGGCGAAGACGTACACCTGCCACAGGGTCACCGTGCCGCTCAGCACCAGGACGGCCATCAGCCCGGACAGCCCGAGCCACACCGAGTTGACGATGACGAGCAGCAGGCGCTTGTCGAAGCGGTCGGCGAGCGTGCCGGCGTACAGGGTGAACAGCAGGACCGGGGTGAACTGCAGCGCGGTCACCACGCCGAGCGCGGTCGGGGAGCTGTGCGAGAGCTGGAGCACGAGCCAGTCCTGGGCGGTGATCTGCACCCACCCGAAGATCAGGGAGACCAGCTGGCCGGTTGCGAAGAGTCGGTAGTTACGGACTTGTAAGGACTGAAATGTGCTGCGGAAATAGGCGCGCACGCGAGCGTTCGCCTCCTGTCGGCGGTACCTCCTCCTGAGTGGACGGTCGGGACGTCAGTCGCCCTCGCGGGCGATCCGCTCCAGGATCTCGGCGGCCCGCGCCAGCACCTCGCGGTCCGGCGCCGGCAGCCCGGCCAGCCGGCGGGTCAGCCACTCGGCCTTCACCCGGCGCTGCTCCAGCAGCACGGCCCGCCCCGCATCGGTGGCCGACAGCAGAACCTGCCGGCCGTCGGTCGGGTGTGGGGCGCGCCGCACCAGCCCGCGCTCCTCCAGCTTGGCCAGGACCTTCGTCATGGTCGGCGGCTGGACCCGCTCGGCGTCGGACAGCTCCCGGGGGGTCAGCGCGCCGGCCAGCTCCAAGCTGGCCAGCACGGAGAGCTGGTTCTGGGTCAGCTCGCCCATCGGCCGCGTCTGGCGCAGCCGGCGGTTGAGCCGGGTGATGGCCGCCCGTAGCTGCTCGGCGAGCTGCGGCGCGGTGAGTCGCTTGGTCACGACCGCCATCCGTTCCGTCACGATACTTAGCCTAGCTAATGAGCTAGGCTAACGACATGTGTTCTTGGTCGCCGTCACTCAGCTCAGCAGAGGGCCGCGGCAGAAGTACAGCACGAACAGCGCGGTGACCACCCACAGCAGCGGGTGGATCTCCCGTACCTTGCCCCTGACGAGCTTGAGCAGGACGAACGCGATCATGCCGCCGCCGATCCCGTTGGAGATCGAGTAGGTGAACGGCATCAGCACGATCGTGAGGAACGCCGGGATCGCGATCTCGTAGTCGGTCCAGTCGATCGTGCGTACCGCCGTCATCATCAGGAAGCCGACCACCACCAGCGCGGTGGCCGCCGCCTCGAACGGCACGACCGTCACCAGCGGCGCGAGGAACATGGCCAGCAGGAAGAGCACGCCGGTCACCACGCTGGCCAGGCCGGTCCGGGCGCCCTCGCCGACGCCGGCCGCGCTCTCGATGTAGGAGGTGTTGCTCGACACGCTGGCCGCGCCGCCCGCGGCG
This sequence comes from uncultured Actinomycetes bacterium, assembly GCA_963728855.1. Taxonomy (GTDB): domain Bacteria; phylum Actinomycetota; class Actinomycetes; order Mycobacteriales; family Micromonosporaceae; genus AC-43. The sequence continues at coordinate 109,937 of CAVSLN010000013.1, forward strand.
GCCGCGACCGAGTCGACGATCAGGATCTCCTTGGTACGGGGCGGGTTGCCCGCCTTGTCGAGCAGCTCGGCCTCCTGCCCGACGGCCACCATCGTGCCCATCGTGTCGAAGAAGTCGGACAGCAGCAGGGTGAAGACGAACATCAAGGTCACCAGGATCCCGGCCTCCCGCCAGGAGCCGAGGACGTTGAAGTGGCCGAGCAGTCCGAGGTCGGGTACGTCGACGACCTTCGTGGGCAGCTTCGGCACGTTCAGGCTCCAGCCGGTCGGGTTCTTGGCCGACTGGGCGCCGAGGTGCGCGACGGCCTCGACGACGATCGCGAGCACGGTCGCGCCGGTGATGCCGATCAGGATGGCGCCCCGTACCCGCAGGACGACCAGGACCAGCATGGCGAGCAGGCCGAGCACGAACACCAGGCTGGGCCAGCCGATTACCACGCCGTTGATGCCCAGGTTGAGCGGTGGCGCCGCGCTCCCGCCCCGTACGAACCCGGCGTCGACGAACCCGATCAGCGCCAGGAACAGCCCGATCCCCACTCCGGTCGCGGTCTTCAGCTGGGTCGGTACGGCATTGAAGATCATCCTCCGGACGCCCGTCAGGACGACGACCGTGATGATCACGCCCTCGATCACCACGAGGCCCATCGCGTCGGCCCACGTCATCTGCGGCGCGATGGTGTACGCGACGAACGCGTTGACGCCGAGGCCGGCGGCCAGGGCGAGCGGGAACCGGGCATAGACCCCCATGAGGATCGTCAGCACCCCGGCGACCAGCGCCGTGGCCGCGGCGACCTGAGCCTGCCCGAGGTGCCCGCCGAACTTGTCCGCGCCCCCGCCGAGGATCAGCGGGTTGAGCACGACGATGTACGCCATCGTGACGAACGTGGTGATCCCGCCCCGGATCTCCCGCCCGAGCGTGGATCCCCGCCTGGAGATCTCGAAGTACCGGTCGAGTCCACCTCGTGCCCGCTGGCCGGTCATCGTGTCCATGGACGGCATCGTGCCAGACCGATATGACAGCGCAAGACCCAAAGGTGGAGCGACGGTCCCGTACCCTCGTTTCGTGGAGCGTCAGGAGCCCGAGCCGCTGGACCCGCCGATGGTCCCCTTCGCCGTCGTCGGTATCGCGACGTGGACGGTGCTCGGCCTGGCGCTGCTGCCCTTCCACGGCTGGCTGGCCCGGCACGGCCACACCAACTGGCTGTGGACCTGTGTCGCCGGCGTCCTGCTCGGCTTCGTCGGCCTCGCGGTGATGGTCGGGCACGACCGGCGGCGCCGGGTCCGACGGCGTACCGCGCCGGGGCCCTAGGGCACGACCGGCTCGACGGCCTCGACCGGCTCAACGGCCTCGACCGGCGCCACCGCCTCGACGGGCTCGACGGGCTCGACCGGCGCGAGGGCCTCGACCGGCGCTGCCGCCTCGACGGGCTCGACGGGCTCCACCGCCACCTCGTCGACCTCGCCGTCGTCGTACACGGTCGGCAGCTCCTCGACCTCGCTCGGCGGCGCGCCGAGCACCTCGGAGTGCGCCCCGCAGCCGTGGTCGGCGCTGACCACCCGCCCATCGTCGGGCGCGTAGAGGTTGCCGCAGGCGCCGAACGCCTGCCGGAGCGAGCCCGCCAGCGGCAGGTAGAAGCCGCAGGTGCCGCAGCGCGCGGCGGCCGGCGCCGCGGCGGCGATCGGGGTGTCCGGGCCGTGGTCGCCGTCGTACCAGCGCTCGGCGGTGTCCGCGCGGCCCTCCCGCGACATGACCCGGGCCCGGCCCAGACCCAGCTCCCGGGCCACCTCCTCGACCGCCGGGTCGTCGGAGAGCAGGTATGCCGGGGCCAGCCGCTCGTCGTCGGGCGCCGTGACGAGCAGGTCGCCCACGCCGAGGTCGCCCGGCTGCAGCCGTTCCCGCCAGGGGACCCAGGTCGGCGCGACCAGCGCGTCGGGGCCGGGCAGCAGGACCGTCTCGGAGATGGTGACCTGCCGGCTGCGCGGTGCCCGGGCCACCGTCACGGCCCACCGCCAGCCGCGGTAACCGGGCAGGCCGCATTCGAAGAAGTGCGTGACGACCCGGTCGCCTTCGCCGACGACCTCCAGGTGCGCGCCCGGCTCGTCCTCGGTCACCGCCGAACGGGCCAGTTCGACCGCGTCCGCGCACACCTGGTCAACCTTGCTCCGGGTACCCAACGCCACGAGGAGCCATTCTCCCTCACGCGTGCGGCGATGCCCACCGCGGGGAGGCTTAAGAATGTCGCGCGGATCCGTCACGATGGGGGACATGCCGTCGCTGGGAAAGACCGTGGGGTACGGGGTGCGCAGCGCCCGGCTGACCGCGCGCGGCGGTGGCCGCGTCACCCGCTGGGTCGGCCGCCGGGTCATGTTCGCCCGGCACCGCGGCGGCGGTGGCGAGGTCGGCATGATGCGCCTGCTCGACCTGCACGCGGTCTCCTGCGCCGGCGACACGCTCGTCACGATGGGCCTGGCCGGCACCGCCTTCTTCCGCGCCCAGGACCCGAACGCGGCGCGCGGCCAGGTCGGGCTCTACCTGCTGCTCACCATGGCACCGTTCGCGCTCATCGCGCCCGTGGTGGGTCCGGTGCTGGACCGGTTCCGGCACGGCCGCCGGATAGCGCTCGCGGTGACCATGTTCGGCCGGGCCTTCCTCGCCTGGGTGATCTCCGACTACATCCACGGCTTCGGGCTCTACCCGGCCGCGCTCGGCGTCCTCGTGCTCTCCCGGGCCTACGGCGTGGCGCGCAGCGCGGCCGTACCGCGCCTGCTGCCCGCGTCGCTGCGGCTGTCCGAGGCGGGGGCCCGGGCGTCGGTGTTCGGGGCGGTCGCCGGGCTCGCGGTCACCCCGATCGGCGCGCTGGCGTTCACCATCGGGCCGCAGTGGGCGCTGCGGGTGGCCGCGCTGGTGTTCCTCTTCGGTACGGTCATCGCGCTCGGCCTGCCGCCGCGCGCCGACTCCGACCCGCCCGAGACCGTCCCGGCGATCTTCAAGCGCAACGGCAAGGCGCTGTACGGTCGCCTCGTCTTCGCCACGCTCACCAACAGCGCGATCCTCCGTGCCCTGTACGGCTTCCTCGCCCTGTTCCTGCTGTTCGCCGTGCGCGCCAAGCACCTGCCCGCGCACGCCTTCGGCATCGAGGTCGGCCAGGGCGGCGCGCTCGCGTTCATCATCGGGGCGCTCGCGCTCGGCTCGTTCCTGGCCACCGCCGTCGGTACCCGGCTGCACATCCACCGTCCGGCCCTGTTGCAGGCCGGCGCCATGGTCGTGGTCACCGTGCTCGGCGTGGTGACCCTGGTGCGCTTCAACCTGACCATGCTCCTGCTGCTCAGCCTCGCGACAGCCATCGCCAGCCAGCTCGCCAAGCTCGCGGTCGACGCCACGATCCAGGAGCGGATCGCCGAACCCGTACGGGCCAGCGCGTTCGCGCACTCGGAGACCGTACTGATGCTGGCCTGGGTACTCGGCGGAGGCATCGGGCTGGTGCCGTTCGGCGCGTGGTGGGGCGTCGGCCTGGTGGTGGCCGTGCTGACCCTCCTCACGGCGCGCGGGCTGCAGGTCGCGGTCGCGCTGCGCAAGGAGAGGCTGACCGGGGTGGCCAGCGGGGAGGTGCCGCCGGCCCCGCCGGTACCGGAGCCGACCACCCGCCGGGTGCCCAGCCGTACCCGCCGCCTGCGCGCCCGTACCGGCGGCGACGACCCGGAGCCCACCCCGACCAAGCCGCTGCACGTCGAGGAGGCGACCACCGAGGCGGTCGCCACCCGGGTCCTGCCCCGCGACGACACCGAGCCGGAGGCCCCCGGGTACCACCTCTACCGCCCCTCCGGCGCCCCGCCCGCCGACGAGGACGACGACTGAGGTCGATCGGACGACCGAGCAGCCAAGAACCGGTCAGCCGAGAGCCTGGCTGTCCACAGTGGACGGTAGGGCGGTGACCGGAACGCTGGCTGGTTAGTCGAACAGGTCTTCCAGGAAACCCCCGCGCTTCTTGCGCTTGCCGTGATGACCGGGCTGCCCTTCGTAGATCGGGTACTCGTCGGAGTCGTGGTCGCGGTACGGCCGCTGCGGATGCGACTGGGGGTGCGACTGCTGGTACGGCGGCTGGTACTGCACTGGCGCGGATGCCTGCTGGGCTTCGTGCCAGGCATTCTCCGCGTCGACCAGGCGCTCCAACTCACCCCGGTCGAGGACGATACCGCGGCACTCGCCGCACTGGTCGACGGTTACACCGTTGCGCTCGTACTGCCGCATCTGACCTTGGCACTTCGGGCACATCATCTGCATTCCACCGACCCTACCCAGTTCGTTCCAGCGGCCGGAGCGTGCGCGGCCGCCAACCGCGGATGCGGCCTGCTCTGCCGCCGCAGCTCGCAGGAGGTGGAGTTCCGGGGATCGAGCGATCACTCTGGCCCGGCCCCGTCGGGGGCCGGGCCAGCAGCCATTGTGGGTACGGGCAACAGGCTCGCCACGGTTGGATGCGTCGTCTCGTCCCGGTGCTGGGCCGCCCGTACCCGAGCCTCCGGGCCACTGGCCGCCCATGGGCACTTGAGGCAGATGGCCGTACCGGGCGCGACCGGTAACGGACCAAGGCCCGGGTTCATCGGAAGTGCCCGGCGCGGTTGAGGCTCGCCCAGGGCGCCCGGGTACCGGCGGCCGCCATCAGAGCCACGACACCCAGGCGGCGCGGCGGACACGGCCAGTCGGTGAAGGCGTCGCGGCAGGCGCGGGCGGTACACCGGCCGTCCCGGGCCACCCGGTGATCCGACCAGACCTGGTGGCCGGCCCGCCACAGCAACGGATCCACCCCACGAGGCGGGTGCCGGGGCGGGTTCACCGGATCGAATGGGACGCGCACACCGCTGCCCTCCCTCGAATGGGAGGGGGCGTGCGCAATCCGGTTTGCCGACCAGGGGAGTCGCACGCCCCCCGTCACCCGGAACCGCCGGCCTCGAACTCGTACGGCCCCAGGGACACCACCGAAGTTATGGCCGCTCCAGACCGAGTTCAATGTTTCATCCCGCGACGTGGTGTGCGGTGAATAGTCGCTCCAGAATCTGGTTCATCTGTGCTGTCTCGCCGTGAAACAATCTGGAGGTGGTCATGCCGATCTCAGGTTCGACCGTGGTCCGACGGCAGTTGGGGCGACGGCTGCGCCGGCTACGTGAAGCTGCCGGCAAGACCGACCGCGACATCGAAGAAGCCTGCCTTGCCAGCCGTGCGAAGCTCTGGCGTATCGAGTCCGGCAAGGGGCCGGTGAAGGTGGCCGACGTCCGCGCACTCTGCTGGCTCTACAGCGCCGACCAAGCCACGACGGACACCCTCGCTGCCCTTGCCGTGGGCACCACCGCCCAGGGCTGGTGGGAGGACTTCAGCGACGTTATACCGGGCTGGTTCTCGCTCTATGTTGGCCTCGAAGCCGCAGCGACCCACATTCAGACCTACGATCCTGAACTTGTCCACGGACTGCTACAGACGCCGGCCTACATCCGGGGACTCCAGGAGGCTAGACATCCTGACGGCCTCGACCCGGTAATTGCGCAACAGGTTGTGAAGCTGCGCCATGAACGCCAGCAAGTACTCACCAACCGCACGCCACCGCTGCGAGTCACCGCCGTGCTGGGTGCAGGGGTGCTGGCTCGGCCCGTCGGCGGTCGACAGGTGATGGCTGAGCAGGTGGACCGACTTCGGGAACTCAATCGACGAGACCATATCGATCTGCGGGTGCTTCCGTTCGAGGTTGGAGCGCACGCGGCGATGGTCAGTCCATTCACTGTCTTTGACTTCGGCGACCCGGACGACCCGTCGGTCGCTTACGTCGAGACCCATATGGGTTCCCGCTACTTCGAGAAGTCCGACGAGCTGGCCGTGCACCGCAGAATCTTCGACCTGGTGTATCGACAATCAGTTCCCCTTGAGGAGTACTCCCATGAACATCACGCCGTGGAAGAAGTCCAGTAGGTCCGGCGGCGACAGTGGCCAATGCGTGGAGGTCCGGCGTTACGAGGGCACGATTCAGATTCGGGACTCGAAGGATCCGGGCGGGCCGGTTCTCACGTTCAGCCCGGAGCAGTGGGCCGAGTTCGTGGCGGCCGCTGCCGGCGGCGAGTTCGACCTCTGATGCCGAGCCCGCGAATCTTGGACGCTCGCACCCCTCCCAGGTATCAGCGTCCAAGATCTGGACGGGCGGCCGGGGCGAGGTGAGCCGGTTGTTGGTCGTCACGGCCGTACCGGCGGAGCGGGACGCGCTCGGGACAGAAGCGCACGCGGTCGGGGTCGGGGTGGCGGCTGCCGCCGCGGGGACCGCGCGACTGCTCAGCACTGGCGACTACGAAGCCGTGATCTCCGTCGGGATCGGGGGCGGGTTCGCGAACCGGATCAGCCCGGGGGGTACGGCCATCGGGACCGAGAGCATCGCCGCCGACCTGGGCGCGGAGTCGCCCGACGGGTTCATCCCGCTGTCCGAGCTCGGGTTCGGAGCCGACCGGTACCCGGTCGACGCGGCCCTGTTCAAGGCGCTGGAGACCGCGCTCCCCCAGGCCGTCGCCGGGCCGATCCTCACCGTCTCGACCGTCACCGGAACCGTAAGCGGGACAAGCGAAGTAACCCGACGGCATCCGGACGCGGTGGCCGAGGCGATGGAAGGGTTCGGGGTCGCCACGGCGGCGGCCGGGGCGGGCGTACGGTTCGCGGAGGTCCGTACGATCTCGAACCTGGTCGGGCCGCGGGACCGCAGCGCGTGGCGGATCACCGAGGCGCTGGCCGCCCTGGGCGAGGTGGGCCGGGTGCTGGGTAGGTTGGGTTGGTGAGCCTTTCGCTGGCGTACTCCCCCTGCCCCAACGACACGTTCGTCTTCCACGCGCTGGCCCACGGCCTGGTCCCCGGCGCGCCCGCGGTTGACGTGACGTACGCCGACGTGGACGTCACCAACACGGCGGCTGAGAAGGGCGAGTACGACCTGGTGAAGGTGAGCTACGGAGCGCTGCCGTGGCTGCTGGACCGGTACGCGCTCCTGCCGTGCGGCGGCGCGGTCGGGTTCGGCTGCGGGCCCCTGGTGCTCACCAACGGCGGCGGCCGCGGCGGCTCCGTCGAAGGCGGAACCGTTGCCGTGCCGGGCGAGCGGACGACCGCGTACCTGCTGTTCCGGCTGTGGGCGCAGGGCACGCCACCGGCGCGCATCGAGGTCGTGCCGTTCCACGAGATCATGCCCGGGGTGGCGGCGGGCCGGTACGACGCCGGGCTGGTGATCCACGAGGCCCGGTTCACCTACCAGCGGTACGAGCTGACCGCGGTCGCCGATCTCGGCGAGTGGTGGCAGGACGAGACCGGGCTGCCGATCCCGCTCGGCGCGATCCTCGCGAAGCGGGACACGGTCGATCCGGCGCGGGCCACGGAGTGGGTACGGGACTCGGTGCGCCAAGCCTGGGCACACCCGGCGCGCAGCCGGGGCTACGTGCTCGCGCACGCCCAGGAGATGGAGCCGGACGTCGTCGCCCAGCACATCGCGCTCTACGTCAACCGGTTCACCGAGGACCTCGGCGACGAGGGCCACGCCGCCGTCCGCGCGCTGCTGACGAAGGCGGCGCAGGCCGGGCTCGTACCCCGTGGGCCAGCACTTGGGCTGGACCAGTAGGACGGCGTTCGACAGACCTCAGATCTCTAGCTCGCGCGCGACGGCGTGCACCACTTCCGCGATCTTCTTGGTGTTCTTCTTGTCAGGGAAGCGGCCGCGCCGCAGGTCGGGCATGACCTTCGCCTCGAGCACCTTGATCATGTCCTCGATCAGCCCGTGCAGCTCCTCCGGCGGCCGGCGGCGCAGCTCGGCCACGGTCGGCGGGCTGTCCAGCAGCTTGACGGCCAGCGCCTGGTTGCCCTTGCGGCTCTCCACGATGCCGAAGTCGACCCGCTGGCCGGGCTTGAGCTCCTCGACGCCCTCGGGCAGGGCGGCCTTGTGCACGAAGACGTCACCGCCGTCGTCACGGGTGAGGAAGCCGAAGCCCTTCTCCGTGTCGTACCACTTCACTCGGCCGGTCGGCACTGCGGCACCCTCGTCCCTTCGCATCAGGAATGAACCGCGCTATGCGGTGGTAACACCAAGGCTAGCTACCCGACACCTCGTGCCCAACTCGTATGTGTGTCAGCCAGGCGGGAAAGTACCGGAGATCCTTCATTACCACGTCGGCCCCCGCCCCGGTCAACTCCGCGGGCGGGCACGGGCCGGTCGGCACGCCGATCGCGAGCACGCCGGCGGTACGGGCGGCGGCCATGTCAGCCACGTGGTCACCGACGAACGCCAGTGCCCCGTACCGCCGGCCGCCGGTACCGCCGCGAACGTCGGTCCAGACCGAACCCGATCGTGATCACAAATGCAACGAGGGTGGCGCGTCCTCGGTCGGGTGGGTGTATGTCAGCCGGTCCACCGGCAGCGGGAGGCGGATGTCGTCACCGAACGGCGAGGCGGCTCCCGGGCGGTCGGCGGCGAACTCGCTGACCGGGAGGCGGCCGTCCGGTACGATCTTGACCCGGCTCGGGACGACCGGACGCTGGTCGGCGGCGGCGGCCGTTCGCCCCGCCTCGTCGTACCGCTCCATCTTGGCCATGCTGCTGATCCTCCCGAACCCTCGGCAACCGGGACTCAGTCTGTCACAGCGTCCGGCCGGCGGGCCGATCGGCCGGCCGGAGGCGGGTAGCGTGGTATGGCGATGGGCGCTGGCTTCGCTGACCAGGTACGCGGGCTGTCCGACGACGAGCTCGCCGGTTTGCTGCGCCGACGTCCGGATCTGGTGGTACCGGTTCCTGGTGACCTGTCCGCTCTGGCCGCCCGGGCCCAGGCGCGGGTCTCGGTGGCCCGGGCGCTCGACCCGCTCGACCGGTTCACGCTGGAGATCCTCGACGCGCTACGGCTGTCCCGGGTCGACGGGCAGACGAGCGTGGATGCCGTACTGGCGCTGACCGCGGCGGCCCGTCCGGTACCCGACCCGGCCGCCGTACGCGCCGCGGTCGACCGGCTGCGCGAGCTGTTCGTGGTCTACGGGCCGGAGGACGCGCTTCGGGTGGTGGCCGGCGTCGACGAGGTCAGCCCACCGTACCCCGCCGGGCTCGGCCGACCCGCCGAGGACCTGGACCACCAGGCGGCCCGCCTGTGCGCGGACGCCGCCGGCCTGCGCCGGACCGTGCTCGCCGCGCCGCCACCGTCCCGGGCCGTGCTCGACCGGCTGGCCGCCGGCCCGCCGATCGGCACGACGACCGAGGCGGCCACCGCCGACCGGGACAGCCCGGTCGGCTGGCTGGTCGCGCGGCACCTGCTGGTGCCGGTGGGCGACACGACCGTGGAGCTGCCCCGCGAGGTCGGCCTGCTGCTGCGCCGCGACGACGGACCGCTCGGCCCGCTGCACCCGACCCCGCCGACGCCCGAGGCGCCCCGGCGTCCGGTGGCGACCGCCGACTCCGCCGGGGCCGGGCAGGCGATGGAGGCGGTACGGCACACCGAAGACCTCCTGGAAGCCCTGTCCACCGAGCCCGCCCCGGCGCTCAAGTCGGGCGGCATGGGCGTGCGCGACCTGCGCCGGCTCGCCCGTACGACCGGCCTGGCCGAGCCCGCCACCGCCACACTCGTCGAGATCGCCTCGGCGGCCGGCCTGCTCGGCGAGGCGGGGGCGACCGAACGTTCCGGCTCGCCCCGCGACGCTCCGGGAGTCGGAATGTTCGCGGGTACGGATCCCCGGTTCCTGCCCACCACCGGGTACGACGCGTGGCGGGCGCTGTCGATCGCGGCGCGCTGGGCCGCCCTGACCCGGGCCTGGCTGACCCTGACCCGGCAGCCCGGCCTGGTCGGCCGGCGCGACGAGCGGGACCGGCTGCTCGGCGCGCTGTCGCCGGAGCTGCAACGGGTACAGGCCCCGCAGGTACGGGCCGCCGCGCTGGCCGTGCTCGCCGACGGGGAGCCGGGCTCCGCACCGGAGCCGGAGCAGGTGCTCGACGTGCTGGCCTGGCGCTCGCCCCGCCGGTACGGGTCGCCGCGCGAGCCGGGCAAGCTGGGCGTGGAGCCGGTACGGGCCGATGCCGTGCGCTCGGCGCTCACCGAGGCCGCCCTGCTCGGGCTGACCGGACTCGGCGCGCTCACCTCGTACGGGCGGGAGCTGCTCGCCGAGCTGCTGTCCGCCGCGCAGCGGGACCCCGACGAGGACCCGCTCGGCGTACTGTCCACGGCCAGCGCGCAGAGGTCGACAGCGATCGATGCGCTCGACAAGCTGGTACCGCCGCCGGTCGACCACGTACTCGTGCAGGCCGACCTGACCGTGGTGGTACCCGGGCCGCCCGAGCCGGAGCTCGCCGCCGAGCTGGCCGTGGCCGCCGAGCCCGAGTCGGCCAACGTGTACCGGGTCACCCCGGACTCGGTACGGCGCGCCCTCGACACCGGGTACGTCGCCGCCGACCTGCACAAGCTGTTCGCGCGCCGGTCCCGTACGCCGATACCGCAGGCGCTCACCTACCTCGTCGACGACGTGGCGCGCCGGCACGGCGGGCTGCGCGTCGGCTCGGCCGGTGCATACCTGCGCAGCGACGACGAGGCGCTGCTCGCCGAGCTTGCCGCTGACCGGCGCCTCACCGACCTGCACCTGCGCCGGCTCGCCCCGACCGTGCTGACCACCCCGTACACGTCGGGCCGGCTGCTCACGGTGCTGCGCGAGCACGGGTACGCGCCGGTGCCCGAGGACGCGTCCGGCGCCGTGGTGCTGTCCCGGCCACGGGCCCGCCGGGCGCCGGTACGCCGGACGGCCGACAGCCCACGGTCCCTTGTGGACGGTCAGCGGCCGCTGCCCCAGCCGCGCCTGGCCGGGATCGTCGACGAGCTGCGCCGGGCCGACACCCTGGCCCGAGCCGCCCGGCGGGCACCGGTGAGCATCCGGACGGCCGGCAACGGTACCGCCGCCCAGGAGCACACCCAGGCGATGGCGGTACTCCAGCAGGCCGTACGGGACCGGCAGCCGGTCTGGGTCGGCTACGTCGACGCCCACGGCGGTACGGCCGCCCGCCTGGTCCGCCCGGTGTCCCTGGGCGCCGGATACCTGCGCGCGGCCGACGAGCGTACCGAGATGGTGCACACCTTCGCGCTGCACCGCATCACGGCCGCGGTGGTGGCCGAGTCAACCTAGGGAACGACGCCGTGTCATCTGGCGCTCCGCACTCGGCGCTCGTCCCCCCGCGGTGGCCAGGGTCCGTAGCCTCGTGCTACGACGCCGTGGCGACGCGCTCGCCCCCGTTGCCGCGCCGACGGGCCACCCAACCAACCACGCACGCCCCGCCCAGTCGCGGCCCGAACGCGTGCGCCCGGCGCCGACCAGAGCCGGCACGCCGGCTCTGGTAGATAGACGCACCGGCACGCCGAATGGTTGCGCGGAGATAGCAGGTTTGTTGACCGTGGCAGACTGGGCGCATGCCCGGTGGCCCGCTGATCGTCCAGTCCGACAAGACGCTCCTGCTCGAGGTCGACCACCCGGACGCGCTCGCCTGCCGGATGGCCATCGCGCCGTTCGCCGAGCTGGAGCGCTCCCCCGAGCACGTGCACACGTACCGGCTGACCCCGCTCGGGCTGTGGAACGCGCGCGCGGCCGGGCACGACGCCGAGTCGGTGGTCGACGCGCTGCTGCGCTTCTCGCGGTATCCCGTACCGCACGCGCTGCTCGTCGACGTGGCCGAGACGATGGACCGGTACGGCCGGCTCCAGCTCGCCAACGACCCGGCACACGGGCTCGTGCTGCACGCCCTCGACCGGGTCGTCCTGGTCGAGGTGGCCAAGTCGAAGAAGCTCGCCGGAATGCTGGGCGGCAAGGTCGACGAGGACACCGTCGCCGTACACCCGTCGGAACGGGGCCGGCTCAAGCAGGCCCTGCTCAAGCTGGGCTGGCCGGCCGAGGACCTGGCCGGGTACGTGGACGGCGAGGCGCACCCGATCGCGCTGGCCGAGAACGGCTGGCAGCTGCGCTCGTACCAGCGGGAAGCCGTCCAGCACTTCTGGGCCGGCGGGTCCGGCGTGGTCGTACTCCCGTGTGGGGCCGGCAAGACGCTCGTCGGCGCCGCTGCCATGGCGGAGGCCTCGGCCACGACGCTGATCCTGGTTACCAACACCGTCGCGGGCCGGCAGTGGAAGCGGGAGCTGATCGCCCGTACCTCGCTGACCGAGGAGGAGATCGGCGAGTACAGCGGCGAGCGCAAGGAGATCCGGCCGGTCACCATCGCCACGTACCAGGTGCTGACCACGCGGCGCGGCGGCGCCTTCGCGCACCTCGACGTGTTCGGCGCCCGCGACTGGGGCCTGGTGATCTACGACGAGGTGCACCTGCTGCCCGCGCCGATCTTCCGGTTCACCGCCGACCTGCAGGCCCGCCGCCGGCTGGGGCTGACCGCCACGCTGGTACGGGAGGACGGCCGCGAGGGCGACGTCTTCTCGCTGATCGGACCGAAGCGGTACGACGCCCCGTGGAAGGACATCGAGGCGCAGGGCTGGATCGCGCCCGCGTCGTGTACGGAGGTCCGGGTCACCCTCACCGACGCGGAGCGGATGGCGTACGCGGTCGCCGAGCCGGAAGAGCGCTACCGGATGGCGTCCACCGCCCGTACCAAGCTCCCGGTCGTCAAGGCTCTCGTGCAGCGGCACCCCCACGAGCAGGTGCTCGTCATCGGCGGGTACATCGACCAGCTGCACGCGCTGTCGGACTACCTGAACGCGCCGGTGGTCGAGGGCTCGACGACCACCAAGGAACGGGAGCGGCTCTTCGACGAGTTCCGCGCCGGTTCGCTCCGTACGCTGGTGATCTCCCGGGTCGGCAACTTCTCCATCGACCTGCCCGAGGCGGCGGTGGCGATCCAGGTCTCCGGTACGTTCGGCTCGCGCCAGGAGGAGGCGCAGCGCCTCGGCCGGATCCTGCGCCCCAAGTCCGACGGGCGGCAGGCGCACTTCTACACCGTGGTCGCGCGGGACACCATCGACACCGAGTACGCCGCGCACCGGCAGCGCTTCCTCGCCGAGCAGGGGTACGCGTACACCATCGTGGACGCCGACGACGTGCTGTCTGCCTGATAGACGGCTCACTAGAGTCAGGCCGGCACGCCACCCCGTGCGGCGCGGACCTCGGGCGCGCCCAACCGGGCCGCGTCCGCGGTGAGGTCGTCGGGCATCCGCTGGGACTCGCGCTCGGCCGCCACCCGGGCGAGGTAGTGCTCGACCTCGCGGGCCCGGGTCGCCTGGTCCCAGCCGAGCACCCGACCCATCAGCTCGGCGGTGTGGGCGGCGCTGTCCACGCCGCGGTGCTCGGTCTCGATGGAGACGCGGGTACGCCGGGTCAGCGCGTCCTCCAGGTGCAGCGCCCCCTCGTGCGAGGCGGCGTACGCCAGCTCCGCGGCCAGGTACTCCGGCGCGCCGGCGAGCGGGCGGCCCAGCTCCGGGTCCCGGTGCACCGTGTCGAGCACCTCGAAGGCGAGGCTGCCGTACCGCTCCAGGAGGTGCTCGACCACGCCGGCCGGTACGCCCCGGCGGCGGGCCACGTCGGCCCGGTTCGTCCACAGTGGCCGGTACCCGTCGGCGCCGAGGAGCGGGAGCTGGTCGGTGCGCGAGCGGGGTACCCGGGGCCCGAGCCGGCGCGCCGCGCGGTCGATGACGTCGGCCGCCATCACCCGGTACGTGGTGTACTTCCCGCCGGCCACCAGCATCAGGCCCAGCATCGGCTCGACGACCGCGTGCTCCCGGGACAGCTTCGAGGTCTCCTCGTCCTCGCCGGACAGCAGCGGGCGCAGCCCCGCGTAGACCCCCTCGATGTCCGAAGTGGACAGTGGCCGGTCGAGCCAGTTGTTCAGCTGTTCCAACAGGTACGCGATGTCCCGGCTGGACGCGGCCGGGTGTGCCCGGTCCAGCGCCCAGTCGGTGTCGGTGGTACCGATGATCCAGTGCCCGCCCCACGGCAGTACGAAGAGTACGGAGGTGGGGGTACGCAGGATCAGGCCGGCGTCACCGGTGATCGCGGAACGGGGTACCACCAGATGCACGCCCTTGGATGCGCGTACCCGCAGCCCGGGCCGCTTCTCCCCGAGCAGCGCGGAGATGTCGTTGCTCCACACCCCGGTCGCGGCGACCACCGTACGGGCCCCGACCCGCAGCTCCACCCCGGTCTCCTGGTCGCGCACCACCGCCCCGGTCACCTCACGGGCGTCGCGTACCAGCCCGACCACCTTCGCGCTCGGCACCACCGCCGCGCCCAGGCTCGCCGCCGTACGGGCCATCGTGGCCACGAACCGGGCGTCGTCCACCTGCCCGTCGTAGTACCGGATGGCGCCGGTGAGCGTATCCTCGCGTAACGACGGGAAGAGCCGCCGGGCCCCGGTGCGGGTGAGGTGCCGGTGCGCCGGCATGCCCCGCTCGCCGGCCAGGCCGGCGAACGCGTCGTAGAGCGCGACCCCGGCGCCGTAGTAGGCCCGGTTCCAGAAGCGCTCGGCCACCTCCAGCGGCCCCTTCGCGTCGACCTCCAACGGCACCAGGATCGGCAGCGGCCGGACCAGGTGCGGGGCCAGCCGGGAAGCCAGCAGCCCGCGCTCCCGCAGCGCCTCGTGCACCAGCCCGAGCTCCAGCTGTTCCAGGTAGCGCAGGCCGCCGTGGATGAGCTTGCTGGACCGGCTGGAGGTACCGGAGGCGAGGTCGGCGGCCTCGACAAGGGCCACGGACAGTCCGCGGGACGCGGCGTCGAGCGCGGCACCGACCCCGGTGACCCCACCCCCGATCACCAGGACGTCGAAGCGTTCGGTGCGCAGCCGGTCCAGGTCGCCCGCCCGTCGTGACGGGGAGAGCCGGCCGGCCGCGTACCGCGAGACAGCGGGATCACGGCGCACCAGTCCACGGTAGCTACAGTTCGCGCGTGAGCGAGTTGCGCCCGGCCCCTTCACCTCCACGCGCTCACCCGGCGTGGGTCGTCGCCACCGTCCTGGTCGGGCTGTGGAGCGTCGGGGTGACCGTGGTGACCCAGGCCGGCGGCTGGCTCGTGGAGCAGGCGCTGGTCCTGGCTGAGCTGCCCGTACCGTTCTGGCTCGGGCCGGCGGCCGGCTGGCTGGACGCGCTGCTGGTCGCCGTGCCGGCCGTACTGCTCGCGGTGCTGCCGAAGGCGCCAGTGATCCGGGTCACCGGACGGGCCTGGGCCGGGGCGGCCGTACTGCTGGGGGTGCTGGCCTGCGCGCGGGCGGTACCGGTCCAGCACGGGTGGCTGTACCTCCTGGTGCTCGCGGGGTTGGCCTGGGCGGCCGCGCTCGTCCTGCGCGCCCGGCTGGCGACGACTGCTGTGCTCGCCTCGCCAAAGAACGGCTGCGGCTGCGCTCAGCGGGCGACGACTGCTGTGCTCGCCTCGCCAAAGAACGGCAACGAACATTCTGGCTCCCGCAGCCACGCAGCTTGTCGGAGTGGCTACCAGTCAGCGTTCGTCAGCTTCGCCGGGCGAGCCAGAACGTTCGGCGGCTGCGCTCAGCGGGCCGGCGGTCCGGTGGTCGCCGCGCTGGCCGCCGGGCTGGCGGCGCTGGCGCCGTGGCTCAGCCTGGCCGCCCTGGGCGGGCCGGTGGAGACGCTCGCGGCGGCCGTCGCCGCGGCCGCGCTGGGCCGGCTCGCCGCCCGGCTGATCCCGCGGTTCCCCGGGCCGAGGTGGCGGGCGGTCCTGCTGGGCGGCCTGGTCGCGGCCGTCGTGCTCACCCTTCTCGCCGCCGGTACGGGCGCCAGTGGCGTCCCGCTCCTCGCGCTCGTCGCGCTGCCGGCGCTCGGCTTCCCGGCCGCCGCACTGTCCAGCTCGCCGCGCGCCGCCTCCCTCGGCGCCGGCTCCCCCCACGCCAGCTCCTCCAGCGCCGGCTCCCCCCGCGCCGTGGCGGTCCTGGTCGGGCTGGGCGCGTTCGGGCCGCTCGCGTTCGTGGCGCCCTTACAGACCGCGCTGTTCCTCGGCTTCGAGGACGTCGGGTTCTGGGGACTGGTCGCCGCGGCCGTCGCGCTGGTCGTGGCGCTGCTCTCCGGCGTCTGGTACGGCATCCGGGTGCCCGGCCGGGTCACCGCCGCAGTCACCGTGCTCGTGACCGGAGCTACCGCGCTCGTCGGCTACGGCACGCTCGGCCACCCCGGCCTGTACGGCGACCAGCTCTTCGTGGTCCTTCGCACCCAGGCTGACCTCTCGAACCTTGCCCCTGATCTGCCAACCCGGCGAAGCCTGGTTTACCAGCGCCTGGTGGAGACCGCCGACCGGACCCAGGCGCCCCTGCGCCGCGATCTCGGCCGGCTGCACATCGCATTCACGCCGTTCTATCTCGTGAACGGTCTCCAGGTGTCCGGCGGCCCGGCCGTACGGGCCTGGCTGGCCAGGCGTCCCGAGGTCGACCGGGTCCTGCTGAACCCGCGCCTGCGCCCGCTTCCGGCGACGCCGCACCCGCTGAGCGGAAGCCTCAAGGTGCCTGACCGTCCACAGTGGAACGTCACGACGCTGGGCGCCGACAAGGTGTGGGCGAGTGGCGACACCGGGCAGGGCGTGACGGTCGGCACCTCGGACAGCGGGGTCGACGGTACCCACCCCGCGCTGGCGAACGGGTTCCGGGGCGGCGACGACTCCTGGTACGACCCGTGGAACGGCACCCGTACGCCGACCGACGAAGGCGGGCACGGTACCCACACGCTGGGCAGTGCCGTGGGGCGGGGCGGGATCGGCGTGGCACCCGGGGCCAGCTGGGTCGGCTGTGTGAACCTCGCCCGCGACCTCGGCAGCCCGGCCGGGTACCTGCGGTGCCTCCAGTTCATGCTGGCTCCGTTCCCCTACGGTGGGGACCCGTTGCGCGACGGGCGACCCGCGCGGGCGGCTGACGTACTGACCAACTCGTGGGCCTGCCCGCCGGTCGAGGGCTGCGACGCGGAGTCCCTGCACCCGGCGATCGACGCGCTCACCGCGGCCGGGATCTTCGTGGTGGCCGCGGCAGGCAACACCGGCCCCCGGTGCGGTTCGGTCACCGACCCGCCGGCGCGGTACCCGGAAGCGCTGACCGTCGGGGCGGTCGACAAGGGCGGCAGGGTGGCCGGCTTCTCCAGCCGCTCGGACGGGAAGCCGGAGCTGCTCGCGCCCGGCGCGGGCGTGGTGTCCGCGCTGCCGGGTGGCGGGTACGCGGCACTCGACGGAACCTCGATGGCCGCCCCGCACGTGGCCGGCGTCGTGGCGCTCATGTGGGCGGCGAACCCGAAGCTGGTCGGGGACGTGACGCGGACCCGACAGCTGCTCATGCAAACCGGCACGCCCACCTCGGGCGTCACGACCTGCGGGGCCCCGACCGCGGTCGTCAACGCCGACGCCGCCGTACGGGCCGCCAGAACCGGGTAGCACCGGCGTTCCACCCGCAGACCCTTCCTACCCATCCCATCGGGGGACTCCCATGCGGCTTCGATGTGCCGGGAAGGTCTACGTGGCCAACGCCGACGGTACGGGCGCGAAGGCGATCCGCAGCCTGGGTACCGGCGGGGCCGGCGCCCCACGATCAAGCGACTTCGAGAGCCTGGCCCCGGACGGCGGCCACATCGTGCTGGACCTGCACACCGGGAACATGGACGACGGCGACGCGGCCCGGGGGCTGAACGCGAACACGGTGCTGGACACCCGTACCGGCGCCACTGTGGCCACGCCAGCGTTCCAGCAGGCCCTCTACCTGCCGAACGGCAACCTGCTCACCCGCGACAAGGGCACGCTGACCGTCGTGTCGCCGGACGGGCGGACCGTACTGACGCAGACCGAGCCGGCCGCGGCCAAGGACTGGATGCTGCTCAGCTACGCCCCCGCCAGCTGAGCCGGGACAGGCTTCGGGGCGGGCCGCAGCTGCGCGACCCGCCCCGATCGTCGTACCAACTGGGGTTCTGGACCTCAGAAGTCCATGTCCCCGCCGCCCGGCGCACCGGCCGGGGCCTTCTCCTTCTCCGGCTTGTCCGCCACCACAACCTCGGTGGTGAGGAACAGGGCCGCGATGGAGGCGGCGTTCTGCAGCGCGGACCGGGTCACCTTGGCCGGGTCGATGATCCCGGCGGCCAGCAGGTCCACGTACTCCCCGGTGGCGGCGTCCAGGCCGTGGCTGGCGGACAGGGTGCGCACCTTCTCCACCACGACGCCGCCCTCGAGGCCGGCGTTCACGGCGATCTGGCGCAGCGGGGCGTCCAGCGCGACCCGGACGATGTTCGCCCCGGTCGCCTCGTCGCCGGTCAGGTCGAGCTTGTCGAAGGCCGACTTGCCCGCCTGTACCAGCGCCACGCCACCGCCGGGCACGATGCCCTCCTCGACGGCCGCCTTGGCGTTGCGGACGGCGTCCTCGATGCGGTGCTTGCGCTCCTTCAGCTCGACCTCGGTGGCCGCGCCGACCTTGATGACCGCCACGCCGCCGGCCAGCTTGGCCAGCCGCTCCTGCAGCTTCTCGCGGTCGTAGTCGGAGTCGCTCTTGTCGATCTCGGCGCGGATCTGGTTGACCCGGCCCTGGATCTCGTCGGCGTCACCGGCACCGTCCACGATGGTGGTCTCGTCCTTGGTGACGACCACCTTGCGGGCGCGGCCGAGCAGGTCGAGGGTCGCGTTCTCCAGCTTGAGCCCGACCTCCTCGCTGATGACCTGGCCACCGGTGAGGATGGCGATGTCGGTCAGCTGCGCCTTGCGGCGGTCACCGAAGCCGGGAGCCTTGACGGCGACCGACTTGAAGGTGCCCCGGACCTTGTTGACGATCAGGGTGGCCAGCGCCTCACCCTCGACGTCCTCGGCGATGATCAGCAGCGGCTTGCCCGACTGCATGACCTTCTCCAGCACCGGCAGCAGATCCTTGACGGCCGAGATCTTGCTGTTGACCACCAGGATGTACGGCTCGTCGAGGACGGCCTCCATCCGCTCGGCGTCGGTCCAGAAGTACCCGGAGATGTACCCCTTGTCGAAGCGCATACCCTCGGTGAGCTCCAGCTCCAGGCCGAAGGTGTTGCTCTCCTCGACGGTGATGACGCCTTCCTTGCCGACCTTGTCCATCGCCTCGGCGATGATCTCGCCGACCGTGGTGTCACCGGCGGAGATGGACGCCGTCGAGGCGATCTGCTCCTTGGTCTCCACGTCCTTGGCGAGCTTGGCCAGCTCCTCGGCAACGGCCGAGACAGCGGCCTCGATGCCCCGCTTCAGGGCGATCGGGTTCGCACCGGCCGCCACGTTGCGCAGGCCCTCGCGGACCAGCGCCTGCGCCAGGACGGTCGCCGTCGTCGTACCGTCACCGGCGACGTCGTCGGTCTTCTTGGCGACCTCCTTGACCAGCTCGGCACCGATCTTCTCGTACGGGTCCTCGAGCTCGATCTCCTTGGCGATGCTCACACCGTCGTTGGTGATGGTGGGCGCGCCCCACTTCTTCTCCAGTACGACGTTGCGGCCCTTCGGGCCCAGCGTCACCTTCACGGCGTCGGCGAGGGTGTTCATGCCCCGCTCGAGACCGCGGCGCGCCTCCTCGTCGAACGCGATAATCTTGGCCATTCGGCGTTGTCCTCCTGGACAATCCCGGCGTACCCGTGGTGCGGGGACGCCGATGCTTACGCACGGTCCGAACGGTGCCGACCACCTCAGCCGTAGGCATCTCAGCTACACGCATCGGCAGGTAGCACCGTTCAAGGCCGGGCCGGATAGCCCGCGACGACCGGCCCCACTGCTGGGACCCCACCGCCCCGACCTCTGGCACTCAGACTACCCGAGTGCCAATCACCTGTTTAGCACTCTCAACCCCCGAGTGCAAGATGAGGGAGCGCCGCCGCGCGGCGGGGCGGGCCGTCGTCGCCCCAAGGCGCCGCGGAGCGAGCGAACCATCTCGACACTGAGGGAGCGCAGCGGCGCCGGCCCAAGGCGCCCCTTACCCGGTCGGGTCGCGACTACGCGTCGGGGAGAAAACACAACGCGGGGCATCGCCTCACCGGATAAGGGGGAGAACCGATGCCCCGCGAAGTCACGTCTGACCGGTCCTGGCTGGATCCCGCAGACGGAGGCGGCGCAGTCCTGTGCCGCGAAGGCTCAGGCGATGACGCGGACCTTCTCCGCCTGGGGGCCTTTCTGACCCTGCGCGATCTCGAACTCGACGCGCTGACCGTCTTCGAGCGACTTGTAGCCGTCCATCTCGATCGCGGAGAAGTGGACGAAGACGTCCTGCCCTCCATCGACCGCGATGAAGCCATAGCCCTTCTCGCTGTTGAACCACTTGACGGTGCCCTGTGCCACGGTGCACTTCCTCACTTCGATGGTGCTGGGTCTGCCGACCCCCGACCCCACCGCGGGGCCGGGACCGCCGCGCTTTCCGTTGTCTGGCGGGACTCCGAGGCGCAAAGCGACCGAACACGCACGCTACACGAGGCGACCGTAGCCCGCACTCCCCCAAAACGGACAGCATGCTCACGGTCGGGCATGCGACCGGCTACCCCGAGGTAGGGAGTAATGAGTGGCTGAGCGCCGCGGTGGACAGATAGAAGTGGTGCTCATGGGGCAGGTGACGGTGCGGCGGGTACGGCCCGAGGACGCGGCCCGGGTACGGGCGCTGCGCCTGGAGATGCTGGCCGACGCGCCGCTCGCGTACCTGGAGACGATCAATGAGGCGGCTGGTCGGCCAGGCCGGTGCGTTCGCGCCACCGGGCACGTACGGGGTGACATTGATCTATGCCGTGTACGTCACACCCGACTGGCGGGGGTACGGGCGTGCTCGGCCAGCTCGTCGACGCGGTCGCCGCCTGGTCCCGGGAGTCCGGCTGGCCGTACCTGGAGCTGGAGGTGGTGGTCGGTAACGACCGGGCGATGGCCCGCCCCGCCTGACCGCGAGCGCAGCGCCGTCAGGAGTGCCGGCGGGACTGGACGATCCGGAAGCGGTTGGCCACGTACGCGCCGTCGGTCAACGAGGCGTTCGCGGCCGGGTTCGCGCCGCTGGCGTGGAAGTCGGAGAAGGCCGCGGACTGGTTCACGAACACGCCACCGGTGAGGTTGGCCGAGAGGTGTACGCCGACGTCCAGCGCCGCCCGCTCCACCTCGTCGAGCACGTCCGGCGAGGTCGAGTAGACCGCCGCGGTCAGCGCGCCCTTGGCCCCGACGATCCGCCGGAACACCGCCACACTGTCCACAGTGGACTCGGTGGCAACCAGGAACGAGATCGGGCCGAACCACTCGCCCTCGATGGCCGGCCCGGCCGCGTCGGTGGCGAGCAGGAGGGGCGTGCGGACCACCGCGTCGGGGAAGGCCGGATGCTTGACGGTACGGGAGTCCAGCACCACCTCACCGTGCGCCCGGGCCTCCTCGATCCGCTCCGCCACGGCGTCGTTCACGATCGCGCCGGTGCAGCTCGACCGCCCGCACGTCGTCCCCGGTCAGCTTCGCCACCGCGCCGGCGATACCCTGCGCGACCTCGGCAAAGGACCGGTGCCCGGCCTCGGTCCCGATCCCGTCCCGCGGCACCAGAATGTTCTGCGGCGTGGTGCACATCTGTCCGCTGTAGAGGGTCAGCGAGAACCCGATGTTGCGGCACATCCCGGCGAAGTCGTCGGTGGAGTCGATGATGATCGTGTTGACTCCGGCCTTCTCCGTGTAGATGACCGCCTGCCGGGCGTGGTCCTCCAGCCAGTCGCCGTACGCGCTGGAGCCGGTGAAGTCGATGATCTTCACTTCCGGCCGGAGCGCCAGCTCCGACGCCAGCAGCTCGTCCGGCCCTTCGGCGGCCAGCTGCACCAGGTTGGGGTCGAAGCTGGCCTCGGCGAGCACCTCGCGGGCGTACTTCACGGTGATGGCCAGCGGGAGTACGGCGCGCGGATGCGGCTTCACGATCACCGGGTTACCGGTGGCGAGCGAGGCGAACAGGCCCGGGTACGAGTTCCAGGTCGGGAACGTGTTGCAGCCGATGACGAGGGCCACCCCACGGGGTACCACGTGGAAGTTCTTGGTCATCACCAGCGGGTCGCCCTTGCCCGCCGGCTTCTCCCAGCGCGCCGTCCGCGGATGCCTGGTCTGCTCGGCGTACGCGTACGCGACCGCCTCCAGCGCGCGGTCCAGCGCGTGCGCCCCGCCCGCCTGGAACGCCATCACGAACGCCTGCCCCGTGGTGAACTGCACGGCGTTGGCCAGCTCGAACACGTGCGCGTGCAGCCGGGCGAGGAGCTCCAGGCAGACGCCCGCGCGCAGGTCGGGCCCGGCGTCCCGCCACGCCGGCAGGGCGGCGGTGGCGGTCGCGATGAGCGCGTCCGGCGTGCTGTGCGGGTACCGCACGTCGAGCGCGACCCCGTACGGCGAGGACTCGGTGCTCACCTGGCCGTCGGCGCCCGGCTGGTCCAGCGGGAACTCGTGACCCAGGTAGGCGCGGAAGTCGGCCTCACCCCGCGGCGCGGCGGTCTCGCCGTACACCCGGGGGCTCGGTGACTCGGGGTACGCGGACCAGTACCCGCGTTCGGCGATCGCGGACAGCGCCCGGTTGAGCGTGTCGGCGTGCTTCGCGTACAGCTCGTGGCTGGCGGCGGTGGCAGTCATCAGGCCATCATGCCTCAACCCCGGGCCGCTCCGGGCCGGCGGAGCGGGCAGGTGTCTGTTTCCGGCCACTCACACCAGGCGATTTACGCACCACGTGAGTGAGCCGGTACGAACACCCACGGGCTCGCCGGACCCGTCAGATCGCCTGCTGCCACTGGGTGAAGGCGTCGACGGCGCGGAAGCCGATGGCCTCGTTGATGGCGATCATGTGGGTGTTGGCGGCGGCGTTCCAGGTGTCGACGGTACGGAGGGCCGGCTCGTACGCGAGCACGTACCGCAGGTTGGCGAGCTTCGACCAGATACCCAGCCGGTGCCCGCGGTGTGCCGGGTCCACGATCGTGATGTGCTGCCAGGCGTGGTCGGGGATGGTCGGCTCGAAGACGAGTGTGGTCCAGGCGACCAGGGCGCCGCTGGCGTCGTGCCGGATCCCCGTGTGGTACTTGCGTTCCCCGCGCGCGACGCAGGCCGCCTCGTCGCCGCGGATCCGGTCGGCGTCGATCGTGGGCGCCTCCACCACCAGGTCGCCCTGCGGTGCGTCGGTGACCAGCCGGCCGTCCAGCCGGCCGATGTCGGCGAGGTACTCCCCGGGGGCGCGGTCGCGCCAACGCACGGTCGAGTAGCCGGGCGCCTCCGGTACGGCGAGCGCCGGGATGTCCACAGTGGACAGATCGAGGCGGCGGCGTACCTCCGACAGCGCCTCCTTGGCACCCATCGCCGCCGCGAAGGCGCCGCCGGACCCCTCGCGCGGTACCCCGCCGGGCAGCGCCGACACGGTGTCGCCGAGCAGCCGGACCCGGCCGCGCTGCCGGGCCACCCCGGCGGCGTACGCGTGGAGAGCCCGGCCCACGCCGCGGCGCCGGTAGGCCGGGGCGGTCTGCAGGTCCAGCCGGGCGTTGCCGGTGTTCTCCAGCGACGTCAACCAGAGCGTCGCCACCGCGGCCGGCTGCCCGTCGGCGTACGCGAGGAAGCTGCGCACATCGGTACCGGTGCTCGGGTGGCGCAGCGTCCGCCCGTACCGGACGGGGCACGGCGCGGGGAAGTCGGGGAGGTCGTGGGCGAGCGCCGCCCTTGACACACCGTACCGGGCCGCCAGCATCCGCTCGTCGAGCGGATCTACCGTGCGGACGTCGATATCCATCCCGCCGAGGGTGCCAGGAAACGACCACCAACGCGATCGAAATAACCCGGAAATGGTCGAGAGGACGAACCGCACAACGCTGTACAGCGTTGGGTCGCAGAGCCGTCCGAAAAGCCTCGGGGCCTGCGGCGATCGTCCTCCCGCACGCAGAATCCTGCGCGCCCGTCCGGTACCCGTCAAGTCCCTAGACGAAGGTTTTCTCAACTCAACGCGAATACCCAGTTACCCACGGAAAGATCTAACTCAACCGTGCTGGTCAGAACCCCAGCCGGCGGTAACTGAGCGTAACAACTACTGAGCGCTACCCCAGTAGGCCGGCCTCCCGGGCGGCGCGCAGCGAGGGCCGTACCCGAAATGTGGGACCAACCAGTCCGGCCACCGCATCGATCGTCTTCAGACCTTCGCCGGTGTTGAAGACCACCGTCTCGGCCTCGGGGTCCAACCGCCCGGCGGCGACGAGCTTGGCCAGGACCGCGACGGTGACCCCGCCGGCGGTCTCGGCGAACACCCCGGTGGTACGGGCGAGCCGGCGGATCGCGTCGCGGATCTCGTCGTCGTCGGCGTAGTCCATCCAGCCGCCGGTACGCCGAACGGCCTCCAGGGCGTACAGCCCGGCGGCCGGGTCGCCGATGTTGAGGGACTTGGCGATGCCGGTCGGCTTCACCGGCGTGATGACGTCGGTACCGGCGTGCAGCGCGGCCGCGATCGGGTTGCACCCGGCCGACTGAGCGCCGAACACCCGCCAGCCGCCGGCCGGCGCCTCGGCCAGCCCGATCTCGACCAGCTCGCTGAACGCCTTGTCCACCTTGGTGAGCAGCTCACCCGAGGCCATCGGGAGCACCACCTGCGCCGGGATCCGCCAGCCCAGCTGCTCGGCGACCTCGTACCCGAGGGTCTTCGAGCCCTCGGCGTAGTACGGACGGACATTCACGTTGACGAATGCCGTGTCCTCGAACTCGTCGGTCTCGGTCAGCTCGGAGCACAGCCGGTTGACGTCGTCGTACGAGCCGTCGATGGCGACCACGTCGCCGCCGTACACGGCGGTGGTGAGGATCTTGCCGGGCTCGAGGTCGGCCGGAATGAAGACCACCGACGGTACGCCGGCCCGGGCGGCGTGGGCCGCGACCGAGTTCGCCAGGTTCCCGGTCGAGGCGCACGCGAAGCGGGTGAAGCCGAGGCCCTTGGCCGCGGTGAGCGCGACCGACACCACCCGGTCCTTGAAGGAGTGGGTCGGGTTGGCCGAGTCGTCCTTCACCCACAGCGGGGCGGCCAGCCCGAGCTCGCGGGCCAGCGCGTCGGCCCGGACGAGCGGAGTGAGCCCGGGGTTTAAGGTGACCCGTTCGGCCGGGTCGAGCCCGACGGGCAGCAGGCCCGCGTACCGCCAGATGTTCGCGGGGCCCGCCTCGACCCGCTCGCGGGTCACCGCCTTCAGCGCCGCCGGGTCGTAGCCGACCTCCAGCGGCCCGAAACACTCGAAGCAGGCGTGCTGGGCGGCGAGCGGGTACTGGGCGCCGCAGCCGCGGCAGACGAGGTAGCGGGCGGCGGTGCCGCTGAGGGGGGCGTCGAGGATCGACGTCATGGGAGGCCTTCCTCTCATCTTCCCAGCGCGGAGTCTCCGCTCTGGACGGATTTGGCACCTGCCACACGCGGCCTCTGGTCGTGCGGGTTCCGAGTCGGTAGTGGTGGTTGCCGGGGCATCTTCGGGCCGTTTCCCTCAGCCCCTCTGGATGAGGTATGTAGTTGTGCCCGCCAGCCTAACGGACGTTGGTGAGCGCCCGCCCGTCCGTTCTCACCTGCTGGTCAGCGGTGACCGCGGGCACAGCGGGTGCGGCCGCACCAGGCCGACGGGCCTGCTCTCCGCCAACTCTCTGTCGTTACCGCACATACAATAGGCGGCCGATCGAAGTCATGTGATCTGAGTCACGTCCCTCGACGCGCGATATGCCCAGCGGGTTGAACGGCCGGCCAGCCTTAGCCGTTACCCACTGTCGACACGACGCCAATCGCATCGATATTGTCGCCAGTAAATCAGTGTCCAGAGGCGGGGTCCCACCCGTGGACCGGCCTGCCCACTTCATCGAAAGAGGGGGAACCATGAAGATCAAACGACGCGTGGCACGCATCGCGGCACTCTGCGCCATGACGGCCGCCGTGGCAACCACCGCCGTGGTCGTCGAACACTCGGCATTCGCCGCCTACCAGGACTGCGGCGACGGATGGTTCTGCATGTGGGACGACATGAACTACGGCGGCCGGATCTACGCACTGCAGAACGCCGACTCGCCCAATGTCGGCGACTATTTCAATGACCGGATGACGTCGTACTGGAACCGTACCCAGGACATTTACATCGCCTTCGAGCAGGTCAATTATCAGGGCACGTGCTTCTGGATCAGCCCGGGCGAATCCTCGGCGTATGTAGGACGTTCGCTCAGCGACATCGTCACCTCCGTCCGGAGGTGGCAGCCCGGCGACGAGCACCTGTTCTGCCAGGGTTGATCCCGGCACCGGCGGAAGCCGGACGCCGAGCCGCGGGCGGGAGCTGTCCCGCCCGCGGCCCATCCGCCAGCCGGACCGGGAGGCAGCCCGCCTGGTCAGCTGACAAGACGGGCGTACCCCGCGTCCCACACGAGGTCGGCGAGCGCCTGGTATCCCGCGTCGGACGGATGACCATCCTGTCTCGTGCAGACCAGGGTCAGCGTGCAGATCGCCGCCGTCTCGGCCGCGACGTCGCCCTGCGGGTTGAAGACCGGGAACGGGTCGGCGAAGCGGGCCCGGGCGGCCCGCGCGACCGCCGACTCCGCAGCGTTGACGGCCGCGAAAAGCGGGTCGGCGAAGGCGAACGCGCCGACATTCGGGTCGTACGCCCCGGTGAGGATGATCTCGGCGTCCGGTGCCGCCGCGCGGAGCCGTGCCAGGGCGCTCATCCGTGCGCTGTACTGCGCGATCGCCGCCGGTACCGACCGCCAGCGTGAGGAAGACAGTGGGGAGGGCGTACCCGAGCCGGAGGACTCACCGAGTCATGGCGCTCAGGCTACTGCCTGTCGGGGCCGATGCCGTGGCGCAACGCGTAGATGGCCGCCTGGGTACGGTCGGCGACCCCGAGCTTGGCCAGCACGCTGGACAGGTGCGACTTCACCGTCTCCTCGCCGATCCGCAGGGTGCGGGCGATCTCCCGGTTGGAGCGTCCGCCGGCGAGCGCGGCCAGCACGTCACGCTCGCGCGGGGTGAGGCGGTCCACCGGGTGCGGCTGCCGGGCCTCGTCGCGCATCGCGGTCAGCAGGCGGGTCGTCACGCCGGGCGGCAGCGTGCTCTCACCACGGGCGGCGGCCCGTACGGTCGCGAGGACCTCACCGATCTCGGCGGTCTTCTGCAGGTACGAGGTGGCTCCGGCGCGCAGCGCGGTCACCAGGTGCGCGTCGTCCGGTGCGGAGGTGAGCATGACCACCCGGACATCCGGACTCCCCTGCCGGATCTGTTGCAGGACAACGACTCCGTCGAGGTCGGGGAGGAACAGGTCGAGCAGGACGACGTCGGGCTGGGCCACCGCCACCATCGGTACGGCCGCCGCCCCGGTCGCCGCTTCGCCGACCACCTCGATGTCGGGCTCCTGGTCGAACAGGAAGCGCATGCTCTGCCGTACCACCGTGTGGTCGTCCACGACCAGCAGCCGGATCATGGCAGCGTCACCTCGACCGTGGTCCCCGCCCCGGGCGCGCTCGTCACCGTCAGCGCGGCCCCGATCTCGGCGGCCCGCTCCCGCATCAGCCCGAGCCCCATCCCGGGCGCCCCCGACGCCGGTGCGGCCAGGTCGAACCCGGTGCCGTCGTCCTCGACGCGGAGCAGCCCGGGCCGCAGCGTGACCGTCAGCCGGGTCGGGCTCCCGTGCCGCAGCGCGTTGGTGAGCGCTTCCTGGGCGATGCGCAGCAGCGCGTGCTCGTGCTCGGCGGGCAGCGTCACCTCGTCGAGCTGGGTACGCACGTCCACGCCGCGCCGTGATCCGGCGGTCTCCCGCCACGCGGCCGCCAGCTGGTCGAGCGCGCCGGCCAGCCCGGTGCCGGCGAGCGCCACCGGGCGCAGCTCGAGAAGCAGGGCGCGCATCTCCCGGGTGGCCGTACCGGCGGACCGGGACATCGACTCGACCTGGGGGCGCAGCGGCGAGTCGGCCGGCAGCGCGCGATGGATCCCGCCGGCGAGCAGGCGCAGCGAGAACAGCTCCTGCGACACGGAGTCGTGCAGCTCGCGGGCGATGCGGGCGCGCTCGGTGGCCCGCGCGTGGGCGCCGGCCAGGTCCCGCTCGGCGGCCAGCGCGAGGGAGAGCTGCTCGGCCATCCGGTTCACGCTCGCCTCCAGGCGGGACAGCTCGTCACGCCCGCGTACGGGTACCCGCCGGTCCAGGTCGCCGTCGGCGAGCGCCTCGGTCGTGTCGGCGAGCCGGCGCAGCCGGCGTACCGGGCGCTGCATGCTGACGTACCCGAAGAGCAGGCCGACCGGCAGCGCGGCACCGAGCACGACGATGCCGGGTACCAGCAGGGGGCGGACGTTGCCGAGGCGGGACGGCACCCCCGACCGCAGCGGGGCCTGGACGTAGAGCATGCCGACGAGCTGCGCCTTGGGCAGCGCGAGCAGGGCGGCCGGGTCGGTTTCGCCGGGCGGGAACTCGGCCGCCGGTACGCGTACCACCGGTTGGGTGGCCCAGACGACGGCACCGTCCCGGATCTTGGTCCCGCCGCTGCCGGCCGCGGCCAGGTCGGCGTCGCGCGGGCCGGCCGCGAACACGGTGCCCGGCGGGTAGCAGGCCGGGTACGAGGACCGCAGGACGCGGCCGTCCGCGGCCAGCAGGAGCATGAGGTCACCGGCCCGGCCCGCGGACGTACACCCGGGGGCGGCGCCCGGGCTCGGCTTCACCTCCGGCGTCTCGGGGTTGGTGCTCAGCTCGCCGGAGAGCTTGAGCGCGTTGTTGGCCGCGGCCGTCCGTACCGCGTTGACCTGGTCCCGCTCGTCGATCTGGGCACCGATGACGGGCGGCGCGAAGAAGCCGATCAGCAGCGCCTCGACGACCAGTACGGCGCCCACGGTGACGAGTACGAAGGACGACGCCACCCGTACCCGCAGTCCCATGCGGATCACCCCGCCCTCAGCGCGTCGGTCGGCGACAGCCGGGCCGCCCGCAGCGCCGGGTACAGGCCGGCCAGGGTACCTATGCCGAGCGCCGCGACGAACCCGAGCATAGGCGCCTGGCCAGGGAGCTGGGCCGGCCAGCCGTGCTCCCGGGCCACCTCGATCGTGACGAGCGCACCGGCGGCCAGCCCGCCGACCGCCCCGAACGCGGCCAGCACCACGGACTCGGCGAGGAACTGGAGCGCGACGTGGACCCGGGCCGCGCCCAGCGCCCGGCGCAGTCCGATCTCCGTACGGCGCTCCAGCACCGACATCACCATCACGTTCGCGATCCCGACCGCGCCCACGAGCAGCGCCACCGCACCGAGCCCGAGGAACAGGCCGTTCAGCGTACCGGCGGCGGCGGCCCGTACGGTCAGCGCGTCCGACGGCCGGCTCACCGCCACCTCGTCCGGCCGGGCCGGGTCGGCGCTCGCCCCGAGCAGGTCGTGCACGGCGTTCACCCGGTCGACGTCGGTACGCAGGTAGATCCGGCTGGGCCGGCCGTCGAAACCGAAGAGCTGCCCGGCGACGGGGAAGCCGATGAGCGCCGAGCGGTCGATCTCGGGCGCGAGGGGCAGCGGCCGGAGGATCCCGACGACCGTGAACCAGTGCCCGCCCAGCCAGACCCGGGTCGGCCGGTCGAAATGGGTGATGCCGAGCGAAGCGGCCGCCTGGGCACCGAGCACGGCCGTCGGGAGGTCCCCGACCTGGAACCGGCCGCGGGCGAGGCGGGCGTCGAGGGTGGCGAGGAGCCGGGCGTCGGTGGCCCGTACGGCGAGGCCGCCGATGCGCGCGGCCGGCATCCGGTCGGTCCGGTACACGTACCGGCCGGGCAGCTCGGCGGTGGGCGCGACCGACCGTACCCCATCGATCCGGCCGATCGCCCCGGTCGCGGTCGCGGGCAGCTCCACCTCGTCGCCCCCGAAGCTGTGCCCGTTCGCGACGACCAGCAGGTTGGTGCCGAGCCGGTCGATCTGCGCCAGCAGTTGCGCCTGGCTGGACCGGGTGATGCCGAGCACCGCGACGATCGACGCGACGCCGATCGCGATGCCCAGCGCGGACAGCGCCGCACGCAGCGGCCGGGAGCGCAGTCCGGCCACGGCCGTCGGGCCGAGATCGGTGGCTCGTAGGCGTGACCTCACGACATCACCGGCCGCACGGACGGCGGCCCGCCCGCGGCGGACGTGAGGGCAACTCGACCGTCATGCATCTCGATGCGTCGATCTAGTCCCGCGGCCACCTCACGGTCATGGGTGACCACGACGAGAGTGCCGCCGTCCCGGGCCAGCTCGTGCAGGAGGGCCAGGATCTCCTTGCCGGTGGCCGAGTCCAGGTTGCCGGTCGGCTCGTCGGCGAGCAGGAGCGCCGGCCGGCCGACGACCGCGCGGGCGATGGCCACCCGCTGGCGCTCGCCGCCGGAGAGCTTCGCCGGCCGCTGCCCCGCCCGGTGGGACAGGCCCACCCGGTCCAGCGCCGCCTCCGCCCTGCGCCGCCGGCTCGCGGCCGGCTCGCCCCGGTAGAGCAGGCCGGTCGCCACGTTGTCCACGGCGCTCAGCGTCTCCATGAGGTGGAACTGTTGGAAGACAACCCCGATGTGGTACGCCCGCAGTCCCGCCGACGCGCGGTCCCCCAGTCGTGCGAGGTCCACGCCGGCGACCCGTACGGTCCCGGTGCTCGGCCGGTCCAGTCCCGCCATCAGGTTCAGCAGCGTCGACTTCCCGGAACCGGAGGCGCCGACGACGGCGACCCGTTCCCCCGGCCCGATCCGCAGGCACACGTCCCGCAGCGACACGACGGGCGGTATGCCCGGGTAGGTCTTGCCGACCCCGTCCATCTCGACAGTCATGCCGGTACCTCGATGTGCATGCCGGGCGTCAGGTCCCCGGTCACCTCCACGAGTCCGACGGTCTCGTCAAACAGTCCACAGTGGACAGTGACGAGCCTCCGCCCGGTACCGTCGACGACCGCGACCCGGTAGCCGCCGCCCGGAGCGGCCAGCAGCGCGTCCACCGGTACGGCGAGCACCCCGTCGTGCTCGGCGTCGGCGAAGGTGACCTGAGCCGTACCGCTGTCGAGCCCGTGCGCCGCCTCGGCGTCGTCGAGCCCGACCGTCACCGGCGTTCCGGCGGCGCCGTTCCCGGCGGCACTGTTCCCGGCGGCACCGTTCCCGGCGGCACCGTTCGCCGGCATCGGCGCCGGAACCGGCACTCCCACGGTGGTGACCGTCCCGGTCGTGGTGCGGCTGCCGGGGAGGGCCACGGTCACGCGGTCGCCGGGGTGGACCGGGCTCCCGCGGTTGGCGTCGAGGTTCACGGTGACGGCCTTGCCGGTCGAGGTGACCCGGAGCAGTTCCAGGCCGGGCGTCACCGGCGCGCCGGACGCGACCGGTACGGCCGCGACCCGTACCGGGCCGGGCAGGAACACCACCTGGCCCAGCGGTACGGTGCCGGTGCGCGCCAGCCCGTGCGCCGCCTGCCAGCGCCGGACCGCCGTACCGGTGGCGGCTGAGAGGTGCTCGTCGACGGTGAGCCCGGCCCCGTACCCGAGGGCGACCAGGTTGCGCTCCAACTGGGCCACGTCCGGACCGTCGGGGATGCCCGGGGCGAGGTCCCGCCACGCCGGGCGCGCACCGGTCCACAGGAGTACCGGGTGACCGTCCACTTCGTACAGTCGCTGGTCCGGCCCGACCGTCGCGCCGATCTCGGGCAGCCAGGTCAGGACGCCACCGCCGCCGCTGGCGATGACGCTCACCGGGGCGAGGTAGCCGAGGGTACCGGTGACCACCGTGCGCGCGGTGACGTTGGTGCGCACCACGGTTGCCGTACCGACGGCCGGGCCGGTCGTCGCGGGCTCGGCGGGGCCGGTCCGGTGCAGCACCAGCCAGGCCGTACCGGCGACGACCAGGACCCCGACCACCGCGTACCCGACGGTGCGCCTAGCCATTGGCGGGCCGGATCTGGTACCCGCCACCCGAGCTGGCCAGGTACTTCTCGCACTCGGGTCCGGCGGCCTGGACGGCCGGGTCGGTCTTCGGGTTGAGGTTCGTGGCGAACACCCCGTCGACGG
Source organism: uncultured Actinomycetes bacterium (assembly GCA_963728855.1). Taxonomy (GTDB): domain Bacteria; phylum Actinomycetota; class Actinomycetes; order Mycobacteriales; family Micromonosporaceae; genus AC-43. The sequence goes on from CAVSLN010000013.1 coordinate 141,845, forward strand.
TCGGGTCCGGCCAGTTCGGGACGCCATGGGCGCGCAGGCACTGGGCGTACTGGAGAAGGTCGTGGAACTGGGCGCTGGGCACCGGCGACGCCGGTGTCGCGTGCGGCATCACCGACGCGCATGCCTGGCGGGTGTCCGCCTTGAGCGGCGGCCCGTCCAGGTGCCACCGGCCGTCGCGCGGGTCGTAGTTCGGGTCGGGCCACTCCGGCATGCCGTGCGCCCGGAAGCACTGGACCATCTGCATCAGGTCGGCGTCCGGTGAGTTCGGGTTACCTCCGTGAGGACTCCCGGAACCGGAGGGCGTGCCGGCGGCGGAGCAGCCGGCGAGGGCGAGGATCGCGGTGGCCGCCAGGGCGGCGGCGGTACGGCGCAGAGGTGCGGTCATGCCGTACACGCTCCCGGCCTACCGCGCCCGGCGCCTCACCCCGCGGCGGCGGCACCTCTCCCCAATTCGAGCTACCCATCCTCACGGAGGAGCGGCTTGCGCCGCAGTCTAGATCCGTTTGATCGTCGCGAACCAGGCCGGTGCGCCGTCGTCGTGGTATCTCGTCTGAACCCGGTCCGGTTCGATGGCGGCGACATTCCATCCATTGCTGGGGTTGAACGCCGCTCTCAGCTCTTCCTGACTGATGGGGTGCGGGCCGGTATCGGGGCCATCGTCACTGAAGCACAACACATGCAGGGTTCCATCGTGCTCGGTCACCGACGCCAGACTCGCCACGTATCCTGGTCGCTCGTCGCCGTCGAAGGTGTGGAACAGTCCGCAGTCCAGCACCGTGGAAAACCTGCGCCCCAAACGCTCCAGCTGGAACGCGTCAGCCGCGGCGAACTCAACCTCGATCCCGCGGTCGTCAGCCTTCGCCCGGGCGATCGCCAGTGCCGTCTCAGCCACGTCAACGCCCAGAACCGACAATCCCAGCGAGGCGACGTGAAGAGCGTTCTCACCGGTCCCGCAGCCCGCGTCGAGCACCGCTCCGGCGAATCCGCCTTCGGATGCCAACCGCACCACCGCTGGCTGCGGCCGGCCAATATCCCAGGGCGCAGGGCCGTCGTGGTACGACGCGTCCCAGGGCAGTCCCGTCAGCCGTTCGTGACTGGTCGGGTGCCGGCCACCGAACGGATCGTCAGCGAGGGTTCCAGATCGCTCCGACACCTTCGTCCCCTTCCTGCACCTGACTTGCCACCTCATCGTGGCACGCCAACCCACCGGTCTTGACTATTCCTCACGGCTCGCGCAACGGGCGCGGCGGCCCGTACTTAGGCTCGTCCAGCGAGGCGACGGGCGATCTCTCGTGCGCCGTCCGGTGGGTCGCCTGGCGCCTCGACGACTCGCTTCGCAGCGAGGAGTGCGGAGAGCTGCGTGGCGATGCTCGCCGGATCCGGTCGCGCGATACGTAGGTTGGTCCGGTCTGCGATGCTGTTGAGCCGCGCCTGTTGATCGTCATGTGGCCTGTGGCCTACCACCGCTACCGCGGGCGTTCGATGGTGCAGCAGCTCTTGTACGGTGTTGTACCCGCCCTGGCAGACCAGCAGGTCTGTGTCCTGATACAGCGAATGCCACGGGTCGAGGTAAGCAGTCATGGTGATGTTGATGCCTGTCGTTGCCGGGACGGAAACTCGACCGGCGAAGTTCGGACCGAGGACAACGAAGGCCGACGTCTTGAGAGCGGTATTGCCAGCGAACTCAGCCACACCGCGCAGCGCGATATCAACGAAGGACTCCGCGTCACGGTGTCCGCCCCCCGCCGCTGAGATCGCGACCCGGAGGGAGTCGGTTGTACCGGTCCAGACAGACTTGGCACCCAGCGGTTGTCTGATGACGTCGGATACGCCTTCAACGGTCACGCCGTGGTGCGTGGTGGTGTGGCCGAGTCGGCCGAGCAGGAAGACTCTGTCTATCGCCGGCGCCCAGGTGGCGAGCCAGGCCAACTGGTCCGGCCGGTCTTTGCGGTCGCGGTAGATGAAAGCTTGAGGTCGTGCGTGACGTCGTGCCCATTCGTACAGCGGCCGGTACGTTACGACATCGTGGAGAACGGTGTCATGGATGGTCAGACAGTTCTCCGCGATGAGGTCCGCCAGCGACGACACCGGACTCGAACTGTTCTGGTCGCAGGAGCGCTGCTCGCCGACCAGACTGTGCTCGTCGTGTGGCACCACGACCTGGCGAAATCCATAGTCGGAGATGAGCCGCTGTTGCCGTTCAACGAAGAACAGCGAGTCCCAGCTCATTTCTCGAAGCGCGGCGTGTACGGCGATGAGACGAGACACATGACCCAAGCCTCGCCTACTCAGGGCAAATGACACCACGCGATTCATCTGGTCCATCCTCGCATCAAACTGGTCGGCGGCCGGACCGTCGATGACCGTCATCAGTCACGCGAACGGGGCGTAGACGATGGTCGCGTCGTCGCTCGCCTTGTTGCGCGACCACCGTTGCCCTTCGGGGTCGGCCGCCTCAACTGCGCGGATGCGCCGAATCACTTCGCCTGGGCCGGCCTTGTCGAGGAGGTCCAGAAGCTCGGCCCAGCCCATCAGATCGAACGGACGCACGATCCGGGCTCCCCCATCGCTGAGCATCGCGACGCGTCGAAGTCCGTCCAGGGTCAGCTTTCCGGTCAGTGCCTCGGTGACAACGTTCGGGTCCGCCGCGGCTACCCAGTAGCCGCCGGACTGGTTACGCGCGGCCAGTTCGGCGTGCTTCAGGCGAACCAGCGCAGCCTGTTTGTCAGCAGAGCCGATCAGGTAACGGTCAGCGCCTTCCCGTTCGGCCCGGGCAGTGTGATCGACCCGGTCGTCGGTGATGACCTGGATGCCGTCCGTGCCTTCGAGGACAACGCTGATGTCGCCCAGGACGAGGTACTCCAGTACGTCCTCGCCAGTGCGCACGACGGCGACGGCTGCCGAGGGCGTACCGGGATGGCTGAGGTCGCACTCGCTGTGTTGCTGCATGACATGGGTGATTGCCAGCCGGAGCGCCGTGGCCAGGGGTGTGTCCCGGTTGCTGGCGAGGGTGGACAAGGCTGAGCCGAGCAGGGTCGCGTACCAAGCAACGCCGTGGTGGCATCCGGTGTCGGTTCGCGCCGTGGCACCGTCGAGGACGACGATCCGTCCCGGGGACGCCCATACCCAGTCCTCGTTGTCGCCTCCGGGCGTCGCCGGATCTGTACAGGCCGAAACACGCATCAGCACGGTTAGCTGACCACGTCCTTGCGGAGGAAGTGGTACCAGGCGAGGGCGAAGAACGCGGCGGCGTAGACGAGTGACGAGATGATGCCCTTCACCATGTCATCGGTCTGCACCGGATTGGACAGCAGGCCCAGCCACGCCTGCGCGTAGTGCGTGGGCAGCACGACCCGCAGCGAACCGAGCGCGGTGATCTGGTCGAGGATGTTGGACAGGATCTGCAGGAGCACCGCGCCGCCGACCGCACCGAGCGGCGCGTCCGTGGAGACGGACAGCAGGAACGCGAGGCTCGCGACGACGAGCAGGGACACCGCGAGGTACCCGAGGATCGCGACCAGCCGGACCGCGGCGGTACCGGCCGGGATGTCACCGGCGACCGTGGTGCGCAACGGGTGCCAGCCGTACCGGAGCGTGCCGGCCGCCAACGCCGTGCCGGTGAGCAGGACCAGCGCCACCGCGCACGAGAACAGCGAGACGAGCAGCTTGCTGCCCAGCAGCCGGGCTCTCGGTATCGGTACGGCGAGCAGGTAGCGCAGCGATCCCCAGCTCGCCTCGCTGGCCACGGTGTCACCGCAGAACAACGCGACCACCACGATCAGCAGGAACGACGCCGACACCAGGAGCGTGAACAGGGCGAAGTTGAGCCCGCCGGAGGTGGCGATGTCGGCGAGCGCGGCGAACTGGTCGCGTCGGCCGCCGCGGCGGTTGTTGCCGTCGCCGCCGAACTCGAAGGCGGCCAGGATGATGAGCGGAAGCACGAACATGAAGCCCAACGCCAGCTGGGTACGCCGCCGGCTGGCCTGCCGGCGCAGCTCGGTCGCGAAGGCGAGGGTCCGGGTCGGCCGGTACCCGGTGGCGGCACCGTCCACTGTGGACATTGTCGTCATCATCGCTCTCCGCTCGCCTTGGTGTCCCCTTCGAAGGTTCTTCTGCGCTTGTTCAACGGTCATGTCAGGAACCGCCCTTCGGCTGGACCGAAGAACCTTCGGCAACGAGAGCCAGGAACGCGTCCTCCAGGCGGCGTCGCGGTACGACCCGGTCCACGCCCACGCCCGCGTGCACGAGTGCCGCGACGGCCTCGGCCCGGGGGGTACCGTCCAGGTCCACCACGAGTGTGCCGTTGCTCTCCCCGGCCACGCTGCGTACCCCGGCCCGCCGCAGGACATCGGTCGCCGCGGCCGGGTCGGACACGTCGAACTGCACCGACGGCGAGTCGCCGACGATCTCGTCGACCTCACCGGACGCGACCACCTCGCCCTTGTGCAGGACCACGACGTGGGTACAGGTCTGCTCCACCTCGGCGAGCAGGTGACTCGACACGAGTACCGCTCGCCCGTCCGTGGCGTACCGGCGCAGCACCCGGCGCATCTCGGCGATCTGCGGCGGGTCCAGCCCGTCCGTCGGCTCGTCGAGCACGAGCAGCTCGGGCAGGCCGAGCATGGCCTGCGCGATGGCCAGCCGCTGCTTCATCCCGTGGCTGTAGGTCCGTACCTTGCGGTGGATGGCCTCCCCGAGACCGGCGATGTCCAGCGCCTCGGAAAGGCGCGCGTCCGCCTCGGGCCGGCCGGTGGAGCGCCAGAACAGCTGGAGGTTGCGCAGCCCGGACAGGTGCGGCAGGAACCCCGGCCCCTCGACGAGCGCGCCGAGCCGGGACAGTACCGGCGACCCCGGGGTGAGCCGGTGACCGAAGACGTAGATGTTCCCGGCGGTCGGCTTGGTCAGCCCCATGAGTACCCGCAGCGACGTGGTCTTACCCGCGCCGTTCGGGCCGAGCAGCCCGACCACCTGTCCCCGCTCCACCCGGAAGTCCACAGTGGACACCGCGACGAAGCCGTCCGCGTACGCCTTCCGGAGGCCCTGCACGACCAGCGGCACGTCGGCGTACTCGGCGAGCACCGAACGGTCGGCCCGGCGGTACCGGCGCCGGCCCAGCAGGACGGCCACCGTCAGCCCCCCAGCCAGGAGCGCGACGAGCCCCACAAGCACCCAGCGCCACAGGAGCGCGGTCGTCGCGATCGGAGAACTGTCCACTGTGGGCAGTGTGACGGCCGTTGAAGCCAGCCCGACCCGGTAGACGGTCGGCTCGGCGGGCGTCAGGTACGCCTGGTCGGCGCTCGCCACCGTGATCCGGATCCGGTGCCCGGCCTGGAACTGGTGCACGATGCCGGGCAGCGTGACGGTCACCGGCTCGGCCTTGTCGACCGTACCCGGCAGCCCGGTCAGCCGTACCGGCGTGACGAGGCCGTCGGGCAGGGTGTTCCCGGTCTGCGGGTCGACGTCGTACAGCTTGACGAACAGCACGGCCGTACCGGTGGGCGAGGCGGCCCGGATCCGTACGGTCGGCCCGCCCACAACGTCCACAGTGGACGGTAGGGGCGCGGAGTAGAAGTCGGCGTGCTGCCCGGGGACCTCGCGGACGGCACCGCTGGCGAGCGAGGACAGCGAGCCGCCGAGGCCGGGCAGCGAGGTGATCGCGGCCGGGTTCCCGTTGGGCGGGTTGGCGATCGCCTGGTCCTCGCCGCTGACAGTGACACTCGTCGACGAGGCGCCGGCGAGGCCCGGGTAGTCGTGCACGGAGTAGCCGAGCGCCAGCACGCCCTCGGCGTTCACGTCGATCCCGGCGATCCGCGAGTACGTGAAGCTGTTCGCCGGCGCCGGGCCCTTGCCGAGCAGGTAGTGGTCGAGCCACTGCCCGGTCAGGAAGCGCAGCCGGTCGATGTCGGACTGCGGCCCGGTACCGCCGTCGTGGCCGCCGGTGAACCAGGCGACCCGGACCGGCGTACCGTGCGCGGCGATCCCCTTCGCGTTGGCCTCCGCCTCCGACAGCGGGAACAACGAGTCCGCCTGGCCCTGGATCAGCAGCGTCGGCGCGGTGATCCGGTCGAGTATCGACGACGGGCTGGACCGGCGCAGCAGCGCGAGCTGGTCGGCGTCGGCCGCACCCGTTGCGGCGATCGACAGGTACGCGCGGCACAGGTCGGCCGCGAACCGGCCGCAGGACGGGTCCAGCGTCGGCTCGGGGCGCGCCGCCCCGCCGACGGGTGCGGCGCCGAACGCGGTCGCGTCCGGGGACGAGCCGCTGCCGAAGAACAGGCCGGCCCACACCTTCTTGAAAACCCCGCCGGGCAGGAACGCGTGATCGAGGTCGTTCCAGGTGATCTGCGGGACGATCGCGTCGATCCGCTTGTCGTAGCCGGCCGCCATCAGCGCGAGGCCGCCGCCGTACGAGCCGCCGACCACGGCCACCTTCGGGTCGCCGGGCGCGTCCTTGCGTACCTCCGGGCGCTGGGCCAGCCAGTCGATGAGCCGCTGGGCGTCCCGTACCTCCCAGTCGGGGCTGTCCAGGTGGATCTTGCCACCGCTCTTGCCGAAGCCCTCGGCCGTCCAGGTGAGCACCGCGTACCCGTGGTTCGCGAGGTCCTCCGCGTCCGGGGCGACGTCGTCCTTCGTACCCCCGAAGCCGTGGGCCAGCAGCACCGCGGCGGCCGGGCTGGCCGCGGACGCCCCCTTCGGCCGGTAGTACGTGGTGTCCAGATCGACCCGGGTCGTCCCGTCCGGCCCGGTCGCGACGGTGAGCACGCGGTCCTCCGCCACGTAGCCCAGCGTGGCCGGCCACGCCGCCCAGACCGTGACCCCCAGCAGGACGGCGAGCACGATCCCGCCGGTGACGAGCCGGCGCCGGGTCAGCCGGGGTCGCGGCAGCGCGCGCCGCAGCCGCGCGGACAGCGGAGATGACATGACGAAACGGTACGTCGCCGGGCCGGCCCGCCGGGCCGGGCACTCAGGTTGCGCACAGGTCCCGCGCGCTCCGGCTCGGCCGGCTCCGGCTGGGGTACTCGCACGGGTCCACTCACCCGCGGTGTATTTACTCACCTGGTGAGTAGCCGCGCGCGAGCGTGACGCCGCGCCGCCGGCACACAAGCGGCGCCGGCCGCGGCGCCCGGCTGGCTGATCCTCACGGGGGCGCGGCGTGCCGCCGCACCTGATCCTCACGGGAGGAGCGGCGTTCCGCCGCACGTATTGTCTGTGGCGTGCCCGACGGCCGTTCTCTCACGCTCACCGCGAGCCTGCGCCCCGCCGCGCTGGACGCCCGCCGCGGCATCGTGCGCCTGCACCCCGAGGTGCTCACCGCGCTCGGCCTGCGCGCCGGCGACCCGGTCCGGCTGACCGGCCGGCGGACCACCGCCGGGATCGTCGCGCTCGCCGAGCCGACCGCCAGCCGGGCCCTGCTCTACGCCGACGACCTGCTGCTCGGCAACCTCGGCGTGCGCGACGGCGGCCAGGTCACGGTGGCGCCCGCGCCGACCCGCGCGGCCCGGCGGGTCGCGCTGGCCGGGCCGGCCGAGATCGCCGCGCTGGTCAGCCCGGAGATGCTGCGGCTGGCGCTGCTGGGCAAGGTGGTCACGGTCGAGGACAACGTGTCGCTGCTGCCGCAGGACGTGCTGCCCGCGGCCGATACCCGCGAGCTGGTCGTGGCCGCGCGGCGCAGCCTGTCGAGCATGGTGGGGTACGCCTGGACGACCGCCCTGCTCACCGTCGCCGACGCGGACCCCGGCGAGGGTGGCCTGGTCACCATGGACACCGTGGTGGGCTGGCAGCACGGCCCGGCCACCCACTCGACCGAGACGCCGCTGCCGGCCGCGCCCGAGGCGCAGGCGCCGGCGCTCGAGGACCTGCCCGGGCTGCGGGCCCAGGCGCAGGAGCTGACCGAGCTGCTCGACCTCGGGTTCCACCACCAGGAGGTACTGGGCCGGCTGGGCACGACGGTCTCGCTCGGCGTGCTCATCACCGGGCCGTCGGGGTCGGGGAAGTCCGCGCTGGTACGGGCCGTCGCGCGCGCCGTCTCGGCGGGCGTGACCTCGGTCTGGGCGCCCGAGATCGCGGCCCTGACGGGCGGCGCGGCGGCCCAGCGGCTGCGTCGCGCCCTGGCCGGTACCGCCCGGCCCGGCGTGGTAATCGTCGCCGATGTCGAAGCGCTCGCACCCCGGGACGCCGTACCGTCCCCGCTCGCCACGGTCTTCCGCCAGATGCTCGGCGAGGCGCTGCGTACCGGCACCGCCGTCGTCTGCACGACCAGCCGGCCCGAGGAGGTCGACCCGTCGCTGCACTCGCCCGGGCTGCTCGACCACGAGATCGCCGTACCGCTGCCGGACGCGGCCCTGCGCCGAGAGCAGCTCACCGTGCTGACCCGGCGGATGCCGCTCGCCGAGGACGTCCGGCTGGACGAGGTGGCCGCTCGTACGCCCGGGTTCGTGGCCGCTGACCTGGCGGCGCTCGTACGCGAGGCCGGCGTACGGGCCGCGCTGCGCCAGAAGGACGCGGAGACTCCCTCGGTCGCCGGAGCCGACTTCGCCGCCGCGCTCGAGGTCGTCCGGCCCACCTCGATGGCACAGTCCACAGTGGACATCGCCACCGTGACGCTCGACGACGTCGGCGACATGGCGTCGGTGAAGGAGGTGCTCACCGAGTCCGTACTGTGGCCGCTGACCTACCCCGACACGTTCGCCCGGCTGGGCGTGCAGCCGCCCCGTGGCGTGCTGCTGTACGGGCCGCCCGGATGCGGGAAGACGTACCTGGTCAGGGCGATCGCCGGTACGGGGCGGGCCAACGTGCTGTCGGTCAAGGGCGCGGAGCTGCTCTCCAAGTGGGTCGGGGAGAGCGAGCGGGCGGTACGGGAGCTGTTCCGGCGCGCCCGGGAGGCCGCCCCGACGCTGGTCTTCCTCGACGAGGTCGACGCGCTGGCACCCGTACGGGGGCAGGCGTCGGACGGGGGTACCACCGATCGGGTGGTCGCCTCGCTGCTCACCGAACTGGACGGGGTGGAGGCACTGCGCAACGTCGTGGTGATCGGGGCCACCAACCGGCCGGACCTGGTGGACCCGGCGCTGCTGCGGCCCGGACGGCTGGAGCGCCTGGTGTTCGTACCCCCGCCGGATGCCGACGGCCGCGCGGAGATCCTGCGCGCCGCGGCCCGGACCGTCCCGCTGGCCGCGGACGTCGACCTGGCCGCGCTGGCGTCGACGTTGGACGGATTCTCCGCCGCCGACTGTGCCGCGCTGGTACGGGAGGCGGCGCTGGCCGCGATGCGGGAGTCCCTCGCCGCCGCGACGGTCACCGCCGCGCACGTGTCGACCGCTCGGGCCAGAGTGCGCCCCTCACTCCAGCCCGAGCAGGTCGAATGGCTGGCTACCTACGCGGAGAGAATCCGCTAGCGGCTGCCGGTCCGGGCCCGCGCCCGGGTCGCCCGCAGCCGGCGCAGCCGTTTCACCAGCACCGCGTCGTACTCGAGGGCGGCCGGACTATCCAGCAACCCGTTGAGCATCTGGTAGTACCGGGTGGCAGAGACCCCGAACAGGTCGCGGATGGCCTGTTCCTTGGCGCCCGCGTGTTTCCACCACTGCCGCTCGAACGCCAGCATCTGGCGCTCACGCTCATCAAGTCCGTCGTCGACGACGAGTTCGCGGTCTTCGACCTCGGGACGGACACCGGCGTCTGAGTCGACCTCGTCATCCGCAAGGATTTCAAGGTCATCAACATCCACTGTGTCCATCGCCCGATGCTAATCGACCCCGCCGACACTCCGGCAGCCCAGGAATTCAGACTCTCACTACGGTGATTCCCGCACTCTGGAACGCGCTCACCGCCGCCTCGTCCGCGCCGGCGTCCGTTACCAGGGTGTTCACCCGTTCGATCGGGCAGATACGGGCGAACGCGTGCTGACCGAGCTTGGAGCTGTCAGCGATGATCACGACCTTTCGGGCACGCGCCACCATGAGGTTGTTCATCGCCGCCTCACCCTCGTGGTGCGCTGCCGCGCCCAGGGTGACGTCGATCGCGTCCACGCCGAGCAGCGCGATGTCCAGGGTGACCTCGCGCAGGATGCCGCCGGCCAACGGGCCGACCAGCTCGAAGGACTGCGGCCGGACCACCCCGCCGGTCACCACGATCTTCATCCGGGAACGGACCAGCAGCTCGTTGGCGATGTTGAGCGCGTTGGTGACGACGGTGAGCTGCGCGCCGTCCGGGGTGCTACCGAGATCGGGGCGTACGGCGAGGGCCCGCGCCACCTCGGTCGTGGTCGTCCCGCCGTTGAGCCCGACGACCATGCCCGGCGAGACCAGGGCCGCGGCGGCCGTGCCGATGCGCTGCTTCTCGGCCGAGTGCTTGGCCGTCTTGTACCGCAGCGGCAGGTCGTACGAGACGCCGTTGGCCACCGCACCGCCCCGGGTACGGGTGATCATCTGCTGCTGGGCAAGCTGGTCGAAGTCGCGCCGGATGGTGGCCTGCGACACATGCAGCTTGTCGGCCGCGTCCTCGACCGTGACCCGACCGCTGTCGGTGAGCAGCTCCAGGAGCGCGTTCCACCGCGCGTACCGGTCCACCGGAGCCTCCTTGCGTGCGTTCCGTGAGAGATGCGTGCACAATCATGCTCGAAAGAGGGGCTCAACGTCGAGCGGCCTGCGCGAACGAGCACCGCCTTTCTCCCGTCGACCGCTGGCGGGGCGAGGCGCTAGCCTGCACAATGGTGCGCGAAACTGGTCGCTAGCGTGCAGAAATGCGGACCCGGGAGGTACGGGTTGACCCACGTCGACGAGGAGATCTCCAGCCAGCCGGCGTGCTGGGGGCTCGCGATCGAGCTCGCCGCCCGGTCGGTCGCCGCGCTGCCCGAGCCGGGCGAACGGGTGGCCGCGATCGGCTGCGGCACCTCCTGGTTCATGGCTCAGGCGTACGCGACCCTGCGCGAGGCGGCCGGGCAGGGCGAGACCGACGCGTTCGCGGCCTCGGAGTTCCCGGCCGGGCGGCGCTACGACCGGGTGCTCGCGATCACCCGCTCCGGCACCACGACCGAGGTGCTCTCGGCACTGGCGGCCACGGATGCCCGTACCACCGTGCTCGTCGGCGACCCGGACTCGCCGGTGGTCCAGCGCGCCGACGACGTGGTACGGATGCCCTTCGCCGACGAGCACTCCGTGGTCCAGACCCGGTTCGCGACCAGCGCGCTGATCCTGCTCCGCGCGCACCTCGGCGAGGACCTCGGTACGGCCGCCGCCGACGCCGGGGATGCGGTGCGCGCCCCGCTGCCGCTGGACCCGCGGCGCGTCGAGCAGGTCAGCTTCCTCGGCCGCGGCTGGACCGTCGGCCTGGCGCACGAGGCCGCGCTCAAGTGCCGCGAGGCGGCCACCTTCTGGGCCGAGTCCTACCCCGCGATGGAGTACCGGCACGGCCCGATCGCCATCGCCGCGCCGGACCGGGCGGTGTGGGCCTTCGGCGAGGTACCGGACGGCCTGCCTGAGGAGGTCGCCAAGACCGGGGCCACGTTCGTCCACAGTGGTCAGCGTGACCCGCTGGCTGATCTCGTTGTGGCGCAGCGGTTCGCGGTCGCCGTGTCGCTGGCTCGCCGGCTCGACCCGGACCACCCCCGCAACCTGACCCGGTCGGTGATCCTCCCGTGACCGTCGTCGAGAGCTTGCGGGTCGGCGCATGAGCTCGGACGTCGTCGTCGCGATCGACGTCGGCGGGACCGGGATCAAGTCCGGTCTGGTCGACGCCAGCGGTGCGATCCGGTACGCCGAGCGCCATCCGACCGGGGCCGACCGGGGGTCGGACGCGGTCGTGGACACCGTCCTCACGATCGCGGCGGGGCTGGTGGCAACCGCGTCGGCGCACGGGCTGACCCCGGCGGCCGTCGGCATCGTGGTGCCCGGGGTCGTCGACGAGCGGGGCGGCGTCGCGATCTGGGCGGCGAACGTGGGCTTCCGGGACGTACCGGTGCGCGACCTGCTGACCAAGAACCTCGGGCTGCCCGCCGCGCTCGGGCACGACGTACGGGCCGGGGGCGCCGCCGAGGCCCGGTTGGGCGCCGGGCGGGGGTACGAGCACCTGCTGTTCCTCGCCATCGGTACGGGCATCGCCGGCGCGCATGTCGCACACGGCAAGGCTTTCGCGGGCGCCCACGGGGCGGCCGGCGAGGTCGGGCACATCATCGTCCGGCCAGGCGGCCCGCCCTGCGGTTGCGGGGCGCGCGGCTGCCTGGAGTCGGTCGCTTCGGCGGCCGCGATCGGGCGTACCTACTCGACGCGTACGGGCGTCACCGCGACCGCCGCCGACGTCGCCGCGCGGGCAGCCGCGGGCGAGCCGGCCGCCGCAGAGGTCTGGGCCGAGGCCGTCGACGCGCTCGCCGACGGGCTGCACACCGCGGTCACCCTGTACGACCCGGAGCTCGTCGTGGTGGGTGGCGGCCTGGCCGAGGCCGGCGACACCCTGCTCGGCCCGCTCGACGCGGCACTGGCCGGGAAGCTCACCTTCCAGCGACGGCCCGCGATGGTCCGCGCCGCCCTCGGCGACGAGGCTGGCTGCCTCGGCGCCGGGCTGATCGGACTGTCCCTTATGGAGGGTGACCGATGACGGCCGTGGAGGGCGACCAGTGACGGCCGTGGAGAGTGACCGATGACGGCCATGGAGAGTGACCAGTGACGGCGGCGGAGGGTGACCGGTGACGGTCGTCGGCCGGGTGGTCACGCCCAAAGGCGTCATCGAAGACGGGGCCGTCGCGCTCGCCGGTTCCCGCATCGCATCCGTCTCGCCGGACCCGACAGTCCACAGTGGACATTGGATCGTCCCCGGGTTCGTGGACATCCACGTGCACGGCGGCGGCGGGTACACGTTCACGACCGGGGACCCGGCACAGGCCCGGGGCGCCGCGGCGTTCCACCTCGCACATGGTACGACCACCCTGCTGGCCAGCCTGGTCAGCGCCCCGTTCGACCTGACCCTCGCGGCCACCAAGGCGTACGAGCCACTCGTCGCCGAGAGTGTCGTCGCGGGCATCCACCTCGAGGGCCCGTACCTGTCGCGGAGCCGGTGCGGCGCACAGAACCCGGAGTACCTGCGGGACCCGTCGATCCCTGAGCTGACCGAGCTCGTGGCCGTCGGTGCCGGTACGGTCCGGATGGTGACCCTGGCCCCCGAGCTGCCCGGCGCGCTCGACGCCATCGACCTGTTGGTACGGCACGGGATCGTCGCCGCGATCGGGCACACCGACGCCACGTACGAGCAGACGCGGGCCGGGATCGCGGCCGGCGCGACGGTCGGTACCCACCTCTTCAACGGCATGCGCCCGCCCCACCACCGCCAGCCCGGCCCGGTCTTCGCCCTCCTCAGCGCGCCCAGCGTGGTCTGCGAGCTGATCGCCGACGGTACCCACCTGCACGACGGCGCGCTCGCCTTCGCGGTCACCGTCGCCGGCCCGGAGCGCACCGCGCTCGTCACCGACGCCATGGTCGCGGCCGGCATGCCCAGCGGGCACTACAATCTCGGCGGCCAAGCGGTGGACGTGACGGGGGGAGTGGCCCGGTTGACCCGCAACGGCTCGATCGCCGGCAGCACGCTGACCATGGACGGGGCGCTGCGCCGTGCCGTCCACAGTGGACTGTCCATTGTGGACGCCTGTCGGATGGCGTCGACGACACCGGCCGCCGCGGTCGGCATGGGCACCGAGGTGGGCGCGCTGCGGGCCGGGCTGCGCGCCGACCTGGTCGAGCTCTCCGAAGACCTCGAGGTGGTACGGGTCATGCGTGGTGGTCAGTGGCTATGAGCGCCGACCCGGCGGTACTGCGCATCGCGACGTTCAACGTGTGTGGACTGCCCTCGTCGTTGGCGCCGCTGCCGCGACGGGCGGACGAGTTCTGCCGCCGTATCGAGGAGTCCGACATCGACGTGCTGTGCCTACAGGAAGTGTGGGGGCGCCGTACCATGGCGGCGCTCCAGGCGCGCCTGCCCTCGTTCCCGCATCTCGCCTGCCGGCGCTGGGTCGCCGGCCAGCCGACCGGAGGGCTGGCGACGTTCGCGCGCCGGCCCCTCGGCACCGTGTCGTACCGGTCGTTCCGGGGCGCGGTACCGGACCGGGGCAGCCTGCGGTTCCGGGCCAAGGGCGCGGTCAACAGCATGCTGCAGGGCGTGCTGGCGGTTGAGCTGGCCGGGCTCTCGACCGTGGTCGCGAACACCCACCTCACCGCGAACAAGGACGGGGACTGGTCGGCCGGCAACCGGTACCACACGTACCAGCGCCGGCAGGTCGAGATGCTGCACGCCGCGCTGCGCCGGGCCCGTACCGCCGATACCGGACTGGTGATCGTCGCCGGTGACTTCAACATCTCCAGCAGCAGCCCGCTGTACCCACTGATCGTCGACGGCGGGGCCTGGCGCGACCCGTTCGCGGCGACCGAGCCGGTGACGTACCACGTCGAGTTCCTACCGCCCGGGTCGTCCCCGCACCGCATCGACTACCTGCTGCTCTCCGGCGACGAGGCGCGGTACCCGCTGGTCGACAGCGCGACGCTGTTCGCCGAGCCGCTGACCCTGCCCGGCGGACGGATGTTCCTGTCCGACCACATGGCATTGACCGCCCGGGTGGGCTTGGCCGGGCGGGTCGCGACCCGATGAGCTCCGGCGACGTGGCTGGCGCCGTTCACCGGGCCAGACGACGCAGCCCGTACCAGGCGGCGCCGGCGGCCAGTACGGCGAGCCCGCTCACCGTCGAGCGCCACGGCAGCGTGGCGGCCAGCGTCAGGCACCCGACCAGACCCACCACGGCCAATGCCTGTACGGGCAGCCGCCGCCCCGGTTCGCGGCGCAGCGTCAGCGCCGACGCGTTCGCGATCGCGTAGTACACCAGCACCGTGAAGCTGGAGAAGCCGATCGCGCCCCGCAGGTCGGCGAGCGACACGAGTACCACCACGGCGAGCGCGACCGCGACCTCGGCCCGGTGCGGCACCTGATACCGCGGGTGTACGGCGTCCAGGAACCCTGGCAGGTCCCGCCGCCGCGCCATCGCGAGCGTGGTCCGGCCGACCCCGGCGACGAGCGCGAGCAGCACGCCGGTGACCGCGACCCCGGCCCCGGCCCGGACCAGCCAGGCCAGTCCCGGCATGCCCGCGGCGGCGACCACGTCGGCCAGCGGGGCGGTCGAGCGGCCGAGGGGTCCCGGCCCCAGTACGGCCAGCGCGACCGCGCCGACCGTGAGATACACCAGCAGCACGAGGCCCAGCGCGAGCGGGATCGCCAGCGGGATGGTGCGCGCGGGGTCCCGTACCTCCTCGCCCAGCGTGGCGATCCGCGCGTACCCGGCGAAGGCGAAGAAGATCAGCCCGGCGGCGGGCGGTACGCCGGTCCACGACAGTCCACTGTGGACGCTCGTGAGCGAGCCGTGCGGTACCCCGACCACGACCATGAACGCGAGGACGAGCAGGGTCACCACCACCAGCAGCCGGGTGGCCAGCGCGGTTTTCGCCACCCCGAGCAGGTTCACGCCCGTCAGTAGGACGACGGCCGTCACGGCCAGCACGCGCGCCTGGGAGGGCCACAGGTACGCGCCGATGGTCAGCGCCATGGCGGCGCAGCTCGCCGTCTTGCCGACGACGAAGCCCCAGCCGGCCAGGAAGCCGGCGAAGTCACCGAGGCGCTCGCGACCGTAGACGTACGTGCCGCCCGACTCCGGGTAGCGGGCGGCCAGCCGGGCCGAGCTGGTCGCGTTGCAGAAGGCGACCAGGCCGGCGAGGGCCAGGGCGATGAGCATCCCGGCGCCGCCGGCGAGCGCGGCCGCCGGCGCGAACACCACGAAGACGCCGGCCCCGAGCATCGAGCCCAGCCCGATCACCACCGCGTCCGGGACCCCGAGCCGCCGGGCCAGCTCAGTCACGCGAGGTCCCACGGGACTCGGCGGAGCAGCCGGTCAAGGACGAGGCCGAGCAGCACGCCAGCGATCGTATCGGTGACCCAGTGGTAGCCGAGATAGACGGTGGTGAAACAAAGGACGAACGGGGGCGCGAGGCGCAGCAGCCACCACATCGCCGGGGTGAGCCAGGGCGCGAGGAGCAGGGCGAGGATGCCGTACCAGACAAGGGCGTTGACGAGATGACCCGAGGGGTACGACTGGCCGCCCAGGCCGAACCGCTCCGGGTGTGCCAACGGCGCGTGCGGCGCCGGCCGGTCGGTGATGCCCTTCACCACCTGAAGTACCGCGAAGGTGAGCGCGAACGCCGCCACCACAGGCAGCAGCGACCGGACCGACCGGCGCCGCCACGCGAGCAGTACGGCCAGCGCAGCGCTCAGCGCGACCAGCGCACCGCCCTGCCCGAGCAGGTTGCCGCCCCGGGCCGCCCAGTACATGGCCGCCGGCCGGTGCGCGTCAGACCAGTCCCGTACGGCGACGTCGGCACCGAGGAACGCGCCCCGCCACAGGAGCACGGAGAAAGCCACGAACCCGAGCGCCAGCGCGCCGTCCACCCACCACGAGGTCGGGCGCGGCGGCGTCACGAGGGCCTTTGCCGGCACGAGCCCCAGCGTAGCGAGGCCCTGATCTTCGGGCCCGGGTAACGAACCACGGGGATCCGGCCCAAGGTCGTCGACGCCGGGCACCACACCCGCCGGTGCTGCGCCTCACCGGCCTGGACGCCGAGGAGAACCAGGCCGGGTCAGCCACGCGGGTCACGCCTCGATGGTCGTCGCGTCGGCGGCGGCGAGCAGGCGGGCGAGGCCGTCCCGGGTGGCGACGACGATCACCCGGTCCCCGCCGGCCAGGCGCTTGTCCGGCCGGGGCGCCCACGCCGAGTACCGGTAGTCCGAGGCGGGCAGGGCGATCACCCGTACGCCCCCGGCGTGCTCCACCACGCCGACCGTCGCGCCGTCGAGTGCGGAGCCACCCCAGACGACGACCTCGGCGATCAGCAGCACCTGACGCTTGACCGAGACCGTACCGACCACCTCGCGCTCCAGCATCGCGGCCGCGAACGCCGGCGCGGCCAGGAACGACACGCTCTTCGAGCTGGCGATGCCGAACGCCTTCTGTACCCGTCCGGCGAAGTCGCCGTCGAAGAGCCGCAATACCACGCGCAGGTCCCGGTTCAGCGCCCGGCCCTGCAGCCCGGCCTCCAGGTTGACGGAGTCGTCGGTGGACAGGGCGAGCAGCGCCTGGGCGGTGTGTACCGACGCGGCACGCAGCGTCCCCGAGCGGCTCGCATCCCCGATGATCAATGGAATGCCGAGCGAACGGGCCGGGTACGTACCCCTGGCTTCTTCGGTCTTGTCGATCGCGACCACCGCGACGCCGAGGTCGCGCAGCTGCTGGATCACCCGGGTGCCCAGGTTGCCCAGGCCGACCACCACGACGTGGCCGGAGATCGGGCGGCGCAGCGGGCCGGCCAGCCGGGCGTGGACCACCGCCTCGACCACGGTCGCGGTCAGCACCGGCACCATCGCGATCCCGACCATCGCCGCGACCGCCTGGATCACCTGCTCCGGACCGGCCATCCCCAGGTCGGCGTTGGCGCCGCCGACGGCGTTGATGAGCGTGACGTACGCCGCCTGTCCGACGGTGTACCGGCCGTGGATGAGCCACAGCGTGACCGCACAAGCCGCGAGGATCAGCACCAGCGCCAGTACGGACAGCCCGAGCGCCCGGCTCACCAGCGCACCCAGCATCCCCCGTACCCGCCCGACGAGCCGGGTACGGAAGGCGAGCCGGCGGGTCGCCGCCTGCCGGGCCGCCGCCTGCGCCGGGCCAGCCGCCCGGGAACCGTTGGCCCGGGCCAGCACCAGGTCGCACCGGTCCTCGTCGGCCGGCAGCAGGACCGGCTCGGCACCCACCGACGTGTCCGCCAGCCCGGCGACCACCTCGCCGTGCGGTACGTCGGCCCTGCGCGCCACGTACAGCGTCTGGCCCGGCAGCCGGACATAGCTCGGCGCCACCTCGCCCAGCGCGGAGGCGACGAAGGCGGGCGCGGCGATGGCCGCGTCGGACAGCACCCGGCAGCTGCGGAACAGCATCCGGATGTGGTGCCCGAGGCTCATGTTGAACATCCGGATGACCAGACGCAGCCGGGGGTTCAGCTCCTGAGCCTGGAGGGCCGCGTCGACGTTGCCGACGTCGTCCTGCTGGAGCAGGGCAAGGGCGACCGCGGTCTGCACCCCGGCCCGGAGGAACGCCTCGGTGCCCAGGTACTGCGCCTCGACCACGCGTACCCCCGGGATCCGGGCGATCTGCGGACCGTGGTTGCGCACCCGGGACGGGAGGATCACGGTCACCGGGTACGACTGGGCCTGGGTCAGCTCGTCGACGAGCCGCTGCGCGAGCGGGTCGTCGCCGCAGACGATGAGGTGCGGCCCGGGTTCGACCGACTCGGCTTCCGGTGCTCCGCGCTGCCTCGGCACACGCCGACGGACCTCACGGAAGCGTCGGAGCGGGTCGGCCACGCCCGGATCCTACCGATGGCGAGCAAGGCGGGTGATCGGTGCGGGTTCAGGGGGCTCCAGAGCGGTTTGCCACGGTCGCTCGTGTCCCCGGTCCCCCATATCGCTATCGTGACGTCCGTGACGCAGGCGCCGATCCGGGTGATGGTGGTCGATGACCACCCGATGTGGCGCGAGGGCGTGGCGCGGGAGCTGGCCGAGGAAGGCTACGAGGTGGCCGCGGCCGTGGGTGAGGGAGCCCAGGCGGTACGGGTGGCGGGGGCGGCCCGCCCCGACGTGGTCGTGCTCGACCTCCAGCTCCCCGACCTGTCCGGCGTCGGGGTGATCCAGGGCCTGCTCGGCGCGTACCCGCCGGTGCGCATCCTGGTCCTGTCCGCCAGCGGGGAGCAGCAGGACGTGCTCGACGCCGTCAAGGCGGGCGCCTCCGGATACCTGCTCAAGTCCGCCGCGCGGGCGGAGTTCCTCGACGCGGTGCGCCGTACGGCCGACGGCGACGCGGTCTTCACGGCCGGGCTGGCCGGGCTGGTGCTCGGCGAGTACCGGCGCCTCGCCGCCGCGCCCGCTCCCGCCGACGAGCCGCCCCGGCTCACCGACCGGGAGACCGAGGTGCTCCGGCTGGTCGCGAAAGGCTTGTCGTACAAGCAGATCGCCGAACGGCTGGTGGTCTCCCACCGTACGGTGCAGAACCACGTACAGAACACCCTGCAGAAGCTCCAGCTGCACAACCGGGTCGAGCTCGTCCGGTACGCGATCGAGCAGGGCCTCGACGACGAGGGGTAGCTACCGGGACGGGTCGAGCACCAGCTTCCCGACCGTACGGCGCGACCGCAGGTCCTCGTGCGCCCGACGCGCCTCCGACAGCGGGTACTCGCCGCCGGCCACGGCACGCAGCCGCCCATCGGCGACGAGGCGGAACAGCTCCGCCATCGCCCGCGGCATCAGCCCCGGTACCCGGAAGGCGTGCGGCAGCCACATGCCCGCCACGGTCGTCGAGTGCGAGAGCAGGCTCGCCGGCGCGACCGGTGTCGGCGGTCGCCGGCTCGCCATGCCGTAGAAGGCGAGCCGCCCGAACGGCGCCAGGGCGGCCAGGCTCTGGTCGGTGACCCGGCCGCCGGTCATGTCGACGACGACGTCCACCCGCCGGCCGCCGTTGGCCTCGCGCAGCGCCGCGGCCATGTCCTCGGCCTCCGCGTCCACCGCGACATCGGCGCCCAGATCCGTTGCCAGCGCCCGTTTTTCGGCACTGCTCGCGGTAGCGATCACCCGCCCGGCGCCCCACTCCTTGGCGAGCTGGACCGCGAGACTGCCGACCCCGCCGGCCGCGGCGTGCACGACCACGCTCTCCCCCGGCTCCAGATGCACGCTGCGGCGCAGCAGCAGCCACGCGGTGGCGCCCTGGACGACCAGGGCGAGCGCGCTGACGTCATCGACGGAATCGGGGACGTCGAAGGAGGTCGCGGGGTCGACCACGGCCCGCTGCGCGTACCCGCCGCTGGCGAGCATGGCCACGATCCGGCGCCCGTCGGGGGTACGGCCGACCACCTCGCCGCCGGGGATCAGCGGCAGGCTGGTCTTCGACAGGTACGAGTTCTCCGCCTGGTGCGTGTCGGCGTAGTTCACGCCGGCCCGGTCGACCTCCACGAGCAGCCGGCCCGGACCGGGCTCCGGCTCGGGTACGTCGGCGAGCGTCAGCACCTCGGGGCCGCCGAACTGGGTGATCCGGATCGCGCGCATGTCATGCCTCCCGGGTACGGATGCCAGGAACGTTGGGGAACCGGAACGGCTCGCTCGGCCGGCCGGGCTGCACGTACCAGCACTCGCCGGTACGGCCGCTGGTGAGCAGCGTGACGAACGCATCGACGACGGTCTCCACGTCCAGCAGCGGTACGCCGGCCGCGGTCAGCGTGTCCCGCATGTTGTCCACGATCGCGGTGTCGGCGTACCCGGGGCAGAGCGCGTTGACCCGTACCCCCTCGCCGACCCACGCCGGTCCCAGCGCCCGGACGAGCGCGACGACGGCGGCCTTGTTGGCGCTGTACACCGGCTCAAGTGGTTGCGGCGCAAGGCCGGCGAGGCTGGCCGTGGCGATGATGTCCCCGCCGCCGGCGGCCCGGAGCGCGGGCAGCGCGGCGTGCGCGCCGTACACCACGCCGTCGAGGTTGATGGCCATCGCCCGCCGGTAGCGCTCGGGATCGAAGTCGTCGCCGAGGCCGAACCCGGTGACGATGCCGGCGTTGAGCGCGACGATGTCGAGCCGGCCGTACTCGCCTACGGCGGTGGCGACCGCGTGCTCGCTGTCTGCCAGCTCCCGTACGTCGCATCGGACGTACCGCCCGCCAAGGTCCCTGGCCACCGCCTCGCCCGCGTCGGGGTCGACGTCGGCGACCACGACGTGCGCGCCGAGCCCGGCCAGCCGGCGAGCCACCGCCGCACCGATCCCGTGCGCCGCACCCGTGATGAGCGCGACCGACCCGCTGATCCGTTCCGGCTCCACCCGGGCCCCCTCGTCGTCGAGTTACCCGAAGGTAACATGAACCGACGGTACGGCGACCCGGGCCGACCGGGTCGCCGTACTCCTGTTTGGTCGGCCGTCAGCCTTGGTCGGACGTCAGCCTTGGTCGGACGTCAGCGACTCTTCTCCGGTATGTCCGTCTCGATCTGCTCCTTACGGACCTCGACGCCGACCGCCTCGTCGCCGGTGACGCTCTCCTTGCTCAGGCGTACCCGCTCGACCGGTACGGTCTCCTTCTCGACCACCGGCCGCTCCTCGCGCAGCATCACCTCGTGCTCCGCCTCGCCGATGCCCTGACCGGACATCGCGGCCCGGTTCTCGTCGGTGATCGGCTCCCGCTCGACACGCGCCCGCTCGTGCCGAACCGGGACGCTCGTCTGCACCTGCTCGGTCGTCACGTACTTGTGCAGCCGAGCCGGTCCGATCTCCTGCTGCCGGGTACCGACCCGCAGGTGCTCCTCCGACCGGGTCATCGCCTCTTCGTCAGGCATACGGGCGCGCTGGGGCGCCTCCTGCTTGCCCTGCCTACCCATCTGCGGAGGCTTCCAGCCCAACCGGACGTAGTAGTCGTAGAGCTGCGCGACCTGGTCGCTGCTCATGCCCTGGGCGCCCGGGTCGATGTTGGGGGCGTACTTGACCTGCTCCTTCTCGTACGCCACGTACACCTTGTCGCCCCTGAGCTGTGCGTCGCCCAACGGCACGAACGACTCGCTCATGCCGAAGAGCCCTGTGTGTACCCCGAGCCACTCCGGCTGGTTGGTGTAGCCGTTCAGGTAGATCTGACCCGCCTTACCGATCTTGTCGTCCTTGCGGTCGTACACGGCACGTCCGGCCAGGTTCCGGATCTCCTCCTGGCGCAACATGGCCACAGTCCTTCCACTCGGAATCCTCGTCCATCTCCGCATTACCCGGGCTCGTCTCGGATCCACCCACCGGCCGCAGCCGCGATCGGCGCCGAGCCACGCGTACGCGTCGTCGAGCGCGACGACGGGACGGTACGGCACGTCTTACCTTCAAGGGGCCACTTGACCTTCAAGGGGCCACCGGTCGACGAAGCCACTCAGTCCAAGCCTGAGCACGAGACCGTCGTGCATGACCCAGCTTGAGATGGGTCCAGATCCTCACCGGACTCGACTACCTACGGTGTTGGCGATCACGTAGCACTGCCTGAGCTACCGCTTCGCACGCGAGGGGCGTGACTTCCTAGCGACCGACGGCGGGACTTGATTCCCGTAGCCCCGAATGGGCTGGAGATCAACCCTAATCGGACGCATCCACGAGCCGACCTGCCCGAAAGCTCCCGACGTTTGACAGCACTTGTCGACGCTTCTCCACCCCGGTTGTGCCGGATCTGTGCCTAACGATCACGCGAAGCGCGCCCCAGCCCTTACTACTTCCAGCGAAAATTTATCGACCAGGTTCGCTACCTCCGCCTTGGGCCGTCGCCCAGTCGTTGACCTGGGCGCCATCGGGTATCGGTGGTCATCGTTGGTCAGCCTCTGACGGCCTGGACACGGCCTGATCTTGAACCCCCTATCCCGGTGCAAGATTCATCCGCAGGGTCCTGCGCAGTTGCTCGACCCATCTATGATGGCCGCCACACGTGCAGCAGCTGGGAGGTCGAGGATGGCCACTGTCGGCGCGATCCAGCCCAGGGTGCCTGAAGGTGGTCCCGAGCACGATGCCAGCAAAGCCGACATCGACTCAAACGATCGCGAGCTTCTGGGACTTGCGTTGGAACACAGCTGGAAATGGTATGAAATGCGGTCCTCACACACGCTACAGATCATCAACTTCTACTTGGTTTCGGTCGCTGTTCTGTCCGCCGGATATGTATCTGCGCTCAGCTCCCACATGAGACACGTCGCCGGCATGGTTGGGCTCCTCGCTACCTCAGTAACAACCGCCGCGTTCTTTGCAGGACGGCGTTCCGACCAGATAGGCCGCATAGCGAAGGAGCCGCTCAACGTGCTTCAAAGCCGACTGGCCACTGCGTTGGACGTCGCATCCTTGAGGATGGTTGAACGGCATGAGCGGACCCGCCCTCCGTGGTTCGGCCTTCGCCGCGTTGCTCGAATTGTGTACGTCTTCGCTCTCAGTGCATGCTTAGCGGCCGCTGCCTACGGCTTCTTTAGTCGATAGGACCGGGACGTGACGGGGATTTGAATCCCATAGACCCAAGGCGATGATCGATCGAGGTGAGTCAGACAGATCGGCGTTCTGACCAGCGCAGCAATGGTCAATGTCTGTCGTCGCCTGTCAGTGGTTTTCGTCGTCAGATGGTCCCGGTTTGGCCCCAACGATCTTGGCGCTAGGGACGCGCCCAGGACAGCCGGGGTTGGACCATCCGCGAACGCCGAGGGAGGTTCAACGCGGTGCGGCGACTCGGCGGTCCTTGACTGCGTATGCCACGATCAGCGCCAACGGCCAAAAGATCAGACTGAGGATGAAGAAGCCGATGAAGCTGTGGCCCTTGCGGTTGGCGACGCGGGCCGGCCAAAACGCGATGGCTATCCAGATGATCGCCGAGATGATCCACACGATGGCCCGCATACCGACCTCCCCTCTTAGGTCGTGGGCGCATGTGCTGCGCCACGTCGCGTCTCAGTACCCAGCCTGAGCGGATCGAGACGTGAGGTTGGCTGGATAGATGAGCTCTTCCAGTGCTCCCGACCGCTAACACGCAACGGACTCGGGCCAGAGGAGTCATCCCGGCGACCCGTGCTCTGCGCTGCCAGGCGGCCCGGGGTGGTCTGGCACCCCTTCGGGGAGGCCGGCGGGATGGCTCCGACCCCCCCAGCCCCCTCGTGCCCGCACCCGCCGGAGACGATCATCCTGGTGGTCCTGCCCCCGTCCGGCGAGGACATGCTCTTGGTTTGACCCTCCACCGCTCGCGGCCTGGTCGCCGTGCCTTCCCCCGTGGGCCCTGTGGTCCCGCCGCTGATTCGGTGCGGGTTGTGCCGGATCTGTGCCCGATGATCTCGTAGGGGCGAAACGCCTGGTCAGACCGTTGCGGAGAGCCGACGGCGGGACTTGAACCCGCAACCTTCCGATTACAAGCCTCGGCAAGATCGTCCCAAGTCGTCCACCGCCGTCGGGAGCGCCGAATCAGGCGCGTCGAAAGGCCAGCCACGTCCATCGCCGTCCACCCCTGTTGCTGTCAACGGTTGCTGTCACGCAGATGTCACTGTGCCCGAGGAGTGCGGATGGCCAATCACCCGAACGACTCAGAGATACGCCGGTTGGTGTCGCCTGCCTTCGGGAGGACCGACTGGCGACCAACACAGGGATTGTCTACGCCCGCGTGAGTTGACCGACGGAGGGGCGAATGCAAGAAGGATCGGGCCAGCTTAGAAGGCGACCGCAGTGATGGGCGCGACGACCTCCAAGCCACGCGCGCCAGTGGGCGCAGCGTCGTGAACGACGGGCCACAAGAATCGCCGGCCGCGCCGGTAAGGAGTGTGGTTCATGTCACACGACCGCCTGCTGAGCCAACCCCTTGTGGACATAGGTAGGAAATCGGCCGATTTGTCGGAGAGCCGCGCATGACCGCCGAGGTACCGCAACGGGCTACGGCACCCGACCCAGGAAGGTGGCGGTGCTGCAGCGTACGCGCGTTCCGCCTAGGTGGACGTCTGGGCCTCGGTGGGCGGTTTGATGCTCCGCGTAGACGGCTCAGTCAAGTCAACTAGATCATTTTGTGACATGTTTCACAGCCTAGCGGTTGATTCGAAGCCTGAACTAGTTCAGCATTGACTCATGAGGACGATGCAATGGAGTGACGCAGCACGCACGCCGCGTGACGTTGCTGCTGCTGTCGAGTCGTCTGGCGAGGTGCGGCTTGAGCGGCGCGGCGAAGTGCCGTTCGTGATCACCCGGGCAGATCGCGCGAAGGACGCACAAGACGCGATGGAGACCGCCGCACGTCTGATCCGAACCATGGTGGCGCACGGTCGGATCGAAAAACTTGAGGACCTTCTGGGTGAGGTCCTGCCTTGGTCTCGGTTCCTACCCGAGAAGGATCGCACCGAGTTCGCACGCGAGTTTGCCTGGACGCTCGAGGCTTGCAGCGATCTCAACGTTTGGGGTCCGTTCGGACGGCTGATCCACGAGTGGCAGCAGACCGCCGCAATTCACGCTGACCCCACACTCGCGAAGGAACTCTCCCGGGCGCTCGACACCGACCTCGGCCCAGTCCTGATGCCGATGCTGGAGGACAGCGGTGCCGAAGAGGAATGAGCGCGTATCTCCGCCGGCCCCCAGTGACGGGTGGGAGGTGCGCTACGCCGACA
The DNA here is from genome assembly GCA_963728855.1 of uncultured Actinomycetes bacterium. Lineage (GTDB taxonomy): Bacteria > Actinomycetota > Actinomycetes > Mycobacteriales > Micromonosporaceae > AC-43. Next base: position 167,078 of record CAVSLN010000013.1, read on the forward strand.
AGCGAGCAGTGGACGGCTGGGAAGAACTGGTCCGATCTGTTCCCAACAACCTCTTCAAGGCGTGGGAGGTTATGACCTATCGCCCGGTCGACCCGGCCAGCCCTACCAGGCAGCATCGCCTCAAAGGTGAGTTGGGGAGCCGCATGGTCGATGGCAAGAACCTTGACCAATGGCAGTACGAGGTGACGGGCGGCGGCCGCATCTGGTATTGCCCAGACCCCGGTCGAAAGATCGTCTGGCTGACGTTGGCGAGGACTGGACACCCCGGCCAGACGGACTGAATGTCTCTAAAGAGAACGGCTGGCCGCAACGAGTTGGACGCCCAGGTCCGCTGGCAGGCGAGCGTGGTCGGCTCGTAGGAGTCAACGGTCGCCGTCCCGTGGAGACCACCGCTGGCGTGCGGCTTGGCGGCTGATGCCGAGCCGGTTGCCAATCTCGGTCCATGAGTAGCCGAACCGGCGGAGCCCGATCACGGCGTCCTGGATCGCGGCGTCCAGCTCGGCGGCGAGCCCGACCATGTGGCCGAGTGCTTCGATGTCGCCGGTCCCGACCCGGCGGGCGTACGCGCGCACGATGCGACGGGCGAAGGCGGCGTACTCGTCGTTCTCGACGACATCGCGGCGCCGGTTTCGTGGCAACCCCGGGTTGTCGGTGTTCTTGCGGTCTTGGCGGCGCCGGGCGGTGCTCGGCTGTGCGGTCCTGGCGGCGCTGTGGTCGGCCATGGCGGTTCTCTTCCGGTACGGTCCGCCGGGTGTGGAAGATCGGTGATCCTCACTCCCCCGGCGTCACCTCACCGGCGCCACATCCAAGGCCGGCCGTCGTAGGTCAAGGGTGGCCGCAGGCCATCGCGCAGCGACGCGAAGCGCCCTTTGACGCAGGGCGGGCGGCCTGGACAATCAGCGCGGGGAGGAGAGGACGGGACCGCAACCGGCCCGCGGCCCGTACGTGGGCGCTATCTCCTGCTACTCGACACAAGCGGCACCGTGCTCGGCGCGGGCGCGGTACCCGGCCGCTGGGCTTCCGGCCCCGCCGCCGAAGGCGAGCGGGGCCGCTTTGCCAGCGAGGCGGCTCACCGCGACTGCGCCGCGCGACGCGCGGCGCCTTGATTCAGTACAGGCAAATTCGGCAACGCATCGGTACAGGACAATCGGTACAGGACCTGGACGAACGCGTGGCTCTTGTCAAGCGCAGCCTCCACCGGATCGACGGCAAGCTGATCACCCTGCCGACCAAGACTCAGCGCTCGGAGCGGGCGATCCCGCTGCCGTTGCTGGTGGCACGGGCCCCTCCGCGAGCACCGGCTACGGCAGGACGAGGAGCAGTCGAACCTGGGCGCGCGGTGGCCGAACCTGGGCTACGTCTTCACCACTCCGATCGGAACGCCGATCGATCCGCGCAACTGCACCCGGGTCGTACAGAACGCCTGCGCGGCGGCTGGCCTGCCGGCTATCCGGCTCCATGACCTGCGGCACGGCTGCGTCTCGGTGCTGTTGGCCCTGGGCGTGTCTCCCCGGACCGTGATGGAGATCGTCGGACACAGCACGCTGGAGATGACCATGACCGTCTACGGTCACGTCTCCCTCGACGACAAGCGCGCCGCGCTCGACCAGTTCGGTGACCTGCTCGACGACGAGGACATGGGCGAGTGACGTTGCTGTCAGCGGTCGCTGTCAAGGGCACTCAAGATCGAGTGCTCTTGACAGTTTTCCCAGCTCAGATCCTGAGCCGACGCCGGGACTCGAACCCGGAACCGCCCGATTACAAGTCGGGTGCGCTGCCAGTTGCGCCACGTCGGCGGGGCCCGGCGTACGGGCCGTACGCATCGTACGCCGGGGCCGTACCGGGCCGGCAGGTGATATCCATTCAGGGACCAAAATGGGCAAAGGTGCCGAGGAGCGCTCCCCATCCGCTTGGCACCGCGTCGTCCGACGTCTACGTTGACAGGACGACCCTCGACTTTCCTGTCGGGGTGCGCACCTTTTACTCGGATCGTCCGGCACGTTCCTGCCGGTGGAAGGATGCACTGCATCATGGCTACTGTCACGTACCGCGATGCCACGCGGATGTACCCCGGAAACCCGAAGCCAGCGGTCGACTCGCTCAACCTGGAGATCGGCGACGGCGAGTTCCTGGTCCTGGTCGGCCCGTCGGGCTGCGGGAAGTCCACCAGCCTGCGGATGCTCGCCGGCCTGGAGGACGTCGACGCCGGCGCGATCTACATCGACGAGCGCGACGTCACCAACCTGCCGCCGAAGTCCCGCGACATCGCGATGGTCTTCCAGAACTACGCCCTGTACCCGCACATGACGGTGTACGAGAACATGGCGTTCGCGCTCAAGCTGCGCAAGACCCCGAAGCACGAGATCGACGCGGCGGTGAAGAACGCGGCGAAGCTGCTGCAGCTCGAGGACTACCTCAACCGTAAGCCCAAGGCCCTGTCCGGCGGTCAGCGCCAGCGGGTCGCGATGGGCCGGGCGATCGTGCGCAAGCCGCAGGTCTTCCTCATGGACGAGCCGCTGTCCAACCTGGACGCCAAGCTGCGCGTGCAGACCCGGTCGCAGATCGCGACGCTGCAGGCACAGCTCGGCACCACCACCGTGTACGTGACGCACGACCAGGTCGAGGCCATGACGATGGGGCACCGGGTCGCGGTACTCCTCGACGGGATCCTCCAGCAGGTCGACACGCCGCGGGAGCTGTACGACCAGCCGGCCAACGTGTTCGTCGCCGGCTTCATGGGCTCGCCGGCGATGAACATCAAGACCGTGCCGCTGACCGAGTCGGGCGCCAACTTCGCCGGCCTGATCCTGCCGCTGTCGCGCGAGCAGGTGGCCACCGCGCACGGCAACGGCGGCAACGGTACGGTCACCGTCGGCTTCCGGCCCGAGGACACCGACCTGGTCACCGAGACCGAGGACGGCATGCCGATCCTGGTCGACCTGGTCGAGGAGCTGGGCTCCGACGCGTACGTCTACGGCCACGTCAACCTGGGCGGCACCGACGAGCGTTTCGTCGTACGGGCCGACCCGCGCCGCCTGCCGCGCATGGCTGACACCGTGTTCGTCAAGCCGCGCGCCGGCCACCACCACGCCTTCCACGCGGTCACCGGGGTCCGGATCTGACCACCTGAAAGCACCCGTTGTAGGGCGGCCAGGGAAACCCGGGCCGCCCTACCGCGTGTAGGACGGGAGCCGGGGTACCGTCCGGGGCATGGCAGGCTCGAAGCGGACGGCGATCTGGGTCGCCATCGGAGCCGCGGTGGTCGTCGCGGTCATCGTGATCCTGATCGTCGCGGTCGGCGGGGGTGGCTCCGGCGGCGGCGGTGGCGGCGGCGGCTACTGACCGGCGTACGGCCGGCTACGACGCGACCGGCTAGCTACGACGCGAACCGCCAGACACCGAAGTCGCTCTCCATCGGGCAGACCAGCATGCGGGTGTTCCAGGAGCAGCCGGCGGCCCGTACCTTCTTGATCTGGCCAAGCGGGGTACGGGTGCCGTCGCGGGCGGCGAGGCCGGTCAGGGTCTCGTCGTTGGGGGAGCTTTCGGGGGCGTCGGAGAACAGCAGGACCGAGCCGGCGGTCACCCGTACCCCTGTCTGGTCCTTGCCCTCGTCGCCCAGCAGCACCTTGCCGTTGTCGTCGAAGACCGTCGCGTAGCGGTTCGACCCGGAGCCGTCGACCAGCAGCCCCCCGCCGAGGGGAGTCAGTGCGCTGGCGCCTGGAGCCGGCTTCTGCCAGGCCACGTTGCCGCCGGGGTTGACCGCGAGCACCTGGTCGCCCTTGTCGTCCGAGTTGGGTTCGTCGAGCAGGCAGACGCGGCTGCCGCACGGGACGATGCGCTCGAGGTAGTGGGTGTCGTCCGGCGCGGTGTAGATGAGCTTGCCGTCGGCGAGGCTGCCCAGGTCGTACGAGAAAAGCTTGTACCCGCCCGAACTGCTGGCGACGTAGAGCCGGCCGCCCGCGGCGAGCGCGACCGACGAGTAGTCGCCGACGTTGCCCCCGGTGACGACGACCTTCCCGGTTGCGGTGTCGATGACCCGGGCGCTGCTGTCGGCGCCGATCTGGACCACCCGGTTGTCGCTCGTACCGAGCTCCGGCCCTTCCGGCAGCGGGCCGGGCCGGGCGAGGTCGGCGTCGGTGTAGACCGGGAAGGTGGCCGAACTCGTGTCTCCCGAGTCCTTGATGTTGGCGAGCGTCCACTTCTGGTTGCCGGTACGGGGGTCCAGCCCGACCAGCTGGTGGTTCTGGCTATCGACAACGAGCAGCGCAGCCGAGGTAGCCAGAAGCTTGTCGGAGCTGGTCAGGTCGTGCCGCCAGACGTGATGGCCGGCCCAGTCGACGCCGAACAGGGCACGGGAGGCGGAGCCGCCGGACAGCGTGGCGACCCCGACGACGGAGTCGGCCAGCGCCATGATGCCCTCGAAGGTCACCGAGGACACCCCCGCGGGCGTGACCGTCTCGGTCCAGCGCTGCTGCCGGCTGGCCAGGTCGTACCCGGTGACCCGTACCGCGTTGTCCTTCTGCAGAGCCAGGTAGGCCCGATCGCCATTGACTGTCGTGAATGTGTAACTCGGGCTCTCCACGCCCATCGGCACCCGGGCCACCTCGCTGAGGCTGGTGAAGGTCACCTGCGGGTAGCGGTCGCCCAGCGCGAAGACGAGGGTACCGGCGACGACCAGCACCACGGCCAGCGCACCGGCGACGACCCAGGTGACCGGGCGGCGGTACCACGGGCGGGGCGGCGGTGCCTGCTGCGGCGGGTAGGTCATCATCCCGCTGCCGGCGGTCTCCGGCGCGCCCGGCGGGGACGGGGACGGGGACGGGGACTGCGGGAACGGCGCCGTCCCGGGTGGAGCGAACGGTGCTGACGCGAACGGCGCCGACGCGAACGGTTCCGACGCGAACGGTTCCGACGCGGCTGGCGCGAACGGCGCCGCAGGCGGCGGCGAGACCGGCGGGGCCGAGGTGGGCAGGGCCGAGGTGGGCGGGCCCGAGATCGGTGCGGCCGCCATCGGTGCGGGCCCGGGCGAGACGGTCGCCGGAGACACCGCAGCCGGCGGGACCGCGACCGGGGGGCCGGCGGGTACGGGTGGCGGCATCGACGGGGACATCGCGGGCGAGGTCATCGGAGGTACGAGCTCGGCGACCGCGCCCTCCGCGACCGGCAGCTCCGGCTGCTCCAGTACGGTCGGCGCGATGCCCAGGTGAGCGTGCAGCAGGCGGGCCACGATCGGCAGGCGGGACGAGCCGCCGACCAGGAACAGCCCGGCGAGCTGGTCCGGACGCAGCCCGCACCGGCTGATGACCGCCGCGGTCTCGTACACGGCCCGCTGGATGAGCGGTCCGGCCACCCGGTCGAGCTCCTCGCGGGTCAGGTGGATGGCCTGGTCCAGCCCGGGTACGGCGACCGGCGCGGCCGCCGTACGGGAGAGCATCTCCTTCGCGCCCCGTACGTCGTCCCAGAACCGCCCGCGGTCGCGCAGCTGCGAGGTGGTGTCCGGGTGCGTGATCGTGGTCCACGACGACGGTGCCGTATCGGCGAGCAGCCGACCCAGGTGGTCCACCAGTACGGCGTCCACGTCCAGCCCGCCGAGGTCCTCGATCCCGCCCGCGCCCAGGACGCTGAACCCGTTGCCGGTGTTCTGCACGACCGCGATGTCGAGCGTCCCGCCGCCGAAGTCGAACACCGCGATGGACGCCCCGACGGGTACCGGACGGCGCAGGACATCCGCGAAGTACCGGGCCGCCGCGACGGGTTCGGGCACGAGCCGTACGGGTGGCCACCCGGCCCGGTTCGCCGCCGTCGCCAGTACCTGCCGCCGCGAGTGGCCCCACGTCGCCGGATAGGTCAACGCGGCCGGCGGGAGGAACCCGGTCGCCTCGACCGCGGCGCGCGCCACCGCACCCAGTACCGCCGCCAGCAGGTCCACTGTGGACACTTCCCGGTCCCCGAGCAGTACGGTCGCCTCGTCCACCCGTCGTTTCGGGTTGGGCTCCAGCCGGGCCGGGTCCAGCGCGGCCATCCGTAACGCGTCCCGCCCCACGTGCAGGGCGCCGCTCACGTCGAGGTACACGGCCGACGGCATCACCGGTACGCCGTCGAACAGCAGCGGCCGGGTCCGCCCGTCCGGCCACCTCAGCATCGCGACTGTGTTCGACGTGCCAAGGTCAACCCCGAGGGCGTAGCCGTCCGATCCGCTCACGGCTCCTGATCGTAGGACGCGCGGCGGCGGGACACCTCCGCCAAGGTGACAGCGGCCGCCACCGAAGCGTTCAGGGACTCCACGGTCGACTCCATCGGGATGCTCACCCGCAGGTCGCAGGTCGCACCGACGAGCCGGGACAGGCCGCGTCCCTCGGAGCCGACGACCACCACGAGCGGGCCGAGCGCCGCGTCGAGCTGGTAGAGCGAGGTCGCCCCGTCGGCGTCCAGGCCGGCCACCAGGAACCCCTCCTCCTGGCAGCGCCGCAGCGCCCGGGTCAGGTTGGTGACCTGCGCGATCGGCACCCGGGCCGCCGCGCCGGCGCTGGTCCGCCAGGCGGTCGCGGTCATCCCGGCGGCGCGCCGCTCGGGCAGGAACACGCCGTGCGCGCCGAAGGCCGCCGCCGAGCGCACGACCGCGCCGAGGTTGCGCGGGTCGGTCACCCCGTCGAGGGCGACGAGCAGCGGTGAGGCGTGCTCGACGGCCGCCGCGAGCAGGTCGTCGAAGTCCTCATAAGCAAACCGGGGTACGGACAGCCCGATGCCCTGGTGCAGCACGCCCCCGGTCATCCGGTCCAGCTCGGCGCGGCTCACCTCGAGCAGCGCGATGCCCCGGTCGCTGGCGGTCCGTACCGCCTCCTTGACCCGGTCGTCCATGTCGATGCCCAGCGCCACGTAGAGCGCCGTCGCCGGTACGTGCGCCCGCAGCGCCTCGACCACCGGGTTGCGCCCGACCAGCAGCTCGGGCGCGTCCCTGGCGGCGGGTGCCCGCCGGCCGGGGCTCACCTTCGGCGCGGCCTTCCCGGCACCGCCCTTCCCGGCACCGCCCTTCCCGGCGCCGCCCTTGGGCACCGCCGCCCTCCCGGGGGTACCCACCTTCGGCGCCCGGCCCTGCGCGGCCGCCGCCCGGCGCTCCTTCTCCTGTTTCCAGGCGGTGCGCTCGGGCAGCGGCTCGTCGCCGGAGTACCCCTTGTGCCACGGACGTTCGTCGGCTGGCAGGGTACGGCCCTTGCCCTTCAGCCCCTGCCGGCGCTGCCCGCCCGACCCCCCGGCGGCGCCCTTCTTGCTGGAGGTACGCCGCGCTCCGCGCCGCTGTGAGTTACCGGGCACCGGAGACGCTCCACCGTGGTCCGTGCGGCGTGTCCTCGACGATCACGCCGGCCTGCTTGAGCTGGTCCCGTACGGCGTCGGCCGCCGGCCAGTCCTTCCGTCTGCGGGCCAGCTCCCGCTGCTCCAGCGCCAGCGCGACCAGACCGTCCACTGTGGACCGTAGGTCCTCGGCGCCGGTACCGGCCCAGTGCGGGTCGAGCGGGTCGAGGCCGAGCACGCCGAGCATCGCCCGGGCCTCGGCGAGCGACTCGGCGACGCCACGGTCGCAGTCGAGTGCGACGTTGCCGACCCGTACCGTCTCGTGGATCACCGCCATCGCCCGCGACGTGGCCAGGTCGTCGTCCATCGCCTCGACGAACTCGATGGGCAGCTCGCCCGGCGGAACGGCTGCGGACCTTCCGGCTCCCGGAGCTTCGCCGGGCGAGCCGGAACGTCCGCCGACCCGCTCCACCGCGCGCTGGACGAACCCCTCGATCCGCCGGTACGCCGCGGCCGCCTCGTGCAGGTTGGCCTCGGAGTAGTCGATGACCGAGCGGTAGTGCGGGGCGGCGAGGTAGTAGCGCAGTTCCACCGGCCGGATCCCCATCGCCACCACGGCGTCGACGTCGATGACATTGCCCTCGGACTTGCTCATCTTCGACCCGCCGAGGTTGAGCAGCCCGTGGTGTACCCAGTACCGGGCGAACCCGAAGCCGGCCGCCCGTGACTGGGCCACCTCGTTCTCGTGGTGCGGGAACACCAGGTCCAGCCCGCCGCCGTGGATGTCGAACTCCTCGCCGAGGTACCGCCAGCACATCGCCGAGCACTCGATGTGCCACCCGGGCCGGCCGCGTCCCCACGGGGACGGCCAGTACGCGTCGTCCGGCTCGTCGGGCTTCGGCCCCTTCCACAGCGCAAAGTCGCGCGGGTCGCGCTTGCCGCGCTCGGGCGCGTCGGCGGCCGGCGCCATCGCGTCGAGCCGCTGCCCGGACAGCGTGCCGTAACCGGTGTCCTTACGCACGTCGAAGTAGACGTCGCCGGAGCCGTCGGTCGCCGGGTACGCGTACCCGGCGGCGACGAGCTTCGCGATCAGCTCGTGCATCTCCGGGATGTGCCCCGTGGCGCGCGGCTCAGCCGTGGGCGGCAGCACGCCCAGCGCCCGGTACGCCGCGCCGAGCACGAGCTCGTTCGCGTACGCGATCGCCCAGAACGGCCGGTCCTGCTCGACAGACTTGACGAGGATCTTGTCGTCGATGTCGGTGATGTTGCGGACGAACCGCACCTCGTAGCCGGAGCGCAGCAGCCAGCGGCGCAGCACGTCGTAGTTCACGCCGGAGCGGAGATGGCCGAGGTGCGGCCCGGACTGGACGGTGAGCCCGCACAGGTAGATACCGGCCTGACCAGGCGACCTCGGGACGAAGTCGCGAACCGATCGGGTCGCGGTGTCATACAGGCGCAGCGTCACCCCCAAAGGGTAGCGTTCGGTGACGGTCCTCCGCTCGCGACTGGTCCCTGGCGTAGCCTCACGTGGCGTGGAGGAGACCGCGCAGACGCTCGACCGGGGGCTGCGGCTGCTCCAGTACGTCGCGGAGACCCCGGGCGGCCTGTCCATCACTGAGGCGGCGACCCGGTTGGACGTGGGGCGCGCGGTCGTGTACCGGCTGGCCGCGACGCTCGCCGCGCACGGGATGGTCCGCCGGGACGCGGGCGGCCGGCTGCGCCTGGGCGCCGGGGTGCTGCACCTGGCCCGGCGCGCTCAGCCCCTCGTCGCCGACGCCGCGCTGCCGGCCCTGCGCCGGCTGGCCGAGCAGGTCGGGGCGACCGCGCACCTCACCGTGGCCGAGGGCGGTGAGGCCGTGGCCCTGGCCGTGGTGGAGCCGAGCTGGACGCGTTTCCACGTCGCGTACCGGACCGGGTCGCGGCACCCGCTCGACCGGGGCGCCGCGGGTCAGGCGATCCTCGCCGGCCGTACGGGTACGGACGGCTGGGTGGGGGCGACCGGTCCGGGTCGTGGCGCGGCGCCAGACGCCGCCGAGCCGGACCGGTCGAAGGTCGGCGAGCTGGAGCCGGGGGCGCACGGGGTCGCCGCGCCGGTACTCGGCGTGGAAGGGCTGGAGGCCAGCGTCGGCGTCGTCGCGCTCGCGCCGCTCGACGACGGGACGGTCGGACCGGCCGTACAGGCGGCGGCTCGGGCGGTCGCGACCGCCCTGCGGTAGAGCGGGCCAGCCGCTCAGGCCGGGGCGGTACCGGGTGCCGTGGTCTCGTACAGGGTCGGCGGTGGCGGCTCCGGTAGCGGCGCGGCCGGTAGCTCCTGGCGACGGGGGCGCGGCAGGCGCTGGCGTGGGGCGGCCACCACGGCCGTCCCGTACGCGCAGATCTCCACCCAGTCGGCGGAGATCTGCCGGTGGTCGAAGCGCATCGCGACGATCGCGTTGGCACCGACCGCACGGGCGTGGAAGGACATCCGTTCCACGGCCTCGCGCCGGCCCGCCATCAGAAACTGCTCCCCCACCTGGGACAGGTTGCCGTCCAGTGACCGGACACCTTCGGTGAACCGGTTCTGCGGGCGGGCCGTCACACCGACGACCTCGCCAAAGATGGCCCGGATGTGGTATCCGGGCAGCTCGTTCATCGTGACGACCAGCACGATCTCTATTACCCCCTACGGAGCGTCATCAATCAAGGGTGCGTCATCCGTAGAAGATCCAGCGCCTCGTCCAGCTGTGCCTCGGTGAGCTTCCCGGAGGCGAGGTGCCCGCGCTCGACGACCACGTCACGGATCGCGCGCCGCTCGGCAAGTGCCTGCTTGGCGACCGCGGCCGCCTCGTCGTACCCCAGATAGCGGTTGAGGGGCGTGACGATCGAGGGCGAACCCTCGGCGTACCGCCGCATGCGCTCGGTAACAGGAGTGATGCCTACCACACCGCGGTCGGCGAACAGCCGGGCCACCGCGGCGAGCAGCCGGATCGACTCCAATAAATTACGGGCCAATACCGGGAGCATCACGTTCAGTTCAAAGTCCCCCTGCGACCCGGCGAACGCGACCGCCGCGTCGTTGCCGAACACCTGCGCGCAGACCTGCCGTACCGCCTCGCAGGCCACCGGGTTGACCTTGCCCGGCATGATCGACGAACCCGGCTGGAGGTCGGGCAGGCGCAGCTCGCCCAGGCCGGCGTGCGGGCCGGAGCCCATCCACCGGATGTCATTCGCGATCTTGTAGAGCCCGACCGCGACCACCCGCACCTGGCCGGACGCCTCGACCAGCGCGTCCCGCGCGCCCTGCGCCTCGAAGTGGTTGCGCGCCTCGGTCAGCGGCAGGCCGGTGACCTCGGCGAGCCGCGCGATGACCGCCGCGGCGAAGCCGGGCGGCGTGTTGACGCCGGTGCCCACCGCGGTGCCACCGAGCGGTAGCTCGGCGAGGCGCGGCAGGACGTCCCGCAAGCGGTCCACGCCGTATCGGACCTGCGCGGCGTAGCCGGAGAACTCCTGGCCGAGGGTGACCGGTGTGGCGTCCATCAGGTGGGTACGCCCGGCCTTCACCACCTCGCGCCACTCCACCGCCTTACCGTCCAATGTGGACGCCAGATGCTGGAGCGCCGGGATGAGGTCCCGGGTCACCGCCGCGGTCGCGGCCAGGTGGATCGACGAAGGGAACACGTCGTTCGACGACTGCGAGGCGTTCACCTCGTCGTTCGGGTGTACCGGCTCGCCGAGCCGCCGCGCCGCCAGCGTGGCGAGCACCTCGTTCATGTTCATGTTCGACGAGGTACCGGAGCCGGTCTGGAACACGTCGACCGGGAACTGGTCGTCGTGGCGCCCCTCCGCCACCTCGGCCGCCGCCGCCGCGATCGCCTCGGCCGCCTCGGGCCGGACCACATCCAGCGACGCATTGACATACGCCGCGGCAGACTTGATCAGGGCCAGGGCCGCGACGTGCGCCCGCTCCAGGCCCCGTCCGGAGATCGGGAAGTTCTCCACGGCCCGCTGGGTCTGCGCCCGCCACAGCGCGTCGACCGGTACCCGTACCTCGCCCATCGTGTCGTGCTCGACGCGGTACTCGCTCATGCCCTTATCCTGCCCGCGCCCTGGCGGCCACGCGCCGCGACGGCGGTACCGCGGGCCGGGCGCCCGGCCCGCGGTACCGGACCGTCAGAGCTTGTCGTACTGCTGCTGCATCAGGCGGTTGGGCAGGGTCAGGTCGACCTTGTCCGCCTTCTCCCCGAGGGACACCACGAACACCACGTCGGCCTTCACGCCGATGGCGATCACGTGCACGTACCCCTGATCGTCCTTCTTCGGGTCGGCGTACGCCTCGGCCCTCGGTACCCCGGGCACCGTGCTGGTGTCCGACGCGCTGTAGCCCCCCGCCGTCGCGTCGATGTCGTCCTTGAAGAAGTCCTCCGCGTGGGCGGCGGTGTCGAACCGGTACAGCCGCACGTCCACCACGGACCGGTCCGAGCCGATCCAGCACTGCACCGCCCCGCTGACGAACTTGTACTGGGTCAGCATGTCGCGCCGGGCCGCCTTGTCGCTGCTCAGCTCCGATGCCTGGTCCAGCGACAAGTTCCGGTCCGTGCCCAACGGCGTCGGCCACGCGCGGGAGCCGCTCGGCCCGTCGATGAGGAGGGTCCGCAGGTCGCCGGTGTGCCCGGCAGGCGTCGGCGACGCGCCGGAGCTGGCGCCGCCCGAGGTACCGGAGCCGGGAGTAGCGGTGCTGTTCGCGTTGGGCGTGGTCTTGTTGCCCTTCAGCAGGAAGTAGGCGCCCACACCGCCGCCGACCAGGACCAGCACCAGGAAGACCACCAGCACGACCACCACACCCCGGCCGCCTCCGCCTCCGGACGGGGTGGTTGGATAGCCCGGCGCACCCGGGTAGCCCGGGCCGCCATAGCCCGGCTGCTGCTGCGGTTGCTGGTAGTACGTCTGCGTCGGCTGCTGGTAGCTCTGCTGCCCGTACCCGGGGGACTGCTGGTATGACTGCCCGCCGGGGTAGCCGGAGACCGGGTCCGAATATCCGCCGGGCTCGCCGTAAGCCGGATAGGCGGGCGACCCGGGATAGGCCGACTGGTCGTACCCGGGCTGCTGGGTCGGCGGTGAGTAGTACGGGTCGACCGGGGCGTTCATGCCCGGATCTGGCTGCTGACCGTACCCAGGCTGGCCATACTGCGGTTGTCCATAAGGGGGTTGCGACACGCGCGCAATTGTCGAACCGGTACGACGAGTGCGACAACCCACAAACGGTCAGATCACGCCCTCCGCCCGACGGTTAGCACCGGTTTGCTGGTCTCTGCGAAGAAGTCGTTGCCCTTATCGTCCACAACTGTGAAAGCCGGAAAGTCGACAACCTCGATCTTCCAGACCGCTTCCATGCCCAGCTCCGGGTACTCGAGCACCTCGACCTTGCGGATGCAGTCCTGCGCCAGCCGGGCCGCTGGGCCGCCGATCGAGCCGAGGTAGAAGCCGCCGTACGCGGCGCACGCCCTGGTCACCTGCGCCGACCGGTTGCCCTTGGCCAGCATGACGAGCGAGCCGCCGGCCGCCTGGAACTTCTCGACGTACGCGTCCATCCGGCCCGCCGTGGTCGGGCCGAAGGAGCCGGAGGCGTACCCCTCGGGGGTCTTCGCCGGGCCGGCGTAGTAGACGGCGTGGTCGCGCAGGTACGCCGGCATCGGCTCGCCCGCGTCCAGCCGCTCGGCGATCTTCGCGTGCGCGATGTCCCGGGCGACGACCAGCGGGCCGGTCAGGGACAGCCGGGTCTTCACCGGGTACCGGGACAGCTCGGCACGGATATCCGCCATCGGGCGGTTCAGGTCGATGGCGACCACTTCGTGGTCGAGCTCCACGTCCGGCAGGCCGAGATCCGGCAAGAACTGCGCCGGGTCGGTCTCCAGCCGCTCCAGGAACACGCCGTCCGCGGTGATCTTGGCGAGCGCCTGGCGGTCGGCCGAGCAGGACACCGCGATCGCGACGGGGCAGGAGGCGCCGTGCCGGGGCAGCCGGACGACCCGTACGTCGTGGCAGAAGTACCGCCCGCCGAACTGCGCGCCGATCCCGAACTGCCGGGTCAGCTCCAGGACCTGCGCCTCCAGCTCCAGGTCGCGGAACCCGTGCGCGGTCGGGCTGCCCTCGGTGGGCAGCGAGTCGAGGTACTTCGCGCTGGCGTACTTCGCCGTCTTCAGCGCGAACTCCGCGCTGGTCCCGCCGATGACGACCGCAAGGTGGTACGGGGGGCACGCCGACGTGCCGATCAACCGCAGCTTCTCCTCCAGGAACTGGAGCATGCGCGCCGGGTTCAGCAGCGCCTTGGTCTCCTGGTAGAGGTACGACTTGTTGGCCGAGCCGCCGCCCTTGGCCATGAACAGGAACTCGTAGCTGTCCGGATGCGCGTCGCCCGCGTAGATCTCGATCTGGGCCGGCAGGTTGGAGCCGGTGTTCTTCTCCTCCCACATGGTGATCGGGGCGAGCTGCGAGTACCGCAGGTTCAGCTTCGTGTACGCGTCGAACACGCCGCGCGCGATGGCCTCCTCGTCCGTACCGTCGGTCAGCACGTGCCGGCCCCGCTTGCCCATCACGATCGCCGTACCGGTGTCCTGGCACATCGGCAGCACCCCGCCCGCCGCGATGTTGGCGTTGCGCAGCAGGTCCAGCGCCACGAACCGGTCGTTGGGGGAGGCGGCCGGATCGTCCACAATGGACCGCAGCTGCGCCAGGTGGGCCGGGCGCAGGTAGTGCGCGATGTCGTGCATGGCCTCGGCGGTCAACCGGGTCAGTACGGCCGGCTCGACGGTGAGGAAGCACCGACCGCCCGGCCCGTCCACGACGTCCACGCCGTCGGTGGTGAGCAGGCGGTACCCGGTGGTGTCCGGGCCGAGCGGGAGCAGGGGCGAGAAGCCGAAGGTCGGGGAGCCCATGGGCGGATGCTACCGGCCGTACAGCAGCATCCCCACGTGCCGACCGATGTTGATGAACACACCACTGCTGGCGTACCCGAGGACGGTCGCCCCGGTGGCCGCGTCCACCAGCGCCTGCCCGGTGGCGGAGAGCGCGACCAGCCGTCCGGTGCCCGGGTCGGTGAGCACCACCACGCCCGGCCCGAGCGCGACCGCGGTCGAGCGGTCCACCGGCCGGGTCCAGTCGGCTCCCCCGCCCAGGTCGACCACCCGTACCCTGCGCTTGTCGGCCGTACGGAGCACGGCCAGCCGGTCGTTGACGTTGAGCAGTGACTCGGCCTTGTCGGTGTGCAGCACCTCGGCACCGGTGTCCGCGTCGAGCACGACGTCCCGCCCGTCCGGCCCGGTCCCGGCGAGCAGGCCGCCCCCGCCGGTCGGGTCGGCGCGCTGCTCGCAGCCGAGCGCGGACGAGGTGTGCAGGTCGTACCCGTCCCGCCGCCAGGCCGACCGGTCGGTGCGCGGGTCCCGCGCCGCCACGGCGTACCGGCAGCCCTGGCCCCCGCCCGGTTCCGGCGTCGCGCTCGTCACGAGCACCCGGTCGCCGACCACGGTGGCGCGCGTGGCCGGCCGGTTCGGGTACGCCCGCAGCCGGGTACCGTCACCGGAGTCGAAGACCTGCACCTCGCCCTCGACCGGGAACCCGAGCAGCGGCGGTACGGGCTGCGGCGCGGGATCGGTACGGCCGAGTGCCCGTACCCCGGAGAGCCGGTGGTTGAGCCCCGCCAGCGGCCGCCCGTCGCCCGGCAGCTTGGCCTGCCATCGGACCGTGCCGGTGTCCGGGTCGCGGGCGGTCAGCGTGCACGGGGAGGTCTGCGGGCAGGCGAGCCCGACGACCAGGTCGGCGAAGGTCCATACGCCGAGCGCGGTGGGCTCGGACCAGCGGGGCGCCCCGGTTTCCGGGTCGTATGTCTCGTACCCCCGGCCGGTCCGTCCGGCGACCACGACGGCGCGGGAGCCGTCCCCGGCCACCGCGCTCCACGGCACCTCGCGGGTCCACAACGGGCCGCCGCCGCTCAGCGCGTACCCGCCGACCAGGCGGGACGACGCGATGACCACGGCCCCCCGGGCGACGACCGCGCTCGATGGCTGGTCGCCGACCTTGACCGACCAAGCGGGCGCCGGCTCGGAGAGCACCCGGGTCCGGTCCAGCCAGCCCTGCAAGGCGGGCCACGGGTTCTTGCCGGTGGCCATCGTGATGGTCACGCCGAGCGCCAGCAGCCCGACCACGCCCAGCGCGGCTTGGAACCGGCTGAACGCGCTGCCGCTGGCCACCCGGTCACGGTAGCCAGCCGGCGAGCCGCTACCCGGTCAGCCGCGCCGGGCGAGTTGGGAACGTTGGGGCGGGTCGGGCGCGAGGCGGCCCGGCTCACAGTTGGTGGAACAGCGCCCTGATCGCGATCCGGACCACGACGACAACGACGATGACCGCGACCGCGATGCCGATCCGGACCAGGATCGGGCTGCCGGTCTTCGCCGGCTGGGCAGGCTGCCAGGTCTGCGGCGCGGACGGGTACGGCACCTGGCCGCCCGGGTACTGGTTCGGGGGGTACTGGTTCGGCGGGTACTGCGCGGCCGGCGGCGGCCCGGCCGGCGGTTGCGGGTATGGCGGCTGCGGTTGCCCAGGGTACGGAGGCTGAGCGGGGTACTGGGCAGGCGCCGGAGGCGGGTAGGGGTTCTGCGGGTATGAAGGCGTTGCGGGGCCCGGCGGGCCGTAGCCCTGGCCGCCGGGGGGCGCCGGCGGTAACCCGCCGGGCGGGTCGTACGCGGGGAACGACTGGGCCGGACCCGAGGTGGGGTCGGACCAGGGACGGCCGCTGGCGGGATCCGGGTACATCGGCATTCCTGACTGTGAGGGGGTACGCCGAGATTCTGGCACGCCACTCTCCCCCCGTGGGACATCCCTTCGGGGCCTACTGCCTTCCTCGGCTCACTCACCTGGTGAGTAAGAACTCATCCCGTGAGTAACGCCCGACAAGGACCCTGCCCGACCGCCGCGGCCCGCCCGCTCGCGGCCGTCATCCGCCGCTCGCGGCCGCCTCCACCAACGGGAGCGTACGGTACGGAATCTGCTCGGCGAGCGCGATGATCGTCGAGGCGCGCACAATTCCCTGGTACGCCACCACCTGGTCGATCACCCGTTGCAGATCGGCGTTCGACCGGGCGACGATCCGGCACAGCAGGTCGCCGGAGCCGGTGATCGTGTGCACCTCCAGCACCTCGGGAATGGTGGCGAGGTGCGCGGCGGCCGGGTCATGTCCCCGGCTCTGGCGGATCTCCAACGTCACGAAGGCGGTCACCCCGTACCCGAGTGCGTCCGGCGCGATGTCCGGCCCGTACCCCTTGATGACGCCCCGTTCGGACAGCTTGTCGAGCCGGGCCTGGACCGTACCGCGGGCCACCCGCAGTCGCCGGGCGCACTCCAGTACGCCGATCCGGGGCTGCGCGGCGAGCAACGCGATCAGGCGCGCATCCAGGGAGTCGATCGGGGTACGGGCGGCCACCCGCCCATCATGCCCGGTCGGCCGGCACCTTCTGCGCGGTGAACATCCAGTGTTGCTTCTCCAGCGTCGCGAGCACGTCGGCCAGCAGGTTCTGGGTCACCGGGTCGAGCTCCGTGGTGTGCTCGACGCGCTTGCGCACGTGGCCGCAGACGTCGGCGAGCGCGTCGGTCATCAGCATGACGGCGTCGTTGTCGAGCACCTCGCCGGCGGGGAACTCGGGTAGCGGGGTGGACTTGGCGAGGGTGGCGGGGCGGCCGTCGACGGGGTACCCGATCGCGACGGCGCGCTCGGCGACCAGGTCGGCGGCGCCGCGTACCTCTTCGGTCAGCTCGTCGAGGTGCAGGTGTACGGACCGGAAATGCCGGCCGACCACGTTCCAGTGCGCCTGCTTGGCCCGCAGGTGCAGGTCGGTCAGCTCGACCAGGGTCTCCTGAAGGTCGCGACCGACCGCGGCCACGTCGATGTCGACCAGGCCGTTGGCGGGGCTGGGCTGGATGACGTTCTTCTTGGCTGCCACGGCGGGCTCCTCTCCTCACCTATAGACCTAGCCAGGGTGCGGTGACGCCAAACGCGATTGGACAGATTGGTCAGTGAGACGGCGATCTGGACTGGCAGAATGCGCAGACTGGCCAGCCGGCCGGCTGACGGTTGCCCAGCCAGGGGACGGCGGCGATGCTCGGCGGAGGGAGCGCGCACCGAAGGGAGCCGGCGATGACCCGGGCGGAGACCATCAACCTCGACGAGCTGGTCGGGGCCGTCGCGCACGACATCACCCAGGACCCTTTCCCGGTACGGGGACTCGACCACCTCTACTTCGTCGTGGGCAACGCCAAGCAGGCCGCCCACTACTACTCGACCGCGTACGGGATGACGTGCGTGGCGTACCGGGGGCCCGAGCAGGGGTACCCGGAGCGGGCCGAGTACGTGCTGACGAGCGGGTCGGTACGGTTCGTGCTCGCCGGCGCCACCCGGGCCGGTACCGACCTGGCCGGGCACCACGCCCGGCACGGGGACGGCATCCGGGACATCGCGCTGGAGGTACCCGACGTCGACACCGCGTACGCGTACGCCACGCTCCAGGGCGCCACCGGGGTCGAGCCGCCGCACGACCTGACTGACGGGCACGGCACGGTACGGACCGCCGTGCTCGCCACGTACGGCGACACGAGGCACCCGCTCGTCGACCGGTCCCGGTACGCCGGCCCGTTCCTGCCCGGCTTCGTCGCGCGCGACCCGATCGTGAAGCGCCCGGCCGGCGCCCCGAAGCGCCTCTTCCAGGCGATCGACCACGTGGTGGGCAACGTCGAGCTGGGCCGGATGGACGAGTGGGTGAGCTTCTACCGCAAGGTGATGGGCTTCACGAACATGGCCGAGTTCATCGGCGACGACATCGCGACGGACTACTCGGCGCTGATGAGCAAGGTGGTCGCGAACGGTACCCGCAAGGTGAAGTTCCCCCTCAACGAGCCGGCGGTGTCCCGGCGCCGGTCGCAGATCGACGAGTACCTGGAGTTCTACGGCGGGCCCGGCGCCCAGCACGTGGCGCTCGCGACCGGTGACATCCTCGGCACGGTGGACGCGATGCGGGCGGCGGGAGTGGAGTTCCTGGAGACCCCGGACTCGTACTACGAGGACCCGGCGCTGCGCGCCCGCATCGGTACGGTCCGGGTGCCGATCGAGGAGCTGCGGAAGCGCCGGATCCTGGTCGACCGGGACGAGGACGGGTACCTGTTGCAGATCTTCACCAAGCCGGTACAGGACCGGCCGACGGTGTTCTTCGAGCTGATCGAGCGGCACGGCTCGCTCGGCTTCGGCAAAGGAAACTTCAAAGCGCTCTTCGAGGCCATCGAGCGGGAACAGG
Organism: uncultured Actinomycetes bacterium; assembly: GCA_963728855.1. Lineage (GTDB taxonomy): Bacteria > Actinomycetota > Actinomycetes > Mycobacteriales > Micromonosporaceae > AC-43. The sequence continues at coordinate 185,680 of CAVSLN010000013.1, forward strand.
AACGTCGGGGGAACCTGTAACACTTACTCCGTGACGCAGCCCCCACCGAGCTTCCCTCCGCCCGGCTACCCGGCCCCACCGGGGCACCCACCCCAGGGCGGGTACGCGGTGCCGCCGCAGGCCGCGATCCCGCCGGGTTACCGTCTCGTACCGGCCGCCCCCAACGGCGCGCCACTGGCCGACTTCGGGGAGCGCTTCGTCGCGTACCTCCTCGACTCTCTGATCATGGGTGCGATCGTCCTGGTCCCGACCGTCGGCGGCATGGTCCTGGTCGTCGCGACGTTCCTGAACCAGGCGCAGACCACGGACTACCGCGGGCAGCCGACCATCAGCACGGCGGTCTTCCTCAGTTATTTCCTGGTCATCCTGGCGCTGATCCCGTTCCAGATCCTGGTCCACTACCTCTACCAGGTCAGCTACCAGATCCGCCGCGGGCAGACCGTGGGCAAGCGGGTCATGAAGATCAAGATCGTCAGCCTTGCCGACGGCACGCCGATGGGCGTGACCGCCGCCCGCAAGCGCTGGCTGCTCGGCTCGGTCGCCGCCATGGTCGGCCCGTTCGCCTATATCGACGGGCTGTGGCAGCTGTGGGACCAGCCGTACAAACAGTGCCTGCACGACAAGTGGGCGCAGACCGTCGTGGTGAGGGTGAGGTGATGCCGTGAACACCGGACCCGGGTGGTACAGGGATCCGGCCGAGCCGACGACCCAGCGGTACTGGGATGGCGAGGGGTGGGTCGGCGACCCGCTGCCGATCGACGTGACCCCGCCGCCCGGGCCGCCGGCCGGGGCGCCACCGGTGCCCGCCGCCCGTACCGTCACCGAGCCGCCGGTACCGCCCGCGCCGCTGGGCACGCCGCCGTGGCCCGGGCAGCCGTGGGCCGCACCGCCACCCGGCGCCGGCGTCCCACCGGGCCCGAAGCTGCCCGGCGTACCGATCCCGCCGGGCATGGTGCTGCCGCCCGGAGCCCGGTGGGTGTACCCGTTCGCCATCCCGCTCCCGCACGGGCTCCCGGTCGCTCCGCTGGGCCTGCGCTGCCTGGCCCGGGTCATCGACTTCGTCGTGGTCCTCGGGCTCAACGTGGTGGGCAACGGTTGGCTGGTGTACCTCTTCTTCTCCGACGTGTGGCCGGCGCTGCGCGTGCTCTGGGCACAGTTCACCGGGGTGCTGCCGCCGACCGCGGTCCTTCCGGCCGTCCCCGACCGGACGGACTGGCTGCGGTTGCTGATCCCGCTCGTGGCCGTGGCCCTGTGGTTCGCCTACGAGGTGCCGGCCATCGCGCGCAGCGGCCAGACGCTCGGCAAGCGGATGGTCGGCATCAAGGTGATGGGGCTGGAGTCGGAGGAGCCGATCGGCTTCGTCCGCGCGATGCGCCGGTGGAACCCGCTCGGCCTGCCCGGTCTACTGTGGACAGTCTGCGGCCTGGGCTTCCTCATCCAGCTTTTCGTCTCGCTCTCGCCGGTCCTCGGCGGTCCACTGCATCTGGGGCTCTACGACCGGTCCGCCGGTACCGTGGTCGTCCACAGTGGACGGAAGGGCCACGAGATCACCCCAGTGAAGGTTCCTGAACAGACCGGAGAACAGCGATGAGCCTCACCCGACCAGACCTCGACGCGCTGCCGTCATACGTACCGGGCCGGTCGGTGCCGGGCGCCATCAAGCTCGCCAGCAACGAGGTCCCGTACGGCCCGCTGCCCGGGGTCGTCGAGGCGATCACCGAAGCGGCCACCGGCACCCACCGGTACCCCGACATGGGCTGCCTCGCGCTGCGCGGGAAGCTGGCCGACCGGCTCGGCGTGGACCCCGTACGGGTGGCCACCGGGTGCGGCTCCGTCGCCCTGGCCGAGCACCTGGTGCGGGCGACCTGCCTCGGGCCGCGGGACGAGGTGCTCTACTCGTGGCGCTCCTTCGAGGCGTACCCGATCATCGCGGCGGCCGCCGGTGCCACGAGCGTCCGGGTGCCCAACCGCGGCGACCACACCCACGACATCCCGGCCATGGCCGCGGCGGTGACCCCGCAGACCCGCCTGGTCTTCGTCTGCAACCCGAACAACCCCACCGGCACGACGTTGCGCCGCGCCGAGCTGGACGGCTTCCTCGACGCCTTACCCGAGACCACGCTCGTCGTCCTCGACGAGGCCTACCGCGAGTTCGTCACCGACCCCGGCGTACCCGACGGCCTGGCCACCTACGGCGACCGGCCAAACGTCGTCGTGCTGCGGACCCTGTCCAAGGCGTGGGGCCTCGCCGGGCTGCGGATCGGCTACCTGGTCGCGCAACCCGGCGTGGCCGAGGCGATCCGCAAGGTGGTCACCCCGTTCTCCAGCTCAGGCTTGGCACAGGCGGCGGCGCTCGCCGCGCTCGACGCCGACGCCGAGATGCGGCGCCGGGCCGAGCTGGTGGTCGCCGAGCGCGAGCGGGTACTGGCCGCCGTCCAGAAGCTGCTTCCGGAGGTACCGGACACCCAGGCCAACTTCGTCTGGCTCCCGCTGCGCGACCGGTCGGTCGAGTTCGCCGCCGCGTGCGAGCTGCACCGGGTGATCGTGCGTCCCTTCCAGGGCGACGGGGTACGGGTCACCCTCGGCACTCCGGAGGAGAACGACGCCTTCCTCACCGCCGCCGAGGAGGCGCTGCGCTGAACAACGTTGGCTGTGCTCGCCTCGCCAAACCCGGCTCGGCTGCGCTCAGCTGAACAACCTTGGCTGTGCTCGCCTCGCCAAGACCCGGCTCGGCTGCGCTCAGCTGAGCCATCTCCGCAAGGCGGCCCGCAGTTCCTCGGACGTCGGGTGCTCGGCGGCCCAGGCGACGTACGCGTCGGGCCGGATGAGCTGTACGGGTCCGCCGACCGCCGTCGCGCCCTGGACGCGGTCGGCCCAGCCGTCGGGTGCGGCCGCCCCGAGCAGGACGAACGACCCGGCGCGCAGCGCCTCGTAGAGGCGGCCCCCGTCGGTGAGGTCAACATCGGGTGCCCGCTTGCCGGTCAGCGGATGGGCGCCGGGCGGAGCGGGGTAGGCGATGCCGATACCCGAGATTGTCCCGGCCCCCTTGCGCACCACCGGCCCGATCCGCAGGGCCACGGCACCGAGCGCGTTGCGAGCGGCCCGCCCCACCCGGGACCGGATCAGCGCGAAGCGGATGATCGCGCCGCTGGTACGCAGGACCATCGCGCCGACCGGGCGCCGCTCGGCGTCGTAGCTGTCCAGCAGGCCGGCGGGCGCCCGGCCCCGTACCGCCGCGGCCAGCTTCCAGCCGAGGTTCGCGGCGTCCTGGATGCCGGTGTTCATGCCCTGCCCACCGGCCGGCGAGTGGACGTGGGCCGCGTCGCCGGCCAGGAACACCCGCCCGACGCGGTACCGCGGGACCTGCCGCTCGTCGCTGTGGAAGCGCGACGTCCAGCGCGGGTCGTGCATGCCGAAGTCGGTACCGAGCGCGCGCCGGGTCACCGCGCGCAGCTCGTCGAAGTCGACCGGCGCGGAGTCGGGCAGCGGGTGCTCGCGGTTCCACGCGATGATCCGGTACCAGCCGTCGCCGAACGGCACGATGAACGCGAAGCAGTCGCCGACCGCGTTGACGGCCAGGACACCCTCTGGCGCCTCGGTCAGCCGTACGTCGGCGAGCATGAGCGACTGCACCACCTTCCGGCCGGGGAACGGCAGGCGCAGCGCCTTCCGTACGGTGCTGTGCACGCCGTCCGCGCCGACGACGTACCGCGCCCGGTACTCCTTGCCGGCCGTCACCGACACGCCGTCGGCGTCCTGTGCCAGGCCGGTGACCCGGGCACCGCGGACGATCTCCGCGCCGGCCGCCACCGCCCGCTTCTCCAGCACGTGTTCGGTGTGGTACTGCGGGGTGACCAGCACGTACGGGAACCGGGTCGGCAGCGCGGACAGGTCCAGCCGTACCCGGCCGAACACGCGCAGGGAACTCACCCGCGCACCGGTCCCGGCCAGCTCGTCGGCCACTCCGCGCGCGTCCAGGATCTCCAGCGTCCGGGCGTGTACCGCGAACGCGCGGGTCAGGTTCGACTCCTCCGCCCGGCTTTCCAGCACGGTCACCCCGACCCCGGCCCGGGCCAGGTCCCCGGCCAGCAGCAGCCCGGTCGGGCCGGCGCCCACCACCACGACATCGGTATCGACGGACATGCGCCCCACCTCCAAAATTCAACGCTTGTTGACGAGCCTAGGTCCTGCGGCTCCCACCCGTGGTCCACCTCACCCCCGGCGAGGTGGTCGCCTGGCTCGGCCCGACCATCGAGCGCTCCGTCACCGGCCGCGCGACAACCTAGGTCCGGTCGCGCCCGGCTCCGGCGCCAGCCGGCCGGCCGTCAGCTCCCCGCCAGCACCAGGCTCGGTACGCCGTAGTAGTAGTCCTGGTCGGGCTGGTCCGGACGGCCGCCCGGGCGAAGGCGCTCGATCGCCACGAAGCCCCGGCTGGCGTACCCGAGCCCGGGCCGCCACCTGCCGTCGAACGGGTACGGGACGGCGTCGAAGTGGCTTCTCTCCCGCCCTGTCGCAAGGTCCACGTTGATGAGGTCCCGGAACTGGGTCGCCACGTGGATCAGCCCCGGCTCGACAGCGATGATCTTCGCGCCTCTGATGGCGCCCGGCTGCGGCGGCCACGACCAGCGCGGCGCCCCGGTCACCGCGTCGTACGCGTGCACCCCGCCCGAGCCGTCGGTGCGCAGCGCGGTCCGGCCGGCGAGCCAGGTGCCCATGCCGCTGAGCGCGGCCGCGGCGGTCACCGCGCCGTCACTCCCGATCAGCCAGCCGCCGTCCGTACCGGCCAGGCCGGTGCACTCCGACCGGCCCACCGGACAGCCGACCGGGTACGGGTCGCGGGTCGCGCCCACCGATGCCGGCCAGGTACGGGGCGACCCGGTGGCGACGTCGAGAGCGTCCACTGTGGACGGTGTGCCACACCCGTTGACTGCCACCACGAGGCCGGGCGCGGTGAAGTCGGTGCGGCACCCCGCCCGGCCGGGGAGAGCACGCGTCCAGAGCGGCGCGCCGGTCGTGGCGTCGACCGCGGTCACCGCCCCGCTCCCGCCGACGGACACCACCACCGGCCGGCCGTCGGAGGCGGTCGCGGTGTAGAGGTCGGGCGGCTGGTAGGCGGTGATCGCGCCGGTACGCCGCCCCTGGTACACGGTGACGCCGGCCTCGGCGTCGTACTGCCACACGGTCCGGCCGCTCGCCGGGTCCTGGGCCACCAGGCGGCCGTCGGACCACTTGGACACCACCAGCCGGTCGGCCGAGACCACCAGCCCGACCAACTGCTGCGGCCAGCGCCGGTACGACCAGTACGCCGACGTGGTCATATGGGCGTCCACGGTCGCGTCGGACCATACCCGGCTCTTCCCGCCGTAAACGCGCACCCGGCCGTCGACGATCAGCGGCGCGTGCAGGATCTCGCCGTAGACCTTCGGTAACGCGGTCACCGGCGCGGGGTACGGGGCGTCGGCCAGGTCGAGCGTTTCGCCCGGCCCGAGCGCCCGGTACCCGGCAAACGTCGCGACCAGCAGCGCGAGCGCGACCGCGCCGGCCAGCCCGTACCGCCCCCTCAACCACCGCACGCCAAGAGAATAGAGAGTGCAAGCGCGGCGGGACGCCGCTCCCCCCGTGAGGATCAGGGGACGCCGCTCCTCCGGTGATGATCTGCTTACCGGGCGGGTACGACGGCGCCGACGACCTGGCCCAGGTCGACCGCCCCACCGGCCGCACCGGCCGCCGCGCCCCGGATCGTCACGGTGTCACCGTCCGCGAGGAAGGTCCGGGTCGCCCCACCCGCCAGTGTGACCGGCTCGGCCCCGCCGGCGGTCAGCTCCAGGAAGGAGCCGACCTGGTCACGCCGTGGCCCGGAGACCGTCCCGGAGGCGAAGAGGTCGCCGGTGCGCACGCTGGCGCCGTTCGCCGTCAGGTGCGCGAGCTGCTGGGCGGGAGACCAGTAGAGGGTACGGAACGGCGGACGCGACACCACCGTCCCGTTCCACTCGACGGTCAGCTCGATGTCGTACGTGAACCGGTCCGCCTCGGTCAGGTACCCGGCCACGGGCGGGTCCTGCCCGGGCGCGGCCACCGGGGCCAGCTCGGACAGCGGCACGACCCACGGCGACACGCTGGTCGCGAACGACTTGCCCAGGAACGGGCCGAGCGGCCGGTACTCCCACGCCTGGATGTCGCGCGCCGACCAGTCGTTGACCAGCACCACGCCGAACACGTGCTCAACAAAGTCCACAGTGGACAGTCGGGTACCCGGCACGCTCGGTACCCCGACCACGAACCCCACCTCGGCCTCGACGTCCAGCCGCCGGGTCGGTCCCACGTCGTCCGGCCCGAGCTGCCCGAACGGCCGCACCACGGGCGTACCGGAGACGACGACCGTACCGGCCCGTCCGTGGTACCCGATCGGCAGGTGCTTCCAGTTCGGCGGGAGCGACGGGTCGCCGGGCCGCAGGATCCGCCCGACGTTGGCCGCGTGGTGCTCGGAGGAGTAGAAGTCCACGTAGTCGGCGACCCGGAACGGCAGCCTCGTCGCCACCTCGGCCAGGGGCACCGCGAACCGCGCCGGCAGCTCGGCCACCTGAGCCGCCACGACCGTCCACTGTGGACGGCCGAGGGCCAGGAAGTCGTTGAGGTCCGAACCCTGGAACGGCCCGTCCACCAACCCTTCGCGCTCGGCGGCGGCGAGGTCGTAAACGAGGTCGCCGCGCCGGTACCCGACCCGGGTCTGTCCACCGTGGACGAAGACGCCGTAGCCGCTCACGGGGCCGCCACCCCGGGCAGCAGGCCGAGCCGGGTCAGGTCGGCGACCGGCTCGTCGACGCCGCAGCTGCCGAACCCGATCCACAGCCGACGGTCGGCGTCCAGGATCTGGCGGGCCGCCTCGATCAGCGGTACCGGGTCGGTACCGGCGAGGGTGTCGCCGACCTCGGCCGCCTCGGCACCGCCGGCCGCCTGGGCGGCGCCCACCAGGACGTTGAGGAAGCCGTGGTGCACGAAGCCGGTCTCCGGGTCGACGTGCCGGATCGCGTGGTGCAGCCCGGCCGTCAGCTTGAACGGCAGTGCCCGGTCGCGGCAGGCGCAGATCACCGCGGCCAGCTCGATCGGGGTCGGGAAAAGCTCGGCGGCCAGCCCGCCGGTACGGAACTTCGCGGCCACGGCCAGTCCGGCACCCCGGGCCTCGGTGAGGGCGTCGAGCGCGGCGAGCAGTCCCCCGGTGAGCGGGATCTCCGCGTACCCCCGCACCGCCGGCCAGTCACCGAGAAGCGCGAGCAGCTCGCGCAGGCCGGGCTGCGGGTCCTCGCCGCGCTTGGCCACGGCCACCTCGACCTGCCGGATCGTCACCGCCCGCGGCGCCGGTACCCGCAGCCCGGCCACGCCGGTGTCGCCGACCACGCCGATCTCCAGCCCGCCGTCCGCACCTATGACGTCCCGCCCGATCGGCTCGGCCAGCGCCTCGACCGACGACGCCGGCACCAGCAGCGGGCCGACCATCGGCGCGTACCAAGCGCTACGGTGCCGCCGGTGCTCCTTCACCGCCTCGGGCAGCGGCACGCTGCCGGGCGGGAACACGGCAGCGTCGTCGATAAGGCCCGCGAACAGTACGGGCGGCGCGGTTGACACGGCTACCGAACTTAACCGACGCTACGACTAGCGGACAATAGCGTCCGATTATCGGACAACGCCGTTCGGGAAGCAGGACAAAGGATGCCCTTCTATCGACGGGTCGGGGAGGTCCCGGCCAAGCGCCACACCCAGTTCCGCCAGCCCGACGGCAGCCTGTACGCGGAGGAGCTGATGGGTCAGGAGGGCTTCTCGTCCGACTCGTCGCTGCTGTACCACCGGCACCTGCCCACCGCGATCGTGGCCGCCGAGCCGTACGACCCGCCGGCGTGGACGCGGGTACCGAACCGGCCGCTCAAGCCCCGGCATCTGCAGACGCACAAGCTCGACGCGGGTGGCGCCGATCCCGTCCTGGGCCGCCAGCACCTGCTCGCCAACGACGACGTACGGCTGTCCTACGTGGTCGCCGACCGCCCGTCCCCCTTGTACCGCAACGCGATCGGCGACGAGTGCCTGTACGTCGAGGCCGGGCGGGCCCGGCTGGAGAGCACCTTCGGCGCCCTCGACCTCGCCGACGGGGACTACGCGATCGTGCCGACCTCGGTGATCCACCGGATCGTGCCGGACGGCCCCGTACGGCTGCTCGTGATCGAGGCGACCGGCCACATCGGGCCACCGAAGCGGTACCTGTCCGTACGCGGCCAGTTCCTGGAGCACGCCCCGTACTGCGAGCGCGACCTGCGCGGCCCCGAGCTCATCCAGGCCGACGGCACGGATGTGGAGGTGTTCGTCCAGCACCGGCGAGGGTGGACGAGGTACACCTACGCCCAGCACCCGTTCGACGTCGTCGGCTGGGACGGCTGCCTGTACCCGTGGGCGTTCTCCATCCACGACTTCGAGCCGATCACCGGACGCGTACACCAGCCGCCGCCGGTGCACCAGACGTTCGAGGGACCGAACTTCGTGGTGTGCTCGTTCGTCCCGCGCAAGGTGGACTACCACCCGTTGGCGATCCCGGTGCCGTACAACCACCACAACGTCGACTCCGACGAGGTGCTGTTCTACACCGGCGGCAGCTACGAGGCGCGGCGTGGCTCGGGCATCGAGCAGGGCTCGATCTCGGTACATCCCGGCGGATTCACGCACGGGCCGCAGCCCGGGTCGGTGGAGCGGGCCATCGGCGTCGAGTACTTCGACGAGCTGGCCGTGATGCTGGACACCTTCCGCCCGCTCGACCTCTGCGAGCCGGCACTGTCCATCGAGGACACCGCCTACGCCTGGACCTGGGCCGGCGGGACCGCCCGCTGACGCCGCCAGCCGTTCTAGTCCTCCCGCACCGTTGCGTTCAACAGGGGTGCCAGCTCGACCATCCGGCCGACCGTTGCCGGGTCGGCGTAGTGCACCTCGATATAGCCGTCGTCGTCGTGGAAGAAGGGCACGGGCTTGCTCGACGGGTGGCCGACCCAGTGCGCCACCGGTGGGCAGGGGATGGTCTTCGAGCCCGAAGGCAGCAGCGCCTCGATGTGCTCGTCGATGCGGAAGTCCGGCTGTCCGGCCACGAACCGCAGCCACTCGTCAGCCTGGATGGGATGCTCCGAACCCCACAGGTACCTGCCCTCGCGGGCCAGGTACCGGGGATGGTGGATGCCGAACGCCGGGTGGCGTTCGGCAGCGGTCCGCTCCCGGCTGATGATCTGCCCGTCCGGGTTCACCAGGTAGAGCTCGTCGTTGTCGCCCATGAGCCAGGCGTCGAGGCTCCGGGCGATCTCGGCCATCCGCCGGGTCATGGCGTCACTGGGGTACTTGCGTTGGATCTGGCCGTTTGACACCTGCAGCCACTCGCCCTCGCCGAACTCGGCGAGGGCGACTCCGTTGTCGTCCCAGGCGAACCAGCGCAGGCTCGGGATCGCCGGCAGGCCCGCGATGCGGTACTGGGGGCTGGTCTGGATGTGCGTGGGTGGCTCGCCTTTGCGATCGGGCTCGAACCACAGGTCAGGTGCACGCTGGATCAGATCTGCCAGCTCGCGCTCCAGGATCGGGTAGTGCCTGCTGTATGGCCAGAACGTGGCGCGGCTGATGTGAAGGTCGTAGCCCACGGCGGCCATTGTCCACCGGGATCGCGACGTGTCACCGCCGCCGCTAACCGTGGTTGACGACCCGCTCGGGGTGCACCCGGACGACGACCCGGATCCGCTCGGGGTCCTCGACGGGGAAGGGCTGGCCGTCGTACTTCAGCGACAGCTCGTTGATCAGGTCCCGGCCGCCGTCCTCGGTGACCGACACCGTACCGCGCACCTCGGTGTACACGTACGGGTCGGCCGGGTCGTACAGCACGACGCTCACGCGCGGGTCGCGTTCCAGGTTGCGGGTCTTGCGCCGGCCCCGGATGGTCGAGAAGAGGATGTCGTCGCCGTCGCGCTTCACCCAGATCACGCTCGCCTGCGGCGCACCGTCGGGGTTGGTCGTCGACAGCACGGCGAAGGTCGGTTCGTCGACGAGGCGCCGGGCGAGGTCGGACAGGGCGGTCGGCATGAGACTCATCCTGCCATCGGGACGGCCGGACCACCTTGTCCGGCGGGCACGACGAGCGCCACGGCGATCGCGGCGAGGCCCTCACCCCGACCGGTGAGCCCGAGCCCGTCGGTGGTGGTACCGGACACCGTCACCGGGCCGCCGACAGCGTCGCCGAGCACCTTCTCCGCCTCGGCCCGGCGCGGCCCGATCTTCGGGGCGACTCCAATGACTTGGATCGATATGTTCCCGACGGCGAAGCCGGTCGCCCGTACCCGCCGGGCCGTCTCGGCGAGCAGGGCGAGCCCGGACGCGCCGGCCCACTCGGGGCGCGAGGTGCCGTAGTTCGAGCCGAGGTCGCCCAGGCCGGCCGCGGACAGCAGCGCGTCGCAGGCCGCGTGCGCGGCGACGTCGGCGTCGGAGTGCCCGGCCAGCCCGCGCTCGCCGGGCCAGTTCAGGCCCGCGACCCAGCAGGGGCGGTCGTCGGCGAAGGCGTGGACGTCGGTGCCGACCCCGACGCGCGGAAAGATCACACCGCGAGGGTACGGCGAACGAGCGCCTCGGCCACCACGAGGTCCATCGGGCGGGTGATCTTGAAAGCCAGCTCGTCACCGGGCACCGTGTGTACCCGTACCCCCAGCTTCTCCACCATGCCCGCGTCGTCGGTGTGCTCGTCGGCGGCGCTCGCGTGCGCGGCGGCGAGGATGGCCCGCCGGAACCCCTGCGGAGTCTGCACCGCCCGCAGCACCGACCGGTCGACGGTGCCCACGACCGTACCGGTAGCCGCGACCTCCTTGATCGTGTCGACCACCGGCAGTACGGGGATCACCGCCTCCCGCCCCGCCCGCACCGCGGCGGCCACCGACTCGACCAGTGCGCCCGGAGCCAGTGCCCGGGCGGCGTCGTGCACCAGAATGATCTCGAACCGGTCCGGTACGGCAGCCAGCGCGAGCGCCACGGACTCCTGCCGGATCGCCCCGCCGGCCACCACCATGACCTCCGCCACCGGAGAGCGCGCGTGGTTTCCTGCCCGCGCATGGCGGTCGGCTCGGACAGCGAGCAGCTCCTCGACGAAGCCGACCTCGCCGGGCGGAGCGGCGACCACCACGCAGCCGACCGAAGGTGCCGAAGCCACCTCCCGCACCGTGTGTACCAGCAGCGGCTCCCCCGCCAGTAGGCGCAGCGCCTTCGGGCCGCCCGGACCGAGCCGGACGCCCATGCCGGCCGCCGGAACAAGGACCGCGACGTCACCGCACACGAGTTGCTGCGCGGTCACGTCGCGGTCCCTCGCGGTTAGTCCGGGTCGCCGGTCGAGAGGTCAGGCCCTCGACAATCAGGCCTCAGTAAGGACCTTGTCGAGGAGGATCTCCGCCTCGTCCTTGGTGCTCTTCTCGGCAAGCGCCACCTCGCCGACCAGGATGTCCCGGGCCTTGGCCAGCATGCGCTTCTCACCGGCCGACAACCCACGCTCGCGCTCACGGCGCCAGAGGTCACGCACGACCTCCGCGACCTTGAGCGGGTTGCCGGACGCCAACTTCTCGAGATTGGCCTTGTACCGCCGCGACCAGTTGGTCGGCTCCTCGGTGTGCGGGGCCCGCAGGACGTCGAAGACCTTTGTCAGGCCCTCCTCGCCCACGACCTCGCGGACACCGACGATCTCGGCGTTCTCAGCGGGTACCCGCACTGTCAGATCACCCTGCGCAACCCGGAGCACGAGGTAAAGCTTCTCCTCGCCCTTTATGATCCGAGTCTCGATTGCCTCGATGAGTGCGGCCCCGTGGTGGGGGTAGACAACGGTCTCGCCGACACTGAAAACCATAGGTTCGAAACCCCTTTCGCTGTGTCCAGGGTAACACGGCGACACCCGCCCGGCCCAGCCCTGGCGGAGGCATCCGCGCTGGTCAGCATGGGTGTGAGCCGGGCTTCTCGGGCTTGACAGCGGCACTGATCCGTGCATCCTCACCCGGAGTAGTGTGCTCGTGACGTGTCAGCGAGCCGTTTCCGGACATGTCAGATACGTAGCCGGGAGTAACGGGCGGTCCGCCGGGGTACCTCAGTGTCGGTAAGTGCCACTGGCGAATACCCGGACGGTGCGAGACAGTGGAACGCAAGTCGAGGAGATGTGATGGGCTCGCTGCGCGGGGACAACGGCGGCGAACAGCCGCCGGGCGGCGGCCTGCCGGACCTGCCTCCCGAGTGGGGCACGGTGATCATCCCGGACGACCCTGCCGAACTTGACCACGAAGCCACCCAGGTCCGCCGCGAGCTGCGCCGGTTCGCGCGGCGCAACCGGTGGCGGCGGCGATTACACCGGCCGCCGGTCGGGCAGCTGCACACCAGCCGGGCCACACCGACGCTCGGCCTACCGCTGCTGATCATGGCGGTGGCCATCCTGGCGACGCTCACCAGCCTCTTCGCGCTGGCCTGGCCGGGACCGGCCAACCGGCTCACCGCCAGCCCGCCGAGGAAGGCGAGCCCGGCGCCGTCGACCGTACCCGACCTGAGCCTGATCGCACTGGACGGCAGCCAGGCCCCGATCCGCAACAGCCTCCCGGCGGTGTTCCTGCTGGTCGACGGCTGTACGTGCGCCGAGCTGATGGTCAGCACCGCCCAGGCGGTACCGCCCGGGGTCACCGTGGTGGCGGTCGCCCGTACGGCACCGGCGCTGCCCAGCCCGGCACCGGGCGGCCTGCGCCTGCGTACCGCAGCCGACCCGGACGGCGCCCTACGCGCGGCGTACGGGGGCGCGCCTCCCTCGACCGGGGTGATCGCGATCCTCGTCAAGCAGAGCGGTGAGGTCATCCGTACGGCCGCCGGCGTCACCGGCGTCGCCGGCTTCCGGAGCGACCTCGCGAAGCTCGGTTGACTGAACTACGTCAGCTGCGCTACGTCAGCCGTAGCAGCGCCGCGTAGAGGGTCAGGCCGGGACCGAACGCGAGCGCCACCACGTGCTCGGGGTCCGCCGGCCGCAGCTCCTCCAGGATCATCAGTACGGTCGGCGACGAGCAGTTGCCGTGCTCGGCCAGTACCCGCCGGGAGGCGGCCAGGTCGGCGTCGCTGAGGTCGAGCCGCGCCTGCACCACGTCGAGGATCCGCGGCCCGCCCGGGTGCACCGCCCAACCGTCCACATCGGACAGTGCTAGCCCGTGCCGGGCGAGCAGGTCGGTCACCAGCCCGGCGACGTGCATGTCGAGCACGTCCGGTACGCGCGACGACAGGCCCATCCGGAAGCCCAGGTCGGTCACGTCCCACGTCATGTGGTCGGCCGTGGCCACATCCGTCACCGAGGCCACGTCGCGCAGCTCGTACCCCCGTGCCCGCGGCTGGAGCACGGCGGCCGCCGCGGCGTCCGAGAAGAGCGCGTGCGCGATGATCTGCTCCGCGTCCGCCGTCGGCGGCTGTACGTGCAGGCTGGTCAGCTCCAGGCAGAGCAGGACGGCCGGCCGGTCCCGGGAGACGACGAAGTCGGCGGCCACGCCGAGCCCGGGGATCGCCGCGTAGCAGCCCATGTGGCCGATGAACAGCCGCTGGGTGCCCGGCGCCATACCGAGGTCGCGGGCGAGCAGGATGTCCAGCCCGGGCGTGACGTACCCGGTGCACGAGCAGACCGCGAACAGGCCCACCTCGGCGGCGGGCAGTCCGGCGGCGGCCAGGGCCTCGCCGACCGCCGCCTTGCCGAGCGGGAGCGCCTCGGTGAGGTACCGCTGCATCCGCCGCTGGGTCGACCAGCGCGAGACGTCCTCGATCAGCGGGTTCATCGCGCCGTGCCGGCTCACCACACCCGAGTTGCTAAACATCCGGGAGGCTAACGCCCGCTGGACGCCGGCGTAGTGGGTCGAGAAGAACCCCTTCCAGAGATCCTCCTGCGAGAACGACCCGGGATATGCCACCCCAAGCGCAGCCACGGTTACCAACGCGGAGCCGACCCGTCGGAGTCCGGGTCGCCGCCGAGCGCCGCGATGCCGAGCCAGTCGGCGCACACGTCGGAGGTGGCGGGCTGGAGCGAGCCGCAGCGGGCGTCCCGGTACAGCCGCTCCAGCGGGTTGCCGCGCCGGGTCGCCGAGGTACCGGCGGCCTCCAGCATGCTCGCGGCGACCTCGGCCGCGGTGGTACCGGCGAGCAGCTTGGCGCGCCACACCCACCGGTTGGTCTCCGCGTCGCCCGGGGACTCGTCGACCCGCCGGGCGGCTTCGGCCACCGCCAGCCGGGCGGCCGCCACCGCCGCGTCCGCCCGCCCGATCCGGGCCCGTACCCACGGGAGGTTGGTCAGGCCGCGGCCGGTGAGATGGGTCACCGCGGCGTCGACCGAGGCCCGCGCCACACCGACGTACACGGCCGCGTAGCTGGCGATCAGCCAGTGCGGCATGAGCTGGGCGAACCACAGCGCCAGTCCCTCGACGCCGCCGAGCAGCGTGCCGGCCGGTAGGAGCACGTCCACGTGTAGGTCGTTCGAGCAGGTGGCGCGCATACCCAGCGAGTCCCAGGTGGGCTCGACACTGATGCCCGGCGTGTCGGCCGGTACGAGGAACTGGGAGACCGTCTGCGGGTCGTCGGCACTGTGCGCGGCGACCAGGTACGCGTCGGCGTGTCCCGAACCGGAGACGAACGTCTTGGACCCCTTGACGCGGTATCCGCCGTCCTCGTGACTGTACATAGTGGACAGTTGGGAGAGCCGGGAGCCGGCGCCGCGCTCGCTCATCGCCACGGCGAAGAAGGCGCCGGCGGCCGCCTTGCGGAGGATCTCGTCCCGGGCCACGAAGAACTCGTCGGGTACGCCGAGCGCGGACGCCATGGCCGGGAGGGATCCCGGCCAGCGCGCCGGTGACCGAGGCGTGCATGTTGAACACGAGTGCCGTGGCACCGTTGCCCCGGGCCAGCTCGTACGCCACGTCCGCGTACCCGGCGAAGCCCGACCCGAGCCCGCCCAGCCGCTCCGGCACCATCAGCCCGAACAGACCGGAGACCCGCAGGTCGGCGAAGTCGTCGACGGGGAAGGTACCGTCCCGGTCGTGCGCGGTCGCCCGCCCGGCGAAGCGCGGCGCCAACCGCCGCGCCGCCGCCAGCGCGTCATTCACTGTTTGACCCCCCGGC
Organism: uncultured Actinomycetes bacterium; assembly: GCA_963728855.1. Taxonomy (GTDB): domain Bacteria; phylum Actinomycetota; class Actinomycetes; order Mycobacteriales; family Micromonosporaceae; genus AC-43. The sequence goes on from CAVSLN010000013.1 coordinate 200,845, forward strand.
CCTGGTAGAGCACGGCCGAACTCCAGGTCGGCACCATCGCCACATCCCCCCGACGGGTCAGCAGCCAGCGCGCCGTCCCCCACAGCTCCGGCCGCAGTCCGCGTATCTCCAGCTCTACCCCGTGCCGGGCGCATTCACTCACGAGCGACCGTGGATCGACGAACAGGTTCGGGTCGTGGATGCCGGCGATCCGCTTGTCGACCCGCTCGGCCACGGTGACCGCCAGGAACCGGGACACCGCCGTGGCGTTCAGCGTGTCGAGTACGAGCAGCCCGCCGGGGCGTAGCAGGCGGGCCGCCTCGGCCACCACGGCCGGCCAGTCGGGTACGTGCTCCAGCAGCTCACCCGCGCTCACCACGGCGGCACAGCCGTCCCGCAGGGGCACCTTCGTCACGTCGGCGCACACCGGCCGTACCTCGTGCCGGGCCGCCTGGGCCAGCGCGGAGCGCACGAGATCGACGCCGACATGCTCGTACCCCTTGGGTCTGACGTGTGGCGCGAGCAGTCCGGCGCCGCAGCCCAGGTCGACCAGGACGGCGCCGGGGTGCGGCGCGGGCGGGACCAGCCGGGCCCGGGCCGCGGCGATCCCGTGCAGCATCGCGAACGCGCCACCGGGGCGCCACCACTCCTCAGCGAGCGCGTCGTACTGCGCCAGATCGTTCCGCCGCACCCGTCGAGCCTGGCACGGATCGTCCCGATCCAACAGACTTGCCTCGTGTCCTACGTCCTAGATCGCTCGCTGTGGTTGCTGCGCTCCGCGCACCCCGAGCCCGCCGCGGCGGTCACCGCGATCGCCGCCCTGCTGGCCATCGTGGTCGGGCGGGGGGCGGCCGGGGTACTCGCGGTCGCGGCCACGCTCGGCGCCAGCCAGCTCTGCGTCGGCTGGCTCAACGACTGGCTGGACGCGCGGCGGGACGCCAAGGTCGGTCGGGTGGACAAGCCGGTGGCGGCGGGCCGGATCTCCCGCCGTACCGTCGCGGTGGCCGCGGTGCTCGCCGGGCTGGCGGTGGTACCGCTGGCCCTGCTGTCCGGCCCGCGCGCGGCGGCGGCCGCGACGATCGGCTTCGCCAGCGGCCTCGCCTACGACTGGCCCCTCAAGTTCACCGTCGTCTCGCCGCTGCCGTACGTGGTCTCGTTCGGCGCGCTGCCCGCGTTCGTGGTGCTCGGCAAGCCAGCCACGCCGCCGTGGTGGATGATCGTGGCCGCCGCGCTGCTGGGCGGCGGGGCACACTTCGTCAACGTGCTGCCGGACCTGGCCGACGACGCGAAGACCGGCGTACGCGGGCTGCCGCACCGGATCGGGGCCACCGGCTCGTGGCTCGCCGGTGGCGCGCTGCTGCTGGCCGCGACCGCGGTGCTGGTCTTCGCGCCCAAGGGGGCGCCGTCGTGGACCGGCCTGGCGATCCTGGTCGCGGCCGCGGTGGTCCTGCCCGTCGGGTGGTACGCGTCCCGCCGGCCCGGTTCGCGCGCCGCCTTCCGGGCCGTGCTGCTGGTCGCGCTCGCCGACGTGGTACTGCTCCTGATCTCAGGTACCGGGGCCTGAGCAAGAGGCCCGACAAGCCGCCCATTACGCTGTACCGCGGTCCGCCTACCTGCGTACGAGAGCTTCGAGGAGGAGCGCCGTGACCCGCTCGATTCGTCGGCTGCCGGCCGCGCTGGCCCTGGGCGCGCTGGCCGCCGGCCTGCTCGCCGGGTGCAGCGCCGGGCAGATCGCGCATACCTCCCAGATCGTGCCGTCGGTACCGGGCGCCCAGGGCGTGATTCCCATCAAGTCCCCGGACGAGGTGATCTACCTGCGCAACGTGACGCTGGACTACCCAGGCAGGCAGGGGTACGCCCCGGGCGACGCCGCCTCGCTGTCCCTGTGGGTCATCAACGAGTCCAGGCAGGCGGTCACCCTCACCGGTGCCCCGACCAGCGCCGGTCAGGCGGTCCTCTCCGCCGGGCTCAACTCGGCCAGCCCGTGCTCGGTACCCCGCTCACCGGATGCGCCGCCGCTGCCGAGCACCACGGCCTCGGGCGGGGCTCCGAACACCCAGCCGACCGCGGTGAGCACGACGGGTACGACCAAGTCGACCCCGTCCTCGACCGCTCGATCGTCCGGCTCCGCCTCGCCTTCAGTGGCGTCCTCGTCGGCGGCTGCGCCACCGGCGCCCGCCTCTCCCTCCGCGCCCGTGGGCTCGGCGGTGATCAAGGTGAGGATCCCGGCCGGCGGGTGTGTCGCGCTGAACCGGCAGGCGGCCCAGTTCCTGCAGGTCGTCGGCCTGGCCAAGGCGGTGGAGAACGGCACCACGGTACCGGTCGGGTTCACCTTCGTCGGTACGGACGGCCAGACGTACCAGACCGGCGCGGCGCTGAACGTCCCGGTCGACGTACCGGCCAGCCCGAACGAGCGCACGTCGCCGCCGGCGTCCTGAGCTCCGTCGTACCCGGGTTTCGTCGTACCCGGGTTTCGTCGTACCCGGGTTTCGTCGTACCCGGGTTTCGTCGTACCCGGCCGGTAGCTTCACCCCGTGACTTCTCCACGGGCGGCCGCCAAGCCCCGGGCGGCGTACGAGTGTGACGCGTGCGGACACCGGCCGCCCAAGTGGGTCGGGCGGTGCCCCGAGTGCGGCGAGTGGGGCTCGGTGATCGACTCCACCGGCGGTGCCGGGCTGCCCGGCACCGTCCGTACGGTCACCCCCCGCGCCCCGCTACAGCCCGCCCGCCCGATCGCGACGATCAGCGCCGAGCCGGCCCGCTACCGGCCGACCGGCGTCGGCGAGCTGGACCGGGTGCTCGGCGGCGGGCTGGTCCCCGGCGCCGTGGTGCTGCTCGCCGGTGAGCCCGGGGTGGGCAAGTCGACGCTGCTGCTCGACGTCGCCCAGCAGTGGGCGAGCGGGGCCGGTTCGCCCGCGCTCGTGGTGTCCGGCGAGGAGTCGACCAGCCAGGTGCGGCTGCGCGCCGAGCGGCTCGGCGCCCTGCACGAGCGGCTCTACCTGGCCGCCGAGACCGACCTGTCGGCACTGCTCGGGCACCTCGACGCGGTCAGGCCCGGGCTGCTCGTGGTCGACTCGGTGCAGACCATCACCGCGCCTGGCACCGACGGCGTGCCGGGCGGCGTCACCCAGGTGAGGGCGGTCACCGCGGCCCTGGTCGCCACGGCGAAGGAGCGCAACGTGGCGACCGTACTGGTGGGCCACGTCACCAAGGACGGTCAGGTGGCCGGCCCCCGGGTGCTCGAGCACCTCGTCGACGTCGTCCTGCAGTTCGAGGGCGACCGGCACTCGTCGCTGCGGTTGGTCCGCGGCCTGAAGAACCGGTTCGGGGCGGCCGACGAGGTGGGCTGCTTCGAGATGCACGAGGGCGGCATCAACGGTCTGTCCGACCCGAGCGGCCTGTTCCTCACCCGGTACGCGGAGCCCACTCCGGGCACCTGTGTCACGGTCGCCATGGAGGGCCGGCGGGCCCTGGTCACCGAGGTCCAGGCGCTGATCGGCGCGCAGGTGGCCGGCTCGCCCAGGCGTACGGTCTCCGGTCTCGACTCGGCCCGGTTGGCCATGGTGCTCGCGGTGCTCCAACGCCGTACCGACGCGAAGCTGCACGATCGCGAGGTGTTCGCGGCCACGGTCGGCGGCATCCGGGTGGTCGAGCCGGCCGCCGATCTCGGCATGGCGCTCGCCGTCGCGTCCGCCACGCACAACCTTCCGCTCGCCGCTGACCTGGTAGCGATCGGCGAGGTGGGCCTGACCGGGGAGGTACGCCGGGTCGGCGCGGTCCCGCGCCGGCTCGCCGAGGCCGCCCGGCTCGGCTTCCGGTACGCACTGGTGCCGCCGGGCAGCAACGCCGGCACCGGACCGGCCGGGATGACCGTACGGGAGGTGCCCGACGTCCGTACCGCCGTCCACTGGGCCGCCCGCGCCTCGGCTGAATAAAAACGGGTGAACCAAAGTCACTACACCGGACGGTCACGACGGGCGCACCGATCCGTAGACTGTTCGGGTGCCGATCGACCGAGACGCCACCCGGTTCACCAGCCCCGGGCCCAACCGGGCTGGCGCCGGCCTGACCATGCGGGCCGGCGGCAACGGCGTCGCCACCTGGGCTGGCGGCAGCGCCAGCAGCGACCCACTGCGCGTGACCCTGGCGCTGATGGCGCCCGGTACCGCGCTGCGCGACGGGTTGGAGCGGATCCTGCGCGGCCGCACCGGCGCGCTGATCGTCCTCGGGAACGACCGTACGGTCGAGTCCCTGTGTACCGGCGGCTTCCCGCTGGACATCGAGTTCTCCGCGACCCGGCTGCGGGAGCTGTGCAAGATGGACGGCGCGGTCGTACTGTCCTCCGACGGCACCCGGATCGTGCGCGCCAACGTGCACCTCATGCCCGACCCGTCGATCCAGACCGAAGAGTCGGGCACCCGGCACCGTACGGCGGAGCGGGTCGCCAAGCAGACCGGGTACCCGGTCATCTCGGTCAGCCAGTCGATGCACATCATCGGCCTGTACGTCACCGGGCAGCGGCACGTGCTCGACGACTCGGGCGCCATCCTGTCCCGGGCCAACCAGGCGCTCGCCACGCTCGAGCGCTACAAGCTGCGGCTGGACGAGGTGTCCGGGGCGCTGTCCGCGCTGGAGATCGAGGACCTGGTGACCGTACGGGACGCGGTCGCCGTGGTGCAGCGGCTGGAGATGGTGCGCCGGATCGCGGACGAGATCGCCGGGTACGTGGTCGAGCTGGGTACCGACGGCCGGCTGCTCTCCCTCCAACTGGAGGAGCTGATGTCGGGGGTCGACGCCGACCGTACCCTCGTCATCCGCGACTACTTACCCGGTGGCCGGCGGCTGCGCCAGCTTGAGGACGCCCTCGACGACCTGGACACCCTGTCCCCGTCCGAGCTGATCGACCTGGTCGCGGTCGGCAAGGCGCTGGGCTACCCGGGCGCCTCCGACGCGCTGGACGTGGCCGTCTCCCCGCGCGGGTTCCGCCTGCTGGCCAAGGTGCCCCGGCTGCCCGGTACGGTCGTGGACCGGCTCGTCGACCACTTCGGCTCGCTCCAGCGCCTGCTCGGCGCGACGGTGGAGGACCTGCAGGCGGTCGACGGCGTGGGCGACGCCCGGGCCCGTGGCGTGCGCGAAGGACTCTCCCGCCTGGCCGAGGCTTCGATCCTGGAGCGCTACGTCTGAGCGGAGCCGAGCCGCCCTTTGGCGAGGCGAGCACAGACAGCGAGACCTACGTCTGAGCAGAGCCGAGCAGCCGCTAACTGCCCATCGCGGGGATCGTGAAGGTGACCGGCGCGCTCACCTTGGTGTCCAGCTTGGCCACGAGCTGGTACGTGCCGGCCGCCGCGGGGGTCGGGTTGGTACACGCCTGCCCGACCGTACCGTCCCAGCCGCGGGTGAACTGGCTCTCGATGCCCGGCCCGAACGTACGCACGTCGCGCTGCCCGTGCGCATACTGGCAGTAGTCGGAGGACCAGACAGTCTGGCCGTTCTGCACCACGTGCAACTCCTGCGGGTCGGTACCGACGTCCCGCATGCAGCTACGGCTGGAGATGTTCTTGATCGTCAAGATCATCTCGTAGGCGTAGGTGCCGCCGGTGATCTTCTTGATCGCCGGAGTGAGCCGCATCTCGTCGTCGGTACAGAAGTCGACGGCGACCGGCGGACCCCCGGGCGCGCCCGGACCGGGGAGGCCGCCCGATGACGCCGGTGCCGTCGAGGACGGCGCGCCGCTTCCCGGTCCGGCTCCGATGATCGGGCTGAGTACCGACGGCGACGGGTCCGGTGACGACGAGTTCGTCGACGAACCGGTCGGCTGCTGGCCCGCGGCGTTGGAGCCGTCCGACCCGCCGCACGCGTACGACACGAGCAGGACGAGCACCAGCAGCGCGCCGACGACAAGCGCCCGGCGTCGCCAGTAGACGGCCGGAGGTAGCGGGCCAACCGTCAGGTTCATAGTGGCGCCACGGTATCGGCAAAGCGAAACGCGATCACGCCGACGCGCCGCTACCACCCTCACACGACCTTACAGATAAACCTTTCGGGCATAGATCGCGTGCGGACCCGGTACCCGGTCGAGGAATAACAGCCCAGCACAGTGGTCGATCTCGTGCTGGAGCGCGCGCGCCTCGAAGGCGTCGGTGACAATCGTCACGCTCTCCCCGGTACCGGGGAGCTGGCCGGTGACCACCAGGTGCCCGGCGCGCTTCACGTCCCCGGTCAGGTCCGGTACGGACATGCAGCCCTCCCGCCCCTTCTGCCACCGGCTGGCCTCGACGACCTCGGCGTTGCACAGCACGAAGGTGCCGTGGCAGGTATGGGCCTTGGGGTGCCCGCTCACGTCGACCGCGAACACCTGCGCGCCCACCGCGACCTGCGGAGCCGCCAGGCCGACGCAGCCGGGCGAGACGCGCATCGTCGCCACGAGGTCGGCGGCGAGCGCGACGACCTGCGGGTCTGCCGGGTCGACCTTCTCGCCGGCCCGGGACAGCACCGGCTCCGGCGCCGCCACCACCGGCCGTACCGTTCCATCGGGCCCCTGCCACGCGACACTCACAGGACGTCCGCCTCCGCGGTACGGAGGCTCACCTCGACGCCGAGCCGCTGGGCGACCTCGTCGAGCTCCGTGACGAGCTCGTCAGTGTCCACAGTGGACGGTAGGTCGACCTCGGCGGAGAGCAGGTACAGCGTGCCGGACAGCCGGGTGGTGAGGTCGGTCACGTTGCCGCCGGCCTTGGTGAGCACCCGGGTCACGTCCGCCACGATGCCGAGCCGGTCGGCGCCGTGCACGATCAGGGTGTACGGGATGCCCGGGGCGGCGAAGCCGGCGTCGGGTGGGACGACCCGTACCGTCGCGACGAGGTTGCCATCGGCGGTGAGCTTCTCCAGCGCGGCGTCGACCTCCGCGGTGCCCGGCTCCCCAGCGCAGATCAGGGTCATCGCGAAGTGCCCGCGCAGCAGCGTCATGCTGGAGTCGGTCAGGTTGAGCCTCAGGCCGGCGAGCACGCCGGACACGTCCGCCACGATGCCCGGCCGGTCCCGGCCGACGACGGTTATCGCCAGTTCGTTCACATTGCGCAGTGTGCCTGAGCCGGGCGCGCAACGCGAGCGCGGCATGGGAGGCTGGCACATCGTGGACGCGGTAGCCGAGGCGCTGATCGACTGGTTCGACCGGCATGCCCGGGATCTCCCGTGGCGCCGGGCCGAGTCCGGCCCGTGGGGGGTGCTGGTCAGCGAGATCATGCTGCAGCAGACGCCGGTCGCCCGGGTCGAGCCGGTCTGGTACGCCTGGCTCGAGCGCTGGCCGACGCCCGCCACGCTCGCGGCCGACCCGCCCGCCGAGGCCATCCGGGCGTGGGGCCGGCTGGGGTACCCGCGACGGGCGCTGCGCCTGCACTCCTGCGCGAACGCGATCGTGGAGCGCCACGGCGGAGCGGTACCCGACGACCTGGCCGCCCTGCTCGCCCTGCCCGGCATCGGCGGGTACACCGCCCGCGCGGTCGCCGTGTTCGCCTTCGGCCAGCGCCAACCGGTCGTCGACACCAACGTACGGCGGGTGGTCGCCCGAGCGGTCGCCGGCCGGCCGGACGCCGGTCCCGCCACCACGAGCGCCGACCTGGCCGCCACGGCCGAACTGCTGCCCGCCGAACCGGCCCGGGCCGGCCGGGCCAGCGCCGCCTTCATGGAGCTCGGTGCCCTCGTCTGTACCGCCCGTGCTCCCCGCTGCCACGACTGCCCGCTGAAGGGGTCGTGCGCGTGGCGCCTCGCGGGGCGGCCCGCGCCGGACGGCCCGACCCGGCGCCGGCAGGGGTACGCCGGCACCGACCGGCAGGTACGGGGTCTGTTGCTCGCCGTCCTGCGCGACACGACCGGCCCGGTCGCGCGTACCCGCCTGGACGTGGTGTGGGCCGACGCGGTGCAGCGAGACCGGGCGCTGGCCAGCCTGCTCGACGACGGGCTGATGGTGGAGCTGCCCGGCCACCGGTACGCCCTGGCCGGCGAGCCGGCTCTCGCCCCCGCCAACAGGCAGTGAGTGGCTACTCTCAACGGCGTGCCGACACCCCTCCGAGGCCGCATGGCTGCTGCCCGCGCGCTGTTCCTCGTCGCACTGGTCGCGTTGACCGCCTGCGCCAGCACGACGACGTCCCGTTGGACCGGCGGGTCCGCCGCGTCCGGCAGCCCGACGGTGTCGGGCGCGGCATCGGGCGCGCCATCGTTGTCGGGTGACCCCGGTGACGACGGGGGCGTATCCGGTACGCCCAGGTCGCCGTCCACGCCCGGGTCGCCGTCCACGCCCGGGTCGGCAACCGGCGCAGGTTCGTTCCAGGGCCGCCTGCCCAGCTTCCCGCCGGCGCCGCCACCGCAGCCGATCAAGGCACCGGGCGGCCCGTACGCACCGATCTACAAGCGCCTGCCGGTCAACCAGCCGGTGGCGTTCCTCACGATGGACGATGGTTGGACCCAGCTGCCCGTGGCCAACGAACTGATGCGCGAGGCACAGGTACCGTTCACGATGTTCCTGATCGGGCCGGTGGCCGCGCACAACCCGGGCTTCTTCAAGCAGCTTGAGGCGCAGGGTGGGGTGGTGGAGGACCACACGATCACCCACTCCGAGATGAAGGGCAAGCCGTACGACTTCCAGCGGCGCGAGGTGTGTGACGCCAGGACCTCGCTGGAGCAGACCTTCGGTACCACCCTGTCCTTCTTCCGGCCGCCGTTCGGCGACTACGACCAGACCACGCTGAAGGTCGTCCGCGACTGCGGGCTGAAGGCGGCCTTCTACTGGTCGGAGACGGTGAACAACGGCACGGTGTTCTACCAGACGGCCGACCACCGGGTCCACCCAGGCGACATCATCCTGATGCACTTCCGGCCGCGCTTCGTCGACGATGTCGTCGCCGCGCTGACCGCGATCCACGAGGCCGGCCTGACCCCGGCCCTGCTGGAGAACTACGTGACGTGACGCGCCGTGACGTGCCGTGACCCGGCGGAGCGAACCGGGCGCTCAGTTGGGCTCACTCACGTCATGAGTAAAAACTCATGTCGTGAGTAACGCGGGACCAGCTCCCGCCGGCCCCGAACGTGCAGCGGCCCCGGACCGTACGGTCCGGGGCCGCTGTCGTCGTACGCCCTACGCCGCGCCCTCGGCGGCACCGCCGCCGAGGTTGGCGGGCACCGTCTCCGGTACGGAGGCCGGCTTGTCCGCCCCACGGAAGAGGAGCTTGGACTGCTCGGGGTTGTTCGCGTCGCCCTCGCAGTCGACCACCACGATCTGCCCCGGCTTGAGCTCGTTGAACAGGATCCGCTCGGAGAGCGAGTCCTCGATCTCGCGCTGGATCGTCCGGCGCAGCGGACGGGCGCCCATCACCGGGTCCCAGCCCTTCTTCGCCAGCCAGAGCTTGGCGGAGTCGGTCAGCTCCAGGCCCATGTCCTTGTTGCGCAGCTGGGTCTCGATCCGGGAGATCATGATGTCCACGATCTGCAGGATCTCGTCCTCGCCGAGCTGGTGGAAGACGATGGTGTCGTCGATCCGGTTGAGGAACTCGGGCCGGAAGTGCTGCTTGAGCTCGTCGTTGACCTTCTGCTTCATCCGCTCGTAGTTGGACTCCGAGTCCTCGGACGCCTGGAAGCCCAGCGACACCGCCTTGGCCACGTCGCGGGTACCGAGGTTGGTGGTCAGGATGATCACCGTGTTCTTGAAGTCCACGATGCGGCCCTGGCCGTCGGTCAGCCGACCGTCCTCCAGGATCTGCAGCAGGGTGTTGAACACGTCCGGGTGGGCCTTCTCGATCTCGTCGAACAGGACCACCGAGAACGGCCGCCGGCGGACCTTCTCGGTCAGCTGGCCACCCTCGTCGTAACCGACGTACCCGGGCGGGGCACCGACCAACCGGGACACCGTGTACCGGTCGTGGAACTCCGACATGTCCAGCTGGATCAACGCGTCCTCGCTGCCGAACAGGAACTCGGCCAGTGCCTTGGACAGCTCGGTCTTACCGACCCCGGACGGGCCGGCGAAGATGAACGAGCCGGACGGCCGCTTCGGGTCCTTGAGGCCGGCCCGGGTACGCCGGATCGCCTTGGACACCGCCTTGACCGCGTCCTCCTGGCCGACGACCCGCTTGTGCAGCTCGTCCTCCATGCGCAGCAGCCGGGAGGTCTCCTCCTCGGTCAGCTTGTAGACCGGGATGCCCGTCCAGTTGGCGAGGACCTCGGCGATCTGCTCGTCGTCGACCTCACTGACCACGTCCAGGTCGCCGGCCTTCCACTCCTTCTCCCGCTGCGACTTCTGCCCGAGCAGCTGCTTCTCCCGGTCGCGCAGCTGCGCGGCCCGCTCGAAGTCCTGGGCGTCGATCGCCGACTCCTTGTCCCGGCGCACCTGGGCGATGCGCTCGTCGAAGTCGCGCAGGTCTGGCGGAGCGGTCATCCGGCGGATCCGCATCCGGGCGCCGGCCTCGTCGATCAGGTCGATCGCCTTGTCCGGCAGGTACCGGTCGGAGATGTACCGGTCGGCCAGCGTCGCCGCCGCGACCAGTGCCGCGTCGGTGATGCTCACCCGGTGGTGCGCCTCGTACCGGTCGCGCAGCCCCTTGAGGATCTCGATGGTGTGCGCCAGCGACGGCTCACCCACCTGGATCGGCTGGAACCGGCGCTCCAGCGCGGCGTCCTTCTCCAGGTGCTTGCGGTACTCATCCAGCGTTGTCGCGCCGATGGTCTGCAGCTCACCCCGGGCCAGCATCGGCTTGAGGATCGAGGCCGCGTCGATCGCGCCCTCGGCGGCGCCCGCACCGACGAGGGTGTGGATCTCGTCGATGAACAGGATGATGTCGCCCCGGGTACGGATCTCCTTGAGCACCTTCTTGAGGCGCTCCTCGAAGTCACCGCGGTAGCGGGAGCCGGCCACCAGCGCGCCCAGGTCGAGGGTGTACAGCTGCTTGTCCTTGAGCGTCTCGGGCACCTCGCCCTTGACGATCGCCTGGGACAGCCCCTCGACGACGGCGGTCTTACCGACGCCGGGCTCACCGATGAGTACCGGGTTGTTCTTGGTACGGCGGGAGAGCACCTGCATCACCCGCTCGATCTCCTTCTCGCGCCCGATCACCGGGTCGAGCTTGCCCTCCCGGGCGGCCTGGGTCAGGTTGCGCCCGAACTGGTCGAGCACCAGGCTCGTGGACGGCGCCGCCTCGCCCTGCGCGCCACCGCCGGCGGCGGCGGGCTCCTTGCCCTGGTAGCCGGAGAGCAGCTGGATCACCTGCTGGCGGACCCGGTTGAGATCGGCGCCGAGCTTGACCAGCACCTGCGCGGCCACGCCCTCGCCCTCGCGGATCAGGCCGAGCAGGATGTGCTCGGTGCCGATGTAGTTGTGCCCGAGCTGAAGCGCCTCACGCAGGCTCAGCTCCAGCACCTTCTTGGCCCGAGGCGTGAAGGGGATGTGCCCGCTCGGGGCCTGCTGGCCCTGACCGATGATCTCCTCCACCTGCTGGCGAACACCCTCCAGGGAGATCCCCAGGCTCTCGAGCGCCTTGGCGGCCACCCCCTCGCCCTCATGAATGAGGCCAAGCAGGATGTGCTCGGTGCCGATGTAGTTGTGGTTGAGCATCCGGGCCTCTTCCTGGGCCAGGACGACCACCCGACGCGCCCGGTCGGTGAACCGCTCGAACATCCCTGTCGCTCCTCACTTGCGCCGCCGTTCGACAAGCTCAGCAGCACCGAGTGTTTTCCGTGTCATCACTGTATCGCCGAGGACCGACGGCATGGCCTGCTGTGGACCGCGGAGTGCTCCGCGACCCAACCCCCCAGGCCGGTACAAACCATCTCGATACGCGCTGCGTCCTCGACGTTTGAGCCAACCAGAGCCAGGTCCCGGCTGTTCCACGAGCCCCGGGGACTACGCGGAGAGCGAAATCTCAGAACACGCGGCACGGGACGGCGACCGGGCCGGGGGAACGCCGGAGACGCCGTGACCCCCGGCCCCGGCGTCTCCCGCGAACGGCCGCGTTCAGCGGCCCGCGTCGGCGTTGTACTCGTCAACGATCTCCTGGGGAATCCGGCCCCGGTCGGAGATCGGCTTGCCCTTCCGCTTGGCCCAGGCGCGGATGGCCTTGTTCTGCTCGCGATCGGCCGCCGCGCTGCCTCGGGCGCGGGCAGCTGCCCGGCCACCCACCACCACGCCGCCCCGGCCGACCCGACGGCCGCGGGAGATGTAGTCGGCGAAAGCCCCGCGCAGCTTGTTCGCGTTCTTGTCAGACAGGTCAATCTCGTACTGGACGCCGTCGAGCGCGAACTTCACGGTCTCGTCGGCCTTACCGCCATCCAGGTCGTCCTCCAGGACGACAATTTCGCGTCTCGCCACTTGCCGATTCCCTTCACACAATCGGCTCTATGCCGATATGGGGAAACGATAACCCGGATGACGGGCACAGCGTCAATAGATGGCAAAAATTCCCCCGGATTGTTCCGGGCCGGTCGGCTACCTTGCGCTACTCCGGACGCACCAGCGGGAACAGGATGGTCTCCCGAATGCCGAGGCCGGTCAGGGCCATGAGCAGGCGGTCGATACCCATGCCCATCCCGCCGGCCGGCGGCATTCCGTACTCCATGGCCCGGAGAAAGTCCTCGTCCAACCGCATCGCCTCGGGGTCGCCCTTTGCGGCGAGTAGCGACTGGGCCACAAAGCGTTCCCGCTGTACGACAGGATCGACCAGCTCGGAGTACGCGGTGGCCAGCTCGAAGCCCAGGACGTAGAGGTCCCACTTCTCGGTGAGGCCGGGGACGCTCCGGTGCGCCCGGGTGAGCGGAGCGGTCTCCTCCGGGTAGTCCCGGACAAACGTCGGCTCTGTCAACCCGGGAACCACCAGCAACTCGAATAGCTCCTCGGCGAGCTTGCCCGGGCCCCATTTCGGGTCGATCGCCAGGCCGTGCTTGTCGGCGTATTCGAGCAACGTACCCATTGGCGTGTCGACGGTCACCTCGGTACCGAGGGCTTCGGAGAGGACACCGTAGAGGGTGACCTCGCGCCACGTACCGCCGAGGTCCAGCCGGGTACCGTCGGCGTGCGTCACGACATGCGAGCCGGCTGCGGCGTACGCCGCCGCTTGGACGAGCTCACGGGTGAGCGTGGCCATCACGTCGTAGTCGGCGTACGCCTGGTAGACCTCCAGCATGGCGAACTCGGGCGAGTGCGACGAGTCCGCGCCCTCATTCCGGAAATTCCGGTTGATCTCGAAGACCTGTTCGATTCCGCCGACCAGAGCGCGCTTGAGATACAGCTCCGGCGCGATGCGTAGGTAGAGGTCCATGTCGAACGCATTGCTGTGTGTGACGAACGGGCGCGCCGCCGCCCCACCGTGCACCTGCTGCAGCATCGGCGTCTCGACCTCGGTGAACCCGCGCCGGTACAGCGAGTCGCGCAGGCTCCGTACGGTGGTGGCCCGGGTCCGTACGGTCTGCCGGGCGGTCGGCCGGACGATCAGGTCGACGTACCGCTGCCGTACCCGCGCCTCCTCGCTGAGCGGCTTGTGCGCCACCGGCAACGGCCGCAGCGCCTTGGCCGTGATCGCCCACGAGTCGGCGAGTACGGACAGCTCCCCGCGCCGCGAAGTGATCACCTCGCCGGTCACGCCGACCAGGTCACCCAGGTCGACCAGGCGCTTCCACGACTCGAGCGACCCGGCGCCGACCCGATCGAGGGAGAGCATCGCCTGCAGTTCGGCACCGTCACCATCACGCAGTGTCGCGAAGCACAGCTTGCCGGTGTTGCGGATGAAGATGACCCGGCCGGTGACCCCGACCACGTCGCCGGTGGCGGTATCGGTCGGCAGGTCGCCGTACTTCTCCCGGATCTCGGCCAGGGTGGCGGTACGGAGGTAGCCGAGCGGGTACGGCTCGACACCCTCGGCGAGCAGCCGGGCGCGCTTCTCCCGCCGTACCCGCATCTGCTCGGGCAGGTCGTCCTCGGCGGACGGTGGGAGCGGGGCGTGGGCTGTTCGGTCACGGAGAGAGAATATAGGGCGGCACTCCCCACCTCTTAACGAGTTAGCCTGCGCCCGTGGCTGACAACCTCTCTCCCGCCTTATCCTTCGGCCCGGCGGCCGACCTGTATGACGAGATCCGCCCGACCTACCCGCCGGCGGCGCTGGAGTGGGCGCTCGGCGCCGCCGCGAACATTCGGGTTCCCGGAGCTTCGCCCGGTGATGTGGAGCGTTCGCCGCTGCGGGTGGTGGACCTGGGCGCCGGTACCGGGATCCTGACCCGGGTGGCGCTGGCGCTCGGGTACGACGTGGTGCCGGTCGAGCCGGACGAGGCGATGCGCGCCCGGCTGGCCCGGTCCACCCCGGGCGTGGCTCCGCTCGCCGGCAGCGCCGAGGCCATCCCCGTACCGGACGGGGACGTCGACGCGGTGATCGCGGGGCAGGCGTACCACTGGTTCGACCCGGAGCCCGCGCACCGGGAGATCGCCCGGGTGCTCAGGCCCGGCGGCGTCCTCGCGCCGATCTGGAACGTCCGCGACGAGTCGGTACCGTGGCTCGCCGCGCTGACCCGGATCGCGGAGGGCGTACACGGTCAGGACAGCGGGGTGCACGACGGCTGGCAGGACCGGGACTTCGGGCCGGCGTTCGGGCCCGTCGAGCGCGAGCTCTTCCGGCACGAGGTGTCGATGACCGCCGACTCGCTGGTCAAGCTGATGTCGAGCCGGTCCTACTACCTCACCGCCACGCCGCGGAAGCGGGCCGAGATCGAGGCCGGCATCCGCGACCTGGCCGCCGGGCTGCCCGAGACCTTCCCGCTGCCGTACCTCACGGTGGCCTACCGAGCCACCCGGCGCTGAGTCCTCTTCGCCCGCTCCGCCCCGCGCGCCCGGTGCGCCGCCCGCCCTCGGCGCCCCGCCCCGCCCCGCCATGCCTCGCCCCGCCCCGCCCCGCCATGCCTCGCCGGGCTGGGCGAAGCCCCGCTAGACGTTGCGTTCGAAGATGAGTCGCAGGCCGATGAGGGTGAGCCACGGCTCGTGGTTGGTGACGGTCTCGCAGTCGTCGAGTACGACCGGGGCCAGGCCGCCGGTTGCGACCACGGCCGACACCTCGCCGCCCAGCTCCGCGGTGATCCGCCGGACCAGCCCGTCGACCTGGCCGGCGAAGCCGAACACGACGCCGGACTGGAGGCACTCGACGGTGTTCTTGCCGATCACCCGCGCCGGCCGGACCAGCTCCACCTTGCGCAGCTGGGCGGCCCGGGCGGCCAGTGCGTCGACCGAGATCTCGATGCCGGGCGCGAGCGGGCCACCGAGGTACTCGCCCCGGGCCGAGACAACATCGAAGTTTGTGGAAGTACCGAAGTCCACCACGATGGCCGGGCCGCCGTAGAGGGTGTACGCGGCCAGGGTGTTCGCGACCCGGTCCGAGCCCACTTCCTTCGGGTTGTCGATGGCCAGCTGCACGCCGGTACGGATGCCGGGCTCCAGGATCACGGTGGGCAGCGTGCCGTAGTAGCGGGTGAGCATGGTACGGAGGCTGCGCAGCGCCATCGGTACGGTCGAGCAGGCCGCCACCCCGGTGATCTGCACGTTGTCGGCGGCGAGCAGGCCCCGGAACATCAGTCCAAGCTCGTCGGCGGTGTTGCGGGCCTCGGTCTTGATCCGCCACGAGTGCACCAGCTTCTCGCCCTCGAACGTGGCGAGCACCGTGTTGGTGTTCCCGA
The DNA here is from genome assembly GCA_963728855.1 of uncultured Actinomycetes bacterium. Lineage (GTDB taxonomy): Bacteria > Actinomycetota > Actinomycetes > Mycobacteriales > Micromonosporaceae > AC-43. Next base: position 216,517 of record CAVSLN010000013.1, read on the forward strand.
TGTCGATACAGAGCAGCACGCAAAGAAGAGTAGTGCGGCGGGATGCGGCTCTTCCCGTGAGGATCAGGTGCGGCGGAACGGGCCGACCAAACCATACGGCCACCATTGTCGTACCGTTGTGGTATGTCCCCGGGGCTCGCCGTTCCCCGGCAGGATCGGGTACCGCGCTATGGCCGGGCCCGGAGGTCGAGGGCGATGTCCAGGATCGGGGACGAGTGGGTGAGCGCGCCGACCGAGAGATAGTTCACCCCGGTCTGCGCGTACTCTCGTACCACGTCCAAGGTGAGGTTGCCGGTCGCCTCCAGCTCGACCCGGTCGCCGACCGCCGCGACGACCGCCCGGAGCAGCTCAGGCGGCATGTTGTCGCACAGCAGGAAGGTCGCCCCGGCTGCCACCGCTTCCTTCGCCTCATCGACGGTAGTGACTTCAACCTGGATCGGCACGTCGGGGAAGGCGGCCCGGACCCGCCCGTACGCCTCCGTCACCGAGCCGGCCGCCAGCTTGTGGTTGTCCTTGATCATGGCGACGTCGTACAGGCCCATCCGCTTGTTCGTACCGCCGCCGGCGCGGACCGCGTACTTCTCCAGGATCCGCAGGCCGGGCGTGGTCTTGCGGGTGTCCAGCACCAGCGCGCCGGTACCGGCCAGGGCGTCGGCCCAGGCCCGCGTGTGGGTGGCCACGCCGGACATCCGGCAGAGCAGGTTGAGCGCGGTCCGCTCGGCGGTGAGCAGGGCGCGGGTGGGCCCCGACAGCGTGGCGAGGACATCGCCACGGGCCACCCGCTGTCCATCTGTCGCCTCCAGCTCGACGGCGACCGCGCCGGCCGAGACCACGTCGAAGACCGCCACGATCACTGGCAGCCCGGCGACCACGCCATCCGCCCGGGCGACGAGGTCACCGACGTCGGTCTGGTCGGCCGGAATCGTCGCCACGCTGGTCACGTCCAGCGCGTCCGGGCCGAGGTCCTCGGCCAGCGCGCGCTCGACGATCTCGGCGACCGACGCCGGGTCCAGCCCGCCGGCCCGCAGACCGTCCACAGTGGACGGTTTCAAATCTGTTAACCCGGTCGTCCTCACGGCTGTCGCCCCCGGTCGTCGTCACGGCTGTGCCCCGGTCGTCGTCACGGCTGTCGCCCTCGGTCGTGGTCACGACAGCGCCTCCCAGGTCTCGGTGAGCCGGCCCGCGGCGCCGATGCCGGCTACCAGGTGGCCGCGCCACGTCGGCGAGTCCGACGGGAAGTCCTCCCGCCAGTGGCAGCCCCGGGTCTCCTCGCGCCGTACCGCCGCGGCCACCAGCGCCGAGGCGACCGTGAGCAGGTTGGTCGCCTCCCAGCTCGCGGTGTACGGCCGGTCCCCCGGTGCGGCGAGGTCGGCGAGCCCCCCGGCCGTACCCCGGAGCGAGGCGCCGGTGCGCAGCACGCCGGCCCCGGTCGTCATCTCCTCCTGCAGGCGCGGGCGCAGCTCGGCGCGCAGGACGACGCCCGGACCGTCCGCCGGTACCGGGTCGCCCTGCGGTGGCAGGTCACGCAGGATGTCGGCGGCGATGCGGCGGGAGAACACCAGTCCCTCCAGGAGGGAGTTGGAGGCCAGCCGGTTGGCGCCGTGGACGCCCGTACAGGCGACCTCGCCGCACGCGTACAGGCCCGGGATCGTGGTACGGCCGGCGAGGTCGGTCCGTACCCCACCGGACGCGTAATGCGCCGCCGGCGCGACCGGGATCAGGTCGACCCGGGGGTCCACCCCGGCGGCGAAGCAGGCCATGGTGATCGTCGGGAACCGCTCGGTCAGCTCGGGTACGTGCCGCGCGTCGAGGTACACGTGGTCCGTACCCTCCGCGCGGGCCTGCCGGAAGATGCCCTTGGCCACCACGTCGCGCGGGGCCAGCTCGGCCAGCTCGTGCTGCCCGACCATGAAGCGCTTGCCGTCCGCGTCGACCAGGTAGGCCCCGGCGCCGCGCAGCGCCTCGGAGACCAGCGGCTGCTGCACGGTGTCGCCGGCCGCGCCGAGGTACAGGGCCGTCGGGTGGAACTGGACGAACTCGATGTCGGTGACCGCCGCGCCGGCCCGCAGCGCCAGCGCGACCCCGTCGCCGGTGGAGACGACCGGGTTCGTGGTCGACCGGTAGATCTGGCCCATCCCGCCGGTGGCGAGCACCACGGCCCGGGCGAGGATCGCGCCCACACCGTCCTCCGTACCCTCACCGACCACGTGCAACGTCACTCCGGCGACCCGGCCGGTGGCGTCCTTGAGCAGGTCGAGTACGAGCGCGTGTTCGACCAGCCGGATCCACGGGTCCCGCCGTACGGCCGCGTGCAGCGCCCGCTGCACCTCGGCACCCGTGGCGTCCCCGCCGGCGTGCACGATCCGGTTGGCGTGGTGCCCGCCCTCCCGGCCCAGCATCAGCGAGCCGTCCGGGTACCGGTCGAACTCGGCGCCGAGGCGCATCAGCTCCCGTACCCTCGCGGGCCCTTCGGTCACGAGCACCTCGACGGCGGCCGGGTCGCCCAGTCCCACGCCGGCCACCAGCGTGTCCTCGGCGTGCGCGGCCGGCGTGTCGAGCGGGTCGAGTACCGCGGCGATCCCGCCCTGGGCCCACCGCGTCGAACCGTCGTCGATGTTCTCCTTGGTCACCACCGTGACGTGCAGGCCCGCCTCACGCAGGTGCAGCGCGGCGGTCAGCCCGGCCACCCCGGAACCCACCACCACCACGTCCGTCGGCTCCGCCCATCCGGGCTCTGGAGCGCGTAACCGGCGCGGCAACGTCGGGAGATTCATTCACCTAGTGTTCGTCATCCCGTCAGGTGGGCAGCGGCCGGGTACCCAGGTTGCGAAGGGTGCCACGCAGCGTGACCTCGGCGTTCATGTAGCAGCCGAAGGTCTGGTCGCTGCCCAGCCAGGTGGTCGCGGTGGTCGGGCCGACGTAGCCGACGCGCAGGTCAGGCCGGGTGGCGCCGGCCGGCAGGCCGAGGTACTTGAGGGCCTGCTGGCCGCAGCCCTTGGTCACGGCGGCGGCCACCGCGGTCGCGTCGAAGGGCGCGTCCGGCGGGGTCAGCGTGTACGTCCCGACGAACTCGCCGCTGTGTGCTCCCTCACAAGGCGCGTACGCCAGCGAGTCCCCGCCGTCCCGGCTCACACACGCGATCGCCAGCGCCTCGTCGCCCCCGGCGCCCTTGAGGCTGCCGGTCCGCGACACGTACCGGGTGCCGCCCGGGTCGCCGGACTGCGCCAGCGCGCAGGCGAAGAACCCGTCCCGGGTCGGGGTGACCCAGTTCGCGAGCAGGGTCACCTGGTCCTGGTGCCAGTCGACGCCGAGGTAGGTCGAGCCGAAGACGTCGCAGGCCCGGCGCGCCTGCGCGTACATGAGGTTGGTGGCGATCGTCGCGTCGTCCCCCTTGGCGCCCCGGGCCCGGTCGATCAGGTCGTGGTCCACCTGGCCGACGTGGTACACCTCGGCGGTGTGCGGCTTCGCGCACTCGACCTGGCCGCCCGGCCAGGGCAGGGCGCTCCGGGCGGTGGCGGGGTCGACCGTCCAGCACGAGCCGACCGTGGGCGCGGCCGCCGGTACGGCCGTCGGGATGGGCTCGGCCCGGTTGGCCCACCAGAGCGCACCGACCGCCACGATTACCCCGACGACGAGTACGACCAGCCCGACCCGCCACGGACGCGACACGCCGACCCTCCTACCAGACGGTAACTTGCCGGGCAGCCTATCGGGTCTGTTCGGGCTTGCGCCCGCCGTGGGCCGGCGCGGCCCGTGCGGTCGGTTCGACCTGACGCGGGTCAGCCCTGCTTGGGCTTGGCGTCGCGGATCCCCTTCATGCTGCCGACGACCTTGGCGCCGTTGACCGTGTTGCCGTTGAACGCCAGGGCGAAGCAGCGGACCGTACGGTCGCCGAGGTTCCACTGGTCCTGGTCGAAGTTGTCGGCCATCCAGCCGACGTAGTTGGTCTGCGGCTGGCTGCCGGAGAAGCCCAGGAACTGCGCGATCACTCCCTCGCACCCGTCGCCGGCCAGCTTGCGGGCGGCGTCCTTGTCCGGCCAGGTCCGCGCCGGGGCGGTGTACAGGCCGGCGAACTCCCCGTTGTGCGCCTGGTCGCACGGGGTGTCCTTCTGCCCGGTCACGCTGTTCTTGCCGTCGTCGGTAACGGTCAGGCAGGTCACCGCGAGCGGCCGGCCGCCCTGCAGGCCGCCCTTGGCGCTGCCGTTGGTACGGACGCTGTCGAAGTTGGAGTCGGCGAACTGCACCACGTCGCAGCGGAACCAGCGGGCCCCGCCGGTCCACGCCTTGTCGTCCGGCAGCACCAGGCCCAGCACCACGTTGGCCATGTGCCAGTCGCCGCCGAGGTAGTCGCCGGCCGCCTTCTGGCACTGCCCGTACGCGTCGGCCCGGGCCTGGGTACCGGCGAGCGGCGGGGACGACCGGCCGGCCTCGGTGCCGCTGAACGCGCCGACGAACAGCGTCTCGGTCTGGTGGGACGCGGAGCAGTCCACCGCGTCGGAGAAGTCGCCGTACCAGGTGGTGTCGAGCTTCTGGGTGTAGCACGCGCCGACCTTCGGCGTGGGCGTGACCGCCTTGTCGAACGCCGGCCAGGCGTTGGTGAGGTCGTTGTCGACCCCGGTCGACGCGGTGCATCCGGTGGCGAGCACGGCCACGGCCGTACCGACCAGCGCCAGTCTCCACGAGCGTCGCATGGTCGCGTTCCTCCCCGTTCGCCACTCCCAGCGAGGGGAGCTTACGGAGGCGCTACCGCCCGCGCAACGGCCGAACCGGCCGTTTACCAGCGGGTCTCCGCTGGACGCCGACCGTCGGGTCCCCGCTGGCGGGGGCGAGGGCGTCGCCGCGGATGAGGCCGGGCGGGGCGGCGGCGGGGTCGCTACCGAGGTTGACGATCCGGTTGTCCGCGTCGACGTGGACGACCTTCGGCCCGTACATGCGGGCCAGCGCGTCGTCCATCTGCCCGTACGAGATCAGGATCACCAGGTCACCGGGGTGGACCAGGTGCGCGGCCGCCCCGTTGATCCCGATCACGCCGGAGCCACGCGCGCCCGGGATCACGTACGTCTCCAGCCGGGCGCCGTTGGTCACGTCGACGATCGCCACCTGCTCGCCGGGCAGCAGGTCGGCCGCGTCCATGAGATCCTCGTCCACCGTGACCGAGCCGACGTAGTGCAGGTCGGCCTGGGTGACCGTGGCCCGATGGATCTTGGACTTGAGCATCGTGCGGAGCAGCATCACAGCACCACCGGCGCGTTGTCGATCAGTCGGGTCTTGCCGACGCGGGCGGCCACGAGGAGCCGGGCCGAGCCGGAGCCGGGGGGCGGGCCCAGGTTGGGGTCGGTGAGCACGAGGTAGTCGAGCTCGACGTGGACCGGCCCGGCGCCGGCGGCCGCGCCGGTCACCGCCCCGAAGGCGGCGCGAGCCGCCGCCAGCGCTTCCGCCGGGCCGAGCCGGCCCTCGGCGGCACCGGCCTGGAGTGCGGCGGACAGGGCGAGGGCGGCCTGCCGTTCCGGACCGGAGAGGTACCGGTTGCGGCTGGACAGGGCGAGGCCGTCCGGCTCCCGTACGGTCGGCACGCCGACGACCGCGATCGGCAGGTCGGTGTCGCGCACCATCCGGCGTACCAGGGTGAGCTGCTGATAGTCCTTCTCGCCGAAGAACGCCAGGTCCGGCCGGGTCAGGTGGAACAGCTTGAGCACCACGGTGAGTACGCCGTGGAAGAACCCGGGCCGGCTCGCGCCTTCCAGGATGTCGCCGAGCGGGCCGGGGTTCACCCGTACGTCGGGCTCGCCGTACGGGTACATCTCGGCGCGCTCGGGCGCGAACACGATGTCGGCTCCGGTACGGGCGCACACCGCGAGGTCCCGGTCGAGGGTGCGCGGGTACCGGTCGAAGTCCTCGGCCGGCCCGAACTGCAGCGGGTTCACGAAGATCGTCACCAGTACCTGGTCGGCCCGCTCCCGCGCGGCGTGCAGCAGCGCCTCGTGCCCCTCGTGCAGGGCACCCATCGTCATGACCACCCCGACGGTGCCCTCGGCCTTCTCCCGGGCGGCGGCCAGCTCTGCCCGGGTGGTCGCGACGATCATTCGGCCACCGCCTCGAGCACGGCGTCGGCCGCGGCCGGGGCGAGGCGTCCGGCCGCCGCCGCGCGGACAGCGGTCCGGTGGGCGAGCGCGCGGTAGGCCGGTACCGACTCCGGCGCGGTCGCGCGGAGCACGTCGAGGTGGCGGGCGACGGTACCGGCGTCGCCGCGGGCAACCGGTCCGGTCAGCGCGGCGTCGCCGAGCCGCAGCGTGTTGTCCAGCGCGGCGTGCAGCAGCGGGTCGAGTACCCGTTCGGGCTGCCGGACACCGGCGTCGCGCAGCCGGTCCAGCGCCTCGTTGACGAGCGTGACCAGGTGGTTGGCACCGTGCGCGAGGGCGGCGTGGTAGAGCACCCGGCGCTCCTCGGGTACCCACTCGGGGGTACCGCCCAGCTCCCGTACCAGCGTCTCGGCCAGCGGCCGGACGTCCTCGGGCGCGGTGAGGCCGAACGAGATGCCCTTGCGCAGCCGTTCGATGTCGGCCGGCCGGCCGGTGAACGTCATCGCCGGGTGCAGCGCGAGCGGCCGGGCACCGCGCGCCACCGCCGGTGCCAGTACGGCCGTCCCGTGCGCGCCGGACGTGTGCGCCACCACCTGTCCCGGGCGGACGTCGAGCCGGGCCACCACGGAAGCGAGCCGGTCGTCGGGTACCGCGACGATGACCAGGTCGGCGGCGGCGGCCACGGCCTGGGGCTCGACCCGGGGAACGCCGGGCAGCAGCGCGGTGGACGAGCGGCCGGAGACCGCGGCCACTGGATACCCGGCGTCGGCGAGCGCGGCGCCGAGTACCGATCCGACCCGGCCGGCACCAACGATGCCGACCGCAGAGATGCGCAGCTCCGCGCTCATATTCGTGATCCAGTCCTCGAAGGTGGGGTACCGGTCAGGGATCAAGTATGGAACGGGCTGCCCGCCCTCGACAGCGCTTGTGGCATCGTTCACTCGCGTTCACTGGCCCGGCCGGACCAGCCCGCTCTCGTACGCGAGCACGACCGCCTGTACCCGGTCGCGCAGCCCCAGCTTGGTCAGGATCCGCCCGACGTGCGTCTTGACCGTGGTCTCCGCGACGTACAGCCGCTCGGCCACCTCCGCGTTGGACATGCCCTGCGCCACCAGCAGCAGGACCTCCCGCTCCCGCTCGGTGAGCTGGTCCAGCCCCGGACCGCCGGCCGGTGGCGGGGCGAGCTGCCCGGCGAAGCGGTCCAGCAGCCGGCGGGTGACCCGCGGCGCGACCACGGACTCGCCGCCGGCCACCACCCGGATCGCGGCCAGCAGCTCCTCGGGCGGCACGTTCTTGAGCAGGAACCCGCTCGCCCCGGCCTGGAGCGCGGCGAAGGCATCCGCATCAGTATCGAAAGTGGTCAATACCAGTACCCGCGGTCCGCCGGGCGCGACTGCTCCGGGTCGCTGCGCGGTGCCAGACGCCGCCCAGCTTGAGTAGTCGGTGGCGCACAGTCGCCGGGTCGCCTCCACGCCGTCCATGACCGGCATGCGGATGTCCATCACGACCACATCCGCCTCGGTACGGGCGAGCAGCCGCAGCGCCTCCGCGCCGTCCCCCGCCTCGCCGACCACCGCCATGTCCGGCTGCGCACCGAGCACCATCCGGAACCCGGCCCGTACCAGCGACTGGTCATCGACCACGACAACTCGGATCACACCGTCGACCACAGCACCTCCGCCGTCACCCGCCAGCCGCCGCCCAGCTTCGGACCGGCGCGAAACGACCCACCGTGTACGGCCACCCGCTCCCGCATCCCGACCAGCCCGTGCCCGCCCGGCCGGGTGGGCTCCCCGGGCACGTGCGACAGCCGGCCGGCCCCGTCGTCGTCCACCTCGACCGTCACCGCGCCCGGCCGGTACCCGACGAGCAGCCGTACGGACGCCGCCGGCCCGGCGTGCCGCAGCACGTTGGTCAGCGCCTCCTGCACGATGCGGTACACGGTCAGCTCCACCGCCTGCGGTACCACCGGCCGCTCCCCGCTCGTGGTCAGCTCCACCGCGAGCCCCGCCGAGCGAGCCCGGTCGACCAGGGCACTCAAGTGATCCAGATCGATGCGACGCCGGTCGTCGGCCGGGTCGGGCTCGGCCGACGTCCCGCGCAGTACGCCGACCAGCCTCCGCATGTCCTCCAGCGCCTCCCGGCCGGTCGTGGCCACCTGCTTGATCGCCAGCCGGGCCTGCTCCGGCTCACCGCCCAGCGCGTAGCTGGCCCCGTCCGCCTGGACGATCATCACAGCGAGGCTGTGTGCCACGACGTCGTGCAGCTCCCGGGCGATCGAGGCGCGCTCGTCGGCGACCGCGATCCGGGCGAGGTGGTCACGTTCCCGCTCGGCGGTGACGGCCCGCTCCTCCAGCCCTTCGACGTACAGCCGGCGGGTGCGTACGGAGTAGGCGGTGAGCCAGACCCCGCCGCACAGCGTGACCAGGAACATGGTGGAGCTCGGCGACGAGTTGGCGTCGTCGAACCGGACCACCTCGATGAGAATCCCGAGGCCGACCGGCACGGCGGCCAGCAGCCCGTGCCAGAACGGCCGGGCGTACTTGACCACCGAGTACATCGCGATCAGGACGGCGATGTCGTAGGGCTGCGGGTCGCCGATCCGGGGTGGGTAGAAGACCACCTGGCACAGGGCGAGCGTGCTGACGGCGGCCATCACCCGGAGCGGGAAGCGGCGGCGGACGAGCAGGGCCATGCCCATCGCCAGGCCGATCAGTGCGAGGCTCAGATCCTCGCCGATGCCGTTGTAAAGCACCAGGGACCAGACCAGACCCGAGACCCCGAGGTCGAACAGGGCGGAGCGCAGCCAACGCCGCCGCCGGGTGCCGGTCATGACCGAAGGGTAGCCGCCTGCTTCGGGGGCGGAGTCCTGCTCAGGGAGGATGTCCGCATGGAGGGCTGGCGGGAGGCCATGGGGCGGGCGCTGTATGCCGAGGGTACGGGCTTCTTCGTGGCCACCGCCGCGCCGGCCGAGCACTTCCGGACCAGCGTGCACGCCTCCCCGCTGTTCGTCGGCGCGCTGCTGCGCCTCCTGGAACGCGTCGACCTCGCGCTCGGCAGCCCGGCCACCCTGGACGTGGTGGACGTGGGGGCCGGGCGGGGCGAGCTGCTGCGCGGGCTGGCCTTGACCGCCGGCCCGGAGCTGGCCGCCCGGCTCCGGTTGACGGCCGTCGAGCTGGCTCCCCGACCGGCCGACCTGTCTTCCCGCATCACGTGGCGGCGCGATCCTCCCGAGCGGGTCACCGGGCTGCTGCTGGCGACCGAGTGGCTGGACAACGTACCGCTGGACCTGGCCGAGCTGGACGGCGCCGGAGTCGCTCGCTACGTGCACACCGACGGGTCGCCGGGCACGACGCTGTCCACTATGGACGGTGAGTGGCTGGACCGGTGGTGGCCGTTGCTGCCCGGCCGGGTTGCCGAGATCGGGCTGCCCCGCGATCTCGCCTGGCGGGCTGCGGTGTCCACTGTGGACAGAGGGCTCGCGGTGTGCGTGGACTACGGGCACCTGCGGGACGACCGGCCCCCGCTCGGGACCCTCACCGGCTACCGGTACGGGCGCCAGGTGCCGCCCGTACCGGATGGCGGGTCTGATCTGACCGCCCACGTGGCGTTCGACGCGCTCGCCACCCCGCGCTCGACGGTGCTGCGCCAGCGCGACGCGCTGCGCGCGCTCGGCGTGTCCGGCGCGCGCCCCCCACTGGCGCTGGCGGCCACCGACCCGGCGGGGTACCTGCGGGCGCTGGCCGCGGCCGGTGCGGCGGCCGAGCTGACCGACCCGGCCGGCCTGGGCGCGCACTTCTGGCTGCTCGAACCGGTCGGCATCGGCTGGGCCGCGTTGGCTGTGCTCGCCTCGCCAAAGGACGGCTCGGCTCCACTCAGCTGAACCGCGCTGGCTGTGCTCGCCTCACCAAAGACGGCTCGGCTCCGCTCAGCCTAAGATCGGTGCTATGACGCGCGAGGTGGTGGTCGGCACGGGGGCCGGGCTGGCCACCTCGGACATGGTGCTCAACATCGGCCCGCAGCACCCGTCCACGCACGGTGTCCTGCGGCTGCGCCTGGTGCTCGACGGCGAGCGGGTGGTGTCCTGCGAGCCGATCGTCGGGTACATGCACCGCGGCGCGGAGAAGCTCTTCGAGGTCCGCGACTACCGGCAGATCATCGTGCTGGCCAACCGGCACGACTGGCTGTCGGCGTTCTCCAACGAGCTGGGCGTGGCGCTCGCCGTCGAGCGGCTGATGGGCCTCGAGGTCCCCGAGCGGGCGACCTGGCTGCGCACCGCGCTCGCCGAGCTGAACCGGGTGCTCAACCACCTGATGTTCCTCGGCTCGTACCCGCTGGAGATCGGCGCGATCACCCCGGTCTTCTACGCCTTCCGGGAGCGGGAGACGCTCCAGGCGGTCATGGAGGAGGTCTCCGGCGGCCGGATGCACTACATGTTCAACCGGGTCGGCGGGCTGAAGGAGGAGGTACCGGCCGGTTGGACCCGGCGGGCCCGCACGGCGATCGGGGAGGTCCGCCGGCGCCTGCCCGACCTCGACAACCTGATCCGGCGCAACGAGATCTTCCTGGCCCGTACCGTCGGGGGTCGGGGTGCTCACGGCTGCTTCCGCGGCTGCCTACGGGGCTTCCGGGCCGGTCGCGCGGGCCAGCGGGCTGGACTTCGACCTGCGGCGGGACGAGCCCTACCTCGCCTACGGGTCGCTGTCCGTACCGGTCGTGACCCGGACGGCCGGGGACTGCCACTCGCGGTTCGAGTGCCTGCTGGACCAGGCGTACGTCTCGCTCGACCTCGCCTCGACCTGCCTGGACGAGGTCGACAAGATCTCCGGTCCGGTGAACGTACGGCTGCCCAAGGTGGTCAAGGCGCCGGAGGGGCACACGTACGCGTGGACCGAGAACCCGCTCGGGATCAACGGGTACTACCTAGTGTCCCGGGGCGAGAAGACGCCGTGGCGGCTCAAGCTGCGCACCGCCTCGTACGCCAACGTCCAGGCGCTGTCCACCCTGCTGCCCGGCTGCCTGGTCCCCGACCTGATCGCGATCCTCGGCTCGATGTTCTTCGTCGTCGGGGATATCGACAAGTAGTCCCGGCGCGGTCCGCCGCCGCGCAGCTTGTCGGAGCGGCTACAGCCAGCGATCGTCAGCCCGGCCCGGCGGGGCCATGTCCTCGCCGTCCGCTACTCACCTGGTGTGTTGTTACCCGCCTGGTGTGTGGGCGCGGTCGAGCCCCTGCCCCCCGGAAGGCTCGGAGGGCTCAGCGCCAGCGGTCGTCGGACAGCTCGTAGTCCACCCGGCGTGGGCGCGGAATGCTGCCGCGCCCGGACTCCTCGCGCTCCCACCGGTCGTCGCGGAGGTCGTCATCGCGCCGGCTCTCCGCGCGGCGGCGGCGCGGCTCCCGTTCCCGGTCGTCCTCGCGGTCGTCCCGCAAGCCCTCCAGCCAGGAGGACGCGGACTCGGCCGGAGCGGCGGGCAGGGCGGCCGGTGTTCCGCGCCGGTCCCAGCCGGGCTCCTCCTCCCGGCTCTCACGGTCCCGGCCCTCACGGTCCCAACCCTCGCGCTCACGGCGCTCGCGGCGGCTCTCCCGGCGGCTGTCGTCACGCCGGCTGTCCTCACGCCGGCTCTCCTCGCGCCGGCGGTTGTCCTCGCGGCGCACCTCGGCCCAGCGGTCCTCGATCCGCAGCTCGGTACCGGACTCGTCGCTGTGTACGGCCGCCCGCCGCTCGCCCATCCGTACCTCGCGCCCACGCTCGTCCGTACGGGTGGACACCCAGCGGTCGCCGGCGCGCAGGCCGCTCCAGCGCGGATCGTCACCCGGGTCGTCGTCCCGATCCCTGGTGGCGTCCCGATCCCTGGTGGCGTCCCGATCCCTGGTGGCGTCGCGGTCGCGGTCGCGCTCGGGCTCCAGGTCCCGCTCGCGGGCCTCGGCCAACCGCTCGCGCAGCAGTTGCTCGGTCCACGACTCCTCGCGCGGCGCACGGGACTCGCGGCGCTCCTCCGCGGACCGGCGCTCGTCCACGGACCGGCGCTCGTCCACGGACCGGCGCTCATCGGCGGCCCAGCGCTCGTCCGCGGACCGGCGCTCATCGGCGGACCGGCGGGGCGGACCGGCGGGGCTCACCGGATCTGCGGACCGGTTGCCGTAGACGGTACCGGCGCCGTAGACGGTGCCCCGGTCGCCGTCACCGTGCGGGTCGACGATCGTCTGGCGGGTGGTCACCTGGACGGTCTCGGTGTGCCGGACGACTCCGCCGCCCACCATGGCGGTACCGACGGACGGGGCGGCCGGTGGCGGTACCGAGCCGCGGCCGGTGGCCGGGCCGGGCTTGGCGGCCGGGGCGTCCGGACCGGTCGTGCGTACCGCCTCGACCTGGGCGCGGAGGGACTCCAGGTTCTCGTACAGCGCCTGTAGCTTCTCGGAGAACGCCCGGTGCGTGGCCCGTGCCGCGGTCGCGATGTCCTGCCGTACGTCGTCGCGTAGCGCGTCGACCTCGTCGAGGAGGGTGTCCTCCAGGTCGGCCCGGACCCGGTTTGCGTCCGGCTTGAGCATGATCGACAGACCGATGAGCACCACCGCGAGGATGGCGAGTACGGCGGCCACCCGCAGCCCCGTCGATCCACTCACCAGCACCAGCAGCGCCGCCAGGGGTGCGAGGCCGACCCCGGTCCAGAAGACCACGGTCAGTAGCCGCCCGCCTCGCCGTTCCTCCCGCTTGTCCGAGGCTGGCATGGGTGTAGAGGCTACCGAGCCCGACTCATTTACGGAATGGGCGATCTCAGCCAGGCGAGACGGTACCCGGGCCGGTACCGGCCCGGGTACCGAACCCGCTCAGCTCGCCGCGAGGGCGGCGTCCGAGGAGAAGACCAGGCCCATGCTGATCTGTCCCCCCAGCAGCCCCTGCTTGGTCAGCGGGCCGCCGGCGTCCAGAGACTTGAACTGACCAAACGTGATCTTGTAAGTGCTCTCCAGGCCCTGCTGGCAGAAGGGCCGCTTCGGACACTCAGCCGGGCCGCCGAGGATCGACGCCTTGCCGGAGCACTTGCTCGCGAAGTCGGACAGCGAGGTGACGCCGTACTTGTCGGCGAACGACTTGGTGACCGCGAACGCGTTCTGGTCGTTGGCCTTTGCCGGCGCACCGAAGCTCAGGCCGGCCTTGGTGCCGAGGGTCTTCAGGGCGGCGACGGTCTTGTCGACGTCGCTCGACGCGACCGGCGAGGCGGTCTTGCCGTTCTGCTTGCCGTTGAGGAAATCGGCGAGGGTGGCCGCATACTCCGGTACCACCTGGACGTCGCCCTTCTCCAGCGCCGGCTCGTAGAGCTCCCGGTTGCCGATGGTCTGGGTGGTCACCTCGTACCCGGCGGCGGTCAGCGCGATCTTGTACAGCTCGGCGAGGGTCTGGCTCTCGCTGAAGTTCGCCGCCCCGACGGTCAGCTTGCCGCCCGCGCCCTTGGCGATCCCGTTGGTCAGGTTGGCGCTCTGCGCGAACTCCTGGGCCGCCACCGGCGAGGTCTTGTGGTCCATGTCGGTGGCCTTGTTGAGGGCGATCAGCTTCGGCTCGTCGAGGGCGGCCGCCACCTTGTCCAGCGCCGCGACCACATCCGGGGTGGCCGCCTTGGTGTTGATGGCCGCGATGATGTTGTCCGCGTTCTGCAGGTGCTTGTCGTCGGTGAGGACGACCAGCTGGGTACCGGAGACCGGAGCGCACCCGCCCGCGGCCGCGCCGCTGGCCGGCGCCTGGGTGCCGGAGGAGCCCGCCTTGCCGCACCCCGCGGCGAAGCCCGCCACCGCTACCAGGCCGACCAGGCCCAGCGCGACGCGCGTAGCGCTATTCATCTTTTCTCTGCCCGCCTTCCGTGTCCCGGCACGGCCCCGCAGGGCCGGCCGCGTGTCCGACGGGCGGCATCGGTACTGACTACCGCCCACTGCGCCCAGCTCAACATCACGAAGTATGCGGAGCAACCAAACGCCCCATGTCGTTAGCAGACTTTCACACTGAAGATCACTGCCTTGCTGATCCGGGCCCAAGTGCCGGCTCACGAAGATCACTGCCTTGCTGATCCGGGCCCAAGTGCCGGCTCACGAAGATCACAGCCTTGCTGATCCGGGCCCAAGTGCCGGCTCACGACGAACGCTGGTTCACTGGTCCGGCGCCGACGCCGGCCAATGACGCCGTCGTAGCGCCTGACCTGCGAATCCGCCTGCGGCGACGCAGGCCACGGGGGGTGACGAGGCGCTCCACGACACCCAACGTGCCCTCCACGAGCAGGGCGAGCAGCGCCACGAGCAGGCCACCGGCGACGACCTGGCCGCCCGCGACGGACAGGCCGAGGCCGAAGCCCTCGCTGATGACCTGGCCGAGGCCGCCGCCCGCGACCAGCGCGGCGAGGGTCGCCGTCGCGACCACCTGGACCGCGGCGGTACGGAACCCCGTGGCCAGGTAGGGCACCGCCAGCGGCAGCTCGACCCGCCACAGCATCTGCCAGCCGGACAGGCCCATGCCCCGCGCCGCGTCCCGGATCTGCGGATCCACCTCGCGCAGCCCCGTGTACGCGTTGGCCAGCAGCGGCGGGATCGCGAACACGGTCAGCGCCAGGATGATCGCCGGCTCGCCGAACCCGACGAAGCTCAGCGAGATCAGCGTCAGCAGCGACAGCGTCGGGATCGCCAGTGTGAAGTTGGACACCAGGAGCACCAGCTCGCCGCCCCGGCCGACGTGACCGAGCCAGAGCCCGAGGGGCCAGGCGATCAGGCACCCGAGCAGCACGGCACCGGCGGAGATCCGCATGTGCTCACCCAGCCGGTCGAACACGCCCCCCGGGTTGGTCCAGTTGAGCGGGTCGTTGAGCCAGACGATGGCGTCCCCGAAGTAGCTCACCGGCTCCTCCTCATCCAGGGTGTGAGCAGTCGACCGGTCCCGACCAGCACCAGGTCGAGGACCAGGGCCAGGACTACGCACAGCAGGGTGGCGGTGGTGATCTCGGACTTGTAGACCGCGCGGAAGCCGGCCGTGATGAGCTGGCCCAGCCCCCCGTGGCCGACGAGTACGCCGACGGTCACCAGCGCGACCGTGGAGACCGTCGCCAGCCGTACCCCGGTCAGGATCCCGGGCAGGGCCAGTGGCAGCTCGATCCGCCAGAGCTGGGCCAGGCGACCGTAGCCCATGCCGCGCGCGGCGTCCCGTACGGCCTCGGGCACCTGGGTCAGGCCGGCGAGCGTGTTGCGCACGATCACCAACAGCGCGTAGAGGACCAGGCCGACCAGCACCGTGATCCGGCCGACCCCGAGGAACGGGGCCAGGAAGGCGAACAAGGCCAGTGACGGGATGGTGTAAAGCACGCCGGAGAATGCAAGAATCGGCCCGGTGAGCGGGCGGAACCAGTACGCGACGATCGCGAGCGGGATGGCCACGACCACCGCCAGCAGCACCGCTTCCACGGTGAGCGACGCGTGCTCACGCAGCGCGGCGAGCACGGTGTCCAGGTTGTCCCGGATGAACTGCCAGGAGAACCACGGGTTGTCGGCCTCGTCGTAGGCCAGGGCCGGCGAGTCCAGGAGGGACATACGTGGACGGTACCGCGAACGGTTCGGCCGCTCCGATCACCCTCGACGGGGTCGGCAAGCGGTACCCCGACGGTACGGTCGCGGTCGGCGCGCTCTCCCTGGACATCCCGGCCGGCGAGCTGGTCGTGCTGATCGGGCCGTCCGGCTGCGGCAAGTCGACCGTGCTGCGCATGGTCAACCGGCTCATCGAGCCGACCGGCGGCCGGATCCTGCTCGACGGCCAGGACGTGACGAAGGTCGGCGCGGTCGAGCTGCGCCGGCGCATCGGGTACGTCATCCAGCACACCGGCCTGTTCCCGCACCAGACGATCCACGCGAACGTGGCGACCGTACCGAGGCTGCTCGGCTGGTCCCGGGCGCGGACCAGCGCCCGGGTCGACGAGCTGCTCGACCTCGTCGGGCTGGACCCGGGCCGGTTCGGCCGGCGGTACCCGCACGAGCTGTCCGGCGGCCAGCAGCAGCGGGTCGGGGTGGCCCGGGCACTGGCCGCCGACCCGGTGGTGCTGCTGATGGACGAGCCGTTCTCCGCGGTCGACCCGATCGTGCGGGTCCGGCTGCAGGACGAGTTCCGCAAGCTCCAGGCCGCGGTACGCAAGACGATCGTGCTGGTCACCCACGACATCGACGAGGCGGTACGGCTCGGGAGCCGCATCGCGGTGCTCTCCCAGGGCGGGCACCTGGAGCAGTACGCCACTCCCGCCGAGCTGCTCGCCAGCCCGACGGGCGGGTTCGTCCGGGAGTTCATCGGCGCCGACCGGGGGATCAAGCGGCTGCGGGTGACCCCGATCCCGACCCAGCGGCTGCCCGCAATGTCCACTGTGGACAGTTCCGGGGCCGGGCCGTCGGTACCCGCCTCGGGCACCATGGGCGACGCGCTCGCCCGGCTCCTCGACGGCGGTACCGGCTGGGTGGTCGTACGGGACGACGCCGGCCGGCCGCTCGGCGTACTCACCCCGACCGAGATCGCCCTCGCCGCGCTCGCCGAACCGGACGGCGCCGCTCGGCACGGCGCGGCCCCGTCCGCGTAGCGCGGACGGGGCCGGGACGCCCCGCGAGGTACGGGGGGTTACCTCAGGGCGCCGAAGGTGGCTATCCCGACGATCCAGCCGACGAACAGCCCGTACACCGCGCCGGCGGCCGCCCAGCCGAACGCGCCCACGAGGCTCGCGCCGACCGTGACGAAGGCGGCGAAGAAGCCGGCGACCGCGGCGGCGAAGATGTAGGCGCCCCAGCCGGCGACGAACTGGCTCGCGGTAGCCCGGGCCCGGGAGAGCTGCGAGCTGACGAGCAGGGCCACGAAGAGCCCGGTGAGGAGTACCAGCAGGATCGCCTTGAGATCGTCGGCGAGCAGCGTACGCACCGACTCGTCCGAGCTGAACGACCAGGCCGGCCAGGCTAACTGGTTGAGGAAGAAGCCCCATCCGTCGTTGTTGGAGGCGTGGTGCTTCGCCCAGTCGACATAGGCTGGGCTGCCGAAGATGAGTACCAGCAGCAGGGCGGCGGCCACCGCTACTGCCGGTGCGGTGCGGACCCGCGTACCCGTAGTAACAGCCATACAGTTAGTGTCGGCTCATACTTTCGGTCACGCCATCGACGCGGGCGAATGGTCGGGCAAGATAGCAACTGTCCGCAGTAGTCAGTGTTTGAGTACATAGTCGATGAATGCGGCGCGGATCAGCGGCTCCCGGTCGCCGTACGCGTGCCCGGTGCTCTCCCGCCAGAGGGCGACCGCGTCGTCGACCGAGGACTCGAGCCCGAGCGACCCGTCCGACCCGTCCCCGGGCGTGGGCAGGTGCTCGAAGAGCTGCCAGAAGAACGACACGTCCCGCCGCTTCTGGGCGATATCGAACGCGCGCTCCCGCAGCTCGTCGGTGGGCAGCGCAGCCAGCTCGTCGAAGGTCACCGAACCCATAGCGCGAGGATAGCCGTGCGGCCCGACGGGTTACCGGACGCCCCAGCGGTCGTCGGCGGCGCCTCCCCAGGTGTCATCCGTCGACCGGGCCGGCAGCCCGCTGCTCCAGCTGCCTTGCCTGGGCGTGGTGTAGCCGTTGCCGGCGGCCGCCTCGAGCCGGGACGGGCTGATCCAGGACTCCTCCTCCCGCGGCGCCGCGGCGGCCCGTACCGAGGCCGGCCGGCCGTACGTCTCGACGAGCCGGGTGACCAACAGGCCGGCCGCGATCGCACCGGCGGCCAGGGCATACACGGAGACGCGCAGGTTGGCCACGTTCGAGTAGGACATGGCCAGGGTGAGCAGGGTGGCGGAGAGTACGGTGCCGAAGATTCCGCCCCGGCGCCCGAAGGCGCTCGTACCCCCGAGAAGCGCGACGCCCAGCGCGAGCCCGGTCGTGACGAACCCGTCGTTCACTCCCACCACGGTGCTGGACAGCGCCACCAGGATCCCGGCCAGCCCTGCCAGCAGGCTGGATCCGGCCACGGCGAACAGGGCGACCAGGCCGGCGCCGCTCCCCCGCCGGCTGGCCGGGTCAGCAACCGGCCGGAACCGGCCGAGCCCCCGGCGCAGCGGCTTGACCAGCCCGAGGAAGCCGCCGAGCAGGGCGAGCGCGACGAACATGCCGTACCAGTAGAAAGCGTGCTTGTCCGGGTGGTAGCTCGCGGTGACCTTGGCCGGCGCCGTGTGCTTCTGGATCCAGACGACCACCGCCAGTGCGCCGGCCAGGCTGGCCGCCCAGGCGGGGACGTGGAAGAGCACGGCCAGTACGCCGATGGCCACGCCCAACCCGGCGGCCAGCAGTAACGTGATCCCGAGCGTGGCGACCAGGCCCTGGTCGGAGTGGGTGGCGAAGAACAGGGCGCTGGCCGCGGCGATCGGACCGACGGCGAGGTTGACCGCGCCGGCCCGCAGCGAAAGGCCGGCGCCGAGCCCGACGAAGCCCAGGGCGGCGGCGGAGAGCAGGAGGGCACGCAGGTCGCCGCCGGACAGCGCGCTGCGGTGGCTGTGGTAGAACCAGATCGCCAGGCCACCCGTGGCGAGGAGCAGGAACAGCTCCCACCCGGCGTGTACGGTCATCCGGTCCATGCCCGGGTCGCCGAGCTCGGGGTCGTCGAACACGTCGTCCAGCTCGGCCGGGCTCACCCGACGGCGACTGACGCCCGGTGCCGGGGTCGGGTCGGGCGCGGGGTACTCGTCCGGCTGGTACGTCGCGGGGGGCTGGTAGACGGGCGTGGTGGACCCGGTATCGGGGCGGAAGTCCGGCTCGTCGCGGAACCCGTCGCCGCGAAAGCGGAACCCCTGGTCTCCGTACGTCATTCGGAAGCCTCCCTCACCGTACGGAGCCCGAAGGTACCCGTCGATGCACGTGCGGGAAAGTCCGGGGCGCCATTTACTCGGACGGGTGGTCGTCTTCGGGGGGCATCGGCACCCGGCAGGACCGCTCCAGCCACAGCGCCGCCCCGACGAGCGCCAGCGACGCCACCAGTCCGGTGCCCGTGGCCAAAAAGTCCCCGTTGAGCGTGGTGGACTGCGGGTGCTGCACGAGCAGCCAGACCAGGATGCCGGCGTACAGGCCGGCGAAGATCGACGCGGCCGGCGACGACGCCTTGGCGAGCACCACGTACCGGGCGACCGCGAGCGGGTCGACCGGCGAGGTGTTCGGCTTGCGGTCGATGCGCGCCTTGGTCGTACGGGCGAGCACCGCCTCGAACGCGGCCAGCGCGAAGATCGTGAACGACGGCAGCAGCGGGATCACCGGGATGTCGCCGTAGTAGTTGGCGACCAGGATCCAGGCGACCGCGGCGGTACCGAGGCCCAGGACGACCAGGGTCGCCGGGTTCGTCGGGTGCAGGCGGGGCTCGGGCTGCTTCTCCGGGGGCTGCTCGTCCTGGTACGGCGGCCGGGTCCGTCGGTCGTCACTCATGTGTACTTGGCTCCAGGACCAGGTCGGGGCGGGGCGTCAGGTCGGGCAGGTCGGCCGCGACCGGGTCGGTGCGTAACAGGTCGCTGACCCAGCCGTGGCCGGGCAGCTGCGCGTACGGCTCGATGTCCAGCCACGGGCGCAGGACGAAGGCGCGCAGGTGGGCCCGGGGGTGGGGCAGCACGAGGGAGGGGTCGGTCGAGACGACCGGAGCCCCGCCTGAGTCAGTCACCGCGATCACGTCGACATCCAGGGTACGCGGGCCGTACGGGCGGGCCGGGTCGCGCTGCCGTCCGGCGGCGTCCTCCAGGCTCCGGGCCCGGGCCAGCCAGTCGGGTGGGGCGGTGCGCTCGTCGGCCACCAGTACCGCCGCGTTGAGGTAGGTGGGCTGGTCTGGATCGCCCCACGGCGGCGTCTCGTACACCCCCGAAGCGACCAGGAGCACGTCGGACAGCGCCTCGACCGCGAGGCTCAGGTGCGCGTACCGGTCGCCCAGGTTGCTGCCCAGCGAGAGCACCGCCCGGCTCACCGGGCCCTCCGCAGCGTCACCGCGACGTCGGCGAACTCGTGCTCGATCGGGGCCTGCGGCTTGTGTACGGTCACCGTCGCCGCGGTCACCCGCCGGTCGGCCAGGCACGCCGCCGCCAGCCGGTCGGCGAGCGTCTCGATCAGGTGCACCGGGTCGCCGGTGACGACCGCGACCAGCCGGTCGGCGAGATGTCCATAGTGGACGGTATCGACCACGTTGTCGGTGCGCGCCGCCCCGTCGAGGTCCAGCTCAAGGCTTACGTCGACGACGAACTCCTGCCCCTGTTCCCGCTCGTGGTCGTACACGCCGTGGTGCCCCCGGGCACGCAGGCCGGTCAGCGTGATCGTGCCCGGCATGTCGCCTCCCATACCCGGATCGCGTCCACCGAACCGCGCACGTCGTGCACCCGTACGCCCCACACGCCGGCCTCGACCGCCAGCACCGTGGTCGCCAGCGTGGCCGCCTCCCGCTGGTCGACCGGGCGCGGCCGGCCGTCGGCGCCGGCGAGCAGCCTGCCCAGGTACGACTTGCGGCTGGCGCCGAACAGGACCGGGTAGCCGAGCGAGACGATCTCGTCCAGGTGCGCGGAGAGCTGCCAGTTGTGCTCCGCGCTCTTGGCGAAGCCGAGTCCGGGGTCGACGATGACCCGCTCGGCGGCGACCCCGGCGGCGAGCGCCTCGTCGACCCGCTGGGCCAGTTCGGCCCGTACCTCGGCGACGACGTCACGGTACGTGGCGAGCTGCTGCATCTGCCGCGAGTGGCCGCGCCAGTGCATGAGCACCCAGGGGCAGCCGGCGTCCGCGACGACCTTGGCCATGGCGGGGTCGGCGAGGCCGCCCGAGACGTCGTTGACCACGGCCACCCCGGCCTCGAGCGCCTCGGCGGCGACGGTCGCCCGGGTGGTGTCGATGCTCATCGGTACGCCGGCGGCGGCCAGCTCGCGGATCACCGGTACGACGCGGGCGATCTCGGTGGCCGGGTCCACCCGCTCGGCACCGGGCCGGGTCGACTCTCCCCCGACGTCGACCAGGTCCGCACCGTCGGCGCGCATCGCCATCCCGTGTGCCACGGCGGCGGCGAGGTCGGCGTACCGGCCGCCGTCGGAGAAGGAGTCGGGCGTTACGTTGAGGACGCCCATCACGACCGGTCGGGGCTGCACTCAACGAGAATAGTGCGGCGGCACGCCGCTCCGCCCGCGAGGATCGGCTACGGCGGGCCGCTCCTCGACCGGCCACACGGATAGCTGGACGCTGCCCGCCAGGGTCAGCGGCGACCCGGCCTGGCCGACCGGTACGAGCGTGAAGTCGGGCAGCCGGACGAGGCGCTCGCCACCTCGCTCGCCGCCGTCGGTCGCCACCGCGAGGTACCAGTCGCCGGCCGGATCTCGGTAGACCCAGCCGGGCTGCCCACCAGATGGGACGACCGGGTCGATACCGCCCGGTAAGGTGGAAAGCTCTGGCCGCGTGTGCGCCCGCCAGTCGTCCGCTGCCTCGCCGTTGCCGGCCCCGAGGTTCACCAGGGGGTGGAAGTCGTCGTCGGGCCTGCGGGGTGGGGTACGGATCAGCGCGGTGAGTTCGGCGCGCGCCACCAGCCGGCCGGTCGCGGCCGCGCCGATGCCGATCACGACGAGCCCGCCACCGAGCCCGACCAGCCAGGCGCGCCAGGTGTGCGGGACGAAGGCCGCGTTCGGCGTGGCCGCGTTCGGCGTGGCCGCGTTCGGCGTGACCGTGTCCGGCGTAACCGCGTCCGGCGTAACCGCGTCCGGCGTGACCAGTGCGGCGAGGCCCAGCGCCGCCGCCGCGGCGAGGCTGAGCAGCCCGAGGCCGATGCCGAGGTACGCGGCCGGTCGGGCAGCGACGCCGACCGATGGCGCCGTGGGCCAGTTGGCCGCCGCGCGGGCCCGCCCGAGCAGGCTTACCGCCCCGAACATGAGTACGAGCCCGGCCAGCCCGACCACCAGGCGCGTGGTCCAGAAGATGGCACTGGGGTCCATCGCACCTCCTGTCCGTTGCCACCGCACTGACCTGCGGTTTCCAACCCCGCCAGCCACTCTTGTCACGGTCTACGCGGCTTGTTCGATAGGTGACCGGCACGTACTCTCGGCACTAATCCGGGCTGTACAGCCAAGACACAGTGTCACGGGATAGTACCGCCGGGTGAGTATTTCAGAGAGGCTAAGCGTGGAGGTCCTGGTGCCTACCGCGTACCGGGGAGGATAGATGTTCTTCATAGAGCTCGGCCAGGTCGTGTGCGCCCATGTGGCACACGCCGCGGACGCGCTCGCCGTGGTGACCGGCAAGCTCGCGCCGACACCACCAGCACAGCCGTCCGAGATCAACACGAATGGCCTGGTCAACTTCTTTGGCACCAAGATCGCACCGATCCTGCTGGCCATACTCGGCATCATCTTCATCGGGAGGGCCGGCAAGGGCGAGGTGTCCAAGGTGCTGACCAGCTCGGCGATCGCGATCATCGGCATGGTGTTCATCGCCGGCGCCCTGTCGCTGTTCTTCCTGGGGGACTACCTGATGAGCCTGGCGTTCAAGTAGGCCATAGATGCGGCTGCGCACGGACGACGACATCTACCGGGCCCGGCTGGTCTACCTCGGACCACCGGGATACACCCTCCCGATCCAGCTGCCTTACGCGCAGTACGGGCTGTTCGTTCTCCTGGTACCGCTGTTCATGGCCATCCACTACCTCTTCTCGTTCCACGTCGACCTGTTCCCCGCGTGGGAGATCGCCCTGGCCATGGTGGCCACGTCGTACATATTCAGGCACGTCGATCCCGACCGGCCGGCCCGCACGGTCATCCGTACCGCGCTGACCGACTGGCGAAGCACCCGCGAATCGTCCGTCGAGCGGCGGGCACCCCGGCTCGTCGCTTCCCGTATCCGCATCCGCGAGCTGCTGCCCAAGGACGGGACATGACCCCCACCCCTCCCCACGACCCGCACCCTGACGACGAGCACGAGACCCCGGACGTCTCCACCGTGCCGCAGGGCGCGGTAGCGGTGTTCCAGGCGCCCCGGGCGGTACGGCCGAACGGGTCGACGCCGCCGGCCCAGGCGGTCCCGGCCGCGCCACCCGCCGGGCGGCCGGAGATCGAGTCGCCGTTCCTCGACCTGTTCGGCGCGGACGGGCGAGCCGCTCGACAGTCCACTGTGGACGGACAGGTGGTCGGGGAGGCCGTACCCCCGAGGAACAGCGAACTGGTGCTGCGCCGGCAGCCGCCCACGGCGCCGCCGCCCCCGAACGTCCCGCCGCCCCCGGCCGTCCCGGCGCCGCCGCCGGCCCGACGGCCGATCGCGATGCCACCGCCGCCTCCTTACTCCTTGCCGGCCGGTCCGGCGGTCCCGCCAGCTCGGCGACCGGCGGGCGACCGGACCGGTCCCGACCGCGCCCGGGCACTTCCCCAGCGCACCCCGCCGGAGCCGCCCCCGGTAGCGCGCGCCGTGACCGAGCGGCCGGCCCCGGAACGGACCCCGCCCGAGCGCCGGCCGCCGGAGCGCGCGCCGAAGGGCAAGCCGGCGCCGCCGCCGGGGAAGCGGCCGCCGGCGAAGGCCGTACCCAAGCCGAAGCACAAGGACCGCGACCCGTCCGAGGAACTGGCGATCACCGAGATCGCCGGGCACCTGACCTACACGCCGAACACGGTCACCGCCTGGTACTGGCTGCCCGAGGTGCGCTGGGCGTTCCGGCCGGACGCCGAGCGCGAGGCGCTGCTGGTGGCGATCGCCGAGCAGTACGCCGGGCTGGCCGGCTTCCGGCTGCACCTGCGCCGGACCACCCGGCCGTTCCCCGCCGACGAGTGGGCCCGTGGCGTCGACCAGCTCACCGCCAACCCGCTGCCGTCCGTGCCCGGCGCGCCGTCCTGGGCCGACCACCTGGTGGCCGCCCAGCACCACCTGCTGTCGGTCAACCACGCCGAGGGCCAGACCTACCTGGGCGTGACGTTCGCACGGCGTACCCTCGGCGACTCGCTGTCCGAACGGCTGCGCAACATCTTCGGCAAGGGCATCGCCGATGGTGAGCGCCGCCGGATGGCCCGGATGGTCGAGCAGTTCGACGAGGTCCTGGGCCTGTTCGGCATGCGCGGGCGGCGGGTCACATCGCAGGAGCTGGAGTGGCTGCTGTACCGGTCGGTCGCGCTGTGCATGGCGCCGCCGACCTCGCTCTCGCCGGTCAGCTCCGGCGAATGGGAGCGGGGCGACCTGCTCGCGCTCACCGAGCAGATCGAGCGCTACCGGACCCCGTACGGCTCCACGGTGAAGCTGGTCAACCGGCTCACCGGCGAGGAGCGGCACGTGGCCGTACTGGCCGTCGGCCGGATGGAGCCGCTGGAGATCCCCGAGCGCCACGAGCCCTGGCTGCACTTCCACGAGCGGCTGCCCTGGCCGATGGAGATCTCTTCCCGGATCGACGTGCTCGGCCCCGGCGACTCGTTCCGCAACCTGGAGCACCGGCTCCGGATGATCCGGTCCCAGCAGCTGGACTACGCCGAGCACGGCATGGACGCGCCGCCGGAGCTGGAGCGGCTGGCCCAGCGTGCCCTGCACATCGGCGACGACATGACCACCGGGCTGCCGACCGACGCGTCCCGGGTACACGGGTGGCACCGGATCGCGGTGTCCGGCCGTACCCGCGAGGAGTGCCTGGAGCGCGCCCGGAAGCTGATCCAGATCTACTCGCGCGAGCTGCGGATCTCCCTACAGCACCCGAAGAACCAGGACTGGCTGGCCCGCGAGTTCATCCCCGGCGAGCCGATCGCCAACACCGGGTACATCCGGCGGATGCCGGTCAAGCTCTTCGCGGCGGCCCTGCCCCAGGCGGCGTCGACCGTGGGCGACCGGCGCGGCGACCTGATCGGGCGCACCGCCGGTACCTGCCGGCGACCGGTGTTCCTGGACCTCCACTTCCCGATGGAGATCCGGGAGCGCTCCGGCCTCGCGGTCTTCGTCGCCGAGCCCGGCGGTGGCAAGTCCACCCTGCTCGGCGCGCTCGGCTACCTGGCCGCCCGGCGCGGCGTACAGGTGACGTTGCTGGACCCGTCCGGACCGCTGGCCCGCCTGGCCGCGATGCCGGAGCTGCGCCCGTACTCGCGGGTGCTCAACCTCACCGGGTCCGAGCAGGGGACCCTCGCCCCGTACGCGCTGATCCCCACCCCGCAACGTGGCCACTTCGCCGACGGCCCGACCGGCGACCGCGAGTACGAGATCGCCGTCTCCAATGCCCGCGCCGAACGCCGGATGCTGGTCCAGGACATCTGCTCGATGCTGGTACCCCCGCAGGTCGCCCGCGAGGCGTCCACCGCCACGCTGCTGCGCCACGCCGTCCGCGAGGTCCCCGCCGAGGAGTCGTCCACCCTGGACGACGTGGTCTCGGTCCTGCGCGAGGTCGACGACGATGACGGACGCGAGCTGGCCAACCTGCTGCTCGACACCGCCGAGATGCCGCTGGCGCTGCTGTTCTTCGGCTCGCCGCCGCCGTCCTACCTGCAAGGCGACGCCGCGCTCACCGTCATCACCATGTCCGGCCTGCGGCTGCCCGACCTGAAGATCGAGCGGGAGTACTGGTCGGCCGAAGAGGCTCTCGCGCTGCCGATGCTGCACACCGCGCACCGGCTCGCGGTACGCCGCTGCTACGGCGGCTCGATGTCCAGCCGAAAGATGGTCGGGCTGGACGAGGCGCACTTCATGGAGGGCTGGCGCTCCGGCCGGTCCTTCCTCGTACGCCTGGCCCGCGACTCCCGCAAGTGGAACATCGCCGGCCTGGTCGCCTCCCAGAACCCGCGCGACATCCTCGGGCTCGACGTGCAGAACCTGGTCTCGACCGTGTTCGTCGGCCGGATCGCCGAGGACGCGGAGATCGCCTCGGAGGCGCTGCGCCTGCTGCGCGTACCGACCGACGTGGGGTACGAGCAGACCCTCGCGTCATTGTCTACTGTGGACACGTCATCCTCCTCGCGCCTCGGGTTCCGGGAGTTCGTGATGCGCGACGTGGACGGACGTGTGCAGAAGGTACGGGTGGACGTGTCATACGTACCGGACCTGCTCACGTACCTCGACACCACGCCGGCGATGGCGGCACCGGCGCCCTTGGACCTGCCCATCGACGATCCGGAGGCGTGATGCCGACCCGACCAGTCGCCCGGCCATTCCGCCACCGGGCAGGCGCCTTTGTCGCCACCATCTTCATGGTCGCCACCGGTACGCTCTTCGGCACCGCCTCCCCCGCCGCAGCCGCTCCGCAACTCTGAAGGTCAGTGCAGCGTCGCAGGAATGGCAGGACCCGTCGCAGTGGAAGGACTGCCTAGGACAAGCTCGAGAACCTCTCGACAGACGAAGTCCAGTGCGTCATGGCCCCGACCCCGGAGGCACCTGACTCGGGCATGGCGGGATGGTTCGCATCGCGCCCATCGGCGGCACCCAGCAGAGTGACGGCCTGTTCATGCAGCATGGTTACGCCGGATACGACTTCACGACGTACGACATCGGCTGCGTGCCGACGGTCATGCATCCTGACTACAAGTTCGAGAACACGATCGCAAATCGGCGAGTTCATGTTCGCCACAGCGATCGTCGGCGCGTCCAACGCGCTTGCGGGAGAAGGCATGGGACCCACAAAGCATGTGGGGTTGGGCCGATCCGCTCGTCGACCAGGCAACCAAGGCCATCTACACGAAAGTGTTCACAGTCTTCGGCACAATCACCTTCGCCGTCATCGGGCTCTACCTGCTGTGGCGGTCTCGTCAGTCGGACATGAACAACGCGATGACGACTGCCGGCTGGGCGATTCTCGTCATGGTGGCGGTGACGGCGCTCGCCGCATGGCCATCGCGATCCGCGCACCTGGCGGATCAAAGCCTCATCACGGGGCTCTCATGCTGTGCACGAGGCCGTCGGCCCGCCAGCCCGAAGACATCCCGCCAGATCGATGTGCCCAGCTGCCCCACCCGGAGCAATGCAAGGATCACCGCACACCAGCACAACGGGCAAGCGACGTCGCCGTGCAAAACATCCTCTACCGGAACTGGCTACGTGGCACCCTAGGCTCGGCGGACAGCCCCACCGCGCAAAAGTATGGCCCGATCCTCTACGACTCCAAGTCCCTGACTTGGACAGGAACAGGACGATATCAAGGCCGACGACAAGAGGCAAGGAGCGACAAAGATACTCAGCGAGAAGCAGGCCGAATGGGAAAAGGTCGCCAAGCAGATCAAGAGCCGAGGATCCGGATGCGTACCAGTACCTACAGGGCACCAAGGGCATGGACCGCATCGGGGCCGGGTTCATTGCAATCCTATCCGCGCTGTTCTTCGCGATGTTCGATATCACTGCGTCCGTACTTGTGCTGCTTGGGTTCCTGATCTTCCGGTGGGCGGTTATCGCGGCGCCGTTGCTCGGGACAATCGGAATGCTTCGCCCAGCCAGTGCGGGATCCGGCGGCTGGCCAACGCCGTCATCGCGGCGATCTTCAACATCATCATTTTCGGCGCAGGCGCCGCGGTGTACCTGTTCGCCGTGGACCTCATCATGAGCGCGACGCTTCCCGCCGTGGCTTCAGGTGACGTTGGTCTGGCTGTGCTGGGGTGGTGGGCTGGCTTCTGTTGCGGCCGTACCGGCGGATCACCCAGCTCGGCGGGAAGGACTCGGCGCGCCAGATCGCCAGCGTCGGTTCCTGGCACCGCAACTTCTTCCGGGACATGCGGACGGCCGCCACGCTGGGCGCACGGCTGCGGCAGTTGAGGCAGTCGTGAGCGCGCCGTGGAGGTGATCCCGGAGCAGCCGACGGAATCGCCCGCCCGGAGACCCGTGCCGAAGACCCGACGGAGGCACCGTGCGGACGCGGACGCAGACCCGCG
This sequence comes from uncultured Actinomycetes bacterium, assembly GCA_963728855.1. Taxonomy (GTDB): domain Bacteria; phylum Actinomycetota; class Actinomycetes; order Mycobacteriales; family Micromonosporaceae; genus AC-43. The sequence continues at coordinate 244,421 of CAVSLN010000013.1, forward strand.
ACCGAGGATCGGGCGATACCCGAGGAGCGGACCGCGCCAGCGACGCGAACGCTCCGGGAGCGGGACCGCGGCCGGACGTACCAGATGCAGGCACCCAGCTACGCCGTGTACCGACCGGAGAACCGGGGAAGCGCTGCCAGCTCCCGCGCCAGACGTCCCGAGTCGGTCAATGTACGTGGGTGATGTGCGATGCGTCAGGTACTGCGATTGCTCGGCAACCGATACGGGGCCGCGCTGGCGCTCATCGTCGTCATCGCGGTCGTCGTGGCGTTCGGCAAGCTCTTCGTGCACCGGTCGGTAAGCCCAGCCCACGCTGAACCCGTGACGGCGTGGCGCCCGCGGTCACCGCGACCGCCTCGCCGCAGCCGGACGATGGATTGGACCGAGCCGAGCGAGGCGCCAGCCCGCGCCATCGACGAGCCCCGGCGCAGCGGAGCCGCAAGCCGTGGCGGTCGACTTCGCCCGAGCCTGGCTCAACCACACCAACATCAGCGCCACCGATTGGCACACGGCGGTGGCCAAGCTACGCGACACGAAGTCGCTCGCCGACAAACTCGACGGAACTGACCCGGCGCGATCGTGCCAGCGAGCCAGATGACCGGCGACCCCGGTGTCGTCAACCAGGCAGAGTCCTACGTGGACATAGCGATCCCGCTCGACGCCGGTACCCTCACACTCACTCTCAAGGCGACCGATGGACGCTGGCTCGTCGACGGCGTCGACTGGGAACGGACATGAACGGCGCGCCGGGCCGGCATTATCGTCGCGCATATGGTCGCGGCGCTGACCGTCTGCTGCTGCGCGGGCAGCGCGGCGGCGTTCTTCCTCGGCGGCCTCGCCAATAGTCGACCGCGAACGAGCGTTCAACGCGGACTGCAGCGCGAAGACGGTGATGCAAACGTCAAGCTGCCCTCGATCGCATCGCTCGGAGTCAGAACCAGATTCATAACGCTGCGAGCATCGTCAGCGTCGGCCAGCAGATGCAGGTGCCGCCGCGCGGCTGGGTGATCGCGATCGCACCGCGCTGCAGGAGTCGTACCTGAACAATCTCGGGAATCTGGGCGCGCGAAACGACCATGACTCGCTCGGCCTGTTCCAGCAGCGTCCCAGCCAGGGCTGGGGCACGCCGGACCAGATCATGGATCCGGTCTACGCATCGCGGAAGTTCTACGAGCACCTGCTCAAGGGTGCCCGGCTGGGCAGACCATGGCGCTGACCGACGCCGCGCAGGCGTACAGCGCAGCGCATATCCTGACGCATATGCGAAGCACGAGCCGCTAGCGACGCAGGTCGTCAACTCCCTGACCAACGGCGCAGCTCGCGCGGTCGGCTGCGTTGACGTCGCAGCGCTGTGCGCAGCCCGGCGAGATCGCCGCGTCCGGCTGGACCGCGCCAGTCGTCGCCGTTGATCGTCTCCGGCTTCCGGACACCCTAACGGCCCACCCACAATGGCGTGGACCTCGGAGCGAGCCGTGGTACCCCGATCCACGCCGCGGCCGCCGGCGTGGTGACTCTGGTCCGCTGCCAGGCGACACACGGCCACCGGCGCGTGGTGGGGTTGCGGGCAGGACGGTTCGCTCTCCATCCTGGGCTGCGGCTGGTATATGGAGATCATGCACGCTGGTAACATCATGACGCGGTACTGTCACCAGGGTCAGCAGCCGATCGTCACAGTCGGCCAGCAGGGTCGCCGCCGGTCAGGTCATCGGGTACGTCGGTGACACCGGTAACTCCTCCGGCCCGCATCTGCACTTCGAAGTCCATCATCAACGGTGACCGTAGCTACACTGGCGCGGTCGACCCGGCCCTTCATGAAGGAGCAGGGCGCGCCACTGGGCGGGGCGAAGTGAACGACTGGTTACCTCAGCCGCCGCGCCCGATCGTGCCGGTACCGGCTGCAGGCCGGGACGACCTGCGCGGGAAGACGGGTGCTCGTCGGCTAGTCCCGGGCTGGGCTGGCGCGGTGACCTCCGAGCGGACGCGGCCGTGGTACAGGGCGCCCGGACCTACGTCCCAGTCTGACCGAGCAGGAGTGGTACCGAGCCGAGGTCGAGCAGATGGAGACATTCGCCCCCTCGTACCGGTTGACCGAGTATGGGTCGAGGCGCTCGGCGAGCCGGCCCCCGGCAAGGAACGTCGGCTGACATGTTCGAGCGGCTCGTGTCCCTCGACTCCCCGGCCCGACCGGGTACCCAATCTCTGCTCGGCGCGTCGTCAGGCCTCAGCGGCCGCCGAGTGGTAAGGGTCGGCGCGTCAGACGAGCAGCGAGATCTGCGGGCGGTGACCGAGGACCACCAGAACGCCGAGGGCGACGTCTGCGTACGGGTGGCCCGTGAACGGGACTGGTATCGCTGGGCCTGGACAGGCCAGACCCCAAAGACCCTGGAAGTTCCCGTCTACCTCTTCTGGGCCGAGTAGCCGGTTATGTCACATCGTGGCCGCCACAGACCCGCCAGCCATCCTCGTTGTGCGTGATGAACTCCCACTGCTCGATCCGGTTTGCCGCTTTCCCTCAATAACCGCCAAGGTGAGCAGGCCGGCTGCCACTGTTGCGTTGTCACCGGCCCGTCTGACTGCTCAGACTCCGTTAACCGAACCGTGATCTTCAAACCATATTCCTTTTGCCGCTTTGTCGATGTCGCCACGGAACGCTCCAATCTCAGCGAGTGCCAGAAGTGTCGGCGCATTGGTACTCGGCGGCCCGGACATCATCGCGGTTGGCCAAGTAGGCGGTCAGAAACTCCTGCGTCGCGAGGACAGGCGTGCGGCGGTCGGGCTTCGTCGCCCTATCGTAATAGACGAATGCGGCGCCCGCGCCGCCCAGGCACAGCAAAACGATTAGAGCAAGCCCGAAGACCAGCCAGCGTCTAAGGCGATGCCAACGGCCAGCACGGGTCGGACCGGATGCAGTCGGTGGTAAGACTCCGCCCGGCCCGATCGGGGCATCGGCCGGTGGCATCTTGTCCACAGATTGAGGAGGGGGGGACGGCTCCATGGGCAGAGCTTACCGGAGGCCCTGCGAGGATAGCTCCTCGGTCGGTAGCGAAGCGCGACAACTGCCGCGACGGTGACGACAAGAATCGCTCCCACGATCACGTACAGCCATGGGCGGGATGACGATCCCGCGCCCCCAGGCGCCGCGAGGGAGTTCCAGACTCGTTGCCGCTGAGGATGGACTCACCGGCAAAGGAGGGACATCGGCGGTTAGCGCGGCAACTAGATTCACGATTCCGTACCCGTACTCGTCGTCTCGCCCCTGGGGCCCCTTGTCGGTGGCAGTCACTGTCAACCGATGGATAACCTCGGTTGCCGATAGGTTCGGAAACCTTGCCCGAACGAGTGCCGCGGCTCCAGCGACAATCGCTGCCGAGTCACTGGTACCGGATGACTCGCCGTAGCCGTGGTTAAGCCCAGTAGTAACAATGTTGGCGCCAGGAGCAGCCAACATCACCTCGTGCCCGGTGACCGAAAAGCTCGCATGGTTGCCCTGCTCATCCACACCAGCTACCGCAAGGACACCAGGAAAGGCCGCAGGATACACGACATAACTATCCTCTGGCGTGTTTCCTGCAGCCGCGACGACGACAACATCGTGCGCGATTGCATCGTCAATCGCGCGCTTAGTCGGCGGAATCAAATGCACCGCCAACCGAGAGAGAAATGACCTTTGCACCGTGGTCGGTCGCCCACTCAATCCCCTTTACTATGCCAGGAGCCAGAAGTCCTTCACCTCCACGTATAGGTAGGATGAAAGCCTTCGGCGCGATCCCGAGCTATCCCTGCCGTTCCGCCTGGCGCATGGCCGTGGGCGGCAATGAGACCAGCCATCCTGGTGCCATGGCCGTCCGTATCCGTTCGGCCATCGCCGTTGTGCGCCCGGGTATGTCGCCGCCCCGGAAGGACGTTTCCGTCCAGGTCAGGGTGTGTGGCATCTACGCCTGAATCGACCACGGCAACAGTGACACCCGCGCCCTCACTGTACTCATGTGCCTCATCCACATGCAGAAACCCAGATACCACTGCGCATCACGGATGTTGTCGGCGGCGGCTGGCGCAGTCGGAGGTGACAGGATCGCGACAACGCCAAGCGCCAGTCCGGCGGCGACCGCTCGCACCCGGCGCAACCGCATCATCGGTCGATACCGATAACGCCTGGGCCCGGATCGTGGTGGGGTTCTGGACCGGGCGCAAGGACGGGAGGTACGCCCCGGCGAACCTCCCACTCGGTATCAAGCGGCAGCGGCGCGCCGACTGCTGGCGCTCGCGACCGCCCGCGGAACTCAGCGGGCCGCCCAAAAGGCCACCAACCGGATTCGCCCGCCGGCCGCCGGCCTCCTCCTCGACGCCACCGACGCCAGATCGCGCCGACCGCTGGCCACCTTCGGAAGGGATGGGAACTCCATGACCGGGGTCGCCAATGACGGCCCCAGCGCGAACGCCCGACCACCAGGTGTCGTGACAAACCACGAGCCAACGGTCGGTACGGCTGCCGGGAAGGCGTGACCAATCTGCTGACCCCCGGGCAGGCCAGGCGGGTCAAGTGAGCCTGTCGGCGACACCCAACCCTGATGCCGATGCTCTGATCATCACGGGGGCCGCCGCTCAATACCGAGCCAGCATCCGATCCGCAGCAGATGCGGGCGGCGGCACCGATGGAATCGTTGGCGGTCTGACCGGCGACAGGCTCCCCGAGCCATTCCGCGCGCGGCTCTGGCCGGAGTCGTCCCCACCCGAGACAGGTGTCGTCGCAGGATCGACGTGTCCTGGAAGACTGTACCGGCGTGGGTACGGTCATGTGGGAACCGTGAGTCGAACACGGCGTTGTCGGTCGTACCCATCAGTTGCTGTGCCTGCTCGTTCAGCGCCTTCTGCCCTTCCGTCATCATCGGGGCCTCTGCTGCAGCCCGCCGCTCGACTGGAGCCGCCGCCTTCCACTGGACATGCAGGATCATCCACGGTCGTTCGAGCCTGCTCCAATGAGGTCAGTACCCCGTTCAGCGCCCCGTGGTTGGTCACCGCGACGTCCTGCATCTCCCCCATCGAGGCAATCAAATTATCCAGGTGCTCCAAAGAACCGAGCTGCGGCCGGACTCCGCTCCGGCGGCCAGGCGCTCGCCAAGGACGCCCGCGCCCGCTGTAGCACCTCCCGGTGGTGGCCCACCAGATCATGCGTCTCCTGCCACGCGTGCACCTGGTTCCACGCCACCGACAAGTCCTCATCAAGGATCCCGGCCAGCTCCGGCACGCCGTACCTCGACCAGCCCAGCCATCGCATGCTGTAGACGTCGGTCATATTCCACCCGCCCGAGGACGACGCTTCTCTGGGTGATCATGCTGCTCCGGGTCAGGCACGTCCCCGTACACCGGGCCGTCGACGACACGGATGGAGTTGTTCATGACGTCGTCGATGTCCTGCACATTGGCGCTCGCCAAGGCGTCCGCGCTCTGGTACCGACTGGCGATCTCGATCGCGGCGTCGAGCAGGATCGTGGACGCGTTGATGTACGCGGCGAGTTGGTCGACCGTACCGGTCAGGCATTCGCGGTACTTCGCCCGTACGGTGTGCAGGTCCGCGCTCGGGCTCTTGGCGCCGAACGCCACCCCGGGCGCGTACCGCCCGAAGAGTCGCTCGGTATGCGGTTGCAAGTTGGTGTAGACCTCAGTCTGCAGGGCGGACGCCAGGTCGCGTACCGATCCGGCCTCGATCTGGATCTCGTGCCAGTCGGACAGCCAGTCACGCCCGTCGTCACGCATGTCCACCTCCCCGGGAACACACCGAGGGTAAGGCAACCGGCACGCCGCTCGACACCCCCTGTGGATAAGCGCGGATGCGGCGGTCCTGTCTCCCGCGCCCGCACTGGGATACCTTCTTGCGGAGGGAGGTGAGGGGCGCGTGGCGAGGCTGCGGGTGAGCGTCGAGCGGGCCGCCGCGTTGCATCGCCAAGCCGCCGCGGCAGCGGACGCCGCGCAGCGCGCGCTCGATCGGCAGGTCCCCGATGCCTCCCACGCCGCGCAGGCCACCGTCCAGCATGAACTCGCGGAGACCTTGCGCGTCGCGGCGAATGCGCTGGCCCCCGGCTGGTTGGGCGCGTCGCTGGACGCTACCCCGCCGACGGCTCCGCTGGCCACGATCGGGCAGCCAGCCAGCTTCGTCCGGGTGGGGCTGGCCCAGCCGCTCGACGACGCGCGGTTCCCGGTGATCGTACCGCTGCTGGGCACCGGGCATCTCGCGGTCAACGCGGACGCGCGCGACCCGCGGGTGGTCGGGCTGCTGCGTAGCCTGTTGCTGCGGCTGGTCGCGGCGCACCCGGCGGGTGCGTTGAGAATCAAAACCGTCGATGCGACGGGTACGGTCTTCGGTCCGTTCCACGCATTGACCTCGGTCGGGCTGATGTCCGCGCCGGTCGCCGACCGGACCGGGTTCCGGGCCGCGCTCTCCGAGGCGGAGGAGTGGGTATCCGAACCGAGCTTCCCGGTACAGCCTCCTGCTTGTCATCGCGTCCTTCCCGCAGCTGACCGAGGGTCCCGACCTGGCCCGGCTCGCGGCGCTGGCCCAGGCCGGCCCGGCCGCCCGGCTGCACCTGGTCGTGGCCGGCTGGCCGCCGCCCCCGCTGACCGCCGAGACCACCCAGCCGCCCCTGCCGTTGGCCACGCAGATCGCGCTGCGCAACCCGTACGCGGTGATCGGTGACCCGCCCGGCGGCACGTACGGCGTGACTAACGCCCTCAACACGCCGGTCTACCTGGATGCCGAGCCGCCCGCCGAGACCGTCGCCGTCGTGTGCTCGCAGGTCGCCGGCAAGGTGTCCAACAGCGGGGTGACCCTGGCCGAGCTGCTGCCGGAGCAGCCCTGGCAGGAGACCTCGGCCGACGGCCTGGCCGCGACCGTCGGGCGGGCCGGGGACATCATGCTCACCCTGCGGCTGGCCGACCTGACCCCGCACTGGCTGGTCGGCGGCCGCTCGGGCGCCGGCAAGACCGCCTTCCTCATCAATGTCCTCTATGGACTGTCGGCCAGCTACGCCCCCACCGAGCTGGTCCTGTACCTGTTGGACTTCAAGGAAGGCGTCAGCTTCACCGAGTTCACCCCGACCGACCGGGACCCGAGCTGGATCCCCCAGGCGCGGGCGGTCGGCGTGGAGTCCGACCGCGAGTACGGGCTCGCCGTGCTCAAGGAGCTCGATGGCGAGATGACCGCCCGGTCCGCGGCGTACAAGGACGCGGGGGTGACCCGGTTCGCCGACCTGCGCCAGAGCCGGCCGATGCCGCGCATCGTCTGCGTCATCGACGAGTTCCAGGTGCTGTTGCAGGGCAACGACAAGGTGGCCCGGGAGTCGGTCGCGCTGCTGGAGTCGTTGGCGCGCAAGGGCCGCTCGTACGGCATCCACCTGATCCTGGCCAGCCAGACCATCCGCGGCGTCGAGTCCCTGTACGCCAAGCGCGACTCCATCTTCGGCCAGTTCCCCGTACGGGTGGCCCTGCCCGGCGGCGGCGACGTCCTCGACCCGCTCAACCAGGCCGCCAACGTGCTCGGGCTGGGCCAGGCGGTCGTCAACACGGCGGGCGGGCTGGGCGGGCCGGCCGGTGCGTCCCGGGCGCACGAGCGGCTGGTCGAGTTCCCCGACCCCAACGCCGACCCACAGGTGCTGAACGCCTTGCGGCACAAGCTCTGGAACCTGCGGCACAGCAACCAGCCGCCGTACGTCTTCCAGGGGTACGCGCCGCAGCGCCTGCCCGCGAAGCTCCCCCGTACGGCGACGCCGACCGCGTACCTCGGCCGGATCATCGACGTGCCTCTGTCACTCGCGGCATTCCCGCTGGACGCCAGCCCGGGCCGGCACGTCGCCGTACTCGGACCGAGCGAGCTGGGCGCCGACATCCTCGACGGGGCGGCCAGATCCCTTGCCGCGCAGCACGACCCGGGCACCGTCCACTTTGTCCTGACGGGCGGTGTCGCGGCCGCCAGGCCGATCGTGGCCGCACTCGAGACCGCCCTGCGCGAACGCGGCCACAAGGTGCTCGCCAGCCTCGACGAGGTACCGGACGACTCGTACGTCTTCGGCTTCGGTGCCGACGGCCACGACCTGCGCGCGCTGCTGCGCGACGGGCCGGACCGGGGGGTGCACGTGTTCGGCTGGTGGCGCGGCCTGCGCCGGTTCGGCGAGGACACCGGCGGCTCGGCGGCCCGCGAGGACGTGGCCGGGCTGGTCCTGCTCAACGTACCCGCCACCGACGCCGCGCTGCTGCTCGGCGACGCGACGCTCGACTGGCAGCCGCGGCCCAACCGGGCGCTGCTGCATGACCGGCATGCCGCCCGTACCAACGTCATCGTGCCTTTTGTCCACAGTGGACGGTCGTAGTGGGTGCGTGGGAGGACTACCTGGCCGCCGCGCAGCGGCTCGACGACGTGCGCCGGGCGGCGGCCTCCGTCGCGGCCGAGCAGACCGCCGCGATCGCGACCGCCCGCCAAGAGCTTTCGGGGGTACGCCAGCGCCTCACCCTGCAACGCGCCCGCCTCACCGACCTGGCCACCCGCGCCGGCCTGCCCGCCCTTCCGCTGGTCCCCGGCCCGCCGGTCGCCGACCCGGCCGACCCGGCCGCCACCAACGCGCTGCTGCGCGCCGCCCGGGCCGATATCGACGCGGCGGACGCGACACTGTCCGAAGTGGACACCGGTGCGGTCACCCGCGGCCCGTTCCACGACTGGCCGCAACCCATGCGCAACTTCGTGGTGTACGGCGGCGTCGCCCTCGCCGTACTGGTCGCCCAGCTGATCCTGTACTTCGCCGTCTCCAGCCCGCAGTCCTCGGTGCTGGCCCTGCTGTGCGGCGCCACCCTGCCCGCCATCGGGTACGGCGTCTCCTGGCTCGTCATCGGCCTGCTGTACGGCAAGGTGGAGCGTAACCCGATCATGGGCGCGGCGATCAGCGCGGCACCGGTGGTGCTGCTGTGCGCCGGGATCAGCGCCTCAGCCGTCCTGCGATAGGAGCGCCATGCCCACCGTCGAAGAGGTGAAGCTGCACGTCGCGGCCTCGGTACAGCAGACCGAGCAGGCGGCCGTCGGCATCCGGGGCGTGGTGGACCGGCTCGACGAGGCGCTCGCCGGGCTGCGCCTGACGACGGTCGGCAGCGTACATCCGACCGCCGCCCAGGCACTGCTGCGGCTGGAGGAGGCCCGGACCAAGCTGCTGGAGGCCGAGACCCTGGCGCGCGGCGCGATCGACGCCGCCGACCAGTACCGGGCCCTTATCTGATCCCACCATCCGGTACGGACCTGTCCGGTTCGCCGGGAGTTATCCACAGCCGGCCGCCGCCCGTTGAATGCCGAGCCGGCCGGCCGGTCTCATGGATGCCATGGACTTCAGCGTCAACGCCCGGGCGGTCGCCGGTCTCGGCGACATGGTGGACCGGCGCGCCAACGACCTGGCCTACTCGTCCAGCTATCTAGCCCAGCACAGCCAGCTCGTCTGGGGCGCCGGGCTGATCAACGAGCTGTGCCGGACACACCAGCGCGTCATGGCTGAGGTCACGGCGTTCCTGCACCGGGCCGGGCACGACTACTGCGAGCCCTACGCGGTCGGGATCAGCCGGGCGGTCCAGGCGTACCACACAACCGACCAGGCCACGAGCGCGAGGATCGACGCCACCCTGCCCGGTTTCGTCGACCCGTCGGTCCCCGACCACCTGGCCGACCAGAGCCTCGGCGCGGACATCTTCGGCGACCCGTTCTGCCTCCGGCTCCAGACCCCGCCAGACTTCACGCTGTCGCACCCGTACCACCCCTCCTGGTTCGACCTGCTCAGCCCGTCGTCGATCACCCGCGACGTGATCTGGAGCGCCAGCTGGCTGCTCACCAAGCTGGGCTTCCTCAACCAGCCGTGCGACCCGTACGACGCGTTCACCGAGCCGATCTGCGGTGACTGGGCCGGTCTGGAGCGGACCTCGTTCGCGCTCCTCCAGGTCCAGAAGGCGCTGACGTTCGTCAGCGCCCGCGTCGACGACGGCGCCACGAGTCTCGACCGGGTGTGGACCGGCCACGCCGCCGGTAACTGCCGGCACGCCCTGAAGGGATACGCAAAGGATCTCGAGCCCGCCGGGGACCTCCTGATCCAGATCGCCAGCCAGTACCACCAGGTCGCCGAAGCCGCCCGCGAGCACGGCGAGGCGCTCGCCACCGGGGTCACCGTGCTGGTCGACATCGGTGGCTCGCTCGGCGTGGAGTTCGCCGCGGAGGTGGCGTTCGACGCCGTCGCCGACGCGCCGCGGCTCGCCGAGCTGGGCCGGGCGCTGGACCAGACGATCCAGGCGCTCAAGACCACGGTCGAGCTCTTCCACGCGGTCATCGAGGGCGCGCACACCGACCTCCAGTCGCTCACCGAGCAACTGGCCCTGCTCATCCCGCGGCCGTTCAACGTGACCATGCCAGACGAGATGCCGGCACTACCGACGCCACTGCACCATCGGTAGTCGCACCAGCGGCAGCGGTCAGGAGCGGCTGTGGATGATCAGGCTCATCGCCTCGGCGCGGGACTTGGCGTCGCTGCGGAAGATGCCCCGTACGGCCGAGGTGACCGTACGGGAGCCGGCCTTCTGGATGCCGCGCATCGCCATGCACAGGTGCTCGCACTCGAGCACCACGATCACCCCGGACGGCCGGAGCCGCTCCATGAGCAGGTCCGCGATCTGTACGGTGAGCCGCTCCTGCACCTGCGGCCGGCGCGCGTACACCTCGACGAGCCGGGCCAGCTTGGACAGCCCGGTGATCCGGCCGTCCTCGCCGGGGATGTAGCCGATATGCGCGACGCCCTGGAAGGGCAGCAGGTGGTGCTCGCAGAGGCTGAACACCTCGATGTCCCGGACCAGCACCAGCTCCTCGTGGTTGGCCTCGAAGGTCGTGGTGAGCACCTCGCCCGGGTCCACCCGCAGCCCGGCGAACAGCTCGGCGTATGCCTGGGCGACCCGTACCGGCGTCTGGCGCAGGCCGTCGCGGTCGGGGTCCTCGCCGATGGCGATGAGGATCTCCCGTACCGCGTTCTCGATCCGCTTCAGGTCGACGGTCGTCTCGACGGGCCGGCCGCCCAGCCGACCGTTGACCAGCCGGGCGGCCAGGTAGTCCAGCTCGCCGCCACCGTCATCGAGGCTCGGGGCGTCCGCGGGCCGCACGTCATCGGGCTCGGTGCAGGAGCCCGTGTCGGTCGGCCGCTCAGTGCCCCGCGTACTCAGCGGTCGCCGTCCGAACTGCCACCCGACAGCGCTTCGACGCCGTCCGCCTCGGCCTGCGCCTTGAGCTTGTCCTTCTCGGTCGAGGTGAGCACGGGCGGTTGGTCGGACGGCTGGCGCTTGCCGAACCCGTTGTAGGGGGCCATCGGCGGGCGCTTGACCACCCGGGCCGCGATGCGCGCCATGTCCGCCTGGGAGATGGTCTCCTTCTCGATCAGCTCCAGCACGATCGTGTCGAGGACGTCCCGGTACTCGACCAGGATCTCCCACGCCTCGTCGTGCGCCAGCTCGATGAGGGTACGGACCTCGGAGTCGATCTCGGCGGCCACCGTGTCGGAGTAGTCCCGGGTGTGCCCCATGGTCCGGCCGAGGAACGGCTCGCCATCGGTGACGCCGTACTTGACGGCGCCGAGCTTGGAGCTCATGCCGTACTCGGTGACCATCGCCCGGGCGATCGTGGTGGCCTTCTCGATGTCGTTGCCGGCCCCGGTGGTCGGCTCGTGGAAGACCAGTTCCTCGGCGGCCCGCCCGCCCAGCGCGTACGCCAGCGTGTCGATCATCTCGGCGCGGGTCTGCGTGTACTTGTCCTCGGTCGGCAGCACCAGCGTGTGCCCGAGCGACCGGCCGCGGGACAGGATCGTCACCTTGTGTACCGGCGCCGAGTGCGGCAGCGCCCACGCCACCAGCGCGTGCCCGCCCTCGTGGTACGCGGTGATCTTCTTCTCGTGGTCGCTCATCACCCGGGTACGCCGCTGCGGACCCGCGATCACCCGGTCGATCGACTCTTCGAGATAGTCGTTGGTGATCGCGCGCTTCTCGTACCGCGCGGTCAGCAGCGCCGACTCGTTGATCACGTTGGCCAGGTCGGCACCGGTGAAGCCGGGGGTACGCCGGGCCACCGAGTCGAGGTCGACGTCCGGCGTGAACGGCTTGCCCTTGGCGTGTACCCGCAGGATCGCCTTGCGGCCCTCCATGTCCGGCGTGTCCACCGCGATCTGCCGGTCGAACCGGCCCGGGCGCAGCAGCGCCGGGTCGAGGATGTCCGGCCGGTTGGTGGCCGCGATGAGGATCACGCCGCCCTTGGTGTCGAAGCCGTCCATCTCGACGAGCAACTGGTTGAGGGTCTGCTCGCGCTCGTCGTGCCCGCCGCCCAGGCCGGCGCCACGGTGCCGGCCGACCGCGTCGATCTCGTCGACGAACACGATCGCCGGCGCGTTCGCCTTGGCCTGCTCGAACAGGTCGCGTACCCGGGAGGCACCGACACCGACGAACATCTCCACGAAGTCCGAGCCGGAGATGGAGTAGAACGGCACCCCGGCCTCGCCGGCGACCGCCCGGGCGAGCAGCGTCTTACCCGTTCCGGGCGGGCCGAACAGCAGCACGCCCTTCGGGATCTTCGCGCCCAGCGCCTGGTACTTGGCCGGGTTCTGGAGGAAGTCCTTGATCTCGTGCAACTCCTCGACGGCCTCGTCGGCACCGGCCACATCGGAGAAAGTGGTCTTCGGGGTGTCCTTGGAGATGAGCTTCGCCTTGGACTTGCCGAAGTTCAGGACGCGGGACCCGCCGCCCTGCATCTGCGACATGAACAACAGCAGCAGGATCACCAGTACCGCGATCGGCAACAGGTTGACCAGGAGGCCGAGCAGCACGCTGTCCTTGGTGACCTTCGTGTCGACCGTACCGTCGATCTTGCCGTTCGCCTTGGCCTCGTTGATCGTCTTGAAGACGTCGTTGACCGAGGACGCCGGCACCTGGGCCTTGATCTTATTAGTGGAGGTGCCGTTGAAGGTGCTGTTGTTCTTCAGGTCGAAGTCGACCGTCTGTTCCTTGTCCTCAATCACCACCTTGTGCACGTTGCCGCTGTTCAGCTGGGTGAGGAGGTCAGAGGTGTTCACCTGGGTGTAGCTCTGGCCGCCGGTGAACAGCGAACTGAGGGCGATGGCGGCGATGATCACCAGAACGATCCAGACCACCGGCCGCCGGAAGAAACGGGTACGTTCCATGCTGTTGTCGAGCGCTGCGCGCCCAGTCCCTCCGAATCGTGAGACCGCTGCTTGGCGTGGCCGTCGCCCGCTCGCTACGGCCGGTTGCGCTGGACGCCCAGCGCGATTATTCGACGGTACACCGTGGCATCCCGCGGTGCGTTACGGCATGAGTGACCGAGCCGACAAAGGGGACAAAGCACAACTAAGCCCACAGCGAATCTCAGCACATTCTCAGACGCGGGCGTACACCGAGGACTTGAGTACTCCAACGTACGGCAGCTCCCGGTACCGTTCGGCGAAGTCCAGCCCGTACCCGACCACGAACTCGTTCGGAATGTCGAAGCCCACGTACTTGACCGGCACCTTGACCTGGATCGCATCGGGCTTACGGAGCAGGGCCACCACCTGCACGGTCGCCGCCGACCGGCTTTCCAGGTACTTCAGCAGCCACGACAGGGTGAGCCCGGAGTCCACGATGTCTTCGACAACGATCACGTGGCGGCCGGCGATGTCGCGGTCGAGATCCTTGAGAATGCGGACCACGCCGGACGAGGTGGCCCGTTGGCCGTACGACGAGACGGCCATGAACTCCAACTCGACTGGATGGCCCTGCCGACCCACCTCGCGCGCGAAGTCGGCCATGAACATGAACGCACCCTTGAGTACCCCGACCAGAAGGACCGACTCGACCGGCCGGTAGTCGGCGACGACCTGCTTGGCGAGCTCGACGGTCTTGTCTCTGATCCTTTCCTCAGAAATGATCACGCGGTCGATGTCCGCGTCGTACCAGCTGCCCTCCGCCATGCGTGCAAGCCTGCCGTATCGCGCGCCGCCCCGGACCGGCGGGGCGGACGGCCGACCCTCGGGAGTCGAGGGTGTTCGTGTGCTCGCTGAGCGCTACAACCAGCGGGTGTTTTTACACATCAGACGAGTACGCCGGAACCGCCACCTGCCCGCGCCGCCGATCGGGGCCGACCGTGGGGGCGACCCCGGGGGCGAACAGGAAAGGCCGGGCTCAGGTCCGGCCGGGCGGGCAGCGTAGACCGTCGTCCGACGGGCGCCAGTCCGCGAAGTCGCGGCTGTCGGCGACCCGGCCGAGGACCGCGGCCAGCGCGATCGCGCCAAAGAAAAGAAGGGCGAAGAATTCCATGTCGGCGGCCACCTTCCGGGCTCTGATGTAAGTATCGTCCTGGCTTGCATCACTTACCTCAACAGCATTGCCCAGATGCCGGTACGGCGACAGTGGCAGGATTGCCACAGTGCCGCGATTTTCTGCCATACTGGCGGGATGCTGATCAACGTCGCGGTGATCGTGCTGGACCAGATCGCCCCCTTCGAGCTGGGCGTGGTCTGCGAGGTGTTCGGGACCGACCGGGGCGACGAGTTTCCCCGCTACAACTTCCAGCTCTGCTCGGCCGACGGCGGGCCGATCACTACCAAGTCGGGTTTCCAGATCCAGCCGCACGCCGACCTCGCCCCGGTGGCCTCCGCCGACCTGGTCGCGGTACCCGCGCACCCGCTCGGCTGCCGGGCGCCCGAGCCGGTGCTCGACGCGCTTCGGGTGGCCCACGAGCGCGGGGCGTACATCCTGAGCGTGTGCTCTGGGGCGTTCCTGCTCGGCGAGGCCGGGCTGCTCGACGACCGGCGGTGCACCACGCACTGGATGTACGCCGACGAGCTGGGCCGCCGGTACCCGCGCGCCAAGGTGTTCACCAACTCGCTGTACGTCGAGGACGGCAACCTGCTCACGAGCGCGGGTACCGCCGCCGGCATCGATCTCTGTCTACATCTTGTACGGAGCGTGCACGGCTCGGCGGTGGCCACCCGGCTGGCCCGGCGGATGGTGGTACCGCCGCACCGCGACGGCGGTCAGGCGCAGTACGTGGAGGCTCCGCTGCCCAAGGCGCCGGACTGCGCGACCCTGGAGCCGGTACTCGCCTGGCTGGTCGAGCACCTGGACCAGCCGGTGGACGTGGAGCTGATGGCTCGCCGGGCGCACATGGCGCCACGGACGTTCGCGCGGCGGTTCCGGGCGGAGACCGGGACCACGCCACACGGCTGGCTCACCGGGCAGCGGGTACTGCTCGCGCGCCGGTTGCTGGAGGACACCGAGCTGAGCGTCGACGCCGTCGCGCTGCGGTCGGGCTTCGGCGACGGTGCCATGCTCCGGCACCATTTCAGCCGGCGGGTGGGGGCGACTCCGCAGGCGTACCGGTCGACGTTCCGGTCGCGCTGAGCCGCCCGGCGCGCCGGGCGACGGCCACGCCACCGGGGAGCGCGACCGGGCCCTGGCCGCGCCAGCTCGTCACGAGGGCGTCGAGCGCGTCGATGTGTGTCGCGGACAGGGCGCCGCCGGGCACGCCGAGGCGCAGGACGAAGTCGCGCAGGACGCGGGTACGCAGGGCGGCCGGTAACGCGGCCAGGTCCGGAACCCGCAGGGCGCCGTCCGGGTCGGCGACCGCGGCCGCGGAGGCCAGCTCGTCGAGCAGGGCCACGTCGTCGGCGACCAGTCGAGCGGTACGGGCCAGGTTGTCCACCACGTCCGACCCCAGAGCCTCGACGAGTACGGGCAGCACCGCGCGCACGCGGGCCCTCGCGTACGCCGGGTCGACGTTGTGCGGGTCCTCCCAAGGGGTGAGCCCGAGCTCGTCACAGGCGGCCCGGGTCTGCGCGCGGGACACCGCGAGGAACGGGCGCAGGAAGAGCACTTCGGCACGGAGCCGCCGTACCGGCATCCCGGCCAGCCCGCGCGGCCCGGCCCCGCGCGCCAGCGCCAGCAGCACCGTCTCCGCCTGGTCGTCCCGGGTGTGCCCGAGCAGCACGGCCGCCGCCCCGTGCGCCCGCGCGACCTCGACCAGCGCCTCGTACCGGGCATCCCGCGCGGCCGCCTCGGGCCCACCGACCCGCCCGGCGACGGACACCGGTACGGCGACCGAAGGAGCCAGCCCGACCTTGGCGCCCCAGTCGGCGACCTGTTCGGCGCGGGTACCGGAGCCGGGCTGCAGCGCATGGTCCACGGTCACCAGGCCGGCCCGCAGGCCGAGCCGGGGCGCCACGAACGCGACCGCACCCGCCAGCGCGAGCGAGTCCGCCCCGCCGGAGCAGGCGACGAGCACGAGGTCTTCGGCCCGTTCCCCGGACGCCCGTACCCCCGACAGAAGGCGGCGCACCGCGACGCGGCACGCGGCGACCGACGGCGCGGGACCGCCCACGGCGCCGGTCAGCCGTGCACGCGGGCGACCCAGGCGTCGGGGTCGCCCAGCTCGCTGACGTACGGCAGCGTGAGCGGCGACTCCCAGACCCGGTTGAAGCCGGCCATCCCCACGCGGTCGACGACGCCGTGCACGAACCGCCGGCCCTCCGCGTACTGGCGGATCTTGACGTCGATGCCGAGCAGCTTGCGCAGCACCCGCTCCACCGGGTTGGCGGCCTCCCGCCGGCGGTTGAACCGCGACCGGATCTCCTCCACGCTCGGTACGACCTCGGGCCCGACCCCGTCCATGACGAACTCTGCGTGCCCTTCGAGCAGCGTCATGATCGCGGTCAGCCGGTCGAGCACCGCCTTCTGCGCCGGCGTCTGCACGAGGTCGAGCACGGACGCTCGGCTGTCCGGGTTGCGTACCGAGTCCGCCAGCGCCGCCACCCCACGCCGCAACCGGTCGACGAGCTGCTCCCCGCCGGCCTGCGCGGCGTCGACGAACGCGCGCACCTCGCCGAGGAAGTGCCCGCGCAGCCACGGTACGGCCGTGAACTGCGTACGGTGGGTGACCTCGTGCAGGCACACCCACAGCCGGAAGTCCCGCGGGTTCGCGTCAAGCTTGCGCTCCACCTCGACGATGTTCGGCGCCACCAGCAGCAGCGTGCCCGGGTCGCTCGCGAACACCTCGTACTGGCCGAGCACCTTGCCGGACAGGTAGGCCAGCACGGTGCCGGCCTGTACCCCGGTGACCCGGGAGCCGACCGCGCCGATGATCGGGCCCGGGGCACGGTCGCCGGTGAGCTTGGTGACGAGCGGGTTCACCACCTGCCGAAGGCCGTTGATGTTGACGGCCGACCAGTCCTTGCGGTCGACCACCCGTACCGGTGCGGCCGGCCCGTCCAGGCCGGTGAAGTCGGTCACGTGCTGGGCCGCCTCGTCGGTCAGCCGGCGCAGCTCGCTGACCACGTCAGCGGCTTCGGTATAAGACACGGTCGGGCCGGTCTTGCCCAGCGCGCCAGCAGTCGCGGCGGCCAGATCCCAGTCAACGATCTGCGCCATCCCCCAACCGTACCCGCGCGCCAGCGGACCGGCCCTACCCGACGGAGATCGGCGCGAACAGCGCCGCCAGACCGGCCCTACCCGACGGAGATCGGCGCGAACAGCGCCGCCAGACCGGCCCTACCCGACGGAGGTCGGCGCGAACAGCGCCGCCAGACCGGCCCTACCCGACCGAACAGCGCCGGCAGGGGCTTACTACAACGCGGCCAGGGCGGTGCCGACGCGGTCGAGGGCGGCCTCAGCGGGGAGGATGCCGGCCGTGACATGATCCGCGAGTACGGCGAAGCCGAGCAGCCGCCCGCTCGACGTCGTCACATACCCGGCGAGCGAGCTGATGCCGGGCAGGGTACCGGTCTTGGCGCGCAACGTCCCGTCGGCCGGGTTCGCGCTCGGGCTGCGGAACCGGCCAGCCAGCGTGCCCGAGTAGCCGGCGACCGGTAACCCCGTGAACAGCGCGTGCAGCGCCGGCTGGTCGGGCTTGGCGGCCAGCGCGAGGACCCCGGTGAGCAGCTGCGTCGTGAGCCGGTTGTCCGTCGAGAGGCCACTGCCGTCGGCGATCTTCGCGCCGGCGGTGGGCAGGCCGAGGTCACCCAGCTCCGCGAGTACGGCCGCGCCGGCGCCGGTGAAGCTGGCCGGCTCGTGGCGGGCCAGCGCCACCTGGCGGATCATCAGCTCGGCGATCGTGTTGTCGCTCGTCCGCAGCATCTCCTCGAGGATGCGTACGAGCGGGGGCGAGGAGACCATTCCCAGCAGGGCACCGGGGCCCGGTACCGTACCGGCGCTCGGGCTCGCCGCGACCGGGGCGGGCGCCTTGCCGAGCGCGACCGCGGTCACGGGTACGCCGAGGAGGCGCGCGAATGCCTGACCGGCCGCCAGGTCCGGCGTGACGTACCGGGGCGAGGGCGGGTCGACCTGCTTCGGGTTGATCCGGCCGCCGTCGGTCATCAACGCGGTGACCCGGGCCACGTACCCGCCTCCGTCGTGGACCGTCGGCTCCCAGTTGGGCCCCGTGTTGGGCCCGGTGAACAGTGCGGAGTCCACGATCACCTTGGTCGGTACGGTGGCGCCGAGCGTCCGCTTCACCTGAGCCGCCAGGTCGTCGAGACGGGCCGCATCGGGGTAGCTGCCGGTGGCGTTGACCGCCAGGGTCGGGTCACCGCCGCCGACGAGCACCACCTCACCCGGGTTCGCACCGGCGTAGACCCTGGTCGGGATCTGGTACGCCGGCCCGCGCAGCGCCAGTACGGTCACCGCGGTCACCAGCTTCAGCGTCGACGCCGGGGTCACCGGGTCGGCCGGGTTCTGGGTGAACAGCTTCTGCCCGGTGGCCACGTCGATCACCTGTACCGCGACGTGCGTGCCGAGCCGCTGGTCCGACAGCGGTCCGCGCAGTGCCGCCGCGACCTGGTCCGCACTCGGTACGGGCACGTCACTCGGCACCGCGGCCAGTACGGGAGCCGGCGCGGAGGCGGCCGGTGTGCCGGTCGGCGAGGCCCCCGTACCGGCGGAGCCGAAGAGCCCGGCCGGCCGCAGGACGACCAGACCGCCGGTCCCCAGCGCGACGAGTGCGACGAGGCACAGCGCGAGCACCAGCCAGAGCCGACGGCGGCGCCCGAGCCGGCGGGACAGGCCCGGCGGGGGTACCAGCAGCGGCGGCCGCTTTCGCGTGGCCCCGGTCGGCATCGGTACGGGCGCCGGGGCGGGCAGGTTCGCCGCCGGCCCGAGCCGCCGCGTCAACGGCCCGGTACGCCCAGCGATCCGTTCGGTCGGCTGATCGCCCGGCTGCCCGGTCGGTGGCGCGGGCATCGGCGGCGGTGGCTCCCGGCGCCAGTCCTTGCCCGGGCGCTCGACCACGCGCGGAATGAACTCGGTCTGTTGATCCTGGGGCGCCCGGGGTGGCGGCCCAACCGGAGGGCCGGGCAGGGGCGGCGCCTGCCGTCCCGGCGGGACCGGCCGCGCGCCCGCAGGCGGGGAAGTCTGGCGTCCCGGCGACATCGGCCCCGGGGTCCCGGGCGGAGCGGCCGGGGGTCCAGGCGGAGCGGCCGGGGTCCCGGGCGGTGCGGCCGGCTGCCGCGCGGGCGGACGGCCGGCAGGTGGGGGCGCGGGCGATGGCGGGCGTAGCGGAGCGGGCGGACGCGCGACAGGGGGCGATGGCGGGCGTGACGGGGCGGGCGGGCCCGCGACCGGCGGGGCGGGCGGTACCGCGGCCTGGGCGGGAGGTGCCTGGGCAGGAGCTGCCGGGGCGGGCGGGGCGGCCGGCGACGGAGCGGGCGGAGTCGGGATGGCCGGGCCCGAGGACGGCTTCGCCGGCGCGAACCAGGACACGTCGCTGGACGGCGACGATGCGGGGCTGACCGGACGTTTCGGCAGCGGCGTGGCGCCCGGAATGGTGCCCGGAACCGGTGGCGGAGGCGCGGCCGGGGGTACCGGAGGCACCCGCGCCCGAGCCGTGTTCGGCAGCTTGTCCACCGGCGTGAGCTGGGCGGGAGCCGAAGCCGCCGCCCGTTCGGGCGGCGGGGGTGGTACGGCCGGGGCAGCCGGAGTCACTGGCGGCGCAGGCACCGGAGCCGGTGGCGGTACGGGTGGCGGGGTGGCAGCCGCGGGCGGGACGGCCGGCGGCGGTACCGGCTCGGGCTCGTACCGGTGCGGCGCGGTCGGCACACTGGCCCGCCCGGCGTGCACGGTCGGCTTGACCGGCTGTAGCTTTGGCGCCTCCGGGCCGGTAGGGGCGGCCCGACTGGGCGGGGCGGCCGGGGCGGCCGGACTGGGCGGGCTGGGCGGACTGGGCGGGGCGGCCCACGGGCTTCCGGCCGGCCGTGGCGCCGTCGCTTCCCCTGGACCGTCAGCTGAGTCGGATAATCGCGATAATTGCGGCGGCTCGGTCGGCTCCGACTCCCGTTCGGGGGTGGCCTCGGGGCCGTGCTGTGAGTCTGGCAACCCCACCGGCCCCTCCCTGTCTCCATCGGTCGGCTCTCGGTCACACTAGTCGCGTCGATCGCGCCGCCACCTGCATTAGGAGCGTACATATGGATTTCGACGTCACGGTTGAGATCCCCAAGGGGCAACGGAACAAGTACGAAGTCGACCACCAGACCGGACGGATCCGGCTCGACCGTACGCTTTTCACGGCAACCCAGTACCCGGCCGACTACGGCTTCATCGAGGGCACTCTCGGCCTGGACGGCGACCCGCTGGACGCGCTGGTCCTGGTCCAGTCGCCGACCTTTCCCGGCTGCCTGATCCGCTGCCGCGCGATCGGGATGTTCCGCATGACCGACGAGAAGGGCGGGGACGACAAGGTCCTCTGCGTCCCGTCGGACGACCCGCGGCTGGAGCACCTGCGCGACATCCACCACGTGGCCGAGTTCGACCGGCTGGAGATCCAACACTTCTTCGAGGTCTACAAGGACCTCGAACCGGGCAAGAGCGTCGAGGGCGCGAGCTGGACGGGCCGGGGCGAGGCCGAGGCGGAGATCACAAACTCTCGGAAACGGTACGTGGAGGCCATCGCCGACGGTACATACCACGACCCGGGCGTGGCCGCCGTCGCCAAGCCGATCGAGTGAGCTAGCCCATCAAGCCGCGCATGCGGCCGTACAGCCCGAGAACGGCACACGCGATCGGGATCACCGCGACGACGCAGAGCGCGTCGAGGATGTCCGCCGCGCGCCCGAGGTACGGGCCGGGGGCGCGGCGCCCGTACGCCGTACCGGTGACGACGGCGAGCAGGGCCAGCCCGACCAGCCCGCCGGCCGCTACCAGCCGGGGTGCGGTCGCGAGCAGGGCCGCCCCGAGGATCGCCGCCGGCCCGGCGCCGGAGACGAGCAGGGGCAGCCGCTGGCGTACGGCCGGGAAGACCCGGGCGCGCAGCAGGAACCCGGTGGCGGAGACGGCGACGAGCGCCCTCCCCGCCGCCCCGCCGTCGACGACGAGGACCGCCGCCGTACCCAGTACCGCCACCGCGTGGCCGATCAGCAGCCCGGTCAGCACCTCGTCGGTACGGGCCACGGCGGCGAACACCCGAACCCGGTCGGGCGGCTCCTGCTGCCCCGGCGCTGGTACGGGCATCGGCAGCCCGCCCAGCCGGATCGCCAGCAGCGGTGCCACCGCCACGCCGGTCGCCAGCAGCGCGAGCAGCACCGCGGCCGCTCCGGAAGCGGACAGCCAGTAGCCGAGCAGCGCACCGAGCACGCCCAGGCAGCCGGCCGTCGCCCCGGCCACGAAGAACCGCAGCCCGTGCCCCGTCCCGACCGCACCGAGCACCGCGACGAGCAGCAGCCCGACCGACCCGACCAGAAGCCGGGGCGCGACGGACGAGTCGAGCAGCAGGTAGCCACCGGCGAACCCGTACGGCAGCGCCAGCCCGCCCAGCGCCGCTCCCACGACGCCGTCACCGTACCCGCGGGATGCGACGGTTCCGCACAGCACGAGCAGCGCGGCACCGGCGAGCGCGACGGCCGTGGACAGCGCCGAGCCGCCCGGCACGCCCAACAGCTCCACCGCACCGGACAGCAGTGCGACGGCGGCCACGACCAGTCCGGCGGCCCGGGTCGCGGCACCGTCCCAGGCCCGCCCGCGCCGGCGGGCACCGGCGGCGATCGCGTCGACGACGTCGTCGTACTCCAGCTCGGGCCAGGACGTGCGGGAGGGCGCGAGGTGGAGCACGTCGCCGTCCCGTACCCCTTGCTGGGAAAGGGTTTGGGCCGCGGACAGCGCGCTGCCGTCGGCGCGCCGCAGCAGCCATCCGCCGTGCGCCTGGCCCTGGTCGGCCAGGCCCTCCCCGGCGTGGCGCAGCAGCTCGGGCAGCAGCTCCGCGAGCGGCGCCTGCTCGGGCAGGGCGACCTCCAGCCGCCGCTGCGGCGCGCTGACGGTCACCCGGGCCAGTCCGGTCGCGGTGGTCACCGGGACTGCCTACCACAAAACGGTTATCCACAGGGGGGCGCGGCCGCCGTCGCCCGGCACCTAGCATGTCCGCGGGGAGGTGAGGCGTGGGCACCGTCGTGGTCAAGCGCCAGCCGCGCCGGCCTGCGCCGGAGGTCCCCGCTGGCGACCTGGTGGTGCCCGCGCCACCGGAGATCCCGCGGGCGGTCGGGTCCCGTTGGGGCCAGCTGATGATGCTGCTGCCGATGCTCGCCGGCACGGTCGCCAGCGCGATGATGTTCGCCGGCCGGCAGGGCGGCGCCTATGCCTACGTCGTCGGTGGCGTGTTCGGGCTGTCCTCGCTGGGCATGCTGGCCACCGGCTTCGGCTCGGGCGTCGGGCAGCCGAAGAAGGCCGAGATGATGGCCGCCCGCCGGGACTACCTTCGCCATCTCGCGGTGCTGCGCCGGCGGGTCCGGGAGACCGCCGACAAGCAGCGCGACGGCCTGCACTACCGGCATCCCGACCCGGTGCGCTTATGGTCCACAGTGGACAGTTACCGGCTCTGGGAGCGGCGCCCGGGCGACGGCGACTTCGGCGTGGTACGGGTCGGGCTCGGGCCGCAGACCCTGGCCACTCCGCTCGTCCCGCCGGTCACCGCGCCGTTCGAGGAGCTGGAGCCGATGACGGCCGGTGCGGTACGCCGTTTCCTCGACACCTACTCGGTCGTGCCCGACCTGCCGGTCGCGGTGTCCGTACGCGGCTTCGCCCGGATCTACCTGCGCGGCCCCGACCAGCCGGTCCGCGCGCTCGTCCGCGCCATGCTCGCCCAGCTGGCCGTCTTCCACGCACCCGACGACCTGCTGATCGCGGCGTGCGTGGCGCCGGAGCGCCGGCCGGCCTGGGAGTACCTGAAGTGGCTGCCGCACGCGCAGCACCCGACCCGGGTCGACGGGCTCGGTCCGGTACGGCTCGTCGCCGACTCGGCACCCGAGCTCGAAGCGCTGCTCGACGACGTGATCGGCAACCGGCCCCGGTTCAGCCCGGGCGGTGCCACCGGCTCCGGCGACGGTCCCCAGGTGGTGATCGTCGTGGACGGCGGCGACCTGGCCGGCAGCCAGCACCTGGCCACCGACGGCGGGCTGGCCGGCGTGGCGCTGCTCGACCTGGACAGCAAGCCGCCCCGGGTCCTCGACCGGTCCGGCATCGCGCTGACCGTGTCCGCGAGCGGTGCGCTGCACAGCAGCTCGGCCGAGGACGAGGGCGAGGTCGGGCGGGCGGACGCCCTGGAGGCTCCGGCCGCGCTCGGCCTCGCGTACCAGCTCGCCCCGCTCCGGCTGGCGGCGACCGCCCGAATCGGCGACGCGCCGCTTCAGTCCGACACCGGACTGGTCGAGCTGCTCGGCATCGCCGACGCCGACGCGTACGAGACGGCGACCGGCTGGGCGCCGCGGCCGGGCCGGGACCGGCTGCGGGTACCGATCGGCATCGGCGCCGACGGGCACCCGGTGGAGCTCGACCTCAAGGAGTCCGCCCAGGACGGGATGGGCCCGCACGGCCTGCTCATCGGCGCGACCGGCTCGGGCAAGTCCGAGCTGCTGCGCACGCTCGTGCTCGGGCTGGCCGCCACGCACGACTCCGAGACGCTCAACTTCGTCCTGATCGACTTCAAGGGCGGGGCCACGTTCGCCTCGATGGACCGGTTGCCGCACACCGCCGCGATGATCACCAATCTCGAGGCCGAGCTGCCGCTGGTCGACCGGATGACCGACGCGCTGGAAGGCGAGCTGAACCGCCGCCAGGAGCTGCTGCGCCGGGCCGGCAACTTCGCCAGCCTCCGGGACTACGAGCGGGCCCGCGCCGGCGGTGCGGCCCTGGCACCGCTGCCGATCCTGCTGCTGGTCTGCGACGAGTTCTCCGAGCTGCTGCAGCGCAAACCGGAGTTCATCGACCTGTTCGTACAGATCGGCCGGGTGGGCCGGTCGCTCGGGATCCACCTGCTGCTGGCCAGCCAGCGGCTGGAGGAGGGCCGGCTGCGGGGGCTGGACACGCACCTGTCCTACCGGATCGGGCTGCGGACGTTCTCGGCGATGGAGTCGCGCAGCGTGCTCGGCGTACCCGACGCGTACGAGCTGCCCCGCTCGCCCGGCCACGGGTACCTCAAGTCCGGCACGGAACCGTTGGTGCGCTTCAAGGCCGCGTACGTTTCCGGCCCGTACCGGCGCCCCGGGCTGGCTGCGGTGGCCGCCGGCTCAGCCAGCCGCGTGCTCCACTTCAGCACCCACCCGCTTGCCGCGCCCGACCCGGCGCCGAGCGCACCGCCGCCGGGCGAGGTCGCCGAGAGCCTGCTCGATGTGCTGGTACGGCGGCTCACCGGGGCGGGTGCGCCGGCACACCAGGTGTGGCTGCCGCCGTTGCAGAAGTCCTCGAACATCGACGAGCTGCTCGGCCCGCTGGTCACCGACCCCGCGCTCGGGCGCACCGTGGCCAACCCGCAGCTGCGCGGCGGGCTCCAGGTACCCGTCGCCCTCGTCGACCGGCCGTACGAGCAGCGCCGCGACCTGTTGTGGCTGAACCTGTCCGGCGGCTCCGGACACGTGGCCGTGGTCGGCGGCCCGCAGAGCGGGAAGTCCACCCTGCTCCGGACTGTCCTCTGTGGACTGTCGCTGACCCATACGCCGCAACAGGTCCAGCTCTACTGCCTCGACTTCGGCGGTGGCGGGCTGGCCGGGCTGCGGGAGCTGCCGCACGTCGGCGGCGTGGCTGGGCGGCAGGACCAGGCGGCCGTCCGCCGCACCGTCGGCGAGGTGGCCAGCCTGCTCGCCGAGCGGGAGCGGCTCGGCGCCTCCGGCCCCGCTTCCGGCTCCGGCAACGACGGGCGGGCCGAGGTGTTCCTGGTGATCGACGGCTGGAGCACGATCCGGGGCGAGTACGACGACCTCGAGCCGGTGATCACCGACCTCGCCACCCGGGGCCTCTCGTACGGCGTCCACCTGGTGGCCAGTGCCTCCCGCTGGATGGACTTCCGGCCGGCCATCCGTGACCTGCTCGGCTCCCGGCTGGAGCTGCGGCTGGGCGACTCGAGCGACTCGGCGGTGTCCCGGAAGGCGGCCGACAACGTACCGAAGGGCGCGCCGGGCCGGGGCATCACGCCGGAGGGCCTGCACTTCCTGGCCGCGCTGCCCGAGGTGACCGGCGCCGGTACGGCCGACCTGGCGAAGACCGTCGCGGCGGCGTGGCCCGGTGCCGGGGCGCCACCCGTACGGCTGCTCCCGCCCGTCCTGCCCTACGCGAGCCTGGACGTCGAGGCCGGTACCGGTATCCCGATCGGCATCGCCGAGACCGACCTGCGGCCGGTGTCCCTCGACTTCGCCGCCGAGCCGCACTTCCTGCTGTTCGGCGACGCGGAAAGCGGCAAGTCGTCGTTCCTGCGCGCGCTGGCCACCTCGATCATCCGGCGGTACCGGCCCGAGCAGGCCCGCCTGGTCATCGTGGACTACCGGCGCAGCCTGCTCGGCGCGGTCGCCTCGGAGCACCTGATCGGCTACGGCACCACGACCGGGCCGACCGCCGACCTCATCGACTCGGTGGCCGGGTACATGCAGGACCGGCTGCCCGGCCCGGACGTGACCGCGCAGCAGTTGCGCGACCGGTCCTGGTGGACGGGTCCGGACTGCTACGTGCTGGTCGACGACTACGATCTCGTGGCCACCGGCCCGACCAACCCGCTGCAGCCGCTGCTCGACTACCTCGCCCAGGCCCGCGACATCGGCCTGCACCTGGTGCTCACCCGCCGTACCGGCGGCGCCGGGCGGGCGCTCTACGAGCCCGTCATCCAGCGACTGCGCGAGGTGTCCTCGCCCGGCCTGGTGCTCTCCGGCGACCGGGACGAGGGCGCGCTGCTCGGCACCGTACGGCCGGGGCCGCAGCCGCCGGGCCGCGGCTGGCTGGTCACCCGCCGGGAGGGCGTACGCCTCGTCCAGCTCGCCCACCTACCGCCAAGCTGATTTGCCCGGCGGCGGCGCGGGCTCACTCCTGGGTGCAGGAACCGGTATCGACCTGGTTGGTGGCGCTGCGGCCGGCCTCGACGACCGGCGCCGCCTCGGCCTTCGAGAGCGCGAACCCGGTCTGCGGGTCGTCCTTCGCCGCCGCGAAGATCACCCCGAGCACCGTACCGTCACCGTCGACCAGCGGCCCGCCCGAGTTGCCGCTGCGCACGAGGCCCCGGATCGTGTAGATGTCGCGGGTCACGTAGTGCGCGGCATAGATGTCCGGTCCGCGGATCGGGCCGACGTCGCGTACCCGCGCCGACTGCGCGTTGAACGGACCGTTGAGCGGGAACCCGAGCACGATCGCGTCGGCGCCGCTCTCCGCCCGAGCCGACGCGAAGTTCAGTACGGGAGCGGTGAGCCCGGGAACGTAGACCACCGCGAGGTCCTTGTCCGAGTCGTACTCGACGACCCGGGCCGCCCGCCGCCCGGTCTGGGACTCGACGGTCACCGAGTCGGTACCGGCGACGACGTGCGCGTTGGTCAGCACGTGCTGGGGCGCGAACACGAACCCGGATCCCTCGATACTGCGGGAGCAGGACCCCGCACTGCCGAGGATCTTCACGACCGAGCGCCGGGTCTGCGCGACGACCGTCGAGCCGGCGAGAGCGGGGTCCGGCGCGGGTACGTCGCGCACCTGGGTCGGCGCCAGGTCGCCGAAGACATCCGGGAAGCCCTGGGTGTCGACGCTGTTGCGCAAGGCATCCGACAGTGCCCGCGCCTGGCTCGGCATGACGGCGTTGATCCCGTGCAGCAGCGCGCTGCTGCGTACCGACCGGTTCAGCCCGGGCAGCCCCGAGGAGCCCAGCGGCGCGGCGACCAGCCAGGCGACGAGCAGCACCGCCACCACGGACACCAGCGCGCCACCGAGGTCGTCGACCGTACGGCCGGTGCGGTTGCGGATAGCGGACCGGATCCGGGCCCCGACCCAGCTCGCGATCGCCTGCCCGGAGATGGCGATGGCCAGTACGGTCACCAGCGACACGAACACCCGGACGAGATCGGTGTGGAAGAAGTTGGCCAACCAGGGCCCGATCTGCAGCCCGATCGCGGCGCCGCCGAAGAACCCGACGAACGACAGCAGCCCGATGACGAAGCCCTGCCGGTAGCCGTTGACCGCGAAAACGATCACCAAGATGATCAGGACGACGTCGACGAGGCTTCCGTACACGACGTTCAGGGTACGGGCCGGTCGCCAGCGATCGGCAAGTCGAGCCGGTGCGCGTTCTGCTCCCACGGCACCGCCCAGCCGCCGAGCTCGAGCAGCCGGCTGAGCACCCCGCCGGTGAAGCCCCACACAAGCATCGAGCGCACCCGGAACGCCGGCCCGACATAGCCGCTGGGATGCCGTACCCACACCCGGTTGGCCGGCTCGACCAGCTCGGCGACCGGTACCCGCTCGACCCGCGCCACCTCCTCCGGCTGCATCGGCGCGACCGGGTGTGGCGCGCGCCACCAGGCCAGTACGGGCGTCACCACGAACCGGCTCACCGGGATCCACAGCGGCGGCAGCTGCGCCACGACGTCGACGGTGGTCGCATCCAGCCCTACCTCCTCGGCCGCCTCCCGCAGCGCGGTCGCCACCGGGTCCGGGTCGCCCGGGTCGGCCGCGCCCCCGGGAAACGCCGGCTGTCCCGCGTGGCTGCGCATGTCGGCCGCCCGCTGCAGAATCAGGACGTCCGGCGCAAGCTCGCGGGTGGGCGCGGTCCCGTCCAGCGGCCGCGCGCCGCCCGACGCCGACGCCGACGCCGACTCCGACGCCGACTCCGCGAGCAGCACCAGCACAGCGCTGGCCCGGCCACCCTCGTCCGGTATGGGCAGCCGGCTGAAGTCCTCCGCCCGCGCCCGCGCCACCCGGGACAGCAGCGGCTCCCACCAGTCCGGCCGGCGCACGTCCATCAGCCGGCCGTCGCACTGTCCACAGTGGACGAACAGCACCCCAACCGGGCACCGGAGCCGAGCAGGCTGACGGCTGCCCCGGTCACGGTGCCGGTACGCCAGCCAGCGCCGCCAGCTCGGCCACCCGCGGCCCCTTGAGTAGCTTGGCCGCGGTCGGGCCGTCGGTCGGGCCGATACCGTAGGACGGGCAGAGCGGCGCCAGCGTACAGGCCCCGCACGCCGGCTTACGGGCGTGACAGACCCGCCGGCCGTGGAAGATGATCCGGTGCGAGAGCATCGTCCATTCGCGCTTGTCGATCAGGTCGGCGGCCGCGAGCTCGATCTTCACCGGGTCGGCCTCTTCGGTCCACGCCCACCGGTGGACCAGCCGGGCGAAGTGCGTGTCCACGGTGAGGCCCGGTACGGCGAAGGCGTTGCCCAGGATCACGTTGGCCGTCTTGCGCCCGATGCCGGGCAGGGTGACCAGGTCGTCGAGCCGGCCGGGGACCTCGCCGCCGTACCGCTCGACCAGGGCCTGGCCCAGCTTGATGAGCGAGTCGGTCTTGTTGCGGAAGAAGCCGGTCGACTTGATCAGCTCCTCCATCTCGGCGCGGTCGGCCGCGGCGTAGTCGGCCGCGGTCGGGTACTTCGTGAACAGCTTGGGGGTGACCTCGTTGACCCGCACGTCGGTGGTCTGCGCCGAGAGGATCGTCGCCACGGCCAGCTCGAGCGCGTTGGTGTGGTCCAGCTCGCAGTGCGCGTCGGGGTGGATCGTGATCAGCTCGCGGGCGATCCGCCGGGCCCGCCGCTTGCGCGCCAGGTCGGTCTCGCGCTGCGCCGCACGGGCGGTCCTGGTAGTCACGACAAAAAGAGTAGTGCGGCGGCACGCCGCTCCTCCCGTGAGGACCAGCTACGTCGGGGGTGTGACCGTTCCGTCGCTGGCGAGACGGGCGCCCGTCGTCGGGAAGTCGGACCTGCACAGACCGGATACCAGCGAGATCGCCTGCTTCTGCGGGTCCATGCGGGGCGCGCCCGGGGCGACCATATGAGTGGGTACGAGCTTCCCGTCCACGAACGTGCCGTCCTTGCGTAACGTCACCCGGAGAATGCCGGTGATCCCGACCGTTCCGGTGTACGCGAGCGCGTGGTACCCCGCGAAGTTCCCCAGGCTGTACGCGATCAGTTTCCCCTTGTAGAACTCCATCGCGCGCATGACGTGCGGGCTGTGCCCGATGATGATGTCCGCACCCGCGTCGATCATGCCGTGACTGAACGCGATCGGGTCGCCCCGGTTCTCCCCGAGGAACATCTCCGTACCGGGCTTCACGTGCGTCTTGTCCGCGCCCTCGCCACCCATGTGCACCTGGATGACGACGAGGTCGGCCTGCGTCTTGGCCTGCCGGACCAACTCCTGGCCCTTGGCGATGTTCACCAGGTCGTTGGCCCACGGGTACGGCGCGAACCCGACCACCGCCACCTTGATGCCCTTTACCGTCACCACGGTGATCATCCCCGGCGGCCCGGTGTACCGGACCCCCGCGTCGTCCAGCGCCTTGCGGGTGTTCTGGTGCCCCGCCGGCCCGAAGTCGTACGCATGGTTGTTCGCCAGGTTCACCAGCGCGAAGCCGGCCTCCTTGAGCACGCCCGCGTACGAGGGCGGCGAGCGGAACTGGAAGCACCTGGCGCCCGCGCCGGCACCGCACTTGCTGACCCCGGTGTCGCCGGTCAGCGGCTGCTCCAGGTTGGCCATCTGCAGGTCGGCGTGCAGGTTCTGGGCGACGTCGTCGAAGAACCCGTGGCCGTTGTTGGGCGGCAGCCCGTTCGGCGCGGCTCCCATGATCACGTCGCCGACCGCCGACATGCTGAGCTGGGCAGTGGCACCGGACGCGGCGCCCGACCCGGACGGTGCCGGTACCGGCGGCCCGCTGCTCACCGGGCCCCATAACGCGGCCGGGCGCGCCGAGTTACCGGTCAGCTTCAGGTACACGACAGCCAGCGCCGCGATCCCGACCACCACCACGACGACGACCGCGACGAGCGGGACCGGCCGGCGGGACCGGCCGGGCCGGTTCTGGCCCGGAGGTGGGGTCATGTCGGTTCCGTCCCAGGTCAGGAGGCAGGGTCCCTGGGTACGGTACCGGAGCCGCGCCCTTCCCCGGCGCACCAGGCCAGGGTGCCGCGTCGCCCAGCCGTACCGGCAGCCACGCCACCACATTGATCGTCCTGACCGTGGCGGTCACGTTGAGCAGCCAGTGCCGTACGCCGATCCCGCCGCCGAGCGGACCGGACGAGACCGGGAGCACCGGCTCGACCGGCCGCCAGCACAGTACCGGCAGGTCCAGGCCGGTCTCCCGGCGCCGGACGAGTTCCGGGCGCACATCCTTCATCGTGCCGCTGATCCACCAGGGGTCGTCCACCGTTATTCCGGTTGGTATGCCTAAACTGGCGTGGCGCGGCGACGCGCAGGCGGAGGTGCACGAGAGATGGACGAGGTACTGGCGCGCAGCGGGATATTCCAGGGCGTCGATCCGGACGCAGCGGAGTCGCTCGTCAAGGACATGGAGACCATCGAGGCCCGTAAGGGCGAGGTGATCTTCAACGAGGGCGAGCCCGGTGACAGTCTGTACATCGTGCTGTCCGGAAAGATCAAGCTCGGTCGGCGCGCCGCGGACGGTCGACAGAACCTGGTCGCGATCATGGGCCCGTCGGACATGGTCGGCGAGCTGACGCTCTTCGACCCCGGCCCGCGTACCGCGACCGCCACGGCGGTAACCGACGCGCGCCTGTCCCGGCTGCGCAAGCAGGCACTGCGTCCCTGGCTGACCAACCGCCCGGAGATCGCCGAGCAGCTGCTGCGGGTGCTGGCCAGGAGGCTGCGCCGGACCAACGACGCGCTCGCCGACCTCATCTTCACCGACGTGCCCGGCCGGGTGGCCAAGAACCTGCTGCAGATGGCCGGCAAGTTCGGCAGCCGGGACGGCGGCGTCCTGCGGGTCACCCACGACCTGACCCAGGAGGAGCTGGCCCAGCTCGTCGGCGCGTCCCGGGAGACGGTCAACAAGGCGCTGGCCGACTTCGCCTCGCGCGGCTGGCTGCGGCTGGACGGCAAGAGCGTGATCATCCTCGACCCGGAACGCCTCGCCCGCCGCGCCCGCGTGTAGCCGTTACCCGGCCGGTACGGTCAGTGGCCGAACGCGGGCACCGACTGCTTGTCCGGCCCGGTACCGGCGAGGCAGCGAAACGTACGGTCGCCGCCCGCGAACGCCTCCGGGCTCGGTGGCAGCACGTCCACCTGCCAGCCGCGCGCATCCATATCGACAATCATTAGCGTTGCCGAGCTGCAGACCCGCGCCACCTCCTGGTCGGACTTCACCGCCGGGTACCCGACCCCGGTCACGCCGGCCGGCAGCTCCCCCAGGGCGAAGACCTCCCACGTGTGCGGCCGGGTACACGGCTGGCTCGGCGCCCGGGCCACCCCGCCGGCGACCGTGATGACGCCGAAGCACTGGGCCGACACCGGGCAGGCGGCGCCGACCGCGCCGAGCATGCAGCTGCCGATGACCCCCGGACCGGTCGTCGTCGGCCCGTCCGAGCCCCGGCCCGGGCCGGGTGAGCCGTGGCTGGGGCCGGGGGAGCCGGGCACCTGGACCCAGCGGGTACTCGAGGTGGAGCCGGTACGCAGGGCCACCCGGACCATCCCGTGCCCGTACCAGGTGGCGGCGGCGACCAGCAGCCCGATCACGAGTACCGCCGCGCCGGCGCCGGCGAACGGTACCCACGGCCGGCGCGCCGCGGGCACGGGGCCGGTGGGCGCGGAGTCGGTGGGCACGGAGTCGGTGGACGCGGAGTCGGTGGGCGGGTCGGTGGGCGGGTCGGGCTCGGGAAGCTCGCCGGACATCTCCGCGGGACGTGGCTGGGTCGGCATCGACCAGGCGTCCGGCTGGCTGACCGGGGCCGGCGTCACCCGTACCGCCTCGCCGGACGGTACGGCGCCCGGCTGGAGATCCAGCTCGGCCAGCCGGTCGCGCAGCTCGGGGGCGCTCGGCCGCTGGTCGGCGTCGTTGGACATGCCGAAGCGCAGCAGGTCGAGCAGGGGTCCCGGCACCCCGGGGAGGTCGGGGATCGGCCGGTCGAACAGCTCCATCAGGGTGAGCAGGCTGGGGTCGCGGTCCTCGTGCCAGCGCGGTGGCTTGCCGCGCAGCAGCGCGTAGAGGGTGGCGCACAGGGAGTACACGTCGGCGGCCGGCGATGGGGGGCAGCCGTGCCGGAACATCTCGCGCGGCGCGTACGCCGGGGTGAGCACCTCCATCGTGATCGACAGGTCCCGCATCTCGGTCAGTACGGCCAGCCCGAAGTCGGCCAGCGCCGGCTCACCGAACCCGGTCACCAGGAGGTTCGCCGGCTTCACGTCGCGGTGCAGTACGCCGAGCGAGTGCGCGTCGGCCAGCGCATCGGCGATCTTCATGCCCACTTCGCGCACCTCGGCCGGCGCTAGCGCAGCGGCCCGCAGCCGGTCGGCGTACGAGCCGTCGCACAGCTCCATGATCAGGTACGGGTGCCCGTCCCCGGTGACTCCGGCGTCGAACAGGTCGACCACGTGGGGATGGCTGGACATCCGGCCGGCCGCCCGCGCCTCCCGCATGAACCGGCGCCGGTCGTGCTCAGTGTCCAGGCTCCGATTTTCGATCTTGACGGCGACGTCCCGCTCCACCGACTCCTGTACGGCCCGGTAGACCGTTGCGTACCCGCCCCGCGCCAGCACGGTGAGCCCGGTCAGACCGGGTACCGTCGGCGGTGCGACCGCGGGTATGACATCGTCCACGAGTAAGAAAATACGCCTGCCGGGTGACGCTTCAGTGTCGTCTGGGAGTCTGCCCTGCCGGTTGGCCCTGGACTCCGCTACGTCGATGCCAGTTCGCCGACGGAGGCGACCAGGGCGTCGCTGCTGGCCCGCTCCCCAGCCTGCTGGGAGCCGTACGCCACCCGGACCGCCTCGGCCGCGACCGCGTACGCCTCGTCGCGCCCTCCGGACTCGACCAGCGTGCTGGCCAGCTCGCGCAGGGCGACGACCCGGCTGCGCATGTCCTCGCCGGGCATCGCCACCGCCTGCCGGGCGTACCGCAGGGCCTCCTCGGGCCGTCCGGACAGGCGCAGCGCACGAGCGTACAGCGCCACTCCCTGGCGTCGGGGGAAGAGCAGCGTCGCGCCGTCGGGTTGGGTGGCGACCGGTTCCAGCAGGCGCAGCGCGGCCGGCACGTCGCTGGCGGCGAGCCGGGCGGCGCCGAGTAGGACGAGCGGGCCGACCCGGGCCGGCTCCAGGACATTGTGCGGCTCGACGACGGCCAGGACCGCCCGGGCGTCAGCCTCGGCAGCCGCCGGGTCGCCCCGCTCCAGGTGCACGAAGCCACGGATGGTCCTGGCCATCCCGATCAGGAGCGGGTGCGCGATCTTCTCGCCGTACCCGAGGGCGTCGGTGAGCAGGTCGTACGCGTGGTCCACGGAGCCGAGGCCGCGCGCCACCACACCTCGTACCACCAAGGCGAACCCGCGACCCCAGTCGTCGGACGCCGCCGCGAAGTCCCGGTAGGCCCGGCGGGCGCCGCGGTCGGCCTCGTCCAGCTCGCCCAGCTCGGCAGAGGCGAACGCCACGACGGCCCGCAGCGTGCCGACGGCCCACTGCTCACCGACCCGCTCGCCGAACGGTAGGAAGACCCGGGCCAGCCGGCGCGCCTCGGTGAGCCGGCCGGCGAGCAGCCGCGCGAAGGCGGTGGTGCCGCGCAGCCAGGCCCGCCCCACCGGGTCACCCTGCTCGGCGAAGAGCCGGGCGGCGCGGCCGAGCGCGGCGTCCGCGCCGGCGAGGTCGCCCCGGGTGGTGGTGACCCAGGCCAGGTTCTGCAGGGACCAGGCCTGGCTCCGGCTGTCCCCGGCGGCGACGGCGATCTCGTACGCGTCGGTCGTCCGGGTACCCGCCTGGGCCAGCCGGCCGCCGAGGTAGTCGGCCATGCCGAGGCGGCGCAGCGCTTCGGCCTGCGCGCCCCGCAGCGCGGCGGACTCGCTCGCGGCCAGCGCGTCGAGCCACGTCGCGTACGACCGCTCCACGTCACCCAGCAGCCGGTACGCCCGTCCGGCGGTGAGCAGGGCACCGACCCGGCTGGCCGCGTCGTCCCCGGCGTTGGCGATGATCTTTTCGGCGTGCCCGAGCGCCTCGGTCGGCCGTCCCAGCTGCAACAGCGCCCGGGCGTGTACCAGCTCGTCGCCGAGCGGCAGCGCATCTCCCGCCAGCACCGCGGCCCGTTCGGCGTACTGCACGGCCTGCGCCGGCTCGCCGCTGGCCAGCGCGCGCCGGGCCAACCGGCCGAGCGCGGCGACACCGAGCGGCGCGACCCCGCGTGGCTCGGCCTCGGCGCGCAGGCCGACGGCGTCGGCGACGGTCACCGCGCGCTCGACGTGCTCGGCCACGAACGCGTCCAGCGCCTCCGGCGCCATCCCGGCCGCGAACCTACCGGCGGTCTGCGCCAGGTAGGCGTGCCGGTCGGCGAGGTCGGCCTTGCCGATGCCGGCGTACGCCGCCTCCCGCAGCAGCGGGGTCGC
Source organism: uncultured Actinomycetes bacterium (assembly GCA_963728855.1). Lineage (GTDB taxonomy): Bacteria > Actinomycetota > Actinomycetes > Mycobacteriales > Micromonosporaceae > AC-43. The sequence goes on from CAVSLN010000013.1 coordinate 279,262, forward strand.
GAACGCGTACCCGCCCCGGATCCGGTGCAGCATGCGGCGTTGCAGGAGCTCGTCGGTGGCGCGTTCGAGGTCGAGCGCGACGACCGCGGAGGGTCGCCCGTCCGGTCCGGCGCGCCGGTCCCGCAGCGCGGTCAGCGCACCGGCCGGTACCGTGTCGCCGACCACCGCCGCGTCGCGCAGCAGCGACCGGGCATCCACCGGCAGCGCGTCGATCCGCGCGGCCAGGACCGCGGCCAGGTCCCGCGACAGTAGCCGGCCGCCCAGCGACCCGGGCGCCAGCCGCCACCCGGACCCGCCGGGCTCGGCGGGCCCGCCGCTGCGCGCCGACCCCTCCGTGACAGGAGCCCCGCGCACCGAGTCCAAAGAGACAGCGGACCCGCGCACCGAGTCCAAAGAGACAGCGGACCCGCGCACCGAGTCCAAGGTGAGCGCTCCGCGCTCCAACAACAGCGTGACCAGCTCAGCGAGGTAGAAGGGGTTGCCCTGCGCTGTGGCCAGCAGCCGGTCCTCGTCGGGCTGCGGCAGCCGGCCGCCGCTGAGGTAGGAGCTGAGCAGCCGGGCCGCATCCGCGCCGCGCAGCGCGGGCAGCGTGGTCACCTCGGCGTCCGCGAGCCGGGTCAACACCCCGGCGGTACGGACCAGCTCCGGCCGCCCGAGCAGCAGCACCAGTACCGGCCCGGCGAGCCGGGACAGCGTGGCCCCCAAGGCCGGTACGGTCTCCGGCGTCGCGTCGTGCAGGTCGTCGACGATCACCACGACCGGTGCCTCGGCGGCCACGCCGGTCAGCAGGTTCGCCACCGCGGCCGGGATCGCGTCCAGGTCCAACTGCCCCGGGTCGCCTCCGCCGCCCACCACCGACCGGCCGGAGCCGTCGTCGACGCCCGCGCCGCCGCCTCCGTGCCCGAGCAGCGTCAGCAGCATGTCGATGCTGAGCCCGGGCACATCAGGAGCCTCCCTGGCGAGCCGGGCGGCCAGCCGGCGCAGCCGCTCCTCGATGAACGAGTGCTCCGAGTCCGTATGGGACGGATGCCGGCCCAGGACACCGGACAGCCGAGCGACCGCGAGGTCGTCGGACAGGCCGATCGCGATCCGTACCAGGTCGGCCAGCGGGGCCAGCCGGCGCAGGTCCCCGAACGCGGCGCACCGTACGGTGAACACCCGCGGCCGGCGCGGCCCGACGTCGTACCGGGCGACGAACCGTTCGACCTCGGCGGCCAGCCGGGTCTTGCCCAGCCCCGCCTCCCCGGTCACCACGAGCACCCGGGGCTCTCCCCGGTCGACGACCTCCGACAGCCGGCTGGCCACCCGGGCCAGCTCGGTCTCCCGCCCGACGAACGGAGCCTCGTCACCCAGCCCCGAGCGGGTACCGGGCGCGTCCAGCAGGCCGAGCAGCTCGTACGCCTCGACCGGCTCGCGCTTGCCCTTGAGCCGAAGCGGCCGCAGGTGGCGCCACGAGGCCAGGTGGCGGGTCGCGAGGGCGGTGCGCTCGCCGGTGTACACCGTGCCGATCGCGGCCGCGTCGGCCAGCCGGGCCGCCGTGTTGACGGTGTCCCCGATGACCGTGTACTCCAGCGCCGCCTGTACCCCGGCGACCACCTCGCCCGTGTTCAGCCCGACCCGCAGCCCGAGCGGCGCGCCGCCGCCCCGCTCGTCGTCCAGTACCCGGCGGACCGCCCGCTGCATGGACAGCGCGGCCCGTACCGCCCGTTCGGCGTCGTCCTCGTGCGCGACCGGCGCCCCGAAGACCGCCATGATCCCGTCGCCGGTCAGCTTGTCGACATGCCCGCCAAAGGTCTTCACCGCCCCGGCCAGGGCCGCCATCGCCCGGTCGGTGACCGCGCCGACCCGCTCGGGGTCGAGATCCTCAGACCAGGCCGTGAAGTCGGACAGGTCGCCGAACAGTACGGTCACCACGCGGCGCTCGGTGGCGGGCAGGACGGCCGCGGCCGGGAGCGCCCCTCCACAGTTGTGGCAGAACCGCGCGCCGGGCACGGCGACCGTTCCACATACCGGGCACGTCACGGTGTGTCCCAACGCACATTCGGCGGAGAAGATTCCAGGTAGGCCAGCTGCGCCCGGACCGATAGCTCCGCCGCTGGCCACAGCGCGGGGTCCACATCGGAATAGACGGTCTTGACGACCTCCGCCGTTGTTCGGGCGCCGGTGGCAAGTGCCTGCCGGACCTGATCCAGCCGGGCCCGCCGGTGCGCGAGGTAGAGCCGGGCGGCCGCCGCGCAGTCGGCCAGCGCCGGGCCATGCCCCGGGAGTACGGGCACCGGACCGACCTCGGCGAGGCGCCCCAGGCTGTCGAGGTAGTCCCCGAGATCCCCGTCCGGGTACGCGACGACGGTGGTACCCCGGCCGAGGACCGTGTCCCCGGTCAGCACCGCCCGTTCACCGCCCGCCTCGACCGCGAAGCTCACCGAGTCGGCGGTGTGGCCGGGCGTCGGGAGCGCCTCGACCGACAGCCCGTCGACGTCCCGCCGGCCCCCGTCGCCCCGCCACACCTCGACGTCGCCGAGCAGGTCGAGCAGCCGCGGAAGGCCGTCGACATGGTCCGGGTGCCCGTGCGTCACCAGGACCAGGCTCGGCCGGTACGCCGCCAAGGTCGCCAGGTGCGCCTCGTCAGCCGGCCCCGGGTCAACGAGGAGCGTACGGCCGCCCGCAGCGGTCAGCACCCAGGAGTTCGTGCCCTCCAGCGTCATCGGACCCGGGTTCGGGGCGCGTACCAGCGTGGCCCAGCCCGGTAGCTGATCCAGCGTCGCTGCCGCCGATGTCGTGACCTGCCCCACCATGGCGCTGATGGTACGGCCGCCGGCCCGTGCTTCTCCCGCCGCGCCGGCCCAGCCGGCCAGAACGCCGTGCCAATCCCCGACCGGGAGTCAGGCGATCTCGACGACGACCTCGACCTCGACCGGCGCGCCCAGCGGCAGCTCGGCCACCCCGACCGCGCTGCGGGCATGCCGGCCGGCCTCGCCGAAGACCGCCCCGAACAGGTCCGAGGCGCCGTTCACCACGGCCGGGATCGCGGTGAAGCCCTCGGCCACGGCCACGAACCCGACCACCTTGACGATCTGCACCACGCTTTCCAGGCCGACCAGTGCCTCGACCGCGGCCAGCGCGTTCAGAGCGCACCGGGCGGCCAGTTCCTTGGCCCGTTCGGGGGCCACCTCGGCACCCACCTTCCCGGCGACGAGCAGCTCACCGCCCGCCAGCGGGAGCTGCCCCGACACGTACACGTAGGCCCCCGACCGTACGGCCGGCTGGTACGCGGCCAGCGGCGGGCTCACGTCGGGCAGCTCCAGCCCGAGCTCGGCCAGCCGCTGGTACGGCGAGCTCACTGCACGTCCTTGCGCCGCTTGAGGTACGCGACCAGCTGCTCCGGGTTGGGGCCAGGGATCACGCTCACCAGCTCCCAGCCGTCGTCACCCCAGTTGTCGAGGATCTGCTTGGTCGCGTGGACCAGCAGCGGCACGGTGGCGTACTCCCAGCGGATCTGCTGACTCGGCTGCATGCCGGCACCTTAACGTGCCCCACCGGCGGTCGCCTTCGGGACTACCCTGGCGCCCGGACAGCCACGTAGGCTGTCCACTTCGCGTACCCGCGCTGACAGGTGAACGATGACGCAGCCCCCCGGCCCGTACCAGCCCGGCCAGCCGACCAACCCCTGGCCGGCGCCCGACGAGCCGGGACAGCCGACCGCTGCGCCCACCGGCCCGTACCCGTTCCCGGCCGGCCCGCCGCCGTTACCCCAGCAGCCCGCGCCGCCGTACTCCAGCCCGCCGGCGCCGTACCCGGAGAGCGTGCCGCCCGCGCCGTACCCGGGTGCGCCCCAGTCCCCCGGCGCGGCACCCCAGTACCCGCAGTACCCGCACTACCCGGACCCGACCCAGTCCGTCCCGGGCAGCGCTCCGCCCGCGCCGCCGTACCCGGGTGCCCCGCCGCCGTACCCGGTGAGCGCCGCCCCCGGCGGGTACCCGCCCTACCTACCGCCGCCCCCGAAGAAGCACACCGGGGTGATCGTCACCGTGATCGTGCTGGTCGCCGTCGTGCTGCTCGGCGCGGGTGGGACCATCGCGGCCGTGCTGCTGAGCCGCGACCCCAACGGACCCGGCGGCAGACCGACGGCGGACAGCGCCGTCCAGGCGTTCCTCCAAGCGATCTACGTCGACCAGAGCGTCACGAAGGCCGCGCCACTGGTGTGCGCGGACGCCCGCGACAACAACAAGCTCACCGCCAAGATCAACGAGATCAAGGGCCAGGACCAGCAGTACGACAGCCCGAAGTACAGCTGGCCGACGCCCAGGACCGAGACCTCCGGCGCCGACCGCGCGGTGCTTTCCACCACCGTTACCCTCACCACGGCCAACACCCAGCGCGCCACCCTCGACCTGCGGTTCACCGCGATCAAGACGAAGGCATGGTTCGTCTGCGACGTCCAGAAGATCTGACCCCCGACGGGGGCACGGCGAGCACGGCGACCGGCCCCACCCACCGGCTGGGTAGGCTCGCGGGGTGCGAGCAAGCGACCCTGGCTGGCCGGCTCGGCTGCACGTGGTCACCGGCAAGGGGGGGACCGGCAAGACCACGGTCGCCGCCGCGCTGGCCCTCGCGCTGGCCACGCACGGCCGGCGCACCCTGCTCGTCGAGGTCGAGGGGCGGCAGGGCATCGCCCAGCTCTTCGGCACCGAGCCGCTCCCGTACGCCGAGCGCACGGTGGCCACCGCGCCCGGCGGCGGCGAGGTACGAGCGCTGGCCGTCGACGCCGAGGAGGCGCTGCTCGAGTACCTCGACATGTTCTACCGGCTCGGCATCGCCGGCCGGGCACTGCAGAAGTTCGGGGCGATCGACTTCGCCACCACGATCGCGCCCGGGATGCGGGACGTCCTGCTGACCGGCAAGGTCAAGGAGGCGACCACGCGGGCCGAGTCCGGCCGCCGCGTGTACGACGCGGTGATCCTCGACGCGCCGCCCACCGGACGGATCGGCCGCTTCCTCAACGTAACCGCGGAGACCGCCCGGCTCGCCAAGGTCGGCCCGATCAAGACGCAGAGCGAGGGGGTGGCCGCGATCCTGCGCTCCCCGATGACGTCCGTACACGTTGTGACGCTGCTCGAGGAGATGCCGGTCCAGGAGACCGCCGACGCGATCACCGAGCTGAGCGCACTGGACATCACGGTCGGCAAGGTGATCGTCAACGCGGTGCAGGCGCCACTGCTCACCGATGGCAAGGTCACCCAGGCGGAGCTGCGGCGCGGTCTGGTCGAGGTCGGCCTGCCCGCCGACCGGGACACGGTCGCCGGCCTGTACACCGAGGCCCAGGCGTACCTGACCCGGCTCGACGTCGAGGCGGGGCTGCGCGCCGAGCTGGCCGGGCTGCACCGGCCGATGGTCGAGCTGCCGTACCTGCCCGGCGGGGTGGGGCGCGCCGGGCTGGACATCCTCGCGACCGTGCTCGGAGCGGCCGGTACCCCCGATACGCTCGGATGATGCCAGACCGGTCACCCAGCCCCAGCCTGGACGTGGACGCAATCCTCGCCGACCCGGGCGTACGGATCATCGTGTGCTGCGGCTCGGGCGGGGTCGGCAAGACCACCACCGCGGCGGCGCTCGCGTTACGGGCAGCTGAGCGGCACGGCCGCCGTACGGTGGTGCTGACCATCGACCCGGCGCGCCGGCTCGCCCAGGCGATGGGCCTGTCGGAGCTGGGCAACGCCCCGCGTCAGGTCAAGGGCACCAACGGCGAGGCCGGTGGCGAGCTGCACGCCATGATGCTCGACATGAAGCGCACCTTCGACGAGGTGGTGCTCGCCCACACCGACCCCAGGCGCGCCGAGGAGATCTTCGCCAACCCGTTCTACCAGGCCATGAGCGCCACGTTCTCCGGCACGCAGGAGTACATGGCGATGGAGAAGCTCGGCCAGCTGCGCGCCCGTGACGAATGGGATCTCATCGTCGTGGATACCCCGCCGTCCCGATCGGCGCTGGACTTCCTCGACGCGCCGGCCCGGCTGGCCCGGTTCCTCGACGGGCGCATGCTGCGGCTGCTCGTGGCGCCCGCCCGGGCCGGCGGCCGCAGCGTGTTCAGCCTGGTCACCGCGTCGTTCGGGATGTTCTCCCGGGTCGTACAGAAGGTGCTCGGCACCCAGTTGCTCAGCGACCTGTCCGGTTTCGTGGCGGCGCTCGACTCGATGTTCGGCGGGTTCCGGGAGCGCGCCGAGCGCACGTACCGCATCCTCCAGGCCCCCGAGACCGCGTTCCTGGTGGTGGCCGTACCGGAGCCGGACGCGGTCCGGGAGGCGGGCTACTTCGCGGGGCGGCTGGCCGACGAACGGATGCCGCTGGCCGGGTTGGTACTCAACCGGGTACACGCGCTGTCCGCCGAGGCGCTGTCCGCGGAGGCGAGCGTGGCCGCCGCCGCGCGGCTGGACGCGACCGGCGGGCACCGCGGCGCCGCGGACGCGCTGCGGATCCACGCGAGCCTGGCCCACCAGGTGGTACGGGAGGCCGAGGTGGCCGCCCGGTTCACCCAGGAACACCCCGGAGTCCCGGTGGTACGTGTGGCCGCGCAGCCCGCCGATGTCCACGACATCGACGGGCTCCGTGCCATCGGCGGCTCGCTGACGGGCTGAGTAACTCGGTCGGCGTACTTCCGTCGGCGTATCTCGGTCGGCGCATCTCGGTCGGTCGGCTCCGCTCCGCGTCGGCGCGCTCAGGTAAGCCGATCCGCGCTGGCTGTGCTCGCCTCGCCAAAGACCGGCTGCGGCTGCGCTCAGCGGATCCGCCTGGCTGTGCTCGCCTCGCCAAAGACCGGCTGCGGCTGCGCTCAGCCGGCCGTGACGAGCTCCTGTCTCGCGGTCCTTGACCAGTGCCGCCTCGAACGTCTTCCGCCAGCTCGCTACCTGCGGATGGCGCCGCAGCAGAGCCCGCCGCTCGCGTTCGGTCATGCCTCCCCACACGCCGAACTCGATACGGTTGTCGAGCGCGTCCGCGAGGCACTCGTACCGCACCGGGCAGCTACGGCAGATCCGCTTCGCCACGTTCTGCTCCGCCCCCTGGACGAACAGGGCATCCGGGTCGCCATTTCGACACGCCGCCATGCTGGGCCAGTCAGCAATCATCCCCATCTGTGCACGTCCCCCCTTGTGGTGCTCCCCCCGAGCTGTCGGATTTCCCCCTGCCCGTGCCCCCGCTCGTCCGCCGTCGCTGGTACCCCAACCAATCCACGATGAACTCCTTCGCGGGCGCTGACAACGGTCATCCGGTCGGCGTTGTCCTCGTTCCCGAATACATGGCATCTGTCTTGTCGCATCATCATCCTCTGTAGTCGCACCGTTACCCGATGTCGGGCGGTCAAACTCCTTAAGCTGGCCGTAATGGTGTATAAGAACGGGGAGCCGTCCAGCGGGTAGCCGGGAGGCGGGAAAGCCTCAACAGGAAAAATGCGGTCCGGACCTGCTCATTCAGTACAACGAGGAAGCGTTCTGGCAGGACGCTGCCACTCTGCGCCGTCGCGTACCCTGGGCGGGTGAACTGGATGAGTAAGCGCAACCGCAGCCTGCTCTCGAGTGCCACGTCGCTGCTGGTGTGCGGACTGCTCGCCGGTGTCGTGGTCGCGGCGGCCGCCTTTCCGGCGGTGGCCCTGTCCGGCTTGGCCGCGAAGGCCGCCGCCGACGGTTTCGACAGCCTGCCTTCCGCGCTTACCGTCCAGCTCTCCCCACAGATCACCTACGTCTACGCCTCCGACGGCAAGACCCTGCTCTCCACCTTCTACGACGAGAACCGTCGCGACGTGAAGCTCACCGACGTGGCGCCGGTGATGCAGCAGGCGATGGTGGCGGCCGAGGACACCCGGTTCTACGACCACCAGGGCGTCGACATCAAGGGCGTGGCCCGTGCGTTCGTGGCCAACCAGTCGGCCGGGCAGACCTCACAGGGCGCGTCCACCCTGACCATGCAGTACGTGCGGCAGGCCATCGAGTACTCGGCGAGCACCCCGCAGGAGGTCGTCGACGCCACCTCCGACACGCCCGGCCGGAAGATCCGCGAGATGCGGTACGCGCTGGCGCTGGAGAAGCAGCTCAGCAAGAAGCAGATCCTGGAGCGGTACCTCAACATCGCGCCCTTCGGCGGTGGTGCCTTCGGCATCTACGCCGCCGCCCAGGTCTACTTCGGCAAGACGCCCAACGACCTCACTCTCACCGAGGCCGCGCTGCTCGCCGGCCTGGTGAAAGCGCCCAGCACGTTCAACCCGCTGACGCCCGACGGGCTCAAGCAGTCGATCGACCGGCGGGACAACTACGTACTCCCCAACATGGTGAAGATGGGCTACCTCACCGAAGCCCAACGCCAGGAGACGATGAAGTCCGAGCTGAAGTTCCACGGCAAGCCCACGCCCAACGGCTGCACCTCGGTCGTCAACAACGACTGGGGCTTCTTCTGTGACTACCTCTACCGCTGGTGGCTGCAGCAGCCGGCGTTCGGTGCGGACACGTACGAGCGCGAGGACCGGCTGAAGAGTGGCGGGTACAAGATCGTTACGTCGCTCGACGTGAACGCCCAGGCCGCGGGGATGAAGAACGTTACTTCGCAGAAGAAGATCGGCAGCTCCGACGCGCTGATGGTGGCGGGGGTGGAGCCGGGCACCGGGCGGATCCAGCTCATGGCCGTCAACCGGACGTACAGCAACGACCAGAGCCACAATGGCCAGAGCACGGACGCCGGGAAACGCAAGGCCGGGATAGCCGGTAACTACCCGAACACCACCGTCCCCATGATCACCAGCGGTGGCTTCCAGTGGGGCTCGACGTTCAAGATCTTCACGATGCTCGCCGCGCTGGCCAAGGGCATGCCACTGGCCACGAGCATCAACACCACCAACCCGTACGTGTCGAAGTACATCATCGGGCCCGGCCCGGCCACCTGTAACGGCAACCACTACTGCCCGTCCAACTCGTCGAAGGACGAGGCCGGCCCGTTCAACATGTGGACCGGGTTCGGCAAGTCGGTCAACACGTTCTTCGTACCGCTGGAGGAGCAGGCCGGCGCCCAGAACGTGGTCGACATGGCGAAGAACCTGGGGCTCACCTTCAACGGCGACCCCAACGACCCGAACTCCGACGCGCACTTCGCCAAGTACGGCGACGAGTGGGGCGCCTTCACGCTCGGCGTCTCGTCCAACACGCCGCTGCAGATGGCCAACGCGTACGCGACCGTGGCCGCCGACGGTACGTACTGCGAGACGCTGCCGGTCGTCGAGATCCGCGACTTCAACGGCACCAAGCTGGACGCCGCCAACCCTCGCTGCCGCCAGGCGGTCGACCCGGACGTGGCCCGGGCCGCCGCCGACGCCGCCCGTTGCCCGGTCGGTGACCAGTCCCAGTACGGCGAGTGTGCCGGGTCCACGGCCAGTGGGACCCGCAACATCGTGCCCAAGCAGTACCAGATCGCCGGTAAGACCGGCACGACAGACGCCAACCAGACCGCCGCGCTGGTCACGATGACCAAGCAGCTCGCGGTCGCCGGGATCATCGCCGACCCGGACTACGCTCCGGGCCACAACTACAGCCACGTCGAGGTCAACTACGCCGTCGCGCACACCCTGGCCGACGGGATGGCTGGCAAGACCCCGGTGGGCTTCGGGAAACCGACCGACCGCATCGCGTTCGGGCAGCGGTCCGCCATACCCAACGTCAAGTGCGCCGCGGTCGACCAGGCCACGGCGACGCTGAAGGGCGCCGGCTTCACCGCGGTCGTCGACCCCAAGCCGGTCGCGTCGGAGTGCCCGCCGGGTACGGTCGCGAAGACCGCGCCCTCCGGCACCGCCTCGAAGAACTCGATCATCACGATCTATGTCAGCAGCGGACCGGGGGCTCCCGGAGGCGGTGGCCCGGGCGGGCCTCCGCCACCCGGTGGTGGCGGACCTGGGCAGCCCGGTGGTGGCGGGGGCGGCGGCCGGACCGTACCCATCTGCATCATTCCCTCGAGGTGCCCACCGCCGCCCGGCTGACTGGCGCCCTACAGGCCGAGCTGCCGGCGTACCTCCGCGGCGACCCGGCCGCCCTCGGCCCGGCCGGCGACCCCGGCCTGAGCCGCCTTCATCGCCGGGCCCATGGCCGCCTTTCCGGCCGCCTCGACGCCAGACAGCGCCTGGGTGACGACGCGGGCCAGCTCCTCGTCCGACAGCTGGGCCGGCAGGTACCCGGTCAGCACGCCCTCCTCGGCCCGCTCCCGGTCGGCCTGTTCGGTCCGGCCGGCGTCACCGAACGCGGTAGCCGCCTCCCGCCGCTTCTTGGCCTCGGCGGTGATCACCCCGCGCACCTCGTCGTCCGACAGCGCCCGCGCCTGCTTCCCACTGACCTCCGCGTTGCGTACGGCCGCCAGCGCCATCCGCAGCGTCGAGGTGACCAGCGCGTCCCGCGCCTTCATCGCGGCGCGCAGGTCAGTTTCGAGGCGGTCCTTAAGCATCATGAAGAGAAAATAGCGCCGCCGAAGGCGGCACTCCCCATGAGGATCAGGAAAATAGCGCCGCCGAAGGCGGCACTCCCACGAGGATCAGGCAACTACCCTGGGCCCCATGCGTACGCGTACCGTTATCCGGATCGGCTGGGCTGGCCTGCTCGCCGGCTCCGCCGCCCTCGCCTATGCCTCACTCATCGAGCGGAACCTCTTCATCCTGCGCCGGTACGACGTACCGGTGCTCGCGCCGGACGCCGAGCCGCTACGCGTACTGCACCTGTCCGACCTGCACCTCACCCCGGGCCAGCGGCGCAAGCAGACCTGGGTGAGCGAGCTGGCCGCCACCGACCCCGACCTGGTCATCACGACCGGCGACAACCTGGCCCACCCCCATGCCGTACCGGCCGTGCTGCGCGCGCTCGAACCGCTGCTCGAGCTGCCCGGCGCCTTCGTCTTCGGCTCCAACGACTACCGCGGCCCGGTGCTCAAGAACCCGTTCGGCTACTTCAACAAGGATCGCCCGTACCGGCAGGGTGCGGAGCTGCCGACCGAGCACCTGCGCGATGTGCTGACCCGGGCCGGCTGGTCCGACCTGAACAACGCCCGTACGCTGCTCAAGGCCGGTGGCCGTACGGTCGAGCTGGTCGGCGTCGACGACCCGCACATCGCCCGCGACGACTACGCCTCGGTGGCCGGGGCGGTCTCCTCGGAGGCCGACGTGCACCTCGGCCTCACCCACTCACCCGAACCCGAGATCCTGCACCGGATGGCGACCGACGGGTTCGACCTGCTGCTGGCCGGCCACACCCACGGCGGCCAGGTACGGGTACCCGGCATCGGTGCCCTCGTCACCAACTGCGGCCTGGACCGCCGGATGGCACGTGGCCTGCACCGCTGGCCCGGCTCGTCGGCTTGGCTGCACGTATCCGCCGGCCTCGGTACCCACCCCACCGCACCGATACGGTTCGCCTGCCGGCCCGAAGCGTCCCTGCTGACCCTGATCCCACGCTGACGGCACAGCGGATACCCAGGTTTGCTCCCCCGGGCGCGTCAGCTAGTATTGCCCGGCACGCTCGGGGTGTAGCGCAGCTTGGTAGCGCGCTTCGTTCGGGACGAAGAGGTCGTGGGTTCAAATCCCGCCACCCCGACAGGATTAAAGCCCTGACCAGCAGTTATACTGGTCAGGGCTTTAATGTTTGTCTATGGAATTTTGAACCACCCCCCGAAAACCCTCCATTAACACGGTCGGCAATCAGATTCGACATCCCTGTGCATCGTTATCCTGCCGTCGGTGGCACGACACCTGCTCGCCACCCTTGGCGGGTACATCGCGCACTACAACGGGCACAGGCCGCACCAGGGCCGCCACCCGCGCCCACCCCACGCCACGGACCCAGCGCCCGCGCCCGTCGTTGACCTCGCCGCGCCGACCCGCCACAGGAAGATCCTCAACAGGCTGATCAACGAATACTCGCAGGCAGCGTAGCCGAAACCGAGTTTCGAGCGTTATAGGGCAAAGGGTAGCTTGACGTCTGCTATTTGCGGATCGAGGCTGCCAAGTACTGCTGTAGCCGGATGTGGCGGAACTCGTACGCTGGCCCGGCCCTGCGTAGGATGCCTCGCTCGTTGGCCTCGTCGAGGAAGCTGAGCAGGCGCCATGGCAGTTCGCCGGTGAGCGGGAGCCAGATCCGGCAGATCAGCAGCCAGGCGCCCCACGCTGTGGTGGTGAGGGCCATCACCAGGGCGGCCGACATAGCGATGGCGGGCGCGAAGGCGAAGACGCCGGCGACACCACCGGACTGGTCGGCGGTCGACCGGATGTATGAACTGGCCACCAGTCCGCTGACCGACCCGAACGTGAAACCTCCGACAAGGGCCGCCAGCGCTACCATCAGCGTCGTGTAACACTAACGGCTAGTGTGGCGGGGTGAATGCTCCCCTGGCCAAGCGGGTCCCGACCGAGCGGACCTTCCACGGTGACACGGTCGTCGACGAGTACGCCTGGCTGGCGACCAAGGACGACCCCGACACGATGGCCTACCTGAAGGCGGAGAACGCCTACACCGAAGCGGCCAGCGCGCACCTCGCCGGCCTGCGCGAGGCGGTGTTCACCGAGGTCAAGGCCCGGACCCAGGAGACCGACCTGTCGGTACCCGTCCGGAAGGGCCGGTACTGGTACTACACGCGGATGGTGGAGGGGCAGCAGTACCCGATCCACTGCCGGGTGGCCGTGCGGCCCGGCGAGCTCGACCCACCGTCCACTGTGGACGGCCAGACGCTGCCTGGCGAGGAGGTCCTGCTCGACGGCAACGAGCTGGCCGCCGGCAAGGACTTCTTCGCGCTCGGTACGTTCGACGTGTCCCCCGACGGGCGCTGGCTGGCCTACTCGACCGACTTCGCTGGCGACGAGCGGTACACGTTGCGGGTCAAGGACCTCTCCACCGGTACGGTCCTGCCGGACACCATCCCCGACACGTACTACGGCTCGGCCTGGGCGGGCGATGCCTCGGTGCTGTTCTACATCACCGTCGACGACGCGTGGCGCCCGTACCGGATCTGGCGGCACGTGATCGGCACCGGCGTGGCCAGCGACCAGATCGTCTACGAGGAGTCCGACGAGCGGTTCTTCGTGGGCGTCGAGCTGACCCGCTCGGAGCGGTTCATCCTCCTCGACAGCCACAGCAAGGTGACCTCGGAGGTGCGGTACATCCCGGCCGGCGAGCCGTTGGCCGAGCCCCGGGTCATCGCGCCGCGCCGGCAGGGCGTGGAGTACGCCGTCGAGCACCACGGCCACCGCTTCCTGATCCTGCACAACGACGGCGCCGAGGACTTCGCGGTCGGGTACACCCCGGTGGAGAACCCGGGCCCGTGGACGCCGCTCATCGAGCACACGCCGGGCACCCGGCTGCTCGCGGTCGACGCGTTCAGCCAGTACCTGGTCGTGTCGCTGCGCCAGGACGGGCTGACCGGGCTGCGGGTGCTGACGCTCGACGCCGGCGGCGGGTACGACATCGAGTTCCCCGAGCCGATCTACACAGTCGGGCCGGACGCCAACCCGGAGTACGACAGCACCACCTTCCGGCTGCACTACGTCTCGCTGGTCAGCCCGGACTCGGTGTACGACTGCGACCTGGAGAGCGGGGCGCTCACCCTGCGCAAGCGCCGGCCGGTCCTGGGCGGGTACGACCCCGACGGGTACGAGCAGCACCGCGAGTGGGCGCTGGCCGACGACGGCACCCGGGTACCGATCTCGTTGGTGTGCAGGAGGGGTACCCCGCGCGACGGCTCCGCTCCTCTGGTCCTGTACGGCTACGGCTCGTACGAGATCTCCACCGACCCCTGGTTCTCCATCCCCCGACTGTCCATTGTGGACCGTGGCGTCATATTTGCCGTTGCGCATGTCCGGGGCGGCGGCGAGCTGGGCCGGTCCTGGTACGAGCACGGCAAGCTGCTGGCCAAGAAGAACACCTTCACCGACTTCGTCTCCGCCGCGCGGCACCTGGTGAAGTCCGGCTGGACCGGCGCCGAGCGGCTGGTCGCCCGGGGCGGCTCGGCCGGCGGCCTGCTGATGGGCGCGGTGGCCAACCTGGCCCCGGACGCGTTCGCCGGGATCGTCGCCGAGGTGCCGTTCGTCGACGCGCTCACCACGATTCTCGACCCGTCGCTGCCGCTGACCGTCACCGAGTGGGAGGAGTGGGGCAACCCGCTGGAGGACCCCGAGGTGTACGCGTACATGAAGTCATACGCCCCGTACGAGAACGTGTCGTCCCGGCCATACCCGCCGATTCTCGCCGTGACGAGCCTCAACGACACCCGGGTGCTCTACCACGAGCCGGCCAAGTGGGTGGCCCGCCTGCGTGCGGTGTCCCCGCAGACGCCGGTACTGCTCAAGACCGAGATGGGCGCGGGGCACAGCGGGCCGTCCGGGCGCTACGACGTCTGGCGCGAGGAGGCGTTCGTCCTCGCCTGGATCCTCGACCGGGTCGGCCTGGGCGACCGGTCCTAGCGGGTCGAGGACCGCCGACTTCGCTCCCCGCCGACCGCGTAACTTGACGGTTACGTAACTGGCCGCTTCTATGGATGGCGTGGAGGACCGCGCGTTCGAGGCGCTTGCCGATCCGACCCGGCGGCGGATCGTCGAGCTGCTGGCTGGCGGGGAGCGCACGGCCGGGGAGATCGCCGAGCAGTTCCCGGTGTCCCGCCCGGCGATCTCCCGGCACCTGCGGGTGCTGCGGGAGACCGGGATCGTGCGGTACCGGGAGGAGGCGCAGCGCCGGCTGTACGCCCTCGACCCGGCGCCGTTCGCCGCGCTCGATGCCTGGCTCGCCCGGTACCGGCCGTTCTGGCAGAACCGCCTCGACGCCCTGGCGACCGAGATCGCCCGCGGCCCGCGCTCCGCCTGAGCGGCCGGCGCTCCGCCTGAGCGGCCGGCTCTCCGCCTGAGCGGCCCGGCAGTTTGCCGCGACACGCGCCCGGGTAGCCCGACGGCATGGCGATCGCGACGGTCAACCCCGCGACCGGGGAGACGCTCAAGACCTTCGACCCGCTGTCCGATGAGGCGATCGGGGCCGCGCTCGACTGCGCGCAGGCCGGGTTCGCGCGGCTGCGCGGTACCTCGTTCGACGAGCGGGCCGGCTGGATGCGGGCGGCCGCCGACATCCTGGACGCCGAGCGGGACGAGGCCGCCGCGCTGATGACGACCGAGATGGGCAAGACGCTGCCCGCCGCGCGGGCCGAGGTGGCCAAGTGCGCCCAGGCGTGCCGGTTCTACGCGGAGCGGGCGCGGAGCTTCCTCGCCGACGAGCCGGCCGACGCCGACGCGGTGGGCGCGGCCCGGGCGTACGTGCGCTACCAGCCGCTCGGGCCGGTGCTGGCCATCATGCCGTGGAACTTCCCACTCTGGCAGGCGATGCGGTTTGCCGCGCCCGCATTGATGGCCGGCAACGTCGGGCTGCTCAAGCACGCGTCGAACGTGCCACTGACCGGGCTGTTCCTGGCCAGCCTGTTCCGCCGGGCGGGCTTCCCGGAAGGTGCGTTTCAGATCCTGTTGATCGGCACCGACCAGGTGGAGCGGGTGCTGACCGACCCGGTGGTACGGGCGGCCACGCTCACCGGCAGCGAAGCCGCCGGCCGGGCGGTGGCGGAGATCGCCGGACGGGTACTCAAGAAGACCGTACTGGAGCTGGGCGGCAGCGACCCGTACGTGGTGATGCCCTCGGCCGACCTGGACCGGGCGGCCGAGGTCGCGGTGACCGCGCGGTGCCAGAACAACGGCCAGTCCTGTATCGCGGCCAAACGCTTCATCGTGCACGCCGACGTGTACGACGTCTTCGCGGCCGCCTTCGTCGACCGCATGGCGATGCTCAAGGTGGGCGACCCGATGGCCGACGGTACGGACGTCGGGCCGCTCGCCACCTCGGCCGGCCGGGACGCGGTATCGGCCCAGGTGGATGACGCGGTCGCCAAGGGCGCCTCGGTGCTGTGCGGCGGCCGCGGGCTGGACGGGCCGGGCTGGTACTACCCGCCGACCGTGGTCACGAACATCGACCCGTCGATGCGCATGTGGTCGGAGGAGGTCTTCGGGCCGGTCGCCGCCCTGTACCGGGTGGCATCGTACGAGGAGGCCGTCGAGCTGGCCAACGGCACCTCGTTCGGGCTCGGGTCCAACGCGTGGACCGACGATCCCGCCGAGCAGGAGCGCTTCGCGACCGACCTGGACGCCGGGCTGGTCTTCGTGAACGGGCTGACCACCTCGTACCCCCAGCTGCCGTTCGGTGGCGCGAAAAGCTCCGGGTACGGGCGGGAGCTGTCCGCACACGGGATCCGCGAGTTCTGCAACGTCAAGACGGTCTGGGTGGGCACGTCCGGGTCGACCGGCTCAGGCGAGTAGCCGGCTGGGCGGGCACCGGCTCGGGCGGGCAGCCGGCTCACGCGCGGACGCCGTCCAGCGCGAGGGCGAGTACCCAGCGGCGGGCCCGCTCGTCGGACCACCGGTGCCGGTGGCGGAGGTGCACGTACCCCCAGCAGACGGTGTTGAACAGCGCGTCGGCGAGGTCGCCGACCTCCTCCTCGACGCGCAGCGTGCCGTCCTTGCGGCCGGCGCCCAGCGCGGCCGTGAACGGATCGAGAAAGCTGAACTCCTGGGCGGTGATGTCGCGGACCCGCCGGGCGGCCAGGTGGAACACGTCGTCGGACACGGTCAGCAGGTGCAGGTGCCGGTCGGCGATCTCGCACAGCGCGTCAAGCGCGACCCGCAGCCGCTCGGCCCCGGTGCCCGCGCCGGTCAGCACCGGCCACATGGCGTCGCGGTAGTCGCGGGTCAGCCGGGAGAGCAGCCCGTCGAGCAGGCGGTCCTGGGTGACCCCCTGCCGCCACAGGGTGACCCGGGAGCGGCCGGCCCGCTCGGCGACCCGTTCGAGCGTGAGGCCGGTGAAGCCGTGCTCGTCGAGGACCGCGACCGCGGCGTCCAAGAGACGATCATCCACACGGGCCAGCCTAACATAGGGGTTGCGCCTGTGAAACATTGGTGTTTCAGTGATGGAATGACGTCTCTACATGAAGGGGTGCGCCGCCTGCTGGAGGCGGTACGCAACGAGGAGTGGACGCTGCACCGGTCACTCGGACCGGAGCTGCTCGCCTCCTCGATCCGCGATCGGGTAGCTCAGGCGACCGCCGGCCGGCGGGCCGCGACCGAGCAGCTGCGCAAGGTCCGTGCCGGCGAGAGCGACGACGGCTGCGCCAAGGTCGCCGTCGGTACGGTCGGCACCTGGGCCGAGGTGCACACCGAGGCCCATCACGCGATGGTCGACCTGCTCGCCGCGCTGGACGAGGTCACCGAGGAGCACTTGTCCGCCGAGCCGGCCGGCCCGCCCCGCGACCACCCGCAGTATGTCTGGCGCGACGTGGTGAACCGGGGCGTACGGGGCCCGTACCTCTCGTACGCCGAGTGGCACCACCTCGCCGGTCGGGGCATCGAGGCGATCGGGGTGCTGAGCCGTTGGTACGAGGCGGCACGGGGCGCCTCGCTGCCGACCAAGGCGCTCTCCGACGCGAGCTACGACCTGGCGTGCGGGCTGGCCCGGGCCGGCCGGCTCGACGAGGCCATGGTGTACCTGCCGGACGCGTTCTCCTACAACGACACGGCCGCCGTACCGGTGCTGAAGGCGTGGGCGCGTACCGACGCCGAACTCACCGGCCTGGGTAGCCGGGCCGACTTCCGGGCCCTCGTCGGGGTGTGAGGTTTCGGCCGGGCACCGGTACGGAGGCAGGTGCCCGGCCGGAAAGGCATGTAGGTTCTCTGCTTCCTGACCACGGCAGACTTGCCTTCACCCGCGGATATCAAACCGCGCAGGCTACTGAGGACAAGGAATGCTCGTAGGTTGCTCGCCTGTTCGGGAGCGACGTACGGGACGGTCCGGGCGCGTACGGGCACCACCCCCGAGCGCGATATCAGGCTGCGGCACGGAAGTGTTCGTAGCGTTCTTCCAGTCTGGTGGGGTCGGGCCGGTCACGCCGGGACCGGGGCAAGAGAATCGGCGCGCCGTGCATCTCTTGGAGGCCATGGCGCAGCATTGGCCCATCGGCTTCGGTGAGGACGTCATGCCGTACCTCAACGATGTGGTCCGGGCGGATCCCGATGATGTCCGCGTCGTACGCCGCGTGGTGAATCTTGCATAGCGCCAACCCGTTGGGCACCACTGGATCGCCGCGGCGATGCTGGTCGGGGAGGATGTGCGCAGCGTCCAGCAGCGGTGCGGGCCGCAGCTGACAGATGGCGCATTGGGATTCATAGGCGCGCAGCACTTTCGGTCGGAAGACCACCTGGTGCAGCCGCTGGAGCGTCAAGCGCCGGGTGTACCGCCGCTCCAGCACGTCCTCGCCCTGCTCGCCTCGCCCTACGGATTCACCCCACTCCACAGCGAACTCGTGCGCTTGGGGATCCTCGTCGACGAGGTACACGGGGTAGAGCGGTTCGTAGACGCCTCTGGCCACCGGGTAGAAGTAGGCCAGCGGAGCACGCCGTACCATCGCCTCGCGCAGAGCACGGTTATTTGCGTGCCCAGGATCAGTACCCCGCCACTTGTAGTGCAGACTGCCGTCCGCAGCGATCCTGTCCTCGTACGGCGCGTCGCCACTGGTGGGCGTAAACGTGGTCCGGATGGTCAGCGCGGCGGACAACTGCGCCCGGCTTGCGGATACCCGGCTGGACGATCAGACGCACCGGTATCCCGTCAAACGTGAACGAGTTGATCACGTCGGATGGCACACCGTCAGGATGGGCAGCGCTGACCCGGTCCAGGTGGGCGAACATGGCCAGCCGCATCCGCGTATCGAGGTCGTCGGCTGTAGCCATGCGATGTTTATAGTCCACCCTTTCCAGAAAGGGGAGCCGCCTCGCTACGCGGGACCTTCCTCGCTCAGCTGGTGGACTCTCCACCCAGGGCTTGCGCAGTCGACGACCGACCGGGAGCCACCATCTCGGCTTCGGCCGGCCAGCACGGTCGACCGCTACGTTGTTGTCGGCACGGTCACCGGCAAGCGGGCCACTCACGCCCGGTGTCGCAACCGCAGGCTGGAAGAGGATGTCACGCGGGAGGCGTTCGTGCTGCTGCGCTGGTGGGTGGGCCGCCAGGGACTCGAACCCTGAACCTCCGAAGTGCCTGAGGATCGGGGCGAGTCGGGCGCGTTCCTGGGCCTGACGTGCTGAAACGCTTTCATCGATTGACAACGCTTGCCGACGTTTTACAGCGTCAGTTGTGCCGGATCTGTGCCCAACGATCTTGGGTCGAATCCCGCACCCCTCCCAGAGGAGTCATCCCGGCGGCCTGTGCTTCGCAATGCCGGGCCGACCCGGGGGTGTCAAACACGCTCCATCGTTTGACACCCCCGGGGTGGTCTGGCATCCCTTCGGGCAGGCCGCCGGGATGACGACGACCCCGCCCACCCCCTTCCTGCCCGCACCGACCGGAGTTGACCATCCTGGTGGTCTGCCCGTCCGGCGAGGACACGCTCTTGATCTGACCCGTAGCCCCTCTGGCTGCCACCTGCACCCCAGGACCCGGGGCTGATCTTGCATGCCGGATCCGGTCCCCCGCCGCTGATTCGGTGCGGGCGCCCGGGCTTGGCGCGGCGGCCTGCCCGGGGTCCCCGCGTCGCCGAAGGCGTAAGCGGGGTGGGTCGCTTGCGACCGCCGCTGGCCGCCGGGGCGCCACGGTTCGCGCCGCGTCAGCGGCGCGTCTTGATCCCGTACAGAAAGTTCTCACACGTTGCCATCACCGCCATCACCGGCATGCCATCACTCAGCCATGACCCGACTCCACGGAGGTGCACTACCCGATGGCTGCGAACGCAACTGACTTGTCGTCGTGGCGCTTGGCGCGTGGCCATCGGCGCCCGTCCGGGTCCGACAACTCGATCACGTGGATGAGTTCAGCCAGCCGGCGTGCCCCTTCGGCCTCGATGACCTGCCGGGCCGCGTGCCAGGTCGGTGGCGTCGCGTACTGCTCGACGCCGGCCGCGATGCCGTCGCTGACGAGCAGGACTGCGGGAGCGTCGGCCCGGGAGAAGGTATGCGTCAGGGCGTGACGCGCCGCCTGCGGATCAAGTTCGGCTATCCAGTAGCCACCGGGAGTGTTGCGCTGTTGACGTTGCGCGGCTTGAAGGCTGTGCAGGAGCGCGGTGTGCGCCGCGTCGAACTCGCCTCCGTGTCGTAGCCGTTCCCGGTAGGCATGGCGCTGTTGCGGGGCAATTGCGGCCAGCCGATCGTCCTGGACGATCGTGGCCGTACCGTCGCGGTGGAACACCACAGCCGGGCTGTCACCCAGCACGAGCACGTCCAGGTCCTCATCGTTCCAACGCGCAATCGCCACGGTGCTCGATGGCGGGTCCTGGTCGATGCCTGTCCTCGGTCGGGGTACCCGCGCGATCGCAGCGGCCAACGCATCGACCAACTCTCGGCCCGGTTGGCGGGCCAGGACATCGTGCAGCTCATGACCGAGATGGTCGGCGTACCAGGCGCCGTCGTAGCGCTGCTGCGTCCCGAACGAACTGGCCCCGTCAAGCAGGATCAGCCCGTTCGGCAGCCTGAAAACACGGTCCTGGTTCGGCCGCTCTCCCCCAGCCTGGCTCCAGGTCTGGACGTGGGCTACTCGTGCAGACATGGCGTGACCACGGCTTTGCTGGATACCACGGTGTCCTTGGAGTGCACACTCTCGATCACCATCGAGAAGCGCTTGGTACCGACCTGCGCGTACAACTCCTCGAAGTGGTTGATGAGGTAGTGCACCGCCCCGACAGAGCCGAGGGCATGGACGCCAGCGATGATGATCGGTCGCTCGTCGCCAAGCGCAAGGCGGCCGAAGTAGGCCATGTCACGGGTGTGGTCGGGGTCCTGACCGTCCATAGGTGACTGGTACGTGGTGCCTGTACGCCGGTCCCGGATCGCCCACCGTCCTTGGCTATCCGGGGAGAACGACAGTACCGGGTCCGATTCGATCGCCTCAGCGGTAACCGGGGAGCTCTTCGGGCCACAGATCGCCACCACATCCCCATGGGGTTTCCATAACCCGGACGGCGGGATGCCGTACTCCACCACCACGAACGACATCTGCTCCAGGAAGGCCGAAAGCAGGTTGCGCGCTCGTAGATCCTCCGTCGCCACCATCGGTAGCGGCCGCCCCGGCATCTCTCGCTCCGGCACCGCGACCGTCACCGGCCCGACCCCGAAGAACACGCGCTCACGCGCAGGCGCATTCTGGCGGATTTGTGTGATGCGGCCTTTCGACAGGTCGAGCAGCCGGGCGACCTCCGTGAACGTGAGGCTCCGCTCCTGGGCGAGTCGGTTGATGGCCTCCTTGCGGATACGGGCAAGTTCGGCGGACCGCTGCTGGTAGGTCGTGATGAGTTCGCCTGCCTGGCGTGCCTGGCGCAGCGGGTCCCGCTCATTCCGTACCAAATCGAACGGATCCACACCCGTAGTTTAGTCCCCCTTGACGATCGGCGCGAGCGGCGGTACGGTTGGTTTACCCCTCCTAAACGGACCCGCAAGGTGCCGGTCGAGGTGTTTAGAGGGGATAAACAGGGAGCGCCCGAGGGCGCCGAACAGAGGAGAACGTTGTGGAGCAGAACATGCGTATCCCGGTGGACATCGCCAAGGCGCAGTACTTGGTGACGTCGAACTCGGCTCCGAAGGTCGCGGATCGCCGGACCGGTGTGCAGAAGGTTGACGCCAAGTCGCAGTTGCCGATGTGGGTCACGGAGTTGACGCAGATCGGTGTGGCCGGGGTGCCCGGGTTCTCCAGGTGACCACGGTGTCGGCGACCCCGCCGGCGGTGGCGATCGGGGAGACCGTGGTCCCGGAGGGCCTGGAGGCGATGCCGTGGGAGAGCAAGGACGACCGCGGTAACCTCCGGTTCGGGATCGCCTACCGGGCGGACGCGCTGCG
Organism: uncultured Actinomycetes bacterium; assembly: GCA_963728855.1. Taxonomy (GTDB): domain Bacteria; phylum Actinomycetota; class Actinomycetes; order Mycobacteriales; family Micromonosporaceae; genus AC-43. The sequence continues at coordinate 301,163 of CAVSLN010000013.1, forward strand.
GGTCGCGGTGGCCGCCTGAGGCGGTTGCTAGTCCTGCGGCTTGGTTGACACGTACGTGTCAAGCGGACCGGGATCACACCGACGGCCAAATCGAACCGTGATCCCGGGTCCGCCGCACTTCAACAGCTCCACCGAATCCCTAACTTGAGAGGGAAGAACTGTCGTGCCCAAGTCTAACAGTCGTTCCGTATTCGGCCGGTCAGGCCGGTCGGGAACCGTGACGGTGATCGAAGCGCCGGTCGCGCTGAACTTCCGGCGTCGCGCCCGGGTCACGTTCTTCGTGGTGGCCTTCACCACCTTCGTTCTCGCCTCGGTGGTCGCCTCGCACTACCTGCACCCGATCCTGGGGATCCTGCTCGGCGCCCTGATCGGCGTCGTGGTCGCGATCCCGCCCGCCGCGCTGGTGCTGGCCTGGCCGGTGCTGCGGGTGTTCGTCCGCTGGTGGGTTGAGCTGGTCACGGTGACCGGCGCTGCTGCGGGGCTGGTGCTGGCTGAACACGCACACCACCGCTGTGGTGTCGCTGCTGGTCGTTGCCCTGCTGGTTGGGGTACCGGCCGCGATCGGGCCGTCCCGCCGGTACATCCGGTCACTGTTCATGTGCCTGGTGGTGCGGCATCGGCTGCGGGTGGCGTTCAACGCCTTCATCGTGTCCAACCGGCAGGGCTCGCTGCCGCTGATCCTGCACGCCCGGCCGACCCCGGCCGGGGAACGGGTGTGGGTGTGGCTGCGGCCCGGCCTGTCCTTGTCGGGACTGGCCGACCAGACCGACAAGCTCGCCGTGGCCTGCTGGGCGAAGGAAACCACCATCGTCCCGGGATCGCAAGAACCACGCCGCCCTCGTGCGGATCGACGTGTGCGGCGTAACCCGTTGGCGACACAAGTCATCTCGCCTGTACCCGACAGGGTGCCGGCCGACTTCGACCCGGCCGACGCGCCGACCTCACCCGGGCATGCCGCCGGTGCTGTACCTGGACCTGCCGGACGTTCCGGAGATCACCACCCAAAGCCTGCCCCGAGGCAGGCGAACGGGGCCGCCGGTCGCGCCCCACGCCCGAGCCGGACTCCCCCTTCGACGGGGACAACAACGCCGACTGGGCCTAACCCCACCCCTGGGTTGCCGGCGCCGCCTTCCATCTTGCCTGCGCGCGCCGGCACCAACCCCCCCATTCCATCGCTGCGACTGAGGAACGGAGGAACCGCATGAAGTTCGACCTGTTCGGCCGCAACCTGTACGGGCCTGGCTCGTCGCGGTTCCGGCCACCCTGTCCATGTTCGACCCGCTGTTCATCGGCATCGACGAGTACGGCCAAGCCGTCACCCTCGACCTGGTGTTCCACAACCTGCTCGTGGCCGGGGAACCCGGCGGCGGCAAGTCCGTGCTGCTCAACAACATCGCCGCGACCGCCTGCCTGGCCGAAAGGACCCGGCTCGTGCTGTTCGACGGCAAGATCGTCGAACTGGGCGCCGTACCGCGACATCGCGGACGAGTTCGTACCGCTGGACCTGGACAAGGGCATCTCGGTCCTCAAGCGGCTGCTACGGGTCGCGCTGGACCGCTACGTGTGGCTCCTGATGCGCAACGCCGCGAAAAGGTCAGCCGCTGTGATGACCTGACCACCATCGTCACCATCATCGACGAGCTGGCGATGTTCACCACCGTGCTGGGCGACAAGAAAGACCAGGAACTGTTCGCCGCCCTGCTGCGCGGTCTGGTCTCCATCGGCCGCGCCTGCGGCATGCCCGTCGTGGCCGCCACCCAACGACCCTCGTTCGACATCATCCCCACCGCCTGCGGGACCTGTTCGGGTACCGGTGCGCGTTCCGCTGCACCACCAAAGGCTCATCCGACGTGATCCTCGGCCAGGAATGGGCCGCCCAAGGCTTCAACGCCTCCACCATCGACCCCACAACCGAGGCGAAGCGTTCCTCCTCGCCGAGGGCGGCACCCCGTACCGCATCAAAACCGCCTACCTGCGACCAAGGACACGGTACCGGATCGCGGACTACGCCGTCCACACCCGGCAACAGGCCGGCCAGTACATGCCCAAACCCATCGACCTCACCGAGCTGACCAACCTCGCCCTGTAGCACCGGCACCACCGCACCACCAGATAGCGCGGTCGACAGAACCGACCCGAGCCCTGAGAAAGCCATCCGGTCCCGCCGACCACCACCAACGGCCACGAAAGGACATGGCACCATGCACGCTACCCAAAACCCGGTCAGCCCAGCTCCTGTCGAGCCGACACCGGCTGACGTTGAGGCCGTCGTGCCTCAGATCATCGCGGTCTGGGCGGATGATGACGACCCCGCCCACGCTGAGTTGTTCACCCCGGACGGCTATGCCGACTGGTACGAGGCGAACAACCTGTCCGGCGCATTCCCGGACCCCGCCCGGTTCTACGCGGCCGTCCCGACCGGCTGCCTGGGCAGCCTGGATCACGCGGTCAGGTCCAGCGGCTACGACGAGGACGACTACGCCATCGTCACCCACACCTGGACCTGGTGGACCACCGGCGATCTCCACGCCATGACCGTCTACGCCGTCGGTGTGGCCCGTCGAGACGGACGCGCCTGAGCGCCGCCACTCACCACTCCAAAGACCAAGGCAAGACCCGGGGTCGGCCAAAGCCAGCCAAGCAACACCCGACCCCGAGCCCCATACCGCACCACCATCAAGAAGGGACGTGGCAACCATGCACCCTACCCAAAAATCGGTCAGCGCGGCTGTCTACCAGCCGGCGATCGCTGACACCCTGCGCCGCGCGGCCCTCTACCTCATCCGCCACGGCTGGATCCAAGACAACCACTACGCCAACGAGATGACCCCGGTCATCCTGCGCACCCCCACCTTCCCGGCCGCCGACGTGCTCGGCGCCCTGGTCCTCGCCGTCACCGGCCGGACCCTCACCCCCGCCGAGATCGCCCGCGAGTGCGGCCCCGACGCCGCCCGCGAGTACGGCAACGCGGTGGACTACCTGGCCGACTGGCTCGGCCTGCCCAGACGAGCTCACGACGCCTCCCGGACTAGACCCGCGCTAGTCGCTCGCTGTGGGCAGTGGAACGACTCCCCCTGGCAGGACAAGGCACACGTCATCGACGGACTGCTGTCGGCCGCCGCCGACGCTGACGGCACCATCTACAAGCCCGGCACCCACCGCCCCTACGCGGCCGACTTCGCCGCCCTGGACATCAAGGCCGGTGCCCGATGAGCACCTACGCCCTGATCACCGTGCCGCAGCCGATCGGACCCGGCTGGTTCATCGACACCAACAACGCCACCTACTTCCTGTGGGCACCCACCAACGCGCGGCCGTACTGGGCGGCCTACTGGACGCTGACCGACGGAACGGACAACAACCTCGTCCGCACCGACTCCCCGTCGCTTGCCCTGCGGGCCGTCATGGACGGCTGCCCCCTGCCGGCTGAGGCCGCCACCGTGGGGCCGCTCCTGCTCGACGCCGCGCACCACCACGTCCGGGGAGGCGACGCCTGATGATCCCGGAAAACCTGACACGTACGTGTCAAGACGACGAACCGTTCAGCTCCGCCGCCCTGGTGGCCGTACTGGAGCAAGCGTGGGCCGCGATCCGCAACCAGCACCCGGAAGTACCCGCGCGGTCATCGTCGTGGCCTCCGGGCTCCCCGGCCAAGCCGGACAAGCCGATGCGGTGGGGTCACTTCGCCGACGGGCGTTGGCAACACGGCGACGACCAACTCCCCGAGGTGATGGTCTCCGGGGAGGGCCTGTCCCGACCCGCTGACAAGGTGTTCACCACCCTGCTGCACGAGGCCGCGCACGGCCTGGCCGCTGTTCGCGGCATCAAGGACACATCCCGGCAGGGCCGCTGGCACAACAAGCAGTTCGCCAACCTGGCCGCCGAACTCGGCATGACCACCACCAAGGACGACAAGCTCGGCTTCTCCCCCTGCGAGCTGACCGAGCTGACCGCCGCCCGCTACCGGGCCACCATCACCGCTCTGGGTGAGGCGCTGAACGCCTACCGGCACCCGGAAACCTTCGAGGGCAAGGAACGCACCAACAACAACAACGGCGTCAGCGCCGAGTGCGAGTGCCCCCGCAAGCTGCGCATCTCCCTGACCGTGTTCGAGGCCGGCCCGATCCGCTGCGACGAGTGCGGCGAGGCATTCCTGCCCGAGGACACCGACCGGGACGAGTTCAACGCCGAGCACCCCAGACCCAACACCTGCGACCCGACCGTCCAGGTGCGACGAGGACGACCCCGACACCGACGACCCGGGAGGCCGACGACATGGACTTCTACGACCCGGCCGGCGCCCGCTACGGGCTACCCACCTACCCCTTCCGGATGGCCCCGCACGGACCTGGCCACCCTCCGGCAACTCCGCGCCCAGGGCCTACGCCCCGACGGGCAGGACCCGATCGCCGCGCAAGTGCATGTGGCGCAAGGGAGAAGCGCGTCGCCTACCTGTACCGCATCGACCAGGCCGCACCCAAGCGCACCGCCACCCCACGCCAGCGCGCGGCCCTCGACAAGGCGCTGACCGCCCGGCGTACCTGCCCGACCTGCACCAGGTCAAGCCCTACTACATCCCCCGCCGGCACGGCGAATGCCTGGACTGCGCCCCGGCAGGTGCCCGATGACACCCGTCGAGCGGTCGAGGCAACGCCGCTGGACACCTCGCAGCGGCTTAGCTGGCGAGACACCTCGTGACCGAAGGCGACTTCGCCGCCACTGCCGATCCCACAGCACTGCCCGGCTGCGGGCACGGCTACCTGTCAACCTGGTCGCTGCCCGAACCAGGACGACCTGAGCGGCCGACGCGCGCCCACCGGACAACGTACCCGACGGTCGCTGAACCTCCTGGCCAGCCAACTGCATCCGCTGACCTGACCGCATGCACCCCTCAACTGACGCGCGCCGACCAATGTCAAGCGCCGCCACTCCGGTCGACCACGCTGCACCAGCTCGATCTATTCGCACAGCCCCCGATCGGCAGGTGCCCGACGAAGACTCAGACCCCGATCTCACATCCGGACTGGTGCGCCCAGGGACACAACTGCACTGTCACCCCGGCCACCGACCGGCCCGGCCGTCGCGGTGAACACCGCTCCAAGCCGTTCGTCCTCCCCGCCGCCTACGGCGGCATCGTCGCCACGCTCGTGGCCTCCCGCACCGGCCGCGCCTGGCTGGAACTGCGGATCTCGGTACGCATCCCGCAACAGGAAACCCGCGCCCGACTGCGCGCCGACCTGATCGCCGGGGAGGTCGACCACGCCATCCACAGCGCCATCGCGGAAGCCGACATCCGCCTCGCGCTGTCCACCGACCCCACCCTCGCCGCCCTCACGCGCGGCACCACCGACCGAAAGGCGGTCACCCGATGACCACACCCAACGACACCGACCCGACGGGCACCAGCGGCGTCTGCTGGATCACCACCGACCAGACACACACCATCAGCGGCTACTCACTGCACGAGGCATTCTCCACCCGGGCGGCCGTGCTGCTGGAGCGGACACCGACCGCTGTGACCGTCGAGTGGAACCCGGGCCACGTCAGCGCCTTCGTGGTGACCTACGTGCGGGTCCAACCCAGCGACTGCACCGAATGCGGCGACACCAACGTCACCCGCTACGCCGACGGCACCTGCTTCACCTGCCACTTCTGGGCAGAGCAGTTCGCCACCCCCGGCGGCCTGATCATCAACGGCAACCACTACCGCATCGGAGACGAACCTACCCCCGCCGAACTGGCCGCTCACCCGAAGTTCTACGGCTGCTACGGCGACGAGTTCGTCATCCGCATGTCCGACGGCACGCAGACCGTCACCCACAACCTATGGAGCCAGGGCGAAATCCCCGCCCGCCTGTCCCGCCCCGACAACGCCGCGTTCGTCGACCGTCCGGGAGGCACCCAATGACCAGTACCACGCCTGCTGAGCCGAAGACCGGCGTCGACAAGCTCACCGACGCCCTGCTCATCCTCATCGTTCTGGCCGTCGGCACTGATGGCCGGCGCCGCCTCGTTCCGCCACGTCCACGACTGGACCATGCACAACAGCCCCACCGGCACCGCCGACTGGTTCGGCTGGGCCAACGCGGTCATCACCGAACTGATCCCCACCGCATCCCTCATCATCATCGCCAAACGGCGTCGCCACGGCGGACCCATCGGCTACCCGATGTTCCTGCTGGTCGTCGCCGTCGGGCTCTCACTGACCGCCCAGCTCGCGGTTGCGCAGTCCACCGTGTTCGGATGGATGGTCTCGGCCCTACCCGCGGTGGCGTTCTTCGCCCTGTCCAAGCTCGTGTTCTCCGCAACCAAGCACGCCCACACCGCCACCGACACCGCCCCGGCCGCCGTGCCGGCGCCGGTCGACGTGGCCACGGTGGGACGCGCTGACCGCCCGCATCGAAGCCCTGGAAACCCGGCCTGTCCCCAAGGTCTCGGCCCGCAAGCCGGCCACGCCTGCCCGTGCAACGTCAACAGACACCGCCACCGGCAAGGCTCGCCCGGCAGCCGACACAACGACCAAGGCCCCACGCACACCCAGGAAGCGCACCAACCCGCACGGTCAGCACCCCCACCGAACCCACACCCGACCCGACGCCGCAGCCCGCCACCGAGACGCGCGCCACCGGCGGCCGTGGACGAGCCCACCGTTGCCCAGACACCCGCTTCGGTCAGCACCGATCTGCTGCCCACCGCGCGGCTGTACGCCGACTCCCACCACCGGACCCACGGAGAACCCATCACCCCCGGCCAACTGGCCGTCCGGATGCGGATCCCCACCACCGAAGCCGACCGGCTTCTCCACGCCATCAACACCACCCCGGACTACGCCGACCCACCGGCACTGACCGGCCCGCACAACGGTTCCCGTCCGCGTCAGGACGTGACCGCGTGACCAACTCGTCGCAGACGCTCGTACCCGGGATCTCACCACAGATCCCGGGCGCGGGCGCGTACGCCGAGCCGGCCCCACCCGCCGACCACGCTCGACCGCGCCCGCCGGATGCCTACTGGCCGTGGGCCGCCCCCAAACCCCGCACCACCACCCCACCGCGCCCGCCGCGCCGGCCGTGCACGGCCTGCCGGCCGCACGGTCGTCGCACAGATCGTGGACCGGGCCAGCTCCGAGGACTTCCACGACTGGATGGCCCACGTCAAAGGCGCCGCCGGCTGCACGCACCCGATCCGGCTGGACGGCCACATCCACGTCAACAACACCGACGGGCAGCGGCTGGTCGCCACTGCGACACCGACGACATGCCCGACGGCGCCATCTACACCCCGTGCGGCAACCGCCGCGCCACGCGTGTGCCCGTCCTGCGCCGAGACCTACCGGCGCGACACCTACCACCTCATCCGCGCCGGGCTGCAAGGCGACCGGTGGGGCATCCCACCCCTGCACGAACACATCGCCCTGTTCGTCACCGCCACCGCCCCCTCCTTCGGCCCGGTCCACCACCGCGTCGTCAAACCCACGCCGCCGACTGCCGCAAGCAAGAACGGCTGCACCTGCCGGGCCGAGATCTGCCACCCGTTCGGCCGCACCTGCCCCCACGGCGCGGCCATGGCCTGCCGGGAACGGCACACCGCCACCGACAGCCGGCTCGGGCAGCCGCTGTGCCTGGACTGCTACGACCACACCGGCCACGTCGTCTGGCACCACGAGGCCCCGGAACTGTGGCGCCGCACCATCCAACAAGTCGACCGCGAACTACGCCGCCTCGGCCGCGCCCTCGGCGTGGACCTGCGCCGCCGCTACCTCAAGGTCTACGAATTCCAGGTACGCGGCGTCATCCACTACCACGCCCTGATCCGGCTCGACGGCTACAACCCCGACTGCCCCGAAGCGATCGTCCCCGCCACCGGCGCGTGGTCACCCGGCAGGCCCTGGAAGACGCGGTACGGGCCGCCTTCGTCAAGACCGGCCACACCTCCGCCCCGCACCCCGCCAACGACGGCCAGGGCTGGCGCATCGCCTGGGGCGACCCGGACAAGGGCCTGGACATCCAGCACGTCAACGCCCCCGGCGGCGAGGTCAACCTCAACCAGGTCACCGGCTACATCGCCAAGTACGTCACCAAAGGCACCGAAGTCACCGGCCTGGACCTGCGCCGCGTCGATGACCTGATCGTGGAACACCTCGACCTGGGCACCCACACCGGCCGGCTGATCCGGGCCTGCTGGGACCTCGGCGACCACGCCGACTGCTGGCGGCTACGCCGCTACGCCCACCAATACGGCTACGGCGGCCACATCACCACCAAATCCCGCCGGTTCTCCGTCACCCTCGGCTTCCTCCGCGAGCAACGCACCATCTGGCGGCGCACCGAAGGCCACCCCGCACATGTGGCACGACGACCAGGCCGAACTCGTCATCTACGAACTCGGCTACCAAGCCACCGGCTGGCATCACCACCGGCGACGCCATCCTCGCCAACACCGCCGCCGCCGACGCCCGCGAGTACGCCGAAACCGGCCGCGCTCGAACTCCAACAACCCGCCCCGGCCACCCGGCCGGCGCACCACCCCGTGGCCGCTTGACACGTACGTGTCAACACCACGCACGGACATGTTTCTTGATAACTCCACAGCGGACACACAGGCGACGCCAGCACGACCAATCCCAAACACCATACGCAGCAAGGAGAAACCCGTGACCACCGACAGCTACGTCACCAAGTACCAAGCCAAAGCCGCCACCACACCGGCCCGGCCGGCACCACTCCTGCAAGTCCGCGTCATCGGCGCCACCGGCTACGCCCAAGCCGTCCTCGCCGACATCGCCACCCGGGTCCGACCCCTCCTCGGCCCCGACATCCGATTCACCACCACCACCCGCCCGGCCCGGCGACATCGGCCACGTCCGCGTCTACCTCACCATCACCCGCAAGGAGACCCCCGACAGATGACCACCACGACAGACGAACAGACCTGGACGATCAAGGAGGTCTCCTCCTTCCTCCGCATCCCGGTCGGCACCCTCTACCAATGGCGACACCGCCGCACCGGCCCCCGAGCCTCGAAGGTCGGCCGACACCTGCGCTACGACCCGACCGACGTCCGCACCTGGCTCGACCAGCAGGCGGCCTAACATGCCCGTCGATGACCTGTGGTACCTCAAGAAACGCGACGCCAACACCAAGAAACCCGTGCCATCCAAGCGGCACGGACGCGGTAAGCGGTGGCGAGTGCGGTACACCGATGCGGCCGGCGGGAAGCACGAACAGCTCTTCGAACTCAAGCGCGACGCGGACGACTTCGACGCCAGGTGCCGCGCAGGTGTAGCCCCGGAGGTCTCCATCGACCAGGGCGAGAAGCGGCTCACCTTCGCCGAGTACGCCGACCGGTGGCGCCGCGCCCGTGAGGTTGGATGGACGACCGAGACCCGCCGTCGCATCCCGCTCAACATCAGCAAGCACCTGGTCCCGGTGTTCGGCGCAAGGGCGATCCGGTCCATCACCCTGACCGACGTGTTGGCCTGGCTCACGGCCGGAATCGACGCGGGCACGCCGAAGTCCTCGCTCAGTCTCTACTTCGGGCTGTTCAAGACCATCATGACCGCTGCGGTGGTCGACAAGGTCAGACCAGACAATCCCTGCAACGGGGTCAAGCTCCCCCAGGTGCTACGCGGACTGTCCCGCGTCCCAAAGTGGGTACCGACCGAGGACCAGGTCCTCGCGCTCGTCGCTGCGGTGCCCCCGCGCTACCAGGCCGCCATCTGGCTCGGAGCGGGCCAAGGGCTGCGGCTCGGCGAGGTGCTCGGCATGGAGAACGGCACCCGATGCGCCGACTTCCTCCACCGGGAGCTGCACGTGGTCCAGCAGCTCCGCTTCTCGCCCGAGCACTACGGCGGCTTCTACCTCGCCTCACCCAAGAGTGGATCGTCGGGCACGGTCGACTTTGACCCGTTCATCGCCGAACAGCTCGCCAGGCACATCCGGGACTTCCCGCCGGTCGTCTACGACCTGCCCGACATCAGCAGCGGCGAGCGCACGAGCCGGCAGGTCGCCATCCTGTTCACCACACAGCGCGGCAAGCTGATCACCGATCGGTACTGGGCCGAGATGTGGAGGGACTGGCGCAGGGCTGCCGGGTGGCCGAAGGAAGGCACCTTCCACTCGCTACGCCACTTCTGCGCGACAACCCTGATCAGCAACGGCGTCGAACCTCAGGACGTCCAGCGGGCACTACGCCACGCCAACCTGCGGATCACGCTGGAGACCTACGTCCACTGGCTACCCAAGAAGGACCGGCCCCGGGGCGTCATCGGCAACATCCTCAAGCACGCCGAGCAACAGCGCGAGGAGACCGGGTCAGCGAGCCAAGATCAGAGCTAGGTTGTGCCCAGGGTGTGCCCGTCGATCATGAGATCATGTTTTGCCTGCTCATCGGGTGTCTGGTGTGGGCCGCCAGGGACTCGAACCCTGAACCTACGGATTAAAAGTCCGCAGCTCTGCCATTGAGCTAGCGGCCCGTCGCGCACCCAGGCTACCCGACGGGAGCGTCGATCTTCCTCGGAGTTCCCGCCACGTGCTGGGCCTCATCGGTATCACGGGGGCCGGGTCGTGCTCGCCGAGGTCTGCTGGTCCTAGCTAGTCCAGGTCAGGGCTCTGGCTGCACCAGGACCAGCAGGGGGTAGGCGGCGGTCATCGCCAGGCGCTCGATGTCCGGGGCGGCACCTTGCCGCCGAATCGGCTCAGCCTCGACCATCAACAGCGCCGCGTCGGTACAGCCCGCGCCGCCCACGCGGGCCCAGGAATCCGATCCGGCCATCGGCACCCAACCCGGTGCCTTGCACCCGTGGTCCATTCCGCCGTCCGCGTACGTTTTGCGCCGTCTCGGACCGGCATGTTCCACGTTGGCAAGCCGACCGCGAAGGCTGGCCGAGGCAGCATCGGTATCCAAAATGGCGGGCCGATCAGCTCCCGAAACGGGTTCGATGACAGCAAATGGCGTGGGGCGCGGCTGGCTGCGCCGGGCGCCGCAGTTCCGAAGCACGTTGTGCTCTTGCCGGCCACACCCGAAGCACCGGTACCCCGGCCCGCTGTGCCATGGCGACCGCGTGCGCCGTTCCCCCCGGACGTACGTCTGGTCGGCCGTCCCACACGGCGACCAGCCGGTCGCTACGGCCGATCATTTCTGCGTTGGCGGCGGCGAACGCCCGGTCGCCGGATTCCTTGAAAGGAATCGGTGACACCGCGACGGCCTGTCGCACGAGTGCGTCAAACCGCCCGACATTTTCTGGGCGGATCGCCCTGATCCTATAGTCGCCGGCTGGGAGGATCACCTCGTACGTCCCACCGGCGGCGATGATCGCCTCGGCAAAGATCTGGTCGGCACCGTCAGCCAAGCAAGTGATGCCTCGAATCTTCTGGGCCGGCTGGTGGCGGAGCACCGTCACCAGGGTCTGGTACACAACCCGTGCCGCAAGCTCGGTGAGGTTGGTGTGGCCGGTTACCCCGATGCGGAGCATGGACCTGCCTTCCGGTCGCCTCGGTAGGACAGGGCTTGTCCTATCCCAATGATTGTGCCAACGGATGGCGCGCCTGCGGAGTCAGCGATAGAACTTACCAAACGTACAAATGGCCGCCAGCCAGTACCGACCGGGCGTGATGAATGCGACACTGTGGTATCGATGTTGGTGATCAAAGTAATTGTCGCATCCCTCCGACAACCCGTAGAGTTGAGCGCGTCGTCGCCCTGCATATGGAATGGCGTCGCCTCTAGCCTGGGGAGGTGGCATCCGTGCCTTTGCCCACCCGAGGGAGCAACCTGCGCTCGACTGCGGCATTCCTGTGGCGGTTCGTCTTCGCGCTCCTGGCTGTCGCCGCGGTGGTCCTCGGATACCTCGGTCTACGGCAGCATCTCCGCGACAACCACGACTTTGCCAGGGACGTCTGGGATCTCATCTATTACGACCTGCAGCTTTTCGTCCTCGGCTCGCCGCCGCTGGACAGCGGCGGCGACCTCCCGCTTGCTCTGCAGATCGCCCGCTTCGCGGCACCGGCCGTGACGGTGTACGCCCTCATCGAGACCGCCCGGCTGCTGTTCGCCGCGGAGCTCAGCCGCCTGCGCGCCATGCGTTGCCGGGGACACGACGTGGTATGTGGCGACACCGAGGTCGCCAGCGCTCTGACGGCACGGCTGTCCGAGGAGCAACGTCGTGTCGTACGCATCGTCAACGCCGACGGCGAGCAGCCACCCCCCGCCCGTCGGCGGCTGCTTTTCCTGCCCGGCGATCCCACTAGCACGGAGGTCCTCCGTACCGCGGGCGTCTCGCGCGCCAGAACGATGTACGTGTGCTCGGCCGGTGCCGCGCAGAACCTGGCTGTTGTACTGGCCGCGGGTGAGGTGCGTCGACGTCGGCGGCCGCCGCTGCATGTCCACGTCCACGTCGACGATCCTGAACTCTGCCTCGCGCTACAGGCGCGCCGGTTGGGGTTGCCGCCGTCCGAACGGCTTCAGGTCAACTTCTTCAACCGCCACGAACTGGCGGCCCGTACGCTCGTCGCCGACCGCCCGCCGCCCGTCTTCGCCAGCCACCCGACGCGGGTGATGGTGGTGGGCGGCTCCTGGTTCGGTGGCGCGCTCCTTGTCGAGCTGGCCCGCCACTGGCGGACACGTGGCGCAGGGGAAGCCCTGGAAGTCGTCGTGGTGGACGAGGACGCGGTGGATGCGGTCACCAGGCTGTGCCGGCTGTACCCGTTCATCACCGCCACCTGTCAATTCACCACATACAACAGGCGCGTCGGTACGCTACTCGACGGCGATCTACCAGAGCGGCCGCCTGACCAGGTCTACCTTTGTTGTGAGGATGAGGACGCGGCACTCAAGCTGGCCGTGACCATGGACCACCTCTGGCGTCGCGGCCCATACTCGGTCATCGTGCGGCTCAGCCGGCTGGGCGGGCTGGAGCGGGCGTTCCAGGCGCAGCGGTCCAGCCAACTGTTGGACGCGGTGTCCGGGGTACTCTGCTTCTTCGACGCGCTGCGGGCCGGGTCGAACCCGCGGCTGGTGGAGGACAGCCTGGTGGAGCGGCTGGCTCGCGCGATACACGAACACTACTTGTCGAAACGGCGCGCGGAGGGAATCTTGCTGGGCGCGACGCCCGCGATGCGGGAATGGTCCAGGCTCTCCGATGAGATGAAGGCGTCCAACCGAGCCCAGGCCGCCGACGTCGGCCCCAAGCTGCAGGCTCTGGGTTGTGCCCTCGCGCCCAACCCGGTCTGGGGCTCACCCGAGCGCCTCGACGATGGGGCGGTCGAGCGGCTGGCGGTACAGGAGCACGACCGGTGGTACGCGTACCTGCGCGACCAGGGGTGGACGTACGGACCGGTCCTGGACGAGGTAGCCAGGCACCATCCGGACCTCGTCGACTGGGATCACCTGCCCGAACGGAGCCGGGAGAAGGATCGCGACGCGGTACGGGGCCTGCCCACCTTCCTCGCCGACGCCGGTTTCCGGATCGTACGTGTACGGGGTGAGCGGTTCGACGTTCCCGTACCCACCTCGGGCCGCCCGTCGTGACCGTGACCGCGGCCCCGCAGACTCGCGAGTCGTTGGGGCGGGACCTGCGCGCTCTTGGGGTACGTGCGGGCGATGCCATCCTGCTACACGCGTCGATGCGTTCGCTCGGCTGGGTCTGCGGCGGGCCGGTCGCGGTAGTGCTCGCGTTGGGAGACGCCCTCGGTCCCACCGGTACGCTGGTCGTTCCGGCCCAGACTCCGGAGAACCGCGATCCTTCGCGCTGGACCGATCCGGCCGTACCCGAGCGGTGGTGGCCGGCGATCCGCGAGCACCTGCCGGCGTACGACCCGGCGGTGAGTCACTGCCGGGCCATGGGCATCATCGCCGAAACAGTGCGGACGTGGCCCGGCGCCGTACGCAGTCCACATCCGCAGACCTCCTTCGCCGCACTGGGGGGCCGGGCCGCGGATCTGGTGGCGCGGCACGACCTCGACAGCGAGCTCGGTGAGGCGTCTCCGTTGGCCGCGCTCGAAGCGGTCGGGGGGCGGGTACTGCTCATCGGTGTGGGGTACGACCGATGCACCGCGTTCCACCTCGCCGAGTACCGCCTGCCTACGCGAAGGCCACGCGACAACGCGTGCGTGGTGCAGACCGACACCGGGCGCCGTTGGATCTCATATCGCGGAATACACCTCGACGCTGGTGACTTCGGCGAACTCGGCGCGGACTTCGAGCGGCGTACCGGATGGGTACTCACCGGATCGGTCGGCGCGGCGACCGCTCGGCTGCTCCCGATCCGCGAGGCTGTCGACTTCGGACTGACCTGGCTGGCCAGGCGCCGTGAGACGGAGGCAACCGACCGCTGCGAGCCGGTCGGATGACAGCTGAAGCCATTCCGCACTACCTGCTGTCCGAGGCTCAGTTCGACAGCCTGGCCAGCGGGTACGGTGACCCGTCGGCGATCACGATACTCGTCGAAGGACAGGCGGCCAAGCGCCGGCTGCTGATCCGAGCGGTTATTGACCGGATCGACGACCATCCTCTGGTTGATGAGGCCCGTGACGTCCTCATCAATGCGGAGGCCCGCGATCCCCGCGCGGTCGCTGTTGTGTTGAGCGCGCCGCAGGTCGCGGTGTGGGCGCTGGCCCGGTTGCGCCGGCTCGACGGCCCGGCAGGCGACCACGCGGTCATCGCCCGGGAATTGACTCTGCTCGCCGCGGCCGCGGCGGCTCAGGCCCGGACGACCTTCGAGCTGGAGCTGACCACGGCGGACGGGTACGTCATGCTGCCAACCCTCGGCGCGGCCGTGGCGCTTGGTCGCGGGCGGGTGCGCATCGTGGGCAACGGGACCACAGTGGTGTGTGTCGGCCCCACGGATACGGTCCGGATCACCGCCCCGTTCCGCAACGCACGCGACGGCTGGGTACCACTGCGGTACCTCGGTGGCGCGGGCTCCGTGCCCGTCGCCGCGATCGACGACCTCGACCCATACCGGAACTGCTACCACCTGCCGCCGCACGACCGGCTCTCCGTAACGGAGGCCGAAGGGCTCGGCCGGCTGTGGGACGACGCATGGCGGATCCTGGCCGAGGAGTACCCGCGCCACGCGACGACGCTCGCAAGCATCATCCGTAGCGTGGTCCCGCTGCACGCGCCGAAGTCGGCCGGATCGGTGAGCGCGGCCTCGCGGGACGCCTTCGGGGCCGTGGGCGCCTCGCTTCCCGATACCGCTCCAACGCTGGTCGAGATGCTGCTTCACGAGGGTCAGCACATGAAGCTCGGCGCCCTGTTGGATCTCGTCGACCTCGTCCGGCCGGGCGGGCGCCCGGTGCACTATGCGCCGTGGCGGCACGACCCACGTCCGGTCGGCGCCCTCCTGCAAGGGGCGTACGCCCACTTGGGCGTCACCGACTTCTGGCGCTGCCGCCGGCTTGCGCTGACCGGAGCGGAACGGGCGGCGGCGGAGTTCGAGTTCGCGCTCTGGCGTACCGTCACGGCCCAGGCGGTCGCCGCGCTAGTCGTGTCCGGTGAGTTGACCGAGCTGGGGGACCGGTTCGTCCGCGGAATGGCGAGCACGCTGGACGCCTGGCGGGCCGAGCCCGTACCAGACGCTCCCGGGCGCCTGGCCGCCGACGTCGCCCTCACATACCGGGTCCGGTGGGCGCTTGCCCATCGAGTGCTGCCGCCACCCGCGGCGGCCCGCCTAGCCGAGGCGTGGCGCTGCGGAATGCCGTGTCCCCCGCCCGAGGCCCCGGCGGTTCGGCCCGCCGTCGCGCCCGCACCGTCAACCTCCCGGCTGGCCGCCCAGGCCCGTCGGTGGCTGGCCGGGGACGAGCAGCCGGGGGCGCCGGACGCACCACTGATCACTCGCCGGTACGCCGAGGCCGCGCGACAGTACGCGCAGGTGATCCAGGACACGGACGACCCGGACGCGTGGGCAGGTCTGGCGGTGGCGATGCGGCGCCTCGGGGACCGGGCCGGTGCCGTACTGGCGGATAGCGCTGAACTGGTCCGGTGCGTCCAGGGCGCCGGGGTCGGCGCCCACCCAGTCGATATTGCTCGGTGGATCGCCCGTACGTGAACGTGTGTCGCCGGTCTCTATGCACAACGACAAGCGGGACATATATTTGTGGGTACTAAAAATGGCAGGGTCGGCGAAGAGGTGAAGAGATGTCTACGACTTCAGAGCCCCACATCGTGACCCACATGCCGAAACTCACCAAGCTCTCGCCCGGCGACTGGCTGACCGACGACGGACCCGTCCTGATCAATTCCATCCGTCGGGTGCTCGCGGCCGCGCAGCGCCCCGAAGATGCCGTCTCGACCTTCAACAACTTCCCGCGGCCACCCCTCGGGTGAGAAACGGCGGGAGTGAACCGGACTTCGCCGCGCCGGCACCGATCCGGCAGGTGCTGGTGAAAGTGCACAGTCGCTGCAATCTCGCCTGCGATCATTGCTACGTATACCGGCATCCTGATCAGAGTTGGCGCGGCCGACCGGCCGTGATGTCACGAGAGACGATCGAACACACCGCCGCGCGTATCGCCCAACACGTCGGCAAGCACGACCTCCCATTCGTCATCGTGATCTTGCACGGCGGGGAACCACTTCTGGCCGGAGAGTCGACAATCGATCACGTGGCCCGAGCGGTCAGGGCCGCGGTGAGCAGCCACACCAAGGTGGCCTTGGGTCTGCAAACCAACGGCGTCCTGCTCGACGAGCGTTTTCTGGAACTGTTCGCCCGGCATCGCATCCGGGTCGGTATCAGCCTGGACGGTCCACCCGTGGCCAACGACCGGCACCGCCGGTTCGCCGACGGCCGTGGGAGCCACGAGGCGACCGTACGGGCGATTCGCCGGCTCAACGAGGCGCGCTACCGCCACCTGTACGGCGGGATCCTGTGCACGGTGGATCTGGCCAACGACCCACTCGATGTGTACGAGCATCTGCTGTCGTTCGAGCCGCCCGAGATCGACTTCCTGCTGCCGCACGGGAACTGGAGCCGGCCGCCGCCGCATCGGGTGCCCGACCCGGCCCGCGCGCCGTACGCGGACTGGCTCATCGCGATCTTCGATCGATGGTACGACGCTCCGGTCCAGGAGACCCGGATACGACTCTTCGAGTCCCTCATCTCGCTGCTACTCGGCGGGCCAAGCGGCAGCGAAGCTGTCGGGCTCGGCCGGATCGACCTGGTCGTCGTGGAGACCGACGGCGCCATCGAGCAGGGTGACGCGCTCAAGACGACCGCACCCGGCGAACCCGCCACCGGCCTTCACGTGGAGTGGGACTCGTTCGACCAGTACCTCGCGCATCCTGGTGTCCACGCCAGACAGGCCGGCCTGGCCGGACTTAGCGACGCCTGCCGCCAGTGCCCCATCGTGACCATCTGCGGAGGTGGCCTGTACGCCCACCGATATCGGTCCGACAGCGGCTTCGATAATCCCTCGGTCTACTGCCCCGATCTGACGCGGCTCATCCGCCACATCGCCACGAGACTAGCCACCGACCTGGCCCATCTCCCGCTCGGAGACACGGTACCCGCAAATAGTTCAGCCAGTGACGTGGCTAACGATCGTTCAGGCTGACTAACGACCGTTCAGATCAGGAAACGCTAACGTTCGCAGCTATGCGCACGGAGCCCCGTACGGTACTAATTGAGGAATGGGAGCGGGCAACCTCACCGATGAGGACACGATCCGGGCCACTGCCGCCCGGTCCCCTTCGGCCCTGCGGCCAATCCGTCCGCCCCTCCCCTACACGCTGTGCCTCCCAGGTGGTACCCGATACGGCTCCCGGGGGGGTGCATGCGGTACTTCTTCCTGAGCTACACGCCGGACGACGATGACCTGTTCGTCCGGCGCTTCCATCACGATCTGTCGACTGACATCGTTCAGCGTATCGGCCAACACCCGAGCACGGATGTGGGCTACCTGGACGATGCCGGACGAATGGGCTCGCATTGGCCGGCAGACACACGCGCGGCCCTCGCCAACTGCCAGACGTTCATCGCGCTCTGCTCCGCCAAGTACCTGCTGACCAGTAGATGCGGCAGGTCATGGGGAATCTTCGTCGAACGACTGCGGGACCATCAACGCCGCGGCGGCCAGCCGGTGTCCGCCCTGATTCCGGTGATGTGGGAAGGCGAGGGCGTGTCCGATGACGCCTTCGCGGAGGAGGGCCTGGAGATCACTCCCCATCGCACCCCCGACGGCACCGATCTCCGGGTGCTGATGCGACTGACCACGCACCGTTCCGCTTATCGCGCGTTCGTGTCGTCACTCGCCCACCGGGTGGTGGAGACCGCCCGTAGCCAGCGACTGCCGCCCGCTCAGCCAGGAACGGACATCGCCAGCGCGGTCAATGCCTTCGAGGCGCGGCCCGGCTGGCGACGTGGTCCGACGCGAGCCCAGCAGGTCTATTTCGTGGTCGCGACCGGCACCCGCGAGCAGATGAACACCATTCGCGAGAGCGTGCAGTTCTACGGAAAGCGGCGTGAAGACTGGGCCCCCTTCCAGCCGACCGTCCCGCAGCCGCTGGCTGCGCACGCCCGGATGGTCGCGTCGGGCCGGCTGTTCGACTCCGAAGTGGTTTCGATCGAGGCCGTACACGAGCGGCTCGAAGCGACCGGCCGCGGCGCAGACATCGTGGTGCTGCTGGTCGACGCCTGGGCCACTCGCCTGGAGTCGGTCCGAAAGGCAATGCGCGAGATCGACCAACGCGACGATGCCGAGGTTGCCGTACTAGTTCCGGCCAGCCGGGACGACCCCGAGACCACGGCGCACCAGAGCGAGCTACGCACCGCTGTGCTTGGTACCTTTCCAGGTCGTACCCGGCGCCGCGACTCCACATTCCGCACCGACATCGAGACGGTAGGCACCTTCGACGATGACCTCGCGACCGCCCTGGCCGAAGCCCGGCATCGCATCTATCGGAGTCGTCAGATCCGGCAGCCGGCGACCGGCCGGGCAGGTGCCAGACCGATTCTTGAAGGGCCATAGTAAGACGGCACTCCTGAGCGGGTGTCCGACTGGCCCGAGCCTTGTACCCTGGCGGCGGACGAACGGCCACGTCACGACGGTACGAAGGAAAGCCATGCTCCTTCCCAGTCCAGATCGCGTACGCGGCCCCTCTGACGTCCAGGTGATCCGTGTCGCCAGAGACCGCTATCGGCCGCCAGGTCCCTCCGATCGGGTCAGACCACGACAGGACGGTTGCCGGAGGAGCACGCGTGGTCCCAACTTCACCGCCGCCATTGATAGCGGCGCAGGCCGTAGAACGGAGGCATAGCGGATGACAGCCTCGCGTGGCAACGGCCAGGTGATCACTTTCTATTCGTTCAAGGGTGGCGTGGGCCGGACCATGGCCCTCGCCAATATCGCTTGGATCCTGGCCAGCACCGGTCGGCGGGTGCTCACCGTCGACTGGGACCTGGAGTCCCCGGGCCTGCACCGCTACTTCGCCCCGTTTCTCGCCGATCGTGACCTGCGCCAGTCACCGGGTGTCATCGACGCCATCACCCGTTTCGCGCAGGTCGCCTCGGCCACGGTTGATGGTCCCGGCGTGCCACAAGTCGCTCCTGAGGAGGTCGACCGACTCGCCCGGGTGCAGGGTTATGCCACGTCGCTCGAGCGTTACGAGTTTCCGAAGGGTGGCTCGATCGACTTTGTGCCCTCCGGCCAGCAGATAGCGGAGTATTCGCACGTCGTCAGCAATTTCGACTGGGAAGACTTCTATACCCGGCTGAATGGCGAGGAGTTCCTGCTCGCCCTGGCGGACGACATGCGCCGCAACTATGACGTCGCGCTCATCGACAGCCGCACGGGCCTGAGCGACAATGCCGGCATCTGCACCGTGACGCTGCCCGACACCGTGGTCAACTGCTTCGCCTTCAACAACCAAAGCATCGACGGGGCGGTGGCGGTGGCCAGGTCTATCCGCCGCCTGCGTCCCGACGGGATCCGCATGTTCCCGGTGCCCACGCGGGTGGAGGACGGCGAAGCGGCCAAGCTCGACCGCCGGCGCGGCCTCGCCCAACAGCGCTTCGGGGAATACGTCATGGCGCTCGGCTACCCGGATCCGAGCAAGTACTGGGGGATAATAGAGATCCCGTACAAGGTCTTCTACGCATACGAGGAGACCTTAGCCACATTCGGCGATCGGCCCTTCCAAGAGAACACACTGTTGGCGGCGTACGAACGACTCGCTGGCGAACTGGTCGGCGAGGACTGCGCGTTCGCCGGAATATCCGAGACCGTACGCCGGGGCTGGCTCGCCGAGTTCGAACAGCGGGGATCGGCCAACCCGGGCCCGGTATTGATCTGCTATACGCCCCGGGACCGGGTCTGGGCCGAGTGGATCAGCCATCAGCTCCGGGCAATCGGCCAGCGCAGCAAGTTGCAGGACGTCGGCGCGACCAGCGCGGCGGCAGAGACGCTGGCGCAGGCCGACGCCATAATCCTTCTGCTCTCTCAAGAGACGGTACGGATCCAACAGACCCGGGTGTGGTGGGACCTCGCACTGAAGCGGGACCTGCCCGGCAGCGGTCGGTTCCTGGTGCCTGTGCGCATCGATGGATTTCGGCTACCAGCGCCGTACGCCGACCGCGAGCCGGTGGACATGTTCAACGTGCTGGAGCAGCATGCCCGAGACGCTCTGTTCGCCCGGCTGGACATGCGCGACGCAGGTGATGCCCTTGATGCAGCGCTCCCCGGTGCCGGTCCTCGGTTTCCCTTCGAGCCGGCTCGGGTGTGGCGGGCGCCCGCGCGTAACCAGGGCTTCACCGGACGGGACGCCGCGATCGAGGAGCTCCGGGAGCGGCTCAACTCGAGTACGGCGCTGGCCGGACCGGCGGTCCTGCAAGGTATCGGCGGCGTGGGCAAGACCCAGATCGCGATCGAGTACCTGCACCGCTTCGCCGCCGACTACGACGTTGTGTGGTGGATCTCGGCCGATCAGCCGGCCCTTGTCGTGACGGCGCTGGCAGACCTCGCCCGGGAGCTGGAGCTACCGACCGTCACCCGGGCGGATGAGCAGGTGGCCGCCGTACTTGAGGCCCTGCGGCTCGGCACGCCGTCGCCCAGGTGGATCATCATCTTTGACAACACCGATGATCCCGAGAAGATCCGGCCGCTGATCCCTACCGGCGCCGGTGATGTCATCCTCACTACCCCTGGTCAGGAGTGGTCCCGGCAGGCGTGGACACTGGACATCAATGTGTTCGACCGCTCGGAGAGCGTGACGTTGCTGACCCGCCGGGTGCCAGGTCTATCGGCAGATGACGCTGATGCGATCGCGGCAAAGCTCGGCGACCTGCCATTGGCCGTTGAGCAGGCGGCCACCTGGCTGGCGACCACCGCGATGAGCGCGCGCAGCTATCTGGACATTCTCGACGAGCAGCTGCCACGGATCCTGAACGAGCCACCGCCACCGGGCTACCGCCACCCGGCCGCGGAGACGTGGCGGCTGTCCCAGCAGCGCCTACGCGAGGCGAACCCGGCCGCCGCGCTTCTGGTCGAGCTGTGCGCGTTCCTCGCCCCCGAGCCGATCCCTACCGGACTGCTGGACAGTCCTGGCATGATCGACGTGCTCGCAACGGTGAACCCCACGCTGAGGGATCGACTCCTTCGCGGCTCGCTGGTAAGGGAGGTTGCCCGCTTTGGGCTAGCCAGGGTTGATTCAGCGGTAAATGCTCTACGGATGCACCGGCTCGTACAGAGCGTCATCCGGGGCGACCTGAACCCAGAAGATCAACGTATCCGGCAAGGGCAGACACACGTGATCTTGGCAAACGTACCGCGCGAGGACCCGGAGGACCAGGACAGCTGGCCGGTTTACGGAGGACTGCTTGCACACCTGGAGCCTTCGAAGGCGCTGGAGTCGGACGATACGGAGGTGCACCGGCTCGTCATCGACGTGGTGCGCTACCTCCGCTACCGTGGCGACCTGGCGGGTGGGCAAGGGCTGGCCGAACGAACCCTCCAGCAATGGGTACCACGCCTCGGCGAGGATCACGCATCGGTACTGCGGATGCGCACCGAGCTGGCCAACCTGCTCCGTCAGCACGGTGAGTACCGCACAGCGCTTGAGATTCATGAGGACGCCGGCGCTCGGCTGGTGCAGACGCTGGGCGACTCCCATCCGTACACCTTGGTCGCCCAGAGCGGCACCGCAGCCGACCTCCGCGGCCTCGGCGAGTACCGGCGCGCTCGCGAACTGGACGAGCAGACCGTGGTCCGGTGGCAGGCGACGATGGGCGACGAGCATCGTCGTTCGCTGATGTCTGCGAACAACCTCGCCACCTCTCTGCGACTCGTGGGCGAGTTCCAACGGGCCCTGCTACTCGATGAGGACACGGTCCGCCGTTACGAGAAGGCCCTCGGGTCCACCCATCGCTCAACGCTCATTACCAGGACCAACTACGGGAGGGATCTCCGCGAGGTCGGCGAATTGGCGAAGGCGCACGCCGTTCTGGACCGCGCATGGTCGGACTGCCGGTCGGCGCTGAGTGAGTCGCACCCGACCACCCTGATGGCCAAGAAGAGTCTGGCGGTGACCCTGCGTCGCCTTGGCCAGTTGCACGACGCCCGCAAGATCATCGAGCAGGCTCTGATCGACTTCGAGCGCAGCCTCAGACCCGGCCACCCGGACCGGTTGGCGTGCGAGCTCGAGATGGCATGCGTGCAATCGGCACATGGCGAGCACATGGCTGCCCACGCCCGCGCGAGCGAGATTGTCGGCCGCTATCAGCAGGTGCTGGGCTCAAACCACCCGTTCACCCTGGCGGCGACCAATGATCTGGCGATGTTCCTCGTGCGTGCGGGCGATCATGGACAGGCTGCGCCGATCCTCGCGCACACCGTCGGCCGGTTTGAACACGTGCTACCCGACCACCCCTACACGCTCGTGTGCCAGCTGAACCTCGCGAACGCTCGTTTCGCCGCCGGCGATGTCGCTGCGGCGTACGACCTGGACGACCGATGCTTGCGGCGATTGCGCGCGCACTTCGGCAACCGCAGCCATCCTGCGATCTTGGCGGCCGCGACAAACCTCGTGGCGAGCCGGTCAGCGAATGGCGACACGTCCGGGGCCCATGTGCTACAGGAGGAGACGCTCCGTCTGGCCACGGAAACGCTCGGCCCGGATCATCCGTACGTGGAGGCGCTGCACGAGGGTGCCCGGATCAACTGTGACATTGAGCCTTTGGAGACCTAAGACCGAGCCGTCTGCCCCCATCACTCGCCAAGCGCCATCGCTGATCCGGGGGGAAGCAGACCCGAGTTAGTGCGGGCTGGCCAAAGCTCGCTAGGCGTGGTGGATCCCGGACCGACCGCGCGCCGGCCCGGTTCGCTCCGTCCACGGCCGACCCAACTACCGACCGGGTCAGGGCGCGGATCCGATCTTCACCCTGACCGCGCTTGATCCGATGCGGTAGCACAAGCCGCGATCAGGTGCAACATCCGACCGGCGCGAAGGAGCGGCAGGACCGCCAACGCGCCCGCCGGGAGATCGACGATAGTCGCCTCTAGGCCCGTGAGCTGCTCAAACTCCTCTTGACAGAGAGGCGGGGTAGGCCCGTCATGCCTTGGCGTTAGGAGGCGGTCACCCGCTGGCAGGGGTACCCATAACAACTCGATCACGAAATCGATCGGATGGTTTCAGCCCGGCCTCGTGAACGCCACCCTAACGCGGGACACATACGCTAGCTGCCCTGCTTGGGAGGGTTTAGCCAGCTTGGGCCGGGTAGTCTCCGGTATGGACCGACATGGTACGCTCAGCCCCTGTTTTGGGACGGCAGAGGAGCGGGCAATGGAGACTGCTGTGGAGCCTGACGTCGAGGGAAAGCTCCCCGACATTCGTCGCGTCGGTCAAGCCGGCCTAGCCGCCATCCCCCGAGCTGCCTTGCGTGCGGTGCTCGAAAAAGCCATCGAAGATTCCAGACGGGAGACGGAGGCTATTACCGCTTTCGCGAACCGAATCTGAACCTTCGTGCGTCGGTCGGCGCCGATTCCCATCCGGCAGGTGCTGCTCAAGCTGCACAGCCGCTGCAACCTGTCCTGTGACTACTGCTACGTCTATGAGCACGCGGACCAGTCCTGGCGGCGGCAGCCACTCGTGATGTCCCGTACCGTCATCGACGCGGCGGCGCGGCGGATCGCGGAGCACGTTCGGGCCTGGCGACTGCGCCGTGTGGTGGTGATCATGCACGGCGGGGAGCCACTGCTGGCCGGGCCGGAGACCATCCAGTACGCGGTCTCGACCATACGGGACGCCGCGCCGCCCGGCACCGAGCTGCAGTTCACCGTGCAGACGAACGGCCTCCTGCTGGACGTGCCCATGCTGGATCTGCTCGACCGGAACCAGGTCCGGGTCGGCGTCAGTCTTGACGGCGACCGCGTGGCCCACGACCGGCACCGACGGTTCGTCCATGGCGGCGGCAGCTACGAGCGCACGGCAGCCGCCCTGAGCCTGCTCAACCAGGCCCGGTACCGGCACCTGTTCAGCGGGCTGCTCTGCACCGTCGACATCCGCAACGACCCGATCGCGGTCTATGAGGGCCTACTGGCCTTCCAGCCGCCGCGGATGGACTTCCTGCTGCCGCACGGAAACTGGACCAACCCGCCCCCCCTGCGATCAGTCGAGGACGATGCGGCTCCATACGGGGAGTGGCTGACGCGGGTCTTTGACCACTGGTACGACTCGCCGCGATATACCACCGAGATCCGGCTGTTCAGTTCCATCGTGTCGCTCCTCATGGGCGGCCCGAGCGGCACAGAGGGGGTCGGCCTCGATCCGGTTGACTACCTGACCATCGAGACCGACGGCTCCCTTGAGCAGGGCGACGCGCTGAAGACCGTCGCTGACGGCATCGCCGCCACCGGGCTCAACGTCTTCGCCCACACCTTCGACGACGCGCTGCGCCACGAAGGAGTACGGGCCCGGCAGATCGGCCTGGACGCGCTGGCGGACACCTGCCGATCCTGTCCGATCGTCACCGTCTGCGGAGGAGGGCTCTACGCCCACCGGTACCAGGCCCCGGACGGGTTCCGCCACCCGACGGTGTACTGCCCGGACCTGCGCCACCTGATCGGGCACATCCGGGAGCGTGTGGCGGCTGACCTGCGTGTTCTGGATCTGCCGAGCGCGGCGACGAGTCCGGACCTGGCCGCCGGGTGACCGGCGAACTCCCCCGGTACCGCCTGACGGCAAACCAGTTCCGGGATCTCGGCAGCGGCTACGGCGACGACAGCGCGCTCGAGGTGCTCAGCTCGGCACAGTTGAGCAAGCGGCTGTTGCTGCTGCAGTGGATCCGTACGGAGTTGGCCACGCCCGGCGACGCCGACGCCTGGGATCTCCTGGACGCGGCGACCGCAAGCCGGCCGGAAGCGATCCGGGCGGTGCTCGCTCATCCGTTTGTCGGCACCTGGGCCGCAAGCCATATGCGTGGGCACGCATCGACCCAGGGCAATGGCGGAAGCCCCGTGGCGCTGGCCGCGGCCGCCGGGGTGGCCGCCGGTCGGGACTTCGACGTACGCATACCGTTGCAGTCCGGCGAGGTGCTCCTGCCTGGCCTCGGCCTCGCCTACGGGCTCGGGCGGGGGGCGGCCAAGGTACGGCACACCGCCGGCCAGCTGACGATCAGTGGACCGGACCGTACGGTCTCGGTGCCCGTGGAAAACTCGCCGGACAAGCAGTTCTGGTGCCCGTACCGGTACATCAGGGTTGGCGGGTCGGATCATCTCGTGGCGGTGGACGACATCGACCCGCACCGATCATGCTTCCGGCTCCCGCTCGCCGACCGGCTGCCGCCCGACGCGTACGCGCGCCTGCGCGACACGCTGCGGGGGGCATGGGCGCTCGTCGAGAGCCGGTACCCGGACTACCTGCCCACGCTCCGGCACTGCCTCCGCTCCGTCGTACCACTCGCGGCGCCAGGACCGGGCTCGATCAGCGCCACCGCACACAGCGCCTTCGGGGCCATCGCCACCTCGCTCCAGGACAACGCTCCCGGACTAGCGCACCTGTTAATCCACGAGGCGCAGCACAGCAAGCTGGGCGCGCTGCTGGATCTCGTGGACCTGGTGGACCCCGCGGACACCTCGGTTCACCACGCGCCGTGGCGGGCTGATCCGCGACCGCTGACTGCCCTCCTACACGGTGCCTACGCGCACACCGGTGTGGCGGACTTCTGGCGCGTACATCGACGGCATGTCACGGGTGAGGCGGGCCGGGTCGCCCGGTTCGAGTTCGCGTACTGGCTTGAGCAGACGCAGCGCGCGGTGGAGACGCTGGCCCGTGCGGAGGGTCTCACCGAGCACGGCACCCGGTTGGTCGCGCACCTCGGCCGTACCCTCGATGGTCTGCGACGTGAGCCGCTTGACCTGCCAACCGCCACTGGCGTCGCCGAGCTCGCCACCGCCGTCGCGGTCGGCTGGCGGCTGCGCTATCACCGGGTATCCGATGGCGAGCTCGCCGACCTCGTCCGCAGCTGGCGGTCTGGTGCGCCGTGCCCGCCGATCGGCTCGGCAGTGGTGGCGATGGACCCGGCGGGCGGCCCGGCACGGCTCGACGGCATCGCATCCATGCTGCGTCACCAGCTCTCCGGCATCCCGGTAGCCGGGACACCGCACACGCAGTCCGGCGCGCTGTTACGGGCGGACCCGGGCGCCGCGGCGGCCGGGTTCCAGGCCGCACTCGATGCGGACCTGGACGACTCCGAGGCGTGGACCGGGCTGGCGCTGTGCCTCGCCCGGGGTGGCTCGGCCGAGGCGGCGACAGCGATCGCCCAGCGGCCGGAACTGGTCCGCGCGGTACTGGCCGGACTGCGCGGTGATGTCGCCGACGCCGCCGCGGTGGCCGGCTGGCTCGCGTCCGGCCTCGCCCAGACAGGACCGGCGGTGCTGTCCTGGCATTGACCGTTCGAAGCTCAGGTCTGCGGCGGGTCGATGTCGCAGTTCAACCGGGTGCCATTGCGCACCGCCACCGTGTTCGGGTGCTCGGGACCGAGCTTCTGCTTCGACCGGTCCAGCACCGTCTGGGCGAGATCGTTCGCGCGGGACCGGTCGCCGATCGCCCGCATGCTGATGGCGAGGTTGTTCGCTGCGGCGAGGGCATCCGGGTGGTCTGCGCCGAGTACCCGGACGAGCCGGTCCCGGACGTCCCGGTCGATGACTGCCGCCGCCTGGTGGTCGCCGAGGTCGAACAGTTCGTTGCCCTTGTTGACGAGACAAGCCAAGGTGTACGGATGGTCGGAGCCGAGCTTCGCGGTGAAACGTTCCACCACCAGTTCGGTAAGTGGTCGGGCGCTCTCCTCGTCCCCGAGCTTGCGCATGAAGATGGCCAGATTGTTCTCGCAGGCGAGGGTAAATGCGTGATCCGGTCCGAGCCTGTCCTGGTACTTGCGAAGAGCCTGCTCAGCGGTACGCCGGGCGCCCCTGTCGTCACCGAGCGCAGAAAGCGTGCTGGCCAGGTCGTTCAGGCACGCCAGAGTGTCCGGGTGAGAGCTGCCGAGCCGGCGCTCCAGCCCCGGCAGCACCTCCCGGGTCAACGCGTGTGCCAGCGCGATCTCGCCGAGCTTCCGGTACGTCACCGCGAGCAGCCGCCCCACCTGGAACGTCTCCGAGTGCTCCTCGCCCCGTACCTTCTTTGACAGTTCCCGAGTCTGCTCCAGCAACACCCGGGCGTCCTCGAATTGGCCCAGATCCCGGTAGTCCCGACCGAGGTTTGGGCCGCGTACTGAAGGTTGGACGGGTGGGCTGCGGTCCGCGTAGATGCCGCGCGATGCGCGGTACGTCCGCTCGTCAAGATCGGCCGCGCCGGCGAAGTCACCGATGAGACGCAGCGACACCGCCAGGTTGTTCATGACGCGGTGCGTCGACGGGTTGTCCTCGCGGTGCACCCGCAGCGACCGATCAAGCGCTTCGATGTCGAGGGCGTGAGCCTCCTGGTAGCGCCCCAGCCCTCGGAGATCGGCGGCGCGGCCACTGATGCTTCTGATGGTGTACGGGTGATCGGCGCCCTGCTGCTCCAGCAGTGCTCGGTATACGTCCTCGTCAATGGCCTGCGCCTCGACGTACTTGGCCTGGGAGCGGATGGGGTTGGCCAGCTCCAGCCGCAGCCGCAGTGTGACGAGGTCGTCGGCGCCCGCGTTCGCGGACCGCCATGCGGTCAGGGCCCGTTCACCCAGGTCCTGGCTGCCCTGGTAGTCACTGGTGTTCCAGAGATAGCGCACCATGTCGGCGACGAGCTGCCGCACGGTCTGGGTCATCGAGTCGAGCGTCCCGGTCGGTTCCAGGTGCCGGCGGATCCGGCGGTACGCCGGCCAGTTGGCTGGTTCGTCGGGATCCTTCGGGTTGACCGCGGCCAGGATCTCGTGGACGTGCTTACGGTTCTGCGCCCGCTCCTGCGCCGGCAGCCCGTCCCTGATCACCGCCTGGACGAGGCGGTGCAGCTCGATGCTGGCCTGTCCGGAGTCGATGCGGATCAGCGCGTACTTTCCGATCTCCTGGACCAGGCGCTCGACCAGCAACGGGTCGCTGAGTGTGGGGTCGAGCGGCGCCAGCAGGCCGACGAAGCGCTCGTGGGAAAGCCACTGGGTCGGGATCGGCTCGGGCGCGAAGAACGCGCACACCTCCACCAACCTGGCCGCCGCCGGCATGTGCTCACGGATGCGCTCCAGCGACAGCCGCCAGGTCGCCGCCGGCGTCTGCTCGTATCCGGGCGGCGGGTTCTCGCTGAGCACCTTGGGCAGCTGGGTCTCCAGCAGGTCGAGGTACCGGCTCACCGGCATCGCGGTCGCCGCCAGCCAGGCGCCGGCCTGCTCGATCACCAGCGGCAGGTCACCGAGCTGCTCCGCCAACAGGTCCGCGTCCTCCAGCGACAGCCCGGATACCTGCCGGCGGAGCAGGGCGACACTCTCATCGCGCTCGAACACGTCGACCTCGACGGCGGTGGCCTGCCGTCCCCAGGCGCGGTTCCTTGAGGTCAGCAGGATGTGACCGGGTCCCTGTGGAAGGAATGCCTGGATGGCCTCGGGGCTGTCGGCGTTGTCGAAGACCAGAAGCCAACGCCGGTACGGCTCCCCCCGGCGCAGCGCGTCCAACACCGCCTCGGCCGTCTCGTTGACCGTGGCTCCGGGTGGCAGGCCCAGCCGCTCGCCCAGCTCCGCCAGCGCCGCCCGGACCAGGGCGGGCTGCTCTGCCGAGATCCACCAGACGATGTCGTAGTCGGCCGCGAAGCGGTGCGCGTACTCCAGCGCGACCTGGGTCTTGCCGACGCCGCTGAGCCCGAACAGCGCCTGCGGCATCACCGCGGTGACGGTGGTGGAGAGGCGGTTGCGCAGTCCTTCCAGAATGGCGCTGCGCCCGGTGAAGATGGGGTTGCGCTGCGGAACACTCCAGATCGGCGGCGAGGTGGCCGGGAAGCGCGGCCCTTGCAGGCCCGGCCGGCTCGGTCCGGCCTGCAAGGGGTACGGCTGGTCGAACGCGCTCAGCAGCGTGTGCCTGGCCCGGTCCTCGGCCAGGTTGACGAGGTCCACCAGCGCATGGCGGTCGGCGAAGGGCGCGGATATCCGGCTGCTGTCGATCCGGATCGGGATCAGGTTCTGGCCGGTCGGATCGCGGTCGTCCACGGCCTGCCAGAACATCGCCGCGCCGGGCGAGCGGACATAGTCCTGCGACAGGACCACGACCACGCGGGCACCGGCATCCAGCCGCGCCTGGATCGCGGCCACGGAGGCCGCGGCGTCGACCGCGTCGGCGGACAGGTCGATCTCCCGCAGCAGCACCGGCTGCCCGATCTCCTCCAGCTCGTTGGCGATCCAGTCGGCCCAGGTCCGGTCGATGGACGCATAGCTGATCACGGTCTCGAAGCTGCTGCCCGGCTTCTGGCGCTCGTACACGGACAGCCATCGACGGCGGTCGCGTTCGTCGATCGCCGGCAGCTCCGTGACATCGCCATTGGTGAGCACCCCGACGAGCCGCTCGAACGCGGACAGCAGCGAGTGCTCCTGCCGGGACCTCTCCCCGAATGCGGCGAGGATCTCCTCATAGGCGAAGAACGGCTTGTACGGGATCTCCACGTCGCCCCAGTAGATATCGGCCGCTTCCAGATCCATTCCCAGGTACGGCTGGAACCTGCGCCGGGCGTAGTCGCGCCCGGCTTCGAGCTTGAACAGCTCCGCGTCCTCCACGCGCATCGGCACCGGAAGCAGCCGTACCGGTTCGCGCTCCCGCAGGCCCAGTATCGACTCCGCGACCGCCGCCGCACCGTCGATACTCTGGTCGTTCAAGGTGAAGCAGTCGACCACCGTATCCGGCATGTTGACCGTACAGGTGCCGGCGGAGTCGCTCAGACCGGTACGGCTGTCGATGAGGATGTAGTCGTACCGCTCCCGCATATTGTCGCGCAGCGCCTGGAGGAAGGCGTTTCCGTTCAGCCGGTCGTAGAAGGCCGCCCAGTCGAAGGTGTTGACCGTGCTGGAGTACGACGGGTCCTGCTGGCCGGCAGGCAGCAGATCGATGCCACCGCGCGCCGGGAACCGCCAGCTCAACGACACGGCTTCCCGTTCGACATCGGCGTACCGCCGGTACCAGTCCGGGCCGTTGACTCCGGCCCGCGGGTCCACCGCCGCCGCCGCGAAGTCCCGGATCATGTCGATCACGCCACGTGAATGCCTCAGCTTCTTGTCCGCCAGAAAGGGCCGGAAATAGTGGTGGAGCCCGGGGGACTCCAGATCCCAGTCGACCGCGAGCACTCGGTTTCCATTCGACGCCAGGATCCACGCCACGTTGGCCACCGCCATTGTCCGGCCGGTGCCGCCTTTGAACGAGTAGAAGGTGATGATGTGGCCACGGCTGGTCGGTTCGGAGTCTTGTAGCATGGTGTGCTCCTGACTGGTACTGCGGTACGTCTCTGCTACGGGCCGCGGAGGATCGGCCGGCTCCCGGCGCGCCCCGGTGGGCGCCGGTACACGGTTCCGGTACTGAAGATCCGATTTCGGGACCGCTCCAACACCACCCGCAGGTCGGCGTCGAAAGCCTGTGGGCTCAGAATGCTGGAGCGGAAAGTCACGTCGTGACTCTGTCCGGAGCGCCGTACGAATACCCTCCGCAGCGCGCCGAGCAGCTCGCTCAGGTGGTCCTGCGTCTGCTGGTCGTCGTGGTTCGCGGGGACCATGATGGCGGCGAGCTGTCCGTGCGAGCCGGGCTCAACCCGATCGAACTGGACCAGTGCCCGCCGGTGATCGGCGAGTCGGGTCGACCACAGGTCCACGAGGAGTACGACGATCTGGTTGCTCGCGCGGGCGTGGTCGACCCGCGCGGTCAGGTCGGCGAGGTCGGTAACGACCGCCTGAAATTCACGTTCCATCGCGATCGCGAGGGCGAAATCGGCGACGGGTGAGTCGAGACTCGGCCGGTACGGTGCCCACTCCCGCGCATGCTCGCCGTAGAACTGCGGATCCCTCGGTATCGACGACAGTTCCCGCAGCGCCAGGTCACCGTGCGAGGGTGCGACGATCACGAACTGAACCCGCTGCCCCGGGATAACCGTGACCGGACTGGTCGTGGTAGAGGAATGGAAGACGCTGGATACCTGCTCGAAATCCAACCCCTCAGGGCTCGGCGGGACCTGGCGGCTGTTCGCGATGCTCACCACCTGCCGGGCGAGATTGGTCACCATGTCGAGATAGTCGTCGTGGTGGCGCTGCAGCCGGATGATCTGTCTCAGTCCGGTTCGGTCATACGCGTCGGGCATGTTGTGGTTGCGGTACTGCCGAGCGGCCACCACCTCGGGAAGCTGTTGCGGCGGCAGCCACAGCAACGGAAGCAACGCGGGAAGATCCTGTGCGCCGCGCTCAAGTTCCCGTAGCCGATCTGCGAACACCGTCCATTCCCGGCCGCACGGCTCACTGAGCAGGTAGCGCGGCGAGATCAACGCGATGAACGTCTGGCACTGGCTCAGCGCCTGCATCAGCGCTCGTGACCATGGCGTACCTACCTCAACATGGACGTCGAGAAATCCAACTGAGGTGTCGGGCGCCAATCCAGCATGGGACCGTACCTCAACCGACAGGTCCTGAAAGAACTTCTCGATCGAGTCCCGGTCGTCGCCACGGGCATAGCTCAGAAAGAAGTAGTAGTCCGGCAACCAACCCCCAGCGACGGGACGGCTCGAGAGCAGACCGGGTCGACACGGCGTCGGGTCGTCCAGACCGACATTGGATCATTCTGTCGAGCTGGATGGCAAGCCAGCCGTCAGCCAGTATATCTTTCGACACCACTAACGAATACACAGCGTGATGCCGTATTTGCAGCCGTTCGCTCATTTTTGCACGCCGCCGGACATCAGGGCTGGTGACTCTCGGTGACTCGAAAGATGAGGCTCACCGGTATTCGAAAAGAGATCGATTACGGACAATCTGGTCGCGGGGCGGGCGCTCGAAGTCTCGTGGCGGGCGGACGAACTGTCGGCTCAGCGCGTATCGGTCGGATCGCCCCAGCGGTGCGCCACCTCTGACGAGGTTGGACGCCAACTTCTCGACACGCTCGACACACCGGACGACATGGCGCCGCACGCGATCGCGGTCTGGGCCACACGCCGGGCGTACACCGCCGCCGGGTTGCAAGACCTCGACTTGGATGGCGCCTGCGGCGGCACTTGAACGCGGCGCAGCGCTGCCGCCGCGGTTCGATGACCAATTCAGTCCGCGACACGCTGGATCAGTGAGCGACGCACACCTCTTCGCGAACCGCCCCTGGGTATCGCGGGCATCTTCGTGTGGTCGCTGTGGCTGTACCGCGCGGTGGCGTCACGGTTCGCCAAACCGATAGTGAACGATTTCGTACCACCGTGTCGGTGGCGGAGATCGATCCGCTCTATACCTGAGCGGCCCGACCGGACCGGCGGGACGGCGCAATGACGCAGGGGCGCCCCAACGGGTGGCGCCCCTGCGACGGCGTCAAGAAGGTCAGCCGGTGACGGCGAGCAGCGGTTGCAGGTAGCCGAGGCGGTACCCGTCCGGGGTCGGGTGGCCGGAGTCGTTGAGCGGGTTCGCAATCCCAAGGATCCACGGGTCGTTCGAGCAGACTCCGTGCCCGGCGAACGCTCGCCGGACGTCGACGAAGGTGGCCCCGGCCGCGGCGGCCCGGTCCTGGATCACCTGGTCCAGGAGGTCGGCAGCATGGTTCGCCAGGCCGCGCTGGTAAACGTCAAGGCCCGAGGGCGTGAGGGGACTGACCGACGCCGGGCACGCGGGGGTCAGCTCGAACGGGTCAGGGTAGCCGAGCGCGATCAGTTGGGCGTTCGGCGCCTTCTCCTTGATCGCCGCGTAGGTGGTCCCGAGCTGCGCGTACAGGGTCGTGGTCATGTACGCCTCGGCGTTGTTGATCGCCTGCAAGCAGCCGGCGTCCCCCTGGAGCAGGCAGAGGATGGCTGTCTGGAGCGCGCCCGCGTCGTTGCCGCCGACGGTGACGGTGACCAGGGTGGTGGCGGGGCTGAGCCCGTCCAGCTGCTTGTCGAGCACATCGGTCGTTGTCGCGCCACTGCACGCGGCGAACGTGAAGCTGGCGCCGTGGCTCTGGGCCCACAATGCGGCGGCCGACTGGGGACTTTGCCGGCAAGCGCCGCTTGCCGGGTCGTACGGCGGAGCGCCGACCCCGGCGGCGTACGAGTCGCCGAGCGCGGCGTAGACGACGGGCGTGTCAGCCCACGACGGGACGGCCGTCACGGTACCGGCCACGACCGCGAGCGCGGTCGCCGCGAGCAGGATGCGGGTTGAGCGGCGGCGTGGGATGGGATGGAATCGCATCTGCGACCTCCAGGATGAAAGTGGCACGTCCCCTACACGACGACAACAGGCTCCTAATCGCCCAACTAGGTCGACATCGGTGAATTTTCTCACCGAGGTCCGGCCGTCACTGAAGGGCCGAGATGACCGCGTCGCTGACCGTGCCCTGGTGGCGGGCGCCTTGTTGTCCGGGCGTCAGCAGGTTGGTCAGGTAGACGAAGACCAGCTGCCGTACCGGATCCACCCACGCCATGCAGCAGTTGCTGCCGTTGTGCCCGTACGTCTCCGGGCTGCTGAGCCGCCCCATCGGCCGGCTCGCGCCCGGATCCCACCCCGGTCCGCCGAGCTGGAACCCTTGCGACCACCGGATCGGCAGCCTGACGACCCGATCCACCTCGCCCTCGCTCGACGGCGTCCGGGCCCGCTCGATCGTGTCCGGTGTGAGCACGCCCGCCCCGCCGTCCAGCAGGGCCTGGTAGAACAGGGCGAGGTCGCGGGCCGTACAGGAGACACCGGCCGCGGGTACCACGGCCTGGCGCGTCGTACGGCGGTTGAAGAACCCCTGACCGACCCGTGCCGCGGTACCCCGTCCCCGTACCGGCACCGCCCGTGCCAGCGCGCCATCCGGCAGACCGAGATGGATGTCCCGGATGCCAAGCGGCGCAAGGAGTTCGCGGTCGAGGAGCTCCCGTACGGGCACACCGCCGACCCGCCGCGCGATCTCACCGAGGATCACACCGAAGCTGAGGATGTGGTACGCGGGTACCTCCCCCGGTGCCCACCGGGGACGGGCCCGCTCGGCATCCCGTACCGCCCGGTCCCAGTCCGTCATCGCCAGGGCGTCGCCGAGCAGGCCGCGCGCCACCGGTACCCCCGCCCGATGCTGGAGCACCTGCCTGACGGTGATGGCGTCCTTGCCCCGCTGGCCGAACTCCGGCCAGTACGCCGCGACGGGCTCGTCCAGATCCAGCTCACCCCGCTGGGCGAGCAGGTGAACCAACAGCGCGACGAACGGCTTGCTGGTCGAGAAGATCCAGAACAGCGCGTCCGGTCGGCACCCGATCGCCCGGTCGAGGAGCACCCGCCCGCCGCGCAGCACGCACAACTGCGCGGTCGCGCCGCGCGCATACACCAGCTCCAGCGCCCTGTCCATCATGGATACACCACCCGCACCCGCAGCCCGGCACACACCAGAGTGACGATATGTACTGTCAGCGAAGCGATGCACGTCACCTTGGCTGCCCAGACGGCCGGCCATCCTCCGATGGTAGGAAGATACGGTGACTGACACTGTACCGGCCGCCCTGGCCGACCTGCTGAACCGCGCCTACAAAGCCTTCAACACCCGGGACATCGACGCGGCGCTCGCCACGATGACCCCCGACGTCGACTGGCCGAACCTCGTCGACGGCGGACGCGAACACGGCCGCGACGCCGTACGCGCCTACTGGACACGCCAGTTCGAGATGCGTGACCCGACCATCGAGCCGCAGCGCATGCGGCTTGAGCCGGACGGGCGGGTCGCCGTCGAGGTCCACCAGGTGGTGCGGGACCACGCCGGCCAGGTCCTCGTCGACCAGGTGGCCGAGCATGTATACACCTTCGCCAATGGCCTGGCGGCGCGGATGGACGTGCGAGAACTGTAAAGTCCCCCGGCCCGCTCCCAGGTAAGGGAGTGGGCCGGGCTCCGCACAAAACATCAAGGAACCTCGATATATCAAGGAACCTCGATGTCAATCCCTCCCGGCGCTTCAGGTGCGTACCGGCTCCTGGCGCTGGCGGCACGCCTCCGCGTAGGCCAGCGGGGTCATCCCGACCGCCCGGGTGAAGTCGCGGATGAAGTGCGACTGGTCGAAGTAGCCCAGCTCGACGGCGACCTCGGTCCACGTGCCGCTGGTGCCTTCAGCGAGACGGGCGGCCGCTTCGTGCAGCCGGTACCGCTGGAGCACCCACTTGGGGCTGACCCCGACATACCGCTGGAAGAGCCGCTGCAGCGAGCGCGCCGACCGGCCGAAGCGCCCGGTCATGTCGTCGACGCGGGTGATCGACCGGTCATGCAGCAGCGCGTGGACGATCCGGCCGA
The DNA here is from genome assembly GCA_963728855.1 of uncultured Actinomycetes bacterium. Classification (GTDB taxonomy): domain Bacteria; phylum Actinomycetota; class Actinomycetes; order Mycobacteriales; family Micromonosporaceae; genus AC-43. Next base: position 336,997 of record CAVSLN010000013.1, read on the forward strand.
CCCGGGCCACCTCGGGATCGGGCGGCGGCCAGTGCGCGCGCAGGTACCGCTCGGCGGCGGCCACCAACGCGTCCAGGTCCGGCGCGGCGGCCAGGTCGCGGCCGAACCGGTCGGCATCGGCGCCCCACAGCGACGCCAGCGGCCGTACCCGGTCGGTCAGCTCGGCCACCGGCGCGCCGAGGAACGGCAGGAACCCGCCCGGCCGGAACTTGACGCCGAACACCTGGCCCTGCCCGGCCAGCTCGTACGTGAAGCGTTCCCGGCCCACCCCGAAGATGCCGACCTGCCCCCGGTCGTACGCGATGTTGACGCACGGGTGCGGCAGCGTCGTCACCGAGGACGGGCGCTGCACCGGCACGTCCCAGCGGACCAGCCAGTAGCGCTCGACGAGCGGGGCGAGGTCGGGCGCGGCCGGTACCCGCTCCAGGTGGAAGTCGACGTCGCGGATGCCGAGGACGCCGTGCTCGCTGGTGGTGCGCCAGGGCGCGGCCGCGTGGCTTGTCGGAGCGGCGCTAGTCAGCGTTTGCCAGGATCCGTGTCGCGTTTGTCCAAGCCGAGTCGCGCTCACGCCACCAGCATGGACCATATGACCGACAAAACTGGACCGGGGAGCGGGCGGGGCAGCGGGCCGGCCCCGGCCGGCTACCACACGCTGGTGACGTTCTTCCCCGTCAACGAATGTGCCAAGGCGATCGAGTTCTACCGGGAGGTCTTCGGCGCGCAGACGGTACGGCGGATGGACGGGCCGGACGGCACCGTGATGCACGCCGAGCTGCGGATCGGTGACACCATCTTCCAGCTCAGCGACCCGATGCCGGGGTACGGCATCCTGCCCCCGCCCGCGGAGGGCAACAACTTCACCCTCATGTACTGGACGCCCGACCCGGACGCCGTGTTCGACAAGGCGGTCGCGCACGGGGCCACCGCGATCGGCCCGGTGTCCGACGTCTTCTCCGGCGACCGGATGGGCGTGCTGCGCTGCCCGTTCGGGGTGCGCTGGGGGATCGGGCGGCACGACCGCGACGTACCCGACGAGGAGATCGAGGCGGCCGCCCGTCACTGGGTCGAGTCCGAGGGAAGCTGACCGCTACATCGCCGGCATGACCGAGCTGCCGGAGAGGCGGTCGCCGAGCCCGCGTTCCGCCGGGCGGCAGCCGTTCCCGGTGCTCCTTGACCGGCTCGGGGTCCGTCGGGTACATCTAGCCATCGAGATTTTCAAATCTATAACGTACATCCGCAGTCGGCCCGTCCGACCTCCCGCCGGCGGATGCGCTGCCAGCCGCGAAGCTTGTCGGAGCGGCTCCCAGCCAGCTTCATCAGCCACGAGGAGTGCAGAGCATGGCAGACAGAATGTCCCGTCGGCAGGTGGTGGGCCTGGGCGCGGCGGTCGCTGGCGCGGCGGTGGCCGCCCCGGTGCTGATGAACACCGCATTCGCCGGTACCGCCGCGGCACCGGCCGCGGTGCCGAAGGCGGGCGCCGGGCACACCGTGTCCCCGAGCGACCTGCCCTGGCCCGAGGCGCAGGCGATCGTCGCGGCGACCAGCCAGCCGACGTTCCCGGACGCGACCTTCGACGTCACCAAGTACGGAGCGAAGGGCAACGGCAGCGCCGACAACACCGCGGCGTTCGCGGCCGCGATCACCGCGGCCAACAAGGCGGGCGGCGGTCACGTGGTGGTGCCGGCGGGTACGTACGTCACCGGCGCGGTCTACCTGAAGAGCAACGTGGACCTGCACCTGAGCTCGGGCGCCACGCTCAAGTTCAGCGGCGACGCCAGCAAGTACCCCACCGTGCTCACCCGGTACGAGGGCATCGAGTGCATGAACCGCTCGCCGATGATCTACGCGTACGGCGAGAAGAACATCGCGCTCACCGGCAGCGGGACGCTCGACGCCGGGGGTACCTCCTCCTGGAACAAGGGCAACGACCGCAAGTACCTGGAGTCGTTGGTTTCCCAGGGCGTCACCGACCCCCGCAAGCGGGTCGTCCCCGGCTCCGGGCACACCATGCGCTCCACGTTCGTCGAGCCGTACAACTGCGACACCGTACTCATCTCCGGGGTCACGCTCAAGAACCCGATGTTCTGGCAGTTGCACCCGACGCTGTGTACGAACGTCACGATCGACGGGGTCACCACCGACCCGAGCACGGCGCACTCCAACACCGACGGCTGCGACCCGGAGTCCAGCGACCACGTCATCATCCGCGACTGCACCCTCGGTGCGCACGACGACAACATCGCCATCAAGTCGGGGCGGGACGCGGACGGGCGCCGGGTGAACGTACCGACCCAGAACCTGGTGGTCTACAACTGCCTGATGAACGGCAACTGGGGCGCGATCACCTGCGGGAGCGAGCAGACCGGCGGCATCCGCAACGTGTACGCGTACAAGTGCGACATCGTCGGGGCCACCAAGTTCGCGCTGTACGTCAAGTCCAACACCCAGCGCGGCGGGTTCAGCACGAACATCAACCTCGACAGCTTCGCCGGCGCCCCGACCCGGTCGTTCGCGTACGTGACGATGACCTACAACGGGCAGACCGGCAGCCACCCGCCGGTGTTCGGCCCGTTCACCGTCACCAACTGCGGCACCGCCAAGACACCGGGAGTCTTCGACGTCAGCGGCCTGAGCAGCGACCACGTCAAGGGCCTGACCGTGAGGAACTGCGCGTTCAAGGGCGTCGGCAACACCACGGACACCATCAAGAACGTCGACAACCTGGTCTTCAGCAACGTGACGTACAACGGCAAGCCGGTCAGCCGCTGAACGGTGCCGGAGGGCGGCCCGGCCCTTATGGGGCCGCCGTTTCGGGTACGCCAGGTCAGTACGTGACGTTCAGGTTGCTCACCGCGTGCACATCGTTGAGCCCGCCGGTCGCGCCGCTGAAGCCGAGCAGTGCGTTGGTCGGGATCGCCACCACGGTGTCCAGTGCCGTGGCGCCGTCCACCTTCACGATGAGGTGACCCGAGCTGACCAGCACCTCGACGTCGTGCAGGCCGGTTCGGAGCGGTGGGATGTTCGTCGACCGGCCCGCGTAGCTCAGTCCCTGGCCGGGGGCGCTGGTGGCGATACCGACGAAGTTGTTCGACGGGTCGCCGGGTTGGGCCCACGTCACGAACGTCACCGCGGTGCCGGGTAGCCCACCGAAGCCGAGGCCGCCACCGCCGTTACCCATCGAGGTCGCACCGGCGCCCCGTGCCGGGTCGAGCAGCATGAACGACATGCCGTCCGCACCGTTTCCGGGGCCGATCTGCATGGTGAACTTCGCGGCCAGCCGCGCGGTCGGCACCGCCGTACCGGAGATCGCCGTACCGGTCTGCCCGTTCGCGGCCGCGGTCAGCTGGTAGGTGCCGCTGTTGTAGAGCGCGGAACCGTTGGTGGTCCAGCCGGTCGTCGTCCCGGTGGTGAGGGCGCCGCCGAGGATCTGCACGTCACTGACGGCGTGTACGTCCGTCGACCCGCCGGTGGCGCCGGTGAAGCCGACGACCGCCCGGGGCTTGAGTGTCGGTACGGCCGCGCTGAGCACCTGGCTCCCGTCGACCGACACGTTGACCGTGGTGCCCACCACCGTGATCGCCACGGCATGGCTGCCGTTGCGCAGCATCGGCACGGTCGTCGTGGACGCCACGACGGTCGGCTGGCCTCCGGTCGGACTACTCGTGATCGCGACGAAGTTGCTGGAGTTGATGCCGAACTGTGGATAGGTCACGAACGCGACCGCCACCCCGGGCAGGCCGACCACGCCGAGGTTGCCCCCGCTCCCACCCAGTGACGTCGGGCCGGCACCGGCCGGGTCGAGCATCGCGAAGGTCGCGCCGTCGGCGCCGGTCCCGCCGTTCATGGTGAGGTTGAACGACGTGGTCAGCCCGTCGGTACGGACCGTGTCGGAGTACAGCGCCGAACCGGCGACGCCCTCCTGGGCCGGCGTGAGGATCAGCGAGGCACCGCTGGTGGTCGCGGTCCCGTTGAACTGCCAGCCGGTACCGGGCCGGGGCAGGGTGGTGGTGCCCGACGTGATCGCCACGTTGCTGACCGCGTGCTGGTCCGTGGCGCCACCGGTGGCACCGGTGAACCCGGCGTACACGGTCGGCGGCAGGTTCACCGCGGCGGACAGTTGCTGCGTGCCGTCGAGGAAGACGGTCACCCGGCCGCCGGACACGGTGACCTTCACGGTGTGCGTACCCGTGCGCAGGTTCGGGATGTTGTTGGCCACCGCGACGTACTGCGGGTTACCGCCCACGCCACCGGTGCTGAGCCCGATGAAGTTGCTCGACGGGTCGTACGCGCCCTGCCAGGTGTCCAGCGTGACGGCCACCCCGGGCAGCCCGTAGAAGCCCAGCCCGCCACCGCCTCCGCCGACGCTGTGCGGGGTGGCGCCGGACGCCGCGAGCATGGCGAAGGTCATCCCGTCCGCACCGTTGCCGCCGCCAATGGACGCGGTGAAGCTCGCGGTCAGCCCGTCACTGGGCAGCGGCGCGGAGTAGATCGCGGTACCGGTCTGGCCTCCGGTGGCCGGGGTGAGCACGAGGTTCGGGCCGGCGAGCCTGGCCGAGCCGTTGAGCGTCCAGCCACCACCGAGCACCGGCGGTACGGGCACCCCGTTGGGCGGGTTCACCGCGGTACCGGTGACCGCGATGTTGCGTACCCCGAGCCCGTCGTTGGCGTTGATCACGTAGTTGTTGCTGTAGGTCCCCGCGGCCGTGGGCGCGAAGGTCACCTGGACGTCCGCGCTCTGGCCGGGCGTGAGCACCTGGCCCTCGGCAAGCGGTACGGGCACCACGAAGGGCAGCGCCGGAGCCGCCGCCTTGGTCACGGTGACGTTCAGGTTGCCGGTGCTGGACACGGTCAGGATCTTCGTCGCCGAGCTGCCCACCGGTACCGACCCGAAGTCCAGCGACCCGGGCGCCACCGACAGCTGGGCGAACCCGGCCGCCGCCGACCCGGTCAGCGGTACGGTCGCCGCGCCGTCCGGACCGGTCACGGTGAACGAGCTCGAATGGTTCCCGGCCGAGGTGGGCGCGTACGTGACCCCGACCGCGACCGACTGGCCGGGGGCGAGGACGGTGCCGTTGGCCGGTAGCCCGCTGACCGTGAACGGGCCGCTGGGCGTGGTGGTCGCGGTGACCGCCTCGTTGGTCGTACCGGTGTTGCTGATGATGGTGCCCATCGTCTGGGTCGCACCCACGGCGAGGTCGTCGAACGTCAGCGACGCGGGCGTCGCCGTGAAGCCCGGTTTGATCGCGTTGCCCTGCACCGCGGCGCCGACCGTACCGGGCACCCCGGCATCGGTGACGGCGAACTTGACCGTACCCGTGAACGAGCCCGGCGTGGTCGGCGAGAACGAGACCGGGACCTGGATGGTGTTGCCGGCGTTCAGGGTGACCGGCAGGGCCGGCGGCGTGACCCCGAAGGGCGCGCTGGTGGTGATCCCGGTGATCGTCACGGTACGGGTCGCGGTGGCGGTCACGGTGGCGGTACCGGTCGCCGACACGTTGACGTTGCCGAAGTTGGTCTGCGGGGTGGTGAGCGCGGTGGTGGTCGGCTGGCCGAAGCCGTACACGATGCTGTCGCGGGTACCGACGTAGACCCGGCCGTTGGAGGCCGCCGGCACGACGAACTTCGAACCGGTACCGATGGGGAAGCAGCGCAGCAGGTTGAGGTGGCCCGCGGACGGCACGGCGTTGTAGGCGCACAGCTGCCCGTTGCTGCCGTTGGGGTTGTCGACCTTGACCACCCAGACCACTGCTCCGCCGGGCGTCGTGCCGTCCGACGTGACGAGCGGCGAACCGGAGCTGCCCCCGAACATCTCCGTGGTGTTGCCGGCCAGGCTGAGGGCGGGCTTGCCCTGGCCGTTCACGCCGTACTTGAAGGCGAGCATGTTGTTGTTGTCCTGCACGACGTAGACGTAGCCGCCCTCGCCGCCGTAGACGCCCGGGTGTCCCCACACCCCCTGGAACGGGCCGTTGGTCTGGATCACCGCGTTGCCGCCGCCCGGTCCCTGTCCCTTGCCGCCGAGGTCGTCCCGGTTGAGCAGGAACAGCCGCCCGTCCTTGCCGATCTCGACCATGAGGTGCGGGAGGGCGGCGGTACCGAAGTACTGCGGTGGCAGCGCGACCGGGCCGCCGGAGCCCAGGTCGGTGTCGTTGGCGTCCAGGGTGGCCGCGTCCGAAGGGCTGAAGAAGTCCTGCGCCGACATGGTGCCGTCGGCCGCGACGCCGAGCCGGACCACCGACTCCGACAGCTGCTGCGGCGGGTTGTTGCCGGGCGCGTTCGGCGGGGTGACGCCGTTGCCGGTGGAGAAGAAGATCCGGCCCGGCCCGTCGGACACCAGGCCGCCACCGGACTGCCAGATGCCGGCCGCGTAGCTGCTCGCGCCGACCTCGTCGGTCCAGATGTTGATCGCCCGGCTGCTCGTGTTGACCCCGACGATGTACCCGACGTACTGGGTGTAGAGGGCGTCGCACTGGGAGCCGAAGCCCAGGTAGACGACGCCGTTCATGAGGAGCAGGCCCGGCCGGTTGTTGACGGTGTACCCGTTGAACGGGTGCGTCGGGTCGTTGGACGGGGTGCCCTGGATCTTCACCGGCCAGCCGGCGCGCTCGGCTCCGGTCTGGGCGTTGACGGCGTGCAGGTAGAAGTTGGGGTGCTGGACGTCGGGCCCGTTGTTCACCTTCGTGCTGAGGTAGTAGGTGCCGGTGCTCGGCTCGTAGACGCCGGTCGCCGTACTGCCCATGTTGGGCGAGATGTTGGGGCAGCCGATGGCGGACGACGGCCAGGCCGGGCCGAAGTCCTGACTCCACTTGATCGCGCCGGTCGTGGCGTCCAGGCCGTACACGAAGTCGTCCTCGGTGCTGACCAGCAGCGTGTTGCCGACGACCAGCGGCTGCGCGTACACCTGGCCCTGCACGTGGGTCGCGAAGAGCTGGCCGAAGTTGCTGCCCGTGACGGTGCTCGGCGACAGGTTCGGCTCGGTCGGGTCCCAGCCGGTACGCAGCGTGTCCTGGGAGACGGTGTGCTCGTCGGCCAGCGCGGACGGCAGCGCCTGCTGGACGAACAGCCCCACCGCCGCGGCCATCACCGAGGCGACCACGTACCGCAGGAGGCGCGGGCGCCCCGGGCCCACCAGGCGGTCCCACCTCAGGTCCCGCGGCGACAGGTCCCGCAGCGACAGCTTGCCGGCCAACCTGGCGAGCCAGGCACGCATGTAGTCCTCCCCCTGTCACCAACCGCAGGCCCCGTGGTCACCCCGGCACGGGCTTCACGCACGTCACCCGCGCGCGTGAGGCAACGGACAGCGCATCCCGTACGACCGGAAGTAGCTACCCAGGCGCCGGACGTTACCTGCCTGGGCCGCTGTCGGGGAGGTACTTATCGGAGGTCTGTCCGAAAGTCTGAGAGATGCTCACCACAGGACGAACTGGCACGGCGCGGCGCGCCGGATACACGTGGCCCCGAGGACCTGTGTCCCCGGGGCCACGCGGCACCGTGCGAAGAAAGAACAGTGCGGCGGACGTCGCTCCTCCCGTGCGGATCGGCTAGCTGGACACGACGAGCCGATCGAGGTCCGGCGCGTACCCCGACGGGTTGCCTAGTGCGATCGCATTCGTACCGGTCTTCAGGCGCACCGTCACCGTCGCGCTCGCCGGGCTGTCGAAGCTCCCCGTCGACGGGAACGACAGCCCGGCGGCCGCCGTACCGTTCACCGACAGCACGCCGGTACGGGCGGCACCGCCGTTGGTGTAACCGATCGTCAGCCGGTAGCTGCCCGAGGCCGGTACCGTCACCGACCCGAAGGTGACCGTGCCGCCGTTGCCGACGTTGCGCACCCTGGCGCCGCCCGAGCAGGCCGCGCAGACGGCCACCCTGGCCCCCCCGGCCAGGGTGGCGGCCTCCGCCTCGTAGGTCGTGGCGAAGGACTCTTCGAGCGACTGCTGCAGAGCCAGCCCGAGTACGGCCGACCCGGTCATGTCCAGCGCCGGCTCGGCGGTCTGCCAGGCCCGTACGTCGTCGACGTAGCGGGACTTCGGCGTGGTGAACGCGTTGAACGCGTCGCTCCCGTTCGCCGGGCACCGCACCATCCCGTCCTGGTAGTCGCCCAGGCCGGTGGTGTCGAACTGGGCCGGGTCGTTGGGCCCGTTGACCACCGCGCCGACCGCCCGCCCCGACGTGGCGAGGTTGTCCACCTGGTGCTGCATGCACTTCGGGTATGTGGTGCCCTCGCCCACCATGAAGCTGGTGCCCCAGGCGTTCGCCCCGAACACCCAGTCGCGCTGCTGGGTGGCGAAGTCGTCGAACGAGGCGTCCCCAATGAGCGGAGCCGGGCCGCCGTTTGGCGAGGCGGGCACAGCCGACGCGAATCGGCTGGCCTGCTTGTAGAGCGCCTGGGTGGCCAGCAGGCCGAAGGTGTGCGAGTCGACGTCGAAGTCGGTGTACACCCCGCCGGCGTGGAAGATGTCCCCGGCCGCCCGGGTGGCCCCGGTCTGTACCTGGCGCTTGAGGTCGGCGACGAGCGCGGCCGGGGTGACCGCGACCGTCGGGTTGCCGGCGAGCGCCAGTGCCTTGATGAGGTCGGCGTGCGCGAGCGCGCTGGTGTCGTACAGGTTGAACGTGTCCCCGGTCTCCTTGGCGATGTACCCCTTCGCGAAGCCGGCCGCGTCGGCGAGGTATGGCACCGCGTTGTGGCCCAGTACCTGCGCGGCCAGCGCGATCTCCGAAGCGCCCAGCTCCATGTCGTCGCGCCAGGTGGACTCGGGGTAGAAGGCGTTGGGCAGCGCGGTGACCAGCGGGTCGGGCGGGCTCGCCGTGTCGGCCATCGCGTAGAGCGAGACCGCCGCCTGGTACTCGTCGGCGGCGCGCGCCGGCCGGGAGTCGGCGTCGACCTGGGCGGCCAGGGCGAACGCGGCCGCGGTCCGGCCGACCAGGTTCGGACTGATCTTCTTGCCCGGGTCGGCGGCCCGGAACACCGGCCGGTGCGCGGTCGCGTACCGGTTCGCCGGGTCGGCGTTGCCATCGTCGGCCTGGGGCAGCCGCCAGAGGTCGTGGTCGCCGGTGAAGGTAGCGGCGGCGTTGCCCGAGCCGATGCCGACCTGGAAGTACAGCGTCTTCGTCGCCTGGTCCCACATCTGGTCCAGCCACGCCTCGCCGAAGTGCGCCTCACTGTCCAATGTGGACGGTGCGGCCGGTCCGAGCGCGCGCTCCGCGGCGAAGAGGACCACGTCGCCGTACGCGGTGGTGTGGGTGAACTTGAGGTAGTCGCCGGCGTCGTACCAGCCGCCCAGCACGTTGACCGGTCCGCCGAGCTTCTTCAGGTCGGCCTCGATGATCGTGTCGCTGTCGGGCTCGAAGTGCGGGACGGCGTACACCGAGGCGCTCGCGTCGTGCAGGTGGGCCGGCTTGCGGTTGGTCTGGCCGGGGATCACGTCCGGACCGTCGCGCTGCACCTGGAAGAAGGCGACGCCGTCGGCGATCGCCTTGCGGTAGAGGTGCGCGGCGTCGGCGATGGTGAAGGTGGGCGAGGTGCCGCTGGCGCCGCCGCCGACGGTGATGCGGTACGTGCCCGGCTTGGTCACCGTACTGAAGCTGATCGGGTACACGTCCGGGTACTTCGTGTTCCACGCGCCCCGGCTCGTGTCGCCGACCGTACCGGTGAGCACCGTGCTGCCCGACGAGCTGACCACCCTGAAGGTGGCACCGTGCACCGGGGCGCTCGTCATCAGGTACGCCTGCTTGGTCTCGGTCGGCAGGTACCCCACCTGGTCGACGCGGACGAGCCCGGACACCGCCGCGCTGGCCGGGCTGGCCGCCGCGACCGTACCGGCGGCCATGACCAGCCCAGCCGCGCTGAGCACGGCGACAAGGCGCTTAGCCATCCAGGGCTCCTATTGTCAGGCAGACTTTCTAACGAACGCCGCCGACGTTAGGGCCATCGAACTACACCGTCAATAGCCGTTCGTACCAACCGGAATAGGATCGCTCGCGTGCACACCCCCGGCCCACGGCACGCGCACGGTTCCCGTACCCGGTTGGTTCTGTTATCTGTCCTGGCCACTGGCCTGGTCCTGGCCGGCGCGACCGCGGTCCTCGTCACCGAGGCGGACGGCGACCAGCCGACCGGAACCGTGAACGCCGCCTGGGTCCACCCGACACCTTCCCCGAGCCCCTCCGCGAGCCCGACCGCTGGGCCACCGAGCGCCCCGCCGCCCGCCCGGAGCGCCGGCCCCTCGCCCGCCGCACCGTCCAAGACGGGCGGCGGTGGCGACCCGGCCGACCAGGTCGTGACGCTCGTCAACCGGGCACGGGCCAGGGCCGGCTGCCGGCCGCTGACCGTCGACGGACGGCTGGCCGGCGCCGCGCTGGCGCACTCGACCGACATGGCGCGCCGCAACTACTTCTCGCACGACGCCCCCGACGGCTCCGACCCCGCCGGCCGGATCAGCGAGGCCGGGTACCGGTGGTCGGCGTACGGCGAGAACATCGCGGCCGGGTACGCCGACGCGGCCTCGGTCATGGACGGCTGGATGCACAGCCCCGGGCACCGGGCCAACATCCTCGACTGCGACTTCCGCAATATCGGCGTCGGCGTCGCGATGAGTGGCTCACGCAAGAGGTACTGGACCCAGGACTTCGGAGCGCCGCGATGAGACATCCGATGTTCTGTTGAGCTTCGCCGCGCTTGATGAGAGGCTACGACCGTGCGCGTCGGCCTGTTCGTGACCTGTTTCAACGACACGCTGTACCCGCAGGTCGGGCGGGCCACCGTGGCCGTACTGGAGCGGCTGGGCGTGACCGTGGAGTTCCCCGCGGGGCAGACCTGCTGTGGGCAGCTGCACTTCAACTCCGGGTACCGGCCCGAGTGCGTACCGCTGGTGCGGCGCTTCGCCGAGGTGTTCACCGGGTACGACGCGGTGGTGACCCCGTCGGCGTCGTGCGCGTCGATGGTGCGGCATTACCACCGTGAGGTCGATCCGGAGGTGGCCACCCCGGTCGTGTACGAGCTGTCCGAGCTCCTGACCGACGTGCTGAAGGTGACCGACGTGGGGGCGTACTTCCCGTACCCGGTGGCCTTCCATCCGACCTGCCACTCCCAGCGGCTGCTCGGGATCGGCGACCGGCCGCAGCGGCTGCTGGCGGCCGTCGAGGGGCTCGACCTCGTGCCGCTCGCGCATCCGGCCGAGTGCTGCGGCTTCGGCGGTACGTTCAGCGTGAAGAACCCGGACACGTCCACGGCGATGGGCGAGGACAAGGTGGCCGACGTACTGGCCACCGGCGCGCCGGTGCTGGCGAGCGCGGACACCTCCTGCCTGATGCACATCGGCGGGCTGCTGTCCCGCCGCGGGGCGCCGGTACGGGTACTGCACCTGGCCGAGATCCTGGCGGCGACCAGGGCGGGCCCATGGAGCCACGTGGAGCGCTGCGTTCGATGAGCCATCCGACCTTTCTCGGCATGCCGCCCTTCCCCGAGGCGGCTCGGGCCGCGCTGGCCGACCGGCAGCAGCGGGCCAACCTGGCGAAGGCGACCGCGACGATCCGGAACAAGCGATCCCGTACGGTCGCCGAGCTGCCCGACTGGGAGCAGCTCCGGCTGGCCGGCGCGGCGATCAAGGACGACGTACTGGCGCGGCTCCCCGAGCTTCTGGCGCAGCTCGAGGACGCGGTCACCGCGGCCGGCGGCGTGGTGCACTGGGCGCGCGACGCGGCCGAGGCGAACACGGTCGTCGCCGAGATCGCGACGAGGCACGGTGCCCTCGAGGTCGTCAAGGTGAAGTCGATGGCCACCCAGGAGATCGAGCTGCAACGCCGCACTCGCCGCGCACGGTATCGACGTGTGGGAGACCGACCTCGCCGAGCTGATCGTCCAGCTGGGCCACGACCTGCCGTCGCACATCCTGGTACCGGCGATCCACCGCAACCGGTCGGAGATCCGGGACATCTTCGTCCGCGAGATGGGGGCCGCGGGCCGCCCGCCGCCCGCCGGTCTCACCGACGAGCCGGCCGCCCTCGCCGAGGCGGCCCGGCTGCACCTGCGGGAGAAGTTCCTGCGTGCCACGGTCGCGGTGTCCGGCGGGAACTTCGCGGTCGCGCAGACCGGCACGGTGGTGGTCCTGGAGTCCGAGGGCAACGGGCGGATGTGCCTGACGCTGCCGAAGGTGCTCGTCACGGTGCTCGGCATCGAGAAGCTGGTACCGACCTGGGCCGACCTCGAGGTGTTCCTCCAGCTGCTGCCGCGCTCGTCGACGGCGGAGCGGATGAACCCGTACACGTCGATGTGGACCGGGGTCACTCCCGGCGACGGGCCGCAGGAGTTCCACCTGGTGCTGCTGGACAACGGCCGTACCGCCACGCTCGCCGACCCGAAGGGGCGCCGGGCGCTGCGCTGCATCCGCTGCTCCGCCTGCCTGAACGTGTGCCCGGTCTACGAGCGCACCGGCGGCAGGGCGTACGGCTCGGCGTACCCCGGCCCGATCGGCGCCATCCTCACCCCGCAGCTGCGCGGCATCAACCAGCACCCGGTCGACGAGCAGACCGCCTCGCTGCCGTTCGCGTCCTCGCTGTGCGGCGCGTGCTTCGAGGTCTGCCCGGTCCGGATCGACATCCCCGACGTCCTGGTCCACCTGCGCGCCAAGGTGGTGGAGCACAAGCGCGGCCACCTCGGCGCGGAGGGTCTGGCGCTGGCCGCGGCGCGGTCGGCGTTCGCGTCGCCGCGCCGGCTGGCGGTCGCGCAGAAGCTGGGCGCCTGGGGCGGGCGGGTGGTCGGCCGCCACGGGCGGCTGCGGCTGCGCGGTCCCTTCTGGATCAGAGCCTGGTTCGGTACGCGCGACCTCCCGGCCCCGCCGCCGCAGTCCTTCCGCTCGTGGTGGAGGTCCCGTCGTGACCGCCAGCCGTGAGGAGATCCTCGCCCGGGTACGGCACGCCCTCGCCGACCGGCCGGCGCCGCCCCCCGTACCGCGCGACTACCTGCGTACCCTCGACGGCGCCGACGTGGTGACCCGGTTCGCCGAGCGGGCCGCCGACTATCGCGCGACCGTCGAGCTGGTCACCGATCTCCCGGCCGCCATCGGTGCCGCCCTGCGCGAGCGGGGCGTACGCCGGCTCGTGGTCCCGTCGGGGCTACCCGATGCGTGGCTCGTGGCCGCCGACGTGGAGCGGCTGACCGACGACCCGCCGCTGTCGGTCACCGAGCTGGACGGTGCCGACGGGGTGCTTACCGGGTGCGCCCTCGCGATCGCGCTCACCGGCACGATCGTGCTCGATGCCGGCCCGGGCCAGGGGCGCCGGGCGCTCACCCTGCTCCCCGACTACCACCTGTGCGTCGTGCGCGCCGGGCAGGTCGTCGGTACGGTGCCGGAGGCGCTGGCCCGGCTGGACCCGAGCCGGCCGCAGACCTGGGTCAGCGGGCCATCGGCGACCAGCGACATCGAGCTGAACCGGGTCGAGGGCGTACACGGGCCCCGTACCCTGCGGATCCTCATCGCCGGCTGAACACCGGGCAGTGTTTCCACCGACAAGGGCCGGCGGACAACCCGCCGGCCCCACGTCGTTCATGCGTTTGCTAGAGCACCACGGACTGCAGCTCCGACAGGTAGTTGCGGGCCCAGGTCTGGACATCGTGGGTACGCAGCTGCCGGCGCATCGTCCGCATCCGGCGCGACGCGTCGACGGGGTCGGTCTCCAGCGCGTGGACCAGCGTGTCCTTGAGCCCGTCGAGGTCGTGCGGGTTGACCAGGTACGCCTGCCGCAGCTCACTGGCCGCGCCGGCGAACTCGGACAGCACCAGGGCGCCGCCGTTGTCCACGCGGCAGGCCACGTACTCCTTGGCGACCAGGTTCATCCCGTCGCGCAGCGGGGTGACCACCATGACGTCGGCGGCCCGGTAGAGTGCGGCCAGCTCGAAGCGGTTGAACGACTGGCTGAGGTAGTGCACGGCCGGTACCCCGAGTCGGCCGTACTCCCCGTTCATCCCGCCGACCTCGCGCTCGACCTTGTTGCGCAGCATCTTGTAGTGCTCGACCCGTTCCCGGCTCGGTACGGCCACCTGCACCATGACCGTGTGCGGCACCTTGACCCGCCCGTCGGCCAGCAGCTCCCGGTATGCCTTGAGCCGGTGCTCGATGCCCTTGGTGTAGTCGAGCCGGTCGACCCCGAGCATGATCCGGTCCGGGTTGCCGAGGTCGGCCCGGACCTGCGCGGCGCGCTCCGCCACCTCCTCGGTCATCGCGAGCTTCTCCATCTCGCCGACGTCGATGGAGATCGGGAAGGCGCCGACCCGCACGATCCGCCCGTCGAGCTCGATGTCGTTGTGCCGCACCCGCAGCCCCAGCAGCCGTTCGGCGAGCCGGACGAAGTTGGCCGCGCCACCGGAGTTCTGGAAGCCGATGAGGTCTGCCCCGAGCAGCCCACGCAGCAGCTCGGCCCGGCGCGGGAGCTGCTTGAACAGCTCGGTCGGCGGGAACGGGATGTGCAGGAAGAAGCCGATGCGCACGTCCGGGCGCAGTTCGCGGAGTAGCGCCGGCACGAGCTGGAGGTGGTAGTCCTGGATCCAGACGACCGCACCGGGCGGCGCGATGTCCGCCGTCGCCTGGGCGAAGCGGCGGTTGACCCGCTGGTAGGACTCCCACCAGCGCCGGTGGTACACCGGCTGCTCCACGGCGTCGTGGTAGAGCGGCCAGAGTGTGGAGTTGCTGAACCCTTCGTAGTACTGCTCGAAGTCCTGCTCGGAGAAGCTCGACGCCCTGCAGCGTGACGCCGTCGACCTCCGGCAGGTCGGGCGCCGGACCGGTCCCCCCGGACCAGCCGACCCAGCTCGTCTCGTACCCGCGCAGGACCGACTCCAGCGCGGTGACGAGACCGCCCGGGCTGCGCCGCCATTCACGTACACCACTGTCTGATACAGCTTCGTCGACGGGTAGCCGATTGGCGACCACGACCAGAGAGGCTTCCCGCATTTCCCGTACCCCCGGGATCTTGTTGGCGGAGTTGCGGACTCTGCCCGTATTTACTACTGATCGGAGGTTAAGTACTTGTTACAAACCCGATACAGGCGTCAATGAATTACCTCACACACGGTACAGAGATCACCATATTTCAGTGATCAACGTCCACGTTTCGCAAGAACATATGCGGAAGGATGGAGTCCACCCCGGACGAGTACCACTTCCTTGATGACGCGTAGCAGCGGCGTGCGCTGCACGGTCTCCCGGAACAGCCGCTTGTCGTCGGTGAGCAGGACAGCCCGGCCGGAGCCGGGGAGCACCCGGGCGATCTCGCGCAGCGCGGCCGGGTAGAGGTCCGTGTTGACCCGGTGAGTTCCGACACGCTTGCCGAATGGCAGGTTCGCCAGCACCCGGTCGACCGCGCCGGTCGCCACCGGGATCCGGGTCGCGTCGGCGCGGATGAGCCCAACGCGCACGCCACGGATATCCAGGTTCTCGGCGGCCATGCCGAGCCACCGCCGCTGCAGGTCGCCGCCGAGCAGCCGGCCCGGTTCGGCCATCTCGCCGGCGAGCACGAGCAGGGTACCGGCGCCGCAGAACGGGTCGAGCACGGTCTGCCCAGGCTGGATCTTGGCAAGCCGGACCATCACCGCACCGACCAGCGGGTTGGTCGACGCGGGCGTACGGCGCAGCTCCCCGTACCGCTGGGTCAGGTAGAGCGCGCCGAGCTCGGCGCCGTGCGGCTCCACGTTGACGTCCCAGGATCCCGGGTCGTTGCGCCAGCCGTACCCGCCGACCAGCCGGTCGCGCAGCTCCCAGCGCCCGGCGCCCAGGTCACCGACCCGGAACCGGACCGGCCCGTCCGACGGGCGCAGGGCGGCCAGGGCGCCGTCCTTGATGGACTCCCGCAGCCGCTCGTCGGGCGTACCGTCGAGATCCACCGCGCAGATGTCGAAGTACCGGACCGCGGCGAGCGGGCGCAGCGGGCCGGCGTACTCGACGAGCAGCCGGTCGGGCTCCCGGCGCAGGATGCGCGCGGGCAGGGTACGCAGGTCCTCGGCCAGGTAGTCGACCGCGCCCGGGACGGTCCGCAGCACCAGCCGGTCGCGTACCGGCCGGTCCAGGTCGACGCTGGGTTGGTAGGGCATCGCGATGAGACTAGATGCAAGGGCAGCGCAGCGCGGCGGGACGCCGCTCCTCCCGTGCGGATCAGGATATTCAGTTCGGGATGGCCGGTTGGCGGGCACCGGCGCACGGGTCCTCCTCCTGCAGCCACACCACGCCACCGTACGGGCCGGCCGCGGCGCTGTAGTACGCGGCCGGCGCCTGCTTGGGGAAGTCGCTCATCGCCGGAAGCGCGCTCTTGACCTGCTGGTTGCCGGAGATCACGTAGACCGTGACGTGGCACGGGGGGACCTGGAGCGGGAGGGTCAGCGGGTTGTGCGCGGCGTCGAGGGTACCGGTGACGGACTTGTAGAGGTGCTGTCCGCCCGTGCTGTCCACGCTGTACGTAGCCACGAACACCCGGACGCGCTCGCCGGGGCAGAGCGGGTACGGGCCGTCCTGGTCCACCCGTACCGTCACCGAGGTCTGCTTCGGCGTGTCGAGCACCACCGCCCCGTACCTCGTGCAGGCCGCGCCGGACGAGACGGCGGGTGCCGCGCCGGCCGAGGCCGGCCGCGAGGGGCCGGGCAGGACGGGCGGCGCGGCCGGGGCGAGGGACGGCGCGCCGGTGCTGGGCACCGGATCGGCCGCCGGCCGGGGGGCGCTCCGGTGGCCCGGTGGCGCGGCGAAGCCGGCGACGGCCACGCCGAGCGCGGCGAGCACGACCACCGCCAGCGACGCCGCCCCCACCACGACGCGCTGCCGGCGGCGGCGCACGGTGCGCCGCGCCGCGGCCACTCCGGGCGGCCGGCTGACCACGGCGGTACGCAGGGCGGCGAACTCCGCCGCGAGCGGATCCCGTTCCCGGTCAAGCACTGGCGCCTCCCTCCGCGTGCGCGTCGACCAGCTCTTCGGCGAGGGCGGTACGGGCCCGGTGCAGCCACGACTTCACGGTGCCCTCGGCCACGCCCAGATCGGTCGCGATCGCGCCTAACGGCAGGTCGGCCAGGTAGTGCAGGACCACGGCCTGGCGCTGCCGCTCGGGCAGCCGGGCCAGCGCCTCGACCAGGGCCACCCGGTCGGGGCTCGGGCCGGGTACCACCTCCTCGCGCTGCCGTCGGGCGAACGCCACCGCCGTCCGTACCCGCCGCCACCGGCTGGTCGCGAGGTTCCACGCCACCCGGCGTACCCAGGCCGCCGGGTCGTCGTACGTCGCCAGCCGCGACCAGCGGGCCAGCGCCCGGGTGAACGCCTCCTGAACGACGTCCTGGGCCTCGGTCAGGTCTCCGGTGTGCGCGAAGAGCTGGACGGTCAGCGAGTGGAAATGTACGGCGTAGAACTCGCTGAAGTCCGCGAGGCGGGGGGCATCCACTGGCGGCTCCGGGGCGGTTGAACCGCCGACGATACCGGTACGGGTCAACCGCCCGTACGTCCTCCCTCCCGGCGCAGATCAACTAGTGCGGCGTCAGCCGCTCCTCCCGTGAGGATCGGTGAACTGGGTACTTCACGCCCGGGCGGCCGGGAAGGTTGCAGACGTTTCGCGCCGAGCCCTTCCGCGTGACGGAAGCGTTTCGGTCCGTGCCATTACTGCCCGGAGTCGGTGAGCCTCACCCGGTTTCCCGGAATGATGGGCGGCGACATCAGCGAAGGGGGCGATCGAGAGTGCGTACCGTGACTGGTCCGACCGAGCGGGTCGTGATCGTCGGCGCCGGCCTGGGTGGCCTGGCCTGCGCGCTGCACCTGGCCGGGGCCGGGCGCGAGGTGACCGTACTGGAGCGGGAGCCGGTGCCGGGCGGCCTGGCCGGGCGGCTCACGCTGGGCGGGTACGAGTTCGACACCGGGCCGACCGTGCTGACCATGCCGGACCTGATCGAGGAGCCGTTACGGGCGGTTGACGAGCGGCTCTGCGACTGGCTCGACCTGGCCCCGGTCGACCCGGCGTACCGGGCGCACTTCCCGGACGGCTCGACGCTCGACGTGATCGCCCATCCGGCCCGGATGGCGGCCGAGATCGCCCGGGTGTGCGGCCCTCGCGAGGCCGACGGGTACCTGCGCTTCGTGCACTACGCCCGGCGACTGTGGCAGCTGGAGCGGCGGGACTTCATCGAGCGCAACCTCGACGCGCCCACCGACCTGCTCACCGGGAACCTGCTGCGGCTGGTGCTCGCCGGCGGGTTCCGCCGGTTGTCGACCAAGGTGAACCAGTTCTTCGCCGACCCCCGTACCCGCCGGGTCTTCTCCTTCCAGGCCATGTACGCGGGCCTCGCACCGCACGACGCGCTCGCCATCTACGCGGTCATCGCCTACCTCGACGCGGTGGCCGGCGTCTACTTCCCGCGCGGTGGCGTGCACGCGGTGCCGCGGGCGCTGGCCGGCGCGGCGGAGAAGCACGGCGTCCGGTTCCACTACGGCACCACAGTGTCCTATGTGGACAGTGCGAACGGCCGGGCCACCGGCGTGGTCACCACCGCCGGCGAGCGCATCCCGGCCGACGTGGTGGTGCTCAACCCCGACCTGCCGGTGGCGTACCGGGACCTGCTGCGCCAGCCACCGCCGAAGCTGCGCCACTCGCCGTCCGCGGTGGTGCTGCACATCGGATCCACCCAGCGGTACGCGAATATCGCGCACCACAACGTCCACTTTGGACGGTCATGGCGGCGTACCTTCAAGGAGGTGATCCGCAAGGGGCGGCTGATGAGCGACCCGTCCCTGCTCGTCACGAACCCGACCCGGGCCGACCCGGCACTGGCCCCGACCGGGCGCGAGGTCTACTACGTGCTCGCCCCGGCACCGAACCTCGAAGTGTCCACATTGGACTGGCGGGGCCGGCTGGCCCATCAGTACGCCGGCGAGCTGGTCGCCACCCTGGAGGCGCGCGGCTACTACGACTTCGGGGCCGGCATCGAGGTGTCGCACGTGGTGACTCCGGCCGACTGGGCCGAGGCCGGGCTGGCCGCCGGTACGCCCTTCGGCGCATCGCATACCCTGTCGCAGACCGGCCCGTTCCGGCCGGGCAACCTCCATCCGGGACTGTCCAATGTGGTCTTCGTGGGCTCCGGTACCCAGCCCGGCGTCGGGGTACCGATGGTGCTGATCTCGGGCAAGCTCGCCGCCCAGCGCGTCACCGGCTACCTGTCGTGACACCCTCGCGGGAGGCGCACCTGGTCCAGCTGGTCGACCCGGACGGCCGTACCACCGGGCAGTCGACGGTGGCGGATGCGCATCGGGCACCGGGGCTGCTGCACCGGGCGTTCTCGGTACTGCTCGTCGATCCGGCCGGACGGCTGCTGCTCCAGCGGCGGTCGGCCACCAAGACGCGCTTCCCGCGGCGGTGGGCGAACGCGTGCTGCGGCCATCCGGTACCGGGCTCGACGGTGGCGGGCTGCGCCTCCCGCCGCCTGGCCGAGGAGCTCTCCGTGCGCGGTGTGGCCCTTGACGAGCTGGGCGTGTACAGGTACGACGCGCTCGACCCGGCGACCGGTCGCGTCGAGCGAGAGTACGACCACGTGCTGCTCGGCCGGGTCGGCGCCGATCTCGCGCTCGCCCCCGACCCGGCAGAGGTCGAGGAGGTGCGCTGGGTCGCGCCGGCCGACCTGCGGTCCGCCCTGACGACCGAGCCGGAGGGGTACGCGCCCTGGCTCGCCGGGGTGGTCGGGCTGCTCCCGGGCCTCCGTACCCCGCTCTGATCTGACTCCCGAGAAGCTGCCAGCGGGACCGGACGGGGCTATAAGCAGGCCCTGAGCTTCGGTACGGTGAGCCGGCACGACACCTGGACCCCGACCCCTCGGAGCTGTCTCATGGCACGGCGTTGCTCGGCCGCACTGGCGCTGGCCGCGCTCGCACTCGCCCTCGGCGGGTGCACGGCGGCCCACGCACAAGCAAGCCCCGCGTGGCACCCCGGACCGAGCGCATCGTCCAGCCCAGCCGCCTCCACGACCGACTCGCCGTCGGCGTCCCCGTCGGCTTCAGCGTCCTCGTCGCGCAGCCCGAACTCGTCGCCGTCCCCCGCCGGTACGGCCGACGCCTCAACGCCTCCGCCCCCCACCCCGGCCTCCGGCGGTGGTAGCGGCTCCCCTGGCTCCGGCTCCGGCGGCGGCACCGGCCCCGCCGGCTCGATCCGAACGACTGGCTCGTCGGCCGTCGCGCTGACCTTCGACGACGGCCCGTCCGGGTACACCCCCCAACTGCTCGACATGCTCGCCCAATACCACATCAAGGCGACCTTCTGCCTGATCGGCCGCCAGGTCGCCGGGTACCCCGACGTCGTCAAGCGGATCGTCGCCGAGGGCCACACCCTGTGCAACCACACGTGGAGCCACGACGAGCAGCTGCGTACCCGTACCGCCGACCGGATCCAGTCCGAGCTCCAGCGCACCAACGACGCCATCCACGCGATCGTCCCCGACGCGCCGATCAAGTACTTCCGCAACCCGGGCGGCATGTTCAGCACGCAGACCGTGAGCATCGCCGCCAGCATGGGCATGAAGTCGATCTTCTGGAGCGTCGATCCGCAGGACTGGCGCCGGCCCGGGGTACAGCCGATCATCAACAACGTCATCAGCCACACCGGCCAGGGATCGATCGTGCTCCTGCACGACGGCGGCGGCGACCGCTCCCAGACCATGACCGCGTGCAAGACCATCCTGCCCAACCTCGCCGGCCGGTTCACGCTGATCGCCCTGCCGACGAGCTGACGTCCCAACGCTTACGGGCCGCCCGGGCTCTGGCCGGGCGGCCCGTGTGTTTCTCGCCGCTTTCCGTCCCCGGCCGCTCTTCTCGGCCCCGGCCTCTTTCAGGTCGCCGGGTCGCGTCGCTCGAACGGCCGGCCGGGTTGTCGCTGCCTGGCGGTTTTGGCGAAGGTTCCGGGCATCACGTATGCTTTGCAGGCCATCCGGCGGGGCCGGATGGGGGCTCAGCCGCTCATCTCGCACCTGTGCGATGATGGCGGGGCCGCCCTCATCGTCTAGCGGCCTAGGACGCCGCCCTTTCAAGGCGGTAGCACGGGTTCGAATCCCGTTGGGGGCACGGAACGGTTTGCCGTAGAGTGGCCAGCCGAAGCAAGGTCCTGTGGAGCAGTTGGAGTGCTCGCCGCCCTGTCAAGGCGGAGGTCGCGGGTTCAAGTCCCGTCAGGACCGCTCCTGACTGCCGGCCCGGTTCGTCCGGTCCGGTACGATCAGGCGAGTGCCCGGCCAGGTAGCTCAGTTGGTACGAGCGTCCGCCTGAAAAGCGGAAGGTCGGCGGTTCGACCCCGCCCCTGGCCACCAGTCCCTCGCCGGGCTGACAAGACGCCGACCAGCGGAAACGCGGTCGGCGTTTTGCTGTCTCCAACGATCATGACGGCAGCGCCGTTGACCGTGGTTGACCCTGTGGATCCGTTGATCGCCGGTCGTAATCGCACGCTAATCGCATGCGTGATCTTGACCGTCAGACCGTCGCCGAGACTGCGCCGCGCGATGAGGCGCCTTCAGTTCGACGGCTTTCCGACAACGACGGCCACCTCGGCCGTGTTCACTCACAGCCATTACGTGAGTACTTTCAGTGCCCATGAAGGGCTTAGCGAGGTACTGGGGTTACATCGTGCT
Organism: uncultured Actinomycetes bacterium; assembly: GCA_963728855.1. Classification (GTDB taxonomy): domain Bacteria; phylum Actinomycetota; class Actinomycetes; order Mycobacteriales; family Micromonosporaceae; genus AC-43. The sequence continues at coordinate 358,616 of CAVSLN010000013.1, forward strand.
CGCGGTCCTGCTGACCGCGTGGTGGACGACCAAGGTAGGCCCGGCGATCCTGGTCGTGCTGTCGCTGTTAGTGACGTTCTACTTCCTGTTCCAGGCACCGATCTGGTGCGGCGCGGTCAACCGGGATCAGACGCTGTGCCGCCGGAACGCCTCCGGTCTGCTCCTGGGGTGCAGCTATCGTCAGCACAAGTGGCAGAAGCTCCAGATGACCGTCGTACCGCCCGCGTGGCGCAAGCTGACCCGGGGGCTTTGGGCGAGCCCTACGACCGGCCTGGCCACCATCGGGGCGCTCGTCGGCATCGTGTCGACCGTGGCGGGGCTCATCAAACCGCTCTTCGGCTAACGCCCGGTCCGTCGTCTGTTCTGCCGGTCTGTTCCCTTGCCGATCCAGTCGGAGCCCCAGTTTGGAAGGCTGTGATCTTCCGGGGTGGTACGCCCGGTTCGCCTGGTCGGAGCTGCTGCGCTCGTGCCCGTTCGTGCCCGCTGGTGACCGCTCGCGACATGGGCTACTGGCACGCGGATGGCACGTTCGATCTTGGACGGAAGCGCATCATGCGGGGTCGGCCACCTCGTCGGGGACCTCTTCGTCCCGAACTATCGGCGGCAAGGTCATCCACGGCCGATACGGAGGTCGGGAGGTTGGTATGAGGGGCCGGCTCAGGTCAGCTGCGGTTGGTGCGGCTGCTGTACTCGACTGCTGTACAGCAGCGCACACTCACCTCGTTCCGATCCGGCCGGACTGGTGTTGTCTACATTTTTTCCTCAATGAGTTTGGCCATGCCCAAGGCACGAAGGGTGTTACCGGCGGCCGAAACGACCCGGGCGGTGCCGACGACTGGAGCGATGGCCGCAAGTATGCCGCGCGCCTCATCCGGGGTCATTCCGGCTTCCCGGGAGCGTCCCAGTGTGGCCAGATATGAAGCCGGAGCGGCGTCCATCGCTATCAACGCGGCGAGCCTGGCGACCATGTATGTCTTCGGGTCCAGCCCGGAACGCTGCTGCATGTCCAGACGCATCTCCGCCAAAGCCTCGATCGCGGGCTCGCCGCCACGGGCGATGTCGGCGAGTGACTGTTCGGGCGCCATTGATGTGGCCATTACGTCCCCTCCAACCGGTGCGAACAGCGCGACCCCCCAGGACGCTTCTGACTGTCCACACCGGTCTTACCTTCCTTTGGCTGTGGGTGGGATCGCACCACCCAGGGCGGGCGACTGCCCGGGCCGGCGTACCGTGCCTCTGGCCGGAAGCCCAGTTTGGAAGTGTGTTGATCTTCGGAGTGGTACGCCCGTTTCGCCTGCTCGGCAGGGCTGGGTAAGCGACCGTTTGGCGCCCGCTCGTGACCGCTCGTGGCATGGGCCTCTGGCCCGTGGATGGCCCGTCCGATCTTGCTGGCGGAACCCCGCTGGCACCGGTGCCGGGCGGCGTTGGGAGGGACTTGATCCCCGAACCCGTGGATTTAGAGATCACTCTTGGCAGCAGGCCCGTACGTCGGGCCCGTGCTGGGAGTGCGGGAACGGGCTCAGATTGGCGTAGGGCTGGGGTCCAATCCAGGAGACGATCTGGTCGTCAGCCGGTGAATGCCTGGCGGTTCGTTGGCTCTGCGCGAGCCGCGCCCGAGAGCCACCTCCCTGCCTGTCAGCACGCCGATCTCTTCAGCTCGGTGCGGGTCGGGCTGAGGCTGTCGGTGTCGTACAGTTGCTGGGCTGTGGCTCACGGCGCACTTGGACGCTGGCCATTTTGACCATGCCCGTTGACGGCGTGGCGATCGGGTCCGTCCAGTCAAGCGCGCTCCATTTTTCCGTGAGGTCGGCATCCGTACGTACCAGTAACAGCTCAAGAGTGGCCCTGGTATCCGGCGTACCGAGGTGGACCCTCTCCACTGTCCATGATCCGTCCCTTCCAGGGGAAACTAGGGAGCTGATCCAGAGGTGGCGGGAGCCTCCTTACCAGCAGCCAGTAGGTTTGCGGGCCACGCAACGGCGTTGCGGTGCCCTTCACGGTGATGCAGTTGTCGGCAAGCCCGTTGTCCGTTGGCTGGAGGATTTTCGCCGGTATGGTCGTCGCTGATGGAGCGCTGGACGGCGGGGGATCTGGAGTCACCGCCCCGGGCGTCTTGGCGGTGTCCGGGGATGCACCTCGGGACTGAAGCCAGATGCCAACTACCGTGCCGGCTGCAGTGATGACGGCGACGACCGCCGCGCTGGCGGCGGTGATGCGGGCGACGCGTACCGGAACCGGCAGTTTTGCTTGCTTGTCGGCCTTCTTGGGCGCTGGCTCAAGCTGCGTGGTCATCCACACTCCCGTCAGGTGGCTGGAAAGCGAACGTCAGCACGATATGGCCAAAGGTATGGCCGGGTCACAACCCGACATGCTAGGTCTGCCGCACCAGCCGCATCTGCGCGTCTCGGTTCCCGCGCCATGCGATATCGGGGAACGGGCCGAAGGTCAGGAGTCGGGGTGCTGCGGTGTTCCAGCGTTGGCGGGCGGCTTGGCGGCTGATTCCCAATCGGGTGGCGACGTCCGTCCAGGAGTAGCCGAAGGTACGCAGGCCGATCACGGCGTCCTGGATGGCGGCTTCGACGTCGGCGGCGAGGGTGACCATGGAGGCGAGGGCTTCGATGTCTCCGGCGGCGACGCGGCGGCTGTAGGCGCGCACGATGCGGCGGGTGAAGGCGGCATACTCGTCGTTCTCGACGACATCTCGTCGGCGGTTGGATGACAAGCGCCGGTTGTCAGCGTTCTTGCCACCGGAGCGGCGGGCGGGGTGAGCGTCCCGGTCGGTCGGGGTGTTGGTCTGCTGGCTCATGGGGCCTCCTGGTGATCGGAGCCGGCTGCGGGCGGCGGGTTTTGGGTTCCGCGCCCGTTTGGGCGGCGGCGGCGCTTGCCGCCGCCCTTTTTGGCGCCGGCCCCGCCCGCGGAGGCTCGCGGTCAAGGGATCAGGCCCGGGAATCTTGGGCGTGCCCGCGTTGGGGAGGCCCGGCGGCGGTCAGCGGACCTGGTGGAGATCGCCACCTCGGGACGCGCGCCGATGTTGCGGGAATGCCGGCTGTCGGGTGCGGACACCCACAGGATTCGGTACTCGCCGTCGGCCGCGTAGAACACCGGAGTGACCCACGGGCGACCCCCCTCGTCGGCGGTACCAAGGACGACGTATCGATGCTGAGCGAGCAGGTGCGGCACGGTGGCCCACATCGACGCGCGCACCGCCTGCTGATCGGCCACGTGCACCGTCGGGGTCGATTCGGCACTAGCGGGTTCCAGCCCTGCCATCAGTCCTCCCGTTTGTTGTTGTGCTGTCAGGGCCATCCTGGTTCGCCGACAGCACGGCGATCAACGGCGGGATCTTGCATAATTATTGAGCCGGGCTGAACAATACGGGGATGGAACGGCAGGACATCGAGGTGTTCCTCGCGCTGGCCCAGGAGCTGCATTTCGCCCCGTACCGCACAGCGTCTGAACCTGGCCCCGGCCTCTATCAGCCAGACGATCAAGAAACTGGAGCGCCGGTTCGGGGCGCACCTGTTCACCCGCACTACCCGCCGCGTGGACCTGACCCCGCTCGGCCGACAGCTCCTCGACGAGCTCGGCCCGGCCTACGCCCAGGTCCAGACAGCGATCGCGCGAGCGACCGCCACCGGCCACAGCCGGAGACCTTTCCATGGCCGCGGACAGCTCAGGAGGTGATGACCTCGATCGGGCTTCGGATGGCGGCTGCTCGCGGATGCCCTTCCCGCTGCCGATACGCCAGGCCCACATGATTCCCGGCCAGAGTAAAACGAACGACCCGCCAAACGAACGGCACACCAAACGAGACGACCCACCACACAGAGTTACGCGCGACGGCGGAGCGTGGCGATCGCGGAGCCGGCGAGGGCGACGAGGCAGGCCGGGAGCTGGCCGTCGGCGATCGCCGCACCGAAGAGGGCCTCGCCCGTACCGGGGTCGGCGTTGACGTACGCGCTGACGAACCGGGCCACCCAGCGGGTGTCGTACGACGCCTCGTCGATCCCGGGGAAGTCCAGCGACCAGTGGCCCGGAGCAACCGCGTCACCGACCATGGCGGCGGCCAGACACACTGCGACGTCGTAGGCACCGGAGACACCAGAGCGGTGTACGACGGCGTCGAACGTACCAGCGACGGCCTCCCGATCGTCGGACAACGCGAACCGAAGGACCATTTCCGCGTCGTCGTACGGATCATTCGCCGGGCCGGTCACGAGCACCACCCTAGGCGGTGGCGTCAAGGCGTGCTATGCGTGCGACGGGCGGCGCAGCAGGCAGGTCAGCCTGGCCGTACAGACCCGTTCTCCGGCCTCGTCGGTGACCACGATCTCGTACGTGGCGGTGGTCTTACCCAGATACACCGGGGCCGCCACGCCGGTGACCAGGCCGGTACGGATACCCTTGTGGTGCGTGGCGTTGATGTCCACACCGACGGCGAAACCACCGTGTACCCGCAGTGCATGCAGGCTGGCCCCGATCGAGCCGAGGGTCTCGGCCAGCACACAGGAGGCTCCGCCGTGCAGCAGCCCGAACGGTTGGGTGTTTCCCTCGACCGGCATCGATCCAACGACGCGGTCCGGTCCGGCTTCCGTGATCGTGATACCCATCCGATCGGCCAGCGGCCCACGTCCGCCGAATGTCTTGTCCAACTCGTCCTGCACGGCATCCATGAGCAGGACGCTACCAATGCCCGACCTCCCGACTTGTACCGTGGCACGCTAGTGTGCTGGCCGGAACCTCGGAGGGGAGGACACCCCATGCGCGCTCGACGCGCCGTCTTCGCGCTCGTCTCCACTGTGTTGCTCATCGTGGGCGGCTGCTCGCCGAAGGGTGGCAACCCGGCGGACACGACGGCCTTCAGCGGCGGTGTCCGGCTCTACGGCGAGGACAGCAACACCGACAACTCGCTGGGCGAGGCGATCAAGCCGCCTACCACGATCAACGGTATGGTCGGTACCACGCCGCTCACCCCTCTCTCCGCGGACTTCCGACAGCGGCTCAAGGCCGTCGACCCCAGCCTCTCCAGCTACGCCTATGCGGGCGAGGCATACGACGCGACGGTGATCAGCGCGCTCGCCGTGCAGGTGGCCCGCACCACCGACCCGGTGACCGTCGCGAAGTACATCAACGGGGTGACCATCCTCGACCCCGGTGGCGTGGAGTGCATGACCATCAAGGACTGCCTGGACGGCATCGCGTCCGGCCGCGACATCGCATACCGCGGGGTCACCGTGCACAGCGGCTTCACCGACGCCGGTGAGCCGTCCACGACCTCGTACGGCACGCTGCACTTCGGCCGGGACAACCGGATCGACGACGGCAAGACCGAGTTCGTCTCGGCCGGCAGCAGCGCCGACGCCACGAAGCTGCCCTCGCCCGCGCCTGGTACGGCGAGCAGCAAGTACAAGGGCGAACCGCTGAAGTTCGGCATCCTGCTGCCCAAGACCGGTGGGCTGGCCTGGTCCGGCCCGGCGATGTTCGCGGGCGCGCACCTGGCGATCAACGAGATCAACGCAGCCGGCGGCGTCCTCGGCAAGCCGGTCGGCTACGAGGACGCCGACGACGGTACCGACCCGGTCAAGTCCGGCCAGTCGTTCGACAAGCTCGTCCAGGGCGGCGTCGGGATCTTCATCGGGCCGAGCAGCTCCCGCGCGTCGCTGGCGCTGATCCCGAAGGCGGTCGCGGCCAACCGGATCGTGTTCGCGACCTCGGCGACCTCGGCCGCGCTGACCAAGGCCGACGACCACGGGCTGTTCTTCCGGACCGCGCCGTCCGACCTGTACCAGTCGCAGGCGCTCGCCGATGTCATCATGCGCGGCGGTGCCCGCAGGGTGTTCATCGTCGCGCGCGACGACTCGTACGGCACCGGCCTGCGCGACGGGGTCACCGCCGACCTGGTCAGGGCCGGCATCAAGCAGGCCGATATCGAGAGCAAGACCTACTCGCCGGACCTGAACAAGCCGGACCCGAAGTTCGACGAGATCGCCCAGGCGGCGGTGGGCTTCCATCCGGACGCCGTACTCGTCGCGGGCTTCGCAGAGTCGGCCCTGGTCATCGAGGCCATGGAGAAGGCCGGCTTGACTGTGGCGCAGTGAGGCGGCCGGTAAGGCGGCACAGTGAGGCTCAATGCTTCACGCCGTCGGACCAGCGGTGGAAGCCCTGGCCGGTCTTGCGGCCCAGGTGGCCCTGCGCGACCAGGGACTCCAGCAGCGCGGGTGGGGCGAAGCGCGGGCCGTACGCGGCGGTGAGGGTACGCCACCTCGTCCAGCGATCCGACCAACCGCACCCGGGTACGGCCGGCCGCCGACTCCGCCTCGGTGAGCCGCTCGCGGGCGACCGCCCTGGCCCACAGACCCTCCAGGGCGGTACGCGCGGCGGCCGCCCGCGCCCGGTCCACCTCCACCAGGTCCACGCGGTACCCTGCCCCCGCCGCCACGTAAGCGATGCCGATCCCCATCGTGCCGGCCACCGATGACGACAAACCGATCGGTCATGGTGTCCGATTGTGCCGGCCGGCTTCGCCCGCGCCGGACGACGGGCTTACCGTGAACCGGCGGTAGCACCCAACGTAAGGAGAAGCGCATGAGCGAGGAGACCGTCGAGACCCGCGGCGAGGAGCGCAACGACCTGATCGTCGGCGACACCAACAAGGACGGCAAGCCCGACCTGTGGGCGACGGACACCGACGGCGACGGCAAGGCCGACCTCTTCCAGTTCGACACCAACGGTGACGGCGAGGTGGACATCACCATGGTCGACCTGGACCAGGACGGTACGCCGGAGGCGGTCGTCGACGGCGACGGTGGCCACGCACCGGAGGTCTGAGCTCACCAGCCGTCCGCGCGCTCAGCTTCCGCCGAGCGCGCGGATGGCGGTGGCCAACGGTACGACCAGGATCGCCGCGCTGACGCAGCCGGCCACCCACAGCCAGCCGACCGTCGCGGTGGCCGGCGGCGCGTACGCCTCGGGATGCCCATCGGCCTCCAGCCTCCGGCGCAGTGCCAGCGCCTCGGCCCGGTGCTCGGCGGCGTGCGGCAGGTCCCGGCTCAGCGCCAGCGCCAGGTGTGCCTGAGCGCGCTGCAGGCGCGACACGGTACGGGCCAGCTGCCGGCCGCCGCGCAGGTACGCGCACCGGCGCGCGGCGAGCCGGGTGGCGCCACTGGCCAGCGCCTCCAGCTCCCGTTCCGTGGCCACCAGCGGCTCCCCGACCAGCCGGCGCAGGTAGTAGCCGGCCTCCCGGCGCTGCGCCGACCGCATCAGCACGACGACCACCACCAGCGCCGGTACCCCCTTCACGAGCAGCCCGGCGAGCACTCCCGGCGTGCCGTACCCGAGCCCGTCGGCCAACCACGGGGAGTTCCACAGCGCGTGGAAGCCCCACGCCCCGGCCAGGGTCGCCGCGGCCACCCCGAGCCCGCGCCGGTTGCGGTGCAGCACCAGGTACCCGACCCCGGCGCCGGCGAGCGCGGAGAACAGCGTGTGGCTCCACAGCCCGCCGAGGAACCCCCGCAGCAGGAACACCGACACCACCGGCTCGACCCGGTCCCCGTGCCCGGCCTGCGCGACCGCGTTCACCGCGTACATGACGTCCTCGACGATCTGGAAGCCGAGCCCGACGAAGGCGCCGTACGCGAACCCGTCCACCACGCTGTTCATCTGGGCGCCGGCGACCAGCACGATCACCACCACGCCGAGCACCTTGACCGGCTCCTCGAGGCTCGGGCCGATCAGCGCCACGCCCCAGCCGTTGGCCAGCGCCGGGGAGGCGAGCTTGGCGACCAGGTCGTGGGCGGCGGCGTTCGCGGGTACCGCCACCGACGTGGCGACCAGGCCGCCCCAGCCGAACGCGGCGAGGACCAGGTGGGGCGGCTCGCGCTCGAAGTAGTCCAGGCTCCGGACGACCAGCACGAAGGGTACGGCGTACGCCGCGAACAGCAGCACGGCCACGGTCGTCGCCAGCGGGTACGCGGCCGCGCCGGTACGCAGCGCGCGGGCCAACTGCCCGGCACCCACCAGCAGCAGGCCGACGAGGAGCCAGAACGCCGGCAGCCGGACCGAGTGGTGCGCCCGTACCCACGCCGGAGTGGGCCGGACCGGGGTCGTCGCACGGTGCGCCTGCACCGCTCACGTCCCGAAGGCGAGAGTCAGCACGCTGGCGGTCAGCGCCGGCAGGGTACGGCGCAGCTCCGGGTCGGCGCCGGCGATGGTGACCTGCACGGCCGTACCGCCCGACAGGAACACCGCGTACCGGCCGTCCCGCCCCGGCGAGGTGTACCCGCCCTGCCGCCCGACCACGCCCCGCCGGGTACACACCGGCGTCTCCGGCCCGGTCACCTGGTACCCGGGGTTCGCGGTGATCTTCTGCCGGAGCTGCCCGGCGGTGTCGTCGAGGGTACCGTCCGCTGCCGCCACGACGAGCAGGTACCGCACCCCGTCGAGGACAAACAGGGTACTGCCCGGACGGCTCCTGGTGACGTCGAGCAGCGCCCCGGACGGGGGTACCACGCTCACCCCGCTGCCCAGGTCGTACGGGCGGTCGGCGGGCACGGGCCGGTCGGCGGGCAGCGCGGCGTTGACGGCGGGGAGCCCGTACCCGAGCGCGACCACGATCGCGAGTACGACCAGGCTCCAGCCCAGGTTCCGTACCGCCCTACGCCCCATATATGGACGTTATCGCCCTATCACGTGGAACGGAGCCTTTTCAGGTAGTCCAGCCAGTCCTTGACGAACTGGTCCCGGCTGCTACCCAGCACCGTACGGAACGCCGTATTCTCGTCGGTGTTGCTGCCGAACCATTCGTACAGGGCGACCGCCTTCTCCCGGCCGTACTTCTCGGCGATCAGCTTCACCGCGAGCCAGCCGAGGATGTAGTTGTCGGCGCTGTCGTAGAACGAGCGGTCCGCCGGCAGGGTGCCGGCCGACGCGACGTGCCGGGCGGCGGCGCCGGGGAAGTTCGAGGGCACGTTCTCGGTGGCGTACGCGACGTACTCCGCCATCCCCTCGACCAGCCAGCTCGGTGTCGCTCCGGTCGTCACCGGCCCGAACGCCACGTGGGTGAACTCGTGGGTGAGCGCGTGCTGCAACTCGTCGTCGGCGCGACCGAGCATGGCCGGGTTGAACACCACCCGGGACAGGGTGAACCGGGCCGAGTCCTGCCACTCGGGTACCGCGTCGTAGCGCGGAACGGTCACCGCCTCCACCTGCGCCACCTTGTCGGGGCTGCTGTTGAAGAAGGAGTCGAAGAGCTTCTGGTCGGACACCGCGACGACCAGGAGCTTCCCCGGCCAGTTGCCCGGCCGTACGGTCATCACGTTGGTCACCCCGCGCTCGGCCAGGTCGAGCAGGTGCGCGGCGATACCGGCGTCCTCCTTGGAGATCACGGCGACCACGTGCGCGCTCTTCACGACCGTCACGGGGCGGGCCTCCCAGGGCGAGCCGCCCGTACCCAACGGGGTGTGCTTGCCGCTGCCCGCCGACTCCTCACCGACCAGCAGCCAGCGCCCACCGGCCATCCCGAAGATCGGTATCCACGGCTCCGCGTCCTGAGCGGTGTCCAGCCCAGCCACCTGGTACCGCACGGTGACCCCGACCTCGAGGAGCCAGCCGCCGTACCGCCGGATGAGCGACTGGTCGTCGACCTGGTACCCGTTCGGCTTGGTCAGCGCCAGCGTGAAGCTGGCCAGCCCGAGCGCGACCAGGTTCTGGTACTCGGCGCGCTGGCGCTCGACGAACCGCCGGTCGGCCGGGTCCACGTCGGCCAGGAACGCCGCCTCGTCGTGCTTGGTCACCGCGTCGGCCCGCCGTTGCAGCAGTGCGCCCAGTGCCGCCCCGCCGTCGACGAACGTACCGGTGCCCCGGCCGATTCCGGCGTGGCTGATGACCAGCACGGCGTCGCCCGTACCGCAGCACAGCGCGGCGACCAGCAGCAGGCCGAGTACGACACGCAGGGCCAGACCGGTACGCCGGTGCGCCGGGGGGAAGGGCGGTGGAACCGGCCGGTACGCCGGCCGAGCGACCTCAGGAAACACAAGACACCTACCGCGTCGGGGGGCGGCTCAGCTTAGCCGTGCAGCCGCGCAGCTTGTCGGAGCGGCACCCGGTCAACGTTCGCCAGCCGCGCAGCTTGTCGGAGCGGCACCCGGTCAACGTTCGCCAGCCGCGCAGCTTGTCGGAGCGGCACCCGGTCAACGTTTCGGCAAGGCCCTGGCTGATCCTCACGGGAAGAGCCGCTGACGCCGCACTACTCTTTCTGGGATGAGTTCCTTACCGTCCGACACCAACGCTCTCGACCGGCTGGGCGCCGCCCGCTACGTCTCGCTGACCACCTTCCGCAAGGACGGCACCCCGGTGGCCACCCCGGTCTGGGTGGTACGGGACGGCGACCACCTCGCGGTGTGGTCCAATGCCAAGACCGGCAAGATCAAGCGGGTGCGCCGCAACCCCGCGGTGACCCTGGCGCCGTGCACCTTCCGCGGCCAACTGCTCGGCGAGCCGGTGCCTGGGCAGGCCGTACTGATGTCGCAGGCGGAGGCCGTTGAACTCCTCAAGCTCATCCGGCGTAAGTATGGGATCACCGGTCGGCTCACGGTCCTGCGTGCGCAGTGGCGCCCGGAGACCGCGGCCGGCATCCGGATCAGCCTTCCCGGCTGACGAGCCCGGTGCCCGTACGCGGCGACGGGTCAGGGGCGGGGACGCCGCTGCCGATGCTTGCGTCCCCGCCCCTGACCCGTCGCTCAGTCGCCGACGCGCTGCTGGGGAATCTGCCCCTGAAGCAGTGCGCGTACCTCCGACTCCCGGTAGCGACGGTGCCCGCCGAGCGTGCGGATTGCGCTCAGCTTGCCGGCCTTCGCCCACCGGGTCACGGTCTTCGGGTCGACGCGGAACATCGACGCAACCTCGGCCGGGGTCAGCAGCGGCTCTGGCTCATGCGTACGCGATGCCATCGGTCACTCCTCCACAGGTACCTCAGAAACGATGGCCGGGGTCCCGCCGGCCGATCGCATGTCCATGGTCCGGCTAGTCCCGCATGTCCGACATGGGCCGAACGGCTGAAGGTCCGTGGATGGACGGATGATGAATGACTGATTTTTCCGGATTTTTTGCACCACGTAATGTCTTATTTGGACCTTACGTCACGGTAAGTGAACCGACCAATACACGAAGTGCTTGGGTCAATTGCACCTTTCGAGAAGTTGAACGGCGCGCCACCGCGTCACAAGCTGCTCGTATGACTCAGTTGCCGTATCGGCGTCACCGCGCGAAAGCGCAGCCAGCCCGTTCGCGACGAGTCCTGGCGAGTCGTCCTCTTCGAGCGCTTCATCCGGCAAAAGCGACACCAGGCCACCATAGTCGAGTTCGACGATGGACCGAGGGTGGAACTCCTCCAACCAACGGGTGCTTTCTTCCACCGCTTCGGTGATCGGTGCGTCGCCGAGCGCCTTGCGAAGGACCGAATGCGCCCGGTGTGCCCGCCTTCGCGCCTTGGAGATCTCGGTCCGGTAGCGCAGCACCCGGACGCCGTCCCGGACGGTGAACGCCTTCTCCGCCAGGTCGACGAACACGAACCACCGCAGCGGTACGCCCCACGTGGACACCTGCTCGTGCACCCGGGGCATGCCGCGCTCCAGTACCTTGGCCCCGCTGCGCCAGTCCTCCACCACGGACTTGGCCAGCCCGGCCAGGATCGGCGGGACGAACGCGTCGGCGAGCACCGCCGGCACCCCGTCCCGGGCGGACAGGGCCGCCTCGGCGACCCGTACCCGCAGGTTCCACGGGCAGATCAGCAGCGTCTCGTCGGTCTCCATGACGTACGCCTCGTCGGGCAGGTCGGGCAGCCGGGTCCAGCCGGCCCCGAGCGCCGCCAGCACCACGGTGCGCTGCCGGCCAGGCCCGTCCAGCGGGGCGACCGCGCGCCCCTCCCGGACGTACCGGCGCCAGTAGAGCTGGCGTTCCCGGTCGAACGCGGTCAACGGCTCGTACACCCGAAGGTACGCGGCGAAATTCGCGGGCACGTTGGCGATGGTGTCACGCCGGGGCAGCCTCCCGCTTGCAAGGTCTACGACGATTGACAACATCGCTGACTCTGGCCGCTCCGGCAAGCTGCGCGGCTGATTAGGCTGACACCATTCCGGCAACACCCCGCCGGACCACCTCGCGCGTACGCCCCACAAGGGATTTCGCGCCCTCCGACAGGAGTCGTCATGGACGTGTTCAGCAGCGACGCCGGCCACGAACAGGTCGTGTTCTGCCACGACAAGCCGTCGGGCCTGAAGGCCATCATCGCGATCTACTCCACGGCGCTCGGTCCCGCCCTCGGCGGTACCCGGTTCTACCCGTACGCGACCGAGGCCGAGGCGCTGCGGGATGTCCTCGATCTGTCCCGGGGCATGGCGTACAAGAACGCGCTCGCCGGCCTCGACCACGGTGGCGGCAAGGCGGTGATCTGGGGCGACCCGGAGCGCGACAAGTCCGAGCCGCTGCTGCGCGCGTACGGCCGGTTCGTCGCCTCGCTGGGCGGTCGTTACTACACGGCGTGTGACGTCGGTACGTACGTGCATGACATGGACATCGTGGCGCGGGAGTGCCGGTACGTGACCGGGCGCAGCGAGGCGTACGGCGGCGCCGGCGACTCGTCCGTACTCACCGCCTGGGGCGTCTTCCAGGGCATGCGGGCCGCCGCCGAGCAGACCTGGGGTACGCCCAGCCTGGCCGGGCGCCGGGTCGGTATCGCCGGGCTGGGCAAGGTCGGCAAGCACCTGACCGGGCACCTGATCGAGGACGGCGCCTCGGTCGTCGGTACGGACGTCTCCGAGCGCGCGCTGTCCTGGGTCCGCGACCGGTACCCGCAGGTCGACCTGGTCGCCGACGACGACGCGCTGATCCGCTCGGACATCGACGTATACGCCCCCTGCGCGCTCGGCGGCGCGCTCTCCGACGAGACCGTCCCGGTGCTCCGCGCCAAGGTCGTCGCCGGTGCCGCGAACAACCAGCTGGCCCATCCCGGGGTGGAGAAGCTGCTGGAGGAGCGCGGCGTCCTGTACGCGCCCGACTACGTCGTCAACGCCGGCGGTGTGATTCAAGTCGCAGATGAGGTCGAGGGCTTCAACTTCGAGCGGGCCCGGCAGCGGGCCACCCGGATCTTCGACACCACCCGGGAGATCCTCGGTCTGGCCCGCACGGAGGGTGTACCACCTGCGGTAGCGGCCGACCGGATGGCCGAGCGGAGGATGGCCGACGTTGGCCGGCTCCGCATGATCCACCTGTGAGTAACGGCCTCTGACGGGCCTCCGGCCCGCCGGCGCTACGGTAAGGACCGAACGCGGGAGGGCCGAGGTGCCGAACCGGGGTCGCGACATGTACCGTATGAGCCACGAGAGATGCCTGCCGTCATCGGGGCCCGCCTGGAATGGGCTGCCCCGTAATTCTGTGCGAGGGGGTCGAGCCATGGGGCGCGGCCGAGCTAAGGCCAAGCAGACTAAGGTGGCCCGGGAGCTGAAGTACCACTCCCCGAACACCGACCTCGCTGCGCTACAGCGCGAGCTGGCCGGCAACGGCAAGTCGAGCGAGGAGTTCGACGATCACGCCGGGTACCCGGACGACGACGACGCGGACGACGAGGACGGGCCGGACGAAGGCCGTTGGGCCTCCCAGCGCCGGTAACAACGGGTGTAGCTAAGCACGCGGTATCCCCGCGTGCTTACGTATGCGGCCGTTCCCGATCGAACGCCAGCACGCGGTCGAGTGCGGCCACCGCCGCGCAGCTTGTCGGAGCGGCGTCCAGTCGGCGTTCGACAGCCGGGTGCCCGGGCGGGTCCACGAGGTCGGTCAGCACCGGGTGCCGCCCGTCTTGGGATGCCGTCCGGGTCGCCCCGGTCCGCTCACCCTGACTTCCGCTGACCCTGCCAATCGGCTCACCCTGCCAATCGGCTCACCTGGGCCGGTTCGTGAACTGGTAGAAGGTCGGGAAGGCGTCCTCGAACGGCCGCCAGCCGGGCGCCGCCGCGTCGGGATCACCCGCCCGGGATACCCAGGTCCGCTGCGCCTCGTCGAGCAGGGACGCGAGGCCGGGAGCCGCCGCCTGGACACGTTCGCCGAGCGGGTCGGCCCCGTCAGTGTGCTCGGGCATGGTCCAGCACTCCCTCCAGAAGACTGATCTTGCTGTTGCGGCAGTGGTCGGTCTGGGTACCGTCGAACCGGCCGTGCTCGAAGTACCGGTTCGCCGCGTGCCCGCCACCGCAGAAGCCGAAGTACGGGCAGGCGTCCCGGCAGGCATCGACCCCGGTGAGGTACTCGGCGATCCAGCCGGTGGGCCGGGCGGACGCGGCCGCGACGATCTCGTGCAGCGGGGTGTCGCGGACCGTACCGGAGGCGAAGTCGCCGTACCCGGGGTCGGTGAAGCCGGCCAGCTCCGGGGACAGCAGGACCACCCGGCCGTCCTGCGCGACCACCGGGATCGGGTCGAGTTGGCGGGGCAGCAAGGCGTCGTCGGTGCCGGCGAGCGCGGCGCCGGCGTACCGTACCGCCCACTCGATCTCACGCAGCTCGATCCGGGGATCGCCGCGCCACGCCGCGGTCAGCTCCGCCCAGAAGGCTCGGACGTCCTCGGCCGGATATCCGGTTTCCCGGGTGTTCACCCCTTCCCGCTCCTCGACGTTGATACCCAGCGCGTGGCAGCCGAGGTCCAGGAAGAACTGGTAGAGCCGGCTGGCCAGCCCGGGTCGCGGGTCGGACACGACGCACAGCGCGGCGAACCCGATGCCGTGCCGGCGTAGCGTGTCGATGCCGTGCATGATCTGCCTGTACGCCGGCCGGCCGCCCCGGTTCACCCGGTACGCGGTCAGGTCCGGCGGCCCGTCGATGCTCACACCGACCCGTACCGCATGCCGGGTCAAGAACTCGCACCAGGCGTCGTCGATCAGCGTGGCGTTGGTCTGGATATGGTGCTCGATTCCCCGGAACGGTGCCATCAACGCGGCCAGGTGGTCGCGGCCGGCGGCCAGCGGCTCGCCGCCGTGCCAGACCACCGAGAAGCGGGGGGACCGCGCGGCCCAGTCGTTGACCGAGGCGGCGACCGCGGTGGCGACCTCGACCGGCATCAGCCGGTCAAGAGCCCGGAAGGGCAGATAGCAGTACGCGCAGTCCAGGTTGCACAGGGTCGTCGGCTGCATGATGACGTACGAAGGCACCGTGGCGATCCCACGCATCCCCGTCCACGTGCGCGCGGACACGGCCACCTCCTCCGGTGTCGTCGTCCGCTCGCCCTATCCGCGCGTGTACGAGCCCAGCATCTGGACCGTCCCGGTCCCTTCGACTACCTCGCCGACCGCCCACGCGTCAACCTTCCGTGCGGCCAGGAACGCGAGCGCCCGATCGGCGTCCTGCGCGGACACGACCGCGAACATGCCGATCCCCATGTTGAAGGTGCTCTCCATCTCGGGGCCCTCGATCCGGCCCTTGGTCTGCACCAGCTCGAAGACCGGCTGTGGGCGCCACGTCGAGCGGTCCACGATCGCGTCCATGTCCTCGGGCAGTACGCGGGACAGGTTGCCCGGGATACCGCCGCCGGTCACGTGCGCGAACGCCCGTACGTCGCACTCGGTGATCAGGGCCAGGGAGTCCTTGGCGTAGATCCGGGTCGGGGTCAGCAGCTCCTCGCCGAGCGTGCGCTGCTTGCCCAGCTCGTCCAGCACGGAGTCCAGCCGCAGCCGGCCGGCGCCCTGCAGGAGCACGTGCCGGACCAGCGAGTACCCGTTGGAGTGCAGGCCGGAGGAGCGCATCCCGATCACCACGTCGCCCAGCTCGACCCGTTCCCGGCCCAGGATCGCGTCGGCGTCCACGATGCCGACGCCCGTACCGGCGATGTCGTACTCGTGCGCGCCCATCATCCCCGGATGCTCGGCCGTCTCCCCGCCCAGCAGCGCGCAGCCGGCCGCCCGGCAGCCGTCGGCGATCCCGGCCCCGATCTCGGCGACCTTCTCCGGCACCACCTCGCCACAGGCGATGTAGTCGAGCAGGAAGAGCGGCTCGGCGCCGGAGGCGACCAGGTCGTCCACCACCATGGCGACGAGATCGATGCCCACGGTGTCGTGGATGTCCATCTGCTGGGCAATGGACAGCTTGGTGCCGACGCCGTCGGTCGACGAGGCGAGCACCGGGTTCTTGTACTTCCTGAGGTCGAGGCGGAACAGGCCGGCGAAGCCGCCGATGTCCCCCATGACCTCGGGCCGGGTGGTCCGCTGGACCTTGCTCTTGAGCAGCTCGACGGCCTTCTCGCCGGCGTGGATCGACACCCCGGCGTCGGCGTAGGTCACGGTACGCTTGCGGCTGGTCCGGCCACTACCGGCGTTCCAGGGCTCGGTGTCGGGGCGCTCGCTCACGTGCGTCACTGTTCTCCCCTTCGTGCGACAGGTCCACCGGTCAGGCGTTCCCGCCTTGCCAGCCGAAGCCGACTCGCCTCTTAGTTGGTCACGGGCGCGACAGGGCGTCCGCACCGCCGGGGCTCGCGTACGTTCGCGGCCCAGCGGAGGAGCCGGATCTGACCGACCAGTCCGGCTCGGCGACGTCTGCCGCCGCGCGCGCCCCAGGTCGGTCGACGGGTTGGCCAGGCCCGCCCGGCCGGTCTGGCTCGGCGGCGCCGGACAAGGCGCGCGACCCAGGCCGGTCGTTGATCGGCTCCGATCGTTCGTTGTCGGCGCCCACCCGCCGGGCGACGCCTTCCAGCACGTGCTTACCGATGAGGTTGTCGCTGGGCAGCCCGATCGGGTAATCCCCGTCGAAGCAGGCCCGGCACAGCCGCGTCTTGGGCTGCTCGGTCGCGCTCACCAGACCGGCGAGCGAGACGTACCCGAGGGAGTCGGCGCCGATCGACCGGCGGATCCCTTCGGTGTCCAGCCCGTTGGCGACCAGCTCGGCGCGGGTCGCGAAGTCGATGCCGTAGAAGCACGGCCACTTGACCGGTGGCGAGGAGATGCGGACGTGCACCTCCAGCGCGCCCGACTCGCGCAGCATCCGGACGATCGCCCGCTGGGTGTTGCCGCGCACGATCGAGTCGTCGACGACCACGATCCGCTTGCCCCGGACGTTCTGCCGCAACGGGTTCAGCTTCAGCCGGATGCCGAGCTGGCGGATGGTCTGCGAGGGCTGGATGAAGGTCCGCCCCACGTACCCGTTCTTGACCAGACCGGCGCCGTACGGGATGCCGGACTCCTCGGCGTAGCCGATCGCGGCCGGGGTGCCCGACTCCGGTACGGGGATCACCAGGTCCGCCTCGACCGGGTGCTGCCGCGCCAGCCGGCGGCCGATCTCGACGCGGGTGGCGTAGACGTTGCGCCCGGAGATCGTGGTGTCGGGGCGGGCGAGGTAGACGTACTCGAAGAGGCAGCCCTTCGGGTCGGGTACGGCGAAGCGCTGCGAGCGTAGCCCGTCCTCGTCGATCGCGATCAGCTCGCCCGGCTCGATCTCGCGCACCACGCTGGCGCCGACGATGTCCAGGGCGGCGGTCTCACTCGCGACCACCCAGCCGCGCTCCAGCCGGCCCAGCACCAGGGGCCGTACCCCGTTGGCGTCGCGGGCCGCGTACAGCGTGTTCTCGTCCATGAAGACGAAGCTGTACGCGCCGCGCAGGGTGGGCAGCACGCACATCGCCGCCTCCTCGACCGACAGGTCGGGGTACGACGCGAGCAGCGCGGTCACCAGTGCCGTGTCGCTGGTCGAGCCGTCCTTGGCGTTGGCCTGTCCGGCGAGCTCGGCGGCGTTGACCAGGTTTCCGTTGTGGGCCAACGCGATCGTCGTGCCGCTGTCCGTCGCCTGGATGGTCGGCTGCGCGTTTTCCCAGGTCGAGCCGCCGGTGGTGGAGTAGCGGGCGTGCCCGATCGCGAGGTGTCCGCGCAGGCTCGCCAGGGTGGGCTCGTCGAACACCTGGGCCACCAGCCCGAGGTCCTTGTAGACGACCACGCCCGAACCGTCGCTGACCGCGATCCCCGCGGCCTCCTGGCCACGGTGCTGCAGGGCGTAGAGCCCGAAGTAGGTGAGCTTGGCGACCTCTTCGCCCGGGGCCCAGACGCCGAAGACACCGCAGGCGTCTTGCGGGCCGGGCCGCTGCGGGTCGAGGTCCTGGCTCAACCGGCCGTCACCTCGGGGCACCTGCCGCTCCTTCAACCAACGCTGGCCGACACCGGGGTCGTCTGTCGGGCACAGTGTACGCGAGCCGACTGGGATTGCGGACAGCCATCTTCTTGCTGCATACCGTTAGCGGACGTCCGTACCTTACCGGGAAGGGCGGCTTTGTGTGAGCTTTCATCACCCGAGTGGCGGGATGAGCGGTAACAGATCGGAGATGTCGGTACGAATGCCGCTTGCCCGCACTCTGCCGTCCCGTCGCGCCTCCTCCCAAGCCGAGCCGCCCCGTCGCCAGCCGGACCCAGGTCTCGGGGTCCGTCTCTACGACGTTCGGCGGGGTCCCCCGGGTGTGGCGCGGACCACTGATGCACTGAATCGCCCCGAACGGAGGAACCCGTACCTCCACCGAACGCCCGGGAGCCCGCGCCGACAGTTCCGAGAGCAACGCCCGTACGGCATCACGCAGCAGTTCACGGGTAGGTTCGACGCCTACGTCGAGCGAACGCACGACCTCGCGTACGGCGTCGAAATTCGGGCGTGCGGTGGACACGTCGGGACGATACGACGCTGGCTTGGATCACTTTGTGCTGACCCTGCCTTCCGTGACACCACTGGACAAGGCATAGTGGCGAACGGTGCATCCGTGGGGGGTGGTCAAGACCGGGAGGGCGGTGGACGTGACTGCGCACCGACGAGGCTGGATGCTGCGCGCGGGACTGGTAGCTGTATTGGCAGCCGGGACCCTGGTCGGCGTGGCTACGCCCGCCCTTGCCGCAGACCCGACCATCACCATCAAGAGCCTGGACAACGCGAACCTCCAGCCTGGAGGTCAATCGACGTTGTCGTTCAGCATCAAGGGCACCACCCTCGGCGGGCAGATGACGGTCACCATCGCCTCGTCGCTGAACCCGGACGTGACGCTCAAGCGCAACGGCAACTGTGGCGGGACCTGTTCGTTCGTCGAGACCTTCGATCCGGGGGAGACGAAGGACTACACCGTCACGCTGGTCGCTTCGCAGAACCCGAACGTTCCCGCTGGCCAGCAGAAGGCCGGAACCATCACGATCACCGCTAACCCCGACGCCGGGCAGTCCGCCACCAAGACTCAGGCGATCACCGTGCAGGGTGCGGCGGCGGCTCCCCCGCCCACTCAGGGACCGTCAGCGGTGAACCAGGTGAGCGGGGTCGTCAAGGACATCTCGACCGGGCAGGCGATCGACGGTGCGGACGTCTACCTCCAGGACGCCGCCAGCCACACGTTCTCCACCAAGACCAACAAGTCCGGCCAGTACACGTTCACCAGCAAGGCGGGCAGCCCGATCGTCCCGGGGACGCTCGCCGTGGGGGCGACGAAGGACGGGTACCAGCAGTCCGAGAACAAGACGGCCAACGTGTCGGCCGGTCAGTCGTACACCTTCCAGCCGCTGCTGCTGACCTCCTCGGCCACCCCGTCGGCCGGCGCGACCGACGCGGCCGCCGGGGCCGCGCCGACGGATACGGCCTCGGTGGCGGGGACGCAGACCCAGGTCGCCGCGAGTGGCAATGGCGGCAGCGGCTTCTCCAGCATCCTGATCATCGCGGGGGCCATCCTGGTACTCCTCGGCATCGGCGCGATCGGCCTGATCATGTGGCGCCGCCGGGCCGACAACGGCGAGGACGACGACGAGGACGATGACGACGGGCCGCGCCGGGGGCCAACGCCGACGCCGGGTAGCCGGGGCGCCTACCGTGGGGCGCCGGACGCCACCGCGGTGGTACGCAGCGGCGGGTACGGCGAGCCGACGATGTCCGGGCGCAACTCCCTCGCCGACGCGCCGACCATGCTGCACAGCCGCGCCCCGGTCGACGAGTACCCCGACCCGTACGGGGCACCGCCGCCGCGCGGACCGCAGCCGGGCTACGGCAGCGGTGGGTACGACAGCGGCGACCAGTACGGCGGCGGCACCTACGGCGGCGGGCAGGGCTACGGCGGCGGCGGATACGACCGGGAGCCCGGCGGGTACACGCCGCCCGCACCGCGCCCGCCGGTCGACCCGTACGCCGCACCGCGCGAGTACGCCGATGGCGGCGGGTACGGCAGCGGCGGCGGCTCATCGGCGTACGACCAGCCGACCGGGCGCTGGGAGCCCGACGGCCACGACCAGGGGTACGAGCAGCCCCGGGGCGGCGGCTACGACCAGGGGTACGACCAGCCTCAGCGGGGCGGGTACGAGGCGCCCCCGCAGCGGGGCGGGTACGAAGCGCCGCCACAGCGCGGTGGGTACCAGTCCGGCGGCTACGACGACCAGGGGTACGAGGACCGGGGCGGCGGGCACCAGTCCGGTAGCGGCGGGTACGACCAGGGATACGAGCCGCGCGGCGGGTACGAGCCGCGCGGCGGGTACGAGCCGCGCGGCGGGTACCCGGCCGGCGGCGAAGACTACGGCCAGCCCCCGCGCGGTGGGCACGACGGCGGTGGCCAGCCCCGCCGCGGCAACCCGCCCAAGCAGGAGCCGCGCCGTTCCTTGGACTGGCTGGACGACTGAGCGGAGCGCTACTCCCGCTCGTCCGCTGGCTCGTCTGTCGGCGCTGGCTCGGCTCTCGGCGCTGGCTCGGCTCTCGGTGCCGACTCGACGGACGCCGACGCGGTCGGCTCCGCCTCAACGACGCCCTTCGCCTCAACGACGCCCTCGGCCTCGACAACGCCCTCGGCCTCGCCGGCGGCCTCCACCTGACTGACGGCCACCTCAACGACGCCCTCGGCCTCGACCGGCTCGACACCGGCACTCTCCGCCGGTTCGTCCGGTGAGTCCGGCGCCGGCTCACTCGCCGAGTCCGGCGCGCCGAACAGCTGCGGCAGGGTGGCGGTCCACGCGGTACGCAGCTCGTCGAGCGGGATGCTGAACTGGTTACGGAACACCAGCGAGCTGCCGCCGGCCACACCGAGCGCCGTGAACGCCAGCCCGTGCTCCACGAGCAGCGCGGTGAACGCCTTCTCGTGCCCGCGCGGCACCGCGACGAGCGCCCGCGCGGTCGACTCGGAGAACAGGGCGACGAACGGGTCCGGCTCGTCGGGGAGCACGATGACGGCGCCCACCCCGTACCGCAGCGTCGCCTCGACCAGCGCCTGGGCGAGCCCGCCGTCGGACAGGTCGTGCGCGGCGGACAGGTGGCCGCGCTCGGCCGCGGCCGCGATGACCTGGGCCAGCACCTTCTCGCGGGCCAGGTCGACCTGCGGCGGGGTGCCACCGAGGTGCTGGTAGGTCACCCAGGCCCACTCGGAGCCGGACAGCTCGGTGCGCGTCTCGCCGAGCAGGAACAGCAGGTCGGTCTCGGTGCGCAGGCCCATCGGTACCCGATCGGCGACGTTGTCCAGCACGCCGAGCACGCCGACGATCGGGGTCGGGTTGATCGCCACCGCGCCGGTCTGGTTGTAGAAGCTGACGTTGCCGCCGGTGACCGGGATGCCGAGCTCCTGGCAGCCGTCGGCCAGGCCGCGGACCGCCTCGGCGAACTGCCACATCACCTGCGGGTCCTCCGGCGAGCCGAAGTTCAGGCAGTTGGTGACGGCGATCGGCGTGGCGCCGGTGACCGCCACGTTGCGGTACGCCTCGGCCAGGGCGAGCTGAGCGCCGCGGTACGGGTCGAGCCGGCTGTACCGGCCGTTGCCGTCGACGGACAGCGCGACGCCCAGCCCGGTCGCCTCGTCGATCCGGAGCACGCCGGCGTCCTCCGGCTGGGCCAGCACGGTGTTGCCGAGCACGTAGCGGTCGTACTGCTCGGTGACCCAGGTCTTGTCGCACAGGTTCGGGCTCGCGGCCATCCGCAGCAGCGTCGCGCGCAGCTCGTCGCGGCGTGGCGGGACGGGGCAGCGTCTCGGCCCGGTCGGCCTGCAGCAGCCTCAGGTCGTTCGGCTCGCGCATCGGGCGGGCGTAGACCGGGCCGTCGTCGGCGAGCGAACCGGGCGGCACGTCGACCACCGTCTCGCCGTGCCAGTCGGCCACGAGCCGGCCGGTGTCGGTGACGTCGCCGATGACGGTGGCCAGCACGCCCCACCGCTCGGCGATGGCGAGCACGACGTGGAGCTTCTCCGGCTCGACGATCAGCAGCATGCGCTCCTGCGACTCGCTGGCCAGGATCTCGTGCGGCTCCATGGACGGCTCGCGCAGCGGTACCGCGTCGAGGGAGATCCGCATGCCGGTACCGGCGGCGGCGCTGGTCTCGGTCAGCGCGCAGGTGAGCCCGGCGCCGCCGAGGTCCTGGATGCCGACGACCAGGTCGGCCGCGTACAGCTCCAGGCACGCCTCGATCAGCAGCTTCTCGGTGAACGGGTCGCCGACCTGCACGCTCGGCCGGCGTGCCGCGCTGCCGTCGTCGAAGGTGGCGCTGGCCAGCACCGACACGCCGCCGATGCCGTCCCGGCCGGTCTTCGCCCCGAGCAGGACCACGATGTTGCCCGGCCCCGGCGGCGGCCTTCTTCTGCAGGCCGGTGACCGGCAGGACGCCGACGCACAGCGCGTTGACCAGCGGGTTGCCCTGGTAGCACGGGTCGAAGACCAGCTCGCCGCCGATGTTGGGCAGGCCCAGGCAGTTGCCGTACCCGCCGACGCCGGCCACGACGCCGGGCAGCACCCGGGCGGTGTCCGGGTGGTCGGGCGCGCCGAAGCGCAGCGGGTCCATCACCGCGACCGGCCGGGCGCCCATGGCGAGGATGTCCCGGACGATGCCGCCGACGCCGGTCGCCGCGCCCTGGTAGGGCTCGACGAAGCTCGGGTGGTTGTGCGACTCGACCTTGAAGGTGACGGCGAGGTCGTCGGAGATCTTGACCACGCCGGCGTTCTCGCCGATGCCGGCGAGCAGCCGGTCGGTCGGCGGCGCCTTCTCCCCGAACTGGCGCAGGTGCACCTTGCTCGACTTGTACGAGCAGTGCTCGCTCCACATGATCGAGTACATCGCCAGCTCGGACTGGGTCGGCCGGCGGCCGAGGATCTTGCGGATCCGCTCGTACTCGTCGTCCTGCAGGCCCAGCTCGCGGTACGGCTGCTGCTCGTCCGGCGTCCGCTCCGCCCGCGCTACCGTATCGACATCGACCGGCGCCGTGGTCGGCGCGTCCTCGACCGTGGTCATGCTGCTCGCTCCCGCTGCGGCAAGGTGCTTGAGGACCGAGGTGAAGAAGCCGAGCCCGTCGGTCGACGGGCCGGTCAGCGCCTCGACCGCGTGCTCGGGATGCGGCATGATGCCGACGACGTTGCCGGCCTCGTTGCGGATCGCCGCGATGTCGCGCGTCGAGCCGTTGGGGTTGCCGTCGACGTAGCGGGCGACCACCCGGCCGTCGGCCTCCAGCTCGTCGAGCGTGCGCCGGGTCGGCGACGTACCGGCCCTCGCCGTTCTTGACCGGGATGAGGATCTCCTGCCCCTCGGTGAAGACCGATGGTCCACGCGGTGTCCGGCGACACGATCCGCAGCCGCTGGTCGCGGTTGCGGAAGTGCAGGTGCTGGTTGCGGGTCAGCGCGCCGGGCAGCAGGTGCGCCTCGCAGAGGATCTGGAAGCCGTTGCAGATGCCGAGCACCGGCAGGCCGTCGGCGGCCGCCGTCGACGATCGACTCCATCACCGGGGCGAACCGGGCGATCGCGCCGCAGCGCAGGTAGTCGCCGTAGGAGAAGCCGCCGGGCAGCACGACCGCGTCGACCCCGTGCAGGTCGGGGTCGTCGTGCCAGAGCGCGACGTCCTCGGCTCCGGCGATCCGGGCCGCCCGGCGGGCGTCGCCGTCGTCGAGCGAGCCCGGGAAGGTGACGACACCGACGCGGGTGCTCATGCCGGCTCGTCCGCTGGCTCGTCCGCGTCCGTCCTCGACCCGTACGGTGAAGTCCTCGATCACCGGGTTGGCGAGCAGCTTGTCGGCGATCTCCCGGGCCTGGTCGAGATCCGGCGTCACCGGCGAACTCGATCTCGATCCGCTTGCCGATCCGGACCGACTCGACGCCCGCCACGCCCGAGCCTGGGCAGCGCGTTCGCGACCGCCTGGCCCTGCGGGTCCAGGATCTCGGGCTTGAGCATGACGTCGACCACGACGCGAGCCACGGGGTACTCCTGACTGGATCAAAGCAGCCTGGTAGGGGCCCGCCCAGCCTACCGGGCGCGACGCTGCGGGGGATCACCGACGGTCACTCTGTTGCTGCGATACTCGAGACTTTTCGCGGCCATGTGGCACCTGTGGGGCGACCATCGGGCCGAACCGGGCCGGAAACCCGCGGGTAACAGTCTGGCCACGATCGCTCAGGTGAACGCGTTGAGCAGGGTCACCGCGGTCAGAACGGCACAGACCGCGGCGCCGACGTACTGGATGGCGGTCAGGCTCACGTACCGCAGCAGCACCCGCCCGAGCACCACGGCGGCCGCGGCGATCACGGCCAGCGCCGCCCACGAGCCGGCGAACACCGCGACCGGCTGCCATCCCCCGGGCGACCAACCCGGCGGTCAGCAACTGCGACAGGTCGCCCCACTCGGCCACGAACAGCACCCCGAAGCTGGCGAACGCGGCGCTGAGGCCGGACCGCTCGACGTTCTTGACCTTGCCCTCGTACTCCCGCTCCCGCTGGCGCTCCTCCACGACCGCCCGGCCGGCGGAGGCGAACAGGACGAACCCGCCGACCGCGAACAGCGCCGCGGCCACCAGCTGGACCGGCCGGTCCGGGAGCAGGGTGACCAGGTGCCCGGCGGCGACCGCCACGAGGCTCTGGATCCCGAACGCGATCGCCACGCCGATCCAGACCGGCAGGGGCCGGTACCGGGTGGACAGCACGAGGGTGGCGACGAACGTCTTGTCGGGCAGCTCGACGGGGACGACCAGCAGGAACGCGGTGACAGCGGCGATCAGGAATTCCATGTCTTCCTCGGCAGGAAGCGACCTGGCCACCGCCCTGTCGCTGCTCCCGATCCTACTGGTGATGTACTTGTACGCCGTGGAGCTGCTGCATTCGGGCAAGGTGCGCGACGTGTACGCCGACGGCGACGAGCTGGTTCTGGTCGCCTCCGACCGCGTCTCCGTTTACGACGTGGTGCTACCCACCCCGATCCCGGACAAGGGTGCGCTGCTCACCCAGCTCTCGCTCTGGTGGTTCGAGCAGCTCGCGGACGTGGTGCCGAACCACGTGGTCTCCGGTACGGACGTGCCCGCCGGGTGGGCCGGGCGGGCGGTGCGCTGCCAGCGGCTCGCCATGGTGCCGATCGAGTGCGTCGCGCGCGGGTACCTGGCCGGGTCGGGGCTGACGGACTACAAGGCGTCCGGCGCGGTGTCGGGGGTACCGCTGCCCGGCGGGCTGCTGGAGGGCGCGCAGCTGCCCGAGCCGATCTTCACGCCGACCACCAAGGCGCCGGTCGGCCAGCACGACGAGCCCATGACCTTCGCCGACGTGGTCGCCCAGGAGGGCGACCAGACCGCCGCCGAGCTGCGCCGGATAACCCTGGAGGTGTACCGGCGGGGAGGCGAGCTGGCCGCCGAGCGCGGGATCATCATCGCCGATACCAAGATCGAGCTGGGCTGGTCGGCAGCGGGTGAGCTGGTGCTCGCCGACGAGTTGCTCACCTCGGACTCGTCCCGGTTCTGGCCGGCCGACCTGTGGCAACCGGGCAAGGCCCAGTTCTCGTTCGACAAGCAGTACCTGCGCGACTGGGCCGCCGGTACGGGCTGGGACAAGCGGCCGCCCGCGCCCGAGGTGCCGGAGGAGATCGTGGAGGCCACCCGGGCCCGGTACGTCGAGGCGTACGAGCGGCTCACCGGACGGACCTGGTAGGCGCGATGGCGACCGAGGTCAAGAGCGCCGAGCCGCGGGAACGGACCGAGCGGCCGGCCCGCCGTACGGTCGGCGCCGTCGAGGTGTTCATCGCGCTGCTGGTCGTCGCCGTACTGGCGCGGGGCTGGCTGGTCGCGCACACCGGCTCCCCCCGAGTCCAGACCTGGCTGACGATCTTCGTGTCGATCGTGATCCAGGCGGCTCCCTTCGTGGTGCTGGGTACCGTCGTGTCGGCCGCGATCGCCGCACTCGTACCCCCGGCGTTCTTTGCCCGGGTGCTGCCCCGCCGGGCCGCGCTGGCGGTGCCGGTCGCCGGCGTGGCGGGCGTGGTCCTGCCCGGCTGCGAATGCGGGTCGGTACCCATCGCGGGCGCCCTGGTGCGGCGCGGCGTGACCCCGGCCGCGGCGCTGGCGTTCCTGCTCTCCGCCCCGGCGATCAACCCGGTCGTCCTGGTCGCCACGTCGGTCGCCTTTCCCGGTAAGCCGTCGATGGTCTGGGCCCGGCTGGCCGCCAGCCTGGTCACCTCGATCGTCATGGGCTGGCTGTGGCTACGGCTCGGCAAGGCCGACTGGCTGCGCCAACCGCAGCGGCCGGAGCTGACCGGCCTGAGCCGGGGCTCGGCGTTCGTGGCCGCCTGCCGGGGCGACATGGCGCAGGCCGGTGGCTTCCTGGTGATCGGGGCGCTGACGGCGGCCACGCTCAACGTCGTCGTACCGCCCCGCTGGCTGCACGCGGTGGCCGGGCAGCCGGTGCTGTCCGTACTCGCCCTCGCGCTGCTCGCCGTGGTGCTGTCGATCTGCTCGGAGGCGGACGCGTTCGTGGCCGCGTCGCTGACCCAGTTCTCGTACACCGCCCGGCTGGCGTTCCTGGTCGTCGGCCCGATGGTCGACGCGAAGCTGTTCGCGATGCAGGCCGGTACGTTCGGCCGCCGGTTCGCCCTGCGCTTCGCCCCGGCCACGTTCGTGGTGGCGGTCCTCGCCGCGGTCGCGGTCAGCGGGGTGATCTGGTGAAGCGGGAGCTGCACGCGCTGGTGTTGGCGCTGGTCGGCGGGACGCTGCTCAAGCTGGCGGTCAGTGGGGACTACCAGCGGTACGTGAAGGTGGGGCTGCGGCCGTACCTGACCGTGGCGGCGGTCGTGGTGCTCGTGGTCGCCGCGGTATCGCTGTGGCAGTCCGTGGCCCACCGGCGCGCCGCCACGCATGATCACCACGACGACGGACACGGGCACGCGCACGGCGGGTTCGACGTGGCCTGGCTGCTGGTTCTCCCGATGCTCGTCCTGCTGCTGGTCGCGCCGCCCGCGCTGGGCTCGTTCTCGGCCGCCCGTACGGGCACCGCGCTCGGCGCCGCCCCCAGTGCCGACCTGCCCGCGCTGCCGGACGGCGACCCGGTACGGCTGTCCGTCCTCGACTACGCCTCGCGCGCCGTCTTCGACCACGGCCGTACGCTGCAGAACCGGCACGTCACGCTGTCCGGGTTCGTCATGCCCGGCGACAACGGGACCTGGTACCTGACCCGCATGGTGATCACCTGCTGCGCCGCCGACGCCCAGCCGATCAAGGTGGGGCTCACCGGGGACGTACCGGCCGGGCTCAAGGCCAACGACTGGATCGAGGTCACCGGGGCGTACCCGCCGGAGAAGACCGACAAGGACCCGGTGAACGGCGAGGCCATTCCGTACATCCTGGTCAGCATGTCCAAGCCCGTCCCGGCCCCGGCCCAGCAGTACGAGTCATGAGAGGTAACCACCTCCGGGTCTGGCTCGGCCTCACCGCCGGGCTCGCGGTCATCGGGCTGCTGCTCGCGCTCCCGGCACCCCCGCGCCCGGCCGGCGCGACCGCTTCCGCGGCGCCGTCCCCGAGCGGGCCGCCCACGCTGGCCTCGGTGTGGCCGGCCGCGAAGCCGTTCCCGATCCCGGCGAGCTTCCCGGACGGCTCCGCCTACACGCCGACCCTGGTCGTCGACGCCGGCACCTCGATCGGTACGGTGGCCAGCCCGGACGGGCAGCGCACCGACCTCGCGGTGGTACCGGCGAACGGCCCGCCCCGGGTCCTGCAGTCCCAGTCGGTGAGCGACGGCGGCTCGTACGACGGCATCACCGTAACCGCCGACCGCATCTACTGGATGCACACGCTGAGCGACAGCGCGAAAGCGCACGTCACGCTGTGGAGCGCGGGGCGCTCCGGCGGCCCGGCCACCGAGGTCACCGCGGACACCGGGGCGCCGGTCTTCTACGGATCGCGGTACGACGTCCAGCAGGTGGGTGACCGGCTCTACTGGGCCGCCGCACGGCCGGACCATCCGGACCAGACCGAGCTGCGCTCGGTCGCCCTGACGGGCGGACCCGTGGCGGTACGGGGACTCGACGGCGCCTGGGCCCTGTCCGCCTGGCCCTGGCTGGTCACCGCACCGGGCGCCGCCGGTACCCCGATGCGCCTGCAGAACCTGGGTACGGGGGCGGTGACCGCGGTGACCGTACCCCCCAGCACGCAGGCCACCTGCAGCCCGACCTGGTGCCGGGCGGTCCCGGACAACGGCGGGGGAACCGAGACGGACCTGCTCCGGCCGGACGGCTCCGACCTGCGGGTCATCGACGACTCGGGGGCGGCCGCGATCGACAGCGACGTGGCGCTGCTCGACCGGTTCGAGGTGCTGATGACGATCACCTCGTCGAACGCCCGGATCACCGTGTCCCGGCTGGCGCTGTACGACATCAAGGCGAAGCGCTCGGTCGTGGTCGACAAGGCGGCCACCAACGCCGGCGGGCGCGGCGACTTCATCTGGTGGGCCACCGGGGACAACGAGACGATGACCTGGCACGGACTCGACCTGCGTCATCTCGCTTGAGCGCCTTGGTGCTCGAACTGCTCGGCCTCGGCATCGTCGTGCTCGCCGGGCGCGCGCCCGCGCTAGACCCGTATCCCAAGCGCCTGGACCTTCGGTCGGCGCCGCCGCCTCCGGCGTGAACCCGGGTGACCCGTCGGCTAGAGGATCGGCGCCGGCGTGTACGTACCCGCGCCGGGGTGTTTCGCGACCACCGCGGCGATCCGGTCGGCGACGGCCTTCACCTGCGCGGACGCCGCGCCGGCAAAGGCCGCGCGGTCGGCCACGAGCGCGTCGATCTCGCCGCGGGACAGGCCCAGGCGCGAGTCGGCGGCCAGCCGGTCGAAGAGGTCGTTGTCCGGCGCGCCCTTCTCCCGCATCGCCAGGGCGACCGCGACGGCGTGCTCCTTGATCGCCTCGTGCGCGGCCTCCCGGCCGACGCCGCGCCGGACCGCGGCGACCAGGACCTTCGTGGTCGCGAGGAAGGGGAGGTACCGGTCCAGCTCGCGCGAGATCACCGCCGGGTACGCCCCGAACTCGTCGAGCACGGTGAGGAACGTCTGGAACAGTCCATCGATGGCGAAGAATGCA
The DNA here is from genome assembly GCA_963728855.1 of uncultured Actinomycetes bacterium. Classification (GTDB taxonomy): domain Bacteria; phylum Actinomycetota; class Actinomycetes; order Mycobacteriales; family Micromonosporaceae; genus AC-43. Next base: position 387,924 of record CAVSLN010000013.1, read on the forward strand.
TCGGGCAGCGCCACCCGGCGTACCACCGAGCACGAGACGTCGCCCTCGTTCCACTGGTCGCCGGCCAGCTCACCGACCATCGACAGATATCCGCGCAGCACGACCGCGAGCCCGTTGACCCGCTCGCAGGAGCGGGTGTTCATCTTGTGCGGCATCGCGCTGGAGCCGACCTGGCCGGCCCGGAAGCCCTCGGTGACCAGTTCCTGGCCGGCCATCAGGCGGATCGTGGTGGCGAGGCTGGACGGGCCGGCCGCCGCCTGGACGAGCGCGGCGAGGACATCGAAGTCGAGCGAGCGGGGATATACCTGACCGACGCTGGTGAGTACCCGCTCGAACCCGAGGTGCCGTGCGGCCAGTCGTTCCAGCTCAGCAACCTTACTCGGGTCATGGTCAAAGAGATCTAGCTGGTCGGCGGCCGTACCGACCGGGCCCTTGATGCCGCGCAGGGGGTACCGGGCGATCAGCTCGTCCAGCCGCTCGTACGCGAGCAGCAGCTCCTCGGCCGCCGAGGCGAAGCGCTTGCCGAGCGTGGTCGCCTGTGCCGGTACGTTGTGCGACCGGCCGACCAGGACCGCCTCGTCGTACTCCACGGCACGGGCGGCCAGCCGGGCCAACGCGGCCACCATCCGGTCCCGTACGAGCACGAGCGAGTCCCGTACCTGGAGCTGCTCCACGTTCTCGGTGAGGTCACGGGAGGTCATGCCCTTGTGCACGTGCTCGTACCCGGCCAGCGCGCTGAACTCGTCGATCCGCGCCTTCACGTCGTGCCGGGTGACCTTCTCGCGCCCGGCGATGCTGGCGAGGTCGACCCGGTGAAGGACGCGCTCGTACGCCTCGATGACCCCGTCGGGCACGTCGATCCCGAGGTCCCGCTGGGCGCGCAGGACGGCCAGCCAGAGCCGCCGCTCCGCCCGTACCTTCTCCTCGGGGGACCAGAGTGCGACGAGTTCGGCGGAGGCGTACCGGGCGGCGAGAACGTTCGGGATCACGTACCCATTCTTACCGCTCCAGGATCGCCGTCACCCCTTGGCCACCGGCCGCGCAGATCGAGATCAGGCCACGGCCGGTACCCCGTTCGGAGAGCAGCTTGGCCAGGGTGGCCACGATCCGGCCGCCGGTCGCCGCGAACGGGTGCCCGACCGCGAGCGACGAGCCGGCGACGTTGAGCCGGTCCCGGTCGATCGGGCCGAGCGCGCCGGGCAGGCCGAGCCGCTCCCGGCAGAAGTCCGGGTCCTCCCACGCCTTGAGGGTCGCGAGCACCTGCGCGGCGAACGCCTCGTGGACCTCGTAGAAGTCCAGCTCCTGAAGCGTCAAACCGTTGCGGGCCAACAGCTTCGGCACGGCGTACAGCGGAGCGGTGAGCAGCCCTTCACCGCCGTGGACGAAGTCGACCGCGGCGGTCTGCGCGTCGGTGAGGTACGCGAGCACCGGCAGCCGGTGCGCCGCCGCCCACTCCTTGCTGGCCAGAAGCACCAGCGCGGCACCGTCGGACAGCGGCGAGGAGTTGCCGGCGGTCATCGTGTCGCCGAAGACCGGGCGCAGCGCGGCGAGCCTCTCGAGGGTGGTGTCCGGGCGGAGGTTCTGGTCGCGGGACAGGCCCAGGTAGGGGGTGACCAGGTCGTCGAAGAACCCGCGCCGGTACGCCTCGGCCAGCCGCTGGTGCGAGGCCAGCGCCAGCTCGTCCTGGTCCTCCCGTTCGATCTTCCACTCCTGCGCGGTCAGCGCCGCGTGCTCCCCCATCGACAGCCCGGTACGGGGCTCGGCGTTGCGCGGGATCTCCGGCCGGAACGGCTGCGCCGGCCGGAGCTTCGTGGCGGCGCGCAGCCGGCCGCCCAGCGAGCGCGCCCGGTTGAGCTCCAGCAGCGCCTCACGCATCCGTTCGTTCACGGCGAGCGGCGCGTCGCTCGTGGTGTCCGTACCGCCGGCGACGGCCACGTCGATCTGGCCCAACGCAATCTTGTTGGCGACCAGGATCACCGCCTCCAGGCCGGTACCGCATGCCTGTTGGATGTCGTATGCCGGACTATGCGGGTCCAGTCGCGAGCCCAGCACACATTCGCGAGTCAGGTTAAAGTCGCGGCTGTGTTTGAGGACCGCCCCCGCGACCACCTCATCGACCCGCTGCCCGGCCAGCCCGAACCGGGCCACCAACCCGTCGAGCGCGGCGGTCAGCAGGTCCTGGTTGGACGCGGCCGCGTACGGGCCGTTCGAGCGGGCGAACGGGATCCGGTTGCCACCGAGGATCGCCACCCGGCGCACGGTCGACGCCATCTGAGCCTCCCGACAGAGAATGGTTGCACTCAACCTACTCGTGAGTAGGCTTACCGGCGAGCCTGGGAGAGGATCCGAACCGCATGAGCGACAGATATGCCAGCTTCGCCACCTCCGGTCCGGGTCGCGCGCTGGTGCGCCGGCTCGGTCTGCCCAGACCGACCCGGCTGCGCAGGTACGCGGCCGGCGACCCGCTCGTACCCGGCCCCGTGCTGCTCGGTGGCGACGGCCGGCTGGCCGCGACGCTGGGCAAGGTGCTGGCCTCGATCGGCGCCGAACCGCGTGACCCGGCGACCCGCTCCGGAGGCGGGGACGAGGCGCCACCGCCCAACGCCGCGCTGGTCTTCGACGCCACCGGCATCACCGACTCGGCGGGGCTGCGCCAGGTCTACGACTTCTTCCACCCGTACGTGCGCTCGCTGTACACGTCCGGCCGGGTGATCGTCGTCGGTACCCGCCCCGCCGAGTGCACCTCGACCCGCGAGGCGACCGCGCAACGGGCCCTGGACGGCTTCGTCCGCTCGCTGGGCAAGGAGCTGGGCCGCGGCAGTACGGCCAACCTCGTCTACGCGTCCGGCGACGCCGACCTCGAGTCCACCCTGCGGTTCCTGCTGTCGGCGAAGTCCGCATACGTCTCCGGGCAGGCGATCCGGGTCGGCCCGGCGCCGTCCAGCCCGCCGCCGGACTGGGACAGGCCGCTGGACGGCAGGGTCGCCGTGGTCACCGGCGCGGCGCGCGGGATCGGCGCGGCCATCGCGACCACGCTGACCCGGGACGGCGCGCACGTGGTCTGCCTGGACGTCCCGGCCGCCGGCGAGGCGCTGGCCCAGGTCGCCAACAGCCTCGCGGGTACGGCCTACCAGCTCGACATCACCGCACCCGACGCGCCCGCCCGGCTCGCCGAGCACCTGGAGGCGCGGCACGAGACCGTCGACATCGTGGTGCACAACGCCGGCATCACCCGCGACAAGACGATCGCCCGGATGCAGCCGGTGCAGTGGGACCAGGTCCTCGACGTCAACCTGATCAGCCAGGAACGGATCAACGAGGCGTTGCTGTCCGGCGGCCTGGTCCAGAACGGCGGCCGGTTCATCGCCGTGGCGTCGGTGTCCGGGATCGCCGGCAACCGGGGCCAGACCAACTACGCGGCCTCGAAGGCCGGCGTGATCGGGCTGGTCGAGTCGATGGCCGGCGAGCTGGCGTCGCGGGGCATCGCGATCAACGGGGTGGCGCCGGGCTTCATCGAGACCGCGATGACCGCCCGGATGCCGCTGTTCCTACGCGAGGGGGGCCGCCGGATGAACAGCATGGCCCAGGGCGGGCTGCCGGTCGACGTGGCCGAGACGGTGGCGTACTTCGCCAACCCCAGCTCGGCCGGGGTGACCGGGAACGTGCTGCGCGTCTGCGGCCAGTCCCTCCTGGGCGCATGAGCCCGGATGTGATTGAGCTGTCGGCGCCGCCGAGCGCGGGAGCCACGTACCGGCGGGCCGCGCTGGGCCTGCTGACCCGGCGCTCGGGTACCGAGCTCCCGGATACCACGCTCGTGCTCCGGGACCTGGCCACCGACCGGGCCCGGCTGGCCGCGTACGACAAGGTGTGCGGGTACCGGCTGTCCGACACCCTCCCGGCGACCTACCCGCACGTGCTGGCGTTCCCGCTGGCCCTGGCGCTGATGTCGGCCGGGGACTTCCCGTTCCCGGTGGCCGGGCTGGTACACGTCGCCAACCACATCGAGCAGCTTCGTCCCATCGGCGCCGACGAGCACCTGGAGCTGACCGTACGCGCGGCCGACCTGCGCGAGCACGGGCGCGGACGGCAGTTCGACGTACGGGCCACCGCGTCCGTGGGAGACGACGTGGTGTGGCGCGGGGTTTCCACGTACCTGCGCAAAGCCGGCAAGGGCACGCCCCGCGAACCGGAGCCGGCGTCCCCCGCGTCCGCCGTCTGGCGGGTGGGCGCCGAGGTCGGCCGGCGGTACGCGGAGGTGTCCGGCGACCACAACCCGATCCACACCTCGCGCCTGGGTGCCCGCGCGTTCGGCTTCCCGCGCCCGATCGCGCACGGGATGTGGACCGCCGCCCGCTGTCTCGCCGCGCTGGCGGGGCGGCTGCCCGACGCGTACACCTTCGAGGTCGCCTTCCGCCGCCCGGTGCCGCTGCCGGCGACGGTCGCGTTCGCCGCGACGGCCCGGCCCGGCGGTTGGGACCTTGCCCTGCACGACCCCGCCTCCGGCGCCCCGCACCTGGCCGGTGCGGTCACGTCGCCGGGACGGTGACCTCCGCTGCCGGCGGAGCCGGTGGGGCCGGCACAGCCGCCTCGCGCGGCGTCACGAACGCCGCGGCCAGCGGGAAGACCGCCGCCAGGGCGAACCCCAGCCCGAAGCCGTGCGCCGCGATCAGCCCGCCCCACAGCGCCGGGGTAATCGCCGCCACCAGGTTCTGCACGGTGTTCTGGGCGCCGAGCGCCCGGCCGGCCCAGGCCGGACCAGCCAGCTCCGCGACCGAGGTGAAGGCCAGCCCGTTGCCGCTGACGGTGACCACCGCCGCGACCACGACCAGCGGGGTGCCGGCGCCCAGGTGCAGCGTGGCGGCCAACGCGAGGAGGCCGACCGCGCCGACGTTGGCAAGGGCCAACCAGCGCATCGGGCGCAGCCGGCTGGCCAGCAGGTCCGACCACGCGCCAGCGAGCAGCCGGGCGCCGGCGCCGGCCAAGCCGGCGACCGCGACCACCCGGCCGGCTGCGGGCACGTCGAAGTCGCGCTGCCCGACGAGGTAGAGCAGGGCAAAGGCAGAGACCACAACCTGGGGTACGACCAGCAGCCCGCTCGCCCCGTGCACCCGCCACAGCACCGGCTGCCGGTACGGGTGCCCGACCCGCTCGCCCGCCACCCGCTCGGGCCGGGGCGGGTCCGCCGCCCAGAAGACGATCGCGGACGCGGTGAGCAGGCAGATCCCGGCCTCGGTGAGGAACGCGCCGCGCAGGCCACCGTGCAGCGCCACGCCCGGCAGCAGTACGCCCGCCACGGCGACCCCGAGCGGCCACGCCGTCTGCCGCCAGCCCATCGCGACGCCCCGCCCGCGCTGCGGGAACCAGCCCAGCACCAGCCGCCCGCTGGCCGCGCTCACCGACGAGCCGAAGACGCCGGCGAGCAGCAGCAGGACGCCGAGCGGCACCGGACTGTGCCAGAACGCCGCCCCGGTCAGGAACACCGCCGCGCCGCTCAAGCCGAGCACGATCACCACGCGCTCGCCGTACCGGTCCGCCGCCGCGCCCCACGCGACGAGCCCGAGCAGCATCCCGGCACTCGGCGCGCCGACCAGGACGCCGAGCCGGCCCAGCGAAAGCCCGGTCTCGGCGTGCAGCTGGGGCAGCAGCAACGGCAGCCCGAGCAGGAAGACGCCGGTGGCCGCCTGGGCCGCCATCCCGAGGCTCAACATCAGCCAGCGCCGCATGCTCCGACGCTAGCGTGGCACCTCACCCGCAGGATCGTCCTGCGGCCGCCACGTCGCGCCCCTGAGCAGCTCACCAGCGCCCAACCAGACGAAGTTCATCAGCCGGGTGGCGGTCAGCTCGGCCGGTTCGGACGCGTTGTCCACCACCCAGTCGGCCAGCGACTCGCCCGCACCCACGAGGGCGTACGCCATCGGGGTCACGTCGTGCGGGCGGGCCTGCCGGCCGCCGGCCGCGATGACGCGGGTGAGCAGCGTGGCGACCACCTCCACCATCCGTGCCCGCATGGCCGCCAGCTCGGCCGCGAACGGCGCCTGGCCGCGCGCCTGCCGGTACAGCACGCGCCAGCCGTCCCGATGGCCGGCGACGAACGTGAAGAACGCCCGCAGCCCGCGCCAGAGCTGCTCGTCGGGCGGCAGGTCGGGCTCCACCACACCGGCGATCGCCTCCATCAGCCGGGTGCCCTCCCGGTGCAGGCAGGCGATGAACAGCTCGTCCTTGGTGCCGAGGTACGCGTACACCATGGGCTTGGAGATGCCGGCCCGAGCGGAGATCTCGTCCATGGACGCGGCGTGGAACCCGTACTCGGAGAACACGGCCACCGCCGCGTCCAGCATCTGCTGCTCGCGGACGGCCCGGGGAAGGCGCCTGGGCGGGACGGTGTGCACCTTGCCAGCATACCTACCCGCGCGTAAGGTTACGCACGAGTAGCTTCACACCCCACGGAGGAAGATCATGCCCGACATCGACCTGTCGAACTTCGCAGCCGTCGAGCCGCAGCAGTTCGCGCAGATCGTCAAGAGCGCCCCGGCCGACCAGCTCAAGGCGGCCCTGCAGGGCGAGCACCGGACCGCGATCCTGGACGCGATCTTCCAGCGGATGCCGACGCTGTTCCGGCCGGACCGGGCCGGCAACACCAACGCGGTGATCCACTGGATCGTGGGCGACCGGGCCGACGGCGGGGCCGACACGTACGAGCTGGTTATCGCCGACGGCGCCTGCACCCTGTCGCCGAAGCCCGAGCACGACCCGAAGCTGGCCCTGACGATCGGTGGGGTGGACTTCCTCAAGGTGATCTCCGGCGCCGGCAACCCGATGATGCTCTTCATGTCCGGCAAGCTGAAGGCAAAGGGCGACCTGGGCCTCGCCGCCAACATCGCGAACCTCTTCAACATCCCGAAGGCCTGACCGTGCCCGAGTTCGCGCTCGACCTGACGGAGGAGCAGCGGGAGCTGCGCGACTGGGTACACGGCTTCGCCGCGGAAGCCGTACGCCCGGAGGCGGCCGAGTGGGACGAGCGCGAGCAGACGCCCTGGCCGCTGATCCAGGAGGCCGCCAAGATCGGCCTGTACGGTTTCGAGTTCCTCGCCACCTGCTGGGCCGACCCAACCGGGCTCTCCCTGTGCCTCGTGAACGAGGAGCTCTTCTGGGGCGATGCCGGGATCGCCATGTCGATCATGGGTACCGGCCTGGCGGTGGCCGCGATCTACGGATCGGGGACGCCCGAGCAGTTGCTGGAGTGGGTACCGCGGTGCTTCGGCGACACCGCCGAGCCCGCGGTCGCCGCGTTCTGCAGTACCGAGCCGGAGGCCGGGTCGGACGTGGCGGCGATGCGCACCCGGGCCCGGTACGACGCGGCCGCCGACGAGTGGGTGCTCTCCGGCCAGAAGGCGTACGCGACCAACGGCGGGATTGCCGGCGTACACGTGGTCACCGCCTCGGTCGAGCCGGAGCTGGGCTCGCGCGGGCAGGCGGCGTTCGTCGTCCCGCCGGGTACGCCCGGGCTGGTCGGTACGAGGAAGCTGCGCAAGCTCGGGCTGCGCGCCTCGCACACCGCCGACGTGTTCCTCGACGACGTACGGGTACCGGGCCGGTGCCTGCTCGGTGGCAAGGACGCGCTGGACGAGCGGCTGGCCCGGGCCCGGTCCGCCGTCTCCGGCCAGGGCCAGCCGTCGGAAACACGTTTGACGTCTTCGCCTGCGCCAAAAACCGGCTCGGCTCAGCCGTCGATGAGCACATTTGAGATGTCCCGGCCAGCCGTAGGCGCCCAGGCGCTCGGGATCGCCCGGGCGGCGTACGAGTACGCGCTGGCGTACGCGAAGCAGCGGGTGCAGTTCGGCCGGCCGATCGTGGAGAACCAGGCGGTGGCGTTCGCGCTCGCGGACATGCGTACCGAGATCGACGCGGCCCGGCTGCTGGTCTGGCGGGCGGCCTGGATGGGGCGCAACAACCGTCCGTTCGAGGCGGGCGAGGGCTCGATGAGCAAGCTCAAGGCCAGCGAGGTGGCGGTCGCCGTGACCGAGAAGGCGGTACAGATCCTGGGCGGCGCTGGATATCTGCGCGAGCACCCGGTCGAGCGCTGGTACCGGGACGCGAAGATCTACACGATCTTCGAGGGCACCTCGGAGATCCAGCGGCTCGTGGTGGCCCGGGCGATCTCGGGCGCGAAGCTGCGCTGAGCCCGCGCCGGTGGATGTCCCGCGACCGGGCCGGGTGGGGACCGGTCGCGGGATGCCCGGACTCAGGGAAACGCTCGGACTCAGGGGTACAGCGTCAGGCCCGTCGAGCGGGCGATCGTCTTGAGCTGGTCGGCGGTGAGCGGCTTGCTGCCCAGGACCTCCACCATGGTGCCGTCGGTATGGATGTCCGTGACCCGGTACCCGCCGTCCATCGCGGAGCCTCCACCGACGTCGAGCGCGGGCCGCGTGACCAGGACGTCGCCGCCCGGCAGCACCTCGCAGGCGGCACCGGGCTCGAGGTGCTGCTTGGCGCAGCCGCCACTCGCGCCCGTTCCGTCACCGACGGCCACCATGACCTGGAGCCTGCTGAACTGGCTGCCCTTGGCGAGGTCCAGGCTCGCCACGTACACGTCCGGGCTCGCGTCTTCGGCCTGGCGCAGGAACACCCACTGCACGCTCGGGTTGCCCGGGTCCACGCTCGCCGTCACGCCCCACCCCGGCAGCGCGTCTCCCATCGCCACGGCAAGCGCGGACGAGAGCCGGACCACCGCCTGGGCGCAGTCCTCCTGCACCCGGCCCGGACGGCCCCCGGGCTGGGAGGGCTGGGGGCTGGAGGTGCGCGGCAACGCCGGGCACCGGCCGGTCGACCCGGTGCAGTCCACCGGCGGGAACGTGTCGTCGCCCGGGGCGCTCGGTTGCCGGGAAGCCTCCGGTACCAGCGGGTTGGGCACCAGCGTGGGCCACGGGGTACCGGCTCCCGGCGAGTACCGGCAACCGGACGGGCCACCATGGCCGGGCCCGGCCGCGCCGAGCCCTCCGCTGTGTGACGACACCAGGGTCGGTACCAGCAGCCCGCCGGCCACGAGTACGGCCGCGCCGCCCGCCGCGCCGGCCCGGTACCGCCACCGGGCCCGGCGCCGCTCACCGGCAATGAGTTGATCGAGATCGATGCTTGTCGCGGGCGGCATACTCGCCGCGGCGTGCATGGCGTCTCTCAGTTCGTCCACGGGGCCTCCTCCGGGTACGCGACCGCCATCCGGGTACGCAGGGCCTCCAGCGCCCGGGCGGTCTGGCTCTTCACGGTGCCGGTCGCGCAGCCGAGCGCCTCGGCCGTCTCCTCGACCGACAGGTCGCAGAAGAACCGCAGCACCAGTACCGCCCGGCGGCGGGCCGGCAGTTCGTTGAGGAGGTCGAGTACGGCCATCCGGTCGGCCACGTCGTACCCCGGCCGCGCGGCCGAGTCGGGTACCACCGCCCGCGCGTGTTCCCGGCGCCACGGCCGGCGCCGCTCGTCGAGCCACGCGCGCAGCAGCACCCGGCGCAGGTACCCGTCGACGTTCTCCATCGCCGAGACCCGTCGCCAGTGCCGGAGCAACTTCACCAGGGCCGTGGACACCAGGTCGTCCGCGGTGTGCCAGTCACCGCACAGCAGGTACGCGGTGCGGCGCAGCTGGTCCATCCGGCCGGCTACGTACTCCCGGTACCCCGCGACGTCGGCCAATCCGGCCACCCCCTCGCCTCTCGCCTGGGAAACGGAGCCGCCCCCGCGGGAGGTTGCCCGGCAATCGTGGCTGTTTCCGGCCCTCGATGGCGGCATCGCCGATCACCGGTGAGGTGGGCCGTCAAGCCGGGGCGGTCCGGAGGACCTCGTCCGCCCGGCACCGATCTCGCCGGAGCTCGTCGGCCTGCTCGTACAGGTCCACGTCGAAGCCGCTGGCGCGCAGGGCGATCGCGGCGGTCAGGCCGCCGATCCCGGCCTGACAACGGCGACCCGTCGTGCGGTCCAGCCCGGGCGCGAAGCGGTACTCACCCGCGGAGAGCCTGGTGCGCCGCGCCGACGTGGCCCAGGACGGTGAGCACGTCGGTCGGGCCGTCGAAGCCGAGGTCACGGTAGGTCGCGGCCAGCGTCATCACCAACCTTTCCCGGTGGCCCCATGTCGCGTACGGCGCCGGCAGCGGAATGTCCAGCGCCGCCTGCCAGTACGGCATTCCCCGCGCATGGCGCAGCCGCGCCTGCTCGTCGACGTACTCCAGGTAGGCCCGGAACACCGACACGCCACCCGGGTCGACGATCGGCCCGTGTCCGGGGACGATGATCTGGGCGCCGGTCTCCACGATCCGGTCGCACGCGGACACCCAGTTGCGCAGCGGCCCCGTCCACATGACCGGGTGGTCACCGATGAACAGGATGTCGCCCGCGAACAGCACACCATCCTGCGGCACGTACGCGATCACGTCGCCGGACGTGTGCGCCGGACCGACCTCGACCAGCTCGACCGGCACGGCACCGGCGGTCACCCGGGTGCTGCCACTGAAGGTCTTGGTTGGCGGCGTCACGACGATACCGCCGAAGTCGAAGTGGCTGAAGAACTGGCGCAGGTACCCGCCCGCCGGGGCACCGACGGGCAGGCTGGCCATCAGTCCCGCCAGGGCTTCCGGCGTGATCTCGTGGGTCATCTCGTCGGCCGTGGCAGCCGACCCGACGATGACCGCGTCGGGCAGCAACTGGTTTCCCCAGCAGTGGTCGCCGTTCGCGTGGGTCGTCACGATGGTGGTGACCGTCGTCTCGGGCAGCGCCTCGCGTACCTCCGCCAGCAACGTACCGGTCATCGGCAGCGTGAACTGGGTGTCGACGAGCACCGCCTCGCCTCCCGAGGCGACCACTCCGGCGTTGGAGAATCCCCAGGTGCCGGGCGGCTGCAGGTAGGCGTACGTGTGTGGGGTCAGCCGGTGCAGCCCTGCCGTGTACGGAAACTGCGTCACGAGCTTCTGCTCCTTCATCGGCCTGGGCCACGACACGACCCGACTGCGTTTTGCGACAGGCTAGCCGGCGCGCCGTACCGATCGATGGTGACGATACCCACGTGAACCCCGGTGGCCATGGTCACGTAAAGGCCGGCTCGCCCGGAGTCTCGGTGGGGTTGCCCGACTACCGGGGAAGTCTGATCCGGCCCTCGATGGCGGCGGAGGCGATGTCCGTACGGTGCTGGGAACCGGCCAGCCGTACCCCGCCGACCAGCCGGTACGCGGCCTCGCGGGCGTCGGGCAGGGAGGGGCCGGTGGCGGTGCAGCAGAGCACCCGGCCGCCCGCCGCGACGAGCTGACCGTCGACGAGGCGGGTACCGGAGTGCACGATCCCGGGCTGGTCGGCGCCGGTGATCGGGTCGCCGCCGCGGGCCGTACCCGGATATCCGGCCGACGCCACCACGACCGTGACCGCCGAGCCCCGCCGCCACCGCGGCGGCGGGTGGTGGGCCAGCTGCCCGGTCGCGGCCGCGAGCAGCAGCCCGGCCAGCGGCGTCTCCAGCAGCGGCAGGACCACCTGGGTCTCGGGGTCGCCGAACCGGCAGTTGAACTCGATCACCTTCGGGCCGTCGGGGGTCAACGCGAGGCCGACGTAGAGCAGCCCGGCGAAGGGGGTACGCCGCCGGCGCAGCTCCGCCAGCGTGGGCCGGACGACCGTGGCGAGCACGTCGTCGACCAGCGTCGGCGGAGCCCACGGCAGCGGTGCGTACGCGCCCATGCCCCCCGTGTTCGGTCCGGTGTCCCCGTCGCCGATCCGCTTGAAGTCCTGAGCCGGCAGCAGCGGTACGGCCGAGCTGCCGTCGGTGACCACGAACAGCGACACCTCGGGCCCGGCGAGGTACTCCTCCACCACGACCCGCCGGCAGCGCGCGGCGTGCGCCAGCGCGACCGCGCGCTCGGTGGTGACCACCACGCCCTTGCCCGCGGCCAGCCCGTCGTCCTTGACCACGTACGGCGCCCCGAACTCGTCCAGCGCGGCGGCGACCTGGGCCGGCTGGGTGCAGGTACGCGAGCGCGCGGTCGGCACCCCGGCCGCCGCCATCACCGACTTCGCGAAGTCCTTCGACCCTTCGACCTGCGCCGCCTCCCGGGACGGCCCGAAGACCGCGATGCCCTTGGCGCGGATCACGTCCGCCGCACCAGCCACCAGCGGCGCCTCCGGACCGATCACGACCAGGTCGGCGTCGACCTCCACCGCGAGCGAGGCGAGCCCGTCCAGGTCGGTCAGGTCGGCCTCGTGCAGCTGCGCGACCCCGGCGATCCCCGGGTTGCCGGGCCCGCAGTGCAACGCGGTGACGGCCGGGTCGGCGGCGAGGGCCGTGGCCAGGGCGTGCTCGCGCCCACCGGAGCCAAGAAGGAGTACCCGCACGGAGAGAACCTATCTCAATGGAAGATCAAATTAGGGCACGTCGGATGACGTTCTCCTCGCGCCCCGGGCCGACCCCGATCACACTGACCGGGGCACCGCACAGCTCCTCGATGCGGGCCACGTACCGTTGGGCGTTCTCCGGCAGGTCGGCGAAGTCGCGCGCCTTGGACGATGTCCTCCCACCAGCCGTCCAGCTCCTCGTAGATCGGCTTGGCGTGGTGGAACCCGGTCTGCGTCATGGGCATCTCGTCGATCCGCTCGCCGTCCACCTCGTACCCGACGCAGATCGGCACCTTGGGCAGCCCGGAGAGCACGTCGAGCTTGGTGACGACCAGGTCGGTGATGCCGTTCACCCGTACGGCGTACCGGGCGACCACCGCGTCGAACCAGCCGCAGCGCCGGGGCCGGCCGGTGGTCGTGCCGTACTCCGCGCCCACCTTGCGCAGGTGCGCCGCGTTGTCGTCGAACAGCTCGGTCGGGAACGGACCGGAGCCCACCCGCGTGGTGTACGCCTTGATCACCCCGATCACCCGGGAGATCCGGGTCGGCGGGACACCAGAGCCGACGCACGCCCCACCGGCGGTCGGGTTGGACGAGGTGACGAACGGGTACGTGCCGTGGTCCACGTCGAGCAGGGTGGCCTGGGCGCCTTCCAGCAGAACGATCTCGCCGCGCTCCAGCGCCTGGGCGAGCACCAGCCGGGTGTCCGCGATGTACGGGCGCAGCCGCTCGGCGTACTCCAGGTACTCGTCCACCACCGCGCCGGCGTCGATCGCCTTGCGGTTGTAGACCTTGACCAGCACCTGGTTCTTCTCCCGCAGCACCAGCTCCAGCTTCTGCCGCAGGATGCCGGGGTCGAGCAGGTCCTGGACGCGGATACCGACGCGGGCCACCTTGTCGCCGTACGCCGGGCCGATGCCCCGGCCGGTGGTGCCGATCCGGGCGGAGCCGAGGTACCGCTCGACGACCCGGTCCAGTGCCCGGTGGTGGGGCATGATCAGGTGCGCGTCGGCGGATATCAGCAGCCGGTCGCAGGAGACATCCCGTTCGGCGAGCCCGTCGATCTCGCCGATCAGCACCTTGGGGTCGATGACCACGCCGTTGCCGATCACCGGGGTGCAGCCCGGCGTCAGTACGCCGGAGGGCAGCAGGTGCAGGGCGTACTTCTGGCCGTCCGGGGTGACCACGGTGTGCCCGGCGTTGTTGCCGCCCTGGTACCGGACGACGTACCCGACCCGCCCACCGAGCAGGTCGGTAACCTTGCCCTTGCCCTCGTCGCCCCACTGGGCGCCGATCAGCACGATCGCTGGCATGTCGCATCGCCTCCACGGAGTCTCGGGTGCCTCGGTCCGCTGCCTCGGTCCACGAAACCCCGGGGTGACAGGCTACAAGGGCGGCGCAGCCGCGAAGTCAGGGAGGCCGAGGCGTTGCAGCGGGTGGTACTGCTCTCACTCGAGGAGGGGTGTCCGCGCGCCCCGGTGCTCGCGTGCCGTGACGCGCTGATCGCGGAAGGTGCCGAGGTGTCGACGGTCACCGCCGGCTCCGACGAGGAGCTCGACGAGGTGATCGCCACACTGGACGGCCCGGCCCGCCCCGACGGGCTGGCCTGGCCCGGCGCGCATGGGGCGGGCGCGCAGGGGCCGCGGCTGCTCGTCGCGGCGGCCGCCGCCGGGCAGGTGCGCGCCGTGCTGCGCCGGATGGTCCGGCGGTACGCGCCGCCGCCCAGCCGCCGACCGGCCGACCTGCCGTCCGACCGCACCGTGCCTGACCTCCCCCCGATCGGCGTACTTCCGCTGTACGGTGCCCAGATCCTCGGCCTACCAACCGATCCGGCCGAGGTGGCGGGGGCGCTCCGGCACGGTACGGCGTACCGGCTCGACCTGCTCCGTACCGACGCCGGCTCGGTGACCCTGGACGGCGCCCTGCTCGGCGGCTCGGCGACGTTCACCGCCCGGGTCGAGGTGGACGACGTGGTGCTCGCCACCCCGGACGAGCCGGTCGCCGCCTGCGTGGTCGGCAACGGCCCGGGGTACGCGACCGTCGAGGGGCTGCCACTCGTACCCGACGCCGACCCGGCCGACGGCACGGTCCACGTGGCCGTCGCGGTACCCGTACGGGCGCGCTCGCGCTGGGGCCGCCCGACACCCCGGGTCGAGGTACGCCGCGCCCGTGGCCGCGCGGTCGCGGTCACCCCGCACGGCGAGCTGCCCTTCCTCGACGACGGGGTGGCTGGCACGCTCAGTCGTAAACGGAGCTGGTGGATCGAGCGCGGCGCGTGGGCCGTGTTCCGCCCGTAACATCGCCGAGGGAGGTGGGAGCACGTGGAGCAGGCCGAACGGGACCCGATCTGGCCGCCAGACGAGATCGTCGCGAGTCCCCGGGAGGGGGTACCGGACCGCAGCGCGTGGCCGAGCCGGCCCATGCAGTCGAGCCACCCGTCCTCGTGGCCGCCCCCACCGCCCCCCGCACCGCCGAGCCAGCCGACCGCGCCGGACCTCACCGAGACCCAGCCGGTCGTGTTATCGGATCCGGAGGAGCCTGACGAGCCGGGTCAGCCCGGTCCACCGGACGCCTCCGCCGAGCCGGTGGCGCCTGCCGGGCAGGCAGGTCCCACGCCGCTCACCCAGCCGACGATCGCGATGCCGGCGTCACCCTGGTCGCATCCGCCGCACCGGCCGGAGCCGGGACCTCAGCCGGGATCGGGAGCGGGACCTCAGCCGGGACCGGGACCTCAGCCGGGACCGGGAGCGGAACCTCAGCCGGGTCCGGGACCCGGACCGGGACCTCAGCCGGGACCGGGAGCGGGACCTCAGCCGGGCCCGGACCCGGACCGGCACCTCAGCCGGCCGCGAACGCGCCGTTGCCGCCGCGCCAGCCGTCGGTCGCCCCGCCTGTACCACCGCCGAACGGGGTGGCGCACGGTGCCGGACCGTACCCGGCCGGGCCGCCCCGCGGCGCGCCGTTCGGTCCAGCCGCCGGCCCGACCGGCCCCGTACCGTTCCCACCTGGCCCCCAGCGCCCGGCGCCGCCCCAGCAGCACGGTCCGGCCCAGCACGGTCCGGCTCAGCACAGCACCGTCGCGCCGCCGCTAGGGCCAGCGCCACGTGGAGCGCCACCGCACGGAGCACCGCCGCACGGGGCACCGCCGCACGGAGCACCGCCGCACGGAGCACCGCCGCACGGAGCGCCACCGCACGGGGCGCCACCGCAGAGTTCGCCGCCCCGCTCCGCGCCCGCGGCCGGACCAGCGGCCCCGCCGGTTCCCACGCCGTCCGCACCACCTTCGGAGCCGGCGTGGTACCCGGACCCGCTGATCCCGACGGCCGAGGAGTTCGCCCGGCGGCGGGCGGCGCGCCCCGCCGACCCGGTCGCTCTGACCGGCATGCGCGGCGCCACGCGGAAAGCCACGTTCGGTCTGGTCAAGCTGCCGCCCGGGCAGCACGAGCGGGAGATGGCGCAGGACATCGAGATGGTCCGCCGCAACTTCGGCGGGCTGCGGCAGGTCACCGTGGTCAACCCCAAGGGCGGCGCCGGCAAGACGGTCGCCATCCTGCTGCTCGCCATGACCTTCGGGCAGAAGCGCGGCGGGTACGTGCTGGCCTGGGACAACAACGAGACGCAGGGCACCCTCGGGATGCGGGCGCAGCAGGACTTCCACTCGCGTACGGTGCGGGACCTGCTGCGGGACCTCGACCACTTCCGGGGCGCTCGGGGCCGGGTCGGCGACCTCTCGCAGTATGTCCGTGCTCAGGGTGAGGGGATGTTCGACGTGCTGGCCAGCGACGAGTCCGCCACCGCAGGCGAGATGCTCACCTCGGCCGCCTTCGCGGATATCCGCGAGGTGGTCAGCCGGTTCTACAAGTTGATCATGGTGGACACCGGCAACAACGTACGGGCGGCGAACTGGCAGGCCGCGATCGACGCCACCGACCAGCTCGTGGTCACCATGTCCGCCCGGAACGACTCGGCCGAGACGGCCGCCCGGATGCTCGACCACCTGGAGCAGACCGGCCGGCAGCGGCTGGTACGGCAGGCCGTGACCGTGGTGTCGATGCCGCCCAGCCGCAAGGACATCGACCTACCGGCGATCCAGCGGCACTTCGCGGCCCGTACCCGTGCGGTGCTGCTCGCGCCGTACGAGCGGCTGATCGACTCGGGTGAGCCGATCCGGTACGGGCTGCTCTCCTCGGCGACCCGGGAGGCGTGGCTGCGGATCGCGTCCGCGGTCGCCGAGGGCCTGTAGCGCAGGTTGCCCGGCAGCGCAGGTTGCCCGGCCGGCCGCACGACGGGGTGGCTCAGCCAGTCAGCGCGTCGGCCGCCGACGGGTCGCAGTCGCGGAGGAACTGCGCGCACCGGGCCGCCTCGTCGGCCTCGCCGATCTCGTCGGCGGCCAGGGTGAGCAGGTGCAGGCAGCGCAGGAAGCCCTGGTTCGGCTCGTGCGCCCACGGCACCGGCCCGGAGCCCCGCCAGCCGGCGCGGCGCAGCTGGTCCAGTCCCCGGTGGTAGCCGGTACGGGCGTACGCGTACGCGGTGACCGGGTCGCCGGCGTCCAGCGCTTGCCGGGCCAGGACCGCCCAGGCCGCGCTGGAGCTGGGGAACCGGGCGGCCACCTCGGCCTCCCGCCCGGGCTTCGCTTCCGCGATGGCGGCCGCGGCGGACTCGTTCGGCGGCAGGAGCGTGGCTGGCGGTTCGGGCAGCAGGTTGTGCATGTCGCTCATTCAACCTTGCCGTCCGAGTGATCCGTCAGCTGAAAAGCTGAGTCGTTGCTCACGCGACCGGTGGTGTTACGACTTCGGCCACCAGAGTAGAAATAAAAGTCCGGAGCCTCCCCAGGACCCGGTAAGGAGAGCCCGGTGGCTGCCGCCGCCGGGCTCTCGCCCTGCCTCCCGCCGATCTTGCGGCCTCCCCGATCTTGCGCCGCCGAGGCAGGATGTGACTGTGCCGACCCCGCCGCCGCTTGAGGTCATCGAGCCCACCGACGACTCGCCCGACGAGATCGAGTCCCGCGCCGAGCTGGACCTGCGCCTGCGTACCGGCAGCCTGGCCGGGCTGACCGTACAGGGGCTGCGGCTCGACGAGGACCCGCCGGACCTGTCCGGCGTCGAGGTGGCCGGCGCGCTGTTCGTCGGCTGCCGGTTCGGCTCCCGGACGGTCGAGGCCGAGCTGGTGCTGCGCGGCGCCCACGTCGTACCGCCGTTCCTGGACGTCCCGTACCCGACCTCGCCGCACCGGCTGTACACGCCCGACGACCTCGCCGACGGCTTCGCCGACCGGCGGCTTCGCCGGCATGTACGACACCGTGGTCTACGAGCACTTCAAGGCGCACGGCGGGGCGCTGCCGGAGATCCGGGAGGCGCTGGCGCAGCGGCTGCACGACAGCGGGATCGACGACGCGCTGGTCGACGCGACGACGGGCTGGCTGGCCGAGCACGGTCCGGCCTCGATCGTCGGGATCATGGGTGGGCACGCGGAGCTGCGGGGCTCGGTGGCGTACCGGCTGGCCGCGACCCTGGGCTGGCAGCTGGCCCGGGCCGGCCGGCTCGTGGTCACCGGCGGCGGCCCGGGCGTGATGGAGGCGGCCAACCTCGGCGCGTACCTCTCCTCGCACTCGGTCGAAGAGCTGACCACGGCGGTCGACGCGCTCGCGGCGGCGCCCGACTTCCGCGACCACGACGCCGTACACCGCGGCGGCGCTCGACGTGCGGGCGCGCTTCACCCCCGCGGAGCCGCACTGGGCGCGGCAGGGCGGGCTGTCCATCCCCACCTGGCTGTACGGGCACGAGCCGGCCAACCTGTTCGCCGGCCGGATCGCGAAGTACTTCTCCAACGCGATCCGCGAGGACACCATCCTGCGGCTGGCCCGGGGCGGGATCGTGTTCGCCGCCGGCCGGGCCGGCACGGTGCAGGAGGTCTTCCAGGCCGCGACCAAGACGTTCTACGCCACCGACGGGGGCAGCGGCCCGTACGTGTTCCTCGACGGCACCTTCTGGGCCAACGGGGTACCTGACCTGCTGGGCAGCCTGCTCCGGCGACGCCCTCCGGAGACCAGTCGCGCCTCGTCCACATCACCGACGACGTGGACGAGGCGCTGCGGATCCTGACCGGTTGACCGGCGCGACGCGCTACTTGCCGAGCGTGGTACCGGCGGAGCGGAGGTCCTCGCAGCCCTGGACCACACGCGCGGCCAGCCCGGCCTCGGCCACCTTGCCCCAGGTACGCGGGTCGTACGCCTTCTTGTTGCCGACCTCGCCGTCCACCTTGAGCACGCCGTCGTAGTTGCTGAACATGTGGCCCGCGACCGGCCGGGTGAACGCGTACTGGGTGTCGGTGTCGATGTTCATCTTCACCACGCCGTAGTCGAGCGCCTCCCGGATCTCCGACAGCAGCGAGCCGGAGCCGCCGTGGAACACCAGGTCGAGCGGCTTCTCCTTGCCGTACTTGGCGCCGACCGCGTCCTGGATCTGCTTGAGGATCTCCGGGCGCAGCTTGACGTTGCCCGGCTTGTAGACGCCGTGCACGTTGCCGAAGGTCAGCGCGGTGATGTACCGGCCCTTCTCGCCCAGCCCGAGCGCCTCGACCGTGGCCAGCCCGTCCTCGACGGTCGAGTACAGCTTCTCGTTGATCTCGTTGGCGACGCCGTCCTCCTCGCCACCGACGACGCCGACCTCGATCTCCAGGATCACGTGCGCCGCGGCGGCGTCCGCGAGCAGCTGCTCGGCGATGCGCAGGTTCTCGTCCAGCGGCACCGCGGAACCGTCCCACATGTGCGACTGGAACAGCGGCGTGCCACCGTTCGCCACCCGCTCCTTGGAGATCGCGAGCAGCGGCCGGACGAAACCGTCCAGCTTCTCCTTCGGGCAGTGGTCGGTGTGCAGCGCGATGTTGACGCTGTAGTTCTTGGCGACCTCGTGCGCGTACGCGGCCAGCGCGACGGCACCGGTGACCATGTTCTTCACGGTCGGGCCGGACAGGTACTCGGCGCCGCCGGTGGAGACCTGGATGATCCCGTCGCTCTGCGCGTCGGCGAAGCCCCGGATCGCGGCGTTGAGGGTCTGCGACGAGGTGACGTTGATCGCCGGGTAGGCGAACGCGCCGGCCTTGGCGCGGTCGATCATCTCGGCGTACACCTCGGGGGAAGCGATAGGCATCGGAGCGCTCCTTCGTACATGACGGCGGCGATCGGACCGCGCTGTCCTCCAAGCGGAAGTATCGCCCACGCCGGATGACCGGTCGAACTCCGGGTACGCCGGTACCGTGGACGGCGGAGGGAGGGCGACGATGACCGATCCAGAACATATCGACCGGACCACCAGTCTCGACCCGGACGAACGCGACATCGAGGCGCCCACTGCCGACGCCGCCGAGCAGGCGACGTTCGCCGACCCCGCGCTGGAGGAGCTCGAGCCGACCCTGCGCCTCGAGGTCAGCGACTGGGACGCCGTGGAACAGGCCCGGGTGGTCGACCTGGACGACGACTACCGCTGAGCGCAGCCGCAGCCGCTCTTTGGCGAGGCGAGCACAGCCAACGTGGCACCGCTGAGCGCAGCCGCAGCCGCTCTTGTCGGTCCGGCGCGGGCACGGTCAGGCGAGGCTGAACGCGGCATAGCCGACCACCCGGCCCGGGTCCGCGCCGGTGTCGGCCGAGGTCGACCGGTGCAGCAGGCGGGCGGTCAGGCCGCGCAGCCGGGCCCAGCCGACCAGGCCGCGCAGCGCGAAGACGCCGCACGCGTCGCGCGCGCCGATCCGCTCCGCGGCCAGCGCCAGCACCGACCCGATGGTCCGCGTGTCCTGCTCCAGCGCGTCGGGCTGCGGCAGGTAGTGCGAGAGGTCGGTGCTACACAGGAGCACGGCCGCGGGCCCGGCCGCCTCGACGACCGCGCCCAGCACGGCGACCATACCGTCCACAGTGGACAACCCAACCGCCATCGGCAGTACGGGCACCGGCTCGTCCCAGCACCGCTGCAGGAACGGCAGCTGCACCTCCAGCGAGTGCTCCGGTACGAAGGGCGCGTCGTCCACCGTTGCGTGCCCGCCGAGCGCGGCGATCGCCTCCGCCGCGACGGGTACCGCGCCGAGCGGGGTCAGCCAGTGCTCGGCGGCCGGCACGGCACACCCCCGTACGGGTACGTGGTGCGCCGGCCCGAGCAGCACGACGACCGGTGGCCTCGGCCGGGTACGGAGCCGGGCGTACACATGCGCCGCGGTCGGCCCGGAGTACCGGTACCCGGCGTGCGGCACGACATAGGCGGCCGCCGTTCGGCCGGCCGGGTCAGCTGGGTCCTCGGGTACGGAGGACATCAGCCGGTCCACGAGCGCGGTGAGCGCGGCCGGGTCGCCCGGGTAGAAGCGCCCGGCCACGGCCGGCGTCCGGTCGGCCATCAGGCCCGGTACCGGCCGTCACGCGGCCCGGTCCCGAGCCGCACCGGCATCCGGCGCGGTCCCCAGTCGCCCACGGGCCCGTCGTACACCCCGGGCAACTGCTGTCCACAGTGGACACACGCACCGGTGTCGGTCAGCTCGTACCGCCGCAGCACGTACCAGTCCCGCTCCACCACGCCCGCGCCGCACCCCGGGCACCGGGTCGTCCCGCCGGCCGGGTCGTGCACGTTGCCGGTGTAGACGTACCGCAGCCCGCGCTCCAGCGCGATCCGCCGGGCGGCCCGCAGCGTCTCCGGCGGCGTCCTCGGCACGTCCATCATCTTGAAGTCCGGGTGGAACGCGGTGAAGTGCAGCGGGATATCCGGACCGAGGTGTTCGAGCAGCCAGTCGCACTCGGCGGCGACCTCGTCCGCCGCGTCGTTGTGCCCGGGGATCAGCAGCGTGGTGATCTCGAACCAGACGTCCGTGTCGCGCAGATACTCCAGGGTGTCCAGCACCGCCGGCAGCTTGGCGAACGTGACCTTCTCGTAGAACTGGTCGGTGAACCCCTTCAGGTCGATGTTGGCCGCGTCCATGTGCATATAGAACTCGGCCCGGGGCGCGGCGTTCATATATCCGGCGCTGACCGCGATCGCCTTGATCCCGACCTCCCGGCAGGCGTCCGCGACGTCCATCGCGTACTCCATGAAGATCACCGGATCGTTGTAGGTGAACGCGACGCTGCGACAACCGGTCCGGACGGCCGCCGCGGCGAGCGTCTCCGGCGAGGCGGAGGACGACAGGGTGTCGATCTCCCGGGACTTGGAGATATCCCAGTTCTGGCAGAAGCGGCAGGCCAAGTTGCAGCCCGCCGTGCCGAAGGACAGCACGGGGGTACCGGGGAGGAAGTGGTTGAGCGGCTTCTTCTCCACCGGGTCCACACAGAACCCGGAGGAGCGCCCGTACGAGGCCAGCACGATCTGGTCGTCCACCCGCCCCCGGACGAAGCACAGCCCTCGCTGCCCCTCGCGCAGCTTGCAGGCGCGCGGGCAGACGTCGCACTGGACCCGCCCGTCCGGCAGCTCGTGCCAGTGCCGCGTCGGTACGGTGTACGGGTCGGCCAGGCTCAGCGCGTCGTTGATCTCGATCGGTTCGGCGGTCATCTCGTACCCCTGCTCCACGCTACGCCCCCGTTGATCCCCGACGGTACCGTCAGCGCATGGACTGGAACCTCCGCCATTGCAGCCGCAAGGGGCACGAGACGTACGCGCCCACCGAGGAGCACCTGCGGGACCGGCTGCACGTCGCGACCCCGGCCGGCGAAGCGTGGCGCTGCCTACGCTGCGGCGACTACGTGGTCGGCGCGCCGCGGCGCGAGGGACCGGCCGACGAGGCCCCGGAGGTCCTGCGCGGGCGGGCGCTGCGGGACGCGGTGATCCTCCGGCTGCTGGCGGTCGAGCGCGGGGGCCGGGCCCTGCTGGTGATCGCCGGGGCGTACGGGGTCTGGCGGTTCCGGGCGCACCACGACGCGGTACAGCGGGCGTTCAACGAGGACCTCCCGCTGCTCCGGCCGATCGCGGAGAAGCTGCACTTCAACCTGGACGACTCCGCGATCGTGCACACCCTGCGTACGGTCATCGAGGCCAACACCAGCGTGCTGCTCGCGGTCGCGATGGGCCTGCTGGTGTACGGCATCCTCCAGCTCGTCGAGGCGGTCGGCCTGTGGCTGCTCAAGCGCTGGGGCGAGTACTTCGCCGTGGTGGCCACCTCGCTCGGCCTGCCCATCGAGATCTACGAGCTGGTCGAGAAGGTCACCGTGGTCCGGGTCGGCGCGCTGATCATCAACGTCGCGGCGGTCGTCTACCTGCTGCTGTCCAAGCGCCTGTTCGGCCTGCGCGGCGGCAAGGCGGCGTACGAGGCGGCGCGGCACGAGGCCAGCCTGCTGGAAGTCGAGCAGGCGGGCGCCGCGGTACCGCAGCACCAGGCGGCCTGAGAATCAGCTATACCGGCGGATGGCGCCGGCAGCCGCCCCCGGTACCCTTTCGCCGTGGAAACCGCTGAGAAGTTCCGGGCCCTGACCAGCAGCCTGGGCAGCCTGCTCAACCCGACCGAGCTGATCCGCAGCGCCGGCCTGCTCGGCATCTGGGGAATCATCTTCGCCGAGACCGGCCTGCTGGTGGGCTTCTTCTTCCCGGGAGACTCGCTGCTCTTCCTGGCCGGGGTGGGTGCCTCGCCGGTCGCCGAGCAGGTACTGGGCCATGGGGTGCGGCTGCCGATCGGTTGGCTGCTGCTCGTGACGCCGGTCTGCGCGATCGCCGGCGCCCAGCTCGGCCACTTCCTCGGCCACCGGTACGGGCCGAAGCTCTTCGCCCGCCCCGACTCCCGCCTGTTCAAGCAGGAGTACGTGGACAAGGCCGAGCACTTCTTCGTGAGGTTCGGGCCGGCGAAGGCGATCGTGCTGGCCCGGTTCACCCCGATCGTGCGTACCTTCATGAACCCGATCGCGGGCGTGCTGCGGGTGCCCTGGAAGACGTTCCTGCTCTGGAACATCGTCGGCGGCATCCTCTGGACGGACGGCATCCTGCTGCTGGGCTACTACCTGGCGAAGCAGATCCTCAAGGTGATCCCGGCCGACAAGATCGACGTGTACCTGCTGCCGGCCGTCGTGGTGATCGTCCTGATCTCGCTGATCCCGATCTTCGTGGAGATCGTCCGCGGGCGCCGGGAGCGGCGCCGGGCCACGGTGGACGCCGGCTCGCCGCGCAGCTGAAAATCCGGCGGACAGCCTCGCGGGCGAGGCTCCAGGTGGACACCGCCTCGCGGGCGAGGCTCAGGCGGACACCGCCTCGCGGGCGAGGCTCAGGCGGACACCGCCTCGCCGCGCGCCAGCGCCGCGGTGAACTCAGCCGGGCACTCCGGCAGGCTGGCCAGCACTCCGGCGGCCAGCGCCCGGTAGGTCAGCTGGGCCGCCTCTTCCAGGTAGAGCGCCCGCTTGTGCGCCAGCTCCACGGTCTCCCCGAGTACGGAGCAGCCGTGGTGCGCGAGCAGCACGCAGTTCGTACCGTCGGCGGCCGCTCGCGCCGCGGTGTCCGCCACCGCCTCGGTGCCCGGCTGCCGGTACGGGGTACGGGCGACCCGGCGCAGATAGAAGGCGTGGTCGGTGCTGACCAGGCGGATCCGCTCGCCGAGCGCGTCGAGCAGCAGGGCGGTCTGCGGGTGCAGGTGCACGACGGCGTGCACGTCGGGGCGCAGCCGGTACGTCGCGAGGTGCAGGGCCAGCTCGGTGGTGGGCACGGCCGTACCGTTACCCACCACCGCGCCGGTCGTGAGGTTCACCTGGGCGAAGTCCGGCCGGTCGAGCCGGTCCAGCCAGGTACCGGCGCCGGTCACCCATACGGTGTCGGCGCCGGGTACCCGGGCTGACAGGTTGCCGCCTGAGCCGACCACGAGACCGGCGTACACCACGGATCGGCCCACGTGGGCCAACTGATCGCGGGGGTCACCGGCGACGTAGTTACCGCTCGTCAGCGGGCAGCCTTCTTGGTGGCGCGCTTGCGCGGCGGGGTGAGCAGATCAGCGATCGCCCCGATAGCGGTCGGCACCAGGCGGTAGTACGCCCAGACACCGCGCTTCTCGCGCTCCAGCAGCCCCGCCTCGGTGAGGATGCGGAGATGGTGACTGACAGTCGGCTGGGAGAGGCCGAGCGGTGCGGTCAGGTCGCACACGCATGCCTCGCCCTCAGGGGCCGACTGGATGAGACTGAGCAGCCGGAGGCGGGCCGGGTCGGCGAGTGCCTTCAGCACTCCCGCCAGACGCTCCGCGTCCGCACGCTCAATCGGCTCGCCGCCAAGCGGCGAGATTGCAGGCAAAGAGGTTTCGGCCAACGCTGTTCCCACGTGTTCCATCCTTCCACCAACAGCATTGATTCGCCTGCATATCCGCAGGTCCGAATCGGCAAATTTTTCAGACCGCGAGGCCGAGGTCGGTCAGCGAATAGGCCGATCTGTACTCCAGTCCGGCGGACCGTACGGCATCCCCGGCACCTCTGTCGACGAGAACCGCCACGCCCACGACCTCGGCTCCGGCCTGCCGTAGCACCTCGACCGCGGTCAGTACACTGGCTCCGGTCGTGGAGGTGTCCTCGACCGCCAGCACCCGGCGCCCGGCGACGTCCGGGCCCTCGATCCGGCGCTGCATGCCGTGTGCCTTCTCCGCCTTCCGGACCACGAAGGCGTCCAGCTCCCGGCCCCGCCCGGCGGCCGCGTGCAGCATCGCGGTGGCCACCGGGTCGGCGCCAAGGGTGAGTCCGCCCACAGCGGCGTAGTCCCAGTCCGCGGTCAGGTCAAGGAGGACCCGGCCGACCAGCGGCGCGCCGGCGTGGTGGAGGGTCAGCCGGCGCAGGTCGACGTAGTGGTTCGCTTCCTGACCCGACGAGAGAGTCACCCGACCGTGCACCACAGCCAGGTCGAGGATCAGTTTGCGCAAATCATCACGGTCGGTCATAGGTCGAGGGTACTTGGGTGACGCGGTCCGTGAAACGACGCCCTGGCCCCGGCGTGAAGTACCCGCCGGCCGCCGGTACGAGCAGCAGCACCCCGACCGTCCCGGCCAGCCCCACCTCGACCAGGTCAAAGCCCGCCTCGACGAACGCCCCAGCGCCCCCACCGGCGGGCCCGGCCAGCGCACCCGCTCCCTGGCACAGGCTTACCAACGCGTACAGGCCCATGAGGCTGGCCAGGACGATCCGGCCCGCGTTCGACCCGCGGCCGGTGAAGATCGCCGACACCACAGCACCACCGGCGGGCAGCACGAGCCCGATGAGCACGGCCAGCACGATGATGAGCCAGATGGGCACGCTGACCGGGTTCGGGCCCGAGGACACCGTGACGGGGGTCAGGTCCCCGCGTGCCCGCGCGAGGAGGAGCCCGACCACGACATTGACGGTCGCGACGGTCACCCCGACATAGGTGAGGATCACCGCCAGGTTGACCGCCTTCGGCCGAGGCGGACGGGGCACCAGGTAGACCGGCTGGTACCCGTGCGGCACGTACACACCCCACCGCGCGTCCCCGCCGTACCCGCGGGGGACCTGCCAGTCGCCGGTGGGCGTGGTCACGTCCGGCCGGTCCGGCCCCGGGTGTCCCGGGTGTCCCGGGTGACCCGGGCGGCCCGGCGGACGAGCCACCGGGGCGCGTACCGCAGGCCGAGCGCGAGCGCCTTGTAGCGCCAGTCGGGCACGCTGACCAGCCGGCCCCGGCGCAGGTCCCGCAGCCCGTCGCGGGCCACGTCGTCGGCGGACAGCCAGAGCCAGTCCGGGCTCTTCTTGAGGTTGATCCCGGCCCGTTGGTGGAACTCGGTCCGGGTGTACCCCGGGCAGAGCGCCATGACCCGTACCCCGTTCGCGCGTACCGACAGGCCGACCGACTCGCTGAAGTTGGTCACCCACGCCTTGCTCGACGAGTATGTGGAGCCGGGCATGACAACGCCGAAGCCGGCGACGGAGGACACGTTGACGACGTCGCCCCGGCCGCGCTCCACCATGCCGGGCAGGACGACGCGGGTCAGCCGCAGGACCGCCCGTACGTTGAGGTTGAGCAGGCGCTCCTCGTCATCGACGGTGACGTCGAGGAAGCCGCGGCTCAGGCCGATACCGGCGTTGTTGACCAGCAGCTCGACCGGCGTGCCCGGGTCGGCGAGGCACGTCTCGACCGCGGCCAGCCCGTCCCGGGTGGTGAGGTCTGCGGGCAGCGCGGTCGCCTTGATGCCGTACCGCGCGGACAGCTCCTCGGCCCCGGTCGCGAGCCGCTGCCCGTCCCGGGCCACCAACACGAGGTCATACCCTTCGGCGGCGAGCGCCCGGGCGAACGCGGCCCCGATCCCGGCGGTCGCACCGGTGACGAGCGCGAGTGCCATCCGTGGCCTACGGCAGGGACGGGCTGTCGGGGAACTGCGGCGGCGGGTACTGCGGGAACGCCGGGTCGTTGACGATCACGTCCTCCGGGCGCTTGCGGAAGAACTCGTTGGCGGCGGGCAGCGCGAGCAGGACGATCACCGCGATCACCGCGATCAGGTTGACGATCGCGATGGTCGTCAACAGGGGCGCCGCCCAGGATGGCAGCGCGTCCGCGACCTGCTGGGCGGCCGCCTTGACGTCCACCCCGTTGACGTTGCCGGTGCCCATCGAGTTGAAGCCGCCCGTCGACTGCTGCGCCAGACCGCAGCCGAAGCAGAGGACGCCGATGCCGGCGAGCACCCAGGTGACGATCCGGGACGCGTTGGACCCGCGCAGGTTGAACATGGCCAGCAGCACGTACCCGGCCGCGATGAGCAGGTAGAAGACGGAGGCCCCGATGGCGACGGCCTGGCTGATGCTGGCAACCTGGTCGAGGTTCGGCATGCCGGCGTACGCCTTCTTGGTGGCGTCGATGGTCGTGCCCAGCAGGGACAAGTTGACGACCGTGCTCACCACGACGAGGACGGCGGTCAGGATCATCAGGTACGCGGCCGCGGTGACGACACCCGGACGCTTCCTCGGTTCGGCCACCGGTTGGCTGTAGGACACGCTGATCCCTCCCTGGAGAAACCTCGCGGCACACGGTATCCGCCCGGTACCACCCCCGCGACCCCGAACCGCCGCGCCGCTCATCCGGGCGTGACGATCAGGCCCTCCTTGCCGTCGCCGAGGTCCACCGTCACCCGGTCGCCGTCGCGGATCTCACCGGACAGCAGCGCCTTGGCCAGCTGGTCGCCGATCGCGGACTGGATCAGCCGGCGCAGCGGCCGGGCGCCGTAGACCGGGTCGTACCCGTGGCCGGCCAGCCAGTCCCGGGCGGCGTCGCTGACCTCGAGGGTGAGCCGCCGGTCGGCCAGCCGCCGGGCCAGCCGGTCGAGCTGGATGTCCACAATGGACTTCAGCTCGGCGGCGCTCAGCGCGTGGAACACCACGATGTCGTCGAGCCGGTTGAGGAACTCCGGCTTGAAGTGGCCGCGGACCACCGCGAGCACCGCGTCGCGGCGCTGCTCCTCGGTGAGCGTCGGGTCGGCGAGCACCTGCGAGCCCAGGTTGGAGGTGAGCACCAGGATCGCGTTGCGGAAGTCGACCGTACGGCCCTGGCCGTCGGTCAGCCGGCCGTCGTCGAGCACCTGGAGCAGGACGTCGAACACGTCGGGGTGGGCCTTCTCCACCTCGTCGAGCAGGATCACCGAGTACGGGCGGCGCCGTACCGCCTCGGTGAGCTGCCCACCCTCCTCGTACCCGACGTACCCGGGCGGGGCGCCGACCAGACGGGCCACCGAGTGCTTCTCGGCGTACTCAGACATGTCGATGCGCACCATCGCCCGCTCGTCGTCGAACAGGAACTCGGCCAGCGCCTTGGCCAGCTCGGTCTTGCCCACGCCGGTCGGGCCGAGGAAGAGGAAGGAGCCGGTCGGCCGGTCCGGGTCGGCGATGCCGGCACGGGCCCGGCGTACCGCGTCGGCGACCGCGGCCCCGGCCACCTCTTGTCCAACCACCCGCGAGGCCAAGGCCGACTCCATGCGCAGCAGCTTGACGGTCTCGCCCTCCATCATCCGGCCGGCCGGGATGCCGGTCCACGAGGAGACCAGCGCGGCGATGTCGTCGACGCCGACCTCCTCCTTGAGCATCGCGCCGCCGGACTGGAGGGTGAGCAGCTCCGCCTCGGCCGCGGCGAGCTCGCGCTCCAGGGCCGGGATGCGGCCGTACCGCAGCTCGGACGCCTTGCCCAGGTCGAGGTCGCGCTCGGCCCGCTCGGCCTCACCGCGCAGCGTCTCCAGCTGCTCCTTCACCGAGGAGATCCGCTGGATGTGCTCCTTCTCGTTGCGCCACCGCTCGGACAGCGCGGTGAGCTGCTCGCGCTTGTCGGCCAGCTCCTTGCGCAGCCGCTCCAGCCGCATCGCCGAGGCCGGGTCGGACTCCTTGGCCAGCGCCATCTCCTCGATCTCCAGGCGGCGGACCGCCCGCTCCACCTCGTCGACCTCGACGGGGCGCGAGTCGATCTCCATGCGCAGCCGGGACGCGGCCTCGTCGACCAGGTCGATCGCCTTGTCCGGCAGGAACCGGTCGGCGATGTACCGGTCGGACAGGCTGGCCGCCGCGACGAGGGCGGCGTCGGTGATCCGTACCCCGTGGTGGACCTCGTAGCGCTCCTTGAGCCCGCGCAGGATGCCGATGGTGTCCTCGATGGACGGCTCGCCGACGAGTACCGGCTGGAACCGCCGCTCCAGCGCGGGGTCCTTCTCGATGTGCTCGCGGTACTCGTCGAGCGTGGTCGCGCCGACCATCCGCAGCTCGCCGCGGGCCAGCATCGGCTTGAGCATGCTGCCGGCGTCCATCGAGCCCTCGGCCTTGCCCGCGCCGACCACGGTGTGCAGCTCGTCGATGAACGTGATGACCTGGCCGTCGGAGTTCTTGATCTCCTCCAGGACGGACTTGAGGCGCTCCTCGAACTGGCCGCGGTACTGCGCGCCGGCCACCATCGCGCCGAGATCGAGGCTGACCAGGAGCTTGTCGCGCAGGGACTCCGGTATGTCGCCGGCCACGATGCGCTGGGCGAGGCCCTCGACGATCGCGGTCTTGCCGACGCCGGGCTCGCCGATCAGGACCGGGTTGTTCTTGGTACGGCGGGACAGCACCTGGATCACCCGACGGATCTCGGAGTCGCGGCCGATCACCGGGTCGACCTTGCCGTCCCGTGCCCGCGCGGTGAGGTCGACGCCGTACTTCTCCAGTGCCTTGTACTGCTCCTCGGGGTCGGCGCTGGTCACCCGGCGGTTGCCGCCACGGATCTGCGGGAACGCGGCAACCAGCTGCTGCTCGGTCGCGCCGGCTCCCTGCAGCGCCTGCGACACCAGCCCGCCCACCTGGGCCAGGCCGGCGAGCAGGTGCTCGGTGGAGACGTACTCGTCGCCGAGCGGCCGGGCGATCTGCTCGGCGGCGTTCAGCGCGTTGGCGAACTCGCGGGCGATGCTCGGCTCGGCGACCGAGGAGCCCCGGGCGGTGGGCAGGTTCTCGACGGCGCGTACCGCGGTCCGCCGTACCTCGGCCGGGTTGGCGCCCACCGCGCGCAGCAGCGCGGTGGCGGTCGATCCGCCGGTGTCCAGCAGCGACAGCAACAGGTGCCACGGCTCGACGGTGGCGTGTCCGCGCTGGCTGGCGCTGGCGACCGCGGCGGTGATCACCTCGCGGCTCTTGGTGGTCAGGCGCTCGGCGTTCATCGGCTCCCCTGATGAGGCGGTAGGGCGGCGGTACGAGACCGGAGTTGAGTCTAGCCCGCTCAACTTCGGTTCGGCGAGTCCCGCTCATCCGGCCAGCCTGCGGTGGGTCGCCAAGTCTTCCGTTCACGGCCCGGCGCAGGCTACCGTGACGCCACCCCGGCGGGATAGCGTTCGTCCTGGCCGGTACAGGAGCGGATCAGTGTGAGTGTGCAGGAGTCGAGCTTCCGAGGCTTCGCCAAGCCGGTGGACCCTACGCCGGCAGAGCTGCGTGCCTGGGCCTACCACCCCGACGCCATCCCGCTGTCGAGCATGCCGCCGGACTGGGACCTGCTGGTCGCCGGCGACCACCTGATCCTCACGCTGTTCGACCTGGCCCTGGACCGGGGCTGCCCGGCCCGCCGGTTCGCGCTGCACTGCCTGTACATCTACGCCGCCGACGCGATCCGGACCAGCTTCCGGGCGCACCCCAAGCGGCGGCTGCGCAGGATGGTGGAGCAGGCCGAGCAGGATGGCGACGAGCTGATGCGGATCTGGGCGCACAACGCCAGGATGCTGCTGGCCCGGCCCGACCTCTTCGACTACCACGACTGGTGCGAGGGCGGCCTGGTACGGCAGCCCCGCCGGCTCGGCTGAGCCTTCGTCCACCCACCTCAGACCTTCGAACTCCTCCCCCTTTCGGTCCGTCTAATACACGACGGACAAACGAACCTGGGGAGGGCAAGTGCGAAAAGCAAGACAAGTGTGGGTACTGGCGGCGGGCCTCGCGCTCGGCGGGTGCCGTACTTCGGGCAGATCGGGGTGTTCGACTACATGCCATGCGCGTTCTGGCAGACGCACGACCACGGCCGGTACACCGGGCCGTGGAACCGGCGCGCGTCGGCGCCGATCCTCGTGGTCAACAACCGCTACGACCCGGCCACGCCCCTCAAGGGCGCCCAGGACGCCACGGCCGAGCTCGGGCACGCCGGGCTCTTCGTCGTCGAGGGCGCCGGGCACACCGGCATGTTAGTGCCGAGCACCTGCGGCGAGCGGGTGAAGCGGGAGTACCTCTTCACCGGGCAGCTGCCCGGGTCGGACGTGCACTGCGCGGCGGACGACGACCCTTTCGCCTGAGCGCAGCCGCAGCCGTTCTTTGGCGAGGCGAGCACAGGCAACATGGACGCGCCTGAGCGCAGCCGCAGCCGTTCTTTGGCGAGGCGAGCACAGGCAACATGGACGCGCCTGAGCGCAGCCGCAGCCGTTCTTTGGCGAGGCGAGCACAGGCAACATGGACGCGCCTGAGCGCAGCCGCAGCCGTTCTTTGGCGAGGCGAGCACAGGCAATGCGGGCTGAGGTGTGACGCGGCATCGCGGGGCCGGGCCTTTCGGCGCGGCCCCGCGACGTCAGCCCTCGTCGCCGGTACGCCTCGGGCGCCACACGACGAGTGCCGTGCTCGTATCCCGGGTCGGTACGAGGTCCCGCCGCCCGTACGCGGAGGCCAGCGCCTCCAGCTCAGCCAGCCGCCGGTGCGCGGCCGCCAGCTCCGCCTCCAGCTCCAGTACCCGGTGCTGCACCTCGACCACGAGCTGTTCCAGCCCGATGATCCGCTTGACGCCGGCCAGGTTGACCCCGTCCTCCTGGCTCAGCCGCTGGATCTCGCGGAGCATGGCCACGTCGCGGGCGCTGTAGCGCCGGCCGCCGCCCGCGGCCCGGCCCGGCTGGACCAGGCCCAGCCGGTCGTACTGGCGCAGCGTCTGCGGGTGCATCCCGGCCAGCCGGGCGGCCACCGAGATCATCAGCACCTTGGCGTCGGACGCGTGCTCGATGGAGATCAGGTACTCGTCAGGCATGGCCCACCTGCCGGTCGATGTGCTCCCGAGGCGCTGCCGGGGCGGCCTGTGCGTACTCTTCGAGCGCCTCGCGCGCCGTCTCGGACAGTTCCTTGGGGATCGTGACGTCGACGGTGACGAGCAGGTCTCCGCTCGTACCGTCGCGGCGCGGTACGCCCTTGCCACGCACCCGCAGCGTGCGCCCGCTCGGCGTACCGGGTGGGACACGTACCGTCACCGCGGCGTCCAGCGTCGGTACCCGCAGATCGATGCCGACCACCGCCTCGGGGTAGGTGATCGGGACGGCGAGGGTGAGGTCGTCGCCGTACCGGCCGAAGAGCGGGTCCGACCGTACCTTGATCAGCACGTACAGGTCGCCGGCCGGGCCGCCCCGGGCACCCGGCTCGCCGCGCCCGGCCAGCCGGATCTTCTGCCCGTCGGCCACCCCGGACGGGATCCGTACGTTGAGCGTGCGGGTCTTGGTCACGCCGCCGGTGCCGAGGCACTCCGGGCACTTGACCTCGACGATCGTCCCGACGCCCTGGCACTCCCGGCACGGCTCGGAGAAGCTGAACGAGCCCTGGTTGGTGGTGACCAGCCCGGTGCCCTGGCAGACCGGGCAGGTACGGGGGACCGTACCGGGCTTGGCCCCGCTGCCGTGGCAGGTGTCGCAGACCCCGGGCGCGCGCAGGGTCAGCGGCAGGGTCACACCGTTGACGGCGTCCCGGAAGTCCAGCACCACCTCGGCCTCCACGTCGCGGCCGCGCATCGGGCCACGCCGCCCGGCGGTACGGGGACCGGTCGGCCCGCCGCCCGAGAAGATCGTGCTGAACAGGTCGGAGAACCCGGCCCCGCCGAACCGCCGGTCACCGTTGCCGGCGCCGGCCGCGGCGTCGCCGAAGATGTCGGACAGGTCGAAGGGCTGACCGGCCGTAGCGCCGGCGCCGCGGGCACCGCGACGAAACGCGCCAGATCCGAAGAGCTGGCGCATCTCGTCGTACTCTTTGCGCTTGGCGTCGTCCGACAGCACGTCGTAAGCCTCGGACACCGCCTTGAACCGGTCCTCGGCCTCGACGTTGCCCGGGTTGTGGTCCGGGTGCAGCTCCCGGGCCAACCGCCGGTACGCCTTCTTGATCTCGTCGGCGGAGGCGGACTTGGCGACGCCGAGAACGGCGTAGAAGTCCTTCTCCAACCAGTCCTTGGAGCTCATCGCCTCACCACCTCCTTCCAGCGGTCGACCGTACGGGTCGGCAGGTCATTCCGGATCGGCCACCGCGACCAGCGCCGGCCGCAGCAGCCGGTCGCCCAGCAGGTAGCCGCGCCGCAGGATGTCGACGCAGGTCGGTTCGGTGACCTCGGTCGACGTCTGATGCGCGACGGCCTCGTGCCGCGTCGGGTCGAACGGGTCGCCCTTCTCGCCGAACGGGGTGAGGCCGAACTTGGTCAACGAGTTGGTCAGCTGCTCGGCCACGCTGCCGAACGGGCCGACCAGGTCACCGTGCTCGCGCGCCCGGTCGATGTCGTCGAGTACGGGCAGCAGCGCCGCGAGTACGAGGCCGGTGGCCTGCTCGGCCACCAGTCCCCGGTCGCGGTCAACCCGCTTGCGGTAGTTGGCGTACTCCGCGGTGATCCGCTGCAGGTCACGGGTCAGCTCGTCGACGTCGGACCGCAGCGCCTCCAGCTCGGCGCCGAAGGCACCCGGTCCGCTCGGCTCGGCGTCGCCGGCCACGGTCACCGGCTCCCCCGTCACCGGCTCGGCCTTCACCGGCTCGGCCGGGGCGGCGGGGGCGGCGGCCGGCTCGGGAGCCGGGTCAGCCACCGGGGACTCCGCGACCTGGGAGTCAGGCGCCGGAGCCTCGGCCTTGCCGGGGTCCTTCACCTTGCGGCGGTCCCGTACCACCACGGTGGGACGGGACTCCTCCTCCTCGTCGCGCTTCGGGTCCGCCGCCTTGCCGGACTCGGCCTTCGCCGGCTCGTCGCGGGCCGGCGCCGGGGCCGGACCAGCAGGGTGGCGCTTGTCCGCGGCCGAGGCGCTCTCCGCTGCCGCGGCGGTGTCAGGCCGCTCGGCGGGCGCCGAGGCTTGCGCCTCCACGCCCGCCGGGTCCGTACCGTGTGGGTGCTGATCCGTCACTTCTTGTCGCCCTCGTCCACGATCTCGGCGTCCACGACGTCGTCGGCGTGGCTGCCCGTACCGCCGGCGGTGCCGGAGCCAGCGGTGCCGCCGGTCGCGCCGCCCGTCGCGCCGGGACCCGGCTGCTCGCCACCGGCGGCCGCGGCCTGCGCGTACAGCTGGGAGCCGGCCTTCTGTGACGCGGCCGCCAGCTTCTCGTGCGCGGTCTTGATCCGCTCGATGTCGGTGCCACCCAGTGCGCTGCGCAGATCGCCCAGCGCCTCGCTGATCTCGTCCCGGGACTCGGCGGTCAGCTTCTCGCCACTCTCCGCCAGGAACTTCTCGGTCTGCCACTGGAGCTGCTCGGCGAGGTTACGGGCCTCCGCGTCCTCGCGTCGGCGCTTGTCGTCGTCGGCGTGCTCCTGGGCGTCGCGCATCATCCGCTCGATGTCATCCTTCGGCAGCGCCGAGCCGCCGGTGATGGTCATCGACTGCTCCTTGCCGGTGCCCAGGTCCTTGGCGTTGACGTGGACGATGCCGTTGGCGTCGATGTCGAAGGTGACCTCGATCTGCGGTACCCCGCGCGGAGCCGGCGGCAGGCCGGTCAGCTCGAAGGTGCCCAGCTTCTTGTTGTACGCCGCGATCTCCCGCTCGCCCTGGAACACCTGGATCAGCACGGACGGCTGGTTGTCGTCGGCCGTGGTGAAGATCTCCGAGCGCTTGGTCGGGATCGTGGTGTTGCGCTCGATGAGCTTGGTGAAGATCCCGCCCTTGGTCTCGATGCCCAGCGACAGCGGCGTGACGTCGAGCAGCAGGACGTCCTTGACCTCGCCCTTGAGCACGCCGGCCTGCAGCGCCGCGCCGACCGCGACGACCTCGTCGGGGTTGACGCCCTTGTTGGGCTCCTTACCGGTGAGCTGCTTGACCAGGTCGGTCACCGCCGGCATCCGGGTCGAGCCGCCGACCAGGATCACGTGGTCGACGTCGGCGACCTTGATCCCGGCGTCCTTGATCGCCTGCTCGAACGGGCCCTTGCAGCGGTCCAGCAGATCCTGGGTCATCCGCTGGAACTCGGCGCGGGACAGCGCCACGTCC
The DNA here is from genome assembly GCA_963728855.1 of uncultured Actinomycetes bacterium. Lineage (GTDB taxonomy): Bacteria > Actinomycetota > Actinomycetes > Mycobacteriales > Micromonosporaceae > AC-43. The sequence continues at coordinate 422,883 of CAVSLN010000013.1, forward strand.
AGGTGCAGCGGACCGGACTCCCCGCCACCGGTGATGTACGGCAGGTTGATTCCGGTCGTGGTCGCAGCGGACAGCTCGATCTTGGCCTTCTCGGCCGCCTCGCGCAGCCGCTGCATGGCCATCTTGTCCTGGGAGAGGTCGACGCCGTGCTGGCCGCGGAACGTCTTGACCAGGTGGTCCATCACCCGCTCGTCCCAGTCGTCGCCGCCCAGGTGGTTGTCACCGCTGGTCGCCTTGACCTCGATGACCCCCTCGCCGATCTCCAGCAGGGACACGTCGAAGGTACCGCCGCCCAGGTCGAAGACCAGGACGGTCTGTTCCTTGGAGCCCTTGTCGAGCCCGTACGCCAGGGCGGCCGCGGTGGGCTCGTTGACGATGCGCAGGACGTTGAAGCCGGCGATCTCGCCCGCCTCCTTGGTGGCCTGCCGCTGCGCGTCGTTGAAGTACGCCGGCACCGTGATCACCGCGTCGGTGATCGTCTCGCCGAGGTACGCCTCGGCGTCGCGCTTGAGCTTCATCAGCACCCGCGCCGAGATCTCCTGCGGAGTGTACTTCTTGCCGTCGATGTCGATGGACCAGCTCGTGCCCATCTCCCGCTTCACCGAGCGGATGGTCCGGTCCGGGTTGGTGACCGCCTGGCGCTTGGCGACCTCACCGACGAGCACCTCACCGTTGCGGGCGAACGCGACGATCGACGGCGTCGTCCGGGACCCTTCGGCGTTCGCGATGACGGTGGGCTCGCCACCTTCGAGAACGCTGACCACCGAGTTGGTCGTTCCGAGGTCGATGCCGACCGCACGTGCCATGTTTGCATCCCCTAGCTAGATCAAGTCTTTAAGTTGAGTGGAGCGGACTCAATAGTGACACGAGTCCGGGGACTGTCAAGCCGGACTTGAGTCGGCCGGGCGCAAGGATCTGATCCTCACGGTAGGCGCGGCGGCACGCCACGCTTCCCGTGAGGATCACCGGTGCGGCGGCACGCGCGCCTCCTGCGAGGATCGCCAGTGCGGCGGCACGCCAGGCTTCTCACGAGGATGAGTAGCGAGTCGCCAATCGATCGGGCACCCTTCTTATGTGATCTGGCGCCCGGTTCCCGGCGATCGCACCGGCCGGGCCGGCGAACGCCCGAATTCGGGCGGTATGCCGGCTGCTGAGCCGGCCCTCACGCTGCAAGCCAACGCCCGGCCGGCGCCGCAGGCGTCCGAGGAGCCCCCGCCAGGACGCCCGATCGTCGCGCCCGAGTTCATCGACGCGTCGCAGCCCCTCGACGCCATCGGCGTACTGGAGCTGCTGGACAACTCCGAGCAGGCCGACCCCGCACCCGCCGACCCCGGACCGACCACCGACCCCGGACCGACCACCGACCCCGGACCGACCACCGACCCGGCCGGCGCCCAGGAGCCCACCGTCCCCGCGGAACCCCCGGCGGCGCCAGAGCCCACCGCCGCGACAGAGCCGGCGGTTGCGACAGAGCCGGCCGTCGCCGAGGAGCCCGTGAAAGCTCCGGAGGTGGCCGGCGGCCAGGAGCCCGCGATCGCTCCCGAGGTGGCCGGCGGCGAGCACGTGGCCGGCGGGGAGGAGCCGGCCGATCCGGCGGTGGTCGCGGCACCGGACGAGGCCCCCGCGGTACCGGATGCCAGCCGCCCGGTCACCGAGGCGCCCGAGCAGCCCGTCGAGCCCCGCCCGGCCCCGCTCATACCGTCCGAGTCGGCGCTGGTCAGGGCGCTCCGGCAGGTCCGTACGGAGCTGGTCGCTGCCCGGTTCCCGCTCGCGCTGCCCGGTGCCGACGCCGGTACCGAGGCGGCCCGGGCCCTGGCCGCACAGCTCGACGACTACTTGCTCCCCCGCCTCGGCCGGCTGGACGCACCGCTGCTCGTCGTGGTCGGCGGCGGTACGGGCGCCGGCAAGTCCACGCTCGTCAACAGCCTGGTACGGGCACCGGTCAGCCAGGCCGGCGTGCTGCGCCCGACCACCCGGACGCCCGTACTGGTCAGCCACCCGAGTGACGGGCGGTGGTTCACCGAGCGCAACCTGCTGCCCGGGCTGACCCGGACGACCGGGCTGCGAACCGAGCCGGGCGCGCTCCGGGTCATCTCCGCCACCGGGCTGCCGCCCGGGCTGGCCCTGCTCGACGCGCCCGACCTGGACTCGGTGGTAGCGGCGAACCGGACGCTGGCCGAAGCCGTACTGGCCGCGGGCGACCTGTGGCTGTTCGTGACCACCGCGGCCCGGTACGCGGACGCCGTACCGTGGGCGGCCCTGCGCACCGCCCGCGATCGGGGCACCGGGCTCGCCCTGGTACTCAACCGGGTACCGCCTGGAGCCGAGGCCGAGGTCGGCGCCCATCTCGCCGAGATGCTCGCCGCCGAGGGCCTGGCCACCCTGAAGGTGTTCGTGGTCCCTGAGGTGAAGCTCGACGGCCAGGGGCTGCTCGCCCAGTACCTGGTCGCCCCGATGGACGGCTGGCTCACCGGGCTGGCCGGCGACCAGGCGGCGCGCACCCGGATGGTGGGCGGCACGGTCGGCGGGGCGCTGGGCGCGCTGCGCGGTGGCGTGGAGGAGCTGGCCCGTACCGCCGACCGGCAGCAGGAGGCCGGCCGCCAGCTGCGCCAGGCGGTCGAGCAGGCGTACGCGGCCGCGCTGTCCACAGTGGACGATGCGCTGGCCGCCGGTACCCTGCTGCGGGGCGAGGCGCTGCTGCGCTGGCGGGAGCTGGTCGACGGCGGCGAACTGCGGGCCCTGCTGAGTGCCTGGCGGCACGACACCGAGCGTCGAGGGCCGGCGGCCGGCCCGTTCCAGGCCGCGCTGTCCACCGCCCTGGTCACCCTGATCGTCGAGGCGGCCGCCGAGGCCAGCGACCGGGCGGAGATCGCCTGGGTGGCCGAGCTGGCCGGCGCGCCGCTGCTGGAGGAGGTCGAGAGCGGTTCCCGCGCCGCGCAGACCGACCAGGCCCGGGCGCTCGTCCGCGACTGGCGCGCCGCGCTGGTCGGCCGCTGCGGCGCGGAGGGTACGGCCGTCCTGGCGCTCCTCGGCGTCGTCGGTGGGGACCTGCCCGCGACCCTCGGTACGGAGCCGTCGGCGGCCACGGTGTTCCGGGACCCGGCTCTGCGTACCCTCGTCGAAAGCGCCCGCGACGACCTGCGTGCGCGGGTCCGGGCCCGGTACGACGCGGACGCCGTCCGGTTCGTCGCGGCGCTGGCCGGCGTCGACGCCGCCGTGGACACCGCCGACCGGCTCCGCGCGGCCCTCGGACCAGGAGCGGGTGTATGAGCCTCGATGAAGTCTCGGGTGCCGCCGAGGCGGTGACCCGCTTCGTGATCGCCGCGGACGGGATCGTCCCCGAGGACCGGCTGGTACCCGCCCGCGCGCTGGCCCGGCGGGCCGGCGAACGGCTCGGCCTCGAACGCGGGCACACCGTGGTGGCACTCGCCGGGCCGACCGGCGCCGGCAAGTCGAGCCTCTTCAACGCGCTGGCCCGGATCGAGCTGTCCACGGTCGGGGTACGCCGGCCGACCACCGCCGACGCGTTCGCCTGCGTGTGGGGCGCCGCCGACGCGGACGGGCTGCTGGACTGGCTCGGCGTGGCGCCGCAGCGCCGGTTCAGCCGGGAGAGCGCGCTCGACGCCGAGGACCAGGCCGCGCTGCGCGGGCTCGTCCTGCTCGACCTGCCCGACCTGGACTCGGTGGCCACCGGGCACCAGGCGGAGGTGGACCGGCTCCTCGGGATGGTCGACCTCGTGGTGTGGGTGACCGACCCGCAGAAGTACGCCGACGCGGTGCTGCACGACCGGTACCTGCGCGCCTTCCGGCACCATGCGGACGTCTCCGCGGTGGTGCTCAACCAGGCCGACCGGCTCAGCCCGGCCGACACCGAGCGGTGCCTCGCCCACCTGCGGGAGCTGCTGGTGGCCGACGGCCTGCCGGACGTACCGGTGCTGGCCGTCTCGGCGACCAGCACCACGCCGGGCAGCGGCGAGCTGCGGTCGGCGATCGAGCGCGCGGTGGCGTCCCGGCTGGCGGCGCCGAGCCGGTTGGCCGGGGACACCGCGCAGGTGGCCGCCGGCCTGGCCGACCTGCTCGGGCCGCCCGCCGGACCGGAGCTCATCGACCTCGACCAGGTCGCGCTGCTCGCCGACGCGCTGGGGGGAGCCGCTGGCGTACCGGCGCTCGGGGCGGCCGTGGCGGAGGAGTACCGGCAACAGGCCGCGCGCGCGTTCGGGCGGCTGTGGCGCCGCCGGCGCGACCCGTTGGGCGCCGTACGGGCTGCCGAGCCGGCCGCGGGGCAGCGCGCCGCGATCGGAGCCGCCGTACGGGCGTTCACCGAGCCGCTCGCCGCGCGCCTGCCCGCGCCCTGGGCGGCCGCGTTGACGGAGGCCGCCCGGTCCCGGCTCGGCGAGCTGCCCGAGGCGCTCGACCGGGCGGTCGCCCGTGCCGAGCCGGGATGGCGACCGCCGCTGTGGTGGCAGTTGCTGAGCGCGGTGCAGGGGCTGGCCGTCCTGGTTGCTCTCGGTGGGGCGGGATGGCTGGGGGTCGCCCTGTTGCAGGGCTCGAACAGAGCCGGAGCGACCGCCCTGCTGGTCAGCGGCCTGGCCGTCGCGCTGCTGGTCGGGGGGGCATCGGTACCCCTCATCAGGGCGGGGGCGAAGGCCGCGCGGCAGACGGCCGAGCGCCGGCTGTTGGTCGTGGTCCGCGAGCTGACCAGGGAGTACGTCGTTGGGCCGGCCCGCGACGTGCTGGTCCGCTACGCCCGGGCGCGCGACGCGCTCGGATAGCTGATCCGCACGGGACGAGCGGCTGACGCCGCACCGGAGATTGGCCGGCGGTACCCGGAGCCATCCCGGGCCTCGGGGCATAGTCTCGTTACATGCCCAGGCCCGCACGCCGTCCGCCGTCCGGACCCTCGCCCGCTCCCCACCGGATCCCGGCCGGCCTGGCCGAGCTGGTGCTCACCGCGGCGAGCGAGATCGGGCGGGTACCCACCGCGCTGGACGCCGAGCTGCTGCTGTCCACCCTGATCGGCGTCGGGTACGCGGCCGTCGACCCCGATCGCGGGCCCGCGCTCGACGAGCTGGCGACGGCACTGGCCGAGCACGTGGCCAGCCTGGACACCGAACCCGCGCGGGTGGTCGGCGCCGTGCTGTCCGGCACCGCCATCCCGGAGCTGGCCTGGACCGGCGCGCTCGGCACCGTACGGCCGACGGGCGGCTACGCCTACGGCGACCGGTACGGCGACCAGACCGGGTACGTGGCCACCTACGCGTACGCCGACGAGGTGCTCGGCGGCCCGGAGCACGCCGTGGTGTTCCTCGTCGACCACACGCTCGGGCTGGTCAAGGACCTCGTGGTGATCGCGCCCGCGACGGCCGTACTGGACCAGATCCGGGCCGACGAGGACGACATGACCTGGTCGGCGCCGCTCGAGCTCGGCTCGGTACGGGCCGCCGCCCACGCCTACCTGCGCTCCACCGACCTCGCCGACGAGCTGCCCGGATCGGACTCGCTCGCGGCCAACCGGTACCTCGCCGGACAGCGCCTCGCCCTGCTGCCGGTCGCCGGACCCGCCGAGGCGCCCGAACCGGCCCCCACCGGTGAGGAGCTGGTCGCCCAGTTCCTGGACTCGCCCGAGGCCCGGCTGTCCGGCTTCGCCCGGGCCGCCGGTGCCCGTCGCGAGGCGGTCAGCTTCGGCCTCGGCCTGTGCGTGGACTTCGCCGACGCGCGCGGTGGCGACCCGCTGCGCTGGAGCCCACGCGCGGTCGAGGCGTTCCTGCTGGACTGGGTACACCAGCGGGCCGTACTCGACGAGCAGGACGCGGCCACCCTGCCCGACGTCGTGGGCGCCTGGGTGTCCTGGGCCGGCCGCCGGGTCGGGCTGCCCGAGCCCGCGGTCGCCGCCACCCTGGACCGGGTGGACAAGCTGCGCCCGGAGTTCGCCCGGCTGTGCGCGACCGGTGAGCGGCAGAGCCCCGCGGTACGGGCCACCGCCCGGCTCGTCGCCGAGGGCGTGGACCTGGCCGACCCGGTCGCGGTCGAGGAATGGCTCGCCGCCTACAACGCAAGCCACTAGCCAGCGCCGGTGCGGCCGCCGGAGGCGAGGTATCCAACTCACCGTACTCATCTGTGGTGTCTTTACGCATGTGGTGAGTAGCCCCGGACAAGCACCCAGCCGCTCCGGACCGGGCCACAGCGGCGGCCGGGCCGGAGCGGCGAGCCGCTAGCCCGACGCGACCAGGTGCAGCCGGCGCGCGGCCACCGAGACCGTCACCTGCTGGCCCCAGCCGACCTCGAGCCGATCCTGCTCCAGGCCGTCGGCGAACACGACCAGGCGCTCGCTCTCGCAGACGACCGCGAGCGGCTCGGCCGCGCCGAGGCGCCCCTCCGTCAACGTCGCGCCGGTCGCCGGTGAGGACCAGGCTTCCCGGACGAACCAGATCAGCGACGCCTCGTCCGGCCGCGGGGACGGCGGGCTGGTACGGCGGCCGTGCGCGAGGGAGGACAGCCAGCCGGTCGCGCCGGTGCCCGTACCGACGACGACGCCCGAGGACGAGTGCCGCTCCCGCCGACCATCCACTGTGGACAGTGAGTACCGCGACGACTGGTGCGTCTGGTGCCCGATGTAGACCTCGTTGAGCCCGACCAGCTCCTGCCCGTCGTCCAGCCGGGCGGCCACCATCGTGCGCTCCACCACCGGCAGCGATCCGCCGCGCAGCAGCCGGCCGACCACCCCCGGTACGTGCCGGACGAGCACCCCGGGATTACGGCGCGGCTCCGGGTTCACCCCGATGACCGGCTGCCCGTCGAGGTACTTGGCCACGTTGGCGACCAGCCCGTCCTGGCCGACCGCGACCACGATGTCCTCCGGCGCGAAGAGGAACCGGGGCAGGTCGCCCCGGTCCACGTGACCGCGCCGCCAGTCCGCCGGTACCCCCGCGCCGACCTCGGTCAGCGCCGCCTCCTGGGCCGCGTGCCGGGCGCTCACCTCGTCGAGGTCCCGGCCCCGCTGCCGCAGGAAGTACGCCGCCGCGGCCCGGGTACCGTGCCGGGCCAGCAGCTCGTCCAGCTCGCTACGGCGCGACACCACCACAAGCCGGGGCGCCAAGGTGCTCACACCGGATCCTCGCTGCGCTGCGGTCCGGCGTGAGGCACCAGACGCGCTGTGCCCATGATTCGCTCGCTCCGCTCACTCATGACGACGAGACACCCAGCCGGCTGACGAGGTTGGTGAGCACGTCGGGGGTGACCGTGAGCTGGCCGATCTCGGGGAGCTGGCCGGCCAGCTCGCGCAGGGCCAGAGCCTGCAGGACGGCCGGGGAAAGGTCGCGGTACGCGGCCAGGCGGGCCGCCTCGGCTTCGCCCTCCGCCACCCCGACCGCCCGTACGCCGGCGGCGCGCGCCTCGTCCCGTACCCTCGTCGCGTCGGCCTCGGCCGCGGCCAGCAACCGGGCCCGCTCGGCCTCGGCGGCCACCGAGATCTGCTCCCGCTCGGCCGCACCCTGGGCGGCGGCGAGCGCGGCCGCGGCGTCCAGCTCGGCCTTGCGCCGGGAGTTCGCGCCGTGCTGCTCGACCAGCTGCTGCTCGCGGCGGGCCAGCTCGATCTTGCTCTGCAGTTCGTTCTCCGCGATCGCGCGCTCCTGCTCGACCGCGCGGGCCCGGCGCGCGTACGTGGCGCGGTCGGCCTCCTGCTGTACGGACTCGCGGGTCGGGGTCTGCAACGCCCGGTCCAGGTCGGGCTCCGGGCGGATCGCCACGACCCGGGCGCTCACCACGCTCACCCCGGTGTCGGCGAGGCGCGGGTCGTCGGCGAGCGCGACGGTGACCGCCTCCCGTACCGGCGCGATGCCCGCGGTGAGCGCCTCGGTCAGCTGCATGCGGGCGAGCAGGTCGAGCGCGGGCTGCTGGGACAGCTCGGCGAGCAGCGTGGCGACCTGGTCGAGCGGCTGGCCGCGCCAGCCGCCCGAGTCGGGGTCGATGGAGAAGTCCAGGCGGGTGGCGGCGAGCGCCGGGTCGCTCACCCGGTACGTCACGGTGGCCTGCACGGTGACGTCGGAGAAGTCGGCGGTACGGGCGTGGAACAGCAGCGGCAGCTCACGGTCGTCGATCGGCACCTCGCTCAGCACGGCGGTCAGCTTCCGGTACCAGAACGCCTGTCCGGTGCCCTCGTGCCGGCTGTGCCCGCGCACCACGTGCCGTACCCACGCGGTGGGCGCGCCGCGCAGGTGGCGCAGGAACAGTAAGCGTGTCACGTCGGCCATGCGGGGCTCCCCTCCCAGGTATATCGTCAGCCTGACGATATAGTGGCCGGGAATTTCTCGTCAAGGTGGTGAAAAATCAGATGGCCGACTTCGCGGTGGCCGTGGACCTGGTGCTGCTGACGATCCGGGACGGCTCGCTGTGCGCGCTGCTGGTCCGGCGGGGGATCCCGCCGTACCGGGGCCGATGGGCGCTGCCCGGGGGTTTCGTGCGGCCGGACGAGGACCTGGACGCGGCGGCGGTACGGGAGCTGCGCGAGGAGACCGGCGTGGACGCCTCGGCCGGGCACCTCGAGCAGCTGGGCAGCTACGGCCACCCCAAGCGGGACCCGCGCGGCCGGGTCGTCACGGTCGCCTACCTCGCCCTGCTGCCCGACCTACCGGCGCCCGTCGCCGGAACGGACGCGTCGCAGGCGGAGTGGCGTCCGGTCGCGGGGCTCCGGCCGGAACGGCTCGCCTTCGACCACGACCGGATCCTGGCCGACGGGGTGGAGCGGGCCCGGGCCAAGCTGGAGTACACGCCGCTGGCGACGGCCTTCTGCCCGGCCGAGTTCACCGTCGCCGACCTGCGCGCGGTGTACGAGACGGTGTGGGGCGCGCCGCTGGACCCCCGCAACTTCCACCGCAAGGTCACCACGACCGAGGGGTTCCTGGCCGCCACCGGCCGTACCACCGAGGGCGACCGGGGCCGGCCGGCCCAGCTCTACCGGCGCGGCTCGGCGGCGGTGCTCTACCCGCCGCTGCTGCGACCGCAGCCACAGGGAAGCTCGGCGCGGCACGACCGACTTAAGGGATCTGGCGACCTTCGAAATAGTTGGTCCCCATAGCGTCATCGGTTTCGTCACCTGGGGCTGTGTCCCCGCTCACCTCTTCTGCCATGCTTGGACTCGAGCGGCGCGAGGGCGGCAGCTCCGCATACCCTGCGGATGGGCTGTCCTGTCGCCGACACTCCCACCGGGCGACTCCGACCGGAGCGCGCGGCAACACGCGGCAGGGCGACCCCGCTGCCGAGGCAGACATCAAGGGAGAGACTTATGGCGAAGGGCGACGCGGCGCGAGCCGGGAAAGGCCGGGGCGCAGCCCCCGCCGAACCCGAGTTCGTCCAGCTCCTGACCCCCGACGGAGAGCGGGTCGAGCACCCCGACTACGCCGTTGACTTCACCGACGACGACTACCGCGGGCTGTACCACGACCTGGTCGTGGTACGCAGGCTGGACGCCGAGGCGACCGCCCTGCAGCGCCAGGGCGAGCTCGGCATCTGGGCCAGCCTGCTGGGCCAGGAGGCGGCCCAGGTCGGCTCCGGCCGGGCGCTGCGCCCGCAGGACATGGCCTTCCCCACCTACCGCGAGCACGGGGTGCTCTACTGCCGGGGAATCGACCCGATCCTGCCGCTGAGCCTGTTCCGCGGCGTCGACCAGGGTGCCTGGGACCCGTTGGCGACGAAGTTCAACCTGTACACGATCGTGATCGGCGCGCAGACGCTGCACGCGACCGGCTATGCCATGGGCATCGCGATGGACGGCAAGGTCGGTACGGACGACGGCGAGGCGGTCATCGCGTACTTCGGCGACGGCGCGAGCAGCCAGGGCGACGTGAACGAGGCGTTCATCTGGGCCAGTGTGTTCCACTCGCCGATCGTGTTCTTCTGCCAGAACAACCAGTACGCGATCTCCGAGCCGCTGGAGCGGCAGACCCGGGTACCGCTCTACCAGCGCTCGGCTGGCTTCGGCTTCCCGGGCGTACGGGTCGACGGCAACGACGTGCTCGCCTCGTACGCGGTCACCCGCACGGCACTCGACCAGGCCCGGGCAGGGCAGGGCCCGACGCTGGTCGAGGCGTACACCTACCGGATGGGCGCGCACACCACCTCGGACGACCCCACCCGGTACCGGATCGCCAGCGAGGTCGAGGCGTGGCAGGCCAAGGACCCGATCCTGCGGGTCCGACGGTTCCTGGAGCGCAACGGATTAGCCGGCGAGGACTACTTCGCGGAGGTCGACGAGCAGGCCCGCACGGAGGCGGTACACCTGCGCGAGCGGGTGCTCGCGATGCCCGACCCGGAGCCGCTGAGCCTCTTCGACCACGCGTACCCGAACGGCTCGCCACTGGTGGACACCGAGCGTGAACAGTTCGCCCGGTACTCGTCCTCGTTCGTGGGGGAGGCGCACTGATGGAGACGCTCACGATCGGCAAGGCCCTCAACAACGGCCTGCGCCGCGCGCTCGAGGAGGACCCGAAGGTCATCCTGATGGGCGAGGACATCGGCAAGCTCGGCGGCGTGTTCCGCATCACCGACGGGCTGCAGAAGGACTTCGGGGACGACCGGGTGATCGACACCCCGCTCGCCGAGTCCGGCATCGTGGGCACCGCGATCGGGCTGTGCCTGCGCGGGTACCGGCCGGTGTGCGAGATCCAGTTCGACGGCTTCGTCTACCCCGCGTACGACCAGATCGTCTCCCAGGTGGCCAAGTTCCACTACCGGTCCAAGGGCCAGGTACGGGTGCCGATGGTGATCCGGATCCCGTTCGGTGGCGGGATCGGCGCGGTGGAGCACCACTCCGAGTCGCCGGAGGCGTACTTCGCGCACACCGCCGGCCTGAAGGTGGTCAGCTGCGCGAGCCCCAACGACGCGTACTGGATGATCCAGCAGGCGATCGCCTCGGACGACCCGGTCATCTTCATGGAGCCCAAGCGGCGCTACTGGGAGAAGGGCCCGGTCGACCCCGACGGCGTACCGTTCCCGCTGCACGCGTCCCGGGTCGCGCGCCCGGGTAGCGACGCCACCGTGGTCGCGTACGGGCCGATGGTGCGCACCGCGCTCGACGCGGCCACCGCGGCCGCGGAGGAGGGCCGCGAGCTGGAGGTCATCGACCTGCGTACGCTCGCCCCGCTCGACCTCGACCCGGTCTACGAGTCGGTACGCAAGACCGGCCGGCTGGTCGTCGTACACGAGGCGCCGTCCAACCTCGGGATGGGTGCCGAGGTCGCCGCCCGGGTCACCGAGCACTGCTTCTACTCGCTGGAGGCGCCGGTGCTGCGGGTGACCGGGTACAACGTGCCGTACCCGGCGGCCCGGATCGAGGAGGAGTACCTGCCCGACCTGGACCGGGTACTCGACGCCGTCGACCGCGCGTTCGGCTGGTGAGGCGGATGGCGCGGGTCAAGGAGTTCAACCTGCCCGACCTGGGCGAGGGCCTGACCGAGGGGGAGATCCTGCGGTGGCTCGTCCAGGTCGGCGACACCGTCGAGCTGAACCAGCCGATCGTGGAGGTGGAGACGGCCAAGGCGGCCGTGGAGATCCCCGCGAAGTGGGCCGGCAAGGTCACCTCGATCTTCCACGGCGAGGGCAGCACGGTCGAGGTCGGTACCCCGATCATCGCGATCGACACCGAGCCCGGCGCCAGCGACGCCCCGACCCCGGCGCCGTCCGCGGCCTCACCGTCCGCGGCGTCGCTGGCGGCGGTCGAGGTAGCGCCGTCCGAGGGGATGGTGGAGCCGGGGATGATCGGCGGGCCGGCGCCGGGTGGCCGTACCGCTGTGCTGGTCGGTTACGGGCCCAGGACCACGGTGGCCAAGCGCCGGCCCCGGGCCGCGACCCAGGCGGCGCCCGCGGTGCCCGAGCCTGCGCCCGCCGCGCCAGCCGCGAGCGTGAAGACCCTGGCCAAGCCGCCGGTACGCAAGCTCGCGCGCGACCTCGGCGTCGACCTCGCCGGCCTGGTCGGCAGCGGGCCGCAAGGCTCGATCACCCGCGAGGACGTGCAGGCGGCCGTGGCCGGGCCCACCGTGACCGCGGCGGTGAGCGCGCCCCCGAGCGCGGCACCGGCCGGCGGCGAGACCCGGATCCCGGTCAAGGGGGTCCGGAAGCTCACCGCCGAGAACATGGTGGCCAGCGCGTTCACCGCACCGCACGTGACCGAGTTCTGCACGGTCGACGTGACCCGGTCGATGCGCGCGCTGCAACGGCTGCGGGCCATGCCCGAGTGGCGGGAGGTACGGGTCTCTCCGCTGCTCCTGGTCGCCAAGGCCGTACTCGTCGCGCTCAAGCGGCACCCGCTGTGCAATGCGACCTGGGCGGAGTCCGACATCATCGTCAAGGACTACGTCAACCTGGGGATCGCGGCGGCGACCGAGCGCGGGCTGGTGGTCCCGAACATCAAGGACGCCGGGCGCCTCCGCCTACGGGAGCTGGCCGACGCGCTGACCGGGCTGGTAGAGACGGCGAAGGCGGGCCGGACCGTGCCGGCGGACATGGCCGGGGGTACGTTCACGATCACCAATGTCGGCGTGTTCGGGGTGGACACCGGTACCCCGATCCTGCCGCCGGGTGAGGCGGCGATCCTCGTGTTCGGTGCCGTACGGGACGCGCCGTGGGTGCACAAGGGCAAGGTCAAGGTACGGAGCGTGACGACGCTCGGGCTCTCCTTCGACCACCGGATCATCGACGGTGAGCTGGGCTCCCGCTTCCTGGGCGACGTCGGGGACTTCCTGACCGACCCGGAGGCCGCCCTGCTCGCCTGGGGCTGACCTGGGGGGTGGGGTGCGCCGGATTGCGCGGTGTGCCCTACCCGACCCCGGTCCGGAAGGGGACACCGGCTGTTGGCCGGGGCCGAGTAGTGTCACCTGAGGCGGGTGCCGTCCGGGCGCCGTGCTGACCGAGGGAGGCGACCGATGTCTCAGGGCCCGTACCCGCCCGGCTACGAGCCGGCCGACGGCGCCCCGCCTCCCGGGCGGTCGCCGTACGAACCGTACGAGCCTTACGAGGACCGGCCGGAGCCGCCCACCGGGCGCGCCGGGGCCCGCGTACCGCAGCCGGAGTGGCCGCCGCCACCGGGCGAGCGCCCGGACCGGTACGTCCCACCCCAGCAGCCGTACGGCGGCCGGGACCAGACCGGCTACGCCGCGCCCACGGGCAGTTTCGGCAGCCCGCCCACCACCTACGGCACCCCGGCCGGCAGCCGGAGCCCCGGCGCCCCGGCCTCCGGACCCGGCGGCTACCCGCCACCCGACCCGCCCGGGCGCGGCCCGAACCCGGCTGGCACCTACGGCGGCGGCCAGTACGGCACCCCCCGCGGCGAGCGCGACGGCCAGTACGGCGCCGGCCCGTACGAGCCGCCGAGCCAGTACGAGCCCCCGGGCCAGTACGACCGCGCCGAGCCGGGCCGCTTCAGTAATCTGCGCTACGACGAGGAGCCCGGTGGTGCGCCGCCACCGGCCAAGAGCAAGCGTGGCCTGATCATCGCCATTGTGGTCGCCGCCGTGGTGGTGCTCGCGCTCGCGGCCGTCGGCGTCACGTACTTCATGTCCTCGCAGAGCAGCGGCAACACGTTCGCGGTCGGCTCGTGCGTGCAGAAGTCCGGCGACAAGGCGGTCGGGACGGCCTGCACGACGTCCGGCGCATACCAGATCCTGTCCAAGGTCGACTCGCCCTCGAAGTGCCCGGACCCGGCCCAGCCCTACGTGATCCTCCAGGAGCAGGGCAAGCCCGACCAGGTTCTCTGCCTCAAACCCGCACACTGATGACCGGTAGCCTTCGGGGATGTCCTCGGCACAGTCCCGCTTCCCCGACCGCGTACGGGCGCCCGAGCTGTCCGGTCGCGGCTGGCTGAACACCGGCGGCGGGCAGCTGCGCCTCGCCGACCTGCGCGGCAAGATCCTGCTGCTGGACTTCTGGACCTTCTGCTGCATCAACTGCCTGCACGTGCTGGACGAGCTGCGCCCGCTCGAGGAGCGGTACGCGGACGTTCTGGTCACGATCGGCGTGCACTCGCCCAAGTTCGAGCACGAGAAGGACCCGGATGCGCTGGCGGCCGCCGTCGAGCGGTACGGGGTACGGCACCCGGTGCTCGACGACCCCGACCTGGTGACGTGGCGCCAGTACACCGCGCGGGCGTGGCCGACGCTGTGCGTGGTGGATCCCGAGGGGTACCTGGTGGCCACCATGGCCGGCGAGGGGCACGCCGCCGGACTGGCCGCGCTGATCGACGACCTGGTCGAGGTGCACGCCGCGAAGGGGACGCTGCACCGCGGGGCCGGGCCGTCGTGGGCTGGCACTCGGGCCAGACCAGCTGGTAGGCGCTTGACCGTACCGCCCTCGCCGGTGAGCACCGACCTGCGGTTCCCGGGCAAGGCGATCGTCGCGCCGGACGGCGGGTACCTGGTCACGTCGTCGGCCACGCACCAGGTCGTGCGGCTCGCGCCGGACGCGCGTACGGTCCGGATCAAGATCGGCTCGGGCGAGCGCGGCCGGGCGGACGGGGTACGGCCGGCGGCGCAGTTCAACGAGCCGCAGGGGCTGTGCCTGCTGCCCCGCCACGTCGCCGAGGTCGCCGGGTACGACCTGGTCGTCGCCGACACCGTGAACCACCTGCTGCGCGGGGTACGCCTGGCCGACGGCGAGGTGTCCACGGTCGCCGGTACCGGCCGGCCCTGGCGGTCCACTGTGGACGATCACGCCCACGACGCGCGGTCCGCCGACCTGTCGTCCCCCTGGGACCTGGCCTGGTACGGCGACCGCGTGATCATCGCGATGGCCGGCATCCACCAGCTGTGGTGGTTCGACCCGGTACGGCGCACCGTCGGCGTCTACGCCGGTACCACCGTCGAGGCGCTCCGCGACGGTCCGCTCACCGAAGCCTGGCTGGCCCAGCCGTCGGGCCTGTCCGCCGGCCCGGACGGGCGGCTCTGGCTCGCCGACAGCGAGTCCTCGGCGCTGCGCTTCGTCGCGGACGGCGCGCTGCACACCGCCGTCGGACAGGGCCTGTTCGACTTCGGGCACGTGGACGGGCCGGCGACCGAGGCGCTCTTCCAGCACCCGCTCGGCGTGCTCGCGCTCGCCAGACGGCGCGGTCCTGGTCGCGGACACCTACAACGGTGCGGTGCGCCGGTACGCCGACGGCGCGGTGACCACGGTCGCGACCGGCCTCGCCGAGCCGAGTGACCTGGTGCTCGCCCCGGACGGCGGGGTACTGGTCGTGGAGTCCGCCGCGCACCGGCTGACCCGGCTGGCGCCCGGCGCGGTCGAGGCACGCGACGCCGGGACCCGGTACCGCACCGAGCGCCCGATCACCGTGCTCGCACCCGGGGAGCTGACCCTCGACGTCGTGTTCACGCCGGCGCCCGGCCAGAAGCTGGACGAGTCGTTCGGCGTACCGACCCGGCTGGAGGTGTCCGCCTCCCCGCCCGAGCTGCTCGCCGAGGGTGCCGGAGTGACCACCGAGCTGTCCCGGACGCTGGTGCTCGCCGACCGGGTCGAGAGCGGCGTACTCCAGGTCACCGCCCAGGCCGCCACCTGCGACGCGGACGCCGAGCACGCCGCCTGCCACCTGACCCGCCAGGACTGGGGCGTACCGGTCCGGCTCGCGCCCGACGGCGCGACCCGCCTCCCACTGGTCCTGAGCGGGATCGACCGCCAGACTACCGACGAGTAACCTACGGTGCCGTAACCTTGGGGCCGTGACCACTCTCACCCCTCCCGGGTTACGCCCCACGGATCTCGGCAAGCCGCGGATGCGCGGCTGGCTGCACACGTACGCCTTCTTCGTGGCCGCGGTCGCCGGCGTCGTGCTGACCGTGCTCGCGGCGACCGTCTCCGGCCGGCCCGGCCCGGCGGCCGCGATCTCCTGCGCGATCTACAGCGTCACGGTTTGCGCGCTCTTCGGTACCAGCGCGCTCTACCACCGCCGGGTCTGGTCCGCACGCGGATACCGGATCATGCGCCGGCTGGACCACTCGATGATCTTCGTGTTCATCGCCGGTACGTACACGCCGTTCGCGGTGCTGCTGCTCTCCCCTAACACCGGGATCGTGATCCTGTCGGTGGTCTGGGGCGGGGCGGCGCTCGGCGTGGGGATGAAGCTCATCTCACCGAACGCGCCGCGCTGGCTCTCCGCGCCGCTGTACGTCGCGCTGGGCTGGGTCGGCATCGCCATACTGCCGGATATCCTGCGCGACGGCGGGCCGGCCGCCCTGGTCCTGATCGTGGCCGGCGGCGTCTGGTACACCCTCGGCGCGCTCTGCTACGCGCTGCGCCGGCCCAACCCGTGGCCCGGCGTCTTCGGCCACCACGAGCTGTTCCACGCCTGCACACTGGTCGCCGCGCTGTGCCACCACGTCGCGATCTACTTCGCGGTGTTCACCTGACAAGCCCTCGAACGACCGCTCGGCCGGTGGGCCGGCACTCGGGCCGGACCAGCAAGCCGGCGTCTCACTACTCCGGCGGGTGGTACTCGATGCGCCGCTCGTCCTCGACGATGCGGTCCCGCTCCACGGGTACCGGGGTCCCCGCCGGCATGCGCCGGTTGTTCCAGAACCACAGGGTCAGGACCAGACCGATGAACCCGGCCACCATCAGCACGTACCCGACCACGTTGAGGCTGAGCCAGCCGATCGCGATATGTATCGCGAACGCGAAGATCGCGCCTATGGCGATGAGGAAGATGGATATGCCGACACCCACGGTGTCCTCCCGATGGTCACAAGTGCGGGACGACTCCCCGGTACCCGTCTCTCCGAGCCACTAATCCGGCAGGCTTAGGGCGCGAGGGCGCGAGAGAGGGAGATACGGCATGACCCGGCGGACCCTGACGATCCTGCGGCACGCCAAGGCGGAGCGGCCGGCCGGGATGGCCGACCTGGACCGACCGCTGACCGGGCGGGGGCACGCCGACGCGGCCGCCGCCGGTGCGTGGCTGGCCGCCAGGGGGTACCGGCCGGACGTCGTGCTCTGCTCGCCGGCCAAGCGGACCCGGCAGACCTGGCACGGGGTCGCCGTGGCGCTGGCCGGCGCCAAGGCGCCCGAGGTGCGGTACGAGCGGGACCTGTACTACTCCGGTACGGAGCAGGTGCTCGCCCTGGTGCGGTCCGTACCGGCGGAGGCGGGCAGCGTACTGCTGATCGGGCACAACCCGACCGTGTCACTGCTTTCGGCCGCTCTCGACCCGGCCGCCGCCCTGGACTCCGACGGGCTGCGGACCAGCGGGGTCGCCGTACACGGACTGGACGGCGACTGGTCCACCTGCGGACCCGGCGCCGCTCCCCTGGTCGCCACCGAGACGGCCCGCGCCTGACCCGTCAGCTCTGCGGCCCGTCAGCTCTGCGGCCCGTCAGCTCTGCGGCCCCGGCGGCAGCTCGGTGTCCGGCGCTTCGGGAAGGTGCGGGTTGACCGGGTCGTGGATGATCCGCGACTGCTCGACCAGGGTCAGCTCGTTGCGCTTGCGGCGCTGCTGCCAGAACCAGATGGTCAGGCCCAGCACGGACAGGCCGGCGAAGATGAGCACCCAGCCGACCGTGTTGACGTCGATCCAGGCCAGATTCGCATGGATGGCGAACGCGAGGATCGCGCCGAGCGCGACCAGGAAGATGGCGCCCCCGATACCCATGCACCGCTCCCTTGGCTCTGGTGCTCCCCAACCAGACTAACCACGACAAATCACATCGCAACTCGGGGCGGGAAGGCGTCAGGCGGCCGCCCGGGACGGGCGGCCGCCTGACGTGTGGGAACGTGCTTCAGAAAGCCTCCTCGGGCAGGTCCATCAGGTCCAGCGTGGTGGACTCGACGATCCGCCGGTCGGCACCGATCCGGGGCAGGACCTCGTGGGCGAAGAACTGGGCCGCGGCCACCTTGCCCTCGTAGAAGGACTGGTCGGCCGGCGGAAACCTCGCTGGCCGAGCGCGCGCAGGGCCACGTCGGCCTGCCGCTGCAGCAGCCAGCCGACGACCACGTCGCCGAGCGCGAGCAACAGCCGGCGCGAGTTGAGCCCGATCTTGTAGAGCTCGCGCGGCTCGCCGCCCTGCGCGTCGCCCAGCCAGCCCGGTGAAGATGGCCAGGATCTGCTGGACCTCGGCGAGCGCCCTGCCCAGGGCCAGCCGCTCGTCCTTGAGCTGGCCGTTGCCCGTCTCGGCCGCGAGGAATGCCTGGATCTCGCCGGCGACGGTCATCAGCGCCTTGCCCTTGTCCCGGACGATCTTACGGAACACCAGGTCGAGGCTCTGGATCGCGGTCGTACCCTCGTACAGCGTGTCGATCTTCGAGTCCCGGACGTACTGCTCCAGCGGGTAGTCCTGCAGGAAGCCCGGAGCCGCCGAAGGTCTGCAGCGCCTCGTGCCCGAGCAGCTCGTACGCCCGCTCCGAGCCGACCCCCTTGACCAGCGGCAGCAGCAGGTCGTTGACCCGCTCGGCCCGCTCCGCGGCGGCGTGGTCCCCGCCGACCTGGGCCAGGTGCACCTGGTCCTGCCAGCCGGCCGTGTAGCACGACCAGTGCGCGCAGCCCCTCGGCGTACGACTTCTGCAGCATGCAGCGACCGGCGCACGTCGGGGTGGTGGGTGATGGTGACCCGGGGCGCGGTCTTGTCGGACTGGACGCAGCAGGTCGGCGCCCTGCACCCGGCTCCTTCGCGTAGTCGAGGGCGTTGAGGTAGCCGGTCGACAGGGTCGCGATCGCCTTCGTGCCGACCATCATCCGGGCGTACTCGATGATCAGGAACATCTGCCGGATGCCCTCGTGCACGTCGCCGAGCAGCCAGCCCTTGGCCGGTACGCCGTGCTCGCCGAAGGTCAGCTCGCAGGTGGTGGAGACCTTCAGGCCCATCTTGTGCTCGACGTTGGTGGCGAAGACGCCGTTGCGCTCGCCCAGCTCACCGGTCTTCGGGTCGAAGTGGAACTTCGGCACGACGAACAGCGACAGACCCTTGGTGCCCGGGCCACCCGCGCCGGGCGTGTCCACCGGCCGGGCCAGCACGTAGTGGATGATGTTGTCGGACAGGTCGTGCTCACCGCTGGTGATGAACCGCTTGACGCCCTCGATGTGCCAGGAGCCGTCCGGCTGCGGGATCGCCCGGGTGCGCCCGGCGCCCACGTCCGAACCGGCGTCCGGCTCGGTGAGCACCATCGTCGAGCCCCACCGCTTCTCGACGAAGAGCTTGGCCCACTCCTTCTGCTCCGGGGTGCCCTCCAGCCAGAGGCTGTGCGCGAAGGACGGGCCGGAGGCGTACATCCAGACCGGCGCGTTGGAGCCGAGCACCAGCTCGGCCAGCGACCACCAGAGCATCCGCGGCGCCTGCGTGCCGTCCAGCTCCGCCGGCAGGTCCAGGCGCCAGAACTCGGCGTCCATGAATGCCTGGTACGACCGCCGGAACGCCTCCGGCAACGCGCACGGTGTGCGTCTCCGGGTCGAAGACCGGGGGGCTTGCGGTCGCTGTCGGCGTAGCTCGCCGCGAGGTCCTCGCGGGCCAGCCGGTCGACCTCGGCGAGGATGCTCCGGGCGGTGTCGACGTCGAGGTCCGGGTACGGCCCCGGTGCCCAGTAGCTGGTCGACCCCGAAGACCTCGAAGAGGTTGAAGTAGAGGTCCCGCAGGTTGCTCTTGTAGTGGCTCATCGTGGGTTTCCCCCGGGTCGTGGCGGCGGGCGTGGCGGTGGGCCAAGCTACTGGTCAGTAACGTGACTCTATTACCCGAGAGTAACTAGCGGCAAGGCAGATCGCGGTGCGTGATCCCAGACACAGGACTGTCGCGCTGCCTCCCCTGCCCGGACCGGCGCTCCTGCCCCGTTGCCCGCGCTCAGGCGTCGGTACCGACTTCCCAGCTCGGGTACGGCGGCACGCCGCGGTAGCTGGCCGGGCGCCCGCGTACTCCATGAGCACCAGGGCGATGTCGTCGTCGAGCCGGCCGTGTACCCACTCCAGCCAGGGCGCTCTCCAGCGAGGCCAGCCCGTCGCCGACCGTACCGTGACCGAGCAGCCGCCAGGCCCGCTCGGCGGTGGGGAAGAACTCCCCGTCCCGCCGGGCCTCGGCCAGCCCGTCGGTGAACAGGAGCAGCCGGTCGCCGGGTTCCAGCCGCTCCACCCGCGGCTGCACCACCGGCATGAAGCCCAGCGGCGGCGCGCTGGCCGGCGGCTCCAGCGGGATCACCTCGCCACGGCGCAGCAGCAGCGGGGCCGGGTGGCCGCAGTTGACGATCGTCAAGGTGCCGCCGCGCTCCTCGACCAGCGCCGCGGTGACGAAGTCCTCGTCACCGACCGAACGGGCCACCGCCCGGTCCAGGTCGGCCACGACCGCGCGCAGGTCGGAGCGCTCGTACGCGACGTGCCGGTACGAGCCGAGCACGATGCTCGCCAGCCGTACCGCGTCGAGGCCCTTCCCGCGTACGTCACCGATGATCATGCGGACCCCGTACGGGGTGTCCACCGCCTCGTACAGGTCGCCGCCGATATCCGCCGCCGCGCTCGCCGAGATGTACCGGCCGGCGACCGCGAGCGGGCCGACCCGCGGCCCGAGCGGCCGTAGCACGGCCGTCTGCGCCACCGAGGCGAGCCGGGACAGCTCGGCCAGCCGCTCGGCCTGGCCGCTGCGCATCGTACCGGCGACGGCCGCGATCCCGGTCGCGACCATGATGGCACCGATGTTGAGCGAGCTGGCCAGGGTCGGACCGTCGGGATAGAAGCCGAACAGCAGGCCGATCGCGGTGGCCACGCCGCCGACCAGGATCACCTGGCGCCACGCGGCGAACGTCGCGGCCAGGAACGGCGCCGTGGCGAGCAGCCCGATGTAGTGCGGCTGGCGCCCGTCGGCCAGTTCGAGCGCGACGACGACCGCGAGCATCACAAAGGCCGCGCCGAGTCCGGCGCGGGCATCAGGACTCATCGGGCGGTGGTCGCCCGGCAGGCGCAGCTTCATGGGTACAGCCGCCAGCATGCCGGATTACGGCCCGGTACCAAACGGCCGGAGCGCATATCGGCGCGAACGGACGAGGGCCCCTCCGTTGCTAGGACAGTACCTCGTAGCGCACGTTGATGACCCCGGCACTCAGGCTGGCGATGGCCGCGAATGCCGCCCGGGACAGGTCGATACAGCGGGACCCGGAGTACGGGCCACGGTCGTTGATCCGGACCACGGTCGACTTCCCGTTGGCGGGGTTGGTCACCCGTACGCGCGTGTTGAACGGCATCGTCTTGTTGGCCGCGGTGTAGTCGTTCGGGTTGAAAGTCTCTCCGTTGGCGGTCTTCTGGCCGTCGCTGTAGTAGGAGGCCGGGCAGGTACCGGAACCGGTGACCGTACCGCCGCCGGCCGGGGGCGCCGGCTTCTGGGTGGAGGGGGAGGCCGAGGGCGTCGGGGACGGCGAGGGCGACGCCGGGTCCGACGGGATGGCCCGGAGGCCGCTGCGCGAGGCGCGCTCGTCGCTGCCGTGACCGGCGCTCGGCGAGCTGCTCCCCGTGCTGCTCCCGCTCGCGGCGCTCGGCGTGTCGTTGGCCGGACCGAGGTTCATGGCGGCAGCCGAGGCGCCGACGACCACGCCGGCGATGGCCATTGCGGCGATCATGGGGGCGAACCTGCGAGCGGTACGGACGTTTCGGTTCGCCGGGCGTGACGTGCCGAGCCGAAGCTCGCCGGTGTCAGCGTGCTTACCGGACAAAGTCCAACCCTTCTTCGGGGACAGGCCGGCGCTGACGCTACCCAGGGTTATTCAGATCTCGTCAAGTCGATCAATACGGTGTGTCGCGGTTTGTAGGATATCGTTCGCCCGTTCAGCGGATAGGTGCCTCATCCGAACGGGGGAACGATGCGGCGCGAGCACGTCGTGCATCCTGGTTCGGTGCGCCGGACAGTACACCTTGCCCGCGGTCAGCTGATCGCCCTCCTCGGCTCCGTACCTGACCGGGCCCACCTGGCCTGCCAGGCAGAGCTCACCGCCGGAGCGACGTACCGGCTGCACGACGGGACCGTGAGCAGGGAAAGTGTCCTGCGGACGTACGCGAGCCGGGTACCCGCCGCCGGGATGCACGACGCGCTGCGCCGACTCGCCATGTGCTCGTACCCCCAGCTGCGCCTGGGCGCCGTCAGCGGCACGAACCGCTTCGTGCTGTTCCTCGACCCGGACGCCCGCCAGGTCGTCGCGTGCCTGGACGTGCCCCGGTGACGACTACGCTCCGTACCGACGTGGAGCGCTGGCGGGCCGTCGACGACTACTTCACCAGGCTGCCCGTACCCGCAGAGTCAGCCCCATGACCGCGCTGGCCGTGACCGGCTCGACCGGCAACGTCGGCGGCCGGGTCGCCCGCCTGCTCGCGGCCGCCGGTGTCCCGCAACGCCTGGTGGTACGGGATATCCACCGCGCCCCGGCACACGACGGCGCGACCGCGGTCCAGGCCGCGTACGGCGACGGTCCCGCCGGTCGGCAAGCGCTCGACGGGGTGGCCACCGTATTCATGGTCTCCGGGTCGGAGGCGCCCGACCGGGTGGACCAGCACCGTACCTTCGTCGACGCCGCGGTCGCCGCCGGAGTCGGGCGGATCGTGTATCTGTCCTTCTACGGCGCTGCGCCGGACGCGACGTTCACCCTGGCCCGCGACCACTGGGCCACCGAGGAGTACATCCGCGGGACCGGCCTGGCATACACCTTCCTGCGCGACAACATATATCTGGACTTCCTGCCGTACCTCGTCGGCGACGACGGGGTGATCCGGGGCCCGGCCGGCGATGGGCGGGTGGCCGCGGTCGCGCAGGACGACATCGCCGAGGTCGCCGTGGCCGTACTGCGCGAGCCGGGGGTGCACGACGGGGTCACGTACTCGCTGACCGGGCCGGAAGCCCTGACGCTGCATGAGATCGCCGCGGCGCTCGGGTCCGGAGTGCGGTACGAGCAGGAGAGCGTGCCGGCGGCGTACGGCTCCCGGGCCGGGCATGGCGCACCGGACTGGCAGGTCGACGCGTGGGTGAGCACGTACACCGCGATCGCGGCCGGCGAGCTGGCCGGGGTCACCGGCGCGGTCGAGCGGGTCACCGGTCATCCCCCGCTCGCTCTCCCCGAGGTGCTGGCCCGCCGTCCAACCTGACCCGACCGTCACATCGTCCACTATGGACGGTCGTACCTGGGTGATCCTGACGATCCGGCTCGGCGGTACCCGTCGGGCGCTAGGATCTGGCAGGCTTGCTGGTCTATGGACGTGACCGACTTGGCCGAGTGGCTCCGGCAGCAATGCAACGAGTACCGGTTCGACATCGCCGGGGTCTTCCGGCGCGACAGCGAGTCGGCGGCCTGGCCGGTGCACGCGTCGAGCCCGGAGGAGCTGGAAGCGGTGCTGTCAGCGCACGGTCACCTGCTGCCGTTGCCGAGGGAGTCGGCCGCGTTGGCGAACGTACTCGAAGTGTCCATTGTGGACTTCATCGTGGCGCGTGCGTACCAGGTCGCCGGTGCGGAGGTACGCCGAGGCTCCGAGAGAGGCTACCCAGACCTGGAGATCAGTGGCCCGGCCTTCGGTGGCGGCTTCCACGCGGTGGACGTCAAGGCAGCCCGCCGGGCAGCGAACGGAACGAGGACGCAGAGCCGAATCACGCTGTATACCGGCAACACCTACTTCAGGCACCCTGACCTGCACTGGCCTGGGACGTTACGGGCATTCAACGACTACAGGACACACCTGGACGCCATCCTCATCTACACCCTCAACGCGGACTCTGCCCATCGGGTCGAGGACCTGGAGGTGATCGTCCAGGAACCCTGGCGGATTGCCAGCAAGGAGCGGTCCTCCACTACCCGCGAGTACCTCGGCGCCGTCGACTCCATCGACGACATGCGCAACGGCCGAGGGGCGTTCGACAGCCCGCAGGCGTTCTACCGATACTGGCGCAGCTTTCACTTCAAGGTGTCGGCGCAGGTGCAGAAGCAGTACGAACGGGCGCTGGCCGCAAAGGTGAAGGAGCTGGAGCGGTACAAGGCGGCGCACGAGGCGCGCCCGTCGTGAAGCGGGGTTTCGTCGTACCGCTCTGGCATGATCTGGCCATGGGAGACCACGGGGTAGCGATCTCGCTGTTCTCCGGTGCCGGCGGCCTCGACCTCGGTGCCGAGAGAGCCGGTTACGAGGTACGCGCCGCCGTGGAGTGGGACCGAGACGCGGCCGCCACGATGGAGAAGAACTTCGACCACCTGGTGTCCTCGGTGCTCCAGACCGACATCATGGGCGTCTCCACCGAGGAGATCCTCAGCGCCGCCGGACTGTCCACAGGAGAGCGTCCGGACCTGCTCATCGGTGGGCCACCCTGCACGCCCTTCTCGAAGTCCGGCTTCTGGCTGGAGTGGAAGCGCGACGGGCTGGACCCGACCGCCTCGATGTTGCAGGAGTACACCCGCGTCCTGCGCGAGGCGCGGCCTCGGAGGTTCGTACTCGAGAACGTCTACGCGTTGACCTACAACAACAAGGCGAGCCGACCGGCGTACGAGCGGCTGATGCGGGAGATCGACGAGGCAGGCTACGACTGGGCTGCCGCCGTGCTCAATGCGGCGGACCATGGCGTGCCACAGTCCCGACCCCGGCTGTTCATCCTCGGTGTACCCAAGGGCGACCCGCTCCCCGCGCATCCCGAGCCGTCCCACGGTGGGCGGTGGGAAAGGCGCGCAACCGGCAGCGGTCATCGACTACACGTGTCGGCGGGCGAGGTGCTCGCTGACCTCATGACCGGAGCCGAGCCGGAGGAGACCGTCGCCGGAAAGTACGGACACCTACTGCCCGCAATCCCGCCTGGCGACAACTATCTCTTCTACACCGAGAAGCGCGGCCACCCCGACCCGCAGTTCGGGTGGCGGCGCAAGTACTGGTCGTTCCTCCTCAAGCTGTCCCCGGACCGACCGTCCCCGACCATCCAGGCCCAGCCCGGGCCCTACGTCGGACCGTTCCACTGGGACAACCGGCGCCTGCGTGTCCCGGGAGCTCAAGCGGCTGTTCACCTTGCCCGACGACTTCGAGTTCGTCGGAACGCGAGCCTCGGTACAGGCGCAGATCGGCAACTCGGTACCGCCCCTGCTCGCCGAGAAGGTCGTCCGGGCGCTACATGGCGAAGGTGCCGCCCGGTCGTAGACTCTCGGCGTGGCCGGTTGGGTCAGCACCGCCGAGGGCCGGCACCTGGCGCGGCGACGCAAGGTCCACACCGAACCCGAGCTACTCCTGCGGCGCGCGCTGCATGCCATAGGTGCCCGGTTCCGGCTGCATCGTAAGCTCGCGCCGGGATGCACGCCCGACATCACGCTGCCGAGCCGGCGGACCGCCGTGTTCGTGGACGGCGACTACTGGCACTCCTGCCCGGTACACGGCCGGAAGCTGCCGTTCACGGGCCCCAACGCCGATCTTTGGCAACACAAGATGGACCGAAACCGGCAGCGCGACGAGCGCAGCACAGCGCTGGCCGAGGCAGCCGGTTGGACGGTGGTACGGGTCTGGGAGTGCTCGATCCGGGCCGACCCCACCGCGTCGGCCCAAGCGGTACTCGATGGTAGGTCCCCGTTGCCAAGCGCGGAGTAGGCAAGATCGGTGGCCGGGTCGGCCTACTATGGATGACACCCCGTTGGGTCAGGACCGTGGAGCGTGCATGAGTACGGGTTACCGCCTTGTTCGCCGTACCGTCGCGGTCGTTGTTGCTCTTGGCCTGGTCGCCGGCTGCGCGCCGGCGACCCGGTCCCCGACGGTGGCGGCGTCGCCGGTCCCCGCGCGGCCGCTCAACGTGCTGGACCCGGCGGCGTCCCCGACCACCGGGGGCCCTTCGGCCCCAACGTGCGACCCGCGGGCCAGCCTGCGCCCACAGGGGTCGCTGCCCGCGCCGGGCGCGATGCCGGCCGGCAGCACCATGGCCAAGATCGCGCAACGCGGCCGGCTCATCGTGGGTGCCGACCAGAACGCCTACTTCCTGGGGTACCGCGACCCGGCGACCGGACAGCTCAGCGGCTTCGATATCGACGTGGCTCGGGAGGTCGCGAAGGCCATCTTCGGCAACCCGGACGCGATCCAGTTCCGTACCCTCAACGCGGCCCAGCGGATCCCGGCTATCCAGAACGGCGACGTCGACCTGGTGGTACGCAGCATGACGATCACCTGTGACCGCCTCCAGCAGGTCGCCTTCTCCACCGAGTACCTGACCGTGGCACAGCGCGTCCTGGTCACCAAGGGCTCCGGCCACCACGGCCTGGAAGACCTCGGCGGTAAGAAAGTGTGCGCCGCGAAGGGCAGTACGAACATCCCCGTGATCCAGGGAGCGGCGTCGCACCCGGTCGCGGTCGCCGCCGACAACGTGTCCGACTGCATGGTGCTGCTGCAGCAGGGTCAGATCGACGCGGTATCCACGGACGACACGATCCTCATCGGCCTGGCGGCACAGGACCCGAACACCGAGATCGTGGGCGGGCGGCTCAGCAACGACCCGATCGGGATCGCCATGCCCAAGGCGGCGACGGACCTGGTGCGCTTCGTCAACGGGGTACTCGACCGGATGCGGGGCGACGGTACGTGGACGGCGATCTACCAGCGCCGGCTCGGCGCCCTCGGCGCGGCTCCCCCGCCGCCGAGTCCGCGATATCTCGACTGAGCCGCGCTGGATTGCTCGGTAACGTCGGGCGGTGCGGATACTCGTTCTCGGTGGGACCGCGTTCGTTGGTCGGGCAGTCGTCGAGGATGCCCTGCGCCACGGCGCAGAGGTGACTCTGTTCGGCCGCGGTCGGACCGGTACCGACCTCTTCCCGGATATCCCGCGCCGGATCGGCGATCGGGACACCGGCGACTACGCGTCGCTGCGCGACGGGAGATGGGGCGCGGTCGTGGACGTCAGCGGATATGTGCCCCGGCACGCGGCGCGGGGCGGGCGGGTCGCGCTACCGGGCCGGCCGGAGCAGCCGGTACAGGTGGTCGACTCGCGGGACCTGGCCCGGCTCGTGGTGCGGTTGCTGGTCGACGACCGGACGTGGGCGTACAACGCGGTGGGTCCGGCTTCGCCGACGACAATGGGCTCGCTGATCGCGACGTGCGCGGAGGTGGCCGGGAGCGAGGTCGAGGTTGTGCCGGTACCGCCTTCCGCGATCCCGTCGGGACTTCCGTTGGTACGGCCCGAAGCGATGTGGCCGACGCAGCAGCGCAGCGCGGCCCGGGCCCGTACGGCCGGCATGCCGGCGACGCCGCTCGCGGTGACGGTCGGTGACGTACTGGCCTGGGACCGGGAGCGTGGGGAGCCGCCGCTTGAGCGCGGGCTCTCTCCCGAGGATGAAGCGGAAGTACTTGCGGGTGCTCGACAGTCCACTGTGGACGGTTGACCTCCGGGGACCCTACCGTCGTTCAACCGGTACCGCCCGGCCCGCTGACCCAGCGGCCGTAGTGGCCCACGGCTGGCCCGAGCATGGTCGCCAGCACGCCGACAACGAGGGCCCTGGTGGGACGTACATCCTGACCAGGGCCTTCGGGTTGGAGCGGGTGAAGGGAATCGAACCCTCACTGTCAGCTTGGGAAGCTGATGTTCTGCCATTGAACTACACCCGCGAGCCGACCTACTGTACCCGATCGTCGCGCCCGGGTGAACGGCCCTCCCCGCCGTCGGCCGTGTCGCGCCACACCTCGTACGCGGCGCCCATCGGGTTGGTCATCCCCGCGTGGTGCCGGGCCACCATGGCAACGTCCACGCTGAACTCGTAGAGCCGCCAGTTCAGCTCCGGCTGGGCGCGCATCCGGTCGGCCAGCGCGGCAACCCGGTCCTGGTCGGTCACCCGTCGCGCACGCCCGGACAGGTACGCCTCGTCGTCGCTCTCCTCGGGCGGGAAGGAGTGCAGCGCGTACCGGCCGTCGCGGTCGAGGTCTCGGCGCTTGGGCGAGTTGAGGATGAAGCAGTACAGGCCGTCGTCCGTGATCACCGGGGAGACCGGGTGCACCCGAGGGCCGCCGTCGGATCGGACTGTCGCGAGGTAGCCCAGCCCTGGCCCGTACTGATGGACTAACGCGCGCACGGCAGCGGCCAGCCGCGGGCGGGCAGCGGCGAACTCGGACCACGAAGCCATGCCCTCACTCTATCGAACATACGTTCGAGATCGGAAGCGGGACGCGCCCCGGCACAGACGGTACGCTGCACCTCGTGCTGCTCTCCGACCGTGACCTGACCCATGAGATCAAGAGTGGGCGGCTGGCAGCTCGAACCGTTCGAGCCGGCCCTGGTCCAGCCGTCCAGCATCGACGTACGCCTGGACCGTCTGTTCCGGGTCTTCAACAACCACCTCTACACGCACATCGATCCGGCGCTCCAGCAGGACGACCTGACCTCGGTGGTGGAGGTCGCCGACGGGCAGCCGTTCGTGCTGCACCCCGGCGAGTTCGTGCTGGCGTCGACGCTCGAGGTGATCACGTTGGGCGACCAGCTCGCCGGACGGCTGGAGGGCAAGTCCAGCCTCGGTCGGCTGGGGCTGCTCACCCACTCGACGGCCGGCTTCATCGACCCGGGTTTCTCGGGGCACGTCACGCTTGAGCTGTCCAACGTGGCGAACCTGCCGATCACCCTGTGGCCGGGGATGAAGATCGGTCAGCTGTGCATCTTCCGACTGTCCTCGCCGGCCGAGCACCCGTACGGGTCGGCCGTGTACGGCTCCCGCTACCAAGGGCAGCGCGGACCGACGCCGAGCCGCTCCTGGCAGAACTGGCGAACCTGGCCGACTGCGGACCACTGACCAGCGGTGCAGGAGATCATTCGGCTACGCAGGCCGCGTCCAGGCCGTCATCGTCCGCCTGGTCGTCATCGTCCGCCTGGTCGTCATCGTCCGCCTGGTCGTCATCGTCCGCCTGGTCGTCGCGGAGGATCTGGTCAACGGCCCGCCGCGTCCGGGCCTCGCTCTCTGGCATCAGATGGGCATAGGTACGCAGCGTGAATCCTGCGTCGTGATGGCCGAGGTACTCCGACAGCGCCTTGACCGACTCCCCCGCGTGGAGAAGCGACGAGGCGTAGAAGTGCCGGAGCGCATGGAGCCCGTGGTCCCGGCCAGGGACTACACCGGCCGCTTTCAGCGCCGGGTGCCACGTCCGGTGAGAACCACTTGCGGTTGACAGCGGTACGGGCCGATTCGGAGGTCGTCCACCGCTCGGCCGCTGGGTCCGGCACCGTCGAAGCAGCTCTGGTCCCAAGTCCATCGCGGGGACGATCCCCGGGAGGCGCGGGCTAAAGCCTGCCCCGACCTCCCAGAACGAACGGACCGCCCCGGCCGGGCTGCTCCCGGCCGGGCTGCTCTGGCGTGCGTGTCTGCCGCTCCCGCCGTAGCCCGATCCGGACCTCAAGCCGATCAGCCGTTCGTCTTATATCGGGCGTTTCTCGTATATCAGCTACACCCATGCTAGTACGCTCTAAGCCGCGAAACCCTATAAAGATTGCATAGCGGAGCGAAGGAGCATGATGCGACGAAAAGGGATGCTGGGGCTAGCCATCCTGGCCGGGGCCGCAACGGTGCTGGCCGGCGCCGGACCAGCCGCCGCCAGCCACAGGAACAAGAACCAGGACACCACACACGCCGTGTTCGTCCAGACGAACAGGGCCGCCGCCAACTCGGTGAAGGTGTTCCAACGGGCGAACGACGGGACACTCAGCTCGACCCCGCAGTTGGAGTTCCCCAGCGGCGGTCAGGGTGGCGCCGCCGTCGGAGCCCCGGGCGACTCCCTGGCCTCACAGGGGTCGCTGATCTTCAGCAACGGTCTGCTGTTCGCCGTCAACGCCGGCAGCAACACGGTCAGCGTGTTCCGCGTCGACGGTCTGCAACTGACCCTCCTACAGCAGATCTCGTCGGGTGGCCTGTTCCCGGTCAGCATCGCCGTCCACGACGATCTGGCGTTCGTCGTCAACGGCGGCGGGGCCGGCGCGGTCCAGGGCTACCGGATCGAAAACAGCACCTTACACATGATCCCCGGCGACAACCGGCCGCTCGGGCTCAACAACAGCAACCCGCCCGCATTTCTGACCTCGCCAGGACAGGTGGGGATCAGTCCGAACGGTCAGTGGGTGTTCGTCACCATGAAGGGGTTCGTCGGCACGAACGCCCAGAACATCATCAACGCGTTCCGCATCGACCACGACGGCGTGCTGTCGGCCAACCCGGTCGCCAGCCCGAGCGTGAGCGGCGTACCGTTCGGGTTCACCTTCCAGCAATCGAACAGGCTGATCGTCGCCGAGGCGGGCGTCTCAGAGGTCACCACCTACAAGCGTGTGGGGCAGGGAAGTCTGACACCAGTAGGCTCAGCCCAGAACGGTCAGGCGGCGCTGTGCTGGATCCAGCGGGTCGGCGCGTTCTACTTCGTCGCCAACACCGGGAGCCTGACGGTCAGTAGGTACCGGATCGAGCCGAACGGTCAACCCGTGCTCCTCGCCGCGGTCGCCGCGTCGACCGGCGCCGCACCGATCGACATGACCGAGAGCGGAGGCTTCCTCTACGTCCAGAGCGGCCGCGGGGGCTTCGTCGAGGTCTACGCGGTGGGCAGCGATGGTTCACTGACCCTGCGCCAAACCGTGAGCGACGGGCTACCGGTATTCGCGAACGGCATCGGCATAGAAGGCATCGCCGCCTCCTAGCCCATATCCGACTGGCCCCGGCCCACCCAAGGGTCGGGGCCAGTCGCCATCGCCAGTCACGCCGGTTGTCTTGATCTATCCATCTCCTAGATTCGATGCCTCCTAGATCGATCGGGCCTGGGGCCAGCCCAATGCGTCCAGCCTCGCCGTATGTCGGCTGCCGGTCGGGCTCCAGTTGATGCGCGACGGCTGTCTGTCGGGCCGCCCGTGTCCGGCTGCCGCCTGTCGATCCCCAACAGTCTTGTCTTGTCTTGTCAAGTCCCACCTGATGCTTGACGTTTCCGTCCCTGCTGCTGCTTGACAGGTGGCCTAGACATGTAGGTCGACCTTGCGGGGTCGGTGGGCTTTGATGCGGGTGACGGGCTGGTCGGTGGTGCCCTCCTGACCGCCGGCAGCTCGTACACGGCCGGTCGAGAGCTGCTGTCCTGGCCTGACAGACATAGATAATCTCCCATTTCGTATCCGTTCATTACGCTGACCACCCGATCCCGTCGTTGACCTTGAGCGTGTCATCACGTCGCTGTCGACCAGGGAGAAGAGTCAGCATGAGGTTGCCTTCCACTCTCGCGCTACGCCTACGGCCGCATCGAGCTCCGGGTCCGCGACGGCGCGGACGGCTACGGTTTGCCGTCCACGCCGTTGTTGCCGGCCTGCTGACGGGTGTCGTTGTCGTCCTGCCGCAAGTACCTGCCTGGGCGGACCCGCCCCGCGCCCTTCCCGCCAGCTTCCCCGAGGCCGACGGCCAGTGGCAGCCCGCCCTCGACTACGACTCGGACGGCTGCTACCCGACACCGGCCATCGGCCCCGATGGGACCCTGAACCCGGGGCTCAAGAACACCGGCAACCCCAACGGGGCGTGTCACGACCCATCCGATCTGGACAACACCAACGCCTATTCGCGGTCACGGTGCAATCAGAGCGGGTGGTGCGCCTACATGTACGGCCTGTACTTCGAGAAGGACCAGGCGGTGCCGGGGCCGGTCGACGTCGGCGGCCACCGGCACGACTGGGAACACATCGTGGTGTGGGTGAACGAGAGCCTGAATCCGGGTAGGGCGTCGTACGTGTCGGTGTCGCAGCACCACGGCTACCAGACGCTCCCGGCCAAGGACGTGGTTTTCGAGGGCACCCACCCCAAGGTCGTCTACCACAAGGACGGCGGCAGCACGCACGACTTCCGCTTTGCCAGCGCGACCGAGCAACCGGAGAACGCCAAGGGTACGTGGCAGTATCCGGCCCTGGTCGGTTGGAACAACTACCCGCCCGGCATCCGCGACAAGCTGACGGCTGCCGACTTCGGTGAGGCCACGTTCGGACTCAAGGACCAGAACGGCACCTTCAAGGAGAAGCTCGGCAAGGCCAAGCCCAGCGACATCGAGTTCAACCCCGACGATGACTACGTTCCACCGGACGGCGGTAACAACCCGGGCGGACTCGCTGGCGCGAACCTGCGGGTGATGCCGCTGGGTGACTCGATCACGTTCGGCGTCGGCAGCTCAACCAACTCCAGCTACCGCGCCACGCTGTGGGACAAACTGGCCGGCAACACCGTGGACTTCGTCGGCTCGGTGCGGTCCGGCCAGTTGCCGGACACCGACAACGAGGGCCACTCGGGTTGGACGATCGACCAGATCGCCGGCATCGCGGACGACGCGCTGTCCCGCTACCGGCCCAACGTCGTGACGTTGCACATCGGCACCAACGACATGAACAACAACGACCACGTCGCCACCGCACCGGACCGGCTCGGCAGCCTGATCGACAAGCTCCTCGCCGCCGCACCGGACGCGACTGTGCTGGTCGCCACGCTCGTCCCAGCCGCGAACGCGGATACGGAGGCCCAGATCACCGCGTTCAATCAGCAGGTCCCCGGGCTGGTCAAGGCGCGACGCGACGCGGGCCGGCACGTCCGGTTGGTCGACATGAACGCGGTGACCCGGGGTGACCTCGACGACGGCCTGCATCCCAACGACAGCGGGTACCGGAAGATGGCCGACGCCTTCTACGACGGCATCCGGCAGGCGGTCAACGACCACTGGATCGCCGATCCCGTCGTCCCGACTTCACGGACCCAAACCGGCGCATGCGGTGACGAACGGGGTCAGTGGATTCCCCAGGGCCAGATCGCCTCCGGCGTTGCCCCGGGCAACCAGGTCCAGTTCGCCGACATCAACGGTGACGGCCGCGACGACTACCTCGTCGTCGACCCCATCACCGGCGCAGTACAAGAATGGGCCAACACCGGCGGCGACACCGCCACCAGCCCCGGCTGGAACCCCCGCGGCCAGATCGCCTCCGGCGTCGCCCCCGGAAACCAGATCCACTTCGCCGACATGAACTGCGATAGCCGCGACGACTACCTCGTCGTCGACCCCATCACCGGCGCAGTACAAGAATGGGCCAACACCGGCGGCGACACCGCCACCAGCCCCGGCTGGAACCCCCGCGGCCAGATCGCCTCCGGCGTCGCCCAGGGCAGCCAGGTGCGATTTGCCGAGATGAACGGTGACCGTCGCGACGACTACCTCGTCGTCGATCCCATCACCGGAGCCGTGCAAGCCTGGCTGAACAACGGCGGCGACTAGTGTCTGTTTCAGAAGCTGGTTAGAGCCACCGACGGCGCCGCCGGTGGTCTGACCGACCACCGGCGGCGGCACGGCATGTTTTCGGGATATGCCGGCGCCGTCCGTTCTCTACCTTTGGTGGTACACAGGCCCCGAGGGCGGGCCGCTGACGACCCTGAGGGAAGGCACTGTCATGAGCGACCACCCGTACATCGACTTCGACGGTGACGGCCACGGCGACTCGTACGACGCGGTTCACGAGCCCAGCGGCGGCTACGCGTTCATCCATCACGACAGCCACGGCAACGTCGACGCGATCGCGTACGACGACGACAGCGACGGCCGGATCAACTGGATGGAGACCGACGAGGACCACAACGGCGTACTCGACCACTACCTCGCCGACGACAACGGCGACGGCATCATGGACGAGAAGCACGAACTGCACGGCGTCAACTCCCACGTGGAGCACCCGCGCATCGACGTCGACGGCGACGGGCACGCGGACCAGGTGTACGCCACCTCGTACGCCTCGGACGGCACCCCGGACAACGTCTTCTTCCACACCGACGGGCACGGTCACGTCGACGCGGTCCTGTTCGACGGGGACAGCAACGGCCGGATCGACTACATGGAGACCGACCAGAACCACAACGGGACGCTGGACCACTATCTCGTCGACGACAACGGCGACGGCATCATGGACGAGAAGCACCCGCTGACGTACTGACCCACCAGGGCGACCATGGGCCTCAGCCGTGCGCGGCTGAGGCCCCTGCCCGTCAACCGGGTCGGCCGGCGCTATTCCATCGAGCCATGTCAAGCTGTTGCATCTTGACCGGGATGCCGTACGTCGGTGCCGTCACCGTCCATCCGTTGCCCACGTAGATGACCACGTGGTGTACGTCCGAGTAGTAGAAGACAAGGTCCCCGACGCGCAGGTTGCTGGCGCTCACTCGTGGGGTCACCTGCTTCTGCTCCAGCGCGTTGTGCGGCAGGGACACCCCGACCGACCGCCAGGCGGCCAAGGTGAGGCCCGAGCAGTCGTACGAATCCGGGCCGTCCGCGGCCCACACGTACTTCTTGCCGATCTGCGCGCAGGCGAACTTGGCCGCGCGACTGCCCGCGTCGCCGGTGTACGTCTGGGGACAGGTGACCGGGCGGAGGTTGCCCGTACCGCCGCCACTGCCGTAGGCCGCGAGCCGCATCGAGTCGAGCTGCTTGATCTTCGCCTCGATCGTCGCCTTCTGCGCCTTGAGCGTGTCGTCCTGCGCCTGCAGGGCCGCGAGCGCGTCGTCCAGCGGCTTCTTCTGTTCCGTGTACTGGTCGCGCAGCCGGACCACGTCGGCGACGGTGGCCGACTCGTGCCGGGCGATCTCGCTCAGCGTCGTCATCTGGTCGACGAACTCGGATGGGTTGCTGCCCTGTATCAGTGCGCCGAGCTTCGAGCCGGGCCCGTACTTGTACGCCTGCGCCGAGATCACGCCTACCCGGGTCATCGCCAGGTCGACCTGGATGGCGAGCGGCTGGATCTGCGCCTGGAGCGCGCCGACCTTCTGCTGCATCGCGGTGTACTGGCTGTGCACCTTGTTGTACTGCTCGATGAGCGGCTCGAGGGTGTCCCACTGCTGGTTGATCTGCGCCTCGATGTCGCCCGGCGCGGGTGTCGGGTTGGCGTAGCCGGCCGTGCCCGTGGTGATGAGGATGCCGAAGACGGCGGCGACGGTGAGGAGCACCGCCCGGAACCTGCGCGTGGCCAAGGCTGCCACCGGTGACGACTCCTTCCCTGAGAACCCGGGTACCCCATCGGGCTCTCGCCGCCTACCGGGTTAGCTGACGGGTTCGGGACGGGAGGCTTCCCTACCGCGTATGACGACGCGGATTCACCCCGGTGCTGCGGTTGGGTCCCCGGCTCGCATCGACGACTCGGCGGTGTGTCCAGGGCCTCCCGGGATGGGGGACCGACATCCGGACCGCGATGCTCGCTTCGTGCTGCGGGATAACGGTAAGGACACAAGGTTCGCGTTCGCAAGTTGAGCGTACAACTACTACCGGACGGATTGTGTGATGTACATGCGGTTATGCAGGCGGGGACCGCGCAGAGCACGGCCCCCGTGACGGACCGGGGTCAAGCTACACGTCCATAGCTATTTATCGATCCCACCTGACCCATCTGCGCCATCCGTACCTTGTCGCCGGGGTGTGGCGCGTGCACGACCCAGCCGTTGCCGGCGTAGATGGCCACGTGGTGTACGTCGCTGAAGTAGAAGACCAGGTCGCCCGGGTGCAGCTCGGACGCGGATATCCGTTTGGTCTGCTGCTTCTGGGTAACCGTGTAGTGCGCGAGGGAGTACCCCGCGCTGGCCCACGCCGCCTGGGTCAGTCCGGAACAGTCGAACGAGGAGGGTCCCGCCGCGGCCCAGACGTACGGTGAGCCGATCTTCGCGCAGGCGTAGGCGATCGCCTTACCGGCCGCACCGCCGATGTACGTCACCGGGCAGGCGACCGGCTTGAGGCTGCCACCCGGAGCCGCACCGGACGCCCCGTACGCCTGCGTGCGCAGCTTCTGCAGTTGGTCGAGCTGCGCCTGGATGGACTTCTTCTTGTTGGCCAGGTCGGCGTCCTGCTGCTGTTGCTGGGCAACGAGCGCGTCCAGCGGCGCCTTCTGCTTGTTGTACTCGTCGACCTGGCTCCTGGTGACCGCGATCGCGCTCTGCTGGTTGCGCGCCAACTGGTTCAGCGTGTTGAGCTGATCCAGCAGCGTCGCCGGGGTACCGGCGGACAGCAGGGCGGTGACGTTCGAGCCCGGGCCCCGCTCGTACAGCGAGGCCGACATCGCCCCCACCCGCGTCATCGCCAGGTCCACCTCCATCTGCAGCGGCGCCAGCTGCCTGCTCAGCGCCGACTGCTTCTGCAGGTTCTGCTGGAGCTGGTAGTGCACGCCGTTGTACTGCTCGACGAGGGGTTCGAGCTGGTTCCAGAGCTGGTCGATCTGGGCCTCGATCTCCTGGACACTCGGCTGCGCGTACGCGTGGGTAGCCGGGATGAGCCCGACGACCACGGCGGTCACGCCCGCGGACAACGCGACGAGCAGGGAGCGCAGAGATCGGGGCAGGGAGAGGGGGGCTGCCACGGTGACCCACCATAGGGAAGGTGCACCGGGGCAATCAATCCGGGAAAGAGCGCTAATTCGCTACGCGGTCAGCTCGCGACGGTACGTAGGTCCAACTGGGCACCGACGACCGCGCGGAGCACGTCGTCGAGGGTAAGCAGGCCGAGCGGGGCCCGGCCGTCGGTGACGAGCACGATGTGCCGGCGCTCGCGCCGCATGGCCAGCAACGCCTCGGCCAGCCGACGATCCGGGGGTACGACCAGCAACGGCCGGATGAGCGTCGGCGCGATGGGTTCGACGCGGGCCGGCCCGTCCAACGCCAGGACGTCCTTCACGTGCACGAAGCCCCGTACCCGCCGGGACTCCCGCCCCACCACGGGAAAGCGGGACAGCCCGGTCCGTACCGCCAGCACCTCCAGCGCGGCCGGCGACACGTCCTCGGTGACCGTGGTCACGGTGACCCACGGCCGCATCGCGTCGGCCGCCGTCCGGTCGTGCAGGGCGAGCGCCCCGGTGATCCGGGCGTGCTCCTCCCGGTCGAGCAGCCCCTCGGTGCGCGCCTGCGCGACGAGCCCGGCCAGCTCCTCCGCTGTATAGACCGTCTTCACTGTCTCGGTCGCCTGGATCCGCCAGATCCGCAACACCTGCCGGGACGCCCACTTCATGAAGACCAGCAGCGGCCGGGTCGCCGTGCAGAACCACAGCATCGGCGGGCCGAGCCACAGCACCGCCCGCTCCGGCCCGACGAGCGTGAGGTTCTTCGGCACCATCTCGCCGAGCACGGTGTGCGCGAACACCACGACCACGAGGGCGAGCACGAACGCGATCGGGTGGCCGACCGAGCCGGGCAGCCCGACGGCGTGCAGTGGCCGGCCGACCAGCCCGGCCAGCCACGGCTCGGCCATCGCGCCGAGGCCGAGCGAGCAGATGGTGACGCCGAGCTGCGAGCCGGCGATCATCAGCGGGATCTGGTCCATCGCGCGCAGCGCGAGCCGCGCGCGGTTCGACGTGGCGGCCTGCGGTTCGACGACGGTACGCCGGGCCGCGATCAACGCGAACTCGCCGGCCACGAAGAACGCGTTGCCCAACAGGAGTACGGCGACGATGAGCAGCTCAGCCATCGGCGTCCTCCGGCCGGGTCACCCGTACCTGCTCGACGCGGCGCTTCTGCACCTCGACGACGGTGAACTCCCAGCCGTGCTCCTCGACCGTCTCGCCCGGTACGGGGATGTGCCCGAGCCGGGCCATGATGAACCCGGCCAGCGTCTCGTACGGGCCTTCCGGCAGCCGGAACCCGGTCGCCTCGGCCAGCTCGTCCTCGCGCAGCACACCGTCCACCAGTACGCTGCGCGGCGCGGCCGCCACCGGTACGGTCACCTCGTACGCGGCCGGCTCGATGTCGTACTCGTCGGCGATCTCGCCGACCAGCTCCTCGGCCAGGTCCTCGAGTGTGACGAGGCCGTCGGTACCGCCGTACTCGTCGACCACGATGGCCAGCTCGGCTCCGGCGCCCTGCAACGCGTGCAGGACGCCGTCCAGGTCGAGGCTCTCCGGTACGTACACCGGCTCGCTCGCGATGCTCGCCACCGTGGTGTCCGCGCGGCGCGCCTGCGGTACCGCCAGTCCATCGATAACGGTAACTACTCCGGTCACCAGGTCCACTGTGGACTCGTACACCGGGAAGCGGCTGAACCCGGTCTCCTTCGCGGTGCTCAGTAGCTCCGCCACGGTCGCGGCGGCCGGCAGCGCGGTGATGTCGACGCGCGGCGTCATCGCCTCGGC
The DNA here is from genome assembly GCA_963728855.1 of uncultured Actinomycetes bacterium. GTDB lineage: Bacteria > Actinomycetota > Actinomycetes > Mycobacteriales > Micromonosporaceae > AC-43. The sequence goes on from CAVSLN010000013.1 coordinate 460,925, forward strand.
GGCCCGCTTGTCGCCGAACCGGATGGTGCGCTGCAGCAGCATCGCGGTCTCCGCCGGCAACTCCCCGGCCTGTGCGGAGATCGCGGCGAGCAGCCCGAGCTCCTCGGGCGAACGCGCGCTCGCCAGCTCCTCCTGCGGCTCCACGCCGAGCCGCCGGACAATGATGTTGGCCGCGCCGTTCAGCGCCCGGATGAGCCAGCCGAACACCTTGGAGAACATCGCCTGCGGTCCGGCGGTCGCCCGGGCAAGTGGCATCGGCCGGGCCAACGCGGCGTTCTTCGGCACCAGCTCGCCGAACAGCATCGAGATGAGGGTCGCGATGGCCAGCGCCAGTACGGCGGTGAGCTGGCTGTGCCCCCGGGTCAGCGGGTGCAGCAGGCGGGCCAGTGCCGGCTCGGCGAGGTACCCGGTGAGCAGCGCGGCGATCGTGATGCCGAGCTGGGCGCCGGACAGCTGGAAGGACAGTTGCCGCAGCGCCCTGCGGACGGTACGGGCGGCCCGGTCCCCGGCCTGCGCCTGCTGGTCGATGGCCGCCCGGTCGACGGTGACCAGCGAGAACTCGGCCGCGACAAAGAACGCGTTGGCCGCGGTGAGCAGCGCGAACGCCAGCAGCGGAAGCGCGGTCAGCAGGATGTCTATGGTCGGCTCACCTCGGGCTCCATTGTGCCCGATCGGTCACCGACGCCGCTGGCGTGGGGCCCGTACCGTCGATGCGTGGACCGACTTCCCGAGGAGCTCGTGCTGCTGGCCCTGGACGACGAGTCCGGCCGGATCCGGGGCGGCCGCCCGGATCTCGACTACGCTCTGGCCGGCGCGGTCCTGCTGGACCTCGCGCTCGACGGTCGGGTCACGCTCGACGGCAAGCGGGTGGCACCGGGCGACCGGGGGCTGACCGGCCACCCGATCCTCGACGACGCGCTCGGCCGGATCGCGGGCGAGCGGCGCCGGGCCGCCAAGGCATGGGTACCGGTGCTGTCGCGCGGACTGCGGCGCCGGCTGCTGGAGCGGCTGGTGCTGACCGGGACGCTGGCCACCGAGCGGGTACGGGTGCTGTGGGTCCTCCCGGCCATCCGGTACCACTACCCGTACCCGCCCGGCCGGTTGAGCGGCGGTGCCGCCCTCGCCCGGCGGGTGACCGCGGCGGTGGATGGGGTCGGCGCGCCGGACCCGCGTACCGCCGCGCTGTGCGGGCTGGTCCGGGAGGCGGCGCTGGAGCGGCGGCTCTTCCCGGACCGGCCGCGCCGCCGGGTGCGCCGCCGGCTCGACGAGATCGCCCCGGACCACTGGGCGATCGCCGCCACCCGCGGTGCCATCAAGGCCGCGAAGGCCGCGGCGGCCAGTGCGGGCGCCGGCGCCGCCGTGGCGGGCGGTTAGCCGGCCGCCGGCTCCGGATCGGGCTTGACAGACCGCAGCAGTACGGTCGCCACGTCCACCACCTCCGCCTGCCCCGGCGCGACCCCGTTCACCCCGTCCGAGATCATCGTGAGGCAGAACGGGCAGCCGACCGCGACCGTACCGGCGCCGGTCGCGACCGCCTCCTCGACCCGGTCCACGTTGATCCGCTTGCCGATCCGCTCCTCCATCCACATCCGGGCACCCCCGGCGCCGCAGCAGAAGGAGCGCTCCGAGTTGCGCGGCATCTCGATGATCCCGGACCTTGACCCGGACGATCCCGCCGTCGAGACAGCCGCGGCCAGCACCTCCCGGGGCGGTGCGAACACCCGGTTGTGCCGCCCGAGGTAGCACGGGTCGTGGTAAGTGAGGCCGCCGTCCACCGGAGAAACAGGGGTCAATGCCCCTGAGGAGACCAAATGCGCCAGCAGCTCGGTGTGGTGCACGACCTCGTACTGGCCGCCGACCTGGCCGTACTCGTTGGCGAGGGTGTTGAAGCAGTGCGGGCAGGTGGCCACGATCTTCTTGACCCCGGCCTCGTTGAGGTTCGTGACGTTCTCCTGCGCCAACATCTGGAAGACGAACTCGTTGCCGATGCGGCGCGCCGGGTCGCCCGTACACGTCTCGCCGTTGCCCAGGATCGCGAAGCTGACGCCCGCCTCGTGCAGCAGCGTCGCCACCGCCCGGGTGGTCTTCTTCGCCCGGTCCTCGAACGCCCCGGCGCACCCCACCCAGAACAGGTACTCGAAGTCGCCACCGTCGGCGACGCGAGGCACCTCGAAACCGAGCCCCTTCGTCCAGTCCTCCCGGGTGGCCGGCGGGGCACCCCACGGGTTGCCCTTGCTCTCCAGGTTGCGCAGCATCACGCCGGCCTCGCTGGGGAAGTTGGACTCGATCAGCACCTGGTAGCGGCGCATGTCCACGATGTGGTCGACGTGCTCGATATCCACGGGGCACTGCTCGACGCAAGCGCCGCAGGTGGTACACGACCAGAGCACGTCCGGGTCGATGATCCCGTTCTCCTCGGCCCCGCCGACCAGCGGGCGCTCGGCCTCGGCCAGCGCAAGCGCGTTGACGTGCGACAGGTCGGCGTCCGCTCCGCCGGCGAGCAGGTACGGCGCCTTCGCGTACGCGTGGTCGCGCAGCGACATCACGAGCAGCTTCGGCGACAGCGGCTTGCCGGTGTTCCAGGCCGGGCACTGCGACTGGCACCGGCCGCACTCCGTACAGGTGGTGAAGTCGAGCAGGCCCTTCCAGCTGAACTGCTCGACCGTCGCCACCCCGAACTGGTCCCGCTCCGGGTCGGCGTCCTCGAAGTCCAGCGGCTTGCCGCCCGACATCATCGGCCGCAGCGCGCCGAGCGCCGGCTTGGCCGAGGCGGTGCGCTTGAAGAAGATGTTGAAGAACGCGGCGAACCGATGCCAGGCCACGCCCATCGTCAGGTTGAGCGAGATGACCACGAACCAGGCCAGGCTCACCAGGATCTTGGCCAGCGCCACGATGGTGATCGCGAGCGCGCTGGCCGGCAGGATGGCGCCCAGGCCGTGGGAGATCGGCGCCGCCCAGACGGGGTACGGCAGTCGGCCCTCGGCCGCCTTGAAGCCCCGGATCAGGAAGATGCACACGACGATCGCGACGATCGTGTACTCGACGTAGTACGCCTGCCAGAACGTGGAGCCCTCGAAGCGGGACTTGGACCGCCAGCGGGGCAGGTTGATCAGCCGGATCACGATGAGGGTGCCGATGCCGAGCCCGGTCAGCGCCGCGATCAGCTCCATGACCAGCCCGTACGCGGCCCACGATCCGATCAGCGGCAGCTCGAAGGCGGGCGAGAAGGTCTCCCCGTACGCCTCGGCGAGGGTCAGGATGAGCGCCCCGAAGCCGACCATGACGAACCAGTGCGCCGCCCCGACGACCGTCCAGCGCAGCATCCGGGTGTGCCCGAGGGTCTCGGTCAGCATGGTGCGCAGCCGCGCGCCCTTGCGGTCGAAGCGCTCGGGGTCCGGTTTGCCCAGCCGGATCACCCGGAGCATCTTGCGTACGGCGAGGGCGACCAGCGTGATCGCGACCAGGGTGACGACCACCGCCACCGGCGCCGCCACGAGCTGTACGGAACCCATCGGTACCCCTCCCGGGTTTGTGCGTTCTACCGCGAGACTTCCGGCCGAGCACAGCCGCCGAACGTTCCGGCTCGCCCGGCGAAGCTCCGGGAGCCGGAATGTTCGTTGCCGCTCTTTGGCGAGGCGAGCACGGCCGAGCGCAGTCTAGACCGTTTGGTTACCAATGAGTAACGTGACGCAGCGCACCCGGTAAGCGAGTCGGACATATCCACAACTGGGGACAAGCTTGGGGATAACCGGCGGTCAGCGCCAGCGGGCCAGTACGGCCAGCGCGGCGACCATGGCACCGAACCCGACCGCGAGGTTCCAGTACTGCCAGGAGGCGACCGGGTACTCACCCTGCGACAGGTAGAACGTGACCAGCCAGCCGATGCCGAGCACGATCAGCACCACGGCGGTGATGGGTACCCACGCCGCGCTGGGCCTGCGGCTGCTCACCCGGGTGACGCGAGGTACCACGTCGGTCGGCGGCGTGTAGACCTTCTTCTGGCGGACTCGGGACTTGGGCACTGTGCTCTCCTGGGGGGAACGTCGATGAACCCTATCTCGCGCGCCGGGTGCGTGAACACTCCAGCACGGACGGAATAATGCTCCCAGCTAGCGTAGGCACACCGGCGCCCGACTCGTAGTAAGGGCGGCGAGCGTCCCGAGCGGAGAGGCGGGCAGTGGAGTACACATCGGGCGGCTCGTCCTGGCGTACCGCCCTGCGGCGCGCCGGCCGGGCACTGCTGCCGCACCCCACCTCGCAGCGGACCGTCTGGTCGCTGCTGGTCCCCGTCGTCGCGCTGCTCGCCGGCCTGCTGCTGTCGATCAGCGCGCACGCCGCCCAGGGCACCGCCCTGCGCGACGACCGCAACCCCCAGCTGACCAGCCTGATCGCCGACCGCCAGCGACAGATCGACCAGCAGGAGAAGCAGGCCGCCGCGCTGCGCCACGACGTCGACCAGCAGACCACCCTGGCCGGCGGCTCGGACGCGGACATCGCCGCGCAGCAGCGGGAGGCCGACGCGCGCCGCTCCGCCGCCGGCCTGTCCGGCCTGCACGGGCCGGGGCTGACCGTTCGGCTGGACGACGCGCCGCGCCGGCCGGACGGCGGCCTGCCGCCGGGTGCCAGCACCGACGACCTGGTCGTCCACCAGCAGGACGTACAGGCCGTGGTCAACGCGCTGTGGTCGGGGGGCGCGGAGGCGATGGCGATCATGGGGGTACGGGTGATCTCCACCAGCGCCGTGAAGTGCGTCGGCAACACGCTGCTGCTGAACGGGCGGGTGTACTCGCCCCCGTTCGTGATCACCGCGATCGGCGACCCGGACCAGTTGCGGGCGGCGCTCGACCGGACGGACGGGGTGAAGGCGTTCCAGGAGGCGGCCGGCGCCTTCGGGCTGGGGTACCAGGTCAAGCCCGAGGCAGACGTCGCGGTACCCGCCTACGACGGCTCGACGGCCCTGCAGTATGCCCAGCCCGCCGACTGAGCCACCACCGGCGGGGAGCACCGACGGCGAGCTGACCGGGCCCACCTTCGGCAACGGGCTGCGCACCGTCCTCCGTACCGCCGGCGAGGTCCTGGTTTCCGTCGGCCTCGTGGTGCTGCTGTTCGCCGCGTACGAGGTCTGGGGGAAGGTCGCGCAGGTGCACGACCGCCAGAACGCCCTCGACGTCCAGCTGAACCAGGCGTGGGACGACCCGACCGGCCGGACCGGTGCCCTCGGCGCTCCCGCCGCCGCCCGGCAACGCCATCGGCCGGATGTACATTCCGCGGCTGCACCTGCACTGGGTGGTGGTCGAGGGGGTCTTCCTCAACCACATCGTCACGCCGCACTGCGCTCGAGGTGATCGCCCCCAAGCCGAACGTCCCGGGCGCGCCCCCCGACGAGCCGGATATGACGTTGACGACCTGCAACCCGAGATGGAACAACTACCAGCGGATGGTCGTGCACGCCAGGCTGGTCGACACGACAGCGCACAGCCGGCGTCCGGAAGAGTTCGGGGGCTGACGCGTGTACGGCTGGATCTGGCGCCGCCTCCCGTTCGGTACCCCTGGCAAGATCATCGGTTCGCTCCTGCTCACCGCGGCCCTGGCCGCCCTACTCTGGTACGTGGCCTTCCCGGCGATCGACTCCCATCTGCCGTTCAACGACGTCCAGGTGACCGGCACCGACAACCCGAGCCCACCGTCCCCAGCCCCGTCAAGGTGACCCCATGCGAATCCTGGTCGTCGACAACTACGACTCGTTCGTCTACAACCTCGTGCAGTACCTCGGCCAGCTCGGGGTGGAGTGCGACGTACGGCGCAACGACGAGATCCCGCTGTCCGAGGTGGGCCGGCTGAACCCGGCCGGGATCCTGCTCTCGCCCGGCCCCGGTACCCCGCAGCGCGCCGGGATCTGCATGGGCGTGATCACCGAGTACGCCGACTCGTACCCGATCTTCGGGGTGTGCCTCGGGCACCAGGCGTTCGGCGCCGCGTACGGGGCCACCGTCACCCGGGCACCGGAGCTGCTGCACGGCAAGACGTCCCAGGTGCACCACGCGGGAGCCGGGGTACTGGCCGGGCAGCCCGACCCGTTCACCGCCACCCGGTACCACTCGCTGGCCGTGGTCGAGTCGACGCTGCCCGACGAGATCGAGGTGACCGGCCGTACCGGGTCGGGCGTGGTGATGGCGATGCGGCACCGGACCCTGCCGGTCGAGGGCGTGCAGTTCCATCCGGAGTCCGTACTGACCCAGGGCGGGCACCGGATGCTCGCCAACTGGCTCGCCGCCTGCGGGTACCCGCAGGCACTCGACCGGGCCCCGGAGCTCGTCGCCGAGGTGGAGTCCCGCCGGCTGGCCGCCTTCGCGGCCTGAGCGGGGCCCCACGCCGGCCCGTGGCCCGCCCACCGGCCGATCCCGCCGCTGGGCCGGTCCCGCCGACAGACCGGGCGGACCGGCCGGCGCCGGTGCGGGTCTACGGGGTCAGGGTCGGGGTGGGCGAGGAGGTCGGCGAGCCGGACGGCGAGTTCGTCACGGCGGCGCCCACCTTGATCGTGACCTGGTCGGTCATCGTCGCTACCGTCGACGAGCTGGGGAACTGGCCGGTCACCCTGCCGGCCTCACCCGGGCCGGCCGCGTTGTCGGAGACCTGGCGGATGTTGCGGAACCCGGCGTCCGCCAGCTTCGCCTTCGCCTGCTCGGCCGTGAGCCCGATCCCGGAGACGTTGGGCACGGTGTTCTGGTTGCCCTTCGAGATGTGCACCTTGACCGTGGCGCCCTTTTCCACCGCGGTGCCCTCATTCGGCTCCGCTGAGATGACCTTGTCCTTGTCGGCGAGCAGGCCGTCGACCCGGTCGACGGCGGGTACCAGGCCGGCCCCCCGCAGCGCCGTCTCCGCGTGGGCCTGGTCCAGGCCCTTCAGCTGCGGCACGTTGACCGTCCCCGGGCCGGCACAGACGGTGTAGTTCACCGTCTGGCCCTGTGCGACCTTGGTACCGGCGGTCGGGCTCTGGTTGATCACCTTGCCCTGGGTGCACCCGGCGTCAGCTACGTTCTGCGACGACCCGTTGAGCTTCGCGTTGGTCAGCAGGGTCTGCGCCTCGGGAGGGGTGAGGCCGGTCAGGCTCGGGACGGTCGACTCGGCCGGCCGCCCGGCGAGGAACAGGCCGGTACCGAGGGCGCCCAGCGCGAGGATGCCGAGGATCGCCAGCGCGACCACGACCCACGCGGACGCGCGCTTGCGCGGAGGACCGACCCGCGCGATGGTGCCGGTGTTGCGGGCACCGACCAGGCGGGGCGGCTGGGGCGGCAGCGGCGTCGTCTCCACGTCACGCAGCACCGGGGTCGCCAGCACCGGCCGGCCCGAGGCGGCCCGCAGCAGGTCACCCCGCATCTCGGCGGCGCTCTGGTAGCGGTTCATCCGGTTCTTGGCCAGCGCCTTGAGCACGACCGCGTCGATGTCCGGCGTGACCTCCCGGTTGGACTCGCTGGGCGGCCGCGGCTCCTCCCGTACGTGCTGGTAGGCGACCGAGACCGGGTTGTCGCCGACGAACGGCGGGTGCACGGTGAGCAGCTCGTACAGCACGCAGCCGGTCGCGTACACGTCGGACCGGGCGTCCACCGTCTCGCCGCGCGCCTGCTCCGGCGACAGGTACTGGGCCGTACCGATGACCGCGCTGGTCTGCGTCATCGTGGTGGCGCCGCTGGCCAGCGCCCGGGCGATGCCGAAGTCCATCACCTTGACCTGGCCGGTCTGGGTGAACATGACGTTGCCGGGCTTGATGTCCCGGTGGATGATGCCGTGCCGGTGGCTGAACTCGAGCGCCGCGCAGATCTCGGCGGTGATCTCCAACGCCCGCCGGGGCATCAGCCGCCCCTCGGCCGCGAGCACCTCCTTGAGGGTATGGCCGTTGACGAACTCCATGACGATGTACGGGATCGTCTCCCCGGTCGGCGCCTGCTCCTCACCGGTGTCGTAGACCGCGACGATCGAGGGGTGGTTCAGCGAGGCGGCGTTCTGTGCCTCCCGCCGGAAGCGGATCTGGAACGTCTGGTCCCGCGCCAGATCGGTACGCAGCATCTTGATCGCGACGTCCCGACCGAGCCGGAGGTCGCGCCCCCGGTGCACCTCGGCCATGCCGCCGTAGCCCAGCAGCTCGCCGACCTGGTACCTGCCCCCGAGCAGGCGGCCCGCAGTCATCTCGTCAGTCGTCCTTCGGTCGTCGACACCGCCGTACCTTAGCGTCCATCAGCTCAGCCGCCGTTCGCCGGAGTGGGCCCGCCCGGCGGAGGGCCGGTCGGGCAGCCGACCGGCGGCACCACCCCGGGTGCGAGCGGCGGGCAGCTCGGGGTCGGGCTGGCGTCGCCGCCGCCACCCCCACCGCCGCCGGTCGTGCTGTCCGTCGTGGGCCCCCCGGTGCCCTGCCCGTTGCCCACCTTGACCGTCACCGGGTCACCCCTGGCCGCCTCGCACGGCGTCACCTCGACGACGATGTTCTTCCGGCCCGGGACGTCCTGCCGGACCACCTTGAAGCCCTGCTCGGCCAGGACCCTGCGGACCTGCTCGTACGTGTGGTTGCGCTTCGCGTTCTCGCAGTCGATCGGGATCAGCCGAGCCGTCGAGGAAGGCCGCGCGGTGGTCGCCGGCGCGGTGGGCGTGGGGCTGCCGCCGGGCCCGGCCGTGTTGTTGCCGCGGTGCGTGAGCAGCCAGCCGCCGCCGCAGACCAGGAGCAGCAGGACCAGGGCGCCGATCAGGACGCCGAGGATCACCGTGGTGCTGCGGCCGCCCGAGCCACCGCCGGGCGGGGTGGGGCCGGCCAGGTAGCCGGTGTCCGGCCGTGGCGGGGGCGGCGGGGGTACGGACGCCGAGCCCCGGTTGAACGCGCCGCCGGTACCGGTCGCGGCCGGTCCGGGGCTGGTCGGGTACGCCGGCATGACCCGGGTACCGGGTCCCGGCGGCCGGGGTACGGCACCGGTGCCGACCGGGCCGGGCGAGGTCTGCGGCACCCCGGGCGGTACGGAGACGGGTGCGCCACTGGGACCGAGGGCGCCGGTACCCCCGGCCAGGCCCCCTGCCGTACGCCGGGCGACCTGGCCGAACGCGGCCGCGGTCGGGAACCGGGCGGCCGGGTCCTTGGCCATCGCCCGCTCCACGATCCCGCGTACCGACGGCGGGATGTCCGCCGGCAGCGGCGGGGGCTGGTCCCGGACGTGCTTCATGGCGATCTCGAGCGGGTTGTCCCCCTCGAACGGCCGCCGCCCGGACAGGCACTGGTAGGCGACCACGCCGAGCGCGTAGACGTCCGAAAGCGGGGTGGCCACCGCACCGCTGGCCTGCTCCGGCGAGATGTACGAGGCGGTGCCGAGCACCGAGCCGGCCGGCGGTGAGCTGGCCGACCATGGGCCGAGCGGGCGATGCCGAAGTCGGTGAGCACCAGCGTGCCGTTCGGCCGGACCAGCAGGTTGCCCGGCTTCACGTCGCGGTGCACGATGCCCTTCTCGTGCGCGGCCTGCAGCGCGTCGGCCGCCTGGGCGACCAGGGCCATGGTGCGCCCGGGGTCAGCCGGCTGACCCGGCTGAGGGTACGGGACAGCGCGTCGCCCTCCACGTACTCCATCACCAGGTAGGCGCCGACCGCCGCGTCGGAGCCGTAGTCGTAGACGTCGACCACGCCCGGGTGGTTGATCGTCGCCATCGTGCGGGCCTCGCCACGGAACCGCTCGGCGAAGCCGGGCTCCTCCAGCAGGGCGGGCAGCAGGATCTTGACCGCGACGGTCCGGCCGAGCACCTCGTCGGTACCCCGCCACACGTCGCCCATCCCGCCGCCGGCGATCCGCTCGTCGAGCTTGTACCGCCCACCGAGCGTCGTACCAACACTCACCATCTCGACCACCCCGGGCTCACTTGACCCCCCGCTCGGTGATCACGGTCTTCATGATGTCGCCGGCGATCCGGGTGGCCTCGCCACTGCCGCCCGGACCGGCGTTCTGCAGGAAGACCGCGACCGCACAGATCGGCTTGCCGTTCTTCATAGCGAATCCAATGAACCAGCCGTGGTCGGCGTCGTCCTCACTGTTCTGCGCCGTTCCGGTCTTGCCGCCGACCTGGACGCCGGCGACCTGGGCCTTCTTGCCGGTGCCGTTCTGCACGACGCTGACCATCATCTGCTGAAGCTGGCCGGCTACGTTCGGGTTGATCGGCTGCCGCAGCGCCTGCGGCGACGCGGTGAACGTGTTGGTGAGGTCGGGCGCCTGCAACTTGTCGACCAGGTACGGCCGCATCTGCCGGCCGCCGTTGGCCACCGTCGCGGCGACCAGCGCGCCCTGCATCGGGCGTCATCCGTACGTCGAGCTGGCCGATGCTGGACTGGGCCACGGCGTTCGGGTCGTCCTGCCCGTCCTGGCCGGTCATCTTGCCGGTGTGGCTCGCCGCCACGGTCATCGCCGCGTTGTCCTTGCCGGCCAGCGTCAGCTCGTCGTCCTCGAAGCCGAACGCCCTGCGCCATCGCCTTGACCTTGTCGAGCGCCGAGCCGCACGCCGAGCTGGGCGAAGCCGGTGTTGCACGACTCGGTGAGCGCCTGGATCAGGGTGATCTGCGGGTCGGGGCAGATCTCCGGATCGGCGTTGTGGATCGAGAAGCCGCCGCCCTGGGCCGGCGTATAGCTCGACCCGGCCGGGATCACCGTGTCGGGGGTCAGGCCGTCCGATAGCGCGGCGGCCGAGATGATCACCTTCATGGTCGAGCCGGGCGGGTACGTGTCCTGGGTGGCCCGGTTCAGCAGCGGCTTGCCCGACTCCGGCTTGTTGAGCTGGTTGTACACGTTCTGCGCGGCCGCGCCGTCGTGCTGGCCAGCGGGTTGGGGTCGTAGCTGGGCATGGACGCCAGCGCCAGGATGGCCCCGTTGCCCGGGTCGATCGCCACCGCCGCCCCGTTCTTCGCGCCCTTGGTGTTGTGCACCAGGTCGTCGTACGCCTTCTCCTGTACGCCCTTGGAGATCGTCAGGAGGACGTTCCCGCCGGAGGTCTTGTTGCCGGTGAACATCTCCTTGAGCCGATCGGCGAACAGCGCGTCGGCGTTACCGGACAGGAAGTCGTCCTCGGCCCGCTCGATGCCGGCGGACAGCCCGTTGACCGGCTTGTACCCGATGACCGGCGCGAACGCCTGCGGGTCCAGCGGGTACTGGCGCAGGTACTTCAGCTAGTCGGAGGTGGCCACGCTCTGCGCGACCGGTACCCCGTCGACGGCCGCGATGACGCCGCGCTGGCGCTGGTACTCGGCGACCTGCACCCGCCCGTTGTGGTCGTTGTGCGGTACTCCTCCGCCTTGTACGCCTGCACCCAGTTCAGGTTCACGAACAGCAGCCCGAACAGGACCAGGACGACGACGCCGACGCGGCGCAGCGGAGCGTTCACCGGATGACCTCCGTGGCCAGGCCGGCGAGCTTGACCGGTGCGGCCGCGGTCGCCGTGGTGCCGGTGGCCGGCCGCCGGGCCGCGTCGGAGATCCGCAACAGCAGCGCGATCAGCAGCCAGTTGGCCATCAGCGAGGAGCCGCCGGCGGACAGGAACGGGGTGGTCTGGCCGGTCAGCGGGATCAGCTTGGTGACCCCGCCGACGATGACGAAGACCTGCAAGGCCAGCGTGAACGCCAGGCCGCCGGCGAGCAGCTTGCCGAACGAGTCGCGCACGGCGATCGCCGCGCGCAGCCCCCGCTCCACGATCACCAGGTAGACCACGAGCAGGGCGGTGAGGCCGAACAGGCCGATCTCCTCGCCGATGCCGGCGAAGATGAAGTCGTTCTGCACCTCGGGCACCAGGTGCGGGTGCCCGCCGCCCGGGGCCGGCGCCGAACAGGCCGCCGGTGCCGAGCCCGAGCAGCGACTGGACGAGCTGGTAGCCGTTGTCGTTGGGGTCGGCGAACGGGTCCAGCCAGATCTCGGACCCGCTCGTAGAAGTTGGCGAACGGGCCGCCGACCGTGCCGCCGAGGACGTACGCCAGGAAGGCGCCGCCGAAGAACAGCAGCAGGCCGATGATCAGCCAGCTGACCCGCTCGGTGGCGACGTAGAGGGTCACCACGAACATGCCGAAGTAGAGCAGCGAGGTGCCGAGGTCCTTCTCGAAGACCAGCACCAGCAGGCTGAGCGCCCAGACCACGAGCACCGGGCCGAGGTCCCGGCCGCGCGGGAAGTCGATGCCGAGGAAGCGCCGGCTGGCCAGCGAGAGCACCTCGCGCTTGCGGACCAGGTAGTAGGCGAAGAAGGACGAGCAGCAGCGAGCTTGGCGAACTCACCCGGCTGGATCTGGAAGAACCTGCCGAACCGGATCCACAGCTTCGCGCCGTTGACCTCGGAGAGGCTCGCCGGGAGCACCGCCGGGATCATCACCAGGACGATGCCGGCCAGCCCCAGGGTGTACGCGTACCGGGAGAGCGCGCGGTGGTCCCGGACCAGGGCCAGCGCGGCACCGGCCACCACGATCGCGACGCGAGCGTCCAGACCAGCTGCCTGACCCCGAGGCCGGCGAAGTCCAGGAAGCTCGGCGCGCTCGGCCGGCTGCGGCGTCGTCCAGGTCGAGCCGGCGCAGGAAGACCACGCCGAGCCCGTTGAGCAGCGCCACGGCCGGCAGGATGGCCGGGTCGGCGTACGGGGCCAGGAACCGGATCACCAGGTGCGCGCCGAGGAACACGAGGGTCAGCAGCGAGCGGCGGCACCCAGAAGTCGGTCACGTTCCGGGTGACCGCGTACTCGCACAGCCGCCGAGTAGGCCGTGACCAGCACCATCGCGAACGCGCAGCAGGGACCAGCTCGGTGTTGCGCCGGGTGGGCAGCGCGCCGACCCGCCGCGCGCGCTGGGCGCGGCGGAGGCGGCGGGCGCGGCGGGCGCGGTCACGGCGGTGCAGGTTTCCTCGTAGCTGGTCAGCACGGCGGTCAGCGGTCGGGGACCGGCAGCGTCGGAGGTCGGACGTCGAGCTGTCCGCCGAGACCGATGGGCTGGTCGACGCCGTCGCGGCCGGCCGGGTCGGACGAGGCCGTGGCGGGTGCGCTGGGCAGGTCGTCTCGGACGACGCGGTCGGCGACGGTGAGCCCGCGGCCGAGGCCGACGCCGGAGGCGCTGGCGCTGGCGCACGGCCGGCGGTACCACCAGGTTGCCGTTCGTCGGGTTGATCAGGTCGCGCTAGCTTGCTGCTCGGCGTCCGGCTCGCTGCTCGCCGGGATGCCCTGCTTGACCTGGTCCTGGGCGACCTTGGTCAGGTCGTCCAGCGGTCACCGCTCGGTGTGGTGCACCCTGGACAGGTGCAGCCCGGCGATCTGGCCCGGGATGCCCTGGAAGACGGCGACCATGCCGTCCGGCGTGGCGCCGACGTAGTACTGCCGCTGGGTCCAGGTCCAGCCGCCCCAGAGCACCGCCGCCGAGCACGGCCAGCAGGACGCACGCAGCAGCGCCGCGGTGCGCACCGGGTGGCGCCTGGGCCGGCTCGTTCGTCCGTCGCTCGGCCGGCTCCTCCGGTGCGGCCGCGCGCGGGTGCCTGTAAGCGCCGAGGCCCGGGCGGCCGGGGTGGAGCTCCTCGGCCGAGGTGGCCATCCCGCGGTCCCGGGCCGCCGCGCCGCCGACGATCGGGCGCTGCTCGACGATGTCCTGGTCGGTGGCGTCGGCGATGATCACGGTGATGTTGTCCGGGCCGCCGCCGCGCAGGGCGAGCTGGACCAGCCGCTCGACGCACTGCTGCGGGTCGGTGTACTCCCGCATGGTCTCGCGCGATGGTCTCGGCGCTGACCACGCCGGACAGCCCGTCGCTGCAGATCAGGTAGCGGTCGCCGGGCAGCGCCTGGCGGACCGAGTACTCCGGGTCGATGTCCCGGCCGTCGAGCGCCCGGGTCAGCAGCGAGCGCTGCGGGTGGCTGCTCGCCTCCTCCGCGCTGATCCGGCCCTCGTCGACGAGCATCTGGACGTAGGTGTCGTCCTTGGTGACCTGGGCGAACTCGCCGTCGCGCAGCAGGTAGGCCCGCGAGTCGCCGATGTGCACCATGCCGAACTTGCTGCCGGAGAAGAGCATCGCGGTCAGCGTGGTGCCCATGCCCTCCAGGTCCGGGTTGGCGTCCACCGTGTCGCGCAGCTGCTGGTTGGCGGTGTCCACGGCCGAGCGCAGCGCGTCGACCAGGGCGTCGCCCGGGACGTCCTCGTCGAGCGGGGCCATGGCGCCGATGACGATGTTGCTGGCGACGTCACCGGCGGCCATGCCGCCCATGCCGTCGGCGACGGCGAGCAGCCGCGGCCCGGCGTAGACGGAGTCCTGGTTCCCGTCTCGGATCAGACCGCGGTCGCTGTGGGCCGCGTAGCGCAGGGTCAGGGTCATGGCCGTAACTCAAGGGCCGTGCGGCCGATCCGGATCGGCACGCCGAGGGGGACGGGGGTTGGTCCGGTGACCTTAGCGCGATCGAGGTAGGTCCCGTTCGTCGAGCCGAGGTCCTCGACGAACCACTGTCCGGCCCGCGGCACGAGCCGGGCATGCCGGGCCGAGGCGTAGTCGTCGGTGATCACCAGCGGTGGAGTCCTCGGCCCGGCCGATCGTGATCGGCTGCTCGCCCAGGGTGATCCGGGTGCCGGCAAGTGCACCGGCGGTCACCACCAGCTGGTGCGCCGCCCGCCCGCGCTTCGCCTTCGCCGGGCCCGCCGCCGCGGTCGTCGCGCCGACCCCCCGCGGCGCTGCGACGAGTCCGGGAGCGGGCGCCCGCGAAGAGATCCCGCCGGATCACCCCGACCACCGTGAACACGAAGATCCACAGCAGGACGAGGAACCCGAACCGGGCGACGGTGAGGACGAGTTCCTGAGGCAAGTCGTTAGCCGTCCACTCGGAACGTCAGGGTGGTCGTGCCGAGCTGGATCATGTCGCCAGGGTTGAGCGCGACGGCGGAGACCCGCTGGCCGTTGACCATCGTGCCGTTCGTCGAACCGAGGTCGGTCAGCACCACCTGGGCGCCGTCGAAGTCCAGCCGGGCGTGCCGGCGGGAGATGCCGACGTCGGGCAGGCGCAGGTTGGCCTGGTCGCCGCGGCCGATCACGGTCGAGCCGATGGGCAGCGGGTAGGTGCGGCCGTCGTTGGAGACCAGCCGGCACGTTGCGGCCACCGCCGGGCGGCGCGCTGACCGGCCGGCCCGCCGGGGTAGCCGCTGGCCCTGGTCGTAGGGCGGGTACGCGGGCGGCGGCGGCTGCTCGTACGAGCGGGACCGGGGCGACGTCGCCGCCGGTGTAGACCTCGGCGGTGACCCGGAACATCCCGGTGTCCAGGCCGTCGCCGCGCTCGATCTCGACGATCACGTCGCCGTAGACCGTCCAGGCCTGCTCGCCGATGAACTCGGCCTGCGACTGGGCCAGCTCCTGGGCCAGCGCGGCCGCGTACGGCGCCAGCCGGCTGTGGTCGTACGGGCGAGAGATCGATCACGTAGCGGTTGGGCACCAGCGTGCGCCCACCGGCCAGGATCGCCTTGTGCGCCTCGGCCTCCCGCTGCATGGCGTTGAGGATCTCCACCGGGTGGACGACACCCTTGAAGACCTTGGCGAAGGCCCCCTCGACCAGGCCTTCCAGACGCTTCTCAAAGCGTTGCAGCACGCTCACCGGCTCCTCCTCGGGTTCCGAGGACAGATGGTATCCGGACCCCGCACACCTGCACGCGCACCGATCGGTCGGACTCGTGTTACTCTTCCCGCGCGTCGCGGCCGGCCGCCGGGTAACCGCTTCGCAACCCACGCCGACGAGGTGATATCGTTCCCCTCGCTCCTCACGTGGGAGGAACGCCGCGGGGAAGTGGCGGAATGGCAGACGCGCACGGTTCAGGTCCGTGTGCCCGAAAGGGCGTGAGGGTTCAACTCCCTCCTTCCCCACCCAGAAACCTCGTGCGGCGCCAGCCGCTCCTCCGGTGAGGATCAGCCGTACGGCCACCAAATCGTGACCATCTCGAAACGGTGCGCGCGCGGCGCCCCAGGGCAATCCACCGCAAACATCCCCGAACTCGATCGGCGATATGCTCCTGACGACTGGTCGCCGCATCCGAGGAGTTGGAGACGATGACAGTCGTGGTGGTGACCGGGTCGGCTGGTCTGATCGGCTCCGAGGCGGTCCGGCACTTCGCCGGCCTCGGCCTGGACGTCGTCGGCATCGACAACGACATGCGGGCCTAGTTCTTCGGCCCCGAGGCGTCGACCGCCTGGAACGTGCTGCGGCTGACCAGCGAGCTGGGCCACGCGTACACCCACTACGACGTCGACATCCGCGACCGGGACGCGCTGGCGAAGATCTTCTCGCCGGTACGGCCGCGACATCGCCGTGGTGATCCACACCGCCGCGCAGCCGTCCCACGACTGGGCGCTGCGCGACCCGTACACCGACTTCGACGTCAACGCCGTCGGCACGCTCAACATCCTGCAGAACGTCCGCGAGCACTGCATCGAGGCGCCGGTCATCCACTGCTCGACCAACAAGGTGTACGGCGACCGGCCCAACTCGCTGCCGCTCGTCGAGCTGGAGACGCGCTGGGAGATCGAGCCCGGCCACGCGTACGAGCAGGGCATCCGCGAGGACATGTCGATCGACGCCTGCCTGCACTCGGTCTTCGGCGCCTCGAAGGTGGCCGCCGACGTGATGGTGCAGGAGTACGGCCGCTACTTCGGCATGAAGACCGCGTGCTTCCGGGGCGGCACCCTCACCGGCCCGGCCCACTCCGCGACCGAGCTGCACGGCTTCCTCGGCTACGTGATGCGGTGCAACATGGAGCGGCGGACATACCGGATCTTCGGGTACAAGGGCAAGATGGTCCGCGACGCGATCCACAGCTCCGACGTGGTGGCCGCGTTCGAGGCGTTCTTCCGCGACCCGCGCAGCGCGGCCGTCTACAACCTCGGCGGCGGCCGGCACTCCAACTGCTCGCACCTGGAGGCGTTCGCGCTCGCCCAGCAGATCACCGGTGTCGAGATGGTGACCGAGTACCACGAGGCGAACCGGGTCGGCGACCACCGGTGGTGGATCGGCTCGAACGCCGCGTTCCAGGCCGACTACCCGGACTGGAAGCAGCGGCTACGACGTCCCGATGATCCTCCAGGAGATCTACGAGGCCAACGTGGACCGCTGGCAGCCGGCGTGAAGACCGGCGGGAAGAGCAGCGTGCTGGGCGTGCTCGTGGACGCCACGACTACGCCGAGGCGACCGAGGCGGTACTGGCGGCGGCCCGGGAGGGGCGTCCGTTCGCGCTCACCGCGCTGGCCGTGCACGGCGTGATGACCGGGGTACAGGACCGCGCGCACGAGGCCCGGCTCAACTCCTTCGACCTGGTCACGCCCGGACGGGCAGCCGGTGCGCTGGGCGCTCAACTCGCTCTACGGCGCCGGCCTCGCCGACCGGGTGTACGGCCCGACCCTGACCCTGCAGGTGCTCGCCGGCGCGGCGGCCGACGGGCTGCCGGTCTACCTGTACGGCTCCACCGACGAGACGCTCGACCGGCTGGTGCCCAGGCTGCACGAGCGGTACCCGGCGCTGAAGATCGCCGGCCGGGAGCCGTCCAAGTTCCGGACGGCCCGGCCCGGGGAGGCGGAGCAGATCGCCGACCGGATCAAGGCGTCCGGGGCGCGGATCGTGCTGGTCGGGCTGGGCTGCCCGCGCCAGGAGGTCTTCGCCTACGCGATGCGCCCGCTGCTGCCCATGCCGCTGCTCGCGGTCGGCGCCGCCTTCGACTACCACGCCGGCCAGCTGCGCCATCCGCCGCGCGTGGATGCAGCGGCGCGGCCTGGAGTGGCTGTGGCGGCTGGGGCTGGAGCCGGGCCGGCTGTGGCGGCGGTACCTGCTGCTGAACCCGGCCTACCTGGCCCGGCTGGCCGCGCAGCGGACCCACCTGTGGAAGGCGACCCCGGCCGCGCCGGCGACCGGACCGCTGGAGACCTTCCCGGTCTAACCGACGGCGTCCTTGAACGCGTTGCTGCGCAGGAAGCCGTGCCGGCGCAGGGCCACCTCGGCTGGTACCAGCATCAGGGCCATCGGCGCGGCGAGGTACCAGGTGTTGGCGAGGGTCAGGCCGGCCACGTCGAGCAGCACGCCGAGGGCGTACAGGCCGATCAGGGGTACGGACCACCGGCTCTCCCGGGACCGCCGCTCGAGCGCGGCGAAGAGCCCGAAGGCCCCGGTCACCATCGCGAGGGTACCGGCGGCGCTGATCAGAAAGATGACCGTCTCTCTGGTCGTCAAAGACATGGCAGCCAGGCTAGCCGAGGCCGCCGTCCTGGTCGATCGGCCCCGGGACAGGTGCCAACGAGGCCAACCGTGCCCGGGTCGGCTCGTCGCACAGCGCTCCGGCGAGCCCGGCGGCGTACGCGTCCGCCGCGCCCAACCCGAGCTGGGCGGCGACCTCATGCTCGCGGCCGAGGTCGGTACCGAACATCGCCGGGTCGTCGGTGTTGACCGAGCACAGCACTCCCGCCCGGAGCAGCGCGGGCAGCGGGTGCGCGGCCAGGTCGGCCACCACGCCGGTACGGAGGTTGGAGGTCGGGCAGACGTCCAGCACGATCCGCCGCTCGGCGAGCTCGGCGAGCAGCTCCGGGGAGTCGGCGGCCCGGATGCCGTGCCGGAGCCGGTGCGCGCCGAGGTCGAGCGCCTCCCGGATGGACTCCTCCCCGGCCGCCTCACCGGCGTGGGGTACGAAGCCGAGGCCACCGTCGCGGGCGATCTCCACGGCCGTCCGGTACGGGCCGAGCGGGCACCCGGGCTCGTACCCGCCGATGCCGATGCCCACCACGCCGCGGTCCCGGTACCGGACGGACACCCGGGCGCACTCCTCGGCCAGCTCGACCGGGCAGCCGTTGCGGTAGATGTCCGGCGTGAACCGTACGGTCACCCCGAACCGCTCGTACGCCTCCGCAACGCCCTCGGTGTACCCGGTGTAGATCTCGTCCCAGTCCAGCCCGGCTTGCCGTACCCGCTCCGGCGGCGAGAAGATCCCCTCCAGGTAGACCGCCCCGAACCCGGCCGCCTCCTCGGCGTAGTCGACCACGACCTGCCGGAAGTCCTCGGCCGTACGCAGGCAGTTGGTGGTCATCACCCAGACGTCGATGAAGTGCCGGAAGTCCCGGAACTCGTACAACGCGGTGAGGCCCTCGACGGTATCGGCGGGCAGCGCGGCGTCGTTGCGCTTCGCAATCGCAAGCAGCGTGGCTGGCCGTACCGCGCCTTCCAGGTGGACATGCAGCTCGATCTTCGGCGCCGTCATGCCGCCCAGCTTGGCAGAACCACCCGTCTCGGTGGTCGCCGCCCGCCTCAGTCTGTTGGCGAGGTTACGGCGGGTTGATTCGGACGGAGCCGCACCTTCTGGTACAACGAGGCTTGTGTCGGGCGTGGACGACGTACGGGACGAGGCACCGGCGCGGCCGGGCCGCGGTGAGCTGGCCGCCGCCGGGGACGCGCTGGTGCGGGCGATGGCGGCGCGCCGCCGGGTGGCGTGGCAGGTGGAGCAGGCCGAGGCGGCACTGCGCCGGCGGGGGTCGTGGCTGCGGCCCGCGTACCGGCTGAGGTTGGTTCAGGAGGCGCGCGGCCGGCGGGCCGCCCTGGCCGCCGCGCAGACGTGGGTGGAGCGGACCGGGCGGCGCCTGGACGAGCTGGCGCGGCGGGTCGAACGTTGGCGCGAGCATCTAGCCGCGCGCCGGGCACCAGTGTCTACGGCGGTACCGCCCGGCGCAGGGCTCTACCACCGCATCGACGAGCTGGTCGCGGCGGAGTCCCACGAGTTGCCCGGCCCCCGTGACATCCGATTCCAGAATGCTAAGAATCTTAGAATTCCTTAGGCACTAAGCATCCGAAAATCGGCCCTCGTCAAGCGCAAAACTCGTCACATACGTTGCGGTGGAACTCGATACCTGCTTTGCTTTACGTAATCGCTCGCCCAAGGTGGTCACGTGAAGCCGTCACGGCGCGGTTATTGGGCGGCCACGCGCCTGGGTCTCGTTGTCCTCGCGTGCGCGGCGGTGGTCGTCCTCGTCGTTCTCTGGCCGTTCTACATTGGCGCCATAGCGCAGCGCAAGGTTGACTGGACGACGCCTGCAAATATGGGCGAGGCGTACGGAGGAGCTTCGGCCCTTCTGTCTGGCCTCGCATTTTGCGGCATTGCCATTTCGCTTTTCGTCCAATGGCGACAGACACAGGTATCCCTGATCTACTCGGCCCGTCAGCGACATTTCGAGCTGGTTCGCCTCGCCTTGACAGACCCCCGCTACCTATCCGTGACCGATATCTACGTTGAGGGTGACGACACCGCACCATTGAAAGCCTACGGTAGCCTTGTCCTGAATCACTGGGCGTTGCTCTGGGACCTCGGGCTGATGGACGAAGCCGCAATCCGCCGCGACGCTGCCAAGCTCTTCCAGAATCCGATGATGTATAAATGGTGGGCCACAACCGGTGGCCAATGGCAGACCGGCCGATCCTCCAGACGCAACCGTTTCATGCGCCTACTGAACGATGAGTACCGTCTAGCCTCGGCGAATCCGGACCGGGCGGTGAACGTCACAACACTGATCGATGAGGAAGCACGCAACGTTCCGAGACATTTGCTCTATGTGGTTGCCGGAACGGTGTTAGGCCTTGCGATCGCCGGTGTTGCGTCGCGAGTCGTATCGCGGCGGAGACAGCGGAAGGGACTGAACCACGCTGGCGGCAACACTGAACGGACCGAGAATAGGGTTGAGCCGGTCGGTACATCCTCGTAGGGAACGTACCAACCGGCTCATTCGAGTCACGCCCTAAAGATCGAACTCGCCGTCCTTGGCACCTCCGACAAAGGCGTCCCACTCGGATTGGGTGAAGATCAGAGCAGGGCCGTCGGGGTGCTTCGAATCGCGCACCGCGATCGCTTCGTCCACGAACGCGACCTCTACACAATTGTCGCAGTGTGGACCACTCGCCGAACTCTTACGCCAGACTGCCTGGCTCAGGTCCACGCGCAGGCCCTTAACTTCAATCTCCATACACAACTCCTTCATGGTCATTTAGGAAAGTCACGGTCGCTTCGGGCGACAATGCCGCCGCCCGCAACTGCTCGAAGATGGAGTTATAGCGTTGTAGCTCGTCGTCCTTCTCCAGGAATAGGCCTCCGGCAGCGTTCTCAGCGAAAGCTAGGTCTGGGTCCGCGGGATCCTCGTACTTGAGGATTGCGAACGACCCGTCCATCCCCGCATGTGCCCCGGCCGCGAACGGCAAAACCTGCAGACTCACGTTCGACGTACGCGCCATCCTCCCAAGATGATCTACCTGCCGGCGCATAACGGCGGGTCCGCCTACCGGCCGATGGAAGACCGCTTCGTCAAGCACCACCCAGAGACGGAGCGGATCGTCTTGGGTGAGCAGTGACTGACGGGCAATACGGACACGCACCCGTCGGTCGACCTCAGCGTCGGTCATGTCCGGACGGGCCTTGCAGATCATCGCACGGGCATATTCCTCTACTTGAAGCAGCCCCGGTACCACCTGGGCCTCATACGCGCGGATCGAGGACGCGGCGGCCTCCAGGCCGACATAGGCTGTGGTGAGCACCGTGCCGTACAGGTGCCACCAGCCTTTCTGACGCGCCTCCCGGGCCACCTGTACCAGTTCCTCGGCGGCCGGTCCGCTCACGCCGTAGACGGCGAGCATGTCGCGTACGTCGCGCGGGGTGGCACCGCTGTGTCCGGTCTCGATCCGGGAGATCTTCGAGGAGGAGCACTCCAGCCGTTCGGCGACCCCGTCGATGGTGATGCCGGCCGCCTCCCGGAGTCGTCGCAACTCCAAACCCAGCCGGCGACGGCGTACCGTCGGACTAAGCCGGCTCGTCACACTTCACCTCCCGCCGCAACGGCGGCTCGGGGACGGATGCGGGTTCCGGACCGGGTCCACAATGACCAATGTTGCATCGATCGAGGTCGCGGCCAAGTTTGCCGCGCGGTCCGGACGGCGGGCAAGCTTAGCGGTTCGGGTGTGCTCCAGTGATTGAAAGGCACACCCTGCAACTTGCATCAAGCATAGTGGTCAGGCAATCTTTCCGTGGAGCATGCGTCACTCACCGTCTTCTGGGAGCGGCACGGGGGGGTACGACGGCGGGTTCCGTGGCGCGCGGTCGTACCCGAAGATGTATGCCGGCACGACCCATACGCACCCCGGTCCCCCTCGTCTCGAGAACAGGAGTCGATGTGCTTCCCCGGTCCGGTGATGTGCTGCGCGTGACGCGCGCGGCCAGCGTACAGTTCGCGACTCCCATGCTGTTCCGCGTCATCCGGGTACACGACTGGCCCACGTACAACGGGTGGACGTGGCTGGACGGCTACCAGCTCAACGGCGTGGGCGACGCGGTTGAGCGACGCTCGATCTTCGTTCAGGTCGACGGGCTCCAGTCGGAGACGACCGGCTCGGTGCCAAAGCGTTACCTGGGGCACGCCCCGGCACCGAGCCGCAGCCGCTGACCCCGGTCACGGGGTCGGCGACGGGCTGCTCCGGGACGGCGAGGCTGAGGGCGACGGGGATGGCGCCTGGGCCACGACCAGGGTCACCTCAGTCCCGGCCCGCACCTTGCTACCCGCGGTGGGCTGGGTGCTGAGCACCGTACCGGGTGGCTGGGCGTTGGTGACCTGTGTCTGTACCTTGACCTTCAGCCCCACGCCCCCCAGCGTGTCCTTGGCGTCGGACACCGTCTCGCCGCGGACGTCGGGTACCTCGACCAGCGGCGCACTCGACGCCGGGGACGGGCTCGGGGTGGGCGACGCGGGCGACGGGGACGGCGAGGTGCCCGGGCTGTTCGAGGCGGCCGGGGCCGGGCCGGACGACGAGTGCAGCGCCATCCAGATGCCGAGCCCGATAAGGCCGAGCAGGATGAGCACCGCGAGGGTGATGAGCACCGGGAGCCACCAGGAACGGGACTCCCGCTCGGGTACCCACTCCTCCTGCTCCTGGGGGATCGCGCCCCGCGGCGCCTGCGCCGGCACCCCGGCCCGGGCCGTCCACCGGGGCGGCTGCTCACCGGCACCACCGGCGGGCGGCAGCGGCGCGGTCTGCCCGGGCCCGGCCGCTGGCAGTATGGCCGTCCCGTCACCGGTCGAGGGGAACTCGGACGTCTCGCGCCCCTGCCACGGGTCCTGCGGCTGGGGCCCGGCGTCGGCGGGCTGGTCTTCGGCGGGTTGGTTCTTGCCGCGGGGCTGATCATCGGCCACCGCACCATCTCACCACGGGCGCTGGTCGGCCCGGGTGCCCGGCCGACGGATCAGCCATTCCGCCGGTCGCAAGAAATGGACGGCAGCCGCTAGGCTGCGCGGCATGGCCACACGCGGCTGGGGAGGATCTATCGCGTTGGCGGTCGGCGTCGCCGCCGGATCCGCCGCCGCGCAGCTCGGCATGGGCTACGGGCTGGGCATCCTCGCCTGGACGCCGGCCACCGACGCGGCCGGCGAACGCGCCTGGCTGGCGAGCCTGGCGTGGACGACCTGGATCGCGGCCACCTCGACGGTGGTCGGCGCGGTGGTCGCCGACCGGCTCTCCGCCGGCGACCCGGGTGCCGCGCCGCCGCGCCGCCGGTCCCGGCCCGACGGCGGGATACCGGCCGGGCCGGTGGCCACCACCGCGTGGCGCCTGGTCATCG
Organism: uncultured Actinomycetes bacterium; assembly: GCA_963728855.1. Taxonomy (GTDB): domain Bacteria; phylum Actinomycetota; class Actinomycetes; order Mycobacteriales; family Micromonosporaceae; genus AC-43. Next base: position 484,544 of record CAVSLN010000013.1, read on the forward strand.
CGCTGACCGCGGCCGTGGGCGGGCTGCTCACCGTCGCGCTGGTCGCGGTACCGGCCCGGGCCGCGCACCGGCCGGACACGTACGCCCCGCAGATGATCGCCGGGGGCTACGCCATCGTCGGCGTCGCCGTCGGCGTACTCGTCGCGATCGCGGCGCTCTCCTCCCGGGCCATCGCCGCCAACGTCACGATCACCTCCGCCTACCTGTGGCTCCTCGCGATCGCGTCGGTCACCTTCGGGTTCGCCACCCGCCGTGAGCTGTCCACGGCCCAGCTTGGCGTATGGCGCTTCGGCCCGGGGCACTTCCTGCGGCAGACGTTCTCACTGCCCGGCGCGGCCCTGATGCTGGGGGCGGCGCTCGTCATCGGGGTGCTCGCGGCGTGGCCCGCCACCCGGCGCAGCGACAACCGGGTGGGCCTGGCCGTCTCCGGTGCGGTCGGGCCGATCCTGGTCGCGGCCGCGTACTTCCTGGCAGCGCCGAAGCTGGCCGGGGTACAGGCCGACGAGCAGCTCTCGGCGTACCTGCTCGCCCCGTACGCGGTGATCGCGGGGCTGGCCGGTTCGGTGCTGTTCGCCGCGCTGGCCATGCAGCGGGAGCAGCGCGCCGTGGGGCCGGCGACCGTACCGGCGCCCCGGCCGAGCCCGTCCGCCACCCCGGCCACCTCGGCGCCGGACGAGCCCCTCGCCGACGACGCGTACGCCCCGGCCCGCGCGTACGAGTCCGGTGACGAGGCGCCGGCCCTCGCCCCGTCCGGTGTCACCCCGCTCTGGCCGACCCAGCCGGACAGCGGGGACGAGGTCACCGAGCGCCGTCCCGCCAAGGGCGGCCTCTTCAAGGGCAAGGGCCGCAACAAGTCGTAGGCGCCGCGGGCCAGCCGCGTAGCTTGCCGGAGCGGCGCCCAGTCAGCGTTCACCAGCCGCGTAGCTTGCCGGAGCGGCGCCCAGTCAGCGTTCACCAGCCGGCTACGGTAGCGGCCACGCGTGCACCGGCTCGTTGTTCGGCCAGTGCTCCGCGTACCGGCCCAGCATCTCGCGCAGTGCCGCGCTCCGGTCGAGCCCCCGCGCCTCCAGCGCCTCGACGGTCGTGGTCTGCCAGGTCGCCCCGTTGCGCCCGGTGAGGCAGCGCTGCTCGATGACGCCGAGCAGCCGGTCCCGTACGGACGGGTCGACCCCGAACCGGTCCAGCCCGTCGTGCGCCCAGGGCAGCAGCCGCTCCAGGACGAGGTCGGTCGCTGCGTACCTCGCCGAGGCGCGGCCAGTACATCGTCGCGGACAGCCCGTCCCGGGCCGCGACGTGGAAGTTCTCCTCCGCCTGGCTGAACGTGAGCTGGGTCCAGATCGGACGGTCCGCCTCGGCGAGCCAGCGCACCAGCCCGAAGTAGAAGGCCGCGTTGGCCAGCAGGTCGACCACGGTCGGGCCGGACGGCAGCACCCGGTTCTCCACGCGCAGGTGCGGCCGGCCGTTCATGATGTCGTACACCGGGCGGTTCCAGCGGTAGATCGTGCCGTTGTGCAGGCGCAGCTCGGACAGTCTGGGTACCCCGCCGGCGTGCAGCACCTCCACCGGGTCCTCGTCGTCGCAGATCGGCAGCAGCGGCGGGAAGTACCGGACGTTCTCCTCGAACAGGTCGAAGATCGAGGTGATCCAGCGCTCCCCGAACCACACCCGGGGCCGTACCCCCTGCGCCTTCAGCTCGTCCGGCCGGGTGTCGGTGGCCTGCTCGAACAGCGCGATCCGGGTCTCCGCCCAGAGCCGCCGGCCGAAGAGGTACGGCGAGTTGGCCCCCACCGCCACCTGCACACCCGGCGATCGCCTGCGAGGCGTTCCAGTAGCTCGGCGAAGTCCTCGGGCGCGACCTGGAGGTGGAACTGGATGCTGGTGCAGGCGGCCTCCGGCGCGATCGAGTCGGTGTGCGCCTGCAGCCGCTCGGCGCCGCGGATGTCCAGCGCGATGTCCTCGCCCCGCGCCGCGACGATCTGCTCGTTGAGCACCCGGTACCGCTGGCTCGGCGGAGAGGTTCTCGAGCACGGCGTGCCGCTGGGTCAGCGTGGGCAGGATGCCGATCATCACCAGCTGGGCCTGCGCCTTGCGGGCCCGCTCGTCGGCCCGGGCCAGGCTGGTGCGCAGGTGCTCCTCGTAGTCGTCGAAGCCGTTACCGGCGATCAGCCGGGGCCTCAGGTTGATCTCCAGGTTGAACTGCCCCAGCTCGGTCTGGAACGACGGGTCGGCCAGTTCGGCCAGCACCTCGACGTTGCGCATCGCCGGCTCGCCCTCGGCGTCCGTGAGGTTGAGCTCGAGCTCCAGCCCCGTCATCGGACGGTCGGCATCGAACCGGAAATCGTTGAGCATCAGCGCGAAGACGTCCAGGCAGCGGCGTACCTTCTGCCGGTAGCGGGACGCGGTCCTCCCTGGTGAACGTGGAGAGGGTCACGTCTTTGCCCATGGGCCCTTCCCGTTCGAGGCTCGCGAGGTCGGTGTCTCGGCAGTCCTCACGTTATGGGGGCACGAGCAGCGAGGCTAGGGGCAAATCAGGCACGTTGTCAGCTCTACGTGAGTAGAACTGTGCGGAAAGGTACGACCATGCCCCGGTCGGTCGGCCGGGGCATGGGTCGGACGTACTGGTGCCGCCTGGTCAGGCGGCCTGGAGGATGGCCTCACCCTCGATCTCGATCTTGACCTTCTTGCCGACCAGGAACGCCGCCGGTCTCCAGCGCCACGTTCCAGGTCATGCCGAACTCCTCGCGGTCGATCTCGGCGACCGCGCTGAACCCGAACACATCCTGGCCGTACGGGCTGCGCCCGAAGCCCTCCAACTCGACCTCCAGGTCGACCGGCACGGTGACGTCCTTGATGGTCAGCTCGCCGGAGAGCACGAACTCGTTGCCGTCGAGCGACTTCACGCCGGTGCTGCGGTACTCGAGGGTCGGGAACTTCTCGACGTCGAGGAAGTCGGGGCTGTTCAGGTGGCCGTCGCGCTGCTCCTGGCCGGTGACGATGCTGGCCGCCTGGATCGTCGCGGTCACCGAGGACTCCAGCGGGTTCTCGGCCACCGTGATCGTCGCGGTGGCTTCCGTGAACTGGCCCCGCACCTTGCTCACCATCAGGTGCTTGGCCAGGAAGCCGACCCGCTTGTGGTTCGCGTCCAGCTCGTAGGTGCCAGCTACGGGGACCTGCGCCCCGTTGTACTCGCGGGCGGCCGGAGCGGTGGTCTCGGTCATGGAATGTCCCTCCCAGGACGATCTTCAAGTTACGTGACGAGACAAATATAGCTCAAGCAACTATTGCAGTGTCAAGTACTGCTACAGTAGATCTATGAACACCGAGCTGACGAACGATGAGCGCCTCACCGCGATCGGCCTCTTCGCCGAGGCGTACGCGGGCTTATCCGCCCGGCTCGCCACCCAGCTCGCCGAGCACCACCTGGACCCGGTCGAGTTCGAGGTGCTCATCCGGCTGTGCCGGTCTCCGAACGGCGAGCTGCGGATGACCGACCTGTCCGCCCAGACGAGCCTCACCACCAGCGGGGTGACCCGTGTCGTCGACCGGCTGCAGCGCGACGGGCTGGTCTGCCGGCGCGCCTGCCCGACCGACCGGCGCAGCTCGTACGCGGTGATCACGGCCTCGGGGCGCAAGCGACTGGAGTCCGTACTGCCCGGGCACCTGGCGCTGATCGACGAGTGGTTCACCGGCCGGCTCGCGCCCGAGCAGCTCAGCCTGGTGCTCGACGCGCTGCGTACGGTCCGGGACGCGGTGAGCCCGGGCGCGACCGCCGGCACTGTTCCGGCCCGACTATCGTCCGATGGGTGAAGTACGGATTCGTACTGCCCTGGGGTGACGCCCGTACCGCCGCCGACCTGGCCGCCGTCGCTGAGGCACACGGCTGGGACGGCTTCTTCGTCTGGGAGCCGGTCTGGGGCGTGGACGCCTGGGTCGCCTTGGCCGCCGCCGCGATGACCACCGCCCGGATCCGGCTCGGCACGATGCTCACCCCGCTGCCCCGGCGCAAGCCGTGGGACCTCGCCGGCCAGGCGGCCGCGCTGGACAACCTCTCCGGCGGCCGGGTGATCCTGTCCGTCGGGCTGGGCGCGGCGCACGCCGGCTGGCTGGCCTTCGAGCCGGACCCGGGGCGCAAGATCCGCGCCCAACTGCTGGACGAGGGGCTCGACGTGCTGACCGGGCTCTGGGCCGGGCAGCCGTTCGAGTACGAGGGCCGGCACTACCGCGTCACCCCGAGCGACTTCATGCCGCCGCCCGCGCCGGTGCAGAGGCCGCGCATCCCGATCTGGGTGGTGGGCGGCTGGCCGGCACCGCGGTCGATGGCGCGCGCCGCCCGCTACGACGGCTGGCTGCCCAACGTCGTGGGCAAGGGCGCGGCCGGGCCGGCCGCGCCCGAGCAGATCCGCGCCGCGGCGGCCTGGATCCGCGACCTGCGCACCGTCGAGGGCCTACCAGTCGAGGGGTACGACGTGGTCTGCGAGGGGACCACGCCGCCCGACGACCCATCGACCGCCGCCGAGATCGTCACGCCCTGGCGCGAGGCGGGTGCGACGTGGTGGATGGAGGCGGACTGGTCGGTCGCTCGGGAGGCGGTACGCGACTACGCGGAGCAGCGCCTCGCCGCCGGCCCGCCCGACGTTCGGTAACCGGCAGGACTACCGGCAGAACCGCATCCGCAGTCAGACAAAGCCGGTGTATCGCACGAGAAGCGTCGTACGCCACGACTAGCCTCCCACGGGTGGGGAGGCCCCGGCATCGGGGAACGTACGGGTGGAGCAGGTGGGGGTTGCTCTACGGGGGACTCCGTCCGTATGGGGACGTGTGCCTGGACGGCGGCTACGCTGCCGTCCAGGCCTCGGGGGGTCATTCTTGGAGCCGACCCAGGGCCGCCTTCTCGACCGGTAACAAGCTGATGTGGGTACGGGCACAGAGCGCGTTTAGCTCGTCGAGCACCTGCTGACGGCGGGTGGGGTCGTCCGTACTCGCCGCGACTCCGACCAGCGCCTCGACGACGTCGCGCAGGTCGTACTGGCCGGCCAGCGCATCGGCCGCGGCGGCGAAGCGCTCGGTCGCCGTACCCGCGTCGCCGGCCGCCCAGGCCAGGTACCCCTCGATCATCGCGGCCATCCCGTCGTCGCCGAGCTCGGCGAGGACCGCCTCGGCCTCGGGTACCCGGCGCGCCTGGGCGAGCGCCAGCCCGATCGTGTTCAGCACCCGGCGCTTGTGCCCGGGGTCGCCCAGCTCCTCCAGCTGGACGATCGCCCGCCGCCCGGTGGCCACCGCGTCGGCGTACCGGCCGTCCAGGCGGGCCACCTCGGCGAGGTTGGCGTGTGCCAGAGCGCGGAGCCGGTCCTCGCCCACCTCCCCGGCGAGCCGCTGTACCGCGCTCAGCCGGCGCCGCGCCGCGACCAGGTCGCCCTGCCGGATCTCGTGCCACGTCAGGTTGTTCTGGGCCACCACGATGTCACGGGTCCGGCCGTGCCGGGTGGCCAGCGCCAGTACGGCCGCCGCGTGCTCCTTGGCCGCCTCCGGGTCCCCGGCCGCCTGGTGCAGGACGCACAGCTGGGTACGGGCGGCGAGCTGGCCGGCGACGTCGCCGTACCGGCTGAAGGCGGCCAGCGCCGCCTCGGCCTCGGACAGCGCGTCCAGCCCGGCGCCGTGCTCGGCCGCGAGCTGCGCCACGCCGACCTGCGCCCAGGCCCGTACCGCCGGCTCCGCCTGCGTCGTGCGCGGGTCGTCCAGCAGCCGGCGCAGCCAGTCCCGGCCCTGCCGGTCGTGCCCCCGGAACCGCCACCAGCGCGCCAGCGCGCCGGCCAGCCGCAGCGCGGTCTGCGGTTCGTGCTCGGCCGACCAGGCCAGCGCGGCCAGCAGGTCGCTGGTGACGTCGCCCAGCCGGGCCACCGCGGCCGGCAGCGTACGGCCGAACAGCTCCCCCGCGATCCGGCCGGCGTACTGGGTGAACACCCCGGCGTGCCGGCTGGCCGCCTCGGCCAGCTCCCCTTCCCGTTCGGTCTCTTCCCAGGCGAAGTCGCGCACCATGTCGAGCAGCCGGAACCGTACGGCCCCGGAGCCGCGCACGTTGACCAGGCCCAGGCCGGTGAGCCGGTCGAGCAGCACGACGATGTCCTGCGGGGAGGCCGGCCCGCCGGTGAGCAACGGCTCGGCCAGCTCGACCGACCAGCGGTTGCGGAACTGGGCGAGCCGGCGCAGCGCCCAGCGCTCGTCCGGCTCCAGCAGCCGGTAGCTGGCCGCGATCGCCTCGCGCAGCGTGGCGGACTCGCCCGTGGCCATGGCGCCGTCGAGGTCGAGGACGCGGTCGCCGTACCGGTCGAGGATCTCGGGTACGGCGAGGATCCGACCGCGCGCCGCCGCGAGCTCCAGCGCCAGGGGCAGCCCGCCGAGCCGGCGGGCCAGCTCGGCGACCGGCTTGGCGTCGTCCGGGCCGACCTCGGTACGGCCGAGCCGGCGCAGCCGGTCCACGAACAGCTGGACGGCCGGGTACCGGAGGATCTCGCCCAGCTCGGACTGGCCGGGCGGTGGCGTCTCCAGCGGGGCGACCGGCCACACGTACTCGCCGGCGACCCGGCTCGGGTGCCGGCCGGTGGCGATCACCCGCAGCATCGGCACGTTGGCGTGCAGCCAGCGCAGCGCGGTCATGGTCGCTTCGGGCGCCCGTTCGACGGCGTCGACGAGCAGCAGCGCCGGGCGGCCGGCGAGCCGGGCGGCGAGGTCGCCCGCCCGGGTGGCCTCGAAGACCGCCGCGACAGTGGCCAGGATGTCGGCCTCGGTGGACACCTCGCTGATCGCCACGCCGGCGACCCCGCCCGGGTGCCGGTGGGCGACCCGGTGCGCGGCACTCCAGGCGAGGCTGGTCTTGCCGACGCCGGCCACCCCGACCAGCGTCACGAGGGCGGCGTGCCGCAGTGCGCTGTCCAGGTGGTCCAGCTCGGTGTCCCGCCCGATCAGTACCGGCGCCGGAGGCAGGGTGACGCCGCGACGCACCTCCAGGATCGGGTCGGTACCGGCGCCCCGCCGGGCGGCCAGCGCGAACTCCACCCGCTCGGCGCCCTCCAGGTCCAGCGCCGCGGCTAGCAGCTCGACGGTCGCCCGCTGCGGCCGCGCCCGGCCCTGTTCGAGATCCCGGAGGGTACGGACGCCGACGCCGGCCCTGGCCGCGAACTCCTCCTGGGTCATTCCCCGGGCCCGCCTGCGCTCCCGGAGCAGCTCCGCAAACGCGCTGCTCGGCTCGGGAGGCGACATGGTTCGGAGGGTAGGTGGTGATCGACGGACCGGGGAGGTACCAGTCAAGGTCACGACCGGCCAGCAACCGAATCACGACAGTCTGTCGGGAACGGGAGCTAAAGCGGACGGGTCACCCGGGTTCACGCCGGAGGCGGCGCTGCGAAGGCCCAGGCGCTTGGGATACGTCAGAGTCCCAGGTCGCGAGCGATGATCATGCGCTGGACCTCGGAGGTACCCTCGCCGATCTCGAGGACCTTGGCGTCCCGCCAGAACCGGGCCACCGGGTACTCGTTCATGAACCCGTACCCGCCGTGGATCTGGGTCGCCTCCCGGGCGCCCGCCACCGCGACCTCGCTGGCGTACAGCTTGGCGATCGCCGCCTGCCGCTTGAAGTCCTCGCCCGCGACCAGCCGGGCGGCCGCGTCCTGCCAGGCCAGCCGGGCGGTGTGCGCCCGCGTCTCCATGATCGGCGATCTTGAACTGGATGGCCTGGAAGTCGCCGATCGGGTGGCCGAACGCGTGCCGCTCCCGGGCGTACGTGAGCGACTCGTCCACGCAGCCCTGGGCCAGGCCGGTCGCGAGAGCGGCGATCGCGACCCGCCCCTCGTCGAGGGTACGGAGGAACTGTGCGAAGCCCCGGCCCCGCTCGCCGAGCAGGTTGCCCGCCGGCACCCGTACGTCGTCGAAGTGCAGCGGATGGGTGTCCGAGGCGCACCAACCGACCTTCGAGTACGCTGGCCCGACGGTGAACCCGGGCGTGCCGGACGGGCACGATGATCGCCGACAGCTCGTCCGGGCCGGTCAGCGCGGTGACCGTGACCAGCGTGGTGATGTCGGTACCGGAGTTGGTGATAAAGGCTTTGCTGCCGTTGATGACCCAGTGGTCCCCGTCATCGGACAGGACGGCGCGGGTCTGGGTGCCGCCGGCGTCCGAGCCGGACCCGGGCTCGGTGAGGCCGAACGCGGCCAGGGCCTCGCCGGACACGAGCGGCGGGAGCCAGCGCGCCTTCTGCTCCGGGGTGCCGAACCGGTAGATCGGCATGGCGCCCAGGGATATGCCCGCCTCCAGGGTGATCGCCACCGACGAGTCGACCCGGGCCAGCTCCTCCATCGCGAGGCACAGCGCGAAGTAGTCTCCGCCCATGCCGCCGTGCTCCTCCGGGAACGGCAGGCCGAACAGGCCCATCTTGCCCATCTGCCGGACGATCTCGTACGGGAAGGTGTGCTTCTCGTAGTGCTCGCCGATGACGGGTGCGACCACCTCGCGGGCGAACTCCCGTACGGATGCCCGCAGCGCCTCGTGCTCCTCGTTGAGCTTCATGGCAGATGCCTTTCAGACTCCTACGCGTTGTCTGTGCTCGCCTCACCAAAAACCCGGCTGCGGCTGCGCTCAGACGGGAGTGACGCCGTGCCGGCGCCGGGAGAAGGCGCGGTCCTTGCCGGCCGCGGCGGCGTACCGGGCGACCAGCTCGGCGCGCAGCTCGGCCGGCTCGACGACGGCGTCCACGACCAGCTCGCTGGCCAGCCGGACCAGGTCGATGTCGCGCTCGTACTCGGCGCGCCGCTCGGCCACGAAACCGGCCCGCTCCTCCGCCGGCAGCGCGGCGATCTTGTTGGCGTAGACCGCGTTGACCGCGGCCTCCGCGCCCATCACCGCGATCTTCGCGGTGGGCAGGGCGATCGTGGCGTCCGGCGCGAACCCGGGGCCGGCCATCGCGTACAGGCCGGCACCGTACGCCTTGCGGACCACGACACAGATCTTCGGTACGGTCGCCTCGCTGATCGCCGTGATCATCTTGGCCCCGTGCCGGATGATGCCCTGCTTCTCCACCGCGCTGCCGACCATGAACCCCGGTACGTCGGCGAGGAACAGCAGCGGCACGTTGAACGCGTCGCACAGCTGCACGAACCGGGTCGCCTTGTCGGCCGAGTCGACGAACAGCACGCCGCCCTTGTGCAGCGAGTTGTTCGCGACCACGCCGACCGACCGCGCCGGCCAGCCGGCCGAAGCCGACGCTGACCTCGCGCGCCCACCGCTCCTGGATCTCGAAGTACTCGCCGGCGTCGAGCAGACCGCGAACCAGCTTGCGCATGTCGAACGCGCGCCGCTCGCTGGCCGGGACCAGGGCGGCGAGATCGCCGTCCGGCGCCGGCCGGGCCTCGACGGACGGCGGCGCCTGCTGCCAGTTGGACGGCAGGTACGACAGGTAGCGCCGGACCACGTCGAGCGCCTCGGTCTCCGTACCGCACAGGAAGTGCCCGACCCCCGACTGCTCGGCAGTGTACGCGGGCGCCGCCCATCGCCTCCAGGGTGGTCTTCTCGCCGGTGACCATCTCGACCATCCGGTCGGAGCCGAGGTACATGCTGGCGTTGCCGTCGACCATCGCGACCACGTCGCAGAACGCCGGGATGTACGCGCCCCCCGCGGCGCTCGGCCCGAACAGCGCGCAGACCTGCGGGACCGACCCGCTGGCGCGGACCTGGTTCCAGAAGATGTGCCCGGCGCCGCGCCGGCCGGGGAAGAGGTCGACCTGGTCGGTGATCCGGGCGCCGGCCGAGTCGACGAGGTAGACCATCGGGGTACCGGTCGGGTAGGCGCGCTCGATGATCCGGATGATCTTCTCGACGGTACGGGCGCCCCAGGAGCCGGCCTTGACCGTGGAGTCGTTGGCCATCAGGCAGACCGGCCGGCCGTCGATCCGGGCCGTGCCGGTGACCACCCCGTCGGCGGGCAGCCCGTCGGCGAGCGCGTTGGCGTACCGGCCGTCCTCGACGAAGGAGTCCGCGTCGACCAGCAGCGCGATCCGTTCCCGGGCGAACAGCTTGCCCTTGGCGGCGTTGGCGGCGTGGTACTTCTCCGCCCCGCCGGCCAGTACCCGCTTGCGTAGCTGGTCCAGCGCCTCCTCGTCGAGCGCCACGGACGCCTCCTCGTCGACCGCCCGTTTCGGCTCGCCCGGCGAAGCTCCGGGAGCCGAAATGGGCGCACGGCTGAACGATCGTTAGGGTACCGTATCCGCGGGGCGCCGGGGCGGGTACGGGATCCCGACGCCGTTGTCGAGATCCCGGTGGTACGTGATCCAGGTTACGCCGGTACCGGTGGGTCAGGGTGCCGTGACGCGTGTCCGGGGACCGGCGCGCAGAACTCCGGACGGGAGGGTACGGCCGACGATCCGCTCGGCCAGCGCGGCCACCCCGATCAGCGCGCTCCAGGTCGATCCCGGTCTCGATGCCCATGTCGTGCAGCATGTGCACGACCTCCTCGGTGGCCACGTTGCCGCTCGCCCCCGGCGCGTACGGGCAGCCACCCAGCCCGCCGACGCTCGCGTCGAACTCGGTGACCCCGAGGTCGAGCGCGGTGAGGACGTTGGCCAGGCCGGTACCCCGCGTGTCGTGGAAGTGCAGCAGCAGTGGCCGGTCCCGGGGCACCACGTCGAGCAGCTCGGCGACCCGGCGCGGGGTGGCCATGCCCGTGGTGTCCCCGAACGCGACCCGGTCGGCGCCGTCGGCGATCACCCGCTCGACGATCGCGGCAACCCGCTTCGGGTCGACGTCCCCCTCGTACGGGCAGCCGAAGCTGGTCGCCACGATCACCTCGACCGTCGCGCCGGCGTCGTGCACCAGCCCGATCAGCTCGGCGATCTCGTCCAGCGACTCGGCCGTCGAGCGGTTGATGTTGCGGCGGTTGTGCGTGTCGCTGGCCGAGACCACGACCTCGATCTCGGTGAACCCGGCGGCGAGCGCGCGCTGGGCGCCGCGCACGTTGGGTACCAGCGCGGAGTACCGGACCCCGGGTTCCTCGCGTACGGCCGCCCACACCTCGTCGGCGTCGGCCATCTGCGGGACCGCCTTCGGGTGCACGAACGACACCGCCTCGATCCGCCGTACGCCCGTGCCGGACAGCGCGTCGACCAGCTCGCACCTTGGCCGCGGTCGGTACCGGGTCCTCGTTCTGCAGCCCGTCGCGCGGCCCGACCTCCCGGATCGAGATGAACGTCATCGACGCATCCGGGAGACCAGCCCGGTGTCGTAGTCGCCGGAGACGAACTCGGGGTGGTCGAGGAGCTCGGTGAAGAACGGCAGGTTGTTCTTCGGACCGGTGACCTGGAAGTCGGCCACCGCCGCACGCGCCCGGACGATCGCGGTCGCCCGGTCCGGGCCGGACACGACCAGCTTCGCCATCAGCGAGTCGTAGTTCGGGGTGACCGTGGTGCCGGGGCCGTACCCGGAGTCCACGCGGATACCGTCGCCGGCCGGTTCGACCCAGGTGGTGATCGCGCCCGGGCCGGGCCGGAAGCGCTTCGGGTCCTCGGCGTTGACGCGCAGCTCGATGGCGTGCCCGAGCGGCGCGAGCGCGTCCGGGTCGAAGGAGGGCGGTTCGCCGGAGGCCACCCGTAGCTGCTCCTCGACCAGGTCGACGCGGTACACCGACTCGGTCACCGGGTGCTCGACCTGCAGGCGGGTGTTCATCTCCAGGAAGAAGAACTCACCGGTGGCCGGGTCGAGGAGGCACTCGACCGTACCGGCGTTGCGGTACCCGACGGCCTCGCCGGCCCGTACGGCGGCGGCGCACAGCCGGGCCCGCAGCTCCGGGGACACCGCCGGGGAGGGGGACTCCTCGAGGACCTTCTGGTTGCGCCGCTGCACCGAGCACTCGCGCTCGCCGAGGGCGACCACCCGACCGGCACCCGGACTCGTCTGCCACCCCAGGATCTGCACCTCGATGTGGCGTACCCGGGGGAAGTAGCGCTCGATCAGCACGCAGCCGTCGCCGAACATCCGGGCGGCGAACCCGCAGATCTTGTCGTACTCGGCGCGCAGCGCGGCTTCGTCGAACGCGGCGGCCATGCCCATGCCGCCACCGCCGGCGGCCGCCTTGACCATGACCGGATATCCGATCCGCTCCGCCTCGGCCACCGCCACCTCGACCGTGGCGGCCGGGTCGGTGGTGCCGGGGGCGACCGGTACGCCGGCGGCGGCCATCAGGTTCCGTGCGTTGATCTTGTCGCCCATCGCGTCGATCGCGCTCGCGTCCGGCCCGACCCAGACCAGCCCGTGCTCGACGACGGTACGGGCGAAGCCGGCGTTCTCGGAGAGGAAGCCGTACCCGGGGTGGATCGCCTCGGCACCGGTGGCCTTGGCGGCGGCCAGGATCGCCTCGACGTTGCGGTACGACTGCGCGGGGTTGGCCGGCCCGACCGGTACCGCCTCGTGCGCCTCGGTGACGAACGGCAGGTCCGCGTCCGCCTCGGAGTACACCGCGACCGTGCGGATGCCGAGCCGCCGGGCGGTCCGGATCACCCGCCGGGCGATCTCGCCCCGGTTGGCGACGAGCAGCGAGCCGATCATGTACGCGGGCCCTCCCTTAACGTTCGTTAGAGTAGCGCGGCAAGCGTGGCCGCGCGCAGCAGCTCGGCCCGGCGCTCCCGGTCGACCTCGCCGCCGAGGAACGGCGTCGAGTTCATCAGGCCGAACGCGGCGTGCGCCAGGACCCGGGCCTCCGGCGCGGTGAGGTCCGCGCGCAGGGCGGTCAGCGCCTGTACCCACACCTCGACGTAGAGCCGCTGCAACCGGCGGATCTGCCGGCGGGGCTCCTCGGGAAGCCGGTCCAGCTCGTGCAGGTGTACGGCGATCACTGCGGGGTTGGCCAGCGCGAACGCGACATGGAACTCGACCAGCGACTCCAGCGCCGCCTTGGGCTCGTCGGGGTGGGCGGCGACCCGGGCCTGGCCGCCCGAAAGACAGCTCTCGCTGACCGGGGCGAGCGCCGCGATCAGCATCGCCTCCTTGCCGGCGAAGTGGTGGTACAGCGCCGGACCGGTGACTCCGGCGGCGGCGCCGATGTCGTCCATCGAGACGCCGTGATATCCGCGCGAGGCGAACAGCCCCATCGCGATCTCCACAATCTCGTCCCGCCGGGTCCGCCGCCGTACCCGGTCCCCCTGCTCAAGCGTCACCCGGCCAGCCTAACCAGGCGTCAAGCCCCGGCTGAGCCGGGCCGCGTTGGCTGTGCTCGCCTCACCAAAGACCGGCAACGAACATTCTGGCTCCCGGAGCTTCGCCGGGCGAGCCAGAACGTTCGGCGGCTGCGCTCAGCCGGCGTCACCGGTGACGATGCCGTGGGCCGCCCGTACCGCCGCCGCCTCCTCCTCGCGACCCTGTGCGGTGAGCGCCTCGGCGAGCAGGTCGGCCATCCGCTGCCGGGCCTCCTCGCTGTCCTGGTCGGGCAGGTCGGCCAGCGCGTACCGCAGCGCCTGCTCGGCGACGGCCGGCTGCCCGGCCTGGATCAGCAGCTCGCCGCGCAGCGCCTCGGTGTGCGCCGCCTCGGCCAGCGCCTCGATGCCCCGGAACCGGGCGGCCGCGGCGGCGGCCCGTACGGCGGCGTCGGCTGGCCGGCCGTTGTGCGAGAGGATCTTGGCGCCGTCGTACCCGAGCATGGCCCGTTCCCAGGCCGCCGCCGGGTCACCGCTCGCCGGCAGGTCGGCGGAGAGCAGGTCGGCCTCTTCCAGGGCGGCCAGCGCGCCGGCCGGGTCGCGCGCCCAGAGCAGCGACGTGGCGTACCGGCGGCGCGCCCGTACCGTGTCGACGGGCAGGTCGGCCTCCCGGTACCGCTCGGCGGCCGCGGCGAACCGGGCGGCCGCGGCCGCGTCCCGGTCGAGCTTGTCGAGGATGTCCCCGATCTCCTCGGACATCTGGGCCGCGCCGGCCGGGTTGCCCATGGCGAGACAGTGCGCCTCGACCACCTCGAGCAGCCCGATCGCCTCGTCGTGCTGGCCCAGCCGCACGTTCGCGGTGGCCAGCAGGTGCCGTACCGCGTGGGCGTGCGGGTCGCCGTCGTCGTCGAACGCCGCCACCGCCGCCTCGGCCGTCTCGGCCGCGTCCAGGTCGCGCCCGGCGTTGAGGTACGCGATGGCCAGCTGGTGCCGCAGCGCGTTGGCCCCGAGCGTGTCTCCCGCCGCGAGGTCGACCGCGAGCGCGTCGAGGAGGTCGTCGACCGCCTCCGCCGCGCGCGGCGAACCGGCCAGCAGGGTGGCCCGGTGCCGGCGGATCTGCCGCTCGAACGCGGCCTCCTCCACCGCCTCCAGCGCGTCGTCGTACGCGGCCACCGCGGCCTGCGGGTCGTGCTCGAACTCGGCGGCGAGGCCCAGGATCCAGCTCGCCCGGGCAAGGCCCTCCCGGAAGCCGGCCAGCCGGGCCAGCCGTACCCCCTCCAGCGCCGCCTCCCGGGACCCGTCCACCTGACCGGCCGCGCCCAGGTGCTGCGCCCGGTCGATGAGCAGCCGGATCCGTACGTTCGGGTCGGGGCTGGCCGCGACGAACTCCTCCGCGCGGTCGAGCGCGTCGAGGCCATCCTCGTGTCGCCCGGTCGCACCGTACGCGGCGGACAGCGACATGAAGGCGCCCGCCCGCCGGTCGAGCGGCCCGTGCGCGAGCAGGTACGTAGTGGTCTCCTCGACCATCGGCAGGCCGGCCTCGCCGCGCTCGGTCACGCAGTACGCGAGGCCGAGCCGGCCCCGAGCGGTCTGCCGGCGCAGCTCGTCACCGGTCTCGGCGTACAGGCCGATCGCCGAGCGCCAGGCGGTCTCCGCGGAGGGGAGGTCGCCGGTGTTCGCGGCCTCCAGCCCGTACCCGTCGGCACGCCGGGCGCGCTGGAGCGTGGAGAGCGCGGCGGTGGCGTACCGGTCGTCGAACGCCTGCCAGTGCGCGTACGCGGCCGGGAACTCGCCCCGCCGGTAGTGCTGCTCGGCGAGGTCGAGCAGGTCGTCCGGGCCCAGCTCGGCCGGGACCGACAGGGCCGGGGCCAGCCGGGCGGGGCGATCCGGCGGGCGCCGCGCCGGTACGGTCAGCGGCACCTCACCCGCCACCGGCTGCGCGTCCAGCACCGCCCGGTTGCGCATGCTCTGGTACCCGCTGCCGTTGCGCGCGTCGAACCGGGCCGCCAGCCGTACCGACATCTCGGCCAGCTCCTCGGCGAGCGCGCCCACGGCGACGCGCCGCTCACCATGCCGGGGCCGGGAGACCGTGCGCCGGGCGTCGACCGCGGCCACCTGCCGGAGCACCAGCGCCGCCCGGGCCGCGAAGCGCATCGCCGACTCCGGCGAGGGCGGGGTGTCCAGCCACGGTAGGTGCCGTTCGACGATCTCCAGGCCCCGTTCCCGGTTGCCGCTGAGCCCGCAGAACCACAGGTGGTCGCCGATCTCGGAGAGCGCGGCGAGGTTGCCGCGCAGGCTGCGGTACGCCCGCCGGTGCGCGTCGCGCGCCTCGGCCAGCCGGCCGAGGCGCAGGTACGGCTCGAGCAGGTCGGTCAGGATGCCCTGCGGCTGCTCGGAACAGGTGGACCGGCCGTCCAGCACCGGCGCCGCGACCTCGATCGCCTCGGCCCACCGGCCGTACCGGGACAGCCACCGTACCCGCCGGCCGGGGTCGCAGCCGGCGCAGTCGGACAGCTGGTCGCGCTCGCTGCCCACCCACCGGTCGTACCAGTGCGCCGCGGCCGCCTCGTCCCCGATGTGCCGCGCGACGGTGTGCCGCAGCGAGTACACCGCGTGCGGGCTGTGCCCACCCTCCCGCCAGCGCCGCTCCATGTCGGCGAGCGTCTCGAGCACCCGCGACAGCGGCACGTCGGGCTCGCCGAGCAACGCGGTGACCGCGCTCTTGAACTGCCACAACAGGTCCAGCCGGCTGGTCTGGTGCGCCTGCGGGTCGCGGTCGAACTCGGCCAGGCACCAGGCGAAGGTGTCGAAGGACCGGGCCGGCTCGCCGCCGAACACGTACGAGGTGGTGGCGACCATGCGCGCGTGGAAGGACAGGTGGCCGTACCCGCCGGCGTCCGCGTCCGCGATCACCTGGGTCACGAGCGCCGTCCGGGCGGATCCGAAAGGCAGCTCCTCGGCCTGCCGCAGCAGGCGCCACAGGTGCTCCTCCGAGTAGCTCATCGCGCGCTCACCGTACCGGGACCCGGGCCCCCTCGTCGTCCCCTGATCGGCTGCGCCCACCAGCGCCGTGACGTCTGCGCAGCGAGGACGGCACCGAGCGTGTTCAGCAGCACATCGTCGACGGACGAGACCCGGCCGAGATCCAGGGCGTACTGGAGGGTCTCCACCGTCACCGAGGCCGCGGCGGCCACCGCCGCGACCGTGGCCGTACCGGCCGTCCAGCGCACCGGGAGGAAGGCACCGAGGGCGGCGAAGACCAGCAGGTTGCCGCCGATCTGCACGAACATGTCGGGCGGGGCGAGGGTCAGCAGGTCGCGCAGGGGGACCAGGCTCAGCTGGCGGCCGCCGGCGGCGTCGGGGGTGAGGATCATCCAGAGCCAGGGGAGGGTACCGGCGACCAGCAGCACCTCGGCTACGCCGTACCGCCCCGCCCGTCTGGCCCGCAGTAGCGTGACCGCCGCGACCACCGGCGCCGCGGCGGCCGACGCGAGCAGCACCCCGCCCCACCGGGCCCAGACCTCGTGCACCTACCCGCCGAACGGTCCGAAGCTCGGGCGCTTGGCGGTACGCCGGTCGCCGCTGGACGTCCCGGTGAGCCGGCGCTTCACCCACGGCGCCAGGTACCGGCCGGCCCAGCGCGCGTCCGCCGCCCGCCGCCCGGCCCACGACAGCACCGGCCCGGGCGCCGGCAGCTCCCACCACGCCGGGTCGGGCTCGATGTCGAGCGCGGTGAGCACATGGGCGGCCACCCGCCGGTGCCCGTACGGGTTCATGTGCAGCCGGTCGACGCACCACAGCAGCGGATGGTGGAACTCGTCGTCGTTCCACAGGTCGACCAGGCGCGCCCCGTACCGGTCGGCCGCGTCCGCCGCCGCCGCGTTGAGCAGCTGCATCCGGGGTAACACCAGCCGCCCGCCGGGTAGCCGCCGGCTCACGTCGGCGAACTTGAACACCAGCAGGTCCGCGCCGGTGGCCCGGAGCATCTTGGCCACCTCGTCGATCCGGGACACCAGCCGGGGACCGTCGAACCCGCGCCGGAGCGCGTCGTTGCCGCCGGCCGCGAAGCTCATCAGATCCGGCTCGAACCCGAGCGCCACCGGGATCTGCTGGTCGGCGACCGGGTCGAAGAGCTTGCCGCGGATCGCCAGGTTGGCGTACCCGAAGTCCGGTACCCGCCGCGCCAGCTCGGCCGCGACCAGGTCCGCCCAGCCCCGGTGCATCGTCCCGTCCGGGTACGGGTCGTCCAGCCCCTCGGTGAAGCTGTCCCCCATCGCCACGAAGCTCCGCCAGCTCATCGATCGGCTCCTCATCGACCGCCTCCCACTCTCCTCCGCGAAGCCACTCAGAATAGTGTCCGGTTCACCGACGCGGAGCTGCTCGGCATGCCGTACTCGGTGGTGGCCCGGCGCCGGTTCGGGGACGGATACGTGGAGCTGCGCGAGCGCGCGTCCGGGGGCCCGTACCGACGTTCCGGTTTCTCCGAGCTGATCGGCCGCCTGGCAGACGTGTACTGCTCAGAGGCGGCGGGTAGGTCAGCGGAAACGAGCACGTGATCCTTCGGAGGGTGCCATGCCCGCGTTGACCATAAACGAGATCATGACGACCGAGGTGGTGCAGCTTCAGGTCGACACGACGCTCGACGCCGCCGCCCGCACCATGCGGGGGGAGGACATCGGTGACGTCGTGGTCATGGACGACGACCGGCTGGTCGGGCTGGTCACCGACCGCGACATCGTGGTCCGCGCGGTGGCCGAGGGGATGGACCCGCAGACCACGACGCTGGGCGCCGTGGTGAGCAAGGACCTGGCGACGGTACGGCCGGACTCCACCGCGCTGGAGGCCGCGCTGCTGATGCGCGAGCGGGCGGTACGCCGGCTGCTCGTCTGCGACGACGCGGGGCTGGTCGGGATACTGTCCATCGGCGACCTCGCGATCGACATCGACCCCGAGTCGGTACTGGCGGGCATCAGCGAGGCCGCGCCGAACACCTGACCAAGCAGGGGGTACGGCCACCGTTCCTCCCACGGTGGCCGTACCCTCCCTGTCTTGTCCCGTTTGTTGCACGTGAAACGGTATCGATCAGCTTGATGTCCCCAGCGCCTCGACCAGCTGCGCGCCGGGCAGGTCGAGCAGCGCCTTACCGGGCAGCGTCAGCTTGCTGCCGCGCAGCCCGGAGCCGATGACCACCGCGCCGGCGGCCGCGACCGCTCCGTCGACCAGGACCGGCCAGCCGTCCGGCAGGCCGATCGGGGTGATCCCGCCGTACCGCATGCCGGTCTCCGCGACCGCGGCGTCCATCGGCGCGAAGCTCGCCTTCCGTACGTCGAGGAGCCGGCGAACCACGCCGTTGACGTCGGCCCGCGTGGTCGCGAGTACCAGGCAGGCGCCGTAGCGGACGTGCCCCTCCCGCTTGCCCGACACGACGACGCAGTTGGCGCTGGCGTCCAGCGGGACCTGGTAGGCGGCGCAGAACGCGGCGGTGTCGGCGAGATCGGGGTCGATCTCGGCGACCTGGACCTCGTCGGCCCGGGGCCAGGTACGCAGCGCCGCCGCCACCGGGTCGGCGAGCAGGTCGGGCCGGCGCAGCGCCGATACGGTCGGCAGGGTACCCATCACGGCTGCCATCGTGCCTTAGATGTACCCATGCGACCAGCGCCCGGCGAGGTCCTGCACTTCTCCGAGGACCCGACGATCACCGAGTTCCGGCCGCACGTCGCGGCCACCGCCCAGGTCCCGAGCGCCTACGTCTGGGCGGTCGACGCCGAGCGGTGCCCCGACTACTGGTTCCCCCGGGACTGCCCGCGCGGGATGGCCTGGGCCGTACCGGAGACCACGCCGGCCGACCGCGACGCGATCCTCGGCCGCGGCGGTGGCGTACGGGTGCACGCGATCGAGTACGGCTGGCTCGACCGCCTCCGGGCCGCCCGCCTGTACGCGTACCGCCTGCCCGCCGATCGGTTCGCGCCGATCGGTGAGCCGGTGCCGCACGCGCTCGTGGCGACCGTACCGGTCGTCCCGCTCGGCCCGGCCGTACCGGTCGGCGACCTGCTCGCCCTGCACGAGGCGGCCGGCATCCAGCTCCGGGTGCTGCCCAACCTCTGGCCGTTCTGGGACGCTGTGGTGCAGAGCACGCTGGGCTTCAGCGGCATCCGGCTCAGAAATGCCTTGCCGCGCCCGGCCGGATCAGACAGTAATGGCGTAGCACCTTCCGTGAGGATCAGCTAGGGTGGATCTACACGTGAAGGGAGGTGGTCCAGACTTTGTGTAGGTATTGGACTCGTGAGGTGGCTGTCAGCTAGCCGCCGTCCTTTGCGGTGTCCTTCCGGGACTCCGAATCGGGAAGGCCGATTGACGTCGGTCTTTGCGAATACCAGGCAGCTACCCGATCCCTGGGGTGCCGGCCCAGTCCAGCCGGCCCGCGTACGCGCGGAATCCCCAGGGGTCGCTGCCGTTTCAGATCCCGTTCCGGGCCGCCACGTCGCGGTACCACAGGGCGCTCGCCTTCGGGGTGCGCTGCTGCGTGCGGTAATCGACGTACACGATTCCCCAGCGTTGCCCGTACCCCTCAGCCCATTCAAAGTTGTCCATGAATGACCACAGGTGGTAGCTCTCCAGCCGGACCCCCACCTGGATGGCGCGGTGCGCCTGCGCCAAGTGGTCCCGCAGGTAGTCGATCCGCGCCCGGTCCTCGACGTGGCCGCCCGCCGGTGGCGGGTCGGCGACGGCCGTGCCGTTCTCGGTGATCGCGATCGGGACGTCGCCGTAGTCCGTCCGGATCCGGGTGAGCAGGTCGTAGAGGCCGGTCGGGTAGATCTGCTCCCAGCTGGCGTCGGAGGTCGGCTTGAGGGTGAGATATACGCCGGTCGGGTCGACGTAGACCGGTGTGTAGTACTGGACGCCGAGCAGGTCGACCGGGCTGCCGATCACCTTGAGGTCGCCGTCCTTGGTCGCGCCGCGCAGTGCGTCGCCCCCGCCGAGCGCCGCGTACGCCTCGGCCGGGTAGCTGCCGCGCAGGATCGCGTCGAGATAGATCCGGTTCTCCACGAGATCGGCCCGGGTCGCCGCCTGCCGGGCACCCACCCCGTCGACGGACGGATACACCGGGCTGAGGCTGAGTGCCGGCCCGATCCGCGCCTGCTGGCCGGTAGCCCGCAGCGCGGTCACCGCCAGGCCGTGCCCGAGCAGCAGGTGGTGCAGTACGACCTGGGCGGCCGTGTCGTCCTTCTTCCCCGGCGCGTGCAGGCCGTTGCCGTACCCGAGCCCGACGATGGCCTTCGGCTCGTTGATCGTCAGCCACGTCGGTACGCCGTCCCCGAGCGCCCGGAATACGACATCGGCGTAGTCGGCGAACCACTTCGCGCAGTCCCGGTTCTCCCAGCCGCCCCGGTCCTGCAGCGCCTGCGGGAGGTCCCAGTGGAAAAGCGTGACCATTGGCGCGATGCCCCGCTGGTGCAGCCCGTCGACCAGGCGCTTGTAGAAGTCGAGGCCCTTCGGGTTGGGCGTACCGACGCCGTCGGGGACCACCCGCGGCCAGGCCACGGAGAACCGGTACCCGGACAGCCCCAGGGACCTCATCAGGTCCAGGTCGCCCGACCACCGGTGGTAGTGGTCGTCGGCGACGTCACCGGTCGCGCCGTCGCGGATGTTGCCGGGCGCGTGGCTGAACCTGTCCCAGATCGACGGCTTGCGACCGTCCTCGTTGACCGCGCCCTCGATCTGGTACGCCGCCGTCGACGTACCCCACACGAACCCCTTCGGGAAGGTGAGACCCAGCAGCCGCGGCATTGCGGCGGCCGGTACCGGGTTGGCGGAGTAACAGCCCGCGACTGCTAACGCTCCGGCCGCACCGAGCGCGCCGACCGCGGCCCCGCCCAGCAGACGCCGACGTGACAGCCTCGCACGCATCGGCTCACCGTACCGGCTTACCGGCCGGTACCCCGGGGCTTCCCGTTCCGGTCGCCCTCCCGGCGTACGTGGGCGGCCACCCCGTGCAGCGCCCGCTCGACCGGCGGCCGGGCTCTTTCACCTGAACGTATGGTCGCCCCGCGGCACTCGTACCGGTCCGCATCGTCGGACGCAACCCGCCCGGGCTCCGGTCTGCGCGACGGTACGGCCGCCCCAGTCACCTGGCGACTAGCGCCCGGCTAGCCAGACCGGGTACTCAGCTGGGCTCAGGCCATCGCCAGCTCGCGCAGCCCGACCATCTCCCGTACCTCGTCAAAGTCCGCGCACTCGACGAGCTCCAGGCACGGCGCGAAGATCCGGTCGACCTCGGCCTGCATGGTCATCTCGAACTCGTGCCAGACCATGCCCCAGCGCAGCTCGGTCTCGATGTCGCTGATGAGCTCGGGGCTCACCTCGACGTTCCGGAGGGCGCGCAGCTCCCGGCCGAAGTTCTCGGTGGCCCCCACGTGCTTGACGGGGCCGACGCTCAGCTGCGGGCCACGCGCCCGCAGCTGTCTACTCTCCCGCGAGAGAGCTTGGATGGCCTGCTGAACCAGGTCCCACAGAACCTCGATTACACGCCGATACATTGTGGTCACGCTTTCCCCCCAAGGAAGTCTCTATAAGGCCCAGGTGACGAGTCGTCGGGCGTCAATACCCGAAACCGACCCTCGCCAATCCCCCGTAGTTCCAGCCAGCGGGTTCGTCGCGCCGGTCCCCATCAGCGGTCGACGAGCATGTGCTCATGCCAGCGAAAGCAAACGCTGCGAGGAGCAGCCTAACCACAAAAGCCGGCGATAGGGAAGCCCGGTGGCCGAGAACACATTCCGGCAGAAGGAATTTCGGTGTGACTTATTCGGCCCTACTAGTAAATGCCTTTATCGGGGTAACCAATACCGTTGTGACCGATCTGTGCCGTACGAAGAGGGTGGAGACGAGGGGACTTGAACCCCTAACCCCCGCCTTGCAAAGGCAGTGCTCTGCCAGTTGAGCTACGCCCCCGAACACGGCCGGACCATACGATGGTCCCAAGACCGTCGCCCGCCGCGCCAGTGGATGACTACCGCAGGTCGGGCGAAGTGGTCGCCTCGTGCCACAGCGTGCGCTCGTCGTTGGCGTCCTTCACCTTCTTGGCGACGTACGCCACAACGCCGAGAATGCTCAAGATCAGCAGCAGCTTCTTCAACATGGTGCGGCCCCCTCACGTCGGGCACTCGGGTAACGGCCGCGGTCGGCGACCCGGTACGAAGTGGGGCTAGCTGGAATCGAACCAGCGACCTCAGAGTTATCAGCTCTGCGCTCTAACCGACTGAGCTATAGCCCCGCGCGCGACGAGCAAGGTTACCGTACCGCGCGGCGGGTTCCCCAAACTGGAGTACCCCGCCGCCGGGCCCGCCCCCCGGCGCCGTCGTCAGTCCTTCTCGGCGAGCGTCACCTCGATGCCGCCGACCAGGTCGGCGCAGACGTTGTAGATGAACGCGCCCAGCGTCGCCAGCGCGGTGAACAGCACCACGTTGACCAGGCCGAATAGCGCCAGACGCGCCGATCACGCCCGAGCGCGGTGATCTTGAAGCCGCCGTTCTTGCCACCGGTCGCGCCGACCATGTCCGCCAGGCCTTGTTCACGCTCTCGAACACGCCCATCGCGTCGAGCGCCAGGTAGAGCACGGCGGTGGCGACGATCAGCGACGAAGAACAGCACGAACGACACCGCGAACGAGAACTTCATCACCGACCACGGGTCGACCGCTTGACGATGAGCCGGGCCCGGCGCGGGCCGCGCGAGGCGGCCGAGGAGACCGCTGCGCGGGCGGCGCGTACCGCCTCCGCGACCCGGCCGCCACCGCGGCCACCGCACGCGCCCGTGCGGTGCCGCGCTGCTGACCGGCGCGGTGGCGGCGCCACTCGGCCGGCGTGCGGCCCGCCGGCCGCCGTCGCCGCTGGAGGACGGTTGGACGCCGGACGGACCGAGCCCCGGCCGGTACGGACGCCCGTGCCCGTGCTGACGTTGGGCGGCGCCGACGAGCCGGCCGTCGATCGGGTACGACCGACCGGGTTCCGGCGCCGCAGCCGACCCGTCGCAGTCGGCTCGCCGGGCGGTGGGGGCATGCCCGGGTGCCCGGGTGAACTTCGGGGCCCCGTCTCGCCGGGGACGCTCGCCCGGCCCACCACGGCCCGGCCGGCCGCCGCGGCATCCTCGGCGGACTCGGCAGCCTCGGACTCGGCCGGAGTCGTCGAGGCCCCCGCAGCCCCCGACTTCGCCTGTGTCTCCGTCATCAACTAGTCCTGTTCGTCAGGCTCGTCGGCGTTGCGAGCAATGGCCACGAGCGTGACGCCGTCCGGAAGGTCCATGAGCTTGACCCCCATTGTGTTCCGATCGCGCGTGCGGCGTACAGGCTTCACCGGAGTCCGGATCACCCCGCCGTTCGAGGTGATCGCGAACAGCTCGTCGTCCGGACTGATCACGACCGCCCCCACCAGTCCACCACGTCGCTCGGTGATTTTCGCGGTAAGTACGCCCTTCCCGCCCCGGCCCTGCACAGGGTACTCCTCGATCGGGAGTCCGCTTTGCGTACCCGCCATTCGTGGCGACCAGCACGTCCATGCCGTCCCGGACGACCTCCATGGCCAGCAGCTCATCGCCGTCGGTGAAGCGCATGCCGATCACCCCGGAGGTCGCCCGGCCCATCGGGCGCAGCGCCTCGTCCGTGGCGTTGAACCGGATCGCCTGGGCATTCTTGGACACCAGCAGCAGATCGTCCTCCGGGCCGATCAGCGCGGCGCCGACCAGCTCGTCGTCGTCCCGCAGGTTGATCGCGATGATTCCCCCGGACCGGTTGGAGTCAAACTCCTCGAGCCGGGTCTTCTTCACCAGACCATTCTTGGTGGCCAGCACAAGGTACGGCGCCACCTGGTAGTCGGAGATCTGGATTACCTGCGCGATCTGCTCGTCAGGCTGGAACGCGAGCAGGTTGGCCACGTGCTGGCCCTTGGCCGTCCGGCTGGCCTCGGGCAGCTCGTACGCCTTGGCCCGGTAGACCCGGCCCTTGTTCGTGAAGAACAGCATCCAGTCGTGCGTGGAGCCACGAAGAAGTGGCTGACGATGTCGTCCTGCCGCAGCGTGGCGCCGGAGACGCCCTTGCCGCCCCGCTTCTGTGAGCGGTACAGGTCGGTCTTGGTCCGCTTGGCGTACCCGGTGCGGGTGATGGTGACCACCACGTCCTCGCGGGCGATGAGGTCCTCCATCGAGACCTCGCCGTCGAACGGGATGATCTTGGTGCGCCGCTCGTCGCCCCACTTCGCGACGATCTCCGCCAGCTCCTCGGAGATGATCTGCCGCTGCCGCTCCGGCTTGGCCAGGATGTCCTTCAGGTCGGCGATCTCGAGCTCGATCTTGGCCAGCTCGTCGATGATCTTCTGGCGCTCCAGCGCGGCGAGCCGGCGCAGCTGCATGTCCAGGATCGCGGTGGCCTGGATCTCGTCGATGTCCAGCAGCTGGATCAGGCCGGTACGGGCCTCCTCGACCGTCGGCGAGCGCCGGATCAGCGCGATCACCTCGTCGAGCGCGTCCAGCGCCTTGACCAGACCGCGCAGGATGTGCGCCCGCTCCTCGGCCTTGCGCAGCCGGTACGCGGTGCGCCGGACGATCACCTCGATCTGGTGCGCGACGTAGTACCGGATGAACTGGGCCAGGTTGAGCGTGCGGGGCACCCCGTCGACCAGCGCCAGCATGTTGGCGCCGAAGGTCTCCTGCAGCTGGGTGTGCTTGTAGAGGTTGTTCAGCACGACCTTGGCGACCGCGTCGCGCTTGAGCACCAGCATCAGCCGCATGCCGGTACGGCCGGAGGACTCGTCCCGGATGTCGGCGATGCCGGTGAGCTTGCCCTCCTTGACCAGCTCGGCGACCCGCTCGGCCAGGTTGTCCGGGTTGACCTGGTACGGCAGCTCGGTGACCACCAGGCAGGTCCGGCCCTTGTTGTCCTCCTCCGACCTCGACGACCGCGCGCATCCGGATCGAGCCGCGCCCGGTCCGGTACGCGTCCTGGATCGCCGTGGTACCGACGATCAGGCCCGTCGGTCGGGAAGTCCGGGCCCTTGACGATCTTGATGCAGCGCGTCGAGCGTGGTCGCCTCGTCGGCCTCCGGGTTGGTCCAGGCACCACTGCACGGCGGCGGCGATCTCCCGCAGGTTGTGCGGCGGGATCTTGGTGGCCATCCCGACCGCGATGCCCTCGGAGCCGTTGATCAGCAGGTTCGGGACGCGCGACGGCAGGATGGCCGGCTCCTGGGCCCGGCCGTCGTAGTTGGCCCGAAGTCGACGGTGTCCTCGTCGATGTCCCGCAGCATCTCCATCGCCAGCGGGTCGAGCTTGCACTCGGTGTACCGCATGGCGGCGGCCGGGTCGTTGCCGGGCGAGCCGAAGTTGCCGTTGCCGTCGATCAGCGGGTACCGCAGCGACCACGGCTGGGCCATCCGGACCAGGGCGTCGTAGATCGCCGAGTCGCCGTGCGGGTGGAACTGGCCCATCACGTCACCGACGACCCGGGAGCACTTCACGTAGCCGCGGTCCGGGCGGTAGCCGGAGTCGTACATGGCGTAGAGGATCTTGCGGTGGACCGGCTTGAGCCCGTCCCGTACGTCGGGCAGCGCCCGCCCGACGATCACGCTCATCGCGTAGTCGAGGTACGAGCGCTGCATCTCGACCTCGAGCCCGACCGGCTCGACGCGGCCGCCGACGATGCGGCTCGAACGGCTCGTCGTCGCAGGTGGGGCGTCCGTCGCGTCGGCCCGTATCGGATCCGGCGTGTCAGTCACTGTGAACCCTCAGTTATGGATGGAAATCGGCTGTGGACAAAGCTGTGGACGCTGTGGACAGCCCGGGGCGCCGTCAGATGTCCAGGAACCGGACGTCCTTGGCGTTGCGCTGGATGAACGACCGGCGGGCCTCCACGTCCTCACCCATCAGCACGCTGAACAGCTCGTCGGCGGTTGCCGCGTCGTCGAGGGTGACCTGCCGCAGGGTACGGGTGGCCGGGTTCATCGTGGTCTCCCACAGCTCCGGGTAGTTCATCTCGCCGAGACCCTTGAACCGCTGGATGTCGTCGGGCTTGGCGTTGGGCTTCTTCTCCTGGCGCAGCGCGATCAGCCCGTCGCGCTCCCGGTCGGAGTACGCGTACTGGGCGTCGTCGCCCTTCTTGTTCCACTTGATCTTGTAGAGCGGCGGCTGGGCGAGGTAGACGTGGCCCAGCTCGACCAGCGGCCGCATGAACCGGAACAGCAGGGTCAGCAGCAGCGTCTGGATGTGCTGCCCGTCCACGTCGGCGTCGGCCATCAGCACGATCTTGTGGTAGCGCAGCTTCTCGATGTCGAAGTCGTCGTGGATGCCGGTGCCGAGCGCGGTGATCAGCGCCTGGACCTCGTTGTTCTTCAGCACCCGGTCGATCCGGGCCTTCTCCACGTTGAGGATCTTGCCGCGGATCGGCAGGATCGCCTGGGTCCTCGGGTCGCGGCCCTGCTTGGCCGAGCCGCCGGCCGAGTCGCCCTCGACGATGAACACCTCGGACACCCGCGGGTCGGTCGACTGGCAGTCGGCCAGCTTGCCCGGCATCGAGCCGGACTCCAGCAGCGACTTGCGCCGGGCGAGCTTGCGGGCCTGCTGCGGCGGCGATCCGGGCCCGGGCGGCCTGGGACGCCTTGGTGATGATGGTCTTGGCCTCGCCCGGGTTGCGCTCGAGCCAGTCGACCAGCCACTCGTTGCAGACCCGCTGCACGAAGCTCTTCATGTCGGTGTTGCCGAGCTTGGTCTTGGTCTGGCCCTCGAACTGCGGGTTGGCCAGCTTGACCGAGATGATCGCGGCCAGCCCCTCCCGGATGTCCTCGCCGGAGAGCTTCTCGTCGCCCTTGAGCAGCTTCTTGTCGGCGCCGTACTTGTTGACCACACCGGTCAGCGCGGCGCGGAAGCCCTCCTCGTGGGTACCGCCCTCGTGCGTGTTGATCGTGTTGGCGAAGGTGTAGACCGACTCGCCGTACGACTCGTTCCACTGCATGGCGATCTCGACGGCCATGCCCTCGCCCTCGGCACCGAACTCGATCACCGACTTGTGGATCGGCGTTCTTGGTCTGGTTGAGGTGCCGGACGAAGTCGGCGATGCCGCCCTTGTAGCAGAAGGTGACCTCCTTCTTCTCGTCCGTCGCGCCCGGCCCGCTCGTCGCGCAGGGCGATGGTCAGGCCCCGGTTGAGGAAGGCCATCTCCTGCAGGCGGCGGTAGATCGTCTCGAACGAGAACTCGATCGTCTCGAAGATCGCCGGGTCGGGCCAGAATGTCAGGCTGGTGCCGGTCTTGCGGGTCGTCTCGCCCTTCTCCAGCGGGCCCGGCTTGGAGTTGTGTGTAGTCCTGCCGCCAGACGTAGCCGTCCTTCTGGATCACGACCTGGATCCGGGTGGACAGCGCGTTGACGACCGAGACGCCCACGCCGTGCAGGCCGCCGGAGACCGCGTACGCCTTGCCGTCGAACTTGCCGCCGGCGTGCAGCACGGTCAGCGCGACCTCGACCGCGGGCCGCTTCTCGCTTCGGGTGGAGGTCGACCGGGATGCCACGGCCGTTGTCGACCACCCGGACCCCGCCGTCGGCGAGCAGGGTCACCTCGATGGTGTCGCAGTAGCCGGCCAGCGCCTCGTCGACCGCGTTGTCCACGACCTCCCAGACCAGGTGGTGCAGGCCACGCTCGCCGGTCGAACCGATATACATGCCGGGGCGCTTGCGGACCGCTTCGAGGCCCTCGAGGACGTTGATCGACGCTGCGTTGTACTCGCCCGGCTTCTGCTTCGGCGCTGCCACTCTCGGTCACTTTCTCGCCGGTACCGCCGCTGGTAGCGGCGGCGCCGGGCGGGGTCAGGCGGTCATCCGGACCGGCTTTTCGCACACGTGTACCCACCGCGCGTGTGGTGGGAAGCTCGCGCACCAATCCCCGGGGAAGCCCGCTGGTCGTGATCGGCTTGTCCTGCCTCGACGTCAATCTTACTGTGCCCGACCGACAGAACCCGCATGCGGCACCCCTGAAATCGCCGTAGCCGCGCGAACTCGTGCGGCTACAACTCCCCCCACACAGCGACAGGTACGGAACGGCGTCAGCGCCGAGGGGCACCTTTTGATCTTGGTTAGCCCGAAGGGCTCAAGTCCGCCGGTTCGGGGGGTCGCGCATCGATGCCCGCGTGTCGTAGCCTTCCGCCGCAGCATACGGGCCGACAAGCAGCGGAACCGGCCCACGGCTACACCGGCCGGCGGCCCCGGCCGACGTAGCCTGCGGAGTCGGCCCCAGTCAGCGCTCGTCAGCCCGACGTAGCCTGCGGAGTCGGCCCCAGTCAGCGCTCGTCAGCCCGACGTAGCCTGCGGAGTCGGCCCCAGTCAGCGCTCGTCAGCCCGACGTAGCCTGCGGAGTCGGCCCCAGTCAGCGCTCGTCAGCCCGACGTAGCCTGCGGAGTCGGCCCCAGTCAGCGCTCGTCAGCCCGACGTAGCCTGCGGAGTCGACCTCAGCCAGCGCTCGTCAGCCGGCCGGGTGGACGAGGTTGTCGAGGAGGAGATGGAGTCAGGATGGGGCTGGACAACGTCGCCGTACAGTGGCCGCGTACCGGTCGCTTCTACGAGCCGGTCGCGCCGGCCGAGTTCGTCGACTTCGCCGAGCTGGCGGAGAAGGTACCGGCCAAGGCCGCGCCCGCGGCCGCGCTCGCCGACCACATCGCCGAGACCGGTACCGTCCGCGCCACCGGGTACACCCAGCTGGTCGACCTGCTTCTCGGGCTCAACGGTGTGCTGTACGCCACCGACGCCGAAGCCGAGGACGAGGACCCGGTGATCGACCCGGACGGCTGCGCCTGGATCGCCGGCGGGTTGGAGCGGTTCGTCGCCGGCCACGCCGACCTGGGCGAGGAGGTCACCTTCGAGACGGTGACCGAGGTGCTCCGCCGGGCGATCTCCGCCGGCCGCCTGGCCGAACAGCAGCTGCGCTGGCTGGACGCCCGGCTGGCGACCCTGTGCGACGAGCACGGCGAGCCGCCTCAGTGGAGCTTCACGATCACCGAGCTGTCGGTGCTGGGCAACTTCTACCGCCGCTGCGCCGACCGGGGCTTCGCGGTCTACGCAGACTTCTGACCGGACCGGGCCCGGGCGGCTCACCCGAGCAGACGTTGGCTGTGCTCGCCTCACCAAAGAACGGCTGCGGCTGCGCTCAGGCTGAGCAAGGTTGGGCTGTGCTCGCCTCACCAAAGAACGGCTGCGGCTGCGCTCAGCCGTAGGTGTCGCGGGGACCTCGCCCCCGTACCCGCCGCGGCCCCCCGGCCCACGACGGCGCGGCCGGGCCGTGGATGTGCAGCTTGGTGACCACGTTGTGGCCGACCTGCGCGGCGATCTGCGCGAGCAGCTTCGCGGCCAGCAGCCGCAGCTGGGTTGCCCAGGCGGTGGACTCGGCCTCGATCGGTCAGCTCGCCGTTCTCCAGCTTCACCGGCCGGCAGTGCGCGGCGATCTCCGCGCCGACCACCTTCGGCCAGTCCCCGAACACCGTCGCCTCGGCCGCCGGCCGCTGCCAGCCGCGCGCCTTGACCAGCTTGGCCAGCACCGCGCCGAACGGCTGCGGGTCACGCGGGTCGGGGCCCGGGCCGGAGTACCCGCGCAGCCGCCGACCGCCGGCCGCGCCGCCGCCGCTGCCCGCGCCCCTGCCCCCGCGGCCCGTTGACCGGGCCGCCTCGCGCCGCACCTTGGCCGCGTCGAGCACCGCACGGGCCAGCTCGGGTCCGGTCACCTCGGCACCGACCTCGGCCGGCGTCACGTCATCCGACAATCCGGACCTCCCCCTCGGTGACCTCGTACCGGACGCCGCGCAGCGCCGCCGGTACGTCAGCCGGCACCGCGCAGGTGACCAGCAGCTGGGCTGGCCCCGCCGACCAGCTCGGCCAGCCGCTCGCGCCGCCCGGTGTCCAGCTCGGCGAACACGTCGTCGAGGGCGAGCACCGGCTCGATGCCCTCCGCGCGCAGCAGCTCGTACGCGGCCAGCCGCAGCGCGAGCGCGAACGACCAGGACTCGCCGTGGCTGGCGTACCCCTTGGCGGGCAGCTCGCCGAGGGTCAGCAGCACGTCGTCGCGGTGCGGGCCGACCAGGGTCACCCCGCGGTCGACTCTCGGACGGTCGGGCCTGCGCGAGCGCCTCGGCGAGCGCCGCCGTCAGCGACGCGCGGTCCGGTCCGCCCGGGCATCCACTGCCGGCCGGTACGCGAGCGTCGCCGCGCCCTGCCCCGCGGCCACCGCGTCGTATGCCTTCGCCACGTGCGGACCCAGGGCGGCGGACAGCTCCAGCCGGGCGGCCAGCAGCTCGGCGCCGTGCTGGGCGAGGTGGGTGTCCCAGACGTCCAATGTGGACAGATCTCGTGGGCCGGCACTTGGGCCGGACCAGCCAGGCGGAGGGTTTCGGTTTCCGGCACCGACCTTGCGGGCCAGGTAAGCGGTACGCAGCAAGGCGTTGCGCTGCTTGAGTACCCGCTCGTAGTCGGCGCGTACGCCGGCGTACCGGGGCTGCCGGGCGACCAGCAGGTCGTCGAGGTACCGGCGGCGCTCGGCCGGGTCGCCCCGTACCAGCGCCAGGTCCTCGGGCGCGAAGAGCACCAGGCGCAGCGCGCCGAGTACGTCCCGGGCACGCCGGGCCGGGGAGCCGTTCAGCCGCGCCCGGTTGGCCTTGCCGGGCTCCAGATGCCAGCTCGACCAGCAGCGACCGTCCATCGTGGACGATGTCGGTACGGATCACCGCGGCGCTCGTACCCGCCCGTACCAGCGGCGCGTCGGTCGCCACCCGGTGACTGTCCAATGTGGACACATAGTCGCAGCGCCTCGAGCAGGTTGGTCTTGCCCACGCCGTTCGGGCCCGACCAGCACGCTGCACCCAGGCCCGAACTCGACGACCACCCGCGGGTAGGACCGGAAGTCGACGAGTTCGAGCCGGCGGACGTACATCTAGCCCGGCGTCACTTGTGGACGGCGTGGCCGCCGAACTGGTTGCGCAGCGCGGCAACGGCCTTCATCGCCGGCGAGTCCTCCTGCCGGGAGGCGAACCGGGCGAACAGCGCGGCGGCGATGACGTTCATCGGCACGGCGAGCCGGATCGCCTCGTCCACGGTCCAGCGCCCCTCGCCGGTGTCGTCGGCGTACCCGCGCAGCGCGGCGAGCTTCGGGTCCTCCTCGAGTGCCAGGTCGAGCAGGTCGAGCAGCCAGGAGCGGATGACCGTGCCCTCGCGCCACGACCTGATGACCGCCGGTACGTCGGTGACCAGCTCGGCCGCCTCGAGCAGCTCGTACCCCTCGGCGTAGGCGTGCATGAGCCCGTACTCGATGCCGTTGTGCACCATCTTCGCGTAGTGCCCGGCGCCGACCGGCCCGGCGTGGGCGAAGCCGAACTCGCCCTCCGGCTTGAGCGCGTCGAAGATCGGCCGCACCTTCGCCACGTGCTCGGCGTCCCCGCCGACCATCAGGGCGTACCCGTTCTCCAGGCCCCAGACGCCGCCGGACACGCCGACGTCGAGGTACCCGATGCCCTGCGCGCCCAGCCGCCGCGCCCGCGGCCCGTCGTCGCTGAACCGGGAGTTACCGCCGTCGATGACGATGTCGCCGGCCGAGAGCAGCTCCCCCAGCTTGTCGATGGTCTCCTCGGTGACCGTGGCCGGCACCATCGCCCACACGATCCGGGGCGCCGCCAGCTTCTCGACCACCTCGGCGAGCCCGGGGACATCGCTGATGTTCGGGTTCGGGTCGTACCCGACGACCTCGTGGCCCTTGCGGCGCAACCGCTCGCGCATGTTGCCGCCCATCCGGCCGAGGCCCACCAGCCCGAGCTGCATGTGCTTGCCCCCCTCGTCTCGACGTCGTCTCAGCTGCCGATACGGATCGGCATGATCAGGTACCGGTAGCCGGGAATGATCTCGCCGTCCTCGCCCGCCGGGGCCAGTACCGCCGGCTTGCGCGGGTCGGTCAGCGACAGCACGGCGGTCGGGTTGTCCAGCGCGCCGAGCCCTTCCAGCAGGTACCCGGGGTTGAAGGCGACCTGCATCGCCTCCCCTTCGTACCCGCACTCCATCGCCTCGCTCGCCCGCGCGTCCTCGGTGCCCCCGGCCTCGACCACGAGCCCGTCCTCGCTGAACGACAGCCGTACCGGCGTGTTGCGCTCGGCCACCAGCGCGACCCGCTTGACCACCTCGATCAGCCCCGGCACGGAGATCCGGGCCTGCGCGTTGTGATGGTCCGGCAGCAGGTTGCGCACCTTGGGAAACTCGCCGTCCAGCAGGCGGCTGGTGGTACGCCGGGCGCCCCCGACGAACCCGATCATGCCTTCGCCGATCCCGCCCCGGGACAGCGCGACGGTCACCTCACCGCCCAACGGGCCGAGCGTCTTCGCCGTGTCGTGCAACGTCTTCGCCGGTACGAGCGCCTGCAGGCTGGCGTCCGGCGAGTCGGGCCGCCAGGCCAGCTCCTTGATGGCCAGCCGGTACCGGTCGGTGGCGAGCAGGGTCATCGTGCCGCCCTCGAGCTCCACCCGTACCCCGGTCAGCAGCGGCAGCGTGTCGTCGCGCCCGGCGGCCACCGCGACCTGGGACACCGCCGCGGCGAAGACCGCGGCCTCGAGCGTACCCGCGCTGCTGGGCATCTCCGGCAGGCTCGGGTAGTCCTCGACCGGCATGGTGGGCAAGGTGAACCGGGCGCTGCCGCAGACAAGCTCCAGGTGTGAACCGACCGCGGCCACATCGACCGGCTTGGCCGGCAGCGCCTTGGTGATCTCGGCGAGCAGGCGCCCCGAGACCAGCGCGGCCCCGTCCGCGTCGGCCTGGACCTCGGTGCTGACCTGGCTCGACACCTCGTAGTCGAAGCCGGAGACGGTCAGCCGGTCGTCCGCCACCCGCAGCATCACGCCGGCGAGCACCGGCACGGACGGCCGGCTGGGCAGGCTCTTCGCGGTCCATGCCACAGCGTCGGCGAGCGCGTCGCGCTCGACTCGGAACTTCATCGGCGGCCTCCGCGTCGACTCGTCAGGGTGCCTATCGCACTGTATGGCGCTGCGGCCCGAAGCGTGCACCGGCCCCGGCGTTTTGGCATCCCGCACCGGGCGTCCGAGCTACCCACAGTTCCCCCACCCAGATGATTGCTTTTGAGTTTTCTTAGAAGATCTATCTCATCGTCTTCATCGGTCCTGTGCGATCTGTGGATACCCGACGTCCGCCCTGCTGGGAGCCGTTACCCACAGGTGGGGAGCCTGTGGAGAACGCCTACCGTAACCACCCTGCCGGTCCACAGGCCTACCGGCGCGGCCCGGTTGTCCCCGGCCGTCCACCGGTTGTCCACCGGATATTCCCAGGAGTTACCCCCAGCTGTGGAGACCGGACCCGAATCGTCACCCACAGTCCGCCCACAGCCCGTCCACCGGTTCCGGCCAGGAGTCCACACGGTATCCCCAACCGCCGTCCACAGCCTGTGGATACTGGTGCACCAGAAAGAGGGAGACGGCCTTCCACATCGCGGGACGCGGACGAGCTCGACCGGGCGGCTCAGGAAGTCTGCTTGATCCGGTTGGTCAGCTCGGCGATCTGGTTGTACAGCGACCGGCGCTCGGCCATCTGCTGACGGATCTTGCGGTCGGCGTGCATGACCGTGGTGTGGTCGCGGCCGCCGAACGCCTGCCCGATCCGGGGCAGGGACAGATCGGTCAGCTCGCGGCACAGGTACATGGCCACCTGGCGGGCGTTGACCAGTACCCGGGAGCGCGAGTGGCCGCGCAGGTCCTCCAGGCTCACCCCGAAGTAGTCGGCCGTCGATGCCATGATCTGGTCGGCGTTGATCTCCGGGCCCGAGCCGTCCGGGATGAAGTCGCGCAGCACCTCCTCGGCGAGCGCCAGCTCGTACCGGCGAGCGGGTCAGGCTGGCGAACGCGGTGACCCGGATCAGCGCGCCCTCGAGCTCGCGGATCGAGTTGGCGATCCGCGAGGCGATGAACTCCAGCACGTCCGGCGGTGCGAAGAGCCGCTCCTGGGCGGCCTTCTTCTGCAGGATCGCGATCCGGGTCTCCAGGTCCGGCGGCTGGATGTCGGCGAGCAGCCCCCACTCGAACCGGGTACGCAGCCGATCCTCCAACGTGGACAGTTGCTTGGGCGACCGGTCCGACGTGATCACGATCTGCTTGTTCGCGTTGTGCAGGGTGTTGAAGGTATGGAAGAACTCCTCCTGCGTACGCTCCCGGTTCTCCAGGAACTGGATGTCGTCGATCAGGAGGATGTCCACGTCCCGGTAGCGCCGCTGGAACGCCTGGGTCTTGTCGTCCCGTAGCGAGTTGATGAAGTCGTTGGTGAACTCCTCGGTCGACACGTAGCGCACCGACCGCGCGTTGCCGAGGGTCGTCGCGTAGTGGCCGATGGCGTGCAGCAGGTGGGTCTTGCCCAGCCCGGAACTGCCGTAGATGAACAGCGGGTTGTACGCCTTCGCCGGCGACTCGGCCACCGCGACCGCGGCGGCGTGGGCGAACCGGTTCGAGGAGCCGATGACGAACGTCTCGAACATGTACTTCGGGTTGAGCCGGTTGCCGTCGCTCGTGCCCGGGGTGACCCGCCGGTCATCGCGTCCGGTACCGGCACTGATCGGGGGGCGGTTCGGGATCGGGTGCGGCTGGTCGGGTACCGGGCGGGCGGCCGGCTCGGCCGTGTACCGGTCCGGGTAGGCCGCCGGCTGCTGGTAGACGGGGCGCGGGTAGGCCGGCTGACCGCCGTCGAGCAGGCCGCCGTCGAAGAGCGTCGGCTCCGCGAGCCGCGCTGAGGGGACGGTGGGTACGGGTGTCGCCGCGGCCGGGTCGTGCTGCGCTGGTACGGCCGGGCCCGGGATCATCGCCGCGGCCTGGTAACCGTGCTGGTACCCCGGCCCGGCGGCCATCGGCGTCCCGGTCACCGGCACCGCGGCGGCCTCCTCCGGAGCCCGTACGGTCACCGCCACCTGGATCGGCCGGCCCAGCCGGCGGGAGAGCGCGTCGGTGATCGCCGGGCGGAGCTTGGACTCGATCACGTCCCGGGTGAACGCGTCCGGTACCGCCACCAGCGCGGTGTCGTCGACGATCGCGCGCAGGCGGGTCAGCCGGAGGTACGCCCGCTGCTGGGCGGAGGCGATCCCGCCGGCCACCTCTTCGGTGGCCGCAGTCCACACCGCCCCGAGATCGAGCCCGTCAGGCACCTTCGTCACCCCCACCATTCGTCACGTCGTCCCCCGGGCACATCCCCAGCCCGTCCACAGCGCCCGACCGTTGTCCACAGGTTTTCCACAGGCTGTGTACGGACTGGTCAGGTCACCGGTGCGGGCCGTCACGACCGCCCGTACGACCCGGTGCGCCGCCCGCGTCATGGCGGCATACCGTGCCGAACGATCGATTTGCCTCGCCCGGTTTTGCCTCAGTTTGTGCCCAGTGGTTCCCCGTCGACGTAACCGGCAAGCGGGCAGGTTAACAGTGTTGTCCACACCCACTCAACGGTTGTCCACACAGTTGTGCGCCGCTTGTCCACACCCGCCCCCTATGTGGCTGCGCCAAGTTTGCCTCATCAACGCGGCGCGCGCTGGCTGATGGACGAACCGTTGCCGATGCCCTGCTTTTGACGCTCGCCGGTGGGCCCGCGTACCCTGGAACGGCTGCCTGAGCACGGGCGGCCTGTAGTGCGTGCCCCGCGCAACACCGGCACGGACGACCGTAACGTAGCGACCGTAACGAAGACGGAGAGCCTGACGTGAGCAAGCGCACCTTCCAGCCGAACAACCGCCGGCGCGCGAAGACCCACGGCTTCCGGCTGCGCATGCGTACCCGCGCCGGGCGCGCGATCCTGTCGGCTCGGCGGGCCAAGGGCCGCACCGAGCTCTCGGCCTGAGGCCGCTGGAGCCGTTCCGGTGTTGGCCACCGCGCAGCGCCTCCGGCGTCGCGGTGAGTTCGCCGCGGCGGTACGCGCCGGCCGCCGGGCCGGGCGTGGCTTCGTCGTCGTCCACCTGCTGCTTCCCGAGTCCCGCGACGGACAGTCGCGGGACTCGGCCGTACTCCGCACGGGCCGGGTTCGTCGTCCCCAAGGCAGTGGGCGGCGCGGTCCAGCGCAACGGCGTCAAGCGGCGGCTCCGGCACCTGGTGCGCGACCGGCTGGAGCAGTTCCCCGCCGGTACCGACCTGGTGGTGCGGGCGCTACCCGGCGCGGCGGACCGCTCGTACCAAGGACTCTCCGCCGACCTGGACGCGGCGCTGGCCGCCGCCGGCCGCCGAAGGCCGGTCCCGCGATGACCGCGTCGGCCGTGCCCAAGCCCACCACGCCCGGTGCCCGTGTGCTGGCACTGCCCATCATCGCGTACCGTCGGTGGATAAGCCCGGCACTGCCGGCGCGCTGTCGGTTCTACCCGTCCTGTAGCGCGTACGCCATGGAGGCGCTCGCGGTGCACGGGGCGTGGCGGGGCCTGTGGCTGACGCTCTGGCGGCTGCTGCGCTGCCACCCGTTCCATCCCGGCGGGTACGACCCGGTGCCGCCGCCCAAGAGCTGACCCAACTGGAGTCCCGAATTGATGGAGCCCGTTTACTGGGGGATCTCATGGATCATGCTCCAGTGGCATGCGCTGTGGAACCTCGCCTTCGGAGGCGGTGAGTTCCTCGCGACGAACTGGCAGTGGGTCCTCGCGATCGTCTTCCTGGTGATCACCGTCCGGGCCCTGCTGTTCCCGGTGTTCGTCAAGCAGATCAAGTCGCAGCGGGCCATGCAGGCCCTGGCGCCGCAGATCAAGGAGCTGCAGGAGAAGCACAAGGGTGACCGGGAGACGCTCCAGAAAGAGATGATGGAGCTGTACCGGAAGGAGAAGGCAAACCCGCTCATGGGCTGCCTTCCCCTGCTGGTCCAGGCGCCGATCATGCTGGGCCTCTTCCACGTCCTGCGCCACCTCACGCCGGACAAGAAGCTCGACGCCACCAAGCGGCTCTACGGCTGGACGGTCGCGCAGTTCGACAGCGCCTCGCACGCCAAGCTGTTCGGCGCCCCGCTCGCCGCGTCGTTCAGGTCGAGCGCGGCCGACCTGGCCCAGATGCACGCCAACGGTACGGTCGTCAAGATCGTCGCCGGTATCCTGGTCGCGATCATGATCATCACGACCTACCTGACCAGCCAGCAGATGATCCTCAAGACGGGCTGGGCCGAGGACCCGCAGCAGAAGATGATCCAGCGGCTGATGCTCTACGGCATCCCGATCTCGCTGCTGGTCTCCGGCACGCTCTTCCCGATCGGTGTGGTGATCTACTGGACCACCACGAACCTCTTCTCGCTCGGGCAGCAGTTCTGGGTGCTGCGCAAGTACCCGCCGCCGCCCCAACCGGGCAAGGCCGCGACCGGTACGCCGAGCAAGGCGGCCCGTACCGGCGCCACCGCTCCGGCCACCACGTCGTTGGCGGACACGATCCTGGGGCGCAAGCCCAAGACCAAGGCGACCGCGGCGCCCAGCAACGGTACGCCCAAGGTCGACGGCAAGGCGCTCGCGCCCAAGCCGGGCGTCAAGCCGGCGAACCCGAAGAAGGCACCGGTGAACCCCAAGAAGGGCAACGCGCCCAAGGCCAAGCGCCTGTCGGGTTGACGTGACGGCGGCCCGTGCACGGCGCGCGGGCCGGCCGGCGCTCCCCGTACCCACAGTCGTCCTCACACCGGCGGTTCTGCCGCCGAGGTCCGGGGGATATGAAGTGCGACGTTTCCGGAGATGACAGTGACCGAAACGACCCCAATCGATATCGAGACCGAGGCGGCGGAGGCGGTCAGCGCGCCGGCCAGCGAGAACGAACTCTTCCGCCAGAGCGAGATCGCCGCGGACTACGTCGAGGGGCTGCTGGATATCCTCGACTACGACGGCGACATCGACGAGGTGGTGCAGAACGGCCGCCCGGTGGTCGAGGTCGTCGGTGGCCGGCTCCAGGCGCTGGTCGGCCAGCGCGGCGCGACGCTGGAGGCCCTGCAGGAGCTGACCCGCCTGGCGATCTTCCGGCAGACCGGCTCGCCTAGCCGGCTGCTGCTCGACGTCGGCGGGTACCGCGCCGCCCGGCGCCGCGAGCTGGGGGCGATCGCCAAGAACGCGGCCGAGAAGGTCAAGGAGTACGGCGAGCCGGTGCGGCTCGAGCCGATGTCCGCGTTCGAGCGCAAGTGCGTACACGACGTGATCAATGCG
Organism: uncultured Actinomycetes bacterium; assembly: GCA_963728855.1. Lineage (GTDB taxonomy): Bacteria > Actinomycetota > Actinomycetes > Mycobacteriales > Micromonosporaceae > AC-43. Next base: position 522,896 of record CAVSLN010000013.1, read on the forward strand.
CTGCCCGATGTGGAGAGCGAGTCCGAGGGCGTCGAACCCCAGCGGCGGATCGTGGTACGGGCGACGGCGTAGTGCCGGATCAAGGTGCGCGACCCTCGGATTCGGGTCACGGCAGTCGAGCCGGACAAGTCACCGGGGGTGCCGACCCGCCCGAGTCGCTGGTACCGGCGGCTCGGGCGCTGTTCTCCGAGCGGCTTCCGCTCGCCGTCCGGTACGCGGAGCTGCTCGCCACCGAGGGTGTGGTGCGCGGCCTGATCGGCCCCCGCGAGGCGCCCCGGCTCTGGGACCGCCACCTGTTGAACTGCGCTGTCGTGGTGGAGCTGATCCCGAATGGGAGCTGTGTCGTTGATGTCGGCTCCGGTGCTGGTCTGCCCGGTATCGTGCTGGCGCTCGCCCGACCCGACCTGACCGTCGCGCTCGTCGAGTCCCTGGCCCGGCGTACCGCCTTCCTCACCGAAGCGCTCGCCGATCTCGGGCTGGCCGGGCAGGTATCGGTCGTGCGCGCGCGGGCCGAGGAGTCGGTGGGTCGACTGGGGCCGGCGGACGTGGTAACCGCCCGGGCGGTCGCGCCGCTGGACCGGCTGGCCGCCTGGTGCCTTCCGCTGGCGGCGGTGGGCGGCAGGCTGCTCGCCCTGAAGGGCTCGTCGGCGGCCGAGGAGGTCGCGGAGCACCGCGCCGCGGTGGCGCGCCTCGGCGGTGGCGTACCGGTGGTCCGGCATTGCGGAGTCGGTCAGGTCGAGCCACCGGCCACGGTCGTCGAGGTGGTACGGGAACGGGCCGCTGCCGACGAACGCCGCCTTGCCGATCCGGCCCAAGTGCCGGCTCGCGACGAACGCCGCCCTTCCGGTCCAGCCCAAGTACTGGCCCGCGAGACCCGATCGCGGACCGGCCGGCGTTCCCGGCGTTAGCCGAGTGACACGGTAGCTTCGCGCGACGGTCGGCCGTAGGCTGAGCGCGCGCCGCTTGTACGGTTCAGCTCGCGAGCCGTCGCCGTCGGCCGGCGGCGCAGACCGCGAACATTGCGGGAGCATACCCATCCGAACCGGGCAGGGATGACACCGTGCACAACAGTGGCAGCTACGACAGTTACGGAGCAGGCCGGTCCACCTATGAGGGCTGGTCCGTCGGCGCCCCGGCCGAGACCGGCCAGCCGTCGGTCCCGCACTCATCGGCGGATAAGCCGGTCCCCCAGCCCCGCACCGGAACCGGGTTCGCGGTCGGTCCAACCACGCCGGTCCCGGCGATCGCTCCGCCGTACGACCCGGAGCCGATGGGCACGGCATACTCGGGCGATGATGGAAGGGAAGGGCAGCCGGGCCGGCTGGCACCCTCCCCCAGTCCACAGCCCACGACGAGTTACCCCGAGGCAGGTGCAGCCGTGGCCGACGGAGACGTTTCACGTGAAACCGAAGACCCACCCCTGGCACAGGAGGCGAAGCGGGCAGTGGAGATCCTCAACCCGAGCGGGGAGATAACCATGCCCCGCCCCGCTCACCGCCGGGTGATCTGTGTCGCGAACCAGAAGGGCGGGGTCGGCAAGACCACCACCGCGGTGAACATCGCGGTCGCCCTCGCGCTGCACGGCAACCGGGTACTGGTGATCGACCTCGACCCGCAGGGGAACGCGTCGACCGGACTGAACGTGCCGCACCACGCCGGCGTACCGGACGTTTACGACTGTCTGATCGACGGTGCTCCGCTGACCGACGTGACGCAGGCGGTCGACGGCATCCCGAACCTCGCCTGCGTACCGGCCACGATCGACCTCGCCGGCGCGGAGATCGAGCTGGTCTCGGTGGTGGCCCGGGAGTCCAGACTTTCGCGAGCGATCCAGGGCAGCCAGACCGAGTACGACTACATCTTCATCGACTGCCCGCCCTCCCTCGGGCTTCTGACGGTCAACGCGCTCGTCGCCGCCCAGGAGGTGCTAATCCCGATCCAGTGCGAGTACTACGCGCTCGAAGGCGTCCAGGCGCTCACGAGCAACATCGCGCTGGTGAAGTCGCACCTGAACCCGGCGCTGGAGATCTCCACCGTGCTGCTGACGATGTACGACCGCCGTACCCGCCTCGCCGACCTCGTCGAGCAGGACGTGCGTACGCACTTCGGGAACAAGGTGCTCCAGGCGGTCATCCCCCGCAACGTCCGGGTCTCCGAGGCGCCGAGCTACAGCCAGTCCGTGATGACGTACGACCCGGGCTCGCGTGGCGCGATGAGCTACTTCGAGGCCGCCCAGGAGATCGCCGAGCGCGGGGCGAACGGACGGGAGGCCTCGCCGTGAGCGACGAGCGGGGGGCCGCGGCGGGGCCGACGACCGGTGGCGCATGGGGCCGCGGCGCGCGCGAACAGGAGGAGATGCCGTGAGCAAGGTACGCGGGGGGCTTGGCCGTGGCCTTGGTGCCCTGATCCCGACGGCGACCGAGCCGTCCGTACCGGCGGCACGGACGCCCGACCTGTCGGCCCGGACGGTCGACCCGGCGGCCCCCCTCCCATCGGTGGCGCAGCTCGACCTGGCGCCGGTGCCCGGTGCCCGGTTCGCCGAGGTGGCCGTGGACTCGATCGTGCCCAACCCGAAGCAGCCCCGTCAGGTCTTCGACGAGGAGGCACTGGAGGAGCTGAAGACCTCGATCGAGGAGGTCGGCTTCCTCCAGCCGATCGTGGTCCGGGAGATCGACTCCTCAGAAGTACGAGCTCGTCATGGGAGAGCGGCGCTGGCGGGCCGCGCAGGGGCTCGGCCGGGACACCATCCCCGCGATCATTCGGGACACCCGGGACGACGCCATGCTGCGCGACGCCCTCCTGGAGAACATCCACCGGGCCAATCTCAACCCGCTGGAAGAGGCGGCCGCGTACCAGCAACTGCTCGACGAGTTCGGGGCCACCCACGAGGAGCTGGCCCGCCGGATCGGGCGCAGCCGGCCGCAGATCTCCAACACGATCCGGCTGCTGAACCTGCCGTCGCCGGTGCAGCGACGGGTCGCGGCCGGGGTGCTGTCTGCCGGCCACGCCCGCGCGCTGCTCAGTCTCGACGACACCAACGAGCAGGAGGCGCTCGCGCAGCGGATCGTTGCCGAGGGGCTGTCGGTACGGGCGACCGAGGAGCTCGTCGCGCTCGCCGTCGCCGAAGGGCCGGCGAAGCAGGCGGCGCCGAAGCGCCGGGCGAAGCCCCACGCGCCCGCCCTCGCCGACCTGGCCGACCGGCTCTCCGACCGGTTCGACACCCGTGTGAAGGTCGACATCGGCCGTACCAAGGGCCGGATCACCATCGAGTTCGCCACCGTCGACGACCTCGAACGGATCGTCGGCATCATCGGCGTGGAGAAGGAGAGCCCCACGGAGTAATGCGGCGGCACGTCGCTCCTCCCGCGAGGATCAGTAGCGACGGGCATCGTCCCGCGAGGCAGAGCCCGAGGCCACCCGGGATATCCCGGGTGGCCTCGACTGTTTGGCAGCAGCGGCCCGTCGGGCGGGCTCTGTCCACAGCAGTTATCCACAGGAGACCGCTGTTTCACGTGAAACCCCGTGTCGGAGGGGGTGCGCGCCTGTGGATGACGTATGGCAAACTCGCCGCCGTGACGGGATACCAGCGCCATGCCCGCAACGCCGCGGCGATGTGGGAGGCGCTGACGAGGGGGCACGGGGTGGTCCTCGCCGGCACCAAGCGGGTACGGATCGTGGCGCCGTCGCCGTACCACGCCCTACGCGCGATCATCCTCGACCCGGTGACCGAGTGGGCCGAGACCCTCCAGTCGATCGTCGACACCGTACTGGCGCGGTCCAGCTTCAGCCGCCGGGTCGTCGAGGACGCGAGCGGTGCGCTCGACCTGACCCCGTACGGACTGGAGCCCCGGTTCCGGCTGACGGTGATGGAGCGGCCGGCCGGCCCGTACGAGGGGAACGGGGCGCGGCCGGGGATCCAGGTGACTCCGGTGCAGGACCCGGGCGCGTTGGCGGCGGCCGAACAGATCCTCATCGCGGTCTTCCCGCCCTCGTCCACGCCGAGCGACCCGCGCGGGCGGATCCAGCCGCCACGGGTACTCGGCATCCCGGGGTGGCGGGTGTGGCTCGCCCGTCGCGAAGGGGTACCGGCCGGGGCGGCGTACACCTACCACGACGGTACGAGCCTCGGTGTGTACCAGGTGAGTACGCTCCCTGAGCACCGCGGCCACGGCGTCGCGCGCGCGCTCCTGACCGAGATCGTGCGCGCGTACCCGGACGTACCGGTGAACCTCAGCGCGACCGAGCAGGGGCGGCCGCTCTACTCCGCCATGGGCTTCGCGGCCCTGAGCGAGGCGCAGTGGTGGCGCCCCAGCCACACGGGGGACGACATCGGCGGGGTGCTCCGCTAGGGTCGATCCCGTGCCCGACACCCCCAGCAGACTTCCGGATTTTGTTTCTTGGCCGAGCTTTCCATTCGAGGGTGAGCTGCGGGTCAAACCACTAGAGCCCATCTCCGACACGGAGCCGCCGCGCCAGGGCGAGGAGGCCGCGAACTGCCTCGCCTGCAACGCTGCCGACGAGGCGTACATCTGGGTCAGCGAGCGCTGGCGCGTGCGCGCGATGGACCGGCCCACCGGCCTGCCCATGGTGCTGATCCTGGAGTCGCGTTCCCACCTCGATCTCGGCGACCTGCCGAACCTGCTCGCGGCCGAGCTCGGCGTCATGACCGTACGGCTGGAGCGTGCGATCCGTTCGCTCGACGGCGTCGCCCGGGTCCACGTGAACCGGTGGGGCGACGGCTCGGCCCACCTGCACCTGTGGTTCCTCGCCCGGCCGTACCGGGCGGCTCCAGCTGCGCGGCTCGTTCCTCTCTCTATGGGACGACATCCTGCCGCCGATCCCCGAGGCCCAGTGGCGGGAGAACCTCGCGCTCGTCGCGGCCTGGCTCGCCGAGTTCGGTGGCCGCCCGCTGGCCGAGCCGCCCCGTATCGAGTGGCAGGCGCCCGCGACGATCGCGGCGTCCGAGGCGACAGGCGGCCCAGACCGCTGCTGCGGCGGCGGGCAGCGAGCCCTTCAACGGTGCTGCGGAGACCGGCGCGCCCGGAGCGCCCTGCCGGCGCGACCGGCTCTGCTGAGGCGAGCTGTGAACGGAGCACGAGGCGACGCACCCGAGCCCGTGCCGAGTACGGCCGGCGGGAGCGCGGTACCGGCCGAGGCAGCGACCTGACCCACCGCTCGCGGCGACACCCGGCCCGGACGCACCCGCCGGCCGATGTTTCACGTGAAACGGCCCGCAGGCTCCGTACCGAGCTGCGGGCCGTTCTGCTGAGCGGTGCGGGTCAGCCCCGAGCCACGGCACGGTGGACGAGGGTGGCGAGGAGCTTGCCGAAGTCGAGCCCGGCCGCCTGCACCGCCAGCGGCAGCAGCGACGTCTCGGTCATCCCGGGCGAGACGTTGACCTCGAGCACGTGCGGCGTGCCCGTCCTCGTCGACGATCAGGTCCACCCGGGACAGGTCGCGCAGGCCGAGCGCGGAGTGCGCGGCGATGGCCGTCTCGGCGACCCGCTCGGCGACCTCGGGGTCGAGTCGGGCCGGCGCGTGCCAGGTGGTGAGGCCGGCGGTGTAGCGGGCGGCGTAGTCGTACACGCCGTTCTGCGGGACGATCTCGACGGCCGGCAGCGCCGGTCGGCCCCTCGCCAAGGTCGACGACCGAGACCGCGACGTCCATCCCGGGCACGTACCGCTCGACGAGCGCCGTCTGGTCGTACGCGAAGCAGCCGACCATCGCGGCCGGCAGCGTCGCCGGCGTCCCGGACCACGGCGGCGCCGAGGCCCGGACCCGCCCTGCGCCGGCTTCACCATCAGCGGCAGCCCGAGCCGGTCGACGATCCGGTCGAGCACCGCGACCGCACCCAGCTCGGAGAACCGGTCGTGCGGCAGCGCCACCCAGTCCGGCGTCGGGATGCCGGCCTCGCGGAGCACCGCCTTGGCGGAGGGCTTGTCCCAGGCGAGCCGGGACGGTCCGCGCGTCGCAGCCGACGTAGGGCACGCCGCACAGGTCGAGCACGCCGCGCAGGGAGCCGTCCTCGCCGGTGGCGCCGTGCAGCGCGATCATGACCGCGTCCGGCGGGTCGGCGGCGAGCGCGGGCAGCAGCGCGACGTCGGCGTCGCGCAGCTCGGCGTCGACGCCGACCGACGCGCAGGGCGTCGAGCACCCGGCGGCCGGAGCGCAGCGACACGTCGCGCTCGTACGAGAGGCCACCGGCGAGGACCAGCACGTGCGGTTCCATGTCGACGGCTCACTCACAGTCCAGGTGCCGGGGTGTTACCAGCGGCGGCATGCCGAAGTCGGGTCGCCGGCGGTCCAGGTGACCCCGGCCGGCGGCGGGCGCGACGGCGGTGCCGAACTCGGCCCGTACCATCATCTCCTGCTCGACCACGCCGGCCAGCCGGCGGACCCCTTCCCGGATCCGCTCGGGCGGCGGGAAGCAGAAGGACAGCCGCATGGTGCCGAGCCGCCCGACGCCGTCGGCGTAGAAGCCGGTGCCGGGCACGTAGGCGACCCGGGCGGCGATCGCGCGCGGCATCATCGCCTTGGAGTCCAGCCCGTCGGGCAGGGTGCGCCAGACGAAGAGGCCGCCGTCCGGCCGGGTCCAGCTGGTGCCGGCGGGCATCAGGTCGGTCAGCGCGACGAGCAGCGCGTCGCGGCGCTCCCGGTAGACCTCGCGGTAGATCTTGATCTGCTCCCGCCACGGCATGGTGGCGAGGTACGTGGCGACCGCGGCCTGGGCGAACACGCTCGGGCAGAGGATCTGCGCCTCGCTGGCGATGACCAGCTTCTCCCGTACCGCGTGCGGGGCGAGGACCCAGCCGACCCGCAGGCCCGGGGCGAAGGTCTTGGAGAAGGTGCTCACGTAGAAGCACCCCGTCGCGGCGCCGGGCGCGCAGCGGCGGGCGGCGGCTCGCCCGTCGAAGCCCAGCAGCCCGTACGGGTCGTCCTCGACCACCAGCAGGCCGGCCCGCTCGCAGATGTCGAGGACCTCGCTCGCGGCGCTCGCTCGGTCAGGGTCACGCCGGCGGGGTTCTGGTAGGTCGGGATCGTGTAGAGGAACTTGGCCCGCTGGCCGGCCCGGGCGACGGTCGGCGATGCGCCTCGGCGAGCGCCTCCGGGATCAGCCCGTCGTCGTCCATCGGCACGTGCACCACCTGCGCCTGGGCGGCCTGGAACACCCCGAGCGCGCCGACGTAGGTCGGGCCCTCGGCGAGCACCACGTCACCCGGGTCGAGGAAGAGCCGGGCGACCAGGTCGAGCGCCTGCTGGCCGCCGACCGTGACCACCACGTCGTCCGGGGAGGCGCCGCGGGACGCGTCGATCCCGGACAGCGCCATCACCTCGCAGATCCGCTCGCGCAGCTCCAGGTCGCCCTGGCCGATGCCGTACTGGAGGGTGGTCGCGCCGTGCTCGGCGCCGAGCCGGCCGAGCATCTCGCCGACGGCGTCGAGCGGCAGAGCGGCGATGTACGGGGCACCGCCGGCCAGCGAGACGACCTCGGGGCGGCTGGCCACGGCGAACAGAGCCCGGATCTCCGAGGCGGTCATGCCGCGTACGCGCCGGGCGTACCGGTCGGTGTAGTCGTCGAGCGTCGTGCCGGTCATGATCGCGTTCCCTCCCATGCGGGTGTCGGGGGAGGCGCCGTCGCCCAGACCCGGGATGGTCACCCAGACCCAGGAAGACGGTGGTCAGCGGCGACACTGCCAGCGGACCGGGCGACCGGCGCCAGGTCCGTCGATCGTACTCCGCGAGGGACCTCCCACATCATTCGTTTCGCGCGTACGATCTGGAACTTGGGGGCGAGATGGCGGCGCCGTGCCGAGCTGCTCATCTGTTGCTAATAGGGATAGCCGTATGTCGCGACGTCTGGTCAATCTGACCCTGGACACGCTGGAGGATCTGCCCCGCCCGTGCCGGCAGTGCGTCTACTGGGAGCTCGATCCCGGTCGCCGCCGAGCGGGCCTGCGCGGCCGGCGACCCGGGGCTGGAGAAGGAGGCCTGGGTCTCGCAGACCCTGCTGGAGTGGGGCTCCTGCGGCAAGCTCGCGTACGTCGACGGCATGCCGGCCGGGTTCGTCATGTTCGCCCCGCCCGCCTACGTGCCCCGTGTCGATGGCCTTCCCGACCTCGCCCGTGTCGGCCGACGCGGCGCTGCTGATGACCGCGCACGTCGTACCCGCGTTCGCCGGCGGCGGGCTGGGCCGGATGCTGGTGCAGGGCGTGGCCCGGGACCTGACCAAGCGCGGCATCAAGGCGATCGAGGCGTTCGGCGACGCGAAGTTCGGCGACGGCCGGCGACGAGCCGGACCGGCGCGGCTGGCTGCCTGGCGCCGGCCGACTTCTTCCTGTCGGTGGGCTTCAAGACGGTACGGCCGCACCCCCGGTACCCGCGGCTGCGGCTGGAGCTGCGCACCGCGCTGTCCTGGAAGTCCGACGTGGAGTACGCGCTGGAGAAGCTGCTCGGCTCGATGAGCCCGGAGACGCTGCTGCGCCCGGTGCGCCGGCCCCGGCGACCCGCTCGACCGCGCTGACGCGCCCGCGCCGAGCGCCGGTCAGTCGACCACGGTGCCGGCGGCGACGCACCGCCCGCAGCTCGCTGACGTCGATCGAGCCGGTGGGTACGTCCTGCTCGACCGGGTAGTACATCCGCTGCACGGCCGCCACGATCGCCTCGACGACCCGGTCCCGGAACCGCGGGTCGATCAGCTGCGCCCGGTCGACGGGCGAGGTGAGGTAGCCGACCTCCACCCGTACCGCCGGCATCCGGGTCAGCCGGAGCAGCTCCCAGGTCTTGGCGTGGGTCTGGCAGTCGCGCAGGCCGGTGCGCACGACGATCTCCCGCTGGACCAGCCCGGCCAGCCGCTCGCCGACCGTCGAGGTCACCCCGTTGTCGGTGCCGTAGTGGTAGGTGGCCACCCCGTCCGCCTCCGGGTTCGCGATGCCCGTCGATGTGCAGCGAGATGAACAGGTCGGCGCCGAGATCGTTGGCGAGCTGGGCCCGGTCCCAGTCGGTCAGCTCGACCGTCCGGTGCCGGGCCGCGGGTCAGGTGCACCCGCATCCCGGCCGCGCCCAGCCGGCCCTCCAGCCGGCTGCGCCAGGTCGAAGGCGAGGTCGGCCTCGGTCCAGCGGAGCAGCCCGTCCGGTACGACCACGCCGAGGTCCGGCCCGCCGTGCCCCGGGTCGATCACGATGGTCTTGCCGACCAGGGCCCGTCCGGACTGCCGTGCAGCTTCGCGTTCTCCCGCAGGGCGCAGCGGGCGCGCCTCCGATCACCTTGCGGCCGAGCCGGCGCAGCGCGTTCATGGTCTGCGGGCCGCAGGCGCCGTCCGGCGACAGCCCGACCTCGCGCTGGAAGGTGGCCACCGCGCGGGCGGTCCGGGCACCGTAGATCGCGTCGGCGCGCCCGACGTCGTACCCCATCTCCAGCAGCCGTTCCTGCAGCTGCCGCACGTCGTCGCCGATCAGCGGGTCGGGCAGGGCGTGGTAAAGGGTACGGGCGCCGAGCCGCCAGCGGGCCGCGTCCAGTGCCCGCCAGGTCTCCTCGCCGACCCGCCCGTCCACGGACAGTCCCCGGCTCTGCTGGAAGGCGCGTACCGCCAGCTCGGTCTGTTCGTCGAACTCAGCTCCGGCGCCAGCGTCCCCGTTCGCGGGCAGGAGTTGCAGGCTGTGCAGGACCGTGCGGATCTCAGCTACCGCGCCGCCCTGGTCACCGCGCCTGATCGGCCGCATCCGGCTCCTCCTGTTCGATGGTCGCTGGGTACCCGCACGGGTGCACCCATGCGTTCCACCATGACCCAAAATGCCACCGGAGCCTACCGTGAACCAGGCCGCCACGCCCGTCGGCACGATCGTGCCCCGCGTCCGTTATCCCAGACGCGGGGCGCTGTGCCACGGTTCCGTCAGAGGGCCGACTCGATCAGCCGGACCAGGTCGCCCTTGGGCCGGGCGCCGGCCACCGACTGCACCGGCTGGCCGCCCTTGAATACGGTCAGCGTCGGTACGGACATCACGCGGTAGTCCCGAGCCGTGTTCGGGTTCGCGTCGATGTCCAGCTTCACGATCTTCACCTTGTCGCCCATCTCGCTGGCGATCTCCTCGAGCACCGGCGCCACGCGCAGGCACGGACCGCACCACTCGGCCCAGAAGTCGACCAGCACCGGCTTATCGGACTGCAGTACCTCGCTGACGAACGTCGCGTCGGTGACGGCCTTGGTGGCTCCCATGAAGTTGCTCCCTGTTCGGCTCGGGCCGGCCCAGGGCGGGCCGGCATCAGGTGCCCGTCCCGTACAGAGGGACGGGTGGGGTCAGCTCTCCAGCCCGGCGATGTACCGCTCGGCGTCCAGCGCGGCCGCACAGCCCGTGCCGGCGGCGGTGATCGCCTGGCGGTAGGTGTGGTCGACCAGGTCGCCGGCGGCGAAGACACCCGCCACGCTGGTACGGGTGCTCGGCGCCTCCACCACCACGTACCCGTTCTCGTCCAGCTCGTACCTGTCCCCGGAAGAGCTCGCTGCGCGGGTCGTGCCCGATCGCCACGAACACGCCCTGGACGTCCAGGGTCGACTCCTCCCCCGTGGTGGCGTCGCGCAGGGCCGACCCCGGCGACCTTGCCGTCCTTGCCCAGCACCTCGGTGACCACGGTGTTCCACCGTACCGTGATCTTCGGGTTGGTCAGCGCGCGCTCCGCCATGATCTTGCTGGCCCGGAACTCGTCCCGCCGGTGCACGATGGTGACCGACTCGCGCGAACCGGGTCAGGAAGGTCGCCTCCTCCATCGCCGAGTCGCCGCCGCCGACCACGGCGACGTGCTGGCCGCGGAAGAAGAAGCCGTCACACGTGGCACACGAGGACACGCCGTGGCCGAGCAGCTCCTGCTCGCCCGGTACGCCGAGCGGGCGCCAGGCCGAGCCGGTGGCCAGGATGACCGCGCGGGCCTGGTACTCCGCGTTGCCGATCCATACCCGCTTCACCGGGCCGTCGAGCGCCACACCGGAGGCGTCGTCGGTGATGAACTCGGCACCGAACCGCTCGGCCTGCTTGCGCATGTTGTCCATCAGCTCGGGGCCGAGGATGCCGTCCGGGAAGCCGGGGAAGTTCTCGACCTCGGTGGTGGTCATCAGCGCGCCGCCGGACTGTGCGCCCTCGATGACGAGCGGGTTCAGGTTGGCGCGCGCCGCGTAGACGGCTGCCGTGTAACCGGCCGGCCCGGAACCGATGATGATCAGGTTACGGATGTCGCTCACTTCGGCTCCTCGTCGATGTCGTCGCACACGCGCAAACGTCATCGTACGAACCGGAGATTCCCCGCGCGCGGCCCCGGTGCCGGAGGTCACGTGCCAGGGTTCACCCGGCGACGCTGTACAGCTCCGCCGGCCCGGCTTCGGGCAGCCCGCAGCTGGTCCCGGCGGCCACCACGCGGCGCGTCGAGCCGGTCGCGAGCACCACGATCACGGCCGGCTGGCCCTGGTAGCGCGCGTAGTCGACGAGCGTCGGCTGGCCACCGTAGCGGGCCACGACCGCGCTGAGGCAGGCGGCGAGCGCGGCCGGGTCGTCGAGGCGGCTGGCACCGCTGTCCACCTCGGACCTGCCCTGCGCGCCCGCCGCGGCGGGTCCGGGCGCGGCGGCCTTCTGGGCGCCCGCCGAGCCCAGGTTGGCGGGCGTGTAGTTGGTGCCGGAGCGCAGGACGGGCGGTAGGCCGCTGGCCGCCTGCGGGGCGGCCGCCTGCGGACGGGTGTCGCCCGCCGTACCGGCACCGCCGCTGTTCAGCGAGGACGTGCCGGCACCGCCGCCGAGTGCGGACAGGACCGTGGAGCCGCCGACCACCAGCACGACGGCCGCGGCCACCGCCGAGGTCGCGACGGCGAAGCGGCGCCGCCTGCGCCGAGCGTCCAGCTCGACAACCGTGGCGGTACGGGCCTGCGCCGCCAGGGCCGTGTCCAGCCGGTCGGCCACGTCGACCGGCATCGGTACGGCACCGCCCAGCCCGGCCAGCGCACTGTCCAGCATCGGCTGGGCGGCCACCAGGTCGGCGTACGCCCGCGCCCAGGCCGGATCGGTGTCGACCAGCTGGGTCACCCGCGCGTCATCGGCCGGGTCGAGCAGTCCGGCGACGTGGTCGGCGAGCCGGTCCAGGTCGTGGCCGTCGATGGGACTCACCGCCCCTCCTCGCCGGTTGCCGCGGTTGTCGGTGTGTCGGTCTGAGATGGGACGCCCCGGCCCGGTACGGGGTTCCGCAGGTAGCCCAGGAGTGCGGCGAGTCTCGCCCGGCCCCGGGCGCACCGGCTCTTCACCGTGCCCTCGGCCACGCCCAGCACCGCGGCCGCCTCGGCGACCGAGTACCCCTGCACGTCGACGAGGACCAGGGCGGCGCGCTGGTCGACCGGGAGCTGCGCCAGCGCGGCCCGTACGTCCAGGGCGGTGTCCGAGTCCACCGGCGCGACCGGCGCGGGCTCGGTGTCGGTGAGCGGTACGGTCGGCCGGGCGGCCCGTCGCCGTACCCGGTCCAGGCAGGCGTTCACCACGATCCGGTGCAGCCAGGTGGTGACCGCCGAGTCGCCCCGGAACCGGTCGGCCGAGCGGTAGGCGGAGATCAGCGCGTCCTGGAGAGCGTCGGCGGCGTCCTCACGGTCGCCCAGGGTACGCAGCGCCACCGCCCAGAGTCGGTCCCGGTGCCGGTGCACCAGCTCGGTGAACGCGTACCGGTCGCCGGCGGCGTGGGCGCGCAGGAGCGCGACGTCGTCGCGTACCGGCCGTCCGCTCACCGGAGTTGCCTTTCGCTCGCGGCGCTCCGCTCGCCTACCTCAGTTGGCGAGAACCTGGATGTCCTGGATCGCGACCTGGTACTGGCCTGGCTTGTCGGTCGACTCGGGCAGCTTGGTGACCCAGACCAGCAGGTAGCGCACCGGCTGGCCGTCGGCGTTGAGGACCACGTTGGTGCCGGCGTCCTCGTGCGGCGGGCCGACGGTCTGGAAGCTCTCGATGACCTGCTTGTCCCCAGCGCTGCTGCTCCCGGGGTCGCTGCTGCCCGTGCGCAGCTCGACCGTGGCTCCGGCTGCGGCGAACTGGACCTGGACGATCCTGACCGCCTTGGCGGCGCCCAGGTCGATCAGGATGCCCATGCCCTGCTTCTGCTTGCCGAAGTTGGCGTTGTTGAAGTAGTGGTTGGTCTTCCAGGCGGTGTTCTTGTCGCCGTCCACGGTCAGGCCGGCGTTCTTCAGCTCGGTGCGGTCGCCTTTGGGGTCGTCGACGGCGCGGACCTGGTTGGCCGCGATCGGGATCGGAGTCGGTTGGCCGTTGGCCGGGCCGCCACTGCCGCTGCTCGTGCCGCCGCCGCTGGGCGCCGCGCCGGAGTTCGGGGCGGGGCCGGACAGCGCGTTGACCGCGATGAAGAGGCCGACCAGGGCGAGCACCAATAAGGCGGCCACCCCGATGGCGAGCTTGCGGACCGACCGGCGGGTCTCGGGCACCGGGACGTCGGAGTAGCTGGGCTGCTCGAAGCCGAGCGGGCCGCTGGCGCCGAAGAACGTCTCGTCGCGGTCGCCCTCCAGCCGGCTCAGCTCGGCGGCGAGGACGTCGGCCGAAGGGGGCGAGACGCTCGGGTCGAGCAGGTCGGTGGCGAGGTCGGAGAGGTGGCCCGGGATGCCGCCGCGTACGGAGCGCGGCTGCACCAGCACGCCGTACGAGTCCCGTACGGCGTCGGGCAGGTTGGAGCTGCCCGCCTCGGCGTGCGGCCAGCCTCCGGTCAGCGCGTAGTAGAGCACCCCGCCGACCGCGCGAATATCGGTGTCGGGCGTGGCGGACTCGTCGGAACGGGCATCGGAGAGCACCACCCGGCCGTCCGAGCCGATCAGCACGGTACCGGGGTGGATGTTGCCGTGCGCCATGCCGCTCGCGTGGATCGCGGCGACCGCGCTGGCTACCGATGCGGCGACAGTGGTGGCCCGCTCAGGGTCCAGGGGCGCATCGGTCACGTACTCGCGCAGCGAACCGCCGTCGACCCACTCGCGGACCACGTACGCCCGGGAGCCCTCGTCGATCGCGTCGTACACGTCGACCAGGTGGGGGTGGACGACCCGGCTCGCGGCGACCGCGGCGTCGAGCATCTCGACCGCGGCCCCTCCGCCCGGGTAGCGCATGACGACCGCGACCGGCCGGCGCAGCACGACGTCGACGCCCCGCCAGACCTGCCGGCCGAAGGAGTCGTTGTTGATGTGGTCCTGGAGTTGGTACCGCTCGGCGAGCACCTCACCGACGGCCGGCGAACCAGCGTCGGGCGAACCAAAGGTCAGCACCCCCGGCGTACCGGGCGACTCGGGACTCTCGTCGACCTGGGTCACCCGCCCTCCCTCCGGTTAGAAGCCCGCCGCGCCATGACGACCTTACCTGGGCTGTGCACGGTACCCCGAGGGGTCATTCTTCGCCGTTTGCGGGTCCGGCGCCAGTTTGATCACGTTCCGCAACGAAGGTGAGACTCACTTACCGATACGGCTCCGTACCATCGCCCACACATCGCTGACCTCCCGTACCCGTAGCCCGACCGCGGTGGCGAGGTAAACCGCGACCAGGACCACTCCCCCGACCACCAACTCGACGACACTGGCGATCTTCCCGAGCCCCATGGCGTGCACGAGGATCAGCGTGACCAGGAGGGTCGGTACGCACGCAACCAGCGTAGCCACCGTCAGCCGGGCCAGTGTGGTCGCCACCCGGGTCAGCCCGAGCCGGCCGAGGCGCCGACGCAGCAGCCAGTACCCGAGGGCGGTGGCGGCCACGAACGAGACCGCGTTGCCGATCATCAGGCCGGCCGCGACCGCCCCGGCCGCGAGGACGACGTACAGCACGACGTCGATGAGGATCCGCAGTGCGGCCACCGGCACGTTGAGCAGGGCCGGGGTCCTGGTGTCCGGGAGCGCGTAGAACGCGAAGATCTGCAGCTGGCTGATGGCGAACGGGACCAACCCGATGCCGGCGGCGGCGATCACCCAACCCGTCGCTACCGAGTCGTCGTGGCCGTAGCTGCGCCACTCGAATAAGGCTACGCCGAGCTGGCGGCCGAGGATCACGTACGCCGCGGTGGTCGGGAGCAGGATCACCGCGGACAGCCGGGTGCCCAGCGAGAGCTGCTCGGCGACGTCGCCGTACCGGTGCTCGGCCGCGGCCGCCGACATCCGGGGCAGCAGCGCGGTGATGATCGAGACGGCCACGATCCCGTGGGCCATCATGAAGATCAGGTACGCGTTGTTGAAGACCGTCGGGCCGGGCCCGTTGTGGTTGCTCGCGGCCTGCGCCAGGGCCAGCACGACCACGAGAGCGACCTGGCTGACCGCCACGTACCCGAGCATCCACGCGCCGACCCGGCCCAGCTCGCGCAGGTGCAGCTCGCGCCAGTCCGACCGCCACCGCCAGCGGAACCCGACCTTGCGCAGCGCCGGCAGCAGCCCGGCGGCCTGCACGACGATGCCCAGCGTGGTGCCGACCCCGAGCACCAGCACCTGCCAGGCGGTGACCTCCTCGGGGCTCAGCTCCCGCGCGTTCGTCCAGATCAGGATGAACGCGCCCGCGGTCGCGATCACCACGACGTTGTTGAGGATGGGCGTCCACATCGGGGCGGCGAAGTGGCCGCGCGTGTTCAGGATCGCCGCGATGACCGCCGCGATGCCGTAGAAGAAGATCTCCGGCAGCAGCAGGTAGCCGAACACGGTGATCAGGTGCTTGTTGGCGCCACTGGAGCTGTGCGCGACCAGCTCGGTGAGCACCGGAGCGAGCAGCACCGCGAACGCCGTCGCGACGGCCAGGAAGACCGTGGTCAGGCTGAGCAGGCGCTGGGCGTACGCCTCGCCACGGTCGCTGTCCCGGGCCCGCGCGCGCACCAGCAGCGGTACGACCACGCTGGCCAGCACCCCGCCGAGCAGCAGCTCGTAGACCATGTTGGGCAGCGTGTTGGCCAGGTTGTAGTCGTTGGAGAACGCCTTGGCGCCGATCGCCGCGCCGATCGCGACGGTCCGGACGAACCCGGTAAACCGGCTCACCAGGCTGCCGACCGCCATCACCGCGCTGTTGCGGGTGACCGAGGAGGTGCTGTCCTCCGGGCCGCCGGCCGCCGGCTGCGCCGCGCCCGGAAGGAGCGCCGTGGCGTCGGCCTGGACGGCGGGCAGCACCACGGTCGCATCGGGGTCCTGCCCGTACCGGCGGTCGGTCATGGGGCCGACCTTAGCCGGTGGGCATGTCAGTCCGCGATGACCAGCTCCCCCACCTCGCTGGCCAGCGAGTCCCGCGCCGACCCGGCCAGGCCGGCGTCGGTGATCAGCAGGTGGGCGTCGTGCAGCGCCGCGATCGTGGAGATGCCGACCAGCTCCCACTTGGTGTGGTCGGCGACCACGACCAGCCGGCGGGCCGCGCCCACCAGCGCCCGGTCGGTCTCCGCCTCCATCAGGTTCGGGGTGGTGAAGCCCGCGTGCGTGCTCATTCCGTGTACGCCCATGAAGAGCATGTCCACGTTGAGCGACCGGATCGCGTTGACCGCGAACGGGCCGACCAGCGCGTCGGACGGCGTCCGGATGCCCCCGGTGAGCACCACCGTCTGGTCGGCCCGGCGTGCCTTGTAGAACACGTCGGCGACCGGTACGGAGTTGGTCACCACGGTCAGGCCGGGCACGTCGAGCAGGAGGCCCGCGAGCATGCAGGTGGTGGTACCGGCGGACAGCGCGATGGCCGTACCGGGGGCGACCAGCTTGGCGGCCCGCCGCGCGATCGCCTCCTTCTCGGACTGCTGCCGGACCAGCTTGGCGGCGAAGCCGGGCTCGTCCGTGGAGTGCTGGTCCAGCGTGGTCGCCCCACCGTGCACCTTCGCCACCAGGCCCCGCTCGGCGAGGGCCTCCAGGTCCCGGCGGATCGTCATGTCGGAGACGCCGAACTCGCGGACCAGATCGCCGACCCGTACCCCGCCCAGGCGCTGGACCATCTCGTGGATCGCCTGCTGGCGCTGCTGTGCGAGCATCACTCCTCCTCGCCGCTGCTGCGGAGTACCACGACACCGCCCGGCGGTACGGTCACCTCACCGCGGAACCGGTCCCCGGTGAGCAGGTCGGTACCGGCGGCCGCCACGGTCGCGGCCGTCCCGGCGTGGTTGACGAGGAACAGATAGGCGCTTGCGGCGTGGCCGTGCCGCCGGCGTGACCGGCCTCCAGACCCGGGTGGCCGGTCGAGGCTCGGCTCGTCCAGCCTGGTGCCGACGTACCAGGCGGAGCCGTTGTGGGTGACCGCGGGCGCGCCGGCCACCGGACCGTCCAGATACGACTCGACCACCGTCGCCCCGGCGGCCCGGCCGAGCTCCCGCCACACCCGACCGACGCTGCCGCCGGAGAGCCTCGACGGTCTCGTCGGGTAGCAGCGGGTAGAGCTCCTCGACCCGGATGCCCAGCAGCTCGGCGAACGCGCCCGGGTAGCCGCCCGGCCGGACCCGGTCACACTCGTCGACCACCCCGCTGTACGGCCCGACCAGGACGGTACCGCCACCGTCTACATAGGACTGAAGGTTGCCGGCGTCGGCGTCGGAGACCAGATACAGCGCGGGCACGAGTACCGCGCGGTAGCGGGACAGGTCGGCCGAGGGGTGCGCGAAGTCGGTCGTGTACCCGGCCCGCCACAGCGCCCCGTACCACCGGCGGATCTCCTCGAGAGCGCGCATGTCGGTGCTCGGCTGGCTCGGCCCCTCGGCCGCCCACCCGCTCGGGTAGTCGAGCAGTACGGCCACCTCGGCGTCCACCGTGGACCCCGCCACCGGCGCCAGCCGGCCCAGCGCGGCGCCCAGCTCGACCACCTCGCGCCACACCCTGGTGTCCGTACCGGCGTGCGGCAGCATCGCCGAGTGCCACTTCTCCGCGCCGGAACGGGAGGCGCGCCACTGGAAGAACAGCGCGCCGTCGCTGCCCCGGGCCACGTGCGTGAGGCTGTTGCGCCGCAGCTGCCCGGGCGGCTTCGCGAGGTTGCGGGGCTGCCAGTTGACCGCGCTGGTCGAGTGCTCCATCAGCAGCCAGGGCCGGCCGCCGCCGAGCGAGCGGGCCAGGTCGCCGGACAGCGACAGGTCGACGTGCGGCTCGGGGGCCGCGCCGAACAGGTAGTTGTCGTTGGACACGAAGTCCAGCCGCGGCGCCCAGCGCCAGTAGTCCAGCCCGTCGAACATCCCGGCCATGAAGTTCGTCGTGGCCGGGATCCCCGGGCTGAGCCGGCGCAACGCGTCGCGCTCGGCGACGCACAGCGACAGCAGCGCGTCGGAGGAGAACCGGCGGAAGTCCAGTACCTGTGCGGGGTTGGGGATGGCGGTGGTGGCCCGAGGTGGCAAGACCTCCGACCAGTCGGAGTAGCGCTGCGACCAGAAGGCGGTGCCCCATGCGTCGTTGAGGCCGGCGAGGCCGGTGCCGTACCGGCCGCGCAGCCAGGCCCGGAACGCTTCCGCCGAGACGTCGCAGTAGCAGGTGAGGTTGTGGCAGCCATACTCGTTGTGGATGTGCCACATGGCGAGGGCGGGATGGTCGCCGTACCGGGTGGCGAGCTGCTCGACCAGCGCGAGGGCGGCCCGCTGGTACTCCGGCGAGCTGGCGCAGAACGCCTGGCGGCTGCCGTACCAGAGCCGCCGGCCGTCCCGGTCGACCGGCAGCGAGCCGGGGTACGCGTGCGAGAACCAGGGCGGTGGCGACGCGGTCGCGGTCGCGAGGTCGACCCGGATTCCGTTGCCGTGCAACAGATCCAGCACTTCGTCGAGCCAGCCGAACGCGTACCGGCCGGGCTCCGGCTCAAGCCACGCCCAAGCGAACACCCCGACGGTGACCAGGTTGACGCCGGCCGCCCGCATCAGCTCGACGTCCTCGCGCCAGACATCATCGGACCACTGCTCGGGGTTGTAGTCACCGCCGTACAGGAGGCCGGTCGGGTGCGGGGAGAGCGACGGCATGTCCACAGCGTGCCGTCTTGATTCACCACTAGTCAACAAGAGAGAACATACTTTTCCGCAAACCGGGCGACGCCGGGAGGCACCCGTAACGCTCCGCGGATCCCCCGGCGCCGTACCGGTTGCCGGGTGGCGGCAAGCATGTCACGGAGTTGAAACGAAGCAGACTCAGCCCCTTGACATCCGACGTCTCGGGCGCTGGACTGTGGTGAGTTTTGAATGGTTGCGTTGGAATCCCCCAACCCAACCTGCCATTCTCTGAACGTAGGAGGGGTAATGACGCAACTCTCGCCCACCCCTGGCCAGCTTTCGCGACGCTCCGTTCTCCGTGGTGTGGCCGCCGGGGCGGGTGTGGTCGCGCTGCCCGGCCTGCTCGCCGCATGCAGCAGCAACGGCGGTGGCGGTGGCAAGCAGACGATCGGCCTGGGGTCCAACTACTCCGACCCGAAGCCCAAGCAGGGCATCCAGGCGATGGCGAGCGCGTACCAGACCAAGAGCGGCAACACGATCAAGGTCAACACCACTGAGCACAACACCTACCAGACGAACATCACGCGCTACCTCCAGGGCAACCCGGATGACGTCGCCGCGTGGTTCGCCGGCTACCGCATGCAGTTCTTCGCCGAGAAGGGCTACCTGGCTGACATCAGCGAGGTGTGGACGGGCCTGACCGGCTTCTCCGACGCGCTCAAGGCCGCGTCCACCGGTCACGACGGCAAGCAGTACTTCGTGCCGCTCTACAACTACCCGTGGGGCCTCTTCTACCGCAAGAGCATCTTCGACGCCAAGGGCTACAAGGCGCCGGACACCTGGGACGACCTCATCGCCGTGTGCAAGCAGATCCAGAAGGACGGGATGACCCCGCTGGCCTTCGCCGACAAGGACGGCTGGCCGGCGATGGGCACGTTCGACTACATCAACATGCGGGCCAACGGCTACCAGTTCCATGTCGACCTGATGGCCGGCAAGGAGTCCTGGACCGACCCGAAGGTCAAGAACGTCTTCGGCCTGTGGTCCACGCTCTTCCCCTACTACCAGACCGGCTCGCTCGGCCGCACCTGGGAGGAGGCGGGCACGTCCTTCGGCAAGAAGGAGTGCGCCATGGTCGTCTTCGGCTCGCCGCACGTCGAGCTGCAGGCACCCACCCCGGCAGACTCCGACGACTCGATCCTCGTCCCGTTCCCGCAGATCGACCCGGCCAACGGCCACGACTCGGTCGACGCGCCGATCGACGGCTTCGTGGTGCCGAAGAAGGCCAAGAACCTGGCCGGCGCGAAGGACTTCGCCAAGTACATCGGCACGGCCGACGCCGAGAACGCGTACCTGAAGACCGACCCGAGCAACGTGGCGGTCAACTCCGGCGCCGACACCAGCGGGTACAGCAAGATGCAGAAGCAGTCGGTCGACCTGATCTCCAAAGCCAAGCACATCGCGCAGTACCTGGACCGGGACACCCGGCCCGACTTCGCGCAGACCGTCATGATCCCGGCGCTGCAGAGCTTCATCGACAAGCACACCTCAGGCGATATTGACGCGCTGCTGGCGAACATCGAAGCTCAGAAGAAGAGCATCTTCGCCACTCCCGTCTCGTGAGGTCGGTCTGGTGGTAGCACCCTCCCTACCCCCCGTCGAGTCGACGGCCCCCCGGACCCCGCCGGTCCGGCGGGGCCGCCGTCGGCGCCTGACGGCCCGGGACATCCTGATTCTCACCGTCGTCGTCGGCCTGACGGTGGCGCTCGACCTCGCCCTCATCTGGGGTACGTCGGTCATCTCGATCCTGCTGTCGTTCACCAACTACGACGGGATCTCGGCCATCAGGTGGGTCGGCTTCAAGAACTACCACGACATCGTCACGATCTATCCAGCCTTCTGGACCGCCGTCCGCAACAACCTGCTGTGGCTGGGCTTCCTCGGCCTGGTCGCCACGCCGTTCGGCATCTTCCTCGCCGTCCTGCTCGATCGGCAGCTGCGGTTCAGCCGCTTCTACCAGAGCGCCCTCTACCTTCCGGTGGCGCTCTCGCTGGCGGTCATCGGCTTCCTGACCCAGCTGATCCTGTCGCAGGACCAGGGCGTGATCAACGCGATTCTGGGCCGGACGCACGGCAACGGCATCGACTTCATCGGCGACTCGCACCTCAACATCTGGATGGTGCTGCTGTTCGCCGGCTGGCGGCACACCGGGTACATCATGATCCTGTACCTGGCCGGGCTGAAGTCGGTCGACCCGGGGCTGAAGGAGGCGGCGATCATCGACGGCGCCAACCCGGTCCAGACGTTCTTCCGGGTGGTCTTCCCGACGATGCGCCCGATCAACGTGATCGTGCTGGTGATCACCGTGATCGAGTCGCTGCGCGCGTTCGACATCGTGTACGCGATCAATACCGGGCGCAACGGCCTGCAGCTGCTGTCCGTACTGGTGGTGGACAACATCATCGGTGAGGCCAGCCGCATCGGGTACGGCTCCGCGGTCGCCGTGATGCTCATGCTCGTGACGCTCGCGTTCGTGATCACCTACCTGGTCAACATCATGCGGGAGGACAGTCGATGACCGTCGCCCGTACCAGCAAGGCACCGGCCGTTCCGGGCGCGCCGGCGGGCACGGCGGCTGGCGCGGCGTCCCGTCGCCACCGGACCCGGCCGGGCCGGGTGGTGCTCAACGCGTTCCTCACCGTGATCGCGGTCGGTTGGCTCCTCCCGATCCTGCTGCTGGTGTACGCGTCGCTGCGGCCCTACCAGGAGACCCAGCTGCACGGCTACTTCTCCCTGCCGCGCAAGATCAGCTTCGACTACTACCAGAAGGCGTGGACCCAGGGCGACCTGGGCAAGTTCTTCCTGAACTCGTTCTACATCGCGGTCCCCGCGGTGATCCTGACGCTCTTCCTGGCCTCGTTCCTGGCCTTCGCGCTGACTCGCGTGAAGATCCCGTTCCGGCGTACGCTGCTGATCCTGTTCACGGCCGGCAACCTGCTGCCACCGCAGATGATGGTCACCCCGCTGTACTCGCTGTACATCAAGATTCCGATGCCGGAGCTGGTCTCGGACTCGCTGTCGCTGTACGACTCGTACCTCGGCGTGATCCTCATCCACGTGGCGTTCCAGACCGGGTTCTGCGTGTTCGTGCTCTACAACTACATGCTGACCATCCCGACCGAGCTCACCGAGGCGGCGATCATGGACGGCGCCAGCGTGTGGCGGCAGTACTGGCAGGTCATCCTGCCGGTGTCGCGGCCCGCGCTCGGTGCGCTGGCCACGCTCGAGTTCACCTGGATGTACAACGACTTCCTGTGGGCCCTGGTGCTCATGTCGACCGGCGACAAGTACCCGGTGACCAGCGCCCTGAACAACCTCCGTGGACAGTTCTTCGTCGACTACAACCTGCTGGCCGCCGGCGCGATGATCGTCGCCCTGCCCACGATGATCGTGTTCTTCGCGCTGCAGCGGCAGTTCATCTCCGGCCTGACCCTCGGCGCCAGCAAGGGTTAGCGCGGCAACAGGTAGCGCCGCGGCGTCCGGGTGCGGGGACGGGCCGACGACGTCGGGGCGTGACGCCCGGTGGACCGATATCCCACGGGCGCCGGGACGGAGCGGCCGATAGGCTTGCCGGCGCTATGTCGGAGTCTTCTGCGGCGGGACTGTCCCGCGAACTGACCCAGGTCCAGCGCCGGGCGATCGTCGAGCTGGTCCGGGTCTTCCCGGTCGTCGACGAGCTGGGCGCCCGGTTCGACCGGGCCGGGTACGAGCTGCACCTGGTCGGCGGGTCGGTACGGGATGCGCTGCTCGGCCGGCTCGGCAACGACCTCGACTTCGCGACCAGCGCCACGCCCGACGAGACGCTCGCCGTGCTCAAGGGGTGGGCCGAGTCGATCTGGGAGACCGGCCGGGAGTTCGGCACGATCGGGGCGGCCCGGCGCGGGCTGCAGCTGGAGATCACCACGTACCGGGCGGAAGCGTACGACGGGGTCAGCCGCAACCCCGTCGTCCAGTACGGCACCAGCCTGCTCGACGACCTGCGGCGGCGGGACTTCACGGTGAACGCGATGGCGGTGTCGGTACCGGGGCACCGGTTCACCGACCCGTACGGCGGGCTGGCCGACCTCGCCGCCGGACTGCTGCGCACTCCGGGTACCCCACAGCAGAGCTTCGGCGACGACCCGCTGCGCATGCTGCGCGCCGCCCGGTTCGCCGCGCAGCTCGGCTTCACGGTCGCCGGGCCGGTACTGGAAGCCATGAGCGCCATGGCGGCCGACCTGGACCGGATCACCGCGGAGCGGATCCGCGACGAGCTCACCAAGCTGGTCTGCGCCGCCGACCCGGTACGCGGGCTGCGCCTGCTCGTCGACACCGGCCTGGCCGACCGGTTCCTGCCGGAGCTGTCCGGGCTCAAGCTGGAGATCGACGAGCACGCCCAGCACAAGGACGTGTACGAGCACACCCTCACCGTGGTTCGCAACGCGATCGCGATGGAGGACGAGGGCCCCGACTTCGTGCTGCGGATGGCCGCCCTGATGCACGACGTCGGCAAGCCGGCGACCAAGGAGGTCGGGCCGGATGGCCGGGTCAGCTTCCACCACCACGAGGTGGTCGGCGCCCGGCTGACCAAGCAGCGGCTCAAGGCGCTGCGGTACCCGAAGGACGTCCTCTCCGACGTCACCGAGCTGGTCGCGCTGCACCTGCGCTTCTACGGGTACGGGCGGGGCGAGTGGACCGACTCGGCGGTGCGCCGGTACGTGACCGACGCCGGGCCGCTGCTGCCCCGGCTGCACAAGCTCACCCGGTCGGACTGCACGACCCGCAACCGGCGAAAGGCGGCCGCGCTCGCCGCGGACTACGACGCACTGGAGGAGCGGATCGCGCAGCTTCAGGCGGCGGAGGACCTGGCGCGGGTACGGCCGGACCTCGACGGCAACGCGATCATGGAGCTGCTCGGGCTGCCGCCGGGGCCGCTCGTCGGGCAGGCGTGGCGGTACCTCAAGGAACTGCGCTTGGAGCGCGGCCCGCTCGACCACGACGAGGCGGTCGCCGAGCTGTACCGCTGGGCCGGGGAGCACGGCGTCGCGCCCGCGCGCCGCGACTAGGAACTCGCGACTAGGAACTCGCGACTAGGAACTCGCGGCGACGAACTTCGGCCGTCAGGCGTTCCGGTTCGTCGGCTTGCCGACCGCCGGATGATCGTGGCGTTTCGGCCGGTAGTTGCGCTGGACAGCGTTCGCTACCGTCGCTAGGCACAACCCCCGAGCGCCCTTGCAACAGTGGGAGGCGAGCATGCAGCCGTGCCAGGTCTGCGGTGGCATGGCCATCGACCCGAACGGTTACTGCACCCAGTGCGGTACGTTCCGTGGCCAGGTCGCCCAGCCGGTGAGCGGTGCGCCGCCGTACCCGCCCCAGCCCCAGGCCGCGTACCCGTACCCGCAGCAGCCGCCGGCCAGCGGCGCCCCGTACCCCGGGCAGGCCAGTGGCGCGCCCTACCCGGGACAGGTCAGCGGGACGCCGTACCCCTTATCGGGTCCGCCGATCTCCGGCGGCGGCTACCAGCCGCCCCCGCCGCCGCCCACCCGCCGCTCCTTCACCGGTCCGCTGATCGCCAGCAGCGCAGTCCTGATCGTCCTGATCGCCGCGATCATCGTGGTCGCGATCGTCCGGAACAGCGGCAACAACCGGGCCGGCCCAGGCGGTAGCCAGACGCCCGGCGCGTCCCCCACCCCGAGCGCGGCGATCGACGTCTGCCTCGTCGGCACCTGGCAGGCCACCTCCGACCGCGAGACGATCGACATCCCGAGCGTCGGGCCCATCACGGTGGTCGGCTCCGGGGTGGTCTCGCACATCCACCCGGACGGCAGCGTGACCGACAGCTACGCGCAGGCCACGCCGTACACCGCCCAGTACAACGGGCACACGCTGACCATCGAGATCAGCGGTACGGTCACCTCGACCATCACCACCGCCAACAACACCATGTCGTTCCACAACATCCAGGCCAGCGGCACCGAGACCTGGAAGGTGGACGGCACGGCGGTCGGCAGCTCGATCCCGCTCAGCGTGGACAGCGACCCGGTGCAGTACACCTGCTCCAACAACACCGCGACCGAGCACACCTCGCAATACGACCTGACGCTGACCCGCAAGAGCGCAACCCCGTAGGCGGGCCCGCGGCCCATCAGCCGTGCTCGCCTGCGCCAAAGTGCGGCTCGGCCGCGTTCGGCGGCTACCGCGAACCGCTGGCCACCAGCCGGGCGCCGTCGCGGGCGGCCACCCGGGTGGCGGCCAGGCCGAACCAGCCCGACAGCGCCAGATAACCCACCGAGACCAGCAGGAGTACGGGTACCGACCGGCCGGTGTCCGGCAGCGCAAACACCGCCGCGAACAGCCCGACCACGAAGCTGAGGTTGTACGCGGTGTCGTTGACGCTGAACACCCGGCCCCGGAAGTCGTCGGCGCACTCCTGCTGGATCGCGGTGTCCACGACGATCTTGGTGCCCTGGGCCGCGACGCTCACGCCGAAGGTGGCGAGCACCAGCAGCACCGGCCGGAACGGCAGCCCGAGCGCGAACACCAGCATGCCGACGCCGGCCACCAGCACGGTGACCCAGCGCCAGCCACCGATCCGCCGGGTCACCGGCGGGGTGAGGAACGCGGCGAGCAGGGTACCGAGGCTGCCCGCGACCACCACCTGGGCCAGCCCGGCCATCGCCCCCGAGTCGTTGCCCGGGTAGAAGTAGCGGCGGTAGAGCAGCAGGGTGCTGAGGGCGAGCACGCCGTACAGCACCCGGAAGAGGCCCTGGGCCAGCATCGGGTACCCGGCGGCCGGCCGGTCGGCGAGGTGCCGGAAGCCGGCGACCATGCCCCGGGCGACGCTGCCGATGGCGGCGAGCAGCCGGTCGTGCGGGTGCGGGGCGTCGTCCGGGCCGAGGTCGTCACGGCCGAACGAGACGTACGCGAGGGCCGCCGACCCGAGGTAGCCGAGCACACCGCTGGCGGCCAGCACGGCGTACCCGTGGAAGCCCTTGTGGAGCAAGGTGTTCAGCACGATGCCGGCGGTACCGAGGCCGAGCGAGTAGACGACCGTGCCCAGCGTGGTGGCGAACGCGTTCGCGGTCACCAGCTGGTCCTCGGCGACCACGTGCGGCTGGGAGGCGGCCAGGCCGGCGAGCACGAACCGGTTGATCCCGATGATCAGCAGGGCGCCCAGCGCGTACGGCAGCGACTCCTGCCCGTACCAGACCAGCGCCGCCATCGGCAGGACGAGCACGGCGCGCACCAGGTTGGCGAAGTAGATGACGGTACGGCGGCTCCACCGGTCCAGGAACACGCCGACGAACGGGCCGACGATCGAGTACGGCAGCAGGAGCACCGCGAAACCCGTCGCGATCGCTATCGGGCTGGTGGCCTTCTGCGGGTTGAACAGCAGGCTCCCCGCGAGGGCGGCCTGGAACAGTCCGTCACCAAACTGGCTGACCAACCGTACGCCCACGAGTCGCCGGAACCGGCTGCTACGCAGGACAGCGCGAAGGTTTCCGTTTGATGACACGCCCCGAGCCTACGGGGTGATCGGGGCGGCACGCCGTCCGGTGCTCTACCCAGGGCGGCGTCAGCCGCTCCTCCCGTGAGGATCAGCGAAGGCGGCCGTCCGGTCGGACGGCCGCCCCGGTTCGTCACTTGCTGGACTTGCTGGTGCCTTCGACCGCTTTGGTGGTGGCCCCGTTGCCGGTGTCGGACTTCGTACCGCTGAGCCGGGCCAGGAGCGCGGCCAGGTCGATACCGGTCAGGTCGGTACCGAGCTGGAGCCCCTGCGCCACGTTCGCCGCCACCGACCGGGTGAGCGCGGACGCGCCGTCGGTCGAGATGACCGTCACCTTGTCGATCGCGCTCATCGGCGCCGAGGCCTCCTTGACGACCTGTGGCAGCACGCGCACCAGCAGGTCCAGTACGGCCGCCTCGCCGTACTGGTTGAACGCCTCCGCCTTGGCCTGCATCGCCTCGGCCTCGGCCTGCCCGCGGGCCAGGATGGCGGTGGCCTCCGCCGCGCCCTCCCGCTCGACCGCGTCGGCGATCGCGGTACGCCGGCGCTGCTCCGCCTCGCCCTGCTTGGCGCCCTCGATCGCGTTCGCCTCGGCCAGCGCCGCCCGCCGGGCCCGCTCGCCCTCACCGACCAGCCGCGCCTGCTCGGCCTGGGCCTGGGCCGCCGCGATCGTGGCCTGCCGCTCGGCGTCGGCCCGGAAGACCGCGGCGTTGCGCGCCGCCTCGGCCTCCTGCTCGGTCTTGTACCGCGCCGCGTCCGCCGGCTTGCGGACCTCGGTGTCGAGCTGGCGCTCCTTCAGCTCCGCGTTACGCTCGGCCACCTTCTGCTGCTCGGTGAGGACCGCCTGCTTCCGCTCCGCCTCGGCGAGCGGCCCGGCCGCCGCAGAGCGCGCCTTCGCGGCGTCGATCTCCGCCTGCACCGCGGCCTGCTTGAGCGCGAGGTTCCGGGCGGACTCGGCGATCGCCTCCTCGGCCTTCATCCGCTCGGTCTCCGCGGTCTGCCGGGCCTGGGCCTCGGCGATCGCCGCGGCCTTGAGCACCCGGGCCGCCTCCGGCCGGCCGAGGTCCTGCAGGTAGGACCCGGCGGTACGGATGTCTTCGAGCTGGAACGCGTCCAGGATCAGGCCCTGGTGGGTCAGCGCCCGCTCCGCCTCCTCGGCGACGTGCGCCGCGAAGGCGGCCCGGTCCCGGATGATCTGCTCGACGGTCAGCCGGCCGACCACCGAGCGCAGCGCGCCGGATAACACCTGCGCGGTGAACGCCTCGATCCGCTCCTGCTGGTGCAGGAACCGCTGGGCGGCCGGCCGGATCATCTCGGCTGTACCGCCGACCTTGACGATCGCGACCGCGTCGGCGTCACACCGGATGCCCTGCGCGCTGACCGCGCCCCCGATCGCGACCGGGATCTCCCGGCTGGACAGGTCGAGCTTGTAGAGCCGCTGGACGACCGGCATCACGAACACCGCCGCGCCCATCACGACCTTCTGGCCGGACAGGTCGGTGACCGTGCTGCCGTCGGCCGCCCGGATCGACCGGCCCTTGCGGCCGGTCACGATGAACGCCTCGTTCGGGCCGGCGACCTTGATCCGGGACAGGATGAACATGGCGATGAACAGCACCAGCAGTGCGGCGCCGGCGATCGCGATGATCAGGGGGGACATCGTTCCCTTCTCTCGTCCAGAGGTTCACTGGACACTCGGAGTGGGCTCGACCAGGACACTGGTCGGGCTGGGTACGCCGATCACGAAGATCCGCGTACCGAGCGCGAGCGGCTCGACCGACCGCGCGTTGAACTTGAGCTGCTGACCGGCGATCGCGAGCCGTACCTCGCCGTACCCGCCGGCGGGTACCGGAGTGATCACCACGCCGCTCGCCCCGACCAGGTCGGCGCTGGTCAGCGTGGCATCGGTGGACATGTTCATGGCCGCGTACACCAGCCGGCCGGCGAGGAAGGCGGTCGGTACGGCGGCCAGCAGGCCGACCAGTACGCCCGCCCCGGCGGCCAGTACCCCGTGCCCACCGGTGAGCCAGGCCCCGATCGACCCGATGAAGCCGAACGCGCCGAGGAACCCGGCGATGACCGGCAGGGACAGCTCGGCTCCCCCGCCCGCGTCGGCGTGCCCGACGTGCAGGTGGCCGAGGTGGAGGTGGCCGACGTGCCCGAGGTGCAGGTGCCCGCTACCGAGGAGCGACAGGACCAGCAACAACAGGGCGAAGCCACCGATCGCGAGGAACGTGATGATCACCGCGCTCATCGAGGTGGCGCCTCCCGCGCCCGGGCCGGCGGGCGAGGAGCTCGACCGGCCCGAGGTTGAGGGTAGGACCTCCGCGCTCGCTCCGGTGTCCGCTGACCGATCACTCCCGCCGGACGCCGAACGCCGGCGGCGAGCCGCGTTGGCCGTGCTCGCCTCGCCAAAGGACCGCTGCGGCCGCGCCCGGCGGCCCGGACCGTGCACGGGTCAGGCGGGTACCCCGACCGGCGGCTCGGCGGGCTCGGCCGCGGGGCGGTGCTCCAGCGTCCGTACCTGCCGGGACAGCAGCGCTCCGGCCGCCGACAGCCCGATGATGCCGGCCGCGCCGAGCAGCGCCGGGGTGGTGCCGAACGACTTGGCGGCCGGGCCGGCGGCCACCTCGCCGAGCGGGATCGCCAGGAACGAGCCGAGCGCGTCGTAGGAGTAGACCCGGGCCAGCTTGTCCGCCGGTACGTGCTCCTGCACCGAGGTCTCCCAGGCGATCGCGAACTGCTCGAGGCCCAGGCCGCCGAGGAACGCGCCGGGCAGGAGGAGCGCGGCGTGCGGAAAGACCGCCAGGGGTACGAGCAGCAGCACGTCACCGCCGGCGCACACCATCCCGAGCAGCAGCAGCCGGCGTACCCGTACCCGCATCGCGACCACCGCACCCACCAGCATCCCGGCGGTGTTCGCGGCGAGCACCAGCCCCCACACACGGCGGCCGATCGAGTAGTCGGCCACCGAAGGCCCGAGCACCTGTACGGCCCCCACCTGGGCCGCGTTCAGGAAGCAGAAGGCCAGCACGACAACCCACACCCAGGTACGCCCGGCGAACTCCCGCCACCCCTCGCGCAGCTCGACCAGCGTGCTGGTACCGGAGTCGGCGCGTGTCACCCGCGGGATGCGCATCAACGCGAAGCAGCCGGCACCGACGAGGAAGCTCGCCGCGTCGACGGCCAGCCCCCACCCCGGCCCGTACGCGGCGACGAGCAGCCCGCCCACCGACGCACCCACGATCATCGCGCCGTTGACCCCGAACCGGTGCAGCGCGTTGGCCTGCTTGCGGATCGGTGCCGGTACGGTCTGCGCGACCACCGCCGCCAGGGCCGGGAACGAGAACGAGGCGGCCAGCCCGTTCACCGCGCCGAGCCCGGCCAGCAGCGGTACGGACGCCGTGTGGGTCAGGACGAGCGCGGCGGCCCCGGCCTGTACCGCCCCGGCGAGCAGGCTCGACGCGACCGCCACCAGCTGCCGGGGCAGCCGGTCCGCGACCACGCCGCCGAACAGCAGGAACAGCACGGTCATCACCGACCGGGCGGCCACCACCACGCCGAGCGCGGTGACCGAGCCGGTCAGGTCGAGGACCGCGAACGCGAGCGCGATCGGTGCCATCGCGTTGCCGAGCATCGCGACCACCCGCCCGGCGACCAGGTACCGGAACGGCGGGTACCGTAACGGAGCCAGCGCGGCACTCATCGACTCGGGTCCATCTCGAACAGGGCGATCGTGGCACTGACCCGGACCGTGCCCGGGGTACGGGGCGCCTGGGCGGCCCGGTGCAGGTCGGTCGAGGCGGCGGTGACTCGTTGGCGTACCTCCGTCCAGACCCGCGGGTCCACCCACAGCTCGGCGTCGGTGAGGTGGTTTCCCCGGTGGT
Source organism: uncultured Actinomycetes bacterium (assembly GCA_963728855.1). Classification (GTDB taxonomy): domain Bacteria; phylum Actinomycetota; class Actinomycetes; order Mycobacteriales; family Micromonosporaceae; genus AC-43. The sequence continues at coordinate 553,234 of CAVSLN010000013.1, forward strand.
GCCGTAGCAGGCCGGCGCGGCGGCGCAGCTCAGCGGCCAGTGTGGCGTAGAGCGGCGCGTGGGTCGGTCCGGGTGGCTCGTCCGGCTCGGGGCTGACCGGCTTCGGCTCGGCCTTGACGAGGTACCGGTACCGCTTGGCCTGCCCGCCGCGGATCTGCTCCTGCCCGACCAGCTCGATGAGCCCGGCCGCGTGCAGCTGCCGCAGGTGGTAGCTGGCGTTGGCGTGGGTGAGGGACAGCTCCCGGGCCACTTCGGCCGCGGTCAGCGCCGCGCTGGTGAGCAGGGACAGCATCCGCAGCCGGAGCGGATGCGCCAGCGCCCGCAGCTGCGCCGTGTCCGGTCTCCGGTTCCCGTGGGTGGGCGGGGAGTCAACCTCCAAAGACATGTTGGGGAGTATAGCCGTGAGCGACAATGGTCCGCGATGGAATGGATGGCGGTACCGTCTCCGATCGGCCGGCTCGGCGTGGCGGTCGACGGCGAGGGCGTGTGCCAGATCCGGTTCAGCGGACCCGCCGGTACGGCCGGCGCGGCTGCGCTGCTCGACGTCGCCGCCGGGCAGTTGGACGAGTACTTCGCCGGCAGCCGTACCGAGTTCACCCTGCCCCTCGCCGTCCGCGGCGGTACGGCCTTCGAGCGCGCCGTCTGGGCACAGATCGCGGCCATCCCGTACGCCGAAATGGTCACCTACGGCGAGATCGCCGCCCGGGTGGGCGAGCCCGACGCGGCCCGCGCGGTCGGGGTGGCCTGCAACCGCAACCCGCTGCCGATCGTGGTGCCCTGCCACCGGGTGGTCGGGGCCGGCGGCAAGCTCGTCGGGTTCGGCGGCGGCCTGCCGCTCAAGCGCTTCCTGCTCGAACTCGAAGCGCGTGTCCTCATCGAGCGGAGCTTCTCCTGAGCACAGCGGGCGTGGCTCTGCTGGGCGCAGCCGCGGCCGGGTTGTGGCGAGGCGAGCACAGCGGGCGTGGCTCAGTAGTTGACGATGAAGGCCACCGCGCGGTAGACGCCGATCGCCGCGAGCACGGCGAACGCGGTCAGCGCCACCGCGACGAACAGGCACGGCACCGTGTTGCGCCGCTGGCGCGGCGGCTCGGGTCGGTCCGGGCCGTGCCAGATCGCCGGTGGCCCGGTCCGCTCGGCCTGGATGGTCAGGACCCGTAGCCGGTCCTGGGCGGCCGGCGGCAGGGTCTTCGGCTTGGCGGTGAACCGCAGCAGCCGCAGCCGCAGCCAGGGCGACGGGTTGGCCCGCTCGAACGCGGTCACCTCGGCCGGGTGCACCTCGTCGGTCAGGAACCCCCAGCGTCCGGCCTCGACGAGGTTGCCGGTCTGCCGGTAGATCGCGGCGAGCAGCCCGCGCGCGGCCATGTCGTGCGGGTTACCGCCGAGGTATGCGCGCAGCCGTCGGATGGCGAGGTACGTGTGGCCGAGCGAGAGATCGTTGTCTACCCGTGCGAACACGTCCGGCTTTGCCACGAATCGATGTTCGACTAGCCACCCTCGGCGCGCCAGGGAGCAAGATAACGATCAGCCAACGAGCCACTGCACGACGGTGACCGTGCCGAGTACGGCGAACGGCAGCGCGACCGCGAACATCACCCACGCGGCCAGCCGGCTGCGGGAGGGTAGGGACGGCGGCCCGGCCGGGTCGGTGGCGGACAGGCCGGTGAGCCGGGTACGGGCGAACTCCGTCGCCGCGTACCCCCGCTCGGGCCAGCGCAGTACCCGCAGCCGCAAGGCCGGTACGGGGTACGCCCGCTCGAACGCCGTGGTCTCCTGCGGGTCGGCGGCCGAGCTCAGGTAGCTCCACCGGCCGGCCTCGACCAGGTTGCCGACCTGACGGTGTACCGCGGCGAGCCGCTGGCGCAGGTCGAGGTCGGTCGGGTGCGCGGCCACCAGGCTGGACAGCCGCTGGATCGCGGGCGCGGTGTACCCCAGCGCGAGGTCGGCGTCGACCCGATCGAGTACATCGGCTTTAGCCATGCCCATCACTATGACCAGCCCGGCCGGGCGGGTCCAGCCTCCGAAGTCAGCACGTACCCGCCGAAACCGGCGTAGTCCCGGCAGCCAATCAAGGAAATGTCACGACCCGGAAACAATCAGGGGGACCGGTGGTAAACACTCGGCCCCTGATCGTGCCGTCACCAGATTCACGTTCGCTGTGCTCGCTTCGCCAGAGACTCGCCCCGCCAGAGACCGGCGACGAACATTCCGGCTCCCGGAGCTTGGCCGGGCGAGCCGGAATGTTCGGCGGCTGCGCTCAGCGGGGAAGGTCGCCGTGGATGAACCGCTCGACCGCGTCCCGGGCCTCGGAGTCGGCGTACTGCACTGGCGGCGACTTCATGAAGTAGCTCGACGGGGACAGCAGCGGACCACCGATCTTGCGGTCCATCGCGATCTTGCAGGCGCGCAGGGCGTCGATGATGATGCCCGCCGAGTTCGGCGAGTCCCACACCTCGAGCTTCAGGTCGAGGTTGAGCGGTACGTCGCCGAACGCCTTGCCCTCCAGCCGGATGTGCGCCCACTTGCGGTCCAGCAGCCACGGCACGTGGTCCGACGGTCCAATGTGGACGTTCGCCTTCTCGATCTCGTGCGGGATCTGCGAGGTGACCGACTGGGTCTTCGAGATCTTCTTGGAGACCAGCCGCTCGCGCTCCAGCATGTTGAGGAAGTCCATGTTGCCGCCGAAGTTGAGCTGGTACGTGCGCTGCAGCTCCACCCCGCGGTCCTCGAACAGCTTGGCCAGGGCCCGGTGCACGATGGTCGCGCCGACCTGGCTCTTGATGTCGTCGCCGACGATCGGCAGCCCGGCCGCCTCGAACCTCGCCGCCCACTCCGGGTCCGAGGCGATGAACACCGGCAGCGCGTTGACGAAGCCGCAACCGGCGTCGATGGCCGCCTGGGCGTAGAACTTGTCCGCCTGCTCCGACCCGACCGGCAGGTACGCCACGACCACGTCGACGCGGGCGTCCCGCAGCACCTGGACCACGTCGACGGGCGCCTCGTCCGACTCCTCGACGGTCTCGCGGTAGTACTTGCCGAGCCCGTCCAGCGTCGGGCCACGCTGCACGGTCACCCCGGTCGGGGGTACGTCGCAGATCTTGATCGTGTTGTTCTCGCTCGCCACGATCGCCTCAGCCAGGTCCCGCCCGACCTTCTTGGCGTCCACGTCGAACGCCGCGACGAACTCCACGTCGGACACGTGGTAGTCGCCGAAGGTGACGTGCATCAGACCCGGGACGCGCTCGTTCGGGTCGGCGTTGCGGTAGTACTCCACGCCCTGGACCAGGGACGAGGCGCAGTTACCGACACCGACGACGGCCACGCGGACGGAGCCCATCGCAAGTGCCTCCTTCTTCATCACGGCCGCTCCGGCATGTCCGGACGCGGGTTGGTGGAAATTCGGCCGGGTTGGCCGCCGGAGCGCTCGGTCGCGATGAGCTCCTCCAGCCAGCGGACCTCGCGCTCGCAGGCGTCCAGCCCGTGTCGTTGCAGTTCCAACGTGTACGCGTCGAGCCGCTCGGCGGCCCGGGTCAGCGCGTCGCGCAGCCCTTCGCGGCGCTCCTCGACCTTGCGCCGGCGCCCTTCGAGGATGCGTAGGCGGGTGTCCTGGTCGGTACGGGAGAAGAACGCGAAGTGCACCCCGAACCCGGGCTCCTCGTACGTCTCCGGACCGGCCTTGGCCAGCAGCTCCTGGAAGCGCTCCTTGCCCTCCGCGGTGATCCGGTAGACCACCCGGCCCCGGCGGCTGGTCAGCGGCGGTACCTCCGTCGGCGCCGGCGCGCTGGCCGGGGCCTCCTCGGTGATCCAGCCGCCGGACTGGAGGCGGCGCAGGGTCGGGTAGAGCGAGCCGTAGGAGATCGCGGCGCGGATCGCGCCGAGCTTCGCGGTCAGCTGCTTGCGTAGCTCGTACCCGTGCATGGCCGACTCGTGCAGGAGGCCCAGGATCGCGAACTCCAGCACGCCGACCGCCTCCCTCCGATGTATCGGGCCGATACATCGCCACGGTATCCCGGCCGGACGCCGCCGGCAAACTGCGCGCTGCGGTGCCCCTTTCCCGTACGGTCACCGGAGTCGCCCGGCCGGCTGGAGACGCGTACCCTCGTCCGCATGCGCACGCAGCGGCAGGTGGTGGACTACTCGCTTCAGAAGCGGGCGCTGCTGCGTGAGGTCTACTCGGGGCGCGTCGGCACGTACGAGGTCTGCGACGCCTCGCCGTACCTGAAGAACGCGGCCCGGTTCCATGGCGACCCCACCGAATCCCGCTGCCCGATCTGCCGCCGGGAAAACCTCACCCACGTGCACTACATCTATGGCGACGAGCTGAAGCAGTCCGCCGGCCAGGCACGGTCCCGCACCGAGCTGCCTGTACTGGCGATGACCTTTGGCGAGTTCCGGGTCTTCGTGGTCGAGGTGTGCCGGGGCTGCGGCTGGAACCACCTGGTCGAGCAGTTCCTGCTCGGCCGGGAGGGCCTGGCCAGCGGTGTGGCCGGTGGTGTGGCCGGCACAGGTCAGGCGGTGCGCCGCCGGCGCGGGGCCGACGCGTGAGCGCCCTACCGCCCGCCGGTGACCGCTGGCGGACCAGCCACAAGCTGGGCAGGCGGCGGCGACGCAGGGACCGGTTTCGGAGTGTGGTGCTCGGATGAGTACCCCTTACCCGGCCGGCCGGTGGCATGCGCAGCGGCAGGGTGAGTGGCACTCGTTAGACCCGAAAAGTGGCATTGATGGCCATCTGGCTGCGGTGGCGGCGTCAGCATGGCATGGCTCACGGCAACTGGGTGGTGCGATCCGCCCCACCCCGACCGGCAGGGTGTGAGGAATGAACCCGTCTTACGGTGACTCGAGCGACTCTGCCCAGGGCCGGGCCCGGGTACCGGGCTCCGGCGGTGGGCACGACGACCAGGACCGGGGGTACGACGACTCCTACGACCCGTACGGTCCGCCGACGCGTGGGGCATCCGCGTCCGCCGGCCGGGCATCGGTAGGCGACCCGGGTAACGGCGGCTCGGGCAGTGGCGCGTACGGCACGGCGTCGGTGCGTAGCGGCGCGATGGGCGCTTCCGCCATGGGCGGCGCGACCGGTACCGCATCGGTGGGCAAGGCGTCCGTACCCCCTGGCCGAGCCTCGGTCGGCGGCGTGGCCGGGCGGGCCAGCGTGGGCCGCGCCTCGGTCGGCCGCGCCGTGGTGGGCGACCCGGACGTGCTGGCCGGTCCCGGCGATGACCTCGACCGCCCTGGCGGCCCCGGCGGTCCGGGTGGTCCGGGTGGTCCGGGTGGCCGGCGGGGCGCGCGGCCGGGGGGCAAGGGTGGTCCCCGAGCCAAGCGGGCCCGCCGCCGCAACATCATCCTCGCCGCGGTCGCGGTGTTCATCATGCTCGGCGGCGTCGGCGTGGTCGGCGTCGGCTACTACTTCGACAGCGTCCAACTGCCCGGCCAGATCCCGCTGCCCGAGTCGACGACCATCACCTACGCCGGCGGCGAGCCGATGGCCAAGATCGGCGACAAGAACCGGACGATCATCCCGAAGGAGCAGATCCCGAAGGTGGTCCAGCAGGCGGTGGTCGCGGCCGAGGACAACACCTTCTACACGAACTCCGGTGTCGACTTCAGAGGCATCGTCCGGGCCGCGTGGAACAACGTCACCGGGGGGAGCCGGCAGGGCGCCTCGACGATCACCCAGCAGTACGTGCGCAACGCGTTCGACCTGCAGGGCGTCTCGTACGCGCGGAAGATGCGCGAGGCCGTGATGGCCATGAAGATCGACAAGTCGTACTCCAAAGACGACATCATGGGCTTCTACCTGAACACCGTGTACTTCGGGCGCGGCTCGTACGGGATCGAGGCGGCCGCCGAGGCGTACTTCGGCAAGCACACCTCGCAGCTCAGCGTCGAGGAGGGCATGGTGCTCGCCCAGCTGATCAAGCAGCCGGAGGGCACCGACGGCTTCGACCCGGCGAAGAACCTGCAGAACGCGCAGGACCGGTTCAACAACTATGTCAAGCCGGCCATGTTGAAGCTGGGCTTCATCGATGCGACCAAGGCCGCCTCGATGCAGTTCCCGATGAACTTCACCAAGCCGGACGCCAACTCGACCAGCGCCGCCCAGTACGGAAAGGAGTCGCCGACCGGCTTCGTCGTCCACCACGTGATGGACGAGCTGACTCACCAGACGGACCATCCTTTCACGGCGAAGGACCTGCAGAACGGCGGGTACCGGATCGTCACCACCATCGACAAGGGGTACGAGGACGCGGCGATCAGTATCGCCGACGAGACGGTCAAGGGCTCGGTGACGAGCGCGCTGCCGCCGCGCATGCAGGCCGGGCTGGTCGCGATCGAACCGACCACCGGACGGGTGATGGCCTACTACGGCGGCCACAACGGGGCCGGGCTCGACTACGCGGGCGTGTACTCGGACCCCGTACTCGGGGACGGCGAGTACACCGGGGCGCACTTCCCGCCCGGCTCGACGATGAAGGTCTACACGCTGGCCACCGCGCTGAGCCAGAAGATCTCCATCGACTCGTACTGGCAGGGGCCGCCGTCGATGGTCTTCCCGGGGCGTGGCGACGACAAGGCCAAGGCCACCGGCGGAGCGGGACCGGTCACCAACTCGGACGGTGACGCCTGCCCCGGTGCGGCCCACGTCTGCACCCTCCAGATGGCCCTCCAGCTGTCGACGAACACCGTCTTCTACGGCGTCGGCCAGGTCGTCCACCCCGACAAGATCGTCGATATGGCGAAGGCCATGGGTATGCAGCACATGTGGGCCCCGGTCAACGGTGTGGACAAGCGCTTCGACCTGGCCGACCACAAGGGTTCGGACCTCTACCCGGAGTACATCGGCGGCGAGGTGGCGTTCGGCCAGTACGGCATCACGGTGACGGACAACGCCGCCGGTATCGCCACGCTGGCCGCCGGCGGGGTGCACGTCGACACCCACTTCGTCGACTCGGTCTCCAAGGGCAGTTCGCTGGTCTACAAGGGCCGTACCAAGCAGACCAAGCTGTCCGAGACGGTCGGCCTCACCCGCGAGGAGGTCGACGACGAGACATGGGCCATGAAGACCGTGATCGACAACGGCGCGAAGGGTAAGAACACGCTGGCCGGCGGGCGCCAGGCGGCTGCCAAGACCGGTACCTGGCAGCTCTGCACCACCTGTGACGCCAAGGACAAGAACCGGAACAAGAACTCCGACGCCTGGTACGCGGGCTTCGTGCCGCAGCTCGCCACCGCCGTGCACATCGGCAGCAGGGACCCGAACGACCGGTCGGCCGCGTACTACGACGCCAACCACCGCGAGGTCGCCATGAACGGGATCAACACCCCCGGCGACGTGTGGAAGAAGTTCATGGACAAGGTGCTCAGCGGCAAGCCGAAGGTCCCGCTGCCCACGCCCAAGCACGTCGGTGACCCGACCAAGGGCAACGCGCAGTCGCCCGAGCCCAGCACTCCGCCCACCACGGACCCCGGCAACCCCGGCAACCCCGGCGGCGGTGGCGGCGGTGGTGGCGGTGGCGGCGGGCCGTGCCCGATCCCGGCGCTGTGTACGACTACGCCACCCACGCAGGGCGCGACCAAGCGGGGCTGAGGCAAGTAAGGCGGGCCCGGGCGACAGCGCCCCGGGCCCGCCTTCTTACGGGGGTACGGACTTTGCGCCCGGCATGGCTCGGGGCAGGATGTACCGGTGACGCTCAGCACGCCGTCCCAGGACGCCCCGGTGGACTCGCCGTCCCGCTCGGACGAGTTCGTCCGCGGGCTCTCCGAGGCCATCGGTGGCCCCGTCGGTAGGCACGCCGCCAGCGGTTCGGCTGGCAGCCGGTACCGGGCCGTCGCCCGGATCGTGCTGGCACTGGTCTGCCTCACGCTCGCCGCGCACTGGGTGCAGAAGGCGCCGTGCCAGGACGGCGCGTGGACCGACTTCAAGCAGTACCGGCAGATGTGCTACACGGACGTGCTGGCGCTCTACTACAACGAGGGCCTCGCCGACGGGCAGATCCCGTACGTCCAGCACCACGTCGAGTACCCCGTGCTGACCGGGGTGTTCATGGGCGTGCTCGGGCTGCCCGTACACGCGCTGGCGAGGAGCCATCCCGAGATCAACCAGGGGCAGTGGTTCTACAACCTCAACGCGCTGACCCTCGGCGCGATCGCGATCGCGAGCGTAGCGGCGATGCTGAGCCTGCGCCGGCGACGACCGTGGGACGTCGCCATGTTCGCCGCCTCCCCCGCGCTCTTCGTCACCGCGACCGTCAACTGGGACCTGCTCGCCGTGGGCTTCGCGGTGTTCGGCCTGTACGCGTGGGCCCGACGCTACCCAGCGCTCGCCGGCGTGCTGCTCGGGCTCGGTACGGCCGCCAAGCTCTGGCCCGGCTTCCTGTTCATCCCGCTGCTGCTGCTGGGCTTCCGGACCAGGCGCTTCGCCGACGCGTTCGTCTCCGGCGCGGTCGGCCTGGTCACCTGGGCTCTGGTGAACATTCCCGTGCTGCTCGGGTACCCCGACGCCTGGCGCGAGTTCTTCCACCTCAACCGGGTACGGGGCATCGACTGGGGCACGTTCTGGTACCTCGGCGACCACTTCCCCTTCGTCGGTGCGCTCCCCGGGTTCAGCTGGTTCGACAGCAACATCCCGGTGCTCAACCTGGTCACGTACGCGCTGTTCGGGGTGTGCTGCGTCGGGATCGGCGTACTGACCCTGGCCGCTCCGCGCCCGCCCCGCCTGGCCCAGCTGGCCTTCCTGGTCGTCGCCGCGTTCCTGGTGTTCTCCAAGGTCTGGTCCCAGCAGTACGTGCTGTGGCTGCTTCCGCTGGCCGTGCTCGCCCGGCCCCGGTGGGGTGCGTTCCTCGCCTGGCAGGCCGCCGAGATCCTGTACTTCTGCGCCTTCTACGGCGAGCTGATGGGCGCGTCCGGCCGGCCGGTCTTCCCGGAGACCGTGTTCGACCTGGCCGCGCTGCTGCGCCTGGTGATGGTCTGCGTGTTCGCCGGCTTCGTCGTACGGGACGTCCTGCGCCCCGAGCGCGACGTGGTCCGGCAGTCCTACGAGGAGGAGGACCCGGACGGCGGCGTGTTCACGGCCGACGAGGACGAGTTCCACCTGCCCCCATGGCCCGGAACCGAGCCCACCCTGGCGAGGTGAGCCTCGTGCTCTCCCATGAAGATCAACTCAACGTGTAGACCAGCGTGTCGCCGGCGTCCTCGCGGGTGATGCCGAGGTCGTCGACGGGTACGTCGAGCGCCGCCGCCCGGGCGTAGTCCGTACCCGCGGCCCTCGACTTCACTACGAGCACCGTCTTCACCCCGAGGTGGCGCAGGTAGTCCACGCTGGCCTGGTCGGGGAAGGACTTCACGGCCTCCCGGGTCGCGGTCTGGCCGACCGGGTAGAAGCCGCTGCCGCCGTTGACCATCGGCTGGAACTTCGTGGTGGACCAGATCATCACGTTCTCGTCGTTGAGCTGGTCGCTGGGCAGCACCATCAGCGGGCCGGTCGACGGTACGCATGGCCGCCGGCTGGGCCGGGACGACCGGGTGGTCGAGCTTGTTCGCGCCCTCGACGAGCACGAGCACGAGCGGGAGCAGCGTGGCCAGCCGGAGCCGCGAGGCTGGGCCGGTACGGGACCTTCTGCGCGGCCAGCTCGTACGAGCGGCCGAGCAGCGCACCGACCGCACCGGCGGCGAGGATGGTCAGCAGCAACGTCGTCCAGACGACCAACCGGCCGGGCGTGCGGATCGCCTCCCAGCCCGGCGCGTGCTCGAACAGCGGCACGTAGGTGTACCGGCCGCCGAGGAACTCGGTGCCCATGGCGAAGACCACGCTGACCACGATCCCGGCCAGCAGCCACAGCCGGGTCGCCAGTCGCCAGCTGGAGAAGAACAGCCCGGCGACGGCCAGCCCGATACAGCATGAAGCCGGGCAGCAGCGTGGTTTCCGCCGGCGCGGTCATGGTCGCCCGGGCCGCGTCGTGCGCGTCACCCCACAGCCACGACTGGGCCGGCGCGGTGATGAAGGCGCGCAGATCGGGCGAGAAGACCTTCAGGTCGGCAACGCTGCGCTTGGCCTCGGGATGCAGCTTGACGACCTGGAGGTACGGGAGGGCCATGAGCGCCGCGACCGCGCCGAAGACCGCGAGGCCCAGCCCGTCGGCGAGGAGCACCCGCCAGGTCGGTACCGGCCGGTCGCGCAGGAACCGGGCCAGCCAGCGCACCGCGACGACGAGGCAGACCAACCCCAGGATGTACGCGAACGGCAGGCCGATCCCGAAGCCCAGGCTGATCTGCCACGCCACGACGCACCAGCCGGCGAACGCCCACCACGGCTTGACCAGCTCCGGCCGGAACCCGCGGATGAGCGAGTAGCCGTGCCCGCGCGCGAGCATCGCCAGGGCGAGCGGGATCCCGCCGTCGGACAGCACGTGCATGTGTCCGGCCTGGCCCCAGCGCCAGGGCGCGTACGCGAACGCCACCCCGGCCACGGCCGCCGCGGTCCGCCGCGCACCGAGCTGCCGGACCAGCGCGTACGGCCCGAGGAAGGCCAGCACGTGCAGCAGGACGAACATGATGTTGTACCGGACGAGCGCGGCACCGGGTCCGGTGCCGATCAGCCCGGCCGGAAAGTACCCGAGCAGCGTGTCGGAGAACGTGTAGCTGTACAGCTCGGGGTAGAACGCGTTGGCGTTCCACAGATGCAGCGGGTCGTGCAGCACCGCGTGCCCCGCCCAGGCCATCTGCCACGCCTGTAGCGTCGGGTCCCAGATATCGGCCGGGATCGTGGTCGACGGGTGCAGTGCGGTCGGCCAGGTCATCACGACCGCGACGACGATCGCCGCCAGCGTCGCGAGGGTCCACTCGTGGGACAGGAAGCGCCCGGCCCGGCGAGCCACCACACTGACCCGGGTGGGCGTGCGCTCCGGCTCCGGGGCGAACTGGCCCCACACCTCCTCGGGATCCGGAGTCTCCCCGGCATCGGCCCCGTCGACCTTGACCGGCCCGGGCGGCTCGGCGGCGGTGCGCGCGGCGGCGGTGGCCTCGGCGGCGGTGGGCTCACCCGGAACGGCGGGCCCGGCACCGGGCTCGGCGGCGGGCCTGGTGGCTACGTGCTCGCCCCGGGTGGACTCGGCGCTCTCCGTCGGCTCCGGCCCATCCACCGTCCCCGCGCCTGCGGTGGTGGGTGGGTCGGTAGGCAGGTCCGCCTCGTCGACTGTCGGGGACGGCTCGGCCACCGGTGTTACCGCGTCGGGGTCCGGTGCCGCCTTGTCCTGCTCGACCCCCACGCTGGCTGCCCGCTCGGTCATTGGCTCAGCTGCTTCCGCAGGTAGGCGATGTCCGCACCCTGGCCTTCGGCGCCGCCCGGGGTCTCCACGACGACCGGGGCGCCGGCGGCCCGGATCAACCGCGACGATCAGTTCGGGGTCGATGGTGCCCGACTCGAGGTTGTCGTGTCTGTCCCGTCCCGAGTCGAATCCGTCTTTGGAATCGTTGGCGTGGATCAGGTCGATCCGGCCGGTGATCGCCTTGACCCGGTCGACGATGTGGAGGAGTTCCTCCCCGCCGGCGTGGGCGTGGCAGGTATCGAGGCAGAACCCGACGTCGATACTCCCCGACGGCGTCCCAGAGCCGGGCCAGCGCGTCGAACCGGCGCGCGCAGGCGTTGTCGCCGCCCGCGGTGTTCTCGATCAGCACCGGGGTGGCCAGGCCGCCGGACTCGGCCGCGTAGGCGAACGCCTTGCGCCAGTTGTCGAAGCCGGCCTCGACGTCGCCGCCCCGGTCCACGTGCCCGCCGTGGACGATCAACCCGTCGGCTCCGACCCGGCGGGCGGCTTCCGCATGGGCCACCAGCAGCTTCCGGCTCGGGATGCGGATGCGGTTGTTGACGGTGGCCACATTGATCACGTACGGCGCGTGGACGTAGACATCCACCTCGGCGTCACGAAGTGCCTCGGCGTCGGCCCTCGGCTCGGGGGCCTTCCACCCCTGCGGGTCGGCTGAGGAAGAACTGCACGACCTCGGCGCCCCGTGCGGCGGCCTCGGCCAGCGGATCTTCCCGGTCGACATGGGCTCCGATTCGCATGCCGGTGAGCCTACGTCCTCACTCCGACAATCCTGGCCGCGGCTACGCGGTCCACGTCGCCGCCCGGTACGGGTCCTCGGCAGCCACGCGCAGGACGACCACCGGGAGATCTCCCGACATGCCTATCGCCGCAACTCGGGCTATCATCGCTCAGCAGGCAATCGGGATGGTTGCCGCATAGGATAGAACTCAGGCTCCGCGGGGCGCCGTTTATCCAGCTCGTCGGTGTGGTCGTTCCTCCCCAGGTCCCACCCAGGCAGTACGGATAGGGCGCCCCGCGGCTCTTCCTCCCCCGCCAGGTATCCTGGTTGGGTTCGCCCGCGCCCCGGTGGTGCGGGCGAGTCGACGCCAGACCTCCTGCCACGGAAAGACCGTGGCCGCCAGCCCATAGGAGGTGAGTACGTCTTGCGTCATTACGAGATCATGGTGATCCTCGACGCCAACCTCGAGGAGCGCACCGTCGCTCCGTCGCTCGACACGTACCTCAACGTGATCCGGACCGCGGGTGGCTCGGTGGAGAAGCTCGACGTGTGGGGCCGCCGGCGCCTCGCGTACGAGATCAACAAGAAGGCCGAGGGCATCTACGCCGTCATCGACCTGCAGGCGACGCCGGAGGCGGTGGCCGAGCTGGACCGGCAGCTGCGACTCAACGAGTCGGTGCTGCGTACCAAGGTGATCCGGCCGGACGTCCGCTAGACGTTACGGCGCCCCACCGATCTGTCGTACCGGTGTGCAAGCCTGGCTACGCGGATCGAGACGAGGAGTAGGCGATGGCAGGAGAGACCACCATCACGGTCATCGGCAACCTGACCGATGACCCCGAACTGCGCTTCACCCCGTCCGGTGCGGCGGTCGCCAAGTTCCGGGTCGCCTCGACGCCGCGGACGTTGGACCGCGCCTCGGGCGAGTGGAAGGACGGCGAACCGCTGTTCCTGTCGTGCACCGTCTGGCGCCAGGCGGCCGAGAACGTCGCCGAGTCGCTCCAGCGGGGCTCTCGCGTGATCGTCTCGGGCCGGCTGCGGCAGCGGTCGTACGAGACCAAAGAGGGCGAGAAGCGCACCGTTTTCGAGCTTGAGGTTGACGAGATCGGTCCGTCGCTGCGGTACGCCACGGCGAAGGTGCAGAAGATGTCGCGCAGCTCCGGCGGTGGCGGGTTCGGTGCCTCCGGTGGCGGCCAGGGCGGCGGTGGCGGGTTCGCCAACGACGACCCCTGGGCAACGGCTACACCCGCTTCGAGTGGCGGTGGAGGCGGCAACTTCGATGACGAGCCACCTTTCTAAGCAATCACGGAGTAGAGCAATGCCTAAGGCTGCGGCGCTTCGCAAGCCCAAGAAGAAGGTGAACCCTCTCGACAAGGAGGGGATCACTTTACATCGACTACAAGGACACCGCGCTGTTGCGGAAGTTCATCTCCGACCGGGGCAAGATCCGCGCTCGGCGGGTGACCGGGGTGAGCGCCCAACAGCAGCGGCAGATCGCCCGTGCGGTCAAGAACGCCCGCGAGATGGCGCTCCTGCCGTACACCGCCACGGCGCGCTGAGAGGAGGCCGGACATGAAGATCATCCTTACCCAGGAGGTATCGGGTCTCGGCGCTCCCGGTGACGTGCTGGAGGTCAAGGACGGCTACGGGCGCAACTACCTGCTCCCGCAGGGGTTCGCGATCCCCTGGACCCGGGGCGGCGAGAAGCAGATCACGCTGATCAAGCGGGCCCGCTCGGCCCGGGAGATCCGGGACCTGGGGCACGCCAACGAGGTCCGGACCCGGCTGGAGGGGCTCAAGGTGAGTCTGACCGCCCGCGCCGGTACGGGTGGCCGGCTCTTCGGTTCGGTCACCACCGCCGAGGTCGTCGCGGCCGTACGGTCCGCCGGCGGCCCGGAGCTGGACCGCCGTCGGGTGGAGCTGCCCGGGCACATCAAGGCGGTCGGCGCCTACCAGGTGCAGGTCCGCCTGCACCCCGAGGTGACCGCCAAGTTCTCGCTCACCGTCGTACCCGCGAAGTAGCGGTACCGAGAGCGTCGCTCAGGGGCGTCCCGCGTCGACGGGGCGCCCCTACGGCTTTCCCCGCGCGCCACTCCCGGTCGGCTCCGCGCGGGGCCAGTCGGTGACCTCCTCGGCGCGGGCCGCCACCTCGGGGCTGAGCAGCCCGGGCGATCAGTACCTCAAGGCCAGCGACCCGGACACCGTACCGGCGAGCTGCGACACCGTACGGTCGGCGATGCAGCCTCGGCCACCCGCCCGGGCCGCACCGCGGCCCAGGCTCAGGTGTTCGAGCTGAGGACCGAGTAGATCACCGTCGCCATGCCCGCGCCGATGACCGCGGCCGAGAAGCCGGCGGTGACCGGGCGCCACGCCGCGCTACCGAGCCGGATCAGCCCGGCGACCACGATCGCGATGCCCAGCGCGACGCCGACCTGCGGCACCGCGTGCAGCAACATGGTGAGGGCCAGGCTGCGCGGCGAGGGGCAGGCGTTGCCGAGCGGCCGGGCGCACGCCGTGCCCGGGTTGCCGGGAAAGGTCAGGCTCCAGGCCGCGAACATCGCGAAGGGTACGGCATACCACGCGGCCGTCCAGCCGAAGGTGGCCAGGAAGCGCTTCTCGCCCTCGGTCACGTCGACGGGGCGGGCGGCGTGCCGGGTGACCCGCCAGTCGTACCGGCCGCGGGTGTGCCGGCGGGGTGGCTCGTAGGCAAGGGACCGTACGGTCGGGATCCGGACCGCGGTCACCGGCTCAGCAGGGCGCGGGGTGACCGGGGGCAGCGCGGGTGAGATCGGCACCGGGGCGCTCGCCACGAACCTGCTGCGCGGGGACGGGGTACGCCGGACGACCGGCTCCACCTCGCCCTCTGGGAGCGGGGCGCGACGGACCCCCTCGCCTCGCTCCACCCGCCAGACCGTCACCCCCTTACGGTACTTCCCCGCGCTGTCGAGCGCTTACTGCCGCCGCTCCGCAAGCTACGCGGCCGTGACACGCCGATCCCAGTTTCTTGGGTACACATGGTGTGGGAAACGTTTCCGCTGGTCAGCCTCGACCGGACCGATAGTCCCCAGCGCTGTCCACAGGCTGTGCACAGCGTCGCGCACAGCTCAGCGCCATCGATCCACAGGTTGTCCCAAGGCTCATCCACCGCCCCGTTTGGAGGCCACCCCACGGCGTCCGTATCGTTCGTCCGTTGCCCTCCGGAGGGGACCGTCCGACCGCCGGCGCCAAAGTGTCGTACGCGTGCGGATCATTGACGGCGGAGGGCTTGGGGGGTGGGGAGCGGCGGTGTCGATCACCGATGACGTACGGCCGCCTGAGCAGCGGACGAGCGAGCCAGGCGGTGCGCTGGGGCGCCCCGGCGACGGCCAGTTCGACCGTTCGCCGCCCCAGGACGTGGCCGCCGAGCAGTGCGTGCTCGGCGGAATGATGCTCTCGAAGGACGCGATCGCCGACGTCATCGAGGTCCTCAAGCCCGGCGACTTCTACCGCCCCGCCCACGCGACGATCTTCGACGCGGTCCTCGACCTGTACGGGCGCGGTGAGCCGGCCGACATGATCACCGTGGCCGCCGCGCTGGCCGACTCGGGGGACCTGGGCCGGGTCGGTGGGGCGCCATACCTACACACGCTCATCGCCAGCGTGCCGACCGCCGCCAACGCTGCCTACTACGCCCGTATCGTGGCGGAGCGGGCGGTCCTGCGCCGGCTGATCGAGGCCGGCACCCGCATCGTCCAGCTGGGCTACGGGTCGGCGGCCGGCGGCGGCCGCGACGTCAACGACCTGGTCGACCTCGCCCAGCAGGCGGTCTACGACGTGACCGAGCGGCGGGTGAGCGAGGACTTCGCGATCCTGTCCGACCTGCTCCAGCCGACGCTCGACGAGATCGAGGCGGTCGGCGCGCAGAGCGGCGTGATGACCGGGGTACCGACCGGCTTCACCGATCTTGACCGGCTACTCAACGGACTGCATCCGGGACAGCTCGTTATCGTGGCTGGTAGACCTGGGTTAGGCAAGTCAACCGCCGCAATGGACTTCGCCCGGGCGACGTCGGTCAAGCACAACTTCGCCAGCGCCATCTTCTCGCTGGAGATGAGCAAGGTGGAGATCGTCATGCGTCTGCTCTCGGCCGAGGCGCGGGTGCCGCTGCACGTCCTGCGGTCCGGTCAGCTCTCCGACGACGACTGGACCAAGCTCGCCCGGCGCATGGGCGAGATCAGTGAGGCGCCGCTGTTCGTCGACGACACGCCCAACATGAACCTCATGGAGATCCGGGCCAAGGCCCGTCGGCTGAAGCAGCGCCACGATCTCAAGCTGATCATCGTGGACTACCTCCAGCTGATGACGTCGCCCAAGCGCGTGGAGAGCCGGCAGCAGGAGGTCGCCGAGCTGTCGCGTGGGCTGAAGCTGCTGGCCAAGGAGGTCGAGTGCCCCGTGGTCGCGGTGAGCCAGCTCAACCGTGGTCCGGAGCAGCGTAACGACAAGCGGCCACAGCTATCCGATCTTCGGGAGTCCGGCTGCCTGACAGCGGGCACCCGCGTCATGCGAGCCGACACCAACCAGGAGGTGACACTCGGGGATCTGATGGCGTCAGCCGCTCGAGACATACCGGTCTGGGGTTTGGATGAGCGGCTCCGATACAGCCCGCACACCATGACACACGTCTTTCCCAATGGACGGAAGCCGGTGTTTCGCCTCCGCCTCGCCTCGGGAAAGGAGATCGAGGCGACCGCAAACCATCCCTTCCTGACCTTCGACGGGTGGCGCCCACTCGGGGATCTCGCGGCCGGAGTGCCTATCGCGGTTCCTCGTCACGTACCACCGCCGCTGCATGTGCAGGCTTGGGATGATGCCGAGGTAATTCTACTTGCCCACCTGCTCGGTGACGGCTCGTTCGTGCGGCGGCAGCCGATCCGGTGTGCGAGCCGCGACGAGTACGACCCGGCCCGGGTAACGACAATGCGCCTACCGGCGCCGTGCAGGCTCGCGCGAGGACGGCGCGACCCCATGGCCGAGTGGCTTGACGACCTTGGACTGTTTGGCCGTCGTGCGCATGAGAAGTTCATTCCGGAGAAGGTCTTCTCGCTGCCTAAGCGCCAGGTCGCTCTGTTTGTGAAGCATTTGTGGGCGACGGACGGCTCCGTGACGATCACCTCTGGTGGTCCTGGTGGGCGAGTGTATCTCGCATCGACCAGCCGTCGGTTGCTGGAGGGACTGGCCCGGTTGCTGTTGCGCTTTGGTATTTCAGCAAGGATCCGACCGGTCCCGGCCGGGGCACACCGAACCCAGTTCGCGCTCGACATCTCGGGTCGAGATGACCAGCTGCGCTTCCTGAAAGAGATCGGAGTGCACGGAGAGCGCAGCGCGGCCTGCCGACGGCTGGCGAGCATTCTTGACGGAGTGTCGAGTAACCCAAACGTGGACACGGTCCCCGTTGACGTCTGGTCACGGGTACGAGAGATCCTCACAGAACGGGGGATGAGCCATCGCGAGCTCAGTGCGGCAACCGGCACCACGTTCTGTGGAAGCACGCCGTGGAAGCACGCTCCGAGCCGGCAACGACTTGCGCGTATCGCCAGCGTGCTCGACTCGGCTGACTTGGAGCTAACGGCAACAAATGACGTTCTCTGGGATGAGGTCATCGCGATCGAGCCGCTTGGAGAACAGGACGTCTATGACGCCACGGTATTGGGAGTACACAACTTCATCGCCAACGGCATCGCGACTCATAACTCGATTGAGCAGGATGCTGACGTTGTCATACTTCTGCACCGGGACGACTACTACGACAAGGAGTCACCCCGCGCCGGGGAGGCGGACTTCATCGTCGCCAAGCACCGGAACGGGCCCACCGATACCGTCACCGTCGCCGCTCAGCTGCACCTGTCCCGGTTCGTGGACATGGCCATCAGCTAGTGCGAGGTGCCAGGTACAGCTGGCGCACTCACCGGCGGACCGGATATCCGGCCACGGCAGCCGGTTATCGCAGGAGCTCGGCCACCTCGTCCGTGCCGACCTGGTGGAACTCCCGGTAGAACCGGCTCACCGCGCCGAACTGGCCGGGGACGAGGGGGCACACCACCTCGTCGGCGACCTTGGCCAGCCGGGCCACCGCCTCGGGTGAGCCGACCGGGACCGCGAGCACGACCCGGGCCGCGCCCAGGCTCCGGGCCACCGCGACCGCGGCCGCCGCCGTCGCGCCGGTGGCCAGGCCGTCGTCGACCAGGATGGCGGTACGGCCGGCGAGCGCGACCGGTGGCCGTCCGGCCCGGTACCGCTCCTCCCGCCGGGCCAGCTCGGCCGACTCGGCCTGCACGACTCCGGAGATGTCGGCTTGGTCGAGCCGGCCGGCCACGTCGGGGTTGAGCACCCGTACGCCGCCGGAGCCGAGCGCGCCGAACGCGACCTCGGGCGCCCACGGTACGCCGAGCTTGCGTACCAGCAGGACATCCAGCGGCACGTGCAGCTGCTCGGCAACCCGCGCGGCCACCGGTACGCCGCCCCGGACCAGGCCCAGCACGATGACGTCAGACCGATCCCGGTATTTCTGGAGCGCGGTGGCGAGCGTCTCGCCCGCCTGCGCCCGGTCCTGGTACCCCTTCATGTCTCCAGTGTCACCGGGTTTGGCGGTCGGGGCAGGTCGAGTTCCTGGTAGATCGCGTCGGCCTGGCTTCTCAGCTCCTGTGCCTGGGCCGGGTCGGTGGCGGCGAGTACGCTCGCGAGCTCGTCGAGCACCCGGGCCCGCTGCGGTGCGATCTGCAGGCGCTCGGCTATGTCCAGGGCGCGGCGCAGATGGTCGAGTGCCTCCTTGTCCTCTCCCATCAGATGCAGCGTGACCCCCAGCTCGATCCGTACGTCGCATTCTCCGTACAGGTCTCCGCATTCCTCCATCGTGACCAGCGCCTGGTCGTGGTAGTCATGGGCCTTCGCGAGATCACCAAGGCCGCGATAGGCATTGCCGATGTGACGGATGACTTCGGCGCGGGTAACCGTCTCGTCACTTCGTAGCTCCAGCGCTCGCTCAAGTAGACCGAGCGCGACGGCGGGCTGGCCGTACAGAAGCTCGAGCTCGCCGAGGTGCGCGTACGCGGTCCCGAGCGGTTCATGGATGCCAAAGGCGAGGGCGACAGTGAGGTGCCGCCGAAAGTAGTCCTCGGCAAGAGAGACATCCCCCAGCATCATGTGCGCCAGTCCGATATTGGAAGACGTCCCGCAACCGCACCGTCCTAGCGTGGCGGTCGCGGATGGGGAGGTGATTCCTACGGGGCAGCAGCGGGTGTCGACGGCGGAACACCGTCCGGCTGGCTGGCCGGTCATCATGGCTGGGCGGCCATTGTCGACAGTCCATCCCGCATGGCCCAGTGACACCGGAAGGCCGGCAAGCCGCGCCGCGCTCGGCGGATCGGGCGGTGCGGCAGTTGATGGCCGATCGGCTCAGCGGACTGAGCCGCACCGGGTGGTGGGCCGGTACCTGGAGCGGGTGCTGGAGGTGGTGGACGGCTTCCGGCCGTACAGCCATCTGCGCGCGTTCACTGGCTTCGCGCACTTGGTCGAGGTGGCAGACCAGCTTGCCCTGCTGCGTCGACCGGTACGGGCGGCGAGCGTACGGCCGACCTCGGGGGCGGTTCGCATGTTCACCGGCCGGATCCGGCTCCGGCATCTGCGCGTGTGCCAGATCGGCGAGCGGGTGCTGGAGGCCGCCGCCGTGGTTGGCCTCGACGAGCAGAGGTGGGCCGTTTCTCTGCGGATGGAGCGACCGCTGGGTGCCTGGCTGTGCACCCACCTGGAGGTGATATAAGCGCCGCCGCCCGGGCCCGCGGTACCCGGGCGGCGGTCTCACTCGCGTAGGCTCGCGGCCCAGACGGCATATCCGATCGGGTACAGGAGATATCCGAATCGGGTCGCCGGTAAAAGAAGAGTCGCCGCGAGCATGCCCACCGCGCACATCCGGGCCGCCTGGGCGGCATCGCGCGGCGGCTGGCGTACCAGCCACCAGCCGATGGCCAGCCCGGCGGCGACCAGCAGTATCCCGGCAATGGCCGCGCCACCCGGGAGTCCCGCTGCGATCAGGTGACCGGGGAACGGGCTGGCCGCCGGACTCCGTACCAGGCCGCGGCCGAGCGGGAACCGCACCACATTCTCCAGGGCCGCGTCCCGGTTCACGAGGAACGCCGGCACGAGCGCGAGGATCGGCAGGCCGAGCGCGCCGAGAACGTACCGGCCGGCCCGGCGGTGATATATCGCAAGCGCCAGCAGGACCGCCGCGACCGGCCAGGCGAAGAGCTTGAGGGCGCCGGCAACGCCGACGGCGAGCCCCGCCGCGCCGTACCGCGAGCGGGCGGCAACGGCCAGAGCCAGAAGGCACAGCGCGAGTACGGGCAGGTCGTCCCCGCCCACCGCCAGCGTCAGCGCACACACCGGCAGTACGGTCGCCGCCTGCACTGCCCGCACGACGCTCGGGCGCCAGGTGAGCTGCCGTACCGCGAGGCCGAGCGCCACGGCCGTCACGATGGCGAACCAGACCCGGGCGTCGGTCCACCAGGCCACCCCGAACAGCGCCCGGGGCAGCCCGAACAGTGCCATGCCGGGCTGGTACGGCAGATATCCGAGCAGCCGCTCGTCGGCCGGCAACGCGGCGATGGCGTCATGCGACAGGTACGGCGTACCGGCGTGCAGCAGCCGGGCCCCGGCGCGCTCGACGACGACAACCTCCTCCTGCGCCCGGTCCGTACGGCCGCCCGCCCGCGCAACGGCCTCCACCAGCAGCGGCAGGAGCGCGGTCGCCGCCCAGGCCGCGAGCGTGACCGCCATCCGGGCTGCCGGACCGGCGAGCCGCCGGGCGGCGAACTGCACCACCACCGCGACAGCACCGAGCGTGTATCCAACCGACGCGATCCACCCCCACGGCCGGTGCGGCGGCAGGGTCGCGGTGAGCGCGGTGACGAAGGCGAAGACGGCGGAGAGGGCGTACAGGCCCAGGTCGGTCGCCAGCCCATTCGCGACCCGGCGGCGTACCGGATCGGTCGTGTCGAGCACGAAAGATCAGCCTAGCTCGTCTCGCCGGTGATGCAGGCTACGACGCGGGTGGAGCCGGATGACGGACCCGGACTCGTGCAGCGGGGCGGCGAGGGTGGCCGGCCTGCCGCCGTACCCCCTCCGCAATGCGGCCAACAACCGGTGGACCGGCATCGGCCGTCCGAAGAGATGGCCCTGACCAGCCGGGCAGCCCTGCTCCCACAGCCGGCGGCGCTGCTCCTCGCTCTCCACGCCCTCGGCCACCACCAGCAGGTCGAGGCTGCGGCCCAGCTCGATGGTGGAGCGTACGACGGCGGCCTCCGCCGACGCGGAGTCCATCGCCGCGACGAAGGCGCGGTCGATCTTCAGCTCATGTACCGGCACCCGCGCCAGCGTGGCCAGCGACGAGTACCCGGTGCCGAAGTCGTCGAGCGCCAGCCGGATACCGAGGTCGCGCAGGGCACGCAGCACCTCGTCGACGACGTCGAGCTGGCTGAGCGTCAGGGACTCGGTCAGCTCGATGGTGAGGACGTCGGGCGGTACCTGTGCGCGCTCCAACCGCTCCTTTACCGCCTCGGGGAACATCGGGTCGAGCAGGCTGCGCGGGGACACGTTGACCGCCACCGGCAGCATGAACCCGGCGGCCCGCCAGGTCGCGGCGGCGCGTAATGCCTGTTCGAGGACGGCCTCGCTGAACGCGGCGAGCAGCCCGGAGCGCTCGACCGAGTCGAGGAAGCGGGTCGGGTTCAGGTCGCCCCGGTCGGGGTGGTGCCAGCGGGCCAGCGCCTCGGTCGAGATCACCTCGCCGCTGGCCAGGTCGACGATCGGCTGGAAGTTGACGGTGAACTCGTGCTCGGCCACGGCGCGGGGCAGGTCGGCGGAGAGCGCCAGCCGGCCGACGTCGGCGGTGTCGCGGGAGCGCGAGTACACGGCGATCGGCTGGCCGGCGCGCTTGGCCTGGTACATCGCGACGTCGGCGCGGCGCAGCAGCTCCTGCAGGCCACCCTGGGACGGCGCGAGGGCGACGCCGGCGCTCGCCTCAATGACCAGCCGCATGCCGTCGATCTCCATCGGCTGGTCGAGCGCGGCGAGTACCGCCCGGGCCCGCGGTACGGCCAGCGCCGGGGCGGGAAGGCCGACGAAGAGGATCGCGAACTCGTCGCCACCGAGGCGTACGACGAGGTCCCCGGGCTGCGCGGCGGCTGCCAGCCGGCGGCCCACCTCGGTGAGGACCCGGTCGCCGGCCATGTGCCCGAGCGTGTCGTTGACCTCCTTGAAGTGGTTGAGGTCCACGAGAAGCAGGCCGATGAGCCCCTCGATGGGGCGCTGGCTGAGGATGGTATCGCCGGCCTGGTAGAGCTGGCGGCGGTTGGCGAGGCCGGTCAACGGGTCGTGGGTCGCGGCGTGCTCGTGCTCGGCCGCCAACCGCTGCGACTCGGCGTACGCGGCCGCGTTCCGGATCGCCGTACATAGGGCGGCCGCGAAGGTACGGAGAGTGTATTGCTCCCGCTCAGTCAGTGTGACCCGGGTCCGGTGGAACCACAGGCGCAGATGGCCTACGTCGGCGCTGCCATCGTGGCTCTCCAAGGGCATCGTGATTTCGTGTCCGAGCCCTGGCGGGGCTTCAGGTGGGGAGCCGTCGTAACGGAATTTGGAGCCGTCGCCCCGGACGAGACGTTCGGGCAGTTGGCGGACGCGGACTTCCACGTCGACTTGATCGGCGGAGAAGAGCTCGGCGGCTCGGGTGACGGCAGACCTGAGCACCTGGTCAAGGTCGACCTCGTTGAACTCGTCGGTGGTCTGCGCCAGCTTCTGCCAGGCGGCCCGTTCCGCACGCTCTCGAAGCTGGTTAGCGGACAAGACCTGCAGACCCAGCATCACCAGCGGCGCGAGGACGACAAGCGTGGGTCTCTGGGCAAGGCCAAACATCGCGAGTGTGCCGAGCGCGAGGCGGACCACCATGCCGCCCAGACGTACGTCGACGTTGTCAGTGAAGATCTTGCGAAGTGGAGTGTGCGTGGCCAGGGAGAGGACGGGTAGGGCCAGTACTTCGTCCGCGACGACGATCGCCAATGCGGCGGCGGCGATCACGGGAAGGTCGCTCGCGTGGGGTGCGAACGGGCCGAAAAGCCCTAGGGAGCTGACGGTTAAGACAGCACAGCCCGCGACTGCGGTTTCCTTGCCGACGTTGAAGAGGACACGTATCAGCGGCGTGCCCTGCGTGAGTTTGGCGATCGCGACCGCGAGGGCGGTCAGAAGGACCAGCCACTGCCCCGGTACGAGCATCAGGCCTACCAGGATCACCGCGTCCTGCATGCCGACGCCGTGCCGGCTTGACTTGATACGGATCATCAAGACCAGTCGCGTCGCGAGCGCGAGCATGGCGGCTAGGCATGCCGCACGGAACCACGAAACTCCTGCGAACCCGTGACTCCGGACGAGTGTCCAGACGGACCACAGGAGGAAGCCACTGCCGACAGCAACGACGAGACCGACGGTCAGGTTCAACCGCCGGTCGGTCTCGTCGGCGTCTGTGCGTGGCACCGGTCCGTCCCTGTCGCACGGTTTGCGGTTCTACGCAGCCAGCCTAGGTCGTTCTGTGCGTGTTGGACAATCTCGGCTTGTCAGTCCCAGGTGCTGCTCTTCATGACTCTCTCCCTATTCTGCTTGCCTGCAATGGGAGAAAGAGTAAGCTGCGGACGACAAATTGCATATCACAAATTGTCTGTCATTTCACGATATGCGAAGGATGACAGACTTGACCACTTTGCGTGATTAGTCAACTGCCTACGGCGATGCTCATGACCAGGCATTACACCCGATAAGCGGCAATTACCGCATAAAGGCGCGACCGCCTGCGAGGCCGCCTCAGGGCAGCCGTCAGCAAGTACGGTGGGCACGTGCATGCGGTCTCCCTCGCGGTAAGGAGCCCGATCTAACGGTACGCGTAAATGACCTCCGTAATGCTCTCCCCGTTCGGTTACCAATCCCGTCCAACGGAGTCCCGCCGGATTCCCGTCCGCGTAGGCTCACAAACGTGACGCAGTCCGCACTCACCCACCTGGATGACGCCGGGGCGGCCCGAATGGTGGACGTCTCGGCCAAGGACGTGACCGTGCGCCGGGCCGTTGCCGCAGGCGAGGTCCGTACCACCCCGGCGGTCATCGACCTGCTCCGGCGGGACGCGCTCCCGAAGGGGGACGCGCTCGCGGTGGCCCGGGTTGCCGCGATCATGGGGGCCAAGCGGACGCCGGACCTGGTACCGCTCTGCCACCCCATCGCGCTGCATGCAGTCACCGTCGAGCTGACCCTGGGCGAGGACGTGGTCCGGATCGAGGTGGCAACGAAGACGGCCGACCGTACCGGCGTGGAGATGGAGGCGCTGACCGCCGTGGCGGCCGCAGGGCTCGCCCTGGTCGACATGATCAAGGCCGTGGATCCGGCGGCATCGATCGAACGGGTACGGGTCATCCGCAAGGAAGGCGGGAAGACCGGCCGCTGGGAGCGCCCGGAATGACCGTGGCCACGGTGATCCGGGCGAAGGTGATCGTCGCCTCCAACCGGGCGGCTACCGGGGTGTACCCGGACATCAGCGGGCCGCTGCTCGTCGCCGGGCTGCGCGAGCTGGGCTGTGACGTCGGTGACGCCGAGGTGGTACGGGACGGCGAGCCCGTCGGAGCCGCCCTGCGTCGCGCCGTCGCCGACCGGTACGACCTCGTGCTGACCAGCGGCGGTACGGGGATCACGCCGACCGACCGTACGCCCGACGAGACCCGGGCGGTCCTCGACTACGAGGTACCGGGCATCGCGGAGGCCATCCGCGCGCACAGCCGGGACCGGGTACCTGCCTCGGCGCTGTCGCGCGGGCTGGCTGGAGTCGCCGGCCGTACCCTCGTCGTCAACCTGCCCGGCTCCACCGGCGGGGCGAAGGACGGCCTGGCCGTGCTCGGACCGATCCTCGTCCATGCCGTGGAGCAGCTCCACGGCGGCGACCACGCCCCGGCGGCGACCGCACCAGCTGATCCGCACGGGAGGAGCGGCTGACGCCGCACTAGTCTCTTAGGCATGACCGTGCAGCGGGCCGGCAGCGAAGCGCCGCCGGTGGCCTGGGACCTGGCCCGGCGGGCGGCGTACGAGGCCGGTGCCGCACGGCTGGCCCCCGTGCTTGAGCTCAGCCTTATCGAAGCTGACTGCACGACGTTGGCCGCACCGCTCCGTACCCGTACGGACCTGCCGGCCTTCCCGACGTCCAGCGTGGACGGTTGGGCGGTACGGGGTCCGGGGCCCTGGCGGATGGTGGGCCGGGTGCTCGCCGGTACCCGCGCCGAGCCGCTCGCCGAGGACGGCACGTGCGTGGAGATCGCCACCGGCGCGATGGTGCCGGCCGGTGCGGACCAGATCGTGCGTACCGAGGACTCCGCGCGGACCGGCGACGGCCGGGTGGCCGGGGCCGCCCGTACCCAGCCGGAGTGGCGGGTGCCGGGCGAGGAGGCCCGGGCCGGCGAGGAGCTGTTCGCGGCCGGTACGCCGGTCACGCCGGGCCTGGTCGGGCTGGCCGCCTCGTGCGGGTACGACACGCTGCCGGTACGGCGACCGAAGGCGACCGTCCTGGTCTTCGGCGACGAGCTGCTGACCGCGGGCCTCCCCGGTGACGGGCGGGTACGGGACGCCCTCGGGCCGGCCCTCCCGGCATGGCTGCGCCGGCTCGGTGCCGAGTCGGGCACGACGTCCGGGCCGGTCGAGGACACGCTGGACGCGCACGTGGCGGCGCTGCGGTCGGCGGTGGACGGCGGCGCCCAGCTGATCTGTACGACCGGCGGCACCATGCGCGGTCCGGTCGACCACCTGCACCCCGCGCTCGCCGAGCTCGGGGCGCGGTACGTGGTCAACACGGTCGCGGTGCGCCCCGGCTTCCCGATGCTGGTCGCCGCACTACCCGACGGGGCACTGGTCGCCGGGCTGCCCGGCAACCCCCAGTCGGCCATCGTCGCGCTGGTGTCCCTCGTCGCGCCCGCGCTGGCCGGGCTGACCGGCCGTACGCCACCGGAGCTGCCCCGGATCCGGCTCGGCGCACCCGTACGGGGCCGGGGCGGGTACACCCATCTGGCGCTCGTCGACCGGGCCGGCCGGCCGGTACCGCACGTCGGCTCCGCGATGCTCCGGGGACTGGCCGGTGCCGTGGGCTTCGCGGTGATCCCGCCGGGCGGGGACGGCGCGACGGGTGACGAGGTGCCGCTCGTACCCCTGCCCCTGATGGAGGGAGAACGGCCGTGACCAGCCTCGCCACCGCGACCATCCTGGTCGCCGTCACCACCCAGCCGCTGGACCCGGCCGCGCACGAGCGGGCGGTCGGCGGCCCGGCCGCCGGCGCGGTCGTGGTGTTCCAGGGGGTGGTGCGCGACCACGACCACGGGCGGGCGGTCGCGCGGCTGGAGTACGAGGCGCACCCGAGCGCCGAGGCGGTGCTGCGCGAGGTGGCGGCCGAGGTGGCCGCGGATCCGGCGGTGCACGCGGTAGCCGTGTCGCACCGGCTCGGCCGGCTGGAGATCGGCGACTCCGCCCTGGTCGCGGCGGTCGCCACCGCGCACCGGGCGGCCGCCTTCGCGGCCTGTGCGCGCCTGGTCGACGAGGTCAAGGCGCGGCTGCCGGTGTGGAAGCGCCAGGTGTTCCTCGACGGAACCGAGGAGTGGGTCAACAGCCCCTAACGGCTGGCCATCGCGGCCCGTACCCGGCGGGCCAGCGCCGGCTCCGGGTGGATCGCCGGGTCGGCGGCCGGCCGCCAGGGCAGGAACACGACCAGCGCGATGATCACGAGGGCCAGCGAGTTCTCGGCGAGCGCCCCGAACCGGCCGTCGACGTAGTGGGAGATCCCACTGGGCAGCTTGTGCTCGTACCGCCAGATCGGCGAGACCACGAACAGCAGGTAGATCGCGAGCGCGCCGACCGCGTGCCGGAGGCCGGCCAGCGCCGGTATCCCGACCGGGCCCCGGGTCCACATGCCGCGCAAGGCCAGCCCACGGGCGGCCGCCCGCCGGCGCAGCGCGGTGTCGGCCAGGATGACCAGGGCGGGGATCAGGAACACCAGGTGGTGGGTCCAGGAGATCGGGCAGATCGCGTTGCCGGCGAGGCCGACCAGGGTGAACGCGGTCAGCTCGTCGCCCTCGCTGTGCGCGTTCTTGGCCCGGATCAGACCGACGGCGAGCACCAGCATGGCGAAGGACAGCCACATCAGGGTCGGCGTGGTGGGCGAGTCGTAGAGGCGGGCCAGCACGCCGGCCAGCGACTGGTTGGCGGTCGCGTCGACCTCGCCGACCCGGCTGGTGTCCAGGACGACGGAGGTGAAGTAGCTCACCGTCTCCCGGCCGCCGATCACGAAGGTCATGGCGGTCACCCCGAGCGCGGTGAGGACCGCGGTCGCCGCGGCCCGCCACTGCTTCGTGACCACGAAGTACATGATGAACACGGCCGGGATCAGCTTGATCGCGGTGGCCAGGCCGACGCCGGCACCGGCCAGCGCGCCGGTCTGCCACAGGCGCAGCGCCAGGCGGGCCGGCGGCTCCTCGGCGTCGTTGCCGAGGATCGCCCGGCGGGCGCGGGTGCGCAGGAGCCGGAAGTCGGCGTAGATGAGCAGCGCGAGGAGCAGGTTGACCTGGCCGAAGCCGAGCGTCTCACGGACCGGCTCGGTGGCGGTGGCCAGCGGTACGGCGAGCGCGACGGTGAACCAGCGCGGCCAGCCGTACCGGTCGGCGATCGGTACCAGCAGCCAGGCCAGCAGTACGGTCAGCGCGGCCAGG
This sequence comes from uncultured Actinomycetes bacterium, assembly GCA_963728855.1. Classification (GTDB taxonomy): domain Bacteria; phylum Actinomycetota; class Actinomycetes; order Mycobacteriales; family Micromonosporaceae; genus AC-43. The sequence continues at coordinate 581,079 of CAVSLN010000013.1, forward strand.
CTGATCACGAGGTTCACCCAGCCGGCGGCCAGCGTGGGCAGGATCGCCATCGGCGCCATGGCGAGCGCGGCGAAGGGCGGGTACGTGAAGCCCAGCGTGGTGCCCGGGGACACGAAGTCGTACAGGTTCCCGCCGTGGGTCCACCAGACCATCGCGCCGTGGTAGATCTTCAGGTCGAAGAACGTGTATCGCCGCCCGTACGCGTACACCGCCCAGATCGAGGCGATGACCGCGGCGGCGACGATGCCGAGGCGGACGAGGTTTCCGCGACTGATCCGAAGATCGTTGAGGTACACGGTGCGGTGATCCGGGGCCCGGCGCGGCCGTTCACCGACGGTCGCCGGCATGGTGTTGCCACCCCCAGAGCTGCGCTTGGTTGTCTCGTCCAGGTCTGGATCCGAGCCTAAGCTGGGCCGGCAACCCCCACCTCCCGCGTTATCCGACCGTGTCCGATCGCACACCACTTAGAGATATTTCCGGCTGGTTAACGCCGGGTGCCCGAAGTAGGGGTGATCGATGCGCTACGTCCAGTTACCGTGAAGAGCCTCGATGCAAAAGCTACCGGGACAGGTGCTTGCGCTACCGGGACAGGTGCTTGCGCTACCGGGACAGGTGCTTGCGCTACCGGGACAGGTGCTTCGCGCCCCGCCGGACGGCGCGGTTGGCGTCGTGTGCGGCCCGCCGGGTTCGCCAGCGCAGGCCGGGCCGGCCCTCGGTGTCGCTCGCCGCCAGCAGCAGCCCCCCGAAGAGGCCGAGGTTCTTCATGAAGTGGGTCTGCTGCTGTCGGCGCCGCACCTGGTCCCGGTCCTCCCAGAACGGGTGACCGGCGAGCGTCGTCGGGACCAGCGTGCCGGCCAGGGCCAGCGCGGCGGGCCGGCGTAGCCGGGTGACCATCAACACCCCGGCCGCGAGTTGGACGGCCGCGTTGACCCGCACGAGGGTACGGGGATCGGTGGGGGCCTTCTCGTTGACCCGGGTCAGCACGGGGCCGACCCGCTCGGTGACCCGCTTGGCGCGTGGCGCCAGCCGATCGGGGTTGGCCAGCGCCTGCGCGCCGCTGGCCACGAAGATGCCGGCCAGCATCGCGCGGGCGGCGGTACGGACGGGTCTCATCCCCGGTTCCTACCCCGCCAAGGGGCTCCGCACACCCGATCAGGCCGGCTGTGTGCGCAGGTAGCGGCCGAAATGGGGGACCGTGAAGGCGACCGTACCGCGCTCCCCGGAGTAGATCAGGCCCTTCTTGATCAACGCGTCCCGGGCGGGGGAGAGCGAGGCGGGCCGGCGCTCCAGTGCCCGGGCCACCTCGGCGGTCGGTACCGCCTCCCCTTCACCGTCCACGGTGGACAGTGTTGCCATCGCGCGCATGTACTCCCGTTCGGCCGGGGTGGCCCGTTCGTACCGGGACCCGAAGAAGCCCACCGCCAGCTCGGCCTCGGCCTCCGGTGCGGCCACCCGTACGTCCGCCGCCGTCACCGGGGTGCGCGGCGCGTGGTCCCAGGTCGCCTTCCCGTACGCCTGGACGAAGTACGGGTACCCGCCGCTCGCGTCGTACAGCGCGTCCAGCGCCTTGGACTCGTACTCGACGCCCTCGCGCAGCGCCGGTGCGCACAGCGCCTGGTCGGCCGAGATCCGGTCGAGCCGGTCGATGCGCTGGTACCGGAAGAGCCGCTCCGAGTAGGACTTCGCGGCCGACAGTACGGCCGGCAGGTGGGGCAGCCCGGCACCGACCACGATCAGCGGTGCCCCGGTCTGGGACAGCTCGTGGCAGGCGGCGCACAGCGCGGATACGTCGCCGGCCGACAGGTCCTGCATCTCGTCGATGAACAGCGCGATGCCCGTACCGACGTCGGTGGCGATCGCGGCCGCGTCGGTGAACAGCTCGACCAGGTCGATCTCGATGTCACCGGAGTCGGCGCGGCCGGTGGCGGGCGGTACGTCGATGCCGGGCTGCCAGCGCTCACGCAGCTTGGCGCCGCTCGGGTTGGACCGCAGCGCGAATGCCTTCAGGACGCCGAGGAAGTCGTCGATCCGGTCCGGCGCCCGGTGCCGGGGCGCCAGCTCGCGGATGGCCATGTGCAGCGCGGCGGACAGCGGCCGGCGCATCGGCTGGTCGGGCCGGGCCTCGATCTTCCCAGTACCCCACAGCCGGTTGATCGCCTGGGACCGCAGCGTGTTGAGCAGGACGGTCTTGCCGACGCCGCGCAGGCCGGTGAGCACCAGGCTGCGCTCCGGGCGGTTGTGCGCGACCCGTTCCAGGACGACGTCGAAGACCTCCAGCTCCCGGTCGCGACCGGCCAGCTCGGGCGGGCGCTGGCCGGCACCGGGCGCGTACGGGTTCCGGACCGGGTCCACGTCTGGCACCGTATCGGGCCGTCTAGTACGGATGCTAGAAACGCGCCGGCTCTCCCCGGATCTATCTGCCTCTAGCGTTCTCGCTAGACGGCCGTAGATCTCACTACTGCCTCTGCAGGCAGAGCACGAAGTCGGCCGAGTTCGGGGTCGTGTCGTAGAAGTAGTGGTGGGTGGCGCCCTTGACGTTGTCGCACTGGGTGACGTCGACCGTGCCGTCGAAGCGCTTTATCACCTTCAGGGCACCCGGGGCGCAGGTCACCACCTTCAGTCGCGGGTCGAGGTCGCTGCCCTCGTTCTCCACACACTGGTCCAGCTTGATCCCGGTCGGGTCGTAACTACCGGCGGTGCCGGACGCTGCGGTGCTCGCGGGCGTGGGGCTCGACCCGCCCGCGCTCGACGTATGGCTACCGGCACCGATGAGATACAGCGCCGCGACGCCGCCCCCGCACAGCACGAGTACCAGCACCGCGGCCAGGACGGCGACCAGGCCCTTCGAGCCCTGGCTCGGCTGCGCCACCACCCACTGCCCGTCGGCGGGGCCGTACGGGTCCGCGCCGTAGCCGCCGGGGGCGCCCGTACCCTGCCACGGCTCGCCGGGCTGGTCCCGCCCGTAGTACGACATCCGCTCCCCCATCCTCCACGCGGTTTCCGCACGCCACCGTAGCGTGGCCGGCCGAGCCGCCCGGACCGGTGCCACGCCGTCCGCCCGTTGACGGCCGGCGCGCCCGGCGTGGGCGGCGGCTGCGACTCGTCGCCGTGCCCGCCGGCGGCAAGGAGCGGCTCGCCTGCGCCGAAGCGCGGCTCGCCGCGGCAAGGAGCGGCTCGGCCGGGTTCCCCGCTAGCATCACGCGGGTGCTCGTCGTCGCGTACGCGGTGGTGCTCGGGGCGCTGGTCGGTGTCCTGGTACCCCGGCCGGCCTACCGGCTGTCCGTCGACCTCGACGAGCCGGTGCGCACGGGATGCGGTGAGTGCGGCACGGCGTTCCCGGCCGGGCTGTCGGGGTGGGTCACGGTGACCGCCTGCCCGAGTTGCCGCGCCCGGCTCGGTCCCCGTACCTGGCTCACCGCGCCGGCCGGTGCGCTGTTGTTCGGCGTGCTGGCCTGGGCGCTGTGGCCCAGCCCGATCCTCCCGGCCGTCCTGCTCCTGGCCGGTCTCAGCCTGCTGCTGGTGCCGATCGACATCGCTGTGCTGCGGCTGCCCGACCCGCTGGTCGCGGTGGGCTTCGCCGGCTCGGCGCTGGTCGTGGTCGCCGCGAGCGTACTGACCGGGCAGTACGGGGCGCTGCAGCGCGCCGTACTCGCCGCCGCCGCCATGGCCGGCGGGTACCTGCTCCTCGCGCTGCTGCCCGGCGCGCGGCTCGGCCTCGGCGACGTCAAGGTGGCCGGCGTACTGGGCCTCGTGCTGGGCTGGCTCGGCTGGGGGTACGTGCTGCTCGGCGCGCTGCTGCCGCACCTGCTCAACGGCCCGGTCGTCCTGGCGCTGCTGCTGTCCGGCCGGGTGAAGCGCGACACCAGCCTGCCGCTGGGCCCGGCGCTGCTGGCCGGAGCGCTGCTGGCGGTTGTGGTTATCGCCGGTTGGCGCAGGCTGCTGCTCCATTGAGTGGTAAACGTTCCGCGGTTGTCGGCTTGTCGACACGGTGGCACAGCACGCCCTGGTATTTATCGCAGTCGATTCTTGGCCCGCTCCATCGCGTACACCTGCGGCATTTGCCCTTGTACCGGCCAGCTTACTATCGCCGGATCGGGCGATGCTGTGTCGTCTGGGGATGTCACCTGGTGACGTGCGATGACCGCACGTCGTACAGGAAAGTCCCTGCTCGACGGACTTATGGCGGAGCGGGAAGGGTAGGCAAGCTCCCTGATGCGGCCGGCTCGGCCGCGTCAATAATCTATTCGCGGTCCGCGGGACCTTGGCCAGGGGGTACGTCCTACGATGCTTAACCTCTACTGCAAGCTGAAGGCTCGGCTCGCCAGTCGCGACCGGGGTATGACCGCCACCGAGTACGCGCTCATCCTCTTCGCCGTCGTCGCCGTCATCGGCACCATCGTCGGCCTCTTCGGTACCCGGATCGGGCAGATCTTCACCGACACCTGTAACGGCGCGCTCGGCGGCGGCTGCTGACGCCACCCGGCGGGCACGAAGGGGAGGGTCTTTCGGTGAGTCAGGGTTTCCGCTGTCGGAAGCGGGACCGTGGCGCGGCGGCGGCGGAGTTCGCCATCGTGGCGCCGGTGCTCCTGCTGCTGGTCTTCGGCATCATCGACTTCGGCCGGATGGCCAGCGTCCGGATCTCCCTGACCGCCGCGGCACGAGCCGGGGCACAGGCCGAGGCCATCCCCGGTGCGAATCCGCTGTCCGCGGCCAACGCGGTGTTCCCGGGCGGGGGGTTGACCGGCAGCGGAAGCGCCTGCCCGGCCAACCCCTCCCCCGGCTCCACCGCCACGTACACGGTCCGGTACAACTTCATCTTCTACACCCCGGTGGGCGTGATGCTGGGCAGCGGCTCGGGCCCCCACACGATGCAGGCGACCGGGGTGGTCCCGTGCCGGGCCTGAGCCGCCGGCTACGACGGGACCGGGACCGCGGGGCCGTCGCGGCGCTCGTGGCCATCCTGCTCTCCGGCGGCGTGCTGCTCGGGTTCGCCGCGTTCGCGGTCGACCTCGGCACCATGTACGCCGAGCGGGCCGAGCTGATCAGCGGGGCCAACGCCGCCGCCCTCACCATCGCCGAGAACTGCGTCCGGCCGGGCCAGATCTGCAACGGCACCACGGGGCGCAACACGGCGAGGTCCAACGCGAACGGCAACGCAATGGACAACGCCATGAAGATCGACGGCATCTGCGGTCGCGACCTCGGCACCGGCCAGCTGGGCACCTGTTCGCCACCCGCCGCGGCGGGCGCCCACTGCCTGGGTACGCCGCCCGCCGGGGTGAGCTACGCGGAGGTGTACACCAGCACGCTCACCAGGGACGGGGACACCGTCCTGCCGAAGGCGTTCGCCGGCACCTTCGCCGGCTTCCACGGCGCGACCATCCGGGCGTGCTCCCGGGTGGCGTGGGGCATACCGAAGGGCCCGTACCCGGCGTTGACGGTCTCCCGGTGCCAGTTCGACGCCCTCACCACCCCGGCCGCGTCGAAGTTCCCGCCGGCGTACCCGTCGATCCCCGGGAACCCGGCCGGCATCGAGGTCGTCATCAAGATGGCGACGCCGGACCCCGGCTGTTCCAGCACCAACAGTCTCGGCCTGCTCAACGGCGGTAGCGACTGCCAGCTCACGCTGAACTACGGCGACGACCCCAACGGACAGACCGACGCCGACGGCCACGGCCACCACCAAGGCACCGATGCCAGCCACGCGTGCACGAACCTGCTGGACCACAAGATGCCGCCGAGCGCGAGTGACCCGCGTCCGTACCTGCTCATGCCGATCTACTCCACGCTCGACCCGAACGGGCGCAGCAGCAACGCCCACTTCCGCGACATCATCGGGGTCGCCGCGTTCCAGGTGACCGGCTACAAGCTCAGCGACGACGACGGCACCGACGCCGGCGGGCACGACTGGCTGGGCGTACGGGTCGACGAGAACCAGTACTGCGGCAACGGCACCACGTTCCGTGACCGGTGCATCCGCGGCTACTTCGTCAGTGCCACCATCATCGACGGAACCTGGCCGGCGGCCGGCTGGCACCGGACCTACGGCGTCAGCGTCTTCCGGACCGGCGGCTGACCCGGTACCCATTTGACACCCTCACGCACCCCTCACGATCGGAAGCCCAGCTCATGACCCGGCGAATCATCGGCGTGTTTCTCGCGATCATCCTGGCGTTGGTCGGCACCCTCGCGGTGGTCTTCTACGTCCAGCGGCTGAAGAACACCGTGGCCGCCGGCCAGGAGGGCGTACACGTGCTGGTCGCCCGCGGCCGGATCCCGGCCGGCACCAGTGGCGCCCGGATCCGGTCGCAGAACCTCTACTCCGAGGTCATCATGCCGAAGTCGTCGGTCCCGGCGGACACGCTGTCGGACCTGTCGGTCGACCTTGACAAGCTGGTCGTGACCTCGGACGTGCAGCAGGACCAGCTCCTGCTGCGGGGTATGTTCGGGCAGGCCGGCAAGTTCTCCGGCGGTCTGGACATCCCCGACGGAATGATGGCGGTGACCGTGGCGGTGCTGGAGCCGGCCGACGTGGCCCAGTACGTGCGGCCGGGCTCGCAGATCGCGATCTTCGCAGTCGGTAAGCTCGCCGACCCGCAGTTCAAGCAGGCGACCGGTCAGGACAACCACTTCACCGAGGTGATCCTGCCCAGGGTGACGGTGCTGGCGATCGGCAGCTACGGCAACAACGGCCAGACCGCGAGCCAGGCGCAGGACTCGGCGCCGCTGCCCGGCGGCAACGGTACGGCGTCCGGCAACAACAACGCCCTGCACACCAACACGGTCACCATCAACGTGACCGTCTCGGTGAACCAGGGCGACGCCACCCGGTTGATCCACTTCGCCGACAACGAGGACCTCTACCTCGCGCTGCTGACCGACACCTCGAACGTCCAGCCCGGACAGCCGTTGACCGATCGAAACGCGTTGATCCCGTAAGGCAACCGCACAAAGGCAGGGCGAGACATGACTATTCTCTACGAGCCACTGCGCCAGCAGGCGCAGCACCTGGCGATGCTCGTGGGTGGCGACATCCACACCGCTGTCTCGCTCGACGAGGTCACCACGCTGATCACCGAAGACCGGGACGAGCTGCTGGTCATCTTCGGGCCGGGGGTACCGCTGTCCGAGGCGGTCGGGTTCGCCGCCGCGCAGCGGGTCGTCCGGCCGCCCCTCGGTGTCGTACTGCTGCGGCCGCACCTGGACCTCAGCGTGCTCAGCGAGGCGCTGCGGGCCGGCGTACGCGAGGTCGCCGACATCAACGACCCGGCCGCCGTACTGGCCGCCTGCGCCCGCTCGCTCAACCTGTCCCGCCAGATGCGCGGCGGGCCGGTACGCCAGGCCGAGGCCGAGTCCGGACCGGCCCCGGACGGTCGGGTGATCACGGTGTTCTCGGCCAAGGGCGGCTGCGGGAAGACCACGCTCGCTACCAACCTGGCCATCTCCCTCGCCCACGGAGGCAGCCGCCGGGTCTGCATCATCGACCTCGACCTGGCGTTCGGCGACGTCGCGATCATGCTCCAGCTGGTACCGGAGAAGACGATCGCCGACCTGATCCCGGTCGCCGACCGGATCGACGAGACCGGCGTCCGGCAGATGCTGACGCCGTACTGCCCCGGTGTCGACGCGATGCTCGCCCCGGTCCAGCCGGCCGTCGCCGAGGAGGTCACCCGCGACCTGGTCGCCGACCTGATCGAGCTGGCCCGGGCGATGTTCGACTACGTGGTGATCGACACCCCGCCGCACTTCAACGACGTGGTACTGGCCGCGCTGGACGCCTCGCACCTCTACGTCCTGGTGGCCACGCCCGACCTGCCGGCCCTGAAGAACCTGCGGGTCACCCTGGACATGTTCGAGATGCTCGACTACCAGCGTGACCACCGGGTCGTGGTGCTCAACCGCGCCGATGCCCGGGTCGGGCTGACCGCCGCCGACATCGAGCGGGTGATCCGGGTACCGATCGCGTCGCACGTACCGTCCAGCCGCGACGTGCCGATCTCGGTGAACAAGGGCGTCCCGATCGTGCTGGACAGCCCCGGTCACCCCGTGAGTACGGCGATCCGCGAGCTGGCCAACGGGCGGCTGGCCGGCGAGACCGCCACCCAGGCCAAGGGCCTGCGCAGCCTGATCCGCCGGGGCGGCAGAAGGTGAGCCTGTCCAGCCGGCTGGGCCGGGTGCCGTTCGAGGTCCCCGACGGGGACCGGGACAACGCGGCGCAGGTGACCGCCGTACCCGCGACGAACGTACCGACGACGGGCGTACCGGCCACCGCCGTGCCGGCCACCGCGATCCCGGTCTCCAGCTTCGGGGTGTCCTCCGGGGCGGGTGGGTTCGCGCGGCGCAACCCGCGCCGGGTGTACGACCCGCTGGCCCAGGTCCGCCGCCGGGCCCACGACGCCCTGCTGGAGCTGCTCGGACCGCAGCTCTATGAGCTGGCCAACAGCGACGAGGACCTGGTCCGCCGGATCCGCGAGGCGCTGCCCGAGGTGCTCGCCACGGAGGAGGCGCTCACCGCGAGCGACCGGGCCAAGGCGTACCAGCAGATCGTCGACGAGATCCTCGGCCACGGCCCGATCGAGCCATTGCTGCGCGACCCGGACGTCACCGAGATCATGGTGAATGCCTGGGATCGGATCTACGTCGAACGGTTCGGCCAGATCCACTCCGTGGACACGGCCTTCACCGACGAGTCGCACCTGCGCCGGGTGATCGACCGGATCGTCGCGCGGGTCGGCCGGCGCGTGGACGAGGCCAGCCCGATGGTCGACGCGCGGCTGCCCGACGGTAGCCGGGTCAACGCGGTAGTACCCCCGATCTCCCTCGACGGCGCGGCGTTGACCGTCCGGAAGTTCTCCGTCGAGCCGTACACGGCCGACGACCTGATCAGCTTCGGCACGCTCAACCCGCACGTGGCCAACTTCCTCGCCGCCTGCATCCAGGGCCGGATGGACATCGTGATCAGCGGCGGTACCGGTTCCGGGAAGACCACGCTGCTCAACGTGCTGTCCGGGTACCTGCCCGCCAACGAGCGGATCATCACGATCGAGGACTCGGCTGAGCTGCGGCTGGGCCAGGACCACGTGCTGCGGCTGGAGTACCGCCCGCCGAACATCGAAGGCGCCGGCGAGGTCACCATCCGGGACCTGGTACGCAACGCGCTGCGCATGCGGCCCGACCGGATCGTCGTCGGTGAGGTCCGGGACGCCGCCGCGCTCGACATGCTGCAGGCCATGAACACCGGCCACGACGGGTCGCTGACGACCGTACACGCGAACTCTCCGCGGGACTCGCTCTCCCGCTTGGAGACGATGGTCATGATGGCCGGGATGGACCTGCCGATCCGGGCGATCCGGGAGCAGGTCAGCTCGGCCGTCGACCTGGTCGTCCAGCTCGCCCGGCTGCGCGACGGCTCCCGGCGGGTGGTCGCGGTCAGCGAGGTGACCGGTATGGAGGGCGACACGGTCACCATGCAGGACCTGTACGCGTTCGACTACCAGGCCGGGCGCGACGGGTACGGGCGGTTCACCGGTGAGCTACGCTCCACCGGCATCCGCCCGACCTTCCTCGACCAGCTCAAGGAGCAGGGGATTCCGGTGCAGCCGGAGACTCTTCGGCATCGGAGGATAGCCCCAGATGAACCCGTTCGACGCGGTTCCCGACAGCGCGCTGCTGCCGGTGCTCGCCGGTGTGATCTTCCTGGTCGTACTCATCGCCGGGTTGGTGATCTTCTCTCCGCTCTTCGACTACGCGCGGCACCGGCGCCGCGTGTCGCAGGTCGACCAGTTCGGCCTGCCCGGTGCCGACCCGCCACCCGACCCCGCGGGCGAGAACCCGTTGGCCCAGGCGGCGCTGGCGGTATCGGCGAAGCTGGTACGGGCGGGTGGGTCGGCCGGCCGGATCGCCGAGCGGCTGGACCGCGCCGGTATGCGGATCAGCCCGAACGAATGGGTGCTCTGGCGGATCGTGGTCTGCGCCGTCGGCGCGATCCTGTTCTACTTCCTCGTGCCGCCGCTCGGGTTCGTGCTCGGCGGGCTGCTCGGCTTCGCCGCCACGGCGCTGTACCGGCGGGTCCGCACCGAGCGGCGCTACCAGGCGTTCGCCAACCACCTTCCGGACTCGTTCCAGCTGGTCATCGGCTCGCTGCGGGCCGGGTTCTCCCTCGGGCAGGCGATCGACGCGATGACCAAGGAGGCACCCGAGCCGGTAGCCACCGAGTTCAACCGGGCGCTGGCGGAGACCCGGCTGGGCGCCGACCTCGAGGACGCCCTGGCCCGCCTGGCCATCCGGATGCACAGCCGCGACTTGGAGTGGGTGGTGGTGGCGATCCGGATCCAGAAGGAGGTCGGCGGCAACCTCGCCGAGGTGATCGGTACGAACATCGACACCATGCGGGAACGGGAGTCGCTGCGCCGGCACATCCGGGCGCTCTCGGCCGAGGGGCGGCTGTCCGCGTACGTGATCGCCGCGCTGCCGCCGTTGGTGATCCTGATGATGCTGGTGCTCCGGCGGGAGTACATCATGCCGCTGTTCACCACGACGGCCGGCCTGTTCGCGCTCCTCCTCGCGAGCCTGCTCATGGGCCTGGGCAGCTTGATCATGTGGCGCATCGTCAAGGTGGAGGTCTGAGCATGCCGAGCATCTTGCTGCTGGTCGGCGGTCTGGTCGCGATCTTCATGGCGCTTGCCCTCGGATTCGCGCTGGTCACCGTCCGGCACCGGGCCACGCCCATCGAGCGCAACATCGCGACGATCCACCAGGCATACTCCCCGGCCGCCACCGGCCTCGGTGATGCCCGGCCGGAGCCGGCCAGCTCGGCCGTCGGTGACCTGGCCGGCGGGGTCGCCCGGGCGCTCACGCCGGACCGCGCGACGAGCTGGATCCAGCGGCAGCTCGACTACGCCGGCAACCCGCCCGCGTGGCCGGCGAGCCGGGTGAACGAGATGCAAGGCATCGGGGCGTTTGTCCTGGCCACGGTCGGCACGCTGGTGGGCTGGGCCGGTGGTGGGCTGTTCGGCGCCATAGTCGGGTTGAACGTCGGCGGGCTGGCTGGCCTCGGGATCCCGTTGCTCATCGTCCAGGACATCGCCACCCGCCGGCAGGACCAGATCCGCCTGGAGCTACCGGACGCGCTGGACCTGCTCACCCTCAGCGTGGAGGCGGGCCAGGGGTTCGACGCGGCCCTCGGCCTGGTCGCGCAGCGGATGCAGGGGCCGCTGTCGCGCGAGATCGCCCGCGCCCTGCACGAGATGCAGATGGGCATGCGCCGGGTCGACGCGATCCGGGGCATGGGCGCCCGGGCGTCGTCGCTCGAGCTGCGCAGCTTCTGCACGGCGGTGGTGCAGGCGGGGGAGCTGGGTATCCCGATCGCCAACGTGCTGCGCGAGCAGGCTCAGGAGATGCGGCTCAAGCGCCGTCAGCGGGCCGACGAGCAGGCGCGCAAGGTACCGGTGAAGATGGTCGTACCGCTTTGCCTGCTGTTCCTGCCGTCGATCTTCGTGGTGGTGCTCGGTCCGGCGGTGATCACCATCATGCACTCGGGGCTGTTCCACTGACCGAGACGGGACTCAGCAGGCCGGACCGGGTGGCGGCGGCGAGGGCCTGGGCGCGGTTGTTCACGCCGAGCTTGTCGTACAGCCGGGACAGGTACGTCTTGATGGTGGACTCGCTGACCAGCATGGCCTCGGCGATCCGGGGTACGCTCGCGCCCTCGCACAGCATCCGCAGCACCTCGCCCTCGCGCGGACTGAGCAGGTGCTGCTGGCGCCGGTGGCGGGCCATCGCCGCAGGCAGGTCGGGCGCGGTGAACGAGGCCGGCGCCACGGCCGCGTGCCGGAACGCGGCGAGCAGCACCTCGATCGGCGCGTTGGTCGGTACGAACGCCGAGATGCCCGCCTCCAGCGCCCGCATCAGCCGGTCGTCGTCGCGGGGCGCGATCAGCACCACGCCCCGGGCTGGTTCGTCCGTGCGCAGCGAGCCGGCCAGGTTCAGCCCGTCCTCGTCGGGGAGCGCCACGTCCACCGCGATGACGTCGCAGGGCACCTCGACGGCGAGCTGACGGCCCTCGGCGGCCGACCCGGCCAGCCCGGCGAGCGTGATGTCGGAGTGGTCATGGAGCGCGGCGACGAGGCCGAGGCGGACGAGCGTGGAGTCGCTGACCACCAGCAGCCGAACCGCCATCGCGCCTCCCAGTCGCCCGTACTGTGCCCGCAGCGTACGGGCTAACCGTGGCGAGCCTGTGTCGGAAACCTTACAGAAGGCGCAGCTGGCGGTCCCGGGGTCGCCGGGAGACGTCCTCGCCGCCGCGCCGTTCCAGCAGGCCGGGGTCGATGGCGGCGAGGAACGGCGACGGTACGGCGTCCCGTTCCGTACCGTGCCGGAAGCGCCGGCGGGCGTGGCTGACGTACAGCCGGTCCTGCGCCCGGGTCAGCCCCACGAAGAACAGCCGCCGCTCCTCGGCGGTCTCGTCGTGCTCGCCGGCGCCGTCGGGCGCGGTCGGGCCGCGCCCGGCCCCGGCCGGCGACCCCGGGAAGCGCAGCGGCAGCAGCCCGTCCTCGACGCCGACCAGGAACACGACCGGGAACTCCAGGCCCTTGGCGGCGTGCAGGGTCAGCAGGGTCACCGCCTCGGCGCGCGGGTCCAGGGCGTCGACCTCGGCGCCGGTACCGATCTCGGCCAGGAACCGCTCCAGGTCGTCACCGCACCGGATGGCCAGCGGGGTGAGCAGCTCGACGGCGGCGTGGATATCCTCCGGCGGCACCTCGTCGCCGAGGGTGGGCCGCTCGGCGAGCACCTGCCCGGTCAGCCGTACCCGGGCGGCGAGCGAACCGGCGAGCCCGGTCGCGTACCGTAGCTCGCGCGCGATCGCGGCCACCCCGGCCCGGTCGCGCAGCCGGTCGTGCGAGCGCTTCTGGACCGGTACGCCGGCGCGGGCCAGCGCGTCGACCAGTACGGCAGCCTGCGCGTCGGTCCGGTAGAGCACCGCGACATCCGCGAAGGACAGCGAACCCGGGGCGGCATGCGCGTCGATGCGGCCGGAGTCCAGGGACCGGTGCGACAGCCCGCCGACCAGCTCGTCGATCGTACGGACGACGAAGTCGGCCTCGTCGGCGGCGGACGCGGCCGGGTACAGCCCGATCGGTACCGCCTCCGGGTCCAGCCGCGCCGGGTCCAGCCGGCGACCGGGTACCAGCGTCGAGGGCGCGATCGCCTGCACGGCGGCGGCCACGATCGGGGCGGACGACCGGTAGTTGCGGGTCAGCCGGACCACCCGGGCGTCGTGGAAGTCGCGGGCGAAGCGCAGGAAGAACGCGACGTCGGCGCCGCGGAACGAGTAGATCGCCTGGTCGGGGTCGCCGATCGCGCACAGGTTGCCGTCGGCGGGGACGAGTAGGCGCAGCAGCTCGTACTGGGCGGCGTCGACGTCCTGGTACTCGTCGACGAACACCCACCGCCAGCGGGCCTGATACTCCTCGACCAGCTCGCGGTCCTCCCGAAGCAGCGTGACCGGCAGGGTGACCAGCTCATCGAGGTCCACGAGGTCGCGGGCGCGCAGCGCCTTGGCGTACCGCTCGCGTACCGTCTCGTCGGCGATGGCCTTGCCGAGCAGCCGGCGGGCCTGCGTCTCGGTACCCGCGCCGGCCTCGACCAGGGCCGCGACCCGCTCGGCCTCCTCGGCGATCCGGAACGTGGGGGACAGCCCGGCGGCGGCCGGGTGCTCCCGGAGGATAGCCAGGCCGAGGCTGTGGAAGGTGCTCACCGTGACGTCGGTGGATACCGGCCCGAGGAGCCCGGACAGGCGCTGGCGCAGCTCCTCGGCGGCCCGCCGGGTGAAGGTGATCGCCAGGCACTCCTCCGGATATACGTCCAGCTCGGCGCACAGATAGGCGATCCGGTGGGTGAGGGTACGGGTCTTGCCGGTGCCGGGGCCCGCGACGATCAGCAGCGGCCCGCCCGGTGCCGAGGCGGCCACCCGCTGCATCGCGTCGAGCCGGTCCAGTAAGCCGGTACCGACCTCCTCCATGCCGGCGAGCATCGGCTCGAACGGCTCGTGCGGGGACGGCTCCGGAGCCATCGGCGGAGGTAGCGGAGGTGGGGCCGGGCGCTGCGCCGCCGGCCGCCTGGCGGGGGCGCGCTTGGGCCGGGGAACCATCGGGGGTACGTCGAACAGCGCGTCCGAGCCGGTATCCCGTAGCTCGTCGGGGTCGAAGAGGCGGATCACGCCGTACTCCCCGTCAAATCCCGGGGTACGCCGCACCTGCCCCCGGCGCAGTCGGCCCACCGCCTCGGCGAGCAGCTCGCCGCCGACCCGGTTGATCTCATCCAACGGAGCGGCGCGGAGGATGTACAGCTCCGGCCCGAGCCCTGCGACCAGCGTGCTGAGCCTGGCCTCGACGCTCTTGGACCGGGCGCCCACGTCACCGATCTCGCCGAGGACCTGGGCCAGCTGCACCAGGTGCGTCACCTGCGGCGCGTCCGCTGGGCGCCGCCCGGCCGGCTGGTCGGCGAGATCCTCGACGCGGGACAGTACGCCGACCGTGAGCGGCTTGCCGCATTCGGGGCACCGGCCGCCGGCCGCGCGGGTACGGGCCGGCTCCCAGTTGACGCCGCACGTACGGTGCCCGTCGGCGTGGTACTTGCCCTCCTCGGGGAAGAACTCGATCGTCCCGTGCAGCGCAGTACGGGTACGCAGCCCGTCCCGGATAGCGAAGTAGTCCAGGTCTCCGCGCAGGACCGTGGCCTCCCGGGCGAGTGCCGGCGGAGAGTGCGCGTCGGAGTTGGACACCAGCGCGTACCGGTCGAGGCTGGACACCCGCCAGTTCATCTCGGGGTCGGAGGACAGCCCGGTCTCCACCGCGAAGATATGGTCCGCGAGGTCGGCGTAGCAGTCCGCGATCGCGTCGAAGCCCGACTTGGAGCCCAGCGCGGAGAACCACGGGGTCCAGATGTGCGCCGGTACGAGATATCCGTCGGGGCTCGCCTCCAGCGTGATCTCCAGCAGGTCGCGGGAGTCGAGGCCGAGGATCGGGCGGCCGTCCGAGCCGATGTTGCCGATGCGGGCCAGCTTCGCGTTGAACCGGGCCACCGCGTCGAGGTCGGGCAGGTAGATGAGGTGGTGCACCTTGCGGGTACGGTCGTCCCGCTTGTAGATCGTGGATATCTCCACCGACAGCATGAACCGCACCTCGTGCTCCGCTACCGAGGGCGGCAGTGGCCGGCCGGGCGCGGTCAGCCGGTACAGGCCCGGCTCGGCCGGTTCGAGGTACTCGCGCAGGTGGTCGTACCACGCCGGATGGGTGAAGTCGCCGGTCCCGAGCAGCGTGATGCCCTTGCGCCGGGCCCACCAGGCGAGGTTGGGCAGGTCGAGGTCGCGGCTGCAGGCGCGGGAGTACCGCGAGTGGATGTGCAGATCCGCGACGAACGTGTGCTCAGGCGCCGGTGTCGCGGTAGCCGTGTCGAGTGGGGAGGAGACGGGTGCGGAGGGCACCGAGGAATCCTGGCACGTTCCGCTACCGACGCGCGCGCCGCCACGCTGCGTTGTGACGTACGGTCTGACGTCGGCGGTGGGTACGGCCGGTGAACTCGTGCCGCGTACCGCTCGAAGAACGGCGCTGCGCTCCTCACCCCGCGAGGTACTCCTCGACGTGGGCGATCTTGCTGGTGAGCCCGTCGGTGACCCCGGGGCGGAGGTCGGCCTTGAGTACCAGGCTGACCCGGGGCGCCTTGGCGGCCACGGCGTCGGTGGCCCGTTTCACCACGGCCATCACCTCGTCCCACTCGCCTTCGACCGTGGTGAACATCGCGTCCGTACGGTTCGGCAGGCCCGACTCGCGGACCACCCGTACCGCCTCGGCGACCAGCTCACCTACGGACTCGCCGACGCCCAACGGGGTCACCGAGAACGCCACCAGCATGTCAGCCTCCGGCGAACGGGGGGAGGACGTCCACCGTGGACGCCTCGGTCAGTGTGGTCGACGGTTCCCGGCAGGACAGCCCGTCGACCAGGAACGAGCAGGCGCCCAGCACCGTGGTGAGCCGCTCGCCGTGCCGCTCTTCGAGCAGCGCGACCAGCTCGGCCACCGTACCGGCCCCGACCGACTCGACCGGCACCCCGGTCGCGGCCCGCGCGGCGGCGAAGTAGCGGACCGTCGCCACCTCAGCCGCCGATCGCCGACATCGGCCGGGCTGGCTGGAGAAACGTCGGGTCGTCGATGCCGTGGCCGGCTGGCTTGCCGTACATGGCGAGCCGCCAACGGTCGGCCAGCTCCTCGTCGGGCGCCCCGTCGCGCAGCAGCTTGCGCAGGTCGGTCTCCTCGCGGCTGAACAGGCAGGACCGGACCTGCCCGTCGGCCGTCAGGCGGGTACGGTCGCAGGCACCGCAGAACGGCCGGGTCACGCTGGCGATGATCCCCACCTTGGGTGGGCCCGGGTACCCGGCGACGAGCCAGGTCTGGGCCGGCGCCCCGCCCCGCTCGGCCGGGTCGGGCAGCAGCGTGAACTCGGCCTCCAGTGCGGTCAGGATCTCGTCGGCGGTGACCATCTCGGCGCGGGACCAGATGTGCCCGGCATCCAGCGGCATCTGCTCGATGAAGCGCAGCTCGTACCCGTGGTCCAGCGCGAAGCGCAGCAGCGGTGCGGCCTCGTCGTCGTTGACCCCGCCCAGCAGGACGGCGTTGACCTTGACCGGGCTGAGCCCGGCCGCGGCCGCGGCGGAGAGCCCGGCGAGCACCTCGGCGTGCCGGTCGCGGTGGGTGAGGTCGGCGAACCGCTGCGCCGAGAGCGTGTCGAGCGAGACGTTGATGCGGTCCAGACCGGCCCCGGCCAGCGGCCTGGCCAGCCGGGTGAGCCCGATGCCGTTGGTGGTCAGCGAGACGGTCGGGCGGGGCCGCAGAGCCGTGGCCGCCGCGACGATCCCGACGAGGCCCGGGCGCAGCAGCGGTTCGCCGCCGGTGAAGCGCACCTCGGTGACGCCCAGGTGCCCTACGGCGACGCCGACCAGGCGGCTGGTCTCCTCATCGGTGAGCAGCTCGGGCTTGGGCAGCCAGGCGAGGCCCTCGGCCGGCATGCAGTAGGTGCACCGCAGGTTGCACCGGTCGGTCAGTGACACCCGTAGATCCGTGGCGACCCGCCCGTAACGGTCGGCGAGCCCCAGCGTTGTCATTGGTCGACGGTAGCGCGTACGGCTGACATTACCGCTGTGCGGTACGACGCACCGAACAGCGCGGTGTGGACGAGCAGCAGGTGCAGCTGGTGCAGCGGCACCCGGGCGGGCCAGCCGGCGGAGAGCGGCCAGACCTCCCGGTACCCGTCCAGGAGCCGGTCGAAGTGGGGCACACCACCCCAGAGGGCCAGGTTGGCCAGGTCGGTCTCCCGGTGCCCGCCGTGCCCGGCGGGGTCGACGAGATATCCGGTACCGGTTGAGGACCAGAGCACATTTCCCGGCCAGAGGTCGCCGTGTATCCGGGCGGGCGGCTCGGCGGTGGCTCCGTCCGCGTACCCCTCGATGTCTGAGAGAAGGCGGTCGACCTGGGCGACGTCGGCCGCGGAGAGCGCGCCGCGATCGGCGGATATCCGGAGGTACGGGCGCAGTCGCGCCTCGGCGAACCAGCGCGCCCAGGGCCCGTCCGACGGCGTGTTGGAAAGCGGCAGCGCACCGATATATCCCGGCCACTCCGCTCCGAAGCGCGGCGCTCCGGCGCGGTGCAGCCGCGCCAGCGCCTGCCCGAGCGCGTACGCACCGGCCGGCGTCGGCTCCCCCGGCTCGACCCACTCCAGTACCAGCATGGCGGGCAGCTCCGCGATCACCTCGGGTACCGGCGCCCCGGCCTCGGCCAGCCACCGCAGCCCGTGTGCCTCGGCGGCGAAGAACCCCTCCGGCGGCTCGCCCGACGGCCACGTCTTGGCGAAGACCGAGCTGCCGTCGTCGAGGGTCAACCGGCTCGCCGCGCAGATGCTGCCGCCGGGGACCGGCGTCTCCCGGATCCGCTGGTGGTGGAGGAAGGCCGGGAGGTGCTGCGGGTGTGCCCGGAGGTATGCCAGATCCACGCAGTGGACCGTACCTGCTGCGCAGCGCGCCGAACGAGAGTAAGAGTGTCCGTATGACCGAGCCCGTGACCAGGACATCTGCCCCGACCGGGCAGGCCGAACCGGTGCGGATCCGCCCGTACCGCCCGCTGGACCATCGCGCCTGCCGGGAGCTGTGGGCCGAGCTCACCCGTACCCGTAGCGCCCTCTACGACGACCCCCGCGGCGGCGGCACCGACCCCGGAGCCGCTTTCGAGGAGTACCTCACCCGGCTTGACCTGGCCGGGATCTGGGTCGGCGAGCACGCGGAGGAGGGCGTGGTCGGCCTGGTCGGCCTCGTGCTCGGGGTGAGCCGCGGCGGCGAGGTCGAGCCGGTGGTGGTGGCCGAGCGGCTGCACGGCCGTGGGATCGGCCGGGCCCTTCTGCGGCACGTCGCCGAGGAGGCCCGCCGGCGCGAGCTGACCCGACTGTCGATCTCGCCGGACTCGCGCAACGTGGAGGCGATCCGCTCGCTGCACGCCGCCGGGTACGCCGTGCTCTCCTCGGTCACCCTCGCGCTCGACCTGCCACCGCGTACCCAGAACTGGCGGGACGGGCTGGACCTGCACGGGCTGCGCTTCCGGTACTGAGCGCCCGCCGCTGGCCTGTGGACGGCGGGCGTGTCATCCACAGGCCGGCGCCGGTCCCTACCGATCTTCGGCACTCCCGGGCGACGCTCTGCGCCATGACTCCGCTGCGCAGCCTCGCCGACCTGGTCGCCGTCGTGCCCTACCTGCTCGGGTTCCACCCCGCCGACAGCGTGGTGGTGCTGGGCCTCAGAGACAAAAAGATCATTTTCGAGGTACGGGGTGATCTCCCGCCCCGCGCCGAGCTCACCGACTTCGTCGGCTACTACGCCGCTCTCGTCGCCCGCCAGCGATGCGCCCGCGCCGTGCTCCTCGGGTACGGGGACGGACCCCGGGTCACGCCCGTGGTGCTCGCGCTGCGGTCGGCCCTGGAGGCGCGCGGGGTCGCCGTGCTCGACGCGTTGCGGGTGGCCGAAGGCCGGTACTGGTCGTACCTGCACCACCCGAGCCGTCCGGCCGCCTGACCAGCCTCGACGGGCCTTCCATGATCGTCCGGTACACGGTGGGTACAACTCGCGTCGAGCCGGCCATGGTCAGCCCGCCTTCTGCTCGCCGATCACGGGCACCGTGCCGAGCGCGGCGTCGACCAGCGACCGGGTCCGGTCCACCACGTCCGGCCACAGGTGCACGTACGTGTTGAGCGTGATCGTCGGCGTGGCGTGGCCGAGCGCCATCTGTACCGTCTTCACGCTCGCGCCGTTCTCGATGAGCAGGCTCGCGAAGTAGTGCCGCAGCGCGTGCAGCCCGGTCCCCTTCGGTAGCCCGATCGACCGCACCGCCGGACCGAAGATCCGCGACCAGTTCGACCGGTGCACCGGTCGGCCGTCCTCGTTCGGGAACAGCAGCGTCGCCATACGCCGCACTGGTTTGCGCGGGTCGGTGTCGTCGTCGACCTCGACCGCCTGAGGCGGGAAGAGCCGGATGTGCTCGGCCAACGCCACGCTGACAATCGCCGGCATCTCCGCCGTACGCTTCGACGTCTTCGTCTTCACCCGGGTCAGGAACGGCGCCCGCCCGGCGATCGTGATGAGCTGCTGTGCCACCCGGATCTCCCGGGGCAGGAACGCGGCGTGCTCCAGCTCCAGGCCCAGCGCCTCGCCGGGCCGCAGGCCGGTACCGGCCACCAGGTACGGCAGCGCCCGGTACCGCAGGGGCAGCGCGTCGGCGACCGCGTGGACCTGATCCGGGGTCGGGATCACCATCTCCTCGTGCTCGATCTCCGGCAGGCGTACGCCGGCGCACGGGTTATCCCCCCGCGCCTTGTCGAGCACCGCGGCGAGGAACAACGTGTTCAGGTTCGTGAAGATCAGCCGCAGCGTCGTCGGCGCCAGCACGGCAGACCGGTCCTTGACCCAGTTGCGGATGTGCGACTGGCGTACCGCGCCCATCTGGAGGTCGCCGAGCAGCGGGTAGACGTGCAGCCGGAACGAGCCCTCCATCCGTACCGCCGTGCTCTCGCGTAGGAGCTGCTCGGCCCGGTGGCGCTCGGCGTACTCCCGTACGGTCACCTTCCCGCGCCGGGCGTCGACGTACGTGCCGCGGTGGACGTCGGCCCGCTGGTTCGCCTCGTGCCGCTCGGCGTCGGCCTTGAGCTTGAACAGGGCCGTCTTGAGTCGGCCGTCGTCGTCGACCCACCGGGCCCGGAACCGCTTGCCCCGCCCGTGCCGCTTCGTCGGCTCCGGCGGCAGCAGCTTCCCGTCAGGACCCTTGACCCGCTTGCTCAGGTACCAGAGGTCATCGACTGGCATCCTCGCCCCCCGGTCCGAGCCGCCCCTCGCGGATCTCGTCGCGCTGCCACTCGCGCTGCTCAGCCTCCAGCAGCCGGCGCATGACCACCTTGCCGCGCTCGTCGGGCATCGACTCGACGTACCGCAGGATCTGCGCGGCCGCAGTCGACACCGACACCGCGGCGTTGCCGACCTGTCCGAGCTCCGGCTTGACCAGCACTCCTTCGCCCCTGATCCACTCCCGGACTGTGTCCGCGGGGGCGGATATGGCTGGTGTGACCTGGTACGGCTCGCTGGTCAGCCCCTTGGGTACGACCAGGTCGACCGGCGCCACGTCCAAGACGGCCGCCAGCGCGAACAACTCCTCGGCGGTGACGTATGGCCGCCGGCCGGTCTCGAAGTTGGCGACGATCGATCGGTCCCAGGTCACACCAGCGCGGGTCATCTCCTCGCCGAGCCGTTGTGCGGACCAACCGCGGCCCTGGCGTAGCTGTTTGACTCGGCCGGCGATCTCACGGTGCGGCCCCGCTGGCTCTGGTGGCTGTGTCACACGCGCACAGTAACACTAGCGCTGGACACAGCACAGTGCATCACGCTAGTGTGCGGGTGTAGCACACGATCATGAGCGTGAGGAGCAAATCCATGCGCGACACTCGCGCACTCGCTGCGGAACCGGAGGTCGCCGAGTTTCTCGGCGTACCGCCCGGAACGGTCCGCATGTGGGCGTACCGCGGTACTGGGCCCCGGTGGTCGAGGGTCGGCAGATACCGCCGTTACCGCTGGTCCGACGTGGAGAAGTGGCTCGACGAGCAGGCAGGCGCGCGGGCCACCTGATGGACCCGGGAGACGAGCGAGGGCGCCCCGCCACAGAACGCCCCGCCACCCGCACTTCACCTGCCGTCAGGCTACATCGTGTCCACAGGGTGTGGATGGCGGTCCGCAGCCCGGAGTACGCGGCCGGGTTCGCCGCCGGCTGGGCCGACCGCGCAGAGTACGAACGCCGCCGCCGGGAGCTGGACGGCCTGGACTTCGCCGACGGTGTCGAGGTCGGGTACGCAGCTCGGCCGGGCCGACCCGCCGCCCACGCCCGACCCGGACCTGGGATGCGCCACGTGACCGCCAACCTCACCGCCGAGCCTGCGCCAACAGCTGTACAGCCGCCGTGCGGCTGCGCGCGGCAAGCCGACCTCTGGCTATGCCAGGCCCGCCCACACCTCACCCGCACCCCGTACGGCCACAGGTGCGAGCTGGGCCAGCTGCTCGACGCGACCACCAGCGACCACTGGCCGGGCACCCCGATCGGCGGCCACCGTGTCTGAATCAGACGACGCGCTCGCCGCCCTGATTGCGGAGCTGCCCAAAGTCCTGATTGCGGACCTTCCCAAGCAGGCCATGCCGCCACCCCAATCGACGCCACCGGGTGTGCCGCAGCCTGCCGATCGGTGCTGTCGTGCGGCGAATGCGCACAGCCATACACGTGGCAGACAGCCCTGCCAGGGAGGATGGGCTATGCAGCGTGACGTGCTACGAACTGTCGATGCTGCGCATTGGCGTTCTTAGCGAGACCGCCAAGAACCGGCTGAAGGTCGACGCGACAATAAGCTATAGAACGGAATGGCTGCGTATAGCAATAGGTAAGGCTGCTAGAGGCATGTACATAGAGGTGAAGACATCACGACACGAGCTGGAAGGAGAAGACGACTACATATAGCTCACAGACAACGACGACAACAGGACGACACGCTGAGGTACGACAATCACGCGGACGGCATCGATGATAGCATCTAACACACGCACCACATCAACAAGCTAGTCAAGAACAGACGAGATGGTACCTCCTCTCATCGATAGGCGAGCTCTGTACGAGGTGGCGCAGCTAAGATGGTGGCAGCAGCTACAGACATGGCGATCAACTGCGATGGCTACGAGGAGACATCGACACCACGTGTACCGCTCAGACGGCACCTCATAGAAGCAAGAGGCTACGACGGAACACGGCCTGCTGCACCTACGGGAACGAGGCTGGTAGAGAACGGGTACGAGACGGCGCACGAGATAGCAGCTGGACACGATGACGGACTACTAGACAACATGACGATGGATACCGCTGGACGGCGACACGACAGGACAACTACTACGGGCTGCTGCTCACGCGCTGCTACGCACCTCGTGCGCTGACATACAAGCTGTGCGAGATCGGCGCTACATGCGAGGGTACGGCAAGTCACTACTGGCTCAGGTCGCTAGGATCCTGCACGGGGGCGTGTTCCGAGTGGAGATGCAGAGAGCGACGAAGGGCTAGTAAGGCAATCTCCACGATCCTGTCCGAGACAACGGTCCGATCGTGGAGTTCGACAACGTATCCGGGGTGCTGAGATACTCTGTCCTGGCTGGGCTGCTCACATCGAACGTCTGGGAAGACGCAAGCTGGGCGGCAACGAAGATGCTCAAAGCCGCCAATGACCGGCTCTGGGTCAACACCGGCAACAACGACAACTCGGTGGCGACTCATCCGCGAACCTCTGGATCACCATCGACACGGCGTACAGATCCACACCTACGCACCGGTTTCGCCAACAGCGACTACGCGCTGGGGTAACGCTCTGCGCGGTGAACTGCTCGGCGCGCTGCTGACCTCATCCGCGCATGGGTGATCGCTGGGAGGCCACAGGCCACGCGGTAGCGACTCCTACGCCAGATGGATCGAAGCTGTTGACGAGATCCTCACCATGACGGCGTATCCGGCACCTACGATCACGCCAAGACGGCAGGCAGCAGGAAGGCGCTGACGACGACGAATGGGCTACTACCTCGCCGCCATACACCAGGCCCGCAGCGACCAGACGTGGACGACAAAGAGCTACTGGCCGCCGACGACAACGGCAACCTCAACAGCGCAGGCCACATACCGCTAGACGAGCTGCCCGCTGAGCTGGCGGATAAGGCCGATAGGCGAGGCGAGGGCACTGCGAGGATAGCTAGAGCGCTGGGCATGTGCGTACGTAACGGTGAGGGCAGATGGGACGGAAACTAGACCGACCGTAGATGGGGGACGGATAGAGACGATAAGAGGCTATGGCGGATAGAATCAGCTACAAGTGAGAGGACTGCGAGGACTGCGAGGACTATTTCTACCAGAGAGGAAAATCAGTCGAGAACGCTTTGTACTGAAACAGGGAGAGAGAAGAAAACGACACGGAGAGAAGACAGTCCACGCAGTCCGCGCAGTCCGCGCAGAGAGCGCCGCTCACCGCACGAGCCAGACAGCGAGATAACGGGCGACAATGTCACCCTCCGTAAAGTCGAATGCGGCGGCCACGAGTGCCCGTGGACGAACCTCGACGGGCCGACGGACACCGCTGCGACGACTGTAGATACCCGGTGCAGCCATGACACCCATCGATGACCGTGTGCGCGCCATGACCAAAGCGACCGGCGCACCTACCTGCTCGCCCACGGCTGGACCCGCATCGGC
Source organism: uncultured Actinomycetes bacterium (assembly GCA_963728855.1). GTDB lineage: Bacteria > Actinomycetota > Actinomycetes > Mycobacteriales > Micromonosporaceae > AC-43. The sequence goes on from CAVSLN010000013.1 coordinate 604,928, forward strand.
GCCTCCTCCTGGCGGCACCCCGACCGCGCGGACCGCAGCTGCTCCTACAGCCTGGCCGAGGCCATCCGTACCGCCCTCCGCCAAGAGGACGGCCAGAGACAGGGATCTTTCGGTGCGTGGCTCCTCGCGCAGGCCAGCCGCGACGACCCGATCGGCGACCTCGCCCGCGACCTCACCGCAGGCTGCCACTGCTGCCCCGACCGCGACCGCACCGCGTGGAGCGTCGCCGACGTGCGGCAGGACCTGGACGACCACGACGCGAGCCCCGGCGCGTACGCTGCCCTTGACCGGGCCGGCGACCTGTACGACCGGGAACGCTGACGTGACCGACCCGACGCCTGGACGGCTCGCCTCGCGCCATCGCCGCCCAAGCTCGGCGCCGCCGGGCGAGTGCCGGGCACCGCGCCAGTTGGCTCGGGCCGACCGGGAACTTGAACGTCGGGAGCTCTGATGCCAGCCCGCCGCGCCGCGACCCGTACCGCCGCGCCACTGGCGCCCGGATTCCCGCCACCCCGAGAGGACTCGCCGATGCCGGCTGACTCATCAGTACCGTCGCCCGCCCGATCCATCGCCGTCGACCCGGCCGCGGTGCACCGCCCGCACGAAGCACGCGTGCCAGGCGTACCCGGTGCGCGGCGCGGTGGTCTGCGCGGTGCACGACGGCCGGGCACCGCAAGTCCGCCGGGCCGCCGAACGCCGGCAGCTGGAGGAGGCCGCTCGCCGGGCGGTCGCGATGTACGGGCTGCCTCGGGAGATCGACCGCACGAGGCGCTGCTGGAGGAGGTGCACCGCACTGCCGGGCGCGTCGCGTGGCTCGCGGGCAGGTCAGGCGCTCGACCGAGGCGCTGTCGTGGGGGAAGACCGAGGAGGTCGACAAGGGCTCCGGCGAGTTCGCCGGCACCGATACGACCATGCGGCGGTGCCGCCGGTGCTGGTCGAGCTGTACCTGCGGGAGCGTAGCGCTCGTCGACGTGTGCCGGGCCGCCATCACGGCCGTGTGGAGGAGCGGCAGGTCCGCCTGGCCGAGGCGCAGGGGCGGGACATGGTCGGCGTGTTCCGCCGGGTGCTGGACGCGTTGCCGTTGACGCCGAGCAGTGGGCACTGGTGCCGGGCTGTTGGCGCGGGAGGTCGCCGCGATCACTGAGGGGGTACACGTGGCTGACATCGGCGATACGGCGTGGCAGGCGATGTTGGAGGAGATGGGCGCCGAGACGGTACGCGGCGGGCTGCTGTGGACCGACCGCAGCGGGGGACGCTGCTACGAGCGGCATGAGGGTGACAGGAGATCCTGCTGTTGACGGGCGGTCCGGGCTCGGACGTTGAGTACGTCCTGGTCGGGGTCACGATGCGGCGCTGCGGTGAGCCGGCCGCGGCTGCGATTGCTCAGGAAATCCTGCGGTCGGACCGCGTTGCGGCGGAAGATTTTCCTTCCTTGGCTGCTACGATGAACGAAATCGATCGGAGGCGAGTGATGGCACCAGGCCCGTCGCTCGACTTCCCGCCTGGCCCGCGACTACCGAGCCGGCGCCGACATCCGCAAGCTCGCCGCCCGCTACTACGCCGGGTACGGCACGGTCCGGCTGCGGCTGCTCGACGCCGGGTACGGCTCGTCGGCCGGTGGACGCCGGAGCAAGCACAGAGAGGGATCTGACTATGGGCACGCTTGAGCTGCTCGGGGTGTGGGCCCGCAAGGCTGTCCTCGGGCTGCTGGTCGCCAAGGCGTACACACCGATCGCGGTGGAGACCGAGACTGTTCACGGTCACCGGCCAGAACCTGATCACCGCCATCTTCGGTGTGGTCACCACCAGCATGGCCGGCATCGCCTGCTTCGTGCTCGACTACAACTCCGGGGGTACCAGTGAGCAGCACCAACATGATCGGCGAGTACCTGTCCCGCGCACCAGGCACCCCGGTCCCCGACGACAGGCGCGCCGGGTACAGGCCGGCCCTGCCGCCCGCCGACCCGAACATCATCGCCCTGTGCGGTGAGGTCGGCCGTCCCGGGTTCACCGCACAGGCGCTGCTCGACAAGCTCGCCGCGGCCGGCCGCCGGGCGGTGACCCTCGTCATCGACTCGCACGGTGGCGATGTCGACGAGGCGCTGCGGATCGTCGCGGTGATCCACAACTACCAGCGCGACGGGCGCAGCCGGTCACGGCGGTGGTCAACGGTGAGGCCAGCTCGGCGGCGTCGATCGTCATGCAGGCGTGCGCACACCGGGCCGTCGGCCCGAAGGCGCGGATGACGCTGCACGACCCGGCCGCATCATGGCCGCGCCGCGGCGTCACCGGCGGTGTGACCGCACGCGACCTGCTCGACGCGTGCGCCACCCGCAGCATCCCCGACAGGCGCGGCCGGCCGCCGCGGTGACGATCAGCGCACTGCGCCGCACCGGCGAGCAGTTCTCGGCCGCGTACGCCTGGCGTACGCACCGCCCGGCCACGCAGTGGCGCGACACGATGGCGCCGGGCAGACCTACGTCGGGCAGGGGATCGTGTTCGCCGGTCTGGCCGATGAGGTGGCGTACTGATGGTCACCGTCGAGCAGCGTGCCGCCGGGGCCGCCGCCCGGGCCGAGGGGGAGATGGCCGCCCTCGGCGCCCGGTATACCGCCGTACTCGACGAGGCGATCGCCCTACGCGACGCCATGCAATCCGAGCAGGACCCGTTGCTGCGCCAGTCGCTCGACCGCCAGGCGCTGCTGGCCACCGACCGGGTGCAGCTCGCGCCGCCCAGGTCGTCATGGAAACCGCCGCGATCGAGGCCGCCCGAGACTCCGCCCTCCACGACCTGACAGGAGCCTGACGTGGGCTACGAACGCCCCATCCTCAATCTCGTCTTCGCCGACCCGGAGATGGAGGGCCTGGAGGTGCGGGCCCAGCGGCTGTCCATCGCCGCCGTGTTCCGGGTCACCGAGCTGTCCGAGCTGCCGGTCAAGGATCTGCGCGGCGGCAAGCTCGACGAGCTGCTCGCCCTGCTCGCCGATGCGCTCGTGTCGTGGAACCTGGAGGAGCGCCGACGCGACCTGGAAGACTGCCCGATCATGCCGGTGCCGCTGACCGGTGAAGCCCTGAACCGGCAGGACATCCCGTTCGTGACCGCCATCGCCGGTGCCCTGGCCGACGCGTCCGCCGCGGTGCCGCGCCCTTTGGAGCCGACCTCCAGCGATGGGCAGCAGTCCCTGGAGGTGTCTCTGCCGATGGAGTTGTTACCAAGCCCATCGAGCTGATGCAGGCAGAGCTGTACCTGGGGCTGATGCGCCGCTTCCCCGGCTACACGTTGTCGCAGCTGCTCGCCGAGGATGCACTGCTGATCCAGTTGTTGAAGATCGAGGCGTTGGGGGGAGGACCGGAAGACTATGCCCAATGAGATAACGATCATCGTCCGGGGTGACAACCGGTCCCACCCTGCCATGGTCGAGGCGAAGAAAGACGCCGAAGGCATCGAGTCGTCCAGCAGCAAAGCCGACAAGGCCCTCCTCGGGCTGATGGCCGACTTCAACCGCACGGGCGAAGGCGCGAGCCGGTTCGGGCGTGGCCTGCGCCAGGACGGCGACATGACCAAGTTCCTGGACGAGCGCCTCGCCCACCTGCGCGCCGAGGCCCGCCGGTTGGGGGAGGAGTTCAACCGCACCGGCAACATCGATATCTTTCACCGGCTGACGAACAACAAGGGCGCCCAGGACAGCCTCGGCAAGATGCGTAAGGACATCACGCAGGCCCTCGAAACTGGCGCACAGGCGGCCGAGAAGGGTATCGCCGACACGCTGTCCCAGGTTGGCCCGCAGTTCTCCAAGTCGTTCTGGGGTGCGGTTTCGTCGCTGCCTCCGCAGGCCCAGGCCGCGATCGCCGCCGGCGTCGCGGGGGCGATCGCCGTCGGGGCTCCGTTCATCGGCGCGGCGCTGACCGGTGCCCTGCTGGCCGGTATCGGCACGGCCGGTATCGGGCTGGGTATCGCGGGGCAGATCCACAGTCCGGCCGTGCAGGGCGCGGTACAGGGTCTCGGTGCCGACTTCCAGGCGATGCTGTCCAAGTCCACCGGTCCGTTCCAGCCGGCGCTGCTGGCCGGTATCGGCGTGCTCGACGCGCGGTGAAGCGCATCGGGCCGGGGCTTCAGACCATGTTTTCCCGGATCGGGCCGGACGCGGAGAAGTTCTTCGCCGGCATGACGGGGCTGGTCGAGAACGCGATGCCCGGGTTTGAGCATGCGATCGAGGCCGGTACGCGGGTGCTGGCGCAGATGGAGCCGGATCTCAAGCAGTTTGGCAATACGGCCAGCCAGTCGTTCGATCAGCTCAGCCAGGGTGCCACCGGCGGCGCGTCGGCGCTGCACGACTCGTTCATCCTCATCGAGGCGTCGGTGGCGATGTTGTCCTGGTCGCTGACGACGCTGGCCCAGGACTGGCAGGCGGTCACCGAGGTGGCCAAGCTCGCCGGTGGTGACTTCACCGGGTTCGCGATAGACCTGGCCAAGGCCAGGGACAACAGCGTGACGCTGGGCAAGTCGCTGCACGAAGACGTCGGCAACAACGCATCGTTCGTCGCCGACGCGGTACGCAAGATGTCGCAGGCGTTTGACGAGGCGTTCGGCAAGCTGATGGGCCTGGACGAGGCCAACGCCCGTTTCAAGGAAGACCTCCTCGGCATGAAGGACGCCCTCGACCAGCACAGCAGTTCACTGGGAGACAACAGCCTCGCCGGGCTGCACAACCAGGATGTTGTCCGGGGCCTGATTCAGGACGCGGAGCGGTCGCGGCAGGCGTTCATCGACCAGGCTGGCGGCGCCAACGCGAGCCAGGCGGCCATTGACCAGGCGAACGCCGCGTACCAGGCGGCCATTCAGCAGATCATCGAGATGGGTGTGAAAGCTCACCTGTCCAAGAGCGAGCTGGAGGCGCTGGCCGGGAAGTACAACATCGACCTGCTGTACACCACGACGTATGTGGAGCGCGGTACCCCGCCGCGCACCGGCTCGTACTCCGACATCCCGACCGGCCGTATCGGCGGCCGCGCCTCCGGTGGCATCGCGTCGGGGCTGACGTGGGTGGGGGAGCAGGGCCGCGAGCTGGTGCGTCTGCCGTCCGGGTCGCAGGTGTACCTGCACGGCCAGTCCGAGCAGATGGCCGGCGGCACGATGGGCCGGTCGGGGGGCGGCGGTCCGGTCGAGGTGACGATGCACTTCACCGGCGGTACCGACGATGACCTCGCCCAGCTGGTCATGCGGGGTGTACGCAGCGGCCGGATCCAGCTGTTCGCCGACCTCCGCGGAGGTCCCAACGGCTCCGGCAGGGTGAGCACGTCTGGCTGATCGTCCGGTGACCTGGTCGACACGCAAGGCCACACTGGCCGGCATGACCGACGAGCCCCCGGCCGCGACATACCCGCACCCCGCCTACCCGGACGGGCCGGCGGTACCGGTCGCGCCACCTGCACCGCCGCCTCGGCGACGGCTCTGGGTCGCGGTGTGGTGGCCGGTGAGCATCCTCGCCACCGCTGCCCTGTCCGTCGCGGCCACCCTCGCCGTGACCGGGCAGCTGCACCTCCCGAAGCCGGGGCCTGACGCGTCGACGCTGGCGATCCGGGCGTGTGAAGAGGCGGTCAAGCAGCAGCTGAAGGCCCCGGCAACCGCCCGGTTTTCGCACGAGACGGCACGGCAGGACGACACCCTCTACCGGGTGGCGGGTGACGTGGACGCCGAGAACGGGTTCAGCGCGCTGATACGCGGGCACTTCACCTGCACGGCGTCCGGGCAGGGGTCGGACTGGTACGGCTCCAGCGTGGAGCTGACCACCGGATAGCTGCTGCCGAACGCCCCCTACTTGATTGCGAATCGGCGCACCGACTCGTCGCCGTCCTCGTCCTCGTACTCCCAGCGTCCGACCGGCTTGTACCCCTGGCCGATGAAGTAGCCGGTGATTTCGCGCTGGGCGCCGCGCATTGACAACGAGTCGACATCGACCTCTTGGGTGGTCTCGTCCTCGTGGACCATGCGGCAGGTGATTTGGATGTTGCCCTTGGTGAGCCAAACCTCGATCGGGCTCGGCCTAGTGTCCGTCATGTTCTTAGTGTAGCTAGTGCATTAAGCGTGACGACGCCGGGGGTCCGGTGTCACCGGTCGCGGCCTGGCAGCCCGAGTAGGTCCAGCTCGGGCGCGTCCACCCACCCGGCCGCGGTCGCGCGCGCCACCCGTACCGCCTGGTCGACCTCCTCGGCCACGCGTACCGCCTGGGCCTCGGCGAGCTGCTCGTCCGCGTCGAGGTCGACCTGCAGCCCGGAGCTCCAGCCGGCCCCGGCCGCCGATCGACAGAACCCGGGTGATGACGAGCACCCCGTACGCGGTCCGTACGGTGATCGGCTCGCTCCGGTGCTCGCCGGCCGGGTAGCCGAGCCTCGCGCTGCACAGGTGCCCGCCGCCGCACCAGTCAGGGCACGTCTGCGGCGGTCGACGCCAGCGGCGGCCCGACGGCTGCCACCAAGTGGTCATGGCGCGGCCCGGCGACGGTCGGCGACCCAGTTCCACACCCGGCGCCCTACCCGCAGCCGGCGTCCGGAACCGGAACAGCGCCGACACAGGCGGAACACCCGGCCGTCGTCGCGGGAGATCTTCCCGCCCGAGCAGCGGGCGCAGTGGGTGAACGGCCACAGCCAACACGAGCCGACGTACACCGCCGTCCAGAGCATGGCGCCGCCGGCCGCGATCAGGTACCCCATGACAGCCTCCGATTCGGGGTCGCGGCACCGGTGCCGGTCGCGGTACCGCGACTGAGGCCGCGACCCTGGTTGACGTGCAGGAACGTGGCCCGGTCGCGGGTCGCGGTACCACCCCCGGCCCCCTGAAAACAGGGCCTGGGGGTGGTGCGCGAGGGTCTCGGGCCGCGACCGCGACCTCTACAGGCCATCGGTGATCTCCCGCCTACCGATGGCCGTCTCGACATCCGCGCGCTTGCAGCCCTTGATGCCCTTGCCGTCGGACTTCACGTCGGCGCTGGGCACCCCGGCCGCCCGCACCAGCGCCGACAGCGACTCCTGGCTGTGGCCGCCGTACGCTCGCGGGTGTTCGGTGGCGAGCAGCTCGGCCAGCTGCTGCCAGGTCACACCGGGGCGGCCCAGGTGCGCGAACACGTGCAGCACGTCGTCGAGCACGTCCCGGCCGGGCACCACGTCCACGTCGCTACCGACCGGGGCGCCGCCGCGTAGGGCGGTCGCCCGCGCCATAATCGCCTGGGCGGTCGCCGGGTCGGGGTACTGCGACCGGACCGCGGTCGGCTCGGCCAGGCCGAGCATGATGCCCCACCCGGCGTCGAGGTTCGGCCGGTACGCGGTGCCGGTCAGGCCCCGCTTGTACGCCCCGGTGCCCAAGATCTGGTCGTTGGCGACCTGGTCCGGCACGGCCATGCACCACCGGATGCCGATGCAGCGGGTCAGCGCGGTCGGTAGGGAGTCCTTGTCGGGGATCTGCGTACAGATCACGAGGGTGATACCCAGTGCCCGGCCGCGCTTGGCCAGGCGGATAGCCGCCGACTTCGCGGCGGTGCCGTGCTCGTCGTCGCCGAACAGCTCGTGCGCCTCGTCGATCAGGATGAACACGGGGTGCAGCCCGGACCCGGGTCGGGCGGCCAGTTCCGGCGTCACCTTCCGCTCCGGTGCCTCGCCTCGCTCGTACGCCTTGCGGATCCGCTCGCCGCGCCCCTGCGCCTCGGCCAGGCCCCACGTCAGGACGGAGGCGCCGGTGGCGAAGTCCTGGTCAGACAGCCCACACGCGTACGTGGAGCACAGCGGCTCGAAGTCGAGGAAGTCCCCGGTGCCCTTGTACTCGATGATCTTCAGTTCGCACGTCGGATCGAGCGCCGCGATCGTCGCGAGGGTGCGGGCACCGAACGACTTACCCGACCCGGGCCGGCCTCCCACCAGGAAGTTCTGCGCGAACAGCGCCGTCTTCACCGGCCGTTGCCGCTGGTCGGTGCCGAACTCGTGCAGGTCGAACACGCTGGTCCGCGCGGTCGGCGATGCGAGGGACCAGCGCGGCTGCCCCATCTTGCTCGACGGCAGGTACCCGACCCACAGATCGAGCTGCCCGGCGTGCTCCGGCCCGGCGGTCGGCCACACCTGGTCGACGGGCAGCCGCAGCGCGGAGGAGAGCCGGCCCCGCCGCTCCAGCACCTCGGTCACCTCGACCCCGGCGGGCAGGTTGACGCGGGCCAGCCAGCCCGGCCCGTCACGGTGGATGCCGGGCGGCGGAAACGACAGGTCGCCCGGCTCTTTGATGCGGGTGATCCCGAGCGCGACCAGCGCGGTACGCACCATCTCGCCGGTCAGCTTCGTGAACTGCGGCCCGGTCGACACCCGGTCCGTGATCGGCTTATCAGCCGGGCGGCCCAGCCGGGCCAGGGCCGGCGCCACCACCAGCGCGAGCAGCACGCTGGCCCACCACGGCGCGACCGTGGCCAGCAGCGCCCCGGCCGCGACCACGGCGACCAGCTCGGCGAGCAGCACGTAACCCCGGTTCGCCCGGGCCGCTGACACCTTCTGGTGCACCAGGACGCCGCGGTCGATGTCGTTGGTCCGGGCGGCGTGCTGGAGCATCGACGACAGCTCCGGGTGCCACCACCAGCGCAGCTGCCGGCCGAGCAGCCGGGCCACGCCGACGGGCGCCCACAACGCGGTCTTGCCCGCGTACTTCGGGGTGCGTACCGCGTGGAAGCGGGCCAGGTACGAGCCGTACCAGGCCATCCACCGCAGCACCTGCCGCCGCTGGTCCCGGTTGCGCCACTCGGCGGGCACGATCGGGCGTAGCGGCTCGTCGCGGCGCTGTACGACGTTGGCGTACAGGGTGCGGTGCTCGTCGGGCGGGTCGACGGGTGCCCCGGCCACAGCCGGGGACACCTCCACCGTCTCCGCGTCGTACTCGTCGGTCACGCTGACACCTCGACCAGGGCGGGTACCTCGGCGCCGTTGACCCGCGCGCCGTCCACGTCCGCCGCCGCAGCGAGGTCGGCGAGGTGCCGGCGTACGGTCCGCTCGGTGACACGCACCTTCCGGGCGATGACGGCCGGTTCCGCGTCGGGGTTCTTGGTCACGTAGGCGGCCACCTTGTCCCGCACGGACGGTGTGTACCGCCTGGCGGGTGTCCGTCGCGGCGCGGACACCGTCTGGTCGCTGACCTGCGAAACTTCCGCAGGCTGCTCGACCGGCGCCGGGGGCGCCTCGACGCCGGCCGGCATGGGGGAGTTGTCCACGGTGGACAGCTCCCGGCGCCGCTCGGCGATGACGGTCAGGCACACGCTCGCGAGCACGATCAGCCCGTCGACCGCGATCGGCAGCAGCAGCGCCGCAACCTGCCCGTTCCCGTACGCGATCAGCAGCCGGTACTGGTGCTCGAACGACGTGACGAACGCGGCCACCACGACCACGCCGAGGCCGCCGTACGCCAGCGAGCGGCGCCACCACCGGACACCCGCGAGCGGCACCCGCTCGAGCAGGCCGGCGGCCAGGACGACGAGCACCGGGGCGACGCCGGACGACAGCCGCGGCCCCCACGCCGGGCGGGCGAACGCGACGTTGGCCGCGACAGAGGCGGCCAGGGCGACGAGCAACGCGGTCCAGGCGAGTAGCCGGCCGGGCACCTTCGTGTTGGTCATCGTGCTGCCTCCCGTGCGTGGCTGATGAGCAGGTGGCCGAGCGTGCCGTCCCTGTCGCGTAGGGCCCGGATGAGCCGGACCATCGCCCGGTACTGCCGGCGCGCGGCCCGGTCGTGGCGCTGCTGCTCGGTGAGGTCTTCCGGGCGGCGGTAGATGAGGTGCCGGCTGAACGCGTGCGCGGCGTCCCGCTCGGTCTGCCCGTACCGCAGGGCCATCCGCTCGACGGCGTCCGCGAGGGTCCAGGCGCGCTCGTCGGGGCGTGCCGGGGCGCGGGGGGTTGCTCCGTCCTGGCTGGGTAGGTTGTTCACGGGTCAGGACTCGCTTCCTGATCAAGGCCCCCGGCTGGCGGTGCAATCGCTGTCCGGGGGCCGTCCAATGTGCCGGCCGGTTGGCCGCTCGCCGCCCCCGGCCCGGGTAGGTCAGGGGCGACGCGTGGCCCGCCGGTCAGCCGGTGGCGGGCTGGTCGAGCTGGAGCACGGTCCGCTCGTAGCGGCGGCCGTACTCGAAGCCGAGCGCGGTCGCGCCGTCCTCGGTGTGGAACGGCTGCGCGTCGTCGCCCAGCGCCCGGTGGGCGTGCTCGATCAGCACGGCAGCCAGCTGTAACGCCTGGGCCGGGGTCATGTCGGCCTGGCCGGCGCCCTCGATGTGGATGGACGGCTTGCCGTCGGCGCCGACCTCGTCCTCGTCCGGCTCGGCGGGCAGGTCCAGCCGGTACAGCTCGACGCCGATGTCGTGGGTCTCCCGGCAGACGATGGTCCGCGTGATGACCGACTCGCTGGTGTGCATCGCCGCGCCGTCGTCCTCGTCGGTGTAGTGGTGGGTGCACCAGTCCGGGCAGGGCTGGTCGGCGAGCGGGGGGAGCGTCACGGTGTCCGCCATGTTGAGACGGTTGGTGGTGGGTACGTGGGCGGTTGCGATGATGGTTGTCACGGTCAGGACTCTCTTCCTGGTCGAGGGCTCCGGGCTGGTGCTTGCGGCACCGCCGGGGCCCGCCTTGTCTATGCCAAGTAGTTTGGCATAGCTGTTTGGCCTACGTCAAGTCGTTTGGCCATCTTGCTTGGCCATCCCGGTTGTGAAACACTGGCCGCGTGGACCAGCTGGAGAAGACCGCCCGCGAGTACCAGCGCGCCAAGGCCGCGCTCGACGCGGTACGGCCGCGGCTGGCCGCCGCGATCGTCGCCGCCGCCCGGGCCGGCATGCGGCAGAGCGAGATCGTGAAGACGACCGGCTACACCCGCGAGCGGGTACGGCAGATCTGCCGGGAGGCGGGCATCGAGGCCGCGGAGTAGCCCCAAGATCGGCGGGTACAAGTCGGGTACAGAAAAGACTGTGCGATGGCGTGATTCTCTGTGATCCAACGTGACAGATAACGCCAGGTCAGAGCCCCTGTCCGGGCTCCCGCTGCTGGTCAGAGGTTCATGGCGTACGGTACTGGTCGTATGTGTGCACCGAGCCCGCGTGCTGTCCCGCGGAGGGCCGCCGGTACGACGCCTCGACCAGCCCGGCCGCCGCTGCAGCGGTACTGGAGGGCTGCGTCGCGCTGCCGTCCCGGACGGCACTCGAGCGCCGCTTCGCACCCGTGGAAGGCACGGCGCGGCAGGCCATGGTGGAGGCCACCGAGCGGGCCGACCGCCGGCTGACCGAGCTGGTCGGGTCCGCTCCCGACGACCCGGGTCGGCCCGTACGGGCGGCCGGCGTGGCCGCGGTCGACCGGGCGGTCTCGGCACAGCGGGCCGGCGCGCGGCTCACCGACGACGAGCTCGCCTGGCTGAGCGTGGCCCTCGTCTACCTGCCCGTACGGGACCACGCGTGGGAGCGCGTCGGCGGCGACCTCACCGTGCACGTCGGGCTGTGGACCGAGGTCACGCGCCGGGCCGACCCGGACCTGAGCGTGGCTCCGGCCACCCTGCTCGCCTTCGCGGCCTGGCGGGCCGGCGAGGGAGCCATCGCGACCATCGCGCTGGACCGGGCGCTCCGGCAGGACCCCACGTACCGGATGGCGCAGCTCCTACGCGACGCGCTCGCCGGCGGGATATCGCCGGCCGAGTGGACCGCCGCCCTGGACCAGCCGCCTCCGCCGGCACGGCGCCGCTCGACGCGCCGTCGACCGGTACGCACCTGAGCGGTTCCGCGGCTCGGGCGGTGCGACAGCGGGCAGCCGTCAGCCGATGCGCTCGGGGTGGGTGTAGACGTTCATGGTCGTACCCCGGAGGAAGCCCACCAGCGTCAACCCGGCCTCGGCGGCCAGCTCGACCGCGAGCGTGCTGGGTGCGGACACCGCGGCGAGCAAGGGGATCCCGGCCATCCATGCCTTCTGGGTCAGCTCGAAGCTGGCCCGCCCGGAGACGAGGAGCAGGTGACCCGACAGCGGCAGGCGTCGGTCCCGGAAGGCGGCGCCGATCACCTTGTCGACCGCGTTGTGCCGGCCGACGTCCTCGCGTACGGAGACCAGCCGACCGTCCACAGTGAACAGTCCGGCGGCGTGCAGGCCGCCCGTGGTCTCGAACGTACGCTGCGCCTTGCGCAGCGCGTCGGGGAGCCCGGTGAGGGTGGCCGCGCCGACCCGGGCCGGGTCGGTGTCGACCGGGAAGAGCGACCGGGTGCGTACGGCGTCGATGCTCGCCTTACCGCACACGCCGCACGAGCTGGTGGTGTAGAAGTTGCGGCTCGGGTCGGTGACCGGGGCCGGTACGTCCGGCGCCAGCCGTACGTCGACCACGTTGTACGTGTTCGGTGCCTGGTCACCGGCGCACAGCTGGGCACTGCGCACGTCGTCGGTGGAGCGGACCACGCCCTCGGTGAACAGGAAGCCGAGCGCGAGGTCGAGGTCGTCGCCGGGGGTACGCATGGTGACGGCCAGCGGCTGCCGGTCGACCCGGATCTCCAGGGGTTCCTCGGCCGCGATGGTGTCCGGCCGGGACACCGGCGCCCCACCGGCCGTGTCGATGCGCAGTACGCCGCGGCGCGCGGTCACCCGTCCCATGCCACCCATCCTCCCTCGCCGGCGGCAGCTCGGTGCTGGAACCGCCTTCGCTCGCTCCGCTCCGCGCCCTATGCGACCCCCGCCCTCGGCGCCACGGCGCGACTTCGTCGGCGCGTCGTCTCAGCCGGGCGCCGCGGCGCTCCGTGTCACTTGCTAGCGTCGGGCCACGTGACCGGGTACGCGGCGGTGATCCTGGCCGGTGGGGCCGGACGGCGGCTGGGCGGGCCGGCCAAGCCGACCCTGCCGGTGGGCGGCCGGCCGATGCTGGACCGGGTACTCGACGCGGTCGCCGACGCCGTGCCCCGCGTGGTGGTCGGGGCCGCGTCGCTGGCCGTACCCGTCGGGGTGGTCCGGATATCCGAGGAACCGCCCGGGGGTGGCCCGGTCGCCGCCCTCGCCGCCGGCCTGACCCGGCTGGCGGACCCGCCGGTGAAGACTCCGGCGAAAACGCTGGCGAGGACTCCGACAACGCCGGTGCCCGATACCGTGGCCGTACTCGCCGCGGACCTGCCGTTCCTGACCAACGCGGCGGTGACCATCCTGCGCCGGGCGCTGGAAGAGTCCACTGTGGACGGTGCTGTGTACGTCGACGCGGACGGGCGGCGGCAGACGCTCTGCGGGGTGTGGCGGCTCGCCGCTCTCACCCGGAGGCTGGCCGCGCTGGAGCGGCACCACGGTGCGGCGCTGCGGGACCTGGTGGCCGGGCTGCGGGTACGGGAGGTGGCCAGCCCCGAGCGGGAGCCGGCGCCATGGTACGACTGCGACACGCCTGAGGATCTCGACCGCGCGGAAGGGTGGACCTGATGTCGACGCTGGAGGACTGGCTGGCGACCGTCGCCGACGAGCTGGACGTCGACCCGGTCGACGAGCAGTTCGTACTCGACCTCGCCCGGGACGTGGCGCACGGGGTGGCGCGACCGGCCGCGCCGCTCACCGCGTACCTCCTCGGGGTTGCCGTCGGGCGCGGCGCGGACCCGCGGCGGGCGGCCGCCATCATCACGGCGCTCGCGCACTCCTGGTCGGGGGACGGCGGCGAGTCAGGGGACGAGCGCGGGGAGTGAGTCAGCCGCACGCATCCGGTGCGCGATGCGCCACCAGCCGAGCGCCTGCAGGACCCCGAGCACCAGGAGGTACGGCAGCAGGGTGCGCAGGCCGAAGCCCTGGGCGACCGCGCCGGCCAGCCACGGAAAGACGGCGCCGCCGACCACGCTCGCGCCGACCAGCAGCCCGACGGCCGTCGGCACCAGCCGGGCCGGCAGGAGCCGCGGGGTCACCGCGACCGTGGTCGGGAACACCGGCCCGAGGAAGAACCCGATCAGCCCGAACCCGAGCGCGGCGACCGCCGCGTTCGGACCCCACCAGGTGACCAGGGTCGCGGCCAGTACGCCGGCGAGGCAGGCGTACATCATGGTCAAGAGGCTCACTCCGGCCAGGCCGGCCACCGCGTTGAGCACGAACCGGCCCACGGTCAGCCCGAGCCAGTACCCGCTGACCACGTACCCGGCGAACAGCACGCCCTGGCCCTTGTCCAGCGTGAGCAGGCTGAAGGCCCAGTTGCCGACGGTGACCTCGACACCGACGTACAGGAACAGGAACGTCGCGGCCAGCCATACCTCGCGGCGACGCAGCGCCAGGGTCAGCGGCGCGCCGTGCTCCTCGCCGTCGGCCGGCTCGGCCCGGCGCGGGAAGACCACGGCGAAACCCACCACGAGGGGTACGGTCACCACGGCGAGCACCAGGTAGACGTCCTGCCAAGGCACCTGCCGGTTGACCAGCGCGGCGGCGAGCAGCGGTCCGAGCAGCGCGCCGACTCCGAAGAAGGCGTGCAGCACATTGAGCAGCGCGGTGTGCCCCGGCAGCGTGGTGAGGTACGCGTTGAGCCCAGCGTCGAGCGTGCCGGTACCGAAGCCGAGCACTACGGACGCGGCCAGCAGCAGCGGGAACGACGGGTGCAGCCCGATCCCGAGCGACATGACGAGGTAGCTGGTCGAGCCGGCGGTGAGCTGGGCCCGGGTACCGAGCCGGCGGATCAGCGTCCCGTTGGCCATTCCGGACAGCACGTACCCGCCGGAGAACGCGAAGAACATCAGTCCGATGAGCACCTTGTCGATGTGGTAGTCGGTGATCTGGTACGGGATGAGCACGCCGGCCGCCCCCGCGCCGAGGCCGATGAGGATGAAGCCGGCGAACGCCAGCACCAGCCGGACCCGGGTCACGCCGATCCGCGTCACGAGCCGGGCCCGGGCACCGGCGAGCCGGCCGGCTCCAGCCGTACCACAATGTCCTTCGATGCCGGAGTGTTCGACTCGGCGGCCGTGGCGTCCAGCGGGACGAGCACGTTGGCCTCGGGGAAGTAGGTGGCGGCGCAGCCGCGGGAGGTCGGGTACGCGATCACCCGGAAGCCGGACGCCCGGCGGGCCGCCCCGTCGGTCCACTCCGAGACGATGTCCACCATGCTGCCGTCCGCGATGCCGAGGGCGGACAGGTCGTCGGGGTTCACGAAGATCACCCGGCGGCCGCCCTTGACGCCCCGGTACCGGTCGTCCAGCCCGTAGATCGTGGTGTTGTACTGGTCGTGGCCGCGGATGGACTGCAGCAGCAGCCGCCCCGGCGGAACCTCCACCGGCCGCACCTCGGTCACGGTGAACCGGGCCCGGCCCGACGGCGTCGGGAAGCGGCGCCGGTCGCGGGGCGGGTGCGGCAGCGTGAAGCCCGGTCCCCGGGCCACCTTCACCTCGTAGTCGGTGAAGCCCGGTACCACCGCCGCGATCTCCTCGCGGACCGCCCGGTAGTCGGCCGCGTACGTCTCCCACGGGATCGCCGAGTCCGCCAGCACAGCGCGCGCCAGCCGGCACACGATCGCCACCTCGGACAGCAGGTCGTCGACGGCCGGCGCCAGTACGCCCCGCGAGGCGTGTACGCACGACATCGAGTCCTCGACGGTGACGAACTGCTCGCCGGCCACCTGGACGTCCCGTTCGGTGCGGCCCAGGCACGGCAGGATCAGCGCGGTGCGGCCGGGTACGACGTGCGACCGGTTCAGCTTGGTGGAGACCTGTACGGTCAGGCCGCACGAGCGCAGGGCGGCCTCGGTGACCGCGGTGTCCGGGGTGGCCGCCGCGAAGTTGCCGCCGAGCCCGACGAACACCTTCACCTGACCGTCGCGCATCGCGCGGATCGCGTCGACGGTGTCGAGGCCCCGTCGCGTGGGCGCCGCGAAGCCCAGCCGCGCCGACAGCGCCGGCACCCAGGCCGGCGGCTCGTGCCAGATCCCCATCGTGCGGTCGCCCTGCACGTTGGAGTGCCCGCGTACGGGGCACAGGCCGGCGCCGGGCTTGCCGACCATCCCGCGCAGCAGCTGGACGTTGACGATCTCGCGGATGGTCGGTACGGCGTCGCGCCGTTGGGTCAGCCCCATCGCCCAGCACACGATCGTCGCCTCGGAGGCGGCTAGCATCCGGGCCGTGGCCACGATCTCCTCGCGGGACAGCCCGGTCGCCGCGAGTACCGCCGGCCAGTCGACGTCCGCGACGGCGGTGCGGTAGTCGGCGAAGCCCTCGGTGTAGGTGTCGACGAAGCCCCGGTCGACCGCGCCCCACTCCAGCAGCAGGCCACCGAACGCCCGGAAGAGCGCGTGGTCCCCGCCGACCCGGACCTGCAGGTACCGGTCGGCCAGCGCGGTGCCCTCGCCCACGATCCCCGACGGGCGCTGCGGGTTGCGGAAGCGGATCAGGCCCGCCTCGGGCAGCGGGTTCACCGCGATGATCTTCGCGCCGTTGCGCTTGGCCCGCTCCAGCGCGCTGAGCATCCGCGGGTGGTTGGTGCCCGGGTTCTGCCCGACGATCACCAGCAGCGACGCGCGGTGGATATCCTCCAGCGTCACCGAGCCCTTGCCGAGCCCGATGGTCTGCGACAGCGCGACGCCGGAGGACTCGTGGCACATGTTCGAGCAGTCCGGCAGGTTGTTCGTCCCGTACGCGCGGGCGAAGAGCTGGTAGAGGAAGGCCGCCTCGTTGGACGTACGGCCGGAGGTGTAGAAGGCCGCCTCGTCCGGCGAGCCCAGGCCCCGCAGCGCGGAGGCGAGCAGCCCGAAGGCGTCGTCCCACGAGATCGGTACGTAGTGCGTGGCGCCCTCGCGCAGCACCATCGGCGTGGTGAGCCGGCCCTGCTGCCCGAGCCAGTGGTCGGAGCGCCCGGCCAGCTCGGCGACCGGGTGCTCGGCGAAGAACCCGGGCGTCACCCGGCGCAGGGTGGCCTCCTCGGCCACCGCCTTCGCGCCGTTCTCGCAGAACTCGGCGTGCTGCCGGTGGCTCGGCCCGGGCTCGGGCCAGGCACAGCCGGGGCAGTCGAAGCCGCCGACCTGGTTAATCTTGAGGAGGGTACGGGCGGACCGGGCCACCCCCATCTGAGCCAGTCCGGGGGAGAGCCCGTGTACCACACCGGCCACGCCGGCCGCGGCGCGCTCCGGCCGGCCGACGGTCAGATCCTCGTCTCCGCGGTCCGCACGGGGCGCTTGGCTGGGCATGCTGACGACAGTAACCCGCGCCTGGATAAGGTGTGGCTGACGGATGGAGGCGATCATGTCGGCTGACCTGCTCCCAGAGGCTGCGCTGCTGGACGACCTGGCGGCGAACGCCGACCTGAAGGCCAAGGTGACCCAGGCGTGGCAGGAGTTCGCGACCGCGCTGGCGCTGGCCGTACCGGGGCTGCCGACGGGTACGCACCTCGACCTGGCGTTGGACCCGACCGCCTCCGGTACCGGCGACGCCGTGTACGGGGTGACCATCGAGGTGGCCGAGGAAGGCCAGCTGATGGCGCTCGCGGTCGGCAACGCGTCCCTGCCCGACGGGTACCGCCTGGATCGCAGCCAGGTCGCGGCGCTGGTCGCGCTCGGCTGGTCACCGCCCGGGGTGGTACCCGGCTCCGGTGACGAGTTCGGTCTGGTCGGCTCGGTGCCGGAGGCCGGCCGGATGGCGGTCACCGTCGCCCGTACCCTCCGGGATGTCTACGGCGCCCCCCACCCGGCGTTCGTCACCTACGTCGCCCGCGACGCCGACGACGCCGTGGTCCATCTCCCCGCGCTCGGCTCGGCCCGCCCGATGGACAGCGGGCCGGCGGACGAAGCCCCGGTGGCGCTGCCCGGCATCGAGGAGGACGCTGGTGGCCTCGACCTCGCCGAGCGGGTCACCGCCGTCGTCGCCGGCCTGCTCAAGACCACGCCCGACGCGCTTCAGGTCGACTCCGACGGAGACATCGGCATCCGGTCCGGCTCGGCCATGGTGTTCGTCCGGGTACGCGACAACCCGCCGCTGGTCGACGTGTTCTCCCCGGTGCTCACCGACGTCGAGCCGACCGAGAAGCTCTACCAGAAGCTGTCCGACCTGACCAACCGCATGCCGATCGGCCGGCTCTACTGCACCAGCGACACGGTGTGGGCGTCCGTACCGGTCTTCGGCCGGGACTTCCAGGCCACCCACCTGATGCTCGCCGTCCAGGTGATGACCGGCCTCGCCGACGAGCTCGACGACCGGCTGCTCGGCGAGTTCGGCGGCCGCCGGTTCTTCGGCGAGGGCGACAAGCCGGCGCTGAAAGCCGGCGAGGACCGTACGGGGATGTATCTTTAAAGGGCGTATCACCGTCGACATCAATGATGTCTGATGATCGGCCCGGACCTATTCTTCGATATCGAGCTGTTCATCAGGGTCGGATTCATCTGCTACTTCCGCGGAGCTGACAAGTCGGTATTCTGTCTGTTCAATACGGACGCCCATGCGTTCTATCTCCGCTAAAAAGCGAATTTCGTCGGACACTCGGATTCTCTGGTCTGGGTCTCGTTCCTTCGGTGGCGCCCATATGACCGGAGGTCGGTCGTTTTGAAGCGTGCGAAGTGCCTCCTGCCGTTCTACTCCGTCTGGCATAAGGCTGATGTCGATACCCTTATCGATACGACTCAGCATCTCGGGGTAGGTGAAGGAGCGGTTCGGCAACTGCCCAGCTCTGGGGCGACCAGGGTGGACCGTGTCCCACACGGAGCGCGCATTTCTGCGGGCGGTTCCGGGAGGGTTTGATCCAAAACCATTCATGACCGAATTCCAGAGAACGGGTCGGTACTCCCGAAGAAGGGCGCGCTCACCCAACCCGATCCAAGCGTCGTCCAATGGAAGGTACCGTACCGTAAAGTCTTCGCGGCGAATAGTTCCGTGGCCTGAACGCTCCACTTCCCGTACGCTATTCGCGTGTTTCTCGATACGCTTCCATAGCTTGCTGGCGCTGTAGTCCGGCTCGAAGCCGTAGCTGCTGTTGCCCGCCTCCGCTTTCCCAACGTATAGAGGCACCTGGCCGTACCTCAGTCGTGAATACAGTGGCAGTTCGCCAGTCCAATAGATTGCGTACAGGCCCGCTCCCACAAACTCTGGGGGAGGGAAGGGCATCGCTTCCTGTTTGTCCAGGCGTTCTCGTAGCGAACGGCCGATCTCGCTTGGGTCCAGGGGGTCAAAACGGGGCGGAGCGGGAATACTCCGGCGTTGGCGAGACGGCACGGCAACACCTTAGCCCACGGCGATGGCGGCGTACGGTCACGGCGCCAAGCTTTCGCGACCTTGCGACCTCTTTCGACAGGTCCTGCGACACGTACGTATGGTCGAGACATGATGCCAGGTCCGCGGTAGTGTTCCGCTATGAGCAGCCGGGGAAGGTCGCGGTCCAGAGGTGGCCCTGGGGTGGGCACCAGTGTCGAGTTGTTCGCGGGCGGCGGCGGACTGGCGCTGGCCATGCACAGGGCCGGGTTCCGGCAGCTGCTGGCGGTGGAGCTGGAACGTCGCGCGTGCGCGACGTTGCGGGCTAACCGCGCGAAGGACTACACAATACGAATGGCGTGGCCGACCAAGCTACATGAGCCGTGGCCGCTCATCGAAGGGGACGTCCACGAGATTGACTTCACCTCGTGGGCCGAGGCCGTCGACGTGGTAGCCGGCGGAGTCCCATGCCAGCCGTGGAGTCTGGGCGGCGTGCACAGGGGATACGACGACCACCGAAACCTATGGCCGGAACTCTTCCGCTGTGTGCGGGAGACCCGCCCAAAGGCGGTGATCGCGGAGAACGTAAAGGGTCTGCTGCGACCATCGTTCCGGCCCTACTACGACTACATACTCCGCGAGCTTGCCGCCCCCTTCGAACAGCGAGTTGACGGAGAGGACTGGCATGATCACGACAAGAGGTTGATCAAGGCCATTCGTGTCAACGATGCCGATCCGACCGAACGGTACGACGTCAAGCATCTGCTGCTGAACGCCGCTGACTACGGAGTACCGCAGATACGATGGCGCGTCTTCGTGGTCGCGTTCCGCAAGGACCTCGGCCTGGGCGACTGGGAGTTCCCGACGCCGACGCACTCAGAGCTGGCGCTCCTGCATGCACAGGACAACGGCGACTACTGGGAGGACCACGGCATAGGTGTCCGTCCGGAGCTCCTGCCCGAGGTATTGCCGGTCAGCGATGGGAAGCAACGTTGGCGTACGTTGCGAGACGCGATCCATGACCTACCTGAGCCGCTAGGGGACTACGTAGAACACCCAGATTGGCTACACCACCAAGGCTGGCCGGGCGCTCGCCAGTACCCCGGGCATACCCCCAACGACCTCGACCGCCCCGCGAAGACGGTCAAGGCCGGTGTACACGGCGTGCCTGGAGGCGAGAGCGTCGTTCGACGATCAGATGGCTCGATCCGCTACCTGACCGTTCGTGAAACTGCCCGCGTCATGACCTTCCCCGACGACTGGCGGCTCGAAGGTCCTCGCGGGGAGCAAATGCGCCAGCTTGGCAACGCGGTCCCGGTCGAACTCGCGAAGGTCATCGCCGACTCGGTAGCGACGGCACTTAAGGGAGCCTCGGCAACCATCCGTGAGTGACAATCAACGTATGGCTACCCGGTGGAGCCAGTCGCGCCCTGACGACTCGGCCTGGCGAGCGCCCAAAGGCATGAGTGCCAGCCAACGATCCGACGAGCAAGACCGGGCTGCGGGCGGACGTGACAACCGAATCGTCGTCATTAACTCCCGTCGCAGTGTACTTGCCTCCATTTGTCTACGCCTGCCCCCAGAGTCTCGACGCGTCTATGCCTACCTGCGATGGTCGGACGGGAGGAAGACCAGGGAGAGGTACGTCTGCCAGGTCAGCGGCTCGACACGCGAGGATAACCTCAGACAGGCGTGGAACCACGTCCGGGCCATGGGCGCCATCCGCCCCGTGCCCGCGACGTCATGGGCCAAGTCCACCGATACACGCCAGATCATGCGAGGTAACCGCTCCCGGGACACGCGACCCGAACTGGCACTTCGTTCGGCCGTCCACGCGCGCGGACTTCGCTATCGGGTTACCGTCCGGCCCCTCCCACAACTGCGTCGGACGGCCGACCTTGTCTTTCCAGGACCCAAGGTCGCGGTCTTCCTTGATGGCTGCTTCTGGCACGGGTGCGCTGACCACTACCGCCCGTCTAGCAGGAACAACACGTTCTGGTCGACCAAGGTAACCGGCAACCGCGAACGCGACCGCCAGACGGACGAACTCCTATACGCGGCAGGCTGGACCGTCATTCGCGTTTGGGAACACGAGGATCCAAAGGAAGCAGCACGACGCGTGGAGGACGTCGTTCTCGCACGACGAGCGTCGAAGAACGAGCCGGGGTCGGCGAAATCTAGCCCGGTGCGGGAGCGATCTGATTGACAAATCGACATACCTAGACAAAGCCCACCCATGCTTGGGGGGCGAGCGAGGTCAGGTCGGCCGCGGCCAGGCCCGCGGTGGACAGCGTCCACACGGAGGTACCGATCACCAGCGCGCGCAGCACCTGCCCCTGGGGATGATCGAGCCGGCCCGCCTCCTGCAGCCGGGTACCGGCCACCCGCAGCGCGACCGCGTCCTGCTGGATCGGCACCACGACCAGGCCGGTCGGCGGCCAGAAGAGGAAGGCATGCGGGTTCATCTCCACCATCGAGTGCCCGCTGCCCGGCAGCTGGTACCGGTCCAGGCGGCTGGGCTTCGCCGGGTCGCTGACGTCGAACAGGGATATCTGGAGCCCCAGGTTGCGTCCGTTGCTGTTGGCGGACTGCCCGACCCCGATCAGCTTCCCGTCGCCGGCCGGGTGCAGGTAGGCCGAGTACCCGTCGATCTCCAGCGTGCCGGTGACCGTCGGGCGGGTCGGGTCGCGCAGGTCGAGCGTGTAGAGCGGGTCGGTCTGGCGGAACGTGACGACGTACCCGACCGGGCCGGCGTACCGGACCGCGTATATCCGCTCGCCCTTGCCGAGGCCGCCGACCTCGCCGACCTTCCGTAGCTCGCCACCGGCCCGGCGCAGGACGGTCACGCTGGAACTCGCTTGGTTGTTGAGTGTCGTGGCCACCCGCAGGTCGCCGTTCCAGTCGGACATCGCGTACTGGTTGAGCAGCCAGCCGGGTACCGTGCCGGCGGCCACGTACCGGGCCTTCGTGTCGCTGGTGTCGAACTGGTAGATGTCGGTCTGCTCGGTGAACCTCCGGGCCGGTGCGCCGGGCGTGTCCCCGGGCCGGGGCCAACCCAGCCAGCGGTTCTCGCTGACGACGTAGAGGTTCGCCGCGGTGGCGTACACGATGCTGCCGTCGGCGACGATCGTCTCCGGGTCGCCGGAGCCCAGCGAGGACAGGCCGAGGTCGAAGGTGAGCAGGGACAGCATCGAGGTACCGGAGTACTGGGCCGGCCGCCGTACGGACGCGCAGTCGACCCGGCCGGTCGTGGTCCGCCCGCCGGTCGTCACCCGGTACCGGGGCAGCCAGCCGTCGGCGCCCGTACGGTCCACGGCCGCCTGGTTGGCGGCGAGGCGCTGGGCCTGGTCACCGCGCTCCAGCATGGGGTAGGGGATGCGCGGCGCGGAGTGCACGACGACCCGTACGGTCCCGCCGACCTGCCGCGCGTCGAGCAGCTGTCCGTCGATCGCGTAGCTGCTCAGCAGCCGGGGCGTACCCCCGCTCAGGTCGATCAGCAGCAACTGCGGCCCGCCGACCCGGTCCGGTGTTCCGGGCGCGCCGCCGCCCGCCGGCCCACCGCCGCCCGCCGGCCCACCGCCATTGACCGGCCCACCGCCATTGACCGGCCCACCGCCCCAGGGCTGCAGGAGCAGCGCCCGGTCGCCCGCGAGCAGCAGGTTGCCGTCCTGCCCGACGGGCAGCGTACCGGTGACCTGATGGCTCGCCGCGTCGACGACGCGCAGCAGCCCGCCGCTGACGGTGACGATCCGCCGGCCGTCGGTCTTCACGACGTCCGGCTCGTCGACGCCGGCCTCGGCGACGTTGGTGTCCGAGTGTGTCGGCGAGCTGTCCCGGTCCGGTCCGGCGTCCCGTGCCGCGCCCGGTGCCGCGCCGGGTGCCCCGGCCGCCGCCTTCGGAGCGGTCGCGCCGTCGGCGATGCCGTTCTCGTACCCCATGCCGGGGATCCCGTACGGGCCGACCAGCGCGCGGGTGGCCGCGTGCAGGCCGGACATCAGGTCGTCGCACGAGGTGGCGGCGGCGAGGAGGTAGGCGCCCCCGTCGGCCGCGGTGGCGTGGGAGGACCTGGCGTGGGGCGCGGGGGCGGCCGTACACCCGGAAAGGAGCGCGAGTGCGGCGGCGGCGCAGCCGGCAACGGAGCGGAAGACAGGGGTCCTGGTGGTCACGTCTGCTTCGACGCGTCGGGCCGCACCGCGGTTCCCCGCGTGCTCGCGTCGTCGACCAGCCGGGACAGCACGATCATGCTGCGGGTCGAGGTGACGAACGGCTCGGCGCGCAGCCGCTCCAGCGCCTGCTCCAGGTGGGCCATGTCCGCGGCGCGCAAATGGACCAGCGCGTCGGCCTCGCCGGAGACGGTGTACGCGCCGACCACCTCGGGGTGCCGGCGGGTGGCCGCCTTGATCTGGGCCGGGGTGGTACGGCCGGTGCAGAACAGCTCCACGAACGCCTCGGTGGTCCAACCGATCGAGGCCGGGTCAACGATTGCGGTAAATCCCTTGATGACCCCGGTCGCGCGCAGCCGGTCGACCCGGCGCTTGACGGCCGGTGCGGACAGTGCGACCTGGGCGCCGATCTCCGCGTAGGAGGCGCGTGCATCCGATGCGAGGTACGCAATGATCCGCTGGTCTACGGGATCCATCTGCAACGTTTCGCCTCTCCCACGCAAGCATGACGGCTGCCTTCGCCTGCCGAGCGTACCTACCTTTGGGTCCATGCCGAATTCGTTGGCCGTGCTCGCCTCACCAAACACCGGCAACGAACGTTCTGGCTCCCGGAGCTTCGCCGGGCGAGCCAGAACGTTCGCCGGCTGCGCCCGGCGGAAGATCTATCTCATCTGCCCACCCCAGCACTTCACTGTGTCGTACGAGATCAACGCGTGGATGGACACGTCCGTGCCGGTGGACACCGAGCTGGCGGTCAAGCAGTGGGACCGGCTGCACGAGGCGCTCCTCGACCTCGGCCACGAGGTGCACGTCCTCACGCCGATCGCTGGCCTGCCCGACCAGGTGTACGCGGCGAACGGCGCGTTCTCGGTCGACGGCACGGTCTACGGCGCCCGGTTCCGGTACCCCCAGCGGGCCGCCGAGGCCGCCGCGCACCGGGCGTTCTACGAGTCCGCCGGCTGGCGGTACGTTGCGGCCACCGAGACCAACGAGGGCGAGGGCGACTTCGCCTACCTGCCCGGGCCGGGCTTCATCCTCGCCGGGTACGGCTTCCGGACCGGCCTCGCCGCGCACGCCGAGGTACAGGAGGTGCTCGGCCGCCCGACGATCTCGCTGCACCTGGTCGACCCGCGCTTCTACCACCTCGACACGGCGCTGACCGTGCTGGACGACCATCGCGTCGCCTACTACCCGGGCGCGTTCTCCGACTCCTCCCGTACGGTCCTGGCGCGGCTGTTCCCCGACGCGCTCCTCGCCACCGAGGCCGACGCACTGGCCTTCGGGCTGAACCTGGTCAGCGACGGCCGGCACGTACTCATGCC
This sequence comes from uncultured Actinomycetes bacterium, assembly GCA_963728855.1. GTDB lineage: Bacteria > Actinomycetota > Actinomycetes > Mycobacteriales > Micromonosporaceae > AC-43. The sequence goes on from CAVSLN010000013.1 coordinate 629,548, forward strand.
CGCCGAGGCGACCTCGATGGCCGACCGGCTCGCGTCCGAGGGGTACGAGCCCGTGCCGGTCGACCTGTCCGAGCTGAAGAAGGGCGGCGGCAGCGTCAAGTGCTGCATCGCCGAGCTGCGCGCCTAGCGCGGCCAGCCGGCAAACGCGTTCCGCACGCTAGCAATGTCCACAGTGGACAGTCCATAGTAGACGAACGGCTCACCCCACTCGGACCCACTGGACCTGTCCATCAAGCAGGTCCCGCCGTACCTATTGATAGTGGTAGCCGTACCTATTGATAGTGGTACCGGCACTGGGCGATGCGGATCTCATCATCATGGATTTTGTAGACAAGCCGATGCTCGTCGTTGATCCGCCGTGACCAGTACCCCTGAAACCCGTGCTTGAGTGGTTCGGGTTTGCCGATGCCCTCGTTGCCGTTGCGAGCGATGTCCTCGATCAGTGTGTTGATTCGTTTAAGCAGCTTGCGGTCCTGGGTCTGCCACCAGACGTAGTCGTCCCAGGCAGCTTCGTCCCAGACCAGTTTCACTGAGCGAGTTCCCGTATCGTGCCCCCACCGTTCTCCAAACGGTCGATCGATGCGAGCAGGCGACGGGCGTTCTCCGGGCTCCGCAGCAGGTACGCCGTCTCCTTCAGCGACTGGTAGTCGTCAAGCGAGACGATCACCACTGGCTCGTGGCCAGCGCGCGTGATGACAACCTCCTCCCGGTCGTCCGCCACGGCGCTGAGCACCTCGGCGTACCGTGCTCGGGACTCGGAATATGTCATCGTCCTCATCAGGGACCCTTCCTCGGGATACGTACAAGAAGTTGTACGTACAGGAAATTGTACGCCGCGCTCGAAGGAGCTTGCTACCCGAGAAGCCTCAGCGGATCCGCACGCCGCCGGCTCGGCATCCACGAGCGGTTCGGACGTCCAGAGCCCGCTGCCGGCGACCCCGCCGTCGCGGTCCGTACCGTCGGGCAGCCGTACCCCCTCGCACGTGCCAGGACGCCAGCTGCCCGACGATACGACGCCGGCTACTTCCTGCCGGGGATGACGAGCAGGTTCGCGGTAACCGTCGAGCCGTTCTTGATCCCGGCCACGCCGACCTGGGTACCGACCGCGACCGCGTTGGCCTGGATCGACGTGCGGTGCTCGATGACGTGGAACGGACTACCGAAGACCCAGGTCTGGGTGAAGCCGTCGGCCGACTTCACGGTCACCGAGGTGTCGGTGATCGCGGTGACCGTACCCCGCTGCACGTCCACGGTCTTGTCGCCGTCCTTGGTCTGCACGACCACCTCGCCGTGTTCGACGTGGGGGCCGAGCGCGCGGCGCAGCTTCAGCGCGCGCAGCCCGGGGTGCTTGCCGCCCTTGTCCTTCCCGGCACCGGGCGACGCGGACGGGGTGGGATCGGCCGCCGGCACATCCGCCGGCGCATCCGTGGTCACGTCGTCCGGGCTGAGGCCGAACGCGGCGGACAGGGCCGAGGCTTCCGGCGTGAGGTCGTTGCTGGCCGTGAGGTTGTTGCTGGCGTCGGCCGGACCGCAGGCGGTCAGGCCGATCAGGGCGACGGCGCCGAGGGCGGCGGTGGCGAGGGCGACTCGCAGCTTCATCTCATGGGTCCTTTCGTCGTGGTCGGGACTACTGTCGCCGGGCGACGAGCGGCCCGCGTCAGTGCGGTGTTCGGGCTTGGTAAACCGGCAGGCGTACGGTGAAGCGGGCGCCACCCTCCGATGCGTGCCCGGCCTCGATGGTGCCGCCGAGCCGGCGGACCAGCCCGTGCGCGAGGGCGAGGCCGAGGCCGGAGCCGACCTTGCGTACGCCCCGGTAGCGCTCGTACATCGCGCCGCGCTCGAAGACCACGGCCAGGTCGGCGTCGGTGAAGCCGGGACCGCCGTCGCGTACCTCCAGGGTGGCCAGGCCGGCTGGACCGGCCAGGCCGGCTGGACCGCTCGGGACGGCCGGCGGGTACACCGCGAGGACCAGCGGGGCACTGGCCGGTACCACCCGCAGGGCGTTCTCCAGCAGCCCGTCGACGACCTGCCGGATCCGGCCCGGGTCGGTGGCGACCATGACCGGCACGTCGGGTACCACCGCCCGCAGCACCACCCCCGCGTTGGCGCACCGGCCGGCCCAGGCGTGCGCCGCGTCGCCGACCAGCGCCGCCAGGTCGACCGCGAGTACGTGCAGCGGGAAGTCCACCGCGTCCAGCCGGGCCAGCGCGAGCAGGTCGCCGATCAGCCGATCCAGGTGCTCCGCCTCGGCCAGTACGGTCTGCCCGGCGCGCTGCGCACCCTCCGGCCCCACCACCCCGTCGGCGAGCGCCTCCGCGTACCCTTTGATGCTCGTCAATGGCGTACGCAGCTCGTGCGAGATCGACAGCAGGAAGTCGCGCTGCCGGTCCTCGCTCGTGGACAGCGCCGCGGCCAGCCCGTTGAGCGCGTGGGCCAGCTCCTCGACCTCGGCTGGCGGCTCCGGCGCGATGCGCACCGAACGGTCCCCGGACGACAGCCGTACCGCCGCCCGCGCCGCGTTGCGCATCGGCCGGGCCAGCCGGCGGGCCAGCACCGTACCGGCGATGAGCCCGGCGAGCAGGCCGGCGACCAGCGCCAGCCACAGCCGGTTCAGCACGGCGACCGCCCCGAAGCCGGTGATCGCCCGCTCGGTGAGCAGCACCCCGCTGCCCGGCCGGGTGGGCAGCGGTTGGGCCTCGACGAGCATGAGGCGGCCGTTCACCATCGCGGTCTCGTTGTGCACCGGCCGCCCGGCCGCGATCGCGGTGACGAACCGGGCCGGCAGGTTCCCCTTGGTGACGAGCGCCCCGTCGCGGATCAGGTACACGTCGATCCCCTGTGCCTGCAGCCCATTGACCAACCGCCGCTCACCCGGCTCGCCGGGGCGCTGGGAGATCAGGTCGGCGGCGATGACCGCCTTGTCGGCGAGGCCCCGGCGCGCCTCCCCGTTCGCCGCCCGGATCGCCAGCGGGAAGGCGACCAGCGCGGTCACCAGTACGGACACCAGCGCGGCCACGCAGGTGACCAGCACCGCGCGGACCGTGAGGGTGGCGAAGCGCCGGCGGTGTGGCTCAGTCATCGGCGGTGTAGCCGACGCCGCGCAACGTACGGATCACGGAGCCGTGCCCGCCGAGCTTCGCCCGTACCTGGGCCACGTGCACGTCGACCGTACGGGTGCCCGCGTGCGCCGCGTACCCCCACACCGACGCGAGCAGCTCCTCCCGCGTGAACACCCGCCCGGGCCGGCCGAGCAGGTGCGCCAGCAGGTCGAACTCGGTCGGCGTGAGGCTCACCGGCGTACCGCCCGCGTGGACCGTACGCCGGCCTGGGTCGAGCACCACCGCACCGGCTCGCCGTACCCGCTCGCCCTCGGGCGGCCCGGCCGTACGCCGCAGCACCGCCTTGACCCGGGCGACCAGCTCGCGCGGGCTGAACGGCTTGGTCAGGTAGTCGTCGGCCCCCTGTTCAAGCCCGAGGATCCGGTCCACCTCGTCGTCGCGGGCGGTGAGGAACAGCACCGGTGTCCAGTCGCCGGAGTCGCGCAACCGCCGGCACAGCTCGGTACCGGTGAGGCCGGGCAGGCCGATGTCGAGGACGCAGGCGACCGGGCGCAGCTTACGGGCGGCGGCGAGGCCGGCCGTACCGTCGTACTCGACGTGCACGCCGAACCCGTCCCGGGTCAGGTACATCCGGACCAGGTCCGCGATCGCCCGCTCGTCCTCGACGACGAGCACCAGCCCCTTGCCTGACGGTTCGGCCACCCGCTCATGATGGCGGACGAGCCGTCAGGCCGACCTCAGCGACATGTTTGGGATAGGTAAGACCGGCAGGTCAGAGGAGCTCGAGGATGGTGGCGTTGGCCATGCCGCCGCCCTCGCACATGGTCTGCAGGCCGTACCGGGTGCGGTGCGCGCGCATCTGGCTGAGCAGCGTGGTCATGATCCGGGCACCCGAGCCGCCGAGCGGGTGACCGAGGGCGATCGCCCCGCCGCGCGGGTTCAGCTTGGCCGGGTCGGCGCCGGTCTCCGCGAGCCACGCCAGGGGTATCGGCGAGAACGCCTCGTTGACCTCGTACACCCCGATGTCCGACAGGCGGAGGCCGGCACGACGCAGCGCCTTGGCGGTCGCCGGGATCGGCGCGGTCAGCATGATCACCGGGTCGTCGCCCGCCACCACCGCCGTGTGTACCCGCGCCAGCGGCCGCAGCCCGTGCTCCCGCGCCCACTCGGACGTGGTGATCGCGAGCGCCGCGGCGCCGTCGGAGATCTGCGACGCGGACCCCGCGCTCACCACGCCGTCCGGCCGAAACGGCGTCTTGAGCTCGCCGAGCTTCTCCAGCGTGGTGTCCCGCCGGATGCCCTCGTCCTGCTTGACCGACTCGACCGGCACGATCTCGTCGTCGAACTCCCCGGCGTCCTGCGCGGTTGCCGCCTTCGCGTGGCTGGCCAGGGCGAACTCGTCGACCTGGGTACGGGAGAAGCCCCACCGCTCGGCGATCATCTCGGCGCCCAGCCCCTGGTTGAACGGGACCGGCGCGTTGTCCTCGAAGCCCTCGACGTCGGCGTAGCGCTCGCGGACCATCGGCCCGTACGGCAGGCCCACGCCGGTGCCGACCGAGCTGCCCATGGTCACCCGGGTCATCGACTCGACGCCCCCGGCGACCACGAGGTCCGCCTGGCCGGACGCGACGGTGGCGGCCGCGAAGTGGATCGCCTGCTGGCTGGAGCCGCACTGCCGGTCCACGCTCGTCCCGGGTACCGACTCGGGCCACCCGGCCGCGAGCACCGCGTTGCGCCCCACGTTCCAGGACTGCTCGCCGACCTGGGAGACGCAGCCCCACATGACGTCCTCGACGTCGGCCGGGTCGAACCCGGTACGGGTGGCCAGCGCCCGCAGCACGTGCCCGGACAGGTCCACCGGATGCACCCCGGCCAGAACGCCCTTGCGCCGGCCGATCGGGGTACGGACTGCTCCGACGATCACCGCGTCCCGCATTAGTTACTCCTCAGTAGGGTGTGCGGCCGATGCTACCCGGCGTCCGATCCGACGGGAACGGCCGTGGCATGCTGGGGCGGTGGACCTGCGCGCCGGCTCGATGCCAGAGGAGCCCCAGCCGCCCGTTTCCGTGACGACGGACACGCCGGCGCCGACCGAGGTGAGCTTCCGGGTCGATGGCCGGCTGACCGCGGTACGGATCGTCGGCGTGGTGGTGTTTCTGCTGCTCGCGCTCGCGTTCCAGGCGGACCTGGGGCGCCTGCTGTTCGCCGCGGTGGCCGGTCTGCTGTGTGCGACCTACGCGGTCCGCGATCTCGTCGCGCCGCACCGGCTGGCCGCCGACGCCGAGGGCGTGACAGTGGTCACGGGCTTCGCCGGCCGTCGCCGGCTGCGCTGGGACCAGATCGCGGCGGTACGGGTCGACCAGCGCCGCCGTCTCGGTGCCCGCTCGGAGATGCTGGAGATCGACGCGGGCGACGACCTGTACCTCTTCAGCGGCTACGACCTCGGCGTCTCCTGTGAGGAGGCGGCCGCCGCCCTGGCCCGGTTCGCCCCCGTGCGGGACTGACGTCTCCGCCAACGCCGCACTATCTGATCCTCACGGGAGGAGCGGCTGACGCCGCACTATCTGATCCTCACGGGAGGAGCGGCTGACGCCGCACTATCTGATCCTCACGGGAGGAGCGGCTGACGCCGCACTATCTGATCCTCACGGGAGGAGCGGCTGACGCCGCACTATCTGATCCTCACGGGAGGAGCGGCTGACGCCGCACTATGCTCATTGCGCGCCGACGACCCGTATCTGAGGCCGGGTCCCCGGGCGCTGGGGAGGGTCGAGTGGGACCGATGATTCCAGCCGGCCGGCAGGCCACCGACGCCTGGCGGGCGCTGCAACCACAGGCACGGGCCAGCGCGTGGGCAGCGGCGAAGCGCGGCACGCGCCCCGCTGACATCGGCGTGGCCTGGGCCGCCGCCGGGTACGGCAAGCTCGTCGCCGGCCGGCTGCGGCTCGCCCTGATTTTCGGTCCATTGGCGTTCATCGTGGTGTTTCTCGGTTCAGTCGCCACGGTCGCCGCCCTGCATGTGCCCGCGCAGGCGCTGCTGCTCGCGCTGCCCGTGACGTTCATCGGCTACATCGGCGGCATGATCACCCTGCGCGTGTACCGGAACCGGTACCAGCGACTGCACAACAGCGGGCTGCTCGGCGTGGAAGCCGCACAGTTGGGTGGGGTACCGGCCCAGACCTCGTCGGCGGTGTGGGGCGCCCAGGCGTACCAGTCCGAGTTCACCGTGCCGTACCAGGCCGCGGTGCCCGTACTCGCGCCGGCCGCCCGTCCGCCGGCCGCCCCCGCATACGCCGGCACCCAGGAGGTCACCGTGCGGCGCGGCCCGCTGGCCGTCCAGCTCGGCGTGCTGACGGCGGTCGCCGGGTACCTCTGGCTACGGGCGCTCGTGCTCGCCGTATCGTCCACCGGCGCGGTGGTGGAGGGCCTGACGATCGTCTGGCTGATACTCGCGGTGGTCTATACCGGCTCCATCGGCTTTGTCATGCTGACGAGCGTGGCGTTCCTTTTCAACCCGGTGGTGGCCCGGTTCACCCCGGCGGGCTGGGAGCTGCCGTATGCCCGGATGGCCGGCCCATGGGCGCGGGTACGGGAGATCCGGGTCCGCTCGGCGACCGTCCGCCGCGGCCCGGCCGCGGCCGGCACGGCCGCCACGTTACGGGTGGTCGCGCTGGTCGTCGACGACCCGCAATGGCAGCTTGACCAGGCGCCGCCCCTGCGCAGGTACCTGGCCCGGCGGGCGATGAGACGCTACGGCTCCCCGGTCACCATCGTCGCCAGCCCCCGTCGGACGATCGCCGTCGTAGAGCTCGTCCAGATCCTCCAGCGATATACGGATGCCCCGCTGAACTGGGGCTGACCCCGGGAGGCCCGGATGCCCATCGACCGGCGCGCGGCGCTAGCCGACTGGCAGGCGCTGGCTCCAAAGCAACGGCAGCTGGCCTGGCGGGCGGCCGCCGGTACGGCGGTCATCGAGGACCGCGAGCTGGCCCGGGTGGTCGCCCGGTACGCCGCGACGATGCGCGGCCAGATCCCCACCCGGCACCTGGTCGCCGGGCTCCTCGTACTGGTCGTCTGGCTGATCCTGGCGGTCTTCCTGATCGTCGGCGGTCAGCCCCGCACCGGGATCGTCGTGGCCGCGATCGGGGTGCTCGGCGCCGGTATCGGCATCGGCGCGCTGCAGTTCCGCCAGGCCGGCTTCGACCGGCTCTACCTCGCCTCGGTCGCCGTACTCGCGGGCACCGCGCCGCCCGCCGACGAGGTGATCGTCGATGATGAGGTACCGGACGGGCCGGTGTCGCCGGATGAGCCGGTGTCCCCGGACGGGCCGGCCGCGACGGTCACCGAGTCGGCCGACGCCCCGCAGACGGTAGCGGAAGCCGCCGCGAGTGGTACGCGGCCGCCGGTCGGCGCGGGTGACGCGGGCGCCGACGCGGAGACCGCTGGCGGGCCGGACCCTGCCGCGCGGCGAGAGCCCGCCCGGGAGCCGCGGCCGCGCAGACCGCGGGACCTGCTGACCGATCCGGCGCCGACCTTCTACCCCGAGGCTGGGCCGCGCGCGGAGTCCTGAACCGGCGGTGCCGAGCCGGCCCGGTGCGGGAGCGGTGCGGCCGTGACCCGGTGTGGCGGCGCGGACTGGTGGCTCGCGGTCGCGTTGATCCGGCCGGTCTGGACCACCGCCAGCAGCCCGAGCGCCACGGTGACCCCGACGAGCACGGCCGCCTGTACGGCCGCCCGGTTGGCGCGCGGTGCGTACGCGATCCCGGCCCCGACCACCGCTCCCGTGACCAGGCCGCCAAAGTGCCCCGCGATCGAGATGCCCGGGAAGGTGAGCGTGAAGATCACGTTGAGCACGATGATCGGTACGACGCTCGCGGTACTGAGCCCGAGCCGGCGCAGCGCCACGAACAGCGCACCGAAGAGCCCGAAGATCGCGGTCGACGCGCCGGCGGACAGCGCGTCGGGCTGGAACACGTACGCCGCCACGTTGCCGCCCAGCCCGCACACGAGGTAGAGGGCGAGGAACCGGACCGGCCCGAACATCGCCTCCAGCAGCCGGCCGAGCACCCACAGAGCCCACAGGTTCATCACCAGGTGTACGACGCCGTAGTGCATGAACATCGCGGTGACCAGGCGGTAGTACTCGCCGTCCGGGATCCCGACCGCGAAGACCTGGTGCGTGCGCGGGTCCGACACCTCGCCGATCACGGCGAGGTCGCGGATGAGCGGAGTGTCGCCGCCGAGCAGCCCGCCCAGGCCGCCACCGGCCAGCGCGCTGCCGCCGTTCTTCGCGGAGGCCACTGAGAGCAGCAGCATGATGATGTTGAGGGCGATGAGCCCGATCGTCACGTACCCGGCCTGCCCGGCGCCTCTCGTCGAGCCGAACACGGTGCGGGCCTGGCGCTGGCTACGGCGACCCTCGGCGACGCACTCGGGGCACTGGTGGCCGACCGACGCCTCCCGCATGCAGTCCGGGCAGATCGACCGCTCGCAGCGGGTGCACCGGACGTACGTCTCCCGGCCGGGGTGCCGGTAGCAGACCGGTACGCCGACCGGGGAGACGTCACGCATGCGTAGAAGGTTAGCGCTGGATCTCGACGCGCTCGATGACCACCTCGCGCAGGGGGCGGTCGCCGGCCGCGGTCGGTGTGGTGGCGATCGTGTCGACCACCTTCTTGCTGTCGTCGTCGACCACCGCGCCGAAGATGGTGTGCTTGCGGTTGAGCCAGTCCGGCTCGCTGACCGTGATGAAGAACTGCGACCCGTTGGTGCCCGGCCCGGCGTTCGCCATGGCGAGCAGGTACGGCCGGTTGAACTGCAACTCCGGGTGGATCTCGTCCTTGAACTGGTAGCCCGGTCCGCCGCGGCCGGTACCGGTCGGGTCGCCACCCTGGATCATGAACCCGCTGATCACCCGGTGGAAGGTGGTGCCGTCGTAGTAAGGTCCCGTTCCCTTGGCGCCGGTGCGGGGGTCGAGGTACTCCTGAGTGCCCTCAGCGAGGCCCACGAAGTTCTGTACCGTCTTCGGCGCGTGGTTATCGAACAGCTCGATCCGGATCGGCCCGGCGTTCGTGTGCAGAACGGCAATGGTCACGCCCATACTCCTCACTTCTGATCCTCACGGGGAGAGCGGCTGGCGCCGCACTGATCTCGTTGTTGATCGCTGGCAATCCTGCCATCTGTCCGATCCCCCGGCACGGCCGCACCCATAGGAGCAGTATGTCGTTTGAGGCAGGTGCCGGAGGGGTATCGCTGCCCACAGGAGGTGGGGTACGTGTTTGGACGACGCCAGGTGAGGTCCCACAGCCGGCAGATGCGGGACGAGCTGAGTGAGGGCTTCGGCCACCTCTGGCGGGCCGCGGCACACGCAGCCGGCGGAGTGGGCGCGACCGTCGGCCCGAGGTGGGAATCGACCAGGGGAAATGTTCCGCTCCGTATCGGCCGGGCGCGCAGGGTCGGGATGGACGCGACCATGGCGGCATTCCTGCCGCTGATGGAGGCGGCCCGCGCTGGGGCGGCGGGCGCCGCCACCAAGACGGCGCAGAAGGCCGGCATGCAGAAGGCCGGCATGAGGCTCGGGAGGAAAGCATCGCGGCGGTCGCGCCAGCGCGGCCGGATGCTGGTCGGCCTCCTGGCCGCCGGTGCCGCGGTGGGTACGGCCGGTGCGCTGCTGGCGCGCCGGCGTAGCAGGGCCAAGTGGCAGGAGTACGAGTCCGAAGCCATCGGGACGGCTCGGCACGCCACCAAGTCCGCGCTGGAGTCCGCGAAGTCCACGATGGACACCGGCGCCCAGGGCGCAATGGGTACGGCGGGCTCGGCCAAGGACACCGCCAACGTGTTCGCCGACCAGGCCGCACGGGCCGCCGGTACCGCCGCCGGCCGTGCCGGTGAGGCGGGCGAGCAGGGCAAGGCGCGGACCGACCAGTTCGCCGACCAGGCGACGATGTCGAAGAACAGCCGTAGCTGACCCGGACACCACGCCGCCGGTCCGTGCTCGACGCCGGGCCGGCGGTGTGGGCTGTCGGCGCCCCGTTCTCCAGCGCCCTACAGCCAGCCGTTCTTGCGGAAGAAGCGGTACAGCCCCAGCGAGGTGATCAGGAGGCCGAGCATGACGGTCGGGTAGCCGTACTTCCAGTCGCGTTCCGGCATGACGCGGAAGTTCATGCCGTAGATGCCGGCGACCGAGGTCCACCAGGCCACGATCGCGGCCCCGGCCGCGATCTTGCGCATGTCGTTGTTCTGCTCCACGGTCACCTGGGCCAGCCGGGCCTGCAGGATCGAGTTGAGCAGCTCGTCGAAGGACTGGACCTGCTCGACCGTACGGGTCAGGTGGTCGTTGACGTCGCGGAAGTACCGGCGTACCTCCTTCGGTACCTCCGGCAGCCGCCCGGCCACGATCGCCTGCACCGGCCGCTGCAACGGCACCACCGCGCGCTTGAACTCGACCAGCTCCCGCTTGAGCTGGTAGATGCGCGGGATGTCACTGGCCCGGCCTGGGCCACCGAAGACGCTCTCCTCCAGCAGGTCGAGGTCCAGCTCGACGGCGGCGGCACAGTCCACGTAGGAGTCGACGATGCGGTCGTACACCGCGTGTGCGACCGCCCACGGCCCTTGGCCGAGCAGCTCCGCCTTGTCCTCCAGCAGCGCGCGTACCGGGGCCAGCTCGCCGGCCGTACCGTGCCGGACGGTGATCACGAACCGGTCGCCGAGGAACATCGACACCGAGCCGGTCTCCACCACCTCGGAGAACTCGGTGAGCTCGGCGTGCTCGACGTACCGGGTGGTGCGTACGACCGCGAAGACCATGTCGCCGTACCGCTCGATCTTCGGTCGTTGGTGCTCCTTGAGGGCGTCCTCCACGGCCAGCTCGTGCAGCTCGAACGTACCGCCGATGTCGGCCAGCTCGTCCTCGGCCGGCTCGTGCAGGCCCACCCAGACGAACGACTGGGTCCGCCGCCGGGCCGCGGCCAGCGCCTCCTCGTAGTGCCAGTCGCCCGGCTCGCGCCGGCCGCCCACGTAGAGCGCGCAGTCGACCACGGCGCTGCCGTCGCGGTGCGGTCGGGCCGCGCTGTCCTCGTGGTTGTTGCCCAGGATCCGGGTGACCGCGTTCAGCGCCCGGGAAAGTCCGCGATGGTCCCGCGGCTCACGTGGCTCCGCCATGCCCTGCCACCTCCTCCACACCGGCTGCCATCGACCGGTCCGGCTCGGCGGCTTCGGACGCCGCGCACGACCCGGACAAGTCCCCGTGGAGTTTGGCACCGGGTGGACCGGCCGCAGGTGGGGGGTGGGGGAGCGGTCGGCCCACCCGGTGCCTTGGGGGCGGGGGGTTATGCCTTGGGGCGAATAGATACGCCGGGTGGATTTTGGTTCATCCGGCACGTGGGACGGAACTGTCCAGGGTGAGCAATTTACTGTCAGAAATCCGACAGTAACGCTAGTCCCGCTTCTGCACTGCCCGTACGGCCTCGGCCAGCCGCCGTACCCCTTCCTCGACGAGGTCCGGCGTCACCGCACAGTACGCGAGCCGAAGCGCATGGTGACCGCCATCCAGCAGGAAGTCGCTGCCCTTCACGACCGCCACCCCGCGCGCGGCCGCCTCCGGCAGCAGCAGGTCGACGTCGACGTCGTCGGGCAGCTCGACCCAGAGGAAGTAGCCGCCGTCCGGCTCGGTGAACCGCACTCCGGGGATGTGCGCGCGCAGCGCCTTGGCGAGCAGCGCGGCCCGTTCGCCGAGCGCGGTACGGACCGTGGCGATGGACCGGTCGATGTCGCCGGACACGCAGAACTGGTGGACGATGCCCTCGGCGACCTGGCTCGGCGAGATATAGAGGTTGGTCGCCTTCCTGGCGATGTCGGCGATGGTCTGGGCCGGCCCGACCAGGTACCCGACCCGCAGGCCGGGGCAGATGGTCTTGGTGAAGCTGGACGCGTGCACGACCGTACCGAGCGGGTCGAGGGAGAGCATCGAGGGCAGCGGCTCACCCCGGAACCGGATGTCCGCGTACGGGTCGTCCTCGAAGATCGTGAAGCCGTACTCGGCCGCCAGCGTCAGCAGCGCGTGCCGCTTCTCCAGCGACAGCGTCACGCCGGCCGGGTTCTGGTAGTTCGGGATCACGTGGGCCAGCTTCGGCCGGACCCCGGACTCCAGCAGCCGGCTCAGCTCGTCGACGTCGAGCCCGTCCTCGGCCAGGGTCACCTGGTGCACCTCGGCGCCCATCGAGCGCAGGTTCAGCAGCGTACGGTCGTACGTCGGCTTCTCCACCACGACCGCGTCACCCGGCTTGACCAGGTGCTCGAAGAGGAACGCGTCGGCCTGCAACGAGCCGTTGGTGACCAGCACCTGGTCGACCGCGACGCCGTGCTTGTCGGCGATCCACTTCCGCAGGGGCGGGTACCCCACCGATGTCCCGTACGCGGTGATCCCGACCGGGTCGGCGTCGAAGGCACGAGCCGCGGCGGCCTTGAGCCCGGCGACGTCGACGATGTCGATCGACGGGGCGCCGCGGGCGAAGGAGATGAGCTGCTCCGAGGTCATGACAAGCAGCGTAGTGCGGCGTCAGCCGCTCCTCCCGTGAGGATCAGGTAGTGCGGCGTCAGCCGCTCCTCCCGTGAGGATCAGGTAGTGCGGCGTCAGCCGCTCCTCCCGTGAGGATCAGGTAGTGCGGCGTCAGCCGCTCCTCCCGTGAGGATCAGCTACGGAGGCCGGTTGCCCTGTTGGCGCCCGGGGCGGCCGGGGATCAGGCGGCGGTGTCGGCGGGCTGGGTGGCCCAGACGCGCAGGATGTCCCGTACCGAGATCACGCCGAGCACCTCGTCGCTCTCCAGCACGACCAGGTGCCGGAACCCGCCCCGGACCATCGCGCCGGCCGCCTCCTGCAAGGTCCACTCGGGGCTGGCGTACACGACGTCCCAGGTGAGGTGGTCGGCGGCCCGCTCGTGCTCGGGGTCGAGGCCACGGCCGATCGCGTACAGGACGTCCCGCTCGGTCATGATCCCTACGCCGTTGGCGTCGGGGTCGAGGACGACGGCCGAGCCCACCCGCCGCTGCGTCATCAGGGTGGCCACCTGGCGGAGCGTGTGCTCGGGGCCGACCACGAGTATGGCCTTGGTCATCGCGTCGCGTACCTGCATGGCGCACCACCCTGTGCATCGGACGTTACGGACATCCTCCGGCCAGCGGGGTCAACATCTCAAGACTTGCGTTCGGCCGGTTCGCCGGGTTAGCCGGCGCAGCGGATAGCGTCATAGCGTGCTGACCCGGTCTGACGACTCCGGCTCGGCGGCGTCTGGCGCCACGCCGCTTCGACAACTCCGACTCGGCGCGTCTGGTGCCACGCCGCGACTCGGAGCGTGCCGGAGCCGGAGCCGGAGCCGTCGCCGGAGCCGTCGCCGGAGCCGTCACCGCCCCGAGGGGCTGACCCCGTGGCGATGCGAGGCGCCCGGTGGGTGGCGGCCGGCCTGGTGGACCAGGTGGTGATCGCGGCGGCGAACGCCGGTACCACCCTGCTCGCGGTACTGGTGATCCACCCCGACCGGCGCGCCGGTCAGCTGCTGCTCTCGCTCAGCCTCGGGTACCTGGTGCTCGGCCTGAACCGGGAGTTCGTCGGCAACGTGCTGCTCGCCCAGGTGTCCCGGCTCTCCGGGACCGACCGGGACCGGATGGTGCGCAACGCGCTGGCCGCCGCGTTCTGCGTGGGCTGCCTGGCCGCCGTGGCGCTCCTCGCGGTGTGGGCGTTCTGGCGGCACCCGGTACCACAGGCCGACCTGCGGGACCTGGTCTGGCTGGCGCCGTTCCTGCCGGCGATCCTGGTCCACGACACCGGCCGGTACGTGTACCTGTCCGAGCGGGAGCCGGCCCGGGCGCTGCGGATCGACCTCGTCTGGATCGGTACCCAGGTCTGCGCCGTGGTCGCCGGCGCGCTCTCGATCGGCATGGTGCCCGGGCTGCTGCCGGCGAGCTGGGGCCTGGGCGCGGTGGTCGGCGCGAGCGTCTTCCTGGTCCGCAGCCGGGTACCGGCCTGGCGTGGCGACCCGCGGCACTGGCTCGCCGAGACCCGCAGGCTCTCCGGCTGGTTCACGGCCACCGGGGTGATCGGCCAGCTGCACGTCCAGGCGATCGGGTTCGTGGTGACCGGGCAGCTCACCCCGGACAAGCTCGCCTACCTGCGCACCGCGCAGACCACGCTGCTGCAGCCGATGCAGAACTTCGTGACCGCGATGATGGGGCTGCTGGTACCGCGCTCGTCCCGGCTCGCGGCCGACGGTGACGCGGCGGGGCTGCGCCGGCAGACGGTACGGGTGGCGGCCGGCTTCGCCGGGCTGGCCGTACTCGCGTTCGGGGTCATGGTGCCGCTGGCTTTCGTGGTCATCCGGCACGTACCGCAGCTGTCGCACATCGGGCCGCTGATCGTGCCGGTGAGCGCCCAGGCCGGGATCTACCTGGTACAGATCCCGTTCGCGGCCGCGATCCGGGGCCTGCACCGGGCCCGGCTGCTCTTCACCCAGTACGCGATCTTCAGCGCGGCCAGCCTGACCGGCCTCGTCATCGGCGCCGGTACGGGCGGGCTGGCCGGTGCCGGTTGGGGCCTGGCCACCGGCTCCGCGTTCGGGCTCACTCTATTTATCGCGCTCTATGTCTGGGCGGTCGGCCGGCTCGAACCCGGGGAGGGGGCGGCGGTACCGACCGAGGGCGTCACCGAAGAGGCTCCGGCCGGGACCTGACGGATTCGTAGATCTCAATGAGCCGGCCGGTGAGCAGCTCCGGCCTGAAGTTGCCGTCGTACCGGGCCCGGGCCCGGGGTGCGATCTCCGGCGCCTGGGCGGCCGCGACGGCGAGTGCGGCGGACAGCCCGTCGACCGTCGCCGGTACCGTCCAGCCCGCGTCACCGACCAGGTACGGGATGCCGCCCAGCGCGGTACCGAGCACCGGCCGGCCGGCCGCGAGCGCTTCGAGGATGACCGTGGGCAGCACGTCGTGCCACGTGGACGGGGTGAGCACGACCGCGCTGTCGGTCATGGCTGCCCGTACCCCCTCGCTGGTCTGGGGTCCGAGGAAGACCACGTCGGACCGCTCCCGCGCGGCGGCCTCGGCCACCGCGCGCAGCGGCCCGTCCCCGGCAATCCGCAACCGGCCGAGGGTGCCGACCGGCCGCTGTGACCAGGCCCCGAGCAGCAGCTCAAGGCCCTTCTCGGCGCTGAGCCGGCCGACGAACAGGAACCCCGTCCCGAGCGGCGCCGGCGGACCGGGGTCGGCGAGCGCGTTCGGCTTGACCACGATCCGCGCGTCCGGGATGCCGTAGTCGCGCAGGTGCGCGGCGATCGCGTCGGTCAGCGCGATGTAGCAATCCACGCTGCGCCAGGTGCCGCGGTGCACGGTCAGCGCGGTGGCCATGACCGCGCTCTGCGCGCGCGAGCCCCGGTAGCAGGCGTGGATCACCGCGGGCAGCGGGAAGGCCCGCCCACGGCAGTCGTGGCAGATGTGCCCGTCGCGGAAGTACAGGCCGGGGGCGCAGACCTGGCGGTAGTTGTGCACGGTCTGGACGACGGGCAGTCCGTGGGCGTGCGCGGTCCGAACAACCCACGGAGACAGGAGGGGGTACGGGTTATGCAGGTGCAGGACGTCCGGTTTCTCGCTGCGGATCAGCGCCGTGAGCTCCTCTGACCGCCCGGGGCGCGACGATCGGGGACACCGGCAGCAGGGCCTTCTGCGCGGCCGGGAGCGACCCGATCTCGTCCGAGCTGCGCAGGAACGGGACCACCTCGACGCCGGCCGCGGTGAGCTGCGCGATCTCGGCGTCCACGACGGTGTTCTCCCCGGACGGCTGGGCCGAGGAGTAGCGGTTGTGCGCGACGACCACCTTCATGACGATGTGAGGTTAACTTGTGGGCATGCCGGAGCTGCCCGAGGTGGAGGCGCTCGCCGCGTACCTGCGCGAGCGCGCGGCCGGCCGTACGGTCGACCGGGTCGAGGTCGCCGCGATCAGCGCGCTGAAGACGTACGACCCGCCGGTGTCCGCCGCCGCCGGCCTCCCGCTGACGGGGGCGGGCCGGCACGGGAAGTTCCTGGATATCGGCCTCGGCGACGACCTGCACCTGGTCGTGCACCTGGCCCGGGCCGGGTGGCTGCACTACCGGGAGAGCCTGACGCCGGCCCCGCTCAAGCCGGGCAAGGGCCCGATCGCGCTGCGGGTACGGCTGTCCGACGGCTCCGGCTTCGACCTCACCGAGGCCGGTACGCAGAAGAAGCTGGCCGCCTACCTGGTCCGCGACCCGGCCGAGGTGCCCGGGGTGGCCCGGCTGGGCCCGGACGCGCTGGCCGTGACGCGGGAGCAGTTCGAGGAACGGCTGGGGGCCCGGCGCGGGCAGGTCAAGGGGGTGCTCACCGAGCAGGAGGTGATCGCCGGGGTGGGCAACGCGTACTCCGACGAGATCCTGCACGCGGCCAGGCTGTCCCCGTTCGCGATCACCGACCGGCTGGCGCCGGAGGCGCTGGACCGCCTGTACGGGGCCATGCGCACCGTGCTGACCGACGCGGTCACCCGCTCGGTGGGCCAGAAGGCGGCCACCCTCAAGGGCGAGAAGCGCTCCGGGCTCGCCGTACACGCCCGGGCCGGCCTGCCCTGTCCGGTCTGCGGGGACACCATCCGTGAGGTGTCCTTCCACGACTCCAGCCTGCAGTACTGCCCGACCTGCCAGACGGGGGGCAAGCCGCTGGCCGACCGGCGCCTGTCCCGCCTGGTCCGGTGACCGTCGTAGACCGGCTCGTTACTGTCCGTGTCTAGGCACTGGCCTCGACACAAGGTAGTAACACGCACTAATGTCGGCCGGTCGACGCCGTGCACCCGGATCGGCCATGGCACACTGAGGAAACCGTGAAACGACTGGGTACCGCAGGTCAGCCGGCCGGTGGGACCGGTGACGTGGGTACGATCGCGGCGCGGGAGGACACACTGACGGTGACGACGAGCCTCCAACCACCGGCCACTGAGCCGACCCGGAGAACCATGACCGAGCCGCGTTACGGGGAGTCATTCGAGATCGTCCCCCAGGCAAACGGGGTACCCCGGTCGGCGTGGTTTCGCAACCGTCGCCTGTCCACCTGGCACCGGCCGTACGCGACGGCGCTGCTCGCTCTCGACTACGTCGCCGTCGCGCTGGCCAGCCTGACCACGATCTCCCTGCTCGGCCAGGCGGCCTCCGGCTTCCAGGACCAGCGGCCGCTGTTCAACACGCTGGCGTACCTGCTGCTCCCCCTCGCCTGGCTGGTCGTGCTCTGGGGCAACGGCGCGTACGACCGCCGCTACCTGGGCCTCGGTACCGACGAGTTCAAACGGGTCATCCGTACGGCCGTCACGCTCACCGCCACCATCTCGCTCACCGCCTTCCTGACCAAGGTCGCCGGCGACCTGTCCCGGCTCACCGTCGCGCTGGCCATGCTGCTCGGCCTCGTGTACGTCATCGCCTTCCGGTACGCCGCCCGCCGGGCCCTGTCGCTGATCCGGCGCAAGGGCCGGGCCTCGCACCGGGTGCTGCTCATCGGTTCGCTGGCCGAGGCCCTCGAGGTGTACAACGCGGTCACCCGGAACCGGGCGGCCGGCATGATCCCGGTCGCGATCCACCTTACCGACGGGTACCCGAGCGCCCGGCATACGCAGGTCCCCGTACCCGTACCCGTACACGCCGGGCGGGAGGTCGTCCCGCTGGTCCGGGAGCTGGGCGCCGACACCGTGGCGGTGTGCGGCGCGGCCAGCACCGAGCCGGGCGAGCTGCGCCGGCTGGCCTGGCAGCTCGAGGGTACCGGCGTCGACCTGGTCGTGGCCCCGCAGCTCACCGACATCGCCGGCCCGCGCGTACACATCCGGCCGGTCGAGGGCCTGCCCCTCCTCTACGTCGAAGAGCCGACCCTCTCCGGTATCGGCTGGCTCTTCAAGAACCTCATGGACCGGGTCGTCGCCGTGTTCGGGCTGGCGATCCTGTCGCCGATCGTGGTGACCGTCGCGCTGGCCATCAAGCTGTCCGATCGCGGTTCGGTGTTCTTCCGGCAGAGCCGCGTCGGCCGCGAGGGCAAGACCTTCCGGGTCTGGAAGTTCCGGACCATGTACGTCGACGCCGAGGAGCGGCTGGCCGCCCTGACCGACCAGAACGAGAGCGACGGGCTGCTCTTCAAGATCAAGAACGATCCGCGGATCACGCCGCTGGGGCGCTTCCTGCGGGCCAGCTCGCTCGACGAGCTGCCGCAGCTGATCAACGTGCTGCTCGGCGAGATGTCCCTGGTCGGGCCGCGACCGCTGCCGGCCGAGGACGGTGACTTCCTCGGCGACGTACGGCGCCGGCTGCTCGTACGGCCGGGGATCACCGGGCTGTGGCAGGTCTCCGGCCGCTCGAACCTGTCCTGGGACGACGCGGTCCGCCTCGACCTGTACTACGTCGACAACTGGTCGTTGACCTTCGACCTCACCATCCTCTGGAGGACGGTCGGGGTCGTCCTGCGCACCAAAGGGGCCTACTGATCCCGGCTCGCCCCGTCACCTGCTCGGTCAGGGCTCCGTCACCGGTGGAGCGCGTCGGGGGTCAGCTCGGCCGGCGTACGGTACCCGGACAGGCCGAGCGTCAGGTCGAAGTCGGCGAGCAGGGTGCGCAGGACGTGCCGTACGCCCGGCTCGCCGTCGTGGGCCAGGCCGTAGGCCACCGGCCGGCCGACGAGCACCGCCCGCGCGCCGAGTGCCAGCGCCTTGAGCACGTCGGCGCCGGTGCGTACGCCCGAGTCGAAGAGCACCTCGACGCGGTCGCCGACCGCGGCCGCGATCGGCGGGAGCGCGTCGAGCGCGGCGATCGCCCCGTCGACCTGGCGGCCGCCGTGGTTGGACACCACGATGCCGTCCATGCCCGCGTCGGCGGCGCGGCGGGCGTCGTCGACGTGCTGGATGCCCTTGAGCACGATCGGCCCGTCCCAGTGTTCGCGCAGGAACGGCAGGCGGTCCCAGGTCGGCGCGGTACCGGTGAACATGGGCAGCCAGCACGCCACCGCCCCGGCCAGATCCTCCTCCGGCGGCTTCGCCAGCCGCGACCGGAACACCGGGTCGGAGTACGGGATCGCCGTGCCCAGCCCCTGGAGGAACGGCAGGTACGCCCCGTCCAGGTCGTGCGGGCGCCAGGCCAGGGTCCAGGTGTCGACGGTGACGACCAGTACGGTGTAGCCGGCGGCGCGGGCGCGCCGCAGCAGGCTGGCGCAGACCTCGTCATCGGTCGGCCAGTACAGCTGGAACCAGCGGGGCCCGTCGCCACCCGCCTGCGCGACCTCTTCGAGCGTGCTGGAGGAGGCGGTGGACAGCACCATCGGCAGTCCCAGCGCGGCCGCGGCGCGGGTGGTCGCCAGTTCGCCCTCGGGGTGCAGGATCGCCTGTACGCCGATCGGGGCCACCAGTACCGGCGCCGGCATCGCGGTGCCCAGTACGGTCGTGGCCAGCTCCCGGTGCGTGGTGTCGCGCAGCATCCGAGGGACGATCGCCCACCGCTCGAACGCCTCCCGGTTGGCCCGTGCGGTGCCCCCCACCCCGGCGGCGCCCGCCACGTACCAGTACGGTCCCGGCTCCATGCGCTGGCGGGCGGACTCCTCCAGCGCGTTGGCGTCGGTGGTGAAGGCGGGCGGCGTGCCGAGCAGCCCGGCCCGGTAGATCTCGACCTGGTAGGACGCGAACGGCGGGGCGCCGGTACCTGTGGTCAACGAAGCCTCCTCACGACGTCGGCTGATCCCGGCCCAGTTTTCACGTTTCTTGCGACCGGGGGGAAGAGGCGGCCCGGGCTTGCCGGTACGCCCGGGTCGGAATGCCCAGCGCCGACCGCACTTCCGGGCATGCCGCCGCAAATCCCCAACCGCGACCACCGGCAGGGCGGCGGCCTTCTTTCGCGAAGTGGGAATAGTCGCGAGACTGGCAGCATGGTGGCGAACATCTCCGCCGCGCTGGCCGTGCTCGTGCTGCTCGCCGCGCTCGCTGCGGCCGTGTACGGGGTGGTCCGGCTGCGGGCGCGTCGGGGGATCGCCACGGCGGCACAGCGAGCCACGTATGACGTGCTGCACACCGCCGGTCAGGCGGCCGAGCCGCTGCGGGCGGGACTGTCGGCGGCCAACGCGGGGAAGGCGGTACGGCACCTCCGGGCTCTGGTCGGCGCGGCCGGTGCCGCGGTCACCGACACCGGCTCGGTGCTCGCCTTTGACGGCGTCGGTGAGCACCATCGGGAGCAGGTGCTCGCGGCGACCGCGAAGGCGATCGACACTGGGCGGGCGACCGTACTGGCCGCCCGGGACCTGCCGTGCGACCAGGTGGACTGCGAGATCCGGGGCGCCGTGGTGGTACCCCTGCGGGAGGAGGGGGCGCTCGTCGCGCTGTCGGCGGGTCCACCCGCGCCGGGGCTGGTCCAGGCGACCCGGGAGACCGGGCGCTGGGTGGCCGCCCAGCTCGCGTTGGCGGAGCTGGACGCGTCCCGGGCCCGGCTGGCCAAGGCGGAGGTACGGGCGTTGCGCGCCCAGATCAGCCCGCACTTCATCTACAACGCGCTCACCGCGATCGCGTCCTTCGTACGGACCGACCCGGAGCGGGCCCGCGAGCTGATCCTCGAGTTCGCCGAGTTCACCCGGTACAGCTTCCGGGCACACGGGGAGTTCACCACGCTGGCCGAGGAGCTGCGCTCGATCGACCGGTACCTGACCATCGAGCGCGCCCGGTTCGGTGAGCGGCTGCAGGTGAAGCTCCAGGTAGCGCCCGAGGTGCTGCCGGTCGGGCTGCCGTTCCTGTGCCTGCAGCCGCTGGTGGAGAACGCGGTACGGCACGGGCTGTCCCGCAAGTCGGGGGTGGGTACGGTCAGCATCATCGCCCGGGACGCCGGGGCCGAGTGCCATCTCACAGTGGAGGACGACGGAGTGGGCATGGATCCGGCGGTGTTCGCGGACGGGGCGGAGGACGGCGCCGACGCCGGGCAGCACGTTGGACTGTCCAATGTGGACGATCGGCTGCGGTCCGTGTTCGGGGACCAGTTCGGACTGGTGGTGGAGACGGCGCCGGGCGCCGGGACCAAGGTGAGCATGCGGATCCCGAAGTTCCACCCGGGGGTACGGGCCGGGCGGGCGGCATGACGGCCCCGAGTGGACTGCGCGTACTGGCGGTCGACGACGAGCCTCCGGCGCTGGACGAGCTGGCCTACCTGCTGCACGCCGATCCCCGGGTCGGGGCGGTGCACACCGCCGGGGACGCCACCGGTGCGCTGCGGATCCTCCGGGACACCGATATCGACGCGGTCTTCCTGGACATCCGGATGCCCGGGCTGGACGGCATGGAGCTGGCCCGGGTACTGAGCCGGTTCGCCAAGCCGCCCGCGGTCGTGTTCGTCACCGCGTACGACGACCGTGCGGTCGACGCGTTCGAGCTGGGCGTGGTCGACTACGTACGGAAGCCGGTGCAGGCGGAGCGGCTGGCCGAGTCGCTGCGCCGGATCGCGGCGGCCCGGCTGGTGTCGGCGCACCCGTCGGTCGTCGGACGCCGGGAGCGCGCTGACGAGCCGACGATCCCCGTGGAGCTGGCCGGGGTGACCAGGCTGCTGCCGCGCTCGGCGGTACGGTGGGTCGAGGCGCAGGGCGACTACGCCCGGTTACACACGGCGGAGGGCTCGCACCTGGTACGGGTGCCGCTGGCCACGCTCGCCGAGCGGTGGGCCGATGCCGGTTTCGTCCGCATCCACCGCTCCTACCTCGTGCAGCTGCGCCTGATCACCGAGCTGCGCCTGGCCGGCGGCGCCTACGTCGTCGTGGTCGACGGCCGGGAACTACCGGTCTCCCGCCGGCACACCCGCGACCTGAAGGACCGTCTGGTACGGGCGGCCAAGCAGAGCTGGAACCGCTAGAAGATCTCGGCCGGGTCGAACGTGAACGGGAACGGTTCCTCGGTCATCCACCGGTCGCCGGGCCTGAGCACGGCCGTCTCCTTATAGCGCCGGCCGGTCGCGTCCAGCCCGAGCACGGTGACGGTCGCCGTCTTCTCGTCGAGGATCCAGTAGTGCGGGATCCCGGCGGCCGCGTAGTCGTGCCGCTTGAGCACCAGATCCCGGGAGGCGTTGCTGGGCGACACCACCTCGACGACCAGTAGCACGTCCGCCGGATCAGCCGCGGTGACCCGAGTCTTCGTCACCGAGCCGCGCACCACGATGACGTCGGGGATGTAGTAGGTGGCGCCGTCCCGGATGTTGACGCCCAGGCCGACGCCCGAGGCGATGAGGTCGTCGGGGCAGGCCCGGTCCAGCCGTCGCGCCAGTCTGGACGTGGCGCCGAAGTGGAACGAGTCGGGCGGTGGGCTCACCAGGAGGCTCCCGTCGACGATCTCGTACCGCGGGCCCTCGGGCAGGTCGGCGAGGCGGTCGACGGTCCACGCCTTGTCAAGCTCGGGCTGTACGAGAGGTTCGGTCACGGTCATGCCTCCCATCGTGGAGCACCCGGCATCAGCCTAACGGGTTATCCACAGGCCGGATTTCCGTCGTCCACAGGCTCTGGTGGCGCCTGGCGCGGCGTCGGTAGGGTACGGCGCGTGTCCCGATTCTCGGTCCTGGCGCACGTCGTCTGGGAGGGCGTACTCCTCGTCCTCGCGGTGATCGTGACCGTCCTCGGGCTGGCTGCGGGTCACGTTTTCGCCGGCCCGGGGCCGTGGCCCCAGCTCGGCATCCTCGGCATCCTCGCCGGCGCCCTGGCGCTGTCGCTGCGTACGGGCACGCCCAACCTCGCGCTCGCGTCGGTCGCCCCGCTGTCCGGCCTGCTCTACGCGGTGCTCGTCACGGCGCACTGGCCGGTCGCGCTGGCCGCGGCGGTCGGCGTCCTGGCCGCCCTGGGGTTCGGCCTCGTCCTCGCCGTGATTGTCGGCCTGACCGGCGCGCCGGCCTGGGCGGTGTCACTCGGCGGGGCCGCCCTCGGGGGCACCATCGGGCTGGCGAACGGCGCGACGCCGCGGCTCCTCTCGCACGGGCTGATCACGTCCAGCTGGCTCAGCGGGTTCGCCGTGCTGTTCGTCGTCGGTTCGGTGGCGGGCGGGGCGCTCTGGCTCGCCCCGGGCGTACGGTCCGGCCTGCGCGCGACGGCCGTCAACGGCGAGCCGGCGCCCGGCATGGGGCGCCGGTTCCTCGCCGCGCTCGTCGGGCTCGGCGGGTCGAGCCTGCTCGCCGGCCTGGCCGGAGTCCTGGAGACCAGCCGCCTGGCCGCGGCCACCTTCACCAGCGGCCAGTTCGAGCTGCTGTTCGCGCTGGGTGCCGCGTTGCTCGGCGGGGTGAGCCTGACCGGCCGGGGCGGCGGGATCGCCGGAACGGCACTGGCCGCGTACCTGCTCGTGGTCATCCAGCTGCTGCTGGTCGTCGACCATGATCCCGCGTGGGTGGCGAGGAGCCTGCCGGTGAGCGTGGCGATCCTGCTCGGTGTGCTGGTGAGCCGGTTGCTCGACCGGTTCGGCTCACGGATCGGGCCGCCGTCCGGAGCCGCGGGCCCGACGCCGTACCTGCCCGGCGGCTATCCCCACCTGGCCTACCCGCTGGCCGGCTACCCGCATCCGGCCTACCCGGGAGCGGGCCAGATCCCCGCCCCGAGAGTGGCCCCGCCGTCGACCGAGCCGGCCAGCCCGTCGACCGAGCCGCCGCCTGGCGGGTAACACCTGCACAGCTCCTTCACATCGCACCCTCGGCTTGTCCATCGACCTTCAATACCTGATCCTCACGGGAGGAAGCGGCGTCCCGCCGCACTACCCTCTCGACATGGGTGAACGCAGCGAGCCGCGGCGGATCCTGGTCGTCGAGGACGAGCGGATCATCGCGGATGCGGTCGGTGCGCGGCTGCGCGCCGAGGGCTTCGCCGTCGACGTGGCGGTGGACGGGCCGAGCGGAGTGGCGGCCGCCAGCCGGATCCGGCCGGACCTGGTGGTGCTCGACATCATGCTGCCCGGCTTCGACGGGCTGGAGGTGTGCCGGCGGATCCAGGCGGAGCGGCCGGTACCGGTGATCATGCTGACCGCCCGAGATGACGAGACTGACCTGCTGGTGGGGCTCGCGGTCGGTGCCGACGACTACCTGAGCAAGCCGTTCTCGCTGCGCGAGCTGGCCGCGCGGGTACACGCGCTGCTACGCCGGATGGAGAAGGCGCTGGCCGCGAGCCGTACCGAGGCACCGCCGCCGATCCAGCTCGGCGACCTGGAGATCAACCTGGCCGAGCGGCGGGTACGGCGTGGCGCGGCCGAGGTGCACCTCACCCCGACCGAGTTCGACCTGCTGGTACACCTGGCCGGCCGGCCCCGTACGGTCCTGCCCCGGGAACGGTTGCTGGCCGAGGTCTGGGGCTGGGCCGACGCATCGGGGACGCGCACGGTGGACAGCCACGTCAAGGCCCTACGACGCAAGCTCGGCCCGGACGTCATCCGTACCGTGCACGGCGTCGGCTACTCCCTGGAGGTACCGCGATGAGGGCACTCGCCGAGCGGGTCAGCTACCTTCTCCCGCGTCCGCTCGACTTCGTCCGGAACATCAAGCTCAAGCTCGGCATCCTGGTGGTCGCCAGCGGTGCCGCCGGGCTGGTCGTCTTCTGGAGCGTCATCGGCTGGCGGCCGCCGGCCACCTCGCTCACCGCGATCGTGGTCGCGTTGCTCACCTCCCAGGTCCTCGCGCACGGGATGACCCGGCCGCTACGGGAGATGACCGCGGCCGCGAAGGCGATGGCACGCGGCGACTACAGCCTGCGCGTACGGGCCACCTCGCGGGACGAGGTCGGCCAGCTCGCGACCGCGTTCAACCAGATGGCGGCCGACCTGGCAACGGCCGACCAGCAGCGGCGGGAGCTGATCGCGAACGTGTCGCACGAGCTGCGCACGCCGATCTTCGCGTTGCAGGCCGTACTGGAGAACGTGGTCGACGGGGTGTCCGACCCGGACACGCTGCGCACCGCGCTGGCCCAGACCGAGCGCCTGGGCCGGCTGGTGACCGAGCTGCTGGACCTGTCCCGGATCGACGCGGGGGCGATCCCGCTCGACCGGGCCGCGCTCGATGTGGCGGAGCTGCTCCGGGCGGCCGTACGGGAGGCGGAGGTCGCGGCCGGTGCGGCCGGGCGCGACGTCACGTTCGCCGTACGGGCCGAGCCGGTCAAGGCGTTCGCGGACCCGGTACGGCTGCACCAGGTGGTGGCGAACCTGCTGGACAACGCGGCCCGGCACAGCCCACCGGCCGGTACGGTCACCGTGGCCGCCCGTCGGGAGACCGACCAGATCGCCATCGAGGTCACCGACGATGGGCCGGGCATCCCGGCTGACCAGCGGGAACGGGTCTTCGCGCGGTTCACGAGGGGACAGCGGGCGGCCGGCGGCGGTACCGGGCTCGGCCTGGCCATCGCGCGCTGGGTGGTGGAGCTGCACGGCGGGAGCATCGCCGTGGTCGACGCGCCGACCGGCGGCTGCCGGATCCGGGCCACCCTCCCCGTCCTGACGCACGGATAGGTGTAGCCATGCTGCGTTACTGGCCCGAGCCCGACGGCGTCGCACGGCGTACCACCCTGGTCGGTGCGCTGGTCGCCGGCCTCGTCGCGGCGGTGACCCTGGTACTGGACCGGCCGGGCATCGGCTGGCCGCTCACCGGGGCCGCGGTCGCGCTCACCGCGGCGGCCACCGCCCGGCGCCGGCCCACGATCGCCGAGCTGGCCTGGAGCCTCGCCGCGCTCGGCCTGCTGGCCGTGGGCGGGCTGCGGGCGGCCGGCTAGCTGTTCGCGTACTGCATCGTGGGTGCGCTGGTGGCCGGGTCCCTCGCGCTGGCCGGCGGTCGCACGGTGCGCGGCCTGGCCGCCGGGGCGGCCGCTGGGCTGCTGTCCGTGGGGCGGGGGCTGCCCTGGGGGGTGGGCGGCGTCGGGCAGGCACTACCCCGGCGCCGCCCGGGCGGCGCCCGGATCGGCCGGGCGCTGCTGGTGACGATCGGGCTCGTGGCCGTCTTCGGTGGCCTGTTCGCCAGCGCCGACCCCGCGTTCGCCAAGGTCATGACCGGCTGGGTACCGTCACTCGACGGCCCCGAGATCGTCCGCGCCATATTCTGCGGCGGGCTGGTCACGCTCGTCGCGCTGGGCGCGAGCTTCCTCGCCGCCCGGCACCCGGACTTCGACGAGATCCCGGCGACCACCTCGCGTCCGGTACGGCGGGTCGAGTGGGCGCTCCCGCTGGCCGCCCTCGACCTGCTCTTCCTCGCGTTCGTGCTGGTACAGCTGGCGGTCCTGTTCGGCGGGCAGCGCGGGCCGCTCGACTACGCGCGGTACACGCGCTCCGGGTTCTGGCAGCTGGTGGCGGTGACCGTACTGACGATGGCGGTCCTCGCCGTGGCCGCCCGGGTCGCGCCCCGGCAGGCGCGGGCCGACCGGGTACTGCTGCGGGGTCTGCTCGGCGGGCTGGCCGTACTGGCGCTGGTGGTGGTCGGGTCGGCACTGCGCCGGCTGGCCCTGTACGAGGAGGCGTACGGGTTCACCCGGCTGCGGGTACTGGTCGGTGCCGTGGAGCTGTGGCTCGGGCTGGTCTTCGTGCTCGTACTCGTGGCCGGGGTCCGGTTGCGCGCCGGTTGGCTGCCCCGGGCCGTCGCCGGTACCGCGGTCGCCGGCCTGCTCACCGTCGCGCTGCTGAACCCGGACGGGTTCATCGCCGACCGGAACGTCGACCGGTACCAGCGCACCGGCGACCTCGACCTCGCCTACCTGGCCAGCCTCTCCGCCGACGCCGCGCCCGCGCTCGACCGGCTGCCGGCCGGGCTGCGTGGCTGCGTACCGCGTCCGATCGCGAGCGGTTTGTCCCGTACCCCGGACGGCTGGCGCACGTGGAACCTCGGCCGGTCCCGGGCCCGTGCGGTGGTCTCCGGCGGACCTCGGCACTTGCCAGCGGCCGTAGCGGGGCCGTGAGACTGCCGGCATGCCGGCCGACCCCGCGAACCTCGCGCCCGAGCTGCCCGGGTACGCGTCGTCCTGGCCGACGCGAGCCGGGCGCGGCGGCCCGGCGAGCACACCCGGGTGGAGCTGTCCGAGCAGACCGGCATCGGCGAGGCGCTGGTCCGCGGGCTGGTCCGCACCCAGCTCGCGCTCGCGCTGCGCTGCGCCGCCGTGGTGGCCATCGGGCTGGGCGGGCTGCCGTTGCTGTTCGCGGTCGCGCCGGCCGTCGCCCGGGCCCGCCCGTTCGGCGTGGTCCTGCCGTGGCTGCTGCTCGGCGTGGCCGCGTTCCCGTTCCTGTTCGCGGTCGGCTGGGCGTACGTGCACCTCGCCGAACGTACCGAGCGGGACTTCACCGACCTGGTGGAACGGCCCTGAACCCGTACGCCGTCCCGGCGATCGTCGCCGTCACCGTGGCGACCGTGGCGATCGGCGCGTACGGGCTGCGGCTGGCCCGGACCACGTCCGACTTCCTGGTCGCCTCCCGAGAGGTGAGCCCGGCCTGGAACGCCGCCGCCATCAGCGGGGAGTACCTGTCCGCCGCGAGCTTCCTCGGCGTCGCCGGGCTGGTCCTCAAGCACGGCGTGGACGTGCTCTGGTACCCGGTCGGCTTCGCCGCCGGGTACCTCGCGCTGCTGCTGTTCGTGGCCGCGCCGCTGCGCCGGTCCGGGGCCTTCACCCTGCCCGACTTCTGCGAGCTGCGGCTGCGGTCGCGTACGGCTGCGCAAGCTGGCCACCGTGCTTCGTGATCGTGATCGGCTGGCTGTACCTGCGTGCCGCAGCTGCAGGGCGCCGGGCTGACCCTGCAGACCGTGGCCGGCGGCCCGTACCTCGCTCGGGGTGCTGCTGGTCGGCGTGGTGGTCACCGCCAACGTGGCGCTCGGCGGGATGCGCGCGATCACCTTCGTGCAGGCGTTCCAGTACTGGCTCAAGCTGACCGCGCTCGCCGTACCGCTGCATGTTCCTGCTGCTGCACTGGCAGGCCGACGGGCGGCCGGCAGCTGGCCCCGCCCGCCGGGGCGACGTTCGCCCACGAGACGACCGTGGTCTTCGAGCACGCCGCGTACCCTGGCTGACCGAGGGACAGTCCACTGTGGACGTTCCGGCGCACGACCACGCAGGTGTTCCCGGCCGGCGCGCCGATCCCGCAGGTGTCCGGGGTGGAGGACGGGCTGAGCTGGCTGCTGCCCGGCTCGACCGAGCGGGGCGACCGAGGGCTGTTCGCCACGTACTCGCTGATCCTGGCGACCTTCCTCGGCACGATGGGGCTGCCGCACGTACTCGTGCGCTTCTACACCAACCCCGACGGCGCCGCCGCCCGGCGAACCACCCTGGTCGTCCTCGGCCTGGTCGGCCTGTTCTACCTGCTGCCCACGATGTACGGCGTGCTCGGCCGGGTCTACACGCCGCAGCTGCTGATGACCGGGCAGACCGACGCGGTGGTGCTGCTGCTGCCCGCCGCCGCGCTCGGTAGCAGTACCACCGGGCAGCTCCTCGGCGCGCTGGTCGCGGCCGGCGCCTTCGCCGCCTTCCTGTCCACCTCGTCCGGCCTGCTCACCAGCGTCGCCGGGGTGCTGTCCACCGACGTGCTCGGGCCGCGGCTCGGTACGCGGACTTCCGGATATCCGCGATCGTCGCCGGCGCGGTGCCGATCGCTGCTGGCCGGGCACGCCGGCGGGCTGGACGTCTCGCAGGTGGTCGGGCTGGCGTTCGCCGTGGCCGCGTCCAGCTTCTGCCCGCTGCTGGTGCTCGGCATCTGGTGGCGCGGCCTGACCGACCTCGGCGCGCCGCCGGGCTCATCGCCGGTGGCGGGGCCGCGGTCGCCGCGGTGGTCACCACGATGCTCGGGCCGCCGCTGTCCGGCTGGCCGGCGATCCTGATCGACCAGCCGGCGGCCTGGACGGTACCGCTGGCATTCGCGGTCATGGTCGTCGTGTCCATCGCCACCCGCCGTCGGGTACCCGGCGACGTCGGCCTCACCATGCTGCGCCTGCACGCCCCCGACTCTCTTGGACTGTGACCGGGGCGGGTAGTTGGTCGGTAGAGCTACCGTCGGTCGGGTGAGCGGAGCGCGAGGCTACGGAGCTGGACCGCGACGGCGGACGAGCGCCGAGCGCGAGAGCGATGGTCAGCAATGAGCGGAGCGCGAGGCTACGGGGCTGGACCGCGACGGCGGACGAGCGCCGAGCGCGAGAGCGATGGCAGGCCATGAGTCAGGTTGCCCTGCGGCTGCGCGGGCTGGTCAAGCGGTTCGACACGAAGCTCGCGGTCGCGGGGGTGGACCTGGACGTAGCGACGGGTTCGTTCTTCGGCCTGCTCGGCCCGAACGGCGCCGGTAAGACCACCTCGCTGTCCATGGCGGTCGGGCTGCTCCGGCCGACCTCCGGGCAGGCGTTCGTACTCGGCCATGACGTCTGGGCCGATCCGGTACAGGCGAAGCGGCTGCTCGGTGTGCTGCCCGACGGGGTACGGATGTTCGACCGGCTGTCCGGTGCCGAGCTGCTCGGCGTACCAGGGGCTGCTGCGGGGCATGGCGCCGGACGTGATCGACCAGCGGAGCCGGGAGCTGCTCGACGTGCTCGGGCTGGCCGATGCCGGCCGTACGCTCGTCGTCGACTACTCGGCCGGGATGCGCAAGAAGATCGGGCTGGCCTGCGCGCTGCTGCACGGGCCGCGGGTACTGGTGCTGGACGAGCCGTTCGAGGCGGTCGACCCGGTCTCCGGCGCGACGATCCGGGACATCCTGCACCGGTACGTGTCCGGCGGCGGTACGGTGATCTTCTCCAGCCACGTCCTCGAGCTGGTCGAGCGGCTGTGTACGCACGTCGCGATCCTGAGCGAAGGCCGCATCAAGGCGGTCGGCACCCTCGACGAGGTACGGGGCGGCCGGGACCTGGAGGACGTGTTCGTGGCGACGGTCGGCGGGCGGGTTGCCACCGGCGAGGAGCTGTCGTGGCTGTAGCCGAGGCGGCGCCGGTCGGTGAGCCGGTCGCGGGGGTACGGCCGGTGCGCATCCGGTACTTCGTCCGGCTCAAGCTGCGGATGATCGCGGGTGGCTTGCGCGGCAAGGCCGGCCGGATCGTCGCGTTCTGCCTGAGCCTGCTGTTCGGCGTCTGGTTCGCCGGTACCGGGTTCCTGCTGTTCTCGATCAGCGGAGCCGTCGACCGGCCGGACGTCGGCCTGACCGTCGCGGCTCTGGGCGGTGGCACCGTGGTCCTCGGCTGGCTGCTCCTGCCGCTGCTGTTCTTCGGCGTCGACGAGACGCTGGACCCGGCCCGGTTCGCGCTGCTCCCGCTGCCGCGCCGGACGCTGGCACTGGGCATGCTGGCCGGGGCGTGCGTGGGCGTACCGGGGCTGGCGACGGCGGTGGCGTTCGCGGGCGCGGTGGTGGCCGGCGGGGCGCGGGCCGGGCTGGGCGGAGCGGTGGTCGCGCTGGCCGGCGGGCTGCTGAGCCTGCTGCTGTGCGTGGTGCTCAGCCGCGCGGTCACCAGCGCGTTCGCGGGGCTGCTGCGCTCCCGGCGGGTACGGGACCTGACCGCCCTCCTGCTCGCGCTGGTGGGCGCGTCGGTCGGGCCGTTGCAGCTGCTCGCCAACTCGTACGCGGTGCACCCCAGCCTCGGCCCGGCCCTGCGGGCCGCCCGCGTCCTCGGCTGGACCCCGTTCGCGGCGGGGTTCGTCGCGCCCTACGACCTGGTGCACGGGCAGCCGCTGCTCGCGCTGGTACGGCTCGCGATCGTCGCGCTCAGCGTGCTCGGGCTGCTGTGGTGGTGGTCGGTGACGATCGAGTCGGCGATGGTCGGTACGGAGGCGTCGGGCTCGGCCGGTCGCGGACCGGTCCGGGGCGCGGTGGGCGCGCTGGTACCGGCCCTGCTGCGCCGGCTCCGGGCGGACGCGTACCTCGGGATCCTCGCCCGGGAGCTGCGCTACTGGTCCCGCGACCCCCGGCGGCGCTCCGGGCTCATCTCGGTCACCGTCAGCGGTGCCGTGGTACCGCTCGCCTTCCAGCTCACCAGCGGCCGGCACGCGTCGCCGTTGCCGTACGCGGCCGGGCTCGCCGCGATGCTGGGCGCGGTCCTGCTGGCCAACCAGTTCGGGTTCGACGGCACGGCGTACGCGATGCACATGCTCGCCGGCGTCCGGGGCCGTACCGAGCTGCGGGCCCGATCCAGCGCGCTCGCCTTGATCTTCGTACCCCTGATCGTCGCCATCGTCGTCGCCATCGGTCTGTTCACGCACGCCGGCCACCTGGTCGTACCCGCACTCGGTGTGGTCGCCGGCACCTTCGGTTCGGCGATGGCCGTCTCGTCCGTGCTGTCGATTCCCGGTGCGTACCCGCTGCCCGAGAGCCGCAACGCGTTCGCCGTCAACGCCGGCTCGGGCAGCGCCAAGGGACTGCTCGCCTTCGTCGGCATGATCGCCTCGGTCGCCCTGGCCTCGCCTGTGCTGCTCGCCGCCGCGTTGCTGCCGCCCGGCCTCGGCGCGCTGGTGCTGCCGCTCGGCGTGGCCTGGGGTGTGGCGGCCGCTCTGTTGGGCACCTACATCGGCGGCGACCTGCTCGAACGGCGCGGTCCCGAGCTGCTGGTGGCGGTGACGGAAAGAGCGTGAGCGGAGCGCGAGGCTACGGGCCTCGCCCTGGACGGCGGACGAGCGCCGAGCGCGTGAGCGAGGATCAGTCAATGAGCATCCATATGTCGGACCCGTTCGCGACGCCCGAGGGGGAGCGCTCGCCGCTGCGCCGGCTACGCGGCCGGCTGCCGGCGCCGGTGACGCTGTGGACCGCGCCCGGCCCGGCCGGGCTGACCGTCTCCTCGACGATGGTGGTCGACGGCGAGCCGGGGCGGGTCCTCGGGCTGCTCGATGACGAGTCGGAGCTGTGGGCCGCGATCGAGGGGGTACGGCGGTTCGCCGTCGTAGCGCTGCGACCCGAGCACCGGCAGCTCGCCGACCGGTTCGCCGGGCTGCTGCCCGCGCCGGGCGGCCCGTTCCGGGTGGACCGGTTCACCGAGACCGGGTACGGACCGGTGCCGGACGGCGCCGTGACCTGGGCCGGCTGCCGGTTCGACACGGCCCGCCCGTACGGGTGGGGGCTGCTGGTCGAGGGCACCGTCGAGCACGTCGAGGTCGGCGGGTCGGACGAGCCGCTGCTGTACTACCGGGGCCGGTACCGGGAGCTGCGCTGAGCGGATCGGGCCCGGTTGCTCAGCGCACGGGTACGGCCGTTCGGCGCACCCGCTGACCGGCACCGGATCACCGGGAAGCAGGCTCCATACGGTCCCGCCATGGCTACCCATACCCCCGCCCCGCCGCTGTCACCGGAGGAGGAGCGGTACGTCTCGGTCCAGGAGTCCGCCAACTTCGGTGCACTCCGCAAGGCGTTCCGTGGCTTCGTCTTTCCGGTCACCATTGCATTCCTGGTCTGGTACGGGCTGTACGTCCTGCTGTCGGCGTACGCCCGCGACTTCATGAGCATCAAGGTCGTAGGGCATATCAACATCGCCCTGGTCTTCGGGCTGCTCCAGTTCGTGTCCACCTTCCTGATCGCCTGGGCGTACGAGCGGTACGCCAACCGCAAGCTCGGGCCGGCCGCCGACCGCCTCAAGAACGAGATCGAGGGGAGTGCCCGGTGAGCGCCCGTACCATCACGATTCTTCTGTTCGTCCTCCTGGTCCTGGTCACCCTGGCCATCACGATCTGGGCCAGCCGGCAGACCCGCAACGCCACCGACTTCTACGCCGGTGGCCGGTCGTTCAGCGCCTTCCAGAACGGCATGGCGGTCGGCGGCGACTACATGTCCGCCGCGAGCTTCCTGGGTATCGCCGGCATCATCGCCCTGTCCGGGTACGACGGCTTCCTCTACTCGATCGGCTTCCTGGTCGCCTGGCTGGTGGCACTGCTGCTGGTGGCCGAGCTGATGCGGAACTCGGGCAAGTACACGATGGGTGACGTGCTGGCGTTCCGGATGCGTCAGGGCCCGGTCCGTACCGCCGCCGCGACCTCCACCATCGTGGTCTCGATCTTCTACCTGCTGGCCCAGATGGTCGGCGCCGGCTCGCTGGTGGCGCTGCTGCTGGGCATCAAGACCGGCGAGACCTTCATGGGCATGTCCGCCGAGACCGCGAAGATCATGACGATCATCTTCATCGGCATCCTGATGATCGCCTACGTGGTGATCGGCGGCATGAAGGGCACGACGTATGTCCAGATCGTCAAGGCGTTCCTGCTGATGTGCGGCGCGATCCTGATGGCGGTGCTGGTCGGGTTCGCGTACAAGTTCAACCTCTCCGCGCTGCTCGGCGACGCGGCCGCCAAGTCGGGCAAGGCCGACGCGTTCCTCGAACCGGGGCTGCGCTACGGCAAGGACATCGCCGGCAACGTCACCGCGACCACGGTCAGCAAGCTGGACCTGATCTCGCTGGGCGCCGCGCTCGTGCTCGGTACGGCCGGCCTCCCGCACATCCTGGTGCGCTTCTACACCGTACCCAGCGCCAAGGTGGCCCGGCGCAGCGTCGTCTGGGCGATCGGCATCATCGGTACGTTCTACCTGCTCACCCTGGCCCTCGGCTTCGGTGCGGCGGCCCTGGTCGGCGCCAAGGCCATCAGTGCCCAGGACCCCGGTGGCAACATCGCCGCCCCGCTGCTCGCGCAGGAGCTGGGTAGGCGGTACCTCGGCGGTACGAACGGCGGTGCGGTCCTGCTCGCCCTGATCGCGGCGGTCGCCTTCGCCACGATCCTCGCGGTCGTCGCCGGGCTCACCCTGGCCTCGTCGTCGAGCGTGGCGCACGACCTGTACGCCAACGTGGTCCGCAAGGGCCAGCCCAGCGAGCGGGACGAGGTGAACGTCGCCCGGTACGCCGCCCTCGGCATCGGCGCGGTCGCCATCGTGCTCGGCGTCTTCGCCCGGGGCCTCAACGTAGCCTTCCTGGTCGCGGTGGCGTTCGCCATCGCGGCGTCGGCGAACCTGCCGACCATCCTGTTCTCGCTGTTCTGGAAACGGTTCAACACCCGCGGTGCGGTCTGGGGCATCTACGGCGGCCTCTTCTCGGCCGTACTCGTGGTGCTGCTCTCGCCGGTCTGCTGGGGCGGGGCGAGCCACTCCCTGCCCGCCGTGAAGCTGACCGCGGCGCAGGCCAAGACGTGCGGGGTACCGGCGACCTCCAAGGAGGTGAACAACCCGACGGCGCTGTTCAGCTGTACCGCCGCCGCGCCCATCCCGTTCAGCAACCCGGGCCTGATCTCGATCCCGCTCGGCTTCCTGTTCGCCGCGGCCGGTGCGCTGACGTCGAAGGAGCATGACCGCAAGAAGTACGCGGAGCTGGAGGTACGTTCCCTCACCGGCGCCGGCGCGCACTGAGATGTCCTCGGTCGCTCCGCGCCCGCCCCGGCGCGTCACCTGCCACCCCGATCCGCGCTCCGGCCTCGCCGCCGCGGCCCGGGGCGGCAGGTGCCGAGGGCGTTCGCTGCGCTCCCTGAACTACCTGGTGGTTGCGCTCAGGGCAGGGATGCTCACTCTCTGAGTATCGGATCTTTGATTCCCTTCGCGGGGCCGTCGCAATGGTGCGGCGGCCCCGCACTCTGTGGGCGGGCTGTCCGCTGCACCTGCTGATCGAGGCGATATTGTGGCCGCATGGCGATCGCGCAGCGTTATGGCGAGGGGCATCGGATCCTGGTCACGGGTGGTGCCGGCTTCGTCGCGTCGCACCTGGTCGATGCGCTGATCGCGCGGGGGGCCGAGGTGGTCGCGGTGGACAACTTCGTGACCGGCTCGAAGGACAACATGGCCCATCTGGGCGACCATCCGCGCTTCACGCTGGTGGACGCGGACGTGTCGGATGAGCTGCCGGCGCAGGAGCCGGCGGTACAGGCCCGGTTCGACGCGATCATGCACTTCGCCTCGCCGGCCAGCCCCACCGACTTCGCGCAGCTGCCGATCGAGATCCTGCGGGTCGGCTCGGTGGCCACCCTGCACCTGCTGGAGCGGGCGTCGCGGGACGGCGCGCGGTTCATCATGGCATCGACCTCCGAGGCGTACGGCGACCCGCTGGTTCACCCGCAGCCCGAGTCCTACTGGGGCAACGTCAACCCCAACGGGGTACGCAGCGTCTACGACGAGGCGAAGCGGTTCTCCGAGGCGGCCACGATGGCGTACCACCGCTCGCGTGGCCTCGACGTCGGCATCGTACGGATCTTCAACACGTACGGGCCCCGGATGCGCCCCGACGACGGACGGGCCATCCCGACGTTCATGGCGCAGGCGCTGCGCGGGGAGCCGATCACCGTCCAGGGCACCGGTGAGCAGACCCGGTCCATCTGCTACGTCGACGACCTCGTCCGGGGGATCTTGCTCCTGCTCGACTCGACCGAGACCGGGCCGATCAACTGCGGTACCGAGCACGAGATGTCGGTGCGCCGGCTGGCCGAGACGATCGTGGCGCTGGCCGGCTCGGCATCGCCGGTGACGTACGTCCCACGGTCGGCCGACGACCCGGAGAAGCGCCGCCCCGACCTGACCCTCGCCCGTACCCTGCTCGGGTATGAGCCGCAGGTCGGGCCGGAGGACGGGCTGCGCCGTACCCTCGCCTACTTCGCCGGCCGTGTCTAGCCGACGGGTCACCGGGGTTCACGCCGGAGGTGGCCGCGCCGACCGGAGGTCCAGGCGCTTGGGATACGTTCCAGCCGGTCGGCTCCCGGCTTCGTGCCGTCTCCGCCGTGGCGACAAGGTCATCTAGCAGCCGGTCCGTACCCTTGGTGACATGACGTCACCCACGGCTCGAGCTCCTCTCTCCGGTATCTCCATGGCCAGCGGCCGCGCGAGCGTACCCGGCCCCGGCCAGCCGCCGAGCGAGTCGGGCCCGACCGGGCGCGCCTCCGTGGGCCGCGCGTCGGTCGGCCGCGCGCCGGTCGGCGTGACGCAGTCGGGCGGTCCGACCGGTCCGGGCGGCCGGCCGCCGACCGGAACCCCCTACCGCGGCAAGGGCCGGCGTCCCCGCTGGGGCCGGATCGCGCTGGTCGGCTTCCTCGCCCTGGCGCTCATCGGGCTGCTCGGCGGCTTCGGCGCCTACCTGTACGCGAGCCACCTGGACAGCCAGGTCAACCGGACGGACCCGTTCTCCCAGATCACGGGGGGCCGGCCGCCGAAGGTTACCGAGGGCGCGATGAACATCATGATGTTCGGCAGCGACTCCCGGAACCCGGACAACAAGAACAACGCCGACCAGTCGCGCTCGGACACGCTGATCCTCATGCACATCCAGGCGGACCATAAGCACGCGTACCTGATCTCGATCCCGCGGGACACGTACGTGGCGATCCCCGGGCACGGACACGACAAGATCAACTCGGCGTTCGCGTACGGCGGGCTGCCGCTCGCGATCCAGACCGTCGAGGGCTTCACGGGGGTACGGATCGACCACGTCGCGCTGATCGACTTCGCCGGCTTCAAGGAGGTCGTGGACGCCCTCGGCGGGGTCGACATGAACGTGGACCAGACGATCAAGTCCATCCACCAGCCGTTCCGCACGTTCACCAAGGGGCCGCACCACTTCAACGGCGCCGAGGCGCTGGACTACGTACGGCAGCGGTACCAGTACTCGGACGGGGACATCACCCGGGCCAAGCACCAGCAGCAGTTCCTCAAGGCCGTCATGGACAGGGCGGTCAGCAGCGGTACCCTCACCAACCCGGCCAAGCTGAACTCGTTCCTGCAGGCGGTCACCAAGGCGCTGACGGTGGACAAGGACTTCTCGCTGACCGACATGGCGTGGGAGTTCCACGGCCTGCAAAGCAACGACCTGACGTTCATGACCAGCCCGTTCAGCGGGTTCGACGACCGGGATGGGCAGAGCGTCGTGATCGCCGACCACGACAAGGCCAGCGCCCTGTACGACGCGGTGGCCAAGGACCAGGTCGCCCAGTACCTGTCCACACAACACGCGTCGCCGTCTCCCAGTCCCGGCGGCTGATCCGGCGGACAAGCGCCGCCTTGCTGGTCCAGCCAAGTGCCGGCCGACGACGTCCCGCTCCCAGCCGCGTTCAACGCCGGCTGGGAGCGCGGTTAACCATCCGTAAATCTTCTGGTCAGCTTGTCGGGTATCGTCGCTTTGCCCGGTAGTCGTGGCTGAGATGAACTCGCGGACTCGGGGAACCGTTTGTAAAGTGGCGTGTTAGCCCCGATCTCACCTGACCAGGA
Source organism: uncultured Actinomycetes bacterium (assembly GCA_963728855.1). Classification (GTDB taxonomy): domain Bacteria; phylum Actinomycetota; class Actinomycetes; order Mycobacteriales; family Micromonosporaceae; genus AC-43. The sequence continues at coordinate 666,751 of CAVSLN010000013.1, forward strand.
GCCGGCCTTGCAGTACTCGTCCAGCGCGACGGTGAACCGGTCGCGCGACGACGACGCACGCGGCCGACGGGGCGGGCCGCCCAACCGGGGCGGCAAGGGCAAGAAGGGCAAGAAGGGTCGCCGGCCCAAAGACCCGCTGTGGGCCAAGCTTCTGGTGATCTTCGGCGCGTTGTTGATGCTCGGCAGCGGTGCGGTCATCGTCGGCAATAAGTTGATCTTCGCGGCCGCGACGTCGAGCGTGACCGAGGCCGACCTCGGCTTCGGCGACCCGGCGGCCCGGTCCCACGTAACGATCAACGGCGCCAAGAACATCCTGCTGATCGGGAACGACGCCCGGCCGGACCAGAACCTGACCACCGACCCGGCCCGAGCTGACTCGATCATGGTGCTGCACATCCCGTCCGCGCACGACCGGGCATACCTGGTCTCCGTCCCGCGCGACACGTACGTGCGGGTCCCCGCGTTCGACAACGGCAAGTCCAAGACCAAGGCGCACCAAGACAAGATCAACGCCGCGTTCTTTTTCGGCGGTCAGGGCGGGCTGAGCCGGCAGGACTCCCTGAAGAACGGCACCCTGCTGCTCAAGCAGACGCTGGAGGTCAACTTCGGGCTCAAGTTCGACGCCGGCGCGATCGTCGACTTCCAGGGCTTCAAGGATGTCGTCAACGTGCTCGGCGGGGTCGACATGTACGTAGACGAGAAGACCACCTCGATCCACGTCGGCTTCACCAAGGACGGCCAGCAGAAGGTCCCGTTCAACCAGGACGCGAACCTGGGCCTGCACGCCGTACCGGGGGTCGCCCCGCAGGTGTACGAGGTCGGCCAGCACCACTTCACGCCGGCCCAGGCCCTGGACTACGTACGCCAGCGCGACCTGCTCGCCAACGGCGACAGCGACTACGGCCGGCAGCGGCATCAGCAGCAGTTCATCAAGGCGGTCTTCAAGGAGATCCTCAAGAGCGGCGCGCTGACCGACCCCGGCAAGCTCAGCAAGATCCTCAACGTCGTCGGCAAGGCGATGACGGTCGACAGCGGGGGGATCGGCCTGGAGGACTGGATCTTCGCGATGCGCGGCATCGGCGCCGGCGACGTCGTCACGATCAAGACCAACGCCGGCCAGTTCCACAGCGAGAACGTCGCCGGGCTCGGTTCCGTCGAGCTGATGGACGAGACGAGCATGCAGCTGATGGCGGCGATCCGCAACGACGCGATCGACGGGTTCATCGGTCAGCATCCGGACTGGGTGTCGCAGAGCTGAGCCCGGTCATCTGATAAATCGGTAACAAACCAGTTCGCCGGGTCGGCGGGCAACCCTACGCGTTCGTACAGTGATTGGCATCCACACCCCCCTTGCGCTGCCGGGAGGAACCACGTCCACCACCAGCCAGTCCGACGCGGCGGCACCCGCCACCCTCGACCCGCTGCCCGAGGTCGGGGAGCGACCCGAGGCCAGGGAACAGCCCGAGGTAGAGGCGCGGCTCGAAGTCGAGCTGCTGACCGGGGCCGAGGAGCTGACCGGGGCCGCGCCGGACGAGACCGCCAAGGCCGACCAGCCGGCACCACCGGCCGGGCCCGCGGCCGACCCCGAGCCTGACCCCGAACCTGAGGCGCAGGCGGAGCCGGGGCGCACCGGCCCGGTACCCCCGGGCGAGCTCGACGCGCCCGCCCAGCCGCGCGACCCCCGGTGGGCCAAGGTGCTGGTCGTACTCGGCAGCGTGCTCGTCCTGCTGGCCGTGGGTGGCATCGTCGCCGTGCAGTCGCTCGTCCACCGGTACGACCAGGCGGTCCCCAAGGCGGACCTGCTCGACCACTCGGCCCGTAAGCAGGCGCCCGGCAACGACGTCACGGTCGTCGGGCCGCTCAACTTCCTGCTGCTCGGCTCCGACCAGCGCCCCAACCCCGACCCCGCGGACGGGCAGCGGTCCGACACGATCATCGTGGTGCACATCCCGAGGACCATGGACCGGGCGTACCTCATCTCGATCCCGCGCGACCTGCGGGTACGGATCCCGGCCGACCCGGACACCGACTTCCGTGGCAGCACGGAGAAGATCAACGGGGCGTTCAACTACGGCGGCGGCGGGATCGGCGGGTTCCGGCTGGTGTCCAGGACACTCACCCAGCTCACCGGCGTCCAGTTCGACGGCGCCGCGATCATCAACTTCGAGGGGTTCAAGTCGGCGGTGGGCGTACTGGGCGGCGTGCTCATCTGCGTCGACCAGGAGACCAAGTCGATCCACACGGGGCACGTGTACCACATGGGCTGCCAGCACATGACAGCTCCCGAGGCGCTGGACTACGTACGCCAGCGGGAGCTGCTGCCCGAAGGGGACTACGACCGGCAACGCCACCAGCAGCAGTTCCTCAAGGCCGTCCTGCAGGAGGCCATGGACAAGGGGCTGGCGCGCAACCCGGCACGGCTGGACGAGTTCATCCGTACCGTCGGTGGCTCGTTGGTGGTGGACACCAACGGCGTACCCCTGCCCGAGCTTGTCCTGGCCCTGCGCGGCATCACGCCGTCGTCGATGGTCGGCATCCGCGTGCCGTCGTACCCCCAGATGATCGGCGGGATCAGCTACGTCCTGCCCTACCCCGACCAGGCCGACGAGCTGTACCGGGCGATCGCCACCGACACGCTGGACACCTGGGTAACCGCCAACGAGCCGTGGGTGAACCCGATCTGAAACCTGACTCGCGTCCGCACCACCGCACCGGTCCGCCCACTACGCTGGTGCCTCGTGTTCGGCCGTCCACCAATTCCCGTCGTCCGCGCCCGTGACGTGAGCGCCGACGCGTACCTGATCGACGTCCGCGACGACGACGAGTGGCTCGCCGGCCACGCGCCCGCCGCGGTTCACCTGCCGATGATGGAGCTGCCCGACCGGCTCGACGAGATCCCCGGCGACCGCGAGGTCGTCATCGTCTGCCGGTCCGGGCACCGGTCGGCCGAGGTGGTCAGCTACCTCATCGGCCGGGGCCTGAGCCACGTCCGGAACGTGTCCGACGGCATGCTCGGCTGGGCGGCGGCCGGCCGCCCGCTGGTGAGCGGACGTTCCGGCTCGCCCGGCGAAGCTCCGGGAGCCGGAATGTCCGCAGAGGACGGAGATGCTCCCGTCGTCCTCTGAGCAGCCTGCTCCGCTGGTCTTCGCGCACCGGGGCTCGTCGCACGCGCTGCCTGAGCACACGCTGGACGCCTACCTGATGGCCATCGAGGAGGGCGCCGACGGGCTGGAGTGCGACGTACGGCTCACCAAGGACGGGCACCTGGTGTGCCTGCACGACCGGCGGCTGGGCCGGACCAGCAACGGACGTGGGGCGGTCAGCGAGCGTACCCTGGCCGAGCTGGACGCGCTGGACTTCGCCTCCTGGCACCCGCGCTGGCCGGACTCGGCCGACGAGCTGATCGCCGACCGGCCGGCGCCGGACGGGCACGGCCGGGTGCTGACCCTGGAGCGGCTGCTCGACGCGGCCCGGGCGGCGGGCCGGCCGATGCGGCTGCTGGTCGAGACCAAACACCCCACGCGGTACGGTGGCGAGGTCGAGGAGCGCCTGCTGTCCACCCTGCGGCGGTACGGGCTGACCGAGCCCGACCACGGCGGCGTGAGCGTGACGGTGATGTCGTTCTCCTTCCGGGCGGTACGGCGGGTCCGGCAGCTCGCTCCGGAGCTGCCCGCCGTCCAGCTGCTGGAGTTCCTCCCGCCGTGGCTGCGGTACGGCCGGCTGCCCGCCGGAGTCAGCATCGCCGGCCCGGGCGTGCGGCTGCTGCGTACCCACCCCTGGCTCGCCCGGCGACTGCACGACCAGGGCAACCAGGTGTACGTCTGGACCGTGAACACACTCACCGACATCGATCTCGTGCGCGGCCTCGGCGTCGAGGGGATCATCTCCGACCGGCCCCGCTACGTCCTCGACCAGCTCGGCCGTTGACCGGTTGGCCGAGTAGCGGATGCGACGCACAGAGGGTCTGTCCGCCAGGCCCCGGTCGAGGCAGACTGGGCAGCATGGCGGAGATGGAGCGGGTCTTCGCGGACCTGACCGCGCTCGCGGACATGGTCAACACCGGGGAGGCCGGGCTTCCCACGATCCAGTGCCTCGTCGAGATCACCCAGCGTGCCGTGGACGCGGCCGGCTCCGCATTCGCCGAGTACGGGCCGTCCAGCGGCCGGGTGGTCGCCGCCAGCGGTGCCGCGCTGTGGGCGGTGGGCCGGTACGTCGACCCCGGCAACGTCCTCGCCACCCGCGATATCGGGCCGGGTCGGGTCGTCGAGGCGCGGGCCGAGGAGATGCCGGCCGACCTGGCCGAGCAGCTGGTCGGTCGGGGTGTGCGCCGGATCCTGGCGGCACGGGTCGAGATCGCCGGACGGCTGGTCGGCACGCTGCATTCGTACTTTCCGGACGAGGGCGCGGCCACCCCGCTGCAGCGCTCCCTCCTCTCCCTGTTCGGCGCCGTGGCCAGCCACCTGTACGGCGACGGTCGCGGCCTGCCGGTGTACGCCGAGGCGCCGGCCGTGGCGCGGCTCGCCGACGCGGTCGCGGTCGTCGGGCCGGACGGGCTGGTGCGCTCCTGGAACCCGGCCGCCGCCTCGGTGACCGGCCGGTCGACCGCGGACGCGCTGGGCCGGCCGCTGCCCGTACCGCTGCCGGCGCTGGGTCAGGCGCTCGAGCACCGGTTGCCGGGCGGGCGCCGGCTGCAGCTGCTCGCGACCGAGCTGCCCGAGGGTGGCGGGCGGGTGGTGATCATGCGGGACGTCACCGAGGCGTACCGCCGCGAGCAGGCCCGCGAGCTGTTCGTCGCGCTGACCAGTCACGAGCTGCGTACCCCGGTCACGGTCATCAAGGGGTACGCCGACACGCTCGTCGAGCACATGGACAACCTCGACGACGCGGGCCGGCTGGAGGCGGCGCGCCGGCTCGGCCAGCGCGCCAGCGAGCTCGCCCGGCTCGTCGAGCGGCTGCTGTCCGCCGTCGGCGACGGCTCCGGGCTGGCCTCGGCGATGCCGCTGCCGTTCGACCTCGGGGAGGCGTTGCGCAACGCCATCGCCGAGCTGCCCGCGGAGAGCCGCAAGGCGGTACGGGTGTCGTTGCCCGACGGGCTGCCGAAGGCGCTCGGCGAGCGGGCCAGCCTGGCGACCGTACTGTCGGAGCTGGTCACCAACGCGGTCAAGTACTCGCCGCCGGACTCCACGGTCGAGGTCACCGCGGAGGCGGACGCCGGCACGGTCGGCTTCCGGGTGGCGGACAACGGCATCGGGGTACGCCCCGAGCACGTGGAGCGGGCCTTCGAGCGCTTCTGGCAGGCGGAGTCCGGTAAGGACCAGCGTTACGGTGGCGTGGGACTCGGCCTGTACCTCGTCCGACGGATAATTGAGCGACAAAACGGTTGGGTGTCCTTACGACCCCGCGAGTGTGGAGGTACCGTCGCAGATGTACGGCTACCACGTGCGGATCTAGGCCCAGGGGAGGCGTGACCGTGGGGACGGCGGTGGCGGAGCGCGCGTGGTGCGTTGTCGTACCCCACCACGCCCGTGGCGCCCGGCTGGCCCGACATCGCCTCGCCGGCGAGCTGAGCGGGGTCGTTACCGCCGACCTGCTGGCCGACGCCGTGGCCGTCGTGGCGGAGCTGGTGGGCAACGCCATCCGGCACGCCCAGGCCCTCCCGGGCGACGTGATCCGGGTGGCCTGGCGCATCCGTACCGGCGGTGACCGGCAGTGGCTCGAGGTACGCGTCACCGATGGCGGGGCCGGGGACGGGCCCCGCCAGCGTGAGGTGGGTCCGGAGTCCCTCGACGGTCGGGGCCTGGCGATCGTCGCCGCGCTCGCCGACCGGTGGGGCGTCGAGCGCGACGGGCTGGGCCAGAGTGTCTGGGCGCAACTGAGCCATTTACCTCACCGGGGGCGGGCCCGCCCCCGGTGAGTCCCCCGTCGCCTGACCCGCCTGACCCCGGCGGCCGTAGCCACTAGGCTGGTTCGTCGTGAGCAAGCGACGCAAGTCCCGCGGGACCGAGGCGCCCAAGCGGCAGAAGCTGCGTGACATCTTCGTACCCCGGCCATTTGCCGGTCTCGTCGACGAGCCTGAATGGATCGCGCTGCGCGAGCTGGTCCCCGCCGCCTCCGCCCCGGTGCGTCTGGCCCCCGACCTGGTGGCCCGGCACGGCGACCGCCCGGTCACCCTCGCGACCGTCCTACCGATGGCGTGGCCCGCGATGAGCAAGCCCGACGGCCGGGTGTTCCTCGGGCTCCAGCGGCACGTCCAGTCCGGCGACGTGTCCCGGGATATCGCGGTGGCCCTGCTCCGGGCGCTGGAGACCGAGCCCGGCGGTACGGTCTCGGTGCCGGCGCTGCCCGGAGCGGGCCCGCGCCTGCAGGACGTACTGGCCGACGGGCCGCTCGACGTGACGGTGCACGACGGGTTCGGGTTCTGGGTCGACGACGATGCCGGGGACGACCCGAGCGTCCAGGCGTCGCTGGAGCGGGCGAACGCCTCGATCTACCCGACCGTACGGCTGGCCGCCGGCCGGGCCGCGTACTGGTGCCGGGTGCCGGAGAAGGCGCACGTGCGCTGGGTGCTTCCCGAGGAGGAGGACGTGGCGCTGGACGCGCTGGCCCGGCTCGCCGCCGCCGGAGCGCTGCCGCTCGGTGACGGTACGAGGTTCGCCGGGATGTTCCGGGCGCACGGGCTGCTCGTACCCGTCTGGGACCTGCCGCGTGGGCCGGAGGGCGAGGAGTGGGAGGCGCCGGCGGCCGGGTTCGCCAAGCGGTACGGCGACGCGCTCGCGGTCACCGAACCGCTGAGCCCGCCCGAGCGCCGCGCTCGTCAGGGCCTCCTAGGCCGTCAGATCACGCTCCGCTGAGCTTGCGCTGGAGACTTGGCGCAGCCCCGAGTCCTCCCGCGGGCGCCCTGTTCAGGGGGTGGGCTGATCCCTCCCGGGCCGAGGCAGCGCGAGACCCTTCCGCGGGCGCGCCTCACCGGTCAGGCGAGCGTCCACAGGGCGCGGACGGCTGATCGACGGGTTGACCCGTGTCAATGGTCACTCCCCGACTATTGGTGCGATAGGCGGGTGAATTAGACATTCACGCGCGTTCATTCCTTGGCTCACTCCGGCTTCACTGTGTTTGAGTATGCACTCGGACACTTACCGTAGTGAAACAGCTCAACGCATCGACCCGGAGGTGCGCGATGACCGGATTTATCGACGTCGGAAACCCGCCAGGCTTGATCTCCACGGACTATAGCCCGCGGCACCAGTTGCTCGAGTCGCCACGCTCGACCCCGATGGGATGGGCGCGGCGGCGTCGTGTGGACCGCGAGGCCCGCCGGGACGAGGCGGACCGCAGCCGGGCAGTGACCCGGCTGGCCAGGCTCGGTTCCGGCTGGAAGGTCCTGGACATCGCCGAGCTGGGGTTGCCGGCGAAGAACACGTTCCTGGCGATCGGGCCGGGTGGTGTGTTCCTGGTCACCGTGAAGCCGCAGGGGCGCAGCCGGGTACGGCTGGCCGGCGACGTGGTGCAGGTGGACGGCCGGCGGCACGGGTACGTCGCGGAGGCGAGGAGGCTGGCGGAGCAGGCCGGCAAGGCGCTGTCCCGGACGGCCGGCAGCACCGTACCCGTGACCCCGGTGCTCGCCCTCGCCGGCTCCGGCGTGATCGACGTGCACGGCCTGCCCAAGGGCTGCGTGGTCACGTCGTACCGGGAGCTGGACTACATCCTCGGCGCGTACGGCGCACGGATCGCCGCCGGTACCGTCAGCAAGCTCTACTCGATCGCACGCCATCCGGTGACCTGGCTGGACCCTAGGCTCGAGTCGCAGGTGGAGGCGTACAAGTGGTACTCCGCCGGCGCGACGGCTGACAAGAAGGCGCCCCAGGGGTAACGTCGGGGAGCCCGCCTCCGGCCGGTACCACCGTCCACAGTGGACGGTTGTGCCGGCCGGCGCTGCTGGGCCGCACGCGTGGGGTACCCGCCGGGTGGAGGCCCCCGGCGGGTCGGTTGGTCATGGGATTGAACCGAGGGTTATCGTGGTGCAGCGCAGCGTTTAGGGAGGCGCCGTGACGCAGATCGAGCTCTCGGTCTCTGAGTCGTACGTCCCTGATCCTGTCCAGCCCGAGCCCACCGGCTCCGTCGAGCACTGGGCCGCCGCCGTACGCGGCGCGCCTGAGCCCTGCCTGGTGATCAACTCACTGTCCATCGTCGTGGCCGCCTCCCCGTCCGCCTGCGCGCTGCTCGGCTTCGACGCCGAGAAGGGCGCGGCCGGCCTGCACCTCTTCTCCGGCTCGCTGCGCCTGCTCGACTTCACCGCCGCCGGCGACGCCATCGCCGACAGCGAAATGGAGAAGATCCCGCCGGTGCTGGCCTGCTCCTCCGGCCGGCTCGCTCGCGCGCTGCTGCGCGTGCAGAGCGGTGCCGAGGTCCTCACCGTCGACGCGATCTCCGCGCCGCTCTTCGACGGGCACACGCCGGCCGGTTCGCTGACCTTCTTCTCCAAGATCTGAGCCGGCCGGCCGGTCCGCTCTCCGTCCACCGGCTGCGGGCCTACCATGGTCGCGAACCAACGACCTGAGGGGTACGCGATGAGGCGTCTGGTCGGCGGTCGGGCCGGGGCGCTGCGCGGCGCCAGGCGACGCCGAGCCGGACTGACCGCTGCGGTGGTCGGTTGCGCGGCGGTGGCCGTACTTGCCGGGTGCGCGCTGGTCGGCAACCCGATCGGGGCACCGGCTGAGCGCTCCCCGGCGCCGGGCGCCTCCGACTCGCCGGCCGCTGCGAACGGCGCTCCGAATGCCGCCCCGTCGGTACCGCTGCCCAGCTGGTCGTTCGCCAGCATCCCGCCGTCGAGCGCGGGGCCCCGCTTTCCGGAGGGGTACGCGGTCAGCTGTGCCGGGCAGCCGAGCGCCGAGCAGGTCGTGGCGGTGCTGAAGACCCGTGGACTGCTCCGTTCAGCCGACCTCGCCACCCCCCGGTCGGGGCCGCTGTGCGCCGGCGCCTGGCAGTACACCGTGCTGGCTGTCACCGGGCGGGAGCCGCTTCAGGTGGTGACCAAGGGGCCGCCAGGCGCGCTGGTCCTGGTGACCGCCGGTACGGACGTCTGCTCGGTACCGGTACGGACCGAGGCGCCGGCCGGCATCGTGGCCGTCGCCCACTGCTCTTGAGTGGCTACGCTGTCGGGCATGCCAGGAGTACCGCCGACCCGCTTCGCCTACCTCGGGCCCGAGGGCACCTTCTCCGAGCAGGCACTACTCACGCTGCCGGCCGCCGTACGGGGCATCCGTACCCCGGCACGGAGCGTGCCCGAGGCGCTGGAGGCCGTACGCAACGGGGAGGCCGACGCGGCGCTGGTGCCACTGGAGAACTCGATCGGCGGTCAGGTCGGGGTGACCCTCGACGAGCTGGCGAACGGTACCCCGCTGGTGATCACCCGCGAGGTGGTGATCCCGGTCGAGTTCGTGCTCGCCGGCCGTACCGGTAGAGCGCTCGCCGGCGTCCGGTCGGTGGCCGCCCACCCGCAGGCTTCCGCGCAGTGCCGGCACTGGCTGCGCGCGCACCTGCCCGACGCGGCCGTGGTCGACATGCTGTCCAACGCGGCCGCCGCGGTCGCGGTCGCCAGCGGTGAGCACGACGCCGCGATCTGCGCGCCGATCGGCGCCGCCCAGCACCGGCTCGCCGTCCTGGCTGACAAGATCGCCGACCATCCCGAGGCGGTCACCCGGTTCGCCCTGGTCTCCCGGCCCGGCCCGCCGCCGGAGCCGACCGGGGACGACGTGACATCGCTGGCGGTGTACATCTCGCACGACCGCGTCGGGGCGTTGCTTGCCGTACTGATGGAACTCGCTGTCCGTGGCGTCAACCTGACGAGGATCGAGTCGTACCCGACCGGCGAGCAGCTGGGCCGGTACGTGTTCTTCCTCGACTGCTCCGGCCACGTCGCCGAGTCCCGGCTCGGTGAGGCGCTGGCGGGGCTGCGCCGGATCTGCGCGGACGTCCGGTTCCTCGGCTCGTACCCGAAGGCGGTCACCGTGCACCCGACCGGCCGCGCGGCCCCGGGCGGGGACGCCGAGTACACCGACTCGATGGCCTGGCTCGCCGGCATCCGGGCGGGCGACCTTGGCTGAGCCGGGCGCAGCCGGACCGTTCTTCGGCGAGGCGAGCGCGGCCAACGTGGCGAGTCAGTCCCAGCCCAGCTCGTGCAGTCGAGAGTCGTCAATGCCGAAATGGTGCGCGATCTCGTGTACGACGGTTACCCGTACCTCGTCGACGACGTCGTCCTCGGTGTCACAGATGGCGAGGATCGGGCGCCGGTAGATGACGATCCGGTCGGGCAGGACCGCGCTGTAGTCCCAGCCGCGCTCGGTGAGCGCGTGGCCCTCGTACACCCCGAGGAGGTTCGGGTCGTCGGCGGGCGGGTCGTCCTCGACCAGGATGACCACATTGTCGAGCAGGTCCAGGAGCTGGCCGGGCACCTCGTCCAAGGCGTCCCCGACCAGCTCCTCGAACCGCTTCCGGCCCATCCGGACCGGCATGGTTCAGGCGTACGTGGCGGTGAGCGTGATCTCGACCGCGGCCAGCGCCTTTGAGACGGGGCAGTTGGCCTTGGCGGTCTCGGCGTACTTGACGAACTCGGCCTCGCCGAGTCCGGGTACCGCACCGACGGTGGACAGCTCGATCTTGGTGATCCCGGCGGGCGGGTTGAGGTGCACGGTGGCGTCGGTGCGGATGGAGGTCGGCGTATACCCGGCCTTGGTCAGCTCGCTGGACAGCGCCATCGAGAAGCATCCGGCGTGCGCGGCCGCGATGAGCTCCTCCGGGTTGGTGCCTGCGCCGTTCTCGAAGCGGGACACGTACGAGAAGGCACCCTCGTAGGCGCCGGAGCCGAGGCGCATGGTGCCGGCGCCTTCTTTGATGGATCCTTGCCATTGGGCAGAAGAGGTACGAGTCGGCATAACTGCAACCTAGCCGAACCGCGTAGCCCGCGCCGACCGGGTCGAGCGTGTCATTATTCGGCGGTGGACACCGTCGAATGGGGAAGTGGTGAACCGGCCCGGCGGCGGCTGCCGTCGATGCGGTACTCGATACCCCTGGCCGGTGCCCTGGCGCTGGCCGGACTGGGGTTCGCCGCGCTGCTGGCCGCCGAGTTCCAGCCGTGGGCGACGGTCCAGGTGCCGCCGAGCGCGGCCAGCGTGGTACGGCCCGAGGGCTCGATCCTCACCAGTGGCACCGGCCTCGGGCTCGACCGGCTCTCCGGTACCGACACCATCGCGTACCACCTCGCCGCCCTGGCCCTGCTCGGCGCCGTCGGGTTCGGGCTGGCGAGCCCGCCTTCGTGGCGGCGGTGGGCGATGGGGGTGGCGGTCGGGCTGGCCGCCGGACAGGCGCTGACGATCATCGCGATCGCCCGGTCCGCGCAGCGCTTCTTCACCAACTTCACCGGGTACGACCTGCCGCTCGCCGACGCCCCGAAGACGGTCACCGGGCCCGGCGTCTACCTCGCCGCCGCGGCCGTGCTCCTGCTGGCCGCCTCGCAGGTGGCCGCCGCCATTCCCCGACCCGCGACGGGCGCCGCCGCGGCGGTCCCGGCGGCGGCTGCCGCGGTGGCGCCGGCGGTTCCCGACCCGGCGGGCGACGACCCTGCCTACTGGCAGCAGCAGCCGCCGGCTCCGCGCGCAGACGACCAGGAGGGCGGCGAACGCGAGGTCACCGTGGCCGCGGCCGAGCCGATCGACGAGCACTTCTTCGCCCATCCCGACCGTGGGTAGGGCCGACGCGCACCGGGGCGCGGCGGGGAGCGGGAGGGCTGCCGGCCGGATAGTGCCGCGCGGTTCGGCGGCTCCGCACGGTAGTCTCACCAGTCGTGATTGACCTGCGACTACTGCGCGAGGATCCGGACCGGGTACGGGCGAGCCAGCGGGCCCGCGGCGAGTCGGAGACCGCCGTCGACACGCTGCTCTCGGCCGACGAGTCCCGGCGCGCCGCGGTAGCCGCGTTCGAGGCGCTGCGGGCCGAACAGAACCAGCTCGGCAAGCAGATGCCGAAGGCCCGGGGTGACGAGCGGGCGGCGCTGCTGGCCCGTACCAAGGAATTGTCCGCACTGGTCAAGGCGGCGCAGGCGGAGGCCGACGCGGCCGAGGCCGGGCTGCGCGCCGCCCAGCTCGCGGTGCCCAACATCGTCGAGGACGGCGCGCCGGCCGGCGGCGAGGACGACTACGTGGTGCTGCGCGAGGTCGGCGACCCGCCGGCCATCGACGCGCCGAGGGACCACCTGGAGCTGGGCGAGGCGCTGGGCGCGATCGACGTGGAGCGCGGGGCCAAGGTGTCCGGCAGCCGGTTCTACTACCTGACCGGGCCGGGGGCGCTGCTGCAGCTCGCGCTGCTGCAGCTCGGCCTGCAGCAGGCCGTCGAGCACGGGTTCCTTCCGGTCATCCCGCCGGTGCTGGTCAAACCCGAGTCCATGGAGGGTACGGGCTTCCTCGGCGCCCACTCGTCCGAGGTCTACCGGCTGGAGGCCGACGACCTGTACCTCGTCGGCACGTCCGAGGTACCACTGGCCGCGTACCACTCGGGGGAGATCCTCGACCTCGACGCGCCCCGCCGGTACGTGGGCTGGTCGTCCTGCTTCCGCCGGGAGGCCGGCAGCTACGGCAGGGACGTACGGGGCATCCTGCGGGTACACCAGTTCGACAAGCTGGAGATGTTCTCGTACTGCCGGCCCGAGGAGGCGCACGAGGAGCACGAGCGGCTGCTGGCGATGGAGGAGGAGATGCTGGCCAAGGTCGAGATCCCGTACCGGGTGATCGACGTGGCCGCCGGTGACCTCGGCACCAGCGCCGCCCGCAAGTACGACTGCGAGGCGTGGGTACCGTCCCAGCAGCGGTACCGGGAGGTCACCTCCACCTCGAACTGCACGACCTTCCAGGCGCGCCGGCTGAACATCCGGTACCGCGACGGGTCGGGCAAGCCGCAGCCGGTCGCCACGCTCAACGGCACCCTGGCCACCACCCGCTGGCTGGTCCCGATCCTGGAGAACCACCAGCAGCCGGACGGCTCGGTACGGGTACCGAAGGCTCTCCAGCCGTTCCTGGGCGGTCGCGACGTTTTGGCGTAACGGCTGCTCAGGATTAGCTGCTGAGGAGTAGCCTTGCGGGTCCCCCCGCACACAGGAGGACCGCATGCCGAGCCGCCCCGGGCTGCCCAAGCTCATCGCCACCGACCTCGACGGCACGTTGGTGCGCTCGGACGACACCGTCAGCGCGTACTCGCACGAGGTGCTGCGCCGGGTGCGGGCGGCCGGGATCCCGATCGTCGGGGTCACCGGGCGGGGACCGCGGATCATCGAGCTGTGCCGGCACGACATCCCCGAGGCCGACTACCTCGTCCTCGCCCAGGGCGCCCGGGTCGTCGACCTCACCGACCCGGCCGGCCCGGTGAACCTGCGCACGGTGACCGTACCCGGCGCGATGATCCTCGGTGTGATCGAGGCGCTGGAGGCGGTGGTCGGCCCGCTTTCGGTGATGGTCGAGGCGCGGGACGAGCCGGGCGCGCCGCTGTGGGGCGAGTCGCACCCGGCGTGGCGGTACCCGGACGCGCTCGAGCACCGGTCACGCGCGGACGCGCTGGCCGGGCCGGTACTCAAGGCGTTCGCGCACTCGCCCCGGTACGAGCCGGACGAGCTGATGGCCATCGCCCGCGAGCTGACCCCGGCGGACGGGGTGACGGTGACCCAGGCCGGGCTCGGGTACATCGAGATCTGCCCGCCGGGGGTGAGCAAGGCGACCGGCCTCGCGGTCATCGCCGACCTGCTCGGCGTCGACCCGCGGGACGTGCTGGTGTTCGGGGACATGCCGAACGACCTGCCGATGTTCGGCTGGGCAGGGTGGAGCCGGGTCGCGGTGGCGGGCGCCCATCCGGAGGTACGCGCGCTGGCCGACGAGCTGACGCTGAGCAACGACGAGGACGGCGTAGCGGTATACCTCGACCGGCTACTGTCGGGTCGATGAGCGTGCACCGCCTGCCTCGCCTGATCGCGACCGACCTCGACGGCACCCTCCTGGGACTCAACTACGCGATCAGCGCCCGCACCGCCAAGGTACTGGCCCAGGCGTCCGCGGCGGGCACGGCGGTCGTGCTGGTCACCGGCCGCCCGGTGCGGTGGATGCGGATGGTGTACGAGCAGCTCGACGCCGGGTACCCGACGATCTGCGCCAACGGCGCGGTGAGCTACGACCCGGTCACCGATACCGTGCACGAGTCCCGTCCGCTCTCCCCGGCCGTACTCGCGGAGGTATGTGCTCACCTCGTCGCGGCGGTACCGGGGGTCCGCTTCGCCGTGGAGATCGAGGGCGGCCGGCGGATGCTGCACGAGCCGGCGTACCCGGTGGCGTGGGAGTCGACGCAGACCGGTGCGCGCGAGGCGCCGCTGGCCGAAATGGTCAACCACCCCGCGGTGAAGCTGCTGGCCCGGTCGGCCGAGCGCGATGCGGATACCTTCACCGCGCTGGTGAATACCACCTTGGGGGGTCAGGTCGAGGCGACCCACTCCTCGTTCACCGGCCTGGTCGAGATCTCGGCCAGTGGCGTGGACAAGGGCACCGGCCTGGCCGCGCTGGCCGAGCGGCTCGGCATCCCGGCAGCGGATGTGCTGGCGTTCGGGGACATGCCCAACGACGTACCGATGCTGAGCTGGGCCGGCCGGAGCGTGGCGGTCGCCAATGCGCACCCCGCCGCAGAGGCGGTGGCCGACGAGCACACACTGTCCAATGTGGACGATGGGGTCGCGGTGTACCTGGAGCGCCTGCTGCCCTGACCTGCTAAGGCGCGACCTGCTCGGGCGCGGTCACCAGCACTCGTCGCGCGGCGGATGGCGGGTCTCGGCTCTCACGCACGCATTCGGCTGCCGATTGGCCGCACCCGTGCCAGGCCGGGCCGCCGTTGGGGCAACGCGCCGTACCGCCGGAAGGTGAGCGATGCGCGTTCCCTTGTGCCGCACGGTACCTCCTGGCCGCACCGGAAGCAGCGTCCATCACTGCCGCTCGGCAGGTGCTCGTCCAGCTCCGCCTGTGCCTGGTCGAGTGCGGCCAGTGCGGCACGGCTGAGATAGAGCTGACGCATGTCAGGTGTCCGGTGTGCTGCCATCACAAGCCGAGGTCTTCGCCGTCGTTGTCGCCCACGCCGACGATCACCGCGAACAGGGCCTCCATGACCTCACCCTCGCGGCCCTCGGCACACGCCTGGTCAGTGACGGAGGCCATGACGCGCCGGAAAACCACGTCTGTTTGCTCTTGGTCGTCCGGCTCAACCGGTTCGACGATCGGCTCGTTCAATGATCGGACCCTCCACTATGGACGGTAGACCCACAAACTGGCCAGTCCGCCGCCCCTTGGCTGGAGCCTTCCAGCCCGGCCGGGCGGCGTTCCTCGATACACCGCCCGGCCGGGGTCGCATGGCACACGAACCGCTGCCCACGGTCCACCACGGTTTGCCCACCAGGGATGGCCGCTGTCGCGTTCCTGTGCCGTGAATTAGCCTGCCTGGCGGACAATGCTGCGAGTACGGCCAAACACTGCCCTTTCACTGCATGTGCGCTGCTCCGACTAGGCTAGGCTGGACGCGGTTGTCGGCCAAGCCAGGGACATAACGTGAACCCGGTGCGGAAGTGGTCAGGGCGTGAGACACGCGCGCTGCGCGAAGCGTTGCGTCTCAGTCTTGTGGCCTTTGCCGAACGTTTGGGTGTTGGCGAACGCACCGCGTCGAAATGGGAGGCTGGCGGCAGCACTGTTCACCCCCGGCCCGAAATGCAAGCCGCGCTTGATACCTTGCTACGCCGCGCAGACGACGAGGCACAGATGCGCTTCCACCTGCTGACCGAGTCCGCCACGGAAGTGTTCACATCGAAGTCCACGATGTCAACGACACCCATACCTCGTTGGACTGAAATCGAGAACAGTCGTCCGGGTGGTCGCGCTAGCCTGGATCTGTCCGGACAGGAGGGCTGCGAGCAGCGAGAGGACTCGGCCACGAACCGCCGCGACGCTACCAAATTGGTCGGCACATTATTGGGTGTGGCGTCACCGCCAGCGGTCGACGTGCTGACGCGGCTGGCCGATGGACGACCCCGGCGGTCGTTCAACGCCAAGGAACTCGCTAGCCACGTCGAGCTGGCCGATGCGTTGGGTGGGATGTATCGCAGCGCCGATCCTCGACTCATGCTGCCGATGGCCCGCGCCTACGCCGACAGCTTGCTGGAGGTTCTGGACGACCTCTCGCCGGGCTCGGTCGTCATCGCCCCTATCGTGGTTGGCGTTCATGCCCAGGTCGGGCTGTGGGCCTGTCACGCCGACCGGCCATCGCTGGCGTACCGCTACTTGGCCTTGGCCTGCGAGGTCGCCGCCGGCACCGACGACCCGGCCGTGCAGGCACGTGCCATGGGTGCCTTGAGCTATCTGCACTCCTCGGCTCCACGCGGCGGCCACGGCGGCAACCCTCGTCGGGCGCTCGCGCTGCTCGATGCCGCCCTGGTGAGGGCGGCCACGGCGGATCCGTTCACCCGAGGTTGGCTGGCGACCTGGCGGGCCGACCAGCACGCGACCATGGGCCATCTCGCCCAGGCCCGAGCTGACGTCGACCTCGCGGCCGACGCGCTCGACCGGGGCGACGACGGCCAGCTCATCGGGTTCTTCTCCCGCCGCAACTATGGCTATGGCATGCGCGGCCACCTCGATAGCGTCCGCGCCACTACCCTCGCTCTGGCTGGCGAGAGCGATGACGCTGAGCGCGCCTTCGTGCACGTGCAGTCGTCGGCCGCCAACATGCGCCGGCGTATCGCCACGTACGGCCACCAGGCGCTTGCCCACGTCGGCAAGGCCGAACCCGAGGCAGCCTGTGCTGCCCTGACCCGCTCGGTTGACCTCGCCGTCCGTGAGCATTACGCCATGGGCCTGCGCCGCGCCCACGGCGTACGCGCCCGCTTCAACCGCGCGTGGTCACCCCTGCCGTGTGTGCGCCAGCTCGATGCACACCTTGCGACGGCGCCCACCGCTGCCGACTGAGCCCATTGTGCGGTACACCCGACTCGGCAGCTCTGGCCTTGCGATCTCCCGCATCGGGCTCGGCATGATGAGCTACGGCGACCCGGACTGGCGCGGCTGGGTATTGGACGAAGCCACCGCTGAACCGATCGTGCGGCGCGCCGCCGAGGCCGGCATCACCTTCTTCGACACTGGCAACCACTATTCCCACGGCGCCAGCGAACAGATCACCGGCCGGCTGCTGCGGACCATCTTCAAACGCCGCGACGAGTACGTCATCGCCACCAAGGTCGGCTCCGTTATCGGGCCCGAGCCCCAGCAGCGCGGCCTGTCCCGAAAGCACATTCTCACCGCGATTGACGAATCACTGCGCCGCCTCGGCACCGACCACGTCGACCTGTACCAGATCCACCGCTGGGACCCGCGTACCCCTATCGAGGAAACCGTCCAAACCCTCCACGACCTTGTCCACGCAGGCAAGGTCCGCTACCTCGGTGCCGGCAGCATGTATGCCTGGCAGTTCGCCAAGGCCCACCACACCGCTCTTCGCTGTGGCGGCCCCGGCTTCATCTCCATGCAGAACCACTACAACCTCATCTACCGCGAGGAAGAACGGGAGATGATCCCCCTGTGCCGCGACCTCGGCGTCGGGGTCATCCCGTGGAGCCCGCTGGCCCGCGGCCGGCTCACCGGCAGCCGCCATCGCGACGGCGTACCTCGCACGCCCCGCGCCGTCGCCGACAACTACGCCCACCAGCTCTACATCAGCGACGACTTCGATATCATCGACACCCTTAACATCATTGCTGCCGAGCGTGCGCTGCCGCCCGCCCAACTCGCTCTCGCCTGGCTGCTCACCAAGCCCGGCGTGACCGCCCCAATCGTCGGGGCCACCGCCACACATCACGTTGACGATGCGCTGGCCGCCCTCGACGTGACGCTCACCGACGCCCACCGGGAGCGACTAGAGGCTCCCTACCGGCCTCGAGTGATTCAAGGGCACGAATAGCGACGCCCGCACTAGGTGTACGACCGCTGGACTCGCGGCGGACGAGTAAAGCGCGAGCGCAGCGAGCGACACGCCCGCACCGCGGCGGATGGTTGTTCCAACGTGGGCTGTCTATAAGAGGGCTCCAAGGCTCATCCAGCACCCGCTGGAATACCAGTTGGCTCGGATCCGCGCGGAGGAACAGTGTCATGGACGAACGGAGCTTCAAGGCATCCGTTAAGCCGAAGATCTGCTCGGCTGTACGATCAACTATCGACGCCACGATCGCAGCAGACTGTCTCAATCGTGATCCGAGCACATCGTGACGCAGGTAGGCCTGAGCCTCGCCCAACGAGCGGATGGCGAATCGGCGGGACATAGCACTGCGCCCAAGGCCGGCGACCTGGGGAAACACGAACCACATCCAGTGGCCTTCTTTGCGTCCGCTAAGCAACTCCGCGATGGCTTCCTCGTACATGTCATCTGCGTCCTGTGCCGTGACGAAACGCTCAAGATCGTACGGATCTTCCACCGGTCCTCCACCGGGTAAGTACTCGGGAGTCCTGTGAAGGTATGCCGACGGTCGGCGTGACCGGTGTGTAGTGGCGACGCCGTGACGGGATGACGGTGCTGGTGTTAGCCGGGCGGGGTAGGCCGTGAGGTAGGTCAGGACGGGGCGGTTAGAGGTACTGGCCGGTGCGGTTGGTACCGTCGCCGGGCTGACCCGGCTGTCCGGGCGCCAGACCGGCGAGTCCGGGGGGAAGAGCCGGCCGGGGTCCGCCGCGCATCTGCTCCAACTGCAGCCGGGCGGCCATCTGCTGGGCCACGAGCGCGGCCTGGATGCCGTGGAAGAGCCCCTCCAGCCAGCCGACCAGCTGAGCCTGTGCGATCCGCAGCTCGGCCTCTGACGGGGTGTGCCCCGGGTCGAAGGGCAACGACAGGCGCTCCAGCTCATCGCGCAGCTCCGGCGCCAGGCCGTCCTCCAGCTCGGTGATCGACCGGCGGTGGATCTCGGTCAGCCGCTGCCGGCCGGCCTCGTCGAGCGGAGCCGCCCGTACCTCCTCGAGCAGTTGCTTGATCATGCTGCCGATCCGCATGACCTTGGCCGGCTGCTCCACCAGGCCGCCGGGATCCTCGCGCTCGCCCTCGCCCTCCTCGATGGGGACCGACATGGTCCCGACCGGCTGTCCGTCCGGGCCGACCACCACGACGGTCCGCTTCTCGTCAGTCTCCTGCCCATCGGTCATGGGCCCATCCTTCCGCACGCGGCGCCTCGGCCGCACACCGGCAGGGCCGGTCGAGCTAGAGGTCGAGGGACCAGTCCTGGCCGACCAGGTCCTTGCCGTAGCTGTGGTGCGGCTTCTCGGCGACGAGCCGGAAACCGGCGCGCTGGTAGATCCGGCGGGCCTCGGCGAGCACGTCGTTGGTCCACAAGACCATCTGGCGGTACCCGGCGGAGCGCGCGAACTCGACGCACTCGCCCACCAGCCGCGAGCCGACCCCCATCCCGCGCGCGTCCGGCTCGACGAGCAGCAGGCGCAGCGCAGCCGTGGTGTCGTCGCGGCGTACGCAGAACACGCAGCCAGCCCGCTCCCCGCCGACCTCGGCGAGCCAGACCCGTTCGCGGGCCGGGTCGTACCCCTCGGCGAAGTCGGCCACGATCCGTGCCACCAGCGCCTCGAAGCCGGCGTCCCAGCCGTACTCCTCGGCGTAGAGCGCGCCGTGCCGGGCCACCACCCAGCCGTAGTCGCCCGGCTCCGGACCGCGCAGCGTGACCGACGGCTGATGGGCGCTGCCTTTCCGGTCCAGCCCAAGTGCTGGCCCGCGATGGGCGCTGCCTTTCCGGTCCAGCCCAAGTGCTGGCCCGCGACGGGACGGCGTGAGCAGCGCCCGGATCGTGGTCATCGCGCCCAGCAGCCGGCGCTGCCCGGCCGTACCGAGCCCGTCCAGCAGCCGCTGGATCTCCTGTCCGGAGCGCTCGTCGAGGTGCCGGTACGCGTCCTGTCCGGCCTCGGTCAGCCGGATCACCTGCCGCCGGGCGTCCGTCGCCGACTGGGCCCGGCGCACCAGCCCGTCGGTCTCGAAGCGGGCCAGCATCCGGCTCACGTACCCGGCGTCCAGGCCGAGCGTGTGGCGCAGGTCGGCGACCTCGGTGTCGGTACGCTGCGCCAGCTCGAAGAGCACCCGCGCCTCGGTCAGCGAGTACGGGCTACGCAGCAGCTTCTCCTGGAGCACTCCGATCGTGGCGGTGTAGAAGCGGTTGAACTCCCGTACCTGGGCCACCGGTGACGGCATGGCGGACCCCTTCCCGAGCGGTAAATCTTTGACTGAGTCAAAGAGTAGTACGGTGACCGCATGCCCGCCGACCCTCGCGACGTCCTGAGCCGTCCGGCGCGCGAACCCGACCGGACGCTGCGCTACGGCCCCGACCCGAACCAGCTCGCGGACGTCCACCTGCCGCCCGACGGCGTGCCCGGGCGCCCGCTCGTGGTGTTCCTGCACGGCGGGTTCTGGATGGCCGGGTGGGACCGGGTGCACGCCCGGCCGCTCGCGGCCGACCTGGCCGCCCGTGGCTACCCGGTCGCCAGCCTCGAGTACCGGCGTATCGGACAGCCGGGCGGGGGCTGGCGGGGCACCTTCGACGACGTGGCCGCCGGGGTCGAGGCGGCGGCCGGGCAGCTCGGGCTCGGTACGCCGATCCTGGCCGGGCACTCGGCTGGCGGGCACCTCGCGCTCTGGGTCGCCGGGCGGGTGCCCGTACGCGGGGTGCTCGCCTTGGCGCCGGTCGCCGACCTGGCCCGCGGGTACGCGCTCGGGCTGGGGGACGGCGCCGTCGAGGCGCTGCTCGGCGGGGCGCCGGACGAGGTGCCCGACCGGTACGCCTTCGCCGACCCGTACCGGCTCCCGCTACCGTCCGTACCGACCGTGCTCGTGCACGGTACCGAGGACCGTCCGGTGCCGGTGGAGCTGCAGCCGGGCGTACGCGGCACGTTTAGAGAGTGATGTGCGTCTCTTCGAGCTTCCGGGAGTGGGGCACTTCGCACCGATCGACCCCGGTTCGGGTGCCTGGGCCGCGGTCCTCGCCGCCCTCGACCAGCTAGCCTGACCTCGCCTTCCCCCGTTGACGCCTGCCGGTAAAGCAGGTAGGAACGCCAGCGGGCCACGTCGTGAGGCCCGCTCGTGTGGAGAGGATCCAGCTCAGTGTCCCACCTCGACCGACGGCAGGTCCTCAAACTGTTCGGCGCGGCCGGGTTGGCCGCTCCGGCGCTCGCCGCCTGCGGCAGCCCGGCCTCGACCCCCCCGAGCGCACCCGTCCGGGTAGGTTTCCTCGTCCCGCAGTCGGGGTCGAACAAGAACGTCGGCAACGACATGCTCGCCGGCTTCCAGCTCTACCTCAAGCTGCACGGTGGCCAGCTCGGCGGGCACACCGTGCAGCTGGTCCCCGTCGACGAGGGGGGCAGCGCCGACACCGGGCGGGCGGCGGTGGACAAGCTGATCAAGGAGAACGGCGTACAGGTGCTGGCCGGGGTCGGCGGGTCGTCCGTGATGACCGGCATCCGCGACCGGGTCGAGTCGGCGCAGCTGCCGCTGATCGGTACCAACGCCTTGCCGACGACGCTGGGCAGCGTCAAGTACATCTGGTGCACGTCGTACGTGAACAACGAGGCGGCCGCGGCGCTCGGCGGTTACCTGGGTAACCAGCAGAGCCAGAGCGTGTACGTCGTCTCCGACGAGTCGACGTACGCGAGCGAGCAGGTCACCGGCTTCCTCACCGCGTTCAAGGGGCTCGCCAAGCACGCGAGCCTGGCCGGCGACCCGAAGCTGATCCCGCTGGCCGGCAGCTCGGGCACCGCGCTCGCCTCGTACCTCTCCTCGATCAGGAAGCTCCGGGGCACGCGCGGTGTTCGCGGCCGTGTCGGGTGAGGGGGCCGCGGCGTTCTTCCGGGCGTACCGCGGCGCCGGCATGACCGCGCCGCTCTACATGCCCGGGTTCGTCACCGAGGGCGCGGCGCTCAAGGACCTCGGCGACACGGCGGCCGGCGTCTACACCTCGATGAACTACTCGGCCGACCTGGACAACGAGGCGAACCGGATGTTCGTCGCCGAGTACCAGAAGGCGTACAACAGCGTGCCCAGCACGTACGCGGTGGCCTCGTACGACGCCGGCACCGTACTGGACAAGGCGCTCACGCTGGCCGGCGGGGACATCTCACCGCAGTCGATCAACGCCGGGCTCAGCCGGGTGGGCCAGATCGACAGCCCGCGCGGGACCTGGCAGTTCAACCAGAGCCGTCGCCCGCTGCAGCGCTGGTACCTGCGCCAGGTCCGCAAGTTCGGTCAGGTCTACGCGAACGTGCAGCTGGGCGACCTCGCTATGCTCGGCTGAGCGGAGCCGAGCCGGGGTTTGGCTGCGGGCGGGGCTGCGGACGCAGGGCGTAGCCGACCGTGCCGTGCATCCGTAGCGTCCAGCCGGGCGGTACGTACCGCGCGCACTCCGCCTCGCCGGTCACGCACACGATCGCGTCGACCTGGTCGGGCCGTACGGCCGGCGGGTGCCCCGGTACGTCACTCTGCAACGCCTCGACGCGGACCCCCGGCAGCAGTACCCACCACGGGTACTCCCACGTGTCGACGCCCTGTACGAGCCCGACCGTACGGGCACCGGCCGCCCGTACGGGGTCGGCGGCGAACCGGTAGTCCGCCAGCCACTGCGGCCGCCGGTTGAAGCGCGCCTCGGTATGGCTCTCGGTGAGCACCGAACCGGAGCCGACCAGGCGGCGGGGCCACCCGTACCCGACGGCAAGCCAGCCCGCGCACCCCGCCAACAGCACCGCGCCGGCGGCGACCCAGGCCCCGACGGCTGCCGCGCGCGGCCTCGGCGCCACGCGGGCCAGCACGCTCTCCAGCCACAGACCGGCGAGCGGCGCGCCGAGCACCAGGACGAACAGGATCAGCCGGTTGCCCCACGGCTGCCACTTCACCGCGGTGACGTAGAGCAGCAGGACCACCCAGAACACGGCCGCGTACAGCTGTGCCGGGCCGCGCCGCCGCACCAGCAGGACGGCCGCGCCGAGCAGGACCAGGATGCCCTGGACGGGAAAGGCGGCCCGGTCCTCGTCGGGCGGCCAGGACAGGGTCGGGAACGCCGGCCCGCGCCAGCTGATCAGCGGGTCGTCGGGGTCGACGCCGAGCCCGTGCGCGACCGCGGTCACGCCGCCGGAGGCGGCCCGGTCGAGCGGGCCGAACGGGGTCTCCAGCGCGGTGTACCCGATCTTCAGGGAGTTGACGAGAATCGATGGTGGGTCGTGCCGTTGCATGGTCGTCGACGCGCGCAGCGAGTCCGGGCCGAGCGGGTTGCCGTACGTGGCGTCCATCCGGGCGAGGAACGGCCCGGCGACGGCCACCGCGACCACGCCGGCCAGCAGCGCGCCGGCCAGCGCGCGTCGCGGGGCGCGGCGCAGCTGGGCGAGCACCCAGACCAGCAGGAGCGGGACCACAGCGAGCAGGCCGGTCGCCTTGGTCAGCGTGGTCAGGCCGGCGGCGGCGCCGAGCAGGGCGGCCGACCACGCGGGGGTACGGCGACCCAGCTCGTCGAGCACGAGCGTGCCCACCGCCGCGACCCAGGCCGCGACGACCAGGTCGGTCTGGGTACTGGTCGACTCCAGCACCACCAGCGGGGTGGTACCGACGAGAAAGGCGGTGAGCAGCTGGGCCAGGCGGCCGCCGCCGAGCTGCCCGGCGACCCGGGACGCGACCAGGGCGCAGCCCAGCCCGGCGCACCACTGCAGCAGGTTGTAGAGCGCGTCCCCGCCGGTGAGCAGGCGGAGCTGGAGCAGCAGGTACTCGGCCCCGGGCGCGATGACGACCTGCCGGTTGATCTGGGTCGCGAACACGGCCACGTCGCGCTGCGCCACCCAGTGCTCGATCTTGGGCAGGTGGTACGTCTGCGAGTCCCAGTTGTTCGGCGGCGCGACCAGCGCGATGACCAGCTCGGCGAGGACCAGCCCGGCGAGCGCGACCGCGATGGCCCGCTGCGCCCGGGTGGCCGCGTACCACAGCCTCGGTTCGGGCCGGGGAAGCGCGCCGTCCCGCCGGTACCGCAGGTACCCGGCCACGGTCGCCAGCCCGAGCGCCACCGACCAGGCCGTCACGAGCGCGGGTACGGTCAGTGCCCGTACCGCCGAGAGCGCCTCGACCAGCACCGCGGTCCCGGCACCGACCAGCACCGCGGCCCGTACCAGGGCCAGCCGCAGCGCGCCGAAGACCGGCCCGGCCGGCCGGAGCGCGTACGTGAGCAGCGCGGCGGTGAGCGCTGGCAGCAGGCCCAGGGCGACGAGCACCCGCCCAGTAAATACGGTCGGCCCCTCCGGGCGGGGCGGCGGGTCAGCGGTACCGGCCGCGCTGGTGGTCGCGGATGTTCCGGTTCGCGCCAGCTCGGCCGGCCGGCGGGTCAGCTCGGCGAGCCGGGCCGCATAACTTTGTTGCCGGAAACGTGACCCGCGTTACCGGGGCGCGTCGCCGGGCACATCCGGCGTGTGCTGTACCTGGCTGGATGGGGCCGGAGCGGTAGCACGATCCTGGAGGCCGTGCTGAACCGGGTGCCGGCGCTGGCTGGTACGGGCGAGCTGAGGTTCGTCTGGCAGCGGGGACTGCGGGAGAACCGGCGGTGCAGCTGCGGGACGCCGGTACGGGAGTGCGACTTCTGGACGCGGGTGTTCACCGAGGCGTACGGGGGGCTGCCGGACGGGCGGCTCGACGCGCTGTGCGCCGCGACCGACCGGTACCGCACCCGGCACCTGCCCGCGCTCCTGCTGCCCGGGGCCCGCCGGTGGTACGCGCGCGACCTCGACTGGTACCGCGCCGACCTCACCCGGCTCTACCACGCGATCGGTACGGTGTCCGGCGCCCGCGTCGTGGTGGACTCCTCCAAGTTCCCGTCCCACCTCTTCACCCTGCTCCAGGTGCCCGACCTCGACATCCAGGTGGTGCACGTCGTGCGCGACCCGCGCGCCGTCGCGTACTCCTGGCAACGGGACAAGGCCGACCCCGACGCGCCCGGTGGCGGCCGGATGCCCCGGCTGCCCCCCGCGGCGACCGCCGCCTACTGGTCGGCCTGGAACGTCGCGACCGAACGGCTGGCCCGCACCGGGCACCTGCCGTACCTCCGGCTGCGGTACGAGGACCTGGTCGCCGACCCGGCTGCCCGGGTCGGCGAGGTGCTGGCGCTCGCCGGGCTGCCGGACACGCCCGTACCGCTGACCGGGCGCGACGAGGTCGAGCTGGGGGTGAGTCACCAGGTCTCCGGGAACCCGGTACGGTTCGCCCAGGGCGCCATCGCCATCCGGCCCGACGACGAGTGGTCCCGGGCCATGGCGCGACGCGACCAGCTCCTCGTCAACGCCGTCACGACGCCGGTCCGGCTGCGGTACGGGTACCGGCAGGAAGGGACGTCATGAAGGTGGGCCGCCCGCGTCGGCGTACCGTCGTCCAGGCTTTAGCCGTGGCGGCTCTGGCCGCCGCGGTCGCCGCCTTCGTCGCGGCATTCAGCGACCGGCACAGCTCGATCGACCTGCGGATCTACTACCAGGCGGTCAACTTCTGGGCGCACGGCCACGGCAGCATCTACGACTACCGCAACAACCACACGGGGTACGCCTTCACCTACCCGCCGTTCGCCGCCCTGGCCATGCTGCCGATGGCCGTGCTGCCCTGGGGGATCGTGCACGCGGTCAGCCAGCTCGGTACGGTCGCCGCCACGCTGCTGCTCGGGTACTGGTTCGTCGACCCGGTCGCCCGCCGGTACGGCTGGACCCGCTGGTTCGTCTGGGCGGTGGCGAGCTGCCTGACCTTCGCGTTCGAGCCGCTGCGCGAGACGCTCAGCTTCGGCCAGGTGAACATGTTCCTTCTGCTGCTCGTCCTGGCGGACTTCCGGCTCCTGATCGGGCGCGGCTCGCGGCTGGGCCGGCTGGGCCGGCTGGGCGGGCTGGGCGGGCTGGGCGTCGGGCTCGCCGCGGCCGTCAAGCTGACTCCGGGCATCTTCCTCGTGTACCTGCTGGTCGCCCGGAAGTGGCGGGCCGCCGGGACCGCCGCCGCCACGTTCCTCGCCGCCTCCGCGCTCGCCGTGCTGACCGGGCCGCACCAGTGGTGGGCCTTCTGGACCCGGTACGTGTGGGACGCCGGTCGCGTCGGCAGCGAGGACTACGTGTCCAACCAGTCGCTGCGGGGCTTCGTCGCGCGCCTGGACCCCGCCCACCCGAGCACCGTGCTGTGGCTGTCGCTGGTCGCGGCCGCCGTACTGGTCTGGGCCCGGCGGGCCAGGCAGGCGGCCCGCCTCGGCGACGACTGGGCCGGTGTCGCGCTGACCGCCGTGGTGGGCTGCCTGATCAGCCCGATCTCCTGGATCCACCACCTGGTGTGGCTGTTCCCGGCGCTGTTCCTGCTGGCCGACCGGGGGTTGTCCGCGCGCGGCCGCCGCCGGGCCGTCCTGCTCGTCCTGGCCGGCGGGCTGTACGCGCTGCTGTGCAGCCGGGCGGTGTGGCCGTTCCAGGGCGCGACCTCGGCCGTCGGGTTGGCGCTCGCGAGTACGTACCTCTACGCCGGCGTGCTCCTGCTGCTGGTGCTGCCGGTGGGGCGCCAGCCGTCCGGGGAGCCGGTCGGGTCGGACTACGCTGAGCCTTATCCCAGGTCGGAAGGGTCGGTGTTGGCACCGCAGAGGATCACCGCGACCCGTTCGCCGGCGGCCGGCACGTAGGCGCCGCCGGTGAGAGCCGCGTAGGCGGCCGCGGCGCCGTGCTCGACGACGATCCGGCGGTACGTCCACAACGCGCGGCGGGCCGCGACGATGTCCTCGTCCGAGACCAGGACGCTCTGGACGCCGGTACGGACGGCCACCGCGTACCCGATATCCCCCACCCGCCGGGCACCGAGCGCGTCGGCCGCGATCCCGGATACCGCGACGTCGACCGGCCCGCCCCGGGACAGCGCCCCGTGCAGGGTCGGGATGGTGACCGGCTCGACCGCGACCACCCGCGCCCGGCCCTCGACCGCCGCCGCCACCCCGGCCATCAGGCCACCCCCGCCGACCGCCACGATGACCGTGTCGACCTCGGGGACCTGATCGAGCAGCTCCAGCGCCAGCGTGCCCTGCCCGGCCGCGATCTCCGGCTGGTCGTACGCGTGGCAGTACACCGCGCCGGTGTCGGCCGCCCGCTTCACCGCCGCCTCGTACGCCTCCGCGTACTCGCGCCCGACCTGCTCGACCCGCGCGCCGAGAGCCCGGAGCCTGGCGACCTTGACGGCCGGCGCGGTCGCCGGCACGTACACGCTCGCCGGTACGCCGACCTGACCGGCCGCGTACGCGACCGCGAGGCCCGCGTTGCCGCCGGACGCGGCCACCACGCCGATCTCGGGGTCCAGCTCACCTGCCTGCTGGCTGGCGAGGACCCGGCTGAGCGCGCCCCGGGCCTTGAAGGAGCCGGTGTGCTGGAGGTATTCGAGCTTGAGCCAGAGTGCGCCCGGCTCCGCTTCGGCCACCGGGGTCCGGCGTACCCGCCCCGCGATCCGGACCGCGGCCGCCTCCACGTCCGTACGGGCGATCACCCGTACGAGGATATGCGTGGGTGGGCGAGTCGGATATCACGAAGGCCCGTTCGGGCCTACCTCCGACACCGTCTTCCAAGTATGCTAACTGCACCCAAGTCGACCTCCCACCTCGAGGAGTGCACAGATGAGGTACCCGTCCGAGTACCTACGCATCGCCAACGACCTCAAAGCGCGGATCTTGACCGGGGAGCTCCGTGCCGGCTCCCGGTTGCCCACGGTGAAGCAGCTGCAGGAGCAGTACGGCGCCTCCGCCCAGGCGGTGAAGAGCGCGCTGCTCGTGCTGCAGACGGAGGGACTCACCACGTCCGGCATCTTCGCCGCATCCGGGCGCCCCGCCTCGCCTTCGCCCGCCTCGTCGCCAGCCGCCTCGCCGCCGCCGCCCGCCTCGCCTTCGCCCGCCTCGTCGCCGCCCGCCACCCGGCGGCGGGGCTGCCCGTACGGCCACCGGCGGCGTGGACACTCCGGTAGCGGTCCCGCCCGGCCAAGGGGCCGCCGCCGCCCGTAGTCACCGACCGCCGCCCCGGCGCGGCCCGCCCGAAGGGGTCAGGCCCGGCTTCCGTGATCGCGGAAAGCCGGGCCTGACCTGCTGCGTTGTGGGTGCGTCAGCGGAGGGACCGCGCCGACCCGGGCCAACCAGGGGCAGGCATTCTCGGGCCGAGGCAGAGGGGCGCCCGGCACTGAGTTTGATACGGTACGTCGTTGGCTTCATGCACAGCTTCTAGACCCGGGAGCCGAGATTCAGTACTCCACTCAACGTGCGCCCGGCGTAGCCGCACGCCTGCTGCCCGGTCACCGTGCCAAGCCGGATGGATCGGGGGGTTTGGGCACCGGCCCTGACGAGGGCGAGCCCGTGATCGTGACGCCGGCGGAGCCGAGCCCGACCGAGTCGAGCCCGGCCGCCGGGCGGGTGGGGGTTGTGCGCGAGCTGGGCCGGCAACCGGCCCTGGACGGGGTACGTGGGCTCGCCGTACTGCTGGTGGTTCTCGTCCACGTCGGGTTCCCGGTGACCAGCGGCGGGATCGGCGTGGACGTCTTCTTCGTCCTGTCCGGCTTCCTGATCACCACGCTCCTGGTGACCGAGCGCGACCGTACCGGCACGATTTCGTTCTCCGCGTTCTACCTGCGCCGGGCCCGTCGACTGCTGCCCGCGCTCCTGCTGATGCTCGCCGGTTTCGCGGTCGCGCAGTACTTCTTCGGACTGCTGCCCACCGGCATCCCGCTGGGCTGGGCGATCCTGGTGCCGCTGCTGTTCGCCAGCAACTGGATCGCCCTGGTCTACAACGCCGGGGCGCTGAACGCCATCAACCCCACCTGGTCGCTGTCTATCGAGGAGCAGTTCTACCTGCTGTGGCCGCTCGCGCTCTGGTTCGCGGTCCGCCGGCGGGTCCGTCCGCTGGTGATCGTCGCAACGCTGGTGGTCCTCTGCATCGGGCTGGTCGCTTTCGCCGACTGGCTGCCCTGGCGGTACCGGTGGATGAGCATCTACTTCAACCCGTTCGACCGGGGTGCCGAGCTGCTCTTCGGCTGCATGGCGGCGTTCCTCTGGCGCTACCGGTACGTGCCGAAGGTGGTGTCCTGGCGCCCGACGGGCTGGATCGCGCTGGGTCTGCTGCTGCTCATGGCGAAGCACCATCAGGTGGAGATTCACGACTACGTCGGCCTGGCGCCGTGGGCCGACATCCAGGCGGAGTACATCTTCGCCGCGGCGCTCGCTTTCGTACTCCTGCTCTGCCTGGTGGAGAACCCGGGCAGCGACCTGGGCGTGTTGTTCAAGTTCCCGCCACTACGCTACCTGGGCAAGATCAGCTATGGCGTCTACCTGTTCCACCTGCCGACCATCGCGATCATCCGTGACCGGCTGCCCAACCACTCCGACCGCCTGCGCGGCCCGTTGGCCATCGCCGTCGTGGTCGGCCTGGCCACGATCTCGTGGTACGGGCTGGAGGCGCCCATCCAGCGTTGGGGCAAGCGGTCGAGCGCGCGGCGGGCGGCCGCTGCCCGCCGGGGCGCGGCGGACAGCCCCGCGCAGCACGACGCCGACGAGGGTCGCGCTGGCGAGCCCGCGGCGTCGATAGCCGGCTGAACCCGGGCGGTCGCGAAGGATCGGTGCTCAACCCGCCAGGTAGATCACGTAGTCATCGATCACCACGGTGCGGTACGTGGCCCCGGTCTTCCGGGCATTGTCCTCGACCGAGGGGACGGTATATGTGCCGTCGTGCCGCGCCACGAAGCTGCTGTCGCTGGAAAAGACGTACGCCGCCTTGGCGTCCGCCTTCGTCATGTCCCAGTACCGGTGATAGCGGTTCAACGACTCGTTGAGCTGGTCGTCCACGACTGCGCATACGATCCGCTCGTTGCTGAGAAAGGTGATCTTTCCGCAGGTCCAGTAGTCGCTGTAGAAGTGGGTCACGTCATGGCGGACCAGGAAGTCGATCAGGGCAGCGTCGCGGACATTGGCGGCCCGAACCGCTGGCACCTCCCGGTACGCCTGCACGGTGCCGATCGCGAGGACTGCGCAGTAAGCGGCGAGCGCCGTACCGCAGGCGACGCGTACGGTCCGCCGCAGCAGGGGCAGCGGCCGGCCGACTGATACGACGCCCTGCCACAGCGGCCAGAAGATGGCGGGAGCGGCGATCAGGAAGCCGAGCAGATAACGACCGTGAATACCGGGCCAGTCCACGGGTGCGTTGCTGAAGGAATAGAGGTAGAAGGTGATCGCCGCACTCGTCAGGAATGCCAGGTGGATACCCTGGCGCCGCAACCGGCGCGTCGCGTCCGAATGGACCGCGGGCGCCTCGGTGCCGGAGCTGACCCGCCGCTTGCGCCAGACCCACCACAGTCCCCAGCAAGCCAGGAGAATCGCGACGATCAGCAGCAGCATGTAGCCGGTGCCCCAGGCGTCGCGAACCAGGACACAGGTTCGGGAGTTGGACGTCGTCGGCCCCAGGGCCGCGAGCTCGTTCGCCTCGCAGAACGGCTCGCCCGTCATCATCGGCACGCTGATGCGGACCGAGTTCCAGACCGCGTGCAGTTGGGCGCTCCAGGTCGCCGGTGGCGTACCGCGTACCCACGCGAGCGTCGAGAGCGTGTCCGCGCCCGGCTGGGCGTGCAGGTTGTAGTAGATGAGCGGGAACATCCCGAGCACCAGACCGCCGAACGCGGCCAAGGGTGCAACCATCCGGACCAGTTCGCGCCAACAGAAGACGGCGAGGAGGACACCCGACATCAACACGAAGGGCGCTCCCAGCAGATCGCTCCAGATGCTGGTACCGGCGACGAACCCCCACGTCGCGTACACCGCGATCCGCCATCGGCACTCGCGCAGCAACCGGTACGGCCGGTTGGTGAGCACCAGCCAGCTCGCTAGCAGGAAGAGCAGCGAGGCGAACAGGAGTGTCTCGGCGTAACCGCCGATGGCGGACAGTTCGCGCGCCATGACATACGGGGAGCCGAGGGCCAGGATGGCGAGACAGACCAGCGCCCACGTCGAGCCGTACACGAGCCGGGTGAACAGGTAGCTACTGACCAGGAAGAGGACGAAGAGTACGAGCAGGCCGAAGCGCAGCATGAAGAGCGAGGGACCGAACAGGCGGAACAACACCGCACCCAGTACCGCCTCATGCGGGCCCATGTAGTTCTGGCCGTAGAAGAAGATGGGATGCTCGCCGCGGTACGCGATGTGCAGCGCCATCAGGCCCAACGTGCCCTCGTCGCTGTTGGTCGCCGGCCATCCCGGAATGATGAGTCCGAGGCGCAGCAGAAATGCCAGTGCGATGAGCCCCGCGGCGATCCGGTTGTGGGTACGGGCTCCGCGCGTCGTTCGCTGCTCTTCTGGGTCGGCTGCCGGAGCTTCGCTTTCCGGAGAGGAACCGACGACGTACTCAGTGTGCAAGCCACGCTCCCACGGGTCTCGCCACCCGCCCGGCCCGTACGGGGGCGTCGAAGATACCAGGGGGAAACATACAGGCCGGCCTCGGCCCTTGACAGGGGCTGTCTGGTGGGGGCGGTGCCGGAACCGCCCCCAGAGGTCAGTTACGGCGCGCCTGGCGCGCGTTCGAGCGGCTGACCGGGACGCGAGTACGGTGACGGACCCCAGTGGGTGGACATGGCCGAGCTGGACCTGTTGGGCTGCCGGGAGGCGGCCGGTGACGCCGGGGTGGGGGTTGCTCCGTCGCTCGCCGACGGGCAGACGCATACCCAGCAGTTCGGCGTGCGCTCGCGCTGGCTCGTGCCCGGGCTAATCCGGCCAACGTCGGCTACCGGCTCCGTCGGCCGCGCTTGTTCTTGCTTGCCGCGTAGGTGTCGACCGCCTTGCGGTCAGCCGTTTGCCGGTCGCGCACACATCCGCTACCCACGCTTCTGCACGAGGACCGACCAGCGGCCACGATGGCGGCGTCATCCCGGCGGAGAATGGATGGATGTCGTGCTCCCGGAACTTCCCTGGGGCCTCACTGTCGGTCGCCTCCGGATGCGGGGCCACGTCCCAGACGGGCGTCATGGCGCTGTGGTGGATCTGGCGTACCTCCTGGAGGGTGAGGAGCCTGCCGTCCTGCCAGTCTCCGGGCTCGAGCGCCTGTCCGTAGACCCACTGCGCCGCGTCGGCGTAGCCCCGGACCTCCATGTACTCGCGGAGGGGCTTCGCCCCGACAGCGAGCCCTCGATCCAGAAGCGCTTCAACCTGGCGCAACACGAGGGTGTTGCCCTCAAGCGCTGTGGAGTGGTGTGCCTCCTGGTGCCAGATGTCCTTCCAGATGTCCTGGGCTTCGGTGGGGTTGGGAAGGCCGCCGAATCGGTCGTTCAACTCGGCCAGCGCGCGGTCGAGGCGTTCGTATACCTCGGTGTTTCAGGATCTTCATTACGTTGATATATGTTGATGCTTTGCTGTCGCGGGGGTGGGATTACCGGGTCTGGGTATGCCTGTAGGGCCGGGTGTCGCCTCGGTGGGCGCCGTTCTCCTGGCGGGGGTTGTGCTGTCGGTCCGACGGGTGGTGCGGGTTTCAGGTCGGGACGGGTAGCGCGAACAGGCGTTGGAAGATCGCCTGGATGTGACCGGTCCAGGGCCAGTCGGGCGGGAAGTTGAGCCGGCGCCTGCGGCCGCCGTGGGTGAGGGTGGCCGGGGTGTGGAAGATGCGGTACTGCAGGGTGGCCGGTTCGGTACGGGCCGGGGCGTCGTCGCAGCCGAGCAGGCGCAGCCAGGCGATCAGGTCGCAGGCGATGGCCTGGACCCGGTGCCAGGCGGCGTTGACCGCGAAGCGTTGGGACGGTAGCCGGTCAGCACCGGTGTCGTTACCCACCCGGAAATGATCTTCAACGCGGGCGTGGACCCGGTGGCGACCGTCGAGCCAGGCGGTGACCTCGTGGGGGTTCTCGTCGGGCTGCGTCGGCTTGGCGTTGGTGGCGAAGGCTTCGTAGCGCCAGCCGGCGGCGCGGGTCTGCAGGTCCAACTCGAGTTGCCCGGTGCCGGGCAGCGGCTTGGGGGTGGTGTCACGCAGCGGTTTGACCCGCCGGACGAACACCCGCAGCCCGGGTGGCCAGTGCCGCAGGTGGGCCAGCAGGTGGGTGATCTCGGCGACCTGTCCGACGGTGTGCGGCCCGGATTCGGTGTCCAGGGTGGCGGGGATGCCGGGTGCGCCGTCGGCGGCCAGCATCGGGGTCCACGCCTCGGCCGGCAGCAAGGCGATGGCGCGGCCGGTGTATTTGTCCACCGGCCAGCCCACCGTGTACTCCACCCGCCACCCGCATGCCCGCATCGTCGCCGTCGGGCTCGCGGTTGAGCGCGGTGACCCAGTTGATCAGCTGTGGATTTGACACGTTCGTAGGAGTCAGCAGTGCGGGGGGATGACCCGGTCGTTCAGATATTCCGCGAACAGTTGATGGTAGTTCTTGCCGGTCCCCTTGACGAAGAGCCCGTCAAAGTCGCGATCCCCGTGGTTCAGCGCGGTGTTGAGGTCGTGGACCAACTGGTACCGGTTGCCGCTGTTGTCGTACCGCATGGTCAACCACAACAGAAACCGGGCGCCTTGGCGGTACCCTTGGTCCCAGACCTTCTGCGGGTCGAAGTAGTCCGGGCCGGTTTCCGACAGGTCAATGATCTTCCACCGTTGCTCCTCGCCGTTCGCGACGAAGCGAATGAAGTCGGGAATCCCCTCTTGGAAGATGTAGGGCGCTTGCCACCAGTAGCTCTGCGTCAAGTGGCTGTACTCATGAATCCAATAACCGGTGTCGCCGCCGTCATTGGCGGTCGTCACGAAATTGTCATAGCCCATGTGCCTGGCTTCCACAGCTAGTGGATCAACTAGTCCACAGAAATATGTGTTGAGCTACGGAAACGGAGAGACTCCGCCTAACGGGCGTGTCACTAGGCGGCAACATCTGCGCTGGTCAGAGCGTTCTCGCGAAATCGATGATCGCCTTGTCGATCTTACTCCGCCGCCGGCCCCGTCGACTGAATTCGCCTGGGCGACCGAAGCAAAAGGCGGTTGTTTGACCGCATGTAGACAGTGAAAAGTGCCCCTGATCTGGGAGAATCTGGGTGTCGAGACCAGATGAAAGCCCATGTCGAGAGGCACTTTTCGCGTGAACGACTTTACCGCATGGTCCAAGGCGCTGACCGTCACCGCTGACGGCGACTCGGTGGTCTCACACGCTGGTGCGGCCGCGTTGCGGCTGACCGCCGACCGTACCGGCCTGACCGTGGCCCTGTCGCGGGTGCTACGCCGGGACGGGTTCACCCCCCCGGCCACGACCGGGGCCGGGTGCTGGCCGACACCGCGGTGATGATGGCCGACGGCGGGAACACCGTGCGCGGTATCGACGTGCTGCGTCACCAGCGTGACCTGCTCGGTGATGTCGCCTCCCCGGCAACCCTGCAGCGCATGGACGCTGCCCGGGCGCAGGTACGCGCCCAGGTGTGGGACCTCATCGCCGCCCGGCACGGGCGCATCCCCCCTGCCCGGGTGCCTACCGGTGGCCTCGGTACCCAGATCGTGCTGCGTATCGACGCGCACTTCATCGACGTGTACTCCCGCAAGGAACACGCCGGGCGGCTACGCGGCCGGTACGGGCTGCATCCGATGGCGGTCATGTGCGACAACACCGACGAGTGCCTGGCCGACCAGCTGCGCGCGGGCACCGCCGGTGCCAACGACGCCAGCGATCACATCGCGCTGCTGTCGCGAGCCATCGCCCAGATCCCGGAGCCGTGGCGGCGTAACCTGCTCATCACCGCCGACGGTGCCGGCGCCACCCACAAGTCGACATGATCACGGCAGGTGAGCCACCGGTCCCATAGATAGCGGTACGCGGACGGGTCGAACCGACACCACGAGTTCCGGCAGCAGCGTCATCCGTTCCTTGCGGGTGGCCCCCTTCAAGCGCTCGGCCGTCGAGGCGTCCCGCCCGCCGCCAGTACCCGCCCGCACCAGCGACCTCTTTAGAATGCGAGCACTACACCAATCCTTTCGAGCAGGCGTCCATTTTGGAGACCGCGATGAGTACGCATGCGCCACCACCGATCGACCCGCTGAACCTGCGCCCGATGCTGATGCTGGACGTCGCCCGGGAGATGATGCTGCATCAAGATTGGCCCTACCGGGCGGTGTCCGTGGCCTTCGAAAGCCATGCGGGACCTGCCGAACGCTTCGTCTTTCACGGCGCCAACGATCCACGAGCCATCGACGAAGTTCACGCCCAGCGCATGGACATCTCCATCCTCAATCCCGTCGCGCTGTTGAACATGGCCCGTCTGGGGCGCGGCGCCTACACCAGTCCCCGCCAAGTGGCGACCATCGCCGTACTGCCGCACTACGACCAGCTCGGCTTCGCCGTCGCCGACAGACTCGGCTTCGGCAGTCTCAGCGACATCGCCGCCGCCCGGTACCCGTTGAAGGTCTCCGTCCGAGGCTCCCTCGATGCGGCGACCAGCATCTCGGTCGACGTCGTCCTGCGCGCGCACGGATTCAGCCTGGGCGATATCAAAGCCTGGGGTGGCACCGTGACGTATGACCAGCCCATGCCCGACCACCCGTCACGCATCGGACGACTGGCGGACGGTCAGATCGACGCCATCTTCGAAGAAGGCACGATGCTGTGGGCCGACAGCGTCCGCGCGGCCGCCGCGTCGTTACTGCCGATCGACGATGAGCATCTGCGGACGCTCGAAAGCCAGGGTTTCCGTCGCGGCCTCATCGAAAAGTCGCTGTACTCGTCACTGCCCGCGGACGTGCCGACTGTCGACTACAGCGGTTGGCCGATCTACTGCCGCACCGACACCGCCGACCTGCTCGTCCAGCAGTTCTGCGAAGCACTAGAAAGCGCAAGAGACCGCATCGTCTGGCGGATCGGCCCGTTGCACCAACCGCCACTGCCACTCAGACAGATGGTGAACGAGTCGCCCTCGACGCCGTTCGACGTCCCCCTTCACCCCCGAGCCCGCGCCTTCTGGCAAGAGCGCGGATACCTCAGGTAAGCAACGATTCCGCACCGGTGCCGAGGGGGTTCAGAGACGCGCTCGGCACCGGCGTGGGCGGCGTCGGCCCGACCGAGGCGTGCTGCGACGACCTAGCAGTTTTCAAGTGTTCCGGTTTCTGGCGGTCACAACCGCTCTGACCTGCCTTGGAACGAATTCGGGAGCTGGAATTCCGCGGCCTTCCCCCGGCTACGCCCCGAGCGCCCGCCGGGCACGGCCAACCGAGTGTCGGACGAGAGTGTGACAGCTTGGATAGGCAGCCTGACCGGACCGCTTGCGCCTCGCTGTTACCGGCCGGGTGAGCTGAGGCAAACGGCCGCACCAATGTGGTGGCGACCACTATAACGT
The DNA here is from genome assembly GCA_963728855.1 of uncultured Actinomycetes bacterium. Lineage (GTDB taxonomy): Bacteria > Actinomycetota > Actinomycetes > Mycobacteriales > Micromonosporaceae > AC-43. Next base: position 703,166 of record CAVSLN010000013.1, read on the forward strand.
CCCCTTCATGGGTTCTCGATCAAGATTGCCCCGGGCGTACGCATCCGTGCGTCGAAGCGCGGAATCCGTACCAGCCTCGGGCCGCGTATCGCCCGCGTGCACGTCGGCGGTGGCCGTACCGGGTTCTCTACAGGAGTCGGACCCGTCAGCTTCTACGCATCGACTGGCGGCGGCCGACGACGCAGTGGTACCGGCAACAGGCCCACTGCGGCTTCCTACCAACGGCAGGTAGCCGCCTACGCGAGGGAGACCGCCGCGCAGGCGAAGGCGGAGCAGGCACGGCAGCTCATCGACGCCTTCCGGGCCATCCTCAACGTGCACTGTGAGGAGTTCGTCCCCGCGCAGCGGCCCATCGCGCCGCCCCCGCCTTCCGTGCCAGAAGCCGAGATCTACCAGCGACATGAACAGAATGCCCTTTCTGGGATCAGCGTCTTGCGGCGAGCATTGCGCAGACAGCGGCTAGCGGCCGCCATGAACGTAGCCGCCGCAGAAGTCGCAGATCGGAAGAGACAACTCACGGAGTTGCTGGCCCCGGACCCATCGATCGCGCCGGACCGGATGCCAGGTACGACCAGTGCCGGGAACCTCTCCCTCAGGAAGCTGAACAAGACCGACGCAATGGCGTACTACCGGATGCTGGTGTTCGGCCACGTACTCGCTACCCTGCGCGAGGCGTTCGCGGTAGCTCCGGCCATTACGGCCGTGCGGATAGCCGTGGTTCGGCGTTCAGCCGTTCCAGGAGCGGCCGAACGTGAGTGCCTGTTGGCTGCCCACGTAACAGCAGCCGCAATGGCGCGGATCGACTGGCGCGAGGTTGGAGCGGGGACGGCTCTTGCCGAGGTATCGGACGAGGTTGTGGCGAACCTCCGAGGACGCACCCAGGAGTTCGGCGCCGTCGACCTGGGACACGAGCCCGAGTTGAAAGCGATCGTCGACGCCATCGATCTGGACGATCTGGCATGACCCCCGCCGCCACCATGGGTGGCAGCGGTCAGCTAGCGAGCCTCGCTGGTACATGGCCGATGAGTCTCATCCGGGTTGTCACGAAACCGGCGCCGAGAGGTCGTCGAGAACGACGAGTACGCCGCCTTCGCGCGCCGGATCGTGCGTGCCTACGCCCGCCGCATTGCCGCCGGCGACATCGAAGCCCTCGGGTCGATGGCCGCTCTCGTCGGCGAGGTCGAGGCCGCGATCCAAGCGGCCGTGGTCGGGCTCCGGGGCCTCGGGTACTCGTGGACGGAGATCGGCCATCGACTCGGCATCAGTCGGCAAGCTGCACGACAGCGCTGGAGCGATGCCCAGCATTGATGCCCGCTGGCCGTTGATCCGGCGTGAAGCCCGACCCGAGCAGGGGTCGGGCTTCGCCAGCTCGCCCGCGAAAGACAGGCGATTGCGATCGGGCAACGGGGGCTAGCCTGCGGGATCCAGTACTGTAAATGACTTTGCTTCGGAATGCTCCGCGAGTTCCAGACGCCATTCGTAGCGGCCAGGCTTCAAGGGAAGCGGCGGAATGTTCAACGCAAACCCGGCATTCAACATGCTTCCTGCGGCCACACCAGGGGGTCTGCCGACCTCGATCGAACCGATGTTCTCGATCCGGGCAATGCCCTGAGGAGTTTCAAATTGAACGGGCTGGCCGTCCGGGTCGAGAAGACTGAGCTTCATCGGAAGCCGTTGATTGGCACGATCCCATGGGATGCCGACCAGAACCACCACGGCGTGCGTCGTAGGCGAAGCTGTCATCGACCAACCCGCGCCCAACATGTGGACCTTGCCGGAAGGATCCGCCTGTGCCGAGTCACACAGGATGACCTGGACGTCCAGTGGCGAAGCCATCAGTGGGCGACGCGAGGAGTCGCGCTAGTGGGCCGATCGGAAAGAGGTTGAAGCAGACCGAGCGCTCCAGGGAGCCGCAAGTACTCGGTCCATCCTCGGCCCGACGGTCGTCCGGTTTGTCCTGCAGGGGGCATGGCGGTCAGCCGCTTCTCACCCTGCTCAAACGCTTCCAAGACCTGCTCAAGCGGCTCGTCTGTCTCGTAGAAGTCGCTGCTGCCCATGCCGACATCATGCATGGAACTCTCCTCCGTTGGCTAGGGTTCGACGAAGTAGGCGCTGCCAAGGTTGTAGACGTCACCAAGGGGACTGTCTGCTGGATAGAGAACGATCAGCGCGCGCTTGCTGCGGATCCGGACATCGATGATGGCTCGCCGTCCCCTCTCGGGGTGGTCATGCCAGACGTACACCAAACCTGCCACGCAGACCGTCGCTTCACGCACCTCCAGCTCCGATATGCCATGAGCTTGTGAGATCTTCTGTGCCGTGCGTTCGCTCACATTAAGGACTGCCACCCACAGGTCTCTCACGGCAGCTACAGTCTCAGGTCCAATGAACTAGCCGCAAGGTCGAGTGGCTGTAACCCGACTCCTCTATCGGCGAGCAAGCGAGCTGAATGGGGAAAAGGCGGCGCCCGTCGTCGCGAGGCACATGGACGATCGACGAGACTGGTCGTACTGAACAATGTCTATGAATGGGCCATCGGCCCCGGATGTTGATCATCGGGGCACCGGGGCTCGGCACCGTCGTAACGAGGCCACGTGCCAGCAACAGTCCCAGACAGCGGCGGACGATGCCCTACGATCTTGCCGAGGCTTGTAATCGGAGGGTTCATCGCGGGCCAGGAGAACCGACGACCCGAGGCAACCCCGTCATAGGCGAGGATGACGCGGCCATGGCCGCTAAGGCTTCCCCCCGATACGCCCCCCGAACAGTAAGCGACGGCGGGACTCGACGAGACTCAGTGAGACCGGCAGGGCACCGCGCCGGGTCGACGTTTCCGCAGGTCGCTGGAGCGATTCGCTGGTTGGAGCGGAGGGCGTGGGATTCGAACCCACGAGGCCGGTTCCCCGACCTAGCAGTTTTCAAGTCCTCCGCACGCCGTCCCCGGCCGTCTTCGGTCGGGACCGCCCGGCACGTTTCGGCTGGTAGAGCGTCCCTGTCGGTCCCTGCCCGCCCCTGCTCTGAACTGCCGGTCTTCGGCCGTCCGTGGCCACCGTGTGGCCACAGCCAAGATCGCGGGGGCCGGTCGATACACGGAACGTGACGGCCGCCCGAGGCGCTCAGCCCTCATGCGCGCGGCCCAGCCGTCGTCGCCATCCGTACAGGTCCCCCTAGGTGCCGCCGTTGGCGTCGCAGAATGCCCGCGCCGCCGCCAGGTCCTCTGGCTTCGTGTCGGAGTACACGGCAACGATCGCCCGGTTCGCCTCGGTGTACCGGTCCCCGAGGATGCATCGGCGGTCCACCCCTGGCACGCCTCCGAGCAGGTCGTACACGGTGCCCGGATACGGGCTTCCTGCGGCGCACGCGCTGAAGTTGTGGTCCGCGGCGCTGGTCACGGCGAGGTAGTAGACGCCGCCGTCGGTGACCTGGCAGACCACCTGGTCGGGGCCGGTACGGGTGGCGGCCGGGGTGTCGGCGCCTATCGGGGATCGGGGGGTGTCGGTCACAGCCCTGAACAGTGCGACGGCGCCGCACGCGAGTACCACGACCACCGCGATGACTGCTGCGGTCGGGCCGGTCTTCGGTTTGGCCGGCGTTCTGGCGGTCTCGGGCTCGTCTCGCTCGGCTGGCTCTTCGGGATGGGGGGTGTCGGTCACCGGACCAGGGTGCCGGCGGGTCGCCGGGTTGTCACCGGGCCAACGGCGGGATCAGCGTGCCGAACGGGCCTCGCCGGCGTCGCGAACCCGACGCCGTGCCGCCCGGCCCACCCGTCGATCTTGGGAGCCGTATCAGTCCGCGTCGACGATGCGGTACCCGGCCGCCCGGAGAGCGTCATACGCGCGTCGGACCGAAGCCAGGGAGCGGCCGGTCACCTGTCGGCTGGCCGTGTCGATGGCGAGCTGGCCGCCGGCCTCGTCGACCAGCGAGAGGGCGAAAGCGTTCATCGGGCTTGCTGTCGTGAACCCGTACCAGGTTCGGCCGGCTGGCCTCGTCGGGCTCACGTCGTCGACGTACGTGGTGATGCCCGGCGGCAAGTCGTCCGGCGCCCCGGGCCTCTTCGGCATCTTCGCGCCCTGGTCGTGGACGTACCAGCGGATGAAGTCGCGGATGACGTCCGACCGGTTGCCGTCGGGGACCTGCGCGCCGAACCGTTCCCACAGCTTCTCGTCGATCCGGATGGTCTGACGTGCTGTTCCGCGCCCGCTTCTGCTGGTCACAGGGGTCAGCGTGTCATGACGATTGGCGTCGTTCGGGCTTGCGTGTGTCATGACACAAGAGTAGCGTGTGTCATGACACAAAGGAAGGCGGCCCCGGCCGGTGGTGGAACACCGACCAGGGCCTTGATCCGAAACCTGGCTAGAGGAGACGGACCCATGGCTCAGATTACGGCCCTCGCCGAGGGCGCCCGCATCACCCACAACCTCGGCCGCGTGACCGTCGTCCTGACGTGCATCCGCCCCGGCGCCTCGTACCGCGCGGCAGTTCATCACGGCCCGGTGGCCGGCACGCTCGGCCCCGAGGTGCCCGAGCTGTCGCAGTCCTGGCCGACCGAGGCCGAGGCCCGTACCGCCGCCCGCCGGTCCACCATCGCGTTCCGGAACCTGCCCGCCAACCTGCCGTTCACGGTCGCGGTGGCCCAGGCGCTCGACGCGATCGCCGCCCAGCTCGACGACGCCATCGGGCAGGCGCTCGGGGGCGGGGACGGTACGGGCCGGGCTCAGGCACCGCTGGGCCGGCTGACCCGTGCCCGGGAGGCGCTGTCCACCCCGGCCGAGCGGATCGCCGAGGGCGACCTCATCGCCCGCTTGAACGCCGACCTCGACGCCTACGACACGAACGCCAGGTACGCGGCAGGCCTCGAGGCCGCGGCCCGCGAGGAGCGCACGCCGGAGGACCCGGCCGAGCGGTCGTTCGAGACGTGGCAGCGCAACGCGGCGCTGATGGCCGCCGACCGGCAGGCCGCGCAGAGCTTCCGCCAGATCAAGGCCCGGCACGCCGCCGCGGCGGCCCGGGACCGCCGGTACGCCGACGTCACCTGACCCCCTGATTGTGCCGGTCGGCTCGTGCCGCCAAAGCCCTCGCAGCCCAAGACCGCGAGCCGACCGGACCCCCAAAGACTGCCAGACCCGCCAGACCCGAGGAGGACCCGATGCAGGTCACCGCCACCGACATCAAGCCCGGCGCGCTGATCTACCTCGCCCGCGACCGCGCCCGTACCGGTGTCATCGTCCGACAGGACGGCGACATGGTCGAGGTCGACTGGCTCACCGGCCCGAACGCCGACGAGCGGAAGTGGACCGACACGGACGCGGTCGGCTTCGACTTCTGTGGCGAGCCGGATGACCCGGCGTGCGGCCCGGACCTGGGTCTGCGGTGGTGCGACTACCACCTCGGGATCTCGCCGAACCCGTACGAGGCGCTGCCCGCCTGATCGGGCCGCTTCCCCGGCGGCCGGCTCCGGCCGGTCGCGGGGGTGGCCACCCGGCCAGAACTGGACGGGCCCCGGCGGTGTGGCAACACCGGCCCGGAGCCCTTGATCGGGAGGAGTCCCCGACCCATGAGCACCCTATCCACCCGCATCGTGAAGGCGTTACCGGACTGGGCGTGGCTGGCCAGCCACTACCTGCCGGTACTCACCACCCGCGGCCGGATCGCGCTGAAGGTCGACGAGGCCGAGTCCCGCGGCGCCCGCGACGCGTACCGGTTCGTGGCCGAGCACCCGAACTTCGGCTACGCGACCATCTCCGACGACACGGCGGCGCTGGCCTCCCGCATCGACGCGAAGGTGAAGGCCGGCGTGATCGGCGCCGAGCAGCTGCACGCCGTCCGGGACATCGCCGCGCGCATCGAGGCGGGGCCGTCCCCTGTGGCCCGGCCGGCGAGGCACCGGTACACGGTCCGCACCACCTCGACGGGCGCGATGCTGCGCGCGGTCGGCGGCGCGGCATGACCACTACGACCCTGACTCTCGCGCTGGACGCGGCCGCGTTCGCCCAGCTGTGGCGCGAACTGCGGGACGAACTCCGCGGCTACCTGTACCGGCGCTGCCCGTGGGCGGCCGACGAGGTGCTGTCCGAGACGTTCGCCCGGGCCTGGGCGAAACGCCACACCTTCCGGCCCGAGGCGGGCACGCCCCGCTCCTGGCTGTTCCAGGTGGCCCGCAACGTGCTGACCGACCACCTCCGCTACGAGGGCTGCCGCCCGCTGGTGTTCGTCAACGCGTACACCGGCGAGGCGGCCGCCGACCACACCGACCACGCCGCGCGCACGGTGGAGCGGCTCACGGTGTGGGCGGCGCTGGCCGGGCTGCCCGACCACTACCGCCGGGTCCTCACCCTGCGGTTCCTGCTCGATCTCGACGTCCCCGCGGTGGCCGCCCTGCTCGGGGTGCCCGCCGGGACCGTCAAGTCCATGACCTACCGGGCCGCCCGGGCGTTGTCCATCGCGCTCGCCGAGCCCGGGCAGCCCATCACGAGGAGGGCGGGCCTGTGACCGCCATGGCCAGCGACCGCGCCTGGCAGCTCGCCGACGCCATCGAGCGGATGGTCGACCGCTACGGCCAGGCCGAGCGGGACGCCGCGCACGCGTTTTCCCGCCACCTCGTGTACCGGCGGCCGGAAGACCTCGCCGAGAGGCAGCGCCACGACCGGGCCGCGCGCCGGCAGTACCGGGCGATGCAGCGGCTGATCCGGGCCCTGCGCGACTGCGAGGTGCCCCGGTGACCGCCCGCCACGCCTGGCCGCATCCCGCGTGGTGCAGCCCGGCGGACTGCCGCGCCTACGCCGGCGGCGACTTCGAGCCGCTGCACCGGTCGCAGGCGGTCGTCTTCGACTCCGACCGGCGGCAGGCCCTCGCCGTCTACCTCACCGAGCACGTCGACTACCCGGGCCAGCCGGACGTGGAGATCGTCTCCCTGCATGCGCCGGTCGTCGGCCCGGTGTGGCTCGTCGACGACGTGCTCGCCGAGCTGTCCATGCCGCTCAACGCCGCCTCCATCCTCGCCGATGTGCTGCGCCGCCTGATCCGGCAGGCGGCGACCTCATGACCCGCCGCCTGCTCCTGCTCGCCACGGCCGCGCTGCTCGCGGCCGGGTGTGCCCCCGACCACGGCACCGTCACCCGTACGTGGTCGTCGTACAGCTCCGGCAAGTGGACGTACACGCTGTGCGCGAAGGACGACAAGGGCGCCGAGGGCTGCGAGACGGTCCCGGTTGGCACCTTCATCGCCTGTCACGCCGGGGACCGGTGGCCGGACTGCCAGGACTGGAGGCGGCCGTGAAGATCCGCCTGTCCGGTACCGCCGACGAGTGCGAACAGGTGCTCGCGATCCTCCGCGAACATCTGGCGGTGCTCGACGTGTCCCGCCCGTATCCGAACCGGCCGCCGAGCCCGCTCCAGCGGGTCTACGTCGACGCCCAGATCCCCCGTACCGACGACGGAAGGACGAGCCGATGAGCGACTACTACACCCAGGTGGCGGGGACGCTGAACCGCCTCGCCGACGACTTCGCCGGCCTCGCCGGTCGGGACCTGGCCGACCTCGCCATCACGATCTACGTGCAGACCCGGGCCGACTCCGACGACGACAAGATCCGCACGGTGGACGCGGTGGCCAACACCCTGCTCGACGCCCCGGGTCAGCCCCGGCGGATGTCCGGCGGCGGCTACCACCACGACGCGCACGGCCGGTACGGCGCCGTGCAGGTGTCGGTGTTCGACTCGGTCACGGACCCGCAGCGGCGGGACTTGCAGGCCGAGCTGGACCGGTTGCGGGCCGAGAACGAGCACCTGCGGGGCCAGTCGTGACCGCCCGGGTGACCGGCCGTACCGCCGACGTGCTCGGCACCGCCTTCTACGGCGGCGTGGCCGCGGTCGCGCTGGCCGGGCAGACCACGGCCGCCGTGGCGTGGCTGCACTGGCCGGTCGAGTTCGCGCTCCCGGCCGTCGCGCTGCTCGAACTGGGCGGCATCGTGCTCGCCGCCCGCTCCGACTTCCGCCGGCGCCTCGGCGAGCAGGCCATCGCCGCCCGGGCCCTGTCCGCCGCCGTGGCCGTGTTCGCCGTGGTGTTCAACTGGCTCGGGCATGCCAGCCACCTGCAGGGCGGCTTCTACGCGGGCATGTCCGCCCTGGGCTACCTGGTGTGGCTGATCCAGGCCGGGGAGCGCCGCCGCGACCACCTGCGGGCAGCCGGGAAGCTCCCGCCTACCCCGCCGGTGTACGGGTGGGCGCGTTGGCTTCGCCGGCCCGCCCAGACCGCGCAGGCACGCGCCCTGGCCCTCGCCGAAGGGCTGGACCTGTACGGGTCGCTTGCGGCCGTACAGCGGGCGCGTCAGGCCGAGCAGGAAGCCGCGCGGCAGCGTCGCCGGCAGGCCGCGATCGCCGAGGTACTCCGGCGGAAGGTGTCCGCGTCGGCCGACAAGCTCACGGCGGAGATCGCCACCACCGTGTACGACCTCGACGAGATCGCCGCTCGGCTCGCCGCGACCGCCGACTACGACGGGTTGACGGCGCTGATCGGTGCGGACCTCGCGCCGGGCCGGCTGCTCGCCGCCGAGCCGGACACGACCGCTTCCGGGCCGCCCACGGTGCCGCTGTCCGCCCACGTTCCGGCGGTCGTGGTGTCCGGGGTGCGGCGCGCGCTGACCGCCACCGCGTACGCCGACGGGGCGGACAGCCGACCGGACACGCGGGCGGACAGCGGACCGGACAGCACGGCGGACAAGCCGGCACCCCGGAAGCGGACACCAGCCCGGACAGCGGGGCGGACACCGAAGGCGGACATCGCGACCGCCGCCCGGCGGCTACGCGACCGGCACCCCGAGTGGCAGGTGGCGGACATCGCTCGCCGGCTCGGCGTCACCGACCGCACGGTGCGGCGGCACCTCAACGGCAGCACCCCGACCTCCGGGTGACCGCAGTCGGGCCGGAACGTTCGCGTACCGGCCCGGCCGCGGTCGCCACGGCGGCGATCAGAAGGGAGCGCAACGAAATGGGCCTGGTCAGCAAGGACCCCAACAAGGGCTGGGGCGGCAACAGCGACCGGTGCGTCATCACCGGCGCGGAGGCGACCGGCACGAGCAGGACGCTGTTCGGCGGACGTGTGAAGACCGGTGAGGCCATCAACGGCGAGAGCAGCAGCGTTCCGACGCGGGAGGACGCCGACCGGCTCGCCTCCGAGTTGCCCGCCGACCGCACCGGATGGGACGGCGGACCGCTGGGCGACGTCGACCGGCGGCTCTACGGGCTGCGGGAGTCCGGGTACGACGGCTGGATCGACCAGGACGGGTACCCGTGCGACGGGCCGACCTTCGTCCGTACCGACGACGTAGACGAGGCGTCGTGACCGCCCGGACGTTCCACCGGCGCACCTTCGCCGCCGGCCTCCTCGCCGCCCCGGCGGGCCTGCTCGCCGCCGGCACCGGGCATGTGCTGCCCGGCGCTGTGCTGACCGCCGCGGGGCTCGCCGCGGCCGGGCTGCCCGTGTGGCTGCGGGCCCGGCCGGGTGCCGCGACGAGCGCGGTGATCGCCCGGTACGACCGGCACGCCGGCCGCCATGCGGGCACCGCGTCCCGCGTCGACATCCTGCGCACCTCGTCCACCTGGGCGATGCGCCGCAAGGCCGCGATCCTGCGGCCGTCGCTGCGGGCCGTGTCGTGGCCGGACCGGTGGCGCGCGCCGGTCTTGTCGTACGCCGTGCCGCTGTGCACCGTCGGTGGACAGACGGTGTGGACCACGGCGGAAGAGTCGACGCTGCGGGTCGGCATTCCCGGCACCGGGAAGACGGCCGAGCTGGCGTGCCGCGTGATCGACGCCCCCGGCGGAGTCGTCGTCACCTCGACGGCAGCCGACCTGTACGAGCTGACCGCGACGCTGCGCCGCCGCCGCGGTCCCGTGGCGGTGTTCAACCCGGGCGGGCTCGGCCGGGTGCCGTCCACGCTGCGCTGGTCGCCCCTGGCCGGCTGCCAGGACCCCGCGACCGCAGCCAGGCGGGCTGTGGACCTGATGGGCCCGGCGCCGGCCGGGTCGGAAGGCGAACGCTGGGCCGTCCAGGGGCGCCGTGTCCTGGCGGTGCTGCTGCACGCCGCCGCGCTCGGCAACCACCGGATGCGGGACGTGGCCGCGTGGGTGGCAAACCCGGACGCCGGGCGGGTCGACATCCTGGCCGCGCTCGCTGACTCGCCGCAGCCGTACGAGCAGCGGCGGGCCGCCGAGCAGGCCATCGCCACCACCCCCCGTACCCGCGACGGGATCATGCTCGCGATCGCGCCGGCGCTCGCCTGGGTGACCCTGCCCGCCGCGGCGGCGGTCGGCGACCCGACCGGGACGCCCGGTTCACGGTGGCGGACCTGACCGACCGGGCCGGGGCGCTGTATCTGCTCGGCGACGATGACGGCACGGTGGCGCCGCTGGTCGGTGCCTTGGTGGCGGAGGTCGCGCACCAGGCGCGGGCGACCGCGGCGAGTAGGCCCGGCGGGCGCCTCGACCCCGGCCTGACGATGTGCTTGGACGAGATCGCGCTGGTCTGCCCGACGCCGCTCGACCGGTGGATGGCGGAGCTACGGAAGCGGTCGATCGTCATCCACGCGGCGTGCCAGGGGCTGGGCCAGTTGCGGCAGCGGTGGGGCGACAACGGCGCCAGCATGATTCTCAACTCCGCGGCGGCGGTGCTGGTCTTCGGCGGCTGCAAGGACGCCCAGGACTTGGCCCTGTTCACGGACCTTGCCGGGCACCGTGACGAGCCGGTCCACACCCGCGACGGCGACGGCCGGATCACGTCCACCACCACCCGGCGGGTACCGGTCATCGTCCGCGATGCTCGCCGGCCTCGCCAACCACCGGGCGTTGCTCATCCGCCGGGGCATGCCGGTCGCGCTGGCCAAGACGCCGGTCGCGTGGAAGCGCCGCGACGTGCGGCGGGCCACCACAGCGCAGGCGCGGGTGGTGCGCGCCGCCGAGCAGGCCGCAGCCCGGGGCGCCGCCAAGACTCGGGCCACCGAGCCCGCGAACGCCTGACCCAACCAGCAGACAGGAGACACACGTGAGCAGCTACGACGACCACCCGGCCGTCAGCGGCGACGGCAACGGGTTCACGGTCCAGCGGGACGGCGCCGACTACCGCGTCCTGCCGAACGAGGCCATGGGCTGGGGCATCTACACCGGCCCGAACCTCGACCTCGTGTTCGGCGACAACGGCCCCGCGATCGGGTTCGGCGACGCCGACACCGCCATCGGTGCCCTGCTCGACGAGCCGCAGGCCGCCCAGACCACCGACACCGACGAAGACGGGATGTGAACCACATGGCAGACGCCACCGACCGGCCGTTGCACCTGCAAGGGCTGAACGACGACCAGGTGGGCCTGTACTACCGGATGTTGGAGCAGGTCAGCGCGACCAGTACGGACTACTGGACCACCCTGCGGGGGCTGGACGCGCCGGCCGCGGACAAGTACGCCGTCGCCGAGGCGCTCCACGACTGGCCGGCGCAACTGGAGTACGGCCCGCAGGCCGGGATCGACCCGTACAAGGGGAAGGTCGACATGACCACCCTGAAGCGGGGCGACCAGTTCATCGGCCCCGACGAGCACACCCGCTACATCGTCACCACCCCGGCCAGCGAGCACGAGCACGGCTGGATCAACGTGCGGAACCTGTCGATGCCCGACGAGGAAGCGGTACGTCGCGCGGAGCAGCCCGACGTGTACGGCCCCGACTCCCGCGGCGGCTTCTTCGCCTACTCGGTCCCGGTCTACGTCGAGCGCGTCGAGACCTCCGCCTCGACCAGCCAGCCGGCCGCCACGACGGACGACGTCGACGAAGCCTGACACCGCCCGGGGCGCGGCCATCCGGCCTGACAACCACCGGCCGCGCCCCGGCCCTCCACACCCACAGCAGCGAGCAGGAGGACACCCAGGATGGCAGAACAGCACCCGTACGAGCAGGACGACGCCGAAACCTTCGACGTCGTCTCGCCGCGTTTGGGTGGCCCCGTTGACCCGCCCGACGAGCACCGCACGTTGTACGCGAACGTTGTGCAGCGGCGCGACGAGCCGCTCCGGCCGATCGTGCCGGCCGAGTGGCGCAACCCCGACCAGCGGCGGCAGGTGCTGCGGTGGATGATCTGGTACGCCCGGTACCTGGCCAAGTTCCATGGCCTGCGGCTACCGCTGTACGCAGGTTGGACCGCGGTGTGGACCCCCGTCGGCGCCGCCCGCCTGATCAGTCGGCAGTTGCGCTGGTGGTGGCTGCTCGAACAGCACCAGCTGCGCCAGGACGCCGCGCGGCGCAACGACGTCGACGCGTACCTGAAGCTGCACCAGGAAGCCAAGGCCACCCGTGCGTGGCGCGGCAGCGTGCTGCTCGCCGAGGCCGTCGCCGTCACTGTCGGCGTGGTGTTGCTCGGCACCGTTGCCCCATGGTGGCTGGCGGTCGTCGCCGCCCTCGCCGTGGTGCCGGCCCTGGCCCGACTGGGCCGCCCCGCCGACAAGCCGATCATCCACCGGGTGTCGACCGGGCCGCAGTTCACCAAGCTCACCGGCGACATGGTGCGTACCGCGCTGGTCGCGCTCGGGATCTCCCGCATCAAGGAGCCCGGCGACCTGTCGTTTCCGCCGCCCGGCATCCACCGCGACGGGCCCGGCTGGCTGGCCCGCGTGAACCTGCCCGCCGGGGTCGAGGTCACGGAGGTACTCGAACGGCGCGGCCGGCTCTCCAGCGCGTTGCGGCTGCCCGTCGACCAGGTGTGGCCGACCGCCGGCCCGGAGCACGCCGGGCAGCTCGACCTGTGGGTCGGGTACCTGCCGTCGAGCAAGATGGGGCAGCCCCGCTGGTCGCTCGCGTCGCCGGCCGCGCGTACCAGCGTGTTCGACCTGCACGAGTTCGGCACCGACCAGCGGCAGCGGCCGGTGAAGACGGCGCTGTTCGCACAGAACTTCCTGGTGGGAGGCAGGCCCGGTAGTGGCAAGAGTTTCGGTGCCCGCACCCTCGCCACGATCGCGGCACTCGATCCCACCTGCGAACTGAAGATCGTCGAGTACAAGGGGACCGGGGACTTCCTGGACTTCGAGCCGCTGTGCTCCACGTACACGTGTGGGTTGGCCGACCAGGACTTCGCCACCGGCGCCCAGGTCCTCACGTGGGGGCTCGCCGAGGCCGAACGTCGCGGCGAGCGCATCCGCAAGGCGTACGAGCGGGGCGAGGCGCCCGAGCGGAAGGTCACACCGGAACTGGCCCGCGCGCCCGGGTCCGGCCTGCACCCGGTGTTCATCCTGATCGACGAGGCGCACGAACTGTTCGGCGACGACGAGCACGGCGCCGCGGCCAAGTCCGCCGCCATCCGGCTCGCCAAGCGCGGCCGGGCCCTCGGAATCACCCTCGTGATCTGCACCCAGATCCCCGACAAGGACTCCCTACCGACCGCGCTGACCCGCTGCATCGGCATCCGGTGGTGCATGGCCGTACCTGACCAGGTCGCCAACGACCAGATCTTGGGTACCGGGGCGTACAAGCGGGGCCTGACCGGCACCGCGTACCGGCCGATCCTCGACGCCGGGTGGGGCATCATGCTGGGCCTGGCCGAGCCGACCGCGGTCCGCTCCCAGTACCCGGACCCAACGACCGCGCAGGCGATCCTGGCCCGCGCGACCGCGCTACGCGGCGGCGCCCCGGTCGGTACGGACGTGGACGTGGTGCCCGGCCGGGACGTGCTCGACGACGTGCTGCACGTCTTCGCCCACCTCGGGCGGCCGGGCATCCAATGGGTGACCCTCGCGCAGATCCTCGGCGAGCAGCACCCGGAGGCGTATGCGGGCATCGGGCAGGACGCGCTGTCCGCCCTCGTGCGGGACAAGGCCGTGCCGAGCAAGGACGTGAAGGTCGACGGGGTGACCCTCAAGGGCTGCCGCCGCCAGGACGTCGAGGCCGCGATCCAGCGCCGGGAGATCACCGATGGCAGGTAGCGGCCCGCACGAAGGTAGCGGCACCGCTACCAGCACCCGCTACCGGGCTGACCTGCGCAAACCCGCCCGGGTAGCGGGTGGCCCCACCCCCGCCACACGCACCGAAACCCGCCGCTGGAGGCATGTCCCGTGACCCTGCTCGCCGCTACCGCTACCCACGCCGGCCCGCTGGCGTGGGTCTTCCTCGCCGCCGCCGCCCTGCTCGCCGTACTCGTGTACGCCGGCTCGTGCTGGCTGTGGCCGTTCACGCACTGCGCCCGCTGCTCGGGCGGCAAGGTCTCCCGCGACGACGGGCGGGTGTTCCGCATGTGCCGCCGCTGCTCCGGTTCCGGTCGCCGGTTGCGGGTAGGGCGCCGAGTGTGGAACTGGATCGCCGACCGGCGGCGGGCCGCACCGTGAACGGCCGTCGGTGGCAGACGACGGGCCGGCGTTGGCGTCGCCCGGAGCAGAGATGCCCGGTCTGGTGCGGCGGCGGCCACCTGTGCAGCGCTCAGCACGGGATCGGCGAGCACAGGAGCGAGCCGATCACGGCCCGGCTCGCGTGGGGCGTCATGGTCGTGACCCGCGTGCTGAACCTCGCCGGGCGGGGCCGGCTGGAGCTCCGGCTACAGGTCGACCTCGACACGGACGAGCAGCTCGCCACGGCGCAGGCCGTACGGCTCGGCGAGGAGGTCGACACGGCGGTACGGGTGGCCCTCGCGACCGCGGCCGGGTGGGTCGACGCGCCAGAGCTGGACCTGTTGGGGCTGCCGGGGCGCGTCCGGTGACCTCCGGTGCCGCCCTTCCCGGGCAGGCGGTACCGTCGGAGTACGGAGGGCCGCTGTCTAGCGGCGGCGGCCCCCACCCAGACCGCTAGCTGGGGCAGGTACCGATGAACGCACCGAACGAGCCGGGCACCATGACCCCGGCAGAACGGATCAAGCTGTACCGGCGTCGGGCCGGGCTCACCCAGGAGCAAGCCGCCCAGCTCAAAGGCTGCACCGTGTCCGCGTGGCGCAAATGGGAGTCCGGCGAACGGCAGGTGACCTCCCTTGCCGACTGGATCGAGATCGCCCGGATCCTCCGCGTTCGGGACCTCTACAGGCTCACCGGGCTACCCGTCGGTGAGCTGCCCGACGAGCCGGGCGAGCACGAGACGATCCCACCGATCCGTACCGCCCTGGTCGCCTACACCCGCCGCCTCGATGGGGAGCCGGACCTTGACCGGCTGGCCCGGTCGGTCGAGTTCGCTTGGGAGACGTGGCACGGGTCGGCGCACCGGTACACCCGCACCGGGCCGATGCTGCCCGACCTCATCGCCCAGACCCGCTCGACGGTGGCCGCGCTCGACGGCGACCAGCGCCGCGACGGTCACCGGTTGGCCGCGACCCTCTACCTGCTGGTACGGGCCTACGCGAAACGCATCGGCGCCCTGGACGTGGCGCTGCTGGCCGCTGATCGGGCTTGGGCCTCAGCCGACGCAGCCGACGACCCCGAGTACCGGGGCGCGGCAGCGTGGAACACCGCGCTCGTCCTATCCACGCAGGGGCACACCGAGGAAGCGGGGGCGCTGCTCCGCGACGCCATCGCGGAGCTGCAAGCCATCACCGACCCCAGCCCGGGGCACCTCGCAGTGCTGGGGGCACTGCACCTCGTGCTCGCCGTACAGGATGCCCGGCTACGCGACGAACGCCGCGCCCTGGACTCCCTCGACGTCGCCGCCCGGGTCGCCGCGCGGGTGGGTGAGACGAACCACCACCGGCTGGTGTTCGGGCCGACGAACGTCGGTATCCACCGGGGCGCCGTTGCCCTGGAGTTGTCCCGGCCCGCCGAGGCGCTGCGGGTCGCGGAGCGGGTCGACGTGACCGGCTCGCCGAGCGTGGAACGCCGGTACTCCCACTACCTGGACTTGGCGCGCGGGTACGCCATCGGCCGGGAGGACCTGGCCGCCGTGCACATGCTGATCCGGGCGGACAGGGAGTCGCCGGAGGAGTCGCGGCTCAACCTGAACGTGCGGGCGTTGGTGCGGGACCTGTTGACCCGGGAGACGCCGACGAGCCGGCCGGATCTCCGTCCGCTCGCCGAGAGGATCGGTGTCGTGTAGCCGGGTGCCCCGCTGCGGGTAGGACCCCGCCGTGTGGCGGCCGCCGGGTGATCGTGCCCATACCGTCCGTCATAGAGCGCGCGGCGGTCGGTGTCGGCAATGGCCTGGCCGTCGGGCGCCGGGGGCACACCCGGGCTTGAAGGTCGGCGGCAGCAACTGGTCTCCCGCTGGTGTACCGCCACCGGGCCACGGGTCCGGGCGTGCCCCTCTCAGCCCCCGCCGGTCCGGGACTCACCACCCGGGCCGGCGGGCCAAGCCGAGGGAGAGCCCGTGCGGATCTTCAGATGGCGACGTGCCCGGCAACCGCAACAGCCCCCGGCCGTCCACCACCGGACATCCCGAGGGTTCGCCGCCGTCCTCAACGGCGAAACCCGGGAGCTGCCCGTCGTCGACGTCAACGACCCGCTACGGATGACCCCGAGCCAGGAGCACCGGTCCGGGCGGCGCCGGTGGTTACCGTGAGCGTCCCGCATCCGGCGTGGTGTGACCGGGACCGCTGCAACGCCACCGAATCCGGCACCGGTACGCATCTCAGCGCCCGAGTCACCATCGAGGGCTCGCCCGTCGCGGCATGGATGCAGGCGCCGGCCAGCCAGCCGGACATGGTGTCGGTACGGGTCGCGTGCGCGGAACGGCTGATGTCCCCGCAGGAGGCGTACCGCCTCGGCAGGGTGTTGACGTCGCTCGGCAAGGCGGCGCGGAGAACGTCCGCATCGGCGGGGGGCGTCGTCGTGACGTGCCCGCGCGGTGCCGACATCTCGGGGCTGCCGGTGCTGTGCGAGGTGTGTGGGCACTCCGGCCTCGACCACGGGCGGGCCGAACCCGGAGCGCCGCACACCTGTCTCGCCTGCCCCATGCTGATGTGCCAGCCGCCCGCGCCGCCGAGTGTGGCGTCCGTCGCCCGGCGAGGTGAGACCGCGCTCGCTGTCGCCGAGCGGCCCGGCACCGGGCTGTGAGGGCCCCGCTGTGTACGTCGACGTGGACGGCGACCTGGTGGTGCGCTCGCCGTGCTGCGGCCAGCCAGCGCGGCTACGGGACTGGGTGGTCGCGTACGCCCGGCGGGTGAACGGCGGCCGGGTACGGGTCCAGTGCGGCCGGGACACCACCGACCCGCTCCAAGCGGCCGGCGCGGTCCGCTCGCGGGGCTGCGGCGGGTGGTACGAGGTTGACGGTCACAGAACGCCTCGCCAGTGCTGAACTGCGGCGTACCAGCGGTCGGCCATCTGCTGATAGCCGGCGTCGTCCGGGTATACCCCGCCGGGCGTGCACGTGGACGCCGGGGCCAGCTCGACGCCGCGCATGTCGACCGTCCGCACTCGCCAGCCCTTCGACGTGGCCAGCGCGGGTAGCCCGTTGTCGTAGTCCTGCTCGGCCTGCTGCTGGGCTGCCGTGTTGTAGGTGGTGATGGTGATCTGGGCGACGATCACTTTCACCCCGACGCCAGCCGCGAGGATGCGGTCAAGCAGGGTCGACATCGACGCGAGCATCTGGGCCGCGGTCCGGTTCTGTCCGCCGTCGTTGGTGCCGGCGTCCAGCAGCACCCACTCCGGCGGCGACGCAAGCCAGCCGCCCTGTACCCCGGCGGCGAGCTGGTCGATGGTCCACCCGCCGTGCCCTTCATGGCGCATCCCCGACGCGGACACCTGGGTACCGACCCACACCGGCGGGTAGTCGGCGGCGCGCAGCTGGGCGTCGAGCCGGTCCCGGTAGCCGTCGCCGGAAGTGGAGCAGGCACCGACGGTGATGGAGTCACCGAGCGGCATGAGGTGGTTGGCGCCGGGCAGGTGGATGGGCGGCGGGGTGCAGCACACCACCATGCCCGGTACCGGGCGCGACCGACGGTGCTTGGCGTACGCGGGCGTACCGACGGCGGCGACGAGCGCCAGGACGGCGGACAGGATGATGGCGGCGCGCGGCAGCGACCGCCGGGCAGGCGTCAACACAGCGACAGGCCCTTCCGGGTAGAGGCGTGGAGAGGGGCGGCCATAACCGCGCCGCCCCCTAGACACGGTTGACGTGGATCACCACGGGCACACCGGTGCCGTTCATCTTGACGTTGCCGCTACCGCCGTTGCTGACAATCGTCACCACCACAGTGACCGTCAGCTTTCCGTGCGGCGAACCGGTCAAGCAGGACGATGTTTCCGAGGTGAGCGTTGCGTCGGCTCCCGTAGCTGCCGGTGTGTCGGCCTCGACGCCCCCGCGTCGGCTACTGCGGTGTGTTTCCACCTGATCCGGCAGTTAATCGAGTCGCCAGCGACGCTGGACTCCGAGGGCCGCTCGATGGTCACCTCGTACACGCCGCTGCGTTCGGCGACGAACTGGATGCTGGTGACGACGAGCTCGACCGTGGTGGTGGTGGCGTTGCCGGTCGCCTCCCGCTGCGACGCGACCAATCCCTTACCCCGCTGCGGCTTGACCGCGGTGAGGTCTTCGGCGACCGGGTTGTACCAGGCGTCAGGGCCGACCGGGGAGCCGTTGAGGACGAGCGGGTAGTCGTTGGCAGTCACCAGTCACCCCACCAGGTCCACGCCGGGCAGCCCGGTGCCGGCGAGGTAACGGTTACGGGCGGGCCGGGCGACGGCCTGCGTAACGTAGTGGCCCGACGCGTCGATAGCGTGGGTGCCGCCGACGTACCACAGGTCGAGGACAAGGCCGGTGTTGTCCGGGTCACGGGCGTGATCCTGTCGAACGTCCAGTTGGGGGTCGCCCGGGATCTCAAGCCCCGCGAACACCCGCTGCGGTACTGGAGGTCCCCGGCGGTCGCCATGGCGAGCCCGGCGGCGAAGTCGCGGCGCGGACCCAGCGGTTCGCGGGCAGGTCCAGCGGCAGGTCGCCGTAGTATCCCGGCTGTCCTGACTGGGATGACGGCCGGGTTGGCGCCGGCGCCCTGCCAGATGACGTCGCCGGTGATCGCCAGGTCGGGCTGCCCGCTGCCGGCGACCAGCCACACCGGGACCCGAGCCTGTTGGTGACGGTGACGGCGTCGGCGATGTCGGCAGGTAGGTGACCGCCACGGTCACCGGGCCGGTTGATCCCAGGGTGTAGGCGGTGCCGTGCCGTCGCCGGCGGTGTTGGCGTGCCCGGAATGATCCGCTGGCTGGTCGCCAGGCCGCTGTAGCCGGCGGAGGGTGACGGTGCTGGCGCCGGGATCCAGGTCTGCGAGGTGTCCACGCCTTGACCTGTACGTCGACCGTTGCCGGGGCATGGCGCGGTGATGACGTCGGCGACCTTGTCGACGGTGAGCTGCTCGATGCCAGCTCGGGCAGGTCGCGGGCTGCGTCGGTCACGCTGAGATACCTGGGCAGCGGTGGGCGCAGCCGGGCCCGGGTGGCCGACGGCGGGGCCGTCGGGGTCAGGTAGACGGCGCCCTGCTCGGCGGCGGCCAGCTCCTGCGCACTGCCATGCTCGGCGGGGGTCTCCTGGCACGATCCCGTCCAGCTCGTTCTGCAGACAGGTCAAGGTTGACGATGCGGCCGGCGGGCTTAATGAGAGGTCGCGCAGCTGACGGCGCGGGCGCAACGGTATCCCGGTGGCCACGTGCAGCTCGGCAAGAGCGGTGGCGCTGGAGTGAATCGTCCCCACTTCCCACTCGTCGAGGCAGGGCAGCGGGGGGTTGACCGGGTGGGTGTAAACGGCTACGGTGGTGACCCGCCCGTCGACGTAGAAATCGGCCCGCCCCCGGCGGCGTCGTCCCACGCCACGCCGACGCCAGCGCCACGCCGTCCGTCGACCGGCCAGCCGGGCCCGTTGATGACGCGGGTGGTGGCGTCGTTGGTCCAGCCCGAACTGGATCAGGGATGGGTGAAGCTCCGGCGTTGAGGTGAGAAGGTGCCGCCGGTCGCGCCCGTCGAGAGCGGATGGCTACGACGGGAACTGGAACAGCTGCGCGCTCCGCGCCGGCAAAAAGAACCCTGAGCCCATGCCGCTCAACGTGGCTCTGCTTGAAAATACCGAACATGGGCGCGGCCAGCAGCGGGATTGTCCCCGATGCCATATCCGAGTTGAGCTTGAAGATGCCGTCGGAGAAGTCGACCGGCGCGGCCGCCCGAGCGCGAACGGGCCAGGTACGACCCGACCAGCCGGGCCGGCGGGGCTCGGGTTCGTGGGTCGTGGATGTTGATGACGTTGGGGAGCCCCGGATCAGATGCGCCGAGACGAAGGGCTGCCGCCGAGCCTGTGCATCGGGCCGTAGAAGCGGCAGTACTGGCTGCGGGGTGGCGGCGCAAGCGGGAAGCCGCACCCTGACAGCACGTATGACACGACCCAGGTGGCATTGGAGGGCCGGTTTGTGGTCGGGAAGAGGTTTTGACGTACCTCGGGCACGTCAGCGGCGAGCGCCGGCAGGGTTATCTTGCTGCGCAGCTTGTGCCGGTAGTCCAGGCCGGACAGCTTGGCGCTGCGGTCCCCGACCCGGGTGGCCAGCCCGCGGGTCGTACCCCGCAGCAGCGGCACCGCGGCCTTACAGCCGCGGGCGGTGAAGGAACTCGACGTCGAGCTGCAGGTCGCGGTTGAGGCGTTCCTCGCCCGCGAGCTGGTGAAGTCGGTCGTCATCGGTGAGAAGTCAAAGACCGCACGGCGTGCAGCCGCTCGTCTTCGGCGCCGCCCTTGGCGAGGTCGACGTCGATGGTGGCGGCGGCGGTGCCCTCGACCACGGCGGCCTGCTCGGGCAGGGTGCCGTGCAGCACGCTGGCCACGCCGACGCTGGCGGCCTGGCCGGACAGGTCGTCCAGCGAGCCGGCAGGGCCGTGCCCGTCGCCGTCCCAGTCGACCGACAGCCGTACCCGTGCGGTGCGCTCGGGGGCCTCGATCGCGGCGGCCAGCTCGGGCGTCACGTCGCGCATCGGTTACACCTGCAGGAAGCTGAGGGAGGAGGTGACGCGGCCACCACCGGTGCCGGTCATCTCATAGATCAGCCACGGTACGGAACCGTCGTACATCAGCGGCGAGCCGAGCTGGAAGATGTCCTGCCTGGTGGCCAGGTTGTCGGCGGTGATGGGGATGTCCGTGATCGAACGCGTGCAGACCAGGCCGAACGACCCGGTGACCAGGCTGGCGGAGAGGGTCGCGGACTGAATCGACTGCACGCCCACGTCGCCCGCCTGCAACGTGGCCGGGATGATCAGTCCGGCGACAGCGTTGGCGGGGATGGTCGCGGTCGCGGTGTGGGTGGCTGTACCGGCGGAGTTGGTGTACGAAATCGTGAGGGTGACGGGCGCCCCGTTGGTCGTGGCCGTGTAGATCTCGACCCACAGCTCGACACCAACCCCGGAAGCAGCCCCGTTGCTGTCACGGGCGGGCAGGCCGGGGAACGCGGTGGCCTGCGAGCCGGTGCTGGTGACGGTGTAGCCCGAGTTCTCCCACAGGCGGTCGGCGACGATCAGGCCGCCGATCGCGCCGCCCTCCTGCGCGCTGACCCCGCCGAGATAGACCGACTGCCCGCCGACCGCGGCCGGGAACGGGATCGCCCCCCCGTTGGGCCTGGATCCGCCGGTCAGCGCGGCGCCGTTGAGGCCGGCGGATGCGGCGGTGCCGGCGCCGGGGATCCCGGCCAGCAGCAGGCTGGAGTGGAAGCTGCCGGCGGCTTGGCCGGTGAAGCTGGCCTTCTGGAACCGGGTCGGGGGCCGGAACGCGGCGAGGATCTGCGCCGGGGTGAGCGTGGACGTGAGCGACATCGGCAGACTCCTTAGCCCACTTCGACGAGGGTCGCGGTCGCCGATGCGTACGGCACGACGACGTCGTAGACGGGGGAAAAATTGATCATCGAAACCTGCGGGACTCCCGTGCCCACCACCCAAGGGCGGACGGCTGTCGACATGTCCAACTGCGGCTGCCCGACGTACACGTCGACGGTCGCGCCGCCCCACGCATAGTCGGCCAGCGCCGCCGCCAGCGGCGAACCGATGGCCTGCTGGCGCACATTGCGGGAGGTGATCCAGCCCGACCGGATCGGTGCGTCACCGAACCCGGACCACTGCGCGGACAGGGTGCCCAGGTCGAGGCGCAGCTCCGGCTGGAAGCACACGGCGTCGGCCGGGGGACCGGCGGTGACCGACGCCTGCGTGAGTGCAGTTGCGGACGAGGTGACCGGGGTACCGATCGTCGCCCCGATCGGCGTACCCGCGGCGTCCATCCACAGCAGGACCGCCGTCATGGTGACTGCCGCGTCGATGCCGCCGCCGCCGATCTGGACGGTGAACGTCCATGCCTCGCCGCCGGGCGCCGGAAAGCCGGGCAGCCCGGCGGGCGGGTCGAGGCGAAGGATGCCTGACCCGCCGGCGGCCGGCACCGACCATTTCAGCATCCGCGGCACCCGCAGCCCCGCGAACGGTGCGACGACTGAGCCGAGAGCCTCGGCTTCGTTCAGGGCGGTGAACCCCGCGGGGCCGTTGCTGCCGGACGTCGATGAGGACTGGTTGGCGGTCAGGTGGTTACGGCGGGTCGGGTCGAGCAGCACGAACGGGCCCGGGCCGCGGCTGCCGGCGAAGAACTCCTCGAGGAGGGTGAACGTGTCGGGGTCAAGGTGGGTCCAGCCCGCCTGATATGCGCGGCGGCCGGAGCCGGGCGCGAACGACACGACCTGGCCGCCGCCGATGGTCGCCGCCACCGTCGAGGGTCGGACGGCGGCGGGGACCATGCCGGGCCGCGGTGACGGCAACGCAGCCAACGCGCCGATCTTGCCGAGCCAGAGGGTGCTCACTGGACCTTCCTCAGGTTCCTTTCGCCCTTGCGTACCGCCAACGCCAGCCCTTCCGGGGTGACCCGCAGTGGCCCGACGACGGTGGTCATCCCGGCCAGCAGCGGCGCGAGGTGCTCGGCGATGGCGCGCGGAAGGTTCGGATCCGAGCCGGCCGCCGCCCCCAAGCCGCCGGAGGGAACGACCGTCCGCCCCGTACCAGCGGGCCGCCTCCGACAGGAGGACATCGACCGGCCCGCGTAGTCCCCGTACTTGGGCACGAACGCCTCGCCGCCGGTGGCGGGCTCCGCAAAGGCGTACCGGGCCGGCGACATCGGCGAATAGACCGACGCCTGCTTGAGGTTGAGCAGGCCCGTCGCCGCATGCTCAGTGACGAACCCTGTTGCGGCATGGGTGTATGCGCCGCCCCGCCGCTCGCCGTGGTCTCCCTGAAGTCCGCGACACCGCTGGTATCGTTGCGCTGCCGATGTCAATCGTGATCGTCTTCAGCGGCGGAAGGCGTTCAGCTTGCGGATCAGGTCGTTGAGGTCGTCGATCGCCTGGGTCAGGCCGTTGGCCTGGATGTTGGTGTTCACGTCGTCCGGCACCATCGCGTACCGGCCGATAGGTCGTTGATCTCGGCATCGGTCAGGTGCGCGGCGTGCAGCTGGTCGCGCAGCGCCTGCGTGTTCTTGTCGTACGCCGCCGCCGCGTCCTGGGCGGACATGCCGGTGGCGATGTTCCTGTCGTACATCTTCATGTTGGCCTGCACCGCCGACAGGACCGCCTCGCAGTTCGCCTGGCCCCTCGCCGTATGGATGTCCAGCTCGCGGCCTTCTCCTTGAACAGTCCGACACCTTGGTAAGCGACTCGGCAACCAACAGGTTCGCCTGATCGATGCTCATGAAGGCGTTGAACACCTTGTCCGCCATCGTGCCCGCAGCATGTCCGCGGTCGCGGACACAGCGGCCAGCTGCTTGGCGAGCTTGTCGTACTCGATCGCGGCATCGGCCGCGGCGATCCGGCGTCGCCGCCCTTCTTCGCCGCTTCGTCGAGGGCCTGCGAGTCTGCGGCAGCATCTCCTTCAGCTGCTCGACGGACGCCCTGCTTTGCGGCGGCGTCGGCGAGCCCGTTGAACGCCACCTGGGCGTCCTGGGCGTGCCCACCCTGGACCATCTTCGCCATCGCCTCGTCGAGGGCCTTCATCCGGTCGAGGGTCGACTGCAGCGAGCCGGTCATTCCGCTCATGAACCCTGGCTCGAATGAGGCGCCTTTCTCCAGCCCGGCCAGGCCGCCCTCGTTCTTGGTGAACTTGACATCCTTTTCGACTGCGAGAAGTCCGCCCCGGCGAGGCGCATCATCTCCCCGGTGTTGCGGCCGGTGATCGCGAACCGCTCCAGAGCGGTCGCGTACAGGTCGGTGTCGGCGGCAAGCGTCCGCGAACGCCGCGCTGATCGCCCCTGCCACCTCAAGACCGACCAAGGCGACACCCGCGCGGGTGCCCCACTTCGTGACCCCTTCGAGCGCCACGCCGCCTTCGCGCCCCGCGGCCCGTCGTGGACAGGGGCTCGACCGCATCCCACGACGCCTGCCGACCTGGATACGGCAGCGCCGGTGAGCAGGGCCGCGCCGGTCAGGCCGCCCAAAACCGTGATCGCGCCGGAGGCCGCGGGAGGCATCTCCGCGACTGGTTCACCAGCGCCGTAGCGGCCTGCAGCAGCGACGAAGCCGCTGACCGACGACTCACCAGCGGTGATCGCCATCGTCTCAATGCTGCCCTGAAGCTCTTCAGGTCGCCGGCCAGGTTGTCGAGCTTCTTCGCGGCCGTCTCCAACGGCGATGCCCTGCTGGTCAACGGCGTCTCCACTTCGCCAGCCCGACGGCGCCCTGCTGGTACAAGACGTTCGCGGCCCGGACGGCGTCCGTGCCGAAAATCTGGCCATCGCCGCGTCACGCTGGGCCTGGTTCAGGCCACCCAGCTTGTCCTGCAGCTGCCCGGCGAGCTCGTGATGCCGATGAATTTCCCCGACGCGTCGTAGGCGTGATACCCAGTTCGTGCGGCGTGGTAGCAGCCGGACCCGACGCGGACTGGAGAGATTGCAGCATCGTCTTCAGCGACGTGCCGGCGTCGGAGCCGACCAAACCGGCCTGCGCGACGCACTCAGGGTGCCGACCGTGTCTTCCAGGGATGGCCCGGTCTGCGACGCGGACGGGTCCGGCCTGCTTGAGGGACATGCCCAGCTGTCCGACGTCGGTCGCCGACTTGTTCGCCCCGGCCGCCAGCACGTCCGCGATGTGCGCGACTCGCCGCCGTGGAGCTGGAACATGTCCATCGCCTGCGCGGCGATCGTCGCCGCGTCGGCGAGGTCGATGTTGCCGGCGGCGGCCAGCGACGGGTGCCGGTGAGCGCCCCACCGAGGATGTCGGAGGTGGAGATGCCGGCCTTCGCAGCGCTTCCTCCGCGGTGGCCGCTTCCATCGCGGAGAACGCGGTCTCCTTGCCGGCTTGCATGGCTGCGGCGCGGAGTTGTGAGGTCTTGCCGCTGGCGTCGGATACCGCAGCGACCGCCGACATTTCCTTGTCGAAGTCCATGGCGGCCTTGGCCATGAACCCGAAGGCGCCAACGAGGCCAGCGCCAGCAACGCGGCCGTGGCCGCGAGCTGGTTGAACTTGTCCTTGTCGTCCTTGCCAAGCGCGGCCGTTCGGTGTTGAAATCCTTCGTCGCCTGACGGCCTTGCCACCGACCTCAGCGATGTACTTTGACGCATCGGCCGCCAGCCGGACCGTGACCGTCCGCTGCCCGGCACCCATCACAGACCCGCCCACCGGTCAGCGCCACCGGCGCCGCCAGCCGCTCAAGGAGCGCCAGCACGAAGGCGATCGATTCGCTGGGGCGCTCAGCGGCGAACCGTGAGCCAGGCGCCTAGCAGCGCCGACACCTTCCGGCCGGCGACCAGCGGCGCGCACACGGGCACGCAGGTAGGAGCCGCCGGGAGACGTCGTCGCCCACGGCTGCGCGATCCCGTCGAGCTCCCACGACAGCGGCTCAGGCAGCACGCTGACGTGCCAGCCGGCCGGATACGTACGGTGGCCCCGACAGAACGCGCACGCGTCCTTCTTGAGCGACCGCGGGCGGGGCGGGCGCGCTGGCCTCGACACCGACGCACCCGCCACAACGGGCGCAGGGTCGATCTCAGCGGCGGAAGGTGGCCCGCTCCTGACCCTTCGATCCCGACCGACACAATCCGTCGGCGGTAACGTCGACGCCCTGGACCATGACCAGCCCCTACGCCCGGCCGGCGGCCACAGCAGCCAGCGTCGCGCTGTCGACGTCGGGCACCTCGACCACCGGCACCTCGCCGCCGACGGGCTCGGCGGCCAGCGGCTCGGCCGGCGGGTCAACGAATCGCATCTCGAGCCATGACGCTCCGGCACGGGGCGGGCCAGGTAGTGCGCAGCTGCTCCCGGCTGCCGGTGGCGGCCTATTCGTCCAGGTCGGCGGCACGCTCCTGCAGGCAGGCGGCGAGGCGGCCCAGCAGCACCGTCCACGGCGTACGCCACGACCGGCCGGCCAGACACCCGCCAACGCCAGGGCGCGGCCGGCTCATCGGGGGACTGGTAGCGGGCGCCTCGTGCTCCTCCAGCGCCGCCAGCAGCCCATCCGTACGGGCCTGCCGCACGGCGACGACCTCACTGGCCCGCTGCCCCGGGCGAACAGGTCGCCGGCCCGCTCGCGCAGCGCACCGCGGCGGGCGTCGACCAAGTCTTCGCAGTAGTGATCGCGTTGCCGCGACCTCAAGCTCGGTGCCAAGCTTCAGGACCGCTCGGCCACCCGCAGGACGCCTCGGCCGGATCCTCGTCGAGGTCGAGGTCGGCCATGGACCGTACCGCTCCAGCTCGGCGAGCTTGGCGGCATGCTCGGCCCGCCACCGCTCAAGCGCGCCTCGGCCTGGTCGAGGGCGGCCAGCGCGGCGCTCACCGGCCGCCTCGCAGCCCCGACGCAAACGTCTCCAGGTAGCCTGCGCGCATGCTCCGCGCCACCGCGGCCGACTTCGGCTCGCGCAGCCGGCCGCGTACGTCCTGGCGTCCGCCTCGCTCATCCGCAACGACTCCGGCGGCCGCCTCGACCGGGGCCGCTACGACGTCCAGCCCCGCCGTCGCGCTGGCGGTCGACACGTCCCACTGCGCGCGGGCCACGGCCTCCGACTCGTCCCGGCCGATCGCGGCCACCTCGCCGCCGACTGGCTGGCCCCAGTCACGGAACGTTTCCGCGAGCCGTCAAACCCGCTCATCGTCTCCAGTCCCCGGTGTCGTTTCACGCTGTCCATCGATACCCACCAGGTGGGCCGGCTAGCGGCCCGCGAGGTCCCGGCCCGCAGCAGCTGCCTGGCCCGGTTCGGGGTAACGTGCAGCAGTCCGCCCGCCTGATCGTGTCGATCACGTCGCTGTCGACACTGAGGGCTGCCGTCGATGGGCCAGCTCTGTGCCATCGACGGCATGACGGCAGCGCCCCGGCCCGCCTGGGTGGTCCAGGCCAGCGCAGCCGCCCGATGTCCCGCCACGCCTGCCGGAACTCGGCGACGAGCTCGGCCGGCAGGTCGCCCGGTCGACGGCGATCTGCAGCCGGACCAGCTGGTCGGGTCCATGGCGGGTGAGCATGTCGCTGAGCGCGACCACCGACCAGCCGGCGACCAGCGCCCCGAGACGGACTGGCGGTGCCCGGTCACTGCCGCTCCCCGGTGGCGCGTCCGGCTTCGGGCCGGTGATGTGGGCGGTCAGGTTCGGCTCACCTCGTCATCGGCGAACAGCGCCGCGATAGATACGCAGGCGAGCGGTCCAGCGACCCCCTCGAACGGTCGTACCGGCAGTGGTTCGTGGGTCGGCGTGCCCGAGCATGTCCTGAACATCGCGCGCGGTGCCCCGGCGTCCAGCGCGGCCGTGGCGACGTGTGGCGCAGCGAGTGCGGCGACAGTGTTCGACGGCGGGCAGCCCGGCGGATTTGCGACCCCGCGCACCATGGGAACACGGCCGGCTGGTCACGCGGCGGCCGTGGTGGCCACGAACAGCGCCCCTCGAGCTGCTCCAGGCGACACCTGCGGCCCGGGCCCGCCCGGCGAGGCCGCGTTAAGGTCCCGGCCCAGCGGCGCCGGAATGGGTACTTCCTTTACCTTCCCGCCTTTGCCGGTCACGCGTAGGGTGCGGTACCGGCGGTTGTGTCGCAGGTCGGCCAGGTCCAGCGCGAGGGCCTCACCAACGCGCAGGCCCAACTCGGCCAGCATCGCAAGGAGGGCGGCGTCCCGGCTCGCCGTCCGGCCCTTGCCGGTCGGCCGGCCCGCATGAACGCGGTCGCCTCGGCCGCCGACAGCCCGACGGTGGTGACGCGCCCGGTCGACGTCGGGCCGGTCGACGGCCTGACGGGTTCGCGGCGGTCACACCGTTCGACGCCAGGTAGCTGTACCCAGACGACAGCACGGACAGGCGCCAGCCGGTGGAGGCGGCCGACAGGTGCCGCAGCGACCAGCGGTGTAGGCGTCGACGTCGCCTCGCATGGCGCGGCGCGGGTCGAGGCTGGTCCGCTGGCACCAGGTCGGCCAGTCGGTCAGGTCGCGGAAGTACGCGCGGCGGATGTGGTCGGAGCGGCGGGAGCCCAGCCATGGCGGTGGCGGTGCGCAGGTTCCAGCGGCGCCGGGTCGTCGGCGGGCAGCGGGAGCGCCTCGACGAGGCGAGTACGGGGTGGGCGGTTGCCGGGACGGTGACCCCACCACTCACGGGATTGGCCCGAGCGGGCGCGGACTGGCGGTCGACTGCGCGCGCTCACTGGCCAGGTCGTGGCCGGTGAACAGGTGCTCGAAGTTGTGGGTGACATACGCAAGGACTGGTCGAGGTCAGTGGTGTAAGGTGGCCGGCTGTCTTCTCGGCGATCTCGTCGCAGCGCCCCTTGTCGAGAAACAGCGCCTGCCAGCGACGCGGCCACGGCTGGTGTGTCGGGGCCGGCGACCTTCCAGGCGGCGAGCCCGTACTCGTGGATCGGCTCGTCGCACACCTCGCAGATGGCCGCCGGAAACATCCGCGCGTTCGGGTCATCGGCAATCCCGTCGACCACGAACATCCGGATCATCCGTACATGATAACGGTGATCCTCAGGTACCGGAACGGAGCGCGTCGGCGAGATCGTCCACCGAGTCGATGACCGGGCCAACGCATCGTTGGTACCGTCGCGACATGTCGTCCACTGACGAGCAGCAGCCGGTACCCCTCGCAGAGCATTTCACAACGCCACCGGCCACGAGCCGGGGACCCGGCCACCGAGGTTGACGCCAGGAGTTCGACGCGGAGGCCGAGCGGCATCGCAGGACGGCCGCACGTCTACGAAGTTGGCCCGCTGAGGCAGCCTGAGGCGTAGACAACGTCACGTACTCGGCCCTTCGCCTTGATCGCGTTGTTGCGCTTCCACGAGCCAGCGACCGGCTCGTCGAAGACGCCGAAGCGCGTCGCCGACGGCTTGTCTCGCAGGCCTCGCGGTCGCCGAGGCGGACCTGTCCTCGTGCCGGGCCGGGCGCGTGGGAGGGGCTGCTGCTCGGCCGGGGTGGAGGTCGCCGAGCTGACCGCGGCCGGCGCGGTCGAGGTCGGGCTCCTGGGCGCGCCTCTCGCGGTCGGGCAGGTCGTGCGTGAGGCCCGGGCGATGCTGGGTGTGGTGGTGACGCGGGTGCCGGCCCAGTACGGGCAGTCGGACACTGCCGCTGCTGCGTTCTGAGCCAGCCGGGACCCACGCCTGCCCCTCCGTGGAGGACTCCCAGGCGCTCCACGGGCCGTACAGCGGGCCACGGTAGCCGTCGGAGCCGACCGCCCGCGCCCCGTAGGTCGGCCCATGGTCTGGTCGGGCGCGGGCGGGTGCTCGTCGGCCTGGGCGCGCCGCTGGGCGCGTTCGTGGTCGGCGACGTAGCGGCGCAGCGCCGGCTCGATGGCGGCATGAGCGGTCGTCGCGGTCCTTCGCGGCGGCTTCGGCAGCGTGCCACAGGTCGTCGCTGATGCGGATGTTGCGGACGGGGATGACTTCGGTCTTGGGTCGCGGCATGCCTTCAGTGTACTTACGATGTCTTCCGCGCAGGCCTTGCGTGTACTTACAGGAACTGGCTAGACTGTAAGTACAGGAACGAGGAGCTAGCAGGGGAGACCGAAATGACGAACACTGAACAGGCCACCCAGACCACCAGCAAGACCGCCCGCAACTGGACCTACCTGACCGTCGCCGGCATCGTCCGGCTGTACATGATCGCGCCCTCGCGATCAGCTTCGGGCACATCATCGCCGCCGCCCACCTGCTGCACCTCGACGGCTGGCAGTCCTACACCGTCCCGTTCGCGGTCGACGGCTTCGCGGTCCTCGGCATGATCGGCCGGTCGGCCCGGTTCGCCGAGTCCACCCAGCGGACCGGGCTGCGGCTTCAGGCCGTCGCCGGGCTCGCCAGCCTCGCCGCGAACGTGTACGCCGGCACACCCTCGGCGAGCGGCTCTACGGCGCGCTGATCGTGACCGCGTTCGTCGCCGCCGAGTGGTACGCCGGGAAGCTCCGCCCCGCCCCGGCACCCGCCCCGGTCGAGGTGCCCGAGGCGACCGGCCGCAAGCTCGACCCGGCCGAGGCCGCCCGCCGCGCCGCGAAGGCCGCCGCGACCCGGCCGCGAACGCCGAGGCCGCACTGACCCCCGCGCAGAAGGCGGCCCGGACCCGGCCGCGAACAAGCTCGCGAAGGAGCTGGAGGAGATGGCCGACGGGTTCGTCCCGGCTGACGCCCCGGTGTCACCCGCCCCCGCCCGCTGAGCCCGCAGCGACGAGAGCCCCCGGCCAGTTGGCCGGGGGCTTCCTCGTGTGGCGCCCTGTGCGCGTCTCTCCCGCCGCCCTTCCCCCGAAGTACCGGCACGCCCTGATCGCGGCTGAGCGGCCCGCACAGCGGGCCGGGCCACCGGTCACAGTGGGCAGCACGCCGTCAGGGATCACCGGCTCTCAGGCGGAGTCGGTCATGACAGCGGCGATTTTCGGCCCGGCCATGACATTCGACGCCGAGAGGACCGGGGCGGCCAGCCGGTCCACCAGCGCCGGAACGTCGATGTCCAGCCGCAGCCGCTCGTACCAGCCGACCAGGGCGGCACGCGACCAGGCCGGGTCCGTCGCCCACGACAGCCGGCCGGCTTGGATGCGGGCCCGGGCGGTCGCCCACGACATCGCGCCCAGCCGCTGCGCAATCCGGTTGGTGGACATGCCGGCGGCGGCGTAGGCGGCGGCGAGCAGCTCCTCGGCGACCTGGCGGTGCTGCGCTTCGCTGCGTTCGCGGTCCCGCCGCGCCTTGGCGGCCAGCACCTCCGGGTACCGGCGGTGGAACGCGGCCCGGGCGGCGGCGGGGTCTGCCTCGATCGCGGCGATCACCCGCCGCTTCCAGTCGAGGTACACGTCCCGGTACCAGTCGTCGCGGGCGTCCGCCGCTCGTCCCGGTCGTCGATGTGGTCGAGCCGCGGGCACACGGGCTCCCACCGGGTACCGGGCGGATACCGGTGGAGCGTCCCGCGCCGGTCGACCTGCCAGGCGGTCAGCCGGGACCGCTGGTCGGGGTCGGGCACGGCGTAGTGGCCGGGCTCGACGCGGGCCGGGGGGAGGTTGCCCGGGTTGCTCATGGCGGGCCTTTCGCGGGGCTGGGGTCACGGGCTGATGGGGGTCACAACTGAGAGGGTCTCGGTACCGACTTCGATGAGAGGCGCCGTCGCGGCCGGGTTCGATGAGAGGACTGCCCTGGGGTCACGGTCTGCCGGTGGTCCAGGCGCCGGCCCTGTTCCGGCTGGCGATGGCGGTACCGGTGACGTGGAGCCGTTTGAGGGCGGCCAGGACGTCGGGGTAGTCGGCGTCCAAGTCCTCGGCCAGCTCGACTGCGGTACGGCCGTGAGGGGCGCGCTGGAGGGCGTTGCGGATGGCCTGGTCGAGGCGGCTCACGCTGCGATCACAGCACCTTCGACCGTGGCAGCAACCGCACACGGCCCTTGCCTGCGCCGGAGTCCTGCTCCATCAGGCGCTTCAGTGCAATCAGTTCGCCACGGCGCTGCTCGATCCATTTCGGCGAACGTTCCTGCGCGGCGGCAACCTCGGCTTGCACTTTGGCTACTGCGGCGTCGAGTTCGAGGAAGATTGCCCACTGCGTCTCGACGACATTTTTCACGGCATAGTCGAGGAGTCTCTGTGGATCTCTGATCAACAGAAACTCTTGGCCACGCGAGATCCATCCGGCGCGTTCAAAATCACGAAGCGCATCCTGGAACTTATTCGATGTCTGGTTCTGTCCGTTTCCGGATGATCGCTGGCCCTTTATTTGCCTAGTCCGCTGCTGCTGGGGTCCGTACCCTTTTGGCCTTCCCGGCGGAAGTAGGGCTCTGACGGTTGCCCTATGGACGACGGGAAGATCAATTACGGCTAGAGCGTAGGCCGCGCGCCGCGCGGTCCCAACTTCGGCCTCATGTCTCATCGGTTTTCCTCGCCTCCGGGCCACATGTGGGTGCTCACGGGTTCACCGCGGCGGCACCGGTCGACAGCCGCAAGCAGGAGGTCTCCGTGGCATCGCTGGTCCGGCCCACACCGGCAGGCGACCGGGCTGGTACCGATGCGCTGGTCGGCGAGCACGATCAGGCCGTGGCCGTTGGTCCGCCACGACTTCCACGGCTTGACCGGCTGCGGGCGGGTGCGGGCTTCCTCGACGGCCTCGGGGTCGCCGGCAAGGTAGCGCTCGTACCAGTCGAGGCACAGGTCGAGGCCGTACGTCTCCACCTTGAAGGGGTTGCCGAGGATGGTGCCGCGGTCGATGCGGACGGCGCCGGGCGGGACGATGACGTGGTACAGGTCGCCCTCGAGCTGGACTCGGCGGGGCGGGGCGGCGAGCTGCTGGCCGCGTTCGGTCTGCCGGTCGGCGTGGCGCCGGTCGAGGAGGGCGCGCAGGTCGGCCTGATGCCCGGCGGTCACGGGGTGGCTCCGATCTGGGCTTCGTGGTCGGCGTGGGCTCGCCCGACGGCCTCGGCGTAGGCGGCCAGGACTGCGGCGGGCAGGTCGGCGCGGCATTCGGGGCCGATGCCGTAGGTCTTGCTGGCCGAGTCGGTGAGGCGTCGCCCGCAGGAACAGCAGCGGGTGGCGAACGCGGCGAAGCGGGCCGCCGCGGTGTCTGGGTCCGCGTCGATGGCGGCCCGTACGGCGGCGTGCCAGGGCACGGCGTGCTGCCGGTACCAGGCTGCCGCCCATTCCCGCAGATCGGCCGGGCCGAGTCCGGTCGGGACGTCCGACCGGCGGAGTTCCGGGCCGTAGCGGGCGCGTGCCGGCCATGGCTTGAGGTTGCCGCGGGCGCCACGCCGCCAGTACGTCATGCGGGCCGCGTCGGACGGGTGGGGTACCGCGAAGTACTCGGCGGTCACCAGAGACCTCCGGTCGCCAGCTCGGCCACCTGCGGGAACTCGTGCACCCACAGGTCGGCGGGTATGCGTCCCTGCCGGCCGGACCACTGGCCGGCGTCCTGCTTGACGAACACGGCGACGCCGGCGGCCCGGCACTGCCCGACGATGCTGGCCAGCCAGTTGAGGTCCATGGGCCGGTGGCCGGGGCCGGACTCGCCGCCGATGATGGCCCAGGAGACGCCGGTGAGGTCGAGGTCGACCGGGGCGAGCAGGGGCTCGCAGGACAGGAACCGGACCGCGGCGGGCACCTTGGCGAGGTGGGGGGTGCGCTCGTCGGCGCGGCGCTGGTCTTCCACGGAGGTGCCGGCCCACACGTGGGTGGGCCAGGTGTCGCCCCACGGCGCCATGGTGGCGATGTTCTCGGGCCGCTTGGTGAGCAGCTGCCATGTCAGGGCCGGGGTCTGCTCGATGAGCGTCCACAGGCGGGCCCGGGGTTCGGTGAGGGCGGGGTGGTCTTCGAAGACGTCACCCATGGAGGCGCAGAACACGCGGGGGCTGGTGCCGGTGCGCAGCGCGTCGCGGTTCCACTTGAGGGGCTTGCGCCAGGTGTCGGCGCCGGTGACGCGGCGGGTGCCGTGGGCGCCCCATGCGGTGCCGCCGTACCGCTTGTCGAGGGTTTCGGCGTAGCACATTGCGCAGCCGGGGCTGACCCGGGCGCAGCCGATCCAGGGGTTGAAGGTGTGGTCGGTCCAGGCGATGGCGGTGTTCTCGGCCATGGCGGTTGTGGTCTCCTTGGGGTTCGGGCCCGGGAGCGCCTACTACGGGTGGGCACTCCCGGGCCAGCGGTTGGTCAGGCCGAGATCAGCTCGGGGACGAGGTAGGGCGCCCAGTCGACGACGAGCTGGGCCTTGTCGCCGTCGCAGCCGGCAGCGACGATGAACGCCGCCGCTACCTCCTGGTCGAGCGGTTCGTGACCGCAGTCCAGCGGGCAGCCGGTCGACTCCTGGATCTGCCTGACGGCTTCGCGGATCGGGAAGTCGCGATGTACGACGGCGTCGCCGAGGGCCGGAGCGTGGATGAGGATGTACCGCGCCCAGACGGGTGCCATCCGCTTCTCCTCGTCCTGGCGGGCTCGCCACTGGGCGTTTTCGGCTTCGCGTTGCGCGGCTCGGCGGGCTTCGTGGCGCCGCTGCGCCTCGGTGAAGGCCCTACCTCGTTCGATGGCGAGCGCGTCGGCGATGGCGAGGCGGCTCTCGGTGACGAGCTGGGCGAGGTCGTCGGGCAGGGTGATGGCCAGTAGCGCTGTGGTCTGCTTCTCGATCGCTTCTCTTTCCGGGTGCGGCAGCCCGGCGAGCCATTGCCGGGTGAGCGTGCCGTCGTAGGTCGTCGTCATGGGTCGAGGTCTCCTTGGTCTGGCCCCGGGCGTGCTACGGGTACGCCCGGGGCCGCTTCGTGGTGGTCAGACTTCGTCGGTGAGCCAGAGGTAGCCGTCCGGCCAGAGGGTGTCGGCGAGCCGGTCGAACTCGGCCCGGTCGGTGGCCGTCATCCGCTCACGGGCCTGGCCGATGGTGTCGTCCTCGTGACTGCCGAAGCCGTACCGGTGCAGGATGCCGAGCGCCTTGTGTCCGTCGTCGTGGCGCTCCTGGGTGATACGCATCCCCTCGTCCGTGAGCTGAACCATGGCGGCGAGGTCGTTACGGGTGCACTCGCCGAGCAGGGTGCGCTGTTCGGCGGTCATCGGCTTGCCGTCGATGGTGGCGTCGAAGAGGGCGCGCGGGTTGGCCCTGAGCTGGTCGGTCGACGGCCAGTCGATGGCCATGAGGAGCGCGACCCGGGCGGGTTCCGGTGACGGGGCCTGCGGGTCGAGATCGGCAGTACCGGTGCTGGTCATGGTGCTGGTGTTCCCTTCGGTGGCGCGGTCCGCCCGGCGGTCGCCGGGGCGGTGGTCAGGTGGTGAGCCCGCGCGGCCTCGACGCGCGGCCTCGAGGTCGGCGATGGTCAGCGAGAGCATCAGTTCCTGCGGCGTCGGGATGGACTCCAGGAAGCGGCGCGCGGCGTCGCTCTCCAGGCCGCCTGCGAACAGTTCGGTGAGCACCTCCGCCTCGCGTGCCTCGATCGCCGCCTTGGCGCGCAGGCTGTCGGCGGCGATCCGCGTCTGGGCGACCTTCCGCAGCTCAGTCCGGCGTTCGCCGGAGCTGTTCTCGCCGCGGCCACGCCAGTAGATGTGGGCCTCGGGCCGGAACTTCGCCGGTACGCCTCGTTCGTCGCAGATCTGGCTGACGCGGTCGTTCAGCTCGGCGAGCGCCTGGTCGGCGGCGTGCCTGGACTCGCGCCACGCGTCGTCGTACGGCTCGAAGTACTTCGCGAGCCGCTCTTCGGTTTCGGCGAGGAGTTCGGCTGCGCGCTGGACTACGCCGGTCTTGGCGACCTTGGCCTGAAGGCGGGCGATCTTCGCGAGTTCGTCCCGCTCGGACTTGGAGATCACAGGGGGTGGCTCCTTCGGTGTGGTGTGCTGGGGGCGACGGTCCGGGGCGTATTACGGGTACGCCCCGGGCCGTGGTGGTCAGGTGGTGGGCTCACCGGCGGCGCGGGCCGGCTGGTACGGCTTGCCGTCGGCCCGGTTGGTCCGCCAGTAGGTCGGCGAGCGCGGGCAGAGCATGCAGCCGTTCACGACCGGCTTTCCGGCCGGCGGCGCCCAGGCGCCACCTTCCCCGCAGCACGTGTTCGGGGAGGTGACGGCATCGGGTGTGGTGGGCACGGTGGTCTCCTTCGGGGTCGTCATGCCGTCGCCGGGGTGGCGGGCGGCTGGTCGGTCCAGGGGTGGGCGTGGTCCACGACGCGCCGCACGTCCGGATCAACGCGGTACGTCTCCGTGAACGCCTCACGATCAAGGGCGGCCAGCATGTTGGCGAGCTCGACGGGATAGCCGAGTTCGGCGCACGCGCGTCGCAGGGGCTCCGGCTGTCCGGGCTTGGCTGGCTCGTCGGTGGTGGGCACGGTGGGCTCCTTCGTGGTGGCAGTCATGCGGGTCTCCTGAGTCGGTCGGGGCGGCCGGATGCCGCGCCCATGGGGGTGCGGGTGCGCTGGGTGTTCCACCCCAGCACCCCCCTTAAGGGGGAACGGTGGAACACCTGACGTTTGCCCAGGTCAAGGGCATGATCGTGAAGGGGTGGAACGGCAAGGGTGTTCCACCCTCCACCGAAATGCGGGTTGACCTGCGAAAACAGGGGGTGGAACGGTTGGGTGGAACGGTGGAACACCCGGGGTGGAACACCCGGAAACCCTTGCGCTGCACCAAGTCGCAGGTGTTCCACCCCTAGCGACCTGCGGGTTTCCGGGTGGAACAGCAAGGTGGAACAGTGGAACAGAGAGATCATTTGGACAGCTCCTCGCCGAGCGCCTGCCACTCTGCGGCGTGCTCTTCGATCGCGCGCCCGACCGTGGACACCGACGCGCCGGTGAGCTGCGCAAGATCCCGGCGGGACAGCTGATCGCCGGCCTGCCGACACAGGTCCGCGATCCGTGCCCAGAGGATGTCCCGCTCCCGGTTCGCCACGGTCCACGGCCAGTCGCCGCCACGGCGCAGCGCGACCGGCCACTCCCGCTCATCCCGCGCGCCGCGCCAGTGCCGCAGGTGACCCTCCGGCGACAGGTACAACCCGAACTCGGGCCAGCGCAGCCACAGCGACGCCCCGTACGGCCGCTCCGGGCGCTTCCCACCGTTGGCCGCATGCGGGGTGTGGGCCTCAATCAGGAGGGCGCATCCGACATCTACGCGGATCCGGTCCAGCCACGTCGCGACGGCCTTTGCCGGCCGCTCCTCGGTCGGATCACCGTCGGCGAGCTTGTACAGCGGGCCGGTGATGAGCACATCGGGCTTTACCTCCCGCACGAGGTCGAGCACCTGGGCGCCGACGCCGTCCCCCATCAGGTTGATGCCTTCGGGTACGCAGCGGATGTGCAGGCCAGGGAAGGGCTTGTACCGGTCACCTGCAACCAGGTACAGGGCGTTGAACTTGCGGCGTGACTGGCGTTCCGAGTTCTCCAGGTCGAGCATGAAGACCCTGACCGGGTCGATCGGCTCGTCGGTAAACGGGTGGATGCCGGCGGCGAGCTTCACCCCCGTCTGCCGCAGGAACGTGCTCTTCCCGCCGCCCTCACCGCCGGTGAGGATCACCCGATCGGTTCGCTCGATCAGGTTGGGTACCACCCAGTCGTACGGGGGGTCGTCTCGCGCGAGCAGTTCGGACAGCTCGACGACTCCGCGCCCGGCAAGCGGGCCGTCGTCGTCGGGGCTGTCCGCCACGTCCGCCGGCTTGAGGACGTACTGGTCCCATGCCGGCGGGTACGCGCGTTCGGTCACTGTGCGACGCCTTCGCAGTCGGGGCAGCCCGCCACCGCGGTCGGGGCGGGCAGCGGCTCGGCGATCTGAACGAACTGGTGGATCTTGTGACCGGCGTCGAGGTGGTCCCGGGCGTCCTTGCCCTGCGCGGCGACGACGACCTCGATCGAGCGGGCGAGC
Source organism: uncultured Actinomycetes bacterium (assembly GCA_963728855.1). Lineage (GTDB taxonomy): Bacteria > Actinomycetota > Actinomycetes > Mycobacteriales > Micromonosporaceae > AC-43. The sequence goes on from CAVSLN010000013.1 coordinate 740,815, forward strand.
GACATCAGCGACCCGACGACCTGGTGGGCGTGTGCCATGCCGGGCGAGTCCCGGTCGGCGACCACAACCACGTCGGCGCCGGTCAGGTACTCGGCGTGCTCGGTGGTCCAGCTCCCCGCGTTGCCGCTTGTCGTCCCTGCGATCCCGAGCTCGGCGAGCCGGTTGGCGTCCCGCTCGCCCTCGACAACCCACACGCACATGCCCTGCGCGATGGCGTCGAGGACCCGGGGCAGCCGGTACGGCAGGAACGGGACGACGCGCCGGGACGTGCCGTCCGGGTCCGTCTGGTTGATCGACCAGCGGCGACCGGACCGGGAGTTCGGGTCGTGCCGCCAGTAGGCGAAACATTTGGCCTGGCAGCGGGTCTTCGTGTAGGGAGGCGACCGTCGGCGTCGGTGTACGGGTAGGACTCGATCAAGGCGTGACCGGCGGCCCCGCGGTCGCGGTGGCAGGGCAGCCACAAGTCGGTTCCGCCCGAGGGCTGCTCGGTACGCGCCCGGCTGACCGTCGACCAGTCGGCGCCGCGGGCGATCAGCGCCTCCTTGACGGACTCCTGGTCGCAGCCGGCTTTGCAGTTGAACACGACGGGCTGCTCCCGGCCGGGCCCGAGGGTGAGGCTGGGGTTGCGGTCGCCGTTGCCCCTGCCGTGACCGGGCACGGGGCAGGAGGCCGCCATTGGCCGCCGCCGAGTGGCTTGACGCGGTCGAGGTGGCGGAGGACGTGCTGACGGAGGACGTCGGTGGTCACCGGCCACCTCGCGCGGCGCTCCCGGGGTGCATGGGCATGCCGGTCGCGCGTACGCACCGCCGGCAAAGGCCCCACGACAGCAAGGTCATACCGACGCGGACGACACCGGGGTAGATGGGCTGTACGACCCGGCCGCACCGGTCACAGGTCGCGTCAGCGACCGGGTCGAGGGCAGGCAGCCGGTCCACGCACGGCGCGCAGGCGAGCCGCCCCGGGTCCCAGGCTGCGGCGAACAGCGGTTGAGGCGGCCTGTCCGGTCCGACGTGCCGGCAGACGCGGGCGGTGCCGTCGGCGAGCGCCCGGAACAGCACGGCGACCTGCTCGCGGACCCACGGGATCCGGAAGCCTTCGTAGACGTCGCTGCCGTTGCGGGCGGCGACGTCGCGGATGACCGTCTCGGCGTGGCGGACGGCGGCCCGGGCCTGGTCGTTGCGGGCGGTCGCGGTGGGGGTCACCGGTCACCTCCGGCCGCCGGGCGTACCCACCACGGCGGCCCGGCCGGCTCAGGCGCCTCGGGCTGGCCGGCGAGCCGGGCCGGGGTGTGCTGCGGGCAGCGCGGTCCGCAAGGGTACGGCCGTCCAGGCGAACGGCAGATCTCGCACGGGTTGCTGGCCTGCCCGGGCAGGTCGACCGCGTAGCGCGGGCAGGTGGGGTCGTGCCTGGTCCAGTACGGCTGCCCGGAGCGGTACAGCGCCCGCTGGTCTGCGCGTGTGGTCGCGACGGTACGACCGCAGGTGCATTCGGCGGCGGTGGTAGCGAGGCTCACCGGGACACCTCCGCCTGGTCCTGGCCCTCGTCGTACCCGTACTCCAGCCACCCGCCCGGGTGGGGACGGAACTTGACCGGCGTCGCCCCGTCCTCATCGATGACCATCCCGCTGCCGCCGTCGAACATGGCGGGCCGCAGGTGGGCGGCGAGCCGCTCGTGGATCTCGTCGGCATCGACCAGCGGCCAGCAGTCGGGTAGGTACAGCAGGCCGGGCGAGGCGAGCAGCAGTGCCTCTGAGTCGCCGCACCGGCCGCAGACGGGTACGCACCGGCAGGGGGTGGCCCGGGAGCCGGCCGGCTTGACCGGGCGCCCGTCGGGGAGCGGCCCGCCGCAGCGGGGGCAGTGGCCGGCGTCGATCGCCTCGGTGATGGGTAGGACCTGGTCGACGGCGTCGTCCCGGTCGACCGCGATACCTTCGGTGAGGAGGAGGTCGATCAGGCAGGCGGGCCGGTAGGGGTGGGCGCCGGAGTAGGAGGCGATCACGCCGTCACCCCGCCCGCATCGGCGCCACGTACGGCCGCTCCCGGATCAGCAGGGCGAGCCGCTGGTCGAAGTCGTCGCCGGCCCCGTGGATGGGGCAGGTGCCGCGCCAGGCGCAGGCCCGCTCGGGGCAGGGCCGCTGGTCGCCCGCGCGGGTGTCTGGCATCGTCGGCGACTGCCGATCAACGCGGCGCTGCGCTACCGTCATTGGCGTCTTCCTGGTTGTGATGGGCTGGGGGATGTCGGTGGTGGTGCGGCGGTCCGGGTGGTGCCGGGCCGCTTAACCCGTCTATGGGGGCGCTACGCCGCCGGACTCGGATCGCGCACGACGGCCAGCACCGGGCGGGCAGGCGGCGCGGCGGGCTGGTCGGCGAGGCCCATGAGTTCCAAGATCGGAGCCATGGGGCAGACCACGCGGCGGCCGACCCGCAACGCCGGGAAGTCCAGCTGGCCGGCGTGGTACATCGACCAGGCGGTGTTCTTGCCGACGCCGTAGACGATCTGGCAGGCGGTGACCAGGTCTGCGCGCGTACCGAGTGCGCGGATCTCGTCCGCGGTCCAGGCGCGGCGTGCGGGTCGGGAGCCGAGGCGAGCGGTGCTCATGCCGCCCGCCCGGGGTCGGGGAGGTAGAGGGCCAGCATGTCGCGCAGTTCGCGCAGTTCCAGCGCGACGGCCAGCCGGTAGAGGACGTCAAGCGTCGGCTGCTGCTTTCCGAGTTCGATCCTTGAGAGCTGGCCCGGGTCGATGCGGGCCTTCTGGGCGACGCCGCGCAGCGTGAGCCCCTTTGCCCTGCGTACGACCCTCAGGGGCGGCAGCGTGGACGGTTGCACATCGATCTCCTGAACCGCGATTGTTGTCGGACAGTCAACACGGGGACGGATCCGAGAATCTCGTGTCCGCATTGGCGTTGACAATGCCGAGGTTAGATCGGATTGGCCGGACAGTCAACGTGCCGGGCGGCGCGCCGAGCCTCGGTCTGGACCGGCGTTGACTCAGCCGCTACATTCGGACCATGACAGACGGCGCCGGGAACCCGTTGCGGGCCGAATACGAGGACCTTCCGGCGTATGCCGTGACGGCAAACCAGCTCGTGGCCTACAACACGGCCTACTGGCGTCAGCAACGGGGGCTGACGCAGGAGCAGTTAGGGAACCTGCTCGCGGAGCGGACCGGCCGCCCGTGGTCGAAAGCGACGGTCAGCGCGGCTGAGCGCTCATGGGATGGAAAGCGGGTCCGGCAGTTCGATGCCGACGAACTGGTGGCGCTGTGCTGGTCCCTGAACATCCCCCTGGGCGGGCTCTTCCTGCCCCCAACCGACGATGGCCAGCACACCCGTGCCGTTCTGGCGCTAGATCCGAACGGCGACGATCTCTCAATGCAGGACCTCCTCTTCGATGTGATCGAGGGCGTCGGGGACGAGACGGACGGCGGCGATATCTATGACCAACGATCGCGTGCTATCACCGACCGATACATGGGCGAGGGTTTCTCCGACTCTCTGGACGAGTTCATCGGCGCCGACCGCAGCCTTAGGCCACTGACCGACAGGGCCACAGAACTCCAGACCCGCCGCGACGTCCTCCGCGCCCTCGTCGAGGAAGCCGAGCAGGAATCTGCCCGCATCGCAACGCTCCTCGGCGAAGAAGACGAGTACCGCCAGGCGCGGCAGAGGTTGACGGAGTTCCTGGCCAGCGTCGATGAGTCAGAACTTGCGGCGGCCGGGGTCGACCGCAACATGCAGGGGACCGGGGTCCGTGGAGTACTTCAAGCTCAAGCGCACGCCGGCAGGTCGCGCCCTACTCAAGAAGATCACCGAGGCTGCGAGTGATGACTGCGGTAGCGAGCAGGCGGACATCTCGGCTGCCATACGAGACCGCATGAAGCGCAAGGCGGCCACTCAGAAAGCAGTTTCGGGAACTGCCGACGAGCCCGCGACCAGCGACGACACAGCCTCTGGCCACACGATGGCCACACCATCCGAGGGAGGCGACGAGCATTGAGAGGCTCGATCAAGCGCTACTGCGTCTGCCTCGACGACGCCGGCAAGCAGATGGGCACCCGATGCCCGAGATGGCCGCCAAGCCGAAGCACGGCATGTTCGAGTACCGCGACCGGCTGCCCGCCACCGGCGGTGACCGGGAGTTCCGGCGGCGCGGCTTCGGCACGAAGAAGGCCGCGGAGGACTTCCGCAGCCGGGTCTACGAGATGTACGCCCTCGCCAAGGGCGACGCCCAGGCGACGGCGAGGATCGGTGACCTGATCTTCGAGAAGACCAGGCGCGGCGGCCAACTCCCGGCACTGGACGACGTGCGCCGGCGGCTCGGCCTGGGCCGCGACCTCGACCGCAGCCAGACCCTGGGGGAGTACCTGCCCGAGTGGCTGGCCGGGAAGCGGAAGCTCCGCGAGTCCACGGCCAGGCTGTACCGCGGGCACGTCGACCACTTCCTCGTGCCGCTGCTCGGGCATATCCCGCTCGACCGGCTGACCAGCGAACACATCGCCGACATGTTCGACCTCGTGACCGAGTGGAACGAGGAGATCCTGCCTCGCCAAGGAGGAGGGCCGCACGCCGGTCCTCGACCTGGACGTCCGGAAGCGGGTCCGGGGTGGTCGACATCGCGACCCAGCGAAGGATCTTCGCGACCCTGCGGACCGCGCTCAACACCGCGTGGAAGACGCGGAGGATCGACCACAACCCGTGCCACTTCGTGGAGATGCCCACCGAGTACCGGGAGCCGGCCCGCACCTGGTCACCCGAGCAGGTGGCAGCGTTCATGGACTACTGCGAGAGCGTCCAGGACCGGCTGTCGGTGCTGTTCCGGCTGGTGCTGCTGCACGGGCTACGCCGCGGCGAGGCGGTCGGCGCGCGCCGGAGCAGGTTCGACCATCGCAAGCGTGACCTGATGGTGGCCCGTCCGCTGCTCCAACTCGGCGGGAAGATCGTCGAGAGCCGCCCGAAGACCCGGGCCGGCGAGCGCCCGGTCGTGCTCGACGCAGGCACGGCCGACCTGGTGAAGCGTGAGTGCCGCGAGCGGGCCAAGGAGAAACTCGCCTGGGGCGCGGCGTACGCCGACAACGACCTGATCTTCTGCTGGGAAGACGGCACCCCGTACGGGCCGGACTACGTGTCCCGCCGGTTCCGGGAGCTGACCGTGGCGGCCGGCCTGCCCAGGATCAAGCTGCACGAGGGCAGGCACACTGCCGCCAGCCTGCGCCTGGAAGCCGGCGTCGACATCAAGGTGGTGTCGGAGGGGCTCGGCCACTCGAACACGAACATCACCCAGAACCTCTACACCCACGTCCGACGGGTGCTGCACGACAACGCCGCCGAGGCGGTCGTGCAACTGCTCCCGGAGCGGTCCCGGCGGGGAGAGGCCGCGCAGTGACGGGGGAGAGTGTGGCCAATCTGTGGCCAACCGCGAGCCTTGATCGAGTCGCTCGTCAGCGCCGATCTTTATCGGTACTGGTTGGAGCGGAGGGCGTGGGATTCGAACCCACGAGGCCGGTTCCCCGACCTAGCAGTTTTCAAGACTGCCGCCATCGGCCACTAGGCGAGCCCTCCCGAGCCGCGTACGGGCGCGGCCGTGCCCAGTGTGCCATGCCGACCCCGTACGGGTGCGGCCCGCTCAGGACGCTTCGTCCTCGATCCGGAAGATGCGCGTCAGGGCCGTCATGTCGAGGATCGCGCGCACGTTCGGGGTCGGGCGGCGCAGGGTGAGCCGGCAGCCGATCACCGTGGCCTTGTTGTAGAGCCGGACCAGGACGCCGATACCGGTCGAGTCGCAGAACGGTACCCCGCTGAAGTCCAGTACCAGGCTGCGCGGGCGCTCGTCGAGCAGGCTGAGCGCGGTCTCCTCGAGCAGGTGGGCGGTGGCGAGATCGATCTCCCCGGACACGGCCAGCGCCGCGCTGTCGGCGCGGCGCTCGACGTCGAACGTCAGCGGCCGTGGGGGCATGGTGAACAGGATATCCGTACCAGCAGCATGAGGCCCGGCGTAGGCCCGAATGTGTCGGCGGCCGGTGGGCACGGGGAGGGGGTGGCGACGTACCGGGATGACCAGCACCCAGCAAAGGTGGCGGAACTGCACCGCGCGGCCGCCACGCACGAGCACCGGTCCCGGACCTACCAGACGGTGGCGGCCGCGTTGCGCCAGGTGGCCCGGGTACGCAAGGGGCGGTGGGCGGCGGAGGAGGCCGTACGGCTGGAGCAGCGGGCCTGGGCGTCCCGCAAGTACGCCCGCCAGCTGAGGGCCCGGGCGCAGCCGCCGCCGGCTGGCCGCCGGTGGGAGTGGGTCTATATATCGCGTGGTGAAAGATAGCTGCCATGCACGCGATAACGATTGGGGAGCCGGGCGGTCCGGAAGTACTGGTCTGGGCCGAGGTGCCTGATCCCGTACCCGGGCCTGGCGAGGTGCTCGTGGATATCCGGGCCAGCGCTGTCAACCGGGCCGACCTGCTCCAGCGGGCCGGGTTCTATGACCCGCCGCCGGGTACCCCGCCATATCCGGGGTTGGAGTGCTCAGGGCGGATCAGCGCGCTCGGCGACGGGGTGACCGGATGGGCGGTCGGCGACGAGGTGTGCGCGCTGCTGTCCGGCGGCGGGTACGCGGAGAAGGTGGCGGTGCCGGTGGGGCAGCTGCTGCCCGTACCCACTGATGTTGTTGAATCTGCGGCTCTGCCGGAGGTGGCCTGCACGGTCTGGTCCAACCTGGTCGGGGTGGCCCGGCTCGCTGCCGGCGAGACGCTGCTGGTGCACGGCGGCGGCAGCGGGATCGGTACGTTCGCGATCCAGTTCGCGGCGGCCCTCGGCGCCCGGGTATATACGACGGCGCGCAAGGCCAAGCACGATGCACTGCTGAAGCTCGGCGCGGACCTGACCATCGACTACACCGCCGAGGACTTCGTGGAGGTGACCCGGGCGGCGACGGGTGGTCGAGGAGTCGACGTGATTCTGGATATCCAGGGCGCCGCCTACCTGTCCCGCAACGTCGCGGCGCTGGCCACCAACGGCCGGCTGGTGATCATCGGCATGCAGGGCGGGCGCAAGGCCGAGCTCGACCTGGGGCAGCTGATGGCCAAGCGGGCGTCCGTGGCGACCACCGCGCTGCGCGCCCGGCCGCCGGCCGAAAAAGCAACAATCGTCGCGGGGGTACGGGACGAGGTGTGGCCACTCGTCCACTCCGGCCAGATCCGTCCGGTGATCGATCGCCGGATCCAGATGTCGCAGGCGGCGCACGCGCACGAGGTCGTAGGCGCGAACGCACATATAGGTAAGGTCCTACTCGTCGCCGAGTAGGTACCGCGGTCCGCTGCCCTTCATCGCCAGCCAGTCCCCGGCGTTGGACAGGGCGCAGGTGCGCAGCGACAGGCAGCCGCAGCCGATGCAGCCGGTGAGCTTGTCGCGCAGGCGTTGCATCAGCCGGATCCGCTCGTCGAGCCGCCGCTGCCAGCGGGCGGACAGCCGGGCCCAGTCGGCCTTGGTCGGCGTACGGCGCTCGGGCAGCTCAGCCAGCGCCGCCCCGATCTCGTCCAGCGGCACCCCGACCTGTGCCGCGATCCGGATGAAGGCCAACCGGCGCAGCTCGGAGCGCTCGTACCGGCGTTGGTTGCCGCCGCTGCGGCCGGCCCGGATCAGGCCGAGCCTCTCGTAGTAGCGCAGCGCCGACGGGGCCACCCCGCTGCGTGCGGACAGCTCGCCGATGGTGAGTGACTCCACAGCCGTACGCCCCTCGAGTTAAAGTGAACTTCAACTTGAAGACTAGCCCCATGACAGCGGGGACAGTCAAATCCACTGGAACGGCCTCAAGACGGCGACCGCCGGACCCGTGGGTACGGGTCCGGCGGTCGCGGGTACGCGCACCGGTCGGCCGGTCAGCTTGCGCGTGGCGGCCGGGCCGGGGTCAGGACAGGAGGCCCCAGCCGGACCACTGTCCGTTGCTGGCGTTCCAGTACTTCTCCTCCAGATGACCGCTCGTGAGCGCGTAGATCTCCATGTTGCGGTTGTTGGGGTTGTAGAGAACCGTCGGGTCGCCGGTGAGGTTGCCACCGAAGTCGCCCCAGCCGGACCATGCCCCGTTGCTGGCCTGCCAGTACTTCTCGACGAGGTGGCCGCCGGAGTTGCCGTAGATCTCGACGTTGCGGTTGTTGTTGTTGTAGACAACGGTGGGGTCGCCGGCGAGGTTGCCCGTGGCGGGCGCGCCGAAGTCGCCCCAGCCGGACCAGGCTCCGTTGCTGGCGTTCCAGTACTTCTCGACGAGGTGGCCGGCGGAGTTGCCGTACAGCTCCATGTTGTGGTTGTTGGGGTTGTAGAACGCGGCGGGGCTACCGGTGAGGTTGCCCGTGGCGGGCACCCCGAAGTCGCCCCAGCCGGACCATGCGCCGTTGCTGGCCTGCCAGTACTTCTCGACGAGGTGGCCGCCGGAGTTGCCGTAGATCTCGACGTTGCTGTTGTTCGGGTTGTAGAGCACGGCCGGGTCGCCGGTGAGGTTGCCCGTGGCGGGCGCGCCGAAGTCGCCCCAGCCGGACCAGGCGCCGTTGCTGGCCTGCCAGTACTTCTCGACCAGATGGCCGCCGGAGTTGGCGTACACCTCGACGTTGCGGTTGTTCTGGTTGTAGAACACCTTGGGGCTGCCCGAGAGGCTGCCGCCGAAGTCGCTCCAGCCGGACCAGGCTCCGTTGTTGGCCTGCCAGTACTTCTCGACCAGGTGGCCGCCGGCGTTGGCGTACACCTCGATGTTGTGGTTGCCCGGGTTGTAGAACACCGCCGGGTTCCCGGTCAGCGGCACCGTCGCGTTGTCGTACGTCATCGGGTCGGTGTCGAAGGCGCCGAAGTCTCCCCAGCCGGACCACTGTCCGTTGCTGGCGTTCCAGTACTTCTCCACCAGGTTGCCGCCGGCGATCTCGTATACCTCGATGTTGTGGTTGTTCGGGTTGAACAGCACCGCGGGCTTCGCGGTCATCGGCGACAGCGCCGAGACGCAGGAGTTCGCGGCGTTGGACCAGCTGCCCTGGATCGGGAAGGTGCCGGTGGACAGCGCCACGTTCGCGCCGCCACCCGGCTTGCCGGGCGGGCGCCACGCGCAGAGGTCGGCGTTCTCCAAGGACTCGACGACCTCGCCGGTGCTCAGGTCGTAGATCTTTGCCAGCCAGCCGCCCTGCTCCGGGACGACCGCGGTGGGCGAGGCCGCGTACGGGAACGGGTCGGTCAACGTCTCCTGGTACTCGTGGCCACCCACGATGGACACGCCATCGAGGTCGCCACCGGTGCTGTTGACGAAGCCCGCACCGCAGTTGATACCCGCGTCGGGCAGGTACGGCATGTTGGTGAAGGCGATGTTGCCGGCCGGTGACGGCACCGCGCCGCCGCCGGTGAGGTTCGGGTCGCCGTTGAAGTCGTGCCACGCGCAGAAGCCCGAGGTGCCGGCGGTCCAGCCGTCCGGCCGGGCGCCGGTCGGGTAAGTGATGATGTACTGCGCGTCCTTGTTGGACGCCGTCGTCGTGTTGCCGAAGTGCGCGGCGGCGTTGACGGCTTCCTGGGCGATCGAGTGCGCGGTGGCGTTCATGTCGACCGGAGCCGCGCCGTCGTACCAGACACCCGCCAGTACGGAACCGCTGACCGGGTACGGGATGTGCGGCGCTCCGCCCGGGCAGGACGTGGCGCCGGTCGCCACTCCCTGGCACCACTCACTGGTCCCGTTCGACCAGTTCTCGTTGTTGGTACCGATGCCCTTGAAGAACTCCTGCTGCCGCGGAGCCATGCCCGCGGGGTCGCCGGAGAACGTCAGGTCCTGGTTCCCGTCGGTCGTCGCGGTGCCCCACTGCGAACCCACGTAGATGATGTAGACCTTCGGGTTACCGGTGACGACACCGACCTTGCCGACCGGCGGGTCGTCGGTCCCGCCGAAGTACTCCAGGCCGTAGAACACCAGCGGGCCGGCGGCGGTGCGGTTGGCGAGCGCCGCCTTGGCGGACGCCTGCCGGGTCGGCAGGACACCGTGGCGGTACTTGTGGTTCGCCCTGAGCTCGTTCACCGCGGCCGCGCTGCCGGCGTCACGGCTGCCTTTGGCCTGAGCCGGGGCCGCGAAGACCATGGCCGTCGCACCTCCGGCGACGACGAGCCCCGCGACGAGGCCAGCCGCTTTGACGCGGCGTGGTAAATGCATCTTCTGATCACCTCGAAGGTAGAGCTGAGCCACTACTGTCCGTGGCCGGACGAAGACCAACGAGGGGTGTCGGATCCACTGAGGTCCCCCGCAACGCCACGTGGTCACCTGGTCTGGTGCGAAGCCCGTCGGATGACCAAAGGCAAAAGCAATGCTTCACCCGGCATGTCCGTTTCTGTCATTCGTTCAGACTCCGGGGCACACGTCCGTTGTCGAAGTCTGCGGTCAGGCGTGAAATGCGAATCTTCACCGAAAGGCATCGTGGACGCTAACAGATGGGCCGTGGTTGGACTATCCCCTAACAGAGCCCGTGTCATCAGCCGCGGCCCCCGTCCCCCGCGGCCCTGCCGGGAGAATTCGCGGGACTTATCATTCCGGATACACCGGTCACTGGTGCACCCCGCGGGCAGGCCGGGCGAAGACGAAGAATGTTACTCGTACGGCGGGATCCGTCGAGTCGGGGCGGTACACCGCTTATCCACCCGACCCGGAAATTGTCCACTAAGACGATTCCCGTCCGGGCGGATCCGGCCGTTGTGATGGGCGTCAGCCTGGCGGAGGTCGGCGCGGGCGCCACCGAGCGCGTGGCCGTGACACCCGGTGGTTCCGGTGTGCGCATCGACGCGCGAACCAGGCTGGGGTGGTGGATCTCGGAGGGAACGTTCTACTCTACGCCGACAGCCATGCCACCGAATGCCAAGGATGCAACGGGTCGATGTTCGGTATCTTGAAGTTTCGGGCCTCCCACGACGGCGTCGGCTTCGACGGGGCCGCCCGGTCAGGGTTGGTCCTGCCGTCGTGGCTGTCGCTCCCCGGCCTGCTCGCGTTGGTGATGTCCGTTGCCGCCTACCGCAAGGCGATCAGCTTCCGGCCTCTGCACGGCGCGGACATGTCCATGTACCGGGGCGCCGCCCAGGCGTTGCGCGAGGGCCGGCCCCTCTACGGCGTCATGCACAACGACCTGCCGTTCACCTCGCCGCCGATCACCGCGCTCGCCATGTTCCCGACCACGCTGGTCAGTCTCCGTACCGCGACCACCTGGATGATCGTCTTCGGCGTCGTCGGCACGTTCGTCACGCTCCTGCTGACCACCCGTGCATTGGGCTGGCGCGGCCTGGCCGGCCGGGTCGGGGTCGCCGCCGCGTTGACCGCTCTTCTGATGTGGACCGAGCCATTTCAGACCACGTTCCTCGACGGCCAGCTGAATGTCGTGGTCATGCTGCTGGTCGTGGGCGACCTGGTTCAGCCGGACCGCAGCAGGTTCAAGGGCATCGGGGTCGGTGTCGCGGCGGCGCTGAAGCTGATCCCGGCGTTGTTCGTGGTGTACCTGCTGTTGACCCGCCGCTTCAGGGCTGCCGTGACCGCGATGGCCACCTTCGTGGTACTCGCCGCCATCGGCTGGATCGTTCAGCCGGGCGGGTCGGCGACCTTCTGGCTGGGCGGCGGTCTGGACTCCCACAAGGTGTTGATCGACGCGCGCTTTGTCGGCGAGCAGTCGCTGCAGGGCACGGTGGGCCGCCTGGTGGATACGGGCGTCCAGGGTGGCCCGGTCTGGGTTCTCGCGGTCGCGCTGGTCGGCCTGGGCGGCCTCGCGCTGGCCGTCTGGTCGCAACGGCGCGGCTTCGAGGCCATGGGGATAGTGATCACCGCGCTGGTGGCGCTGATGGTCTCCCCGAGCAGTTGGTCGCACTACTGGGTCTGGATCGGCCCGATGGTCCTCGTCATCGTCGACGTCGCGGTCCGTACCGCCGGTTGGGTACGGACGGTGGTGGCTGGCTTGGCACTGGCGTCGCTCATCCCCTTCATAAGCTGGCAGACCAACCCGCCGAGCACCGGACCGATGGGGCCGAGCGGGCTCATCTGGACCATCGAATGGCACAACCGGCTGGTCCAGTACCTGGCGCAGGACGGGTACGTGTTCACCAGCCTCGCCCTGTTCGCCGCCGCCGCGGTGTGGCTGTACGGCACCCGGGAGCGACCGGCCACCGCTATCGCGACGCCGGCGTCCGAGAAGGTTATGGCAGTCGCGGCGGCCCATGACGGGGTTGCCGCCGAGTGACGGCTCCCGACGACGTGACGGAGCGGAAACCGGCCGACCAACTGCGCTATCGTGCGCCGGTAAGGATGCGGGAACCATCGGGAGGACGGCATGACCGAGGCCACGGCACCGTACAGCCGCGGGCGACGCAGAGCGCTCGATGGGCCGCGGTAGTCGTCGCCTCTGCGGCGGTCTTTGCTCCGATGACCGCGGAGTCTGTAGGAAAGATTACGTTGGGCTGGGCGAATCACCACAGATGGTGTGGGAGGAGCGAGTTGGATCCCACCGTAACCCGCGTCCCGGGAGCCGACGCCAATCGGCGAGTAGCGACCGATATCCTTCGGGCGGACCGACGGACTACCGGGGGTGGACCACGATGAGCCCGAACGGGCCAGCATCAGGCAGCACGGTCTCGCGGATGACAGTTTGGTCCCCCCGCACGCCGTTCGGGCGGAGTCCGAGACCATGAGCGTGGTGTCCGGTATCCAACCGGTATCGACAGCCACCGAAACGGGTACCCGGGACGAGCGGGAGCCGACCGAGGCGCCCGGTGCCGAGCCGGCGGAGGTTGCGGAGGAGTCGCGGTGGTGGCGGCGGTTCACCCGCCGGCCCGACCTCCTCGCGGTGTGCGTCTACCTGCTGGTGACCTTCTGGATCACCGAACGGATCTGGCAGCACGTCGACAACTACATCCTGACCGGCAACATGCAGGACCAGATCCAGTTCGAGTACTTCCTCACGTACGCGACCCGCGTGGTGACGGACTTCCAGAACCCGTTCTACACCACCGCCATGAACCAGCCGGACGGCGTCAACCTCATGGCGAACACGGCGGCGTACGGCCTGACCATCCCGCTGGTACCGGTCACCCTGCTGTTCGGGCCGGACGTGTCCTTCGCCGCGATGACCTTCATCGCGCTCTTCGCCACGGCCGTCGCCTGGTACTGGTTCTTCTCGCGGTACGTCGTCCAGTCGAAGCTCGCCGCTTTCGTCGCTGGCGGGTTCTGTGGCTTCGCTCCCGGAATGCTCTCCCAGGCAAACGGCCACCCGAACATCGTCGCGCAGTTCGTCGTTCCGTTGATCCTCGCCCGGCTGGTCGCCTTCCGTACGCCCGGCCGGGCGGTCCGCAACGGTGTCATCCTCGGCCTGCTGGTGGTGTACCAGGCGTTCATCAACGAGGAGGTACTGTTCCTCACCGCGCTGGCGGCCGGCCTGTTCATCCTGGTGTGGGCCTGGAGCCACCGGGCGCAGGCACGGCAGGCGGCGCCGAACCTGCTGCGGGGACTCGGGGTCACCACGGTGGTCGCCGGTGTCCTGCTCGCCTATCCGCTGTCCGTACAGTTCTTCGGCCCGCAGGCGTACCACGGAATGTGGGACGGTGCCGAGCACTTCGGCGCCGATGTCATGTCGTTCCCCGCGTTCTCCCGTTGGACGATAGCGGGCACGCCGGGAAGCGCCGGGCGGTTGGCGCAGGACGCCGCCGAGGAGAACTCCTTCTTCGGCTGGCCGTTGCTCGTGGTGCTGGTCGTGCTCACCGGCTACCTGTGGCGCCGCCGGTTGGCCGTACGGGCAGCCGCCATCACCGGCATCGTATTCTGGCTACTGAGCCTGGGCCCGCTCCTGATCGTGAACGGGAAGAAGCTGCACATCCCCGGCCCGTACGCGGTGCTGTTCAACGTTCCGCTGTTTGACTCGGTCATCACCACGCGACTCGCCATGGTGCTGATTCCGCTCATCGCGATTGTGCTGGCGTACTGGGTCGACTATTCGCTCGCCACCTGGCCGACCATGCAGAACCGGGACCGGCTGGCCCGGTACATCGCGATCGGAATGGTGCTCGTCGCCCTGGTCCCGCTCACCCCGCGCCGGCTGATCGTCTCGCACCCGACCCCGGTTCCGCGGTTCTTCGCCAGCGGGGAGTGGCGCCGGCACGTTCCGGCCGGCCGTACCGTCGTGCCCGTACCGTTCGCGTCGAACGCGACCACCGAGGAGCCGATGGTCTGGGCGGCCCACCAGAGCATCGGCTTCTCCATGCCGGGCGGTTACTTCCTGGGTCCGGACCCGCGCACGCTGGACCACCGGAGCATGTTCGGGGCCCCGCCCCGTCCCACCTCGGACATCTTCATCCAGGTCTGGAACACCGGCAAGGTACCCGACATCGGACCGGCCGACCAGGCGCGCGCGCGTGCCGACCTCACCTACTGGAAGGCGGCCATCGTCGTGCTGCCGGAACGCCATAACGGTGCGGCGTTGTACGTGACAACCTCCAAACTGCTGGGGTTCGAGCCGACCTGGATCGACGGCGTCTGGGTGTGGGATGTCAGGAACCTCGCCAGTTGACCGGCCAACCGAAGGGGCGGACGCCCAATGGAGCCCTTCCGTGGATGACCTGAGCACCACCACCTTCGCTCCCGACGGTGTGGCGGAGAAAGCTGCGCAGCCAGAACAACGGCGGGTGGTGACAAAGGACGCGCCAGAGCGGGACGACCCGACCCCGGAGGAGAAGCCCGGCTTCTTCCAGCGGTTCGCGCGACGCATCCCCCAGCGGGCCTGGCCGCTCATCGGCTATGCGGTCTACCTCATCGCCGCGAACTACGTCTGTGGCCGGCTGTGGCTGAACCCGCAAGACCGGTTGCTGGTCTCCAACGTCACCGACCACGTCCAGTTCCAGTGGTTCCTCGCACACGACGCCTGGGCGGTCGCGCACCTGCAGAACCCACTGGTCAGCGACCAGATGAACGTGCCCGGCCAGGTCAACCTGATGGGCAACACCGCGGTGCTCGGCCTGGGCCTCCCGTTGACCCCGGTGACGCTGCTGTTCGGCCCGGCGGTGTCGTTCGCGGTAGCGCTGGTCATGTGCATGGCCTTAACCGCGGGCGCGTGGTTCTGGGTCCTTTCCCGAGTGGTCAGGTCGCGCTTCGCGGCCTGGGTCGGCGGCGCGTTCATCGGCTTCGCTCCGGGTATGGTCTCGCAGGCGGGTGGGCATCCCAACATCGTCGGGCAGTTCCTCATCCCGCTCATCATCTGGCGGCTGATCCGCATGCGGGACCGCGATCACGTGGTACGCAACGGCATCATCCTCGGGCTGCTCGTCACGTACCAGATGTTCATCAACGAGGAGCTGCTCTTCCTCACCGCACTCGGCTGGGGTGTCTTCGTCCTCACGCTCGCCCTGTGGCGGCGGGGGGAGGCGCGCGCCGCGCTGCGCCCGTACCTGCTGAGCCTCGGCGTCACCGCCCTCACCGCGGGTACCCTGCTCGCGTACCCGCTGTGGTTCCAGTTCGCCGGCCCCGGACACTACCGGGGGCTGCCCTTCGAGCTGGACCGTTTCGTCATGGACCTCGGCGCGATACCGGGATACTCACAGGAGTCTCTCGCCGGTGACCGCGGATCGGTGCAGTCCATCTCCATCAGCCCGACCGAGGAGAATGCCTTCTTCGGCTGGTCGTTGCTTGCGCTACTCGTCCTGATTATCGTGTGGCTGCGCCGCCGGCCGGTGGTCTGGGCATCGGTGGCGACCGGTGTGGTTTTCGGCGCCCTGGCGGTCGGTCCGGTGCTCACCTACAAGGGGTACGCGACCGGCATTCCGGGCCCGCTGCACTGGCTGAGCAAGTACCCTCCGTTCGACCTCGCCACCCCGTCGCGGTACGCACTGGGCCTGATCCCGGTCGTGGGGATACTGCTGACCCTTGGCTGCGCCGAGGCGGAACGGCTCGCCGCGACGTGGCCAAAGGGTCATTTCCCGGTACGACTGGCGTGGTGGGGAGTTGTCGTCGCGGCGTTGCTGCCGATCGCGCCCACCCCGCTGCCCACGTTCAACCAGCCGGTACCGACGTTCATCACCAGTGGCGCCTGGCGCCCGTACCTCGCGGGCGGCCGTACCATCGTCACGGTGCCCTTGGCCCGTAACGACCATACGGAGGGCATGCGCTGGCAGGCGGTATCCGGGTTCGAGTTCTCCATCGCCGGCGGCTACTTCATCGGGCCGCGCAGCAGCACCGACTCCCGAGCCATCTGGGAGTCGCCGGACCGGCCGACAAAGACCATTCTGGAGAACGTCGCACATTTCGGCGTCAAGCCGAGGATCACCAACGCGGACCGGGCAAACGCGCGTGCCGACCTGCGGCACTGGCGGGCGGGCCTGGTCGTCCTAGCCAAGCAGAAGTATCTCTATCAGTTGATCGTCGTCACGACGGAGCTGCTGGGCTTCCCGCCGACCGAGACCGGCGGCGTGTGGGTGTGGGACGTACGCGCGCTCACCGCATCTGGTCCGTAACGTAACGCCACCGGCGCCCCAGCTTGGCCGCGAACCAGCCCGGTTTCAGGGGTGACTTGGAAGATACCGCCGGTCTTAGGCTATGTTCGTCGCCGAACCCGACTACCGGAGAGTGCCGTGAAGCTGTCCATCCTGATGCCGGTCTACAACGAAGAGGCCCGGCTAGCTGAGGCCATCAAGCAGGCTCTCGACGTCGGCTACCCCTGTGAGATCGAGCTGGTCGTGGTCGACGACGGTAGCCAGGACGGCACCAGGGAGATCCTCCAGCGCACCGACGACCCGCGGCTGCAGGTCGTGCTGCACGAGCGCAACCAGGGCAAGGGCGCCGCGATCAAGACCGCCGCGCAGCACGCGACCGGCGACTACGTGGTCATCCTGGACGCCGACCTCGAGTACGACCCGCACGACATCCCGCGCCTGCTCGCCCCCGTACTCGACCAGCGGGCGACGGTCGTCTACGGGAACCGGACCTTCGGCAGCCACAGCTCGTTCTCGTTCTGGTACGTGATGGGCAACAAGGCCGTCACGACCGCCGCGAACATCCTGTTCAACTGCTACATCGGCGACCTGGAGACCTGCTTCAAGCTGATGCCGATCGACCTGTATCGCTCGTTGCAGATCAAGTCGAGGGGCTTCGGCATGGAGGCGGAGGTGACCGGCAAGCTGCTGCGCAACGGGTACCGCCCGTTCGAGCTGCCGATCAGCTACCGCGCCCGTACCCGCGAAGAGGGCAAGAAGATCACCTGGCGGGACGGCGTCGAGGCGCTGTGGATCCTGTTCCGCGAGCGGATCCGCCGCCCGAGCCTTCCCAAGCCCTGATCCTTCAGCGGTTCCCGGCAACGTATCGCCCCGCCGTCGGATCGGCGGGGCGAAGCCATCGGCGGGCAACCCGGACTGGGGCCGGCAGCCCCGCTAGGTCGACACCGCCGCCGTCGCGCCGACCAGCCGCCGGTCGCCTGACTCGGGCTCGGGCTCGGCGGGGGCGGGCGGCGGCTCCGGCGCCGTGCGGGCGTATCGCAGCCACAGCGCGGCCAGCGCGAAAAGTCCCAGCGCGGTGAGCACGTACACGTCCTCGCCGAACGTCGCGATGAAGCCCGGGTACCGGTTGGCCACCCAGATGATGCCGTTCGGCAGCGCCGGGCCCTGGGCGGACGCGCGCAGCGGCCACATGAAGAACGGCAGGATCGCCAGCGCGGTCACGCCCGACGCGAGCACCTGGGCCCGGCCGTGCAGCCGCCGGGTGACATCGATGAGCACCAGCATCATCGGCGCGATCCACAACCAGTAGTGCGACCAGCTCACCGGCGAGATCATCAGCATGGTGAAGCCGACCAGTACCATGCCCGCCGCCTCCTCGCCGCGCCGGTGTGCCCATACCGCCAGGGCCAGCCCGGCCACCGCGACGGTGAGCGCCAGGATCGCCCACAGCGCGCTGGACGGCTCGTCGGTGTGCAGCAGCAGCCGGGCGGTGAAGCCCTGCAGGGACTGGTTGCCGCCGTACCGGGGACCGAGCGCCATGAGCACCCGGTGCGGGTCGAACGCGAGACCCCTGACCCAGTAGTCGTACGCGCCGGTCGGCGAGATGACGAACCCGGCCGCGGTCAGCACGACGAACGTGCCGGTGGCCACGGCGGCGGCCCGTACCCGGCGGGTCAGCAGCAGGTACACCACGAACAGTCCGGGCAGCAGCTTCGACGCGGTGGCCAGGCCGATGAGCGTGCCCTTGGCCGGGTTGCGGTCGGCCAGCGCGAGGTCCGCGGCCACCAGCACCATCAGCAGCACGTTGATCTGGCCGAGGTTGAAGTCGTCCTGGAACGGCTCGCACCACAGCACCAGCGCGGCCACGCCGGCGCAGAGCCCGAGCCGCCCGGCCCACCCGCTGTAGCGCAGGATCCGCGTGGTGAACCAGAGCGTGGCGAGCGCCGCGACGATGCTCACCGCGATGAGCCCGTACAGCGCGTGCACCGCGTCGACCCAGACCAGCGGGGTGAGGAAGATCAGCGTGACCGGCGGGTACGTGTACGGCAGGTGTAACGCGGTGTACCCGAGCTCGTACACCCGCTGGCCGGACCAGTACGCGTCGATGCCACCCCGGTACATCTGCAGGTCCAGCCCGCTGAGCGGGTAGTAGTGGACCTGCTGGATGTAGCAGAACAACGAGACCGCGAACACCACCAGGCCGGGCATCAGCAACCAGGACGGCAGCGGTACCCGTGGCCGGCTGTTGTTGTCGGTGGTGGTCTGCGCGGCCCAGGAGCGCAACCGGGACATTACTGGCATGCCGAGCAGGCTACCGTACGGCTACCGGCCGACCGTGCTCCTGGACAGCTCGCCCTCGTGCTGTGCCGGTACCCGGGCCGGTCCCGGAGTGCGGGTCTCAGGCTGGGTCTCAAGGTGGGTCCCGGGCGCGGCAGCGACCTCGGGGTGTGCCTCGTGCGCCGAGCGCGTCGCGCCGTCCCGGGGCCGTCGGCGCGGTCCGAGCAGCTTCATCATCGGCTTCTCGACGCCCGTGAACAGCAGCCACGCCAGGAACACCGCGGTGACCAGGAACCCGGCGATGACGAACGGTGCGTCCTGGGTGGACCAGCCGATCCCCGGCCCGTGCAGGTAGCGGATGGTGTTCCCGATGAGCTGTACGTGCACCAGGTAGAACGCGAACGAGATCTCGCCCAGCCACACCAGCGGTCGGCTGCGCCACGGCGACGGCAGACCGCTGAGGTCGGTGCTGGCCGCGCCCGCGATCAGCAGCGTGTAGGCGATGGACAGGTCGACGGTGTGGAACTGGTCGGGGATCCAGTGGTTGGCCGTGTACACGCCGACGAACACGGCGGTCGAGGTCCACAGTCCCGGGCCGCGCCAGGCGCGCCGGACCAGCAGCTCGCCGACGACCGTACCGAGCCAGAACTCGAAGCTGCGCACCGGCGGGGCCATGTAGATGAACCACGCCTGCTGGCTGGCCGGAAGCAGGTGCTCGAGCGGGGTCATGCCGTAGATGACCAGCGGCAGCAGCGCCGCCGCCGCGTACAGTGTCCTGGTCCGGGCGCGCTTGAGCAGCGGCAGCGCGAACGGTAGGCACAGGTAGAAGAACGCCTCGCAGCCCAGCGACCAGCTGACCGTATTCACGCTGAACGGGTAGTTGGGCCGGTTGATCCAGGTGTGCAACAGGAGGAGGTTCGCCAGCGCGACCTTCTTCGCTATGTAGTCGCCCCACAGGACCATGAGGAGGATCACCACGGCCCAGGTAGCCGCGTGGTTCGGGAAGATCTTCGCGAACCGCCGCCGCCAGAAGGCCCGTCTGGTGTCCGTCGTCCGGGCGGACCAGACCAGCACCACGCCGCTGAGGATGAAGAAGAACGACACGCCGGACGCGCCCTGCCCGAACACCAGATCCCACAGGTGATGCGGTCCGGGCTGCTGGATGACCTGGAGCGTACCGACGTGGAAGCCGAACACCAGGAAGGCGGCCAGCCAGCGCAGGCCGGTCAGGGACGGCAGCTTGTTCAGGCCGGTCGGCGCGGCGGTACTAGCCATCGATCCCTCAATCTAGTGCGGCGTCAGCCGTTCCTTCCGTGAGGGGTCAGCCGGCGCTCGCCGGGCAATTCCACGCAAACCCTTCGATGTCGCTGGGTCGGTCCGCCGCTGGGCGCCCGGGCCGGGTTCCGGTCGCCGGTACTGCATCCTGCCCCGCAATGACCTGGGGCGGCAATGGCTTGTGGTGTGAGGTGAACCGCGGTCCGTGCCCCGCTGACGCGTCCGGCCGGTCGACTGAGGGCCCGGCGGGTGCCGGCGGGTGCCGGCCACTGACCGTCTTCCGTTATCCTTCCGCGGAACGCCGGATGCTGGGAGAGGGACAGCGATGACTCTGTCAGTGGAGCAGGCGGAGGCCGGGCAGCTGGACGCCCCGCCGTCGGCGCGGCCGGACGAAGGTCAGATCGACGAGGGCGAAGCCTCCGGTCGTCAACGCTGGCGTACCCGGTTGGCGCGGCTGCGCTCGGCCGTACCGGCGCCGGTCGAGCGGCGGCTGCCGGACCTCACCTGCTGTGCTCTATATCTCGTGCTGGTGATCTGGGCCACCGCGCCGACCTGGCTGGACCCGTACCACCGAGTCTCCGGGCACCTGCCCACTGACAACATACAGTTCGAGTGGTTCCTCAGCCACGCTGCGTACAGCGTGTCGCATTGGACCAACCCGCTCTTCGACACGCAGATGAACGCCCCCAACGGGGTCAACATGATGGCGAACACCTCGGTGCTGGGCATCGCCATCCCGCTGTCGCCGGTCACCCTCCTGTTCGGTCCGCAGATCTCCTACCTCGTCTTCCTGAACGTCGCGCTGGCCGGCTCCGCCATCAGCTGCTACTACGTGCTCTCCCGCTACCTGGTCAGCTCGCGGGTGGCGGCGTTCCTCGGCGGTGCCTTCTTCGGTTTCGCGCCCGGCATCATGCACCACGCCAACGGCCAGCCCAACTTCGTCGCCAACTTCCTGCTGCCGCTCATCGTGCTGCGGGTGTTCCGGCTGGCCGAGCCCGGCCGCGCCGTCCGCAACGGGGTGATCCTCGGGCTGCTGGTGGCCTGGCAGATATTCATCAACGAGGAGCTGCTCCTGCTGGCCGCGGCCGGTTCGGTGACCGCGGTCGCGCTGTACGCCGCGTTCCGCTGGCGCGAGGCGCTGCGGGTGGCCCGGGCGTTCGTGGCGGCCGGACTCATCGCGGTCGCCACCGCCGTACCGCTGGTGGTCTACCCGATCTGGTTCCAGTTCTGGGGTCCGCAGAACTACCACGGTATCCAGAGCCTGTTCCTCGACTGGGGCGAGGACGTCACCGCGTACGTCACCTTCGCCCGGGACACCCTCGCCGGCAGCGCGGGGCCGGAGAAGACCATCGGCCTCACCGAGCAGAACACCTGGTTCGGCCCGCCGCTGGTGGCGCTCATCGTGCTGATGGTCGTGCTGACCTGGCGGCGGAGCCTGGTGGTCCGGATCGTGACGATACTGGGTACGGTGTTCGCGGTCCTGGCCGCCGGACCGGCGCTGCGGGTGGACACCGAGGTCACCTCGATCACCATGCCCTGGCGCTACTTCCAGAACCTGCCGCTGGTCAGGTACATGTACCCGTCGAGGTGGAGCTACGTCGTCATCGCGGCCGTCGCCGTACTGCTGGCGGTGGCATGTGACCTGCTGGTCAGGAAGGACCTGGAGATCCCGTCGCTGCCGGTACGGTTCCGCACGCTCTGGTGGGTCGCGGTCGCCATCGCGCTGGTCCCGCTGGTCCCGAAGCCGATGCCGACGATGCTCGCGCCACACGTTCCGCGGTTCGTCAGCAACGCCGGGTGGCGTCCGTACGTCGACGACCGGCACACCATGGTGACCGTACCGGCGCCCGGCAACGTCATCGGGTTGAAGGCGATGCTCTGGAGCGCGGTCGGCCAGGAGGACGTGAAGATGGTCCGGGGCTACTTCCTCGGTCCGAACCGCCAGGGTCTCGGTAGCTTCGGCACCGAGCACCGACACTTGTCGATCATGATGGAACTGGTGTACAAGGGCACGACGCCGAAGGAGAGCCCGGACCAGATCAAGGCGTGGACGCGGGAGGACCTGCGCTACTGGCACGCGGCGATCATGGTGCTCGACGTGAACGAGACCAACGTGACGCAGCTGTGGCTGTTTGTCACGGAGGCGACCGGGGTAACGCCGACGCTGGTCGATGGCGTATGGCTGTGGGATGTCCGACCGATCGTTGACGGGACGAATGGATGACCGTTGTGGGAAGCCAGACGACGTCTACCGCCGTGCTTCCCGTGGAGGCCGCGGATCCGACCGTGGCGACCGTCGAGCCGGCCGAACCGGCGGGTGACGAGCGCCCGGCCCAGCCGGACACCGGCCGGCCATGGTGGCGACGCCGACGGGTACGGGCCGACTTCGCCTCGGTCGGCGGGTACCTGCTCCTCGCGCTGTACGTCACCCAGGGGATGTGGCTGCACCTGCACAGCTACGTCCTGTCCTCCAACGCCACCGACCAGACGCAGTTCGAGTACTTCCTCGAGCACGCGGTACGGGTGGTGACCCACGGCGAGAACCCGTTCTTCACGCACTGGCTGAACGCGCCGGACGGTGTGAACCTCATGGCCAACACCGCCACCCTCGGCCTGCACCTGCCGCTCGTACCGGTGACGATGCTGTTCGGGCCGCAGGTGTCCTTCGCGGTCATGGTCACCTTCGGCCTGTTCAGCACCGCCACCGCCTGGTACTGGCTGTTCTCCCGGCACCTGGTCGGCAACCGCATCGCGGCGTTCGTCGCGGGCGTGTTCTGCGGGTTCGCGCCCGGAATGGTGTCCCAGGCCAACGGGCACCCCAACATCGCGGTCCAGGTCCTGGTACCGATCATCCTGTGGCGGGTGATCCGGCTCCGCGAGCCCGGCCGCGTGCTGCGCAACGGGTTGGTCCTCGGCCTGCTCGTCACGTACCAGGCGTTCATCAACGAGGAGGTGCTCTTCTTCGCCGCGCTGGCCATCGGCCTGTTCGTCGTGGTGTGGGCACTGCACCACAGGCAGCGGGCACGCCAGGAACTGCCCGTGTTCGTGCGCGGTCTCGGGGTGGCCACCCTGGTCTCGCTCGTCCTGCTCGCCTACCCGCTTTACGTGCAGTTCTTCGGGCCGCAGCACTACGAGGGAATGTTGCGGGTCGCGGCCAACTACGGTACGGACCCGGCCTCGTTCTTCAGCTTCTCCCGGCAGTCCCTCGCCGGGTTCCCGGTCAACGGGATCCGGCTGGCGCCGAACCCGTCCGAGGAGAACGCCTTCTTCGGCTGGCCGCTCGTCGTGCTCGTCGCGATGCTGGCCGTCATGTTCCGCAAGCACGTGGTGGCGCGGGCCGCCGGTGCGGTCGGGCTGGTGTTCGCCGTACTGTCGATCGGCGCCCGGCTGTCGATCAGCGGCGAGCACACCGACATCCCCGGGCCGTACCTGCCCTTATCGCACGTTCCGGTGTTCGCCTCGGTCATCACCACGCGGCTGGTGCTGGTCGCCATCCCGGCCATCGCGGTCCTGCTCGCGCTCTGGCTGGACAACGCGCTCACCAACCTGCGGGGCAGCCGGGAACAGGTGTTCCGGGGCCGGCTGGTGGCGGTGGGCCTGGTCGCCCTCGCGCTGGTCTCGCTCGCGCCACAGCCACTGCCGGTCGCCACGCCGAACCCGACGCCGGTGTTCTTCGCGAGCGGGGAGTGGCGCCAGTTCGTGCCGGCGGGCCGTACCGTGGTGACCGTACCGGTGACGTCGCTCTCTGACGCGATGGAGGGGATGCGCTGGGCGACCGCCGAGCACCTGGAGCTCACCCTGGCGGGCGGTTACTTCCTCGGTCCCGACGAGCACGGCGCGATCATCTTCGGGGCGCCCGCGCGGCCGACATCGACCATCCTCGACCACGTCAACACCAAGAAGGGCAAGATCCCCGACATCACCGCCGCCAACCAGGCGGACGCCGTGCGGGACCTGCGGTTCTGGAGGGCGGCGATCGTGGTACTGGACCCGACGAAGAAGTGGGCGCCGCAGCTGCGACTGGTGGTCAGCCAACTGCTGGGCAGCTACCCGCGGCTGATCGACGGGGTGTGGGTGTGGGACGTCCGCCCCATCGTCGGCTACTCGTAAGCCCCGCGGAGCGAAATCGGTAGCGGCGCCGCCCTCCCACCCATGGATCGGCGGTGCGGGGGTACGGGACCTTCGTGTCTCGCTTCGTAGTCGACATTCGGGTGATTTGCCGTCGTGTCGGGTAACACTCCCCGGCTCGGTCGCTACCGTCTGTGCAAGGCCAGGCGGACCGCCGGACGCAGCACCCGGGGGGAGGTCGTGCCATGAGCCTGCCCGTACGCGAGGTCGGGGCCGATGGTCCGGACCCCGCGCCGAGGACCGCGGCGCCCGAGCCTGCCGGGCCGGCGACGGACGGCGCGTCGCGCCCCGGGCTCACGGAGCGCCTCGGGAGACGGCTCCAGCACTGGGCGAAGCGGCGGTACGACCGGCTCCCGCCCCGGCTGCAGCGGAGGCTGCCTGACCTGGGCGCGTTCGGTGCGTACCTGCTCCTGGCTCTGTGGACGGCCGTCCGGCTCTGGAAGGACCCGTACCACCGGATCTCCGGGCACCTGCCCAACGACCACATCCAGTTCGAGTGGTGGCTGACCCACTCCGCGTACAGCCTGGTCCACCTGCACAACCCGTTCCTCTCCGACCAGCTCAACGTGCCGTACGGCGTGAATATGATCGCGAACACCTCGGTGCTCGGCGTAGGGCTCCCGCTCGCCCCGGTCACGCTGCTGTTCGGCCCGCAGGTCTCGTACGACGTGTGGGTCACGCTGGCGCTCGCGCTGTCCGCGCTGAGCTGCTACTACGTCTTCTCCCGCCACCTGGTCCGGTCGCGCCTGGCCGCGGCGGTCGGGGCCGGCTTCTTCGGCTTCGCGCCCGGCATCGTCCACCACGCCAACGGGCAGCCGAACTTCGTGTCCAACTTCCTCCTGCCGCTGATCGTGCTGCGGGTGGCGAAGCTGGGCGCACCCGGCGGCGTGATCCGCAACGCGGTCATCCTCGCCCTGCTGGTCTGCTGGCAGCTCTTCATCAACGAGGAACTGCTGATGCTGGCCGCGGGCGGGTCCGCCGCGATGGTCCTGTGCTACACGGCCATGCGTCCGGCGGCGGCCCGGCAGGCGGCCCGGCCGTTCCTCCTCGGCGCGCTGCTGTCGGTCGGCATCGCGCTGCCGTTGCTGGCCTACCCGATCTGGTTCCAGTTCGCCGGCCCGCAGCACTACCACGGCATCCCGAACGTGTTCACCAACTGGGGTGAGGACGTGACCGCGTACTTCACGTTCCCCCGGGACACGCTGGCCGGCAACTTCGCGGTCGAGCAGACGATCGGGCGTACCGAGCAGAACAGCTGGTTCGGGGCACCGCTGGTGGTCCTGATCCTCATCATGGTGTCTCTGCTGTGGAAGCGCAGCCGCCCGGCCCGGATCGCGGTCATCGTGGGTACCGTCTTCGCGGTGCTCGCGCTCGGGCCGTACCTGCGCTTCAACGGCAGGGAGCGGCCGGTACCCGGCCCGTGGCAGTTGCTGGAGAACGTCCCGCTGATCCGGTTCATGTACCCGTCCCGCCTGGTGTACGTGGTGATCGCCTGCGTCGCCGTCCTGCTCGCGGTGGCCTGCGACACGCTGCCGAGGCTGGAGCTGCGCGGCTCGCCGCTGCGCTTCCGGTCGATGTGGGCGATCGCGGTAGCCGTCGCGCTGGTACCGATCATCCCGAAGCCCCTGCCCGCGATCTCCGCGCCGGACGTCCCAGCCTTCATCAGCCAGGGCACCTGGAAGAGGTACGTCGACTCGCGGCACTCGTTGGTCACCGTCCCGCTGCCGAGCAACACGGTCGGGCTCAAGGCCGTGCTGTGGAACGTGGTGGCCATGCAGGAGTACGCGATCCCGCGCGGCTACTTCCTCGGCCCCGACGAGCACGGCGTGGGCAAGTTCGGCGCGCCAAGCGCGAAGACCGACGACCTGATCTTCAAGATCGCCACCACCGGCAAGCTGCCGGAGATCACCAACCAGGACCGGGAGGACGCGCGTGCGGACCTGCGGCACTGGCGTGCGGCCATCGTGGTGCTGGACCCGAAGGAAGCGCGCCACCAGCAGCTCTGGCTGGCGGTCACCGACCTGGTCGGGATCACGCCGCGTTTCGTCGACGGGGTCTGGGTCTGGGATGTCCGGCCCCTGGTGGACGGACCCACTCGATGAGCGACCCGAAGCTGGCGAACCGGGGAGTCGTGGCGGATGAGACCTCGACCGGGACATTGGTGCCCATGCCACCCGTTGACCTGCCGAACCAGCCGGCCGAGGAGCAGCCGGCCGGGCAGCCGGTGACCGAGCCGGGCGGTGCGACCGAGCCGGGCGGCGCGACCGAGCCGGGGGCGCGGGAGGCGCCGCGCCCGCGCTGGTGGCGCCGCCCGGAGGTACGGGCCGACCTCGCCGCCCTCGTCGGGTACCTGGCCCTGGCCGGGTACGTCACCGAGCGGATGTGGCGCCACCTGCACTCGTACATCCTGCAGACCAACGGGACGGACCAGACCCAGTTCGAGTTCTTCCTCTGGCATGCCGTACGCGTCGTCACGCTGGGGGACGACCCGTTCTTCACGCCGACCCTGAACGCCCCGAAGGGCGTGAACCTGATGGGCAACACGGTCACCTTCGGGCTGCACCTGCCGCTCGTACCGGTGACGATGCTCCTCGGGCCGACCGTGTCATTTACGATCATGGTCACGCTCAGCCTGTTCGGCACGGCCGCCGCCTGGTACTGGCTGTTCTCGCGGCACGTGGTGACCTCGCGCTTCGCCGCCTTCGTGGGCGCGGGCTTCTGCGGCTTCGCGCCGGGGATGATCTCCCAGGCCAACGGGCACCCGAACATCAGCTTCCAGGTCCTGGTACCGGTGATCATCTGGCGGGTGATCCAGCTCCGTACGCCCGGCAAGGTGCTGCGCAACGGGCTGCTGCTCGGCCTGCTCGTCACGTACCAGGCGTTCATCAACGAGGAGGTCCTCTTCGTGGTGGCTCTGGCCTGCGCGCTGTTCCTCGGGGTCTGGGCCTGGCACCACCGGTCGGAGGCCCGCGCCGCACTGCCCACCTTCCTGCCCGCCCTCGGGCTCGCCAGCCTGGTGGCCAGCGCCTTCCTGGCCTACCCGTTGTACTACCAGTTCTTCGGCCCGTTGCATTACCGGGGTCTGTCGTTCCCCGGCGCCGACCACTACGGGACCGACCTCATATCGTTCGTCAGCTTCTCCAGGTCGACGTTCGCCGGCTACCCGGGCCCCGCCGCCCGGCTGAGCGAGAACCCGTCCGAGCAGAACTCGTTCTTCGGCTGGCCGCTCGTCGTCCTGTGCATCGTGCTGTTCTTCGTGTTCCGCAAGCGGGTGGTGGTACGGGCCGCGGTGTTCACCGGCGTCGTGCTCGCCATCCTGTCCCTCGGCCCGCTGATCCAGTTCCACGGCCTGCACAGCCGGATCCCCGGGCCGCTGGCGCCGCTGCGCGGCGTCCCGATCTTCGACTCGGTGATCGCCACCCGCTTCGTGCTCGGGTTGGTACCGCCGATCGGGCTGCTGCTGGCGCTGTGGTTCGAGGAGATGGTGGTCGGGCGGAGGGGCGCCGACCGGGAGCAGACCATCCGGGGCCGGCTGGTCGCCGGCGGGCTGGTGGTGGCCGCGCTGTTCCCGATCGCGCCGAGCCCGATCCAGATCACGTTCCGGGCACCCACCCCGGTCTTCTTCACGAGTGGCGAGTGGCGCCGGTACGTGCCGCCGGGCCGTACGGTGGTGACCGTGCCGCTGACCTCGCTCGCCGAGGCGATGGAGGGGATGCGCTGGTCGACCGGCCAGCACCTGGAGTTCAACCTCGCCGGCGGGTACTTCCTCGGGCCCGACAGCGCCGGCCGGGGCATGTTCGGGGCGCAGGTACGGCCGACCCGGGCGATCCTCGACGACGTCGCCAAGTACGGCACGACCCGGACGATCACCGATGCCGACCGCGCCAACACGCTGGCCGACCTCCGGTTCTGGAAAGCCTCGATCGTGGTCCTGGGGCCACGGCGGGCGAACGAGGCGAAACTCCGTACGGTCATGACCCAGCTGCTCGGGTTCAGCCCACGCTGGGTCGACGGCCTCTGGCTCTGGGACGTTCGCCCCGTGGTCGGCTGAGCACCGCCGCAGCCGCTACGACGAGCGAGGCGAGCACAGCCGGCGTGGCTCGGCTACTGGGCCGGCACCCGGGCGACGCTACTGGGCCGGCACCCGGGCGACCGCGAAGACGGACTGGCCGAACGGCGGCCGGGCCAGCTGCTCCGCGGCCCGGGTGACGGGGAGCACGAACCGGTCGTAGAACTTGACCATCGGGCCCTCGGACGGCGTCATCCGGAACACCGTGGTCGCCAGGAAGTAGCCGATCAGGCCGAGCGCGTTGGCGTACCGCAGCTGCTCGATGGTCAGCCCGGCCCCGGTGAGCGCCGCCGCCATGGTCCGTTTCGTGTACCGGCGGACGTGCCCGGTCGCGATGTCCACCGGGCTCATCGCGAACGGGAAAGCGGGCACGATCAGGACGATCGCCCCGCCCGGCCGGACCAACCCGCGCATGCTGCGCAGGGCGCCGACATGGTCCTCGATGTGCTCCAGCACGTTGTAGGAGACCGCCCCGCTGTAGCTGCCCACCTCCTCGGCGGGCAGGAGGAGCTGGCGTACCTCGACGTTGGGTACGCCGTGCAGCCGCTCCTTGAGCCGCAGCAGCCGGTCGTGGTCGGCCTCGGTGGCGGTGAACCGCTCGAAGTGCGGTGCCCAGTCCAGGGCATAGTCGCCGAGCCCGCTACCGATCTCGATCGGGTCCTCACCGAGGTAGGGCAGCGCCAGCTCGACGAACCAGCGGCGGTGGTTCACGGCGATCGCGAGCCCCTCCAGTACCTCCGACTGAAGGTGCTGATCTCCCTTGATCTCCGCCATTGGTAGGTGCTCCTCCGCCAACCGTGATTTCGGGCGTCTGCCCGCACTTTACGCCGTCGTCATCTTCCGCCCCACCTCAGCGGGCCGCCGGCCGGCCCGTACCCCAATCGAGGTCGGCTAAGCTCCCGAACGATGTCGCAAGCTGTGGAGACCGACGCCGAAGCCGCCGAGCCGCACCCCCCGGCGGTGCGTCTGTGGCGGGTCGGCAGATGGCCGGGCTGCCAGCTCGACCTCGCCGTGGTCGCGGTGTACCTCCTGCTGGCCGGCTGGGTGCTCCGTAACCTGTGGGCCAGCCCCGGCCACGTCGACCCGGTGACCAACACGGCCGACCCGGCGTTCTTCGAGATGGCCCTGCGCCACGCCGTACGGATCTTCACGCATGGCGAGCACCCGTTCCTCACCCCGCAGGTCAACGCCCCGTACGGGGTGAACATGATGGCCAACACCGGGCTGCTCGGGCTGACCGTGCCGCTCGTACCGGTGACGCTGCTGTTCGGGCCGTCCGTGTCGTTTGCCCTGCTGCTCACGCTCGGGCTCGCCGCCACCGCCACGGCCTGGTACGTCGTGCTCCACCGGCACCTGGTCGGCCACCGGCTGGCGGCGGCGGTCGGGGGCGGGTTCGCCGGCTTCGCGCCGGGGCTGGTCAACCACGCCAACGCGCACCCGAACCTGGTCGCCCAGTTCCTGCTGCCGCTGATCATCTGGCGCGCGCTGACGGTCCGTACGGTCCGGGGCGGGGTGGTGCTCGGGCTGCTGGTCACCTGGCAGGCGTTCATCAACGAGGAGCTGCTGTTCCTCGGCGCGCTCGCGGCCGGGCTGTTCGTCGCGGCGTACGCGGTGCAGCGCCGGGACGAGGTACGCGAGCGGGTCCGCCCGTTCCTCACCGGCCTCGGGGTGGCGGCGCTGGTCGGGGGTGCGCTGCTGGCGTACCCCCTGTGGTTCCAGTTCTTCGGTCCCCAGCACTATCACGGGCTGCCCCGGTTCGTCCTCGGGTACGGCGCGGACCTCGCGAGCTATCCGGCGTTCCCGAAGCTGTCCCTGGCGCACGGCTCCGGCACGGTATCCCCGCAGCCCGAGGAGAACACCTTCTTCGGCTTCCCGCTGCTGGTCGCGCTGGTGGTCATCGTGGCCGCGCTGTGGCGCCGGGTGGCCGTACGGGCGCTGGCCGTGGTCGGGCTGGTCTTCGCCGGCCTGTCGTTGGGCGAGGTGGTCAGCTGGCACAGCCACGTGCTGCTGCACCACACGCCGTGGGGGCTGCTCAACAACCTGCCGCTGTTCGACAGCGTGGTGCCGATCCGGCTCGGGCTGGTCCTGGTCCCGGTGATCGCGCTGCTGCTGGCGTTCGCGGTGCAGGCCGTCCTGCGGCACCGGTACGCGGGGCTGTGGCTCGCCGGGCTGGCCGTCGCGCTGCTGCCGCTCGTGCCCCTTCCGATCCCGGTGCAGGAACGGCCGGCGGTGCCCGAGTTCTTCACGAGCGGCGCGTGGCGCCCGTACGTGCACGGCGACCAGTCCATCGTGTCGGCCGACACCAGCGTCTGGTACGGCGGGATCACCGCGATGCGCTGGGACACCGCGACCGGCCTGAGCTACCGGATGACCGGCGGGTACTTCCTGGGACCCGACGTGAACGGCAACGGCGACTACGGGCCGGCCAAGCCGCCGACCGCGGTGCTCCTCAACGAGGTGGCGTACCAAGGCGGGGTACCCGCGATCGGGCCGGCGGACATCCAACAGGCGCGCTCGGATATCCGTACCTGGAAAGCGGCTCTGGTCGTGCTCGCCCCCGCCGCGCCGCACCTGGACGACCTGCGGGCCACCCTCACCGCCCTCCTCGGCCCCGGCCGGCGGATCGCCGACGTCTGGCTCTGGGACGTCCGCCCGCTACTGGCCTGACGGCAGGCAGCAGCTGGAGCAGACCTTCGGCTGCGGCAGCGTGAAGGCCAGGCAGCAGGTGTGGCGCCGCACGCCCAGCTGCGGGGTGATCTCCACCAGGTCCTCGACGCCCAGCGCGCTGAGCAAGGTACGCGCCGTAGGGGCGACCGGTCCGGGCAGCGCATCGCTGGAGCGGACCAGGGCGTAGGCGACGCCCGAGGCCAAGGACCCGAGGAGGGTACGGCGACCCACGTGCACCAGCTCGCGCAGCCCTGCCAGGACCGGGTCCAGGTGCTCGTCGACCAGGGTCTGGCGCAGATATCCGGGCAGGTCAGCCACGACCCGGACGTTTCCGGTCAGGACGTTTCTGGTCAGGGCCAGCGGGTCGTCCGGCGCGACCGCGACGGCCGGCCGGCGCAGCCCGACCTCCAGGAACGGCGGTGCCCCGTGCAGCCGGACCAGCACGTTGCCCGCCGACATGTCCGGCACCCGGCCGGCGGCCGCATATCCGACCACGGCCGGCAGGGACAGCCAGTAGGCGTACGACTTCCAGGCGAGCGCGGCCGCGGCGTGCGGGCTGGCGGCCCAGCGCTCCCGGGCGGCGTCGAGCAGGGCCGGCAGGGCGGAGCCGTCGGCGAAGCTGGTCGCCGGTACCCAGCCGGCCGGGTCGTCGACGAGCAACCCCGGGGCCAGCCCGTGTACCGGCGCCTTCCCGCGCAGCGCCCGGACGGTGTCCAGGGTGGCGATGATCGGCGCGAGCTCGACGGGGGCGTGCAGCAGCGCGGTCACGTACGCACTTCCCCTCTCCCCCACCCCGGTCCTCTCCCGGCCCGGGCAACCCGGATCACCATAGCTGACTAAGGCAAGGCTAACCAAGCGACCCAGATCACTTCGGGTAACTGGTTCCCGTCCTCTTGCCGAAGAAAACGGGGGCGGCGATGACAGTGCGTGGTCGAGTATCGTTGATCTCGACATGTCGTACCTGCATAGGCGAAGCAGGGTGAAACCATACGGTAACTGTCAGCTAACTGACACTCCTGGGTTGAATGGGTGACCGTGGATGAGACTGGAATCCCGGCCCATTGAGGTGATCTGATGACCACCTCGCCACAGGATCGGGCAGCGGAGGCGTTCGCGGCCGAGCTGGCCCGGTGGCGTATCGAGCGTGGGCTGTCCAAGAAGCAGCTCGCCGCCGAGATGGGGTTCGACCCTTCGTACGTGAGCCACGTGGAGGGGCGCCGGCACCGGCCCACCGAGGACTTCGCCCGGCGCGCCGAGGCGGTACTCCAGGCCGAGGGCGAGATCTGGCTGCGCTACACGGAGTACGACGAGCTGCGCCGGGCACCGCGTACCGGCGCCGGGCCGGGACCGGTCGTCCCCGAGCAGTGGCTGCCGCCGGGCACCGGGCTGGTCGTCGAGCAGGAGACCTCCACACTGTCCTATGTGGACGGGGTGTACCACTGCACGGTACGCCGCTCGCTCTACAACGCGGGTCCCGAACCGGTGACCCGGTACCCCGTACGGATATCCGTCGACCGGCACCCGGGAGATCCTGAGCGCTCCAACCGGTACTACCGGGAGCACCCGCTGAGCTGGGAGGAGCTGCACCTGAGCGCCACCTTCGGCGACGGGCCGGGCGAGCGCATGGGGCTGCGGCCGCTGTACGACCGGGACTCCTTCAAGGAGGTGTGGCTGCTGTTCGAGAACGAGCAGTCGCGCTTCCCGCTCTACCACGGCCAGCGCGCGTCGATCGCGTACTCGTACCAGGTGATCGAGGAGAAGTGGGGGCAGTACTTCCAGCGGGCGATCCGGCTGCCGACCCGGCGGCTCACCGTCGAGCTGGACTTCCCGGCCCGGTTCGCGCCCACCGTCTGGGGCGTGCAGACCTCGCTGACGTCGGAGACCGCGCTGCGTACCCCCGTAGAGCGCACCGACGTGGGCGACCGCGCGGTGTTCGTCTGGTCCACCGACCACCCGCCGATGCACACCCGGTACCGGCTGGAGTGGCGGTTCCGCGGCCGGGTGCCGACCCAGCGCCTGCCGGACAGCTCGGAGAGCTGGGTGCGCCGGGCCAGCGAGCGGATGGCCGCTGCCGGCATCGTGCAGCGCGGCGACGACCGGCTGCGCCAGGTCGCCCGCCCTTTCGACCTGCCCGCCCAGGAGGCGCGGGCGCGCGAGGTCGTGGGCCGGCTGCTGGGCGCTCTTGACCGGGTCGAGGAGCTGCACACGTTCGGCAAGGGCATGGGCCTGGCCGCGCCACAGCTCGGCCTGGGCTGGGCCGTCGCGGTGGTACGGCCACCGGACGACGACCCCGAGCCGATCGTCCTGCTGAACCCGAGGGTGGTCGGGGCGTCGACGGAGACCGACGAGCAGTACGAGGGCTGCCTGTCGTTCTTCGACGTACGGGGCCTGGTCGCCCGACCGCTGCGGTTGCTCGTCGAGCACGAGTCCTACCAGGGCAGCCGTACCATCACGGCCTTCGAGCAGGCGATGGCGCGGCTGGTCGGGCACGAGATCGACCACCTCGAAGGACGGCTGTACGCCGACCGGATGGCTCCCGGTACGACCCTCGTGCCCGTTGAGGAGTACCGGGACGTTGGCAGCCCGTGGCGGTACTGAGCACGCCCGGGACGGTACCGTGCCGGGGTGGAAGCGTTGGCGCGGCGGACCGTACGGAATGAGGTGCTGCTCGTCCTCGGGGTCTCGCTCGGCTACAGCGCGGTCTACGCGCTCGTCGACATCGTGGGCCGGCTGACCGCCACCAAGGCGCTCGCCCAGCAGACCGCCACGCTCAACGCCTCCCAGGCGCCTGGTCGCCCCTGGCTGGACCTCGCCTTCCAGCTGGTGAGTATCGGCTTCGGGGTGGTACCGGCGCTGCTCGCGATACACCTGATGGCCCGGGACCACGACGGGGCGTCCGGCGTGCTCGGCCTCGCCCCCCGGCCCGGCTTCGACCTCGGTACCGGCGCGGTGCTCGCCGCGCTCATCGGCCTGCCCGGCCTCGGCCTGTACGTCGCGGCGCACCGGCTGGGCATCAACGCGACCGTGGTGCCGGCGGCGCTGCCGAAGGTCTGGTGGGCGATCCCGGTGCTGCTGCTGTCGGCCGCGCAGAACGCGGTGCTCGAAGAGGTGGTCGTGGTGGGCTACCTGGTGACCCGGCTGCGCCAGCTCGGTTGGGAGCTACCGGTGGTGGTGGCGACGAGCGCGGTGCTGCGCGGCTCGTACCACCTCTATCAGGGCTTCGGTGGTTTCCTCGGCAATGCGGTGATGGGTGTGGTGTTCGCGCTGTTCTTTGTCCGGTACCGGCGCGTCGGGCCCTTGGTAATCGCGCACACCATTCTCGACACCGTGTCGTTCGTCGGATACGCATTGCTGGCCAAGCACCTCGCTTTCCTGGGCTGACCCTCGACCTCACCCTTTGACCGGGGCAAATCAGATCCGAGGCCGCTCATTTCCGGCGGAGGCGCTTCCCGAGCGTGGGGTAAGGCCATAGTCTGCCGTAGATCGTGGGCACATCCCTGTCCACGCCAGGCACGGAGGTCGCAGAGCCAGTGTTGCATTTTGGACCAGCCCGGTTCAGGCGTCCGGCGGTCATCGCGCTCGCCGGCGCGACGATCGTCGCATCAGCGCTGGTGACCACGGGCGGAGCCGAGGCCCAGACGGCCGGCTCCCCGGCCACCGCGCTCTACATCGTCCAGGTCGCGGGAGCTCCACTCGCCTCGTACGCCGGCGGGGTCGCCGGGTACGCGCCGACGAAGCCGCAGGACGGGCGGAAGCTCGATGCCCACTCGGCCCCCGCCCAGCAGTACGGGAACCACCTCAAGGCCAAGCAGGGCGACGTCCTGCGCAGTGCGGGGGTGGATACGAAGAAGGCCGTGTACCAGTACAGCACCACGTTCAACGGCGTGGCGGTACAGCTGACCGCCGCCCAGGCCGCGAAGATGCAGCACACCTCGGGCGTGCTGAACGTCTACAAGAGCCGGATGGTCACCGTGAAGACGCCGGTGACTCCGGAGTTCCTCGGGCTGACCGGACCGGCGGGGGTGTGGAAGAAGCAGTTCGGCGGGGACAAGGACGCGGGTGACGGCGCCATCGTCGGCGTCATCGATACCGGCTTCTGGCCGCAGAGCCCGAGCTTCGCCGCGCTGCCCTCGCCCCGCAAGGACGACGCGGCCATCGCGGCCAAGTGGCACGGGGTCTGCGACGCCGGTACGGACACCAACCCGGCCAACCGGGTCACCTGCAACAACAAGGTGCTGGGTGCCCGCTGGTTCAACGCGGCCGGGCTCGCCGACGGGTTCCCCGGCGAGTTCCACTCGCCCCGCGACTTCGACGGGCACGGCTCGCACACGGCGAGCACGGCGGCCGGCAACCACGTGGACAACGCGACCATCAACGGGACGAACGTCGGTGACCTGGAGGGCATGGCCCCCGGTGCCCGGCTCGCCGCGTACAAGGTGCTCTACCGCGGCACCGACGGTCGCGCGCACGGCAGCTCGGCGGACATCGTGGCGGCGATCGACGCGGCCGTGGCCGACGGCGTGGACGTGATCAACTACTCGGTCGGCGACGACGTCGACTCGTTCGGGCCGGAGGAGCTGTCGTTCCTCGAGGCCGCCGCCGCGGGCGTGTTCATCGCCGCGGCCGCCGGTAACGCCGGGCCGGCACCGTCCACTGTGGACAACGCGATGCCGTGGGAGACCACGGTCGCGGCCGGTACGCACGACCGGAATTACCAGAAGACCGTGACGCTCGGCAACGGTGCGACCTACACCGGAGTGGGCGTCGGGCCGGCGGTACCGAGCGCCCCGCTGGTCGACGCGGCCACCGCCGCGGCCGCCACGGCCACCCCGGCCCAGGCCACGGTCTGCACCATCGGCGCGCTCGACCCGGCGAAGGTGACCGGGAAGGTCGTGCTGTGCCAGCGCGGAGGGGTCAACCGTATCGACAAGAGCCAGGCGGTCAAGCAGGCCGGCGGCGTCGGCATGATCCAGTGGAACCCCACCCCGAACACGCTCAACGCGGACTTCCACTTCGTGCCGTCGGTCCACGTCGACACCGCGGCCGGTACGGCCATCAAGGCGTACATCGCCGGTACGGCCAGCCCGACCGCGGCGCTCTCGGCCGGTACCGCGGTGACGGTGGAGGCGCCCGCGATGGCTGACTTCTCCAGCCGCGGCCCGTCCAAGTCCAGCAACGGTGACCTGCTCAAGCCGGACATCCTGGCGCCGGGCAACGACGTCATCGCGGCGGTCGCGCCGGGCGGCCACGCCGGCAACCTCTTCGATATCGAGTCGGGTACGTCCCAGGCGGCGCCGCACATCGCCGGCATCGCCGCGCTGCTGATGAGCAAGCACCCCGACTGGTCGCCGATGTGGGTCAAGTCCGCCATCATGACGACCGCGGTCACCACGGACAACCAGGGCAAGCCGATCCTGGCCGGCACATCGGCGGGTACCCCGCTGGACTTCGGAGCCGGCGAGGTCGACCCGGCCAAGGCGTTCCGCCCGGGCCTGGTCTACGACTCCACGCCGACCGACTGGCTGAAGTACTCCTGCGGCATCGGGGTACACCTCGCGCTCGGCGACGGTACGGACGTCTGCACGCTGACCGGTGCCATCGCGCCGAACCAGCTCAACTACCCGTCGATCGCGTTCGGGGCGCTGGCCGGCAAGGACACCGTCACCCGTACGGTCACCAACACCTCGCACGAGTGGGCGTTCTACGTCTCGCAGGTGAAGGCGCCGGCCGGGTACAAGGTGCAGGTGAACCCGCCGGTACTGCTGCTCAAGCCCGGCGGTACGGCGAGCTTCACGGTCACCGTCACCCGTACCACGGCGGCCTTCGGCGCGTACGGGTTCGGCTCGCTGACCTGGAAGGACTTCGACGGGCACGTGGTCACCAGCCCGCTCGCGGTCCGGTCGGTGGCGGCGTCGATCCCGGCGACCGCCTCGGGTACCGGCGCCAGCGGCAGCACCCCGATCGCCGTGAAGACCGGCTACAGCGGCACGCTCAAGGCCGCCGCCTCCGGCCTGGTGGCCGACACCGTCAACCCGCTGTCGCTGACCGCCAACCCGTCGCGGGGCTTCGACCCGAACAACCCGGCGCCCAGCGGCCGGACCGGGCTGGTGGAGATCACCGTGCCGGACGGTAGCAGGGTGGCGAGGTTCTCCACCTTCGCCTCCGATTACGCCGCCGGCACCGACATCGACCTCTACGTCTACGCCGAGGACGCCGACGGCAACCTCATCGCACAGGTCGGCCAGAGCGGCGGCGGTACGTCCGACGAGACGGTGACCCTCACCGATCCCGGCAAGTACGCCGTCTTCGTCGACCTGTTCGCCAACCCCAGCGCCGACCCGCTCGCGGTCAAGCTGCACAGCTGGACCGTCGGCACGGGCAGCGCCGGAAACTTCACCGCGACGCCGGCGTCCCAGTCGGTGACCATCGGTGGGGCGGCCACCGTCACGGCCGGCTGGTCCGGTCTGGCGGCCGGCAGCCGGTACCTGGGCGTCGTCGAGTTCAGCGACGGCACCGCCGCGCTGGGCAGCACGACCGTCTCGGTTACGCCGTAACGCCGACGCCGGTGCCCCGGCCGCCTTCCCACAGCGGCCGGGGCACCGTGCTGTCTACTGAGCGCCGCCTTGCTGGTCCGGCCCAAGTGCCGGCCCACGATGCCGGTAGTAGCTGACCGCGCGGCGGGCGGTGCGGTCGATCCCGTCGGCGTCGACCAGCGCGCCGATCAGCAGCCCGGCCCCGGGCAGCAGCCGGCCGGCGAGCCGCCCGACCGCGCGGGCGGCCGTGGGCGGCGCCCACACGTGCGGACCCAGGAGCGTGAGCAGCTCCTCGGCCCGCTGTGGGTCGCGGGGGTCGCGGCCGTAGGCGGCTGCCACATGGAGTACGAGCTGGGCCTGCACCGCCACCACCGCGGCGGCCCCGGCTGGCCCGGCGAGTACGGCGTACCGGGCCTGACGGGCGAAGCGCCCGGTCACGACCCGGGCGAGCCCGTCCGGGGTCGCGTACGGGTACCGGCCAGTGAGCCAGCGGGTGTAGCGGTGCGCGGAGTCGCCGTACCGCTCGACGGCTGCCCGGGCGAGCTGTTCGGGGGCGTACCCCGGAGACCGGCTCCACCACGGCTCCGGTACGGGCGGGGGCTCGACGGGCTCGGTGGGTGGTACCGGTACCGCTGACACGATCTTCTTGGCCGGCGCGGCCTTCTTCGCCCGGGTGACCTTGGCCACCGGCTTGGTCGCGGCCTCCTTCGCAGGCACCGCCTGCCTGGCCGGCGCGGCTTTCGTGGTTGGCGCGGCCTTCTGCTCGGCGGCCGGGGCGGGTTTCTTCGCGGGCGCCGCCTTCTTCGCGGGCGCCGCCTTCTTCGCGGGCGCCGCCTTCTTCGCGATCGGGGCGGTCTTCTTGGTGGCCGGCGCCGGGTCGGCCGCCTCTCTCGGCGCCGCCGGTACGGCCGGCGTGGGTGGTGCGGCCGGCGTGGGTGGTGCGGGCGGCTCCGGCTCGCGTGCGGCCGGGATCGTCGGCTCCACGAACAGCGCAGCCGGCGGCTTCGCCGTCGGCCGGCCCGGTCGGGCCGGACCCGTACCGGCGCTCCGCTTGCGCGTCGCGTCGTCCTCCATGCGGCCTGAGCGTAGCCGCCAACCGTGACAATCGCCGATATTGACCGGCCATGGATCGGGTTGTCCCTGGTCACGGCCGCGCGCAACACGCGGTACGGTACGCGATAGTCGCTTTGCCCGTACCCGCTCGTGCCCTGTATCCTCGACCGGCGGTGGTCTGTACGGCCACCCAGGAGGCTTCGCCTAGTCCGGTCTATGGCGCCGCACTGCTAATGCGGTTGGGGTCCTAAAGCCCCTCCCGGGTTCGAATCCCGGAGCCTCCGCGCGAAGACCAGTGTGTAGACTGGTCCAGCGTTGCGCCCGTAGCTCAACGGATAGAGCATCTGACTACGGATCAGAAGGTTAGGGGTTCGAGTCCCTTCGGGCGCGCAGCACGATCAAGGCCGTGACCAGCGGAAACGCCGGCTACGGCCTTGATCGTCTCCCAGGATGTGCCGCGATCTTCCACATATGGGAAGCGCGGTGCTCCGAGGGTGCTCCGTTGTCACCGTGCTGTCTGGGCGGGGGTCCGTACCGGGCTGTGCTGACCAGTGGTTCTGCGCGCTGCCCAGTCTGGATCATGGTCGGGGTGCCCGTCGACGGACCGTCGACCACCGTCCACTTCGGACACTTGCGTGGATCTCCGCTGCCAATGCGACGCGCCGGTCGACCTGCTGACCCGAGCCGCGCACCCCGGCCCGGCCGGTGACCGGCTCGGGCACCGGTGACGACGCTCGGCATCTGACTTCCCCCTTCGGCTGCCACACCCGGGCCGAGTCACCCTCGGGCACGGGCGGCTGACGGAACCGCCCGGGAACGTGGGCGAACCGCCCGCGCGCCTGGTTGATGCCGCAGCCGAGCGCCGTCCCTGGGTGAATGGACACCACCGTCAGCCGCACAGAGTGACCGCTGAGCGGACACCGTCACGCGCTGTGATGCCGATCGTGCCGGCCACCACTGCGGAGTATCCGGATCTGCCGATGTCCGTGCACCCGATCTTGCCCGGCGGGGCTATCGGCATAACGGTGTAACGGTTCTTCGTTAGGTCGATGGTCTTCAGCTTGCGGCGGCCGGCCGCCTTGCCGATGCCGGCCCTGTCAGGCCGGGCCGATGGAGCCGCTGTACGAACGATGAGGCCCACGCTCGGATGTCGTGGTGGCGGATGTGCGCCCGCATGGCGTCCATCCGGCGTTCCTGGTCGGCCGGTTCCATCCTGATCGCCTGCAGGATGGCCCGCTTCATGCCGACGATGTCGTTCGGGTTGACCAGGATTGCGTCGGTGAGTTCTGCCGCCGCGCCGGCGAACTCGCTGAGCACCAGGACACCCCGATTGCCGATCCGGCTGGCCACGTACTCCTTCGCCACGAGGTTCATTCCGTCCGACAACGGTGTCACCAACATGACGTCAGCGGCGGCGTATAGGGCGAGGATCTCCTGCTGGTCCGGTGTGTCGTAGATGTAGTGCACGGCCGGTCCGCCGATCCGGCGGTGTTGTGAGTTGAGCCGACCGGCAAGCTTGTCGACCCGACCGCGAAGGTCGGCGTATGTGCGGACCTGTTCTCGGCTCGGCGTGCCGACCTGGAGGAAGACGGCGTCCTGCGCCGAAACCTCGCCGCTGCTGAGGAGCTCCGCGTAGGCGGCGAGGCGTTGCTCGATGCCTTTGGTGTAGTCCAAGCGTTCCAGGCCGAGCAGGAGCGTCCGGGGGTTGCCGAACTCGGCGCGGATCTCACGTGCGCGCCGACGCACCTGCGGCGAGCCGACCATCCGTTCGATACTGCCGACATCGACGGAGATTGGAAAGCTGCCGACCGCGATCCGGCGGCCGTCGACGCTGATGACGTTGCCGTCGGTGGGCAGGTCGAGCCGCTGCCGCACCAGCCGGACGAAGTTGTCGATGGCGACCGGCCGCTGGAACCCGATCAGGTCCGCCCCGAGGAGACCGGTGAGTATCTCGTCGCGGCAGGGCAGGTGCGCGAATATCTCCGGAGCGGGCAGCGGGATGTGGAGGAAGAACCCGATCCTCAGATCGGGCCGCTCCAGCCGGACCATGCCAGGCACCAGTTGTAGCTGGTAGTCATGGATCCATACCGTGGCGCCGGGCGCTGCAAGCCGGACGACCTCGTCGGCGAAACGCCGGTTGACCGAGCGGTTCACCTGCTCCCACTCCGGACGGAACTCGGGTCGCTCGACGGCATGGTGGTAGAGCGGCCAGATGGTTGAGCTGCAGAACCCGACGTGGTGCAGGTCGGCTTCGCTCTCCGGGATCGGCACGTCGTGCAACACCGCGCCGGGTGGCTGGCTCCTACCTCGGCCGGCCGCGGGTTCGAGGTAGCCGATCCACACACCGGCGTGCTCGGCCACCAGGTCACCTAAGGCGTTGTGCGCGCCCAACGTCCGCCGCCACGCCGTCTCGGGCACCTGCTCGCCGACCGGCAGCCGGTGCGTGACCATCACAAAGGCGTACGTCCGTGTCGGCGTCGCTGCCGAGCTGACATCGACGGAGGTAGCGCGACCGTCCTCAGTCGATCGGGCCGCCACCCACAGGGCGTGGAACAGGCCTACGTCGCCGCGCAGGTGCGTGACGATCCGTTTCAGATAGTCCCAGTTGGGGACGCGCGGGCCCTTGAAGACATTGTGCACGGTCCCGTACGTCGGGCCTGTGGGCGCCAGCCCGCGTTCAATCTCGCGCAGCGAAGGCTCACCCGCACGCAGATGCAGCTCGTGTAGCCGGTCGAACAGCTCGGTGATCGGCCCGACCGGGGTCGGCTCCCGCTTCAGTGCCATCGGTGACCTCCCCATCACCCGATGTTCAAGTCTGTCAAACGACATCAAATGATCACCATCGGTCGGCCGGGCATCGGGCGGCTGCCGTTCAACCTTGTGCAGGACGGCGCAAGCCCGTCAACGCCGGTTCGCCGGTCACGCGCCGCCCGTGACACTCGTTCTGACACGACGAATGCAAATGCGACCTTGCGGAGGCGACGATGAACGACTCGATGTGGTGGCTGGCATGGCTGATTCCAGCCGTCCGCCCGCTAGCGACGCTCGTGGTGGCGTTCCTGCTCGGAACGGCGCATCGCACGATCACCGGAACCTGGCCAACGATGGCCGACTGGCGGCCGGCGTCAACCGACCTGTCCGGCCCGTGGACGGTCTTGGCCCGCGCGGTGGCGGTGATTCGGACTACCCGTCGGCACAAGCGATAACCGCCGACCACCTCGACCCAGCCTGGCCGGCTGCGGTCGTAGATACACCCAGGAAGTAGCCGGGCTCCGCGCGCTGTGCGGATCTGCCGCCGACCGCGTGTTACAGGCAGCCACGGTGGCCTCCGAAGCGGAGCGTCCGGACGTGCCGAGAACAGTGCGACCCAGCGTTTCCCGCGATCTTGTTGCTTGGGGCCACGGTGAGCCTGCGTTGGGGTGTCTGCGGACACGGCAACGTTTGGCCGCTCCGCGCTCAGGCGGTGTGTGTGTCGAGGCCGACGCGGAGCAGGGCGAAGGCGTGGGTGAGAGCGTCTGGCGGGTCGGGTTCGCGCTCGGCGAGCATGGCGGCGACCACGACGAACTTGGCGATTGCCCGGCTTCGCAGGTCGGGTTCGGCGAGCCCTCGCTCGGCGGCGATGGCCTTGGCGAGGGTGTCGGCGTGCCTCATCCACATCTGCTGCCAGTACGACGACAGCGCCGGGGTGTTTTGCACCAGCGTGCTGAACTGCTGGTACTGCGTGCGCATGGTGGGGTCCCAGGGCGGCAGGGTCAGCAGGTAGGCGCGGATGGCGCCCAGCAGGTCCTGCTCGGCTGCCCGGTCCCGTACCGCCGCGGTCAACCCGGCGTCGATCTGCTCCTCCAAGTCGAACAGCAGGGCTTCCTTGCTGGGGAAGTACGAGAAGAGCGTGGTCACCGACACGTCCGCGGCGTCGGCGATCTCCGCCACGGTCACCGCGTCGAAGCCTCGCTGCAGGCACAGCCGCAGCGCCGCCTCGGTCAACGCTTGGCGGGTGCGCGCCTTCTTGCGTTCTCGCAGCCCGGTCGGCCTCGTCGTCGCGACCATGACCTGAAGTTACCACAGATCAAGCATGACACAAAAACTTTAGCGATTGCGGAATCGGTACCACTCATGTTTCACTTCCCGTGCCGGTGACCACGGCGTCGCTGTCCCAAGCGCCAGCTCCGGTCGACCCCTACGTCCACAAGAGGAGCACCTCATGCCCACCAGCCCCCGCATCGCCATCATCGGAGCCGGCCCGTCCGGCCTGACCTGCGCCCGAGTCCTGCAGCAAC
Source organism: uncultured Actinomycetes bacterium (assembly GCA_963728855.1). Taxonomy (GTDB): domain Bacteria; phylum Actinomycetota; class Actinomycetes; order Mycobacteriales; family Micromonosporaceae; genus AC-43. The sequence goes on from CAVSLN010000013.1 coordinate 783,544, forward strand.
ACCGAATCCCGGTCACCGTCTACGACCTTGACGCTTCCCGCACCGCCCGACCCCAGGGCGGCACCCTGGACATGCACGCCGACTCCGGTCAGGTCGCACTGCGCGCCGCCGGCCTGTACGAGCAGTTCCGGCACCTGTCACGCCCGGAAGGCCAGCAGATGCGACTGCTCGACCGCCACGGCACCGTGCTGTTCGACGACAGTCCGGGCGCGGACGAGGACTACAACCCTGAGATCGACCGCCGCCAACTACGCGACCTGCTGCTCGACTCCCTCCACCCCGACACCGTCCGGTGGGGGCACAAGCTGACCACCATCACCCCACTCGGCGAAGCGGTCCACCGGCTGCACTTCGCTGACGGCACCAGCACCGATACCGACCTCGTCGTCGGCGGCGACGGCGCCTGGTCGAAGGTGCGGCTCCTGCTCTCCGACGCCCAACCGCTCTACACCGGTGTCACGTTCGTCGAGACCGGACTCGACCAGGCCAGCACCCGCCACCCCGACCTGGCCGCCCTCGTCGGCGACGGCACCATGATGGCCCTGGCCGACAACAAGGGCCTCATCGCCCAGCGCACCAGCAACGACCGCATCCGCATCTACACCGGTATCCGCATCGACCAGCACTGGCACCAGCACATCGGCCTCGACCTGACCGACACCACCGCCGTGCGCGGCGCCCTGCTGGGATACTTCGCCGGCTGGGATCCCACCCTGCTACGCCTGATCACCGACTCCGACAGCGGCTACACCAACCGGCCCCTCTTCGCCCTGCCGGTACCGCACACCTGGACCCACACCCCCGGCCTGACGCTCCTCGGCGACGCCGCCCACCTGATGTCCCCGTTCTCCGGCATGGGCGCCAACCTCGCCATGCTCGACGGCGCCGAACTCGCCCACGCCATCGCCGCGCACCCCACCCTCGACGCCGCCGTGGCGGCCTACGAAAAGGTCATGCTCGCCCGCTCCGCCGAAGCCGCCGCCGGCGCCGCCGAAGGCATCGCCAGCGCCTTCTGCCCCGACTCCACCCAACGCGCCGTTGCCCACATGGCGCGGCACCACTGAACCAACCACAACGCTTCCCACAACGCCACTTCACCGCCATGATCGAGCACACGCACATGCCGCGGACCGCGCACCCGGCTGCCCGGCGGTAGCCGCTCACCTCCAATGTCGGGCGCGTCGCTTGTGTACGGCCGAGGCGGTGCCGACGCTCATCGAGACCGGTCGGTCCTGTCGCGGAGGCGGCGCGAGGTGCAACGGCAGGAGGTCGAGCGGGATGAAGCCGGCCACCATTCGTGTTCGGCCAGACCGGTCAGGCAAAATCGGCCGCCGTCATGCCCGCCGGATGATCGGCTGGCCACTGCACGAGCTCGATCCTGTAGCCGTCGGGATCGGTGAGCCATGACGTCCGCATCCCCGGCCCCAGCTCCGTCGGCGGCTCGGCCATGACACCCCTGGTCGCCAGATCGGCGATCGTAGCGCTGAGGTCGTCCACTTGGACGACGAGGTGGTTGACGGCGCCGATGTCCTCAACCGGTATCGCGGGGTCGTGCACGAGCTCGAGGCTGGCGAACGGATCGTCGGGAAGCTGAAGCATGGTCAGGCTGCCGAACGCTGTCTCGGGGACACCGCCGATCTTGGCGTACCCGACCGCGGTGTAGAAGGCGAGCGAGCGCTCCAGGTTGGTGACCCGCAGCCCGAGGTGCAACATGCGCATGCTCGGCAGATTAGTGCCATCCGGGCGGGGGGACGACACCTCCGCCGGCGGGCCTGGCGGCTGGGGGCAGGTACGAGCACACCAAACTGCCGTGATCACGTGCACTGTCATGCCGCGAGTCGTGCGCTACCCAGCGTCACGACGAGCGCACCGGGTCGGCGTCCGGTCGTGTCGAGAACAGTGCGCTAGCTACCTGCCAGCGATGATGTTGGTTAGGTGACGGCCCCAGTCGCTGGCCTTGACGGTGACGCGGACAGCCTGCCCTGCCTCGACGCCTGACGGTACGTTTCAGGGCGCGCCCGCCGGTGGTGTCGAGCCCGCCGGTGGTGAGCCTCCTTGTGAGGGCCTGACCTGCGGCGCCCACGGGCGCAGAGCGATGTCGGTGGCCTTCTGCAATGACTCGCGGATCGCGGCTGGGTCGGCTCGGCGCTCCGGATCCTCCATCAGTGTGGTGAGGGCGCCGGTGGCCGCGCCGACGAAGGCGCCGACCAGGGCGGCCGCGCTCACCCCGTCCAAGCGGTCGGGGTAGGCCGCGGCCAGGTGCCGGGCGATCTCGCGCTGGCTCTCCCATTGCAGTTGCAGGCCGCGACCGCGGACCGCGGGCACCTCCATGGCCAGCCGGATCCGCAGGGCGGCGAGCCGGCCGGTCATGTCCTCGCTCTCGTCATTCGCCTCGCGAAGCGCGCGCAGCAGGACGTCGGCCGGCTCCTCGTCCGGCGAGCGGCCGGCAATCGCGTCGACCGCGACCCGCACCCGACGGTCGGTCTCCGGGAAGAGCAGATCCTCCTTGCTGGGGAAGTAGCTGAAGAACGTACGGGTGCCAATCTCGGCGGCGGCCGCGATGTCGGCGATCGTGGTCGCCTCGTAGCCCTTCCGTTCGATCAGGTCGACGGCGGCGTCGACCAGCGCCTTGCGGGTGCGGGCTCGCTTGCGGTCGCGAAGTGACACGGGAAACAGATTATCGCACTCAGTGCTATTCGGCATCAATTGCAAAGCTGCATGGAGTGCATCTACGCTCGGCGTCATGCGGACGGTACTCATCTCCGGAGCCGGCGTGGCCGGACTGACCCTCGCCTACTGGCTAGCCCGCGCGGGGCTCCGTCCCACGGTCGTCGAGCGCGCGAACGGGCAGCGCTCCAGCGGCAGCCCGGTCGACGTACGCGGCCCGGCCCTTCCGGTGGTCGAGCGGATGGGCGTGGTCGACGCCCTGCGCGCGGCGGCCACCCAGGCGACCGGCATACGGTTCGTCGACGCGTCCGGCCGGCTGAGCCGTCGGATGTCGATGCCGGCCACGCGCAGCGCGGCCGGCACCCCGGAGATCGAGGTGCCTCGTGCCGATCTCGCCCGGATTCTGTGCGCGGCGGCCCGCGACGACGCCGAGTTCGTCTACGACGACACCATCACCCGGCTCGACCAGGATCCGGGCGGGGTGGACGTCACCTTCGAGCGCGGCCCGGCCCGCCGGTTCGAGCTGGTCGTCGGGGCCGACGGACTGCACTCGGCGGTGCGCCGGCTCGCCTTCGGCCCGGAGCGCGACTTCGTACGCCACCTCGGTGTCTACGTGGCCACCACACCACTCGGTGAGCCACCCGAGGAGCCGCGCGACGTGCTGCTTCACAACACGCCGGGCCGGCTCGTCGCGATGCATCCAGTCCGCGGCGAAGCGGGCGTCGCGTTCATCTTCCGGCACCCCGCCGTCCCCGGCTTCGACTACCGCGACCTCGCCCAGCACCGGCGGATCCTCGCCGAGGCGTACGCGGGGGAGCACGGCTGGCGGGTCCCCGAGTTGCTGGCCCGCGCCCAGCGGGCAGACGACCTCTACTTCGACGCGGTCAGCAAGGTGGTCCTGCCGTCCTGGTCGGTCGGGCGGGTGGTGCTGCTCGGCGACGCGGCGGCCTCGGTCTCGCTGTTCGGCGACGGTTCGAGCATGGCCATCGCCGGCGCCCGTACACTAGCCGCCACCCTCGCCGAGGGCGAACATATCGCCGCCTTCCGGCGCTACGAGGCCGAGCACCGACGCCGCACCGATGCCCGGGGACGCGGCGCCGGACTCGTGGCAGCGATGCTGATCCCGAAGACCCGGGCCGGCATCCTCACCCGTAACGCCGCAGCCAGGCTGCTGCCAACCGGCCGACCAAGCCGTACAGCCGGATCATGAGCAGCAGCACCTCGGCAGTCGCGACACGTGCACAGCCAAGGGAGATCCTGCACGCCGCCGACACATTCGACCATCTCGGCCTATCGGAATTGGCCCACCCGACCAGACAACTTGTCGATACGGACTTCAGTAACGGGCGGGAACAGCGACGCAACCGCACGTACTACGGGCTGGAGATCGGACTACAACCTGCATTCGAGCGTTCCGGGTGGGTACGGCGGGCGCCCATGCGCTCGGACGCTCGACGCGCAAGGCGTGCTGTGCTGCGGCAAGCTTCTCCAGGTATGCGCCGCACTCGTTCCGGTGTCGAGACTCGTATCCCACTGATTGGCATGGGATTCATGCCGTGACGAAGGCGCTCATGCTGAGACTGGTGCCGACCGTTCGTCGCTCTGCGTCATGTTGGTCCGCTGGTCGGCGGCTCGGTCTTTGCCGATGAGCGCGCTGGGCCGTTCATGGCACGGAGGGTCGTGACGGCGGGTGCTGCGGCGGAGCCGTCCGCACCTCTAACCGGGGCGCCACGCGCGGCGGTCGCGGCAACGTTCAGGAGATCGCAGCCTTCACCAGCTCGGCGACCTTCTTCTCTACCGTGGGGCTCCACTTCTGCAGCGCGTACGACACCGGCCACATGTCCTCGTCGTCGAGGTTGGCCGCGTCCTGGAAGCCCAGGGTCGAGTATCGGTACTTGAACTTGCCCGAGTCCTGAAAGAAGACGACGACCCTGCCGTCCGCGTTAGCGTAGGCGGGCATCCCGTACCAGGTCTTTGGCGACAGCTCCGGAGCGGTAGCGGTCACCGTCAGGTGCACGCGCTCGGCGAGCGCGCGATCCTCCGGCGCCATCTTCGCGATGCTGTCGAGGACCGCCTGCAGCTCGTCGGCCTTCTTGGCACCCTTCTTGCCCTCGGCGCGCAGCTCCGCGGCGCGCTCCTTCATCGCGGCACGCTCCTCAGCGCTGAAGCCGTCGGACTTCGTCTGGGAACTCTTCGCGGGCATTCTCCGCCCCCTTTCGACGCTTAAGGCTCGGCGCGATGCCGGCCATCTGAAGGAAGACTAGGTCCGACGACACCCTGGCGCTTCTCGAGACCTGATCGGATCGGGGGTCAGCCGAGGCGGTCGAGTAGTAGCGGGTGCCCTCACTGAGGGATCGTCCGGATCTGGCGCCAGTCGTGCGCGCCGACGCGAGGTCTCGTAACCGTCCGAATATGCAAGCTGATCGTCCGCCCCGACTACGGACACTCATGTCGACGTCAGGGTACGGCGGACACCTTGATGACGGTGGCGGTCCCCACCACCGGTCACTGAAGTCGTCATGCCTGACAACGACCAAGCCGTTTCGTTACGAAGCTGGTCGATGCCTGTCTCGTTATCCGAGACGACCGGAAGAAACTTCTGGACAGGCGAGGATATGCGATCAGAATGGCCGGAATCGGGCGCACGAAGATCCTTTGATCAAGGCTCTGAGCTGCAGCATCCGGTTCTCGGGCTACGGATCAGAAGGTTGGGGGTTCGAGTCCCTTCGGGCGCGCAACAGATCAAGGCCGTGACCAGCAGAAACGCGGGCCACGGCCTTGATTGTTTCCCAGGATGTGCCGCGAGCTTCCACTTAGTGGGAACTGGGTGCTCCGAAGGTGCTCCGATGTCGACGTGCTGTTCCGATGGGGGTCCGTGCCGATGCGTGCCTACCAGTGCTGATGCGCGCCGCCCAGTCCGGATCATGGCCGACCTGCCGCACCCACGTCTGTCCACTGTGGCCATTACTGAGGATCTTCCTGATGGGAGGCGTTCCACAGCGGTTGACCGCCACCAACCGACACATCAGGTCGCGGCCGCGTAGGCGACCCGGTCCGGCGTCTGGGTGACGCGATGAACGGCGTAATCCGATGGCGCGCCGGCCGGCCACCGCCGCACCCCGATCAACCGGACGGCGCTCAACCTGATGAACACCCGGGGCTGCGCCGGCGGCGTTGACGACGACCAAGAACGAGGTCGAGGTCCGTGTTCATGCTCAAACAGCACCGCGCCTATGCCCTCATCCAGCCGGCCGCTTCTCCAGGGTTCCAGCCGGGACCGACAGTCGAGACAAGATGACTACCGCCTATGTCGACCTCCGCCGACAGAGGCACTTGATCGACACACTGATCTGCTTGATCCGCGCGTTCAGACACTCGCGATTCTCGGTGAGGACTATGACTCACGGTGCCAGTGCTGGGTGATCACGGCGGCAGGTGCTCTGCGGTTCGACCGAAATCGCCGCCAGTCGTGACCTACCCGTCACGAGTTCAGTGGCGTCCAGATCGATGAGCAGAACCCAGGGGTATCCACATGACCGCGACTGTCACGAAGTACGGCAGCACAGGCTCAGAGTTCGCTCATGAACCCTGTGAAGAACCCTGATGCGACAGCTTGTCCAGGTCACGCTTGCAGAACCGGTGGTGAGCCCATTCCTCGTTGAGCACAGTGCCGAGGCATTGCCGCACTGTCCGCCCCTTGGCGTACGGGGGCCATCTGTCGTCGTCCGGGACCGGCGCGGTCTTCGCGAGCTGATCAGGCGTGACCTCGGCCAGCCACGTCTCGATCTCTGAAGCCTGCCGGACTCGTACGGCGAGCACCTCGTCGAGGCTTGGTTGGGCGGACGGGTCGAGCCCGTCCTCCTGGTCCATGACGAACGGTGGACCCAGTCCCATGGCCGTGAACGGCTCGGTGAGCCCGAGCACGCAGCGTCGGAACCAAGAGTCGTGCACGAAGACAAGGTGGCGCAGGGTTTCGACCATCGACCACTCGCCGTCGACGCCGTGATGTTCGCTGTTCTCGGGCATGGACCGAACTCGCTCGGTAGTCGTCGCCCAATCGTCCCGCAGTTGCCGCCAGGCCTCTCGCAGGTCGTCCGGCTGATCTGAGCGGATCAGCAGCCGTACCGGGTGACGACGGTCGAGCTCCGCCTCGACGTACGACATCACCTCGACCCCGTTGACCACAAGATCGGTGACCAGGCCGTCGATCTTGGCGTCCTGCATGACCACGCCGACCATCCGCGCTCTACTCAGGTCGCATTTGCGGAATTCTGCGCCGGTGAGGTCCTCATCGTGGAAGCGTCGCATGCAGACAGGCTAGGTCGCACCCCACACGCCACGCGCGGATCTGCCGCGTATCGATCGCTACCCGGCGTAAACGGCCTCGAGCAACTGCGGCGTACGGTCGTGCCGATGAGCGGTCGGGCAGATTGAGGCCCGTGACACCGCCGGAGCCCTCGGAAACGCGATCTGTCGGCCGGGCGAACCGACCCCAATAGCTCCTTCACCTAGCTGGTCGGGGTGTGGCTACGCCGACCTGGACCGGAAGGCTACGGTCGCGCGGAGCGCCCGTCGCCGACAGCACGCCCCGTGGGGACGATTTCGGTGCAGCCTCGCGACTGCGAGGAGCGTCACCAGCGCTCGACAACGGGGGGCGCCGTCGGCCTCCGTGCCGAGTGGTAGGACCGATCAGACCAATTCGCCGCGCTTCCTGTTCAGGTAGGTGCGCTCGGCGGAGTTCTGGGTGGTGGCGATCGCGGCGTCGTACGCCTGTTTCGCCTCGGCGCTTCGGCCCAGCCTGCGGAGCAGGTCGGCACGGGTGGCGTGCCATGCGTGGTAGCCGGTGAGGGGCAGCCGGTCGACCAGGGCGAGGGCGACCTCCGGGCCGTCTAGTTCCGCGACCGCGACCGCGCGGTTGAGTGCCACGATCGGCGACGGGTCGAGCCGGGTCAGCTGGTCGTAGAGCGCGAGGACCTGTGACCAGTCTGTGTCCGCCGCGGTGGGGGCGTCGGTGTGGACGGCGTTGATCGCGGCGAGTATCTGGTAGCGGCCGGGTCGGTTGATCGCGAGGCACTCGCGGACCAGGTCGTGGCCCTCGTCGATCAGCGTCCGGTTCCAGCCGGCGCGGTCCTGCTCATCGAGCGGGACCAGCTGACCATTGCGTACGCGGGCCGCACGCCGGGCCTCGATGAGCAGCAGCAGCCCGAGCAGACCGGCCACCTCCGGCTCCTCGGGCAGCAGCTGGCGCAGGATCCGCGTCAGCCGGATTGCCTCGCCGGTGAGCTCGGCTCGAATCGGGTCGCCATCGCCGGTTGCGAGGTAGCCCTCGTTGAAGACGAGGAACAGCACCGTCAGCACGCCGCCGAGCCGCTCGGGGATGTCGGCGGCCTCGGGTACCCGGTAGGGCACCGTCGCCGACGCGATCTTCTTCTTGGCGCGGGTGATCCGCTGCGCCATCGTGGTCTCGGGCACGAGAAACGCCTGCGCGGTCTCGGGCACGGTCAGCCCACCGAGGAGCCGGAGCGTCAGCGCGATCCGCGCCTCCGGTGCCAGCGACGGGTGGCAGCACGTGAACAACAACCGCAACCGGTCGTCCTCGACCGGTCCGGTGGGCTCGTGGGGCGTGTCGTCGTGGTACACGAGGGCCGCCTGATGCTTGGCGTCGCGCTGGTTCTCGCGGCGGATCCGGTCGATCGCGCGGTTGGCCGCGGTGGTGGTGAGCCAGCCGCCGGGGTTGGGCGGTACGCCGGAGGCCGGCCACTTCTCCAGTGCGGCCACCAGCGCCTCGCCCGCCGCTTCCTCTGCGATGTCGATGTCACCGAAGCGGCGGGTAAGCGAGGCGATCAGGCGGCCGTACTCCTCGCGGAACACCCGCTCGACGGCCGCCTTTCCGCTATGCACCGATCTGTTCCCGGTCGAGCCGGCTCAGGCGAGGCCGTCGAACGGACGGACCTCGACCTTGCCCCGGCACGCCTTGGACCCCTCGGCCGCGAGCTTGAGCGCCACGTCGAGGTCGGGCGCGTCGATGACCCAGAAACCGCCGATGACCTCCTTGGTCTCCAGGTACGGGCCGTCGGTCATTACCGGCGTGTCACCCTGGCCGTCCACGACGGTCGCCGTCGAGGCCGGCGCAAGCCCACCGGCGAAGACCCAGTAGCCAGCGGCGTGCAACTTGTCATTGAAGGCGCCGGTCGCGGCGAACGCGTCCTCCATCTCCTGCTTGGAGCCGTAGTTGCCGAACTCGCCCATCTCGGCCGGGCCGTGCACGGTCAACAGGTAGTGCGTCATCGCAGTTCTCCTCAGTGCCAGGGCGGTCCCGATGACCGCCTTCCACCCCACCACGAACGGCATCCCGCCGATACGACAACCTGCCACAGAAAATCTTGCGATCGGGTTCCTCGTCGGCGAACCGCGCGGTCGGCGCCCTGCGGGAAGCGCAGGACGCCGTGTGCCCTGCCGCGCCTTCGTCCAGGGCGTACCCGACGGGCCTGGCTGCGCCGGCCTCGCGGCGGGGACCCGCGCCCGCCCCGTCCCGGTACTGCCTCACAGCGCATTGACCCGGCAGAACATTTTTCTCGCGACCTGTCGGATCCCGACCAGCCCGTTCGTGGAGGGGATACGAGCGGGTCGCACCGGGCGGCCCGCCGAGGAAACGGAGCCCGACATGTCCACCACCAGCCAGGCCCCCACCCGCATAACCCCCAGCGCGACGGCCCCGATCGCCGAGCGACAGCCGGTCTGGAAGCACGGCGTCGCCGCGGCCGTCGTCGCCTCGGTCGCCACGACCGTCCTCGCAGCGCTCGCGTCGGCCGCCGGGGTCTCGTTCGCCGACAGCACCGGCGCGAGCATCCCGATCGCCGGGTTCGCGCAGCTGACAATGGTCTTCTCGCTGGTCGGCGTCGGCATCGCCGCCGTCATGGCGCGCAAGGCACGCCGGCCGCGGCCCACATTCGTGCGGACGACGGTCGCGCTGACCGCGCTGTCCTTCGTCCCCGACCTCACATTCGGATTCGACGCCACCTCCGCGGCCGCCCTGATCACGCTGCACACCGTCGCCGCAGCCATCGTGGTGCCGACCCTGGCAGGGCGGCTCGCCCCCACACGCTGACCCGCCTCGAACCGGGCCACTGCCCCTTCGCCAGGTCAACTGTCATCCCTCCCACCCCGCTCAAGGAAAAACCCGGTTGCGGTGGTGAAAAGACGCCGACGACCTGACGGAAGGGCAGATGGCCGCGTTCGGACGAGGGCTCGCGGGCGCATCTATAAGACCGGCCCCCGTCAACAGCACAGCAGCCGTCCAGTCACGCCGGGCGAGCTTGACGAGCGGCTCGCGAGCAGGGCCGCCGACCCACAAGCCGCGCCGTACCCACCCAGCGATCAACCGCACCCGAGGAGCACGACATGACCGCCACCTACACCTTCGACGTCTTTTCCAGCCTCGACGGCTACGGCGCCGCCAGCGGCAACCCGACCGGCTACTGGGGTAAGCAAGGCCCCGAGTTGCTCGACCTCCGCCTTGCCGTGTACGGCGCGCAGCAGCGGATGGCGTTCGGGGCCAACACCTACCGGGCATTCGCGCGGATGCTGGCACCGAGCACCGAGGAGTCCGAAGTGCGCGACCCATGGGTCACTCAGATGAGGAACCTGCCGGCAACAGTGGTGTCCACGACCCTGGAAGGACCTTTCGACTGGCCGAACGCAACCGTCGTGAGGGGTGACGCCGTCGACGCCGTCGCCCGGCTCAAAGAGGAATCCGAAGTACCGTTGCGCTCGCACGGCAGCCTGTCGTTGAACCGGACGCTGATGGCCGCCGGCCAAGTCGACCACGTACAGGTCACACTCTTACCCGTCATCACCGGTCAGACCGGGCTGGACCCGATATTCCAGGGTGCGGCCGACTTCGACCTGGAGCTGGTCGAGCACCGCACGCTCGACGATCACATCCAAGAGCTCATCTACCGACCCACGCTCCATTGACCTCTTCGCGGAGAAAATTGGGCTAAAGACCTGGTCGCTGTGGGACGTCCGCATCTGCTGCGATCCGAGCGGTGCTGGGAACCGCCTAGCCGCCGCAGGTCGACAGCGTCTGTTGTGCCCTACATACGCTATTGCGTCGATATGCGTCGGCGTGGTTCGGAGCGGCGTACCGGGCGCCGCGGCCGGTGTGTCGGTACGTTCAAGGGCATGTCTCTGCGGTACTCCACGGCACTACAGCGGCCGGTGACCCGGCCGGGGGTTGTAGGCCCGCTGCCGTGCCCGCCGGCGCGATGACGGCCCCGAGTCGCCGGGAGACACGCGCGCTGCTTGCCTGGGCAGCCGAGGCGCAGGCCGACGCCGAAGCGATCGTCGAGATCGTCGGCTCGGCCCGTGCGGAGGTCGTCGAGGCGTACGAGATCGCGTGTGAGCCGCAGGTATGGACCGCGATCGGGCAGATGTCGATCGAGACGGTCAAGGACACTGTGGACGGTCGGGTCCGGCTGGACGAGCTGCCGGCGCACGGCATCTACTCGGTCGCCGATGTGCTCCGGGCCGGCCCGGAGCGGCTGATCGGCGTACCCGGCATCGGCGAAGGTACGGCACGCAAGAGCATCCACGCCGCCGAGCAGCTCAAGCGGGCGGCGCGGGATTCGCTGCGGTTCCGGATCGAGTTCGACCCGAAGAACCCGGACATGACCCGGTTGCTGCGGGCGCTGGCCAACTGGGGCGCGGTGTGGCACGCGGCCGGGGCACACGAGGCCGACGCCGCACGGCTAGCTGCGGAGCTGGCCACGCAGCGGCCGATCGCCGGACCGGCCGGGGCGGGACGGCTGCGCCGGCTGTTCATGCGGGCCGGGGACAAGGCCGTTGCCGACGACGCGGCGCGGCGGGTACGGGCCAGGTTGGACACAGCCGAGTCCAGCGGCCTGCTGCGGGCCGCTCAGGAGGTACGCGCGGTCCGTACGCCGAGCGACGAGCAGGTCTGGCGCGACTTCGAGCAGCACTCGGCGGACTACTACGGCCTGCTCAGCCAGGTCGTCGGCCTCGGCGGCGACGTCGCCGCGAGCGAAGGGTACCTGCCGGCCGACATCGTCGAACGGGTCGGCGCCCAGCAGCTGGACACCTCCCGGCTCAGCGACAGCCTCCGGCTGCGTGGCTACCAGTCGTTCGGCGCCCGGTTCGCCCTGGTTCAGCGGCGGGTCGTGCTTGGCGACGAGATGGGGCTGGGCAAGACGGTCCAGGCCATCGCCACGATGGCGCATCTGGCCGCCCGTGGCGCCACCCACTTCCTCGTCGTCTGCCCGGCCAGCGTACTGATCAACTGGGCTCGCGAGGTTGCCCGGCACTCGACGATTCCGGTCATCAGCCTGCATGGCAACGGCCGGGCGCGGGCGGCGGCCCGATGGCGCGACGTGGGCGGCGTCGGCGTGGTCACGTTCGGCTCGCTCGGCGCGCTCGGGCTTGCCCCGCCCAGGCCCGCACTGCTGGTCGTCGACGAGGCGCACTACGTGAAGAACCCCGACGCGAAGCGGTCGCAGGCGGTCAACCGGGTCGCGGCGCAGTCCGACCGGGTGCTGTTCCTCACCGGTACCCCGATGGAGAACCGGATCGACGAGTTCCGGGCCCTGATCGAGCACCTGCGGCCGGAGATCGCCGCGGGCATGGGTCCCGAGCACGCGGCGATCAGCGTCGAGGCGTTCCGGCGCGCGGCGGCGCCGGTGTATCTGCGCCGCAACCAGCCCGACGTGCTCACCGAGCTGCCGGAGCTGGTACAGGTCGACGAGTGGGAGGAGTTCGGCGCCCAGGACGGGGCCGCGTACCGGGCCGCGGTGCGCGAGGGCAACTTCATGGCCATGCGCCGGGCCGCGTTCGCCGTTCGCCGGCCGCGCGACTCGGCGAAGCTGACCCGCCTGCTGGAGCTGGCCCGGGAGGCGATGGCCAACGATCGCAAGGTCGTGGTCTTCTCGTACTTCCGCGACGTACTGGCCGGGGTGGGCGCCGCGTTCGGTACCGACGCCTGCGGGCCGATCACCGGCTCGACGCCGGTCGCCGACCGCCAGCGCATCGTGGACGAGTTCACTGCCTCGCCGAGGCCGGCCGTGCTGGTGTGTCAGATCGAAGCCGCTGGGGTCGGCGTGAACATCCAGGCGGCCTCGGTGGTGATCCTGTGCGAGCCGCAGGTCAAGCCGTCGATCGAGGCCCAGGCGATCGCCCGGGCACACCGGATGGGGCAGGTGCGCACCGTCCAGGTACACCGTCTGCTGATCGCTGACTCGGTCGACGAGCGGATGATCGAGATCCTCAGCTCGAAGGCGCAGCTCTTCGACGCCTACGTCCGGCACAGCACCATCGCGCAGGCCGCGCCGGGCGCCGTGGACATCTCCGAAGTACAGCTGGCCCGAATGATCGTGGCGCAGGAGCAGCAGCGCCTGGCCGGCACCGCCGAGCCACCCAGCCGCCTGGTCACCACCACGACATCCGCCCACAGCGACCGGGTTGATCGAGCCATAGTGCACCACGGCGAGGTCGACGCGTCGGTCAGCATCCGGCCACGTCGGGTATGAGGCTGCCGAGCAGCCTCCTGGACCGCTGCGCCGGGTTTGGCACGCCGTTGACCTCCACCGCGAAACCTGGCAGCGGCAACCGTAACGCCCACCTGCGTTCAAGGTCAGGTGCGCGCATCTAGCCGCAGTCCTCGGGAACCGGAACCCGGCAAACGCCGATCGAGGCGGCAGCCACGGGCGAGGACGATCCGAGTGCTTCTTGGACCAATTCTGCGTCGATCTTGCTTCGCGCCAACGCAACAGAACCTCTGGCGCCTGGCGTGCCCTGGCCGCCGTCAATGCCGTACCCGCGCGGGCCTGCTGAGCAACGCAGGCGGCGTCGGGAGCGCACACGCGATGCCGGCAAGGCGGTAAGCGGTGCCCCCGACGGCGCCGGGTCCTCCGGGGCCAGCGAGGCCGGTGGATACTGCACAGGTGCGTATCGATGGCAGGTTCGTCGGGCGCGTTGCCGAGCTGCCCATCCTGGCCCGACGGATGGATGCCGCGCGGCGCGGCACCGGCGCAGTGGTACTGCTGGCGGGGCCGGCCGGGATCGGTAAGAGCACCCTCGCAGAGGAGGCGCTGCGCCGGTACGCCGAGCCCGCCGGGCTCATGGTCGTGCGGGGACACTGCCCGCAGGACGCGGTCGCACCGCCGCTGTGGCCATGGCAGCGCGCGCTGCGGCTCGCCGGGGTCGATCACCTCGAATCGGCCGGTACGCCCACCGGCCCGGCCGACGCCGCGTCGGCGCGTTTCCTGGCGCTCGCCAAGGCCAGCGACGCGCTCGCCGCGCTCGCCGCGACCGGGCTGGTCGTGCTGCTGGAGGACCTGCACTGGGCGGACACGTTGAGCCTGGACCTGCTGCGCCACGTCGCCGGAGACGTCGCGGCACACAGCCTGCTGATTATCGGTACGTTCCGGGAGCCGGCGCCCGAGGAGGCGGCGGGGGCGCTGGCGAACCTCAACCGCTACGGTGCCACCACCGTGCGGTTGGCGCCGTTCAATGCCGACGAGGTGGCCGCGTGCGTAGGCGTACCGGCGGCACCGGCCGTACTGCGCCAGACCGGTGGACTGCCGTTGCTGGTGGCCGCTCTCCGGGACGCGGCCGACCGGAGAGCCGGCGGAGCCGACCTCGCCTCGATCGTCAGCGGCCTGCTCGCCCCGCTCACCCCGGCCGAGCGCGACATCGTCCGGGCCGCCGCCGTACTCGGCGCGGATATCGATGCCGAGCAGCTCGCGGCCGTACTCCCCGAGACCCGGGAGCCGCACATCGCCGCAGCGCTCACCGCAGCCTGGCACGCCGGGGTGCTGATCGCAGAGGCCGACGGGCACGGGTGGGCATACCGCTTCGCCCACGATCTGGTACGTGAGAAGGTGGCCCGCCACGTCGACCCAGCCGCGGCCCGACGGCTGCACCGCGCGGCGGCCGAGATGCTGGAGCGTACCGACCCCGCGCAGGCCGCCCGGATCGCGGCCCACTGGCGCCGGGCCGGACGCGACCCGGGGACCCTCGCATCGGCGGCCGAGTGGTCGCGCCGGGCCGCCCGGCAGGCGACCGACCGGCACGCGTACGCCGATGCCGCCCGCCACCTAGCCGACGCGCTGCGCCACACCGGCGCCGAGGAGCCGGAAGCAGTCGGGGCGCTGCTCGACCTCGCCCGTGCCGAGCACCTGGCCGGCCGGGCCGACGCGTGCCTGCGCCGCTGTGAGCAGGCCGCGGCGGCCGCCCGTACGGTGGGTCGCTCAGATCTCCTGGCCGAGGCGGCGCTCATTCTGCAGGGCGTGACCTACCCACAGGCCGCCGAGGTCGTCGGGCGGCTGTGCCGGGAGGCCCTCGCGGCGGCGGGGCTCACCGTACCCGTACGCGCCCGGGTGCTCGCCCAGCTCGCCACCATGCTGTCGGCGGCGGATCACAACGCGCAGGCCGTGCCGTACGCCAGCACGGCGCTCGAGCTGGCGGAGGAGTGCGCCGACCCGCGGTCCGAACTCGCCGCCGCGCGGGCCCGGCAGATGACCCTACGCCATGCCGACGACACCGCCGAGCGGCTGCGCCTCGGCGAGCTCACCGTGGCCCGGGCCGACGTGCTCGGCGACCCGATCGCCGGCACGTTCGGCCACGAGTGGCGCTTGCAGGCCGGGTACCTGCAGGCGCGCCTGGACATCGTCGAGGACGCCTTGGCCGGGATCAGCAGGTGGGCCGAGCGCAGCGGCCTACCGCTCGTCCGGTGGCATGAGCTGCGCGTGCGGGCCAGCCGGGCGGCGCTGGAGGGCCGCTTCGCCGCCGCCCGCGACGCCAACTGCCAGGCGACCGGGCTGAGCCAGGTCAGCGGCGACCGCTTCGCGAGGGCGCTGAGCTACGTGCTGGCGCTGCAGATCGGCGTGCTGCGCGGGGACGCCGGCGAGCTCGACCCCGACATGTGGACGTCCTTCGAGCGCGGTCCGCGGATCCCGCTCGCCCGGTCCGCGCGCATGACGGCGCTGCACCTCGCCGGCCCTGCCGAGGAAGCCCGAGAAGCATACGCCGAGATCCGCGCGATGCTGCCTATCGCCGACTCGAGTACCGGCTGGGCGGCCATCCTGCTTCACCTGGTCGACCCGATCGAAGCGTACGGCGACGTCCCGGCCGCCGAGATCGTCATCAAGCAGCTCGCCGAGTTCCTTCCGTACCCGGGCGCGACCGGCGCCCCGACCGCCGTCGTCACCGGCACCGTCGCCCGGGACCTCGGGCGCCTCGCCAGAGTGGCCGGGCGCGACGACGAGGCCGAGAAACTGCTGCGCGAAGCGATCGTACGCAACCACGCGCTCGCTGCCCGGCCTTACGTCGCCCTGACCTGCCTCGACCTTGCTCGGCTCCTGGCCGGACGACCCGGGGCGCTGGCCGAGGCCAGCGAACTCGCCGCCGAGGCCCGGTCCCTTACTGAACGGCTCAACATGCCCGGCCCGCTCGCCGCAGCCACCCGGTTGGCGAGCGACATCGCGGCGCAACGCGCCGGTACCAACCCGCTCACCCCACGCGAACGCGAGGTCGCCGCCCTCGTCGTACAGGCCCGCTCGAACCGGCAGATCGCCGACGAGCTCGTGTTGTCCGAACGTACGATCGAAAGCCACGTCCACAGCATCCTGGCCAAGCTCAGCTGCGCGAACCGCACCGAGCTGGCGACCCGCTGGCAGCGCTGAGCGCTACCGGGCGCCCCCTCGACTTTCGAGGTCATGCGGCTGCGAGTGGCCATGCGTGCTGGACGTGACGAATTTCCGCGTTGGCGGGTTGACCTGGCGAGAGCTCATATATCCCCGACCAGCCGCTGCTACCGCACGCCGGGGTGGGCGCGCAGCCAGCGCCATCAAAGCCCGAGCATGTGTCGGCTCAGGCCGTAGCGCCACTGATGGACTAACTGCACGCTGCCGGGGTGGCGCGGCCGTCACGTCGGCACGCCATCGCCGCTGGCGGCGTTGTAGGACCGATTCTACGACCATCTGCTCACAGAACGCGGGCTGGATCCGCGCACCGCCTGCCGGTATGTGGGCTTGGCCCAAGCGCTTCTGACCCAGCAGCTCGTACCGGAGTCCGGCGAGCTGCGTCGGTTGACCTCGGCTGAGGTCACCGCTTGACGGTCCACGCCGAACTCGACACCGGCACCTACCCGACCGGCGTCGAGGTCAGCGACGTACCGGTCACAGCAGTACGTTCCGCCGGCACCTGGCCAGCGGGTTGCCCGCCTGACCGAGATGTTTGTGGGAACGGGAACTGGCCGACTGACCGTCCTATGTGGACACAGATCTAGTAGGTGATCTGCGGGAAGGTTTTCTTTGCCTGCTGGAACTGGGCCTCCCGGTCGGCCGACCAGCCGAACGCCTGGGTCGCCAGCGGCTTGAGGTCGACACCGGCGGCACCGCTCATGAAGTGGATGAATTCACCCCAGTTGAGATCCCGGGCGAAGTCCTGGCCGTTGGCCGGAAAGTACCGACCCAGCAACTGGTAGTACTTCACCATCACCTGGGCGTGGCCGTGGTCCCTCCACAGTGGATAGAACCAGTCCCGGAACCAGTGCGAATCGGCCACTGGGAAGCTGTCCGTGTGAACGCTGTCCACCATGCCGTTGTAGAAGCTCTGAGCCTCGGCGGTCATCCCGAGCGCCAGGTAGACGTCGTAGATGTAGAACTCCATCCACTTGCTGTCGCCCCACAGCGGGAACGCCGGTGAGCCGTGCTTTCCGGCGGCGACGCCCTCGACGATGTGGCCGGTCTCGTGGGTGACCACCTCGTACTGCGGCGTCGTCCAGTCGGTGCCACCGACGTCGCTGACGTTGCGGAAGTCGTGCGAAGAGTCGTACACGGTGGACGGATGGCCGCCGAAGTACTTGTCCTCGTGGATGATGGAGAACAACCGGTCCGAGCCCAGCCGGTTGCCGCTGCCGTAGGTCCGCAGCACGTACGACCACAACTTGGTCAGGTAGGGCACCATCCATTTGCCGGCCGCGCGGTCGACGTCGGCGTCGAAGTAGAGCGCGAGCGTGTCGTTGTACGCGATGAGTCGCAGGTTCTGGTTGTGCTCGCCCCAGTGTTCCTGCCAGGTGGTCGGCGGCGGGGCGAACCTGGGTGGCTTCGGGGTGATCGGGCCCCGGCAGGTACCGCCCGCGCTCCAGATCTGCGCGCTGCTGTCCGGCTTCCAGCTCACCCCGTTGGCCAGGGTCAGCGGTACCAGTGCGGTGTAGGTCTTCCCCTGATAGTCCACGACGTTCCCGGTGTCGTACGTGGCCGTGGCCGACCAGGACGGGCAACTGACCGGGGGCGGCGAACTGGGCGGGGCTGACGTGGGCGGGAGCGAGGTCGGCGATGGGCTGGTGGCCGCGCCGTACACCTCGAACTCGTAGATACGTGCGGTACCGCCGCCCTGAATGCCGGCGAGGACGTTGAGCCGGACATACCGGCCGGCCGCAGTGGTGTCCCGGGTGGTGAGCGCAGCGGTGTTCCCGCGTACCTGCACCACCGTGGTGAACGTGACGCCGGTGTCCGAGACCTGGACGTCGAAGTCCCGCGTGTTCATGGTCGCCGGCTCCCCGCCGGCCTGTGCGTTGCGCACCGTGATCGACCCGATGGACTGCGGCGAACCCAGGTCCACCTGGAGCCACCTGGTCGACGCGGACGAGCAGAACTTGTCACTCACGCCGCCGGACACCGACCCGTTGACGGCCTTCTCCGGACCCTCGGTCTTCTTGCACGGCGCGGATCCGGTTGCCGGCCGGTTCAGGGCCAGGTTGACTGTCGGCGCCGTCGTGATTCTGGTCGGGCTGGTACCCCACTGGGCGGCGATCCCCGTCGCAATCCCCGTCGTGACGACAGTCGCGACTACAGTCGCTACCACAGTCGCGGTCAGCGCCACGCGCCTGGACTTCCTCCGGCGGGCAAAGTTCAGTGCACGCATACGGGCTGTCCTCCCCTCTGCTGATCAGTCGCGATCGCGAGCAGAGGATCTTCGTCGGGCGGTAGCGGCGGGGTCAGGACCTGCCGCTGCGCGGTCTGGATGGCGGCCACGGACTCGGCGAGCACGAGCACCACCACGCCGTTATCCACAGCGCGGGCGCGCAGCAGGCATACCCATCCCGCGAAGCCGGGCACGGCGGCGGCAATGCCCTGATGGGACAACTCCTCGGCGGTGGCCCGGGCGTCGTCGCGCGGTCCGTCGAAGGCGGTGAGGCGCGCGTACCGGGCCGGTACCGGAGCGGGTCCCCGGATGGCATCGAGCAGTTCGAGGCCGCCGTTAACGGGCTGCGGCCATAGCGCGTACGCGACGCCGGGGCTCCCACCGAGGGGCCGCCCGACGAGCGCGCCCGGTGCCCCGGCGGGCAGCGAGTCCAGTGAATCGTCCACCCACTCGGTCCGTACCGGATCGACCGTGGTCAGGATGTGCTCGGTGAGGTACACGGGGCAGACGATCGCGGCCGGACCATGCCTCGGCATCCGTGGTGGTACTGAACCGTGGCACTGAAGTCCGTACCGGATGCGGCGGTAAGCGGTTTCGAGACGTGGTGCCCGTGCACGTCGGCTCGATGTTCACAGAGTTCGCATCGGCCGCGACGGAGGCGGGCGAGGAGCTCGTTGCCTTGGCGGCGGCCGGTCATCGGGGCGGAGAGGCGGTCGTCGAGGACTGCCTTCTTCTGCCGTTTGAGGGGAATGCCACCGAACCGGGTCACCAGTGGTGTCCTGCCCTCGCGTTCGACACTGGTTTGGAAACACACCCGGGGCCCGTGTCGGGTGTCGATGGTGGCCTGGTAAGTGCCGGCCATCTTCGTCACCGTCGAGCGGTGCTTGCCGGCCAGGGTCTTGAGAATGGAGGTCAACATCATCCATTGCAGGCGGTTGAGCTGCCACACGTTGTGCGCGAGCAGGTAGTACTGGAGATAGCCGCGCCATTGCGCCCCGTAGGCGCCGATGATCCTGCTGTCGGTGAGGTTCATCAGGTCGGGACGCCGCTCGGGTTTGCCGTGCTTGAGGAATGGTCGGCTCTTGGCCTTGATCACGTCACCGGGGACCCGGAGTGCGGTCTTCCCGTTGACCGACCGGCGACCGTTGGTGGTCTTGTGGTCGGCCTGCCCGACGCTGATCTGATAGCCGAGGAACGTCGCTGCCTGGGTGCGCCCGTTGGTGATGAGCGTCTTGTCCGGCGACAGGTCCAGCTTGAGTTCGTCTCGCAGGAACTGCGACAGTCGGGCTTTGATCGTTTCGGCTTCGGCCTTGGGTCCGATGAATCCGAGCAGGTGATCGTCGGCTTATGCCGAGGGTCCGGTTATGCCGCACTGAGTTGTTGAACTGCTGGTCAGCGGGGTTGGTGGGATGATCTGGTCGGCATAATCCGGTCCGTGTTCGGCTGTCTGGAGAGATCCAAACTCTTCAGACAGGAGCAGGTCATGGATGCAGGCGCCCAGCGTTGTTCGGATACGGTCCGCGGTGTGGTAACTGGGCCGCGGGCCGGCTACGAGGCCCTGGTACGTGCCGAGATGGCGCGGCTGGACTACGCGGTGTCGTCGGTGCGGTCGACGATCGAGGCGATGAGCCGGTTGAGCGACTGGCTGGTCGTACGTGGTGTGGTGGTGCCGGCGGTGACCCCGTATGTCATTGCGGCGTTTCGCGCTGCGCAGCGACCTCGGGTCTACTCCGGCCTCGGCGCGGCGTTGCGCGTGCTGCGCGAGCACGGCGTCATCCCGACAACGGTGATCAGTTCCGATCTCGTGGAGCTGCTGATCGTCGACTACCGTCGCTGGCTTCGTGTCGAACGGGGTCTGGCTGCGGAGACGGTGCGTTGTTACGGCAACCAGGCCAGGACGTTCCTGCGCCGGCTACCGGCCCCACTTTGCCAGTCCTTGGCCGATTTGGACGGGGCGGCGGTGGGCGCCCGCGTGTCGCGTACTGGGTGATGGAGTGTCCACGGGATCGGGAACTCTGCAGTCACGCCTGTGACCGTACTTGCTCACGCTGCCTGGCACGTTTCGCCTCAACCAGCGCCGGCGAGATCCAGTGGGTGCGGTAGGCGTGTTCGATGTTGACGTCGCCGGTCTTGGTGAAACGCAGCCGGTGGCGATCCCGGGTCCAGGCGACGTATACGGTCTCGCTTGGGGTGAGACGGGTGCGGTCAGCCCAACCGCGCAGCAGCCGCAGGGCGGTGCTGAGCTTGGCGAGGTTGGCGGTGGCCACCCTTTCCAGATACGGCACGCGACCACGGCGCCATGCCTCAACATCGGCGGCGTTGAGCCAGCCGACGCCGATCAGGACCTCGATCGGGGTAACGACCTGTCGAACTGACAGCGCAGCCGTGGCGACCGCGGCGATCTGCCGTTCGAGTTTGGCGCGGTTGGCGGGGTTCACGGCAGGCCAGGCTATCGCCTGCGCTCGCGTGGCGCTGGCAACCTCGGCGAAGCGGTGGCCGCCCGTCGAGTTCGTGCCGAAGGCGACGTGCTGGGGATAGCGGCCCCGGGTGGCGGTGACGAAAGCAGCTCCGACCGCTTGATCCGTGGCAAGGGCCATAGCCTCGCGTAGGCGACTGGGAGGACGGCGACTCGCTGGGTGAGTTGACCGGCGAGACGATGCGCCGGACCCTGCCCCGGCACGTGTCGTGGATCCGCGTGGTCCGGGCAGGTTGCCTGCGGCGGTACAGTAGCCGGGACAACGCGTCCCATCGGGTGCCTCATCCTGGAGGTTCGAGTGAGGCACGTCGATGTCTATCTTGTTCTGTGAGACGATTTCTAGAAACTTCTCGACAGGACCAACAATGATGTCAACTGCCCCGAAATCGGGCGCATGAAGATTGTTCGATCAAGGCTGTGAGCTGGGGCTTCTGATTCTCGGTCTACGGATCAGAAGGTTAGGGGTTCGAATCCCTTCGGGCGCGCAACATCAAAAGGCGTCTGGCCTGCGGAAACGCGGGCCAGGCGCCTTTCAAGATCTGTCCACTGTGGACTCCAGGTGCTCCTGGGGTGCTCGTCTGTTTCGGAATTGTCTGTGCTGGGGTTCGCGGTGGCGTGCTGCTGCGGGCCGACCAGTCCTGATCTTGGCTGGCCTGGTCGCGGAGTATCCCGCGCCGACCTGCACGGGGCTCCGTCGGATCGACTGCGGACCCCGATGCCGAACGGAGCGATCTTCATGGCCCCGCGGCCAACCCTCACGTTGGACCGGAGTGCGAGCGACAGGATGGCGTCGCCATCGGCCAACCGCCATCCGGTGCCGCCACCGTCGGCGGTCGGAACCGGACCGGTGGCGGCGGACGCGTCGCCCGGCGGAGCCCAGTGCCACCAACACGGCGATTTCTTCAGGCTGACCTACAGGCCGAGCGGATCGGGGCGCGCGGGGAGGAGACCCAGAACGAAGCCCAGGTCAGGGACCAATTGCCTGATACACGGATTCCTAAACCGTTGGCATGATCTTGGCGACCGGCCGCTGACCTGCTGCTTCTTCCCGTTGGGTCCCGAAAACGCGGCGCTGGTACGAGCGACGTGCCATCCGTTGTCGGCGCCTTGTCGGGGCCTGCTAGCTCCGCGTTTCGCACATGGGGTTCGGGGGTCATCGGGGGTCTTCGGGCAGCGCACGCGCCGCGCACTCACATGCCGCCGCCGCGAGTCGCGTGCCCGTTCAGGATCCACGCGTTCACGTCTGGGTTCGCTGATCCACTGAGAATCGCCAATCTAGTGCGAACATGATGCGGGCGCCACAGCGCGCTTGCGCGCCGCCCGGGAGCCGCCTGGACAGCGGCTGCGCCGATGCGTTGTGCCGTCTGGGCGCGGTGGCGCTCCACGTCGCTCATTGGTCGCGTTCGCGGCGCTCGCGCAGCGCGCGCAGCTCGGCCTCGACGTCGGCGGCCCGGTTGCCCTGCTGGATCCTTGCCCTCGTCACGTTGGGGGTGCCCTGCGCCGCGTCGTACTGCGTGCGCGCCCGCGACTCGTGCGCTTCGACCTCGCGGGCCAGCCCGGTACGGATCTGGTCGGCCTTGGCCTGCAGCCGTTCGTAGACTTCGGCGGTGAGTTGGGTGGCTTCGGCCGCCCGCCACTGGCTCTCCAGCCGGGCCAGTTCGCGGCGCAGGTCGGACTGGCTCTGCTCGACTGTCTCGCGGGCCTCGGTCAGCCGCTCGACGATCTCCTGCTGGGCCTCGAGCTGCTCCTGGTCGCTCGCGATGTCCGCGCGGATGCCGTTCAGTTGGCGAAGGAGCGTGCGCAGGTCCGTGTCGGACGCCGAGGCGCGGTCCGAGGCGGCGAGTAGGTCGGCTTCCAGGCGCTGCGTGGCCTGCCGGTTGGTGGCCAGCCGTGTGGCGATCCGGTTGCGGGTGTAGGTCGCCTCGAAGAGCGCGTCGCGGAGGGTACCTACCTCCTCCTGCAGCGGCGCGGCCATCCGCCGGTCCATGGTGCCCTGGCTGGCCGAGCCCCGACCGCTGAGGTCCTTCACGACCCGGGCGGCCTTCTCGACCAGCGCGGCTACGTCCTCGACGCGGGTCAGCGCGTTGCCGGGCCTGGTCTCGTCACGCATGGGTTACCTCCTCAGGTGTATGGGCCGGACATCTCGCGCAGCGTTTGGGAGAGCGCCTGCAGCGCCTGGATGACGTCGGACTCGGCGCGTGCGTTGGCGTGCCGGCCGTCCGCGATCGCGATGGTTACGTTGTGCTGGGCGTGGTCGAGATTCGTGCAGATCCGGTTCAGAATTGAGTGGTCGCGCTCAATGTATTGCCGGGCTGGCGCGGGCAGCCGGTTCCACGCCGGGCCGGCCTGGCGGCTCAGCGTCATGAGCTTTAGCGCGACGTGCCGGATGAAGTTACCTGTCGCCGTAATGATCGCGGTCAGCTCCGCGGTCGCGGCCGGCCCGAACACGGCGGACCCGGTAGCTGCGAGGTGTGCCCCGTGCCAGAAGGCCATCAGCCGGCGGGTCGCCTGCTCCAGCGCGCCGCGGATCGGCCACCCGGGCAGCCGGGACAGCAGGAGCAGTACGGCCGCCTCGTCCCCGGCGCGTAGCCGCGCGTCCAGCTCGGCGCCGTACCCGGACGGCTCGGCGAGCCGCTGCTGCTCGACTGCCCGCTCCTGCGCCTCGGTCGCCCGCTGCTCGGCTTCCCGTTCCTTCTCCGCAGCCTTCGCTTTGGCTTTGGTCTCGGAGTCGTGCCATATCGCGGCGAGGATGGCGACGATCACGATCACGAGGCAGCAGAAGATGCCGCCGGTTCCCTCCACGCCGCCTCCGGTCGTCGTGCGAGTGCCGGGGGCATGGTTTCACGGAGAGCGACCGTACGAACATTGGCTGTTGGTACCGGCGGGCTGTCGGCTGGCCGTCTGGCGTTGCCGCGCTCACAGAAACGATCAGGCTCCGAACGCGCGCTCCTCGACCCCGTCGACTACGCAGACACAGTGCCCGGCCAGCAACAACGTCACCTTCCAGGTGCCGTTGCGGTATTTGTGACGTAATGCCGCGATGGATGTCAAGTCGTTGAGCGAGGAGCGCTTCATGCCCTCGATCGTGACCCCGCCCGGGTGCGGTACCGACCGTTCGTCATCATGCCGTTCTGCGCCACTATCCGGCCGGTTCGCGGTATTGGCAGTACCACCCGGCCTGCCCACACTGGGGTGGACGAAGCGCGGGTCGCCGGGGAGTTTGTCGCTGCCGCCCGGTGCTGCTTTGACGGACGGCACGGTGGCGGCCGGAGTTCGGGAGGCGCGGGCGGTCATGCGTCGGGGAGTCGGTCGGGTGACGGCCGCCGTGGCCGTGATGGTGGCCAGCCTCGGTACGGTCGCCGGCGGCCTCGTCGCCAACGCGGCCGCCGGGCAGACCCGCTGGCCCGGCCTGCTCGACCTGGGCCGAACCCATCCTTTCGCCACCCTCGCGGTGCTCGCCGCCATCAACGTGCCGTTCCAGGTGTGGCTGTGGTGGTCGGGCCGGGCGCCGGGCCACACCAGCGCCGTCTACCCGCCGCCGGCCCGCAACGCCATCAGTGAGGCCGCGGCACCGGCTCGGGCGCTCGACCCCGGCCCGGATGAGCGGGCGGATGCGGCAGCCCGGCGGTCCGCGTCTGGCGCCTCGCAGACGGGCACGGCCACGAACTCGTCGGCCATTCCGGGCAGGTCAACGCCATCGCGTGGTCACCCGACGGGAGGCTCGCCAGCGGGTCCGACGACGCGACGGTACGGGTCTGGGGAGCGGACGGTGCCCTGGTCAGTACCCTCGCCGGCCACCGCCGCCCGGTACGCGTGGTGGCCTGGTCCACGGACGGGACCCTGCTGGCCTCCGGCTCCGGTGACCGGACGGTACGGGTCTGGGCGGCCGACGGTGACTGCCGCGACGAACTGGTCGGCCACACCGGCCAGGTGAACGCTGTTGCCTGGGCCTCGGACGGCTGGTTAGCCAGTGGGTCGGCGGACGGGACCGTGCGGGGCGGCAACCGGCCGGTGGGCTGTCCCACGAACTCGTCGGGCACACCGGCCAAGTGGTGGCCCTGGCCTGGGCGACGGACGGCCGGCTGGCCACCGCCGCCCGGGACGGTACCGCCCGGGTCTGGCCGGCGATGCCACCGGCCGCCGGCTTCGCGGCGCTGTTGGCTGACTGTCGACTACGGGAACTCACCCAGCAGGAACGGCGCGCGGCCATGCTCCCACCCGGGACGTCCTCGGCATCGGTGTGATCACTAATCCCAGGCGGTATGCGCACGACGGAGCACAACGTTTCCAGTGCCCCTACGCGTCCTTCGCGGACGCGCAGCTTCCGCTGCTGAAGGCGCCCGCCCTGTGGTTCGACAAGCTGGCCGTCCTCGACCCGGTCGGGGGGAGCCGGGACACGGTCGGTGTGGACGACGTCGCCCGCGAGGCCCTACGGCTACTCAAGGTCGTGGCCTTCTGACCACACAGCCCGAGCGCCGACAATGCCAACCATGAACACGCCGGGATGGCTACGGGAATTTGCTCCGGGAGGAGAACCTATCCGAATCCTTCTTGGGCAACATGTACTGAACTTCGGAGCGCCGCCGTGGGCCGCTGGCTACTCCTTCCGCACCGTACGCCTTGACCCAAGAGCAACCGCCTACGCTTTCGCGGTCCTGGTGTCGTTGGCGGTCGCGATCGTGCTGGGCGCAATCAGCATGTCCGATATCAACCTGCTGGCCTGTCAGGTCGGTGTGTTCGAGCCGTTGAGCGCGTGATCGGAAGAGTTGGCGTCCGAGGGGTCCACGTTCGGCGGAGCCCTCGCCCTGTGCGCCAGCTGGGCGGCATCGCGTTCGGCGAAACTGGTGATCGACGTGGTGATATGGGGTAGTGGTCGCGTTGGCGCGGCGCTCGGGGTGTTACGGCGTCGTTGGCGAGGAGCGCCTGAGCGACGTGATCAGCAGGATTGTGCTCGCCGTGAGCGCCAAAACGACAACGGTGAGCGATACCCAGCGTCGGTGGTCCTGCGCGACGCCGTCCAACAACGTCGCGTTCTGCGTCGTCAGGTACGTCATCGCGGAGAGCCCGGCCACCCGGCGTGCCGCCGGGCTCGGCTCCCAGGTCGCCTGCACCACCATCGCTGTGAAGGCCAGCACGAACGTCGACGAAGGCCAGACGTACCACGGCGCGACGGATTGGAAGTACAGCATTCCGACCACGGCCGCAACGGCGAACGTCACTACCAAACGGGACGTGGTACGGCCTGGTCCGAGCCGACCGGCTGCTGTGACCGGCCGCCGACCGAGGTGGGCGTAGTCGAGACCGAGGGCGATGAGTAGCGCGGCCTCGGTGCCCCAGGTCAGCAGCCGGGCATGATCGCCGACAGTCAGCAATGGGACCGCGAGTAGCGTGGGAACGGTCACGGTGACAGCGAAGGTCCATCTCCTGACGACCAGTGCGCCGACGATCGCGACGCTCGCCGCAAGCGTCACCCCCGCGACGTTGAGCAGCAGCACCCAGCCGTAGGAGCGCGAACCGGTGAGCACGGACAGGGCCAGCGCGCCGGCGAGCACCAGCAAGGCCCAGCCGACGGAACGAATGGTGAGGGCTTCCTGCCGCTGCACGTACTGGAGGTAATCCGCAGCTTGGGCTAGTTGCACCCGGTCGGAGCCGGGTGCGCAGCTGCGTCGACGTTCGTCGTCGATCCGAACCAGCTCCGCTCGGATGCCCTTGATGCGCTCGTCGACGTATCGCCGCTGGCGTTGCAGCAGGTCCAAGGTGAACTGCAGAGCCTCGGCGCGGCTGTTCTCTGCCTCCAGCCGAGCACGTACCCAGCTCAGCTCGCGCTCCAACTCCGTGCGGCGCTTA
>CAVSLN010000014.1:0-260994 GCA_963728855.1 uncultured Actinomycetes bacterium
GGGCTGTCGCGCTCCCGGCGATGTCCGGCCCTTGACAAACCGTCGGCCACCGGCCGGTTTAGCCGTCGCCAGCGGGCGCTCGGCAAGAAACCTGCGACTACTTTCGTCACCAGTCATACCCGGCGGCACGTCCATGCCAGCCAGCGCGAAGCCTTCCAACCACATCTACCAGGACGAACGTGGGAGGCCGCGGAGACAGGTCTAAATATAGACGCACGCCGCTAGCGGGCCCCGACAAGACGCCGACAACGGATGGCACGTCGCTCGCACCAGCGCCGCGTTTTCGGGACCCAACGGGAAGAAACAGCAGGTCAGCGGCCGGTCGCCAAAATCATGTCAACGGTTTAGGAAACCACTGCTCTATCCCCTGAGCTACGGGGGCATGCCGGCTCCGTCGTTGGCGACGGCCGCAGTCGTGCAGTGGACCTACGTGCAGTGGTCGACCTGGAGTCCGGGTCCATAATGCCTGGCCAGGGTATGCCCTGCGGTGGTCACGGCCTAACGCTGGCTGGCCGAGTGCCGATCTCTCGGGTCGAGACGGACGGCCCCCGGCACCTGACAGCATCTACAATCTCAACGGTACTGCCCTGACAGACGGTGAAGACGAGCTACCGGTTCACGACCTGTGCCAGACTGCGGCGAGCGGCCGGCGGTGGACGGTCAGGAAATCGGTGATGGGCGGTCGGCCGGCGCTCGGCGAGCCGCTCCACGACATCGGTGACCACGTCGAACGGACCCTCCCTTGCGGCGCGGCCAAAGTTGCTGTAGCCGACATCTGCGCAATCGCCGGCGGCCTGCCCTGGCCAAGTCGTCAAGCCAGAAGCCGGTGGAGACTTTCTTGCTCATACATCAGTGACCACACTCGGACTGCTCTTTGAAAGGCGTCATCTCTTGAAAGGCGTCGTCCGTGGAATGTCTCGACATTCGCCGCGAACACCCCGGACGCGGCACTGTTGCCGCCCCATGCTGGACGCATGCCCGCCGTGGTCGGGCGGCGCGGCCGGCCCTGTACGGCCCCGACGAATTCCACGCCGAGATACGAACTCAGGTCGGGACGTCGACTTGAAGGTCGTGGTAGTCGCCGATCGACAAGACGACCGTGCCGTCCTGTACAAGTTCGTAGTCCCAGAGCTTGTGTTCCGGGTTGAACGACTCGATCGACGGCTCCAGCCGCACGAACAGATCCCTGGCGGCCGGAGTCAGCGGACCCGCGATCTCGATGGCGTCACGCATGCCGCTCCACGGCCGCACCTCGACCCCTGGCAGCGCCATGAACTCCGCCCGCCCGTGGCTGAGCGGGCCTTCGCCGTCAGGCATGTGTACCCGGAACTCGTCCGCACGGGCCAGGTACTGCTTGAGCAGCGCCCGCCATTCGTCATCGGACACAGCGCCCAGATACTGCCGCGACATGCAGGGGATCATATGGTGCCCAACAACGTCATGTGTCAGGGGGAGCCGAAACGGGCGAGCCCGGCACGACCGGGTGCAGGTCAACACCCTCATCGTGATGATCGGTTCGCGGCACTATGTGGGTGATAGAAGATCACCTTCGAGCGCGGCGTGCAGGTCGCCGTGGTGGTAGCTGGTGCGCTGGCGGGGCTGCGTTGGCGGCGGCTAGGCGCGACGTGGGTGACGGCGAGAACGTAGGCCGGGTAGGTTACGTCGGCGCCGTGCGGCGGGACATTCAACCGGTTGACGCGGCGGCGGCGTGACTGTCAGCTGGACGGCATGACTTCGCCGTCGCTCGATCTCACCATGCTCGCCGACCCTGGGGTCCGCGCCGACCCGTACCCGTTGCTGCGCCACCTTCGGGAGGTCTCACCGCTCCCACTGCGGGACGGGTTGCTCGTGGTCACCGGCCGCCATCGCGACTGTACGGCGGTGCTGCGCGAGCCCAACGCGAGCGCCGAGCGCTTCCGGTCCGTACTCAGCCCGCCCGGTATCAAACGCGGCACCCTGTCGTTTCTGGTCCTCGACCCGCCTGACCACACCCGGCTGCGCCGCCTGGTGTCGGCCGCGTTCACCCCCCGGGTGGTGGCCGGGCTCCGTCCACGGATCGCCGAGATCGTGGACACGCTGCTCTCCCGCGTCGCGGGCCAGGGCCGGATGGACGTGGTCACAGACCTGGCGTACCCGCTGCCGGTGCAGGTCATCAGCGAACTGCTGGGTGTGCCCGCCGACGACCATGAGCAGCTCCGCGACTGGTCGGCCCAGCTGGCCCGAGCGCTCGACCCGCAGCTGGCCGACCCGGACCCGCAACGGATGGCGGCCGGCTCGGCCGCCCGCGCCGAGTTCAACCGGTACTTCGCCCGGCTTATCGCCATCCGCCGCGACCACCCGGCCGAAGACCTGCTGTCGTTGCTGATCCAGGCCGAGTCGTACGGCGACACGTTGACCGAGGAGGAGCTGCTGGCGACCTGCGTGCTACTGCTGGTCGCCGGTCACGAGACCACTGCCAACCTCATCGCCAACGCGATCCTGGCGCTGTTGCGCCACCCAGACCAGCTCGACCTGCTACGGGCGCGGCCGGAGCTGGTCGACGGCTGCGTGGAGGAGACTCTGCGGTACGACGCGCCGGTGCAGCTGACCACCCGGGTCGCGCGAGGTCCGCTGCCCGTCGGGTCGATCGAGGTACCCGACGGCGGCATCGCCGTCCTGCTGCTCGCAGCCGCCGGCCGCGACCCGCGGGTGTCCGCCGATCCGGACCGCTTCGACATCACCCGGCGTACCACCGGCCACCTCGCCTTCGCCGCCGGGCCGCACTTCTGTCTCGGCGCCGGTCTTGCCCGGCTGGAGTCGGCCGTGGCGCTCGACGCGTTCGCCCGGCGGGTCCTCGCCCCCCGGTTGCCGGAGCTGGTGGTCCAGTACAAGCCGAACATCAACCTGCGCGGGCCGGCACGCCTGGACGTCGAGTTCGAGGCGGTCACACCATGCATCTAGAGCGGGCCGGCGGATGCCAGGATCTCGGCGTGACGATGCCATTGACATACCGGGCCCTGGCCGACCGGTTGGTAGCACTCGGGGCACTGCCGGCCGACAGGGCGGGCGCCGCGCTTGAGGCGGTGGGATCCTGGGCTTCTGTTGACGAACCGGTCGACGACCGGGACATCCCCATGGTGCTGGTCGAGTTCGGCGTAGCCGTTCAGGTGCACGGGGAGGACATCGACGACCTGGCGGACGCGTACCGCGCCATCCTGGAGACGGCGGCGGCGCTGAGCGGCGGTTCGGTCGTCGTGACCGACGTGGCGTTCGAGACTGACGAGTCCGTCGAGGAGCCGCTGACGTTCAAGGTCAACGGCAAGCCGGTGTCCTGGTACGAGGACCACCAGTCGTCCGACTACCTGAACCAGATGATCGTGATGGAGCAGATCGGCAGTCTCGCGCCGGGTGGTGACGACCCGCGCGGCTTCTACGGCATCCTCAGCGAGGAGACCGGCGAAGACGACTTCTACCTGCTGCTGACCCCCGAACAGGCCAAGGCGCTGAACGACGAGCCCGGCCTGGGTCTGGAGGAGGTCTGACGCGAGCGGGGTTTGCCCGACGCGGCCTTCAAGCACTGTCGTTGGCATGACACGGTAGTAGCTGTCCTCGCCGCGCTGCCATGCCGGGCCGCGCCCAGCCGGCCGTGGAGCCGAACTCGGCGCGGGACCGGTCGGCCGCGCCCGATCGGCCGCGCCCGATCGGCCGCGCCGGATCGGCCGGGACGGTGAGGAGGGCGTCACGCGCCGGCCGTTCGTGGCCGACGCCGCAGCAGGTTGCAGACCATGGTGAGTCGGCGGGGCGAGCTCACACGCCGGCGGGGTACGTCTCGGCCGGCTCGGCGCCGGCCCACCGCGCGGTGCGTTCCAGCGGCTCCACGGCCCGGGTGTCGTCAATGTGGATGACCGCGTCGAACTGGTCGCAGACGCGGGCGTGGAAGTAGTGGCTCTGCCGCTCCGTGCTCGGGCGGTAGATCACGCCGATCGCCCGTTCCAGGCGCGGGGCGCGCAGTATCTGGGTCGTGCGCGGCGACCGGTCGAATCGGATCATCAGCTCCTTCTGGCCGGTACGGTGGAGCAGTTCCTCGACGCTGTCGGGCAGGCCGGCCCGTACCCGCTTGCGTCGGGCCGGGCCGCCCCAGTCGTCGGCCGCCGTCACCGTACCGTTGTAGGTGGTGAAGCCGATCAGCCGGCAGTCGTGGGGGTACCGCTCCCGTACCAGTTGGCCGACGTTGACTTCGCCAAGGGTCGCGACCTCGGTCGTACGGGCATCACCGAGATGGGAGTTG
The DNA here is from genome assembly GCA_963728855.1 of uncultured Actinomycetes bacterium. GTDB lineage: Bacteria > Actinomycetota > Actinomycetes > Mycobacteriales > Micromonosporaceae > AC-43. The sequence continues at coordinate 4,268 of CAVSLN010000014.1, forward strand.
TGGGCCCACACCACGACCCGGGACGGTTCCTGCCGACCACGGCTCAGGTGTTGGCGCAGTGCCTGCAACGTGTCCACCATGTGCCGGTCGCGCAGGTTCCAGGACGCCGGGCCGGGGTCGAACATGGCCCGGTAGTAGCGCTCCGCGTCCTGTACGGTGCGCGCGTTCTGCTGCGCGTAGAACAGGTCGTCCTCCGCGGCCAGCCCGTCCCGGCGGGCGTACTCCAGCCCGTGCCGCTGCAGGTCGACCAGCTGCTCGACGACCTCCCGCTGGCACGCCGGACCCGCGCCGAACGCCGCGGCGAAGCCGTATGCCTGACCATCGTCTTCGCTGTACTGATCGAAACACGCGTACCGTTCCCGGGCCCGGACCGCAGCTGCCGGATCGACGTTCTGCAGGTACCCGATCACCTCGTCCATGGACCGGTAGAGGCTGTAGAGGTCGAGGCCGTAGAAGCCCGCTCTGCCGTCGGGGCCGCCCACCCGGTCGTTGTGCTCGCGTAGCCAGCGCACAAAGTCCACCACCTCGGTGTTGCGCCACATCCAGGTCGGGAACCGTCCGAAGTCGCGCAGTGACTCCTCCGCGGTCGCGTCCGGGCCATGCCCCCGGACGAACCGGTTCACCCGGTACGCGTCGGGCCAGTCGGCCTCCACCGCCACCGCGCGGAACCCCTTCTCCTCGATCAACCGGCGGGTCATCGCCGCCCGGGCGGCGTAGAACTCATGGGTACCGTGGGACGCCTCGCCGATCAGTACGACGTGGGCGTCTCCGATCAGGTCGAACAGCGCGGCGTCGGGTGGTACCCCGTGCCGAACCGGTATGGCCTCCGATGTGACCGCCGCGGCGTCGGACCCGCCGCTCCCTTCGGCCGGCGCCGGGGTCGAGGTCGCCGCCGGGGTCGAGGCAGGCCCCGCCCGCAGCAGGTTTCGCACCTCCCCGTCGGTGGTCTGCGCGAAGTCCCAGTACGACTCGCCGACCGCGGTGAACGGCGAAGGCGTGGTCGCGCAGACCACCTCGTCGACCATCGCCCCCAGTTCCTGGCAGGCGGACTCGGCCGCGGTCGGCACCGCCACCGCGATCCGGGCGGGTGCCCGCTGGCGCACCGCCTGTACCGCGGCGCGGATGCTGGCGCCGGTGGCCAGGCCATCGTCGACCAGGATCACGACCTGGCCGGCAACCCGCTGCTCCGGCCGACCCTCCCGGTACGTCCGCTCCCGGCGCAACAGCTCGCGGCCCTCCCGCGCGGCGACCTGCTGCACCGCGTCGGGCCCGATGCGCAGCCCGCGGAGAACGTCCTCGTTGAGCACAACGACTCCACCGCTGGCAATCGCGCCCATCGCCAACTCCTCGTGGCCGGGAGCCCCCAGCTTTCGCACCAGGAACACGTCCAGCGGCGCGCCGAGCAGCCTGGCCACCTCGTACGCCACCGGCACGCCGCCGCGGGCCAGGCCCAGCACGACCACCCCCGGCTGACCCTGGTAGCGCCGCAGGCGCCCGGCCAGGGTCCGCCCGGCATCCCGCCGGTCAGCAAACAAGCGCTCGGCCATCGCCGCCCCCGCGTTGGCAGACCTACTGATTCGCGGCACCTACCCGGGCCGGTACCGGCCAAACGAGCCGACGCCGCTGCCTGGCCGTCGCGGCGCGGATTCATCGAGGTCGCCGCTCACTGGAACATCGATCAGCGCACCGCGGGTCATCCCCGGCGGGTACCCGGGGTGGTCGGCCTGACTCGAGCGGTCCCCGGCGGTACGTTGCCCGGGTGGAGCAACGCATCAGTCTGATCACACTTGGGGTCGCTGACCTGACGCGGGCCCGGACGTTCTACGAGCGGCTCGGCTGGCAGGGCCAGGAGGTCGAGGAGACCGTGTTCTTCCAGGTCGGTGGCGTCGCGCTCGTGTTGTGGGGGCGCGGCAAGGTCGCCGACGACGCGGGCCTGGCGGACAGCGGTACCGATGGGTTCGGCGGGATGACCTTGGCGCACAACGTCCGGTCGCGCGCCGAGGTCGACGAGGTGTTGGGCGAGGCCGCGAACGCCGGAGCCGAGATAACCCAGGCGGCGAGAGAGACGTTCTACGGAGGTTACGCGGGCTTTTTCACCGACCCGGACGGCCACGTCTGGGAGATCGCCTACAACCCTGGCTTCCCACTCGACCGGGACGGTGCGATCACCATCCCTGACTTCGGTGCTTCATCGGACAACACCTGAGTACCAGCACGCCAAGGCGTCGCGACGGGAGAGGATCCTGTTGAGTTTCGGGTGCCTTCCCACGCCGTTCCCCGCTGCGGCGGGTGGCGCGCGGCGACCGGGCAGCATTCGACGAGTTGTACCGGCGTACCGCGCCGTGGCTGGCGGTACGGCTGCGGGCGCGGCTCCGGCAACAGCGCGCCGGCAGCCGGCATGCGGCCGCCCAACGGCCACAGGAGCGATGATGACCCGGCGGATCATGATGATCGAACTGCGACGTTCCGCCGCGCCGTGGATCGGGCTGCTGGTGTTTCTGGCGGGCCAGGCGCTGCTGCAAGACCCTGAGCGATGGACCGGTCGGTGGAATCAGCTGGTGTACAACTACCGAGGCGTACTGATGTACCTGTGGCCCTTCGTCGTCGCCGCCGCGGCGTGGCTGGCCCGCCGCGAGCACGCGTCGCGCGTCGGCGACCTGCTCGACTCCACCTCGCGGCCAGGGTGGAGCCGGGCAGCGCCCCGGGCGGTGGTGCTGGTGGCATGCGTAGCCGGCGCGTACCTGACGATCCTGGCCACATACCTGACCGAGTCGGTGCTCACCGCTGCGTACCAGCCGCCGGGCTGGCTCTGGCGGGTCGCGGTCGCGGCCTTGGGCATCACCAGCGCCGCGCTGCTCGGGCTCGGCCTGGGCCGGAGGCTGCCGCACCGGCTGACACCGCCGGCGCTGCTGGCCCTCGGCATCGCCGTGCTTGCGGTGCCTGAGATCATCTGGAGGGACTCGCAGTCGCCGGCCCTGCTGCTGTCGCCCGGCGCGCCCTGGGGCGGCGACTTCGACACCGTGGCCGCGCGAGCAGCCAGCCTCCTGGTCTGTACGACCGACCAACCGAAGGTGTGCGTCACCAAGGTCTACGAACCGGTGCTGCCGCAGCTCGTCGACCCCGCCCGCCGGGCGCTGCACAAGCTGAGCCGGCTGCCCAACCCCCCAACCGCCGTCGTCCAGGACCCCCACGAATACGGATTCCCGATACCTCAGGACCCGGCCGGCGTGCACCTGTACCTGACCGTCGACCACGACGGCAAACTGGTAACCGGGTCGGCCTCCCTGGAACGGGGCATCCTCGAAGGCGCCGGAACCTGGAACTGCGGCGGACACGACAACGCATCATGGGACCGCCTGCAGGCGGCACGAGCCGTGGCCGGCGCGTGGCTCGACGACCGCACCGATCAGCCGGCCGACTCACCATGGTCGGCAACGCTGGTCTCCACCGCATGGACTACCCTGCACTCGCTACCGGCACACCAACAACTAGCCCGAATCGCAGCACTGCGCCAGGCCGCGCTGAACTGCCAGGACAACCTCTACGACATCCTCACCGCCCCGGCGCGGCCGGGTGGTTAGCGCTTCGGGAGTTGCCGCATACAGGGCCCGAACGAGTGGTCCGAGGTGCGTCACCCCTTGAGGCGTCGATCGGCGCGCCGGGCCGCGTCCTCGACGATCCGGGGCGCGTCCGGCACGCATGAGGTCGCCGATCCCGTACAGCACAACCGCCGGCGGCCGGCTAGTGGTGTGCGGCGCAGCGGGGGGTGGGGTTGGGTACCTCGAACGGTGCGATCCGGCCGTCGGGTGCGGGCATCGCCACGAGTGTCAGCCGCCCGTCCATCCACTGTGGACGGACGAAGTCCCTGGTGTCCACGAGGACGTCGGTCGCCGGGGCCTCGGCCGAGCCGAGCACGACGACCCGCTCGATCGCGCTGCGGGCGAGCAGGTCGGCGACGGTGACGGTACCGGTGAGGGCGTGGACGCCGGGGTAGTGCACCGCTCGCCCGGCCCGCCGGGCGGTGTGGTCTTCGACGGCTTTTAGCGCCGCGTCGTCCTGGCTGTGGCCGCCGCCCGGCGGGTGTGCCAACAGCGCCGACACGTCGAGCGGGCCGTCCGCGGCCAGCGTTATCACCACCCGCGCCCGCACGCCGTGCGCGAGGTGGGTACACGCGATGAGGCCGGCCGGGTGACCGAGCACCGCTGGCAGGTCCGCCAGCCAGTGCTCGGCCTCCGGTACGGTCGGGTGGCCCAGGTCCAGGCCGAGAACGCTCATCTGGTCGGGAGGACCCAGATCGGGTTGGTGTAGAACCACAGGTCGGTCCACGGGTCCGCGGCGCCGACCACGTCGATGGCCGGGCCGAGCGGGTCGACCGTACCGCCCTGCTTGCGGTTGCCGTCGGTGCCCCCGCAGGCGGAGGTAGCAGGGCTGGTCCACCGCGCCGAGGTCGTACACGAACCGGCCGCGGCCGCCGACGACCTGGTAGGACTGGGCGACCTTGGTGTTGGGTGTGGTGAACGTGTCCGGGTCGCTGACCGGGCCGGTGACCAGGCCCTTGATCACGTCCACCCGGTCCAGCTTCGGGACGAACTGGGCCCAGTTCGGGCGGGTCGCGGCGTCGACCTCGATGACCAGCTTCGCGCTGCGGCCACGCTTGACGACGAGGGTGCCGCCGATCGGCGCCCACTTCCCGTCCGACTCGACCCGTACGTCCAGGTCGCCGACCAGGCCGCCGTGGTCGACCCAGATCCGGCCGGCCCGCAGCCCCGCCATCACCGCGGCGTAGGAGAAGTCGGTCGCCCCGACATGGGTACGGCTGTAGAAGCCGGGCCAGTAGTCGCCGTTGGTTGCGGGCGCCCGAGCGGCCGTCCTCGGCCATGGCCGCTTTCCGGCAAGGCGAACGCGCCGGCCGCGACGGCGGCGGTACCGGCACCGAGCACGCCGGCTCCGCGCAGGAAGCCGCGCCGGGACACATCGTTAGGGGACAGCTCGCCGTCCGGGATGCTCAGGTCCAGTGCCGCCGGCAGGTCGGCGCCGGTCGCCGGCGGCTCGTCGTGGTGATGGTCAGGGTGCGGGTGTCCGTGGCTCATCAGCTCTCCGTTCGATCAACACGCGTCGGCGTCAATCTCGGGGCCAGCGACGAACGGGGTGTGACCGGGCGGGGGCCGGGCGACGAACATAGGAGTAGGTGCATGTATCCAAGGAGGACAGACCGCAGCGGGACGGACACCGCGGCAGGACGGACACCGCGTCCCAGGCCGCCACAAAGCAACCGCAAAGCGGTGGCACCCGTGCCGTGCTGGTGCGTCTCGTGGAAGGCTGCTCGGGTGGCTGACTTCACCGGTGAGAACCTGACCGGCTCCCGGTTCGAGGACGTGTACCTGCGCCGCTACCCGGACCGCGTGAAGATGCGGCCCACCGATGCCGAGGGGTTCCGCGAAGCATGGGACATCCTCGAGCGGCTGTGGCAGCGGACCGTCGAGCGGTCGCGCGGGATGGCCCCGGAACTGCTCCACGAGCGGGTCGAGGGGGAGTGGTCGTTCATCGAGACGCTGCGCCATCTCGTCTTCGCCACGGACGCCTGGGTGAAGCGGGCGATCCTGGGGGAGCCCTCGCCGTGGAGCCCACTGGACCTTCCCCACGACGAGATGCCCGACGAACCCGGCGTCCCGCGTGACCGTGGCGCGCGGCCGTCGCTGGACGAGGTGCTCGCACTGCGCGCGGACCGCATGGCCACGGTGCGCCGGGTGATCGCCGATCTCACCGACGAGAAGCTGGCCGGTATGACCGAACCAGTCGTGGAGCCCGGCTACCCCGAGCCGGAGAGCTTCGCCGTACGCCGATGCCTACTGGCCATCCTCAACGAGGAGTGGGAGCACCGGCTGTACGCCGAACGGGACTTTGACGTCCTCGGGTCCCGACCGTCCTGACCCGCGAGAACGCGTACGGCGGAGGAGGCTCACCGTCCTATGTGGACACTCGCGGCCGGGCCGTAATGGGTGCGTGTGCCAGAAGAAGGATCGGTAGCCTGGATGAATGCCCATGCGGGTCCCTCATCCCGAGCCTGGCGTTCCGGACACGAGCGGGCCGCTGCGGTATATGTGGTGGCTGGTGCGGTGCCAGCCATGGCGGGTACTGCGGGGCAGCCTGGTCGGTACGGCCTGGATGGTCGGGCTGTCCGTACGGCCCTACCTCGTCGCCCGCGCGATCGATGACGGGCTGCGTCGGCACGACAGCCGGGCGCTGCTGTTCTGGGTGGCCGCGATCGTCGTCGCGGGAGCGGGGCTGGCGTACCTCGGGATCATGCGGCATCGCACGATGACCTTCGTACGGGAGGACGCCACGGCCCGGTCCGCCGCCGTACTCCTGCGCCAGGTGTCCCGGGTCGGCGCTGTCCTGCCGCGCCGGCTTGCCGCGGGGGAGGTCGCCACCGTCGGTGGTTCGGACATCCGCAACGTGTCGATGGTGCTGACGTTGACCGGGCCGGGTGTCGGCGCGGTGCTGGCGTACGCGGTGGTCGCCGTCGTGCTGTGGTCGGTCTCGCCACTGCTCACGCTGTGCGTGCTGCTGGGCGTACCGGCGATGGCGGTGGTCATCGGGCCGCTGCTGCGTCGCCTGGAACGCGCCGAGTCGGTCTACCGGCAACAGCAGGGCCTCCTGACGACCCAGGCGGGCGACATCGTCGCGGGCCTGCGGGTGCTCGCCGGGGTCGGCGGGCGTGGCCTGTTCGCCCGGCGGTACGCGGCCCGCTCGCAGAGTCTGCTGGCCGAGGGGTACCGGGTCGGCGCGGTCAGGAGCTGGATCGATGCATTGACCATCGTCATACCGGGGCTGTTCCTGGCGGCCGTGGTGTGGCTGGCCGCGCGGATGGCCGCGGCCGGCGACATCACGATCGGACAGATGGTCGCCGTGTACGCCTACGTGGCGGTCCTCATCGTGCCGGTCTGGTTCCTGCTCGAGGGCGGCTACGAGCTGATCCAGGGCCGGGTCGCGGCCCGGCGGATCATCGCCCTGCTCAACCTGCCCTCGGACGAGGCCGGTGGACCGGGCACGCTGCCCGCCCCCGACCGCCCCGCCGACCTGCACGATCCCACCACCGGACTGGCGGTACGCGACGGGCGGCTGCTCGGTGTCGCCGCCGACGACCCAGCCGAGGCCACCGCCCTGGCCGACCGGCTCGGGCGCTTCGTCGCCAGCGACGTGACCTGGGGCGGGGTACCGCTGACCGGGATCGCGCTCGACGAGGTGCGCGCCCGGATCCTCGTCGCCGATCCCGACTCCTACCTCTTCGCCGGCACGTTACGGGAGATCCTGCGTAACCGGGAGGGCATCGGGGACGACGAGATGCGGGCCGCCCTGCATGCCGCCGCTGCCGAGGACGTCGCCGACGCGTTGCCCGACGGGCTCGACACGCCGATCGGCGCCCGGGCCCGGACCCTGTCCGGTGGGCAGCGACAACGCGTACGCCTGGCCCGAGCCCTGCTCGCCGAGCCGGACGTGCTGATCCTCATCGACCCGACGTCGGCCGTGGACGCGCACACCGAGGCGCGCATCGCCGAGCGGCTGCGCGAGCGCCCGGGCCGGGCGGACCACGGTCGTCCTCGCCACGTCGCCGTTGCTGCTCGGGCGTGCCGACACCGTCGCGCACCTGGTCGAAGGCCGGATCGTCGCCACCGGTACGCACGCCGAACTGCTCGACCGGGACCCGGGCTACCGGGCGCTGGTCTCCCGCGACAGCGACGTGGCGGACGTACCCGGGGCCACCGGCTCCGGATGGGCGCTGCGATGACCGGCCTCCCGGTCGCTGACCGGACCGCCGTGCGCCGAGCCGTACTCGGCATCATCGCCCGGGACCGTCGCGCGGTCGTCGTCGTCCTGATGCTGCACGGCGCCGCCGCGGTCAGCCGGGCTCGCCGCGCCCTGGCTGCTCGGCACCATCGTGGACCGGGTCGCCGCCGGCGCGGGCGCCGCCGCCGTGGACCGCCTGGCGCTCGCGATCGGCGGGTGCGTGCTGGCACAGGGGCTGCTCACCCGGTACGCGCAGTACGCCGGCCACCGGTTCGGTGAGCGGGCGGTCGCCCGGCTGCGCGAGGAGTTCGTCGCACGGACGCTCAGCCTGCCCGTCTCGGTCGTCGAGCGGGCCGGCACCGGCGACCTCGCCACCCGCAGCTCGGTCGACGTGACGACCGTCGGTACCACCGTCCGCGACGTCGTGCCCATCATCGTCATCGCGTCGGCGCAGCTGTCGCTGCTCTTCGGCGCGGTGTTCCTGCTGCAACCCGCTGCTCGGCCTGGTCGCGCTGGCCGGACTGCCGCCGATCTCCGCGGTGACCCGCTGGTACCTGCGCCGGGCCAGCACCGCCTACCTCGCCGAGGGCGCCGCGACCGCCGAGCTGACCGAGGCGCTGACCACGACCGCCGAGGGTGCGCGGACGGTCGAGGCGCTGCGGCTGCGCGACGACCGCATCAGGCACGGCACGGGCGCGCATCGGCGAGGTGTGGGCCACCCGGCGGGCGACACTCGCGCTGCGCTCGGTGTTCTTCCCCGTGGTGGAGGCGAGCTATGCCGCTGCCGATCGCCGCGGTCCTGCTCGTCGGTGGTCTCTTCCTGAGCCGAGGGATCGTCACGCTCGGCGACGGTGGTCGCCGCCGCGCTCTACCTCCAGCAGGCGATCGAGCCGCTGGACCGGCTCCTGCAGTGGATCGAGCAGGCGCAGCGCGGCCTCGCCTCGTTCGCCCGGGTGCTCGGCGTCGGCCAGGTGACGCCCGAACCGCACGGCAAGGCGTTCGCGCCGTCCGGGCGAGCGGCTCGTGGTACGCGGCGCCCGGTTCGCCTACGCCGACGGTCACGATGTGCTGCACGGCATCGACCTCGAGGTGTACGCCCGGGGAGCGCCTCGCCATCGTCGGCCCGTCGGGCGCCGGAAAGTCCACCCTCGCCCGGCTGCTCGCCGGGATCGACGCGCCGCGCGAGGGTGTGGTCAGCCTCGGCGGCTGCCCGGTCACCGACCTGGACCCGGCCGAGCGCCGCCGCCGGATCGCCCTCGTCACCCAGGAGCACCACGTCTTCATCGGCTCGCTGCGCGACAACCTCGCCTTCGCCGCGCCGGACGCCGACCGACGAACAGATGCTGTCCGCGCTGGTCGCCGTCGGCGCCGACTGGTACGCCGACCTGCCCGACGGCCTCGACACGCAGCTCGGCGACGGTGCCCGTCAGCTCGGCGCCGCCGACGCCCAGCAACTCGCGCTGGCCCGGCTCGTACTCGCCGACCCGCACACGCTGATCCTCGACGAGGCCACCGCCGCGCTCGACCCGACGACCGCCCGGCGCACCGAACGGGCACTCGCCGCGGTTCTCACCGGGCGTACCGTCATCGCCATCGCGCACCGACTCAACACCGCACACGACGCCGACCGGGTGGCGGTGCTCGAGGACGGCCGGATCACCGAGCTCGGCAGCCACGACGAGCTCCTCGCTCGCCGGCGGGCCGTACGCCGCCCTCTGGCGCTCCTGGCACGACTGATCACCGCCGGCCTCGTCACCGCCGGAACCCTCAGCCTGGCGGTGCGGATCCCGCCGCTCAGAACGCGCGGGCCGGGTCCGCTTCGCTCGATCGTCCGGCTCCGTCGCCGCCGCGCGTGCCATACACCCACGACACCATCTGGTTCGCCCAACACATGCGGACGACTGCGGTGTCGGGATGGTCACCGAACTCATGGGCGACCCGGGCGACGCAGCCCCGCACGCCGTACGTGCGGATCTCGTGCTGGATCGCCGTCCGCACCCGCTCGATGGACGGGTTCTCGGACTGCTGCAGACATGACGCGAACAGCGCCTCGCAGCGGGCGGCATGGACATTCAGGCGTGACATGGCTTCACTCGGATCCTGGCCGTAAGGGTTGACCTGTATATCGAACTGAAGCCTCTGCTCACTCCCTGTAAACGGGTAGCGGCAGGTGGAGATCTGCCAATTGAGACCTCCAAATGGAGACCTCCCAGGCGGCATCGATATCTTGCATGGTGGGACGGCGGCACATCCCTTACGCCGTATGCCTTTTCGGCATCTCGCATGTCACGCGGCGCGTCCGATCATGAACGAATGAGGCTATCGGCCGATCATCTGATTCTCTGTCGGATGGGGCAACGTCGCGCAAACGAGCACGGTCTGTAGTCGGGTAGCCATGCCATGCCGCGCAGCGTCTCCCGCCGGTTCATCGGCACGTAGCCCAGGTTCGGCGCGTCCTGCCGCTACTCCTGATCATTGACGATCGGCCTGGCGCCGGGCGTACCGGACTGGCCCTCGGTGCTGCGTCGGCGAGGTGCCCGGCCGGCTGGCTGGCGGGGCGGTGGGCCGGGGGGCCCAGGGTCCGGGATCGGACGGCTGACGGGGGTCCCGACCTCCACGGTGACCGGCTCGCCGTAGTGCAGCAGGTCGATCCGGGAACCCCTGGGCGACTCTCCATCACGGACGTGGTAGGTGGCCTCGTCGGTCCGCACGGTGACCCACAGACGCAGTCCGTGCCAGAGCAGGGCGAAGTCGAGCTGGGAGATCTGGTGGGGCAGCCGGGGCGCGAACGACAGCACGCCGTTGTGGTCGCGCATCCCACCGAAGCCGGCCACCAGGACGAGCCAGGCCCCGGCAAGTGACGCCACATGCACGCCGTCGTCGGTGTTGTGGTTGAGGTCGTGCAGGTCCATCAACACGACCTCACCGAGGTAGTCGTAGGCCAGGTCGAGGTGTCCGACCTCCGCCGCGATCACCGCCTGGGTGCAGGCCGACAGCGAGGAGTCCCGTACCGTCCGCTCCTCGTAGTAGGCGAAGTTGCGGACCTTGTCCTCCATCGTGAACGCGTCGCCCCGCCAGTGCATGGCGAGTACCACGTCCGCCTGCTTGATGACCTGGGTCCGGTAGAGTTCGAAGTACGGGAAGTGAAGCAGCAACGGGTACTTGTCCGGTGGGGTCGTGTCGAAGTCCCACTCGGGGTGCCGGGTGAACCGTTCGGACTGCTGGTGTACGCCCAGTTCCTCGTCGTACGGGATGTGCATGGCCTTGGCCGCGTCGCGCCAGGATGCCGCCTCCTCCTGGCCGACCCCCAACGCCTTCGCGACCTGCGGGTGCCGGGCCACCGCGTCCGCCGCGGCATCGAGGTTCCGCTGGGCCATCAGGTTCGTGTACAGGTTGTCGTCGATGATGGCGGTGTACTCGTCAGGGCCGGTGATGCCGTCGATGTGGAACCGGCCGTGCCGGTCGTGGTGGCCCAGCGACCGCCACAACCGCGCCGTCTCGACCAGCAGGGCCACGCCCACGTCACGCTCGAAGTCGGTGTCTCCGCTGGCGTTCACGTAGCGCACTGCCGCATCGGCGATGTCGGCGTTGATGTGGAAGGCCGCGGTACCGGCCGGCCAGTAGGCAGAGCACTCCTCCCCGCGGATGGTGCGCCACGGGAAGGCGGCGCCGGCATGCCCGAGGGCGTGGGCACGGTCCCGGGCCGCGTCCAGCGTGAAGTGCCGCCAGCGTAGTGGACCGGCGGCCGCGTCCGGCTTGGTGTATGTCAGTACCGGCAGCACGAAGGTCTCGGTGTCCCAGAACGCGTGTCCGTCGTAGCCGGGTCCGGTCAGTCCCTTGGCGGCGATCATCCGGGTCTCCACCCGCGCCCCCGCCTGGAGCACCTCGAAGAGCGCGAACCGGATGGCCTGCTGTACCTCCGGGTCACCCTCCACCCGGATGTCCGCACCGTTCCAGAACGACTCGAGGAACTTGCGCTGCCCGTTCTGCAGGCCGTCCCAGCCGGTGTGCCGTGCACCGGCCAGCGCGGCGCCGGCCTCGTCGCGCAGGGCGGGCAGCGACCGGCGGCCGGACCACGCGTACGCCAGGTACTTGATGACCCGTAGCCGCTGGCCCGGCTCCAGTACGCAGGCCACGCTCGTGCGGACCCAGTCCGGGAAGGCTTCGGTGTCGACCAGCGTGTCGGGCGGCCCGTCCACCAGGTGATCCATGGTGGCGGCCACGATCAGGCCGCTGGCCTTGGTGCGGTGGACCAGCAGTGCGCCGGTGTCCCGGGCCAGGTGCTCCTCGGCCACCAGCGGACACTCCAACGCGGCGGCCACCCGGGGATCCTTCTTCCGCGGCGGCAGCGCCTCGTTGGCCACCAGTTCGGACTGCACGATGAGCCGGGCGGGCCCGTCCACCGGTTCCACGTCGAAGCAGATCGCGGCGACGGCGCGGTGGGTGAAGGAGACCAACCGGGTGGAGTGCACCTGCACCACCCGTCCGGCCGGCGAGGCCCACCGGACGGTCCGCTCCAACGTGCCGTCCTGCAGGTCGAGCACCCGCTCGTGCGACTGCAGAATGCCATGCCGTACGTCGAACGGCTCGTCGTCGACCAACAGGCGCATCAGCTTGCCGTTGGTGACGTTGATGATCGTCTCGCCACACTCGGGAAACCCGTACCCCGCCTCCGCGTAGGGCAGCGGCCGGAGCTCGCAGAACGAGTTCAGGTAGGTACCGGGCAGGCCGTGCGGCTCGCCCTCGTCGAGGTTGCCGCGCAGCCCGATGTTTCCGTTCGACAGCGCGAAGACCGACTCTGTGTGGGCCAGCCGGTTCAGGTCGAGGCGGCTCTCACGGATGCGCCACGGTTCGACGGGAAAGGCCCTGTCCACCGTCACCTTGCCTCCAACAGCTCGACGGGATCACCCACCACCACATCGGCGCCGTGGCGCCGCAGGTCCTCCGCATGGCCGACCCGGTCAACGCCGACCACGAAGCCGAACCCACCGGCCCGGCCGGCGGCCACTCCGGCGATCGCGTCCTCGAAGACGGCGCTCTGCCGTGCCGCCACGTCCAACCGCCGAGCGGCCTCCAGGAAGGTGTCGGGGTGCGGCTTGCCGCGCAGTCCCTCCTCGCGCGCCAGGACACCGTCGACGACGATCTCGAACAGCTCGGTCAACCCGGTCACGCGGAGGATCTCCCGGGTGTTCTGGCTGGCCGACACCACGGCCCGCCGTATGCCGGCCTGCCGGGTCGCCCGTACGTACGCGACGGAGTCCTCGAACACCTGCACCCCGTCCTCCCGGAGCCTGCGCAGCAGGATCCGGTTCTTGCGGTTGCCGATCCCGTGGACGGTGTCCCGCTCGGGCGGGTCGTCCGGCGCGCCCTCGGCCAGGGTGATGCCTCGCGAGGCGAAGAAGGTGCGCACTCCGTCCGCCCGTGGGCGGCCATCCACGTACTGGTTGTAGTCGGTGGCGGGATCGAACGGCGCTGGTGGTTCGCTGATGGATTCCCACTGTTGCAAGCAGGCATCGAACGACTCCTGCCACGCGGCCCGATGCACCGAGGCGGTCTGAGTAAGGACTCCGTCCAGATCGAACAGGCATGCCGTGATGTCTCCGGGAAGACCAAGCACGGCACTAGCGTATCCGTAGAAGGCCGGCGTTTCCCACAATCCTCGCTAAGACCGCTGTAATACCCCGGAACGGGTATCCGGACGTCGGGCGCAGGTGGTCGGCGACGTCCGGGGGGAAGTGGTGGCAAGGGCCCGTCCATGGAGGTCACGCCGTTGGTAGCCGGCCGGGCCGGTGGTTCGTCGTTGCGGTTGCCGGGCCCGCCGAGGCGGTGCAGGCTGCTGGTGTGGCGCCCGGGCGGCTACCCAGCTCCGCGGCACCCTCGGGGCGGTGGGGTGAGTGACGTGCTGAGCATGGATGACAAACGCAGGCTGGTACGGCGGCTACTGGAACGACAGGGCCGCGGCTTCGCCGAGGCGTACGGCTTCCAGGTGAACAACAACCCCGGCGGTCTCTTCCGGCTGCTCTACCTGTCGATGCTGACCAGTGGCCGGCGTGACTACCGGCGGGGGGTACGCATCGCGCAGGCTCTTCGGGATGCGGGCTGGGACAGCGCCGCCCGGCTCGCCGCCGCCGAGCATGCCCAGCGCGTGGCAGCGGTACGCGTCGGCGGCGCCGGCCGGGACGCCGACCGGCTCGCCGGCATACTGGGTGACCTCGCGAAGGCGGTCGTGGAGCGCTACGGCGGCGACCTGCGCCGGTTGCCCGGCCGGGCCAGGCGAGATCCGGCGGCGGAGCGACGGGCGCTGACCGAGCTTCCCGGCATCGACGACCGTACCGTCGATGTGTTCTTCCGGGACGTCCAGATGATCTGGCCGGAGACCCGCCCGTTCGCCGACCGGCGGGCACTGCGCGCGGCCAACCGGCTGGGGCTGGCCCGCACCGTCCCCGAGCTGACCGCCCTGACCGGCGATGAGTCGGAGCGGCTCGCCTGGCTCGCCGGCGCCCTGGCGCGGGTGGACCTGGACAACAGCTACGACGAGGCCCGCGCCCTGACCACCGCGGCACCGAAACGGTCGACGTCTGGCCGCCGCTGACACCGCCGTGGTCGGGTGGCGATGGCACGCGGTCCGCTTTCCTATTGCGCCGTCGCGGCCGCCGCGCCGATGCGCGAGATCCGTCAGCGATGAGTTTGGCGCCGCCCGGCGGTCTTAGTTGGGGAGCCGACGATGGAAGGACGCCATGAACGTGAAGAGCGGGAACCAGGTGACCCCGGGTGGGTACGGCATGACGGCAGAGCGGGAACTGTCGGGGGGCGGCGCTACCCTCCGGGACATGAAGCTTGCGGTGGAGGCTGAGCGGCTGACGAAGCAGTACCACGGCCGCGGCGGGACGGTCGACGCGGTGCGTGGCGTCGACCTGAGTGTCGGTGCTGGCGAGGTGTTCGGGTTCCTGGGGCCCAACGGTGCCGGAAAGTCCACGACGGTCCGGATGCTCACGACGCTGATGTCCATCACCTCGGGCACGGCGCGCGTGGCGGGCGTCGACGTGACGGCCGACCCCGACGCCGTGCGCCGGCGCATCGGCGTCGCCCTGCAGGAGGTCGGGCTGGACCCGCGCCAGACGGGGCGCGAGCTGCTGGTCCTGCAAGCGAGGTTGTTCGGTGGCACGCGAGCGCACGCGGCGCGCCGGGCTCAGGCGCTGCTCGAGCTGGTCGACCTCGTCGAAGCCGCCGACCGGCGGATCAAGGGCTACTCCGGTGGGATGAAGCGCCGGCTGGACCTCGCCTCGGCGCTCGTCCACGAGCCCGAGGTGCTGTTCCTCGACGAGCCGACCACCGGGCTGGACCCGGCGAGCCGGCTCACCGTGTGGGAGGAGCTGCGCCGCATCAACGCGCAGGGGACCACGATCTTCCTCACCACGCAGTACCTCGAGGAGGCCGACCAGCTCTGCGACCGGCTGGCGATCATCGATGGCGGGCTGATCGTGCGGGAGGGGACGCCGGAGCAGCTCAAGGCCGAGCTGCGGCGACGCCGGGGCATGGACGCCGACCCGACGCTCGACGAGGTTTTCCTGGAGGCCACCGGCCGCACCCGGGTACGGGCGGCCGGCGAGGTCCAGGAGGTGTCGGTATGAGCGCCGTCCAGCAGGCGAGCATCCTCGGCGGACGTGCGCTACGGGAGGCGCTGCGCACCCCGGAGTCGCTGGCCCCGACCCTGTTCATCCCGATGTTCTTCCTGGTGGTCAACCTCGGGCAAGCCGGAAGGATCTTCCCGTCGACTTCGACGTCGTTCCTGCACGGACAGAACTACGCGGCGTTCCAGTTGCCGGCGTCGCTGTTGCTGGCGGCGTCGTTCGGCACCGCCGCGCTCTATCTGGTCGAGGACATCGAGGGCGGGTACTTCGACAAGCTGCGGGCCGCGCCGGTCTCCCGCAGCGCACTCGTGATCGGTCGCCTGCTCGCCGAGGCGGTGAAGAGCGTGGTCATCACTGCCGTACTGGTGGTCCTCGCGCTGCCGTTCGGAGTCTCGATCGCCAGCGGGCCGCTCGGTCTGCTGCTGCTGCTCCTGCTGACCTCGCTATGGGCGGTCGTCTTCGCCGGCTTCATGCAGCTCATCGCGCTCAAGTCGCGCAGCGCGGCGGCCACCAACTCCGGCGGGCTGGTGTTCTTCCCGCTGCTGTTCCTCACGCCGAACTTCGTGCCCCGCGACCTGCTGACCCGACCGATGGAGATCGCGGCGACCTTCAACCCGGTCACCTACGTGATGGAGGCACTGCGCTCGCTCATCCTGCAGGACTTCGAGTGGGCGACGGTGGCGCGCGGGTTCGGCGTCGCGGCGGTGCTCGGAGTGCTGATGCTCGCCCTCAATGTGCGGCTCATCCGCCGCTACGACTGAGGCCGGGTGCGGTTTGACCCCGCGTCGCCCGACCGATGTCAGAACGCGCCCCACCGTAGCCTCAGCCACTCGAGGAGCTGGCTCGTCCAGTTGCGCACCCCGCTCGGTTGCTCGCGGGCCAGACCCATCCCGTGCGGGCCGTGGGGGAAGAGCTCGAACCGTACGGGAACGTTCGACTTCTGGCAGGCATCGGCGAACAACTGCGAGTGGGTGTAGGGGACGATCGCGTCGTCGCGCGTCGTCCAGATGAACACCGGCGGGTGGGTCGGGTCGACGTGCAACTCGTTCGAGAAGTCCCGCCTCAGGTTCTCATCCACGTCCGCGCGGCCGAAGAAGTTGTCCACCGAACCGGCGAACGCTCCGGGCGCGTACCGCTCCACGAAGGAGATCAGCGGGTACGCGAGTACCACAAGATCCGGCCGGGCCGAGAACCGACCGGCGAGGTCGTCGTGCGGATCGGCGTACAACGTGGGCTGCGTGCTGAGCAGCGAGGCCAAGTGCCCACCGGCCGAGTACCCGAGGACGCCGATACGATCGGGATCGATACCCCATTCCGCGGACCGCTGCCGGACGAGCCGGACCGCCCTCGCCGCGTCCGCGTAGTTCGACGGGTAGGCGCCGCCCGTACCCCGCGTCCGGTACTGCACCCGCACGCCGACCATCCCCTGTTCCGCGACCCACTCCGCGGATCCCCCGCCACTGCCGAACGCGGTCGCGTACCCACCGCCCTGGAAGACCAGAACGGCAGGTCTCGATTTCTGGCCTCCCCGTACCGGGAAGGCGACCTTCATAGCGGGACCTTCGGGTCCAGGCCATAGCGGTATGTCGATGGGTGCGGCGACCGTGCCGGGCGGTGATGGTGCGCGTTGGCCCCGGCGGCTGGCGTCCCACAGGTCGGCAATGCCCCAGGAGGACAGGGCCACCGCGCCGACGGCGGTCAGCCCTAGCGCGCCAACCACCGCGCGCCGTGCCCGGCGGAGGCGGACGGACGGGTCCGGCATGGGTCGATCGCCTCCGTCGGGTCGGTGTGCGCACGAACCCCGCTGCTACCGCACGGCTGCGGTACGGCGTCATCGTGGCGGGGTCGCGGTAAGCCTGCCGGAGAGCGAGACTATGTGTCCAACGCATAGATTCTATCGATGCCATGAGCTGGATGCATCGGCGCCTTGATCTCGGGGTTCCGCGACAGGGCGGCCGGCCGTCTCGCCGAGACCAGCAGACCTTCCGGGCGGTCGGGTCGGGTGCTGCCCGTGATGATCTGGAGCCGGTACATGGACCGAAGCCTATCGGTGTCACCATGGTGGAGGCGGTCACCCGGGTCTCGCTCCGAGAAGGGGCCATGCGTGAAGCCGCGGGTCGGCCATGACGCCAGTCACCGGCGTATCCGGGCCGGGCCGTACTGTTTGATGCGCTGGTGTCCGTCGCGACCCGACCTGAGGAGGAGCGGGATGAACGACCGGAGGGTCCGCCCGTACGCGCTCGACGCGGGGGAGGGCTGGACCTACAACTACGGCATCGACTTCACCGTCAAGGCCGGTGAGCTCGGCCAGGGCCGGCGCCTCGCGTTCGTCGAGTACGCCACCCGCTCGGGCGAGGAGCCGCCCGACCACACGCACGGTACGGAGGACGAGATCTTCTACGTCCTGCAGGGCGCGCTGAGCTTCCGCTGCGGCGACGGCACGTTCGAGCTGCGCGACGGCGGTTTCGTGTTCCTGCCCCGGGGCATCGAGCACGGGTACACCGTGCGCAGCGACGGCGAGGTACGGCTGCTGGTCGTGACCTCACCCGCGGACGAGGACACCGTCGGCGGCTGGGGCGGCTTCATCGCCGACCTGGAGCGCAGCGGCGAACCTCGGAGCGTGATGTAGCGGATGTCCGAGCAGGAACCGGTCGACCTCGACGCACTGAGTGACCTGCAAACCCCCTGGTGCATCCGGGTTGTCGCGACCCTGGGCGTCGCCCAGCACATCGCCGAGGGGATCACCGACACCGAGGCCATCGCCGACGTGGCCGAGTGTGACGCCGACACGCTGTACGCCGTACTCGGGCACCTGGCGAACAAGGGCCTCTTCACCGAGCCCGCGCCGCGCCGGTTCGCGCTCACCGACGCGGGCGTGCAGCTCCTCGACCCGGCCCGGATCGTGGGCCTGGACCTCAAGGGCATCGGCGGCCGGATGGCGTACGCCTGGGGTACCCTGCCCGCCTTCGTCCACAGCGGCCAGTCCGCGTACGCCGACCTGTTCGGCCGGCCGTTCTGGCAGGACCTCGACGCCCACCCGGACCTCGCGGCGAGCTTCGACGCGCTCATCGGGCCGACCGGACACGGTACCCCCGACGCGGACCTCGAGGTCACCGGCGGCTGGGCCTCGGTGCACACGGTGGTCGACGTCGGGGGCGGTACCGGCGCCATGCTCGCCGAGCTCCTGCGCACCCATCCGCACATCGAGGGCGCGCTGGTCGACCTGCCCCGTACCGTCGCCCGGTCCGCCGAGCTGTTCGTCAAGGCCGGCGTGGCCGACCGGGTGCGTACCGCCGGGCAGAGCTTCTTCGACCCGCTGCCCGCCGGCGCCGACCTCTACCTGCTGAGGCACGTGCTGAACGACTGGCCCGACCGGGAGACCGTGGCGATCCTGCGCCGCTGCGCGGAGGCTGCCCGGCCCGACGGCCGGGTGCTGGTGCTCGGCGGCGTCTCGCCCGACGACCAGCCCCGCCCGCTGATGATCGAGATGGTACTGGTGGGCGGGCGCAGCAGCCCGCTCGGCGAGTTCGGGATGCTGGCCCGTACGGCCGGCCTGGAGGTGTCGGTCGCGCGGTGGCAGCGGTCGGAGTTCGTCGTCGAGTGCCGTACGGTCTGACGGCACTCGGACGACGACGGCTCTCAGGCGGTGAAGTTCGGGTTGTTCTTGATGATCGCGAAGGTGCCGCCCTGCGGGTCGGTGAGCATCGAGAACCGGCCGGCGGGCGAGTCCTGCGGGACCATGACCTCGTCCGCGCCCAGCTCAAGTGCCTTCTCGTGGGCGGCGTCGCAGTCGTCGACCGCGAAGTAGACCGTCCAGTACGACGGCGTCCCGGCGGACGGGTCCTGCGGCATCGCGCCGGCGACCGACCGGCCCTCGACCTCGAACAGGGTGTACGCGGGTCCCTCGCCCATCGACACGTCCCGGGTCCGGACGCCGAGTACCGCCGGATAGAAGTTCTTACAAGCATCGATGTCGGTGGTGAGCAGCTCGTTCCAGGTGAGGCTGCCCGGTTCGTTGGTCAGCTCGGCGCCGCCGTGCTTCCCGGGCTGCCATACCGAGAAGAACGCGCCGGCGCGGTCGACGAAGACCGCCATGCGTCCCTGGTCCATCACCTCCATCGGCGCCATGACCACCTGCCCGCCGCCCGCGGTCACCTTGCTCGCGGTGTCGTCGGCGTCGTCCGTGGCGAAGTACGTCGCCCACGAGGTGCCGCGGCTGGGGTCCATCGCCGGGCCCACGCCCGCGACCTGCCGGCCGTTCTTGCGGAACAGCCCGTACCCGCCGGCGTCCGGGCCGAGATCCTCCAGCTCCCAGCCGAACAGGCTGCCATAGAACCGGCTCGCGCCGGCTACATCGGTGGTACCCAGGTCAACCCAGTTGGGGGTACCAGGTGCAAAAGTTGTCATGCCCTCATCCTCGCCCAGCCGCTCCGGGCGCGCGCGGTGACGGGAAAACTGCCCGAAAATCGCCCGGCTCAGTCCACCTCCTCGATCCGGGCGCTCGCCACGTCGAAGATGAACCCGCGGACGTCCTCCCGGTGCGGGATCCACGTGCAGCCCCGTACGGCCGCGATCGACCGGCACATGGTGGCGTGCAGATCGGTGAAGCCGGGTACGTCCCAGGGCGGCCTCTCGCCACTCTCCGCAGCCAGCTCGGCACGGAACGCCGCATCGTCGAAGCCCTGCATCCCGCACTCGGTGTGGTGTATCAGCACCACCTCGCGGGTACCGAGGTGGTGCTGGCTCAGCGCCAGCGACCGCAGGACGTCGTCGGTGGGCAGCCCGCCCGCGTTGCGGATGAGGTGTGCGTCGCCGATGTCGAGGCCGAGCGCGCCGAACAGGTCGAGCCGGGAGTCCATGCACGCGATGACGGCCAGCCGCAGCTTCGGGCGCAGCGGGCGAGGGCCGGGAAAGCTCGCGGCGTAGGTCTTGTTGGCGTGCAGCAGATGGTCGATCACCGACATGCGTGGAGTGAACCAGAACGGGCACCACGGCGCTGTGATCGAGAGTACTTGCCGATGGGCACCCGGGTACGACCGCCGACGTGACCTGCGGGCTGGGCTCCGGCTAGCCACGCCGACCGACACCGGCGCGGAGGGTCTCGTCGCGGAGTTCACCACCTTCGGCCCCGCCCTGTTCCCCGCGTTCGGCCTGCTGGCCACTCTTGCGTAGTTCTTGGTGTTACGCGCCATCAACCGGTACCGTCGGCGGAGTTCATCCCGCCGACCGCCGCGACCCATACCATGCGTCCCGACGCCGGACGACGGGCTTTCCCGAACCCTGGCGCGACTCGCCAACCTCGACGTGCCGCCAGGAGATCCCATGACCATCGCTCATGCCGCGCGCCCGGCGTCTGTCGGGCTGGCCGACCGGACGACCCGGGGCAGTGACTACGCCGAGCTGTCCCGACGGATCAAGCAGGCCGGGCTGCTGGAGCGGCGGCCGCGTTACTACGCCTGGAAGATCGCCATCAACACCGCGCTGCTGCTCGCCGGCTGGGCGGCGTTCGTGCTCGTCGGAGACTCGTGGTGGCAGCTCGCCGTCGCGGTGTACCTCGCGGTGATGTTCACCCAGTTCGGCTTCCTCGGCCATGACGCCGGGCACCGGCAGGTCTTCCGGTCCCGCCGGGCCAACTACGTGCTCGGCATCCTGCACGGCAACCTGGCGATCGGGCTGAGCTACGGCTGGTGGGTCGACAAGCACAACCGGCACCACGCCAACCCGAACACCGAGGGCGAGGACCCGGACATCGCGATCGGCGCGTTCGCCTTCACCACCGGCCAGGCCGCCCGGCGCGGGCCGGTGGCCCGGTTCCTGTATCGCTACCAGGCGTTCTTCTTCTTCCCGCTGCTGCTGCTCGAGGGGCTGAGCCTGCACGTGGCCAGCATCAGGGCGCTGGTCGGCCGGGCGGTACGCAAGCGGGCGTGGGAGGCCGTCCTGCTGGCGGTGCACCTGGTCGGCTACCTCGGCCTCGTGTTCCTCGTGCTGAGCCCGGTCCACGCGCTCGTCTTCATCGCCGTACAGCAGGGCCTGTTCGGCGTCTACCTGGGCTGCTCGTTCGCGCCGAACCACAAGGGCATGGAGCTCCTCGATCCGGCCAAGAAGCCCGACTTCCTGCGCCGCCAGGTGCTCACCTCCCGCAACGTACGGGGCGGCTGGCTGACCGACTTCGCGCTCGGCGGGCTGAACTACCAGATCGAGCACCATCTGTTCCCGAGCATGCCCCGGCCGAACCTGCGCCGGTCCCAGGCCCTGGTGCGGGAGTTCTGCCAGCAGCACGGGCTGCCGTACGCGCAGGCGGGCCTGTTCGGCTCGTACGCCCAGGCGCTGCGCCACCTGCACGCCGTCGGCCGCGGCGTGGCCGGCGCGAAAGCCGGCTGACGGCCCCGCGGAGGCTACGTCCAGGGCCCGGGCAGCCAGCCCAGCGACCACCAGCCGGTGACGGCCACCGACCAGGCCGCGTACGGAGTCGGCGGGTTCCTGCTTGCCAGCAGCGAACTGGCCAAGCGGAGAAGTAGTCCGGTCGCGTCGTCGGTGCGGCGTTTGCCCCGACACGGAGCCGTGCACGGCGAACTCACGACGTGAGTTCTTACGCACCACGGGTGTGGGCTGGAAACGGCAACGGTGGCCCCGGGGACGAGCCCCGGGGCCACCACAAGGGCACCGTGTACTGCTTACGGCGCAGTTCAGGGAGGCGGTACGGGGGCTGGCGCCGCGCGAGGCGGTGGCCGCCCTCATCCGTTGGCAGCAGACCCTGCGCCTGCTGCGCGAGGAGGCGACTTCCCCGCCGACCTGGATGTGAGGCTTGCCTCGTCTGCACTTTTCGGGGTAGGACTGGTGGTTGCCGTAGACTGACTGGTGTTTCGGCCCGAACGCCCGATCGGAGAGGTTGAGGAAGCTTTGCGCGCGATCGTGCGAAGAGTCGCGGTCGGTTGACCCGCACGGGTACGGCGTGTATAGCCCCGAACACGAGGGGTTAGATGCAAAGAGTGCTCACTGGTAACTTTGGCCGAACGTACATGGCGATCGCGCCAGTAACTCCGGAATATGGGTACCCGTGACAGGTCGCCACCGCAATTCGCGTCCGTCCCTAGGCATCATCGCGGGCTCGGTAGCCCTGGTGCTGGTCGCCGTACTGGTCGGCTGGGGCGGGTACCGGCTGCTCAGCCATCCTTCCTCCTGTGGCTCCCGCGTGACGGTCAACGTGGCCGCCCCGCCGGAGATCGCCCCGGCCATCCAGGCCACCGCCGACCAGTGGGCCGCTACGCAGAGCAGCGGAACCTGCTACTCGGTCGCGGTCACCGCCGTCGACCCGGCCGATGTCGCCGCGTCCCTGGCCGCCCAGAAGGGCGCTACGCTGACCGGGCTCGGGCAGGCCAGCGGCAAGGAGTACACACCCGACGCGTGGGTTGCCGACTCGTCGACCTGGCTGCAGCGGGTCCGGGCGGTGGCCAGCGACACGGTTCCCGCACAGGCCACCTCGATCGCGCAGAGCCCGGTGGTGCTGGCGATGCCGCAGCCGGTGGCGGCGTCGCTGGGCTGGCCTTCCACGAAGGTGGGCTGGGGCACCCTGCTGCAGAAGATGATGAGCGGCGGCGGGCTCAAGGCCGGCGTGGTGGAGCCCGGCCGGGATGCCGCCGGGCTGTCCGGCCTGCTCGCGATGCGTAGCGCGGCCGCGGCGGTCGGCGCCAAGGCGCAGGAGACGACGGTGGCGGCGCTGCGCGCGCTGTCGAAGGGGCGGTCAGCGGCACGGCAGGACCTGCTGGGCCAGTTCCCGCGCGCCACCGACTCGCCGTCGCTGGCCGCCGGCCTGGCCGCCGCGCCGCTGTCCGAGCAGGCGGTGATCGCGTACAACGCGACGCAGCCGCCGGTACCGCTGGCGGCCGTGTTCATCGACCCGGCACCGGCCGCGCTGGACTACCCGTACGCGGTGATGCCCGCCGCCCGTACCGAGGCCGCCACCGGGGCCCAGCAGCTCCAGCAGGTGCTGTCCGGCCCCGCGTACCGCACCGCACTGGCCCAGCACGGGCTGCGCGGCGCGGACGGCATGCCGGGCAACGGGTTCGCCGCCGGGCAGGGGGCGCCGACGGGCGCGATCAGCGCCGCCCCGTCCGCCGACCCGGGCGTGATCCAGCAGATCCTGTCGGTCTGGGTGGCCGTGACCCGGCCGGGCCGATCCCTCCTGCTCCTCGACGTGTCCGGCTCGATGCTGGAGCCGGTACCCACCATGCCCGGGCAGAACCGGATGCAGGTGACCACGAAGGCGGCGGCCGGCGGCGTCGCGTTGTTCGACGACGCCTGGTCGGTCGGCCTGTGGGTCTTCTCCACGAACATGGACGGGACCAAGCCGTGGAAGGAGCTGTCGCCGGTGGGGCCGCTGGCCAGCCAGCGCAGCCAGCTCAACAGCCAGCTCGCGGGGATCCAGGCCAACCCCAGGGGCAACACCGGGCTGTACGACAGCGTGCTCGCGGCGTACAAGGCTCAGCAGGCGGGCTGGGACCCGGGCAAGGTCAACTCGATTGTCCTGTTCACCGACGGGCAGAACGACAACCCCGGCGGGCTCGCCCTCGACCAGGTCGTCGGCGAGCTGAAGAAGGTCGTCGACAAGAAGAAGCCGGTCGTGGTGATCGCGATCGGCATCGGTACCGAGGCCAACAAGCAGGAGCTCACCACGATCACGTCGGTCACCGGCGGTGGCGTGTTCATCGTCAACGACCCGGCGAAGATCGGCGAGGTCTTCCTCCAGGCCATCGCCCTGCGGCCGGGCAACGGCGGGTGAGGCGTACCCCAGGGCTGGTTTGCCGCTAGGACAGCCGGATTGACTGGGTCGGCGCCTCGGCCATGACCGAGACGGTGGGCGCCCCCGCCACCGGCCCGGCCGTCCGGTCGGCCCGGCCCAGCTCGACGCCTTCGTAAAGCTCGACGGTGTCCCACTCCCCGAGCGTCGTCCCCTCGCCGTGACCCAACGGGGCCCGGCGGGGGGTGTCGCCTGGTGCCTTCCGGAGCAGGACCGTGGTGCCGTTCGTGCTCGTGTCGACCACCTGTACCGTATGCCCGCGCAGCTCGAACCGGACGTGACTGCGGCTCACCCAGCGCAGCCCGCGCTCGTCGAGCGCCAGACCGACGCCGACCCCGTCCGGGTCCTCCGGCGCCCGGCCCACCGTGACCGGCGCCGCCTCGGTCACCGGGAACCGGTGCCAGGAGACGCCGCCCACCCGTACCGCGAGGCTCACCGCGCGAGGTCGGGGACCGAGGTCCTGGAGCGGCGCACCGTGCCGGGCGCAGTGCGGTACCCCGCCGATGACCTGTGGCGGCGGCTGGCTGACCGGCTCCGTAAGCTCCTCGGGCGGCGGACCGAACGGGTCCGGCTCGCGCATCCCGGGCGGCCCGAAGCTCGCGCACCCGGGTTCCGGGCAGCGCCAGTTCCGCCCCAGTACGGCCGCCGGCGCGGCCGGCCCCGGACCGATCATCTGCGGCACCAGGATCGGGCCGTTGGCCGTGGTCGCCGTGGTGTACGACAGCCCCGGGTACCCGCCCGGCTGCCGGGTCAGCAACGGCAGCCCGGTCAGCGCCGCCACCTCCCGGATCCGCTGCGCGGCGGGCGGCCCGCCGGTCCGGATCACCTCGACCTTGCCGTCGTCGGACCAGCGCCGGATCACCATCCGCTCGTTGGCCGTCAGATCGGTGTCCGACAGCAGCGACCGGTCGGCCACCGCGTACATCGCCACGGCGCCGTCGGACAGGTGCTTGGCGAGCGTGTCGACGATCACGCCCAGGCGCAGCAGGTAGGCCGGCCGGCCGCCGTCCAGGTCGGCGCGGCGTACCACCTCGCCGAGATCGACCACCCCACCCGCCGCGGTCGGGTCGGTACTGATCCGCCGCTCGATCGCGTCGAGTACGTGGCTGATCCCGAATCGCACCCCTGGACCCCCTCTGCCGTCCGTCCCTGCTCTATCATGCCGTCCCCCTTGCGCACCAGTCGGACCGGGCACACCCGGCGGCGGTACGGGTAGGCTGATCAGCACGGGAGGAGCGGCGTCCCGCCGCCTACTCTCCTGGTGTGGGGATGGGAGGCTGCCGTGAGCGCATCGACGATCGGGTCGCAGATGCCGTCGGAGATCACGCTCGACGATGTGGCAGCCATGGCGGCGGCGGATGAGCATCACCGCTACGAGCTCAGTCGCGAAGGGGTTCTGTCGATCATGCCGCCGGCCACGCCCGAGCATGCGCTGATCGTCTCCAGGCTGGTCCATTGGTTCTATCTGCGCGGGTTCGGTCCGGAGCAGGTAACCGCCGACTGTGGCATTGATGTCGGTGGGGGGCGCCAGCCCGACCTCACGCTGTGGGCGAAGGGAAAGCCACCACGCCGGGCCGGCTCCAGCTACGCCGGGCTGGATGGCTTGCTGCTCGCGATCGAGGTGGTCTCGCCGGACAGCGAAGCCACCGACCGGGTCATCAAGAAAGACGAGTACGCGAGCGCGGGCGTGCCGCGATACTGGATCGTCGACCGTGACGTGAGCAACACGGTGTACGCGTACCGCCTGCGCGAGGTCGACTACGAAGCCGAGCGCGATTCGCAGGCGTTGGCGTGGTTGCTGAACGGGCCGGTGCCCGATCTCGGGTAGGCGACCCGCCCCGGTACCCCGGCGGACTGGCCCGCACGCGCGAAAACGGGCTGGCCGGTACGGCCGACTGGTGGCGCCGGGTGTACGACAGCAACGTACTCACCGCGGTCCTGCTCACCGAAGCGTTGCGGGACAAGCTTTCCCGACCCGGTGGCCGGGTGATCCTGCTCAGCTCGG
The DNA here is from genome assembly GCA_963728855.1 of uncultured Actinomycetes bacterium. Taxonomy (GTDB): domain Bacteria; phylum Actinomycetota; class Actinomycetes; order Mycobacteriales; family Micromonosporaceae; genus AC-43. Next base: position 30,489 of record CAVSLN010000014.1, read on the forward strand.
TAGCCGCCCAGCGGGGTCGGGCCGGCCCGTACTCGGCGGCCAAGGCGGCGCTGCACGGCTGGGTCTACGACCTCGCACGCGAGCTGGAACCCGACGGCATCACGGCGAACGTCATCGCGCCCGGGTACGTCGAGGACACCGAGTTCATGAGGGGACAGCGGAGGACGTCAGGGAGACCACGCGCGTCCCTACGTACTGGCCCGGCGGGCCGAGCAGCGCGCGGCCCGCCGGTAGTTGGTCGTGCGCTTCGCCGCACTCACTGGGACGGCTTTGGTGTCTCGCAGTGCATTTTCGGGTTGAGGCCGAGGTAGTTGATCGGTCCGGCCACGACCGTGAGGATGGTGTCCCCGGCCTGCGCGCAGTTGGTGGTACCGGTGCTGAAATAGCCTCGCTGCGCGGCCGCGACAATTCCGATGACCAGCCAGATGGCGAGTATCACGGCTCCGATGCGCATCGCCGCCTCCTGAGTCCAAAGTCCGTAACTGGGTTCACGGTCGGGATACCCATTCGTCGGCGTCACTAATCGGTGGGCCAATGGTGTCGGGCCCACCCGGAAGCGGCGTGTGATACCCCTGGGGGGTAGGATGACCGGTGTGGGCGAGCATGGGTACTCGGCGAACAAAGAGGCGCTCCTGAGCCGGTTGCGGCGCATCGAGGGACAGGTCCGGGGCGTGCACCGGATGGTCGAGGACGACACGTACTGCATTGATGTACTGACCCAGATCGCCGCCGCCACGCGGGCGCTCCAGGCGGTCGCGGTCGGCCTGCTCGAGGACCACCTGGCGCACTGCGTGGTGGACGCGGCGCGCGAGGGCGACCCGACCGCCAAAGTCAAAGAGGCCACCGAGGCGATCGCGCGCCTCGTCAGGTCCTGAGGGAGGGACGATGCCGGTTACCGAGACCTATACCGTTGCCGGGATGACGTGCGGGCACTGCGTCGAGGCGGTGACCGGCGAGCTGGTACGGCTGCCCGGCGTCCGCGACGTGCAGGTCGACCTGGCCTCCGGCGCGGTCACCGTACAGAGCGACGGGCAACTGCCGATCGACGAGGTGCGGGCCGCGGTCGACGAGGCCGGGTACGCGCTTGCCTGACCGCCGGGCGCCGCGTTGGGTGGTGGCGCTGGCCGCCGCCGCGCTCGCGGGCGCCGTCGCGGTCCTGCTGCTGCGTGCTCCGGTACCGGCCGTGTCGGGCCCGGGTGGCGCCGCGCCCACCGGCCTGCATACCCATGTGACGGCCGGGCCCTCCGGGGCGCCGGTGCCAGTAGGCGGTACGGGCGCCACAGCCGGCGGGTACACGTTCGTGGTCACCGCGGCGAGTCCGTTCACCTTCCACATCCAGGGCCCGGACGGCGTGCCGGTGACCCGCTTCGCGGTCGTACACGACAAGCCGCTGCACCTCATCGTCGTACGCAAGGACCTCACCGGGTACCAGCACGTGCACCCGACGATGGCGCCCGACGGCACGTGGACCGTGCCGGTGGGCCTGCCGGCACCAGGGCCGTACCGGGCCTACGCCGACTTCACCGCGCTGGGCCCGGCCGGGCAGCAGAACCCGGTCGTGCTCGGCGTAGACCTGCCGCCTACGCTCGGCTCTGCCACGTCCGGCCCGGCCCCGCTACCGTCCACAGTGGACAGTCTGACGGTGACCCACGAAGGGACGCTCACCGTCGGCGTGGCCGAGCCGCTGCTGTTCCGGGTCACCCGCGGCGGTACGCCCGTCGCGCTCCAGCCCTACCTCGGCTCGTACGGGCACCTGACAATGCTGCGCGAGACCGACCTCGGGTACCTGCACATCCACCCCGAGCCCGCGCTCGCCGACGGCGCGGTGAAGTTCTGGGTGGCGGCGCCGTCGGCCGGTACCTACCGGATGTACCTCGACGTCCAGGTCGACGGCGTGGTCCATACTGCGACGCTCACGGTGACCGTGGCCGGATGACGTCCTGGCGCCCTGGCGTCCCGGCGTTGCCGGGACGGAGGCGTGCCGGGACAGAGGCAGCATGACGTGCACGGCGTACTCAGGTGGTGGGTTGTCCCTCAGCTCAGTTGCCGGCCGGAAACGACAACCTCGTCCCCGGCCGACCGGGGTGCCGGCGGTGGGATGTCAGGAGGCGCTCGGTGCCGGGGTCGCGGGCGCGGACGGTACCGGCTTGATCGGCGGCCGGGGACCGCGCCGGTCGGGTGCGCCCGGGCCCGCGGGATAGCGCCGCGGGTGGTCGTAGTGGGGCCCATTCCAGTGGTGCCCACGCCGGTCGCCGCCCGCGACGTGCCCGGCCGCGAAGCCGACCAGGCCACCCGCCATGCAGCCGATCAGGATGCCGACTATCCCGACCAGGAGGATGGGAAGCCAGCGGGGCCGGGGCGGGCCCCACGGTCGGTAGGCAGGCTGGCGCGGTGGCCCAGCCGGCGGCGGAGGCGGGGGCGCGGGCGGGGGCGCGGGCGCGGGCGGCAGAGGGGCGGTCGCCTCTGCCGGCTCGGCAGCCGCGGGTGGTGGCTCGGCTGGCTCGGCCGGTTTCGCCGGCCGGGCGGGAACTGTTTCCTCGGACATGGGGCAAGCATGTGCGGAGAAGGTAAGAGCTGGCTGTGAAAGGCTGTGCTGATGAACGACAAGGAGATCCTGCACCGTGTCAACGTGCTGGTCGACGAGGAGCACCAGCTACGCACGCGGGTACAGTCCGGACAGATCGACTCCGAGGAGGAGCGCGCTCGGCTCCACGAGCTGGAGATCGCGCTCGACCAGTGCTGGGACCTGCTGCGCCGGCGTCGGGCCGCCCGGGAGTTCGGGACCGACCCGAACGCCGCCGAGGCCCGCCCGGTCACCGAGGTCGAGGGCTACCTGCAGTAGCCCAGCAGCCGTTCGAGTGCCGGGGTCACCCCCCAGGCGCCGGCCAGCGCCGCGTACTCGGCACGCTGGTCAGCGGTCGGGGCGGCCCCGGTACGGCGGGCGCGCAGGAGCAGGTTGCGAGGGGTGTGCCGGGAGTCGACGAACTCGACTACGTCGACGCGGTAGCCGTAGAGGCGGAGCAGGGCCGCGCGCAGGCTGTCGGTGAGGACGTCGGCGAAGCGCTCGCGCAGGATGGGCTGACGGACCATCATCCGGTACGGGCCCGGAGCGCCCCGGTCCCGCAGCTGCGCGGCGATGTCGTGGTGGCAGCAGGGCGCGGCGAGGACGTACCGCGCCTCCCACCGGACCGCCCGGGTGAGCGCCTCGTCCGTGGCGGTGTCGCAGGCGTGCAGCGCCAGTACGGCATCGGGGCCGTCCAGCGGGGCGTCCACAATGGACCCCGCGACGAACCGGAGCCGGTCGCCGTAGCCGAGTTCCTTTGCCAGTGCGGTGTTGCGTTCTCGTTGATCCTCGCGGATGTCCACGCCGGTGACGGTGACGCCGGGGAAGCGCCCGGCCAGGTACCGGTACGCCGCGAACGTCAGGTACGCGTTGCCACAGCCCAGGTCCACCACACTCGACACCGGACCGTCCACTGTGGACTCAAGTGCCCGCAGGAACGCGTCGACCTGGCGGCGCTTGGCGGCCGTACCGCCGATCGCGGCGAAGAGCGGGTCGCCCGGGTCGAGCAGGTGCTCTTTCGCCCGATCGTGCGCGGCATCCGGCGCCGGGGCGACGGCCGGCGCCACCGACGCGGACCGGTGTACCCGCGCCTCGCCCTTCTTGGTGACCCGTAGCTGCACAGTGCCGGTGGCGGTCTCCACATGCCAGTTGCCGAACGGCTGGGCCAGCAGTTCGTCGACCGCGGCCTCGGCGTCCGGGCCCCAGGGCACGTTCCGGGTGGCCGGCCGGGCACCGTCGGACGTGACGACCTGGAGCTGGCCGCCGCGCTTGAGGTCGACGGGGCGCAGCTCGGCCCGTACCCACGCCGGCTCTGCGCCCCGGCGACGGCCGGCGGCGACCGCGCGGCGCAGCTCACCCCGGTCGAGCAGGGCGCTGCGGATCTCGGCCAGGGCGTCGTCGAGCGGTACGGGCATACCTACATCATCCGCGTCTCGCCCACCGCGAGGTCCCACAGGTGCTCGCGCGGCAGCCCGGCCTCCTCCCAAGCCGCCGCGGCCTTGCGTACCGGGTCGAGCAGCGGCTCGGCCGACAGCACGAAGGTGCCCCAGTGCATGGTCGCCATCCGGCGTGCGCCGAGGTCGAGGCACGCCTGCACGGCCTCCGGCGGGTTCATGTGTACGGGCTTCATGAACCAGTTGGGCTCGTACGCGCCGACCGGCATCAGGGCCAGGTCGATGCCCGGGTGGCGGGCGGCGATCTCGCGGAACCAGTGCCCGTAGCCGGTGTCCCCGGCGAAGTACACCTTGGTGTCCTCGCTCGTGAAGACCCACCCGCCCCACAGGGTCTTGCAGGAGTCGGTGAGCGTACGGCGGCTCCAGTGGTGCGCCGGTACGAAGCCCAGCTCCACGTCGCCCAGGTGTGCCGACTCCCACCAGTCCAGCTCGACCACGTTGGTGAAGCCGCGCCGGCGGAACCAGGTGCCGAGCTTCGCCGGGACGAACGTCGCGGTGTTCCGGGGGAGCTGCCTGATCGTCGGGGCGTCCAGGTGGTCGTAGTGGTTGTGCGAGATCACCACCGCGTCGACCGGCCCGACGCCGGACAGCGGTACGCCCGGCGGGGTGAGCCGGGCCCGTACCCCCGGGATCTTCCGCGACCACACCGGGTCGGTCAGGATCGTCTGCCCGCCGATGCGCACCACGTATGTCGCGTGCCCGACCCAGGTGACGTCTGTCTGTCCACTGTGGACATCAGGCAGCCGGTCCTGTCGCGCCACCGGGATATCCGCCGCGGCGGACAGGTCCTTGGCGCCGAAGCCGCCGGTGCGGAGGATCTTCGCGACGTCCCGGACCCCGGGCAGCGGCGCGGTCAGCCGGTCGGCGAAGGTGTCCGGCCACTCCCGCCGCGTCGTGACATCGACCATGCTCGACTCCCTTCGGGCCGGCGCGGGACGCCGGTCAGGCGAGCGCCTCCGGCGGCGCCGCCGCGGCCTCCGCGACGAGCGTATCCGGCACGACCATGGTGCCCGCCACGGCTGAGAAGAGGCTGGGGAGGCCGGGCAGCGGGTACCCGTCCTCGGCCGCACGGCCTTCGCGCGGGTCCGGTCATCCGGTGGCGGGGTAGGCCCGGGTCTCCGCGGCCTTGACGGCGGCCCAGACGGTCTGGCCGGGGGTGAGGCGCAGGTGGGCGGCGGCCGCCGGGGTGACGTCGGCGGCGACCACCACCGGGCCGGTGAGCTGGATGCGCAGGTTGTCGCCGTGGCGCAGGATGCCGCTGACGGTCGCGGCCCAGGTGTTGCGGGGGCTGCCGTCGGGCCGGTGCGGGTGCAGCGCGACGGCCGCGGGTGGGAACGCGACGAAGGCGTCGCCGTCGAGGCGGTCGGCGGCGGTGAGGGCGAAGTCCGTACCGATCCGGACGGTGTGGCCGGTGGCGTGGCCGCGGTAGAGGTTGAGGCCGACGAGCCGGGCGACGTAGTCGGTACGGGGTCGCGCCGTGATGGTCGTGGCGTCGCCCTCCTGCACGATGTGACCGTCCTCGATGATGACGAGCCGGTCGGCGAGTACGAGCGCGTCGAGCGGGTCGTGCGTGACCAGGAGCGTGGCGCCGGGGTGGCCGGTGAGGTGCCGGTGCAGTTCGGCGCGGGTGTCCAGGCGGGTACGGGCGTCGAGCGCGGCGAGCGGCTCGTCGAGCAGGAGCAGCGCGGGGTCGACCGCGAGGGCCCGGGCGAGCGCGACGCGTTGGGCCTGCCCGCCGGACAGCTGCCGGGGCTTGCGGCGCCCGTGCTCGGCGAGTCCGACGCGGGCCAGCCACGCGGCGGCCTGCTCCCGGGCCTGCCGCCGGTCGTGGCCCTGGCGGCGGGGTCCGAAGGCCACGTTGTCCAGCGCGGACAGGTGGGGGAAGAGGAGGTAGTCCTGGAACACGACGCCGATCGGCCGCCGCTCCGGGGGCGTGAAGACGCGGGCGTCCGGGTCGTCCAGGACGGTACCGGCGAGGTCGACGCGGCCGCCGGACAGCGGCGTGAGCCCGGCCAGGGTACGCAGCGCGGTGGTCTTTCCGGCGCCGTTCGGGCCGAGCAGCGCGACGACCTCACCCGGGGCGATCCGCAGCGTCACGTCGAGGCGGAAGGTGCCGTGGTCGACGACCAGGTGCGCGTCGAGCAGCGGGTCGCCGGCGGCGGTGGTCACGGGCTGCCGGTCATTGCCGGTGGTCATGGACTCGTGATCCACCGGTCACGCAGGCTGGTGAGGATCGCGACCGAGACGGTGAGCAGGATGAGGCTGAGTACGATCGCGGCCTGCAGGTCGGTCTCCAGCGCCAGGTAGACGGCCAGGGGCATGGTCTGGGTGCGGCCGGGGAAGTTGCCGGCGAACGTGATCGTGGCGCCGAACTCGCCGAGTGCCCGGGCCCAGCACAGTACGGCGCCGGCCGCGATACCGGGTGCGGTCAGCGGCAGGGTGACGTGGGTGAAGGTGGTCCACCGGCCGGCGCCGAGGGTGGCGGCGGCCTCCTCGTACCGGGTGTCCGCGCCGCGCAGGGCGCCTTCCACGGCGATGACGAGGAACGGCATGGCGACGAACGCCTCGGCGAGGACCACGCCCGTGGTCGTGAAGGGCAGGGTGATGCCGAAGGCGGCGTCCAGCCAGCCGCCGAGAATGCCCTTGCGGCCGAAGACGAGCAGCAGCGCGACGCCGCCGACGACGGGCGGCAGGACGAGCGGGACGGTGACGAGGGCGCGGACGACCCGCCGGCCGGGGAACGGTACGCGGGCGAGCAGCCAGGCCAGGGGTACGCCGAGCAGCAGGCACAGCAGCGTGGCCAGGGTGGCGGTCTGCAGGGACAGCCGAAGCGCGGTCAGCACGCCGGGTTGGACCAGCCGCTGGGGCAGGGTGGCCCAGGGGGCGCGGATGAGCAGGCCGGCCAGTGGCAGGACGAGGAAGAGCAGCCCGAGGAGGGCCGGTACGAGCAGGACGGCGGGTGCCCGGAGGTGGGCGCGCGGCGGGGGTGGCGGCGCCGTGGCCGGCTCCGTCACCCCCGCCATACCCGTAGTGCCCGTGGACATCGCTAGGGAGCTTGGAACCCTGCCGCGGTGAGTACCGCCTTGCCCTTGTCCGACCGGACGCGGGCGATGAACGCCTGCGCGGCCGCCTTGTTGGGCGCGTTCTTCAGCAGCACGATGGGGTATTCGTTGATCGCTCCGGCGGACTCGGGGAACTCGACGCCGTCGACGTCGGCGGCGGCGGCCTTGGCGTCGGTCCGGTACACCAGCGCGGCGTCGACCTCTCCGAGCTTCACCTTCGACAGCGCGGACTTCACGTCCTGCTCCAACGTCACCGGAGTGATCTTGACGTTGGCGGCGGTGAGCGCCTTCTTCGCCGCGGCACCGCACGGCACCTGCTCGGCACACAGCGCGACCTTCACCCCGGGCTTCGCCAGGTCAGCCAGGCCGGTGATGCCCTTCGGGTTGCCCTTCGGTACGGCGATGACGAGCTGGTTCTTCACGAACGTGCTCGGGGTCCCGTCGGTGTTCCCGGCATCGGTGACCGTCTTCATGTTGGCCGGTGCGGCGGAGGCGAACACGTCGGCCGGCGCCCCCTGGTTGATCTGGGTGGCCAGCGCGGAGCTGCCGGCGAAGTTGAAGGTGACCTTCGCGCCCGGGTTGGCGGCTTCGAAGTCCTTACCGATCTTCGTGAACGACTCGGTCAGCGAGGCGGCGGCGAACACCGTGACCGTACCGGTGACCCCGGTGCTGCTCGTGCTGGTGCTGGGCTGTGACGTCGCGGTGCCGCTGCCGCAGCCCGACAGCAGCAGGAGTCCGGAGGTGGTGAGCGCGGCCAGGACGGTACGTATCTTCACGGCTTCTCCACGACGACGGTAGTTGACTTGATCACTGCGACGGCCATCGACCCCACCTGGAGGTCCAGGTCGTCCACTGCCTCGCGGCTCATCAGCGACACGATCCGGAAGGGTCCAGCCTGGATGTCGACCTGCGCCATCACGGTGTCCTTGACGACGGCGGTCACGATCCCGCGCAGCCGGTTGCGCGCCGACGACGCCTCGCTGCGCTCGTCCGGATCGACTGCCGTCGAGCGGGCGAACGCGGCCAGCTCCGCACCGCTGATCACGCGATGGCCGTGGCCGTCACGGTCGGCGGGCAGCCGGCCGGTGTCGACCCAGCGGCGTACGGTGTCCGCGCTGACCCCGAGCAGCTCGGCGGCTTCGCCGATTCGGAAGTCGGTCACGCCCGTACTGTAGCCTCGCAGTTCAGAGGGCAGAACCCCGTACAGGCTAGCGAAATCTAGACGTCTAGCGGCTTTCCGCCTGCATATGCATGATGAGTACGTGACCCTGGAATGCTGGCGGCAGGTCCTCGAGATCATCACCGCGCTCGTTCCGCACGGGTCCGCGTCTATCGTCATCGATGCTTACCCCGGCGCGTCCCAGCCGGCCGGGGTCGCCGACCGGCTCGCCGCGGCCCTGCGCGCCGCCGGGCGACCGTGCGCCCGGCTCACCGACGAGACCCCGTACGCCGACGAGGACCTCTGGCGTGCCGAAGCCACTGACCAGACCGTCGCCGTCGCCGACGGCCCTCGCTGGCGTACCCACCCACCGGCCGGCCGCTGGTCCCTGTTGATCTGGCTGCGCACCTCACCCGGCCATCCCGGACCGGTCGGCGAGGCGCCCGTCGCGGACGTCGTCATCGACCCGCCCGACCGGTTCCTGGCGATCGCCCGCCGGCGGCGGTGAGCGCGTTACGCCTCGGCCGCTCCGGTGCCCGTACCCCCGCCGCCTCCACCGCCACGGCGGCGCCGGCGGCGGCGCGGCTTGGCCGCACCCTCCTCGGCGGCGGCCGGGGGAGTGTCCACAGTGGACTCAGCAGGCCCGGCGACCGGCTCGCCGACACGGCGGCGGCGCCGCTGCCGCGCGGGCTTCGTGGTCTCCTCGGTGGCTGCCGCGGCGGGCTTGCGCGACCGGCCGCGCTGGCGCCGGGCGTGCCCGCCGCCGAGATCCTCCTCGACCTCGGCGGACAACCCCACGCGGGTACGGTCAGCCGTCGGCAACGTCGCGGTCACGCCCGTCGGGATGTCGAGATCCGTGTAGAGGTACGGCGAGGTGTGGTACGTCTCCGGCGGCTCCGGCTGGTCCAGCCCCAGCGACTTGTCGATGAGCCGCCAGCGGGGCATGTCCTCCCAGTCCACGAACGTGACCGCGACCCCGGTGGCACCGGCCCGACCGGTCCGACCGATCCGGTGGGTGTACGTGTCCGGGTCCTCCGGGCAGTCGTAGTTGATCACGTGGGTGACCCCGGAGACGTCCAGCCCACGGGCCGCGACGTCGGTGGCGACCAGTACGTCGACCTTGCCCGACCGGAACGCGCGCAGCGCCCGCTCCCGGGCACCCTGCCCGAGGTCGCCGTGTACCGCCGCCACCGCGAACCCACGGAAGTCGAGGTCCTCGGCGACCCGGTCGGCGTTCCGCTTGGTACGGGTGAAGATCATCGTTAGCCCGCGCCCCTCGGCCTGCAGGATCCGCGCCACCATCTCCACCTTGTTGAGCTGGTGGGTGCGGTAGACGAGCTGCTTGGTGAGCGGGGACGGGCCGGTCTCGGCGCCGTGGTTGGCGTGGATCGTCATCGGCGAGCGCAGGAAGCGCCGGGCCAGCGTGACGATCGGGTCGGGCATGGTGGCCGAGAACAGCATGGTCTGCCGGTCGACGGGGAGCATCGAGAGGATCTTCTCGACGTCGTCGAGGAAGCCGAGGTCGAGCATGCGGTCGGCCTCGTCGAGCACCAGCGCGCCGACCCTGGCCAGCTTGAGCTGCTTGCCCTTGGCGAGGTCGAGCAGCCGGCCCGGGGTACCGACGACGATCTCGACGCCCTTGCCGAGCGCCTCGGTCTGCGGCTCGTACGCGACACCGCCGTAGATGGGCAGCACCCGGATGCTCCGGGTCCGGCCGGCGGCCGCGATGTCCCGGGCGACCTGCAGGCACAGCTCCCGGGTCGGTACGACCACGAGTGCCTGGGGAGACCCCTCAACTCCCTCGGCGGCGGAGCGGACCCGCTCGAGCAGCGGGACGCCGAAGCCGAGCGTCTTGCCCGTACCGGTGGGAGCCTGGCCGATCAGGTCGGTGCCCCGCAGGGCGACCGGGATCGCGTACTCCTGGATGGCGAACGCGCGGACGATGCCCGCCTCGGCGAGCGCCGCCACGGTCTCGGCGCGCGCGCCCAGCTCGGCGAAGGTGGGGCTGTCGGGTCTTACTGGTGCGGTGGCCGCCAACGGGGCCGCTTCGGAACTCGGTTCGATCTGGGTCAGTTCGATCTGGTTCGGTTCGATCGTCATAGATTCTGGGGTGTCCTTCTGCCGGTGCGCCCCGCTGATCGTTCCGAAGGGCGCCTGTGGAATGTGGCGCGGGCCACACGCAACCGGTCACTCAGGGGGTGGCCCCGGTCGCGGGCCGCACGCGCGGCGCGGGCGCTCTTGCACCCGCATCGGGATCTATGGTACCCGTACCCGCGTCTAGCTGGAAAATCCCCCAAGCGGTCGCCGTCGGGGAAGCCGGCGCTTCGGGGGCGCCGAAGTTGGGTAGCCTTCGCTCGTGTCCGAGCCTGCTGCCGTGTCCGAGCCCGCTGCGCCGCTGCGCGCCGCTGTCGTCGACCTGCTCGCCCTGCTCGCGTACGGGGAGCTGCAGGCGTTCGACCAGATGGCGGCCGACGCCCGGCTCGCCCCGGACCTGGGTCGCCGCGCGGTGCTGAGCGAGATGGCCGCCGTCGAGATCGGCTGTTACCGGCGCCTCGCCAGCCGGCTCACCGAGCTGGGCGTCGATGCCGAGGACGCGATGGGCCCGTTCGTACCGGCGCTGCAGCACTACCACGACCAGACCGAGCCGAAGGACTGGCTGGAGGCGCTGACCAAGGCGTACGTCGGTGACGGCATCGCTGACGACTTCTACCGTGAGGTCGCACTGTACCTCGACTCCCCGGATCAGGAGCTGGTGCTCGACGTGCTGCACGACACCCGGTACGCCGAGTTCGCCGCGGCCGAGATCCGCGGCGCGATCTCGGTCGACCCGAGGGTGGCCAACCGGCTGTCCATGTGGGCCCGGCGACTCGTCGGGGAGGGGCTCTCCCAGGCGCAGCGGGTCGCCGGGGAACGCCCGGCGCTGGCCATCCTGATCGTCGGGCGCGCCGAGGACCAAGCCGGCCTCGCGACCCTGCTCAAGCGGCTGACCTCGGCGCACACCGCCCGTATGGCCGCCGTCGGCCTCAACAACTGAGCCGCCCGCGCGAACACCTGAGCCGCCCGCGCGGGCCGGCTCGGGTAAGGCCGAGCGGGGCCGTACGGAGGCGGGCGCGGCGAGCGACCGAAGAGGAGTCAGCCGGCGGTGAAGCCGACCACACGGGGGGAGGACTCGGCGATCTCGACGTACGCGAGCTTGTCCACCGGTACGATCACCCGCCGGCCCTTGTCGTCGACCAGGGACAACGTGCCTCCGGCCTCGCCGGACAGCGCCTCGGTCACGGTCGCCTCAACCTCGGCCGAAGTCTGCGCGCTTTCCAGCACCAGCTCGCGGGACGCGAACTGTACGCCGATCTTGACCTCCACCTGGTCCTCCTCCGCTGCCGGTACCCGGACGGGTACCCGCGCGGTCCCAGGCTATCCGATCGCCGGGCCGGTCTCCGGATGCGCCTCGCCCTGCATCGGGAAGCTGGCGATGCCCCGCCAGGCCAGCGCCGACATCAGCGCCTCGGCGTCCTCCTTGGCCACCAGGCGCCCGCCGGCCAGCCAGAACTGGGCCGCGGTGACCGCCGCGCCGACCAACCCGGCGGCGAGCAGCTCGGCCGGTGCCCGGGCCACCCCGGTGTCCGCCATGATCGTCTCAGTGATCGCCTCGATGCTCAGCCGCTCGACCCGGTCGACCCGTTCCCGTACCGCCGGCTCGTTGCGCAGGTCCGACTCGAAGACCAGCCGGAATGCTTCGCTTTCGTGGTCGACGAACTCGAAGTATGCGCGGTTGGCGCCCGCCACCCGTTCCTTGTTGTCGGAAGTGGCGGTCATCGCACCACGGATCTTCTCGACCAGCGCGTCGCAGTGCGTGTCGAGCAGCGCGAGGTAGAGCTCGAGCTTGCCAGGAAAGTGCTGGTAGAGCACGGGCTTGGAAACCCCGGCCCGTTCGGCGATGTCGTCCATCGCGGCGGCGTGGTAGCCCTGCGCGACAAAGACCTCCTGCGCCGCGGCGAGCAGCTGCTTACGGCGTGCGGACCTGGGCAACCGCACCGGCCGGCCCGGAGTCTGGGTGCCGCTCGTCGCTGCCATGAGCAACCTCCGAAATTGCCGCAGGATCGAACTCGTCATTGTTTGGCAGTTAACTGCACTACCTCAACACGGTAGCCTCACGGGGGGAGACCGAGGAGCGCGCGGTGGACGAAACAGGGCAGCCGGCAAGCGGGCCTGCGGGGGTCAACGGCGAGGAAACGCCGCTCACCTCCGCCGGTCGATGGCAGCCGGACCCAAACGGCGTACATCACGGGACCAACGGTGCACAGGCGGCGGGCGCTATGTGGGCGCCGGGCGTCCGTACGGCGGACGCGTCGTGGTCGATTACCGACGCGGCCGTCGAGCCGGCGTCCGAGCCGGACGACATGGGCTGGCGGCACGGTGGCGGCCCGGGGCACCGCGGCCGGTCGGAGGTCCGCTCCCGGTACGCCGACCTGCTCGCCCCGGTCAGCCCACCGGCCCCGCCCCCGTTCCCCGGCGAGGAGGACCCCCACTCGGAGCCGCAGCGGATCTGGTCACAGCCGGTCCGCAAGACCGACCAGGCCGACCCGCTCTACGACCCGTACACCCCCGGTGGCCTGACCGATCCCACCTACGACGACCTGCCCGCGATCGCCCAGGCCGCCGCCGCGAGCCAGGCCGCTTCCGCGGCGCGTGCGGCCAGCGCCGCCGCCGCGGCCGCCCAGGCCCACGCGTCGGTCGAGGACCAGGCGGCGGTCCAGGCCGCCTACCGCGCCGCGCAAGACCACGGGGGTACGGTCACCCAGCTCCCCGCGCACAACGGCTTCCACCACCCCACCCCTGGTGCCCCCGCCCCGGCCGCGCCGACCTCGGTCCCCGACTTCCGTCCGCCGAACGTGGTCCCCACCAACGGCCAGCCCGCCACGTTCCGCCCATCCGGCCCAGCCCATCAGCCCGGTGGCGCCCATCAGCCCGGTGGCGCCCATCAGCCCGCCGCCCAGCCGGCCCAACCGCACGGCTTCGCCCAGCCGGCTGGCCTCGTCGAGCCGCAGGGTCCGGCCGCGCCCGGCTACGGTCCGCCGAGCCCTGCGCAGCCGGTCAGTCCGGCCCGCGTCAACGGGCACGCGCCCGGATACCGGCCCGACCGGCACCCGCCCGACCTGCATCCCCCCGATCCGGGTGGCTTCCCCGCCGCCAGCCTGGCGGCGGCGCCTCAGCTGGCTCCCGCGCCGGTGTCGGGTCCCCCGGCCGCTTCGCTACCCGACGTGCCGCCTGGCCGGCATGACCGACCTGACCAGCACGAACCGCCGGGCCGGCACGAACCGCCCAGGCAGCACGAACCGCCCAGGCAGCACGAACCGCCCAGGCAGCACGAACCGCCCAGGCACCGGCCCGTTCCGGAGCAATGGCAGGACCACCAGCCGGCTCCGGCCGTCCAGCCCGTCCAGATGCACGCGCCCGCCCCGCTGTACGAACCCGCGCCCCCGCCGGTACCGTTCCAGTCCCCGCCCCGGATCCCGAGCCAGCACATGCCGGCCGAACTGCGCCGGGCCGCCGCCCCGGTATCGGCGCCGCCCAACCCCGACCCCGCCGACGCACACCCGGCCGACCTGCGCCCGCCTGCACCCCGTTACCCGGAGCCGGGGCCGGCTGCGGCGCAGGCACCTCCAGCGGGACCGGCAATGGCCGCACCACGCCGGGACGACCCGCGCCGGGACGACCCCCGCCGGGACGACCCCCGCCGGGACGACCAGCGGCCGCCGGCCGGCTCCCGGACCGCCGACTTCCGCCCCGCGGCAGACCCCCATCCACTGGCTGGCGTACGGCCCCACGCCGATCTCCGCCCGCCGACCCGTAACCCAGGTGAGCCGGTGTCCCAGGGCGTGTTCCCCGCCGGAGCGGCGTACCTCCCGCCGAGCCAGTCCACGCCGGTGCCCGCGCCGGTCTCGGGTGCCCCCGTGTCGGCCCCGACCGGCTCCATGGCACCCGAACCCGGGCCGTTGCCGCAGCGCATTCCGGGCCTGCCGGACGTGCCCGACGTACCGGGCGCCGACGAGCCGGACGACTCGTACGTGCACCCCGCCGAGCGGGAGCGGTTGGCCGGTCCCGAGTTGGCCCGCATCGCCACCCACCTGCGGTACGACGAAGACCTCGAAGAGCAGCCGACCGAGCCGCCGCCCGGCTTCGACGTCAACGAGGTACGCGCAGCCGTCCGGCAGGTGCCCGGTGTCCGGGACGCCCATCTGCGGCCCAACCCGGGCGGCGTACACACGCTGCGGCTCGACCTCGAGGAAGGCGCCGACGCCGCCGAGGTGAGCCGGAAGGTGGCCCGCCTGCTCAAGCAGAAGATGGGCCTGGCCGCCGAGCCGCGCCGGTCCAGCGCCACGGGACAGGCGGCGCCGGCAGCGGCGCGCAGCCGCGGCGCGGTGGACAGCGACGCGCGGCCGGAGACCGTACCGGCGCGCGGGCCGGTGCAGACCGAACCGACGAGCATGGGCGCCCGGCTCGACGAGCGGGCCCGCCAGCGGCACGCCCCGGCGCCGGCCCGGGGCCGGGACGGCGAGCCCGAGTCGGTCGTCCCGGTACGCGCCGGGGTGTCCCACCGGGTCGTGCTCGACCAGGTCCAGGTCCGGACGCTCGGCTTGGACGCCACCGTGGAGGTACGGCTGACCAGCAACGGCGCCCCGGCGATCGGGGTCGCCAGCGGCCCGGCCGTCGACGGTTACATGTTGCGCCTGTCGGCGGTGGCCGCCGCCAACGCGGTCGACCAGCTATTGGCCACCGTGGAGTCCGGCGACCAGGCGGGCCGCTGCTGGGTGGAGCACGCCGCGGTGGTGCCGTTCGGCAGCTGCGAGGTCGCCGTCGTGGTCGTGCTGCTGGTCTGCGCCGGGGTCGTCGAGCAGCTCTCCGGTTCGGCCGTGGTCGCCGGGGACCCGCGCCAGGCCGTCGTACGAGCAACGCTGTCGTCGGTAAACCGCCGGCTGGACGCTCTGCTCGGCTGAGGTGTGTGCCGCATTCCTTGGGGCACACTGGATTAGTGAAGCTAGCCGTCGTCGCGCCGCAAGGTACCGTTTCCCCGCTGGACACCTTGGCGCCGCCCTGGCCAGGCCGGCCGGTGGTTCTTGACGGAGCCGTCACGTACGTCCGGGAAACCCCCGCGACCGCCCCGTACGCAGAGCCCGCCCTCTATGTCCACGGCCTCGGCGGCTCCTCCGCCAACTGGACCGACCTCGCCAGCCTGCTCGCCCACCGCCTCTCCGGCCAGGCCATCGACCTGCCCGGGTTCGGTCGCAGCGACCCCGCGCGCAACTACTCGATCCCGGCCCTGGCCCGGCGGGTGGTGCGCTGGATCGAGTACACGGATCGGGGCCCCGTCCACTTGTTCGGCAACTCGCTGGGCGGCGCCGTGGTGGTACGGGTCGCCGGTACCCGGCCGGACCTCGTCCGTACCCTCACGCTCATCTCGCCGGCCATGCCGTTCCTCGACCCGCGCCGCTCCGCGCACGGCCGGATGGTGCCGCTGCTGATGATCCCGCGCGTGGACCTCCTGGCGCAGCGCCGGATGCAGACCATCCAGCCGGCGGACCTGGCCCGGCAGATCCTCGAGGTGTGCTTCGCCGACCCGACCCGGATCGCCGAGCAGCGGCTGGCCGAGGCGGTCGAGGAGGCCCGGCTGCGCTATGACGTGCCGTGGTTCGCCGACGCGTACATCCGTACGCTGCGCGGGCTGGTGGGCAGCTTCCTGCGGGCGTACCTGCCCGGCTCGGGCTCGCTGTGGCGGATGGCCGCCCGGATCACCGCGCCGACCCTGGTGATCGGCGGGGAGCTGGACCGGCTGGTGGACACCCGGGTGGCGCCGCAGGTCGCCGAGACGGTCGGGGACTCCCGGCTGCTCATGCTGGACGGCGTCGGGCATGTCGCCCAGATGGAGGTACCGGAGACCGTCGCCCGGGCGGTGGTCGCGTTGCTCGATGACGAGGACCGGGGTGTGGCACGGTAAGCGGCGATGCGCCCGGAGAGTCGCGGGTACCGACCCCGCCGCCTGAAGCTGACGGCGCTGACGGCGGTCGCTGCGGTACTGCTCCTCGGGGCCGGGGTGGCGGCTTTCGGGCTGCGGGACGGGGCGGTACACCGGACGTCCGCGGCGGCCGGCGCGACCGCGGCGGCTCGTTCGGACCGGGCCGCGGCGAGCCCGAGCGCCGGGGGCGACGTCAGCTGGAGGTACGCGGCCGGCCAGGGCAGCCCCATGGGTACGGCCGGGCCGCTGCGGCGCTTCCGGGTTGCCGTAGAGAGCAACGTCACTGTCACGGCGGCGGACTTCGCGGCCAAGGCCGAGCGCACGCTCGGTGACGGCCGGAGCTGGACCGCGGGTGGGGAGTTCCGGCTTCAGCGGGTACCGGCGAACGTGCCGGCCGAGTTCACGATCTACCTGGCCACTCGGCAGACCAGCACGCGGATGTGCGCCGACGGCGGCCTGGACACCGGCGGGTACACCTCGTGCCGGACGCCCGGACACGTCATCATCAACCTCGACCGCTGGACCACTTCCGTACCGGACTACCAGAAGGCCGGGATCCCGCTGGACACCTACCGCACGTACCTCATCAACCACGAGACCGGGCACCAGTTCGGGCACGGGCACGAGCTGTGCCCAGGCGCCGGGCAGCCGGCTCCCGTGATGCAGCAGCAGACGTTCGGGCTGCACGGGTGTACCGCCAACCCGTGGCCGTATGTCGGCGGCAAGCCGTACGCCGGGGAACCGGGCGAGTACCCCAATGGCTGAGCAGCGCCGCCTCGCCGAGCACTGGGACGAGCCGTCGGGACGGCGCCGCACCGAAGGCTTCGCCGACCGTCCTCCGCTCCGGGTGGACGGCCAGCTCGGCGAGGGTGCCCGGATCCGGGCACTGATCCGGCGCAAGCGCCGGCAGCGCCACCGGATGATCGCCGGGGCCGCCGTGCTCGTGGTGGGCGCGCTGTCGGCGGCGGCCCTCGTACACCTGCTGGGGGTTCGCATCGTGCCGGCGAAGCCGGCGGCCGCCCCCGGCCCGACCACGGCGGCGAGCGGCCCGGCCTCGGCGCCCGCGTCCAGCGGCGGCCCGTCGCCCAGCACCGCCGCCTCCGGCCCCGGAACCTACCTGTACGCGCCGCCCTCGGACCAGGTCGTCGGTTCGGCTGGCGGCAAGCTCAAGAAGTACCGGGTCGCCGTGGAGGACCAGGTCGGCCAGGACGCCAGGTCGTTCGCCGAGCAGGTGCAGCGGATGCTGGCCGACCCGCGCGGCTGGACGGCCGGCGGCGACCTGAAGTTCCAGCAGGTGGCCGAGAAGACGGCGGCGGACTTCACCATCTACCTCGCCACCCCGGCCACCTCCGAGAAGCTCTGCTCGGCCGGCGGCATCCACACCGACCAGCAGATCTCGTGCCGGCTGTCCGGCCAGGTGATCCTGAACCTGGCCCGCTGGCTCGGCGGAACCACCGGGTACGGCGCCCCGCTCGCCGAGTACCAGGCGTTCGAGCTCAACCACCAGCTCGGCCGGGAGCTGGGCCACCCGAACGAGGCGTGCCCCGCTCCCGGGCAGCCCGCGCCGGTGATGCAGCAGCAGGCGCTCGGCCTCAAGGGCTGTACCCCCAACGGCTGGCCGTACCGCGACGGCAAGCTCTACCAGGGCCCGCCCGTGCCGTAACCGCTGGTGGTGCTCGCCTCGCCAAGAGCGGCAACGAACATTCTGGCTCCCGGAGCTTCGCCGGGCGAGCCAGAACGTTCGGCGGCTGCGCTGCGCCGTGAGCCACTTCCCGTATGGCGGGCGTGGCCGGTGTCACGGACGACGGCCGGAAGCTCGGCAGACAAGAATGGCGTTACCTTTGTGTATCGCCGTCGTGTCTGGGAGGACGCCGTGCCGCTGCCACCGCTCGTCGAGCCCGCGCCGAGCCTGTCGATCGACGAGGTTCGCCGGTACAGTCGCCACCTGATCATCCCGGACGTGGCGATGGACGGGCAGAAGCGGCTGAAGAACGCTCGCGTCGTCTGTGTGGGCGCGGGCGGGCTGGGGTCGCCGGCGCTGATGTACCTCGCCGCCGCCGGGGTCGGCACGCTGGGCATCGTCGAGTTCGACACGGTCGACGAGTCCAACCTCCAGCGGCAGATCATCCACGGGCAGTCCGACATCGGCCGGTCCAAGGCCGAGTCGGCGCGCGACTCGGTCAAGGAGATCAACCCGTACGTCAACGTGGTGATCCACAACACCGCGCTGTCCAACGACAACGTATTTGAGATCTTCGAACAGTACGACCTGATCGTCGACGGTACGGACAACTTCGCCACCCGGTACCTCGTCAACGACGCGGCCGTGCTCCTCGGCAAGCCGTACGTGTGGGGCTCCATCTACCGCTTCGACGGTCAGGCGAGCGTCTTCTGGGCTGGGTCTCCAGCGCACGGGCCCTGCTACCGCTGCCTCTACCCCGAGCCGCCGCCGCCCGGCATGGTGCCGTCCTGCGCCGAGGGCGGGGTGCTCGGCGTGCTGTGCGCGAGCATCGGCTCGATTCAGGTGACCGAGGCGATCAAGCTGCTCACCGGGGTCGGCGAGCCGCTCGTCGGCGGGCTCATGGTCTACGACGCGCTGGAGATGTCGTACCGGAAGATCAAGGTGCGCAAGGACCCGAGCTGCGCGCTGTGCGGGGAGCAGCCGACGATCACCGGCCTCATCGACTACGACGACTTCTGCGGCATGGTCTCCGAGGAGGCGTCCGCGGCCACGGCGGGTTCGACGATCACCACCCGCGAGCTGAAGGACTGGCTCGACGCCGGCAAGTCCGTCGAGCTGATCGACGTACGGGAGCCGGCCGAGTACGAGATCGTGAAGATCCCGGGTTCGCGGCTGGTGCCCAAGGGCGACATCCTCTCCGGTACGGCGCTGGCCAGCCTGCCGCAGGACCGGCAGATCGTGCTCTACTGCAAGTCCGGCGTACGGTCGGCCGAGGCGCTCGCGGCGGTCAAGGCGGCCGGGTTCCGCGACGCCGTACACGTCCAGGGCGGCGTCGTCTCCTGGGTCCGGCACGTCGACCCGTCGCTGCCGATCTACTGACCCTTCGGCTGACCCTTCAGCACCCCCGCCAGGGCAGACGCACCGGTAACCTTCGCTTCATGGCCGACCTAGACGCAGCGATCGGGTACGTCGTGGCCCACGGCGACCCGGTCGACCGCGCCCGGCTGTCCTGGCTGCGCTCGGGCCTCGCACCGGCGCCCGAGATCCTGGCCACGGCCGAGATGGGACAGGCGGCCGGCGGTGGCTGGCCGGCGTTCTGGGCCGGCGACGTGGCGTCCATCGACGCGACCTGCTTCCGCCTCGCCGAACTCGACGATCTCGGTGCCCTCGACCGGGAGCCGGCCGGCAAGGCGCTGCGCTGGCTGGCCGCGCGCCAGCGTCCGGACGGGACCTGGGAGGAGGACGGGTCGCTGGCCGGCTCGGCACCGGACTGGGCACAGCCCGGCGACCCTGAGGCCCGGCTCTACCTGACCGCCAACGCCGGCTTCTGGCTGGCGGTCGCGGGGCCACCCGTACCGGCACCGTCGGCGGAGGCCAACGCGCACAACGAGGTCGTGGCGCGGGCGACCCAGGCGTTCCGGGCCGCCATGCGCGACGATGGGAGCTGGCCCTCGTACCTGGCCGCCGGGTGGTTCGGCGCCGCCCTGCTCTACCACGCCGAGTGGTTCTACGAGGCGGCGCAGATCCAGGTGATCCTCGCCGAGCGGATACCCGACATGACCCCCGCCGACGTGGCCTGGCTCGCCGCCGCGCTGCGCCGGGTCGGGGTTTCCGCCGACGACTGGCTGCTCACCGCCGCGCGCAAGCGACTGACCGAGACCCAGCGCAGCGACGGCGGCTGGCCCAGCGACGACGGCGATGCCTTCGACGTCCACGCCACTCTCACCGCGATCCGGGCGCTCCGCTAGCGCTACCCGGGCGACGTATCGATACCTCCTCACCGCGCTCGGTCGTCCGCACAGCAGCGAAACGGTGCCGGTCAGCTAACGACGGGTACTCGAACGACCGATATCCGGGCCTGGCGGTACCGGCGCCCGTCACCCTAAGCTGACGGGACGCGTGCGCGGATTGACGAAGTCAGAGGAGCGGAAAGACGGATGCGGGGTCCGGATCGCGACGACTCCGCGGCGGGTCTACGGGACACCCTGATAGAGCTGCTCGCCCATTTGCCGGCGATGGACAACCCAGCTGATCGCCGTCTTCTGATCACGCTCATTCGGGATAACGTCGCCGACTTTCCGGAGATACCGGATAATGCTAAGACAAGGCTGCACGTCATCGAGATCGTGCGGGCCTGCCTGGAACGCCCGGAGAGATTGTGGGCGCTGTCCGAGGCGGTCGGCACGATGGCCCCCGGCGAGCAGATTGCCGAGGGTATCCAGCGGCTTCTCGAACGCGCGACGATGCTCGACCTCCTGCTGCCCGGCGCGGTCCGCGCGGTGCACGAGATGTTGGCGAGTGCCACGGGACTGGACGTCAATGTGCTGTGGTACCGAGCCGCGGGCGACCTGGCGCCGGTACCGGACGGAGCGCTGCCGTCGTTGAGCGCCGCCTTCGACCATCTGGCCACGGTGAACGCGGATCCGGAAGGGCTGCCTCCCGCGCTTGCCCTCGTCGAGTACGTATCGTGGGAGGTCGATGGCTTGCCGGCCGAACGCCTCCGGGGATGGGCCGACGCCGAGGCGCTGCGGATCGGGGTGTCCGACCAGTTGCGGGCGCTGCGGGCCGCGCGGCCCGAGGTGGAGGCGGCCGCGGCGCCTCCCGCGGCCCTGCCGTGCCTGGTCGTCCAGCTGGAGAAGGACGGCATCTCGGGCCGGTACCTCCTGTCGCACTGGGTACAGCACCGCCCGGGACGGTGGCAGCCCGAGCGGGGGGAGGACCAGACCCTCGCGCTGGCAGACTTCTCGTCGGTCGTCGACACGCTCGTCGACCGTGCGGAAGCCATGTGGACAGCGCACCGTGGTCCGGTGTCGGTCGAGTTCGTGCTGCCCATCGAGTTGCTGAACCATGAGCTGGAATGGTCGCCGAAGCACGTGCAGACCGAGCACCCGATTCCGTTATGCCTGCAGTACCAGGTGGTACTGCGCAGCCTGGAACGCATGCGCGCGCAGGCGTGGCACCGGTTATGGCACAACCGATGGGAAGCGATGATGGCGGACGGGCAGCAGATGCGCCTCCATCCCAGCTTCGTCGACCGGGATGACAGCGACCTCGACAGGTGGAACTACGACCTGGTGTCGGACGAGGGATTGGCATCGGTGGCGTTGAGCACACCACCTGATCGGAATACGGGGAAGGAGGAGCTGGCGATGGCGTTGCGGGCCGGGGTGCCGGTGATGTTCTGGGATCGGCGCAATTCTCGAACTGACGCGCTGGTCGCGGCCGTTTCGGTGTTGGTGAACGGGGCGCCAGCCGATCTTCCCGAGCGGACGAAAGCGCTCCGGTATGCGGCGGCCAGTCAACGAAATGGCAATCCGGACAGCCACGTCGGTCGCTATCTGGCGGTACTCTGGGACGACCCTACCCGCCTGATCGATGCCGGGGGAGTCCGCTCATGAGCGGAACCGAACGACCTGACGTCCCCGCCGCATCGCCAGCGACGCCGGATTGGTGGATCTACCGGGGCACCGGGCAGCCGTTGACCGACACCCGGCTGGCCGACGTACTGCCACCCCCGCCGGGCTGGCGTAGGTTCGACGGGCTGCCGGTCCAGCCGCCGGCGCCCGCCGACGACAAGGAGAACGAGCGCCGGTTGGGCGCGGTCGACCGGGGTACGGTCCGGGTCGCCGGACGTGCCGAGGTGGACATGGTCAATGCGGCGCTGCTGCTGCGCCGACCCCTGCTGGTGACCGGCCGGCCGGGTACGGGCAAGTCCAGCCTCGCCTACCGCGTCTCCCGCGAGCTGCGCCTCGGCGGGGTGCTGCGCTGGCCGGTGACGAGCCGCAGCACGCTGCGGTCCGGGCTGTACGACTACGACGCCATCGGGCGCGCGCAGGCGGCCGCCGGGCACCGAACCTCGGCTGCCGCCGCACCGGTGGACGAGCCGGGCATCGGCGACTTCCTCCAGCTCGGGCCGCTGGGTACCGCGCTGCTGCCGTACGAGCTGCCCAGGGTCCTGCTCATCGACGAGCTGGACAAGAGCGACATCGACCTGCCCAACGACCTGCTGCACGTCTTCGAGGACGGCGAGTTCAGCGTCCCGGAGCTGGTCCGCGTGAAGAGCCGTACGCCCGAGGTGACGGTGTTCACCGACGACCCGGACCGTACGGCGACCGTCGTCGATGGCCGGGTGCGCTGCCGTGCCTTCCCGATCGTGATCATTACAAGCAACGGTGAACGGCAGTTCCCGCCGGCGTTCCTCCGCCGCTGCCTCCAGCTGGAGATGCGTCCTCCCGTGCACGAGGAGCTGGCGGCGATCGTGGCGGCGCACTTCACCGCAGCCGAGGACCAGCACGACCTCATCCAGGCGTTCGTCACCAAGAGCAAGGGCGAGGGCAGCCTCGCGGCGGACCAGCTGTTGAACGCCGTCTATCTCGCGACGTCGGGTGCGTACCACGGCGACCCTCGTTGGCAGCAGTTGCTCGACGCGCTCTGGCATCAGCTGTCAGCGGGCTCCTGATGGAGTCGCCCGGCAGCCTGTCCACCTCCGACCTGACCTGGTCGGAGCTGGCCGACGCGCTCTACCTGGCGAGCCTGGGCCCGGTTCCGGCCGGGCCGCCGCCAGGCGGGCAGCCGGTGCCCGTACCGCCGTCCGCCCCCGCCCGGTCCGATCCGCCCGACGCGGAGCCCGCGGCCGAGGCTGGCGGGCAGCCGGCCCAACCTCCGCCGGGTCGGGTCGGGCAGCCGACCGGTGAGCCGCCGAGCCACCCGATGCCGGAGGACCCGGCGGTGACGTCGGTCGGCGCGGCGCGGGAACCGGGCCACGGCGACCCCGCCGGGGAGTGGCACCCGGCCGTGGCGGAGCGCGGTGACGTCGCGCCGGATGACGGCACCGCCCCGGACGGCGGGCCGGTCCCTCGGGATGACGAGCCGGGTACGCGCGCGTGGGGCAGGCCACTGCCGCCCCTGGTCGGGCTCCGCTACGCGCCTCCCGGCTTCCGTGAGATGGGGCGGGCGCTACGGCCCTTCAACCGCAAGGTCCCCTCGCCGTGGCGAAGAGAGCTCGACGAGGAGGGTACGGCGGAGCACGCCGCCGAGGGTGGGCTCTGGCTTCCGTGCATGCGTCCCGCCGCGGACCGGTGGCTCGACCTGACCGTCGTGATCGACGACAGCGCCACGATGCAGGTATGGCAACAGACGGTCGCGGTGTTCGTCGCCCAGCTGCGGTACCAGGGCGCGTTCCGCGACCTTCAGGTGCGCCTCCTGCGGGTCGGCACGGCGAAGTCCGGTGAGCCGGTGGCGTACCTGTACGGCCTCGACCCGATGTCGGCCGCGCACAACCCGACGGAGCTGCGCGACCCGACCGGGCGCCGGGCGGTGCTCGTCCTGACCGACGGGATGAACGCGTTCTGGGCCACGCCGGTCGCCGACCGCATGCTCGCCGGGTGGGCGACGGCCGGGCCGACCGCGGTGGTGCACATGTTCCCCCAGCAGTACTGGCGCCGTACGGCGGTGAGCCCGCAACGGGCGCAGCTCTACCCGGTGCGCCGAGGCTCGGCAAACAGCGACCTACGGGTACGCGTCCCGCTGGCGTGGCAGGACCCGTTCGAGACTCCGGTCGGGTCGCGGCTGCTGCCCGTACCGGTGCTGGAGCTCGACGCGCGCTGGCTGGGCTGGTGGGCCAGGCTGGTCGCGGAGGTCCAGCAGGAGTGGCTCGACGCCGCTGTGTTGCTGCCCGGCGCGACGACCCGGTCCGTATCGGCGGAGCCCGGCGCGCTCAACGCGCTCGATCGCGTCCTGCACTTCCGCTCGTCCGCCTCTCCCATGGCGTACCGGCTGGCGACGCATCTCGCCGCGGCGCCGCTCGACCCGTTGCTGGTCCGCCATCTCCAACAGACCCTGGTACCCGAGTCCCACGCGACACACCTGGCCGAGGTGCTGGTCAGCGGACTCGTCACGCCGGCGGAAGCGGGCGGTGAGCGCGTGTCGGCCAGCAGCCCCGCCGCTCGCCTGGTGCCTCTGGACTTCGTCGACGGTGCCCGCGAGGCGCTGCTCGCCGGTGCCACCCGCGCCGACTCGGCGCAGGTCCTCCGCGTCGTCTCGCAGTACTACGGGGACCAGGTACCGGCGGTGCGTACGGTTCCGAACGCGTTGCTCCGGCCCGACGAGGTTCCCGATCCGGTGGTGACCGAGGCCGAGGTGCCTTTCGTCCGCGCGATGGCCACGGTGTTCCAGGCGATGTCCGGCCCGTACGCCGCGCGGGGTCACCGGCTGAGCGAGGCGTTGACGGCACACGCGGCGGATCATGTTCAGCCCGGGAACTTGGACAGGTCAAGCCCCGGCGGATCTCACTCGACAACGGCGGGTAACCAGATGACTGACATCACGGAGAACAGCGTGGAAGCCGCGACGCGCGGACGCGACCACCAAGCGTCCGAGCCGCTGCCCGACCGCCCGGATGCCCCGCCGGTCGCGGCGCTACGACCGGAGGCAACATCGGTATCCGCGACCGCCGCCTTGATCGAACGTCGGCGGGTGACCGAGCGGCCGCTGTTGTGGGGCGACGTCCCGGCGATGAACCCGAACTTCACCGGACGCGAGAACCTGCTGACAATGCTCCATGAGCAGCTGACCGCGGGGCGTGCCGCGGCGGTGCTGCCACACGCCATCCACGGCATGGGCGGTGTGGGCAAATCGCAGCTGGCGGTGGAGTATGTCTACCGGCACGCGTCGGACTACGACGTCATCTGGTGGATCCCGGCGGAGCAGCCCGGACAGGTGTTGTCCGCGCTGGTCGAGCTGGCCCAGCAGCTTGAGCTGACGATGTCCGCGGAGGCGAACCTGGCGGTGCCCGCGGTCCGCGACGCGCTACGGGCGGGCGTGCCCTACAGCAACTGGCTGCTGGTCTTCGACAACGCGGAGAGTCCCGAGGCGGTCCGGCCGTACATCCCCACGGGCGGGGCCGGCAAGGTACTCGTCACATCGCGCAACCAGGAGTGGTCGAACCACGCCCGCACGCTGGAGGTGGATGTCTTCCAGCGGGAGGAGAGCATCGAGCTGCTACGTCGCCGTACTCCCGAGGTGAGTCACCGCGACGCCGACCTGCTCGCGGCAGCGCTGGGTGACCTGCCCCTCGCAGTGGAACAGGCGGCCTCCTGGCTCGCCGCGACCGGCATGGCCGTCGACGAGTATCTGGACCTGCTGGAGGCGCAGCGCACCGAGCTGCTCGACGTCGCCGCCCCGGCCGGGTACTCGGCGACCGTCGCGGCGGCGTGGAACGTCTCGCTGGAGCGCCTACGCTCGGAGAACCAGGGTGCCCTTCAGCTGCTGCAGGTGTGTGCCTTCTTCTCGCCGGAACCGATCACGCGCGCGCTTTTCGCCGGAGCACCCAAACGCCCGATCGCCACCGAACTGGACGCGGCGTTGAGCGACCCGATCAAGCTGGGGCGAGCGATCCGCGACATACAACGCTATGCGCTCGCCCGGGTGGACCACCGACACAACACACTACAGCTGCACCGTCTGGTCCAGGCCGTGCTGATCGACCGGATGCCGAAGCAACGGCGGGCGGACATGCTGCACGGCGCGCACGTCCTGCTCGCCGCGGCCAGCCCGAGCAGCCCGCGGGATGCCACCCAGTGGCCCCGTTACCAGGCGCTGCGCTCACACATCACCGCTTCGAAGGCGGTGGAGTGTGACGACCCGTGGGTACGGCAGTTGGTCGTGGGAGTCATCCAGTTCCTTTACCAGTGGGGCGACCACGAGGGTTGCCGGCTGCTCGCCCGCGAGGCCATCGAGACCTGGCGCGTCCGGCTCGGCGAGGACGACCCGCAGACGCTGATCGTGATGAAATGGTACGGCTTCATCCTCCGCGTTCTCGGCCGGTACCAGGAGGCCGCCCAGATCGATCGTCAGGCCCTCGACCTCTACCGCGCCTCCGCGGGCGAGGACGACGAGGAGACCATCGACGCGGTGACCAACGTGACCAGCGACCTGCGCGCACAAGGGGAGTTCCAGGCGGCCCGCGACCTCACCCGGGAGGCGCTGGACCGGTGCCGGCGGCTGTTCGGCGACGACGACCCGGCCACCCTGGACGCAGCGCACAAGCTCGGTGTGTCGCTACGGCTCACCGGTGAGTTCGAGGCGGCGCGGAAGATGGACGAAGACACCTGGCAGCGGCGCGTACAGGTGCTCGGCCACGAGCACGAGGCGACCCTCAGCACGCTCACCGGCCTGTCCATCGATCACCGTGAAGCCGGCGCCTACCTGGCCGCCCGGGAGCTGCAGGAGGGCACGTACCAGCGCATGCGGGAGGTCTTCGGCGTGGACAACCCGGACTCGATCCGGGCCAGCCGCGTACTGGCGGTCGCCCGGCGGAAGGCGGGAGATGCCTCCGGTGCGCTGGAGATCTCGGCCGACGCCGCGGAGCGGTTCCGGCGGAGGTACGGCGACGACCATCCCGACACCATCGCCGCCGAGCTCAACTTCTCGGTGGACCTACGCCAGACCGGCGAGCTGCCCAGCGCCCATGAGGTTGGCGAGCGGGCGCTTCGCCAGTACGCGCATCTGTTCGGACCGACCCATCCGCACACCTTGTCGGCCCGCACCAACCTCGCCATCACGCTACGGCTGCGGGGTGAGCTGGACGCCGCCCACCAACACAACGCGGAAGCCCTCGCGGCGCTCCAGGCATCGCTCGGCGTGGACCACCCGGTCACGTTGACCTGCGCCACGAACCTCGCGAGCGACCGCTACGCACGTGGTGACTACCAGGCCGCGTACGAGCTCGACACGGACACGCTCGAGCGTTCGCGGCGGATGCTCGGTGAGGACCACCCGTCCACCCTCGCCTGCAGCCTGAACCTCGCGCTGGACCTGCGCGCACTGAACCGCGTGCAGGAGTCGGAGACCATCTATGCCAACACCATGACCCGGTTCCGGACGGTCCTGGGAGAGGCGCACCCGGCGACGCTCGGGGCGGCGCAGAGCCTGCGGGCCAACTGCGACGTCGACCCGATGCCGCTGTAGGTCCTATGTGGCGGCGGGCCGGGCACCGGCGAGCCATCGCGCCACATCGCGCACCGGGACCACGCCGTGTCGGGCGGTGACGCCAGTGTGCACCGCCCGTACGAGTTCGGGGCGGTCGCGTAGCGCAGCCGCACCCGGGTCTCCGGCGGCAGCGGCCGCCACCGCGAGCCCGATCCACGCGTCGAGGTCGTCTGG
Source organism: uncultured Actinomycetes bacterium (assembly GCA_963728855.1). Taxonomy (GTDB): domain Bacteria; phylum Actinomycetota; class Actinomycetes; order Mycobacteriales; family Micromonosporaceae; genus AC-43. Next base: position 58,085 of record CAVSLN010000014.1, read on the forward strand.
CGCGCGGAAGATCCGGCTCTCATAGTCGTTACCGGCCTCGGCCGGGCTCCCCGTGACGAGTGCGAGGTCAGCGGCCGAAGCGTCAACGGCTCGCGCCGCGACAACCGCCTCGGCGGTCGGCATCTGGAACAGCTCGGGGTTGGCCACGTTCGCCCGGATGAGCGCGACGCGCCCGGGCAAGCGGCTCGGCTCGGGTTCGGGTACCAGCTCCGAGTCGGGGTCGCCGCGCGGGTCCGCGTGCCCCGGCCACCCGGCCACGAGCGCCGTCACCGCACCCGGGGCGGGCCGCAGGTGGTGCAGTCGCCATCGGGCGCGATGGTCGTCGATCGCCATCCGGGCAAGCCGGTCGATGTCCTCGGGCACCGGCTCGGCCAGGCACGAACGGAGCCGGTTGGCCAGCCGGGCCGCGAACCGCTGCCCCAGCTCCGTGAGGTACGGCGAGGCACGCAACGTCGGCATGGCGACTGCCGTCTGCCGCCGGGCGTACGCGAACTCGAACTGCGCCGCCGCGACGTCCCGCTCCGGCACGACCGTACGCTGGGTCCGCCAGAACTCCGCGATGCCGAGGAAGGCGTACACGCCCTGGAGTAGCCCGATCGGCGGGCGCGGGTCGTCCCGCCACGGCGCGTACAGATCGCTCGGGCCATCGTCTCGACACAGAGTCACCAGGTGCAGCACCGCGCCCAGCTTGATGTGCTGGAACTCGTGGACCAGAGCCACCGCGAGGGTGGTCGGGTCCGGCGGCCGGGAAATGAGCGCGCTGCCGAAGGCGTCACCCGTCGAGGCGCTCGTCGTGATGAGTGAGCGGATCGATGGCAGCGGGACGATCGACCGGAGCCCGGCGCTGAGCGGATCGGCGGTGTCCGGGTGGTGGGTCGCCAGGATCCGCCACGCCCGATCCAGTAGGTCGGTCCAGCGCGCGGACTCGTCCTCGGGGAGCGGCGCGGGTGCGACGGGGTCGGCCAGTTCCCGGTAAGGGTCGACATCCTCGAGCCAGACCGCAAGAGTACGGCCGGCCGCCGCCAAGCGCGCCAGCCGGGGCGTGAACCAGCCGGGTGGTGTATCCGGACCGTTGAGGGTGATCTCGGCAGCCCCGGTGCGCAACCGTACGAGACGGCCGGAGGTCGACGCTGACGCCGTCCCGGCCGGGGCGTCGGCGCCCGGGATCCGCCCGGCGCCCATCGTCGGCAGCGCGACCCACCCGTCCCGTACGGGGAGCACGGTCTCGGCGTCGATACCCGCCCGAGCCGCCGCGACCAGGGTGACCGCGTGCAGATGCCCGAGCGTCAGCCAGGGCGGACCGGCCTCGGGCGCGGTACCCCGGATCCGGCGCAGGCTGTGCGCGAGCCAGGCGCCGGTCTGCGGGTGCAGGAGCACGCTGTCCAATGCGTCCGGTGCCTGCGCCTGGACGTCGCCGAGCAGGCGCCAGCCGTACTCTCCACCCGGCAACGGTCCGAGCAGACCCGGTCGCTCCTCGATCGAGTCCAGGACGGCGCGCAACAGCAACAAGCGCCGGCTGCGCTCGGCCGAGAGGAGTATCCGTGCGGTCCGCGCATCTCCGGCCCCGTCAGCCAAGGCGTCGAAATGCTCGACCGGAAGCCGGTGCACCGCGAGTGAGGACATGGGTCAATCAGTCGGCCCGGGCGGGAGTGCCGCTGGTACCGACATTCAGTCGCGGACGTTCTACCTGGGTCAGCAGCCGCCGCAGACAGGGCTCCAATGCCTGGGCCGGGTACGACCGTAGCTCAAGGACCGAGACGTCGGTCAGGTCGAGCAGCTCCGATGTGAGCTCGGATGACGAGCTGTCCATGTACAGTTTCCCCCTCGGGGTACGGCCGCCGCTCGGGCACCTTCATCATGCCAATGTGCACAGTGTTGTGGTAGTACTCAAGCGGCGTACGTGAATGACCCGACGGCCTCGTCGAACGGGCTGTACAGCACCCGGTGCCGGTCGGATAATGGGGCCGCCGCTGCTCCTACACGGGCGAAGGGATGGGCCGATTGGAGCGGGAAGAGCTGTCGATGGGCACGCTTCTGCTGCGGGAGTATGACCGACTCAAGGACGAACAGGCCCGCCGTATCGGTACCCGGGACAACCTGATCTACGCGACGCTCGCCTCGCTCGGCGCGATCATCGCCGCAGACGTACAGGTGAGGTCGCCCGCGGTGCTGTTGCTCATGCCACCGGTGTCTCTTCTGCTCGGCTGGACGTACCTGGCCAACGACGAGAAGATCTCGGCGATCGGGCGTTACCTGCGGCAGGAGCTGATCCCTCGCCTGGTGGCGATTGTCGGAACGGAGCCGGTGCTCGGCTGGGAGACCTTCCACCGGGCGGACCGGCGCCGGCGCTCGCGGAAGATCGGTCAGATGCTCGTCGACCTGATGACGTTCGTACTGCCGTCGCTTCTCGCTGTACTGGTCTATTGGTTCGCCGACAGCCACCGGGCATCGCTGCTCGTCGCGTCGGCGGCCGAGTTCGTGGCGACCCTGGCGCTGGGCTGGCAGATCGTCCGCTATGCCGAGGTTTCCCGCGAGTCGCCGGCCGCGCAGGGAAACGGCCCCGAGGCATGACGCCGACGATCGGAGTGGTGACGGCGCTTCCGGACGAGGGCGCGGCGTTCCGGGCACTCGTACCGGATCTCGAACGGGTACCGCACGCGGAGGATGACAGCCATTACCACGCCGGCTGGCTGCCCAGCCTCGATCCGGGCCGGCCGCACCGGGTGGTCACCACGTTGATGCCCCGCGATGGCACCAACAACGCGTCCGCCGTCTGCACCCACCTGGTGCGCAGTTTCCCCACCGTACGGTGCGTGGTGATGTGTGGCATCGCCGGTGGCGTACCGGCCCCGGACGTACCGGAGCGCCATGTCCGGCTGGGCGATGTGGTGGTAGCGACCGAGGGGATCGTCGACTACGGCCACATCCGCCGGGTCGACGGCGCCACCGAGCTGCGCCGTCCGGTGGAGGGTATGTCGATGGCGCTGCTGCGGTCCGCGCGGGAGCTGCAGGTGGGGCACCGGCTGGGGCACCGGCCGTGGGAGCGGTGGTTGGCGAGTCCGCCCGACGGCTTCGCCCGGCCGGGTCCGGCACTGGACGTACTCATGGTGGACGGGGTGGTGGTCCGGCACCCGGACCGGCGCCGGTCCGGACACCCCGACGGGATGCCCCGGGTGCACTACGCCGCGGTCGGCAGCGCCGACCAGCTCGTCCGCGATGCCGCCTTCCGGGACGACCTGGCGCGCCGGTACAAGATCCGGGCGGTCGAGATGGAGGCGTCGGGCATCGCGGCGGGAGCGACACTCCAGGGCACGCACTGGTTCGTGGTACGGGGAGTCGTCGACTACTGCGACAACGCGACGAAGAACGACGCGTGGCACCGGTACTCGGCGCTGGCCGCCGCGGCGTACCTGCGCGCGCTGCTCGCGCAGTGTCCCAGCTTGGGTCCCGGCCGGGCGGCCCGGAGCGACGCGGGTCCGAACGGCCGGGTAGCGGTGGACGGCCTCGGTGCGATCCTGGACGTTCTGCTGGCCCTACCGCTGTTCCGTGACGACCTCCAGCGGCAGGAGTTCCTGGCCCAGCTACCGGACGACGTCCGCTCCTCGGTGCGCTACCACCCCGACGGCCGCCTGCACACGATCGCCGCGATACGGGCCTGCCAACGCTTTGCCCATGGCCGGCAGGCATTCCTGGAAGCGTTACGCGTAAGCCTGCCCGGCACCTCCGAGGACCTCGCGCAGGCGGAGACGGTCATCGCCCAGCACTGGCCCACCCCGTTCCGGGGGTAACGAATCTGCGCTACTCATTTGTGGTGTATTTACTCACAGGATGAGTAGCCTCCAGCAAGCATGTGGCGCCCCGGAGAACAGGCCCAGGGCGGCGTCAGCGGATCTGGCCCTCGCCGGTGACGACGTACTTCGTCGAGGTCAGCTCGGGCAGGCCCATCGGGCCACGGGCATGCAGCTTCTGGGTGGAGATACCGATCTCCGCGCCGAACCCGAACTCGCCACCGTCGACGAAGCGGGTCGACGCGTTCACGAGCACCGCCGCGGCGTCCACAGTGGACACAAAGCGACGGGCGGCCGACTGCGAACCGGTGACGATCGCCTCCGAGTGGCCCGTCCCGTACCGCCGGATGTGGTCGACGGCGGCCTCCAGCGACGGTACGACGGTCGCCGACAGGTCCAGCGACAGGTACTCGGCCGCGTAGTCCTCCTCGGTCGCGGGCAGCACCGCGACCCCGGCGGCCGCCCCGGCCGCGACAACCGGGGGCGAGCCGTGCACGGTCACCCCCGCGGATGCCAGCGCGGGCAGCGCCCGGGCCAGGAAGGCGTCCGCCACGTCGGCGTGTACCAGCAGCGACTCGGCCGCGTTGCACACCGACGGCCGGGAGGTCTTGGCGTTGACCAGGATGGCCAGCGCCATGTCGAGGTCGGCTGCCGCGTCGACGTACACGTGGCAGTTGCCGACCCCGGTCTCGATCACCGGTACCGTCGACTCCTCCACGACCGACCGGATCAGCGCGGCGCCGCCGCGTGGGATCAGCACGTCCACCAGGCCGTGCGCCCGCATCAGCTCCTTGACCGAGTCGCGGGACGACGATTCCAAGAGCTGGACAGCGTCGGCGGGCAGCCCGGCCGCCTCGATGGCGTCGCGCAGCACCGCGACCACGGCGACGTTGGACCGGGCCGCGGACGAGGAGCCGCGCAGCAGCACCGCGTTGCCGGACTTCAGGCACAGACCGGCCGCGTCGGCTGTGACGTTGGGCCGCGCTTCGTAGACGATCCCGACCACCCCGAAGGGCACCCGGACCTGGCGCAGCTCCAGCCCGTTCGGCAGGGTGGAGCCGCGGACCACCTCGCCCACCGGGTCGGGCAGCGCGGCGGTCAGCCGCAGGCCGTCGGCCATGCCGGCCACCCGGGCCGCGGTCAGCGAGAGCCGGTCGATGAGCGCCGCGGCGGTGCCGAGCTCGCGGGCCGCCGCCACGTCCGCCTCGTTCGCGGCCACCACCTCAGGGGTACGGGCCACCAGCGCGTCCGCCATCGCGAGCAGCGCCTTGTCCTTGGCCGCCCGCGTGGCGGTCACCAGTACGTTCGCCGCCGTACGGGCACGCCGGGCCGCCCCGGCCACCGAGCCTTCGGTCACCACGCCAATCTACCGCCCTACAGGAGTACCAGGTCGTCGCGGTGGACGACCTCCTTGCTGTACCCGGGCCCCAGCTCCAGCGTGGTGACGGCCGAGCAGGCCGGGCAGTTCGAGCGCGTCGTAGTTCACCAGCCCCCGAGCCACCGGCCGCCCCTCGGCGTCGACGAGGTCCACCGGGTCCCCGGCGGAGAACTTGCCGTCCACGGCGGTGATCCCGGCCGGGAGCAGGGAGGCGCGCCGGCCGACCACCGCCCGTACGGCGCCGTCGTCGAGGTGCAGCCGGCCGCGCGGGGCGGTCGCGTGGGCGAGCCAGAACAGCCGGGCGGCGGGGCGCTCCCGCAGCCGGTGGAAGTACGTGCCGACCGGCTTGCCGGCCAGCGCCGGGGCGGCCAGGGGAGCGGCGGTCAGTACCACCGGGATGCCGGCGCCCGTCGCGATCCGGGCCGCTTCGACCTTGGTGACCATGCCGCCGGTACCGACGCCGGACCGGCCCGGCTTGCCGGTCGAGATCCCGTCGAGGTCCGCCTCCGACGTGACTTCGTCGATGCGCACCGAGCCCGGGCGGGACGGGTCACCGGTGTAGAGCGCGTCCACGTCGGACAGCAGTACCAGCAGGTCGGCGTGCACGAGCGCGGCGACGAGCGCGGCCAGCCGGTCGTTGTCGCCGAAGCGGATCTCCTCGGTGGCCACCGTGTCGTTCTCGTTGACCACCGGTACGGTCTTCAGGTCCAGCAGCCGCCGCAGCGTCCGGTACGCGTTGCGGTAGTGCGCCCGCCGGGTCACGTCGTCGACGGTCAGCAGCACCTGCCCGACCGTACGGGCGTGCCGGGCGAACGAGTCGGCGTAGGCGTGCATCAGCAGGCCCTGCCCCACGCTCGCGGCGGCCTGCTGGGTGGCCAGGTCACGTGGTCGGCGGACCAGTCCCAGCGGCGCCAGCCCGGCCGCGATCGCGCCGGAGGAGACCAGGACGGTCTCGCCTGGCCGGTCGGCGATCGCGTCCACGAGCGCGTCGACACGGGCACGGTCGAGCCCGCCGGCCGCCGTGGTCAGCGAGGACGACCCCACCTTGACCACGACCCGGCGCGCTTCCAGGACGGCTTCGCGCACCCGCCCATTCTCCTATGGTGGGCGAGTGGATTTCGTCGAGGAGGTACTGGGCCTGGTCGAGCGGATCCCACCCGGCCGGGTGATGTCGTACGGGGCGATCGCCGAATGGGTCGGGCACGCCGGCCCGCGCCAGGTCGGTACGGTCATGGCCCGGTACGGCGGCGCGGTGCCCTGGCACCGCGTGGTCACCGCGGCCGGCCGTACCCCGCCGGGGCACGAGGCGGAGGCGCTGCGCCGGCTGCGCGTGGAGGGCGTACCGCTGCGCGGCGACCACGTCGACATGAAGCGCGCCGCCTGGTCCCCGGACGCCTGAGCCGAGCCACGTTGGCCGTGCTCGCCTCGCCAAAGACCGGCTGCGGCTGCGCCCGGCCGAGCCGCGTTGGCCGTGCTCGCCTCGCCAAAGACCAGCTGCGGCTGCGCCCGGCCACCCTTAGGCGGGTTCGAGAAGGAGTCCGGCTCCGCCCCGGCGGGGATCCCCGGCCGCGCCCGCGTGTCCGACCGCGCTCACCCCGCCGAAGTAGTGGCTGGTGTGGTCCCACCGGTTCACCTGGTACCCGGCACCGGACAGCGCGACCAGCTCCTCCTCCGGGTACCCCAGCTCCGCGTGGGCCACGTCGTCGACCACGTGGAACCGGGGCCGGGCCACCGCCTCGCGCATCGGCAGGTCGTCGACGAGCACGTTGACGAGCGTGTGCACCAGGGCCGTACGGATCCGCGACGCGCCCGCGGAGCCGGCCGCCAGCACCAGCTCCCCGTCGTCGTCGAGGACGACCAGCGGGCACATCATCGACGACATCCGCTTGCCCGGGGCCAGGTCGGCGGTGATCAGCTCACCCTCGCCGAGCATTGAGTTCAGGTGTACGCCGAGGTCGGGCAGCCAGACGCCGGAGCCGATGCCGAGGGTCACGGTGATGACGCAGGCGTTGCCGTCCGGGTCGACGACCGAGATGTTGGTGGTGTCGCCGAGCTTCTGTCGGCCGTACCCCCGCAGGGCGTCGGCCAGCGCGACGGCACGCTCGCCGCGCGGCAGCCCGGCGACCGACGGCGGCAGCGCGCCGACCGTCTCGACCAGGTTGTTGAGGTCATGCCGGGCATAGAGGTGGTACTCGTCCAGCCGCGCGTGGCCGACCGGCAGCTCCAGCACCTGGTACGCGCCGAGGTCCGCCGGCCCGAGCGCGCCGCCCGCCGACCGGACGGTGTCGACCAGCAGCCGGCCGATCCGCCCGGTGTAGAAGACCTCCGGCCCGTCCTGCGCGAGGGCGGCCAGCGCCCGGTCCAGCCCGGGATGGAAGAGCAGGTCGCCGCCGGACAGCAGGCGCCCGCCCGGCTGGTAGATCTCGGCGCCCACACCGGGTACGAGCGCCGGGAACACCGACATCAGGGTCAGCGCCTGCGCGGCGGGCAGCACCACGCCGCTGCGCGCCAGCGCGATGGCCGGCTCGACCACCCGGTGCCACGGCAGCCGGCCCCAGCGCTGGTGTACGGCGCCGACCCCGGCCGGTACGCCCGGCACGCCCACGCTCGCGCCGCCGATCGAGTAGCTCATCGGTACCCCGCCGAACTCCACCTCGATCGGCGCCATCGGGCCGGCCTCGATGTCGCCGTCCAGCCCCGGTACCGAGCAGAAGAAGTCCAGGCAGGTGACCTCACCCGTGGTCGCGTCGAAGTACGTGGCGAAGCCGCCACCCCCGATGCCGGTCAGGACGCTCTCGGCGACGCAGCAGGTCAGTACGGCGGCGACGGCCGCATCGGCAGCCGACCCGCCAGCGGCAAGCATGCGCAGGCCCACCTCGGTGGTGACCGGGTGGCCGGCGGCGACTCCGGCGGGCACACGGACCTCCTGCTCACGACGGCGCCGCCGTGACACTGTGTCGCTGATCGGCGCCAGTTGGTTGACATCCGCCCTGTTCGATGGCCTGGCGAGCGCGCTATTGGTCACGCAGCGCAGCGTAGATGATGGACCCCAACCTTGCGTCTAAGCTTGCCCATATGGCTGAGTTGCCAAGCGTATTGGGCGAGCCGATCCGGTTCATCCTGAACTGGGGTCGGCGCTACTCGCTCTGGGTCTTCAACTTCGGCCTGGCCTGCTGCGCGATCGAGTTCATCGCGACCTCGATGGGGCGGCACGACTTCATCCGGCTCGGGGTCATCCCGTTCGCGCACGGGCCGCGGCAGGCCGACCTGATGGTCGTCTCCGGCACGGTCACCGACAAGATGGCGCCCGCGATCAAGCGGCTGTACGACCAGATGCCCGAGCCCAAGTACGTCATCTCGTTCGGCGCCTGCGCCAACTGCGGCGGCCCGTACTGGGACTCCTACTCGGTGACCAAGGGCGTCGACCAGCTGATCCCGGTCGACGTGTACGTGCCCGGCTGCCCGCCCCGGCCGGAGGCGCTCCTGCACGGCATCCTGCGTCTGCAGGAGAAGATCGCCGGGGAGCGCTCCGGGCTCGGCGGCGTCTTCCGCCCCGACGGTGTGGCCCGCCGGGCGGACGCCGCCGCGCTGACCGCGCCCCCCGTTCCGCCGCCGCCCGCGTCGCTAGCGGTCGAGGTGGCTGACCGCCTCGGCCAGCGTACGGGCGCTGCGCCCGCCCCACCGCCGCTCCTCGTTGAACCGTAGGTGCCCGTGCAGGTCCCAGGCGGCCAGCCGGACCGCGGTCATGCCGACCGCCTCGGCGCCGGACAGCTCCTGGCTCCCGCCGTCGCCCACGTACAGGCACTCGTCGGGCTCGACGCGCAGGCGCGCGCAGGCGGTCAGGTACATCACGGGGTCGGGCTTGCAGACGCCGACCTCGATCGAGTAGACGCAGGTGTCCAGCAGCGGCGCGACCGGCAGGTCGGGCAGGTAGCGGGGCAGCTCGTGGGTGCAGTCGCTGACCAGGCCGGTACGCAGGCCCCGAGCCCGAAGGGCGTGCAGCACCGGTACGGCTTCGGCGCGCAGCCGGGTGTCCGTCCGTACGGCGGCCAGGCGGGCCGGTAGGGCGACCGCGAGTTGGGCGCGGCTCGGCCGTACCCCGACCGACTCGGCCACCCGGCGCAGCGACTGGCTGGCCGTCCCGTACCCGCCCCGGGCGCGTTCGAGGAACGTCCGGTCCAGCGCGGCGGTGAAGTCCGCCGGGTCACAGCCGAGCCAGCGGGCAACGTGCGCGTGGTCGGGTCCCCGGGAGACGGCGTGGGTGAGCGTGCCGAAGAAATCGAACAGCACAGCACGGTAGGCGGACATCATGACATCCCCCCGATGTCGTGGTGCAACGTGCAAACCGCCTGAGCGTATCCGCATAGCTACGGTAGGTAAACCATCCGTTCCGACGCTCTGTCGTGCCAGGATGGTGAGCCGTGCCACCCCGCGAGCGCCGCGCCGTACCGACCGTGCTGAGCCTCACCGTCGCGGTGCTCGCGATCTCCTCGTCCGCTCCGCTGATCGTGTACGCGACCGCACCCACCCTGGCCATCGCCTGCTGGCGCAACGCGTTCGCGGCCACCGTGCTCGTCCCGGTCGCCGCCGGTACCCGCCGCGCCGAGCTGGCCCACCTGCTCAACCGGGCCGGCCGCCCGGCGGTACTCGGCTGCCTCGCCGCCGGCGCCGCGCTGGCCGTGCACTTCGGCACCTGGGTACCCAGCGCCAAGCTCACCAGCGTCGCGACCAGCACCGCGCTGGTCGCCACCCAGCCGGTGTGGCAGGGGCTCATCGCGCTGGGCCAGGGCCGGCGGCTGCCCGGCCCGGTCTGGGTCGGCATCGGTGTCGCGGTCGGTGGCGCGGTCCTCGCGACCGGGGCGGACCTGTCGTTCTCCGAACGCGCGTCCCTCGGGGACCTGCTCGCGCTGGCCGGAGCCGTGGCATTGGCCGGGTACACCGCGCTGGGCGAGCGGGTACGGGCCACGACGAGCACCACCGCGTACACGACCATCTGCTACGGCACCTGCGCGCTCCTGCTCGCCGGGGCCTGCGCCGTCGCGCGGGTCCCCCTATGGGGTTACCCCGGGAGCGCCTGGCTGGCGATCGCCGCGCTGACCGCCGGCCCGCAGCTGCTCGGGCACTCGATGTTCAGCTACGCGCTGCGCCGGGTCTCGGCCACCACGGTCGCGGTGCTCGTCCTGCTCGAGGTGCCCGGCTCCGGGCTGATCGCCTGGCTGTGGCTCGGGCAGGTGCCCCGGCTCGGCCAGCTGCCCGGGCTCGCGCTGCTGGTGGCCGGCGTGGCCGTGGTGGTCCTCGGGGCCGCGCGTACCCCGGCGGTGCCCGGGCTCACGACCGTGGAAGAGCGGTAGCCTCGGCGCTCGCCTCCCAGAGCGCGACGGCGGTGGCCGGGTCGGCGGCGGCCGCTGTCGGCCTGGTGAGCCTGCGCTTGGTGTAGTACCCGCCGTTGGTCAGCTGCTCGGCCGGGGTGCCGGCGAGCCAGACCATGGTGTCCGCGCCCTGGGCCGGGGTGCGCAGGAACGGTAGGACCTTGTAGAACGCCGACACCATGGCGCTCTCCCGGCCGAAGCGGGTCCGCACGACCCCCGGGTGGTACGCGAACGACAGGATCTCCGGCCAACGCCGGGCCGCCTCGGCGGCGAAGAGGATGTTGGCCTGCTTGCTCGTCCCGTACACGACGAACGGCTGGTACCCGCCCGGGCGTCCAGGTGCGCCGGGTCCAGCCGGCCCGACCGGTGCGCGGCCGACGAGGTGGTGACCACCCGACCGCCGGCCAGCCGCTCCCGCAGCAGGTTGGTCAGCAGGAACGGGGCGAGGTGGTTGGCCTGCATCGTCCGTTCATGACCGTCCACTGTGGACTGTCGCGACGGGATGACCGCGCCGGCGTTGTTGCACAGCACGTCGATCGTCGGGTACGCGTCGCCGAGCGCGGCGGCCAGTTGCCGAACATCGTCGAGCACGTCGAAGTCGGCCCGGAACCCCTGGGCCGGTGCGTCCGGGCGGGCGACCGACCGTACCGCCGCGACCGCCGCGTCGAGGCGGGCCTTGTCCCGGCCGACCAGGGCGACCCGCGCGCCACGCCGGGCGAACTCGTCGGCCGCCGCCAGCCCGATCCCGGAGCTGGCCCCGGTCACCACCATGGTCTTGCCCGTGAAATCATTCACAGAGACGTTCTCCTCGGCCACGCGGCGAGGTTACCGTACGCGCAAGTAACGAAACGTCCACATAGGGAGTCGACCATGGGTGCTGCCGGACACGCCCGCCGGTCCTGCCTGGCGGTGCCGGGCTCCAGCTTGAAGATGCTGGACAAGGCCCAGGGCCTGCCGGCCGACCAGGTCTTCCTCGACCTGGAGGACGCGGTGGCCCCGCTGGCCAAGCCGGACGCGCGCAAGAACATCGTGTCCGCGCTCAGCACGGCGACTGGGCCGGCAAGGCCCGGGTGGTCCGGGTCAACGACCTGACCACGCCGTGGACCTACCAGGACGTCATCGAGGTGGTCGAGGGTGCCGGCGCGAACCTGGACGCCATCATGCTGCCCAAGGTCCAGGAGGCGGCCCACGTCCAGTGGCTCGACCTGACGCTGACCCAGATCGAGAAGGCGCTCGGCCTGCCGGTCGGCGGTATCGGCATCGAGGCGCAGATCGAGAACGCCAAGGGCCTGGTCAACGTCGACGCCATCGCGGCCGCCTCGCCCCGGGTGGAGACCATCATCTTCGGCCCGGCCGACTTCATGGCGAGCATCAACATGAAGTCACTGGTGGTCGGCGCGCTGCACCCGGACTACCCGGGCGACCCGTACCACTACATCCTCATGCGGATCCTGATGGCCGCCCGCACGCACGACCTGCAGGCGATCGACGGCCCGTTCCTGCAGATCCGCGACGTGGCGGCGTTCCGCGAGGTGGCCAAGCGCAGCGCGGCCCTGGGCTTCGACGGCAAGTGGGTGCTGCACCCCGGCCAGATCGACGCCGCGAACGAGGTGTACTCGCCGAGCCAGTCCGACTACGACCACGCCGAGCTGATCCTCGACGCGTACGCCTACTACACCTCCGAGGCCGGCGGGAAGCTCGGCGCGGTGATGCTCGGGGACGAGATGATCGACGAGGCGTCCCGCAAGATGGCGCTGGTGATCGCGGCGAAGGGCCGGGCGGCCGGGATGGCCCGGACGACCGCCTTCACGCCACCGGGTCAGTAGGGCCAGCCGGGTCAGTAGGTCGGTGTGGGGTAGGTGCTCGGCAGGGTGCTTACCCACCACACGAAGAAGACGAAGAACGCCAGGATCACGATGCCGATCGCGACCGCGATCCAGCCCACGATGATGCCGGCCAGCGCCATCCCGCCGCCGCCCTCACCGCGCTCGGTGGCCTGGCGCTTGCCGACGTGCCCGAGGATCGCGCCGACCAGGCCGATGACGATGCCGCCGACGCCGTAGCACGGGAGGCTGACCAGGCCCACGAGCGACACCACCATGGAGGCGATCGCCATGCCGTTGGTGCGCTGGGTGGGGACCATGACGGGGGCGGGGTAGCCGGGGTAGCCCGGGTAGCCGGCGTAGCCGGGACTCGTCGGGTACGGCTGCTGCTGCGCGTAGCCGCTGCTGTCCGGGTACGGGGTGGGCTGGCCGCTCACCGGGTCGACATAGGCCGGCTGCCCGCTCGTCGGGCTGGCGTACCCGCCAGCCGGGTCCTGCCAGCCGCCGGGCTGTTGCTGCCAGCCGCCCTGTTGGTCGGGCCAGCTTCCGCCCGGCTGCGGAGGATAGGTCATGGCGAGTCTCCGTCACGTGTCTTTGATGAGGTGTGGCCAGGGTACCGGGGTACCGCACGTCGTGCTGGCCCGGCACCGGTGATTGCCCGACTTGCCGGGACCGGGCAGGATCGGTCGCATGACGACTGAGCCCGCCACGCCGGCCGCCACCCACCTGACCGCCACGCCGACCACCACCACCGCCGCCGACCGCCTCGACGGCAGGGTCGCCCTGGTCACCGGCGCGGGCAGCCCAGACGGCATCGGGTACGCGACCGCCCGCCGGCTGGTCGCGCTCGGCGCCGAGGTGGCCATCGTGTCGACCACCCGGCGGATCCACGAGCGTGCGGGGGAGCTGGGGGTCACCGGTTTCGTCGCGGACCTCACCGTCGAGGCGGAGGTCGGCGCACTGGCCGACGCGATCGCCGAGCAGCTCGGCCCGGTCGAGGTGATGGTCAACAACGCGGGGCTGGCCAGCAAGGCGAGCCCGGAGATGCTGCGCCCGGTGGCCCAGCTGACCCTGGACGAGTGGCGCGCCGAGATCGACCGGAACCTGACCACGGCGTTCCTGGTCAGCCGGGCGTTCGTCCCCGGCATGGCGGAGCGCGGCTGGGGCCGGGTGGTCAACCTCGCGGCCACCGCCGGCCCGGTCAACGCCCTGCCCACCGAGGCGCGCGTACGCGGCCGCCAAGGCCGGCGTACTCGGGCTGACCCGGGCGCTCGCGATGGAGCTGGTCGCCGACGGGGTCACCGTGAACGCCGTGGCGCCCGGGATCATCCACACCGCCGCCTCGACCATCGCCGAGCTCAAGCAGGGGCTCGGCAGCCCGATGGGCCGCCCCGGTACGCCCGACGAGGTGGCCGCCGCGATCGCCTTCCTCTGCTCCCCGGGCGCCTCGTACATCACCGGCCAGATGCTGGTCGTCGACGGCGGTAACAGCGTCCGGGAGGCCGACTACCGCTGAGCGCCGGCCACCGCTCCGCCGCGGACTGGCCCGGAGCACCCGCGTCAGTACGTCGTCGTGGTCCCGTGACGCGAGGCCACGATGGCGATGATGATCCAGAAGGCGCAGACGAGGACGGCCAGCGCGCCGAAGACGTAGCTGAGGATCAGCCCCGCCTTGGCCAGCCCGGCGCCCTGCTCGCCGCTGGTGCGCAGCTGCCGGTTCGCCAGGTGCCCGAACACGATCCCGAGCGGCCAGAACACGAACGCGAACACGATCGACAGGATGGCCATCATGTTGGTCCGCCCGCTGGACACCGGCTGCGGCTGGTACGGGTAGCCCTGCTGGGGCTGGTACTGCGGCTGTTGTTGGTACTGCGGTTGCTGCTGGTACGGCTCCTGTGGCGAGCCGTCCTGCGGTGGCCAGGACATCAGCAGCCCCCTTCCGTCTTGTCCTACTTTGACCGTACCTTAGGCGCGGCCTGATGGCAGGCTTCACGGTCGTGGCAGGCTGCACGATCGCGGTCGGCTTCGCGGTCGTGGCAGGCTTCACAGCGGACTGGGGTGACCGGACCGGCCGGCGCAGCGGATACTTCCCTAACTACTATTCGGTAACTACGCGGAGGCTTCGATGGCCCGCCTTGCCCGGACGCCCGGCCTGACTGATGTGCAGCGCGACATCCTGGCCACTGTGCACGAGTTCGTGGACAAGGAGATCATCCCGCACGCCCAGCATCTCGAGCACGCCGACGAGTACCCGCAGGAGATCGTCGACGGGATGCGCGAGATGGGCCTGTTCGGGCTCACCATCTCGGAGGAGTACGGCGGCCTGGGCGAGTCGCTGCTCACGTACGCCCTCGTGGTCGAGGAGCTGTCGCGGGGCTGGATGTCGATCTCCGGCATCGTCAACACTCACTTCATCGTCGCGTACCTGGTCGCCCAGCACGGCACGGCCGAGCAGCGCGAACGGCTGCTGCCCAAGATGGCGGCCGGCGAGATCCGCGGCGCCTTCTCGATGTCCGAGCCGGGCACCGGCTCGGACGTGGCGGCGATCCGAAGTCCAAGGCGGTACCGGCCGGCGACGGGTACCTGCTCAACGGGCAGAAGATGTGGCTGACCAACGGCGCGCGCGCCGGGGTGGTCGCCACGCTGGTGCGGACCGAGCTGGGCGCGGACACCCCGTACGGCAACATGACCACGTTCCTGCTGGAGAAGGAGCCGGGCTTCGGCGAGACCGTGCCGGGCCTGACCATTCCCGGCAAGATCGAGAAGATGGGCTACAAGGGCGTCGAGACCACCGAGATGATCCTGGCCGACCACGCGGTCGGCGCGGCCGCCGTGCTGGGCGGGGGCGTCGGGGTCGGCCGCGGGTTCTACCAGATGATGGACGGGATCGAGGTCGGCCGGGTCAACGTGGCGGCCCGGGCCTGCGGCATCTCGATCCGGGCCTTCGAGCTGGCCATCGGGTACGCGCAGCAGCGCCAGACGTTCGGCCAGCCGCTGCACAAGCACCAGGCGATCGCCTTCAAGCTGGCCGAGATGGGTACGAAGATCGAGGCCGCGCACGCCCTCATGGTCAACGCCGCCCGGCTCAAGGACTCCGGCCAGCGCAACGACGTCGAGGCCGGTATGGCGAAGCTGCTCGCCTCGGAGTACTGCGCCGAGGTCGTCCAGGAGTCGTTCCGGATCCACGGCGGGTACGGGTACTCCAAGGAGTACGAGATCGAGCGGCTCATGCGGGAGGCGCCGTTCCTGCTGATCGGCGAGGGTACGAGCGAGATCCAGAAGACGATCATCTCGCGCGGCCTGCTCAAGGAGTACCGCCAGTAGTCCTACCACTGACGCACGGTGACACGGGTGGTGCCCAACTAAGCGGCCACTCGGTTCGCTAAGCGGCCGGCTCGGCTCCCCTGGCCGGGGAGACCTGCCAGAGTGCGCGCTCCACGGCCGTACAGCGGTCCTCGACGTAGTCGAGCCCGGCCTCGTCGGCGATACGGCGCGCCTCGGCGGACACGATGTCCTGCTGGAGCCACAGCGCCTTGGCGCCGATCGCCACCGCCTGCCGGGCCGCCTCCGGCGCGTCGGCCGCGGGCCGGAACACGTTCACGAGGTCGACCGGCTCGGGGACGTCGGCCAGCGTCCGGTAGCAGGTCTGGCCCCACAGCTCGTCCGCGTACGGGTTGACCGGGATCACGTGCCAGCCGTGCCGCAGCAGCTGCAGCGGTACGGAGTACGCGGCCTTGTCCGGGTGCCGGGACGCCCCGACGACCGCGATCGTGTACGAGCCGGCCAGTATCTCGGCTGGAGTCCTCACCTGTCCGACTTTACGTCGCACCTGGCTCAGAGCAGCGTGAGCTGGACCGCTTCCGGTGGGCTCGGCGGCTCGGGTGCCGGGACCCGGCGGGCCTCGCCCGGCTCGCTGGCACCGATGCCGTACCGGCGGGCAGCCGCCTTGACCCGGGCGGTCACGTCGCGCTGGTACGCCGCCGGCGAGTAGGAGCCGCCGCGGAACAGCGCCCGGTAACGCGGGACCAGGTCCGGGCGGGTACGGCCGAGCCAGCCCAGGTACCACTCCCGGGCTCCCGGCCGCAGGTGCAGCGGGATCGGCGTGGCGCTGGCCGCCCCGGCCGCCGCGAGCGCCTGGACCGTCGCCTCGATGGACTCGTCGTGGTCGGACAGCCCGGGCAGGATCGGCGCGACCAGCACCCCGACCGGGAACCCCGCGTCGGTGAGCTGCCGGACCACGTCGAGCCGCCGCCTCGGGGAGGGGGTACCGGGCTCGACGGCCCGCCAGAGCGTCTCGTCGACGAAGCCGATCGACACGCTGAGCGCTACCCGGGTGACCTCCGCCGACTGCCGCAGCAGGTCGAGGTCGCGCAGGATCAGCGTGCCCTTGGTCAGGATCGAGTACGGGTTGGCGAAGTCCCGCAGCGCAGCGAGGATCTCGCGCATCAGCCGGTACTTGCCTTCGGCGCGCTGGTAGCAGTCGACGTTCGTACCCATCGCGATGTGCGCGCCCGTCCACTTGCGCGCGGCCAGCTCGCGCCGTACCAACGCACCCGCGTTGACCTTGACGATCACCCGGGTGTCGAAGTCCAGCCCAGCGTCGAGATCGAGGTAGGTGTGGGTGTTCCGGGCGAAGCAATATCTACATGCATGGACGCATCCCCGGTACGGGTTGATCGTCCACTCGAACGGCACCCGTGACGCGGACGGCACCCGGTTGATGATTGACTTCGCCTGGATCTCGTAGAACGTCATGCCGGCGAAGCCGGGCGTGTCGAACGTCCGGGCTACCGCGCCGGGCAGCGCGAGCGGTAAGGGTGGAACCGCCCGCGCTGTGCCGGCGTCTTGGGCTGCCTCCCCGGCGTCCACAACCGGTTCGTCGGCCCGTAGGTTGTCCCAACGCACGCCCCAGTCTAGAACGCACGTTCTAATAACGCCAGGGGTACCGGCGGGACCTATTGCGCCTGAGCGGCGACCTGGTTGCGTACCTCGTCCATGTCGAGCGCCCGTACCTGCGTGATCAGCGACTCGAGCGCCTGCTGCGGAAGCGCACCGGCCTGCTCGAACACGATCACCCCGTCCCGGATTGCCATGATCGTCGGGATCGACCGGATGTCGAACTGCGTAGCCAGCTCCGGCTCCGCCTCGGTGTCGACCTTGCCGAAGACGATGTCCTCGTGGCTGCTGCTGGAGCTCTCGTACACCGGGGCGAAGGCCCGGCACGGACCGCACCACGCGGCCCAGAAGTCCACCAGCACGATCCCTTCGCTCCGCGTGACCTCGTCGAAGTTCTCCGTGGTCAGCGTCTTGGTAGCCATCGGGTCTCCTGATCGTCGGGTTGTATACCTTTGGCCGAACCAGTCGGACCGTACCGGCATTCCCACCGGCCTTATCGGTGACCCCAACCACTGCGTACCGCCGGGCAGCCGGGGCATGATGATGCCGTGCACGGCTCCACTCTGATCTTCGACGGCGACTGCGGGTTCTGCAGCGCCAGTGTCCGGTTCATTCAGCGACACATCCCGACCAGGGCAGGGATGGTCCCCTGGCAGCGCGCCGACCTCGCGGGACTGGGACTGACGGCGGGGGAGTGCGAGGACGCGGTGCAGTGGGTCGGCGCGGACGGGCGGCGCGGGGCCGGTCCGATCGCCGTCGGGTACCTGCTCCGGGAGGCGGGTGGCTGGTGGAAACCGTTGGGGTGGCTGATGATGACGGCCCCGGTGCGGTGGCTGGCCTGGCCGGCTTACCACTGGATCTCGCGGAACCGGTACAAGTTACCGGGCGGTACACCAGCGTGCGCCGTACCGTCGACGCAGAGTGACGATCTCTCCAGGGCCCGCCACGCGTCGTGAAATCGAAGTCACGCCTTGTCGAGCAAAGTTCACGGTTGAATAACTGTGACCCAGGTCTCTGTTCTGCCGCTCCATCGATGCTCACACTTGGTGACATCACAGCGTGGGCGGCGGGTGCCGGGGAGGGCCCCGCCGTTCATTGCGTCTAGGGCGCGGCCGTCGGCCGTGCCCTTTATTCATTTCAGGGAGGTTACGCAGCGTGCAGTTCGGCCGGTACTACGAAGAGTTCGAGGTCGGTGCGGTCTACCGGCACTGGCCGGGTAAGACGGTCACCGAGTCGGACGACCACCTCTTCTGCCTGATCACGATGAACCACCATCCGCTGCACCTGGACGCCCACTACGCGGAGACCTCGACCCACTTCGGCCGCAACGTGGTCGTCGGCAACCTCATCTACTCGCTCCTGCTGGGCATGTCGGTCGCCGACGTGAGCGGCCGGGCCATCGCCAACCTGGAGGTCGAGTCGCTGCGGCACGTCGCGCCGACCTTCCACGGGGACACGGTTTACGGCGAGACCACCGTGCTGGACAAGAAGGAGTCCGGGTCCAAGCCGGACCGCGGGGTGGTCACCGTGGAGACCCGGGGCTACAAGCAGGACGGGACGCTGGTGTGCGTGTTCCGCCGGCGGGTGATGGTGCCGAAGAAGGAGTACGCCGGGGCGGAGCTGCCCAGCTTCCCGGAGCCCAGGGAGGCCGCGCCAGCCTGACGGGTACGGACGGCATGACGCGTGGCTTTGTGGGTAACCGGGCCCGGGTGGCGGCATATGCTGACCCCGGAAGGTCAGGTCATGTCCCACCAATCTGCCATGCGGCAGCGCACCGCGTTGCCATTCAGCCGGGAAGAGTGGGAGCTGCTGGTACGGCTCCCGGGGCGGGTCGTGGTGGCGGCGACCTCGGCGAAGCCGGACCGGGTCGCCGTACCGTCGCTGAGGGGCTCGCCGGGATCGATGCCATCGCGGCGGGACGGGCCTCGGCCAGCCGCCTGGTCCGCGACGTGGTGGCCGCGATCTACACCGAGTACTGGGACGAGGACCAGCCGGTCGCCGAGGAGCTCACCGACCGGTCGGCCAGGGTCGCCGGCTTACTCGACGACTGCCGGTGGGCCGGGCGGCTGCTCGCCGAGCGGGCCGGCCGGGAGGACGGCGACGGGTACCGGCACTGGCTGGAGTCGATCGCGGCCCGGGTCTGCCACGCCGGCCGTACCGGCGGGCTGTTCGGTGTCGGCGGCCTGCCGGTCAACCCAGCGGAACGGCGTTTCCTCATCGAGCTGGCGGCCGCGTTCGACCGGTAACGTATGGACCTCGTGACAGCCCACGAAAAGCGCCCTGCTGGTCTGGCCCAAGTGCCAGCCCACGAAGAGCGCCGCCCTGCTGGTCTGGCCCAAGTGCCAGCCCACGAAGAGCGCCGCCCTGCTGGTCTGGCCCAAGTGCCAGCCCACGAAGAGGCCGACTCCGGTATCGGCGTGGGGCCGTGGGTCGGGCCGTGGCCGGCGGACCCGCGGTACGACCCGGCGCTGCTCGCCGAGGGCGACCGGCGCAACGTGGTCGACCGGTACCGGTACTGGCGGCGGGAGGCCATCGTCGCCGACCTGGACACCCGCCGGCACGAGTTCCACGTGGCCATCGAGAACTGGCAGCACGACCTGAACATCGGCACCGTCGTCCGCAACGCCAACGCCTTCCTCGCCGCCGAGGTGCACATCATCGGCAAGCGGCGGTGGAACCGGCGCGGTGCGATGGTGACCGACCGGTACCAGCACGTCCGGCAGCACGGCTCGATCGCGGACTTCGTGGCCTGGGCCAGGGACGGTGGGCTGGCCGTCATCGGCATCGACAACCTGCCCGGCGCGCGGCTGCTGGAACGGGCCCGGCTACCGCGCCGGTGCGTGCTGCTGTTCGGCCAGGAGGGCCCCGGGCTGTCGCCGGTCGCGCGGGAGGCGTGCGACCAGGTGCTCTTCATCGCCCAGTACGGCTCCACCAGGTCGATTAATGCGGGCGTAGCGAGCGGAATCGCCATGCATGCGTGGATCCGGACCTGGGCCCTTTTTCCCGGTTCCCTTGACGGAGCCGGCCAGGACGACGAACGTTAAGCATCGTGGGCGTGGCGGTGAAGTGCCCCAGGTGCGGCGGTCCGGTGCGACCGCCGGACCTGATGTCATCGGAGTGGCGGTGCCCGATCGACGGCCCGGTCTCGCCCCTGCATGTCGCCGAGCACATCAGCACCGAGATCGTGGAGTCGGTCGTCGGGCGCGCCACAGGCGTTCCGGTGTGGTGCCCGTGGCCGTTGCCCACCGGGTGGATGGTCACCGGGATCGGCTGGGCGGGCGATGACCGGGGCGGCCCGCGGGCCACCGCGCTGGCGTGCAGCGGGCCGGGACCGCTGGGTGGGCCGGCCGACATCCTGCTCGTCGCCGAGGAGCCCGGAGTGGGGCTGGGCAACCGGTTCGCCGGACTGTCCGGGCCGGATCCGGGGCCGTACCTGCAGGACGCGCTGGAGAGCACGGCCGCGCACGCGAAGGTACGGGCGGCCGGCTGGCCGACGTCGCTGTGGGCGGTCGGCACGCCGCGGTCGGACCGCAGCGCGTACGTGGGCGAGGCGAAGGGCGTCTGGCTGTACGCCGTCGCCTGGCCGTCCAGCGCCGGCTACCTCCTCGCCGAGGACCTCGTCCTGCACGATCTCACCGACTGGCTGCCCGGCGAGTTGGTCTACGGTGCCCCCACCCCGGTGCTGCATCAGGCGGCCTGAGCAACGCACGTGAATGCGTGAATGAACCCCCGACACGGCGCGTCAGCGCGTTGGCCGGTTACTTTGCGGGGCAAGGCCGGTACCCTACAGATACCAGTAGCAACTGGTACGCTCTGTGCCGCTGCGGCATCACGTCGGGCGTCGTGGGGAGGGGATGGATCGAGATGATGAAGAAGGTCCTCACCTGGGGGGGCGTCGCATTCCTCGTGTTCTTCATCGCTTATCGTCCGACGAGCGCGGCGAATGTGGTGAAGGCCCTGGGCGGCAGCCTGGTTGACGTCGCTACCGGCATCGGGAACTTCTTCAGCAGCCTGGTCGCCTGACATAGATGGCCAGCGACGATCCGCGCCGGCCGGACGAGGAGCGAGGTCCCCGCCGCCGGCCCCAGGACCACAACACCGAGCCGATTCCGCCGGTGCGGCCGGAGAGCGTCGGCGACTACGAGGACGACACCGACACCGCGGAGTTCCTCCCGCCGGAGATCCAGGAAGAGGAGCTGCGCGGGCTGCGGGCCGGCGGCGGCCTGCCGGTGGGGCCCCGTAGCGTCGTGCCGCTCGAAGAGGAGGCCAGCTCGCTGGTCTCCCGCTACCTCTTCCCGACCGAGAAGTTCCGCGGCGAGTGGAAGAAGCACTGGGTCCACCTGGTCAACCAGGTCCTCATCGCCGCCGTGGCCACCTTCATTCTCGGCTGGGCGGTCGGTTTCTTCGCCAAGCGCGGGAACAACGGGCTGGTGACCGTGGCGGTACTGCTGTGGCTAGCGGTTCTGGGCTGGGTCGGTTGGCGGGTCGCCGACTGGTACATGGACCGCTTTGTGCTGACCAACAAGCGTTTGATGGTAATCAATGGGCTCATTACCCGTACGGTCGGCATGATGCCACTCGTACGGGTCACCGACATGAAGTACCAGCAGTCGCCGTTGGGGCGCATGCTCAACTACGGCACGTTCGTCGTCGAGTCGGCCGGCCAGGACCAGGCGCTGCGCGAGGTCAAGCCGCTGCCCAACCCGAACGAGCTGTACCTGCGCATCGTCGAGGAGATGTACGAGCCCGAGGCGGTCGAGGCGCGGCTGTCCGCCCGGTCCGTCGAGGAGGAAGACCTCGCGAACGGCTGATGCGCATCGATCTGCACGCGCACTCGACCGCGAGTGACGGTACCTGCACGCCGGCCGAGCTGGTCTCCGCCGCCGTGGCCGCCGGGCTGGACGTCGTAGCGCTCACCGACCACGACACGACCGCCGGCTGGGCGGCCGCCGAGGCGGCGCTCCCGCCCGGGCTCACGCTGGTGCGCGGTGCCGAGCTGTCCTGCCGTTGGTACGGAAGCGATCCGCCGATAGCGCTACACCTGCTGGCGTACCTGTTCGACCCGGCGGACGTGCCGCTGCGCGACGAGCTGGCGCGGGTACGGCAGGCGCGCGAGCACCGCGCGGAACGGATGGTCGACCTGCTGCGCGCCGACGGGATCGACGTCACCTGGGACGAGGTGCGCGAGTACGCGGCCGGCGGTACGGTCGGGCGGCCCCATCTGGCGCAGGCGCTCATCCGGCGCGGGCTCGTCGGTACGGTCGCCGAGGCGTTCGCGCCCGGCTGGCTCGGCCACCGGTACCGGCTGCCCAAGGCGGACATCGATGTATTCAAGGCGCTCGAACTCATACGGGGTGCCGGCGGGGTGCCGGTGTTCGCGCACCCGCGGGCATCCGTACGCGGCCGGATCGTGCCCGACTCCCTGATCGTCGAGCTGGCCCGGGCCGGGCTGGCCGGGCTGGAGGCCGATCACGAGGACCACTCGCCGGTCGAGCGGGCCCACGTCCGGGACCTCGCCCGGGAGCTGGGGCTGCTGGTGACCGGCTCGTCCGACTTCCACGGCAGCAACAAGACGGTGCGACTGGGCGCGCGGACGACGGCTCCGGAGGCGTACCACACCATCGTGGAACTGGCCCATGGCGTGCCGCCGCTGACCGGAGGCGGTCGCTAGCGGGCCTTGCGGGCCTTGCCGGTCTTCGTGCGGCGGTCGGGCCGAGGCGCCCGGACGCGGGGCGGGCGCGGCTCGGAGCTGCCGGCGGACTCGCTCGGGCGGATCACCGCGAAACCGCGATCGAGGTCGATGCCGGCGCCGTTGGCGACGTCGATCCGCTTGCGCTTGCTCTCCTCGATGTGCTCGGTCTGCTTGTGTTTCGACGGGCGGAACAGCCCGTCGATCTCGGCCAGGCCGGCGGAGATGACGCTGGCAGCGGCCCCGTTGTCCTCACCACCGCGCAGCCAGCGCAGGATTCCCATCTGGTCTTCTCCCCGGGGCACGTTATCCACAGCGCCGTCGCGCCGCACGGTTCAGTGTCGCACCCTGATGGCAGGATCGGCCACGTGCGAGATACGGAAGCCGTCCAGTTGGGCTTCGAGGGGATGCCCGAGAAGCTGTTCGTGTGTACGCCGAGCAAGCTCGCCGCGTACGAGGACTGTCCCCGGCGGTACCGCTACGCCTACGTCGACCGGCCGGCGCCGGCCAAGGGCCCGGCCTGGGCGCACAACTCGCTGGGAGCCAGCGTGCACACCGCGCTGCGCAACTGGTATGGGCTGCCCGGCGGGCAGCGCCGCCCGGAGGCGCTGGGCACGCTGCTCAAGGCGACCTGGGTGAGCGAGGGCTACCGCGACGAGGCGCAGGAGCGAGAGGTGTTCCGGCGCGCGCTGGAGTGGCTGGAGTCCTACGTGTCCGGGCTCGACCCGCTGGAGGAGCCGGTCGGCGTGGAGCGGACGGTCGCGGCGAAGACGCGGGTGCTGGCGCTGTCCGGCCGGGTGGACCGGATCGACCGGCGCGGCGACGAGCTGGTGATCGTGGACTACAAGACCGGGCGGGGCGAGCTGTCCCGCGACGACGCGCGGGGCTCCCGGGCGCTCGCGCTGTACGCGTACGCGGCCGCACGGGTGTTCCGGCGCCGGTGCCGGAAGGTGGAGCTGCACCACCTGCCCACGCGTACGGTGGCCGGGCACGAGCACACCGAGGAGTCGCTGGTCCGGCACCTGAGCCGGGCCGAGGCGGCGGCGGGCGACATCCTCGCCGCCGAACGGGCGGTCGCCGGGGGAGGCGACCCGGACACCGCGTTCCCGACCGCCCCGGGCGCGCTGTGCTCGTGGTGCGACTACCGGCGTACCTGTCCGGGGGGTGTCGAGGCGCCGGTCCGGGAACCGTGGGCGGGAGTCTTGCGGGAGCACGGCTGAGCGGAGCCGAGCCGGAGTTTGGTGAGGCGAGCACAGCCAACGCGGCACGGCTGAGCGGGGGAGGATCCGAAAATCCCTCACGTCTGGAGGTTCGGTGGAGACCAGGACCCGGGACCGGCGCGCCCGAGCCGGCGTGGCCGGGGCGTACTTCGTCCAGGGCCTGTGCTTCGCCAGCCTGCTCACCCAGGTCCCGTCGCTGAAGGAGAAGTTCGGCTTCACCGATGACGAGCTGACCCTGATCCTGCTCGCCGTCCCGGTGGTGGCCGGGCTGGGCAGCGTACTGGCCGGGGTGCTCGCGCCGCGGCTCGGCAGCGCGGTCGTGCTGCGGGTCAGCGGGCCGCTGGTGTGCGCGACGATCGCCGCGGTTGGCTTCGTCGGCGTACGGGTCGGGCTCTATGCCGCGGTCGCCTGCTTCGGGCTGGTCGTCGGTGCGGTGGACGCGAGCATGAACATGCAGGGCGTGGGCGTGCAGCGCCGGTACGGGCGCAGCCTGCTCGCCTCGTTCCACGGCTGGTGGAGCCTGGCCGGCATCGTCGGCAGCCTGGCCACGGCCGGCTCGACCAAGGTCGGGCTCTCCCTCGGCGTGTCGCTCGGGTTGGTGGCGCTGGTCGGCGCGGTCGTCGCGCTGTCGGTCGGGCCGCTGCTGCTGCGCCGCGCCGAGGAGACGGTCGGCGCGCCGGTCACCGACCCGGTCGAGCCGGACATCTCCGCCGCGCATGGTGCCGTGACCCGCATCCCGTGGCGCCCGATCCTGCTGGTCGGACTGGCCGTGATGGTGATGTACGTGGCCGAGTCGGCCACCTCCAACTGGAGCGCGGACTACCTGCACGACGCGCTGCACGCCAGCAAGAGCCTGGCCGCCTTCGGGCTGGGTGGCTACCTCACCTGCCAACTGGCCGGGCGGTTGGTCGCCGACCGGGTGATCGGACGGGTGGGACCGGTCCGGGCGGTGGCCGCCGGCGGGGTGCTCGGGGTGGCGGGCACGGCGCTCGTGGCGGTCGCGCCGGTGCCCGTACTGGGGGTGCTCGGGTTCGCGATCGTCGGGGCAGGGCTGTGCGTGGTCGTACCGCTGTCGTTCTCCGCCGCCGGTGCGCTGGACCCAACCGGAGGCGGAGTCGCCGTCGCGCGGGTCAATCTCTTCAACTACGTCGGGTTCGTGGTCGGCGCGGCGCTGATCGGCGTCATCGCGCACGGGACCAACCTGCGCTGGGCGTTCGGGGTGCTGGCCGTACTGGTGCTGGCGGTGGTCGGGCTGTCCGGCGCGTTCGGCATCGCGGCCCGGGCCGCGGCGGCTCAGGCCGGGCTGGCCGGGGGAGTGGCGGATCCGGCGGCCGACCGCGCCGCCCGGGACATCGCCGCCTGGTAGATCGGGCCCTCGTAGAGGCGCCGGGGTAGGGAGTCGAGCAGGCGGCGCAGGGCGCGGGCGGAAAGGGCCGCGGACAGGTCGGCGGGGCGCAGCGGGAGCCCGGACCGCAGCGAGGTTGGGCGGCAGCGAGGTTGGGCGGCGCGAGGTCGGGTGGCGCGGTCAGACGTCCGAGCTGCGCAGCTCCTGGCAGCTCGGGCACAGGCCCCAGAAGGTCACCTCGGCCTCGTCGAGCTCGAAGCCGGAGTTGTTGCTCGGGTCCAGGCAGGGCGCGTCGCCGACCGCGCAGTCGACGTCGGCGATGCGGCCACAGCCACGGCACACGATGTGGTGATGGTTGTCGCCGGCACGGGCCTCGTAGCGGGCCGGGCTCCCGGCCGGTTCGATCCGCCGGGCCAGGCCGGCCCGGGCCAGCGCGCTGAGTACGTCGTACACCGCCTGGATGGACACCGAGTCCAGCCGGTCCCGGACCCGCGTGACGATCTCGTCGACCTCCAGGTGCCCACCCTCACCGAGGATCTCCAGGACGGCGAGGCGCGGCCGGGTTACCCGCAGTCCCCGGGCGCGTAACCGATCCTCGGCGTGCATGGCCATCATTGGAACACGTAACCTGGAATGCATCAAGAAAAGCGTTCTTCCCGAGAGCTGAACCAGATGCCATGATCCTTGCGTGTCCTGGAGCGTGTTCGAGACTTTCAACGGCCTGCCGCTGCACCCCCTGGTGATCCACGGGGCCGTCGTACTCATCCCTCTGCTGATCGCCAGCGTGCTGGCGTACACGTTCGTGCCCCGCGTCCGGTCGCGCCTGGACTGGCTCGTGGTCGGACTGGCTGTGGTCGCGCCGTTGAGCGCGCTGGCCGCGAAGATCACCGGAGACGCCTTCCGGGCTCGTGAGGTGCGCCGGCACACCGCGTCGCCGGCGATCCTCGCGAAGATCGACCATCACCGGTTGCTTGGCACCTGGACCCTGTACGCGACGATCGCGCTCGGCCTCGTCGCGCTCGCGCTGGTGCTCCTGCGGCGCCGGCCGGTCGCGGTCTCCGCCCTGCTCGTGGTGGCCGCGCTCGGCCTGTCCGTGACCGCCGGGATCCTGGTCTACCTCACCGGCGACTCGGCCGCGAAGATCGTCTGGGGCAACATGTAGCCGCCGGTGGCCACCGAGCGTGGCTGACATAGCTGGCTGTAGCCGCTCCGACAGGCTGCGCGGCCGGGCGGTCAGACGAACGCGCGACCGCACAGGATCAGGAGCACGACCAGCAGGATGGCACCGGCCACCATGCCGATGCCGTACGTCAGCGTGCGCTCCTCTTTCTCCCGCGCGTCCAGGGTGGCCATATCCTGCCTCGGCAGGGTCCGGGGCGGAGGCGGCTGGACGAGCAGCTTGGGTCGCCAGTCGGGCGGCGGAGGCGTCGTACGGGGCGGGCCCGCGTACGTGGGCGGCTCGGTCGGCTGCGCGGGACGCGACGCGGTCAGCGGCTCCCCGTCCGGTCGCCGCCACTGGCTGTCGTCGCTCCCAGGCACGGCTATGACGGTACCCAATGGCAGGTAACCTACTTCGCGTGGACGCGTACCCCGCCGATTCGGTAGACGACCTGCGCGAGGTCCCGCTCGGGGACGACGACGAGCCGGTACTGCCCGACCAGACGCGCGACGATACCGACCTGGGCTGGGGCGAGCGGTCCGGCGGTAACGACGACCGGCTGCTCGAGGAGCGCCCGCCGCACTGGTAGGTCAGCTGGCCGGGCTCGCCGCGGCTTCCTTCTTCGAGGCCGCCGGCGTCGTGGTCGTCGACGACTCCTTCGCCGGGGTCGCGGAGTCCTTCGACGCGGAGTCCTTCGGCTTGGCGGCCTCGCCGGACGACGGGTCCGACGAGGAGCCGGACGACGGGCCGGTACGGGAGTCGTTGCGGTAGAAGCCGGAGCCCTTGAAGACCACGCCCACCGACGAGAACAGCTTGCGCAGCCGGCCCTCGCAGGCCGGGCACTCGGTCAACGGCTCGTCCGCGAAGGACTGGACCGCCTCGAGCTGGTGGCCGCACGCGGTGCACGCGTACTGGTACGTCGGCACGTCATCCTCCTGGCACTCGCACACTTCGAGTGCCAATAGTGCGGCATGGACGGGCTTCGCGTCCAGTGCGAACGTCGTCACAGGCGGGTGAGCCCGGCGGGCGTGGCCACGGCGTGGACCCGTACGTCGTGCGGGTCGGCGGGCAGGCGGTCGACCAGCTCGCCGTCGTACAGGGCGGCGACGAGCAGGGTGCCGGGTGCGACCCGGGCGAGGGCGCGGTCGTACGACCCGCCGCCGCGGCCGAGCCGTACCCCGGTGCGGTCCACCGCGAGGGCGGGGACGACGACCAGGTCCGCCTCGGTGACCGCGGCCGGCCCGAGCCGGGGCCCGGCCGGTTCGAGCACGCCGAACGCGGCAGGCACGAGGTCGCCCTGATAGCGGGCCCAGTCCAGGTCGCGGTCGGGGAGCACGACCGGCAGCAGGAGCCGGGCACACACCGCGTCGAGCGCCTCGGCCAGCCGGGCGCCACCGGGCTCGCCCGGCATCGGCACGTAGCCGGCCACCGTGTCGAGGTCGGTCGCGAGGGCGGCGAGGACGTCCCGTACCGCTGCGTCTGCCGTGGGCAGTGACCGGCGCGCGGCCCGAAACCGACTGCGGAGTCTGGCTTTGGACTGATGCGAAAAATCGGACACGTGTCACGCTACATTTCGACCGGCGGAAGACCTCCCAGCATGACAGCATCAGATCGACAAGGGGGGGAAATTGACGCTCCGTGCCCGGCTGACCGCGGCCTTCCTTGCGCTGGTGCTCGGCCCGGTGCTGCTCGGCGCGGTCTTCGTCGGGCTGACGGTGACGGCGGTCAGCCGGGACCGTACCGCGGAGAGGTTGGACCGGGCGACCGGGGCGGTGGCGGCCACGGTGGACGCGCTCTGCGGCCAGCTGCGGACCGGCGCGCAGGCCGCCGCGCTGCTCGCCGCCGGCGGGCAGGGCGCGGACGCCGAGCGCCTGGTGGTCGAACAGGACCTGGCCACGCAGGTACGGCTGGCCGGCCCGAGCGACATGGCGCCGGCGGGCTGGGCAGTGTGCGGGCAGCTCAGCGCGCCGGCCGGGGTGACCGCGCTCGCGGCGCGGGTCGAGCTGCGCGACCCGAACGGCACCCTCGCCGGGTACGCGTACGCCGCGCGCCCGGTCGACGCGGCCCTCCTCGCCCGGCTCACCGACACGGCCAACCGCGCCGCCGGAACCGACGGCGCCCTGCTCGCCTTCACCGGCCCCGGCCCGTACGCGCACCGGCTGGCGGGCCCGCTCCCGCTCACCGTGTCGGTACCCGAGCCGGCGCAGCCCGGCCTCGCGCCGGTCCTGCTCGGCGTGGTGATCCTCGCGGGCGTGGCCGCCGTCGGCGTGGCCTGGTGGCTGGCCCGGGGTACCACGCGGCCGCTCGCCGAGCTGGCCTCCGCCGCCGACCGGGTCGCGTCCGGCGACCTGTCCGCGCGCGTACCGGTAGGCCGGCGCGACGAGGTGGGTCGGGTCGGGGCCGCCTTCAACCGGATGACGCGCGGCATGCAGTCCTACGTAGCGGCGCTGACCGCCAGCCGGGACCAGCTGCGCGGGCACCTCGACGTGCTCGGCGACACCCTGTCGCACACCCATGACCTGCAGCACATCCTCGATGTCATCCTGCATACGGCGTGCGCCGCGACCGGGGCGCGTTCCGGCGTCGTCCTGCTGATCGAGGACGGCGAGCTGGTCGGGGCGCAGCTGCGGATACCCCTCGGGGTCGGGCTCGTCGGCACGGTGGCGAGCACCGGTGAGCCGCGCCGCGGCCGGGTGGACCGGGACGGCCCGGTGCTCGCCCCGGGTGAGCCCGGCTGCGTGACGTACATGGCGGTGCCGTTCACCGCGCCGGACTCGGTGCGCGGGGTGCTCGCGCTCTACGACCGGGTCGGCAACGACGAGTTCGACGACGCCGACCTGGTGACGTTGCGCACGTTCGCCGGCCAGGCCGCGATCGCCGTGGAGAACGTCCGGGTGCACGAGGAGGCGCAGCGGCTGTCCCACACCGACCCGCTGACCGGCCTGCACAACTACCGGACGCTGACCGACTCGCTGCGCCGGGAGGTCGAGCGGGCCGGCCGGTTCGGGCACCGGCTGTGCGTACTGGTGCTCGACCTGGACCGGTTCAAGGACGTCAACGACTCGTACGGGCACGCCGCCGGCGACGCCGTGCTGGTCGAGTTCGCCCGGCGGGTACGGTCCGAGATCCGCGAGGTGGACCTGGCGTTCCGGCAGGGCGGGGAGGAGTTTGCCCTGCTCCTGCCGGAGACCGACGCGGTCGGCGGGATCATCGTCGCGGAGCGGCTGGGCACGGTGGTCCGGGACACGCCGGTGCCGGTACCGCGCCGGTTGCCGAATGCGCGTGGAGAGCGGTCCGGGGTACGCGGCATCCCGGTCACCGTATCGATCGGCATCGCCGTGTTCCCGGAGCACGGGGGCACCGGGCCGGTCGTGCTGGAGGCGGCCGACGAGGCGCTGTACGCCGCGAAGAATGCTGGTCGGGACACGTACCGGCTGGCGGAGATGCCCTTGCCGGCGGCCGTTTCGCCCGGCGTCGTGACTGTGGCGGGCGGCGCGTCGGGTGGCCCGCAGCCGGCGCTGCCCAGCGCCGGCCGATAGCCTGACGGACATGCCGGAGTTTCCCACCACTCAGGAGCCCGCAGTGAATGTTGATGGCGTACGTAGGCGGCGCGCGACCAAGGCTGTCATCCCGGCGGCAGGTCTCGCCACCCGATTTCTGCCAGCGACGAAAGCGGTACCGAAAGAGCTCCTGCCGGTCGTGGACCGGCCCGTGCTGCAGTACATCGTCGAGGAGGCCGCGGCGGCCGGGATCAACGACATCCTGCTCGTCACCGGCCGCGGCAAAACCAGCATGGTGGACCACTTCGACCGGCGGCCCGACCTGGAGCAGCGGCTGGAGGCCAAGGGCGACATGGAGCGGCTGGCCGCGGTGAGGCGGCCGAGCGAGCTGGCCGAGATCTACACGTGCCGGCAGCCCGAGGCGCTCGGGCTCGGGCACGCCGTGTCGTACGCCGAGTCGCATGTGGGCGGGGAGTCCTTCGCGGTCCTGCTGGGCGACGAGTTCACCGATGAAGCCGACCCGCTGCTGCCGGACATGCTCGACCTGCAGGCCCGTACGGGCGGCATCGTGCTCGCGCTCATCGAGGTCCCCGACGAGGAGGTCTCCCGGTACGGCATCGCCTCGGTACGCGCCGCCGCCCCGAACCTCGACCACGGCATCGGGGTCGGCGACGACGGCGGGACGATGGTCGAGGTGACCGGGCTGGTCGAGAAGCCGAAGCGGGACCAGGCACCGAGCAACCTCGCGGTGGTCGGCCGGTACGTGCTGCCGAACTCGGTCTTCGACGCGATCCGCCGTATCGGTCCGGGCGCGGGCGGGGAGATCCAGCTCACCGACGCCATGGCGCTGCTGCTGGAGGAGGGGACCCCGGTGCACGGCGTGGTCTTCCGGGGGGTCCGGTACGACACCGGGGCGCCGATCGGGTACCTCCAGGCGGTCGTCCAGCTCGCCTGCCAGCGCCCCGACCTCGGGCCGGCGTTCCGGGAGTGGCTCACCGACTTCGTCGGCAGCCAGCTCAGCGCCGGGTCGTCGGCCGGTAGGGGACCCTCCGGCAAGGAGCGCAGCGGATGACCGCGACGGCCGAGTACCCGCCGTCGGAGTCGCTGCTTCCCCTGGCCGACTACCTCGGTGCGGTGCTGCGCGGGCTGCGCCCGCTACCGGCCGTCGACCTCGACCTGACCCAGGCGTACGGCAACACCCTCGCTGAGGACGTCGTCTCGCCGGGGCCGTTACCGGCGTTCGACCACGCCACGATCGACGGGTACGCGGCCCGCTTCGAGGACGCGGCGCACGCGAGCCAGGTCCGGCCGGTACGGCTGAACGTGGTCGGCGACCTGGCCGCGGCGAGCTGGCGACCGGTACGGCTCACGCCCGGTACCTGCTTCTCGATCGCGGCCGGCGCGCCGCTGCCGGCGACCTGCGACGTGGTCGTCCCGCTCGGCTCGACCGACCAGGGAATGGCCGTGGTGGAGATCTACGCCGCGCCGAAGAAGGGGTACGGGCTGCGCCGTACCGCTGACGAGCTGCCCACCGGCGCGGTGCTGGCGAGCGGCGGGGCGTACGTCACCCCGGCGCTGGTGGCCATCCTGGCCGCGACCGGGATCGGGCACGTGGTGGTCCGCCCGTGCCCGCGCGTGGTGGTCATCGCGACCGGCGACGAGCTGGTCGACGCCGGCCGGGCCAGCCAGCCCGGGCAGGTGGTCGACGTGAACTCGCACGCGCTGACCGCGGCCGCGGCCGAGGCCGGCGCGCACGCCTTCCGGGTGGGCATCTGCGACGACGATCCCGAGGTGGTGCGGGGGGTACTGGACGACCAGACGGCGCGGGCCGATCTCATCATCACGACCGGGGGTACGGGCACCGGCCCCGGCGACATGGTCCGGCGCGTCCTGTCCCGCGGGACGGTACTGTTCACAGACGTATCCGCGTATCCATGCTCCTCACTGGGCTTCGGTACCATCGGCGGCTCCGAGGTACCCATCGTCTGCCTGCCCGGCGACCCGGGCGCCGCACTGATCGGCTTCGAGGTGCTGGCCCGCCCGGTCGTGCAGGTACTGGCCGCCGCCGAGCCGGTGTTCCGGCCGGCCGTACGCGCGCACCTGCTCGAGACCGTGTACTCCCCGTCGGGGCTGCGCGAGTTCCGGCCCGCCTTTGTCGCTGAGCGCCGCGGTGGCGGTTACACCGTGCAGCCGCTCGCCGGCGGGCCGTACACCTTGTCCGGGCTCGCCGAGGCGAACGCCCTGATGGTGCTGGGGGAGAAGGTCATTAGCGCCCCGGCCGGCTCCACTGTGGACGTTCTGCTGCTGGACCGGCGCCGATGATCTTAGTGCCCGGCTGGCCCGCCGTTCTCGCGGACGGCCCGGTCACGCTGCGGCCGTACCGGCGCTCCGACGCCCAGGCGTGGTCGGAGGTGCGGCGGTACAACGAGAAGTGGCTCGCCCAGTGGGAGCCGACCCCACCCGGACCGTGGCAGGAGCTGAACTCTCCGTCGGCCTTCCGGTACGTGCTGCGGGAGCTGCGCCGTTCCGGGCGCGACGGCGAGGCGATGCCGTTCGCCGTCACGTACAACGGGATGCTGGTGGGCCAGCTGTCCGTCGGCAATATCGTGCGGCGGGCCTTCTGCTCCGGGTACGCCGGCTACTGGGTCGACTCCCGGTTGGCCGGGCGGGGCATCATCCCGACCGCTCTCGCGCTCGTGGTCGACCACGCGTTCCGGTCGGGCGGACTGCACCGCATCGAGGTGAACATCCGCCCGGAGAACACGCCGTCCCGGCGGGTGGTGGAGAAGCTGGGCTTCCGCGAGGAGGCGTACCACCCGAAGTACCTGCACATCGACGGCGCCTGGCGTGACCACATCGGCTATGCGATGACGGCCGAGGAGGTGGCCGCCGAAGGCGGCCTGCTCGCGCGCTGGCACCGGGTGAGCGGCCGCGCGTAACCACCACTTTTCCGGCTGGTTTTCCAACTGGTTGTCCGAGCACCGCCCGTGCGCCGGGCGGAGTGGCGTACCGGGTTTGTCACTAAGGGGACCGTAACCTCAAATCACCACGTGAGTCATCGACGGGAGGAGTGAGGGTGCCGACCTCGGTACTCCTCGCCGTCCTCGCCGCAGCCGGGCTGCTCGCACTCGCGCCGGCCCTGGTGCGCCGGTACGACGCCACTGAGCGGTTGGTGGCGGAGCGGGCGCTGAGCACGGCGCGGGTGATCGAACGCCCCCGCCGTCAGCGCACCGTACCCGGACGCCGGCCGGTCAACCCGCCCCGGTTCCTGGTCCTCGCCTCCGCGGTCCCGGTCGTGGGTCTTGTCTCCGGCGCGTTGGTCGCGGGCGTGGTGGCCTCGCCGGTCTCCGGCGGCCCTGTTCCGGGGTCGCGGTTCTCGCGCTCCTCCGGCCGGGCTTCGAGCCGGCCGGCCCGCCGGCCGGCACACCGGCGGCACACGCCGGCGATCTACCGCCGGCGACGGGTGCTCGCCGCGCTGGTACTGCTCAACGTCAGCGAGCTGTGCGGGGTCGGCCTGCTCGGCCCGGGCTTCTGGATCGGCTCCGCGCCGAGCTTGCTGCTGCTCGCCGTGTACCTGGTGCACCTGCGCAACCGGGCGCTGTCCGAGCGCCGCCGACGGCGGGAGGCCGCGCGCCGGGCCGCCCGGATCGCGGCGCGCCAGGCCGACCTGCGCCGCGAGCAGGCCCGCCGGCAGGCCGCGCGGCGCGAGGCACTCCGGCGAGCCGCGGCAGCGCGGGCGGCGGCGCAGCGGGAGTCGGTACGGCTTTCCCAGCGGTACGTGGACCGGTCGGCTCGCGGTCCCGTACGGGGGCGGGCGTACGAGGCTCGGGCGTCCGGGTACTGATTCGCGGTACCCGACGCCGACCTGTTAACCTAGTCGCCGGTCCTCGGTGGGTACGGGGACGGCCGGGGGCTGTGGCGCAGACCGGTAGCGCACCTCGTTCGCATCGAGGGGGTCAGGGGTTCAAATCCCCTCAGCTCCACACGTACTACTGCTGACCAGCAGAAATACGGATCAGGGATCAGTTACGACAGATCCACAACAAATCAGCTTTGATCTTGCGTCCTGGGCTGATGCTCGGATGCGGCCCGGAGCGCCGCCCCGACGACGGTGCGGCGGCGCGGCGTGATGTGTGGCTTGCTCGCGACGTCCGGTGGCACGTCGTCGCGTGGGCTGGCGACTCGGAGACGGGCAAAGGTGCTCCGGTGGAGTTCGGCACCGAGGACGAGGCCCGGCAGATGGTGCGGCGTCTGGTCCAGGCCGACGGCGGCCAGTGGCGCGAGCAGACTGGCGAGTCGGCCACGAAGCCGCCGAGCTGAGGCCGGTCGGCTGCGGCGGTACGCGAGGTCTCTAAAGAGGCTTCGCCTCGGACCGTCGAGGTGGGTGGCCGCTGTGGCAGGTGACGTTCCGGCTGGTTGAGCGTTGAGCAGGGCATCTCCGTCGATGTTGGAGGTGCCCGATGGCGAAGCGGCCTGGTCACAGTCAACGATCTGCTGGATGGCCAGGTGGGGCTTGGATCTTGAGTGCGCTGATCGGGTCTACCTCAACGGGTACGTGCCGAACCTGCAGGTCGGCGGGCCAGATCATCGGCGTTCCTGACCCGGCATCGGGGCAACCCGATCCCGTCACCAGCGTTGATGGACCAGATCGGGCAGCGGTTTCGGCGGGCGGTGGACTCCTACGCCCGAGGCCAACCACATCCCGGTGGTGCGCTTCCGTAAGGGCCAGCGCAAGGTCGACGTGATGCGTCCGCTGATGCGCCGCGCGGCGGCCATGGGCCGCTCCCAGGTGGTGGCGATCGGTATCGGCGCAGGAGTACGCGTGGGTGAGCGACGCCCGTACCACCCGTACGCCGCAGTCCGGCGCCCCGTGGTTCACGTTCGGCAAGGCCGCAGCGGCAGGGTGTCGGCCTACTACTTCTATCTGTGGGACACCGAGATGGGCGGGGCGTTCATCAAGGTGTGTTCATACTTCCCGTATCCGATGAAAATATGGGTCAACGGTCATGAGTGGGCCAAGCGGCAGGCCATGGCCGCGGGGATCGGGTTCACCGAGTTGTCCAACGGGTTCGCCACCTGTGATGACCCCGCCGGGTTGCAGGCCATCTGCGACCGGTTCGGTCCCGGACCGATCCGGGTGTTCGCCGAGCGCTGGTGGGCGCAGGCTGCCGCTGCCGCTGACCGCCGCGGACCGGGCGGCCGGGTACTGGTGGGACCTGTCCATGCGGCAGGTCGAGTTCTCCCGCACCATCGTGTTCACCGCGCCGCGGCACGCCCGCACGTTCTTCGAGACGCTGATCGCCGACAACCTCGACCTCGGCCGCCCCGACAGCGTCGAAATCATCTTCGGCCGCAACATCACCCGACGCGCGTAAGCGGCGAAGCGTCGTCGGGCCAGGCGGTCACCGCGGCCAGGTCCAGCCCCCAGGCGCAGCTGTTCAAGACCGTCGATCGACCGCGCCAACCAGGGCGTGACCGTCAACGTGTTCTACAAGCACTCCCGGGCCAAGCAGTACCTGAAAGACGGCCGGGCCATGCGGATCGAGACCGTCGTCAACGACACCACCGATCTGGGCGTGCTACGCCGTCTGGAGCATTTCGACGAACTGTCGGTCAAGGCGCGTGCGATCAACCGCCGGATCGTGGAAGCTGAACGGGTCGGCCAGGGCACTGTCCTTGCGAGTCCAGCCTTTGAGCGGATCGCGCACCCATCTGTCGAGGACGGGCGGAGGGCCCCGGCTCTACGGTTCGGCGACCCTCGGGTCCAGGCCCTGGCCGGCGCCCTCGCTTTCACCGTGTCCGCCGCCACCGGCATCACCAACCGGAGCCTGCGCGCCCTGATGCCCGCACTGCTCGGCGGCGGACGCTACACCGCCTCCCAGGCCAGCTACGACCTGACCCGGCTCCGCATGAAAGGACTCATCCAACGCCTGCCAGGCCACAACACCTACCGTCTCACCGCCTGACGGGCAACGCTTCGCGGTGTTCTACACCAAGCTGCACAACCGGCTCCTGCGCCCGCTGCATGGCCGCCGACCGGCCACCCGCACCCCTGCCACTACGCCAAGCCCTGCACACCATCGACCGACATATCGACGACTATCTTGACCTGGCCGGAGTCTGCCCAGCTTGAGAACTTCTTTGCTCAAAAATAGAAAAGCCCATCACCAAAGCGGGGCTAGCTGACGTCTCTGAGGTCTAGCTGACGTCCCTGTGGGTAACCCGTCTGTGTACCAGCCGCGGCGGTACCGCCCGGTCGCCCAGTGTGGCGGGCCGGACCGGAGGCCCCGGCAACACCGCGCCGGGCGCTTGATTGAGCGATCCGCTGTTGAGTGGTTGGTCAAGATGGTGGCACAAACGGAAGGAGTACACCCATGCCGGCTCTTTGGGACGGAGATCACGTCCGGTTCTTCAGTGTCCAGCACAACGGCCAGTATATCTTCGTGTCCAATGACGAGGATAGCGACGGAGATAGGTACGTTGAAGCTCATCCTTACGCGGATGAGAACCGCAACGTGTTTAAAGCCTTCCGCACGGATAACGGCCTCTTCCGCTTCACCAACTCCGCAACCGGGCACGCCATGTTCGTCTCGCAGGACGATGTGAACGGAGACCTGGCCGTGCAGGGGCATCTGCCACATTGGGAGACTCGCGACCTATTCGACCTCCAGGAGGCCGGCGACGGCAGCTACAACCTCTGGAACCCAGACACCAGAACCTTCGTGTTCATCTCCAATGACAAGAAAGGGAATGACTTCGTAATCGAGGCTCACCCTTACCCGGAGCTCCGCAACCGCTTCTTCGTGGAGAGGGTACCTGGTCCGTAGGAGTTCGATTCATCGAAGGGCGCGGCCACAAGGCGCCCTTCGGAGTACGACACCGGGCGGCCGCGGTGGGCCTTGGTGGGACTCGGTCTGTGTGAGAGCTTTCTGTACGGGATGTACGGGATCAAGACGCGCCGCTGACGCGGCGCGCACCGTGGCGCCCGGGCCAATGGCGCTTCCTTAAAGACCTGATGGTCTATGATCTTCCGTGTGGCTGGTGTGACTCGTATCGTCAGGGCGGCGCGGGATCGGTTACCGGATCGGGTGGCGATCGGGGTGTTGACCAAGACGTTCCCGCCGGAGTTGGTGGACGCGGTGATCGATGAGGCCAAGGCCCGGGAGCAGCGTAAGCGGTCGCTGCCGGCCCGATTGACCCTGTACTTCATCCTGGCGATGTGGTTGTGGCGGGAGTTTGGCTACGAGGAGGTGCTGCGTCAGCTCTTGGAAGGCATGTCCTGGTCGGGGGATGACGAGGGGCTGGATGAGGCGGATGTGGCCTGGTCGGGGTCGATCACCAAGGCCCGTGCCCGGTTGGGGCCAGACGCGCCGCGGTTGTTGTTTTCGCGGGTGGCCGGCCCGGTGGGTAGCCCAGACATGCCGGGGTGTTTCTGGCGGGGGCTGCGTCTGACGGTGGTTGACGGGTCCACGATGGACGTGCCGGACAGCCAGGCCAACCGGGACGCCTTTGACGGGCCGTCCAACGCTGATGGGCCGGGCGCGTTTCCGCAGGTGCGTCTGGTCGCGCACGCCGAGTGCGGCACCAAGGCGCTGCTGGATGCCACCTTCGACGGCTACCGGGTCGGCGAGAGCACCCTGGCGGCGCGGCTGTTGCCCTCCCTCGGGCCCGGGATGCTGGTCATGGCTGACCGGCAGTTCCTGAGCTGGCGGCTGTGGCGCGATGCCGCCGCCACTGGCGCGCACCTGTTGTGGCGGGCCAGCGACTCGTTCACCTTGCCCGTCCTCGAGCGTCTGTCCGACGGCAGCTACCGCTCGCAGCTCACGCCGCCGCGTAAGCGCGACGGGCAGCCGATCCCGGTACGGGTCATCGAGTACACCGTGAGCACCGCCGACGAGCACGGCGTGCAGCACAGTGAGCTGTTCTGCCTGGTCACCACCATGCTGGATCCCGATGCCGCGCCAATCGAGGAGATCCCGGCCCTCTATCATGAGCGGTGGCGCGGGGAGACCATGTTGGACGCGGTCAAGACCGACCTACGTGGTGGTCAGGACGTGGTGGCCCGCTCTCAGCACCCCGACGGGGTGCGTCAGGAGATGTGGGCGCTGTTCTGCCTTTACCAGGCCCTGACGGACCTGGTCGGCGACGCCGCCCGCCATTACCGAATAGACCCCGACCGCATCAGTTTCCTGCGCGCCCGCAACGCCGCCCGCCGATCCGTACCTCGGATCCAGGCGGACTTTCCCCCCTCAGCGATTGCAGCGAGCCCGTGAACGCGCCTGGCACGAACTGGGCCGCCACACCCACGACCGGCCAGGACGATCCAGCCCCCGCGCCACCAAACGACGCTCCCACCGATATCCCGCCCGCGGTGACCAACCCGCCAGCCGCCGAGTAACCCACACCATCACGCTGCACCGTGTCAAGCACCCAACCGGACAGAGTCCTTAAAGAAGCGCCATTGGGCGCCCGGGCGGTCAGCGGCGGTCGCAGGCGACCCACCCCGTGCCGCCTCCGACAGGCTCCGGCGGCACGGGGACTCTCGACGGTGGCACGCCAAGGCCGAGGAGGAGTACACCCGGCAGCAGCGCTTCGATGTGGTGGTGGAGACCGCGCTGGCCGACCCGGATGAGTTCGCCGAGGTCGCAGGGCGGTTCCGCGAAGCCGGGTACAGAGTGTGGGTCGCCGCGTTAGTGGTGCCTGCCGCGCAGAGTCGCCTCGGCATCATGCACCGGTACGCCACAAGCGCGTACGGCCATCCTTGCTGAACGGCACCGACCCTGGTCCGTCGGCGAGATTGCGCAGTATCGCGCGCAGGTCCTCCAGACACGACGAGATCTCGATCAGGTCTGGACTCCCGAGTACAGCCGCCGTTTGCGGGAGATCATCGCCCTCGCGGCGCCCGCGCTGCCCTCCGGCGAGTTCGCTGGTCTGATGGCTGCTGCCGAGATGGATCGGTCGGACGATAGGACGGCTCAGGACCAGGATCGGGTCTCCGCTGAGGCGGGGCGGACCATCACCGGTCAGGCCGAGCCGACACGGCCGTCAGCGATGGTGGCTTCGGGGCTTGTGGCGTTCCGTTCGGAGCGGGGCGAGCCCGTCGCGGTCGACGCGAGCGGTCTGGAGCCTGCCGAGGAGCACAACAGCGCCGTAACCGCTGGCATTGGCGACGCCGGCCAGCGGGTGTCGACCGCGACCACGAAGGAGGAAGTCGACGCCGCAGTCCAACGCGCCGTCGATGCGGTACAGATCATGAATGAGCGCCAACGTGCCGACGCCGAACAGCGGGAAGCTGAGGAATACCGGAGTCAGATGGAGGCCACACAAGACCGGGACCGCGCTGGCGAGCACGGCGCCGAAGGACCGACGGCCGGGCGGTGACCGATCAAGCGCGAAACGGCACAGCCCGTGTATTAAGGAAATCAGGAGCGCCGCCCGAGGTCGGTACATCTGCCAGTGCGTCCGGCACCGCAAGGCGCGAGCGCGGCCCGACGCCTGCACACACCACGCTATGCGGCGCCGCCGTGGCGTCCGCGATGCCCGTCAAGTGTCCAGCCTGGGAAGGTGGCTTGCTCCCCTTCGTACTTTCGTTTTCCGGTCCGCGCCACACGGCCAAGTCGAGGTGCCCTGAACCGGTTGCGGCATCAACGATCAGCGAATCAATCGAGGCGATCTACCGATTGCGATGTGTCGCTGAACAGGCGCACGTTGAAAAGCTAGTCCCCTGCGCGAGGGACACCTCGGAGGCGACCGCCGTGGCGAGCATCGTATCACGTACTTGGATGGCTGACGCAACACGAGTTGCTTGCGTTGAGGGCGCGGCCCTCAGCGGCGGTGGTGAACGACTTCTTGGGGCAACCGATGCGAAATTTCTATTCCGATCAATGGCAAGGGGAAGCCGGAAGCAGTAACCGTTGCCAGGAATGGCCTCGGTGTTCGTAACCCAATATCCGGACCGATCGGCGCCACTTGGTTTCCGTCGATATCTGCCGGCCCTGAATTTGTCCGAGCTCGTCATTTGTTGTCCGGGCTCGTCGCCAAGATCGTTCGTACCCGAGGCGGTTCAGCGTCGACCACTTCCGTGGGTACCGGCGCACTTGACCTCAACCTTGGTTGAGCTTCTAGCGTCGGTGCCATGCATGCGATCCGGCAGTACGCGTTCGGCCCAGCGGAGAACCTGCGGTACGAGGACGTCGACGACCCGACTCCGGGACCGGGGCAGGTGCGGATCCGGGTGGCGGCGGCGGGCGTACACCTCATCGACACGATGATCCGGGCGGGCCGGCAGGGCGGGCCGTTTCCCTTGCCACAGCTGCCGATGACGCCCGGCCGCGAGGTGAGCGGGGTGGTCGACGCGGCGGGCACGGGCGTTGACGAGAGCTGGGTGGGCCGGCGCGTGGTCGCGCATCTCGGCCAGGCCAGCGGGGGGTACGCCGAGCTCGCGCTGTGCTCCGCCGAGGCGCTGCACCCGATCCCGGATGATCTCGCGGAGGACGCGGCGGTGGCGATGATCGGCACCGGGCGTACCACCTTGGGCATCCTGGGGGTCGCGGCGCTGGCGCCGGACGACGTGGTGTTGGTGACGGCGGCCGCCGGCGGGATCGGCAGCCTGCTGGTTCAGGCGGCGCGCAATGCCGGCGCCACCGTCGTCGGGGTGGCCGGCGGGGCGGCAAAAGTCGAGCGGGTACGGCAGCTCGGCGCCGACATCGCCGTGGACTACACGACCGACGGCTGGCCGGCACAGCTGCCCGAAGTCACCGTCGCGCTCGACGGCGTCGGCGGTACGGCCGGCCGGGCCGCCCTGGAACTGCTCGGTCCCGGCGGCCGCCTGGTGCTGTTCGGCATGGCGTCCGGTCAGCCGACCCCGCTGACGGCCGGGGACATCATCGGGCGCGGGCTCACGGTCAGCGGCGCGATCGGCGTCCGCGTCCTGAGCCGGCCCGGTGGACTGCGGGGCCTGGAGGAGCGGGCGCTCGCCGAGGCGGCCGCCGGACGGCTGGTACCTGTCATCAACCCGCCGTTCCCGTTGGCGAAGGCGGCCGACGCGCACCGGGCGGTCGAGACGCGCGCCACGGTCGGCAAGACGATACTGGTCCCGTGAGTACGGGCCTGCCGAGCGACCAGCTGTCCGACCCGCGCGAGCTGCTCCTCGCGTACCTCGACCACTACCGTTGCGTCATCGCCCGCAAGCTCGACGGTCTCTCCGGCGCCGAGCTGCGTACCAGCCGGCTGCCGTCCGGCTGGTCGCCGCTGGAACTGCTGAAGCACCTCATCTACATGGAGCGCCGGTGGCTCCGGTGGGGCTTCGCGGCCGAGCCCGTACCGGACCCGTGGGGCGACCAGGACGCGGCCGAGCGCTGGCGCGTGTCGCCGGACGAGACCCTCGGCGAGTTGGTCGCCGCGATGCACCACGGCGGGGCGCGGACCCGGGCGATCGTCGCGACGCGCGAGCTGGCCGAACGGGGCGCGGTCGGCGGCCGTTTCTCCGGCGCCGAACCGCCGCCCACGCTCGCGTGGATCCTCGTCCACGTGCTGGAGGAGTACGCCCGGCACGCCGGCCACCTCGACATCGCGCGCGAGCTGGCCGACGGCGCGGTTGGTGAGTAACGAGCAGCCGGGCGGGCCGGAACGCACGCTCAGCGGACCATACCGGCGCGACGGCCAGCTCTCCACCTCGAACCGACTCACCAGCTACCGGCCGAGGGTGAATCGGTCGCCCAGCACGGCGGGGAGCGTACCGGCGAGGATGTCGTACGCCGGGTCGCTGGTCGGCCACAGGAGCTTGTGCCGCGTGCCATCCGTCATGACGAGGCGCAGCGCGTTGGCGGTGAGTCCCCGGACGAGTTGGGCCCGCGCCACCGCGGCGAACGGGATCACCTTGTTGGTACGGTGGCCGGCCGGGACCTGCGCCAGTGCATGCGCCGGGACGTCGGTCCAGGGCAGGTCATCTGGCACCGTTCGGCCAAGACCGTTGGCCTGCGTGGCGAGGTGGCCCAACCGGCGCCGGACCAAGGCGAAGGGCAGCAGCCACAGCTCGCCGTGGACCCAGTCGAGCCGACCGGTCGTGCAGCCGCGACTTATATGCACCTGGCCGCGTAGCCTGTCGGAGCGGCCACCAGCCAGCGTTCGACAGCCGGGTACGTCACCGGCGCAGGGTACCCCGGCCGGCCGGTACCCGGGTCATGGCGAGCCGGCGCCGCAGCGGTGACACGCCTCCCCGAACCGGCCGGGTCGGGTCAGCCGGCTAGGTGACCCCAGCGGTCTTCCAGCTCGCGCCAGGTGCCCTGGGCCACCGCCCGGCCGGCGAGCAGCACCACGTACCCGGTCGGCCCGGGTCAGCGCCGCGCGTTTCGAGGTCGACCCGACCACGGTGACACCGTGCTCGCGCAGTGCCCGCCAGAGCGCCAGCTCGGTCGTTACATCGAGTGCCGAAGATATGTCGTCGGCGATCAACAGCTCGGTACGGGGCGCCAGCGCCCGGGCCAGCGCGAGCCGCTGGAGCTGCCCGCCGGACAGCCGGGTGCCCTTGTGCCCGATCAGCAGGCCGAGCCCGCTGCCCGCGGCGGCCAGGTCGTGCTCGAGCTGGGCGGTCGACACCGCACCGGCCGCGTCCACCTCGTGCCCGAGCTGGATGTTGTCCGCGATGGTGCCGGACAGTACGCGCGGCAGCTGCGCGACGTACCCGACCTGGTTGGGTCGCAGGAACAGCTCCGGCTCGGACACCGGCTGCCCGTTCCAGGCCAGCGTGCCGGTGTGCTGGACGATTCCGGCCAGCGCGCGCAGCAGCGACGACTTGCCGGAGCCGACCGGCCCGACGACGAGTACGAGCTGCCCGCGCTCGACGGTCAGGTCGACCTCGCGTACGCCGACCGTACCGTCCTCGTGTACCGCGCTGAAGCCGGTCAGCTCCAGCCGCCGCAGCGGGTGCCGGGGCGGCATCGGGGGCGCGGGCGCCGTACCGGCCGACAGGTCGACCCCCGGTACGGCGGCCGAGTACGCGCCGATCCCGGACATGGCCACCGTCCGCCGGGTCCAGACCCGGGCCGATGGCAGCTGTGAGACCAGGGACGCGGTGGTCCACGCGAACCACCGGGCGGAGCCCAGGGTCGACACCGCCACCAGGGTCGCACCGGCTGAGAGCCCGCCGGACAGGTACAGCGCCCACGCCCCGATCGGCAGCAGCCCGCTCACCAGCGACGGGCGTGGACCGCGACCACACCTGTACGGCGATCTCCCGGTACTGCCGGTCGCTGCGGACGGCCTCGAGCCGGGCCAGGTGCGCCAGTACGGGCCGGGTCGCACCGGCCAGCTTCACCGTACGGGCCGCCGACAGTGACGACACCAGGGCGGTGGCGAACGCGGCCCGGGCGGCCACCGTACGGCGGGCGGCCCGCTCGAGCAGCGGCCCGAACAGGGTCGCGGCCAGCCCGGAGACCACCATCGTCGCGGCGAAGAAGAGCGCCGGCACGACCGTACCCGACACCACGGTCATCGCGACCAGGACGACGACGGCGATGGACTGGTCGATCAGGTTGTCGGCGAGCACCACGATGCGCTCGGTGTCGCCGCCCTGGGCGACGACCTCGGCCGGCGTGTGCCCGCTGACCCGGCGCGGCCCGGTCTGCCCGTGTACCAGGCGCATGCTGATGCGCAGCATCTGGCGGACCCACCACTCGGGGAACCACCGGCCGGTGGGGTACGGCAGCGGCGCGGTGAAGAGCAGCCCGGCCACGATGCCGGCGGCCGGCCAGAACAGCCCGCCCGTACCGTCCACCAGGTCGGCCCACAGCCACGGCAGCACCGACCCGTCCAGGCCGAGCAGGGACATGGCCAGGAACACCGCGACCGAGCCGAGCCCGAACCGCGCGTCGTTCGTGGTGAGCCGGAGGATCTCGCGCAGTGTCCGGGCGCGGGCCG
This sequence comes from uncultured Actinomycetes bacterium, assembly GCA_963728855.1. Lineage (GTDB taxonomy): Bacteria > Actinomycetota > Actinomycetes > Mycobacteriales > Micromonosporaceae > AC-43. Next base: position 102,169 of record CAVSLN010000014.1, read on the forward strand.
GTGCCGGTACCGGCGGAGGGTCGGCCTTCGGTGGGACGGTGAGCCGCGCCTCCTGCGCCGGGGTCTGGGCTCCGGCGCCGTCCGGCGGCGTGCCGCCGGCGGCGGTCGGGACGGCCGAGCCGCCCCCGCCGACGGCGGCCAGCGCGGTCGACCCCGCCGGCACCGGCGTCGCGGCGTGGCTGCTGGCCAGCAGCCGCGCGAACCGCTCGGACCGCTGCAGCGGTCCGGCCTCCACGACCGCACCGTCGGCCAGCACCACGACCTCGTCACAGCGGCGTACGGACGACAGCCGGTGCGCGATGACGATGCCGATCCGGTCGCGCAGCAGCCGCTCGGTGGCCCGCTGCACCCGCGTCTCGGTGACCGGGTCCATCCGCGCGGTGGCCTCGTCGAGGATCACCACCTGCGGGTCGCGGACCAGGATCCGGGCGAACGCGACGAGCTGCTCCTGCCCGGCCGACAGCACGTACCCGCCCTCGCCGAGCCGGGTCCGCATGCCGTCCGGCAGGTCGGCCACCCACGAGGTCAGGCCGAGCTCGTGCACCGCGTGTTCCGCCGGCTCCAGCAGGTCCGGGTCGAACAGGGCGATGTTCTCCGCGAGCGTCCCGGCCAGGATCTCGGTGCGCTGCGGGACGACGGCGACCCACCTGCGCAGGCTCTCCAGGTCCAGGTCCAGCAGGTCGGTCCCGCCGAGGAACACCGTGCCGCGGCGGCACGTCGACGGCCCGGGTGAGCACCTTGGCCAGGGTCGACTTGCCCGACCCGGTGCGCCCGACGAGAGCGTAGGAGCGGCCGCGCGCGAAGGTCAGGTGGACGTCACGCAGCGCCGGCCGCCGCCCGTCCGCCGGCCCGCCGGCCCCGTACCGGAACGTCAGGCCGCGGACGGCGAGGTCGCCGTCGACCGGTGCCAGGCCGCCGGACGGCTCCTGCGGGCGCCGCGCGCAGCAGCTGTACCCGGGCCCACGCGCCAAGGGCGTACTGCAGCTCCGGCACCATCCGGCTGCCGTGCTCGACGGTCGCGCCGAACGCGATGGTGAGCAGCCAGACGGCGGTGAGCCGGGCGCCGTCGATCCGTCCGGTCGCCAGGGCCCATGCTCCGCCGACCACCACCACGGCGATCCCGACCCGCGTCACGGTGGACGCGACCGTGGTGACCCGGGCCGACATCGCCCACACCGCCCGGCCCCGAGCCAGCACCTGGCGCGCCCGCCGCGCGTACAGCCGCAGCACGTACGGCCGGGCCAGGCTGGTGCGGACGTCGTCCTGCCCGTGGATCGACTCCTCCATCACCGCGGCGAGGTCCGACCAGGCCTCCTCCTCGCCCATCCGCGCCGGGCCGATCCTCCGGGTGGGGGCGCGCAGCCCGGCCGCGAGCAGCGTGAGCAGCACCAGCATCCCCAGCCCGGCCGGCCACCAGACCACGAGGGCCGTGCCGATCGCCAGCACCGCCAATGCCAGCGACTCGGCGATCCGTACGCCGTTGCTGCGCAGCTCCGCGGCGACGTGGTACACATCGCCGTCGATCCGGTCCAGCAACTCGCCCGACCGGGGTGGTCTCCAGCGTCGGCAGGTCCTGCCCGAAAGCCACCCGGCACAGCCGGCGGCGGACGTCGGCGGCCCAGTCGCGCGGTCAGCCCGGCCGCGATCAGTCCGACCGCGACATCGGCGAGTACCGCGACGACCAGTGCCACGGCCAGCGCGACGAACAGCGCGGTCGACCGGTACAGCAGCACCGGCCCGGCCAGCGCCGACGCGGCGGCCTGCCCGCCACCGCCGAGCACGATGAGCCCGGCGACGGACCGCGGTTCGGCGCGGTGACGTGACCCACAGGTCGCGCAGCAGGCGCATCGAGACCGTCCCCCGGATCGTGGCGAGCTTCCAGCCTGCGCCCGGTCACCGGGATCCATCAACGCTATTACGGCCAGCGACCTCACATCTTGCCCGCGCCGCGCGAGGTAGCTTGCTACGTCTCGGCGGGAGCCAGCGCGACACCCGGGCGGGGAGCGTCGTGGCCCCGCTCGGCGAGCCTGCGCCGGGTGGCCCTGCGGTAGCGCAGCACCTGCACCACCCCGACTGTCCACAGTAGATACTGCAGGCCGAACGCCCAGCGGAAGGCGGACAGCGGGTAGTGCCCGGCGGCGCCCGGGGCGAGCGCGTCCAGGACCGCGCCCACGCCGATGATGAGCAGGATCGAGGCGGTGAAGCCGCCCACGTTGACGATGCCGGAGGCGCTGCCCAGCCGCGAGCCCGGGTTGAAGGTACGCGCGTAGTCGAAGCCAATCATCGATCCCGGTCCATTGATCGCGAGGACGGTGACCAGCAGGACGAGCAGCCACAGCGGCGCCCGGCCGGGCCACAGCAGCGCCGCCGACCACACGAGCGCCGAGCTGGCCACGACAACCAGGACCAGAACCGAGCGGCGGTACGGCATCCGCCCGCACAGGTGCCCGATGAGCGGGCTGCCGCCGAGCCCCACGATGGTGAGCAACGACACCAGCAGCGCGGCGGTCGCCGGGCGCAGCCCCTCGCCGTCCACGAGGAACGGGTACCCCCACAGGAGGCCGAATACGTTGCCGGAGAACAGGGTCACGAAGTGCGTCCACATGCCCAGGCGGGTACCCGGCTCCGACCACGCCGCCCGTACGGGCGTGCCCGGCGCCGCCGCCGGTACGGGCGAGCCGGCCGGGCTGTCCCGTAGCGTGGCCGCGACCAGTCCCAGCCCGAGCAGCCCGAGCCCGGCCGCGCCGAGGTAGGTCGGGGTCCAGCCGAAGTCCCGCAGTACCACCACGATCGGGATCGCCGAGACGACCGAGCCGAGCTGGCCGAGCATGCTCGTGAGCTGCATGACGATCGGTACCCGCCGGGGTGGGAACCACAGCGCGACCACCCGCAGCACGCTGATGAACGTCATCGCGTCACCGAGACCGATGAGCAGCCGCGCGGCGATGGCCAGCCGCACGTCCGGTACGACGGCGAAGGCGAGCTGGCCGGTGACCATCAGGCTGGCTCCGGTGAGCAGCATCCGGCGCGAGCCGAACCGGTCCAGCAGCATGCCGACCGGGACCTGCATGGCCGCGTACACGGCGAGCTGCGCGACGGAGAACAGCGCCAGGGTGGCCGCGCCGATGCCGAAGCGGTGCGCGGCGGCCACGCCCGCCACGGCCAGCGAGGAGCGGTGGAACACGGCGGTCAGGTAGATGGCCACGCCGGTGCCCCAGACCAGCAGCGCGCGGCGCCCGCCGGGGGGCACGCGCGGCGGCGCGGCGACGGTCATCGGGCCGGCCGTAGATGCCCGGCAGCGGTACGGATGTGCTGCTCGACCAGCCCGACCCAGCGGGGCAGGTCGTTGCCCCGTAAGGCTTCCAGGAGTACGGCGTGATCGGCCACGGCCCGGTCCACCCGTTCCGGCTCCACCCGCGGCGCGGCGATCCCGATGCGCATCTGCCGGTCCCGCAGCCGTTGGTACAGCTCGGCCAGGAGCTGGTTACCCGCGCGGTCCACGATGGCGGCGTGGAACCCGCGGTCGGCGGACATCAACGTCACGACGTCACCGCGGTCACGCGCCTCCCGCATCGCGTCGAGCAGCGGTTCGAGCGCCCCGGCGACGGCCTTCCGGCGCTCCCAGACCCGCTTGGCGGCGTGCACCTCGACGAGCAGCCGCGCGTCGATCACGTCCTCGATCTCCTGCGCGGACACCGGCCGGACGAGTACCCCGCGCTTCGGGTACAGCGCCACCAGGCCCTCAGACTCCAGGCGCAGCAACGCTTCCCGTACGGGCGTGCGGGACACGCCGACGGTGGCCGCGATCTCCGCCTCGGTGAGCAGGGCACCGTCGGCGTGGATGCGTTCCAGGATGGCGCGCTTGAGGTGCTGGTAAACGCGGGTGGTGGCGGACGGCAGGGTGGCGGGAGCTGACGTATCCATGATGTATACAAGATAAGCCATCCGCCCCGCTCCGGTCCCCCCCCGAAAGCGCGCCGGACCGGCCGATTGTCGGCTCGTTGAGCACCGGGAAGGCTGGCAAGGGCAGACCGGAGGGGCACCTTCCCGACCGGCGTCTTGCGGGGCACCGCCGGGTGGCCACACCATGTCGACGGGACGAGCAGGGAGGCCCCGTGGAGGAGAAGGCGCCGGTCGAGCCGGTCGAGCTGGCGCGACGGGCGGCCGAGGCGGTCGTCCGGCTCACCCCGTCCGACCGGTACCCCTGGCTGAGCGTACGGGTCGGCGAACTGCTCGGCCCCACCTACCGCCAGCGCCTGGCCGACTCCCGGGCCCGGCTGGTCGGCGAGGTCGACGAGGCGTCCAGCCTCGTATCTTCTGAGATCAACGCGTGGCGGATCCGGTTCGGCGACTGGCTCGCCGACCACCCCGACGCCACCGCGGCATTCGTCGGCTTCGTCGAGGAGGCCACCGCCGGTCAAGCCACCCCGGCACCGGCAACCCCGGCACCGGCAACCCCGGCACCGGCAACCCCGGCAACCCCCGCACCCGCCTCGCCCGCACCGGCCTTGCCCGCTCCGACGGCGGCCGTGCCGGTAGCCCGGGAGCCCACCCAGGCCCGGGACCCGGCGCCGGCACCGTCGGCTCCGCAGGCCCCGATCTGGCCGGCGCCGGCACCGGTCCCGCCCACGCAGAAGCGGCCCGGCCCCCGTCCCCCGGCGCCGGCCCGGCGCGCCCCGGCGCCGGCCGCCCCGCCGGCACGGTCTCCCGGCGCGGCACCGCTTCCGCCGACCGGGGCGATCCCGATCGTGCCGGCCACTGCCGTACCCCCGAAAGGGCCCCCGCCCCGACGGCGGCTGTTCGTGGTATTCGTGATCGCGGCCGCGTTGCTCACGGTCGTTCTTGTCGTGGCTGGCATGGCCGGCATCGCGGTGCTGCGCCGCGCGGCCGCGCCCGGCGACGTCCCGCCCGGTCCGGCGGGGACACCGGGCGCCGTCGCGACCCGCGGGGAGGACCGGCCCGGCCCGCTCCTGGACTGGCGGGTGGCCGTGGCCGACCTGCCGGGGTTACAGGTGGACCCGCTGGACCGGCCGCAGTTCGACAGCCTGGTCTGCCCGTCCGTCCGCGACTGCTGGGCCGGCGGCGGGGTGCACCCGGCCGGTCCGGGCGGCCCGAGCCCGTTCGTGCTGCACTACGACGGGACCGCGTGGCACCAGGTACGGGGGTCGATGCCGCCACCGGCCCGGATCAGCTGCCTGTCGCCGGCCGACTGCGTGGGCGTCGGCGGGGTACCCGACACCGGTGCCCGGCGCCCGGAGCGGTACGACGGGCGGGCGTGGGCGCCGCTCGGCGCCGCGCCGGCCGGCGACCGTACGGTCCTCGGCGTCACCTGTGTCGACCGGAGCACCTGCTGGGCGGTCGGGGGAACGGACCTCGTCACGGGCGCCGGCCGGCCCGTCGTCCTGCGGTACGACGGCTCGGCGTGGCGCGACATGCCCATTCCCCGGATACGGGACCGGGGCGTCCTGACCGAGGTCACCTGCCCGGCACCCGACTCGTGCTGGGTGGTCGGAGACATGGCCGGCGCCGGGTTCACCATCATTCACTTCGACGGACGCGAATGGACCGAAGTGCCGGTCGACGGGCCGCCGTTCACGCCGACCGGCAACGGCCAGGGCGAGCCGCTGCTCGGCAACCTGCAGTGCGCCAGCGCTTCGCAGTGCTGGGCGTTCGGCGACTGGAACGGCGAGGGAGCCCCGTTCGCCATGCGGTACGACGGCCGGTCCTGGGCGCTGGACCGGACGGGTATGGCCCTGACGCCACGCGGCCTGAACGTTTCCTGTACGGGCATCCGCAACTGCTGGGCGGTCGGTGCCGTACCGGACGGCCCCGGTACCCCCCGCGTCATGCACTGGGACGGGCGCTCGTGGCGCGAGGTCGCCAACCCGGCGCTCGGCTTCCCGGCCGTACTCACCGCGGTCGCCTGCCCCACCCCGACGGAGTGCTGGGCGGTCGGCGCGGGCGGCGGCCAGACCGTACCGGCCCACCCGCTCATCGAGCACGCGCTGCCCACCACCGAAGGGGCACCGCCGTCGCCGATCCAATCGTGACGACGGTGCCCGCGACGGCCGCCGCCACGGCAGCGGGCGGGCTGCTGGCGAGTGCCGCCTCGGAACAGCCCGCCCGCGGGCTCTAGGAGGACCTCTGGCTGTAGCCGCTCCGACAAGCTGCGCGTCTAGGAGACTTCCAGCCAGTCCACGTTGGGCCCGCCGTTCGCGGTGGTCGAGGTCGCCCGGATGGTGTTGGTACCGGCATTGAGGCTCACCGTGACCCTCGCGGTCGCCCAGGTGTTCCAGGAGCCGGTACTGGGGAAGCTGACCGGGACCGGGGCGCCTCCGTTGACGGAGATGCCCACCGGCCGGTCCGGGGTCTGGCCGTTGGCGTACCGGATGGTGACCGTCGCCGTACCGGCGCGGGCCGGCGTCGCGCTCCACTGCACGTAGCTACCGGTCACGTTGAGGTAGTCCACGAACCCCGTACCCGTGTAGCCGGTGTGGTTGCTGGCGACCGTCGCCTCGGAGAGCGTGGCGTTCTCGGCCTCGTAGTGCTGCCCCGGCGGCGGCGACCCGGTGGGGGAGGCCGACGGGGTGGGCGACGGGGACGGACCGGGGCCCGCCGGTACGGTCCTCGTCGCCACGTTCCACCCCGACACCCGTACGTTCGGCGCCGAGCCGTGCAGGTCGGCCGTCCGGTACGTCGCGGTGAGCGTGGTCGACTCGCCCGGCCACAGGCTCACCTCGTTGTCGTTCCACCGCACCGGAAGCACCGGCTTGCCGGCCGAGTCGACCAGGTGCGCGTCGACGAAGAACGCCGGCGCCTTGCCGGTGCCGGTGTTCGTCACCGTCACGGTCGTTGTCGTGGTGCCGCCCGCACTGGTGCTGCTGGCGGCCGCGCTGACCGGCGCCTGGGCCAGGCTGGCGAGCCCGGACAGGTCGGCGTAGCTCGTCGTCGGTACGTAGTACCAGTCGTTGTTGGCCCAGTCGATGACGTCGTTCTTGGTCGACAGCCAGTACACGTTGCGGTCGACCTCCTTACCCGTACTGTCACTGAGCACCAGCCGGGCCAGGTACGTGGTGGACAGGCCACTGACCGCCGGTACGGTCAGCGCGGTCGCCTTACCGCCGTCGCCCGCGACCGTGAGGTTGCTCGCGGTCTGGCTGAACTTGTTCGTACCGTCCACATTGAACAGATCAACCTTGACGCTCAGACCGCTGGCGCCGCCGTGCTTCTGGTTGACCACCACGACCGACCTGGTGTCGTACGAGTACTGGACGTGCAGCGGCTCGCCCGCCTTCTTCGCCCCGTAGTACGAGCCGCCCTGGTCGAGGTAGTAGTCGAACAGCTGCCAGTGCAGCGAGGTCCAGCCGGAGTTGAACATCCAGTACACGACGCCGGTGGACGGGTTGGCCGGGTCGGTGAAGTTGCGGGTGTACGCCTCGTACTGCGCCCGGGTGTTCTCGTACTGGGCCAGCTGCGCCTTCTTCACGTAGTCGTCCAGGCCGCTGACCGTCCCGTACCGGCCGGCGAGCGCGTTGTCGTAGATCTTCAGGTTGCTGAACGTACTCGACGGCGAGCGGTGGTACTGCGCGGCGCTGAAGTTCTGCCAGAGGGTGCCCAGCTCCGAGGTGGACATCATCCGCTTGAGCGTGTCCATCGTCGGGATGTCCGGCCCGGCACTGGTCTCCGAGTTGAACCCGTACGCCCCGCCCTCGCGCTTGTTGTACCAGTAGCCCGGCGGCACCCAGTCGTAGGGCCCGGTCATCTTCATCCCGGACTTGCCGGTGATCGGGGCGGACACCGCGGCGGCCGCGGAGACCAGCGGGTTCGGCCAGTCGGCCGCGGTGAACGCGTCGACGTAGTTCTTCTCGGCGGTGCTGGACGGCGCCTCGTCGCTGCCGATGAGGAACGAGATGACGCTCGGGTGGTCGCGCAGCCGCGCCGCCTCGCCGGCCGCCGACGCCTTCGCCACCGCGTAGTCCGCGCTGCTCCACCCGCCGATGCTCTGCCACTTGTCGCAGCACTCCCAGCCCGGCAGGGTCAGCAGGCCGAGCTGGTCGGCCATGTCGAAGAACTCGTCTGGCTCGATGTGCCCTTCGAGGCGGATGGTGTTGAGCCCGAGGTCCAGCGCGTAGTGCAGCCGGTCAGCGACGTACGTCGGGTTCCAGCGCAGGAACAGGTCCGGCGACCAGCCGCCGCCCCGGATCAGCAGCGGCCGCCCGTTGACGGTGTACGTGCGCGAGCCGCTGGAGTTGAGGCTGGACTTCACGTCGCGTACCCCGAAGGTCTCGTGCGCGGCGTCCGACGTGGCGCCACCGACCGCCGCGGTGAGGTCCGCGGTGTAGAGCGGCTGCCCGCCCATCCCGGCGGGCCACCAGACCCGTGGATTGTCAACGGGTACGGCGAACGAGACGGTCTTCGTCTGGTTCGCCGGCAGGCTCACCGTCTGGCTGACCGCGACCCCCGCGACCGTCCCCGACACCGTCGCGCTCACCGTGGCGCCGGAGTCGTTGCGCACGTCCGCCTTCGCCGTCAGGTCCGCGTGGTCCAGCCCCGGTACGGTCAGCTTCGAGATCACGTGCGCGTTGTGCAGGGACACGCCTGAGCTGCGCTCGACGACCACGTCCCGCACGATGCCCATGTTCTTGTCCGGCGGTATCTGCACCCAGTCGATCCAGCCCATGGTGAGGTTCTTGTTGGGATCGTTCGGGTAGACCTTGAACGCCACCGAGTTCGTACCGGCGTGCAGCGCGCCCGTGACGTCCAGCTCGTACCTGGGGTACGCACCGGCGACCTGCGACGCGGTCGCGACCCGGGTGCCGTTGACCCAGACGTCGGCGGCGGACAGCACCCCACTGATATCGATGAACGTGTGCAGCCCGGTCTCGCTGCCCACGGTGAGGTCGGCCCGGTACCACCATGGCACCGTGAAGTCGCCGGCCGGGACGGACTTCATGTTGGTCGAGTAGAACGGGTCGCCGTACTTGCCGTTGGCTAGCAGGCCGGCCAGTACCGTGGACCGGGGGCCGACCGGGTACCAGCCGGCGGTCGAGTAGCCCGGCTTGGACACCGCGCTGTCGTCAGCGATGCCCTTCGATGTCTGGATGAGGAAGCCCGGGATCGCCGCGGCGCTGCCGGGGCTGGCGGGCAGGGTCAGTGCCGCGGCGGTGACCGGCGCTGACGAGCGGCTCACGGCCAGTGCGATGCCGGTCGCGCCGACCAGTAGGGCGACCGCGGTCGCGGTGAGCGCCCGGACGAGCGTGCGGGGAGGTGGCTTTCGAGGTGTCACGCGGCGCCCCCAACATTATTAGGCAGCCTGCCTAACTATCTAGACGCACCGATGCTAGTTGCCCTCCCCGATAGGGTCAAGAATTTACATATTTGAGTGTGTTAACGACATGGACAGGCTCCGCGCAGCCCGATGGCCGGCGGCGCCGTCCCCACCGCCGGCCATCGGGTGACCGTGTTCCGCTCCGGTGGTCCAGCCGCGCGGCGCGTCCCGGACCACCCCGTCGCGCTACTTCAGGGCGACGTGCAGGATCTTGTCGTTGCTGTTGTTCGGCGTACTGTCCTTGTCGCCGCTGCTGGTGGTGACCCAGAGGCCGCCGTCCGGGCTCGGCTCCACGGTGCGCAGCCGGCCGAACTGCCCGGCGAAGAATGCCTGCGGGGTGGACGTACCGTCGCCCGCGATGTGCATGACCCACAGCCGGGCGCCGCGCAGGGCGGCCATGTAGAGCGTGTCGTTGACGATGGCCAGGCCGCTCGGCGACGCCTGCGCCACCGGCCAGGTACGGACCGGCTTCACAGAGCCGGCGCAGTTGCCCGCCGTACCCTCGCACGACGGCCAGCCGTAGTTGCCGCCCTTCTGGATCAGGTTCAGCTCGTCCATGTTGCTGTTGCCCAGCTCGGCCTCCCAGAGCCGGCCCTGCGAGTCGAACGCCAGCCCCTGGACGTTGCGGTGCCCGTAGCTCCAGACCGCGTTGTGGAACGGGTTGTCCGCCGGGATACCGCCGTCCGGGTTGATGCGCAGCACCTTGCCGTTGAGGCTGTCCTTGTTCTGGGCGTTGTTGCCGTTCTCGGCGTCACCGGTGGAGGCGTAGAGCTTGCCGTCGGGGCCGAAGCGCAGCCGGCCGCCGTTGTGGAACTTGTTGCGCTGGATGCCCTTCACCAGCACCTGCTCCGAGCCCAGGTCGAGCGACTTGTTGGCGTTGTACTTCAGCCGGACGATCCGGTTGTCGCTGGGGCTGGTGTGGAAGATGTACACCCAGTGGTCGCTGGCGAAGCTCGGCGACAGCGCCAGGCCGAGCAGGCCGCCCTCGCCGTCCGTACCGGAGACGTTCGGGATCTTCCCGAGCGTGGTCTTGGCGCCGCCCGGGGTGACCTCGATGACCGTCTGCGCGTCCCGCTCGGTGTAGATGCCGTCACCGCCCGGCAGGAAGGCCAGGCCCCAGGGGATGTCCTTGTCGCTCGCCACCGTGGTGACCGCGCCGATGCCGCCGCCACCGCCGGCCTTCGTCGTGACCGCGGCCGAGTTGCTCGCCGTGGAACCGTTGCCAGCGAGGTCGTTGGCCTTGACGGTGAAGTGGTACGTGGTGTTGGCGTTGAGGTTACCGACGGTCGCGGTCAGGGTGCTGGCGTCCGTACTGGCCACCGGGGCGGTACCGCCGTCGACGAACACGTCGTACCCGTCGATGCCCACGCCGCCCGCGTTGTCGGTGGACGCCTTCCAGGCCAGCGTGACCGTACTGCTGCTCTGGGCGCTGGAGTGCAGGTTGCCCGGGGCGCTCGGCGCGGTGTGGTCGTTCGAGGGCTTGGTGGTCGCCTTCGCCTCGCTGCTGTCCTGCGAGGAGTTGCCGGCCTTGTCCCGCGCGACGATCGTGAACACGTACGGCGTGGCCGGGGTGAGCCGCGTCACCGTGGCGGTCAGCGCGCTCCCGCTCACCTTCGTGACGAGCTGGCCCTGCTTGAACACGTCGTACTCGGTCACCCCGACGTTGTCCGTCGACTTGTTCCAGGCCAGCGAGACGGTCGTCGCGGTGACTCCGGTAACGTGGTTGTTCGTCGGCGAGGTCGGTGGCTGGGTGTCCGTCGCGGCCAGCGCGGGGTAGGCGGCCACGACGATCGCAGCGGCCCCACCGATGGCGCTGGCGACGAGTATCGTCCGCCGCAGCTTTGGTGCCACAGGAAGCTCCTTCGGTTGGCTGTCGAGCGTGATCTGCAAACTTGTGAAAACGTTTGTCACGTGTCCGACACTTGGTCTACCCGACTGCGTAGACGGGTATCAACATTTATTCCGGTGGATGGAGATGGGGTCTGTCACGCCTCTTGACCCCGGGGCGGGTAGGGTAATGAGGTGCGCGACATCGCCGTCTTCAGCGGGACCGCCCACCCCGAGCTGGCTGCCGAGATCTGTACCTACCTGGAGACCCCGCTGCAACCGGTACGGGTCGAGCGGTTCGCCAACGACTGCCTGGAAGTCCAGCTGCAGGCCAACTGCCGGGAGCGCGACGTCTTCCTGATCCAGCCGCTGTCCCCACCGGTCCAGGAGCACCTGGTCGAGCTGCTGCTCATGCTCGACGCGGCGAAGGGCGCCTCGGCGGCCCGTGCGACGGTGGTGATGCCGCACTACGCGTACGCCCGGTCCGACAAGAAGGACGCGCCGCGCATCTCGATCGGCGGCCGGCTCGTCGCCGACCTGATGGTGGCCGCCGGAGCGCACCGGGTGCTGGCGATGACGCTGCACTCGCCGCAGGTACACGGGTTCTTCAGCGTGCCGGTGGACCACCTGCACGCGCTGCGCGAGCTGGCCGCGCATTTCCAGGCGTACGACCTGACCAACGCGGTCGTGGTCTCGCCGGACCTCGGCAACGCGAAGGAGGCGTCGCACTTCGCGCGCCTGCTGGGGGTACCCGTGGCGGCCGGCGCCAAGCAGCGTTTCCCCGACGACAAGGTGGCGATCAGCGCGGTGATCGGGGAGGTCACCGGCCGGGACGTGATCGTGCTGGACGACGAGATCGCCAAGGGGAGCACCGTCCTGGAGTTACTCGACCGGCTGCGCGAGCTGAAAGCCAACTCGATCCGGGTCGCGTGTACCCACGGCCTGTTCTCCAGCGGTGCCCTCGACAAGCTCCAGCGCCAGGACGACGTGGCGGAGATCGTGTGCACCAACACCGTGCCGATCCCGGACGAGAAGCGGGTACCCAAGCTCCGGGTGTTGTCGATCGCGCCGGCCCTCGCCGAGGCCATCCGGCGGATTCACAACGGTGAGTCGGTCAGCGCCCTCTTTGATGCCCGATGAGTGCCGAGGACTACGACGGTCTCGCCCTGTACCGGGAGGCGGAGCGCTTCTTCGCATGGGGTGACCCGCTCGGCGCGGCCGGCGTGCTCGAACCGCTTGTCGATGCGGAGCCGGACAACGCGATGGTCCAGCAGTTGGCGGGGCGGGTGTACTTCGCGACCGCGCAGCTGCGCCGGGCCGAAGCGGCGTTCACCCGCGTCGTCGAGCTGGACCCGACCGACCACTGGTCCCGCTTCGCGCTCGGCCGGACGCTGGAGCGCCAGGGGCGGCCGGACGAGGCGGTCCGGCACTACCGGCTGGCGATCGCGATGCAGCCCGTACCGGACTACGCGGCGGCGCTGGCCCGGCTCACCGGACGCTAGGCCGCGGGGCCGTGGCGGCCCGGCCGTCCAGGGCGGCCCGCCGGTGGCGGCGATCAACTCGACCTGACTCAAGCAAGGTGGTCACCGAGGGACGTTCCGAATACGCCGCTCGCACGTAAGGTGGCACCGTGAAGCGCCTGGTGCTCTGGGACATCGACCGTACGCTGCTCTACGTCGGCGGGATCGACAGGCTGGTCTACCGCGAGGTGTTCGCCGAGCTGGTCGGACGCGAGCCGGAACGGCTGCCCGAGAAGGGCACCGGCCGCACCGTGCCGCTAGCCACGCGGGAGCTGTTCGTGACTAACGGGGTGCCCGCGGCCGACGCGGACGTGCTCGTATCGCAGGCCCTTGCCCTGATCCCTCGCCTCTTCGCCAGCCACCAGAACTTGGTCCTTGCGGACGGCATTCTGCTGCCTGGCGCGGTCGAGGCGCTGCGGGCGGTACGCGCCCTACCCGACACTGTGCCGGCAGTTGTGACTGGCAACCTTCAGCCGAACGCCGTGCTGAAGCTCAAGCTTTTCGGCCTGGATGGCTACATCGAGACCGATGTCGGCGGCTACGCGTCAGACAATCCCCACCGGCCGGCGTTGGTGGCCGTCGCCCAGCGTCGAGCTGCCAAATGCCACGGCACGGTGTTCACGCGCGAGAACACGGTCATCATTGGGGACTCGTTGGAGGACGTGACCACCGGCCGCGAGGGCGGAGCATCGGTCATTGGGGTGGCGTCTGGCACCACCGACGCCGCTGTCCTGCGGGAAGCCGGTGCCAATCTCGTCCTTGAGGATCTCTGCGACGCCGACGCGGTGACCGCGGCCGTCATGAAACTAACCGCCTCACCGTGAAGCTGCTTGCGGCCTGAGCAGCGGCGCCGCTTGCTCGCGAAAGTCGGCCGCGAGACGCGCTGGGCCGTGGTCGCACAGTACGGCGTGGAACGTTCGTACGTGGTCGCCGAGCCGCGCCGAGTCGATCTGTCCGGCCAACTCCATCGCTTTGATCGCCTCGCTGTAGCCCTCGTCGGCGTGGCCGAGGCGGGCGAGCGCCGTTGCTTTGCGGGTCAGGCAAAGCGCCCGGTCTCGGATACAGAAGGTGTCATAGGCGTCGACGGCGGCCTGAAAATGCGCAACGGCCTTGGCGTGCCCCAGGTCCAGATAGCAACTACCGGCCTGGCCGTGCAACTCGCCTTCACTCATCCAGTACAGCCAGCCTGGATCGTGGCCCGTCGCGCCCTTGGCGAGTGACGTCTCCGCGTTGCTCAGCGCCGTCTCACAGGCTTTGAGCCCAGCTGGATCCTTGCCATGGCCGCGAGCTTCACGGATGAACAGCATGGACTCGACCACGGGCACCGACTGCCGCCCGAGGCGATCACGCGTGGCCCGCGCGAGCCGTGGCGCGTCTCGGGGGTTGCCCGCGGAATAGCTCTGCACGGCCATGAACGACAGCGCGGCCGACGCGATGAGCGGATCGTCGGCCACGTGGGCGGCGCGCAGGCGTGCCGGCACGGACGACTACTGCTCGCCATGAACTCGATAAGTTCCAGGCGCACGCCGGAGATCCACGTCTGCCCTCCCAAACGGCCAGTCAGACCCAGCGGCTGCCCAACCACATGCGGGCCCACCATTCGTTGTAGGTGATCGTGCTGCCCACATAGATCGGATAGAAGTACGCGAATATGAGCGCGACCGCGAACATGAAGGCGGCCGCGAAGATCACACCCATGATCCGGCGGTCGGCCGGGTCGAGCAGCTCGGTCCCGCCGGGCGCGCGGACCGCCCCGACCGGTACCTGTCTGCGGATCAGGGCGCCGAGCACATACACCACGGCGAGGATCAGGAACGGTTCGGCGGGCAGGACGTAGAAGTAGAACATGGTGCGGGAGTCCAGCTCCCAGTAGAACCAGGGCACGATGCCGAACGCCGCGCCCAGCCCGATCGCCAGCGCCCGCCAGTCCCGCCGGCTGACCCCGAACCAGGCCAGGCCGACCAGGGCCGGGATGAACGACCACCACAGCAGGGGGGTACCGAGCAGGAGCACCTCGGCCGCGCAGTTCGCCGCGCCGCAGCCGGCCGCGCTCGACCAGTAGAAGGCGACCGGGCGGCCGAGCAGCAGCCACTGCCAGGGCCAGGACTGGTACTGGTGAGCGGCGGTGAGGTGGTTGTGGAAGTTCAGCGCCTCCTGGTGGTACTGGTACAGGTTGTAGAGCGGGCCGATGATCGGGTACTCGTGCTCGCCCCGGTTGGCCAGCCAGTGCCGGTCGTACCCGTGGTCGGTGACGAACCAGCCGGTCCAGCTGGCCAGGTAGACCGCGAAGATGATCGCGCCGCACAGCACCAGCCAACCGGTCTCACCGGCGAGCGCGTCGAGCCAGTAGTTGCGTACCCCCGCCGAGCGCCGGGTGCCCGCCTCCCACAGGTACGCCAGGATCGCGAACATCACGATGTACCAGATGGCGCTCCACTTGACCGACATCGCGCAGCCCAGCATCGCCGCGGCGGCTAACCGCCACCACGGTACGGCGAAGCCCGGCCGGTCCGCTCCGGACTCGAGGGCGCGCAGCCACCGGCGCCGGCGCTGGTCCCGGTCGAGCACCAGGCAGCCGAACCCGGCCAGCACGAACGTCATCAGGAAGATGTCCAGCAGGGCCGAGCGGGACAGCACGAACTCCAGCCCGTCGAGCGTCATCAGCAGCCCGGCCGCGCAGCCCAGTACGGTCGAGCCGAACAGCCGCCGGCCGATCCGGATGACCAGCAGGACCGCGATCGTACCGAAGACCACGGACGAGATGCGCCAGCCGAACTCGGGGGTGACGGTGACCGGAAGGCCGATGCGGTGCAGCCACCCGCCGATCACGTTGGTGAGCCAGATGCCGGCGGCGATCAGCCACTTGCCCAGCGGCGGGTGTACGACGTAGTCGCCGGTGTTGTTGGCGTGGTTCCACTCGACGGAGTGGTGCAGCAGGTCGTCGCCCTCGGTGGCGTAGTAGATCTCGTCGAAGATCATGCCCTTGGGCTTGTGCAGCCCGACCAGGTGCAGGATGGCCGCGATCAGGGTGACCAGGCCGGTACCGAGCCAGGAGAGCCACCCGTCGGAGGGCAGGTCGGGGGCCAGCCGGCGACGGGTGAGCTCTGGTACCGGCTGGTGCTCCGGCGCCGGTACGGGGTCGGACGACCGCAGGTCAGGTCGGGTCAACGCCGTCGCAGTCACCCGACGATCGTAGGCTGCGGGTGCGGTGAACGACACCTGCGGGAGGGCGGCAGCACCCGCGGGTGCGGTTCGCGACACCTGCGGGAGGGGCGACGTGAGAGGGGGCGGCGTGGCGGACGGGCGGCTCATCCTGGTCGGGGCGCCGCTGGGCAACCCGGGTGACGCGTCCGAGCGGGTCCGCAACGCGCTGCGGGAGGCTGACGTGGTCGCGGCCGAGGACACCCGGCGGCTCGCCCGGCTGGCTCGCGACCTCGGGATCGAGGTACCCGGGCGGGTGGTGTCCTACTTCGAGGGCAACGAGGAGCGCCGTACCCCTGAGCTGGTCGAGGCCCTGCTCGGTGGCGCGGTGGTCGCGGTGGTGACCGACGGTGGCATGCCCAGCGTGTCCGACCCGGGCTACCGGCTGGTCCGGGCCGCGGTCGACGCGGGGGTACCGGTCAGCGCCGCGCCCGGCCCGAGCGCGGTGACCACCGCCCTCGCCCTGTCCGCGCTGCCCAGCGACCGGTTCTGCTTCGAGGGCTTTCTCCCCCGCAAGCCCGGCGAGCGCCGGGCCCGGCTCGCCGAGCTGGCCACCGAACGGCGCACCCTGGTGCTCTTCGAAGCGCCGCACCGGCTCGCCGTCATGCTCACCGACCTGGCGGCCGCGTTCGGCGCGGACCGGCCGGCGGCGGTGTGCCGGGAGCTGACCAAGACGTACGAGGAGGTCCTGCGCCGGCCGCTGGGCGAGCTGGCCGGGTGGGCCGCCGCCGAGCCGCCCCGAGGGGAGATCACCCTGGTCGTGGCGGGTGCACCGGCCCCGACGGGGGTACGGCCGGACGACGCGGGCCTGCGCGCCGAGGTCGCCGGGCACGAGGCGGCCGGTACCCCGCGCAAGGACGCGATCGCGCTCGTCGCCAGCGCGTACGGGCTGCCCAAGCGCGAGGTCTACCAGGCGGTGATCACTCGCTGAGCTTGTGCGTCGCGAGCTCGAAGCCGGCGAAGTCGGCGTACTGGTCGCGCGGCGTGGCCCAGGACGCGTCCCCGCCGCCGAAGAAGGTCGAGAAGAACAGCCCCTCGATCCGGAGGCCGGCCGTGGTCCGGAAGGTGAGCCCGGTCTGCTCGAAGACGAGCACGCCGTTCAGCCAAACCTGGACCTGGCCGTCGGTGCGGCCCGGGGTGTTCAGCCGGACGTGCTGCTCGACGCCGGCCCACACGCCGGTCGGCCAGGTCCAGCGCCCGCGACCGAGCGAGGTGCCGTGGGCGACCGAGGTCGGTAGGTACGCGTACACCTCGGCGTCGCCGTCGGTACGCCACATGTAGCGGGTGGAGAAGCCGTTCGTACCGTCCGGGATCTTCCGGCCGTTGTTCATCCGGCCGCCGTACAGGCCGGGCAGCTTGCCGCCCTTGACGAAGTCGAAGCCGTCCGGGAAGCGCACGTAGTAGCGCAGGTACGCGTCGTCGACCGGGCCACCTCGCAAGGCGAGGTAGAGCTGGGCGCCGCCGTGCTCGGTGTCGGAGTTGGCGGCGGAGAGCTGGCTCGCCGAGTCGGCGGGGTACCGGACCCGCAGCGCGACCGGGAACCGGCGGTCGCCCGACGGCATGACCGTGGTGCGGTCCATGCCGAAGTCGCCGAAGTCCTGGGCCACGAGGTTCGCGCCGAAGAAACCGTCCACAGTGGACGGAGCTGGGGAGGACGGGTGGTGCTCCGCCTTCGCGCCGGTCGTACACGCGGTGAGCGCCAGCAGCGCCACGATCGCGACCGTACCCACGCGTCGGGTCCGCACCGTTCCGCCCTCCCCAGGGTTGCTTGCCGTCAGATGGTTACCGCGTAGTCCGTCTGGCTCGCGTTCGGCAGGGCGTCGGTGAACTGCACCGTACCGCTCCCGTTGGCGGTCACCTGGGTGAGCGCCGACCCGTCCCGGGTGACGGTATACGTGCCGCCGGCGGTGAGCCCGCCGATCGTGAACGTGACCGCCGTACCGTTCGGCCCCCGTACCTGCACCGCCGCCGGGCCGGTCCGTACCGCGGTCACCGTACCGCCGGCCGGCAGCACGCTGATCGGTTGCGGGGCAACCGTCACCGCGCCGGTCGTTCCGATGATCGCCGACGTCAGGTGGGTGTCGCTGCCCGACGGCGTGACCGTGGCCGAGACGTTGTTCCCGCCCACCGTGACGAGCTGACCGGTCGGGCTGGTCACCTCGGCCGAGCTGTCGCTGTCCACGCTGAGCGAGAACGGCGCGGTCGGCCCGGACACCGTCACCGAGCCCGGCTCGGTGCTGTTGCCGGTGACGCTGACCCGTTGCCCGGCGGGCAGGGTCAGGCTGGCGAGCACGTTGCCGGCCGAGAGGTTGAACAGCAGCGAGCCGCCCGTGTTGCGGAACGTCGTGTTGCTGATCGTGTTGCCGTCGGCCTCGGTGAACTTGGCCGCGTTGCTGCCCGTACCGTCGAAGGTGTTGTTGTCGAACACGTTCGCGGTCGGGTGTCCGGTCATCGTGGTGTAGCTGGGCAGGTCCGATCCCTTGTAGAGGAAGATCCCGTACTGGTAGCTGTTCGTGACGGTGTTGTTGGTGATGTGGTTGCCGGCCGAGCCGACCGAGACGCGGATCCCGTACTGGTTGTTCACGACCGTGTTGTTGCTGACCGTGTCGCCGGCACTGTCGAAGATGGCGATCCCGGCCCCGTTGGGCTGGTCGTGCACGTAGTTGCCGGAGATCACGGTGTCCGTGACGCCGCGGTGGATCATGATGCCGTGCACCTGGCCGGGGGTGTCGCTGTCCCCGGTCGGGCCGGGGAACGGGAGCATCCCGTTGTGGTCGCTCTCGTTGTTGGTGATGGTCAGGTTGTCGCACAGCTGTGAGCAGATCACGCCGTGGTCGCCGTTGTAGTCGAAGTGATTGTGGTCAATGGTGAGGTTGATCGATACGTCGTGCGGGTCGAGACCGTACATGACGTTGTGGTCGTACTCGTTGTTGGTGAACACCAGACCCTTGGCGCCCCACGTGTACGTGCCCATGAAGTTGTCGTGGAACCGGCTGCCCGTCTGCGACCCGTACACCCCGACCTTGGTGCAGACCGACAGGTTGCTGTGGTCGCAGCCGCGCGTCTTGTACGCGACGCCGTAGCTCTCCGCCGCGTAGTAGCCCAGGTGGTCCAGCTCGCTGTTGTTGATGAGCATCGTCGACTCGCGCGGGGTCACCCCGTCACTGTCCAGATAGGACAGTGCGCGGATGAACGCCCGGGCCCGGTCGGTGCTGCCCGCCCCGGCCGGCAGGGCTGGGTCGCTGTCCGGCGCGCCCGCGGTGTCGTCCCACGACTGGATGTGCGTACGGTCGATGTCGATCGTCCCGTACATCGCCATGATCTGGACGACCTCGGTGGACCGGTTGCTGGACATGCTGCGCATCCGCAGCGTACCGGTGTCCCCACCGAGCGGCTCGCCGTGCAGCACCAGCCGGGCGCCGTTCTGCAGCACCAGGTCGGCCGACAGCTCCCAGACCAGGTTGGTCGGGTCGACCAGGGCCAGCGGCGCCGCCGGGCAGTAGGACTTGATGTCCGTCGGCGTGAACGACTGGTTGGTGACGAGGTAGATGGTGTTCGACGAGGAGGCGTACCGGACCGGGGTGGAGCAGGCGACCGCGTTGGCGGGTGCGGCCGTGGTCAGGACGACCGCCCCGCTGGCCAGCAGCAGGGCGGTGGCGGTGGCGTACCGGGATACTCGCAGTCTCATGCCGCGTTTCATGGGTGTCCTTTTGGTGCTCAGGCGGTGTTGGTGACGTGGGCGGGCGCCCGGACGCGGCCGTCGTGCCGGTGCTCCCGCATCTTGCGGGCGAGCTCCAGCGCGATGGCCCCGGTGAGCGCGACGAGCGCGAAGAGCCCGAGCCAGCTCAGCGGGAGCGCGGGGAAGCTGGTGGTGCCCACCAGCTTCACGTTGCCCCGGGCGCCGAGCGGCGCGGAGACGGTGCAGTCCGTCAACGTCACGTTCGCCGGCTGCGCGACGCGCAGCCCCAGTACATGAGCCCCCAGGACGACGTGGGTGAGCTGCACCTGGCTGTGGTGGCCGGCGTGTACCGCCTCGGCGGTGTCCGTGACCGTACCGCCCGTGATGGTGGCGTGGCCGCCGCTCAGGTTGAGCCCGATGGTGGCGCCGCTGATCGAGGCGCCGTCAAGAGTGAAGTTGGCCGCGGCGGACCGTACGCCCTGCCCGCCGCTCTGCTGGACGTGCAGGCCCGACGCGCTGACCGTGGCCGGACCGGCCTGGGCGACCAGGCCGGTGCCGTTCTGGTTGGCCGAGACCTGCCGCAGTACCGTGCCGTCGGCGTTGCCGCCGACCCGGACACCGATGGACGCGTCGCCGACGGTGACCCCGGTGAGCAGGGTCCGGGTGGCCGCGACGGATACCCCGATCCGGCCGCCGCGGACCGTACCGCCGTCGAGGTGGGCACCGGTGGCCGTGGCGGCGAGCCGTACCCCGGTGGCGCCCTCGGCCACGCCGACGTCCATGTTCCGGACTTCCGCCTGGGCGGCCACGACGTCCACGCCGGTCACGCCGGCCTCGCGTACCGAGCCGTCCCGTACGACCGCGCCGGTCGACTGCCGTGCGACCGTCACGCCCCGGCGGTCGCCGGTCGACGCCAGGCCGACCAGTACGCAGCCCGGGCACTGCCGTACCAACAGGCCGGTCTGGTTGTGGTCGGTGTGCAGCGGGCCGACCGGGACCGTACCCAGGCCGACCGCCTCGACCCCGGCGGACGCGTTGTGGTCGGCGTTGACCGCGCCGGTGATCGACAGCCCCGGCAGCGGGCCGCGCAGCAGGACGCCGGTGGCGTTGCCGCTCGCGGTCACGTCGCCCAGGGAGACGTTGCGCGCCTGGTTGACCATGAGGCCGGGCCCGGCGTTGCCGCTGGCGGTCACCCGGTTCAGGGAGGCCCGGGCGGTGTGGTAAAGATCCAGGCCCCGGCCGCTGTCCCGGAAAGCGGTATCGGTGGCGGTAAGTGTGCTGTCCGAGCCGACGACGAACCCGTGGTGCGGCGGGACGGCGCGGGTGCCCAGCGCCTGGAACGTGGCGCCGGTCGCGGAGACCGTCGAGCCGTGGGTGTAGCGGACGTAGGGGCGGTGGTCGGACTCCGGCGCGGGGCCCGACCCGCCGGACGACACCACGGTGACCCCGGAGAACGTGACGCTCGCCGAGCTTCCGGCCAGATAGGCCGGCGAGGTGGCGGAGTCCAGCAGCACCAAGGTTTTCACCGCCGGCCCCACGCGCAGGTCGGTGTGCGGGCGCTGCAACAGCCCGGCCTTCAGCGTGGCCGTACCGTCGGACAGCGTCCCCCAGCGCTCGTCACCGATCGCGCGGACCACCGTGTCCAGCCCGACCTGCCCGCCGCCCAGCGGGACCACCCGGACGATCTGCTTGTTGCGCACCAGGTCGGCCCGGTGCGGCCGGAGCACGATCACCTGTCCGTTGCCGATCCCGGCCGGCACCTTCGGGTCGTTCGGTACGGTCGGGCTGGCGCTCGCCGGCGACGGCCAGGCCAGCGCGAACGCGGCGCCGAGCCCGGCGGCGGCCAGCCCGGCCAGGAGGCGGCCGTTCACACCGACTCCAGAGCGAGCTCGTCACCGGCGTCACCGGTCCGGACCACCTCGCCGTTCACCACGGCGACCTGCCGGGTGAGCCAGCGCTGCCTGCGTACCGTCGCCAGCGCGGTCAGCTTGACGACCGCCATCGCGAACGACAGCAGGACGAACGGCGGGATCAGGAAGAACGACAGCGGCCGGCGGCGCAGGTGCGGCATCATCTTCACCGACCGGGACAGCCACCACCAGGCGGCCAGCAGGAAGACGAAGGTCCAGTCCTGCCGGATGACGGCCAGGGTCATGAAGACCGGGGCGGCGAGCAGCGTGAAGCTGCCGACGGCCTTGTCCAGCATGGTGTACGCGAGGAACGGGTACCGCCAGGCCCACCGCTCGATCCACAGCGCCCGGATGTCCGAGCGCCACGTGTTGCGGGCCCAGCGCAGCCGCTGCTTGAGGAAGGTCCTGGGGTTGCCCGGGAAGGTGGACCAGACCCGGGCCGAGCGCTGTAACACGGTCAAGTGCCCGCGCTTGAGCAGCAGCGAGGTCAGGCACTTGTCGTCGCCGGACATGCACGGTACGCCGAGGAACGTCTCGGCCATGAACTCGTCGGAGATCTCTAACAACAGGTCCCGGCGGTAGACCGCGGTACGGCCGGAGATGCAGGAGATCGCCCGGCCGGCCGCGGTCTGCGCGGCATTCTCGTCGAAGTACCGGTAGTCCAGGTACATGTCGTTGACGCGTTGCAGGAAACCCTTGGGGTTGTAGACGCTCTGCCGGGTGCTGACGCCGCCCACCCGAGGGTCGGCGAACGGCATGCACACCCGGTCGGCGACATCCTCGGCCCAGATCGTGTCCGAGTCGACCAGCGCCACGATCGGTGTCGTCGCGTGCTCCCAGCCCACCCGCAGCGCGTCCCGCTTGCCCGGCGTCGTGGTGATGACCACGGTCACCGGGTAGCGGCCCGCGACCGCCTGGCAGACCTTGTCGCTCGCGTCGATCACGAGGATGATCTCGGCCACGTTGTTGGCCAGCCAGGACTCGATCGCATGCGCGAAGATGACCGGGTCCTCCTGGTACACCGGCACCACCACGCTGACGGGCTCGCGGTGGCTGTTGTGGACCGGCCGGTACAGGGAGGCGGGGATGCGCCGGATCAGCCAGCTGACCCAACGCACCATTCCCAACAGTCCGAGTGGCAGGAAATAGAGCCAGTCGGTCAACACGTGGACGTAGAGGCGCACGAACGTCTCCGATTCGCGGTCTGGAATTCAGGCCGACAGTCAGGCGGCGCTGGGCCGGTGAACCGCGCCGTCCTCGACGAGCTCGTCGGCCGGCTCCTCGGCCGGGGCGGTCTCGGCGGCCGGAACGCTCGGCTTGACGCTCTCCCAGTCGTTGAGCTCCTGAGCCACCAGGTCCGCCATGTCCTCATTTACCTGGACGACCGCGGAAAGCAACGGCAGCGTCATGTCGAGGCCGGCCGCGAAACCGAGGAAGCCATTCGTGTCCTTCGGCAGGCAGACGCCGCCGTACGGCGCGCCGCCGCGAATCCCGTACAGCGGGTTGTAGGATGCCTCGGCCGACCGGGCCACGGTCGTGGACACGTCGTCGTGGTTGATGCCGAGCGTCTGGCAGACCTGCCACATCTCGTTCCAGAAGCTAATCTTCGTCGCGTTGAAAATGTTGTGCGCGCACTTGATCGTCTCGGTGGTGGTTGGGTTGTCATACACCCGCAGTTCACCGCCGAACGGCGCGAGCAGACGGGTGAGCCGCTCCTGTACCCGCTTGTTGCGGGCGCCGATCACGGTCATCCACGGCCACCGGAAGTCGTCCGCCGCCGACGCCGCGCGGAGGAACTCGGGGTTGTTCGCGAGGCAGAAGCCGACCCCCTCGCGCTTTCCGGAGGCGGCCTCCAGCAGCGGCTTGACCAGGTCCTCCGTGGTCAGCGGGGGTACCGTCGACCGCACCACCACGGTGTGCACCGCGTCCGCGTCGGCCAGCGCCGCGCCGACGTCCTTGACGCCCTGCTCGAACGCGGACAGGTCATACGCCTTTCCGACGTGCGGCGTCGGCAACGTCAGGAAAATGTACGCCTCCGACTCGCCGCGGAGATCCAGCCCGATCTGTGCGTCGAGTCCCTCGGCACGGAGTGTGTCCACCCGCTCGGGGACCACGTCCACCAAGGTGACGGAATGCCCCATGCCGGCGAAGCCCTGTCCGGTCGCCTTACCTACCACGCCGGCGCCGATGATGTAAATGCGCTCCATGTGTCTCCCCATCCCACGACTGATCAGTAGCTTGGGATCCCGCGTTCCCGAGCGAACGTAGGCTATTCGGCGCGTGCCTGTCGAACTTTGCTGAATACTCAACATTCAATAAACCATTCATGTCGCCGGCGTTTCGAAAATGGTGGAAGTTGGTGGCCAGTTCGAGGCTCGAAGTGCAGAAGGCCATGACCCGTAACATGCCGGCAATCGTCGCGCCGGAGTTCTCCGGTCATGCAGCTTTCGCGGATCCGCGAGACGATGAAATACCTTTTGTCAGCATCACTGGAAACGCGGAAGAAACGAAGCGTAATCGGGCGGCAACTTATCGCATCTGCCAACATCTGCCGACGTCACGTACCCGACTGACGTGAATCCGAAAGGGCGTGGCGACGGTATCTGAACGGCCGATACACGGTGTGTCCCGCAGGCCCGCCGGTCCGGCCGGGAAGCGGGCCGGCGTCACCAAACGGCGGCCAGGATTCCGCCCGTGAGCGCGACGGGGCCGGCCAGGCTCAGGGCGACCGCGGCGATCCGGGCCGGGAGACCGGGCAGCCGGTACGCGCCGGTGAGCCAGGCGATGCCGAGCCCGCACAGGAGCACCCCGAGCAGGTCGGGTACCCAGCGGGGCAGCGGGCTGTCCGCGTACGCGGCCGTACCGGTGGCCGACACCATCCGGGCCGGTACGGTCGCGCCCGGCCGGAGCGGGCCGGTGCCGAGCAGCGCCACCCGCTCGGCGAGGAAGCTGCCGTCCCTGGCCGCGAAGTCGGCGCACCGGTGCTCGATACCGCGTACCCGGCAGTCGGCGACCGTGGCCGTACCCGAGGTGCCGTGGCCGAGGGACAACGAGAGTGGCTCGGCGCTCGACCAGGCGAAGAACGTGGCCAGCAGCCCGAGCAGGAGCAGTGCGGCGAGCCCGAGGAGCGGATGGCGGGTGGCGCGGGATCGGCGTACCCGCTGAGGCTTTCGGATCGGGCGCGCGGGCCGGGCGGCGCGCGACGGGGTGGCCCGCCACCCCGTCGCGACCTCTGCCGGGGCCGTCGCGGGCTCCGGCTTCGGCGCTTCGATGGCCAGCGCGGGTAATGTTTCGATGGCCGGCGCGGCCGGTGCTTCGATGGCCGGCGCGGCCGCGAGTTCCGGCGGCCTGCGGGGAGCGCGCGGCCGGCGGGTCGGCGACGGCCGGCGTGGCGGTACCGGGCGGTCCGGGACACCGGTCAACGCCTCGACGGTGTCCGGTACGTGCCCCTGCCACCACCGGGCGTCCGGACCGGGCGCCGACCAGGGCCGGGCCGGTACCGGCCCGGGACCGGACCGGTCGCCCTGGGGCTCGTCGTCAACCGAGGCCGTCACAGGAGCAATTGGACACCGCCCGGCGGCCGGTGCCCGGTAACTCGGTCGCGTGTCGGAGGGGTGGGGTCAGTACTCTGGTTCACCATGAGTCACGTTCTCGCCGCGGTCGCCTGGCCTTACGCCAACGGCCCGCGCCACATCGGCCATGTCTCCGGCTTCGGGGTGCCCTCCGACGTGTTCAGCCGGTACATGCGGATGGCCGGGCACGACGTGCTCATGATCTCGGGGACCGACGAGCACGGAACGCCGATCCTGGTCCAGGCGGAGAAGGAGGGCGTCACCCCGCGCGAGCTGGCCGACCGGTACAACCGGTTGATCGTCGAGGACCTGCACGCGCTCGGGCTGTCCTACGACCTGTTCACCCGGACGACCACGCGCAACCACTACACCGTGGCGCAGGAGCTGTTCAGGACGGTCTACGACAACGGGTACATGATCAAGGAGACCACGCACGGCGCGATCTCCCCGTCCACCGGCCGTACCCTGCCCGACCGGTACATCGAGGGCACCTGCCCGATCTGCGGGTACGGCGAGGCGCGCGGCGACCAGTGCGACAACTGCGGCAACCAGCTCGACCCGACCGACCTCATCAACCCGCGGTCCCGGATCAACGGGGAGACGCCGAAGTTCATCGAGACCGAGCACTTCTTCCTGGACCTGCCGGCCCTCGCCGACGCGCTCGCGCAGTGGCTGAAGACCCGGACCGACTGGCGGCCCAACGTCCTCAAGTTCTCGCTGAACCTCCTCGACGACATCCGGCCACGGGCGATGACCCGGGACATCGACTGGGGCATCCCGGTCCCGCTGCCCGGCTGGGAGGACAACCCGAACAAGCGGCTGTACGTGTGGTTCGACGCGGTCATCGGGTACCTGTCCGCGGCCATCGAGTGGGCCCGGCGCTCCGGCGACCCGTCCGCCTGGCGGCGCTGGTGGAGCGCGGCGGCCGCCGACGCCCGGTCGTACTACTTCATGGGCAAGGACAACATCACCTTCCACTCCCAGATCTGGCCCGCCGAGCTGCTCGCCTACAACGGGGAGGGCTCCCGCGACGGCACCCCCGGCGGGTACGGCGAGCTGGCGCTCCCGACCGAGGTGGTGTCGAGCGAGTTCCTGACCATGGAGGGCAGGAAGTTCTCCTCGTCGCGCTCGGTCGTCATCTACGTAGGTGACTTCCTTTCCCGGTACGACGCCGACGCGCTGCGGTACTTCATCGCGGTCGCCGGCCCGGAGACCACCGACACCGACTTCACCTGGGCCGAGTTCCTCCGG
This sequence comes from uncultured Actinomycetes bacterium, assembly GCA_963728855.1. GTDB lineage: Bacteria > Actinomycetota > Actinomycetes > Mycobacteriales > Micromonosporaceae > AC-43. The sequence continues at coordinate 128,457 of CAVSLN010000014.1, forward strand.
CGCAACAACGACGAGCTGGTGGCCGGCTGGGGCAACCTGGTCAACCGGTCGGTCTCGATGGCCGCGAAGAACTTCGGTGCGGTGCCGGCGGCCGTCTCGCTGACCTCCGCCGACCAGGCGCTGCTCGACTCCGCGAAGGCGGCGTTCGGCACGGTGGGCGGCCTGATCGAGCGGCACCGGCAGAAGCAGGCCATCGGCGAGGCGATGCGGGTGGTCGGCGAGGCCAACAAGTACCTGTCGGAACAGGCGCCGTGGAAGCTCAAGGACGCCGTCAGTTCGGACGGCAGAGCGCGCATGGGCACTATTCTCCATGTCGCGCTCCAGGTCGTGAGCGACTGCAACACGCTGCTCACCCCGTTCCTGCCGCACTCCGCGCAGCGGATCCACGAGCTGCTGGGCGGGCACGGGCGTACACGCGCCGATGCCCTCGATCGTGGAGGTCGACGACCTGGACGGCGGGCCGGCGTACCCGGTGCTGACCGGGGACTACACCGCCGGCGCGCGCTGGGTGTCCGTACCGGTCGAGGCCGGGCGCAAGCTCGAGCCGCCGACCCCGGTGTTCAAGAAGCTCGATCCGTCCATTGTGGACGAAGAGCTGGCCCGCCTGGGCGGTTAGGCACCGGCACGGTGGGACGGGACGCGGTGCTCAGCGGATGCCGGGTGCTCAGCGGATGCCGGAGTCGAACCGGATAGTGACGGCCCGTGCCACTCGGCCGAACCGGGCCGCATGCGGAGCCAGCCGATCGTCAGGCGGCGGCGGCGCTGGCGGCGGACAGGGCCTCGCCGAGGTCGTACGGAACGTCGAGGCTGCGCTGCGGGCCTGCTTCGGCCGTCGGTGCCCAGGTCTCGAAGATGCCGCGCTCCAGGCAGGTGGCGCCCAGCCGCGCGACGCTCTCGGCGTCCGGGCGGACCAGCCGGACCCGCAGCCACACGTTCTCGTCGCGGATCACGATGCAGGCGGCGCCGCGCCAGCGGACGTACGGCGTGCGCCGGGCCAGGGACTCGACCGGGTACCGGGCCGCCCGCGTCTTCGCGAGCACCCGGAACTCGTCGGGCGGGTCGGCCAGCGCCTCGTACTCCTGCCCGCGCAGCCAGCCGATGAGCCGGGTGGGCGTGGGCGGAGCGGGGAAGTACTCCTGGTCGGGGGGGACACCGGGGACGTAGTTGAACAGGTGCCGCCACTGCGGCCCGACCATCCGCGTCCACGCCCGCTGCTCCGGCGCGTAGGTGTAGAGCACGACCTCGGTGCCGTCGGCGGTGTACGCGACCAGCTCGGCGAGCGCCGGCAGCGGGAGGTCGCCGAGGTGCGCCGTGACGAACTCGGGGATCAGGTGCTGGCCGGACGGTGCGAAGCCGGTGCCGAGCACGGCGGGCCCGATCCGGTCGCGGGGCGGCATCCGCACCAGCCCCTCGAAGTCGGCGCCGCACGGCACCTCGTAGTCGGCCGGGTCGACCGCGCGCCAGCGCAGGACGAAGATCACATCGTCGGTACCGGGGACGCCGTCCTCGCCATCACTGCGCAGGATCGCCAGCTCGGCAGGGGTACGCAGGTGGGCGACGTCGTACTCCCGGTAGCAGAACCCCTGCGGAAGCCAGCCGTGCAGGTAGCCGGCGAGCTGCCCGGCCGAGAGCACCTTCACCATCCGGGTACCCCGGCGGACGCGTGCGCTGGACCGGATGGTGGCCAGCGTGTCGCTCGCGGCCGCGTACGGCGTCTGGCTGAGCCGGTGTACGGATGTCCAGCTGATCGCCCGGCTCAGCGGGACCTGCAACGGCTGGTCCAGCGGCACCGGCGCCATCCCTTCGACCACCACGACGTCGGTGGCCGGCACGAAGCTGCGGTACGGCATGCGGGCGCCCGGTCGGGGGTTGCGCAGGAAGCCCGGCCCGGGCTCGGTGGCGAACAGCTCGTAGGCCGCGCCCTTCGCGACGGGCTCGGCGGAGTAGGTCGCCCCGTCGAACGCCACCCGTAACCGGGTGGCGGTCACCGAGGCAGCGTCCGTCGAGGCGTCGGTCGTCACCAGGCCCATCTGCGTCACGATCCCGAACATAGAGGCAGCGCAGGCATCGGTGGTTAACGTGATGTGAACGTTGTTTCGCATCCGGTCTGAGATCGCTGAGCAGCGACCACGGCGAACGGTGTCTGCTCCCGGGCCTGGCCGAGCGGGTTGTCGGCGAACGCGTCCTCCAGCACCGGTTCGGTCAGGTCCGTGTCGTGGCCGAGGATGTTGCGCCCGAGGTCGTTGGCGTCGATGACGACCGTACCGCCGAACCGGGCCACCACCGGTTCGGGCAGCGCCTCCCGTATCGCGGCGGAGATCCGGCGGGACACCCCGTACGGGTCGGCGGGCGCCAGCTTCGCCGAGACGTTGGCCGGGTAGGCGGAGTACTCGGTGGGGCCGTCGATCGCCCGTACCGCCGAACCGGCGACGCGATAGAACAGTCCTCGCTGCCCGAGCGCCTTTCCGGCGACCCCGGCGGCGGAGGCCAGCAGGATCCGGGGGAGCCCGACCTCGTCGATGGCGAGCTGCATCGTGGTGGGGTGCCCGAGGCCGATCCCGTACGGGGTGCGGCGCACGTACCGCGACAGCAGCCGAGCCCATCCACCCGGGTGGATGTCCGAGGTGAAGAAGATCCGACCCTGGGCGACCGCGACCACCTTCTCGCTGACGTAGAAGTACCAGGCGCGGTCGACCGCGAGCGACGCGACCTCGGCCGGCGCGTCGGGCAGGCCGGCGAAGAAGCGGGTGACCGCGGCGGCCGCCAGCGCGGGCACGTCGTCGCCGGGCGCCACGAGGTCCACCCGCAGCGGGAACCGCGCCCACCCGCCAGCCGGCGCGCCGGATGCGCCGCCGGTCGTGCCGCCGGTCGCGTCGTCCAAGGCCAGCAGCAGTTCCTTGCCTTCGTTCGCGACGTAGTCGCTCTTCGGTGGCGCCTGCGGGTGTACCCCGGGATCCACGTCCTCGGTCGACGCCCCCGCCTCGAGCGGCGGCACCGGCTCGCGGTCGATGAACTCGCGCAGCCACAGCTCGACGTTGAGCATCCGCCAGAACGTCATGGTGTCCGGGCTCACCTTCCCCGACAGGTACGCGGAGAACGCGGCGAGCACGGCCGGCTGGTCGAAGTACGGGCGCGCACCGAACGACTCCGAGGCGAAGATCAGGTGTACGTCGTTCTTGATGCGCTGGAACCACGAGTCTTCCGGCGTGGTAAAGCCGATCTTGTTGCGGCGCCGGTGTACCAGCGGCGGCAGCAGGTCCGCCGTCGCGTCCCGCAGCGCCCGCTTGTTCCAGCTCCGGTGCAGGATCGCGGTCTCGTCCTGCGCCCACAACGTGCGCAGCAGGCCGGCGTCGAGGAACGGCACCCGGCCCTCGACGGAGAAGCGCATCGAGTTGCGGTCCTCGTACCGCAGCAGCGCCGGCAGGCTGTGCCGGAACAGGTCGTCCTCCAGCCGCGCCTTGAGATCGTCGCGCACCACGGCCAGCCGTTCCCCCGAATGCGTCGACGCGAAGGCCGGCGCCAGAAGCTGGGTGACCGGGATCGACCGGCGCCGTCGCAGGAGGTCGCGCAGGCGGTGCCGGCCCAGCCGCCACAGCACGTCCCGGCTGCGGGCCAGCTCGGCCAGCAGGGCCGGGACGCCGTGGCGCCGCCGTACCTGCCGCAGGTGCACGAGGTAGTACGGCAGGTACCCGGCCAGCATCTCGTCGGCACCCTGCCCGTCCAGCATCACCGTCACGTACCGGCTGGCCTCCCGCATGACGCAGAACTGCGCGTACGGGCCGGTGGAGATCACCGGCTCCTCCTGGGTACGGACGAAGTCCAGCAGGTCAACCAGGAACCGGTCCGGGTTCGGCCGTACCTTGTGCACGACCAGCCGGTCGCAGCGCTGCGCCACGGCGTCGACGTACCGCTCCTCGTCGTTGGGCTGGCCGGGGAAGACGGCCGAGAACGTGTGCTGCTGGGCACCGACGGCGGTGGCCGCCTCGTCCGAGGCGGACAGCGCGGCGTTGATCGACATCACGATCGTGGACGAGTCCAGCCCGCCGGACAGCGCCGTACCCACCGGAACGTCGCTCACCAGCCGCGAGCGGATCGCGGCCTGCAGCCCGGCGGCGAACCCGGCCGGTTGGTAGGAGTGCGGCGAAGCGGCCAGCTCCCGGAGAGAGGCATAGAGCGATGTATATGTTGAGCGGCTCACCTCCCCGTTGGGTGAGATGACCGCGAGCTGGCCCGGCAGCAACCGGGTGACCCCCGCGAAGAACGTGTGCTCGGTGTCGTCGTGCACCCGGAACCGCAGGTACCGGTAGATCGTCCGGTCGTCCGGTACCCGCGGCACGATCCCGGCCGCGAGCACCGGCCGGAGCTCGCTCCCGAACGCCACCCGGCCGTCCCCGTCCTCGGCGACGTACAGCGGCTTGATGCCGAACTGGTCGCGGGCCAGCACCACCTCACCGGTGACCGTGTCCGCGATCGCGACCGCGAACATCCCGTCGAACCGGTCGAACGCGGCCGGACCCCAGCGCTCCCACGCGGCCAGGACGACCTCGGTGTCGCCGGCGCTGGCGAAGGTGCGCCCCAGGGCGGCCAACTCGGTGCGCAGCTCCCGGTAGTTGTAGATCTCGCCGTTGTAGGCGAGCACGTACCGCCCGTCCGGTGACGTCATCGGCTGCGCCCCGCCCGGCCGGTCCAGTACGGCGAGCCGCCGGTGGGCCAGCCCGGTGAGGCCGGAGACGAAGAAGCCCTCCCCGTCCGGGCCCCGATGCTCCTGTACGGCGGCCATCCGCTGCAGCACCCCCCGCCCGTAGCTGGCGCTGATCCCGACGTACCCCGCGAGTCCACACATGTGTCGCTCCCCCTTGTCGACGTCATGTGAGACAGACGCCGGACCCCCCGTACTAGTTCGCCGCGCGTCGGGATATCGACAGACTGCGATTGTCGCATCGCTCGGAACGGATGAGGTTGTCGGGCGGTACGGAAGCCGACACCGAGGGTGGTCGCCCGCGATCTGGCATGCTGGTAGGCGATGAGACAGCCTGACCGCACTCGACCTGGTGAGACCCTCCGCGAAGAGCCTCCGCCGCCCGAGCCGCTGGCCGTACCGGTCCTCGACTCGCACACCCACCTCGACCTCGTTGGCGGAGACCCGGCCGCCGGGATCGCGGCGGCCCGTGCCGTGGGAGTGGACCGGCTGGTCCAGGTCGGGGTGGACGTGGACTCGTCGCGCTGGGGCGCTGCACTCGCCGAGCGGGAACCGGCCGTCCTCGCGACGGTCGCGCTGCACCCCAACGAGGCGCCCCGCCTACCCGACCTCGACGGGGCGCTGCGGGTCATCGAGAAGCTGGCGCGGCAGGACCGGGTACGCGGCATCGGCGAGACCGGCCTGGACACGTTCCGCACCGGCGGGGCCGGCCGGGCCGCGCAGGAGCACAGCTTCCGGGCGCACGTCCAGCTCGCCAAGGACACCGGAAAGGCGCTGGTCATCCACGACCGCGACGCGCACGCCGACGTGCTGCGGGTCCTCGACGAAGAGGGCGCGCCGGACGCCGTGGTGCTGCACTGTTTCTCCGGCGACGAGAGCTTCGCGGTGGAGTGCGTCAAGCGGGGGTACGTGCTCTCCTTCGCCGGTACGGTCACCTTCAAGAACGCCCCGCAGCTGCGCGACGCGGCCCGGGTGACCCCGCTCGACCAGATCCTCGTCGAGACCGACGCGCCCTACCTCACCCCGATGCCGTACCGGGGCCGGCCCAACGCCTCGTACCTGATCCCGCTGACCGTACGGGCCCTGGCCGCCGCCAAGGAGGTCGACCTGGACGAGCTGTGCGCCGCGATCTCGGCGACCGGCGAGCGGGTCTTCGGGGCATGGGGGTGAGCCTGTCTGGGCGCCGCGGTGTCCGGGGTCCCGAGACGCGCCGACGTAGTCGGGGCGCGGATCGGGGCGGCGGGCAGCGCATCGGGGCGCGCGGCCAGGCGAACTGGCGGGTATGGGGGTGACCCTTCTAGGACCGGCCGAGATCCGGGACCTGGCGGCGCGGCTGCACGTCACGCCGACCAAGAGCCTGGGCCAGAACTTCGTGCACGACGCGAACACGGTGCGCCGCATCGCCCGGGCGGCCCACCTCGGCCCGGACGACGTCGTGGTCGAGGTCGGGCCGGGGCTCGGCTCGCTGACCCTGGCGCTGCTGCCCGACGTGGCCCACCTGTACGCGGTCGAGGTCGACGCGGCTCTCGCGGCCCAGTTGCCGCAGACCGCCCGTGCCAAGGCCCCCGAGCACGCGGACAGGCTGACCGTGCTGCACCGCGACGCGCTGCGGGTACGGGCCGACGAGCTGCCCGGGGCCACCGCACTGGTGGCGAACCTGCCGTACAACGTCGCCGTACCGGTCGTGCTGCACCTGCTGGCGACCGTACCGACGCTGCGGCACGGGCTCGTCATGGTGCAGAAGGAGGTGGCCGACCGGCTCACGGCCGGCCCGGGCTCGAAGGTCTACGGGGTGCCGAGCGCCAAGCTCGCCTGGTACGCGAGTGCCCGGCAGGCGGGCCGGGTGCCGCCGAACGTCTTCTGGCCCGTACCCAACGTGGAGTCGGGGCTGGTCGCCTTCGCGACCCGGCGGCCGCCCGCGGACCTCGACCGGGACGCGGTCTTCGCGGTGATCGACGCGGCCTTCGCCCAGCGGCGCAAGACGCTGCGGGCGGCGCTGGCAGGTTGGGCCGGCGGGCCGGACGCGGCGGCGGCTATTCTCGCCAAGGCGGGGGTGGACCCCGGCGCCCGCGGCGAGGCGCTCACCATAGAGCAGTTCGCATCCGTTGCGGCGGCGCGGGAGACATTATGACTACACGACGAGAGCTTGCGGGTCGGCGCATGAGTATCGACGAGAGCTTGCGGGTCGGCGCATGAGTATCGACGAGAGCTTGCGGGTCGGCGCATGAGTATCGACGAGAGCTTGCGGGTCGGCGCATGACCGAGGCACTGTATGAGGACGGCCGGCCCCGGCTGGGCGCCTCCGGACCGGTCCGGGTCCGCGTGCCGGCCAAGGTCAACCTGCACCTCGCGGTCGGGCCGCTGCGCCCTGACGGCTACCACGAGCTGACCACCGTCTATCACGCCATCTCCGTCTTCGACGAGGTGACCGCCCGGCGCGGCGACCAGCTCACCCTCACGATGGAGGGCGAGGGCGCGGGAGTGCTCCCGCTCGACGAGACCAACCTGGTGGTACGGGCCGCCCGCGCGCTCGCCGCCGAAGCCGACGTGCCCGCGCGGGCCCGGCTGCACCTGCGCAAGCAGATCCCGATCGCCGGAGGACTGGCGGGCGGCAGCGCGGACGCGGCCGCGGCGCTGGTGGCCTGCGACGCCCTGTGGGGTACCGGCCTGTCGCGCGACGACCTCGCGCGGGTCGCCGCCACGGTCGGCTCGGACGTCCCGTTCCTCGTCTACGGCGGTACGGCCCTGGGCACCGGCCGGGGCGAGGCGGTCAGCCCGGTGCTCGCCCGCTCGCACTCTTGGCACTGGGCGGTCGCGGTGGCCGACGGCGGCCTGTCCACCCCTGCTGTGTACGCCGAGCTGGACCGGCTGCGTGCGGAGGGCCGTACCGAGGCGCCGCTCGGCCCGCCCGACGACCTGCTCGCCGCGCTGCGCCAGCGGGACCCGGCGGCACTCGCGGCGCTGCTGGGCAACGATCTCCAGGCCCCGGCCGTGTCCCTGCGCCCCGCGCTGTCCGCCACCCTGGCCGCCGGTACGAAGGCCGGTGCGCTGGCCGCACTGGTCTCCGGCTCCGGCCCCACGTGCGTGTTCCTCGCCCGCGACGCCGGGCACGCGACCGCACTGGCGACCGAGCTGGCGGAGAGCGACACGTGCCGTACCGCACTCGTGGCCACCGGGCCGGTACCCGGCGCCCGGGTGGTCTGAGTGGCGAACATCGTCAACCTGGACCGCGCGTCCAAGGGGTACGGCGGCGTGGGCGCGCTGCTCACCGAGGTCTCCGCCGGCATCGAGGACGGCGACCGCATCGGCGTCGTCGGGCGGAACGGCGCCGGCAAGTCCACGCTGCTGCGCCTGGTCACCAAGCAGGAGGAGCCGGACAGCGGGCGCGTCACGCACCGGCGCGACCTGCGGGTGCTGGCCCTGCCCCAGGCGCTCGACCTCGTACCGACCGCGACCGTACGGGACGTGGTGCTCGGCGACGCCTGGCTGCCCGCCGCGTTCGGCGCGGAGCACGAGTGGGCCGGGGACGCCGGCATCCGTACCGTCCTGTCCGGGCTCGGCCTGCCCGGGCTCGGGCTGGACCAGCCGGTCGGGCCGATGTCGGGGGGCGAGCGGCGCCGGGTCGCGCTCGCCGCCCTGCTCGTCCGGGACTCCCACCTTCTCGTCCTCGACGAGCCCACGAACCACCTCGACGTCGCCGGGGTCGCCTGGCTCGCCGGGTATCTTCAAGGTCGCCGGGGCGCGCTGGTCGTCGTCACCCACGACCGGTGGTTCCTCGACGCGGTGTGCTCCGGTACGTGGGAGGTGGCCGACCGTACGGTCCGCGCCCACGAGGGCGGGTACGCCGCGTGGGTGCTCGCCCGGGCCGAGCGCGCTCGGGTCGAGGCGGCCACCGAGGCGCGCCGGCAGAACGTGCTGCGCAAGGAGATCGCCTGGCTGCGCCGGGGGCCACCGGCCCGTACCAGCAAGCCGAAGTTCCGCATCGAGGCGGCCAACGCGCTGATCGCCGACGTACCGCCGCCCCGCGACTCGGTCGCGCTGGCCCGCCTGGCCACCGCCCGCCTCGGCAAGCAGGTCTACCACCTCACCGAAATCACCCTAACTGCCGGCCGGCGTCGCGCGTCGGAACGCCGGCCAACCAGGGACGTCAGGCCGAACCGGCCGCACGGGTGGCGGCGGCCCAACCAGGGACGTCCGGCGCAACCGGCCCCAAGGTGTTGCTCGATGACGTGACGTGGCAGGTCGGCCCCGGCGACCGGCTCGCCATCGTGGGCGCGAACGGTGCCGGCAAGTCCACCCTGCTGCGCCTGCTCGCCGGTGTCGTCCCGCCGGTGGCCGGCACCTTGACGATCGGCTCGACGGTCCGGTCCGCGTTCCTGTCCCAGGAGCTCGCCGAGCTCCCTGCTGACCTGCGCCTGCTCGAAGCGGTCGAGGAGGTCGCGCGCCGGGTCGTGCTTGGTGGCCGTGAGCTGAGCGCGGCTCAGCTCGCCGAGGTGTTCGGGTTCACCGACCGTCGACTGTGGACACCCGTACCGGACCTGTCGGGCGGGGAGCGGCGCCGGCTCCAGCTGCTCCGGCTGCTCGCCACCGAGCCCAACGTGCTGCTGCTCGACGAGCCGACCAACGACCTGGACACCGATACCCTCGCGGCGCTGGAGGACCTGCTCGACTCCTGGCCGGGCACGCTCGTCGTGGCGAGCCACGACCGGTACCTGGTCGAGCGGGTGACCGACACCGTGTACGGGATGCTCGGCGACGGCAAGCTGACGCACCTACCCGGCGGCATCGACGATTATCTTTCCCTCATGTCGGACCCCGCGTCCCCCGCGTCCCCGGCGCCTTCGGTGCCGGCGAAGGCGGCGGCGCCGCCCGCCGCCGAGCTGCGGAACGCGAAGAAGGAGCTGGCCCGGCTGGAGCGCCAGGTCGGCAGGCTCGCCGAGCGTGAGGCGCGGCTGCACGAGCAACTGGCGGTACACGCGACGGACTACGAGAAGGTGACCGCGCTCGACACCGAGCTGCGCGCCGTACAGGCCGAGAAGGCGGACACCGAGGACGCCTGGCTCGTTCTTGCGGACCAGGTCACAGACGGCTGACCCGGGTACGGCGCCACCCAGGTGGATCGGCGAGAATCCCGCCGAACCGAAGATCGCCGACACCAGAGGGGTGCCCGATGTCCCACCTGCCCGTCAACCACCCGCTGCGCCCGCTGTACCGGGTACTGGCCGCGGTGGCCGGCGCGTACACGCTGGTCTTCGGGATCGTCGGCTTCACGCAGACCCGGGATACCGCGCTGTTCGCGCAGACCAACCTGCCGCTCGCGCTCGGGCTGCGTACCAACCTCGCCTTCGCGCTGCTGTCCATCGTCGGCGGGGCGGTCATCCTGGTGAGCGCGGTCATCGGGCGCAACCTCGACGCGTTCGTCAACATCGTCGGCGGGATCGTCTTCATGGTCGTCGGCATGGCGATGCTCGGCCTGCTCCGTACCGACGTCAACTTCCTCGGCTTCTCGATGAGCACCTGCATCGTCTCTTTCATCCTCGGTACCGTGGTCTTCGCCGCCGGCCTGTACGGTCGCAGCGCCCGCCCCGGCTCCGTCAAGCACGCCAGGGCCTGACATCGGGCGTGTCTTCGCGTAATGGGAAGGCAGATGTAATAGGACAAGTGTGCGACTGGATCGGCGAGTCGGCTCCCCGGTTCCGTCGTCATCTGGTTGACTCGCCGGGACAGACTCTGACGGCGGGAGGGTGGGAGTCGTGACGGCGGTCCTTGCTCGGGTCAACCGGGCACCACGTGTTGATCTCGGTGGCAGTGCCACGACAGCCGACCTGCCGGACGAAGCACTCGCGGTGCTGGCCGCCGTACCTCGCTGGTGGGAACGCCGAGCTGCCGAGTGGGGCCTACGTGATGCTGATGTATTCCTCGACGTCGAAGCCTGTCCGCCCGTACCGCCCATCCTGCTCGATGGCGCGGCAGCCCGTGAGGATCTGCTCGACCGCCCTGCCGAGGAGCTTGCCAACGCCTATGTCGCTGCCCTCGACGCGAGGACCCGCTCCGATCACGGTCGGCATTACACGCCGTCGGCACTGGCCGTCCTGATGTGGCAGCAGACGCTGCGTGCCGCAGGAGGGCGGATCCATGGCCTTGTCTACGATCCCGCTGCCGGAGCCGGTTCGCTGCTCCTTCCGGCTCTCCGCGCCTGGCTCGCCGAGAACTCAGAGGCGCGGCCAGAGATCGCGGTTAACGCGGTCAGTAGGGCAGTGGCGGGACGTGACACCGACGTGAGCGCGGCCTGGTTGGGCAGTGTGCTGTTGGCGGCAGAGTTGCTGCGGGTGTGGGTGAGGACCCGCGCGGGCAGGCGTCGAGGCTCTGCCCGGCCTCATCAAGGCCGGTGACGGACTGGTGGCCCCTCCAGACGTCGCACCGCACGCTGTGATAATGAATCCACCGTACGGCCGTATCAGGCTCACCCCGATAGAGCGTGAGCGATGGGAGCATGTGCTGCATGGCCATGCGAACAGGTATGCGTTGTTCCTGGCTTCCGCTGTTGAACAGTTGCCCGAGACGGGTGGGGTCCTTACCGCACTCGTTCCCGCCGGATGGTTGGGCGGGGCTTACTTTCAGCGGCTGCGGGATGTGCTGGCGCACAAGGCCCCGCTGACGGACGTCGGCTTCGTCGGAGATCGGTCTGGCGTCTTTGCGACGACGGTGTTACAGGAGACGGTCCTCGCGACAATGGTGACCGGTAGCAAAGGCGGCGCTGCCGTACGCTGTGAGCAGCTAGGAATCGATCGAGGCGAGGTGGCCAGGAAAGGCGTGGGGTCTGGCCGTTTGCCGGTGGACCGCAGCCGTCCTTGGCTGCTGCCGCGCCGAACAGAGGACCTCTCGCTGATTAAGGCCGCGTCCGCGATGTCCGGTCGCCTCGTAGACTACGACTGGTCAGTTAGCACAGGACCGTTGGTGTGGAACCGGCACAAGGACCAGATCTCGGCCCATCACGTTGACGGCGCGGCTCCTGTCGTATGGGCGGCTGATATCGAAGGCGGCCGACTCCGCCAGAGCGAGGCTCGTCGGGCACAGCGCTTTCTGCGCTTCGCCAATGACCGTCAGCGCACCATCTTTGCACTTGAGCAGCCAGCCGTGCTGGTTCAGCGCACCACCGCCCCGGAACAGCCGCGCCGGCTCGTGGCCGCCGAGGTGGACCAGGCGACACTCGACGCATGGGGCGGTCGAATAGTCGTAGAGAACCACGTCAACGTGCTCAGGTGCGATGACGCCGATAGCCCGCTGACCACCCACATCTTGGTCGCCTTGCTTGACTCGCCTGAATTCGACCGCCTCTACCGCTGTCTGACGGGAAGTGTTGCCGTCTCCGCGTACGAGTTGGGGTCACTTCCACTGCCCGACGCCAAGACGCTCAGACGATGGGGGCGCCTAAGCGCCCTTGGCCTTCGGCAGGCCATCACGCGAGCGTACGGAGGGGCGAGTTGACCCCTGCGGAGCCCGCTCTGCCTTCGCTCCTTCAGGATCGAAACGCATATCGTCAGCGCTTGGAGAAGATTCTCGCACGGGAGATAACCGGCTCCCCAGCGACGGACAACCCTGGAGCTGCTACGGCTGCCTTCGTGATGATGTATGTCGGAGCCATCAATGGCGTCAACCCGATCCGGCCGTTCCATTTCGTTCGCATGTCGGATGGAATCGCTGCCCGGCGGAGCGGGGCTGATCGCGTTGCATTCTACCGGGCTGCGTCCCGGAGTGGCGCGGCCGTCGATAAGCTTTGCGCTGAATGGAAGGTGTCAACTATTGGTTGGTACGCCGGCAATTCGCGGGAAGGTCCACGCGATGAGACGTTCAAGCGTTGGGCGGAGAACGGGGCGCTGCTGGTCGACCCGTCCGTCAAGACCACGGCATCGGTGCCGCGCTACTCCCTTACGGCGAGTTTTGCCCGGCTACTTGATCCCGCTCTCCACGGAACAGCGCTCGACGAAGCGATCAGCGAGTGGCAAGCGGAGAACCTATCGCCGATAGGCAGAGCACGCGCTCTTGCGAGGTCAAGTCGGGCTAAGGCCGGCAGCGCCGTCAGGGTGAATCTGCCCGGGGGCGCGTCTCGCTCCTTGCTCCCCGGCGAGAGCAGCGAAATCCTCGCCGCCTTCATCCACCACAGCGCATTGCTCATCGCTGAACCATCCGTACTATTCATCAGTCAGTCTGGCGAGCCAGTTAATGTCGTGGACCACGCACTACTGACTAGCCTAGGTCTCAATCTTGACGCGCTGAGACTGCTTCCGGACGCGTTAATCGTCGACGTCGCTCCGGGCGCCGGCGCACTGTGGTTCGTCGAGGTGGTCAATACGGATGGGCCAATTGATGAGTCCCGAAGGGCGACGCTGGACGCGTGGGCAGGCGCTAGCGGTGTGCCCTCGACACAGTGTCGGTTTCTGACGGCCTTCGCGTCCCGAACCGCGGCACCGGCTAAGCGGTGCCTCCCTCGCCTAGCTATCAACTCCTACGCCTGGTTCAAGGATGAGCCAAGGTCGATCTTGTTGTGGACAGACCTCGATGTCGGGAGCTGAGTCACTGCGACACGGGTTCGCCCGGTTGACGTACGGCTCGGTACCCTCGCCTCTGATTTCGCCCGGACCAGGGTTGACCGGCCGGTTTCGCGGAACAATGAGGGCATGCTCCTCCACCTACCCGTGAACCACCGGTACCGGCCCACGTACCGGTTCCTCGCCGGCCTCGCCGGCCTGTACGTGATCGTGTTCGGGATCGTCGGGGCGGTGGTGAGCCGCGGGCACGGCGCCTTCTCGCGCGGGCCGATGCAGGCGCTCGGGCTGCACACCAACCTGGCGTTCTCGATCCTGTCCATCGTGGTCGGCGTGATCGCGCTGCTCGGCGTCGCCCTCGGCCGCAACCTCGACTTCTACCTGGAGCTCGTCGGCGGGGTGGCTTTCCTGCTGGTGGGGATGCTCATGCTCGCCCTGCTGGAGACCAGCCTCAACATCCTCAACTTCACCGTGGCGACCTGCGTGGTCTCGTTCGTGATCGGCCTGGTGCTCTTCACCGCCGGCCTGTACTCGCGCACCGGTACGACCGAGGAACTCCAGACCGAGGAGCAGTACCGGCACGTCGCGCCCGGGGCACCGCAGCCGGCCCACCCCGCACCGCCGCGCGGCTGAGTCGCTACCGCCGGCGCACCACGAGCGTGGGCTTCTTCTCCAGGTGGGACAGCCCGTTCCAGGCCAGGTTGACCAGGTGCACCGCGACGGTCTCCTTGCGTGGCCGGCGTACCTCTAACCACCACCGGCCGGCCAGCGCGACCATGCCCACGAGCGCCTGCGCGTACATCTCGGCGAGGCGCGGGTCGTAGTCGCGGGACTTGAACTCGGCGCCGAGGATGTGCTCCACCTGGTGCGCGATGTCGTTCAGGACACTGGAGAAGCTGCCCGTGGCGGACATCACCGGGGACTCCCGTACCAGTACCCGGAACCCGTCGGTCTCCGCCTCGATGTAGTCCAGCAGCGCCAGAGCGGCCTGCTCGAGCAGCTCCCGGGGATGCCCGGCGGTCAGCGCCGTGGTGATCCGGTCCAGCAGGGCGCGGACCTCCCGGTCCACCACGACGGCGTACAGGCCCTCCTTGCCGCCGAAGTGCTCGTAGACGACCGGCTTGGAGACCTTGGCGCGGGACGCGACCTCCTCGACGGAGGTCGCGTCGAACCCGCGTTCGGCGAAGAGCGTCCGGCCGATGGTGATGAGCTGTTCCCGTCGCTGGGTCGCGGACATCCGGACCCGGGACACCTTAGGTGTCGGACCGTCGCTCACCGGTTATCTTGCCAGCTTCGCGGTGATGCGTTCGGGCTTGGGCCAGCGCACGTCCCGTACCCAGTGAAGCTTCTCGAAGACCCAGATGACCCGGGCGGACGCGTCGATCTGGCCGCGCAGGGCCCCGTGCCGGGCGCAGGTCGGGTCGGCGTGGTGCAGGTTGTGCCAGCTCTCCCCGAACGACAGGATGGCCAGCGGCCAGAAGTTGGTGGCCTTGTCGCCCTCGCGCAGCTCGAACGGGCGCTCGCCGTAGACGTGGCAGATCGAGTTGATCGACCAGGTGACGTGGTGCAGCAGTGACACCCGGACCAGGCCGGCCCAGAAGAACGCGCTCAGCGCGCCCTGCCAGGACCAGGTGATCAGCCCACCGGCGAGCGCCGGGGCGAGCATGGAGATGATGGTCAGCAGCGGGAACAGCTTGTCCACCCGGCTGATGTCCTTGTCCGCCAGCAGGTCCGGCGCGAAGCGCGCCCGGTTGGACAGCTCGCGGTGGAACAGCCAGCCCATGTGCGCGTGGAACAGGCCCTTGGTCAGCGCCCAGAAGCTGGTGCCGAAGCGCCAGGGGGAGTGCGGGTCGCCCTCCAGGTCGGAGTACGCGTGGTGGCGCCGGTGGTCGGCGACCCACTGGATGACCGCGCCCTGCACGGCCATCGAGCCGGCGACCGCGAGGGTGACCCGCAGCCAGCGCTTGGCCTTGAACGACCCGTGCGTCAGGTACCGGTGGAAGCCGACCGTGATGCCGAGCCCGGCGACGACGTACAGCACCGCGCCGATCGCCACGTCACTCCAGTGCAGCCAGCCACCCCAGGCCACCGGTACGGCGGCGAGCAGCGCCAGGAACGGGATGACGACGAACGCCCAGAGCGCGACGAGGATCCCCGTCGACTGCTTGCCCTCGGTCAGGGGCTTCGATCCGGCCGGGCCGGTCGGGGTCTGGTCGAGCAGGGCATTGGTCATCCGGCACCTCGTGGGTCGTTAACTACGGCTACGTCACCGTAACTTACGCAACCGTAGATTTCCTAGGGCCGGGCGCGCCAACCTCGGCTGAACAGTTCGATACCCGCCGGGCCGGGCCGAAACCGTCGCGCGCCGGCCGGTACTGTGGACAGGCACGCCGTCCCGGGTCGTCTAATGGCAGGACGCGGGGTTTTGGTCCCCGTCGTAGGGGTTCGAGTCCTCTCCCGGGAGCACACCGAGCACCGCCCGGCTCCTCCTCACCCCGATGTGGGGAGGATGGGTGTCAGCGGGCCGGGCGCAGGGGCGTGGCTACCATGACCCTCGGCACCGAGCAGAGCCGCCGAGGGGAGCCGGAGCAGATGTCCCGTACCGTGATCGTCCTGGCCGCTGGCGAGGGCAAGCGGATGAAGTCGGCGCTGCCGAAGGTGCTGCACCCGCTGCTCGGCCGGACCCTGGTCGGGCACGTCCTGGCGGCGGCCGCCCCGCTCGGGGCGCAGCGCACCCTCGTCGTCATTGGTCACGGTGCCGCGCAGGTGGAGGCGCACCTGGCCGGGATCGCCCCGGCCGCCGAGCCGGTCCTCCAGGCGCAGCAGCACGGCACCGGGCACGCGGTCCGGATCGCGCTGCCGCCCGAGGTCGCCGGTACGGTCGTCGTGCTCAACGGCGACCTCCCGCTGGTCCGCCCGCAGACCCTCGCCGCGCTGGTCGAGCGGCACGAGTCGGAGGGCGCGGCGGCGACCCTGCTCACCGCCGAGGTAGCCGACCCGACCGGGTTAGGCCGGATCGTCACCGGCGCCGGCGGCGGCCTGAACCGCATCGTCGAGGAGCGCGACGCCACGCCAGAGGAGCGGCTGGTCCGGGAGATCAACGCGGGGGCGTACGCGTTCGACGCCGCCCTGCTGCGCGACGCCCTCGGCAAGCTGTCCACCGACAACGACCAGGGCGAGGAGTACCTCACCGACGTGCTCGGGCTGCTCGTCGCGGCGGGGCACCCGGTGGCCACCTACCACGCGACCGACCCGGACGAGGCGCTCGGCGCCAACGACCGGGTCCAGCTGGCCCAGCTGCGGGCGCTGCTGCGGGACCGGGTCAACGAGGAGTGGATGCGCGCCGGGGTGAGCCTGGTCGACCCGGCGACCGTCTGGGTCGACGTCACCGTCACGCTCGCCCGGGACGTGGTCATCGAGCCGAACACCCAGCTGCGCGGGGCGACGGTCGTGGCGGAGGGCGCGCTGGTCGGGCCGGACACCACCCTGACCGACGTGTACGTCGGCCCGCGCGCCAGCGTCGTGCGCACCCACGGGGTCGGGGCCGAGGTCGGGCCGAACGCCTCGGTCGGCCCGTACGCGTACCTGCGCGCGGGCACCGTACTGGGCGCGGACGGCAAGATCGGTACGTTCGTGGAGACCAAGAACGCCCAGATCGGTACGGGCGCGAAGGTCCCGCACCTGTCGTACGTCGGGGACGCCACGATCGGCGAGCACACCAACATCGGCGCCGCGACCGTGACGGCGAACTACGACGGGGTCGGCAAGAACCGGACGGTGATCGGCTCACACGTCCGGATCGGTGTGGACAACATGTTCGTCGCGCCGGTCGAGGTCGGTGACGGTGCGTACACCGGCGGCCGGTACGGTCGTGCGGCGCGACGTCCCTTCCGGTGCGCTCTCGGTGTCCGGTGGACCGCAGCGCAACCTCCCCGACTGGGTCGAGCGCAACCGCCCCGGTACCGCCGCGGCGGCAGCCGCCGCGGCCGCTCGGGAGGCGGTCCGTGACCAGGCGACAGCTGCGGGTGATGTGCCTGCCCGAGATGCGGAACGTACCGACGTCGAGGGTGCCGGATCGCAGGCCACCGGTGATACTGCAAGCGAGTGATCGTGCGGCAGGGGGAGCGGCGGGCCGATGGGCAGCATCGTTGGCGAGAACCAGAAGAGCCTGATGCTCTTCTCCGGCCGGGCGTTCCCTGAGCTGGCCGAGGAGATCGGCGAGGTAGCTCGGCGTACCGCCGACGCCGACCGACGCGTACGAGTTCGCCAACGGCGAGATCTTCGTCCGGTACAGCGAGTCGGTACGCGGTAGCGACGCGTTCGTGGTGCAGTCGATGTCCCCACCGGTGAACCAGTGGCTGATGGAGACCCTGATCATGGTGGACGCGCTCAAGCGCGGATCGGCCAAGCGGATCACCGTGGTACTGCCGTTCTACCCGTACGCCCGGCAGGACAAGAAGCACCGTGGGCGGGAGCCGATCTCCGCGCGGCTGGTCGCCGACCTGCTGAAGACGGCCGGCGCCAACCGGATCCTGACGGTCGACCTGCACACCGCGCAGATCCAGGGCTTCTTCGACGGGCCAGTCGACCACCTGTTCGCGATGGACATCCTGGCCGACGTACGTGCAGGAGCGCGTACGCCGGCCGGCCGATGACGGTGGTCGCGCCGGACTCCGGCCGGGTCCGGGTGGCCGAGCGGTGGACCGACCGGTTGGGCGGCTGCCCGTTGGCGTTCATCCACAAGACCCGCGACCCGCTGAAGCCCAACCAGGTGGTCGCCAACCGGGTGGTCGGCGAGGTCGAGGGCCGGGTCTGCCTGATCGTCGACGACATGATCGACACCGGCGGCACGATCTCCAGCGCCGCCGACATCCTCTTCGAGTCGGGCGCGGCTGACGTGATCGTGGCCGCCACGCACGCGATGCTGTCCGACCCGGCGACCGAGCGGCTGAAGAACAGCCGGATCAGCGAGGTCGTGGTGACCAACACCCTGCCGCTGACGCCGGAGAAGCGGCTCGACAAGATCAGCGTACTGTCGATCGCGCCGCTGCATCGCCCGGGCGATCCGCGAGGTCTTCGACGACGGCTCGGTGACCACCCTGTTCGGCGGTTTGAGCTAACCCGCCCGGCTGGTGGAGTACCCAGCTCGGCCGGCGGACCGCCCCCGGGGCGGGGCGATGCGACTCTCGGGTAGGCTGGTGCGGTTGCCACGGCGAGGGTGCCCAGCGGGCCGCTGCGACGGCCGGCCGAGGCGCCGTGATCGACGCGGTGCTCCGGGCCTGTGCCCCGCGCGCCCCGTCAGTCCCTCGCGCGAGCACCGCAGCCGACTGTTGCACAGAGCTAGACGGAAGGAGTACTCCCGTGTCCGAGGTCCGTATCAGCGCCGAGCCCCGCACCGAGTTCGGCAAGGGTGGTGCCCGGCGTACCCGTCGGGCCGGCAAGGTGCCCGCCGTGCTGTACGGCCACGGCGAGAAGCCCAAGCACATCGCGCTGCCGGCGCGCGAGTTCGCCGCGGCGATCCGCCACGGCGGCACGAACCAGGTCTTCGACATCGAGGTGTCCGACGGCACCAGGGCGCTGGCGCTGCCGAAGGCGATCCAGCGGGACCCGATCAAGGACACGTTCGAGCACGTGGACCTGCTGATCGTGCGCCGGGGCGAGAAGGTCACCGTCGACGTACCGGTGATCCTGATCGGCGAGGCCGCGCGCGACACGCTGGTCATGCACGAGCACGGACAAGCTGTCGGTGACTCGCCGACGCGACCCGGCTGCCCGAGAACCTGGAGGCTTCGATCGAGGGCCTCGAGGCGGGCAGCCAGGTCACCGCCGGCGACATCGCCCTGCCCGAGGGCGTCGAGCTGGCCGCCGACCCGGACCTGGTGGTCGCGGTCGTGGCCGCCGCGCCGACCGCGGCGCAGATGGAGGGCGAGGTGCCGGAGGCCGCCGAGGCGGCGGAAGCCCCGGCCGAGGCGGAGACCGTCCAGGCCTGAGGTACCGCACAATCGGGGCGAGGCGCGGGTGCGCCCCGCCCCGTTGGCATGAGAGGTGCAGGTGGCCGAGCCCTGGCTGGTCGTCGGGCTGGGGAACCCGGGACGCGGAGTACGCCGAGGAACCGGCACAACGTCGGGTTCATGGTCGCGGACCTGCTCGCCGGGCGGGTCGGCGCGCGCTTCGGCCGGCACCGCAAGGCGTCGGCGGAGGTGGCCGAGGGCCGGCTGGGCATCGGTACGGACGCACCCCGGCTGGTGCTGGTGAAGCCGCTGACGTACATGAACCTGTCCGGCGGGCCGGTGGCCGCGCTCGCCCAGTTCTACAAGGTGCCGGTGGAACAGATCATCGCGGTGCACGACGAGCTGGACATCCCGTACGGGCAGCTGCGGCTCAAGGTGGGCGGCGGCGAGGGCGGGCCACAACGGGCTGCGCTCGATGTCGAAGTCCCTGGGCAGCAAGGACTACCTGCGGGTCCGGTTCGGCATCGGGCGGCCGCCGGGACGCCAGGACCCCGCCGACTACGTGCTGTCGGACTTCACCCCCGCCGAGCGCAAGGAGCTGGACTTCCTCGTCGACCGGGCGGCGGACGCGATCGAGGCGCTGATCGCGCGCGGGCTGGAGTGGACGCAGAACGCGTACCACGCGGCGTGAATCCGGCTGGTCCGGTGTTGTTTCGGCACTTGCGGCTGGGTAAGGATGTTCGGTGTCCGTGTGCCGAGCCTCCGGAGCCCTGCCCATGCCTCCCGCCGTCGACGGCGCGTTCGCGCGCTGGCTGGCCGAACAGGCCGGCGAGCTGCTGCGCGAGCTGCGCGCGGAGCAGGGGCGCGTCGACCCGGACGCGCTGCGCGCGGCCGGGGACAAGCGTGCACACGACCTGATCACGACCACGCTGGCCCGCTGGCGGCCCGGGGACGCGGTGCTCTCCGAAGAAGGGGTACTGGACGATCCGGCGCGCCTGTCCGCCGACCGGGTGTGGATCGTCGACCCGCTGGACGGCACCCGGGAGTTCGGCGAGCCGGGGCGCAGCGACTGGGCGGTGCACATCGCGCTCTGGTCCGCGTACCTCCTCGGCGCCCTTCGGTCTGGCCGCCGCGGCGCGTGGCGCTGCCCGCGCAGCGCCGGGTGCTCGCCACCGACGGCCCGCCCGGATACCCGCCGATGTCCCCCGCGGCCGCCTCGGGCGGCGCGCTGCGCCTGGCGGCGAGCCGGACCCGGCCGCCGGCCTTCCTGACCGAGCTGGCGCAGCGGCTGGGCGCCGAGCTGGTACCCATGGGCTCGGCCGGCGCCAAGATCGCGGCGGTGGTCGCCGGCGACGTCGACGCCTACGTGCACGCCGGCGGCCAGTACGAGTGGGACTCGGCCGCGCCGGTGGCTGTGGCGACCGCCACGGGCCTGCACGCTAGCCGGATCGACGGATCTGCGACTTGAATACAACAAGGCCGATCCGCTCCTCCCCGACGTCGTGGTGTGCCGCAAGGATCTTGCCCCGAAGCTGCTCGTCGCCCTGGCCGGCGTCCGCTAGCTGGAAGAGCGCCGGGGCCAACGGCATTCACACGATAAGGTTGCTGTTCATGAGTCAGGCCGTGACCTACCGCGTCTCGCATCTCGATGCCCTCGAAGCGGAGAGCATCTTCGTGATGCGCGAGGTGGTGGCCGAGTTCGAGCGGCCGGTGCTGCTCTTCTCCGGCGGCAAGGACTCGATCGTGATGCTGCGGCTGGCGGAGAAGGCGTTCGCGCCGGCGCGGATCCCGTTCCCGGTGATGCACGTCGACACCGGCCACAACTTCCCCGAGGTGCTCGAGTTCCGCGACCGGCGGGTGGCCGAGCTGGGGGTGCACCTGGTCGTGGCGTCGCGTACCGGAGGCGATCGAGAGCGGGCTGGTGCGCGAGGCGCCCGACGGCACCCGCAACCGGATCCAGACCCCGGTGCTGCTCGCCGCCGTGGAGAAGTACCGGTTCGACGCGCTGTTCGGCGGCGCCCGGCGCGACGAGGAGAAGGCCCGGGCCAAGGAGCGGGTGTTCAGCTTCCGCGACGAGTTCGGCCAGTGGGACCCGAAGAACCAGCGGCCCGAGCTGTGGGCGCTCTACAACGGCCGGGTACACCCGGGCGAGTCGATCCGGGTCTTCCCGCTGTCCAACTGGACCGAGCTGGACATCTGGCACTACATCGCCCGCGAGAAGCTGGACCTGCCCGCGATCTACTACGCGCACGACCGCGAGGTGGTCGACCGGGACGGCATGCTGTACGCGATCAACGAGTACCTTCCGCCGCGCGCCGGCGAGCAGCCGTTCGTGGAGCGGGTGCGGTACCGCACGGTCGGGCGACGCCTCGTGTACGGCGGCGGTCAGGTCCGACGCCGACACGATCGACGAAGGTGATCGACGAGGTCGCCGCGACCCGGATCACCGAGCGGGGCGCCACCCGCGGGCGACGACCGGGTCTCCGAGGCCGCGATGGAGGACCGCAAGCGGGAAGGCTACTTCTGATGGACGCCGGACGCACGATGGATCTGCTGCGGTTCGCCACGGCGGGCTCGGTCGACGACGGCAAGTCCACGCTGATCGGCCGGCTGCTGTACGACTCCAAGGCGATCTTCGCCGACCAGCTCGAAGCCGTCGAGGCGACCAGCGCCGCTCGCGCGGCGACGAGTACACCAACCTCGCGCTGCTCACCGACGGCCTGCGCGCCGAGCGGGAGCAGGGCATCACGATCGACGTCGCGTACCGGTACTTCGCCACGCCCCGGCGGAAGTTCATCATCGCCGATACGCCGGGGCACATCCAGTACACCCGCAACATGGTGACCGGAGCGTCGACCGCCGACCTGGCGTTGATTCTGGTCGATGCGCGCAAGGGCCTGGTGGAGCAGTCCCGGCGGCACGCGTTCCTGTGCTCGCTGCTGCGGGTACCGCACATGGTCCTGTGCGTGAACAAGATGGACCTCGTGGACTACTCGCAGGAGGTCTTCGAGCAGATCGCCGACGAGTTCTCCTGCTTCGCCATGAAGCTGGAGGCGCCGGACCTGACGGTCATCCCGATCTCCGCGCTGCACGGCGACAACATCGTCAACCCGGTCTTGGCGGACATGCCGTGGTACGACGGGCCCGTCACTGCTGCACCATCTGGAGCACGTGCACATCGCGTCGGACCGCAACCTCGTCGACGTACGGTTCCCGGTGCAGTTCGTCATCCGTCCCCAGTCGACCCACGGTCACCGACTACCGGGGGTACGCCGGGCAGGTCGCCTCGGGCGTGCTGAAGCCGGGCGACGAGGTGATGGTGCTGCCGTCCGGGTTCACCACCCGGATCACCGGCGATCGACACGGCGGACGGGCCGGTCGAGGAGGCGTACCCGCCGATGTCGGTCACCGTGCGGCTGGCCGACGAGCTGGACGTGTCCCGCGGTGACCTGATCTGCCGCCCGAACAACCAGCCGTCCGTCGCCCAGGACATCGAGGCGATGGTGTGCTGGATGGACGAGAGCCGGCCGATGTCGGTCGGCGGCAAGTACGCGATCAAGCACACCACGCGGGCCGCCCGCGCGGTGGTACGGCAGCTGCACTACCGGCTGGACGTGAACACCCTGCACCGCGACGAGTCGGCCGACGGGCTGCGGCTCAACGAGATCGGGCGGGTCCGGCTGCGTACCACCGTGCCGCTGCTCGCCGACGCGTACCGGCGCAACCGGACCACCGGCGGGTTCATCGTCATCGACGAGTCGACCAACCGCACCGTCGGCGCGGGAATGATCGTCGAGGCCAACTGAGCACCGCCGGGAGCTCGCGGGTCGGCGGCATGAGCCGGGCCAGCCGGTGACGGGTCAGGAGACGCGGGTGGCGCCGGCGCTCGGTACCGCCGGGAAGGTGACCGGGGCAATGAAGCCGGCGTCCGCGAACGCCTTGGTGACCGCGTCGGTGACCGCGTCCGCGGACGGCGCGTCGATCAGCGCCAGTACGCAGCCGCCGAAGCCCCCGCCGGTCATCCGGGCGCCGTAGGCTCCCGCGTCCAGCGCGGCGTCGACCGCGGTGTCCACCTCGGGCACGGTGATCTCGTAGTCGTCGCGCATCGACGCGTGTGACGCCGTCAGCAGCGGGCCGGTCCCGGCGATCCGGCCGGTACGCAGCAACGCCACCGTGTCGAGCACCCGCTGGTTCTCGGTGACCACGTGCCGTACCCGCCGCCGGCCCACCTCGTCCGGCAGCGCGGCGAGGGCGGCGTCCAGGTCGGTCACGTCGCGCAGTGCCGGCACGCCCAGCCTCCGGGCCGCTTCCTCGCAGGTACGGCGGCGCACCGCGTACTCGCCGTCGGCGTGCCGGTGCGGGGCGCGGGTATCGATGACGAGCACCGCGAGGCCGGCCGGCCGCGAGGTCGAACGGGATGTGCTCGACCGCGAGCGAGCGGCAGTCCAGGAACAGCGCGTGGCCCGGCCGGCAGAGCAGCGAGGCGGTCTGGTCCATGATGCCGGTCGGCGCGCCCACGTACTCGTTCTCGGCGCGCTGGGCGAGCCGGGGCCGGTCGGCGACCGGCAGGTCCAGGCCGCCGAGGTCGCACAGTGCGGTGAGTACGGCGCACTCCAGCGCGTGCGAGGAGGACAGGCCGGCGCCGACCGGTACGTCCGAGCGGATGGACAGGCGGGCACCGGGGACCTGGTACCCGGCCTCGCGCAGGGCCCATACGATCCCGGCGACGTACCCGCCCCAGCCCTCGACGCCCCCCGGTCGCAGCTCGTCCGGCCCGAACTCGACCGGCGCACCGTCCTGCTGCTCGGAGCCGACCGTCCACTGTGGACCGTCTACGAGGGACGCCGAGACGTACGTGCGCAACGGCAGCGCGAACGGCAGGACGAAGCCGGCGTTGTAGTCGGTGTGCTCGCCGATCAGGTTGACCCGTCCGGGCGCGGCCCAGACCGCTGCGTCGACTGGCATCTCACTGGCCACGGAAGAACTCCCAGGCGTCGGCGATGATGTCGGTGAGGCCGCGGCTTGGTCGGCACCCAGCCCAGCTCCGTACGAGCCTTGTCGGACGAGGCGACGAGCGTGGCCGGGTCGCCGTCCCGCCGCGGGGCGATCTCGGTCGGCACCGGCTCCCCGGTCACCTCCCGTACCGCGTCGACGACCTGGCGGTTGGAGAAGCCCGTACCGTTGCCGAGGTTGAAGATGCGGTGCGTCGAAGGCTCCATTGTGGACAGTGCCAGCAGGTGCGCGGCGGCGAGGTCGGAGATGTGGATGTAGTCCCGGATGCACGTGCCGTCCGGGGTCGGGTAGTCGTCGCCGAAGAGCTGGAGCTTCTCCCGCTGCCCGGCGGCCACCTGGAGCGCGATCGGGATCAGGTGGGTCTCCGGGTCGTGCCGCTCGCCGAGCAGCCGGCCGCCGGCGTGGGCCGGCACTTGGGCCGGACCAGCAGGGCGGCGCACGTCAGCCCGGTGCGCGCCGGCCACGTTGAAATAGCGCAGGGACACGGCGGCGAGGCCGTGGGCGTACGCCTCGTCCCGCAGCGCGTGGTCGACGGCGAGCTTCGACGCGGCGTACGGGTTGGGTGGCCGGGTCACCGCGGTCTCCCGGATCGGCAGCTCGTCGGGGTCGCCGTAGACATTGGCGGTGGACGAGAACACCAGCCGGCGTACCCCCGCCGAGCGCATCGCCTCGAGCAGCCGCAGCGAGCCGACCAGGTTGTTGTCCCAGTACTTCTCCGGCTTCTGCACCGACTCCCCGGCGGAGATGAACGCCGCGAAGTGCAGCACCCCGTCGAAGCTCGGGTCGAGCACGTCGCCGACGGCGTCGTGCACCCGACCGTCCACAAAGGACACACCGGCCGGTACGGCGGCCCGGTGCCCGGTGGACAGGTCGTCCAGCACGGTCACCTCATGCCCCGCCTCCAGCAGGAGCTGGGTGACCACCGCGCCGATGTAGCCGGCACCTCCCGTGACGAGCAACTTCATGTCGAGACTTCCCTCAGCATCTTTGCAGCCTGCTCGGGCCGCACGTCGTTGACGAAGGCACCCATCGCCGACTCGGAGCCGGCCAGGTACTTCAGCTTGGCCGCCGCCCGGCGCGGGCTGGTCAGCTGAAGGTGAAGGTACGCCAACTCCCTGTATCGATGCCTCGCGGGAGCCTGGTGCCAGGCGGAGATGTACGGCAGCGGCGTGTCGAACAGTCGGTCGAAGCGGCGCAGCACGTCGAGGTACACCGGGCCGAAGGCGGCCGCCTCCTCGTCGGTCAGCCCGGACAGGTCGAGCACCTGCCGGTGCGGTACCACGTGCACCTCGAACGGCCAGCGCGCCGCCGCCGGCACGTACGCGGTCCAGTGCGCGTTGCTCGCGACCACGCGTACCTGTGCCGCCCGCTCGGCCGCGAGCACGTCGCCCAGCAGTACCCGGCCGGTCCGGTCGGCGTACATGTGGGCGGCGCGCAGCATGGTACGGGTGCGCGGGGTCACGTACGGGTAGCCGTAGATCTGCCCGTGCGGATGGTGGAGGGTCACGCCGATGTCCTGCCCCCGGTTCTCGAAACAGAACACCTGCTCGACCTCGGGATGAGCGGACAGCTCGGCGGTACGGTCGGCGAGCGCGGCCAGCACCGTACGCACCCGCTCCAGCGGCAGCCAGGCGAACGAGGCGTTGTGGTCCGGGGTGAAGCAGACCACCTCGCAGCGCCCGACCCCGGGCCGTACCGGGTGGAGCGGGGTCGGGTCGGCCAGCGGCTCGGGCGGCGGCCGGTGGCTGAACGAGGGGAAGCGGTTCTCGAAGACGACGACGTCGTAGTCGTACGCGGGGATCTCGGTGGAGCGTTCCGGGCTGGACGGGCAGAGCGGGCACTCGTCGGAGGGGGGCAGGAAGGTACGGCTCTGCCGGTGCGTCGCGATCGCCACCCACTCGTCGACGAGCGGGTCGTACCGCAGCTCCGAGGCGGGTGGCGGGGGCGGCAGGTCACGGCGGTCGAGCTCGGCCCGTACCGCGTCGTCCCGCTCGTCGAAGTAGATCAGCTCGCGGCCGTCCGCGAGCTGGATCGAGGTCCTCTTCATCGGGTCCACTCCCGGTCGGCCGGCCCCACCTCGGCGATGATCAGCTCGTCCACGCTCAGCCCCAGCTCGGCCCGCGCCTCGTACGCCAGGCCGGCGTCGGTCACCACCACATGCGCGTCGCCTAACGCGGCGATGGTCGCGATGCCTACGGTGTCCCACTTCGTGTGGTCGGCCAGCACCACCAGCCGGCGCGCGGCGGCGACCAGGGCTCGGTTGGTGTCGGCCTCGGACAGGTTCGGCGTGGTGTACCCGGCGCGCGGGCTCATCCCGTGCACGCCGAGGAAGAGCAGGTCCAGGTTGATCCGGGCGGCCGCCTCCTGGGCCACCGGCCCGACCAGCGCGTCGGACGGGGTACGCGTGCCGCCGGTGAGCACGACCGTCTGGTCGGGGCGGCCGGCCCGGTAGAAGACGTCGGCGACCGGGATCGAGTTGGTCACCACGGTCAGGTCGGCCACGCCGGTCAGCTCCCCGGCGAGCGCGGCGGTCGTCGTACCGGCCGAGATGCCGACCGCGCTGCCCGGCCTGACCAGGGCCGCCGCCGCCTGGGCGATGGCCACCTTCTCGTCGCGCTGCTGCGCCGACTTGGCCGCGTAGCCGGGCTCGTCGGTGGTGCCCTCGATCGCGATGGCGCCGCCGTGTACCTTCGCGACGAGCCCCCGCTCGGCGAGGGCCTCGATGTCGCGCCGGACCGTCATGTCCGACACGCCGAGCACGCGGACCAGATCGGCCACGCGCGCGCCGCCATGCCGGCGTACCCGGTCCAGGATCGACGCCTGTCGTTGCTGTGCGAGCACCGGCCCTCCTGCGCGATGTCGTGTATGCCCCGTTGATATCCTGCCCCAGTTTTCCTCAGAACTCATCAGTTTCCAACAGGACCGATGAGCGAGTGTGCGCTGCCCGGCCCCGGGGCGGCCCGGCCTCGCCCACGGCGCGGCTAACATCGCTGGCTGGTAGCCGCTCCGACAGGCTGCGCGGCTAGCTAGGATTCGGGCATGCCGCAGCGCGGGCGGGCCGTCGCCGATGGGATCGCCCGCTGGGTCACCCGGGTGCTCGGCGCCAGCGCCACCGCCGGCCGGGAGTCGATCTCCGAGGCCGAGCTGCGCGACCTGGTCGCGGCGAACACCGTACTCGATGGCGAGGAGCGCCGGATCATCCACGAGGTGCTCGCGGCCGGGGCGCGGCACGTGCGCGAGGTCATGGTCCCCCGTACCGACGTGGTCTTTCTGGAGGCGAGCCGGTCGGTGGCGGAGGCGGTCGCGGCGGTGCGGGAGGCGCGGCACTCGCGCTTCCCGGTGATCGACGGTACGCACGACGACGTGGTCGGCTTCGTGCACCTGCGCGACCTGCTGATCCGTCCGGAGCCCGACGGGGCGACCGCGGTCGGCGAGCTGGCTCGCGAGGTCAAGCGGCTGCCCGCCAGCAAGCGGGTGCTGCCGGCGCTGTCGGAGATGCGGCGGGAGGGCCGGCACCTCGCCGTGGTCATCGACGAGTACGGGGGTACGGCCGGCATCGTCACCCTGGAGGACCTGATCGAGGAGCTGGTCGGGGAGATCACCGACGAGTACGACCTGGCGCCCGACCCGGTACCCGCCGACGGTGCCGTACCGGCCGAGGTGGAGGGGCGGCTGAACCTGTCGGACTTCGCCTCCCGTACGGGGGTGCGGCTGCCGGCCGGCCCGTACGAGACGCTGGGCGGGTTCTGCATGGCCCAGCTCGGGCGGCTGCCCAGGCTCGGTGACGAGGTCGACCTGGAGGCGTACCAGCTCGTGATCACCGCGTTGGACGGGCGGCGGGTGGCCCGCGTCGCACTGGTCCCGCGTACCTAGAATGGCCAGCATGTCCGACGGTCGCCCTCGTGTCCTGTCCGGGATCCAGCCCACCGGTGACTCGTTCCACCTGGGCAACTATCTCGGTGCCGTACGCAACTGGGTGGCCCTGCAGGAGACGCACGACGCGTTCTACTGCGTCGTCGACCTGCACGCGATCACCTCCGGCCATGAGCCGAAGGTGCTGCGCCAGCGGACCCGGGTGTCGGCGGCCCAGCTGCTGGCGTTGGGCCTCGACCTGGACCGGTGCACCCTCTTCGTGCAGTCGCACGTGCCCGAGCACGCCCAGCTCGGCTGGGTGATGGGGTGCATCACCGGGTTCGGCGAGGCCAGCCGGATGACCCAGTTCAAGGACAAGTCGAGCAAGCAGGGCGCCGAGCGGGCCAGCGTGGGCCTGTTCACCTACCCGGTCCTGCAGGCCGCTGACATCCTGCTCTACCAGGCCGACGCGGTACCGGTCGGCGAGGACCAGCGCCAGCACCTGGAGCTCACCCGCGACCTCGCGCAGCGGTTCAACACGTTGTACGGCAAGACGTTCACCGTCCCGGAGCCGTACATCCTCAAGGACACCGCGAAGATCACGGACCTCCAGGACCCGACGGCGAAGATGTCCAAGTCGTCGTCCTCGCCGAACGGGATCATCGAGCTGCTCGATGACCCGGCCCGTTCGGCGAAGAAGATCAGGTCGGCGGTCACCGACACGGGGCGGGAGATCACGTACGACGCGGAGACCAAGCCGGGCATCGCCAACCTGCTGACGATCTACTCGGCGCTCGCCGGCCGTACCGTCGACGATTTGGTGCTCGCGTACAGCGGCAAGGGGTACGGCGACCTCAAGAAGGACCTCGCCGAGGTGGTGGCCGAGTTCGTCCGGCCGATCCAGGAGCGTACCCGGGCCTACCTCGACGACCCCGGTCAGCTGGACAAGCTGCTCGCGACCGGGGCGGAGAAGGCTCGGGCGGTGTCCTGCGCCACGCTGCGTACGGTGTACCAGCGGATCGGCTTCCTCGCCCCGGCCAGCGGGACGTGATGCCGGACGGGACCGTACGGGTCGGGGTGGCGATCGGCATCCCCGAGCCCTGGGGCAGCCAGCTCGACCGGGCCCGTACCGCCGCCGGCGACCCGATGGCGCCCTTCATCCCGTCGCACGTGACGCTGCTCGGCCCGACCGACGTGCCGAGCGACACGCTGCCCGCGATCCAGAAGCACCTCGTCGCGGTGGCGGAGCAGCACGCCGGCTTCACCGTACGGCTGCGGGGCACCGGTACGTTCCGGCCGGTCACCGAGGTGGTCTTCGTCGCGGTGGCGGCCGGGATCAGCGACTTCGAGCGGCTGGCCGCCGTGGTACGGGCCGGCCCGCTGGAGCGGGAGCTGCGCTTCCCCTACCACCCGCACGTCACGGTCGCGCATGACATCGAGACCGAGGCGCTGGACCGGGTCTTCGACGACCTCGCCGGCTTCTCGGCCCGCTTCGACGTGGACCATTTCACGCTGTACGTCCACGCTACGGACGGGCACTGGCGGCCGATCCGCGACTTCCCGCTCTCGTGAACCTCTACCGCCGGGCCGTGGCCTTAGTCGAGCGGACCCGCCGCCGATCGAGAACCTTCGATCACCTGTGGCGTGCCCAGGAGCGGTACGGGGACACGTACGCGTCCCGGCTCGCCGCCGCCATCGCCTACTACGGGTTCTTCGCCGCCTTCGCGCTGAGCCTGGTCGCCTTCTCGATCCTCGGGTACGTGCTGGCCGGCCAGGGCGCGGCGGTCGAGTCGGTGACCGCGTACCTCCAGCACAACCTGCCGTTCCTGCACGCCGAGGACATCCGCGACGCGCGCCAGACGGTCGCCGTACTGAGCTTCCTCGGCCTGGTGCTGACCGGGGTCGGCTGGGTCGACGCGATGCGCTCGTCCCAGCGCGCGATCTGGCGGCTGGAGCAGCAGCCGGGCCCGCCGGTCACCAGGCGCCTGATCGACCTGGCGATGCTGGTCGGGCTCGGGCTGCTGCTCGCCCTGTCGCTCTGGGTGAGCAGCGGTATCGAGGATCTCGCGCCCCGCTCGGCAGTACGGTGGCTCGGCCCGGTCCTCGCCACGTCAGTGAACCTGGTGATGGCGGCGGGGCTGCTGGTCGCCGTACCCCGGCTGAAGGTCTCGCCCCGCCGGATGGCCGCACCGGTCGTCCTGGTCGGCCTCGGCCTGACCCTGCTCACCACGGTCGGGCGGCTCGTCGCCGACCACACCGCCAACAACCCGGCGTACCGTGTCGCCGGCGCCGCCGCGGGCCTGCTCGTCTTCCTCAACCTCTTCAGCCAGCTCCTGCTGTTCGGCGCCGCGCTCGGCGCCACAGCGGCCGGGCGCCGGGCGACGCCGGCCGCCGACGCGGGATGATCGCGGTTCGAGTCCGACCGGTACCGGCAGAACCGGCTGACCGGAGCCGGCTGGATCATCGTCCTGCGTTTCACGTGACGCGACCTCACCGAGCGGCCGGCCTACGTGGTGGGCGTACTGCGCCGCCTGCCGAATGATCGGTGCCCGGACGTGAGCGGCGCACGCGTCAGGGCATGATGATCGTGTGGGTGCACTCGTGACGTTGGAACTGCCGGCTGGCTCGCCGGCGCAGTCGCTGCCGTGGATCATCACGATTGGTCCGCTCTCCGAGGAGGAGGAGTGGGACGCGGTCGTGTTCGGCCCGTACGAGCGGGCGCACGCGCTCGCCCTCGCCGAGGAGATCGTGGCCGACGAGGAGCTGATGGCGGTGGTGGAACCACTGTTGCCGGCCGCGTCGGTGGACGCGATCCGCGAGGAGGTGGCGACGGCCCGGGCGCAGGCAGGCGAGGAGGAGGACGACGACGCCGACACCGACGCCGTCCACCAGGAGGAAGAAGACGAAGCGGAGGAGGGGTACCGACACCCGGGCCCTCCGACGCCGGAGGAGATCCGGGCCGGCTTCGCCCGGATCGCGGCCCGGCTGACCGAGCCATAGCGGACGGTCCGGCGGAGATCGGCTAGGGTGCCTGAGCGTGTCGATACTGCGGAACGTCGTGTTCTATGTGCACCTGGTCGGCTTCGCCCTCCTGCTCGGCGGCTCGGTCGTCCAGTACCTGTCCGGCAAGCTGCGGATCAACCCGGCGATGCTGGGCGGCGCGCTGACCATGGTGGTCACCGGCCTCATCCTCGCCGCTCCGTGGGGCCTCGACCCGGGAGAGCACCTCGACAACGCCAAGCTCGGCGTCAAGCTGGTCATCGCGCTGATGATCCTCGCGATGACGTTCTTCTCCCGCAAACGGGACGAGGTCAACCGCGGCCACTTCCTGGCGATCATCGGATTGGTGCTGGTTAACGCGGCTATCGCCGTATTCTGGTGACTCGTCGCGGGCGGGCACTTGGGCTGGACCGGGAAAGGCAGCGTTCGTCGCGGGCCAGCACTTGGGCTGGACCGGAAAGGCAGCGTTCGTCAGGGATGGGGACACGACTCGGTCACGTCAGGGTAACGGGCCAGAACTGACGTTCAGGTTTCGTCTACCGGAAGGCGTACGCTCCCGGGCGTTGGTAAAACCACCGCGATCGCGGTGCTGCATAGAAGGAGGTCGTCGTGCGCTTATCGCGTGGGATGAGGTTGGTCGGCGCCCTCGCGGTCGGGGGCCTCGTGCTCGCCGCCGCCGGCTGCGGCAAGCCTCCAGCGAGCAGCAACAACGGCGCCGGCGCGTCCGCCGGTACCGGCGGCAAGGCGGCGCACGCCTGCATGGTGACCGACACCGGCGGCATCAACGACCGGTCCTTCAACGCCGCCGCCTGGGCAGGCATGCAGGCGGCCCACACCCAGAACCCGAACATCAAGGTCGACTACGTCCAGTCCTCCGCCGAGGCGGACTACGTGCCGAACCTGACCCAGTTCGTGCAGCAGAAGTGTGACCTGATCGTGGCCGTGGGCGGCCTCATGGGCGACGCCACGACCAAGGCGGCGAAGGCCAACGCCAACCAGAAGTTCGCCATCGTGGACGCCAAGATCCCCGAGTCGAACGTGTTCTCGATGCAGTTCGACACGGCGCAGGCGGCGTTCCTCGCCGGATATCTGGCCGCCGGGGTGAGCAAGTCCGGCACGGTCGGCACGTACGGCGGCCTGAAGATCCCGCCGGTGACCATCTTCATGGACGGCTTCGCCGACGGCGTCGCGTACTACAACAAGCAGAAGAGCAAGAACGTCAAGGTGCTCGGCTGGGACAAGGCCGACCCAGAATGGCTCCTTCGCCAACTCGTTCACCGACCAGAACGCCGGCAAGCGGCTGTCCGACCAGTTCGTCGCGCAGGGCGCCGACGTGATCATGCCGGTGGCCGGCGGTACGGGCCTGGGCACCGCGGCCGGTGCGCAGCAGTCCAACGGCAAGTACTCGGTGATCTGGGTCGACCAGGACGGCTGCGACAGCGCCAGCCAGTTCTGCCCGGTCTTCCTGTCCACGGTCGTGAAGAACATGTCCGACGCGGTACGGGACGCCGTGCTCAAGGCCGCCGACGGCAGCCTGCAGGGCGGCTCCGGTTCGATCGGCACCCTGCAGAACAACGGCGTACAGCTGGCTCCGTTCCACCAGTTGGACGCCCAGGTGCCGGCCGACCTGAAGTCCGAGCTGGACAAGCTGAAGGCGGACATCACCAGCGGCGCCGTACCGGTGACCTCGCCCGCTCAACCCAAGTAGTTCCACCTCGCCCGGTACCCGTGAGATCATCCGGGAAGCCGTTGACCCGGCCGCCTGCCGATCCTGATCGGCAGGCGGCCGGCCGGCACCGAGCAGGCAATGAGGACTGCGCACCGGGGAGGATGTGCTGAGACTCGAACTGCGCGGCATCACCAAGCGCTTCGGTGACCTGGTGGCCAACGACCACATCGACCTCGTCGTGGAGCCGGGCGAGATCCACGCGCTGCTCGGCGAGAACGGCGCCGGCAAGTCCACGCTGATGAACATCCTCTACGGGCTGCTGCACCCGGACGAGGGCGAGATCGTGGTGGACGGGCGGCCGCGCCGGTTCAAGGGGCCGGGCGACGCGATCGCGGCCGGGATCGGCATGGTGCACCAGCACTTCATGCTCGTACCGGTGTTCACCGTCACCGAGAACGTCATGCTCGGCGCGGAGACCACCCGCGTGGCGGGGCTGCCTCGACCGGGCCAGCGCGCGGGAGAAGGTACTGAGCCGTGTCGCAGCGCTACCGGCTGCCGGTCGACCCGGACGCGACCGTGTCGCGACCTGCCGGTCGGCGTACAGCAGCGGGTCGAGATCATCAAGGCGCTGGTCCGCGAGGTGGACCTGCTGATCCTGGACGAGCCGACCGCGGTACTGACCCCGCAGGAGACCGACGAGCTGCTCGAGGTCATGCGGGCGCTCAAGGCCGGCGGCAAGTCGATCGTGTTCATCACGCACAAGCTGCGCGAGGTCAAGGCGATCGCCGACCGGATCACGGTGGTGCGCCGCGGGCGGGTCGTGGACACCGCCCAGCCGGACGCGAGCGAGGATGAGCTGGCCGTCGCTGATGGTCGGGCGTACGGTGAAGCTCAAGGTCGACAAGGAGCCGGCCCAGCCGGGCGAGCCGGTGCTGGCCGTACGCGGGCTGGTCGTGGTCGACGAGCGTGGCCACCGCGCGGTGGACGGCGTCGACCTGGACGGTACGGGCCGGCGAGGTGCTCGGCGTCGCCGGCGTCCAGGGCAACGGCCAGACCGAGCTGGTCGAGGCGATCATGGGCTTGCGTCCGGTGGCGGACGGGCGAGGTCGACCTGTCCGGAGTGAACCTGGCCGGCCGGAGTACCCGCGAGGTGCTGCGACGCCGGGGTCGGCGTACATCCCCGAGGACCGCAGCGTGGACGGGCTGATCCGGGACTTCACCGTGGCCGAGAACCTGATCCTCGACCAGTACCGGCAGCCGCCGTTCGCGTCCGGGCTGGCCATGCGGCCGGCCGCGATCGGCCAGGTCGGCCCGGGAACGGATCGCCGAGTTCGACGTACGGACCTCCTCGGCGCAGAGCCCGGTCGGCACCCTCTCCGGCGGCAACCAGCAGAAGGTGATCGTCGCGCGCGAGCTGTCCCGGCAGACCACCAGGCTGCTCATCGCCGCCCAGCCGACCCGGGGCGTCGACGTCGGGTCGACGGAGTTCATCCACGCCCGGGTCATCAAGGAACGGGACGCCGGCTCGGCCGTACTGCTGGTGTCGAGCGAGCTGGACGAGGTGCTGGCGCTGGCCGACCGGATCGCCGTGATGTACCGCGGCAGGATCCTGGCCACGCTGCCGGCCGACGCGCCCCGGGAGCGGATCGGCCTGCTGATGGCCGGCATCACCGAAGGGGCCGGGGAGACCGGGCCGGGTGGGACCTCGCCGGGCGAGGTGAGCGAGCCGGCGGGCGGGACGTCGCCGGACGCCGGCATCTCGCCGCACGCCGGAACGTCGCCAGGCGCCGGCATCTCGCCGGAGCCCGGAACGTCGCCGGAGGCCGGGAAAGAGGAGCCGTCATGAACGAGCGCCAGCGAGTGAATCATGGGCCCAGTCGCACGGTGCGTCATGCGGTGCCTCATGCGGGTGCGGAGCGCAGCGGAGCGGTCGCATGAGCGTGACCGCGGCGGCTCCGGAGAAGACCGGGCCGCCGGCCGAACCGGGGCTCGGCCAGCGGGTACTCAACCGGGTCGCCGGCGCCAACACGGTGACGGTGACCTTACTGGCGGTGCTGCTCGCGCTGGTCGTCGGCGCGGTACTGATCGTGCTGAGCAACCCCGAGGTGGCCGCCGAGTACGGGTACTTCTTCGCGGCGCCCGGGACCGTGCTGGGCGACAGCTGGCAGATCGTCGCGGACGCGTACACCCAGCTGTTTGAAGGGTCGGTCCTCGACCCGGCGGCGGTCAGCGGCGCGCTCGACGGCGCCAACTCCTGGAGCCTGGTCTTCGCGCCGATCTCCGAGACGCTCACCTACACCGCCCCGCTGATCTTCACCGGCCTCGCGGTCGCGCTCGCCTTCCGCGGCGGCCTGTTCAACATCGGCGCGCAGGGCCAGGCGATCATGGGCTGCTGTCGGCGGCGCGCTGGTCGGCTTCGCCTCCCCCTGCCGCCCGGCCTGCACCTGGTCGCGGCGCTGCTCGGCGCGGCGGTCTTCGGCGCGCTCTGGGCGGGGATCGCCGGTGTGCTCAAGGCCCGTACCGGCGCGCACGAGGTGATCGTCACGATCATGCTCAACTACATCGCGCTGTACTTCCTGCAGCTGGCTGATCACGGCGAAGGGCGTGCACGACCCGAGCCGTACCGACGCGATCAGCAAGAAGGTCGACGGAAGCTCCCAGCTGCCCCTGCTCGGCAGCAGCGACCTGCGGGTCAACCTCGGCATCGTGCTCGGGGCCCTGGCCGCCGCCGCGGTCGCCTGGCTGCTCCGCCGCTCCACGGTCGGCTTCGAGCTGCGCGCGGTGGGCGCCAACCCGGACGCCGCCCGGACCGCCGGGATGAGCGTCGGGCCGCACGTACGTGCTGGTGATGCTGATGGCCGGTGCGCTCGGCGGGCTCGGTGGCGGGGTACAGGTGCTCGGCACCGCGCAGGCGCTGACCGGTCAGGTGGCCGGCACGATCGGCTTCGACGGCATCACGGTCGCGCTGCTCGGGCGGGGCAGGCCGTGGGGCGTGGTCGCGTCGGCCGTGCTGTTCGGCGCGCTGCACGCCGGCGGGAACCGGATGCAGTCGTACTCCCACGTGGCCATCGACCTGGTCACCGTGGTCCAGGCGGTGATCGTCATCTTCATCGCGGCGCCCGCCCTGGTGAGCGAGATCTTCCGGCTGCGCGGCACCGGCCGGGCCACCGCCGGCCTGGCGAAGGGGTGGTGAGTGCCATTACCACGTTGACCGTCTACAGCACGCCGCAGACCAAGCCGGTCACCGGCTTCTGGACGCGGCCGCGCAAGGCCGGCACCGCGTTCCTCGCCCTCGGCGTGCTGGCCGCGGTCGGGTTCGCCGTGCTGGCGCACGGCCGGGCGGGGGCGCGGTTCGCGCTCGGCACGAGCATCACCGGCGCCGGGGTCACCGTCCCGGCGGTGGCCGGGACAGCCGGCTTCGGGGTGGTCTGCGCGCTTGCCGGGGCGGTGCTGCTGAGCGGGCGGTACGACCGGTGGCTGCGCTGGCTGGCCGGAGTGGCCCTGGTCGCGTTCGTACTGTCGTCCCTGTGCTGGCAGGTCGCCGGGCAGACGATGGCGCTGGGCAGCATCGCGCAGCTCACCGTACGGGCCGCGCTGCCGCTCGTGTTCGGCGCGCTCGGCGGCGTGCTGGGCGAGCGGACCGGCGTGATCAACGTGGCCATCGAAGGGCAGCTGCTCACCGGCGCGTTCGCGGGCGCGTTCTTCGGTACCGTCGCCGCCTCTGCCTGGGTCGGGCTGGTCGCGGCCGCGGCCGGCGGCGTGTTCATCGGGCTGATCCTGGCGCTGCTGTCCATCCGGTACCTGGTCGACCAGGTCGTGCTCGGCGTCGTGCTGAACCTCTTCGCGCTCGGCCTGACCGGGTTCCTGTTCACCCAGCTGATGGCGCCGCAGCAGGACAGGTACAACCAGCCGCCGCTGTTCCCCACCTGGCGGATCCCGGGACTGGCGGACATCCCGATCATCGGACCGGCGCTGTTCCAGTCCAACCTTTTCGGGTACCTGGCCATCGTGCTGGTGGTCGTGCTGCACGTCGCGCTGTTCCGGACGCGCTGGGGCCTGCGTACCCGCGCCGTCGGCGAGCACCCGACGGCCGCTGACACGGTCGGCATCCGGGTACGCGGCACCCGGTACCGCAACGTGCTGCTGGGCGGGCTGGTGGCCGGGATCGGCGGCGCCTACCTGACGATCGGCGACGTCGGCAACTTCACCAACAACATGACCGGCGGCAAGGGGTTCATCGCGCTGGCCGCGCTGATCTTCGGCCGGTGGAGCCCGGTCGGCGCCACGCTGGCCGCCCTGCTCTTCGGGTTCGCCAGCGCGCTGGCCGACTTCCTCGGCGTCATCGGCAGCCCGATCCCGAACCAGTTCCTGTCGATGCTGCCGTACGTGGTGACGATCGTCGCGGTGGCCGGGCTCGTCGGGCGGGTACGGGCACCGGCCGCCGACGGGCAGCCGTACGTGAAGGCGTGAGCAGGTGTCCGAGATCGACTGGACCGGGCTGCGCGAGGCGGCCAGCTCTGCCATGCGCCGGGCGTACGCGCCGTACTCCACGTTCCCGGTCGGAGCCGCCGGGCTGGTGGACGACGGCCGGATCGTGGTCGGCTGCAACGTGGAGAACGCCTCGTACGGGCTGAGCCTGTGCGCCGAGTGCGGCGTGGTCTGCGCGCTCGTGCGCGAGCGGGGGCGGCCGGCTCGTCGCACTGTCCTGTGTGGACGGTCAGGGCGCTCCGCTGATGCCGTGCGGCCGGTGCCGCCAGCTGCTCTGGGAGCACGGCGGCCCGACCTGCCTGGTCGACGCCGAGCCCGACCCGATACCGATGGCCGAGCTGCTGCCGCACGCGTTCGACGCGACCGAGCTGGCCCGGGTGCTCGGGTTACCGCCGCGGGTGCGCGAGTACCAGGGCCGGGGCACCGTCTTCGTCCACCCCGACATGGCCGGCGGGCAGCGGGTGTGGACCGGGTACTGGGAGCGCTCGTCCGGCGCGGAGCCCGGCGAGCCGGCCGGGATCCTGGAGGAGGCGCCGAACTGGCCGACGGCCGAGGATGCGGTGCGCTGGGGCCGGGTACGCACGGCCCGGGTCGTGGTCGTCGACGCCGAAGGGCGGACCACGTGGGCCGGTACCGGTCGGGGCCCGGCCGGCATGGACCGGTGGAACCCGTGAGCGCCGAGCGAACCATGACCTCCTTCAGCGCCGTCGATGTCATCCGGACCAAGCGGGACGGTGGTGTGCTGTCGGACGCGCAGATCGACTGGGTGGTCGACGGGTACACCCGCGGCTTGGTGGCCGACGAGCAGATGTCCGCGCTCGCCATGGCGATCCTGCTGCGCGGCATGACGTCACGGGAGATCGCCCGGTGGACCGCCGCGATGATCGACAGCGGGGAGCGGCTCGATCTGTCCACAGTGGACAGACCAACGGTGGACAAGCACTCGACCGGTGGCGTGGGCGACAAGATAACGCTGCCGCTGACGCCGCTGGTGGCGGCGTGCGGGGCGGCCGTACCGCAGCTGTCCGGGCGGGGGCTCGGCCACACCGGGGGCACGCTGGACAAGCTGGAGTCGATCCCGGGC
The DNA here is from genome assembly GCA_963728855.1 of uncultured Actinomycetes bacterium. Taxonomy (GTDB): domain Bacteria; phylum Actinomycetota; class Actinomycetes; order Mycobacteriales; family Micromonosporaceae; genus AC-43. The sequence goes on from CAVSLN010000014.1 coordinate 166,759, forward strand.
TTCCGGACCCGGCTGTCCAACGCGGAGTTCCTCGCCCAGCTCGGCTCGGTGGGCGCCGCGATCTGCGCGGCCGGCGAAGGGCTGGCGCCCGCCGACCGCAAGCTCTACGCGCTGCGCGACGTGACCGGCACCGTCGAGGCGATCCCGCTGATCGCGAGCTCCATCATGAGCAAGAAGATCGCCGAGGGTACGGCCAGCCTGGTGCTCGACGTCAAGGTGGGCACCGGCGCGTTCATGAAGGACGTCGACCAGGCCCGGGAGCTGGCGCGCACGATGGTCGAGCTGGGCGCTGCCCAGGGGGTACGGACGGTGGCCCTGCTGACCGACATGTCCACGCCGCTCGGGCGGGCCATCGGCAACGCGGTGGAGGTGACCGAGTCGGTCGAGGTGCTGGCCGGTGGCGGGCCGGCCGACGTGGTCTCGCTGACCCTCGCCCTCGCCCGGGAGATGTTGGTTGCGGCCGGCAAGCCGGCTGCGGATCCTCAGTGGGCACTGTCCAGCGGCCGGGCGATGGACTTGTGGCGCCGTCTCGTACGGGCCCAGGGGGGCGACCCCGACGCGCCGCTGCCGGCCGCGGGTGAGGCGGAGGTGGTCCGGTCCACCGTGGACGGTTACGTGTCCACTGTGGACGCGTACGCGCTCGGCGTGGCGGCCTGGCGGCTGGGTGCCGGACGGGCCCGTAAGGAGGACCCGGTGTCGGCCGGTGCCGGGGTGCTCCTGCACAAGCGCCCGGGCGAACCGGTACGCGTCGGGGAACCGCTGTTCGAGCTCCGTACCGACGACGCCGGCCGGATCGACGCGGCCCGCGCGGCGGCCGACGGCGCGGTGGTGATCGCGGACACCCAGCCCGCCTCCCGGCCGCTCATCCTGGAACGGATAGCCTGACTTGTATGTCTCCTGAGCGTCGGCGGGCCGTGCTGCGCAACGCGGCCGGGGTCGGCGCCGCCACCGGCGCGTACGGGATCTCCTTCGGGGCGCTGTCGGTGGCCGCCGGCCTGTCCACCGGGCAGACCATGGTGCTGTCGCTGCTGATGTTCACCGGCGGCTCGCAGTTCGCGCTGGTGCTCGTGCTCGGCGCGGGCGGCGGCTGGGCGACCGCGGCCGGAAGCGCGGCGCTGCTGGGCAGCCGCAACGCGTTCTACGGCTTGCGCGTCTCCGAGCTGCTGGACCGGCCGCGCGGCTGGCGCCGGCTGCTCACCGCGCAGTTCACCATCGACGAGACCACCGCGATGGCGCTCGGCCAGGAGGAGCGGGAGGCGGCCCGGCTGGCGTTCTGGGCTACGGCGATCAGCGTCTATGTCCTCTGGGGCGCCGGTACGCTGGCCGGCGCGCTCGGCGCCGCACTGTTGCCCGACCCCAGGGTGCTGGGCCTCGACGCGGCCGCCCCCGCTGCCTTCCTCGCGCTGCTCGCTCCGCGGCTGCGCGGCCGGGAGCCGTGGCTGGTGGCCGCTGCCGGTGCCGTGGTCGGGCTGGTTCTGGTGCCGGTCGTGCCGGCCGGCGTACCAGTCCTGGTCGCCGCGCTCGTCGCGATCGCGGCCGGCCTACGAGGCAAGTCATGATCGTATGGTTAGCCATCGGTGCCGGGACACTGGCGTGCTACCTGTTCAAGCTGGCCGGGCTGTCGCTGCCGGAGCGGCTGCTGGACCGCCCGCGGGTACGCCGTACCGCCGCGCTGTTGCCCGTCGTCCTGCTGGCCGCGCTCACCGCGATCCAGACGCTGTCCACCGGTTCCCGCCTGACGGTGGACGCCCGGCTGGCCGGGGTCGCCGCCGGAGCGGTCGCGCTGCTGCTGCGCGCCCCGTTCCTGATCGTCGTCGCGGTGGCCGCCGGCACCGCTGCGCTCATCCGGCTGCTCTGACGTACCGTGCTGACATGGCCGCGCTGACCCTCGAGCTGGTCGCCTGAGATGCGGGTACCCGCCCCCGACCCGCAGTCCGTCCGGGCCGAGAGTCTGGAGCAGGTCTACCGGCTGCGGCTGCCGTTGCCACCCGCCAACTACCCGCTCGTGTGGGAGCCCGGCGACGAGGTGGAGTTGCGCTCGCGGGAGGAGTTGGAGGGGCGCGCGGCCATCCTCAACGTCGTGCTGGCCCGCGCCGTCGGGATGCCGTCCCAGGCGGCGATGAGCTGGCTGCTCGACGCGCGCCTGGTCGACCAGCTGACCCCGCCCGAGTGGCACTTCGTGGCCTCGGGCGACGGCGACGTACGGTCGTTCGCGCTGCACACCGAGGCGCTCGCGGCGCTCGCCTGGCTGCTGTCCATCATCAAGTGGCTCGACCCGGCCGGGCCCGGTACCCAGAACATCGCCGAGTTCTTCCCGAACCTGTTGACCGGGGAGCCGTTCGGCCGCTGGCGGGCCCGTACGCTGGTGGCCCGCCGGGACCCGCGAGAGGCGGCGGCCCTGCTCGACCTGTACTACTGCCTCGACTGGTCGTACCTGGAAGCCGAGCGGCGCGGCCTGGAACTGCCCGGAGTCATCGACTCCAACGCGACCGGGCAGCGTCGCTGGGCACTGGAGTGGGCGGTGGTCTTCCGCGGCCCCTACCACGAACCGCCCCCCGGCTGGGAAGACGTCGACCTCTCCACGTGAGCCGCGAGCGACCTACCGAGCGCGTCCGGGCCGAACCCCCGTCTCGGCCCGGACGCCGCCCGGTTGTGCCCGGCTCCGCCCGGTAGCCGTGGACGGGCGGAGCCGGGTGCCTTCAACTGAGCGCCGGCTCGCGCTCGGTGCCCGCCGGCTCCGCGCCTGCGCCGTCCGGATGCGGCGCGGGCAGCCGGTCCAGCCGGACCTCGCGCAGCCCGACCCGTTCGTGCAGCCGGGCCAGCCAGCCCGGGGCCCACCAGTTGTACCGGCCGAGCAGCGTCATCGTGGCCGGTACAAGCAGGCACCGCACCACGGTCGCGTCCACCGCCACGGCGACGCCGAGCCCCAGCCCGACCTGCTGGACCGCGCCGGTGTCGGCGAACGCGAACGCACCGAACACGATGACCATGAGCAGCGCGGCGGAGGTGATGACGCGGCCGGAGTTCTGCAGGCCCCGGCGTACCGCGTGGTCGGTGGTCAGGCCCCGGTCGACGTACTCCTTGATCCGGCCGAGCAGGAACACCTCGTAGTCCATGGACAGGCCGAACGCGAACGCGAAAATGATCACCGTGACGAACGGGTTCAGCCCGGCGACCTGGATCATGCCGAGCTGGTCGCCGAGGAAGCCGTGCTCGAAGACCGCGCTCATCACGCCGAACGTGGCGCCGAGCGACACCACGTTCATCACGATCGCCTTGACGGGTACGACGAGCGAGCCGGTGAACGCGAACAGCAGGACGGTCATCGCCAGCAGGGTGACCCCGACCGCCCAGGGCAGCCGGCTGCCGATCAGCCCGAGCAGGTCGTTGAGGAATGCCGCCTCGCCGGTGACCCAGGACTGGGTACCGCCCGGCCGGTCCGCCCGTACCGCGCCGACCAGTGCCCGGGCCGTGGGGCCCTCGGGATCGCCGGCCACGTCTATGTCCACTGTGGACAGTCCGGGCCCGGCCTGCTGGGCCGGCGCGACCCGGGTCACGCCGGGGCGGTCGCGCCATCGGGTCGCCCAGGCGTCCAGGCTGGCCGGGTCGGTGCGGGCGACCACGGTCACCGCTGGCGAGGTGGCCACGTTGAACCGGTCGGCCAGCTCGTGCGCGACCTGGACCGCCTCCAGCGACCGGGGCAGGCTGTTCACGTCGTCGAGGTGCATGGCGGTGGACAGCAGCGGGGCGCCCGCGCCGAGCAGCGCCGCCGAGGTGAGCAGCGCGGTCAGCCAGGGCCGGCGCTGGACCACGCGGGCGAGGGAGGCGAAGAAGCCGGCCTCGGCGGCGTCGCCGTACCGGGCGACCCGGCGGGCGGCCCGCTTGGACGGCTTGACCCGGCGCCGGGCCAGGCGCAGGAGCGCGGCGGTGAGGGTGAGCGCGACGAGCATGGCGACCAGCGAGATGGAGACCCCGGCCGCGCCGAGCGCGGACAGCCCGGCGATGCCGAACAGCAGCATGCCGCTCATGGCCGCCGCGACGGTCAGCGCGCTGAACAGGATGGTACGACCGGCGGTCGCCCACGCCCGGCCGAGCGCCACCTCCGGCGGGTGGCCGCCGGCCAGCTCCTCCCGGTACCGCGCGATCAGCAGCAGCCCGTAGTCGATGGACAGGCCCAGGGCGAGCAGGCTCACCACGGTGACCGCGTTGGTGTCGAGGTCGGTGAACGTGGAGAAGCCCCACAGCACGGTCATCACCGACGCGCCCGAGACGATCGCGGCCAGTACGGGCAGCCCGGCCGCGGCCAGCCCGCCGAACACGAAAATCAGGATCACCAGGGTGAGTGGCAGGGAGATCCCCTCGGCCCGGGACAGGTCCTGCTGGACCGCGGCGTTGGCCTGCTGGCCGAGCGCGGAGCCGCCACCGACCCGTACCTGCGCGCCGGCCTGGCCGGCGGCGACGAGCGCGGTGCCGAGCTGGTGCAGCCGGTCGGTGGCCGCCTTCGCGGCCGTGTAACGCGCGGTCTTGCCCAGGTTGTCCAGGCTGACCTGCAGGGTGAAGGCCCGCTGGTCCTTGGCGACCAGGGCGGCGGCCCGCGCCGGGGGCAGCCCGTCGTCGTACGGGGTGGTGACGCCGTGGACGCCCGGGATGGCGGTGATGTCGGCGGCGGCGGCCCGTACGGCGGACCGGACCGCGGGATCCTCGGGGTCCAGCCGGTCGACGAGCCCGATGACCGTACCCCCCTTGGTGCTGCTGTCGACCACCACGGTGGTGCCCCGCACCGCCTCCAGCGACCGCGGCCCACCCCCGCCGGTCAGACCTTTGAAGACCGGCCCGGCCGAGTACCCGCCGGCGACCACGGCGACCAGCCAGAACGCCAGGACCCACCAACGGTGCCGGAAGCACCACCGCCCGGCGCGGGCGAGTAACCCGTCGGCCATGCCCCGCTCTCCTCCCCGTTTCGATGTCTCCCGCAGCATTCCGGTTGGGCGGGTCGGGCCGCCATCCGGGCGACCCCCCACCCCGACCCTGAGGCCAGCCCCGGTCAGGATCTCAGGGTCACCTGAGAGACCGTTGAATATGTGCGGACCCGGATCCGGGCCGTCGCCGTGACCGGCTCGGCCAGTGCGCCGACCCGCGCGCGCAGCTCGGCCGGGTCGATGTGCCAGGCATTCGGCCCCATCCCGACGAGCGCCGTCACCTCGGCGCGGGTCAGCGCCAGCCGATGTGTGTAAGTAGTGGACGACTTCTCCGCGAACCCCGGGCCGAGGCTCGCGGCCACCCGCTCCTCCTTCCCGGGGTCGACGGACAGCAGGCCCAGCGCGGACACCAGCTCGGCCAGGTGCGCGCCCTCGGGGGTGGCCACGACCAGGACGCCGTCGGGCGCGAGCACCCGGGCGAACTCCGGGCCGTTGCGCGGCGCGAAGACATTCAGGAGTACGCCAGCCACCCCGTCGGCCACCGGTAGCTCCCGCCAGACGTCGCCGGCCACGGCCGCGGCCCGGGGATGGGCCCGGGCGGCCCGCCGCAGGGCCGGCTTGGACACGTCCACCGCCAGCCCCACGGCGCCCGGGTGCGCGTCCAGTACGGCCGCCAGGTGCCGCCCCGTCCCGGCCCCGACGTCGATGACGAGCCCCGCCGCCGCAACCGCCTGCGCCAGCGCCCGGGACAGGAAGTCGTAGTGGCCCGCGGCCAGGAAGGCGACCCGCGCCGCGACCATCTCCGCGGTGTCACCGGCGTGCGCCACCGGCCCGGCCGTGAGGTGTACGTGCCCCTGGCGGGCCCGGTCGAAGCTGTGCCCCCGCGCACAGCGCACTGCCGACCCGTGCTCGGCCAGGGCCTCCCGGCACAGCGGGCAGCGCAGGTACGGCAGTACGTCGGCGAGCATCCGGCCTCCCCGATTACTGATCCTCGCGGGAGGAGCGGCGTCCGCCGCCCTCTCTTTGGTTCTCCCGGGACCTTTGATTCTCCCGGGACGAGCGGCGCCCCCTGATCCTCACGGGAGGAGCGGCGTGCGCCGCGCGTGCATCTACTCTCGTGGCATGGTCGCACCCACCTATGACGAGATTGTGCGGGCACCAAAGGCGCTGCTGCACGACCACCTGGACGGCGGCCTGCGCCCGGCCACCATCATCGAGCTGGCGGAGCCGGTCGGGCACCGGTTACCGGCCGGGGACCCGCCCGGGCTCGGACAGTGGTTCGCCAGCGCGGCGGACTCCGGTTCGCTGGAGCGCTACCTGGAGACGTTCACGCACACCGTGGCGGTGATGCAGACCGCCGAGGCGCTGCACCGGGTGGCGTACGAGTGCGCGCTGGACCTGGCCACCGACGGCGTCGTGTACGCGGAGGTCCGGTTCGCCCCCGAGCAGCACCTGAGCCGCGGGCTGACCCTCGACCAGGTGGTCGAGGCGGTACTGGCCGGCTTCGCGGACGGGGCCCGCGACGCCGCTTCCGCGGGCACGCCGATCCGGATCGGCACCCTGCTCACCGCGATGCGCCACGCGGCCCGGTCGATGGAGATCGCCGAGCTGGCCGTCCGGTACCGCGACCTCGGCGTGGTGGGCTTCGACATCGCCGGTGCCGAGGCCGGCTTCCCGCCCACCCGGCACCTGGACGCCTTCGAGTACCTCCAGCGCGAGAACTACCACTTCACCATCCACGCCGGTGAGGCGTTCGGGCTGCGCAGCATCTGGCAGGCGCTGCAGTGGTGCGGGGCGGACCGGTTGGGGCACGGGGTCCGGATCGTGGACGATATCCACGGAGTGGATGTTCGAGGCGGCTCAGCCATGTCTTCCGGTGTGCGGGCGAAGCCCGTTCTTGGGCGGCTTGCGGCTTATGTACGGGACAAGCGGATCCCGCTTGAGCTGTGCCCTTCGTCCAACGTGCAGACCGGCGCGGCCGCCTCGATCGCCGAGCACCCGATCGGGCTGCTACGGGCCCTCCGGTTCCGGGTCACCGTGAATACGGACAATCGGCTGATGAGTGGTACCTCGATGGCGCGCGAACTCGCCCTTCTGGTGGATGCGTTCGGGTACGGCTGGGCGGAGTTGCAGTGGTTTACGGTCAACGCGATGAAGAGCGCGTTCATCCCGTTCGACGAGCGGCTGGTGCTCATCAACGAGGTCATCAAGCCGGCGTACGCCAAGCTGCTGGGCTGAGCCGGGCAACGAGACCCGTCCGTTTGTCCGGGGTACGCATATCCCGTACCGTGGCAGACTCCTAGCGGCATCATCCGAGGACGAAGAGACGGCGCGGGCAGGCCCGATTCCATGACTTTGCACGAGCTATCTGTACAGCGACCGGTCACTGTGGGTAGCCCACGCTGGTTGCAAGCCGACGGTCCGCTCGATCCGTCAGCATGCGCTTTCGGTCGGTACCCGTCTGGGCTTTCTCTTTCTTACGGGACATGGTGGAATCTCGAAGGTCCGACCCGTCCGGGTCGGCCGTGTGAAGGTGCCTCCCATCCACAGGGCGCCGGCGCGGAGGGGCGGGAGAGGTGAGCAAGCGGCCAACGACGGGCGGGACTCCCGGCCTGTCTCGTATGCGCGGGCTGGTGGGCTACCTCCGGGACCGGCCGATCTGGGTCAAGCTCGGCCTCATCATGATGGTGCCGACGATCGCCACGGTCTTCGTCGGGTTCGGCGCGTTGCTGGCCAACATCGGCACGGCGCACGACGCCGACCGCGCCCGGATCCTCGCCGGCCTGTCCGGAGACGCCGGCAAGCTGGTGCACGACCTGCAGGACGAGCGGGCCGCGGCCACCCTGATGCAGTCGGCGCCTCCCGGCTCGGACATGCAGAAGAACGCGGCCACCGAGTACAACAGCCTCTTCAAGGCCAGCGACCAGGCCGCCAAGGAGTACACGGCGCACCGCGCCGCGCTGACCGGGCTGCCCGCCGGGTTCCGCGGGCTGCTCGCCAAGATCGACGAGGGGCTCACCTCGCTGACCCCGCTGCGCGACCAGGTGTCCAAGGGCAGCGGGGACGCCCTCCCGAGCTCGGTGACCTTCCAGTACACCACGGTGATCTCCAGCCTCCTGGCGATCCGGGACTCGGCCTCACAGCTGGCCGGCGACTCCGCGCTCAGCTACGAGATGCGCGCCGCGGCGGCCATCTCGCAGGTGAAGGAGTTCCAGTCCCTGGAGCGCATCCAGGTCATGCAGATCCTGACCTCGCGCGAGCTGACGCCGAAGGCCGAGCACGACTTCATCGGTACGCTGACCGGTCAGGAGCAGGCGCTCAACGCGTTCAAGGTGGTCGCCACCCCGGCCCAGAAGGCGATGCTGGACCAGATGGTCTCCGGCCCCGACCTGCGCGAGGCGCAGATCTACCAGGGTGAGATCGTGTCGCTGGCGCCGAACGCGCCGCTGCCCGCCTCGATCTTCACCGCTGACCAGTGGGACAACGCGATGGTCGGCTGGGCCAACCTGCTGCGCCAGGTCGAGCAGAAGATCGACGACGAGACCGTCACCGACGCGACCGGTCTGCGCAACGGGGTACAGCGGCAGGTGCTCATCGAGGCCGGTCTGCTGCTCGGCCCTGGTCATGATCGCGGTACTGATCGCGTGGTTCGTCGCCCGCTCGATGAACCGGTCGCTGCGCGAACTGCGGCACGGCGCGCTGGCCGTCGCCCAGTACGGCCTGCCGCAGGCCGTCGCCCGGCTGCGCGACCCGGCCCTGTCGACCCAGATGTCGCCGCAGGCAGGTGGCGCTACAGATCGCCGAGCCCCTGCCGGTCCGCAGCCGGGACGAGTTCGGGCAGGTCACCGAGGCGTTCAACGCGGTCCACCTGGAGGCCGTACGCACCGCCGCCGAGCAGGCCGCGCTGCGCGCCTCGGTGTCGACGATGTTCGTCAACCTGGCCCGCCGTTCGCAGATCCTGGTCGACCGGCTGATCGGCCACCTCGACCGGCTGGAGCGCGGCGAGGAGGACCCGGACCGGCTGGCCGAGCTGTTCCAGCTCGACCACCTGGCCACCCGGATGCGCCGTAACGACGAGAACCTTCTGGTGCTCGCCGGCGCCGACTCCACCCGCGTGCAGCGCGAGCCGGCCGCCCTGATCGACGTGCTGCGCGCCGCGCAGTCCGAGGTCGAGCACTACACGCGGATCGAGTTCGGGGTGATCGACCGGGACATCGAGGTCGGCCGCGCACGCGGTCAACGACCTCGTACACCTCGTCGCCGAGCTGTTCGACAACGCCACCGCGTTCTCCCCGCCGGACTCGAAGGTCATCGTCGAGGCCCGCCGGGTCGGCGACCGGGCCGTCCTCTACGTCGAGGACCACGGCATCGGCATCTCCCCCGACCAGCTGATGCGAGCTGAACGAGCGGCTGGCCACGCCGCCCATGGTCGACGTCGCGGTGTCCCGGATGATGGGCCTCGTCGTGGTCGCCCGGCTGGCGGCCCGGCACGGCGTCAAGGTCGAGCTGCGCCCGGCACCCGAGCGGGGTACCGTCGCCGACGTGCTGCTGCCGACCGTGGTGCTGGTGCCCCGGGCGGTGGGCGGGCGCGGTCCGTCCGCCGGTGCGCCGCTCGGCCGTGAGGTACCGCCGGTGCGGCCGAACGCGGTACCGCCGCCCCGTACCCCCTTCGGGACCCCACTGGCCCTGGAGAGCGGGCCGACCGCGGGTGGCCGTACCCCCGCCGGTGCCGGCAGCCCCGGACCGTCCATGGGCGGCTTCGGTGCCGGTCCGACCGCGTTCGCCGGCCCGTCCAACTACTCCGGGCCCGGGCCGCAGGCCCCGGCCGGCCCGCCCGGCTCCGGCTCGTCCTTCGGCGGCTTCGGCATCAACCGGGCCGAGTCGACCAACGGACGGGGCGGCGCCAGCGACGCCGGCCACCTGCCGCCGTGGTCCGACCTGACCGGCGCGGCCGGTGGCGTGAACGGCACCGACCCGTACCCGACGCGGCGTACCCCGGCGCCACCACCACCGCCCCCGCCCGGTCCGCTGCCCCAGCGCCGGGCCGCCGATCGTCCGGTCGAGGGCGAGCTGGCCGAGGACGACCGGGTCATCCCGCGGCAGGTACCCGCCTCGCCCGAGGCGCGCCCGGCCAGCCTCGAGGACACCGGCGTGATCGAGGCGGTCGACGCCGACCTCGTCGAGGAGCACCACCGGCCGACCCCGGCACCCGCCGCGGCGCCCCCGCCACCGGCCTGGCCGCCGGTACCCACCCCGGCCGCGGAGCCGGAGGCTGCCGAGGCGCCGGCGCCGCCGGTACCCGAGGCGTTGGCCGCCGCGCTCGACATCACGTCGGAGATGCCGCGCATCCGGGACCGGGAGTCCGACGGTGTGGGCTGGAACGCCGGCAGCGGTGCGCCGGGACCGGTCGTACCGGCCGCGTACACGCCGCCGCTCTCCGCGCCGCAGCAGGAGCCGGCCGAGCGACTGGTGGTGCCCGAACCGGCCCGGGTCAAGGCGTACGCCGACGAGACCATGGAGCTGCCGATCTTCCGAGAGCTTGAGTCGGCGTGGTTCCGCACCCGGAGTGCGGCGGATGCCTCACTGGGCGTGCAGCAGCCGGTCGCCTCGGCAGCGCCTGCCGCGCCGGTGAGCGCGCCGCCGGCCGCCGCACCACCGGCCGCCGGACCGCCGGTCGCCGCACCGCCGGTCGTACCGCAGCCGGCGAAGCGGCCCACGGTTCCGCCGCCGCCGGCACCCCCGTCGGCGGTACCTCAGGCGGCCACGCCGCCACCCGCGGTGCCCTACGGCGGACCGGCCAACGGCGGTGCCCAGCCGGCGCCCGGAAGCACGACTGGTACACACAAGGGGACTCCTCCGCCCTCGGCAGGGCGGCAGCCCGCGCCGGAGCCGGGCTGGCGGACCGCGGCCGACGACGGCTGGGTGGCCGCCTCCCAGGCGGCCGACCCGCAAGCCGACGGCATCACCTCTGCCGGGCTGCCGCGGCGGGTACCGATGGCCCAGCTCGTACCGGGAGGCGTGGACAGGGGTACGACAAACGCCAACCGGCGCTCGCCGGAGCAGGTCCGCGGCCTGCTCTCCGCATACCACCGTGGTGTGCAGCGCGGCCGCGGCGGTCGCGGCGGCGATGATGCCAAGACCCCGGAGTCGACGACCAGCGGGCATAACCCGCCAGGCGGCAAGGAGCAGGACGGATGACAACAACGCAGGATCTTGGCTGGCTGCTGGCCAACTTCGCCGACCGGGTACCGGGCGTCGCGCACGCGGTCGCCGTATCGGCGGATGGTCTGCTCCTCGCCTCGTCCCGGGATCTGCCACGCGACCGCGCCGACCAGCTCGTCCGCCATCGCCTCGGGTCTGGTCAGCCTGACCCAGGGCGCCTCCCGGTGTTTTGAGGGCGGGGCGGTGCTGCAGACGGTCGTCGAGATGGACAATGGGTTCCTGTTCCTGATGTCCATCTCGGACGGCTCCTCCTTCGCCGTCCTGGCCGCCCGCAACTGCGACGTGGGCCAGGTCGGCTACGAGATGGCCCTGCTGGTCGACCGGGTCGGTGACGCGCTGACCCCGACGCCACGGGCCGCCGCCGGCATGCTGGGCTGACCGAACTGACGAACCGACGCACGACGAGACGAGATCTGAAGGAGGTGAGCGGCGATGGTGCGATCGCGACGAACCCACTGGTGCGCTGGTCCGACCGTACGCCGTCACCCGCGGTCGTACCCGGCCCCGGCTGGAGATCGCCCTCGAAGCGCTCGTCGAAACGACCGCCCGGGGGCGTACGACCGCCGGACGGGATGGGGCCACCGGGGGGCACGGCCGGGAGCAGCAGTACATCGCCAGCGCTGTGCGATGGTCGACTGCAGTCGCTCGCCGAGATCGCCGCCCGGATGCAGCTACCGCTTGGGGTGGCCCGGGTCCTCATCGCCGACATGGCCGCCGAGGGGCTGGTGGCGGTGTACGAGCCCACGTCGTTCGATGGCAACGACGCAGTGGGCACAGAACTGCTGGAGAGGGTGCTGAGTGGACTTCGCAGGCTCTGACATGGCGCACCGCCCGACCTCAGGGCGGGTGACGTCGGCGAAGATTGTCATCGCCGGCGGCTTCGGCGTGGGCAAGACCACGCTGGTCGGCTCCGTCTCGGAGATCACGCCGCTGACCACCGAGGCGATCATGACCTCGGCTGGCGAGGGGGTCGACGACACCCGGCAGGTACCCGGCAAGGTGACCACCACCGTGGCGATGGACTTCGGCCGGATCTCGATCGACCGTGACCTGATCCTCTACCTCTTCGGCACGCCCGGCCAGACGCGCTTCTGGTTCATGTGGGACGAGCTGGTACGGGGTGCGATCGGCGCGGTCGTCATGGTCGACACCCGGCGCCTGGCCGACTGCTTCGCCGCGATCGACTTCTTCGAGCACCGGCGGCTGCCGTACCTGGTCGCGATCAACTGCTTCGACGGCATGCAGTACCACGACGCCCAGGACGTACGGGACGCGCTCGCGATCTCCCCGGAAATCCCGGTCGTGGCGTGTGACGCCCGCAGCCGCGAGTCCACCAAGCAGGTGCTCATCTCGCTGGTCGAGTACGTCCTGACGATGCGACGCCAGCGGGCCGGCGCCCCAGCCTGAGCCGACGACGCCCGGCTGAGCTCCGCCGACGAGACCGGCTGCGCTGCCTCGGCCGTGCTCGCCTCGCCAAAGGGCGGCTCGGCTCCGCTCAGCTGACCTGGGTCCAGTTGCCGCGCTGAATTGCGAACAGCGCCAGCGCGTCGGACTGTACCCCGCCGTGGCTCGTGGTCGAGAAGACGTACGCGCCGGCCAGCCCGTCGTACGGGGTGGCCTCCAGCTCGTTGCGGATCCTTAGCGGGGTGGTCGTGCCGCCCCGGCTGACCGCGTCGGTGAGCAGGTTCAGCGCGTCGGCCGCGTACACGCCGAGGCAGGAGAACACGCCGTACGAGCGGGTGTACTGGTCGAAGAACTCGCGCTGGGCGGCCGCGGTCGGGGTGTTCACCGCGACCGGCGTACCCCCGAGGATCTTGGGGCCGACCAGGTAGCTGTCCTCCAGCGCGCCCCGGTTGCTCGCGGACAGCGTCTCGTCGGAGGCGGCACCGGCGTCCAGGAACAGCGTGCCCTTGAAGCCCGCGTCACGCAGCGCCCGGGCGGCCAGTCCGGACACCGGGGAGACCGCCCAGATCACCACCGCATCGGGGGAGGCGGCGTTCACCCGGGTCGCCTGGTCCTGATAGCTCCGGGCACCCTCGGGCAGCCGCTCCATTGCGACACTGCGGCGGCCCAGGTCGCGCAGCACGTCGGTCACCGCGGCCAGGCCATCCTCGCCGTGGTCGCTCGCCTCGGCGAGGATGGCGATCCTGCTCTTGCGGGCGAGCTGGGCGCGCATGAGCGCGGCGACATCGGTCGCGTTGGGCCCGAGCTTGAACACGAACCGGCGGCCGGACAGCGGCCGGATCACGCTGTCGGCGGCCGAGGTCGACAGCAGCGGTACGCTCCGCGGCTCGACCACGCCGGCCATCGCGACCGAGGCGGACGCGAGCCCGCCGCCGATGATGCCGAGCACCTTCTGGCCGACGAACTCCTGCGCGATCCGGGCCGCCGTCGCCGCGTCGCTGCCGCTGTCCTTGACGATCACCTGGACCTTGCGGACGGTACCCCCGACGGTGACCCCGTTGACATTCAGCGTATCCTGGGCGATCTTCAGTGCCCGCTGCTGTGCCGCGCCAGCGAGGGCCCCCACACCGCTCAGCTCAAGGCAGGCACCGAAGACGAGGTCGGCGCCGGCGGGCAGGGCCTGCGGGGCCGGTACGGTGTTGGTACGGCGGCTGCAGGCGTCGACCGTAACGGCTACCGCACCGAGCAGTCCCACGGTCAGTACGGACCGTCGGCTCACACCAACCGGCAACGCGCTTCGTCGCGCCGTCATTAGGCCACCCGTCTTCGCTCTTCCCACGTCAGGTCGGCGAGCGCAGCCGAGCCGCCCCTTGATGAAGGCGAGCACAGCCAAACACAGCCACGCCCGGCATGGTCGCCGGTGTTACCAGATGGCGTCAAGCGTGCGGGAGCCGCGTCACATCGCCTAGGCCGAGAGGTGTTGGGTGGGTCACACGAACGGCCGCGTCAACGGCGCGCCGCCGACCGGTACTCGTACCCTCGGTCGGGGTGCTGCTCCGGCTCCCAGCCATCGCGGCTGAAGTCCCAGCCCCCCGCGGACTCGCGGCCCGGCCGCCCGCCCACGGCGAACCCGCGGACCTCCTCGCCGCGCCGCGACCCCCGGAAGTACCCGGTGGTGTGCTGCGCCATGGCGGCCGGGTCCCGGACGATGCGCAGCGACCGCTCAGTGGCCGGCGGGAGCGGCGAGCCCGGTACCAGGTTGGCCTGCGGTACCCGCCGCGGCAGCCCGGCCTCGGTCTCGTCGCCGAGCACCGGCCGGGTGGCCCGCTCCGCGGCCTGCCAGCCGAGGTCGGCCGGGTTGTCCCAGGTGACCGGGGACTCGTCGACCTGCCCGGTGAACCAGGCCGACGCCTGCGCGAAGATCAGCAGGTCGCCGTCGCCCTCGTCGCTGCTCGGGTCGAGCGGAAGGTCCAGCGCGTCGTGCCCACCGGTGTGGCTGTTGAAGCCACCGCCGTCGTAGCCGGCGTACCCGTTGCCGGAGCGGTCGGGCTCGACCAGGCGCAGCGACGGGCCGCTGTGCATCGAGTCCCGGCCGTAGTCGACCGGCGGCAGCGGTTCCCGGTCACCGCGGCGGGGCGGCTCGGTCAGCCGGTCGGCCCGGCCCCGGTCGGCTCGCGGCAGGTCGGTCAGCCGGTCGGCGCGGCCCCGGTCGGTGGTTCGGGGTTCCGGCTCGACCAGGCGCAGCGCCGGCGGCTCGGCCGGCAGGTCGTCGGCCTGCCAGGGCGGCGTGACCCGGCCGTCGCGCTGCTGCGGTACGGGGGCCACCTCCGCCGGCCGGCCGGACCGCTCCAGCACGGTCGGGGGGATCGCGGTCGGCGGGTACCCGGCCGGGTCGGCGGGGATCAGCGGCTGCGGCACCAGCGGCTGCGGTACCGGCGGTAGGCCCTGACCGTTGGTGTTGAGCGGCCAGTCGCCGCGCGAGCCGGGGGCCGGTACGTCGGGGGAGAGCCGGGGAGCCTCGCCGGTCGGGCGCTGGACGGCCGGTGGGTAGTTGCCGTAGCCGTAGCTGGCCGCGGCCGGCTGGTAGGGCGCGGGCTCGACCGGCGGCGCGGACCGTGGCCGGGTCGGCTCGGGCTCCACCATCGGGCGGGGCGGCGCCGTGGGCGGGAGGGCGGCCGCCGCGGGGGCGACCGGCTCGGGGGCCCGGGGCGGTGGCGCGACCGGCGGCGCGGGCGGTTGGGTACGGGTACGCCGCGCCACCGGTTCCGGCGCCGGCTCCCGGACCGGCCGCAGCGGCGGTACTGGAGCCGGCGGGGCGGTACGGGGCTGGGGCGGGAGCGGACGATCGGGGAGCGGCCGGTTGGCGGCCGGTACCGGGGTCGCCTTCTCGGCGAGCAGCCCGACGAGCGCGGTGACCCCGCTGTCGCAGGCGCGTACGGCGGCGACCGACTGCCGTACCGTCTCCGCCACGGCCGTGGTGAGCGTCTTGCCGATCCCGGCGCGCCTGGGCGTCTCGGCGATGGCGACCCGCAGCGCGGTGACCGCCTGGGTGATCGTCTCCAGGTCGGCGACGCCGGCCTCGGCGAGCTGGGTGGCGACCGCGGCGTCGCGGCCCCGGGTGGAACCGGTGGCGAGTAAACCGGGCTCGGGCAGCGCGTCGAGGATCGCCAGCGGGATCGGATCGGCCGGGTCGGGGTAGGCGCGCAGGGCGGCGGGGTACAGCTCGCGCAGCACCTCGCGCAGGGCCACCGCCGCGCCCTGGCGGCCGGTCGCCAGCGCGGCGTGCGCGGCCAGTACGGGCTTGAGCGCCATCAGCTCGCGCGGTGCGCCCTGGGTCGACGCGGCCAGCGCACCGGCCTGCAGCGCCCGGGCCAGTCCCACGGCACGGCGCTCGTTGGGCGGCGCCTGGACCTCGTCCGGCGACTCGTCGTCCCCGAACCGCTCGGCGTAGTCGTCGAGGGACCCCTCGTCGGCGATCGCGAGCGGCCGTCCCGCCGCGGCGAGCAGCAAGGTGACCTGGTGCTCCTCGCTGTCGGCGGCGACCGCGACACCGGCCGTACCGCCGGACCGTTCGGACAGCAGAGCGCCCAGCTCGGCGTACCCCGCGGGGTCGTCACTCATGTCGCATACGTCGAGCAGCCGGCCTGCGTCATCGACCACCGCAACTGTGAGCCATGCGTTGGCCGAACTCCGCGCTGCCGCCTGCGGTGCCGACGCGAGACCGCAGTACACCCGCACGAGCGCCACGGCGTCGTCCTCCTCCCGGACTTTGTCGCGTTGCCAAGGACTGATGCTCCCTGGTGAATGGTCAGTCGCGCCAGTCCACGACGCCGGAGATCTTGCCGATTATTGTCCGCCAGCCCAGAGGTGCGGCTTCTGACCCGATTTTCCGTAGCCGCCGTCGGGCAAAGAAGCTACCGAACCCGCCCCCTTCGGTCGCCCGCAGCGCGTCGTCGAGGTCGTCGAGCGGGGAGCCGGGCGAGAGGGCGGCGACGATCCGGTCGATCCGTAGCGCGTACCCGACGTCCCGGGCCACCTCGCCGGCCTGGATCACCAGGTTGGCGTCCCACGCGTCGTGACTGCCGCGCAGGTTCTCCACGACGAGGTCCAGCTCGTACGTGTCCTCGGGCAGCGGTACGACATCGTCGGCGGTCAGCTTCTCCGCCAGTTCGGGCCAGGTGTCCAGCTGGCGCAGGTCGTGCTCGGCGTCGGACTTGACGAACTCGGCGAGCCCCTCGGCGGTACGGAAGAGGTAGAGCTGGCCGGCGTGGCCGAGGAAGACCGGTATCTCTTCGGGCTCGGCGACCGCGGCGTCCTCCTCCTCTCCTCCTCCTCCTCCTCCTCCTCCTCGTCGTCCTCGTCGTCTTCTTCGTCCTCGTCCTCGACCTCGTCCAGCTCGTCGTCCTCGGACTTCTCGTCTTCCTCGTCCTCGTCGTCCGGCTCGTCCTCCGCCAGCTCGGCGCCCTCGTCGTCGAGCTCGTCCTCGTCTTCGTCATCCGCCCGGCGGGCCCGGTCGGGGAAGGCGTCGTCCTCCCGCTCGGAGACGTCCGTCGGGGTCACCTCGCCGACCGGCCGGTACGCCCGCAGGGTGTACCCGACGCCCTTGGGCAGCGCGATCTCAACCGGGTCGATGCGTACCGCGGCCCACAGCTCGTCGGCCTCGGCCGAGCGCGGGGACTCGTCGTCGAGCTCCGGCTCGGGCTCGGGCGCGGTACGCCCTCCGGTCGTCTGACGGGCCACGGGGACCTCCGTTGTCGGGATAAGGACTTCGGCCACACACCCTAACGGGCGCCGCCCGGGTTAGACGCCCTTGGGGTGCCAGACCGTCTTGGTCTCCAGATATGCCACCATGCGGTCGATACCGGGCTCGGCGTGCCAGTCGACCGGCGTGGCCGGCGGGCGGCGTACCCGCTTCAGGTTCTCGGCCGCGTCCCGCTCCAGGTCGACGGCCAGCTCCGGGTCGGTCACCCCGGTCAGGTCGAGACCGTGGACGTCGAGGTGCCCGGCGAGCCAGGGCGCCAGCTCGGCGACCTTTCCGGTGAGCAGGTTGACCACCCCACCG
This sequence comes from uncultured Actinomycetes bacterium, assembly GCA_963728855.1. GTDB lineage: Bacteria > Actinomycetota > Actinomycetes > Mycobacteriales > Micromonosporaceae > AC-43. The sequence continues at coordinate 184,366 of CAVSLN010000014.1, forward strand.
GGCAGGTCGGCGGTGGCCAGCACCTCGGCCAGGGTCACCGCGGGCAGCGGCCGGGTCTCGGACGCCACGACGACCGCGGTGTTCCCGGTGACGATCGCCGGGGCGAGGACGCTCACCAGTCCGAGCAGGCTGGACTCGGGCGGTGCGACGATGCCGACGACACCGGTCGGCTCCGGTGCCGAGAGGTTGAAGAACGGGCCGGCGACCGGGTTGGCGCTGCCGTACACCTGGGCGATCTTGTCGGCCCAGCCCGCGTACCAGACCCAGCGGTCGACCGCGGCGTCCACAATGGACGGTGCGTCGCCACCCTCGTGGGCCGGCACTTGGGCCGGACCAGCAAGGCGGCGTTCTTCGGCCGCGGCCACCTCGTCGATGAACTGGGCCCGGCGCCCCTCCAGCATCTCGGCGACCCGGTAGAGGATCTGGCCCCGGTTGTACGCGGTCGCGCCCGACCACTTCGGCAGCGCCGCCCGGGCGGCGACGACCGCGTCGCGGACGTCCTTGCGCGAGGCGAGCGCCGCGTTGGCGAGGAAGGCGCCGTCCACCGACGTCACGATGTAGGACCTCCCGGACTCGCTGCGCGGGAACGCGCCGCCGATGTAGAGCTTGTATGTCTTGCGGACGGCGAGCCGCGGCTCGGTGCCCGCCGACGGCGACGCCTCAGCGGGCAAGGTATGCCTCCAGCCCGTGACGGCCACCTTCGCGGCCGTACCCCGACTCCTTGTAGCCGCCGAACGGCGAGGTCGGGTCGAACCTGTTGAACGTGTTCGCCCACACCACACCCGCCCGGAGCTGGTCGGCGACGGCGAGGATCCGGGAGCCCTTCTCGGTCCAGATCCCGGCGGACAGCCCGTACGGCGTGTTGTTCGCCTTCTCCACCGCCTCGGCCGGGGTACGGAACGTCAGCACCGACAGCACCGGACCGAAGATCTCCTCACGGGCGATCCGGTGCGCCTGGGACACTCCGGTGAACACGGTCGGGGCGAACCAGTACCCCCGGTCGGGCAGCTCGCACGGCGGCGACCAGCGCTCGGCGCCCTCGGCCGACCCGACCTCGGAGAAGCTCGCGGATCCGGGCGAGCTGGGCGGCCGAGTTGATCGCGCCGATGTCGGTGTTCTTGTCGAGCGGGTCGCCGACGCGGAGCAGGGCCATCCGGCGCTTGAGGGAGCCGAGCACCTCCTCGGCGACCGACTCCTGTACGAGCAGCCGGGAGCCGGCGCAGCAGACGTGCCCCTGGTTGAAGAAGATCCCGTTGACGATGCCCTCGACCGCCTGGTCCACCGGCGCGTCGTCGAACACGATGTTGGCCGCCTTGCCGCCCAGCTCCAGGGTGAGCCGCTTGTCCGTACCGGCGACGGCCCGCGCGATCGCCCGACCCACCTCGGTCGAGCCGGTGAAGGCCACCTTGTCCACGCCCGGGTGCTCGACGAGCAACCGGCCGGTCTCCCCAGCGCCGGTGACGATGTTGACCACGCCCGGCGGCAGCTGCGCCTGCTGGCAGATCTCGGCGAACAGCAGCGCGGTCAACGGGGTGGTCTCGGCCGGCTTCAGCACGACGGTGTTGCCGGCCGCCAGCGCGGGCGCGATCTTCCAGGCGAGCATCAGCAGCGGGAAGTTCCACGGGATCACCTGCGCGGCGACGCCGACGGGCCGGGGATCGGACCCCGGCACGGCGTACCGGAGCTTGTCGGCCCAGCCGGCGTAGTAGAAGAAGTGCGCCGCCACCAGCGGCAGGTCGACGTCGCGCGACTCCCGGATCGGCTTGCCGTTGTCGATGCTCTCCAGCACCGCCAGCTCCCGGGAGCGCTCCTGGATGAGCCGGGCGATGCGGTACAGGTACTTGCCGCGCTCCCGGCCGGGCAGGTCCCCCCAGCGCCGGTCGAAGGCTTCCCGGGCGGCGGCCACCGCACTGTCCACATCGGACGGTCCGGCCGCGACCACCTCCGCGAGCACGGCCTCGGTGGCCGGGTTGACCGTCTTGAACCGTTCCCCGTCCACCGGTTCGGCGAACTCACCGTTGATGAAGAGCCCGTACGACGACCGGATGTCCACAATGGACGGTGACTCGGGCGCCGGGGCGTACTCGAATCGCATGGGTATCAGTCCAGGGTCACGTAGTCGTGGCCGGAGTAGCGTCCGGTCGCCAGCTTGGTGCGCTGCAGCAGGAGGTCGTTGAGCAGGGTGGAGGCGCCGAACCGGAACCGGTCCGGGTCGAGCCAGTCGTCGCCGGCCGTCTCGTTGACCAGGACCAGGTAGCGCAGCGCGTCCTTGGTGGTACGGATGCCGCCGGCCGGTTTGACGCCGACCAGCCGCCCGGTCGCGGCCCGCAGGTCCCGGACCGCCTCCAGCATGACCAGCGTGACCGGCAGCGTCGCCGCCGGGCTCACCTTGCCGGTCGAGGTCTTGATGAAGTCGGCACCGGCCAGCATCGCCAGCCACGAGGCGCGCCGCACGTTGTCGTACGTGACGAGCTCGCCGGTCTCCAGGATCACCTTCAGGTGCGCTGGGCCGCACGCCCCCTTGACGGCCACGATCTCGTCGAACGCTTCGAGGTACCGGCCGGACAGGAACGCACCCCGGTTGAGTACCATGTCGATCTCGTCGGCTCCGTCGGCCACCGCGGCCCGGGTGTCGGCGAGCTTCACCGGCAGCGGCGCCTGCCCGGACGGGAACGCCGTGGCCACGCTGGCGAGGTGGATCCCGGACCCGGCCAGAGCCTCGGCCACGGTCGGGACGAGCGCCGGGTAGACGCAGACCGCCGCGACCGGCGGGCAGGTGGGGTCGGTCGGGTCGGGCCGGCGCGCCTTGGCGCACAGAGCACGTACCTTTCCCGGGGTGTCGGCGCCCTCCAGCGTCGTCAGGTCGACCATCCGGATCGCCAGGTCGATCGCCCATGCCTTGGCCGTGGTCTTGATCGAACGGGTGGCCAGGGCCGCCGCGCGCGCCTCCGCCCCGACCTGGTCCACGCCGGGCAGCCCGTGCAGGAAGGCCCGCAAGGTGGCCGCCGACAGGGCCACGTCGGCCAGCCCGCCCAGCCCTCTCGCCGGGGCGGCCGCCGGTGCCCCGGGGTCAGCGGCCGGGTCGGCCGGCCGCGTTGCCGAGCTCGTCATGCAAAAAGAATAGTGCGGCGGAACGCCGCTTCCTCCCGTGAGGATCAGATAGTGCGGCGGACGCGGTCCCCCGTGAGGATCGGCATACGCGGGGAACCGGCAACTGATCTTGGCTGACAAGCCGTCCGGCTCGGCGGTGTCCGGCGCCACGCGGCGGCCGGACCGGTCGTTACGATGGTCGCCGTGGACGTACTGGTCGTCGATCACCCCCTGGCCCGGTCGCGGCTGACCGCGCTGCGCGACGCGCAGACCGACTCCGGCGCGTTCCGGGCCGCGCTGCACGAGCTGACCACGATGCTGGTGTACGAGGCGACCCGCGCGCAGCCGGTCGAGCGGTACCCGGTGCAGACCCCGGTCGGCACGGCCCAGGGGGTACGGGTGGCCAACCCGCCGCTGCTCGTCCCCGTCCTGCGCGCCGGGCTCGGGATGAGCGACGCCGCGCTCGCCCTGCTGCCCGAGTCGTCGATGGGCTTCGTCGGGCTGGCCCGCGACGAGGAGACGTTCCGGCCCCGCGCGTACCTGGAGTCGCTGCCGACCGACCTGACCGGCCTTCCCGTGCTCGTCCTGGACCCGATGCTGGCCACCGGCGGCTCGCTGGAGCACTGCTGCCGGCTGCTCGCCGAGCGCGGGGCGACCGAGATCACCGTGCTCTGTGTACTCGCCGCGCCCGAGGGCATCGACCGGCTGGACCGCTCCGGCCTGCCGTTGCGCCTGGTCACGGCGGCGATCGACGAGCGCCTCAACAACAAGATGTTCATCGTGCCGGGGCTCGGCGACGCGGGCGACCGCCAGTTCGGCGGCATGCCGCGGTTCTAGCCGACGGGTCACCCGGGTTCACGCCGGAGGCGGCCGCGCCGATCGAAGGTCCAGGCGCTTGGGATACGCTCTAGCCCGGTGCCAGCCCGCAAGGTCACCATCCCCAGGCAGATCCCGCAGTGACACCCCGGGATCTGCCTGCCTAAAGCGCGATCTGGAAGGTGGACCCTTTCTCACCTACCCGCCGGTGGGTTCGTGGTCTGCCCCGAGGAACCGCCGGCGGTACGGGCCTCGGTACGGGCCGCTTCGGGACGGGCCGTCTCGCGCATCTGGGACGCGCCCATCGGCCGACCGGCCGGCTGGCTCTCGTTCGTCGCCGTCCACCGCTCCGGGTTGCTCATCGCCGTCCCGGGTGCCATCCCCGGCGCCGCCGCCTCCCGCATCCGCTGTGGACCCGTGGTGATCGCCCAGATCAGCAACGCGTCGAGCCCGATGATCAGCAATGACCATACCGGGTAGTACGGGATGAACAGGAAGTTGGCGATCGCCGAGATCGCGGCCAGGGCCACCCCGATCACCCGGATCGCCATCACGCCGGTGTAGAGGAACAGGCCGGTGAGCACGAGCAGGGCGCCGATGCCCAGGTGCAACCAGCCCCAGCCGTACACCCTGGCGATGTACAGGTAGTTGGCGGTGGCCACGAAGAACTCGTCCCGGAGGAGCGCCATGATCCCGAGCAGGATCTGGAAAACGCCGATGACCAGCATGGTCGTGGCGGCGAAGGGGAGCCGACCGTCGTAGAACGGGGCTCGTGTACCGCTGCTATGTCGACTCATACTGCCGACGTTACCCAGGTTTGCCCGATCGGCACCTTTTATCGGCTAGAGACCCAGTGCGGCCGCCACCTCGGTACGCAGCGCGGCCAGGCCGGCGGCGGCGCGTTCGCGGGCGGCCGGGAGGTCTTCGGTGGCCGGCTCGATCACCTCCAGGTACGCCTTGAGCTTGGGCTCGGTCCCCGATGGCCGGACCACCACCCGGGCCGAGCCGGTGCGCAGGATCAGCACGTCCGCCTCGGGCAGCCGGTCCTCGGTCGAGGCGACCGGCTCGTCGAGCAGCGTCGTCGGCGGGTGACTGCGGATCCGTGCCATGGCACCGGCGATCTCCCGCAGGTCGTCCACCCGTACGGAGAGCTGGTCCGTGGCGTACACGCCGAACTCGGCCGCGATCTCGTCCAGCCGGTCGGCCAGCGTACGCAGCTCCGCCCGCAGCCCGCCGGCCAGCTCGCACACCAGCAGCGCGGCGCTGATCCCGTCCTTGTCGCGCACCAGATCGGGGGCGACGCAGTAGCCGAGCGCCTCCTCATACCCGTACGCCAGGTCGGCGCCGGCGCGCACGATCCACTTGAAGCCGGTGAGCGTCTCCCCGTACGGCAGGCCGCGCTTGGTGCACATGGCCCCCAGCAGCGACGAGGATACGACCGTGGTGGCGTACCGGCCCCGGACGCCCCGGCGCATGAGGTGGTCGGCGAGCAGCACTCCGACCTCGTCCCCGCGCAGCATCCTCCAGCGGTCCCCGTCGCGGATCGCCACGGCGCAGCGGTCGGCGTCCGGGTCGTTGGCGATGGCGAGGTCGGCGCCGGTGGACCGGGCGAGCGCGACCGCCCGGTCGATGGCGCCGGGCTCCTCCGGGTTGGGGAAGGCGACGGTCGGGAAGTCCGGGTCGGGCCGGGCCTGAACGTCCACAGTGGACGGTGCGGCGAACCCGGCCGCGGCCATTGCCTCGGCGAGGGTACGGCCGCCGACCCCGTGCAGCGGCGTGTACGCCACCGACAGCTCGCGCGGGGTGTCCCGGTCCACCACGCCGGCCACACCGTTCACGTAGGACTTCACGAGATCGGGGCCGAGCACCTCCCCGGCCGGTCCGAGCGGTACGGCCGACAGCGGCCCCACGGCCTCGATCGCGGCCTCGATCGCGGTGTCCACCGGCGGTACGATCTGCGCCCCGGCGCCGGTGTCACCGCCGAGTACGGCACCGAGGTAGACCTTGTACCCGTTGTCCCGCGGCGGGTTGTGGCTCGCCGTCACCATCACGCCGGCCACCGCGTCGAGGGCGCGGACCGCGTACGCGAGTACGGGCGTGGGCAGCGGGCCGGGCAGCAGCAGCGCCGGGCGGCCGGCTCCGGTGGCGACGCGCGCGGTCTCCTCGGCGAACTCGCGGGACCGGTACCGTGCGTCGTACCCGATGACGAGCGGACCGGGGGCACCGGCGCCGGCGAGCCATCGGACCAGGCCGGCGGCGGCTGCCCGTACCACCGCGCGGTTCATCCCGTTGGGACCGGCCCGCAGCGGCCCGCGCAGCCCGGCCGTCCCGAAGGCCAGCCGGCCCGCGAACCGGTCGGCCAGCTCGGCCGCGCTGTCCGGCAGCGCCTCGACCACGTGGCGCAGCTCGGCCGCGTCGTCCGGGTCCGGGTCGTCGGCCAGCCACGCCAGTGCCTGCCCACGTAAGGACTCCAGGCTCGTCATGCCCCAAAAGAGTAGTGCGGCGTCAGCCGCGCTTCCCGTGACGGACTAGACGACGGCAGCCGGGTCAGCTGGCATTGAGCTGGTACGAGGCGACCAGGTGGTCGTAGATCCCCTTGCTCTCGGTGAACCGGCTGTCCGGAACCGACAGGTAGAACTCGTACCCCTTGCCGCCCAGCACGGTGACCCGCCAGATGCCGTGGCGCATGTCGGCGCCCTCACCGCATTCGTACTCCAGCTCGGCGGCCGGCCTGCCGCCGAGCTGGATGTCCGGCCCGTCGCGCAGGTCGACCCGCTGGTACGGCACGGCGCACCGGCGCCCGTCCGACTGGAGGTTGTGCTCGGCCGCCTGGAGGAAGGCGGCCGGGGTGCTGCCGGCTGCCTCGACGTTGACCCGGACCCGGCGCCCGCTGTCGCTCGGGTCGGTGAAGTCGATGAACGAGCCGGGCTTGCCGTTCTTGGTCCAGCCCGCCGGCAGCTCCAGCGTGAAGCCGCGCGGGTCCTGGTGCACCTGTACGGCGAAGGGCGGGCCGGTCGGGGATGGCGGCGCCGCGCTCGGTGCGGCGCTGGGCTTGGCGTCGCCGCCGAACACGCCGGCCGCACCCAGCGTGGCGAGCAGTACGACCGCTGCCAGGCCGCCGGCGATGCCGAGCCGGGCGCCCTTGGGCAGCCGGCCGAACCTGGCCCGCAGGCCCTTGGCGCCGCCGCTCAGCCCGGCCAGCGCCCCGGGCGGCGCACCCGCGTGGCTGCCCGGCCCGACCGGCGGGTAGGGCGAGTAGCCCTGGGGGCCGAAGGTGGGGGCCGGGCCGCCCGGGTTGGTGGCGTCCAGGGTGGGGTCCGCGCCGGGCCGCTGGGGCCAGTTGCCGGGCGGCAGCGCGGGCCGGCCGGGGTTGGTCGCGGTCAGGCCCGGGTCGGTCGCGTCCGGTGCCGCCTCGGGCGCGGCGTGCCGGCGGGGGCGCCGGTCGGTGGGCAGCTCGCCGGGGGCGAGCATGGCCCGGCCGCCGATCTGGCCGGTGGGCGGCGCGACCAGCTGCGGGGGATTGGCCGGCACCGGGGGCACCACGGCGTACGGGTCGGTGACGTGGTGTGACGCGCTGTTCGCCAGCGGGCCGGCGAGCATCTCGCGCAGGGCGTTGCGGGCGGTCGGCACGTCCCAGCGCCGGGTCGGGTCCTTCTCCAGCAGCCCGAAGAGTACGGGCGCGAGCGTGCCGGCCCGGACCGGCCGTACCGGCGGCTCCTCGACCACCGCCCGCATGGTCTCGAACGGGTCGCCCTTGTCGAACGGCGGCCGCCCCTCGACCGCGGTGAACAGTGACACGCCGAGCGAGAACAGGTCGCTCGGCGGGCCGAACGCGCCACCGACCGCGCGCTCGGGGGAGATGAAGTGCGGGGAGCCGAGCACCATGCCCGGCGTGGTGAGGTTGCTCTCCGACGGCACCCGGGCCACTCCGAAGTCGGTCAGCACGCACCGGCCGTCCGTACAGATGAGGACGTTGGCCGGCTTGACGTCCCGGTGCAGGACGCCGGCGCCGTGCGCGACCTCGAGCGCGCCGAGCAGGGCCACGCCGATCTTGGCGACCGCGCGCGCGGCGAGCGGCCCGTCCGCGATGATCATGTCGGCCAGGCTGCGCGCGTGCAGCAGCTCCATGACGATCCACGGCCGGCCGCCCTCGGTCACCACGTCGTAGACCTGCACGACGCTGGGGTGGGACAGCGCGGCGGCGGCCCGTGCCTCGCGCAGGGTCCGCTCGTACATCGCGGTGCGGTCGGCGGGGGCCATGCCCGGGGGCAGTAGCACCTCCTTGACCGCGACGTCGCGGCGCAGCAGGCTGTCGGCCGCCTGCCAGACCGTACCCATGCCGCCGTTGCCGATGGCCGCGCGGAGCTGGTACCGGCCGCCGATCATGGTGCCGGGCACCGCGCGCTGGTTCGGGGAGGGGGGTTCACCGTGCCACGTCGAGGCTTGAGTCGTCACTGGCTTCTAACCGTCGCTAGGGGACCCATCCCTCCTATCTTGCTTGGTCGGCAGGCGAAGGGAAAGTCAAGGGTCCACAGATCGGACGCGGCGCCACCGGTTGTCGCCTATCCGTTAACTGACGGTACATACTGTGCGGTAGCCCTCACTCGCCGAGGGGAGGACCTACCGGTCGTTAACCCTAGGATGCCGGTATGACGGAGCGGTTGAGCGAGTCGGGCTTTCCCGTCGAGCCGGTGTACGGTCCCGGTGACCTTCCCAAGGACCTGGCCGAGCGGCTCGGCGGGCCCGGCGAGTACCCGTACACGCGCGGCGTGTACCCGACCATGTACACGCAGCGACCGTGGACCATGCGCCAGTACGCCGGCTTCGGTACGGCCGCCGAGTCCAACGCCCGCTACCACCAGCTCCTCGCGGCCGGCACGATGGGCCTGTCGGTGGCCTTCGACCTGCCGACCCAGATGGGGTACGACTCCGACGACCCGGTCGCGCACGGCGAGGTCGGCAAGGTCGGGGTGGCCATCGACTCGGTCGACGACATGCGGCGGCTCTTCCGCGACATCCCGCTCGACAAGGTCTCCACCAGCATGACGATCAACGCGCCGGCGAGCGTACTGCTGCTGCTCTACCAGCTCGTGGCGCAGGAGCAGGGGGTCGCCGGGGACCAGCTCAACGGCACGATCCAGAACGACGTGCTGAAGGAGTACATCGCCCGGGGCACGTACATCTTCCCGCCGAAGCCTTCGCTGCGGCTGGTGGCGGACACCTTCGCGTACTGCCGCAAGGAGATCCCGAAGTGGAACACGATCTCCATCTCGGGGTACCACATGGCCGAGGCCGGTGCCACACCCGTCCAGGAGATCGCCTTCACGCTCGCCGACGGCGTCGAGTACCTGCGCGCCGCGCTCGCCGCCGGCCTGGACGTCGACGACTTGGCGCCCCGGCTGTCGTTCTTCTTCGTCGCGCGGACCACCCTGCTGGAGGAGGTCGCCAAGTTCCGGGCGGCGCGGCGGATCTGGGCCCGGCTGATGCGCGAGGAGTTCGGCGCCAGGGACCCGAAGTCGTGGATGCTGCGGTTCCACACGCAGACCGCGGGGGTACAACTGACCGCGCAGCAGCCGGAGGTCAACCTGGTACGGGTCGCGATCCAGGCGCTCGGCGCGGTGCTGGGCGGCACCCAGTCGCTGCACACCAACGGGTACGACGAGGCGATCGCGCTGCCGACCGAGAAGGCGGCCCGGCTGGCGCTGCGTACCCAGCAGGTGATCGCGTACGAGTCCGACCTCACCGCGACCGTCGACCCGTTCGCCGGCTCGTACGCGATCGAGGCGCTCACCGACATCGTGGAAGCCGACGCGGTCGCGCTCATGGAGCGGGTGGCCGACCACGGCGCGAGCGGTCGCCGCGATCGAGGCCGGGTTCCAGAAGCGGGAGATCGAGGCGAGCGCCTACCGGGTGGCCCAGGAGATCGACTCGGGCGAGCGCGTGGTGGTCGGGGTCAACCGGTACGCGCTCGCTGAGGAGGAGCCGTACCAGCCGCTGCGGGTGGACCCGGCGATCGAGGCGGCCCAGGCGGCCCGGCTGGCCGCGCTGCGGGCCGACCGGGACGGCGCCGAGGTGGAAGCTGCCCTGTCCCGTTTGCGGGAGGCCGCCGCGGGTACCGCCAATGTGCTGTACCCGTTGCGGGAGGCGCTGCGAGTACGGGCGACGGTCGGCGAGGTCTGCCACGCGCTGCGCGACGTGTGGGGCCGGTACCAGCCGGTGGAGCGGTTCTGACAAGCAGTGCCCTGCTGGTCCAGCCCACGTGCTGGCCCACGACGCCGCCTCGCTGGTCGAGCCCACGTGCTGGCCCACGAGCCCGCCGTTTGACGGACGCCGAGTCCGCCGCCAGCCGCTTCGGTGCCGCACGCTCGACGCGTGGGCTGCCGATCACGGGGTGCGGTCGCTTTACGTGACCGGACCTGGGTCGTCACCCGTTGTAGGAGGTGTGCTGGGTTGACGTCGAGGACAAAAGGGGACGCGCGTCACACCTACCCTGCCATAGATCGCCCCTACCAGGGCATTCGTGACGGAGCGCAATCTGCCCGGCACAGGAATGAGATTGCGCAGCGTCACCATGATGGGGGTAGCCTGTCCCAGTTGTTAACCGTTAAACGAGATCAAGTAGAGACCGTGACTAGTGCGCTGAGTAGCCCCGCGAAGATCCTGGCCCCGGCACCACCGCGGCTGGCCGTGGACCGTTCGCTGACCGCGTCCTGGCCGGAGGCCCCCTCTGGCGCCGACCCCTTGCCGGGCCAGCTCGACCGCTGGCTCGCCTCCCGGGGCGCCGAGCTCGTCGCGGTACGCCGACACCTGCACGCCAACCCGGAGCTGTCCGGCCTGGAGTTCGAGTCCGCGGCGCTGATGGCCCGCCAGCTCGCCAAGGCCGGTCTCACGCCCCGGATGCTGCCCAAGGGCAACGGCGTGATCTGTGACATCGGCGAGGGCGACCGGGTCGTGGCGCTGCGGGCCGACCTCGACGCGCTGCCGCTGCCCGACGTCAAGGACGTGCCGTATCGGTCCACGGTCGACGGGGCCTGCCACGCGTGCGGGCACGACGTGCACACCACCGTGCTGCTCGGCGCCGGCTTGGCGCTCGCCCGGCTGGCGCAGCGCGGCGAGCTGGGCGGCCGGGTACGGCTGCTGTTCCAGCCGTCGGAGGAGTGCTTCCCGTCCGGCGCCCACGACGTGATCGCGGCCGGCGGTCTCAAGGACGTCTCGGCGATCTTCGGCCTGCACTGCGCCCCGCTGCTGCCCACCGGCCTGGTCGGGGTGCGCTCCGGACCGCTCACCGCGGCGGCGGACATCATCGAGATCAAGGTGCACGGCCCGGGCGGGCACACCGCACGTCCGCACCTGACCGCCGACCTCGTGTACGCGCTGGGCCGGGCGGTCGTGGAGGTGCCGTCCCTGCTGGCCCGCCGGATCGACCCGCGCGCCGGGGTGTCGCTGGTGTTCGGGATGCTCAACGTGGGTACGGTCGCCAACGCCATCCCGATCGAGGGCACCGCCAAGGGCACCGTACGGGTGCTCAACCGCGAGGCGTGGGAGGACCTGCCCAACCTGGTACCCGACCTGATCCGCGACGTGATGTCCGGGACCGGAGCCGACGTCGAGGTCACCTACACCCGGGGCGTGCCGCCGGTCATCAACGACCGGATGGCCACCGCGATCATGGCCGGGGCGGCCGGCGCGGCGCTGGGCGCCGACCGGGTGGTCGAGGCCGACGTGAGCATGGGCGGCGAAGACTTCGCCTTCTACCTGGAGCAGGTGCCCGGCGCGATGATCCGGCTCGGCACCGGGCTGCCCGGCTCGGATGTCAAGTTCGACATCCACCAGTCGCGCTTCGACGTGGACGAGCGGTCCATCGGGTACGGAATCCGCGTCATGGTGCACACTGCGCTCGCCGCCCTCTCCGCTGGCTCCCTCTGACGGAGTTCACCGATAGTTTGTCCCCATGGCGACGGAGCTACGGGTACACGGGGTCAGCGGTTCATCGGTCGAGAACACCCTCGACCGTCCGCTCGTGGAGCAGGTGGCCGGCGACCCGGACGTCGGGTTCTTCCGGCCGAAGCACGAGTACGGGGCGCTGACCGGCCCCGGCGGCGCGACGCTCGAAGGGTACCGGTGGGGAAACCTCACCGCCGGTGCCGCGGCCCGGGCGCTGTGGCTGCTGCTGTTGCCGTTCATGCTCGCCAACGTGGCGCTCTGGCTGCGCCCGCCCGGACGGCCCCGGGCCGCGTACCGCATCCTCTGCCGGCTCTTCGCCGCGACCGTGACCGGCACCTTCGTGCTGGGCTTTGTCGGCCTCTCGCTGGACCTGGTGGCCTGGCAGTGCGCCGGGCCGGGCAACGCCTGCGCGACCAGCCGGGTCTGGCTCAAGTTCCTCACCAACGGGTTCTTCGCGCCCACCGGCCGGCGGCTGGCCGTGCTCGCGCTGGTGCCGCTCGCCGCGGTCGGCCTGCTGTGGTACCTGGGTGCGCGGACGTGGAGCCGCTACGAGGCGTACGAGGGACTGTCCGATGTGGACGGTGAAGGGCTCAACGCGCCCGGGTTCTGGCGCGGCAAGGCCCTGGTGTACCGGCTGCGCGCGCTGCACCTGTCCATCGCCTTCGGCACGCTGGACGCCGTCCTGCTCGGCGTGCTCGCCCCGCGCGACCGATGGGTGGCCGGCTGGGTGCTCTGCGCCGCGACCGGGCTCGTCCTGCTGCTCGCGGTGGTTGCCTTGATGCTCAAGGGGATGGCCGACCGGGACCGCGTCCGGCCGTGGGCGGTGGCCTACGCGCGCTGGCTGCGGGTCGCGGCGGTGCTGGTGACCGCGATCGTGCTGGGGTACGCGATGTGGCCGCGCGCCGCCTGGCAGACCACCGGCGGCCTGCCGGGGTACGGCATGACGATCACCGTTCTCTTCGCCGTCCAGATCGGCCTGCTGCTGCTCCTCGCCGCGGTCGCGCTCGCCCAGCACTCCCCCGGCCAGTACCTGCGCGGGCTGGCCGGCCCGATCGTGGCCTCGCTCGGGGTGGCGGTCGCCGCCGCGTTCAGCTCGGGCGCCTCGTTCCGCGTCGCGGACTTCCTCGACCGGGCCGCCTCGCCGGTCGGGCGCGCCTCGGCCGCCCGGCTCCAGCCGCCGGCCGCGCTGCAGTGGGCCGCGTTCGGCATGGTGGTCACGGTCGTCGTGGTGGCGCTGGTCGTGCTCGGTGCCCGGTTGTTCCTCGTACCCCGGCTGCGCCGGGCCGCCGCGACCGAGGTCACCGACCGGGACTTCCCCGGCGGCCGGGCGGCCGACCCGGCGCGTGCCGCGACTATCGACGAAGCGGTCGGGGGAGCCCGGCTGATCGACCACAGTGGAGCGCTGCTGCTGTGGGCGTACCTGCCGCTCGGGCTCGCCGCGATCGCGGTCACCGTGCTGGCCCTCCTCGGGTACGGGCCGGTCGACCTCGCGCCCCGGGGCACCCTGGCGGCGTCCGTGCTGGCCGACGTCACCGGGCTCGGCACGTACCTCATCGGGCTGGCCGCGCTCGGGCTGATGACCCTCGGCGTGCAGGCGTACCGGAACGCCGGTACCCGGCGGCTGGTCGGGATCGCGTGGGACCTCGGCACGTTCTGGCCGCGCGCGGCGCACCCGCTCGCCCCGCCGTGCTACGCCGAGCGCGTCGTACCCGAACTGGCCACCCGTACGGCCTGGCTGTCCCGGCACGGCGGGGTGATCCTGTCCGGGCACAGCCAGGGCTCCGTGCTCGTGGCGGCCACCACACTCCAGCTCTCACAGTCCACTGTGGACAGTGGAGTGCGCCTGCTGACGTACGGCTCCCCGCTGCGCCGCCTGTACGGGCGGCTGTTCCCCGCGTACGTCGACGAGTCCGCGCTCGGCCTCGTCTCCACCGCGGTACGGGGCCGGTGGGTGAACCTGTGGCGGGACACCGACCCGATCGGCGGCTGGGTCGGTGGGCCGGCCGGGGACCGTCGACTGGTCGACCCGGCCGGCTTCGCGATCGCGGACGGGGATACCGCGTCCCCGGCCATCCGCGGGCACTCCGACTACCCTTCCGACCCGGTCTTCGCGGAGGTGGTCGCGGAGCTGAGCGAACCCGCCGCAGCGGCCGAGCCGGCCGCCGCGGGCTGAGCCGCGGGAGCCGGGGGAGCCGGCGGCGCCGCCCGACGGCCCCGTCGCCGGGCCCACGCGAGAACCAGAAGCACCGGGACACCGAGGACGACGGCGAAGGGGAGCAGCGCGCCGATCACGGTGAGGATCACCTGTACCGACGCGACGAACGCGTGCCATCCGCCGCGCAGCCCCACCAGGAACCCGGTCTCCGGCTGCTTCGGCGGCGGCGGGGTGGCCGCGTCGGGACCGAGCAGCGTCGCCGACACCGTGGACAGCGCGGTGAGGTCGTCGAGGTTGCGCTGCTGGGCCTGGAGCGACTCCAGGTCGGACTCGCGCCGGGCCAGCTCGCTCTCGATGCTGGTGATCTCCGAGATGGACTGCGCCTTGGCGAGCAGCGCCCGTACCCGGTCGACGCTCGCCTGCTGGGCCTGGATCCGGGCGGCCAGGTCGATCACCTGCGCGGTGACGTCCTGTGTGGAGACCTGCCGGGACTGCTCGCGCCCCAGCTTGCCGATCTGGTCGACCGTACCGCTGAACTTGTCGGCCGGGATGCGCAGCGTCAGCGTCGCGACCGACTTACCGGAGTCGATCGTGCGCTGGTCCCCGCCGACGAAGCCCCCGGCGCCGGTGGCCATCGTGACGAGCTGCGCCGCGGCGGCGTTCACGTCGTCCACGCGTACCGTGATGGAGCCGGTGTAGACGATGCTGCGCCGGCCGGCCGGCGCCTGGTCCGGCTTGCCCTGCTGGGCTCCCGGCGCGCCGCCCGGCTGGGCGCCCTGGGCGGCGCCACCCGCCCCGGCGCCCTGGTGCGGCGCGGCCGCCTTGGCCCCGCCCTGGTTGTCGGCCTGGGCCGGCGCGGGCCCCGCCGCCGGCCCGCCCGCGGTGCCGGCGTTGGAGGATGAGGAGCCGCCCGATGAGCAGCCGACCAGCCCGGCGGTGAGCGCCAGGCCGGCGAGCAGGAGTCCAGCGCCGCGTAGCTTGTCGGAGCGGCTAATAGCCAGCGTTCGCCAGCCGCGTAGCTTGTCGGAGCGGCTAATAGCCAGCGTTCGCCAGCCGCGTAGCTTGTCGGAGCGGCTAATAGCCAGCGTTCGCCAGCCGCGTAGCTTGTCGGAGCGGCTAATAGCCAGCGTTCGCCAGCCGCGCCGCCGCGGGGTGGTGGTCATCATGGTGATCGGACGCGGTGCGGGCCGGACCCGGTTCCGGCAGACTGGTCACGGGAGCGTCACGTCGCCAGCCGGCACCCGGACCGGATCGCAAGGCGGCGCTCTTCGCGAGCCGGCACTTGGGCCGGATCGGCAAGGCAGCGCGTTACCGACGGCGAGCGGGATACGGGAGATCATCATGCGGCTGACCAAGTTTTCCCACGCGTGCGTACGGGTCGAAGGGGACGGGGTACTCGTCGTCGACCCGGGCGTCTTCTCGGAGGGCGCCGCGCTCGACGGGGTGGACGCGGTGCTCATCAGCCACGAGCACGTCGACCACCTCGACCTCGGCACGCTGTCCGACGCCCTGTCCGGGCGGCCGGCGGTGCGCATCTTCACCCATGCCGACGTGGTCCCGAAGCTGGGTGAGCTGGCCGACGTGACCACGGCCGTCAAGGCCGGCGACGAGTTCGAGGCGGCCGGGTTCCCCGTACGGGCGTTCGGCGGCTGGCACGCGGTCATCCACGCCGACGTGCCCCGGGTACCGAACCTCGGGTACCTCATCGACGGCTCGGTCTACCATCCCGGCGACTCGTTCGACCTGCCCGGCGTACCCGTCGACACGCTGTTCGTCCCCGTATCGGCGCCCTGGCTCAAGACCGCCGAGTCCATCGACTTCGTCCGCGCGGTCAAGCCCCGGCGCGCGTACGCCCTGCACGACGCGCTGCTCAACGACAACGGGTCCGGGCTCGTCGACCGGCTGCTCACCCAGCTGTCCGGCACCGAGTACCGCCGCCTCCCCGCGGGCGAGTCGGTGTCGTGCGGCTCGGTGTAGCGGCTTGGTGAGTGAGGTCCCGGCTGACGTACTCGGCCGGCTGTACGAGCTGCCGCCCGAGCGGTTCGTCGCGGCCCGGGACGAGGCGGTCGAGGCGGCCCGGCGCGCGGGTGACCGGGATACGGCGAGCGCGATCGCTGGACTGCGCCGCCCGACCGTGGCCGCGTGGCTGGTGAACCTGCTCGCCCGGCGGCGTGGCGAGCTGGTGGCCGAGCTGCTGGAGCTGGGCGAGGCGCTGCGCCGTGCCCAGCGCGACCTGCGCGGCGAGGAGCTGCGGGAGCTGAGTGCCCGCCGGCGGGAGGCGGTCGGTGGCCTGGTCGCCCAGGCACGCAAGCTGGCGCGGGAGGCCGGGCGCCCGGGCCGGGAGAACCTGCCGCTGACCGAGGTGGAGGCGACGCTGACCGCGGCGCTCGCCGAGCCCGAGCTGGCCGAGGCGGTACGGGCCGGCACGCTCACCAAGGCGACCGGGTACGCGGGCTTCGGGGAGCAGCCCCGGCCCCGGCTCCGGGTCATCGACGGCGGTCGGGAGGACCGGAAACCCGGACCGGACAAGGGAACCAAGGGGAAGCGGGCGCCGCAACCCAGCCCGGAAGAGAAGGCGGCCGAGGAGAGGACCGCGAAGAAGGCGGCGGAGGCGGCCCGTACCAAGGCGAAAGAGGCCGAGGCGGAGCTGCGCGGCGCCGAGCGGGCCGAGCGCGACGCGGCGCGCGCGCTGGCCGAGCTGACCGCGCAGCTCGACGAGCTGCGTGACCGCCAGGCGCGGGCCCAGCTGGACCTCCGCCAGGCGCGGCTGCGGCTGAAGACCGCGCAGCGGGAGGCGGCCCGCGTCCGGACGTGACCTGACGCCCGGTCACGGGCAGAATCATGGTCCGTGACCCCCGAGCAGGCCGCCGCCGCGAGCCGGTCCGCCGTGCACAGGCTGGGCGGAGCGTTCGCGGAGGATGCCACGACGCTGCGCCGCGCCCGCCGGCTCGGCCTGACCGGCTGGTCGTTCTACGTGGCCGGCCGGGCCGGGGTGCTGGGCGACGTCGCGCCCGATGCGGTGAGCGCCGCGCTGGGATTCATAGCTGCCGATGCGGTATGGGACGGCTGGGACAGCGCCCGCAAGGTCACCGACCCTGCCGAGGTCTCCCGGGAGCACCTCGCCGAGTGCTGCCGCTGGGGTCGGGAGAGGCTGGCGCACTATCCGGGGGTACCGCGGCTGGTCGCGCTCGCCGAGCGGGTGGTGGCCGCGGCCGGCCCGGCCGGCCTGCCGCTGTTCGCCGCGTGGCGCACCGTGCCCGTACCGGAGGACGGGCCGGGTGCGCGCGCCGCCGTCCTGGCGAAGCTGCTCCGGGAGTACCGTTCCGGCGCGCACCTGATGGCGATCCGGGCCGGTGGCCTGACCCCCCTGGAGGCGCTCGTCGCGTCGCCCGACGGCGAGGCGTCCGCCGTCGCGTACGGCTGGCAGCCCCCGTTCCCGGCGCCCGCTCCCTTGCTGCGCCGGCGGATCCGGGCCGACCTGGTGACCGACCGGATCGTCGGCGAGGCGTACCGGGCCCTGGACATCCGCGAGCGCGTCGAGCTGGTCCGGCTCCTCGACGAGGCGGCCGAGGGCTGCTGACGACCCGGTGGTGTTCGAGCTGGCCGTCGTGCCCGGCGGCCTAGGTCGTCGACGTACGGGTCGGGTGGGCGCGCAGCGCGGCCAGGTAGTCGGCCGGCGCACCGGCCTTCTCCGCGGCGGCCACGATCTCGGCGAGGTACCAGGCGGTGGGCAGCCCGCCCTCGTAGCCGGTATAGACGTACACCCAGGCGGTCACGTCACCCTCCAGCGTGGCCACCCGCAGGTGCAGCTTGCGGTACGTGCCCGCCGTCACGCCCTCCAGCTCGTCGAGCTGCTCCGCGTCGCGCGGGTGCACGTCGTACAGCGCCACGAACACCCGGTCGCCGGACGACTCGACGATCGTGGTGACCGCGCCCTCCCAGCCCATCTCGTCCTCGCCGGCGAAGGTCAGCCGCCACCCCTCCAGCCAGCCGGTTCCGATCATGGGTGAATGCGGACAGTAGGCGCGCATGCGACCTGGGTCGAGGCTGGAGCCGTAGGCGGCGTAGTGACGCACGGCGATGACGATAGCTCCCGTCGCGGTGAGAGAGAATACGACCGAGCGTATCGGACGGACGGGAGCGGTCGTGGGACGCATTGTGATCATCGGGGGCGGTCCGGCGGGGTACGAGGCCGCGCTGGTCGCCGCGCAACTGGACGCCCAGGTGACGGTCGTCGAGGCGAACGGCGCTGGGGGCGCCTGCGTGCTGTCGGACTGCGTGCCGTCCAAGACGTTCATCGCGGCCTCTGACGTGGTGACGGGCTACCGGGACACCGAGGAGTTCGGGGTACACGCGGGTGGGCTGGCCGCGGTGAGCGTGGACGCGAAGGTGGTACACGCCCGGGTGAAACGGTTGGCGAAGGCGCAGTCGGCGGATATCCACGCGAAGCTCGTCAAGGCGGGGGTGACGTTCGTGACCGGGTCGGCATCGCTCGGCGCCGATACGCTCGGTCACACCCATCGGGTCGAGGTGGCGCCCGCGGACGGTGACTCTCGGTACACCATCGACGCATCGACGGTCCTCATCGCCACCGGCGCGACGCCGCGCGTCCTGCCCGACGCCCTCCCCGACGGCGAGCGGATCCTCACCTGGCGCCAGGTGTACGACCTCCCCGAGCTCCCCTCCCACCTGATCGTCATCGGCTCCGGCGTCACCGGCGCCGAGTTCGCCTCCGCCTACCTCGCGATGGGCATCGCGGTGACCCTGGTGTCCAGCCGGGACCGGGTCATGCCGCACGAGGACCCGGACGCGGCCACGGCCATCGAGCGGGTGTTCCGGGCCCGGGGCATGACGATCCTGAACAAGTCCCGGGCCGCCTCGGTACGGCGCACCGAGAGCGGGGTCGCCGTCACGCTGTCCGACGGGCGGGTCGTCGAGGGCTCGCACGCGCTCATGGCGGTTGGCTCGGTCCCGAACACCTCGGCCCTGCGCCTCGCCGGGTACGGCGTCGAGGTGGCCCCGAGCGGGTACGTGACCGTGGACCGGGTCTCCCGCACCAACGTCCCCGGCGTGTACGCCGCCGGCGACTGTACCGGCCTCCTCCCGCTCGCCAGCGTCGCCGCCATGCAGGGCCGCATCGCGATGTGGCACGCCCTCGGCGAGGCGGTCGCCCCGCTCCGACTCAAGTCCGTGGCCGCCAACGTGTTCACCGACCCGGAACTGGCGGCCGTCGGCGTCAGTCAGTCCGAAGTGGACAGTGGGCAGGTCGTCGCCCGTACCGTCATGCTGTCGCTCGACGGCAACGCCCGCGCCAAGATGGCCGGGATCCGCGACGGCTTCGTGAAGCTGTTCTGCAGCCCCGCGTCCGGGCGGGTGATCGGTGGCGTGGTGGTCGCGCCCAAGGCGAGCGAGCTGATCCTGCCGATCTCGATGGCCATCGACAACCATCTCAGCGTCGACCAGGTGGCCCACACGATCACCATCTACCCGTCCCTGTCCGGCTCGGTCACCGAGGCCGCTCGACAGCTGATGCACCACGAACTTCAATAGACGGGTACGCGCGTCCCCACACCCGGGCTGCGGACTTGCCGGCCCATCCGTGGCCGGGATCGGGCCGAATACCGGACATGACTGCACACCGATCCACTCCGGAACAAACCTTGGCGGGTGCACCGTCGAGCGGCTCATGGGAGGACGAGGCGGTCAGGGTCGCCATCCGTCACATAGCGGCCCGATGGAGCGTCCCGATCGCGGTGACGCTCGCGCAACGCCCGTATCGCTTCAACAGCCTGCACCGGGCCATCGCTGGAATCTCACACCGCCTGCTGACCGTCTCCCTCCAGCGCTTGGAGCGCGACGGGCTGGTCGCCCGCACGGTGACCGCGAGCCAACCCCCGGCTGTCGAGTACCGGCTGACCGCTGTGGGATCTCGGTTCCTGGGCGTGCTGGACGTGGTCGCCAACTGGGCGCGGGCCGACAACGAAGCCATCCAGGCGGCGCAGCGCCGCTATGACGAGGACCACCGAAAGGGACCGCCGCCGCTTCAGCTGTTATCGAGCGACTATCGGTGTGAGTCGATTCGCTAGTGCGCAACGCACTTTGAAGTGCGTTCTAGACACCACGGCGTCCGGCAGGTTGGGTAGATGCAGATACAGATTTCGTATCGGTCTTCGAGACCCGCCACTCCGGCCACCACCGGTTGGTCCGGCGGATCCCGCCTGCCCCAGAAAGGAAGTCCGATGAAACGCAGGATCCTCGCTTCCGCAGCCATTATGGCTGCGACCGCCGCAGCGCTGGTCGGCCTGACCGCCGCGCCCGCCCACGCGAGTGCCGGCGACTGCGACGGCGTTGGAAACGGGAACTACATCATGTACGTGTATCCGGAGACCTCATTCACGTTCCAGTGCGTCGACGGCAAATGGGTGTTCATCGCATAGGGCGGCCACGGGCCACCCGGCCATGAAGGAGCCGTTATCCGGGTGGGTCAGGGGCCGCGGCCGGCTACCATTGACCGCGTGGCACGGATGCAGCGCACGACGGCGCCGGGATACCCCGGCGAAGCTTCGCGCTGACGTACCTCAGCTAAGGCAGCCCCGGGCGATCCGCCCGGGGCCTTGTCGTTTCCTGGCGGTCGCCCACGATCGCCCGTCAGGAGACAACAATGATCGACCATCGCCGGCTCGGCCGGGAGCTGGAACTCTTCGACTCCGATCCGCTGGTCGGTGCCGGACTGCCGCTCTGGCTACCCGCCGGGGCCGCGGCCCGGCACGCCGTGGAGGAGTATCTGCGGGAGGCCGAGCGCCGGGCGGGGTACCGGCACGTCTACTCACCACCGATGGGCCGGCGGGAGCTGTACGAGCGCTCCGGCCACTGGGCCCACTTCGCGGAGGACATGTTCCCACCCATGCGCGACGGCGGGGAGGAGCTGGTCATGCGACCGAGCCTGTGCCCGCACCACGTGCTGGTGTACTCCAGCCGGGGCCGCTCGTACCGGGACCTGCCCTTGCGTATCGCCGAGCTGGGCGGCATGTACCGGGCCGAGCGCTCCGGTGTGCTGGGCGGCCTGCACCGGGTACGGGCGATCCAGCTGAACGACGCGCACATCTTCTGCGCCGAGGAGCAGGTCGGTGCGGAGGTCTCCGGGGTCCTGGGGCTGATGCGGGCGGCGCACGAGGCGCTCGGCGTACGGGTGGCCGGCATCCGGCTGTCCCTGCGCGGGCCGGACCGCGCGTACGGCGGCGACGAGCGGGACTGGCAGCGCGCCGAGGCGGTCCTCCGCGAGGCGCTCGCCGGAGTGTCCTATGTGGACGGTCCTGGTGAGGCGGCCTTCTACGGGCCGAAGATCGACGTACAGGTCGTGGACCCGGCCGGGCGCGAGTCGACCCTCGCCACCATCCAGGTCGACTTCCACCAACCGGCCCGGTTCGGACTGTCCTATGTGGATAGTGCTGGCGCCAGGCAGCGGCCGGTCATGGTGCACCGCAGCCTCGTCGGCAGTATGGAGCGGCTCTTCGGGCACCTCATCGAGGTGCACGGCGGCGCATTCCCGGCCTGGTACGCGCCGGTGCAGCTGGCCGTCCTGCCGGTCGGCCCGGACGAACGTGCGGCGGCCCAGCGCTTCGTCGAAGAGGCGACCGCCGCGGACCTGCGCGCCGAGCTGCACGCCGGGGGGTCGCTCGGGGCGCGGGTACGGGATGCCCGGTTCGTCCCGTACGTCGCCGTCATCGGGGCCCGGGAGGCCGCGGCCGGTACCGTCTCGTTGCGCCCCCGTGGCGGTGAGCCCGTCGAGCGCCCGGTACCCGGGTCGCTCGCCCTGCTGCGAAGGGAGGCGGCGCGGCCGTAGCGAAAGGGGGGCGCTCCCGTGGCGCGCCCCCCTTCGACATGGCAGCGCTCAGCTGTACGCGCGCCGCCGGAACGCCCACATCCCGGTGGCCGTGAACAGGATCGACGAGGCGACGAGTACCGCGACGCAGATCCACGGCTGGATGTGCGGGAACTGCGGCACCATCGCGGCCCGTACCCCCTCGGCGCAGTACGTCAGCGGGTTGAACGCGGTGACGACCTGGAACCAGCGCATCGAGGTCAGCGTGGGCCACGGGTACTGGGTGGCGCCGGTGAACATCAGCGGGGTCAGCACGAGGCCGAACATGATGCTGATCTTCGCCGGAGTGATGAGCGTGCCGATCGTGATGCCGATACCGGCGCCCACCCATGCGCCGAGCACCACGACGACCAGCAGCAGCGGCAGCCCGCTGGGCCGCCAGGGTGCGCTGCCGAGGACGAGCGCCCCGATCGGGTACATGATGACGGCCGCGAACAGTCCGCGCAGCGTGGCCATCACCAGCTTCTCCACCGTGACCAGGTCGGTCGGCAGCGGAGCGAGCAGCCGGTCCTCGATCTCCTTGGTCCAGCCGAACTCCATCACCAGCGGGAAGGCGACGCTCTGCAGGGCGGTCAGGAACGCGGCGAGCGCGATGATGCCGGGCAGCATCAGGTGCCCGTAGCTCCCGCTGACGAAGCCCTGCGAGGTCAGCACCTTGGCGAAGATGAACAGCATGAACAACGGGGTGAGCGCGACCTGGATGAGCAGTACCCACAGCTCCTTGCCGGTCACGAAGACGTCCCGCCACAGGATGGCTAAGAACGCCTTGCCGGCCGCGCTTCCGGCGCTGGCGCGCACGACCGTCGGCGCGGCAACGTCCACAGTGGTCACCGAAGGCCCCTTCCGGTCAGCTCGATGAAGACGTCCTCCAGGCTCGGCTGTCCAATGTGGACGTCGGTGAGCGCGGCCGAACGGGCGGCCAGCACGGTCACCACCGGGCCGAGCATGGCGGCCGGGTCCGCCATGAGGTAGAGGCGCAGCTGGATGGGGGCTGCCGTACCCGGTACCGCCGTCGCGACCGCGCCGCCCGGCCGGGCCGCACCGGCACCCGCCGGGCCGCCCGTACCGCGCGCCGGGCCGCCCCCGCCGAAGCCCGGGAACCCACCCGGAGAGCCGCCATTGCCCGGCATGCCACCGAACGACGGCGCTCTGGCCGCGACCCGCTCGGCCTTGTCGACGTCGTCGATCTCGACGAGCGCGGCGACCAGCGCGTCGGCGTCGTCGGCCGGCCCGGGCGTCACCGTCAGCTCCAGCACCGACTGCCCGGACAGGCTCCGGATCAGCGCATCCGGTGTGTCCAGCGCGAGCAGCCGCCCGTGGTCGACGATGCCGACCCGGTCGGTCAGCTCGGCCGCCTCGTCCATGTCGTGCGTGGTGAGCACGATGGTGACGCCCCGCTCGCGCAGCTCGCGGACACGGTCCCAGACGAACAGCCGGGCCTGGGGGTCGAGACCGGTGGTCGGTTCGTCGAGGAACAGCACCTCCGGCTCGTGGATCAGGCATCGGGCGATCATCAGCCGCTGGGCCATGCCGCCGGAGTACCAGTCCACCTTGATGTCCGCCTGGTCGGCGAGGCCGAACTGTTCCAGCAGCGCGGCCGCGCGGGCGTTGCGCTCGGTCCGGCCGACGCCGTGGTACGCGGCGTGGAAGGTGAGGTTCTGTCGCGGGGTCAGGGCGCGGTCGAGGTTGCTGCGCTGGGGTACGACGGCGAGGCGCGCCCGCGCCGCCACCGGATCGCGCAGCACGTCGATCCCGGCCAGGAT
The DNA here is from genome assembly GCA_963728855.1 of uncultured Actinomycetes bacterium. Lineage (GTDB taxonomy): Bacteria > Actinomycetota > Actinomycetes > Mycobacteriales > Micromonosporaceae > AC-43. Next base: position 208,016 of record CAVSLN010000014.1, read on the forward strand.
GGCCTTGCCGCTGGTGGCCTTGACGCGGGTGGTGAGCACGCCCACGGTCGTGGTCTTGCCCGCACCGTTCGGGCCGAGCAGCCCGAAGACCTCGCCCGCGCGGACCGCGAAGGACAGGCCGTCCACCGCGTTGACATCCCGCTTCGGGTACCGCTTGACGAGGTCGATGACTTCGACGGCGATGTCGGTACGGCCGTCTGGGTCGGTCATGCTCTCCCTCCTAACTCGGGATTACTCGTAGTTCTTGACGATCAGGTCGATGAGGTACTCGCGGATGATCTTTTCCAGGGCCGGGTCCTGTTCGGCCTCGGTCGGCTGGATGAGCACGGAGATCTCCCGGCCGATCTCGCGGACCCGCTCCTGGCCGTCCTCGGTGATGACGAGCCAGACCACCCGGCGGTCCGACTCGTCGCGCTCGCGCCGGACGTACCCGGCCTTCTCCAGCGTGTCGACCACGCCGGTGAGCGTCGCGGGCGTGAAGAAGCAGCGGCGGGCCAGCTCGGCATGCGTGGCCCGGCCGGGCGTGCCCTTTTCGAACCCGCGCCCGACACCCCAGCTCAGCATGGACAGCACCGTCGCGCCGGTCGGGGTCAGCCCGTGCTGGCGCCCCATCACCCGGCTGAACCGCTGGCTGGTGACGTGCCCGGCCAGCGAGACCAGCCGGAGCAACGGGTTACCCGACAGGTTGGCCCGGAGCTCTTCCTCGTCCACGAGGAGGAGGTTAGCAGCCTTACTGTTAGGTCCCGAACTATTTTTCTACAAGCGAACGCCGGCCCCTCCGGGAGATCCTGGAGGGGCCGGCGCTGACGTCGACGGTTACTTGATTTCGCAGATGGTCGTACCGGCCGGCAGCACGTCACCGATGGCGGCCGTCAACCCGGTCACCACCCCGGACTTGTGCGCCGAGAGCGGCTGCTCCATCTTCATCGCCTCGAGTACGACAACCAGGTCGCCGGCCGCCACCTCGTCGCCCTCGGCCACCGCGATCTTCACGATCGTGCCCTGCATCGGCGCGGTGAGCGCGTCCCCACTGGCCGCCACGGACTTCTTCGCGGCGCCGTGCTTCGGCTTGCTCCGCGCCGCTCCCGCGCCGGCCGCCGCTCCCGCGCCGAGCCCGGCCGGCAGCGACACCTCCAGCCGCTTGCCGCCGACCTCGACGACCACGGTGGTTCTTGGCTCTTGCTCGACGGGCTCGGACCACGGGTTGACTGCGTAGGGCGCAGCCCCGCCTGACCATTCGGTCTCGATCCAGCGGGTGTGTACGGTGAACGGCTCGGCGGTGAAGGCCGGGTCCCGGAGTACGGCACGGTGGAACGGCAGCGCGGTCGCCATCCCGTCCACGACGGTCTCGTCGAGCGCCCGCCGGGCCCGCTCCAGCGCCTCGGTACGGGTCTCCCCGTACACGATCACCTTGGCCAGCAACGAGTCGAAGTTGCCACCGATCACGCTGCCCGGCTCGATCCCGGCGTCCACCCGTACCCCCGGCCCGGTGGGCCAGCGCAGGGCGGTGACCGCGCCGGGCGCGGGCAGGAAGCCCCGCCCGGGGTCCTCGCCGTTGACCCGGAACTCGATCGCGTGCCCGCGCGGCGCGGGGTCCTCGGCGAAGCGCAGCCGTTCCCCGTCGGCGATGCGGAACTGCTCGCGGACCAGGTCCACTCCGGCGGTCTCCTCGGTGACCGGGTGCTCCACCTGCAGCCGGGTGTTGACCTCCAGGAAGGAGACGGTGCCGTCCACGCCGACCAGGTACTCGACCGTACCGGCGCCGTGGTAGCCCGCCTCGCGGCAGATCGCCTTCGCGCTCTCGTGGATCTGCGCGCGCTGCCCGTCGGTGAGGAACGGGGCCGGCGCCTCCTCGACCAGCTTCTGGTGCCGGCGCTGCAACGAGCAGTCGCGGGTACCGACGACGACCACGTTGCCGTGCTGGTCGGCGAGCACCTGCGCCTCGACGTGCCGGGGCCGGTCGAGGTACCGCTCGACGAAGCACTCGCCCCGCCCGAACGCGGCCACCGCCTCCCGGGTCGCCGACTCGAACAGGTCGGGGATCTCCTCGATCGTGCGGGCCACCTTGAGGCCCCGGCCACCGCCACCGAACGCGGCCTTGATGGCGACGGGGAGGCCGTACTCCTGGGCGAAGGTGACGATCTCGTCGGCGCCCACGACCGGGTCGGGCGTACCGGGGACGAGCGGTGCGCCGGCCCGCTGCGCGATGTGCCGCGCGGTCACCTTGTCGCCGAGGTCGCGGATCGCCTGCGGGGTCGGGCCGATCCAGATGAGCCCGGCCTTCTCCACCGCCTCGGCGAAGTCCGCGTTCTCGGCGAGGAACCCGTAGCCGGGGTGCACCGCGTCGGCGCCGGCCCGGGCCGCGACGTCGATGAGCTTGTCAATGCGCAGGTACGTGTCGGCCGAGGTGTCACCGCCCAGCGCGTACGCCTCGTCGGCCAGCTTGACGTGCAGTGCGTCGCGATCGGAGTCGGCGTACACCGCCACCGAACCCAGCCCGGCATCCCGGCATGCCCGGACCACCCGTACCGCGATCTCGCCTCGATTGGCGACCAATACCTTCCGCATGCGGGGGAGTGTAAACCGACGGGTAACAATCTGACCGTGTTGCCGGTCACCGGGTTGCGGCGACCACCAAATGTGGCGGCCCGCTAGTCAAGTTTGGCTATACGCTGACGGCGTGTCCGACGACGCGCATGCTCATCCTCGGAGTGGTCCGCTGGTTCCAGCCGGTGCACGGCTATGACGTACGGCGGGAGCTGCTGAGCTGGCATGCCGACGAGTGGGCCAACGTCGCGCCCGGCTCGGTGTACCACGCGCTGAAGAAGCTCACGGAGGAGGACCTGCTCCGCGCGGTGGCCACCGAACAGGTCGGGGCCCGGCCGGCCCGGACCACGTACGAGATCACCGCGAAGGGCGAGGCGGAGTTCCAGGACCTGCTGCGCCGGCACTGGTGGGACTACCGGCCGCCGGTCGACCCGTTCGTCACGGCGTTCACGTTCCTCCCGGCGCTGCCCCGCCAGGAGGGGATCACCGCGCTGCGTCACCGGGCCTCGACCTTGCGCCTGGTCGCCGACGGCCTCGCCGCGCGCAAGACCACCGACCTGGACTTCGAGCACGCCCCGCACGTCGCCGAGCTGTTCACCCTCGAGATGGACCGGATGCGGCTCACCGCCGACTGGTGCGAGCGGGTCGCCAGTCTGCTGGAGAAGGGCGAGCTGCGGGCAGCCGACGATCCGCCGGGTCCGGACACAGACGCGTAATAGTCAACCTTGACCGTACAAGACATATCGCGATAGCGTGAGCCGCTGATGCACAAGAGCGGGGAGACTGTCATGATCACTACAAGCGGCCTGCGGAAGTCGTTCCGCACCCGGAAAGGGGCCGTGGAAGCGGTCCGTGGCGTCGACTTAGCGGTACGGGAAGGCGAGATCTTCGGCTTCCTCGGCCCCAACGGCGCCGGCAAGACCACCACGTTGCGCATGCTCGCCACGCTGATCGTCCCGGACGGCGGGGACGCCACGATCGCCGGTGCGGACCTGCGCCGGGACCCGGGCGGGGTACGCCGCCGGATCGGGTACGTCGCGCAGGGCGGCAGCACGTGGGACACCGTGAGCGCCCGCGAGGAGCTAGTGCTGCAGGCCCGGCTGTACGGGATCGGCAAGGCCAGGGCGCGCGAGCTGGCCGCGAACGCGATCGAGAGCCTCCAGCTCGGCGAGTTCGCCGACCGCAAGTGCCAGACCTACTCCGGCGGCCAGCGCCGCCGGGTCGACGTGGCGCTCGGCATCATCCACGAGCCGAAGGTGGTCTTCCTCGACGAGCCGACCACCGGCCTGGACCCGCAGAGCCGGGCGCACATGTGGGACGAGGTACGCCGGCTGCGCGCCGAGGGGATGACCGTGTTCATCACCACGCACTACCTGGAAGAGGCCGACGCGCTGTGCGACCGGGTCGCGATTATCGACCATGGTGAGATCGTGACGGAGGGTACGCCGGACGACCTGAAGCGCGAGGTGGCCGGCGACGTGGTCACGGTCGGGGTCAACGGAGCCGGGCCCAAGGCCGCCGAGCTGCTCGACGGCCAGCCGTACGTACGCCAGCTGGAGACGACCGACGACGGCCTGCGCCTCTACGTCGACGCCGGCGCCACGGCGATCCCGCAGATCCTGCGCACGCTCGACGGTGCCGGGGTGGTGCTGGGCTCGATCGAGCTGCACCGGCCGAGCCTCGACGATGTGTTCCTGACCAAGACCGGCCGCTCGCTGCGCGAGTCCTGAGGGAGACCACCATGAAGCTGCTCCGCGACATCTGGCTGATCTTCCAGCGGCAGATGCTCCTCGTCTTACGCAACCCGGTCTGGGTCGTCGTCGGGATCGTCCAGCCGCTGTACTACCTGCTGCTGTTCGGCCCGTTGCTCAAGCCGGCGCTCCGCCCGCTCGGCGCCACCACCGACGCGCAGGTGTACCAGCTGTTCGTCCCCGGCGTACTGGTGATGCTGGCCATCTTCGGTACCTTCTTCGTCGGCTTCGCGCTCATCGCCGAGCTGCGCGCCGGGGTCATCGAGCGCAGCCGGGTCACCCCGGTCAGCCGGCTCGCCCTGCTGCTCGGCCGCTCCCTGCGCGACGTGGTGTCGCTGCTGTTCCAGTGCGCGATGATCACTCTGCTGTCGATCCCGTTCGGGCTGTCCGCCAGCCTGGGCAACGTACTGCTCGCCTTCCTGCTCCTCGGCCTGATCGCGCTGATGCTCTCCGCCCTGTCCTACGGCATCGCGCTCAAGCTGCGCAGCGAGGACGCGCTCGCCCCGCTGCTCAACACTGTCGGCCAGCCGATCCTCCTGCTGTCGGGCATTCTGCTGCCGATGGCGTTCGCGCCCGCCTGGCTGCGCGGGGTGGCCAAGTGGAACCCGTTCTCCTGGGCGGTCGACGCGGCCCGTGCGCTGTTCGCCGGGCACCCCGGCGACGCCACCGTATGGAAAGCGCTGGTCATCTTGGGAGTCCTTACCGTCGCCGCGGTGACCTGGGCCTCCCGCTCGTTCGCCCGCAGCATCCGTTAAACCGCAGCATCCGTTAAACCCGCAGCATTCGTTAAACCGGACAGGGCACGGTGCCCCATTGGCTGTGCTCGCTTCGCCAAGACCTTGCTCAGCTCCGCTCGGCCGGGCCACGCTGGCTGTGCTCGCCTCGCCAAAGAGCGGCTGCGGCTGCGCTCAGCCGCCCCGCTGCCGGTAGCTTTGGGCGGTGCCCCGCCTGATCCGCGACCCGGTGACCTGGCTGATCTATACGCAACTCGGCATCTGGGGCTACGTCCTCTACGGCTTCGGCCCGCTCGTCCCGCTGCTGCGCGACGAGCAGCACACCAGCCACGCGGTGGCCAGCCTGCACAGCATGGCGCTGGCCGGCGGCGCGGTCCTGTCCGGCGTGCTGTTCCCGCCGCTGGTCCGCCGGTACGGCCGGGGCATCGTGATGTGGGCCGGCCTGTCCGGGGTGGCGGTCGGCGTGCTCGCGCTGTGCGCCTTCCGGCCGGTCGCCGCGACGCTGTCCAGCTCGTTCGCGCTCGGGCTCATGGGCATGCTCATGCTGGCCGGGGTGGTGGCGTCGCTGGGGGACAGGCACGGCCCGGCCGGCCCGGCCGCCATCGCCGAGGCCAACGCGCTGGCCTGCGCGCTGGGCGCGGTGGCACCGCTGCTGATAGGTGCGGGGGTGGCCGCCGGCCTGACCTGGCGGCCGGCGATCGCCGCGGTGGCGTTACTCGTCGGGCTGCTCGCCCTCACCGCGAAACTCACCGGGGTACGGCTACCCCGCGGCGAGAGCGCCTTACCCGCCCTCGGCCGCCAGCCGCGCAGCTTGTCGGAGCGGCGCCCGATCAGCGCTCTACAGCCGCGCAGCTTGTCGGAGCGGCGCCCGGTCAGCGCTGGACAGCCGCTCGTCGTCGCGCCCGCGCCCGGCAAGGCCGGCCCCCTGCCGTTCGGGTACTGGGTGGCCTGGCTGCTCATGTCCGGTACCGGCTCGGTGGAGGTGTGCCTCAACCTGTGGTCGGGCGACGTGCTGCGTACCCATGCCGGGATGAGCGCCGGAGCGGCCGCGACCGCGATCTCCGGCATCGTCGGTGGGATGTCCCTGGGCCGGGTGATCGGCGGGCGGACCGCGCTGCGCGTACCGGCGCCCCGGCTCCTGCTGTACGCCCTGGCGCTGTCGGGAGTCGGCTTCACGCTGTTCTGGCTGGCGACCGTACCGTGGCTCGCGGTCTCCGGCCTGGTGCTCACCGGACTCGGCAACGCGATGCACTACCCGCTGGTGATCGCGATGGCGCTACAGGCGTCCGGTGACCGGCCGGACGAGGCGGCCGCCCGGGCCTCGTACGCGATGGCGGTCGGCTTCGGTGCCTCCCCGTTGTTGCTGGGCGTGGTGGCCGACCAGGTCGGCGCGCACACCGCCTTCCTGCTCGTACCGCTCTTCCTGGCCGGCGCGGCGGCGCTGGTCCCCGCGCTGGCCCGACGCCTAACCGGAGCCGTTACCGCTTCCGTGCCAGCGTGACCCCGTCCGCGATCGGCAGCAGTACGGACTCCACCCGCTCGTCCGCCAGCACCTGCTCGTTGAACGCGACGATCGCGTGCGCGTCGGCGTCGTACGGCGCAAGCACGTTGCCGTGCTGCAGCACGTTGTCGACCAGGATCACGCCGCCCGGCCGCACCCGGGGTACCAGCTCGCTCCAGTAGGCCGGGTAGCCGGTCTTGTCGGCGTCGATGAATGCCAGGTCGATGTGCGGTTCGGCGGGCATGGCGCGCAGGGTGTCCAGCGCCGGGCCGAGGCGCAGCTCGATCTTGTCGGCCAGGCCGGCGCGCGCCCAGTACCGCCGCGCGATCGAGGTGAACTCCTCGGAGATGTCGCAGCACACCAGCTTGCCGCCGGCGGGCAGGCCCCGGGCGATGGAGATCGCGGACAGGCCGGTGAACGTACCCACCTCGACCGCGTACCGTACCCCGGCGATCCTGGTGAGCAGAGTGAGGAAGCCGGCCTGCTCCGGCGCGATCTGCATGCGCGCCAGCTCAGGCAGGTGCGCTCGGGTCTCGGCCGCCAGGTCCGCCACGATCTCGTCGGGCGTCGACCCGTGTGCCACCACGTACGCGTGCAGCTCGTCCGACAACGACTCGGTCTTGTTTGTCATACGTGCGAAGCTAGCCGCTCCGGCCACAGGTCGGTGAGCGCAATGCCCAACCTGCCGAGCAGGTGGCGCAGCAGCGGCAGGGAGAGTCCGACGACGTTGCTGTGATCGCCCTCGATGGACTCGACGAACGGGCTGCCCAGACCGTCGATGGTGAACGCGCCCGCCACGTGCAGCGGCTCGCCGGTCGCCACGTACGCGGCCACCTCCGCGTCGGTCAGGTCGGCGAAGTGCACGGTGGTGCTCGCCACTGCCTCGGCCGGCTCGCCGTCCGGCAGGGGGACCAGACAGTGTCCGGTGTGCAGGAAACCGGAGCGCCCGCGCATCGCGTACCACCGCCGGCTCGCGTCCGCCTCGTCGGCGGGCTTGCCGAGCACCTGCCCGTCGAAGCTGAGAACTGAGTCACAGCCAAGTACGAGCGTCGGGCGGTTGTCCCGGCCGGCCTGGCGCAGTCGCGCGGCCACGGACTGGGCCTTGAGCCGGGCCAGGGTCAGGCACAGCACCTCGGCCCGGTCACTGTCCACTGTGGACTCGTCAACCCCGCTGACCAGGACGTCCGCGGGGATCCCGGCCGCCGCGAGCAGCTTGCGCCGCGCCGGGCTCGCCGAGGCGAGCACCAGTATGGGTACGGTCACCACGCCGCCACCATAACGGAGTTCGACCCGTTGCCCGGGCATGGCATCATGCCCGTCATGCGAAAAGTGCTCCGCGAGTTCCGGGCCTTCTCGATGGGCGGCAACATGGTCGACCTCGCCCTCGGTTTCATCATCGGGGCGGCGTTCTCCAAGTTGGTCGAGGCATTCTCGCAGTTCATCATCATGGATGCGATCGCGGCGTTGTTCGGTCAGCCGGACTTCAAGGCGCTGAACGTCACGGTGCACGGGTCGAAAATCGAGATCGGTGCGTTCGCCAGCCAGTTGCTCAGTTTCCTGCTGCTGGCCTGGGTGCTGTTCATCCTGGTGAAGATGATCTCCGCGTTCGGGCTCACCCGGCCGCGCTTGTTCGAGGAGCGGGAGTGCCCGTACTGCTTCGAGCTGGTACCGCCACGGGCGCTGATCTGCAAGACGTGCAACCAGCCGCTGGTGGAGGAACTGCCGCCGCTCGCGGAGGCGGAGCGGCGCGCCGCCGAGATGCGCGCCCGCCGGTCGCTGAGCCTGCCGCCGATTCCGGTACCGGCGATCCGGCGCCGGGAGAGCGCCCCGGTTTCGCCGGCCGCACCGAACGCGGCACCGCCGAACGCGGCACCGCCGAACGCGGCACCGCCGAACGCGGCACCGCCGAACGCGGCACCGCCGAACGCGGCACCGAAAGCGGACGAGGACTAGGCGGGAGGGCTAGGCGGGGAGCGCCGAGCCGCGCCACGCGCCCGTGCCGGCACGGTGCCCAGTGGTCGGGCGCGCCGAGCGGGCCCAGCGTGACGGCAAAGGCTCCGGCCCGGCCGGTGCGCCCGTCCGGACCAGCAGCACGCCCACGAGCGCGGCGAGCTCCTCGGCGCTCGGCGTACCCCGTTCGACCCTGACCAGCGGCTGTTCCGACATGCGCCAAAGCATACGATGCCGCGTGTGAGAAGCGGGCGGCCGCCGGGTACTTTCTAATGGTGTCGGCCAATCCCACATCTCCCGTCGCGGAACGGTACCGCCTGGTGAGCCCGCTCGGCTCGGGCGGCATGGGCCGAGTGTGGCTCGGCTACGACGAGGTGCTCCGCCGCGACGTGGCCGTCAAGGAGGTCGTACCGCCGGCCGGGCTCACCGCCGCCGAGCAGGACATATCGAATGCCCGTAGCCTCCGGGAAGCGCGCGCGATCGCCCGGCTCAACCACCCCAACGTCGTACGCATCTACGACGTGGTGAACAAGCAGCCGCACCCGTGGATCGTCATGGAGTACGTGCCGTCCCGCTCGCTGCACCAGGTGGTCAGCGAGGACGGCCCGCTCCCGCCGGTCGAGGTGGCCCGGGTCGGGCTCGCCGTCCTGGCCGCGCTGGTCGCCGCGCACCGCGCGGGCATCGTGCACCGGGATGTCAAGCCGAGCAACGTTCTGCTGTCCGACACCCGGGTGGTGCTCACCGACTGGGGCCTCGCGACGATGGAGGGCGACGCGTCGGTCACCCGCAGCGGGATGATCATCGGCTCGCCCGCGTACATCTCGCCGGAACGGGCGCGCGATGGAACGGCCGGCCCGGGTTCGGACCTGTGGTCGCTGGGCGCGACGCTGTACGCCGCCGTGGAGGGCCGTGCCCCGTACGAGCGCTCGTCCGCCATCGCGACCCTGACCGCCCTCGCCACCGAGGAGCCGGACCCGGCCACCCGGGCCGGCGCGCTGCGCCCCGTGCTGAACGGGTTGCTCCGTAAGGACCCCACCACTCGAGTTGGCGCGGTCGAGGCGGACCGGTTGCTGCGCAAGGCGTTGGGCCGTCCCAAGCGGCCGCCGGTCACGCCGTGGCGTGCGCCACGCCCGCGGCTCGCTCCCGAACCGCCCCGGACGCCCCCTGTCCCGGCGGCCCCTGTCCCGGCGGCCCCTGCCCGGCGGCCCCTGTCCCCCGGCGGCCCCTGTCCCGGCAGCTGCTGTCCCGGCAGTGGCGCCGGCTCTCGACGACACGCGGGTCGAGGGCGTCGACGCCCCGGCCGCCGCGGCCGCCGAGCCGCCGACGGTCGCCGAACCGGTGACCCGGGCCGAGGTCGTTCCAGCCGCGCCGGAGTCGCCCGAGCCGCCGAGCCCGCCGGAGTCGCTCAGCCCGTCCGAGTCGCTCAGCCCGCCGAGCCCGCCGGAGTCGCTCAGCCCGCCCAGCCCGCCGGAGTCGCTTAGCCCGTCCGAGTCGCTCAGCCCGCCCAGCCCGCCGGAGTCGCTTAGCCCGTCCGAGTCGCTCAGCCCGCCCAGCCCGCCGGAGTCGCTTAGCCCGTCCGAGTCGCTCAGCCCGCCCAGCCCGCCGGAGTCGCTCAGCCCGCCGAGCCCGCCGGAGTCGCTTAGCCCGTCCGAGTCGCTCAGCCCGCCGGAGCCGGCGAGCCCCGAACCCCGGGCCGCCGGGCCGGTAGGCGCGGAGCCCGTGAGCCCGCAGCCGATGGGTGCGGGGCCGGTAAGCGCGGACCTGACCGATGTCCAGCCCTCTGCGGAGCCGACCGCGGCGCTTCCCCATGCCGGCCGTGCGGTGGCGCCCGTACCCTCGCCGGTTCATGTCGACGACGAGCCGGCCGCGCCCCTCGATCGCCGCTGGCTCGCGCTGCTCGGCGCCCTCCTCGTCGTGGCGCTGGTCGCAGCCGTCGCGTTCGCGCTGACCCATCGGAGCAGCGGTACGCCCGGCACGGGCCCGGCCACCAGACCGCAGCCGAGCGCAACGGCCGGGCCGACCGCGGCCGCCTCGGTGGCGCCCAGCGAGGCCGCCCCGCCATCGCAAGCGCCCACCCAGGTCTCGACGACCGCGGCCACCGGCGGCGGCCCCACGACACTTCCCGCCGGCTGGCACTACTTCTCAGACCCGACCGGCTTCACCGTCGCCGTACCGACCGACTGGACGGTGGAGCACCGCCACGACGGCATGGTCTACTTCCACGACCCCACCGGCGCCCGGCTGCTCGGCATCGCCCAGAGGCGCGACCCCCAGCCCGACCCCGTGACGGACTGGCAGGACCAGGAGAGGCAGCGGGTCGCGGCCGGCGACTTCCCGCAGTACGAGGGTCTCGGCATCCGGCGCGTCGACTACCACCTCGGCGCGGCGGACTGGGAGTTCCGGTTCACCGAGGACGGGGTACGGGTGCACGTCATCAACCGGGGCGCCATCTTCGGTCCGCACCAGGCGTACGGCTTCTACTGGTCCGTCCGGAACGACCAGTGGGACGAGAACCTCTCGAACTTCGATCTCATCACGCGCACCTTCCAGGGGAAGACCGACTAGCGGCTGCGCCGCTCCTCTCGTGAGGACCAGTAGGAGCGGGCAGGCCGTACCCTTCTCGGCGTGAACGATCTCTGGGACCGTGTCTGGGGCGTGCAGCCCGACCCGCCGAGCGTCATCGTGTTCGCGACAGCGGTGGCCGCCCTGCTCGCCGTCGTACCCCGGCCGACCTGGGTGCTGGCCCGCAACGCGATCACCATCGCGCACGAGGGCGGGCACGCGCTGGTGGCCGTCCTGGCCGGGCGGCGGCTGCGCGGCATCCGGCTGCACTCGGACACTTCGGGGCTCACCCTGACGAGGGGCAAGCCGACCGGGCCGGGCATGGTGCTCTCGCTGCTCGCCGGGTACCTGGCCCCGTCGCTGCTCGGCCTCGCCGGCGCCGTGCTGCTCGGTGCCGGCCGGATCACCCTGCTGCTGTGGGCGGTGCTCGCGCTTCTGCTGGCCGTACTCGTGATGATCCGCAACGTGTACGGCGCGATCTCCGTACTCGCCGTGGGCGCCCTGGTGTTCTTCGTCTCCTGGTACGCCCCGCCCGCCGCGCAGGCTGCCTTCGCCTACGCCGGTGTCTGGTTCCTCCTCGTCGGCGGCGTACGCCCGGTCGGTGAGTTGCAGCGCCTGCGGTACCGCGGCCACGCCCCCGACTCCGACGCCGACCAGCTCGCCGGCCTGACCCTCCTGCCCGGCGTACTCTGGGTGGGCTTTTTCGGCCTGGTCAACCTCGTTGCCCTGCTGGTCGGTGGCTACCTGCTCCTCCAGCCGATCCTGCCGTCGCTGACCCAGCTGCGCTGACAGTGCCGGGTTGACACGCCCGGTACCGTGCAGGGCATTGCTGAACCCACCGGGGGTGTGCCCGATGTCCTATCCGTCCTACCCGCCGCCCTACGGCCAGGACCAGCCTGGTGGCTACCCTGGGCAGCCTTCGTACCCCTCCTCGCCGCCGTACGGCCAGCCGAGCTCGCCACCGTACGGCCAGCCCCAGCACGGCGAACCCCAGTACGGGGGTCAGCCCCAGTACGGTCAGCCCCAGTACGGTCAGCCCCAGTACGGTCAGCCCCAGTACGGTCAGCCCCAGTACGGTCAGCCGAGCCAGTCGGCTTACGGACAGCCGCCGCAGCAGCCGTACGGCCAGTACCCCGGCGGCCCGCCCTTCGCGCCGCCACCGCCGCGCAAGAGCCGCACCGGCCTGATCATCGGCCTCGTCATCGGGGTTGTTCTGCTGCTCGGCATCGGCGTCGGCGGCGTCCTGCTGCTGCCCAAGCTGACCGGCGACGACAAGAGCCCGGCCGGCGCGAAGGCCGCCGCGCAGCACGCCATCGACCTGGCGACCAACGGTGACTACGGCGGCTTCTACGACATGTTCGACAACGACTTCAAGTCCAAGGTGAGCCGTGCGGACTTCATCAGGCTCGCCGGGTGCCTGAAGCTGTCCGATGACGTGAAGAAGCAGAAGCCCGTTCTCGGTGACGCGCACGTCAACGGGGACACGGCAACGATCGACGAGACCACCGCCAACGGCCACGACACCATCGAGCTGGTCTGGCAGGACAACCACTGGCGGTTCAAGTCCGGAACCAGCGGTGCGGACATCAGCGCCGCCGACGTCCAGACCGCCTTGAGTACCGCGTGCAAATAGCCCTGAGTACCCGCGCATGATCGCGATCTCCCGGCACTTCCCTTGGTCCAGCTCGGGGATCTGCCGGGAGACGCCGATCTTCGTCGAACCGGCCCGACCGCTCGTTACGCGAGGGACGCCGGGTCCAACTCCATGACGACCGGCCCGATGAACCGGAGCACCTGGCCAGGCGCGGCCCTCGCCTCCTCCAGGTACCTGTCTCCGTCGAGCCGGTACAGGTGCAGGGTGACCGGCCGCGGATCTACGAGCAGGTACCAGGGGATCCCGGCCACCGCGTAGTAGTGCATCTTGAGTACCCGGTCGGTGGCGGCGTTGGTCGAGGTGATCTCGCAGATCAGCGCCACGTCCCGCGCCTCGACCACAACCTCGGTAGGTTCGATCGGCCGGGTGACCACCAAGTCGGGAATGGGCACTCGGCCATGCCGCAGCCGGACGTTGACCGCCTCATAGACCTGAAGCCCCGCCTCGGTGGCGGCCGGTTCCATGGCATTGGCGAGGCGACGGGAGACGGTCTGGTGCAAAGGAGTGGCCGACGGGCTCACCAGGAGGCTCCCGTCGAAGAGCTCCACGCGGTCGGCGGTCTCTCCGAGCGCGAAGAACTCTTCCTCCGTCCACGGCAGGACGTGCTCGAATGCCGATACGGCCATGTCATCGAGTCTGGCACAGGGCGACATGGTATTCAAACTTTCGCGCACCGGCTGACTCTTACAGCGGGATGTTGCCGTGCTTCTTCGGCGGCAGGGTCTCCCGCTTGGTACGCAGCGTGCGGAGCGCCCGGACGATCTGCACCCGGGTGGTGGACGGCGGGATGACCGAGTCCACGTACCCGCGCTCGGCCGCGACGTACGGGTTCGCCAGCGTGTCCTCGTACTCCTGGATCAGCTCGGCACGGGCACCGGCCGGGTCGGTGGCGCCGGCCAGCTCCGAGCGGTAGAGGATGTTCACCGCGCCCTGCGCGCCCATCACGGCGATCTGCGCCGTCGGCCACGCGAAGTTCAGGTCGGCGCCGAGGTGCTTGGAGCCCATGACGACGTACGCGCCCCCGTACGCCTTCCGCGTGATGACTGTCACCTTCGGTACGGTCGCCTCGGCGTACGCGTAGATGAGCTTGGCGCCACGCCGGATGATGCCCTCCCACTCCTGGCCGGTACCGGGCAGGAAGCCGGGCACGTCGACGAATGTGAGCACGGGCACGTTGAACGCGTCGCAGAGCCGGACGAACCGGGCCGCCTTCTCGGAGGCGGCGATGTCCAGGCAGCCGGCGAAGTGCATGGGCTGGTTGGCCACCACGCCCACCGGACGCCCTTCGACCCGGCCGAACCCGACCAGCATGTTCTGCGCGTACAGCGGGTGCACCTCGAGGAAGTCCTCGACCACCGCCTCGATCACCTGGTGCATGTCGTACGGCTGGTTGGCCGAGTCGGGGATCAGCGCGTCGAGATCCAGGTCGGCGTCGGAGACGTCCAGCGAGGCCGGCGTGTCGTAGACCACCGGCTCGTCGAGGTTGTTGCTGGGCAGGTAGGACAGCAGCGCCCTGACGTACTCGATCGCGTCATCCTCGTCGGACGCGAGGTAGTGCGCGTTGCCGGACTTCGAGTTGTGGGTACGGGCGCCGCCCAGCTCCTCGAACTCGACGTCCTCGCCGGTGACGGTCTTGATGACGTCGGGGCCGGTGATGAACATGTGCGACGTGTGGTCGACCATCACGGTGAAGTCGGTCAGCGCGGGGGAGTAGGCGGCGCCGCCCGCGCACGGGCCCATGATCAGCGAGATCTGCGGTATGACGCCCGAGGCGTGCACGTTGCGGAGGAAGATCTCGCCGTACAGGCCGAGCGAGACCACGCCCTCCTGGATGCGTGCGCCGCCGGAGTCGTTGATGCCGACGACCGGGCAGCCGATCTTGATGGCGAGGTCCATCACCTTGAGGATCTTCTCGCCGAACACCTCGCCGAGTGAGCCACCGAACACCGTGAAGTCCTGTGCGAAAACACACACCTGCCGGCCGTCCACCGTGCCGTACCCGGTGACCACCCCGTCCCCGTACGGCCGGGTGGCCGTCAGGTCGAAGTTGGTGCTGCGGTGCCGGGCCAGCTCGTCGAGCTCCACGAAGGAGCCCGGGTCCAGCAGCAGGTCGATGCGTTCCCGCGCGGTCTTCTTGCCCCGCGCATGCTGCTTCTCCACCGCACGGGCGGAGCCGGCGTGTACCGCCTCGTCGATCCGGTGGCGCAGGTCGGCGAGCTTGCCGCCGGTGGTGTGCACATCAGGCGTCGTCGCTGTCACGCCGCGATCGTAGCGGCTGTTGAAGAATCGTTAAGCTGGACCCGTGCCATCGCCGTACACCGACCTCGACCGGCCGCCGCTGTCCGCGGCGGCGCTGCGCCGTGCGCTGGTCGTCCCCGACGGGCTGTGGACCGAGCTGGTGGTCAAGCCGGAGACCGACTCCACCAACGCCGACGCGGCCGCCGCCGCGCGCGACGGCGCGGCCGAGGGGCTCGTCGTGGTCGCCGAGCGGCAGTCCGCCGGGCGCGGGCGGCTGGGCCGGCAGTGGCAGTCGCCGCCGCGGGCCGGGCTCGCGGTCAGCGTCCTGCTCCGTCCGGCCGAGGTGCCGCCCAGCCGGTACGGGTGGCTCCCGCTCCTCGCCGGCGTCGCACTGGCCGAGACGGTGCGCCGGCTCGGTGAGCTGGACGCCGTGCTCAAGTGGCCGAACGACCTGCTCATCGATGACCGCAAATGCGCAGGGATTCTCGCCGAGTCGGCCGGTGACGCCGTCGTACTCGGGATCGGGCTCAACGTGTCGCTCCGCGAGGCGGAACTTCCCTGGGTCTCCGCGACCTCGGGAGCGCAGCAGGGCAGCTTCGCTGCCACGTCACTGTTGCTCGCAGGCGCGGCGTGCACCGACCGGGACCCGCTGCTGCGCGCCCTGCTGCGTACCCTCGCCGACCGGTACCGGCACTGGCGCGCCACGGCCGGCGACCCCGACCGCAGCGGCCTGCGCGACGGGTACCGCCTGCACTGCGCCACCCTCGGCCGCACCGTACGGGTCGCCCTGCCCGGCGGCACCGACCTCACCGGTACCGCGTCCGATGTGGACAGTGCCGGCCGCCTGGTCGTCACCGGTACGGACGGCACCTCGACGCCGGTAGCGGCCGGCGATGTTGTTCATGTCAGATAGCCGGTTAGCCGACCCCAAAAGTGGCCAGTTGCCGCTACCGTCACACCGGACATTGTGACGACAGGAGGTTGGTGTGGGGTTCCCGGAGAGTGTGCTCACCAAAGATGAGCGCGTGGAGATCCACCTGCACCCGCATTGGAAAGCGCTGGTTCTACCGTTCCTCGCGGCGGTCGCCCTGGTCGCGGCCGTGGTGGCCACGTGGGTCTTCCTGCCCGACCAGGGCTGGTCCACCATCGCCCTGATCGCGGTCGGGGCGGTCGCGTTCGTACTGTTCGTGTGGTGGAGCCTGTGGCCGTGGCTGAAGTGGCGGACCACGCACTACGTGTTCACCAACGAGCGGGTCATCATGCGGGAGGGCGTCTTCTCCCGGGAGGGCCGCGACATCCCGCTCAACCGGGTCAACGACGTGTCGTTCCAGCACAGCTTCTTCGAGCGGCTGCTGGCCACCGGCACGCTCACCATCGAGTCGGCCGGTGAGCGTGGGCAGGTCGTACTCACCGACATCCCGCGCGTCGAGCGGATCCAGAGCCAGCTGTACGAGCTGGTCGAGGCCGACCACGAGGCGCACTCCTTCGACGACGGCGACGCCGAGAAGATCGCGCACAGCATCGCCAAGGAGCGGGACCGGGACAAGTAACGTCAGCTGCGCGCGGCGCCGTCCCGGACCCCGGGGCGGCGCCGCGTTCGTCGCGAGCCAGTACGTGGGGCAGGATCGGCCACCCGGGCTGGATCGGCGGGGCGGCTTTCGTCATGGCGCCGGGGGCGCGGTGCTTCAGTGGCGCCAGCGGCGCAGTTGCTTCAGTGGCGCCGCGGGCGCAGGGCGAACCAGCCGCGGAAGCCCATCCGCAGCACGTCCCCCTCGGGCTCGCCGTCCGGGCCGAGCCGGGTCATCGCGCCGGCCAGGGTGACCGTGCCGAACCCGGGCCGGGTGCGCGACAGCGACCGGTCCAGTACGGCCAGCCGGCTGGCCAGCCGGTCGCCCGCGTACACCGGGGCGGTCCAGCGCAGCTCCTCCAGCCCGGGCGAGGCGGCCGCGGCGGCCCGGGCGAGCACGTGGTCGACATACGCGCGCATGAACAGGCTGGCCGTGTAGAAGCCGCTGGCGATGGGTGCCCCGTAGGCGCTCTCCGCGGCGAGCGCCTCGTCGACGTGGTACCACTGCGGGTCGAAGCGGCGGGCGAACACCAGCATCTCCTCCCCGTCGACGACGCTCACACCGAGGTCGAAGACCAGGCCGGGCTCGAGGTCTTCGTAGAACAGCTCGGCCTCGGCGCCGGTACCGGAAAGCATCACCGTGCGACGGGGCCGGACGGGGTCGGCTCGGCCACGGGTACGAGGAATACGAAGCGCCGGTAGGACCAGAACCGGAAGAGGGTACCCAGCACCATGCCGAAGCCCAGCGCCGCGACGTTGTCCGCGAGCCGGGTCTGGAAGACGCCCGGCCAGAAGTGCCCGAGCCCGTTGTGGCTGAGCCAGAGGCAGGCCAGGCCGATCAGCAGACCGACCAGGTTGAAGCCGAAGTAGAGCAGGTACTCGCGGTGTAGGCCGGAGCGCTCGCGGTCGCGCCAGGTCCAGAACCGGTTGCCCAGGAAGGCGAGCGTGGCGGCCACCGCGGTGGAGGCGGCCTTCGCCCAGAAGTAACCGAACGAGTGGTACAGCAGGTTATATAGCGTCACGTCGACGACATAGGTACAGGCGCCCACGACGCCGAACTTGCCAAGCTCCCGGACAAGGTGGCCGAAGCGCTCCCAGAGGGCGGTCACCGGGGCAGCGTACCCACAGATCCGGGCCGTGTCCCTGGCGGTCCCGTACCTGGCGTGACCAAACTCATCGGGTGACTGATCGGTAGTTCAGGAGTTCAGGAGCACTGGAGTCGATGGCCTCGCGATCTTGGGTAAGCGCAGAGCTTGTGCGTGAAGCTGCTTCCTACCGAAGAAATCCGCACGTCGTTACGCATCGCGTCGAAGAATCTTGCTCGCTTGTGCATCTTTTCACAAGCTCAGCCGATGCTTCTGGAACGCGGCGGGCTTAGGCTGTCGGGAAATCCTCGGTCCTTACCTACCGTGTGGTTTTCGTTTCGGTATCGCCGACCGCAAGGAGAGTGCCCATGACCGCTCCGGCCGCTATTTCGGGGCTCGAGCAGGCCCCGACGTCACACCCGCGACTGCTCGCCTGGGTACGCGAGGTCGCCGACCTGACCATGCCCGACCGCGTGGTGTGGTGCGACGGCTCGCCGGACGAGTGGGCGGCCCTGACCGGCGAGCTGGTCGCGGCCGGCACGCTCGTACCCCTCAACGAGGAGAAGCGGCCCAACTCGTTCTGGGCGCGCACTGACCCGTCCGACGTGGCACGGGTCGAGGAGCGCACGTACATCTGCTCCGTTGACGAGGCGGATGCCGGGCCGACCAACAACTGGATGGCCCCCGCCGAGATGAAGCGCTCGATGACGGAGCTGTACCGCGGCTGTATGCGCGGCCGCACGATGTACGTCGTCCCGTTCTGCATGGGCCCGCTCACGGCGGCGCAGCCGATGTTCGGCGTCGAGATCACGGACTCGGCGTACGTCGTCCTGTCGATGCACATCATGACCCGCATGGGCAGCGAGGTGCTGGCGAAGCTGGGAGACAGCGCCCCGTTCGTACCGGCGCTGCACTCGGTCGGCGCCCCGCTTGAGCCGGGCCAGCAGGATGTGGTCTGGCCGTCCTCGCAGACCAAGTTCATCTCGCACTTTCCCGAGACCCGGGAGATCTGGTCGTACGGCTCGGGTTACGGCGGCAACGCCCTGCTCGGCAAGAAGTGCTATTCGCTGCGCATCGCCAGCGCGATGGGGCGCGACGAGGGCTGGCTCGCGGAGCATATGCTGATCCTCAAGCTCACCTCGCCCGAGGGCAAAGCGCGCTACATCGCCGCGGCGTTCCCGTCCGCGTGCGGCAAGACCAACCTGGCGATGCTGGAGCCCACCATCCCGGGCTGGAAGGTCGAGACGCTCGGCGACGACATCGCCTGGATGCGGTACGGGCCGGACGGCCGGCTGTACGCGCTCAACCCCGAGTACGGCCTGTTCGGCGTGGCACCCGGTACGGACTGGAAGACCAACCCGAACGCGATGCGCACGCTCGCCAAGGGCAACTCGATCTTCACCAACGTCGCCCGTACCGACGACGGGGACATCTGGTGGGAGGGCATGGGCGACCCCCCCAGGCATTTGACGAACTGGCATGGCGACGACTGGACACCGGAAAGCGGACAACTGTCTTCGCATCCGAACTCGCGGTTCTGCACGCCGATCAAGCAGTGCCCGATCCTCGCCGACGAGTACGAGGACCCGATGGGCGTACCCATCGATGCGATTCTCTTCGGTGGGCGCCGCAAGACGACCATCCCGCTGGTGACCGAGGCGCGCCACTGGGTGCACGGTGTGTACCTGGGCGCCACCCTCTCGTCCGAGACCACCGCCGCGGCCGTCGGCCAGGTCGGCGTGGTCCGCCGGGACCCGATGGCGATGCTGCCCTTCATCGGCTACCACGCCGGCGACTACTTCTCGCACTGGATCCAGATGGGTAAGGGTGCCGACGGCGACGCCGACAAGCTGCCGAAGGTGTTCTACGTCAACTGGTTCCGGCGCGGCGAGGACGGCCGGTTCCTCTGGCCCGGGTTCGGCGAGAACTCGCGGGTGCTGAAGTGGGTCGTGGAGCGGCTCGACGGTACGGCCGGCGCGGTCGAGTCGCCGGTCGGCTACCTGCCCGCCCCCGGCTCGCTCGACCTGTCCGGGCTGGACATACCCGCCGAGGACATCGAGGCCGCGCTCGCCGTCGACGTCGACGAGTGGAGGGCCGAGATCCCCGAGGTGGTCGCCTGGTTCGAGAAGTTCGGCGACAAGCTGCCAGGCGTCCTGTGGTCGGAGCTGGACGCGCTGAAGGCACGCCTGGGCGTGGAGTGACCGGGTAATCACGGTGGGCCGTCCGTTTGGGGCGGCCCACACAATGTCTACCCAATCTCTACCCAACTGGGTTCCGCTTGTCCGTCGGCAGCCGGCCGCCGGGTGGCTAGGCTGCGAGGCGTGAGTCTGAAAGACCTGGTCTATTCGGTGTATGAGCGGCGGCTGACCGCGTCGCTGGAGGGCAAGCCGAGGCCGCAGCACGTCGGCGTGATGTGCGACGGCAACCGCCGGTGGGCCAAGGAGATGGGGTACGTCGACCCGAACGACGGGCACCGGGTGGGCGCCCGGCGGGTGCTCGACCTGCTCCGGTGGTGCGACTCCGCCGGCATCGGGCACGTCACCCTGTACCTGCTCGCCACGGACAACCTGCGCCGTCCGGCGGCCGAGCTGGATCCGCTGCTGCGGATCATCGAGGACCTGGTCACCGAGCTGGCCGACGAGGGCAACCCGTGGCGGCTGCGGATGGTCGGCGCGCTGGACCTGCTGCCGTCCACGATCGCGACCGCGCTGAAGACGGCCGAGGAGCGCACCGTCGACCGTACGGGTGGGGTGCAGGTCAACGTGGCCGTCGGGTACGGGGGCCGGCGGGAGATCGCCGACGCGGTGCGCTCGCTGCTGCACGAGCACGCCAAGGCGGGCCGCACGATCGAGGAGCTGGCCGAGATCCTGGACGTCGAACACATCGCCGAGCATCTCTACACCAAGGGACAGCCCGATCCCGACCTGGTCATCCGTACCAGTGGGGAGCAGCGCCTGTCCGGGTTCCTGCTCTGGCAGTCGGCCCACTCGGAGTTCTACTTCTGCGACGTGAACTGGCCGGACTTCCGGCATGTCGACTTCCTACGGGCGCTGCGTTCCTATGCCAGCCGCCAGCGCCGCTTCGGTGCGTGAGCCGAAGCTCCCCAGCCGCGGCCACCTCGGCCGTGCTCGCCTCGCCGAAGAGCGGTGACGGACCTTCTGCCTCCGGGCTTCGGCGGGCGAGCCAGAACGTTCGGCGGCTGCGAATCAGTCGTCGGAACTGACCGCCCGGCGGGCCAGCCCCCGCGGAGCCAGCGGGATCACCGGCGCCTCGGGCGCGTGGCTCATCATGTACCCCTCGGCGAACCCGGAGTTGCGGTCGCCGATGCGGCTCTCGGTCTCCTCGAAGCGGTCGAGTAACACCTTCACGTAGTAGTCGAGCCGACTCTCGATGCGCTCGTAGAGATAAGAGAGGAACGCGACCAGCAGGCCGATCGTTGCCAGCCCGACAGCGTACGTGTCGAACACGGCAGGAACCTGGTGCGTGGTCAATGTCGCCAGGAGCAGGTTTGCCAACCCGTCCAGTGCGACCGAGACAACTGCTATCAAGACGCCGGTCCACTTGAGCGCCACCACAACCGCTTCCCTTCAACCCGGCGAGCGTCTGCCCGCACACCGCCCCCCGTCGGATGTTGATTGCAGTACGTCATGGGACGCTAACGGTTGGACGGATGAGTTGTACGCTGAGTGGCTACACAAAGCTGCTGTTCTTTCACTATCTGCGCATCAGTACCAGCTATGGCGCCGCTTAGCCGGCCCGACGCTTCGTGCCTTGATCGGGATTTGTGGGCCGATATGCGAGATAACGAATGGTCTCCCGCATGTGGTACTTCTCCGCCTCGGAGACGCTCGGGTCGACCAGTCGCCGCAGCAGCGCCTCGACGTCGGGGTCCATGGGTGGGGGTGGCGGGGCCGGCCGGGCGGGCGCGGAGCGGTCCCAGCCGAGGATGCCGAACGCGACGGTCGGGTTGATCCCGAGCGGCTCGCAGAACGCGACCACCCGGGCCGGTTCGGGGTCGCTGGTCCATTCGCCGCGCAGCCAGCGGTTGATGGTCTGGCGGGAGAGGCCGGTACGCCGGGCCACCTCCGAACCGTTCCAGCCGCGGACGGTACGGGCATCGGCGAGTGCTTTGCGGATGAAGGTGGCGAAGGCCTGCCGGCGGCCTGGGGTGTCACGCACGCGGACAAGGTACGTCCCGTTCTCGGGACGCACGGCGGGGTGGGCCGGTTCGTCACGGATGCGTGACAGTCTATCCGGT
Source organism: uncultured Actinomycetes bacterium (assembly GCA_963728855.1). Lineage (GTDB taxonomy): Bacteria > Actinomycetota > Actinomycetes > Mycobacteriales > Micromonosporaceae > AC-43. Next base: position 229,863 of record CAVSLN010000014.1, read on the forward strand.
GCCGGTCGGGCGGAAAAAGTCCCTGTAAGCGAGGGGTTGACAAAGCTCCAGGAATCAGCCGAACGGCCGATGCTGTCACGCGAGCGGGACGTCGTAGCCTATGTCACGTGTACGAGACAACTAGCCCAAAAGCCAGTCACGCTAACGAGTCGGACGCGCGATGACAGAGTTCGTCGGCCGTACCGAAGCCTTCAATCTCGTCGCCGACGGTGTCGCCGGCGGCCTGGTACCACCTTGGCGGATCTACCTCGACCGCGGCTGCCAGCACCTTTCGCTCAACGTAGCCGACGCCGACGAGTGGGCCGCGTGGCGCAGCCACTTCGGCTGCCCCGATCTCACCATCCGGGTCTACGAGGCGGAGGGCTTCATCCGCCGGTCCTCGGTCGCCGAGACGGTCCGTGGCCACTGCCGGATCGCTGTGGAGCTCATCGAGGACATCGACACCGGAGATCTTCCCCTCCTGCTCGGTGAGGCGCCGCTTCCTGAGACCGCTTCGTGACCAGGTGCGGCGGGTACCGCCGGTTACGCGCGTCCTCCTCGGGATGTCCGCCCCGGGTCGAGTGACGCCTGGCGGCCGGCGGGGAGCGGGGAACCCCCGCCGGCCGCCCTTCCTCTTTTCTGGCGGCGCGCGACCGCGACCCGGCGCGCCGCTCGCGGCAGTTGGGGGGCTGCCGTGCGGGCGTCCGGAACCCGCCTGGCGGTCCGGGCGCTCTCCCCGGACCGGGGCGGGCCGGGCCGGCGGCCCGTCCCGGTCGGGTACGGCGGCGTTGCTCTTGGCGACGATGCCTGCTCTGGCGGCGTTGCTCTTGGCGACGATGCCTGCTCTGGCGACGATGCTCTTGGCGCAGTGGCAGGTGCCGGATAGCGTCTAGGCATGGCAGCGGGGACTTCCCGAGCCAACCGGCTGGCCCGGACTCTTCTCACCCAACTCGCGCGGGGCCCGCACCCGACCCCGCGCCGCCGGGCACCGGATGAGGCCGACCGTGGGCGACGGGGTGCCGCCCGCCGGAGCAGCCTGTGACCACACGTCGCACGTCCCGCAAGTCCCCGGTCCGCACGTTCGTCCTCGACACCTCGGTCCTGCTCGCCGACCCCAGCGCCATCCTGCGCTTCGCGGAGCACGAGGTGATCCTCCCGCTCATCGTCATCTCCGAGCTGGAGGGCAAGCGCAGCCACCCCGAGCTCGGCTACTTCGCCCGGCAGTGCCTGCGGCTGCTGGACGACCTGCGGGTCACCAACGGGCGGCTGGACCAGCCGATCCCGGTCAACGACGCCGGCGGCACCCTGAAGGTGGAGCTGAACCACGCCGACCCGGCCGTCCTGCCGCCGGGCTTCCGCAACGACTCCAACGACTCCCGCATCCTGTCCGTGGCGCGCGCGATCGCCGCCGAGGGCAAGGACGTCACGCTGGTCAGCAAGGACATGCCGCTGCGTGTCAAGGCGGCCTCGGTCGGCCTGACCGCCGACGAGTACCGGCACGGCCAGGCCACCGACCCGACGTGGACCGGCATGGCCGAGCTGGACCTGTCTGAGGAGCAGGTCACCGCGCTGTACGCGGGGGAGACCCTGGACATCACCGAACTGCCGGTCGGCGATGCCGGGCGTGCCTCTGGGCTGCCCTGCCACACCGGGCTCGTGCTGCACTCCCCACGCGGCTCGGCGCTCGGCCGCGTACTGGCGGACAAGACGGTACGGCTCGTCCGCGGCGACCGGGAGGCGTTCGGGCTGCACGGGCGCTCGGCCGAGCAGCGGGTGGCGCTGGACCTGCTGCTCGACGACTCGATCGGGATCGTGTCGCTGGGCGGGCGCGCCGGTACCGGCAAGTCCGCCCTGGCGCTGTGCGCCGGCCTGGAGCAGACGATGGAGCGCCGCCGGCACAAGAAGGTCATCGTGTTCCGCCCGCTTTACGCAGTCGGCGGCCAGGACCTCGGCTACCTGCCCGGGTCGGAGGCGGAGAAGATGTCCCCCTGGGCACAGGCCGTGTTCGACACGCTCGGTGCGCTCGTACACGACAACGTGCGCGAGGAGATCGCCGCCCGGGGCATGCTCGAGGTGCTGCCGCTGACCCATATCCGCGGCCGGAGCCTGCACGATGCATTCGTCATCGTCGACGAGGCTCAGTCGCTGGAGCGGGGCGTACTGCTGACCGTACTGTCCCGGATCGGCACGGGGTCCCGGGTGGTACTCACCCATGACGTGGCGCAACGGGACAACCTTCGCGTTGGCCGGCATGACGGCGTAGTCGCGGTCATCGAGGCGCTCAAGGGACATCCCCTTTTCGCGCACGTGACCCTCACCCGTTCGGAGCGTTCCCCCATCGCCGAAATGGTTACGGATCTCCTGGAGGACGTTCCGCTCTGACCTTCTCGTCCGCATTTTGGCCGTGAGGCGAGTCACACTCACCCGCGGCCTGACTGGCGTTCAACGCCAGCGTGGGTAAGGGTGGTGGCCGAGCGCCAGGCGGCCGGAGATCGATGTGTGTGTGTGTGACGCGTCGACCCGGACCCGGCCCGTACCGTGGGCCGGCGCTCCCGGCGCGAGCACCCGCCCTGTCGTAGGGGTGGCGGTCCGCGCCGGGCCATCGTCCCCGACGGAAGGCTGTTTCGTGAGCGAGCGCAGCGCGCCACGGCGCGGAGCGAGCGAGCAGAGGGCCGCGTCGTGAGCCGGCTGTGGAGCGGGCTCGTGGTGCGGTCGTTCGCCCTCGGGCTGCTCGCGTTGGGCCTCGCGGGTGGCCTCGCGCTCGGTACCGACCGGCAGGCCCAGCAGCGCAGCGCGTCCGGCGCGGGTTCGCACAACGAGGCCGACGACCTGCACCAGCACAAGCTCGACGCGGCGGCCCGCGTGCAGCAGCAGGCCGCGCTGGGCGATGCGCAGGCCAAGGCCGATGCCGCTGCCCAGGCCGCGGCGGACAAGGCCAAGGCCGCCGACGACGCGGCACGCAAGCAGCAGGCGGCCAGCCGGTCGGGGGATCGCCCGACCACGCCGACTCCACCGATCCCGACCTCGTGCAGCCAGTTCTCCGGTAACCAGGCGATCGGCTGCGCCATCCTGCCCCAGTTCGGCTTCGGCCTCGACCAGATGAACTGCCTGGTGCCGTTGTGGAACAAGGAGAGCCACTGGAACGAGCGCTCCAAGAACACGTCATCGGGCGCGTACGGCATCCCGCAGGCGCTGCCGGCCAGCAAGATGGCGGTCTACGGCGCGGACTACCTGACCAACCCGGTACCGCAGATCAAGTGGGGACTGGACTACATCAAGGGGCGGTACAACACGCCGTGCGGCGCCTGGTCGTTCTGGCAGAGCCACGGCTGGTACTGACGGTCAGCCCGGCGGGTTGAGCCGAGCTGGTACCCACGCCGCGCAAGAGCGAGACCGCCCGCGTGCGCGCCACTGGCAGTGCGGCCTGGCACCTGCTACCCCTTGTCCATGAGCTGATTAGGGGCGGCGGAGGGTGACCCGAACCGGTTCGGCACGGTGGCGTTCTACGCCACGCTCGGCCGGGCGTTCGTCATCATGTGCGGGGTCATCCCGTTCCTGTTCGCGATCGAGCTGGTCGACCGGGGCACCGGGCACCAGCTCGACGCGGCCGGCGGGATCCGGCCGCACCAGCTCAACGGGCTGGACGGCGTGCTGTTCGCGCCGTTGCTGCACGCCAACTTCAACCACCTGTACGGCAACAGCGTCCCGCTCCTGCTGACCGGCACGTTCGTCTTGGCGTCCGGCGGCAAGCGGTTCCTCGGCGTGACCGCCGTGGTCGCGCTGTGCAGCGGGCTGGGCGTGTGGCTGACCGGCGACCCGAACAGCATCGTGATCGGGGCCAGCGGGGTGATCTTCGGGTACCTGGGCTTCCTGTTCGTCCGCGGGGTCGTGGAGCGGAGCTGGTGGGGGATCGCGGTCGGGCTGCTGATCGGCCTGCTGTACGGCACCCAGCTCGCCAACGTGCTCCCCACCGACCAGCGGATCTCCTGGCAGGCGCACCTGTTCGGGCTGTTCGGCGGGGTCGTGGCGGCGATCCTCTTCCGGCGCCGCCGGCCGGGCGCACCGACACCCGCACCGATACCCGGGTCGACGCTCGGGCCGACGCTCGGGCCGACCCAGGGAACCGGCCTGCCGCCCGGTCCGATCGATCCCACCCTCGACCTCCCGCCCCCGTAGGGTGACAGGTGAGCGCTGGCTGGTAGCCGCTCCGGCAGGCTGCGCGGCAGGCGAACGCTGGCTGGTAGCCGCTCCGACAAGCTGCGCGGCAGGCGGACGCGGTTGCCGGGTGCGGGTGCCGACCGTATTGTCTGGATCAGTGTCCCAGAAACGGACGGCGGTGCGTGCATGCGCGGGGTGGATATCGCGATCGTGGGGGCCGGGCCCACCGGCCTGTTCGCGGCGTACTATGCCGGGTTCCGGGGGCTGTCCACGGTCGTGGTCGACGCGCTGCCGGAGCCCGGCGGCCAGGTCACCGCGATGTACCCGGAGAAGCTCATCTATGACGTCGCCGGCTTCCCGGTGATCCGGGGGCGGGACCTGGTGACCAACCTGGTCGAGCAGGCGGCGCCGTACGACCCGGGGTACGTACTGGGGGTACGCGCGGTCGAACTGTCCTATGTGGACGACAAGCCGCTGCTGACCCTGTCCGACGGCGAGACCGTCCACTGTGGAGCGGTCATCATCACCGGCGGGCTGGGCAGCTTCACCGCCCGTCCGCTGCCGGCCGCGGACGCGTTCAGCGGTACGGGGATCGTCTACTTCGTCCCGCACCTCGACGACCTGGCCGGGCAGAACGTGGTCATCGTCGGCGGCGGGGACTCCGCGTTCGACTGGGCGCTGTCCCTGCAGCCGATCGCGAAGTCGGTGACGCTGGTGCACCGGCGGGACAAGTTCCGCGCGCACGCCGGTACGGTGGCCCGGGTCCAGGGGCTGCCGGTGGAGATCATCGTCAACGCGGAGGTCCGGCAGGTCATCGGGGACGAGCGGGTGACCGGGTGCGAGGTACAGGTCAAGGGCGAAGCGGCTCGGGAGCTGCCCGCCGATACCGTGGTCGCCGCGCTCGGCTTCACCGCCGACCTCGGGCCACTCGCCGAGTGGGGCCTGGACCTCGACAAGCGGCACATCCGCGTGGACACCACGATGGCCACCAACCGGCCGCGCGTCTTCGCGGCCGGGGACATCACCGAGTACCCGGGCAAGGTACGGCTGATCGCCGTCGGGTTCGGCGAGGCGGCCACGGCGGTCAACAACGCCGCGATCGTCATCGACCCGGCCGCCCACCTGTTCCCGGGGCACTCCTCCGACAACGGCTGACCGGCCCGCCCCGCCACCCCGCCGCTACAGCGCGACCTCGGGCAGTCCCCCGTCGAAGTCCACGACCGAGTACGCGGCGAGCTTGGTCAGCCGGTGGTACGAGTCGATGATCCGGATCGTGCCGCTCTTGGAGCGCATGACGATCGACTGGGTGAACGCGCCGCCGGACCGGTACCGGACCCCGCGCAGCAGGTCGCCGGAGGTCACCCCGGTCGCCACGAAGAAGCAGTTGTCCCCGGTCACCAGATCGTCGGTGTACAGCACCCGGTCGAGGTCGTGCCCGGCGCCGAGTGCCTTCTCCCGTTCGGCGTCGTCGCGCGGCCACAGCCTGGCCTGGATCGCCCCGCCCAGGCACTTGAGCGCGCAGGCGGCGGTGATGCCCTCGGGCGTCCCCCCGATGCCCATCAGCACATCGGTGTCCGCTCCCTCACGGGCCGCCGTGATGGCCCCGGCGATGTCGCCGTCGGAGATGAAGCGGATGCGCGCGCCGGCGTCCCGTACCTCCTGGACGAGCTGGGCGTGCCGGGGCCGGTCGAGGATGCACACGGTCACGTCGGAGACGTTGGACTTCTTCACCTTCGCGATGCGGTGCAGGTTCTCCCGTACCCCCGCGTTGATGTCGATCACGTCGGCGCAGTCCGGGCCGACGGCCAGCTTCTCCATGTAGAAGACCGCGCTCGGGTCGAACATCGCGCCCCGCTCGGCCACCGCCAGCACGGCGAGTGCGTTCGGCATGCCCTTGCTCATCAGGGTCGTACCGTCGATCGGGTCGACCGCGACGTCGACCTCCGGGCCGGTGCCGTCGCCCACCTGCTCGCCGTTGTAGAGCATCGGGGCGTTGTCCTTCTCGCCCTCGCCGATCACCACGACGCCGCGCATGGAGATCGAGTTGATCAGCTTGCGCATCGCGTCGACCGCGGCGCCGTCGCCGCCCTCCTTGTCCCCGCGCCCGACCCACCGGCCGGCGGCGAGCGCGGCGGCCTCGGTCACCCGGACCAGTTCGAGGGCGAGGTTGCGGTCCAGCTCTTCGCGCTTGCGTTGCGGCGCCTCACTCATTTGTCGGCTCCTTCATGAGTCGATTTGCCTGATCCTGGCATGAAGTTGTTTCGGGCGGCAGTCGTGCGCGGCCCGGCTGCGGGCCCGCGGTCGGCATCGGAGACGATGGGTACGTGTCCACCGACGCCCCGACCTCGAAGCCCGATCCGTTTCCGGCGCCCCGACCAAGCCGGCCGGCGCGGGACATGGCGCTGTCGCTGGCGGCGCTGCTCATCCCGATATTTCTGCTGCTCGGGGCCTACAAGCTGGTGTTTTCCGGCGACGCGCCGATCCCGTACGACGCCTCGGGCACCTGGGCCACGGCACGGCACAGCGCGCACTTTCCCGTACTGGAGCCGGCCGGCCTGCCCCCGAAGTGGACCGTGATAAGTGCCACGTACGGTGACGGAACGCTACGGGTGGGATATGTCACGCCGGGCGGTGCCGGCCTGCAGCTGGTGGAGAGCGACCAGCCGGTCGACCGGCTCCTGCCCGCCGAGCTGGGGACAGACGCCAAACCTGGCAACCTGATCAATATCGACGCAGGCCAATGGCGCGAGTATCCCGTGGCACGTAACGGAGACCGCGCGCTGGTGCTCGCCGACAACGGCCGGACCACCGTCGTGATCGGTACGGCGAGCGAGGCTGAGCTGCGTACGTTCGTCGATGCCCTACGGTGACCCGGGTATTAGCCCACCGGCCAACTGGGTACCCTCCCAGCGGTACCAGGAACCCCACTGGTTCCGCCCCGGACTGGAGGATCCCTCGTGAATAGTCGTCGCCTCGCGGTAGGCGGCCTCGCGGTACTCGCCTCGGCGACGCTCGCGCTGGCCGGCTGCAACGTCTCGTCCAGCGGTACCGGCGGAGGCGCCTCCGCGTCCGCGTCCGCCCCGTCGCCGACTCCGGCCTCGCCGAAGGAGGTCCTGCAGGCGTCGGTCAAGCAGCTCACCCTGACCACGTACAAGTACACGACGACCTCGGCCGGGCTGAACGGCCAGGGCGCCGCCGACCCGGTCGGCAAGAAGGTCTCGCTGTCCCTCAGCGGTGTGCAGAGCGGCCTGCAGCTGAAGCTGGACTTCCTGCTGATCGGCACCGACCTGTACGCGAAGATGGACATCGGCGGCAAGAACGCGACCGTCGGCATCCCGACCAAGTGGATGCACCTCGACCAGGCCAAGGTGAGCAAGGACGCCAGCCTGGGCTTCGACCCGAGCGCCGGCGACCCGACCGAGACGGCCGGCATCTTCGCGGGGCTGGTGGACGCGCAGCGGGTGGACGCCACGCACTACACGGCGACCTTCGACCTGACCAAGGCGACCGGCTCGTCGGTGAGCGCGGACACCGTGAAGAAGCTGGGCGACAAGGCCAAGTCGGTGCCGGGTACGGTCACGCTTGACGAGCAGGGCCGGCTGACCTCGCTCACCATCGACCTGTCGCCGGTCGACCCGAACCTGAGCATCAAGAACACGTTCAGCGACTACGGCTCGCCGGTCTCGTTGAGCGCGCCGGCCCCGGCCGACACCGTCGAGGCGCCGGACGCGGTCTACAAGATCTTCAGCGGCAGCTGAGCATCGTCGGCCGCACGGATGGCGCTCGCTCAGGGCGGACGCAAGGCCGAGCGGGCCGCACGGAGTCCGCTCGCCCACGGCGGACGCAAGGCCGAGCGGGCCGCACGGAGTCCGCTCGCCCACGGCGGACGCAAGGCCGAACAGGCCGCACGGAGTCCGCTCGCCCACGGCGGACGCAAGGCCGAACAGGCGCGGGCGCCCGGTCAGCCGGGCGCCCGCTGCTCCCTTGCCGCGTCGAGCCGGGCCCGGGCACCGTCGAGCCAGCGCTGGCACACGTCGGCGAGCTGCTCGCCCCGCTCCCACAGCGCCAGGGCCTCCTCCAGGGTGGTACCCCCGGCCTCCAGCTTCTCCACCACGGCGGCCAGCTCGGCGCGGGCCTGCTCGTAGCTCAGCTCGTTGCGCGGATCCTGTTCGGTCATGATGCGGTCACAGTAGCGGTCAGCTCGCCACCGGCGAGCCGTACCCGCAGCGGGTCCCCGGAGGCGACCTGCCCCGGCTCGCGCAGGACCGTACCGTCGGCGCGCTGGACGATCGCGTACCCCCGCTGCAACGTCGCCCCCGGCGAGAGCGCGCGCAGCCGGGCGAGCATGTGCGACAGCTCGTCCTGCCCGCCCTTGAGGCGGTGGACCAGGCCGCGCCGCACCCGGTCGCGCAGCGCGACCAGGTCGTCGGCGCGGGCCTTGATGATGACCTCCGGCCGGGCCAGGACGGGGCGGCTGCGCAGCGCGTCGAGCCGGTGCCGCTCCCGGTCGAGCAGGCCGGTCACCGCCCGGTCGAGCCGGGCCCGCGCCTGGCCGAGTCGCTGGCGCTCCTCGGCGAGGTCGGGCACCACGCGCTTCGCCGCGTCCGTAGGAGTCGAGGCCCGCAGGTCCGCGACGAAGTCGACCAGCGGCGTGTCGGTCTCGTGGCCGATAGCCGACACCACGGGGGTACGGCAGGCGAAGACCTTCCGGCACAGCGCCTCGTCCGAGAACGGGAGCAGGTCCTCGACGCTGCCCCCGCCCCGGGCCAGGATGATCACGTCGACCTCGGGGTCCCGGTCGAGCACGTCGAGCGCGTCGAGCAGCTGCGGTACGGCCGTCGGGCCCTGGACCGCGACGTTGATCATCCGGAACTCCACCGCCGGCCAGCGCCGCCGCGCGTTGGTCAGCACGTCCCGCTCGGCCGCGCTGGCCCGGCCGGTGACCAGCCCGATCCGGCGCGGCAGGAAGGGCGGCCGGCGCTTGCGGCGCGGGTCGAACAGCCCCTCGGCGGCCAGCAGCCTTCTTCAGCCGTCTCGATCCGGGCCAGCAGCTCGCCGAGGCCGACCTGGCGGATCTCGTCGGCGCGCAGGGACAGCGTCCCCCGTGCCGGGTAGAACTCCGGCCGGGCGTGCAGGACGACCCGGGCGCCCTCGGCGAGGTTGGGCGCGCCGAGGTCGAGGACGTCACGGTTCGTGGTGACGGTCAGGCTCAGGTCGGCCGACGGGTCACGCAACGTGAGGAACACGACCTGGTTACCCGGACGGCGGCTGATCTGGGCGACCTGCCCGTCGACCCACACCCAGCCCAGCTTGCCGATCCAGGCGCCGACCTTCTGGCTGACCACCCGCACCGGCCAGGGGCTCTCCGGCGTCGACCGGTCTGGTCCGTCCGGCCTTACCGTCTGCCCTGGCCTTACCGTCTGCCCTGGCCTTACCGTCTGTGCTGGCCTTCGCGGCCGCCGGCTCCGTCACTCCCGACAGGATAGTGTTGGGCTGTGACAAAGCGCGTGCTGCTCGCCAAGCCCCGTGGGTACTGTGCCGGCGTCGACCGGGCGGTGCAGACCGTCGAGGAGGCGCTCCGCCTGTACGGCGCGCCGATCTACGTACGCAAGCAGATCGTGCACAACAAGCACGTCGTGTCCACGCTGGAGGCCCAGGGCGCGATCTTCGTCGAGGAGAACGAGGAGGTCCCGGAGGGGGCCACGGTGGTCTTCTCCGCCCACGGCGTCGCCCCGGAGGTCTACGAGCAGGCCCGGGCGCGCGGGCTCAAGGCGATCGACGCGACCTGCCCACTGGTCACCAAGGTGCACCAGGAGGCGCGCCGGTTCGCCGCCGAGGACTACGACATCCTGCTCATCGGCCACGAGGGCCACGAGGAGGTCGTCGGTACCGCCGGCGAGGCGCCCGCGCACATCCAGCTCGTGGACGGTCCGGACGGCGCCGACACGGTGACCGTACGGGACCCGGCGAAGGTGGTCTGGCTCTCCCAGACCACGCTCTCGGTCGACGAGACCATGGAGACCGTGGCCCGGCTCAAGCAGCGGCTGCCCCTGCTGCAGTCCCCGCCCAGCGACGACATCTGCTACGCCACGCAGAACCGGCAGCACGTGGTGAAGGAGATCGCTCCGTCCTGCGACGTGGTGCTCGTGGTCGGTTCGACCAACTCCTCCAACTCCGTACGGCTGCGGGAGGTCGCGCTGGACGCGGGCGCTCGGGTCGGCTTACCTCGTCGACTACGCGAGCGAGATCGAACCGGAGTGGCTCGACGGGGCCTCGACCGTGGGACTGACCTCGGGGGCCAGCGTGCCGGAGGACCTGGTCGCCGCGGTCCTTTCCGTACTGGCGTCGCACGGGTTCGAAGACGTGGAGGAGGTCGTCACCGCGGACGAGCGGTTGACGTTCTCGTTGCCCCAGGAGCTGAAGCGGGACATGCGACGGGCGGCCTCGGGCCGGTAGGCGGTCGGGGGTTCAGTCAGCGTCCAGCCGCCGCGAAGGCATCGCCGACCTCCGCGTCGCAGTCCTCGACGGCTGACGGCTGCTACCCGTTAGGCCGCCCCGACCGGGTCTTCGGCGGGCTCCGCGAGCTCGGGGGACTGGAGCTGGCGCGGGGTGGACTCGACCTGCTCCGGCGGATCGAGCGGGTCGTCGGAGATGCCGAGCTCGGCGAACTTGCGGGCGGTGACGAGCACCCGGGACTCCAGGGAGCCGACGGCCTTGTTGTAGGCGCCCACCGCCGTGCCGAGGGAGGCGCCGAGCTTGGTGAGGTGAGTGCCCATTGTGGACAGTCGCGCGTACAGCTCGCGACCGAGGGTGTGCACCTGGACGGCGTTGCGTGCCAGGGACTCCTGCCGCCACGCGTATGCCACGGTGCGCAGCAGCGCGACGAGCGTGGCCGGCGTGGCGAGCACGACGTTGCGGCTGAAGGCGGACTCCAGCAGGGTCGGGTCGCGCTGGAGTGCGGCGTCGAGGAACGGGTCGGCCGGTACGAACAGCACCACGAACTCGGGTGTGGACTCGAAAGCCGCCCAGTAGGACTTCGCGGCGAGCTGCTCGACGTGCCCGCGCAGGTGCTTGGCGTGCAGGTCGAGGTGCGCGTCGCGGGTCCGTTCGTCGCGCGCCTCCATCGCGGTCAGGTAAGCGTCGAGCGGTGCCTTGGCGTCCACCACCACATGCCGGCCGCCGGCCAGGTGCACGACGAGGTCGGGCCGGATCCCGCCGTCGTCGGTCGTCGCGCTCACCTGCTCGGTGAAGTCGCAGTGCGCCAGCATGCCGGCCGCCTCGACGATCCGGCGCAGCTGGTGCTCACCCCACCGGCCGCGGACCTGCGGGGCACGCAGCGCCGCGACGAGCTGCCCGGTCGAGGTGGACAGCGCGGACGAGACCGCCTGCATCTGGCGTACCTCGGTGCGCAGCTCCGCGTAGGCGTCGACGCGGTCGTTCTCCACCTCCACGACGCGCCGCTCGTAGCGGTGGATCGCTTCCTCCAGCGGGCTCAGCAACTGGGCTAGGCTGGTGTGCTGGTCGCGGACCGCGTCGTGGGACAGCGCCCGCAGCGACCGCTCCAGCCGCGCCTCGCCCTCGCGGGTGGCTCGTAGCGTCGCGTCGAGCCGGGCCACTTCGGCGGCCGAGCGGGCCCGCGCGCCGAGCCAGCCGAGCGCGCCGCCGGTGACCAGACCGACCAGCACGAGAAGCACCGCCACGGGACAAGCATGCGTGATGGGTACGACAAGACCCCGGCCAGGTACCGTTGGGGCATGTGGTGGGGTCGACGGCGCAGGGAACAAGAGCTGGCGGACGCGCGGGAAGAGGCATTGCGCTGGTACGAGCGGCTCGGTGGTCAGATCATGAACCTGCCGGCCGGGGAGGACTCGGCCACCAAGCAGGCACTGGTCGACGCGGGTGAGCGCTACAACGCGGCCGGCTCCCAGTTGGAGCGGGCGACCTCGACGAAGCAGTACGAGCTGGCCCGCGAGACCGCGCTGGAGGGCCTGTCGTACGTGCGTGCCGCCCGTACCGCGATGAAGCTCGACCCCGGGCCGGAGCTGCCGGCGCTCGCCGGGCAGCGCCAGGCCGGTGCGATCCGGGAGAACCGCGAGGTCGAGGTGCACGGCCACCAGTATCGTGCCTCGCCGCAGCCGGCCGCCGACACGCCGTACTACTACCACGGCGGCATGGTCGGCGGGCGGCCGGTGCCGTCCGGTTGGTACTCCGAGCCGTGGTGGAAGACCGCGCTGATCGCGGGCGCGGCCGGCATCGGTGGCGCGCTGCTGTTCGACGCGTTCTTCGACCCGGGCTGGGGCGGCGGCGGATTCGAGGGCGGCTACGACCACGGCTACGAGGCCGGGTACGAGCACGCCATGGACGAGCATGACGGCGGCGACCACGGCGGGGGCGACTTCGACGGCGGCGACTTCGACGCCGGTGGCGACTTCGGTGACTTCAGCGCCGACTTCTAACCGCGACCGGGGCCGGCCGGTCCGCGAGCCGGCCGGCGCCACCGTCTCAGAACGTGCAGTGCAGGGTCAGCGCCGTACCGGGCGGCTGGACCACCTCGTCGAGCTTGACGATGCGGGTGGCCGCGAGCAGGTCCGTACGGGCGGCGGCGAGCCGGGCCAGGTCGGCCGGGTCGGCCCGTACCTCGGCCGTCGGGATCTCCGCCTTCATTGATAGACGTCGACCAGACTTGGCCCGCCGTGCCTGGGCGAGCACGCTCGCCACGGCGCCGAGGACCGCCGGGTCCCCGCCCGACGGCAGCTCCTCCGGGCTCGGCCAGGCCGAGCGGTGCACGGAACCCTGGCGCCACCACGACCAGATCTCCTCGGTCACGTACGGCAGCGCCGGCGCGAACAGCCGCAGCTGTACCGACAGCGCAAGCCGCAGCGCCGCCCGTGCCGAGTCGACCGGTCCGGGTCGCTGCGCGGCGTCAGACGCCGCCGAGCCGGACTGGTCGAAGGCCGCCGGCCCGCTGCCGTAGGCGCGCTCCTTCACCAGCTCGATGTAGTCGTCGCAGTACGGCCAGAAGAAGTCCTCGGTCGCCACCAGCGCGCCGGTGTGGTCGTAGCGCTCGAAGGCGGCCGTCGCCTCACTGACCACAGTGGACAGTCGAGCCAGCAGCGCGAGATCCAGCGGCTCGGTGGGCGCGCCGGATGACGAACCGAGGCCGAGCGCGAACCGGGACGCGTTGAGCAGCTTGGTGGCCAGCCGCCGGCCCACCTTCATCTGGTTCTCGTCGAAGGCGAGGTCCACGCCCGGGCGCCCGCTCGCCGACCAGTAGCGGACGGCGTCCGACCCGTACCTGTCCATCAGATCGATGGGTGTCACCACGTTGCCGGTGGACTTGGACATCTTCTTGCGGTCGGGGTCGAGGATCCAGCCCGCGATGACGGCGTCCCGCCAGGGCAGCGCCCCGAACTCGAGGTGGGCGCGCAGCACCGAGGAGAACAGCCAGGTACGGATGATCTCCGGTCCCTGTGGGCGCAGGTCCATCGGGTACACCCGCGCGAACAGGTCCGGGTCGCGCTCCCACCCCGACGCGAGCTGCGGGGTGAGCGAGGACGTGGCCCAGGTGTCGAACACGTCCGGGTCGGCGACGAACCCGTTCGGGGCGCCGCGCTGCGCCTCGGTGTACCCGTCCGGCACGTCCGACGTGGGGTCGACCGGCAGCCGGGACTCGTCGGGCGTCAACGGTTGCGCGTAGTCCGGCTCGCCGGTCCCGGACAGCGGGTACCACACCGGGATCGGTACGCCGAAGAAGCGCTGCCGGGACACCAGCCAGTCACCGGTCAGCCCGCCCACCCAGTGCTCGTACCGGTGGTGCATGTGCTCCGGCGTCCAGTGCAGCGCGTTCCCCTTATCCAGCAAGGCTTCGCGCAGCGACGCGTCCCGCCCGCCGTTCGTGACATACCATTGGCGGCTGGACACGATCTCCAGCGGCTGGTCGCCCTTCTCGTAGAACTTCACCGCGTGCGTGATGGGGCGCGGCTTGCCGATGAGTTCATCCGAATCTCGAAGAAGCTCAAGGATCCGGCGTCGCGCCCGGGGCACGGTGAGCCCTGCGAGCTCGGGTCCGGCCGCGGGCAGGAAGCGACCGTCCCGGCCCACCACCACCCGGGTCGGCAGGTCCAGCTCGCGCCACCAGGTCACGTCGGTGAGGTCGCCGAACGTACACACCATGGCGATTCCGGTGCCCTTGCCGGGGTCGGCGAGCGGGTGGGCGTACACCGGTATGTCCACTGTGGACAGTGGTGGGTGGACGGTCGAGCCGACCAGGCTGGCGTACCGCTGGTCCGACGGGTGGCACACCAGCGCCACGCACGCCGGCAGCAGCTCCGGCCGGGTGGTCTCGACGTCGACCGCGCCGGCCGATGCGGGACGCCGGAAGCGCAGTCGGTGGAAGGCACCGGGGCGCTCGCGGTCCTCCAGCTCCGCCTGGGCGACCGCGGTCTGGAACGTCACGTCCCACAACGTGGGCGCCTCGGCGGGGTACGCCTCGCCTCGGGAGAGGTTGCGCAGGAATGCGCGCTGGCTGGTCCGGCGCGCCTCCTCGCCGATCGTCGTGTAGACGTACGACCAGTCGACGGAGAGCCCGAGCCGGCGCCACAGCTCCTCGAACACCACCTCGTCGGCGGTGGTCAGGACGGTGCACAGCTCGATGAAGTTCCGCCGGGAGATCGACCTCGGTGGGTCAAAGGGGCGCTGCGGTGGCGTGCACGACGGGTCGTAGGGCAGGGAGGGGTCGCAGCGCACGCCGTACACGTTCTGCACCCGCCGCTCGGTGGGCAGCCCGTTGTCGTCCCAGCCCATCGGGTAGTACACCGCCCGTCCGCGCATCCGCTGGTAGCGCGCCACGAGGTCGGTGTGCGTGTACGAGTACACGCTGCCCATGTGCAGGGACCCGGATACGGTCGGCGGGGGAGTGTCGATCGCGTATACCTCCGCCCGCTCCTTCGAGCGGTCGAACGCGTACGTGCCCTCCTCCTGCCATCGGCGCGCCCACCTGGCCTCCAGGCCGTCGAGCGTCGGGCGGTCGGGACCGCCGGACGCGGGGCGCGCACTGCCGCCGCCCGTCATTCGGTCCGGAGTGCCGGCTGGGGGCGCGGAGGCCGAATTATGGGCGCTATCCGTCATGGCCCGATGCTAGGCACCCCCAGGGTGACCGGGCGAGCCAGTTACGAGCCGTCGCGGAGGTTGGCCAGCCGCGCCGAGCGGAAGCTGACCTCGTCGAAGGTGGCCGTACAGCCGGTGCCGTGCGGGGACTGCGCCTCGAAGCCGACCAGCACCGACTCCGCCCCGAGGTCGAAGTAGCGGACGAGGATCCAGCGCTCGCCGTCGGTCGAGGCGTGGAAGGCGAAGGCGCGGCCCAACCGGGAGATCCGGAGCCAGGCGGTACGGCCGGCCACGACGAACGCGTTCGCGTCGTCCGACGAGCGCCGGGTCACCACCGAGACGATCATCGGTGCACCGTCGGGGGAGTACTCGAAGCACAGCTTCGCCCACCGCTGTTCGTCGGCCCACACGAGCAGTACGCCCGCGTCGTACCGGGTCGCGAACGTCACCTCGACCCGGGCCGAGAACTGGAGGTCGCCCGAGGGCGCGGGGCCGAACAGCCGGGGCGCGTTGAGCCGCTTCCCGTCGCCGGCCGGATCGACGAAGATGTCTGTCTTCGGACCGGCCTCGATGAGCAGGTGGGACTGCCCGTCGGTCTCGGCGCGTACCGGTGCGATGTCCCAACGTAGCGGCATCGGCATGGCCGAAAGGCCGGTCGGCGGTTCCATTCGACGGATTGTTGCGGCCGCACCCCGCATTGTCGAGCCGCGCGGGCGCCCGGTTCGGTCACACCAGGCTGTCCAGCCACTGTTGGTGCAGGGTCGCGTACCGGCCGCCTCCGGAGATCAGCTCGGCCGGCGGGCCGTCCTCGACGATCCGCCCGGCGTCGAGCACCAGTACCCGGTCGGCAATCTCCACAGTGGACAGTCGGTGCGCGATAACGATGGCGGTACGGTCGGCGAGGATCGTGCGCAGCGCCCGCTGCACCAGCCGCTCGGATGGGATGTCGAGCGACGAGGTGGCCTCGTCGAGGATGAGCACCGCGGGGTCGGCGAGGAACGCCCGCGCGAACGCGACGAGCTGGCGTTGCCCGGCCGACAGCCGCCCGCCGCGCTTGCGTACGTCGGTCTCGTACCCCTCTGGAAGCGCCCGGATGAAGCCGTCCGCGCCGATCGCCTCCGCGGCCGCGACCACCTCGGCGTCGCTGGCCTCGGGCCGGCCGAAGCGGATGTTGTCGGCGACCGTACCGGAGAAGAGGTAGTTCTCCTGGGTCACCATGACCACCGCGCGGCGCAGCCGCTCGTCGCTCACCTCGCGCAGGTCGACGCCGTCGAGCGCGACGGTGCCGGTCGTCGGGTCGTAGAAGCGGGACACCAGCTTGGCGATCGTCGTCTTGCCGGCCCCGGTCGCGCCCACCACCGCGAGCGTCTGCCCGGCCGGGATGTGCAGGTCGAGTTCGGGCAGGACCGGCCGGTCGGGGCGGTAGGCGAAGCTCACGCCGGTGAAGTCGACCGCCCCGCGCGCCTCGGTCAGCGCGGTCGGCCGGGTCGGCTCCGGTACGGACGGCGGCTCGTCCAGCACCCCGGACAGCTTCTCCAGCGCCGCGGTCGCCGACTGGAGCGAGTTGTAGAACTGCGACAGGTCCTGCATCGGCTCGAAGAACTTGCGCAGGTACAGCAGGAACGCGGCGAGTACGCCGACCTGGGTCTGCCCGTGCAGGACGCGGTAGCCGCCGTACGTCAGCACGACCGCGACGGTCACGTTGCCGATCACTTTGATGCCCGGCGAGAACAGCGCGATCAGCCGGAACGCGCGGAGGTTGGCCCGCCGGTAGTTGTCGTTGACCGCCTCGAAGATCTCCTCGTTGCGCGGCTCGCGGCGGAACGCCTGGACCGCCCGGATCCCGCCCATCGACTCCACGAAGTGCACGATGACCAGGGCCACCGCCTCGCGCGTGCGGCGGTAGGCGATCGCCGACGAGCGCTGGAACCAGCGGGACAGCCAGAGCAGGAACGGGAACGCCACGAGGGTGACCAGGGCCAGCGGCGGGTCGAGCAGGAGCAGGACGACCGCGACGCTGAACACCGACAGCAGGGAGAGCACCAGGTCCTCGATGCCGCCGTCGAACAGCTCCGAGATCGAGTCCATGTCGCTGGTCAGCCGGGAGATCACCCGACCAGACGTGTACCGCTCGTGGAAGCCCACCGACAGCCGCTGGAAGTGCCCGTACACCCGGTTGCGCAGGTCGAACAGGATGGCCTGGCCGACCTTGCCGGACAGCGTGACGAAGCCGCGCTTGCCCAGGTAGGCCGCGACCGTGGCGAGCGCGAAGGCCACCCCGACCTCGACCAGCACGGAGAAGTCGCGGGGTACCCGCAGCAGCGGGGGGATGCCGTTGTCGATGCCCAGCTTCACCAGGTAGGGCCCGGACATCTCGGCGCCGCTCTGTAAGAGCAGCAGCGCGACGATCCCGACCAAGGTTTGCCGGTGCGGCCGGATCAGCGAGCCGAGCAGCGCCCGGGAACCGGCCCGGAGCCGTACGGCCGACCCGCCCTCGGCCGCGGTCCGCTCCGCGTCCTCCTCGGCGGCCCGCCCCCGCCAGGCATCGACATCGACGCTCATGCGGTCACCGACATCCGCTCCGCTGCGTGCCCCGCGGGCCGCACCTCGCTCATCGCGCCGCTTCTTCCAGATCCGCGCCCGCCGAGAGGACGGCGCGGTACTCGGGGACGGTGGCGAGCAGCTCGGAGTGGGTACCGACGGCGACGATCTCGCCGTCGGACAGCAGAGCGACCCGGTCGGCGAGCGCGACGGTCGACGGCCGGTGGACGACGATCAGCGCGGTCGTACCCCGCAGCACCCGGGCCAGCGCCTCCTCGACCAGCGCCTCGGTGTGGACGTCGAGCGCGGAGAGCGGGTCGTCGAGCACGAGCACCTGGGGCTTGCCCAGGACGGCGCGGGCGAGCGCGAGCCGCTGCCGCTGCCCGCCGGACAGCGACAGCCCCTGCTCGCCGACCCGGGTGTCCAGCCCCCACGGCAGCTCGTAGACGAACTCGGCCTGCGCCACCGCGAGCGCCTCGGTGATCTCCTCCTCGGTGGCGTCCGGCCGGCCCAGGGTCAGGTTTTCCCGGACCGACATCGAGAACAGCGTGGCCTCCTCGAAGGCCATGCCGACCGCACCGCGCAGGCTCTCCACCGTCATGTCGCGGATGTCGCTACCGTCGAGCGTGATCCGCCCGCCGGTCACGTCGTAGAGCCGGGGTACGAGCGAGACGAGCGAGGTCTTGCCGGAGCCGGTGACGCCGGCGATGGCCATCGTCTCGCCGGGCAGCACGTCGAGGTCGATGTGGCGCAGCACCGGCTCGGTGGCGTCGGGGTACGTGAAGGCCACCGCCTCGAAGCGCAGCCGCCCGGCGACCTCCTCGCGCGGTACCGTCTCCGCGTCCGGACTGTCCACAATGGACGGTGGGACGTCGAAGACCTCGTAGATGCGGTCGGAGGCGGTCATCGCCTCCTGTCCGTTCGCGATGATCCAACCGAGCGAGTCGATCGGCCAGACCAGCATCAGCTGGAGCGAGACGAACGCGACCAGCCCGCCGACGGTCAGCCGCCCGGTCGCCACCGCGTATGCGCCGCCGACCAGCACGATCGCGAGCGTGACGTTGGGTACGGAGTCGAACTCGGCCCACGTACGGGCGAGCAGCCGCGCCTTGTCCACTCCGGTGTCGCGCAGCTTCCGGGCCGCGTCCTCGAAGCGCCGGCCCGTGTACCGGCGCCGGCCGAACGACTTGATCACGCGGATGCCCTGCGCCGACTCCTCCACCAGCGTGGCGAGGTCGCCCTGCTGGTCCTGCTGCCGGCGGGAGGTCTCCAGGTAGTGGTGGGTGAACTTGCGGGAGAACAGGAACAGCGGTACGGCGCTGACCGCGACGACCAGCCCGAGCGGCCAGAACAGGTGCAGCAGCAGGATCACCACGGTGACGTAGGTGGCCACGTTCACGATCAGGAAGATCAGGCCGAACGAGATGAACCGGCGGATCACTCCCAGGTCGGTGGTCACCCGCGAGAGCAGCTGGCCGGACTGCCACCGGTCGTGGAAGGAGATCGGGAGACGTTGGAGGTGTGCGTACAGGTCGGCGCGGATCTTGTATTCCATGTCGAGCGAGACGCCGGACTGGGTCCACCGCCGGAAGAAGATCAGGCCCGCCTCGATGAGCCCGAGCAGCAGCGCCAGGGCGCCCAGCTGGACCAGACCGGCGGGGTCGTGGTGGCGTACCGGGCCGTCGACCACGCGCTGCACGACCAGCGGGACGACGATCCCGGCGCCGGTGCCCGCGGCCGCCGCGAGCAGCATCCAGAACATCGTCCAGTAGTGCGGGCGGATGTAGCGCCGCAACCGCCAGAGGTTGGCCAATGCGTATCTGCGGGGCGGGTCCATGGCCAACACGCTCCGACGGTAACGCGACGGTACGGCCTTCACGACCGCCTTTTACGTGATCTGTCGCTCGTGCGAAAGCTACCATTGCTTAATTTCAATATATTAGCGGTAATCAGCCAGGGAGGCGGCGGTCCGTACCGTTCGGTGACGCTGCATTGACTACTGTCAGATCACGGTCACTTTGGGCCGCGCCGGATCCGGAGTACGGCGTACGAGCGCCAGGGGCCGCCAGCGTCGCGCGTGCACGTCGAGAGCGGCCGGTCGGGTGGGCAGGCCGAGCCGGCCGGCCCCGCGAACGCCTCGTCCGGCAGCTCCGCGACCGTGGCCGGGTCCGGGAACGGCACCAGCTCGCCGTCCTCGCCCGCGGCTCCGACGAGCCTGCCGAGCACGGTCCGGGCGCGGGTACCGAGACCTGCCGGCCGACGATCGCCCGTACCGCAATCTCGAAGCCGTCGACCGCGCCGGGCATCCGTACCCCTGTGGCCTTGAAGATGAGCGGGGCGAGCGCCGGGTCGGCCGCGAGCGTTCGGCCGGCGCGTCAGCTCGCCCGGAAGACGGGGTAGCCGCGCGCGATTGCGAGCAGCTTCTCGTCGGAGGCGTCCGGGCCGACGCCGTCGAAGAACGTGCCGACCTCGAACTTCCACCGCTTCAGGTACGCCCGCAGGATCGCCGGCTTCTCCTCGTCGGCCAGCTCGATCGGCGTGAACACCTCGACGCGCCGCCCGACGCGCAGCTCGCCGCTGCCGGCCGCGCGCAGGTTCCGTACCCACTGCGTCCGGCCGCGCGGCGCGACCAGGTAACGGGCGCCCCCGTATGTGAGCAGGTTGACCGGGGTGCTGCGCCACTCGCCGCTGGTGCGGCCGCGGACGTACAGCACGCGGGAGCCCCAGACGCTGATCCCGAGGCGGGTCAGGGCGGCGACCGTACGGTTGAAGATCCGGTCCGCCCGCCGGGGCTCGAGGTAGCGCGCGGTGCTGGTCATCCTGTGCTCCTTGGTCTCTGTCGAGAGCGGCGCTCTCTGTCGAGAACAGTGTGCACGGCGCCGAGCGACCGCGTCAAGAGCGGTGCTCTCGTTAACGCTTGCCGCTCACTGTGCAGCGCTGGCCCCGGCGCCGGCAGGCGCTCACCGCTCCTTGGAGTTGGACTACGGAATCGGCCGGGGAACCGCGATCACCGGTCAGAGCGGACAAGACTTACGCGTGTTCGCGCTCGCCGTTGGGTTCGGTGAGCCGGGCCAGGTCGCGCGGCAGCTCAGTGCCGGGTTCGCTGGCCGAGGTCAGGGCGGGAACGGGCGGCGCCGGCTCCGCTTCCGGCTGCTGGTCCGCGGCCGGTCCGGCTGGGGCCGGTTCGGCTGGGGTCGGTTCGGCTGGGGTCGGTTCGGCTGGGGTCGGTTCGGCGGTGGCGGAGCCGGACATGGCGGCCGCCCGGTCGAAGAACCGGAGCAGCTCGACCGGGAACGGCATGACCAGCGTCGAGTTCTTCTCGGCCGCGACCTCGACGACCGTCTGCAGCAGCCGCAGCTGGAGCGCGCCGGGCGTACCCGCCATGATCGCGGAGGCGTCGGCGAGCTTCTGGGCCGCCTGGTACTCGCCGTCCGCGACGATCACCCGGGCGCGCCGCTCCCGCTCGGCCTCCGCTTGGCGGGACATCGAGCGCTTCATGCCGTCGGGCAGTTGGACGTCCTTGATCTCCACCCGGTCGATGTGGATGCCCCAGCCCAGCGCCGGGCTGTCGATCAGCAGCTCCAACCCCCGGTGCAGCTGCTCCCGGTTGGCGAGCAGGTCGTCCAGCTCGCTCTTGCCGATGATCGAGCGCAGTGAGGTCTGCGCCACCTGTTCGACGGCGAACCGGTAGTTCTGCACCTCGATCAGGGCCTTTCTCGGGTCCTCGACCCGGAAGTAGACGACCGCGTCGACCCTGACCGATACGTTGTCCCGGGTGATGCCCTCCTGGGTCGGTACGGGCAGGGTGACGATCTGGACGTTCACCTTCCGCATCCGGTCCACGAGGGGGATCAGGACGGCCAGCCCAGGCTGGCGCGGCCGGGACTGCGCCCGGCCGAAGCGGAACACGATCCCGCGCTCGACCTGGTTGACGATGCGTACCCCGCCGAGCACCACCCAGCCGACCAGGGCACCGGCCGCTGCGATGAGTACCGTCTCGATCATCTTCGGCTCCTTCGGCCGCGCCGGGGGCGTTCACCGCACTGGGTCATGGCCCTGAATCGAGGCTAGCCGTGTCCCGCCAGCCGGCCTACGGCCCGACCGCCCGACCGATTACCACGAAACGGCGGCTCGCTGTCAGGCGACCAGACCGACCGAGCCGACCGAGCCGACCGAGCCGATCGGGTCGATCGGGTCGACCGGGTCGCCAGCGATCGGGTCGACGCGCCGGCCGGCCAGTGCCGGGTCCAGCTCGTCGATGCGGGACCACAGCTCGGGCGCGGCGGTCGCGGTCGCCGCGACCAGCGGGTCGGTACGGCGGAGGTAGGCCAGGTGCCGGACGGCGTGTACGGCCGGTACGCGCACCGGCGGTAAGTGGGGGTATCCGGTCAGGAACTGGCGAGCGTGCTCAGCGCCTTCCGCAGCCGCGCCAGGCCACCGGTACCGAGCAGTTCGCCGTACCCGCGCTCCAGGTCGCGCATGACGTCCTGGGCGTCGTGGCAGAACCGCCAGCCGTGCTCGGTCAGCTCGACGACTGTCGCGCGCTGGTCGGCCGGGTCGCCGGCACTGCGGACGTACCCGGTCTCCTCCAGCTCCCGTACCAGCCGGCCCATCATCTGCCGGGTCATGCCCGCACCGGCGGCCAGGTCGGTGATCCGCCGCCGACCGCCGCCGAGCCCGGAGAACACCGGAATATGGCCGGTACGCACCGCCTCGTGACCCCGCTCGCGCAGCCTGCCCACCGAGTCGGCCTCCACCGCGCGCAGCGCCTGCAACAGCAGCCGGCCAAGGTGTGCGCTGCCCAGCTCGTGCAGCTCCGCCTCGGTCAGGTGGGCGGCTTGACGACGTGGCATTGCGAAACCCCATTTACAAAGTGCGAAACCGCATTTAGTTTATGGTGTATGACGATAGTCCGCGCCGCCGAGGCGCCCACGTTTGAACTTCCGGGGACGACCTTCACGGGGTACGCCTCGCCGAGCCGGGGCTCCGCCGACGTGTGCACCTGGCGGGTGACGTTCGCGCCGGGCCTGCGCGCCGAGCAGGCCCACACCCTCGACCGCGACGAGGTGTTCATGGTGGCCCGTGGCCGCATCGCCCTCGCGCCGGACGGGCAGCCGTTGCACGCGGGCGACGCCGCGGTCGTACCGGCCGGGCAGCCGATCGCGGTCAGCAACCTCGGCGACGAGCCGGCCGAGGTGTACATCGCGATCGCGGCCGGGTTCACCGCGACCATGGCCGACGGTACGGTGCTCGGCACGCCGCCCTGGGCGCGGTGACGGCTCACGACTGGACGACGAAGGCCACCCGCCGGTTGATCGCCTGGTTGGCCGGCGTGGTATCCGGTACCTCCGGCCGGCTGGACCCGAGCCCGGCTGCGCTCAGCCGGTCCGCGCTGACTCCCTGTGCTACCAACGCATTCAGCACCGTCTGCGCCCGGGCCAGGCTCAGCTCCTGGTTGGCCCGGTCGTTACCGGTCGAGTCGGTGTGGCCCTCGATCCGGACCCGTACCGTCGGGTTGGCCTGCAACACCGCGGCCGCCTTGGCGACCACGGCCTGGCCGTCCGCGGTGAGCGCGGCGCTGCCCACCTCGAACGTGATCCGGGGCAGCGCGGCAAGCTGGGCCTGGGCCTGCGCCGTGTTCTCGGAGGGCGCCGGTGACGGCTGCGGCGCGGCCACCGTCAGCCGGTCCACCACGCCCGACGGCTGGCCGATCGCCTGCCTCGCGGCCTGTACGGCGGCATCCCGTACCGACCGCGCCGGCACCGTACCGCTGAGCGTGATGACCCCGCTGCGCAGGTCCACGGTCGCGGTCGCGTCCTTGCCCAGTGCCCGCAGCACGTCACCGAGGCCGGCGAGGCCCGTGGCGTCGAGGCGGGCGTCGACGGTCAGCCGGTCCGACACCGCGTCGGCACCGACGGTCGCTTTCGCGGCGGCGACGAGCCTGTCGCGTGCACCGGCCGTGGGGACCGTACCGGTCAGCACGACGTGACCGGCGTCGATGGCGAGGTTGACTGTGGGGCCGGACACGACCTGGCCGACCACGACCCGTACGCCCTCGACGGCCCGTACGACGGCGACCGCCTTGTCGGCATCGGCGGCGGAGCGGGCGCGCAGCCTACCGTCCCGGCCGGTGAAGCTGACGTCCACAGTGGACAGTCCGGCGCCCCGCAGGGCGTGTACCGACCGGTCGGTGAGGTCCGCCTCGATGCCGTGCCGGTTGGGGATGCTCTGCAGCAGCCCGATGACGACCAGCCCCAGTACGGCCACGGCGAGCGGCAGCAGCGCCCCGCCACTCCGGCGCTCCCAACGGTAGGCCGGCACTACGCCCGCCCCACGTCGCGCCCGGCCATCAGCCGACGGGCGAGGTCGGCGAACCCGTCCTCGTCGCCGTCGGCGAGCAGCCGCGCCTGCTGGGGCCACGTGGTGAGGCTGGGCGCGAAGGTGAGCCCGGCCGCTTCCACGGCGGTACGGACGGTGGCCTCGTCGGCTTCGGCCAACTGCCGGAAGGTACGGAGCCCGGCGGCGTGTAACGCCTCGCTCATCCTGGGCCCGATGCCCTCGATGCGCTGGAGGTTCTCTGGGTCTACCGGCTCGTCCGGGGGTACCGCGTCGTCCAGGCTTGCATTCTCCGCCGGCGCCTCGGTGGCGGCCGTTTCCGGCCGCGCCCCGGATCCGACGAGCGGGGAGAAGTAGACGGCCCGGCCGTCGGCATCCGGGGCTGGCGCATCGCCGGTCACCTCGCCGACCGCGGCCTCGTCGGCCGGCACCTCGCCGACCGCGGCCTCGTCGACCGCGACCGGTGGCTCGGGGCCGTCGGCGGCGGGGCCGCTTAACGCGACGCTCGGCAGCTCTTCGGCGACGAGGTCCAGCGGCTCCTCGGAATCCGCCACCGCTTCCTCGGGCGCGGCCTCGGGTTCCGCCTCCGGTTCGGGTGCGGCGACCGGCGTCGGTTCGGGTCCGGGCTCGGCCTCGGCGACCGGCGCCGGTTCGGCTTTGGCGACCGGCTCCGGCTCAGACTGGGCTTCTGGCTCGGGTTCCGGTTTCGGCTCGGGTTCTGGGTTCGGCTCGGGTTCTGGGTTCGGCTCGGGTTCTGGGTTCGGCTCGGGTGCGGCTTCCGTGACCGGCTCGGGTGCGGCTTCCGCGACCGGCTCGGGTGCGGGTTCGGGTGCGGCCTCGGCGACGGGCTCCGGCTCAGACTCGGGTTCCGGCTCGGGCGCCGGTCGCTCGACCCAGCCGGCGGGGCGGGCGAACTCGTCGACCCGCCCGGCGAGTGCGACCGGGCGCGCTGTCTCGACCGGCTCCTCGACCGTCGCGTGGCGGTACCGGCGGCCCCACCACAACCAGCCGACCAGCAGGCCGAGCAGGAAAGCGGAGAGGATGAAGAGCAGCGACTGGCCCAGGAACCACGCCACGTTGAACCTCCGACAGGTGCGTACCCGCTCGATCGACGACGACAGGGTAGTGCCCCCAGGTTTCGTTGTGGGGACGGCCGTAGCGGTGCATGGCGCCGCACCTCCGGCCAGCGGCCGATGGTACGCACGGCCGGCGTCACGCGCGGTGGGCGGCTCCGGTACGGTGCGGCGGCAGGCCCGTACGGGTGGGCGCCGGTACGGCCACGGGCGCGCCGAACTCCACGCTCACCAGTGCGCCTCCGCTCGGCGAGCGCCCGAGGGTGACCCGGCCGCCCGAGTCGCGGGCGGTACGCCGGACGATGTCGAGCCCGAGCCCGGTCGAGCCGGTACCGCTGTTGCCGCGCTGGAGCACCGCCAGGTCCGGCAGGCCCGGCCCGTCGTCGGCGACCTCCAGCCGGCCACCGCCCCCGGGGCGCCCGGTCAGCCGCACGGCCAGTGCGGTCCCCTCCGGAGTGTGCGCGAAAACGTTGCCCAGCAAGGCATCCACGCATGCGGAGAGGTCGTGCCGGCCGACCCGCACCGGTACCGGTACCGCGCTCAGTGCGGTCGCGACCGGGCGCTGCTCCTCCTCGGCGAGCGCCGACCAGAACCGGACCCGCTCGGCGACCACCTCGGCCGCGTCACAGGCCAGTACGGGTGCGTCGGTGTGGCTGGGCCGCCGGGCCGCCCGGATGATGTCGTCCACGGTGCGCTCCAGCGCATCCAGGTCGGCGCCGATCCGGGCGCGCTCGGCGGGGTCGTACAGCGCCTCGGCATCGATGCGCAGCGCGGTCAGCGGGGTACGCAGCCGGTGTGAGAGATCGGCCACCGTCTCCCGCTCCCGGGCCAGCAGCTCGCCGATGCGGGCGGCGAGCTGGTTGAGGCCGGCGCCGACCTCGCGTACCTCCCGGGGTCCGGCCGGCTGCGCGCGGGCCTCAAGGTCGCCGCTGGCCAGGTGGTGGGAGACGTCGACGACCGTGCTGAGCGGCCGTACCAGGGCGGCGCCGAGCCGGTCGGCGACCACCACGCTGACCGCGAGCAGCCCGAGCCCGAGCAGGCCGAGCACCAGCCACGCGCGGCCGACGCCGCGGTAGAGCTCCGCGTCGCTGACGACGGTACGGATGACCGCCACGCCGTCGGGAAGTCCCGCCACGGCCACCAGTACCTCCCGTCCGCCCGGGGCGTCGGCGGCCAGGCTGCGACCGGTGGCCGCGGTCTCGACGGCGGCCGACCGCGGCGCCGGCGCGCCGAAGGACCGGTTGCCCGGGAGGAACACGGTGACCTGCCGGGGTCCGGTGGCGTTGGCGTCGCTCAGCGCGGCCTGGAGCGCGACGGGGTCGCCGGCCGCGACCACCGGCGCGAGGGCCTGGATGTCCACGGCCGCCGCACTGACCGCGCGGTCGGCGGCGTACGAGCGGACCAGGACGGCGAGTGGTACCAGAAACGCGACCACGACGAGGGAGGTGGTCGCGATGACGAGGAGTACCAGCCGGCGTCTCACGGCGCGGGGCCGGTCGGCGCCGCGAGCTTCACCCCGACCCCGCGTACCGTGTGCAGGTACCTCGGCTGCTGGGCGGTCTCGCCGAGCTTGCGGCGGATCCAGGATAAGTGCACGTCGACGGTCTTGTCGGCGCCACCCCACGGCTGCCGCCACACGTGGGTGAGCAGGTCGCGCTTGCTGACCACGGTGCCGGCCCGGGCCGCGAGGAAGCTCAGCAGGTCGAACTCGCGGGCGCTGAGGTCGAGCCGGTGACCGGCCAGGGTGGCCTCCCGCGCGGCCGGGTCCAGCCGCAGCTCACCGACGACGACCGATGGCGGTCCGGCCGCCGCCTCGGCACTCTGGGCGCGCCGCAGTACCGCCCGGATCCGGGCGTCGAGCTGGGCGGCGCCGAACGGCTTGATGATGTAGTCGTCGGCGCCGCAGTCCAGGGCCCGCACGATCTGCCCCTCGTCGTCGCGGGCGGTGGCGATCACGACGGGTACGTCGCTCACCGAGCGCAGCATCCGGAGCAGCTCGGTGCCGTCCACGTCGGGCAGCCCGAGGTCCAGGACGACCAGGTCGGGCCGGTGGTCCAGAACGTGCTGGAGCGCCGCCATCCCCGTCGCGGTGCTGGTGACGGCGTGACCGAGCTCGCTCAGGGCCCGGATCAGAGCCCGTCGGATCTCCGCGTCGTCCTCGACGAGCAGGAGCTGTGACACGGCGTCACGGTAGCCCCTGGGCGACGGGGCAGGGTAGCCCTAGTGTCCGATTAACCAGCGCTTAGCCTGCGATGCGCGACCCTGTCCGGGTGTTCGGGATCCTGCGGCGTACCCTCGCCAGCCTTGTCGCGTGGACGCTCGGCGCCAGCGTCGCGGTCGGCGTCGGCATCATCGCGCTCTCGCTGATCGACAACGGGCTCGCCTCCGGAGCCGGGCACCCGATGTCGACCGAGGTCCCACCCGTAGCGTCTACCGGCGCGGCCACCACGACGCAGTCCGACGACCCGACCGCCGACCAGGTGTCGCCCAGCCCAAGCGTGGCGTCGCACCGGAGCGCGAGGCCGGCTGCTCCGGCCGCGTCGGCCACCCCAGGCCCGCCCCGGCAGTTCAACTCGACCGGCGGCACGGTACTCGCCCAGTGCACCGGGAGCCAGGCGTACCTGTTGTCCTGGAGCCCGGCGCAGGGCTACCGGGCGGAGGACGTACGCCGGGGTCCGGCCCCCAACGTCTCGGCGAAGTTCGACAACGGGCCGCAGGCGGTCGTGCTCGCGGTGCATTGCGTCGCCGGAATGCCCCAACGGATACCCCACTGGGACGAATAGCGCCCGGACGGCGCGGCGGCTGCGCGGGGACGGCGAGCGAGGGTCAGTCGGACAGAGCCGGGTCGGAGAGAGCGGGCAGCCCGGCGGAGCGGAACGCCAGCCCGTCCTCGGTCACCACGGCGGACTGGTAGCCCTCCAGCCGGGCCAGCCATTCCAGCCCGGGAAGCCCCATGGCGAGCGCGGCGGTCGCATACGCGTCGGCGAGGCCGAGGTCCGGCCCGACCACGGTGACCGACCGCAGGGCGCGCGCCGGCTCACCCCGGTACGGGTCGATCACGTGGAACCCCCGCTCGTACGTGCCCGAGGTGGCGATCGCCAGGTCGGTACCCGTGATCACCCAGCACACCTCGTGCGCCTCGAACGGGTGCCGGATGCCGGTACGCCATTCGCGACCGGGCGCCGGGCGGCCCCGGGTACAGACGTCACCGCCCGCGTTGAGGCAGTGGTTGCCGGCCCCGGCCGCGGCCAGCCGGTTCGACGCGACCTGGACGGACCACCCCTTCACGTAACCGGACGGGTCCAGCCGCCCGGTCGCGTACACGTCGAAGTACCCGTCCGTGGCGCGCCACAGGTCGGCGCAGGTGTCCAGCACCGCGCGCAGGCCCGGGGAGGCGGCCTCGACCGTCAGTTCCCCGCGCTGTACCCGGTTGACCTCACTGTCCTCTTTGTACGTGCTGAACCGCCGGTCCACCTCGTGCAGCCAGGCGAACACGCCGTCGGCGAGGTGCTCCAGGGTGGGTAACGGGAGCGGGTCGGCGATCAGCAGGCTGACCGCCGTACCCATGACCTCCTCGACCCGGCGGACGCCGGTCACCGTCATGCCTTCGCCTTGTCCAGCGCCGACTGCAGCGAGGTCTTGTACGCGTTGCTGGTATACGTAGCGCCGGACACCGTGGCGATGCTGGCACTCTGCTTGGCCAGCGTCTCCTGTTGCAGCGTCCCCATCGCGCCGGTGCAGATGCTCTTCGACTCGCCGGAGGCGCTGCCGCACGAGCCGCTGGCCACCGTGATCTTCCCGCCGGACACCGTGATCGTCACGGTCACCGTCTCGTAGCTCCTGGCGGCCGCGCCGGCACCGGTGAACGTACCCGACTTCAGGCCGCCCGCCGCCGCGGTGGCGGGCGGCGGCGCGGGCGCCGTGGTCCGGCCCGCGCCGGCGGGCGTGGGACCGCCGGTCTGGCCGGGCGCACCGGTCTGGCCGGGTGCGCCGGGGCTCGCGGCGCCGCCGGAGGCGTTCGGCTCGGCTGAGGGCGCCGTCGAGCCAGAGCCGGGGGCACCCGACTGCCCGGTGCCCGGGTCGCCCGGCCCGGCGCCGCCTCCGGCGTCCATCGCGACCGTGTTCGGGTCGTCCGGTGGCGGGGTGCCGAGCTTCGCGCCCACCAGGAGTGCGGTACCAGCAACGGTGCCGATCAGAGCCAGGACGCCGCGACGCATGGACTAACCTCCGGTTTCAGGGACAACTCAGAACTCGAACGGGTCAAGGTGGATCTGGCGGCGGGGTACCCGCATGCGTTGCAGCGTCTTGACCGAGGTCTCGACGAGGCCCGGGGGCCCGCACATGTACACGTCCCGGCGGCGGACGTCCGGGACAAGGTCGCGCATGCCGCGCGGAGTGAACAGCTTTTTGGGCCCCGGGTCGTCCCGCCCGCCCAGCACGTACCAGACCTGGGCGCCCCGGTCCCGGGCAAGCCACTCCAGCTCCTCGCGGAACAGCAGTTCGTCCTCCGACCGGGCCCGGTAGATCACCACCGTGCCGGTGGGCAGCTCCTCCAGCAGCGCGCGGATCGGCGCGATGCCGCTGCCGCCGGCGATCAGCAGCGCCCGGTGCTGGACCCGCCGCTCGGCGGTGAACACACCGGACGGCCCCTCGGCGAACACCCGTACCCCCGGGTCCAGGTACTGCAGTTCCTCGGTGTGGTCGCCGACGACCTTGACGGTCAGCCGCAGCCACTCATCGTTCGGCGCGGCCGACAGCGAGAACGGGTGCGCCTGCCACCAGCAGCCGCGGGTCAGGAACCGCCAGCGGAAGTACTGGCCAGCCCGCACCTTCAGTTCCGGTAATCGGCGGCCGGTGATGTAGATCGACACCATGTCGGGCGCCTCGGACACCACCTCGGCGACCTGTAGCCGGTGCCGCAGGTTCAGCAGTAGCGGGCCGATCACCCGGCCCCACGCGAGGCAGGCGAGCACGAAGACGTACAGGCTGATCCAGTACCACCGGCCGAACGGGTGGTCCACCAGCTCCTGGCCGTCGGCGAACTGGTGTCCGTAGCTCCACAGCAGCACCAGATAGCTGGTGAGGTGGATGTAGTACCAGACCTCGTAGCGCATCAATCGGCGGATCGCGCGGATCGCCAGGATCCCGATCACGACCAGCAGGCCGGTCGCGACGAACGCGCTGATCATGTCCTCGTAGGTGGTGAGGAGCGACCAGGTCGTGCTGGTGACCGACTGGTGCGCCACCTCGGCGTACCCGACGATGATGAACGCCATGTGGGCCAGCACCGTGACCACGAGGAAGCCGCCCAGCTCCCGGTGCCAGGTGAGCAGCGAGTGCGAGCCCATCCCGCGCTCCAGCCAGCCCACCCGGCTCATGAGCAGCACCTGGGCCAGCAGGATGAACCCGGCCACCATGCCGGTGATCCGCCCCGCCGCGATGAGCACCTCGCTGGTCGAGGTGAGGGCCCGGGTCGGCGTGTCCAGCCACCACAGCTCGACGCTGGCGACGAGCGCGAACCAAAAGAGGATCACGAACAGGATCTGACCATTGCCCGCGTCGCTCTGTCGCCGCCGGCGGCCCGGTTCGGCCACCTGGCTGGGCCGGTAGCCGGGGAGCGTACGGGTCGGTGGCCCGGCGACTTCCGGCTCCCGGTTGCCGGGCCCGTAGGCGATGCTCTCAGTAACCACCGGCAGCTCGTCGGTGCGCAGGGCGGCAATCCACTCCGCGCTGACGTCCCGGTCCCTGTCGCGTCCCATCACAGTACGTAGTACCAGGCTGGATTGGCGCCAGCCAGGTGGGGAAGAGGCTCTTTAACCCCACTTATCAATCTCTTGGGGTTGGCTACGGTTGGTCACACCGTGACCGCGACCACGTCGACCGTACGGGGCTCGGGTCCGTCCGGCCGGTGGCGGAAGGTGACATAGACGGCAGCGCCG
>CAVSLN010000015.1:0-183636 GCA_963728855.1 uncultured Actinomycetes bacterium
CATTTAGGGTGCTCTTGAAAGTCTTGCGCCGGAGGAGTTCCATGCGGGTCGGCTGGAAGGCGCGCATCAGCAGCGTGTGGTGCCGGCCGGGGGCGCTCATCACGCTGGCGAAGCTGGCGGACTCCCGCCGTCCGGAACGGTCAGGTGTCGCGCCCGGGAGTCGATCCCGCGCGCTGGTTCGTCCCATTCGGGGACGCCGCCGCCCTTGCGCAGGAGCAGCAGGCAGAACCAGATCTCCGCGACGAGGGCGGGCACGAGGAGGAGCAGCCGGAGAGTGCCGCCGTAGCTGGGGACGAGGAACCACAGCAGGCTGTTGGCCAGGTATCCCAGCCCGGCCACCCCCAACAGGACGCCCAGCGCCGTGGGGGCATGGCTCGACCTGGCCAGCAGGTATCCCATGGCCATGCAGTTGACGGCGAAGAAGGTGAGGCCGAGGGCGTACCCGTACCGGTGCAGGTCAAGAAAGAACAGCGCGAGGGCCTTGGGGTAGTCGGGGCCGTTCAGGACCACAAGGGCGGCGAACATGTTCAGCAGGTTGAGGCCGAGGATCGTGACGGTTGTCAGGCGGAACGCTGCGGCGACCAGGGAAACCGCCGCGCTCACCGGCCGGAGGAGCAGGTAGAGGATGACGGTCATCGCGACCTCGCAGACGAGGTACCCGAGGTTGGCGACGAACCCGAGGCGGAACAGCCCTTCGGCGTCGCGGATGTTCTCGGCGGTCGCCGTGGGGTCGCCGGACACCGTGACGCCGGTGCGGACCACCACCTCGCTGAAGAGGCCGAACACGATGATGACCAGGTACAGGACCCCGGCGACGCGAGCGTTGATCAGTGTTCTCATCCGTCGACCGTGACGGGCGTTCGTCGCGCCGGCGTTGTGGCCCGCTTGAGACACTGTTGAGCTGTGCGGATTCGACTTCTGGGCACCGTTGGTGCGGTCACCGATCGGGGCGAGCCGGTGGATGTCGGTCCGGCCAAGTGCCAGGCGCTGCTCGCGGCGCTGGCCCTGTCGGCCGGCACCGCCGTCCCGGCGTGGCGGCTGGTGGAACAGGTGTGGGGCGCGGACCCGCCGCGTACGGCCGACCGGACCCTCCAGTCGTATGTGACCCGGCTGCGCAGGAGCCTGGGCGCTGGCGCGCTCGTGCGGGTCGGCATGGCGTACCGCCTGGACCTGCCGGCCGACGCGGTCGACGTCGTGCGTTTTCAGCGGCACCTCGACACGGGTGACATCGACGCGGCCCTGGCCGAGTGGACGGGACATCCGCTGACCGGGCTTACCGTCCCGGGCCTGGCGGCGACTGTGGACGGGTTGGTCGAGCGGTGGTTGACCGCGATCGAGGCCGACCTGGCGGTTCACGTCGAGACCGACGCGGCGACGGCCATCGGACCGCTGACGGAGCTGACGGCGCGTCACCCGTTCCGGGAAGGGCTGTGGGCACTGCTGATGACGGCGCTGTACCGGACCGGTCGGCAGGCCGACGCGCTGGCCGCCTACCGCGGGGCCCGGCAGCACCTGGTCGAACACCTTGGCGTCGAGCCGGGTCTCCGGCTGCGTGAGCTGGAGTCGCTGGTCCTCCGCCACGACACGCGGCTGGCGGCGCCCGCGGACACCCGGCGCGGAAACCTTCCGCTGCGGCCGGGTCGGCTCATCGGGCGCGACGAGGACCTGAAGAACATTGACGACACGCTGGCCGCGTACCCGGTCGTGACGCTCGTCGGGCCCGGCGGCGTCGGAAAGACCCGGCTCGCCGTCGCGGCCGCGCGGCGCGCCGCCGTCGAAGACGGCGCCTGGCTGATCGACCTGACCGAGATCTCCTCAGCCGGCGACGTGCCGCGGGCCGTCGCCGGCCCGCTGGGGATCAACGAGCGCCCGGGGCGGACGCTCACCCAGTCCATTGTGGCCGGACTGCGCGCGCGCCGGACCCTGCTGGTCCTGGACAACTGCGAGCACGTCATCGACGGCGCCGCCGCGCTCGCCCAGGCCATCGCCGAGGGCTGCGCGCACGTGCGGGTGCTGGCCACCTCCCGGGAGGGCCTCGGCCTGGGCCACGGCCACGAGCGGCTCGTCGCCGTCGCGCCGCTGGATCCGGCCGGACCGGGGGTTGAGCTGTTCAACGAGCGCGCGTCGGCGGTCTGTCCCGGGTACGACCCGCGGGCCGGCCGCGGTGACGTCGAGGAGATCTGCCGTCGCCTCGACGGGGTACCGCTGGCCATCGAGCTGGCCGCGTCCCGTACCACCAGCCTCGCCCCGGCGGACCTGCTGGCCCGCCTCCACGATCACCTTCCGGTACTGGTCGGCGGCCCGCGGACCGGGGCCGCCCGGCACCGGACGCTGCGGGCGACCATCGGCTGGTCGTACGACCTGCTGAGCCCGCCCGAACGACACCTCTTCCAGCGGCTGTCGATCTTCGCCGGCCCCTTCGACGTGGCGGCGGCCGAGGCCGTCGGCGGCGACGCGGCCGTCTACCTGCTGGGCGGCCTGGTCGAGCGGTCGATGGTGGTCGTCGAGCCCGGCCCGCTCGGGCGGCGCTTCCGGCTCCTGGAGACCATGCGCCAGTTCGCCGCCGAGCACCTCGCCGCGTCCGGCCACGCCGGCCTCGTCGCGGAACGGCACGCCCGGTGGTGCCTTGACCGGGTCACCCGCATCCATCGGCTCCTCGCCGGCCCGGCGGAGGTCGAGGGCGTCGCCCGCCTCGACGAGCTCTGGCCCAACCTCCGGGCCGCGTTCGACTGGGCCTGCGCCGCCAACGACCGCCGCCTCGCCTACCGGCTCGTCCGTCCCGTCGTCGCGGAGGTCGCCCTCCGCAACCGGAACGAGATCGGCGACTGGGTCGAGCGTATCCTCGCCGTCACCCCGCCCGACGACACCGAACTCGTGATCTTCGGGCTCGCGTGGGCGGCTCAGCGGTACAAGCTGAGCCACAACCCGGGCGCCTACGACCGGCTCGTCGACCGCTACGGGGAGCCGGACAGTCCGCTGGTCCGCCGGGCCCGGGCCTGCGCGCACGGCGACTACGCGGCGCTGGCCGAATGGGCGCCCCCGGCCACGGCCGAGCTGCGCCGGCGCGGCGACCACGACCTGGCCGAGCAGGCCGAAGTCGACCTGGGGGCGGCGCTGCTCTTCCGCGGGCACTTCGCGGAAGGCGACGCCCTCGTCGGGCGGCTGGCCGAGCGGTACCGCGCGCAAGGGCCGCCGACCCTGTTGAACTGGTGTTTGATGCTGCTCGGCCGCTCCGCCTCGGTCCAGGGCGAGCACGACCGCGCCGCGCGCCTCTTCGACGAGGCCGTGAGCGTCGAGATCCCTGAGCACACCCATGGCCCGAACCGGCTCATCGAGGCGCGCACCCATTTCCGGCGCGGGGACCGGCAGCACGGCCTCCGCATCCTGCGTGAGTACATCGAGGTGCTGCTCGACACCGACAACATGCAAGGCGCCTGCGTCGCCGCCGTGGAGTTCATCAACATGATGACCCGGACCGGCCGCCTCCCGGCCGCCGCGCACATCCTGCGGTACGTCGAGACGACCGGCCTGCTCGACGGCCCGACCTGGGCGACGCAGGTCGCAGACGCCAGAGCCCAGCTCGCCGAGGTCAAGCCAGCCACGGAACAATGCCGGGATGACCGCCAGGCGCTGGCGTACATGCGCCGGGTCCTCCGCTAACCACGGCACACGGTTGCCGCCGACATTCCTGTCCGACGTGTTCCACGTCGGCGCCGAATCCCCCGCACCCCGCACCCGCGGCTCGTCGGCGACGCGTTCCCGCTCAACACGCCACGTACACGCTGCTCGCCGCGTTGCGGCCGGACGCCGCCGGGCCGGGCCTCTCCGAGGGCTAACCAGGCGGCCAGCGATGCGGGCGGATCGACGCCACCGGGGCAGCAGCGCGGCCCTGCGCGTGGTGCCATCCGGCTGGCGTCGAGTCACGGTGTGCGCTGCGGGCAGGGCAGGTTCGCGAGGTCGGCGAGGGCTGCCCAGGTGGCGGGGACATCGAGCGCGCGGGCGGCGTAGGCAAGGTTGAGTAGGTCAGCCCCGAGGTACCGGTCGTACTTGTCGCGTGCCTTGGCCCGGACGGTCTCGGCAAGGGCCACGGGATCAGGCTGGGGCGCCTCGGCCAGTTCCTGGATGAGAATCCACAGCCCGACCGGGGTGGTTCCCTTCACAGTGAGGCAGAGTCCGTCCTGACCGACGTTGAGTCCGCGGCTGGCGAGCGTGACAAGCAGCGTATTCATGATCCGGTCCCCTCGCCACGGGAAGACCAGGGATTCGCCTTCCCAGCCGAAGATGCTCTGGTTGGTGTGCCCGAAGCGGCGAAACGCGTCCCGGCCCTCGTGCAGCAGGCTGCGCGCCGTGCTGTCGAGATAGCGTGGGACCTCGTCGGACAGGTAGAGGGCATGCATCGTCCGCCGGACCGCGTCCGCGACTTCGCCGCCGCTGCCGGGAAAAGTCGGTGGCTGGCCCTCTCCGGAGGCGGTCAGTTCGATCACCCGCTGCGCGATGTCAACTCCGACCACCTGCCACCGCCGTCCGCCGAAGATGAGCAGGGCCCCGGGGAGGATCGGGCGATCCACGGGAAGGGACCCGAGGGTACGTCCGTCGGCGACGAGCCGGTAGTCCTGTGATGTGTGGAACGCTGCGTAGAAGCTGTAGTGGTTGACCAGACGGTCGCCCTGGCCCCCGGGGAGCAGGAACCCACGAGAGTCCTGCCTGATCAGATCGTGGCGGCCGATGTCCCGCAGGAGTGCGATGAACGTGGGTCTCCCTACGTGGGTGAACGGACCCTCCCCGCAGAGCGCGTGGTAGACCTGGGTGACTGTGGCCGAGCCGTGCTGGGCGAGAACCGACAGAATCTGTTGGATGAGCGTGGACAGGTGAAGACCGGCGGTATGCGGTGGCTCGTACCACGAGGCCAGCAGAAGCTCGACCATCGCGACGGTCTGGAACAGCTCATCGCGAAGGGCGTCGGGTGGCGGTGTCCGATCGGTCAGCTCGGCTTCGGAGATGTAGATGCGCATGACGGAGGGCCGGCCCGCTCGGCGTCCGGAGCGGCCCAGGCGCTGGCGGAGACCTGAGACGGACGGTGGAGCGCCGATCTGGGCGGTCGAGTCGACACTGCCGATGTCGATCCCCATCTCCAGAGTGGACGTGCAGATGGCGGTGACCGGTGTCGTGGCGTCCTTCAGGCGTTCCTCGACGTGTTCGCGGATCTCCTTGGCCAGGCTGCCGTGGTGGGCGAGGAACTCCGTGGAGACCTTGGCGGCGTGGCTGCGGCGGTTCAGCATGTCGGCGTACGTCTCGACCGCGGCCCTCGAGTTGGCGAAGACCAGGTTGTCGTGTTCGCGTAGGGTGCGGAACAGGTGGTCGGCGATCGGGGCGATGTCGTGGGTCTCGATGTTGTCTCCGGAAACCGTGCCCGACCGCCCGGCCAGGGCGCCGGTGCGGTAGCCCCGCAGCTGGAGCCGGATCTCGCCGGCGTCGTCGTCGGACGAGACCACCTCAACCGCTGTGCCATGGCCCGGGCGCAGGTACTCAGCCGCCGCGGTGAAGTCGCCCAGTGTCGCGGAGAGTGCGATCCGGGGAAGGCCGCGGGTGACACACAGTTCGACCCGATGCAGCAGGGATTGGAGCTGCGCACCGCGCTCCGTACCCACAAAGGAGTGCAGTTCGTCGATAACCACATAACGCAGGTCGCCGAGTACCCGGCCCAGGCGGTGCCCGTGATTGACGAACATCGCTTCCAACGATTCGGGTGTGATCAGCAGTACGCCACCGGGGGCACGCATCACGAGTGACTTGCGCGAGGCGGGCACGTCGCCGTGCCAGCGGTGTACCGGGATGTCCAACCCGTCGCAGAGCCGGGCCATCCGGTCGTACTGATCATTGATCAGGGCTTTCAGCGGGCTGACGAACAGCGCCTGAACGCCTGGCTCGCTGTCGCCGGCCTCGCGCTGACGGACCAATGCCGAGCAGATCGGCAGCCAGGCGGCTTCGGTCTTCCCGCTCGCGGTCGCGGTGGCGATGATGAGGTCACGATCACCGGCGAGAATCGGGACCGCCGCCCTCTCCTGGGCGTCGCGTAGCCGTTCCCAGCCGGCAGCGTAGATCCATCGCTGGACGCCTGGGTGGTACAGATCGTACGCCGTGGATGGCGTCGCGGTGCCTGGCGGGCCTTGGACCGGCTCAGAGCTGGAATGAGGCGAGTTCGTCATCGTCGGTGGCGTCGGCGGTACCAGCGGGATCGGGCTGCGGTGCGAGGTCCACGGCGTCGACCACCGAACTCCAGCCCAGGCCCGGATTCTGGTCGAGCAGTGCGAGCAGGTCGAGGAAGCCCTTGATGGTCTCGCGAGGGGTACGGAAATAGGCGTCCCCGATTCGCCGCGCGCAGTGGTGCAGGTACCCGAGGAGCGCGTGATCGTCGACGAGGTACGCGGTTGGGTCGCCGGAGGCGTACACGTGCCGCAGCTTGGTCAGCAGGACGTAGATGTCCTCCGGCGTCAGGTTGCCCAGCCGTAGCACCGGTCCGGAGTGGTCGACCAGCTTGTCGGAGGCGAACGTGTTCTCCGCGAGCCGGGTGGCCAGCGCGGGGTGGGAGAACAACCCACGCCGGGCGTCGAGCAGGAAGTCCGGCGTACCACCGAACAGGAACCCCAGATGCGCCGCCGTGCCCTGCAGGCTGTCGTTGAGGATGCGGAGGATCTGCTCGTAGTTTCGGGCCCGCGCCTGGGCGTTGGCCAGCGTGAAGAGATGGACCATCTCGTCGAGGCAGACCAGCAGCCCGTCGTAGCCGGCTAGGCGGACGAACCGGGACAGCAGCTTGACGTGGTCGTACCACGTGGCGTCATCAATGATGGTCCGGACACCGAGAGCCTGCCGGGCGTCGGCTCGGCTGGTGAACTCGCCGCGCAGCCACCGTAGCGCGTCGCTCTTGACCCGTTCCTCGCCACCCTCGTGTGCCTGCCAGTACCGGCTGACGACGTGGGCGAAGTCGAAGCCGCCGGTCGACTCCGTCAGCGCCGCCAGCCGGGTCTGAATGATCGCCTCAGGCTCCTCGCCCGTCGTGCGTGCCTCGCCGAGCGCCGACGTGACGAACCGTTCGACGACACTGGCCAGTGCGCCACCGTCCGGCCGCGCGCGGGTCGCGAGGTGGTGAGTCAGTTCGGCGTACAACGCGCGGGCCCGGCCGGAACTGGCGTGTAACCGCCGGTCGGGGGACAGGTCAGCGTGCATGGTGACAAGGCGCTTCTCCAACGCCACCGAGCGAGCGAGGTGCAGGAAAAAGGTCTTCCCCGAGCCGTACTCGCCGATCACGAACCGGCTGCCCGTCCCGCCGTCGGCGATCCGGGCGATATCGCTGACTACCGCTTGTACCTCGGCGACCCGGCCGACCTGTACGTGCTGCTGTCCGGTCCGCGGGACGACCCCGGCCCGCAGCGAGGCGACGATCGCGTCCCGTTCGCGTGGCCGGATCCGGTCGGACGGTGCGGGGGAGCGGGGGACGTGCTCGCCGCCACCAAGCCCCGGCTCCGGCTGTGCCTCGGTCATCGCAGCAACTCCCGTAGTGCGTCGTTGTTGACCACGAGCTCGTCGTCTCCCTCGACGGCGGGTTCACCCGCGGCTTCCATGGCCGCCTCGTTGATCACTTCCAGCGCGCCGGACGGCATGACACCGTGCTGCGCCGCTGCTCTCGCGAAATCGGCGCGAGACCACGATGACCTGGTGGCTATCTCGCTGAGCAGCCTGCTGTGCGCCTCGTCGAGGAAGCCGGGGCCATGGCCCGCGTCGTTGCCGTGCGGCGTTGCGGCGCCCACGGCCGCATCGCGACCGCCCGGCAATCCCGCGCTCGCGACCAGCTCGTCGTCGGTGAAGATGCCGGCGAGCAGGATCGCCACGGCCTCGGTCTCGGCCGCCTTCCGGGTCACGGACTCCTGGCTGAGCCGGACCTCGGAACCGGCCCGCGGTCGGCGATCTGGTGCGTCGCTGGACCCGGTGGACGGGGTCCCGGCCATGGGTGGAGTGCGCGGCAGCAGGTGCCCCGGCGGGCCGGCACGTGCCCGGCGTACCACGACCGGACCGTCCATCGGAACCACACCCGATCCGGGTGTCGCTGGGCCGGCAGGCTCGATACTTCGCTGGTGAAGTCGGCTGTAGACCGTGTCGGGGTCGAGGCCGAGCAGCCGGTACGCCTTGGTCAACGCGGTCACTGTTTCGGGTCCGACGGGCGGACCCGCGGTGGCGACCCCGATCAGGAAGCGTCCCGCTGTCTCACGCTCCGCTACCGTCAACGCGGAGACCCGACGCTCGACCCTGGTTGCGGCGCTTCCGGGCGTGAGCAGCCAACGCAGCCGCGCGGCGAGCCGGGACCGTTCGGCGACCGGCACCCACATCTCGGCCGACAGTTCAGCGACGATCGAGCTGACCGCGTCATCGACAGCGAGGTGGACACCGCTGGCCGTGTGCGCGGTCGCGATGCCGGCCGCGAGGTGGAGCATCGTGGCCGCGCCGAGGTACGTCGGGGTCGGGGCAGACGGGTCCTCATGAGCAAGGCGGAAGAGCACCACCGGTCCTGCTGCCAGGGCGGGACCGCCGAAGCGTACATCCGGCTCCACGCCGAGTCCCACCCGGGAGAGGACCAGGGCAAGCGACTCGGCCTCATCCTTGGACATCCGGGCCGGATCGGTGGTGGACCAGAAGATGCCGAACTCGCGGAAGTCGACAACGGCGGCGGACCGCCCGTCGAGGCGGGCAGCGGCCCAGGTCAGCACCTGCTGGAGCGGGCCGTGGTCCAGGTCGAGCAGGTCGGCGGGCAACAGTGCCGTGGCGGCGAGCGAACCGAGGCCACCCGGGGTACGGGCGAGCCAGCGGCTGTAGGGGGTCAGCGCGTCGGTGACGGAGTCGGTGAGGGCGCCCAGTTCCCGGGTCGCCGTCGGTTCCTCCAGCACGTCGGGCAGGTCCGGTCGATCCAGGATCATGGTGTCGAGGCCCGGGCTGGCTGGCTGGTAGCCGATCCGGATCGGCGGCCTGGCCGCGGCGGTCGGGAGCAGGCCCGCCGCGAACCGTCGGGTGTAGCGGACCGCGAACAGCCGCTCGAACTCCTGGGGGCAGCGGGTCTGCGGCGTCCGCGGAAACAGCGACGGGTGGTACCACGCCCAGGATCTTGCCCAGTCTGCTGGTACCGGCGTACCCGTCACGGCGAACCGGGCGAGGCCGAGGCGCAGCGCCATCGGCACCGGCCACCGGTCGTGGCGAGGCGCGGGAGGCTGGTCGGCAGGCCCGCGGCCCGGCCGGGACGCGGAGGTGACCAGCAGGTCCAGCACGTCGAGGAATGCCCCGGCGGACGAGTCGAAGGACCGGTTGGCCGGGCCGTACACGGCGCGGAGCCGGCGTACCTCCGCGGCAATCGCGGGCAGCTCCGGCCGTACCGTCGGGTCATCCGTCATATCCACCAGCACCCGCCGTTCCAGCCCCGAGAAGAACAGCGACACGAAGCCGATGGGCACGTCCGAGCGGCGGCGTTCACCGGCGAGCCAGGCAAGATAGGCGGCTCTGGCGGCCGGCGAGATCAGATGGTACGACGGTGCCGGTTCGAGGTCGTGACCTTGCCGATCCGGTTCGTGCCGGCTGACCGGAAGCGCGGGATTGAGCAGCGCCGGCTCGATGGTGCCGACGCCCGACCGCAGATCCCGCCCGACATAGATCAGACCGCCCTGAATATCGTATCCAGCGATGTGGGCGGACTGCCCGGGCGGTGTCCACTGGGGCGGCCGGCTCACGGATTCGACTCTAGCGCCGGTGTGCGGCTAGGTTGCCGTGCCATGTCTACGCGAGTCGCCTCCGGGTGAGGGGAAACTGTCGGGCGGCGACGGTACTGTACCAACCTGGCTGACGAGAAGGGGTTGACCATGGTGAGGCCGAGGAGCGGAAACGAGCCGGTCGAGGCAGGAGCCGGCAAGTCCGGCGAGGGCATCGCCGGCACCTTGGAGGAGACGCTGGCCGCGACGGAGCGCGCCGTCGACGGCGCGTTGAGATCCGCGGTCGCGGTCACCCGGGAGTTGCGCAAGGCACTCGCGGGCGCGAAGCACGGACAGATCCGGGACACGCGTAAGGCACTCGCCAACGCCCAGGCGATGGCGACCGGCCTCGGCCACGAGGCGCGGGCCGCCTACGACGGATTCGACCCGGACGAGCAGGATTACCTGGCCTCCGGCGGCTACGTCAAGGAACTGCTGGCGACCGCCGAGGCCCGTGGCGTGAAGATGTTCGAGGAGGAGGACCGGCTGCTGTGCTACCCGTCGTTGATACGGGTGGTGCCCGGCGAGGCGGCCGTCGAGATCGACCGGGTACGGGAGCGCCGGATCCGTCCCTCCACGCTGGTGGAGATGCTCGCCATGAACCAGGATCGGGCACCCCGGTTCAAGGCCGAGGCGTTCCTCGACAGCCTGCGCGCGGCATACGAACTGGTGATTGCCAGTGAAGGTAAGAAGGCCGACGGAGTGGCCCGGCTGGTCGAGATCTGGTCGGCGCTGACCATGCTGCCCGGCCAGCGTGGCCAATACTCCAAGCAGGAGTTCGCCCGCGACCTGTACCTGCTTGACCAGAGCGGTGTCACGCGAACCGGGCGCAGTCCCCGCGAGCTGCGGTGGTCGGCCAGCACCGGCACCAAGGGCGCGGGGGTGCTGGTGACGGTGGCCCGTAGCGGCCAGCGTCAGCAGTACTGGGGTGTCTCATTCACCGCCGACGATCGGGACAAGGGGCGGTAGTCGTGACGCCATCCAGCGCCGCATCGACGCTTCGCGCGTCGACCTATCTGGACTTCCTCGACAAGGAGTACCTCGCACCATACGTCGGACAGGGCGGTGCCGCCGTCAAGCTCCTGGCGGTGGGGGACGGGCCGGTGGCTGAGGAGCTGGCTGCCGGGCTGGCCAGCATCGGAGACGGGTTCCAACACGCGACCGTCGACGCGGCGACCACCCGGATCCACTTGATAGATCAAGTGTTCACCGCCGTGGCCCGCCAGTTCGACTGGGTCGCGCTGGCGGGCTCGGTGGTGCGCGCCGTACTTGAGCAGTGTGGCTTTCCGCCGCCCAATACCGGCGCGTCCAGCCATGACCTGAGCATCGCAGCGGTGGCCAGCCACCACGACGTGGACGGCGCCGAGCTGTATCGCAGCGTGCGGAGGGCGATCGAGCAGACCGTGCTGAAGGACAGCGGCCTCAGCCACGAGTTCCGGGTAGCCATGCTGCGGTTGTGCCAGGAGCGGCTCGGTCGGGGTGACGTCAGTGTGGCCGAGCGGGAGACGATCATCGGATGGCTTCGTGGCGAGCGGGTTCCCGCGGGCGAGCTGCGCAAGCTTTCTCTGCACAGCAAGGTCACCAGGCACAATGCCAGATCGATGCTGTTGTCGTCGACTCGTTGGCTGCGGATGGCCGGCCACGCTGGCCTGGTGCTACGGCTCGACCTGGCCCGCCTGGCAGTGGCCCGCCGGCCACCCGCCGGCCTGCGTGACGGCTACTACTACTCCAAGGCCGCCACGCTCGACGCATACGAGTTTCTTCGCCAACTCATCGATGGTACCGACGAATTTGAAGGGCTGTTCGTGGCCGTGCTCCTCCCTCCCGAACTGGTGAATGACGAGGGGCGTGGGCTGCCTTCCTACACTGCGCTGCGCCTCCGGGTCGTCGACGAGGTGCGGGACCGTCACCGGGTCAACCCCTACTCGACCCTGGTCAGCCTCGACGTGCATGCGGAGGTCATGGCATGACGACCATGACCGTGTCCGTGGACCCGGCCGTGGCGCGCCGCCGCGCCATCGAGGCGCTCCGATCCGGTGTGCCCAGCCGCGACGCTGTTGCCGCGACCGGCAGTGGCCAGGCCGCCATCGAGGACCGCTTCGCGTCGCTCCGTGACTTGGCGGCCGCCGGTAAGGCGGGGGGCCTGCTGGTCGGCGGGGGATTCGGTGCGGGCAAGAGCCATCTCCTTGAGCATCTCGCACGGCTCGCCCTCGACGCCGGCTTCACGGTCAGCCGGGTGGTGATCAGCAAGGAGACCCCGCTGCACGACCCGGTGAAGGTGTTCGCCGCCGCAGCCGAGTCCGCGGTGACGGCCGGCCGGGCGCGGCCCGCCATCGTGGAGGCAGCAGCCGCGATCGACGTCGATGGTCGGCTGTACGCCGAGTTGCTGCGTTGGGCGACCTCGGCGGGTTCGGGCCTTAACGAACGGTTCGCCGCGACGCTCGCGCTCTTCGCGCATGTGCGCCAGCGCGACGCGGCCTTCGCGAACACGATCGTGCGGTTCTGGTCCGGTGACCCGATCGCTACGCCGGAGCTACGCCGGCGCCTCAAGGAAATCGGCGAGGCACGACCGTTTCTGCCTCCGGTCGCTGTCCGCGAGTTGGGCGGACAGCGGCTCCGGTTCGCGGCAAGACTACTGGCCGCGGCGGGATCGGCCGGCTGGGTAATCCTGTTCGACGAGGTCGAACTGATCGGCCGCTACTCGTTGCAGCAACGGGCCAAGTCGTACGCGGAGATCGCCCGCTGGGTGCGTGGTGAGCACGGCTGTCCCGGGCTGCCGATCGCGGCGGTGCTCGCCATGACAGACGACTTCGAGGCCGCCGTGATCAGCGGACGCAACGATCGCGAGCTGATACCGGAGAAGCTGGGTGCCAAGCAGACGCCGGAGGCGACGGCGCTCGCGGCGGCAGCGGTAAACGGCATGCGCATCATCGACCGCGAGATGCACGTACTTACACCGCCGGACGAGGCCGAACTCGCCCAGGCATACGCCAGGCTCAAGGAGTTGCATGGCGAGGTGTTCGGGTGGCAACCTCCCGACATCGTCGGTCTTGAGCGGCTCGGCGCTACCCGGATGCGCCAGTACGTGCGCACGTGGATCAACGAGTGGGATCTCCGGCGACTTGATCCCTCGTACCGGCCGGAGATCGAGGTCGTCGATATTTCCTCGGACTACCGGGAGGATCCTGACCTGGAAAGGAGCGAGAGCGGCTCACCAACGACGTGAAGACGGTTCGCATGGTGACGCCTCCGGCACACAACGGCGCTGAGCAGCGTCTTTGTGAATCTCAGTGGTGGCTTCACCAGCCGCGGGCGGTTCCCATGTCCGACGAGGATTACCAGCAGGCGGCCACCGGTACTCGCCGCGATCCACCGGTTGCGATCAGGCGTCGTCGGTTGGTACCGGCCCGGACTCGGGTGGCTTCTGTCCGCCCACCACCGGTGGAGC
The DNA here is from genome assembly GCA_963728855.1 of uncultured Actinomycetes bacterium. Classification (GTDB taxonomy): domain Bacteria; phylum Actinomycetota; class Actinomycetes; order Mycobacteriales; family Micromonosporaceae; genus AC-43. The sequence continues at coordinate 13,234 of CAVSLN010000015.1, forward strand.
CGTGGGCTGATGGCCGCCCCAGGCCATGTCGTCCTCGGTCAGCCAGGTCAGGTGCTCGTCGACGTCGTCCTCCGGGTCGTGCCCCCGGCCAGCCATCCCGGCGTGCTCCGCCTCCTCGGCAGGGGGCGGACCGGTCATCGACGCGGCTTTCGCGGCGGGGACCTCCTCGCCGCCGATGCTCTCCGCCGGACCGGTAGCCGAGGTGCCACCGGTCGGAGAAACGAGGTACTGGGGTGGCCTTCCCATTCCCCGCAGCGCGACATCCACCGCGACGGCGTCGATGACTCCGGCACCGAGCAGAGCGGTGCCTGCACTGGCCTGCGCTGTCTCAGAAACGTGACCGCCGCCCGAGCCGCCCGAGCCGGTCGGTTCGCCGGCTGCGCCAGCCCGCGGCATGGCGGTCACCACCGCGGCGGGTTCCACCCGCTCGAGGTCGGCATGGCCGGTGCCATGTGGCGTGCCGACTCCGCTGAGCCCGGATCCCACCATGGCCCGGCCGATCGCCATCTCGCCGGCCGCCGCACCGGTCGGCAGGCCAGGCGGCGGAGACTGCGGCGGAGTCGACCACGCCACGGAGGCGACCGGTGCGTAGTCCGCGGCGAGCCCAGCCACCAGGTTGACCATCCGCTGGTGGGCCTTCTGCTTCTCCTGCTCGTCGATCTCATGGCCGTGGGCCGCCCCGATCGTGCCGCCGAGTGCCACGCCGAAGGGGCCGATGACCGCCCCCCAGGCAGCACCGGTCACCGCGTCGTGGGCCATGTGGCCGGTGTCGACATGGGCCGGATCCTCGGCCTGCGCCCGTGCCTCGCGCAGGCGTCCGGCTATCGCGGTCAGGGTCTGGCATACCGCGTCGAAGTCTTCCCCGAGGGCCGTGGAGAAAGATCCGACGATGCCAACGCGGGCCTGGTACTCGGCGCCGGCCGGGCCGCTCCAGGCTGGGGCCAGCCGGGTGAGGTCGGCGCCCAGCGCCGCGGCGAGGTCGGCGGCGGTCTGCTGGAGCATGGACCAGGCAGCCGCCACGTCGTCGACCTGACCCGGGTCGCCCGCCTGCAGCATGGTGTAGAGCTCGCGATGGCTGAACCCGGCGTAGCGCTGGTAGAACTCCTGGTCAGACATCTTATGCCCAGCCCTGAAGAGTGTCGGGTACCCCGCCGAGCCGGTTGGCGATGTCGGCCGCGGCGGCCGCGTTGCGCGCCTCCGTGGTCCGGTAGTTGGCGATGATGTCGGCCGTCGCGTCCTGGGTGGCGACGACGGCCTGCCGGAGCCGGTCGAGGCGCTGCGCGAACTGGTCGTGTAACCAGGCGTACTGGGTGACGCCCGCCCTCGCGTCCTGGAACGTCCCCAGTTTCGGCGGCTTGCCGCGCAGCTCGTCGAGTTTGGTCATCATCGCGTCCACCTCGCTGAGGCGTCGTGCCAGTGTGGCGCCGAAGTCCTCAAGCGAGAGCACGTCAATGGTCGTACCACCGTCAGGCATGGCCCCCCGCCTCCCCCGTCAGCCGACTTGCCACCGTCAGGTTAGAGCACCGGGCGCGGCGCGCGTGGCCCCGTTGTCACGCGGCCGGTCACCCATCCCGTCATCGAGAGGCGTTCGGGAGCGGCGACACGACGCTGGGCACCGGGGCGACCGCGGCGAGGTTGCCGGCCGTGTCGGGGCTGAGCTGGGGGCCTTTCGGGATCAGCGCGAGCAACGAGGCAGGCACTTCGGTCGGGGTCACGTCGCCATAGCCGAGGACCGCCTGCGGGGCGACCTTGGTCGTGGCCGAACCGGCCGGGATCGGGTAACGGATGCCCTGATCAGTGATCAGATAGACGGTGCTGCCCTCGCCATCGCTTCCAGGGGCGACCCCCCGGACCAACTCGCCATGGCCGCCCGGTATGACCACCCCATCCACCGCCTGCACGCCGTCGCTCACCCGGCCGCTGGTGTTCGGCGCGGGCAGGAAGAACTCTGTCGGCGCGCGGTCGAAGAGCCGTACGGACACCTCACCCCCACTCGGGTTCTGCGCCTGCGCCTGTGCGCAGGCAGCCGTACCCGCACCGACGGCGACGACCTTCGGCATCGTGGTCGGGAAACCGGCGCTCTCGACGCGGGTGCCGCTGGGGTATAGGGCGACCTCCTTGGCGGTGATGTCCTGCGGAGGCGTGGCGGTCGATGCCTTCATGATGGTGGCCATGACGTCACTGAGTGGGGTGAGGCCGTCCGGAAGCATCGCGTAGTACGTGCCGCCGAACCGGTAAAGGTCGCCCACCTTGGCGGTCCGGCCGTTGATCGTGGCGCTCGTCGGCTGGCCGTTGGCGGCGTTGTACGGCCGGAGGTCCGGGCCGGCCGGGATGGCGTTGACGAGTGCCTGGCCGACCGGCAGCGCACTCACCACGTCGAGCCCGAGCGCGACATACACCAGGGGGCTCGCCACGCGTAGCCGGTGGTTGTGCCAGATGAGGTAATGGCTGGCGGCGTGCTTCTCATCGGTGAGTGCGACCAGCACAGCCCGGTCGCCCAGGTCCGGGCCGGGGGCGAGCGGCACGCCGACCAGCAGGCGGGTGCTCGGGGTGTTCGGGTCGTCGACCGAGCGGGGCGCGCTGCACACACTCCACGGCTGGTTGAGCAGAGCCCCGCGATCGGGCAGCGCGTCGGGGGCGCCCGGGATTCCGACGGCCTGACCGCGCGCTAGGTCGTGCAGCGACCGTTGGGACATGGTGTACACGGCCGGGTCGGCGACTCCGAGGATCAGCCGGGCGGACGCGTAGTTCAGCACGGGGTAGAGCGTGCGCTCGAGGGACACGTACCGGGCGCCGGTCTCCCGCTCGATGATGATCGCCTGGTTGGGCAGTCCACCCCCGCCGGGCCGCAGCAGTCCGTACGCACCGACGCCGGCGAACACGATGGTCGCGAGCATGAGGCTGGCCAGCAGCGCAAGAGCCAGCCGGCGCATGGGCAGGTCGGCGGTCTCCGGGTCGCCGGCGAGCATCGCCGAGACGATCCGCCGGGTGACAAATCGGTACGCCCGGACCTGCTCGCGCCGAGTCTGCATGACACCTCGCCTCCCCCTCCGGGCCGCCCGTCGGTGCCCCGCGCCGATCGAGGACACTCATCGGCGCTTGGGCTCTCTTACGATAGGGGCCGCCGGGGTGGCTGGGGAGCCGCGGGGACGAGACGGGGGTGTGATGGCCAGGACGCAGGCGCCGCCGGCCAGGGGACAGTTCTCCGCGGTACGCCGTCGTGGCCGGGTTGGGCCGCTCACGACAGTGCAGGTCGTGGCGATCGAGGTAGTGGCGTTCGGGGTGCTGTGCGGGGTGCGGGCCGACGGCGGGCAGTTCGGGCCGGTCGCGGCGGGGGCCGGTGCGCTGGGTGCCGCGCTGCTGCTTACCGTGTTCCTCCGGGTCCGGGGCGGGTGGTGGTACGAGCAGGCGAGAGGCCGTCGCCGGTGGCGGCACCGGAACTCCCGGGCGGCTGCCTCGGGCCTGCCCGGCCTGGCACCCGGCCTGGCGTTCCGGTCCGTCACCGACCGCGGTACCCGGATCGGGATCGGGCAGGACGCCGACGGATGGTTCGCCGCGGTGGAGGTCGGTACCGGCTCTGATCTGAACGGCGAGCGCGTCGGAGTGTTGCCGATCGAGCGGCTGGCCCGGATCCTCAGCGACTCCCCGGTACCGGTCAGCGCGATCTCCGCGGTCAGCCACTGGATGCTCTCACCCAGCGTCGAGCTGGACACCCGGGCGCCAGCGGTCGAGTCGTACCGGGAGCTGATGGACGGCGCCCAGGTCGCGGCGGACCAGGTGGTCTGGGTGGCGGTGCGCCTGCGCGCCGAAGACGCGGTGGCGGCCGCCGCCACCAGGGGTGGTGGCCTCGACGGGGTGGAGCGTGCGCTGGCCGCGGTGGTGGGCCGGGTCGGAAAGATCCTTCGTGCCGCCGACCTGCCGGCCACACCGCTGGACCGGGACGGCCTGGCTCGGGCCGTCGCCGGGACGTGCGGGCTGGACCGGCCGCAGGCGCGCGCGCAGGAGCGGTGGACGGCTTGGCACGCGGACGGGCTGGCGCACAGCTGTCTCGCGCTGCACCGGTGGCCGCCCCGGCCGGCAGAGCTGTTCTCATCGCTGTGGCGCCTATCGGCGGCCCAGTTCAGTATCGGAGTGACGATGCAGACGACGGGAGCGAGCGTGGTTGTGCACGGCGTCGCCCGGCTGGCCGCTCGTCCCGAGGCGCTCCCGGCGCTGGTCCGCGCGGCCGAGGCGCAGGCGCACCGGATGGGTGCGCAACTGAGCCGTCTGGACGGCTACCACGGCCCTGCCGTCTACGCCTGCGCGCCAACCGCGGCGGACACGTGACGAGCGCCGCGGGCGGGCAGGCGGCCGACCCGGAGGCCCTGCAACGCGTCGTTCTGCCGTTGGGCGGCAGCGGACTGCTGCTCGGCCGGGACAGTTCCGAGAGCCCGGTGCTGGTACGGCTGTTCCGGCCCGAGCCGACCGTGGTAACTCTCGTCGGGGGCTGGTGGGCCGCGCGGCTGGTCGCGTTCCGGGCGCTGGCCGCCGGAGCTTCGCTGGCCGTGCATTCCGCGGCGGCTGCCGAGTGGGGCGGGTTCGGTGAGATGGCCACCAAACAGCCTGGTTCGATGGCCGTGGTCGATCCCGTGAGCGTGTCGGCCGTCCCGGCGACCCGGCGCCGTCCGGTGCTGTACGTGCACGATTCGTCAGGCGCGGTGGGCACGCCCGTACCCGCGCTCGGTGCGTGGCAGACGGCGCTGGTGGTACTGCCGCAACTGACCGGGGTGGGTGCCCGGCTACTCGCGGATGCCCACGCGTGCCTGCTGCAGCGCCTCACCGAGTCGGAGGCGGTGATCGCCGCATCCATGCTCTGGCTCGCCAAGCAGAGCGTCACCGAGGTGCAGATGATGTCCGATGACATGATCGCCTTGGTGGGCGGCGGTGCCAACCGGTACGTCTGGCTGACCATGACCAGCGTGGAGCGGCATTACTTCGGATCCCCCCGCCGCACCTGAGCCGACCCGATGGTCACCTGTGGATCGCGCGGATCCAGGCGTACAGGCCGCACACCCAGGCGGCCACCGGTATCAACAGGGTGATCATCAAGATTTCGGTGGCATCGAGCAGCCGGCCCCACACCGGTGAGATCTGTCGCCCGGCGACGCCCAGTCCGTAGACGAGGGCGGCGACGGCGACGACGAGCAGGCCGGCCGGAATCACCGTGAGCCGCATGAGCGGGCTGCTCGCCATGGCGAAGCCCACGACCGTGACGCCGAGGCCGGCGGCACCGGCCACCAGCAAGGGCAGGCGCTGCAGCTGCCCGGAGAGCGGCCGGGCTCGGAGCATGAGCAGGAGGGCGACAAGCAGACCCAGCACCGCCGCGGCGAGGGTCCCGGCGAGGCCGAGGACGACCTCAGCGCCGAGGACGATCAGGGCAACGGTGCCGAGCAGCCCGGTCAGGTACTCGTCGGCCCGTTCGCTCTGCGCCAGGATGCGCAGCCCTTCCACGGTGTCGGTGTCAGCTTTCAGGTCGTCGGGCCCGGAAGGGATGGCCGGCACCGGAAGCCGGGCCAGCCGGTAGGCGAGCATCGGCAGGGTCGGAAAGAGGGCGAAGGCCAGTGCGGCCACCACCGCGGCGGCGCCCGCGGGTGGCGTGCCGAGGAAAAGGCAGAGGGATCCGCCGATGCCGAGCGCGGAGCCGGCGCCGCTCATCCCGATGAAGAGACCCGTGCTGTGGCCGACCGCCACGGTCGCGAGCGCGGCGTACACCACAACGGCGGTGGCGGCGAGCACCACATGGACCGACGCCAGCTGGCCGAGAGATCGGTTGCCGGCGAGCACGAGCAGGCCGCCGACGCCGCCGTAGACGAGGGCGACCAGCGCCAGCACCAAACTGCTGCGTACCTGGCCGAACGCGCGGGCGAGCACCGAGCCGCAGACGATCAGTGCCAGCGCCACGACGAGGCAGACCCCGGCGGCCAGGGGCAGCGGCGGCCCGGCGAACAGCATCACCGCGGCGCCGCCGAGCAGCGCCAGCGCCGCGACGACCACCGAAAACCGTCGGGTGGTACCGGTCTGCCAACGGCCTGCGCGGGTCTGCGTCGCGGTGGCCACGGCGTCCACGACATCGTCGAAGACCATCTCGTCGGCGGTACCACCGGGTGGGGCGAAGTAGAGCACCTCGCCGTCACGGATATCGAGCTGGCCCGCGCTCTGGCCGCTGTCCAGCGCCGGCCCACCGAGCCGGGACAGCACCCAACCCCCGGCCGGGGCACCCTCGTCAGCCAGTCCCTCCCCCGCGTAACGCAGCAGGGTCGGCAGCAAGATGGCGAGCGGGACGTCGGCGGGAAGCGCCACGTCGATCCTGGTCTTCGGCGCGACGATGGTCACCCGGCTGACTCCCGCCCGGGTAAGGCCGGCGGTACTGGCCACGTGGTTGCCTCCCTAGAGTGTCGCCGGGGCGAGAGTACCCATCACGGCGGGCGCGCGCGGGGCCGTGCCATGCCGGTACCGTGCGACGCACGTGCCAAGCCGAACGGGGAGGGCAGGGACATGGGCACCGTCATCTTCCGCCGCCCACCACGCCGGCCGGGGCCGCAGCTGCCCCGCGGCGAGCTGCTGCTGGAGTCACCACCGGAGGTGCCCGAGAACCTGCCGCGCGGGCTGGGCCAGATGCTGATGATCCTGCCCATGGTGTGCGGCGTCGGTGCCATGGCGTTCCTTTACGCCGGCCACGGCGGCGGCATGGTCACCTGGGTCGCGGGCGGCCTGTTCGGGGTGTCCATGCTGGGCATGGCGGCCGGCACGATGGGGTCCGGCGGCGGCGAGCGCAAGGCTCGACTCGACGCGGACCGCCGGGACTACATGCGCTACCTGGCACAGGTGCGGCGGCGCGCCCGGCGGGCCGCGGCGCAGCAGCGGGCCGCGCTGGCCTGGCGGCACCCGCAGCCCGTTGCCTTGTGGTCGTTCGCGGCTTCCGGCCGGATGTGGGAGCGGCGCGCTACCGATGACGACTTCGGTGAGGTCCGGGTGGCGGTGGGTGCACAGCGCCTGGCTGTGAAGATTATCACTCCGGAGACCAAGCCGATCGAGGACCTCGAACCGATGAGCGCGATCGCGCTGCGCCGGTTCGTCCGCGCCCATTCCGTCGTGCCGCGGCTGCCGATCGCGGTGTCCCTGCGGGCGTTCAGCCGGATCGTGCTGCGCGGTCGGCCGGACCCGTGCGCGGATCTCGTCCGGTCGATGGTCTGCCAGCTTGCCGCCTTCCACTCTCCGGACGACCTGGTGGTCGCGCTGGTGGCCGCGCCCGAGCGGCAGGCCGCCTGGGACTGGTTGAAGTGGCTGCCGCACGCGCAGTACCCGCGCCGTACGGATACGGCCGGCGCGCTTCGGCTGGCCTTCACCGACATGCGGGAGCTGGAGGAGCTGCTCGGCGAGGACCTGACCGGCCGACCCCGACACAGCGCCGAGGCGCGACCGCTGACCACCGCTCCGCACGTCCTCGTGCTGCTCGACGGTGGCGAGGTACCGCCCACCTCCCAGCTGCTCGGCGTCGGGCCGCAGGCAACCACGGTCGTCGACCTGTCCGGGACGGTTCCCCGCGACGCCGGTCGCTGGCTGCTGTGCCTCGACGTCACGCAGACCAGCGTGGAGGTCAGCCGCGGCGCCTCCACTACCCCGCTGGGCAGCCCGGACCGGATGAGCCTCGCACAGGCCGAGGGCCTGGTCCGGCAGTTGTCCCCGTACCGGCTGCTGGCCCACTCGGTCGCGGAGGAGCCGTTGGCCCGGAGCATGGAGCTGCATGACCTGCTCGGCGTCGGTGACGTGGCCACGGTGGACGTACGGACGGCGTGGCGGCCCCGCCCACCGCGCGACCAGCTGCGCATCCCGCTCGGTCTGGGCCCGGACGGCTCCGTGGTGGAGCTGGACGTCAAGGAGGCGGCCCTGGAGGGCATGGGTCCCCACGGGCTCATCGTGGGGGCGACCGGCTCGGGCAAGTCCGAGCTGCTGCGCACCATCGTGGCGGCGCTGGCGCTGACGCACTCATCGGAGGAGCTGAACTTCGTCCTGGTCGACTTCAAGGGCGGCGCCACCTTCGCCTCGCAGGACAGGCTGCCACACACCAGCGCCGTGATCACGAACCTGGTCCACGAGCTGCCCCTGGTCGACCGCATGCGCGACGCCTTGAGCGGCGAGATGGTACGGCGCCAGGAGCTGCTTCGGGCGGCCGGCAACTACGTCAACCGGCACGAGTACGAGAAGGCCCGGCTCGCCGGCACCCCACTGGACCCGCTGCCCACGCTGCTCGTGGTCGTCGACGAGTTCAGCGAGCTGCTGGAGAAGAAGCCCGACTTCATCGACCTCTTCATCCAGATGGGCCGGATCGGACGGTCGATCGGCGTGCACCTGCTCCTGGCGTCGCAGCGGCTGGAGGAGGGCAAGCTGCGCGGGCTGGACACGTACCTGTCGTACCGGATCGGCCTGCGTACCTTCAGCGCCATCGAGAGCCGGATCGTCCTGGGCGTACCGGACGCGTACGAGCTGCCGCAGGCGCCTGGGCACGGGTACCTGAAGGTGGACACCTCGACGAACCTGCGCTTCCGGGGCGCGTACGTGTCGGGCCCGTACCGGGTGCCCGGCTCCGCGCCCCGCGCCCACGCGACCGGCCCGCGCCAGATCGCGCCGTACGTGCTGGCCAGCGTCCCCGTGCCGGAGCCGCCCCCGGCATCGCCGTCGGCCCCGGACCCGCGGGAGCAGGAGGAGGCCGGTCGGCAGCTCAGCACCCTTGATGTCATCGTCAACCGGCTGCACGGCCAGGGACGCCTGGCGCACCAGGTCTGGCTGCCGCCGCTGGCCGAGTCACCCACCCTGGACCAGCTCCTGCCGGCCCTCGCGGTCGACGAGCGGTTGGGCCTGCACCCGCCGCAGTGGGCCGGCAGAGGCCGGCTGACGGCGCCGGTCGGCGTGGTGGACCGGCCGTTCGAGCAGCGCCGGGATCCGATGGTGGTGGAGCTCGACGGGGCCGGCGGAAATGTGATCATCGTCGGTGGTACCCGGTCGGGCAAGAGCACCATGCTGCGTACCCTGCTGTGCGCGCTCGCGCTCACCCATACGCCGGCGGAGGCGCAGTTCTTCTGCCTGGACTTCGGCGGGGGGCTGCGTACGCTCGACGGGCTGCCGCACCTGTCCGGCGTCGCCACGCGGCGCGACGCGGAGGCGGTACGCCGGACGGTCGCCGAGGTCAGCGCGCTGCTGGACGAGCGCGAGACACGGTTCTCCAAGCTGAACGTCGACTCGATCGGTACCTACCGGCGGCGCCGGGCCGGTGGGGAGATCCAGGACGACCCGTTCGGTGACGTCTTCCTCGTGGTCGACGGTTGGGGGGTGCTGCGCCAGGAGTACGAGGAACTGGAACAGACGATCACCAACCTGGCCGCCCGGGGCCTGGGATTCGGCATCCACGTCGTGGTCACCGCCGTTCGCTGGGCTGAGGTACGGATGTCCATGCGCGACCTGCTCGGTACCCGGTTGGAGCTGCGGCTCGGGGACACGAGCGAGTCGGAGATCGACCGGCGGACGGCGGCGAACGTACCTGAGAAGTTTCCGGGCCGGGGGGTTACCAAGGACCGCCTGCACTTCCTGGGTGCACTGTCCAGAGTGGACGGTCACAGCACGGTCGACGACGCCGGCGAAGCCACTGCGGACCTGGTCGCCCGCGTCCGGGATGCCTGGCGCCACCAGCCAGCGCCACCGGTGCGGCTGCTGCCCCGCCGGCTGCCCGAGGCCGAGCTGCACGCAACAGGCCGACCCGCAGGTCCGCGGCGTACCGATCGCTCTCAACGAGACCCACCTGGCCCCGGTCTATCTCGACTTCACCGCCGAGTCGCACCTCATCGTGCTCGGCGACATCGAATGCGGAAAGACCAACCTGCTGCGGCTGATCGCGCGGTCCCTGGTGGCGGGCGGCGGCCCGGACCGGGCGCGGCTCGTGGTCGCGGACTACCGGCGTGGCCTGCTCGGCGCGGTGACCGGCGAGCACGTCCTCGGCTACGCGCCCGGCAGCCAGGCGTTCACCGAGATGGTCGCCGCGACCCGCGAGGCGATGCTGAAACGGCTGCCCGGTCCCGACGTCACCCCGGAGCAGTTGCGCAACCGCACCTGGTGGCACGGGCCCGAGCTGTACGTGTTGGTGGACGACTACGACCTGGTCGCCACCGCCGGCAACAACCCGCTCACCCCGCTGCTGGATCTGCTGCCGCAGGCCCGCGACATCGGGCTGCACCTGATCCTGACCCGCCGCTGCGGCGGTGCCGCCAGGGCGCTGTACGAGCCGGTCCTGCAACGCCTGCGCGAGCTGGACACCCCGGTGCTGCTGATGTCCGGCAACCGTGAGGAGGGCCCGCTGTTCGGCAACATCCGCCCCAGCACCCAGCCGCCCGGCCGCGGCCAACTGATCCGGCGCGCGGATGGTGTACAGCTCGTCCAGACGGCCTGGTCGGAACCGTAGGGACCGCCCGTGTCGCGGTAACGGGGCAGCGATGGGCGGGCAGCGTCCGCTACCGTGGGCTCCAATCTGACTGCGGCGGCCTTCGTGCCTGCCTGGGTGGTGTCGGATCGTCGGGTCACGCTAGGGGAGGAGTGGCGAGATGGTGGATAACCACATCGCTGTAGACGCGGCGTCTCTACACGCGGCAGCGAAGGACGTCCGTGGAGTACGCGGCGAGATTCACGGCGAGCTGGGCAAGTTGCGGGGTGCCGTCGAGGAGCTATCTGGAGCCTGGGCGGGTGACGCGTCCAACAGCTTCCAGTCGCTGATGCAGCGGTGGCATCAAGATGGCCAGAAGCTGTTGGACGCACTGGACGGCATCGCCGACATCCTCGACAAGTCGGGGACTTCGCACGCCGCAACCGACCAGGCGCAGCACGACATGATGGCCAAGTTCACACAGGCGCTGAATTCCTAACCTGGTCGGGGGAGTAGACATCATGGTGATCAAAGTCAGCTATGCCGCGATGGAGCAGGCCAACGCCCAGATCATCCAGATCTCCGGCACCATCGCCGAGAAGCTCGACCTGCTCCAGCAGGGCCTGGCGAAGATGGTGTGGGTCGGTGGCGACGCCGAGGCGTACGCGAGGTACAAGCGCGACTGGGACAACGCCGTCAACGACCTCAACGCGATCCTCGCCCAGATCGGTGCGGCGGTGAACACCGCCCGCGACAACTACCACGGCAACGAGCTCGCCAACACCAACCTCTGGAACGTCTGACCCGGAGCCGCCACGCGCCGCGTCCGGGGAGAGTCAGCCCGGGCGCCAGCGACGGGCCCGGGCCCGCGGCAGTACGGCCAGGCCGAGGTAGAGCGACGCGGACAGCACGACGCCGCCAGCCACGAGCCAACCCGCGATCCGCTTCACGTCGGTGAGGGGGTCGACCCCCGGCACGACGGGAGGCAGTTTCCCGGAGGGCCGGGGGGCGGCGTCGTTGCGGGAGGACAGCAGCGAGGCCAACGCGCGGTACGGGTTCACCACCCCGTACCCCACACTGTTGTTGCGGCCACCGGCCGGGATATCGGCCGTCAGCTCCATACGCCGTTCCACTTCGGCAGCCGACAAACCGCGGTCGTAGGCGCGGATCAGCGCGGCGACTCCGGACACGTACGCGGCGGCGAAGCTGGTGCCACCGGCCGGCTCGGCCGCGAACCCGTTGCCTCTCGGGGCAGGACCGACGATCTCCGTCCCGGGCGCGGCCAGGTCCAGGCCCGGTCCACTGTTGGATGTCTGGACCTGCTGTCCGTTGCGGTCGACCCCGCCGACGGCGATGACATGGTCGGCGAACGCCGGGAATGTGGTCTGGCCTTGGTTGCCAGCCGCGGCGACCACGACGACGTTGTGGTCGTAGGCGGCCTGTAGGGCCTGGGTGACGCGCTGGTCCGGGGCGGTGGTCAGAGACAGGTTGATGATGTCGGCGTGCAGGCTCACCGCCAGGTTGACGGCCTGGGCGATACGGCCGGGCAGGGCCGGATCGGTGGACTGCTTGCTGTCCGGCAGGACGCGGATCGGCAGGATCCTCGCGTCCGGCGCGACCCCGTAGAAGTAGGGGCTGTCGTTGCTCTCCGCCGCCGCGATGATGCCGGCGACCATCGTGCCGTGCCCGTCGGTGTCGCAGGTGCCGGCACCGTCCTCGACCAGGTCCCGACCGTCGAGCACCTTGTCCGGCCCGCCCAGCAGCGAATGGTCGCGGGATACCCCGGAGTCGATGACCGCCACCGTCACACCCTGTCCACGGCTGAGCGGCCAGGCGGCCTTCGGCCCGATGCGGCTCAACGCCCAGGGGCGCGTGGCGAGCCGGTCGCCGTAGCTGGGTCCGGCGCAGTTCTTCTGAGCCGGCACGGTCGGCTGCCCGGCCGCGGCGGCGGGACTCAGCGCGACCGCCAGACACGCCAGCACGGCCGCGCCGGCCGCGTGGCGCAGTGGGCTGAAAGGCACGGATGGAGGGTATCCCGCGCGGCGCGGGCGCGGCGGCCGGCAAACGGGTACCCGCCGGGGCCAGCCAGACCGGTATGGTCCACCGGGAAACTGGGACGGGTGGGGAGGCTGGTCTTGGTAGGACCGCGATGGGCGGTACGGCTCTGCGTGGTCGCGCTGGCCGCGCTCGCTGGGCTGGTGGTGCCCGTACTGCCGGCCAGCGCCGAGCCGGTGGAACAGGAGCAGTGGCACCTGGACGCGTTGCGGGTCAAGGAAGCGCACAAGATCTCGACGGGTACGGGAGTCGTCGTTGCCGTCGTTGACACCGGAGTCCAGGCGGACCATCCGGACCTCGCCGGACAGGTGCTCGACGGTACCCGTATCACCGGCCGCGACGACAAGGGCAAGACCGACGTGGACAACCACGGCACCGGGGTCGCCGGCCTGATCGTGGCGCGCGGGGGCGGCCCCGAGCACGCCCTCGGCATCGCCCCCGGCGCGAAGGTCCTGCCGGTCGGCGTACTCGCCAAGGGAAGCTTCACCCAACTGCCGCAGGCCATTCGGTGGGCGGTCGACCACGGCGCCCGGGTCATCACCATCTCCATCGGGGAGCGGCGCGAGTTTCCCGAGGAGGCGGCCGCGGTCCAGTACGCGTTCGACCATGACGTGGTCGTGGTGGCCTCCGCCGGCAACCTCACCACCGACCCTTCCCACGTGTCGTGGCCGGCCGCGTACCCCGGCGTGATCGCGGTGTCGGCGACCGACCGCAACGGCGACGTGTGGTCCGGCAGCACGACCGGCCCGCAGGTGGTCCTGTCCGCTCCGGGCGTGGATATCGTGACGCTGCTCAACCACCAGCCCGAAGGCCACCGCGGCGGCTACCTCCACGTACCCGGCGGCACCAGCGCCTCGGCGCCGATCGTCGCCGGGGTGGCGGCGCTCGTGCGCGCCAAGTTCCCGCAGCTGCACGCCGCCGACGTGGTGAACCGGCTGATCCGTACCGCCGACGACGCCGGTCCACCCGGCCGGGACCCGCAGTACGGGTTCGGCCGGGTGGACCCGGTACGGGCGCTGACCGCGGACCTGCCGACGGTGCCGGCCAACCCGCTGGTGGCGCCGAGCGTGGCCAACAGCGCTGGCGCCGCCGCAGCCGACGGTGCCCCGGGCGGGCGGCTGCGCCCGGGTCTGCTGGTCGCGGCCGGCGCGGTGGGACTCGGTGCGCTCGTACTGGTTGCCCTGGTGGTCGCCGTGCTGCTAGCCAGGGGCCGCCGGCGGGCACGAACCGTGTCGAGCAAGTGAGCTGGAGGATGAGTGGTGCAACCTGAGCTTCGCTTCCGGCGAACCATGGCCAGCCTGGCGGTGTTCTACCTCGTCTGCTTGGCGCTCGGCGCTTTCGCGGTGGTGGTACTCATCGAAACGCACGGGTCTGCCGCGCCCACCATGGTGCCCGGCGCCGTGCTGGCGCTCGTGATCGGGCCGCTCCTGGGCACGTACCGGGAGCGGCTGCGCGAGATCGGGGTCGGGCCCGACGGCGTTCGGCTGTCCGGGTTCGGACTGGACCGCCGGCTGTCCTGGGCCGACCTCGGCGCCGCGGGTTTTCTGCACATCGGCGGTCCGCGCAGCGTGGTGTTCGTGGCCTTCGCGCTGCGCGACGGGCTGACCCCGCCCCGGGTCGGCGGCGGACCACCGGCGGCCACCGCACACGGGGGCGATCAACCGGCCAGGCGGGGCGGAGGTCAGCCTGGTGCGCCTCCTGACAGCGGTAGCCCAGCCGGGCGTCTTGCCACCCTCATCTGTGGCTGTCGCCGCCGGTGAGCTTGCCGAGGAAGTCCGGGATGGTCTCCTCAAGGGTGCGCCCCGCAAGGGTGAGCGCGCCGAACCGTGCAATGAGGGCCTCGCGGGCGGTGGCCTCGGCCTGCTGGACGGCGCTCACCACGGCCTCGCCGAGGGTGAACCGGTCGTTCTCGCGCTTGGCCAGCACGCAGATCGTGATGTCGCGCAACGTCCCGAGCCCGTTCACCGTGGCCGTGACGGAACCGTCGAGCGCGGATCCGGTGAAGTCCTGCGCGCGCATCTCTTCCCCGAGCGCGGGCAGCTGCCGGCTAATCTGGGCCATGGCGTTCTGGTCGTACTGCCGCAACCCGCTCATCTCCTGATCCTGTCCACCTCAGCCCGGAGCATCGCCTCCGCGTCCTCGCGCGAGATCCGCTCGCCGCCAGAGTCGAGACCGCCGAGCAGCCGTTCCTTCGTCTGCTCGCCGGCACGGTCGCGGGCGGCCAGGATCGCCTCGCGGCAGGCGGCTCCCAGTGCCGTTGCGTCCAGGTCCCGCATCGCGTACGGGTTGATGTCGATGCTCCGCAGCCGCCCGCTACCAGACACCTCGGCCGTCACGTGCCCCGAGGGGTCTCCGGCGGTGACCGTGGTCTCGGCCGTCGCCCGGAACTCCCGGCCGAGCTCATCGGCGGCCTCGCGTATCCGCCGGACCGCTGTCTCGTCCGAACTGGCCGCGTACTGCCGGACCGTACGTGTGAACCGGGGCAACGGGACTGCGTCATCCGATCCGTATGTCATGCCGGCACCTTCGGGTTCTGCCAGTCCTGCCAGGTCTGGATCTGGGTGGTGGCCGTCGGGCTGAGCGCCAGCGCGTCGAGGTGGACCTTGTGGTCCTTCTCGCTCAGCGCGTCGTCCAGCGCGCGAAGGGAGCTTCTCCACCGTGCTGTTGGCGACCGCCATGTCTCCCACGGTGCTGCCCAGTTCCATGACGAGGCCTGTGCCGAAGGCGGCCCAGGTACCGAAGCCGGCCAGCGCGCCCGCCTCCGCAGCGGGTGCTCCAACGACCGTCGCCTCGGCAGCGGTAGCCGCGACCCAGAGGGTGGACGTCTCGTAGGTGGCGAGGCAGAACCCGGCCATGGCCACCAGGAGTACCCAGCCGGTCTGCGTACACATCTGCTTCAGCGCGCCGGCCAGGCTCTGCAACGCATTGAGTACGGGGGACAGCTCCCTGGCTATGAAGTTGCTGAACGCGTCGGCGCCGTCACCGGTCCACTTCGCCGAGGTCGTCACATCGGTGGCGAGCTTCGGCACCAGCGCAGCCGCCTCAGTGACCACCCGCTCCACGTCGCTCCAGCCGTCCGCCGCGACGAAGTACGGCGCAGGATCGACGATATTGAGAATGCAGACACTACCGACCGCGAACACCGGGACGGTGAGCCCGAAGGGAGCCCCGGCGGCCGCGAGGGTGCTCACGGACCAGTACAAGGCCGCACCACCGAGGCCCAGCACGACCGCATCGGCCGCGCCCTCCCACAGGTTGTGGCCAGTGTCCATCGACTGGGGCCCAGCCATCTTCGTTGGGTCGATGGGCTTGCCGCCGAACATCTTGCTGTTCTCGGCCTCCTGGCCCTCGTAGTGGTTGGCCACCATGGTCAGCGCCAGTCCGATGGTCTGCATCGACCCCGCCGCGGTACGGCAGACCTGGCCCATCTGTTCCCAGGAACGCTTGTAGGTGGATTCGAAGCCCAAGTCCAACAGCGGGAAGTCCTCATGCGGTATCGAGCACCGGGACAGCGCCGGCACGACGGTGTCTTTGAACTGCTGACCGTAGGTGGTGAAGCCGGACGCCGCATCACGCAGCGCCTGGGTCTCGGCGGTGACACCCATCCACGCTCTCCCCTCTGCAACGATGAACGCACGATAGTGCATCGATGGATGGGGCGGGTTCCCCGTGTGGCAGGCTGGGTAGCCTGTGCGGATGGCACAGCAACGCACGCCGCCGGCCGCGTACCTCTATTTCGCGTTTATCTCGTCATTCTTCGGCGTCTGGTTGGCCGGCGGAGCGGTCAGTGGGAACCTGACCGGCCGGGTGGCGGCGTGGGTGGCCGTGGTCAGCACGGTGGTGCTTCTCGCGCTCGCGCTCCCGGGTGGCCTCCGGTTGGTGCGAAACGCGGGAGATCGCCGATTCCGGCTGCTGCAGCTCGGGGTGACGATATATCTGGCATGCGCCGGCCTGCTGTTCATGACCCTCGTGCTCCTGTTCGTCTGAGCCACCTGGCACCCGCGCCACGCCGATGTCGGGCGATTCGGGCGTCAGTCACGGCGCCCCCTACGTGAACGCCTCTCGAACGTGCAGGTGGCAGCTGGCTCACACCCGCGTTGACCGGCGCGACAGCTATCAGCGTCAGCACGCACGGCGACGGCGGCCGGGCGTACGTTGTTGGCGTTGGTCCAGTCCGCCAGTCCGCCAGTTGTCGACCCCCAGGAGGCGCTGCGGGAGGCGCTCGCCCGGCTACGTCGGCGCTGAGCCCGCGCCTTCCGCTGAGCCCGCGTCCTCGGCCGCCTGCCAGGCCGGTCCAGCGAACCGGGCGACGGTCGCGGTGACCTCCTCGGTGTCCGCGTCCAGGACGTCGATGGCGTAGATGTCATGGGCGCCCGACGGAAGGCGGAGGCCGGGCGACCCGTACCCCCCTGCGATTGGAACCACGCCCGGACGTAGCCACCCGACGAGCGACCGGCTCCCGTTCTCGCGCGCGATGACCGTGATCTTCTCCAGGTCGGACCAGGCCAACCGGCGGGTGATGAGGTCGCGAATGGTGAGACCGGTCGCGTCGATCCGGATCGCGTGCTGGCGACTCACCAGCATCATCGCGGCGTAGGCAAGCGGGGGGCTCGCCACCGCCAGTACCACCAGCAGCAGTATGTGCAGCGGGCGGGCCCACGGTGCAGCGGGAGCCCGGTGGCCTCGCCACCCTGGAGACTGCAAGCGCCACAGATCCCGACCAGCGTGAATACGAGCACGGCGAGCATGTGTGCGCTCTTACGCCGCCCGGGCGCGTACCGGAAGCCAGGACGCAAGCTCCGGCCTCTTGGGTACGGTCATGGCCGGAGTGTATCGGGGCCACCGGATCGGCCCGGCCCGCGTAACCTGATGTCTTCGGTTCCCTGGGGAAGGCGTAGATCGATGGGCACCACACTCGACGTCGATCCGGATAAGTTGGACCTGGCCGCCGACAACGTGATGTCCGCGCCCCTCGCCTACATGGAGTTGGCGCAGCAAGGACATCAGCATTGACTGGGACCACAGCTACCAGCGCCAGTACGCACGGTGACGGCGGCTGGCCGTACGTTGTTGGCGCTGGTACCGCGGGAATAGACTCCGCATGCCGGACGGAGGCCACCTCGCCCGAGGGCGGGCCGTCCACCACGGGGGGAAGGACAGGATGGTAGCCAACCAGTATCCGCGGGACACCGGGGACGACCCGGTACCGCTTGACCTATGGACGGTGGACTCCACCTACGTGGACAAGGCCGCAGACGAGCTGGACGCGCTGCACGACTTCATCGTCAACACCTTCCTGCCCTCGTTCAAGGAGATCGCCGACCGGATGGGATCCCAGAACCACAACCCGTTCGGCGGGCAGCAGACGGTGACCACCGCCTCCGGCATGTGGGCCACCCACGACCAGTACCTCAAGACCGCTCGGCATACCTATGCGTCCATCAGTGACCAGCTCAGGAACGCCGCTGACGCGACGCGGGATATCGCCGGCAAGTACCGCACCGTCGAGCAGCGCAACCAGACGACCATGCAGAACATCGAGCAGGCGTTCGGCGACCATACCGGCAGTCCATCTGGTGGGGCGGTACCGGCACCTCAGAGCCCGGGAAAGACGGAGTTCGACTGACATGGCCTGGTGGGACGACTGGATGAACATCGTCCGCGACATCAGCATCTGCGGGATGCCGGAGGTCCTGGACGACGTGGCCGGCAAGTGGGAGACGCACCTCAGCCGGGTACGGGTGGTGGCCGAGCGGCTCCGGGAGGGCAAGAGCGACCAGGAGAGGGCGTGGAACTCGCCGGGCGGCAAGGCGTACGGGACGCACCTGGAGACCATCGCCAAAGCGGTTGACGCCGCCGAGACGCAGCTCCGGCCGGTCATCCAGATGCTCAAGGACGCCTCGCGGGACCTGAAGACGGCGCGGGCCAACATCCCGATCCCGGACGCGATGCGGACCCAGGTGATCCAGAGCCACCAGATGTGGCTGCTGGCCAACCCGTTCAGCCAGCCGGCCATCGAGCTCAACATCGCGTTGTTCTCGGACGTGATGCAGTCCACGTTCGGCGACGCGGCGGACCGCGCGCAGGCGGCCGCCGACGAGCTCAACAAGCAAAACCACTACACGAACGACGCTGCCGGTACGCCGGTGGACCCAGGGAAAACCCTCATCGGTAACCGGCCCGGTTTCGATCCCACCACGGGCGGCGTCGGTGGCCCTGCCCGTGGGGTCGGTGATCTCGGCACCGGAGGGCTACCGGGCTCGGCGGGCGGGTATGACCCGTCCGCGTCAGGTCTTTCGGGTACTGGCGGAGGGGACCCTGGGGCCGGCTGGGATGGCGGGGCGACCGGGATTCCGGACGCCACCGGCCTGTCCGGCGCGGGCGACGGCCTGACCGGCCTTGGTGGCGCCGGAGCTGGGCTGGGCGCCGGTGGGCTGGGCGCCGACAGGCTCGGTAGCGGTGGGCTCGGCGCGGGCCGCGGGCTCGGCATCGGTCTGGCTCCCGACAACGCGATCGGTCCCGGCGTCGGGCCGATGGGCCGTGGCGCTGGGCTCGGCGGTGGTGCCGGAATGATGGGCGGTGGTGTTCCCGGGCGGGGCGGTTCCGGTAGCGGTGACGCCCGCGACACCTGGCTGACCGAGGACGAGGACGTGTGGGGCGGGGACACCGACGCCGCCCCGGCCGGCGGGGTGCTCGGCCCGGAGCACCGTTACAACGAGGGGTACTGAGTGAGGGTCGCGCGCCGGGCCGGCGCGGCGGTTGCTGGCCTGCTCTTGGCGTTGATGGTGGCCTCGCCGGCGCATGCTGAGACGGTCCGGCAGGGGCAGTGGTGGCTGGACTCCCTGCACGTCGACCAGGTGCAGAAGATCAGCACCGGGCAGGGTGTCACCGTCGCGGTCATCGACGGCACGGGCGTCGACGCCGACCACCCCGACCTGAAAGGCCAGGTGCTGGCGGGCACCTCGATCGGGATCAACTCGCCCGATGGCTGGTCGACCTCGCCGGAGGGGACGCACGCCACCGCTGTCGCGGGCATTATCGCCGCGAAGGGGGGCGGTGACATGCATGCCCTGGGCATCGCGCCGGGTGCGAAGATTCTGCCGGTCGCCGTCCCAAACAAGCCCGAAGCAACGGAGGTCGCACAGGGGATCCGCTGGGCGAGCGACCACGGCGCCAAGGTCATCAATCTCTCGCTGGCCTCCAACGGGGACGCCACACCCGCCGAGGTCGACGCGGTCCGCTACGCCCTTGCCAAAGATGCCGTGGTGGTCGCGGGTGCGGGCAACGTCGATGTCGGCGAGCTGCAAGTCGGCGCGCCGGCGAACATCCCCGGAGTGGTAGCGGTATCCGGGGTCGACCAACACGCCCAGTTCTGGACCGGCTCGGCGTCCGGACCCGAGGTCGTCATCAGTGCGCCGGCCGTTGCGATGGTCTCGCTCGCCGAGCGTTCGCAGTACCGGAGCGGATATAGCACCGGCGACGGGACCAGCTTCGCCGCGCCGATCGTCGCCGCTGCCGCCGCGCTGATCCGGTCGAAGTACCCCAGCCTCAACGCCGCCAACGTCATCAACCGGCTGATCGCAACCGCGAAGGATCAGGGTACGCCCGGCCGCGACCCGCAGTACGGCTTCGGTAGCATCCGCGTTCTCAACGCCCTGAACACCGACGTCCCACAGGTGACCGCCAACCCGCTCGGCGCACCGTCGGCGTCGCCAGACTCCAGCGCCCCGGCCGCACAGGTATCGCGCGGCGAGGGTTTCCCGGTCGGTCTGGTGGTGGCCAGCGGGGTCGGCCTGCTCCTCCTGCTGATCGTGATCGTGGTCGTCATCGTCGCGGTCTCCGGCGGCAAGCGGCGACCGCCCCCGCCGCCACGGTATCCGCCCGGTCAGCCGCCGCCCCGTGGCCCGCCGTACGGTCCGCCACCCGGATGGCGCCACGTTGGCGACCCGACGACTGGCTCCCCGCCAGGACCGAGCCCGGGGAGCGGCGGACGCAGCGCCACTGGAAGTACTTGAGCCGGGCTAGCCTCCGGCATACCGCGCTTTCATGCCGGCCCGTGACAGCGCCTCCGTGAGTCGTGGCGTCAGGGTGAGAACGTACGTCGCGGTGATGTGGGAGTCCTGCCGGTAGATCAGCACGTTGCCGATCACCGGCGCGCACAGGTCGGTGGGGCAGACCGCGTCATTGAGGTCCACGATCCGTACGCCTCGCTGACCTTCGACCGCCCGGTGCTGGACAGGTCCCGCGCTGATGGCGTAGCTGTTCCGGCTGAACGCACACATTGAAAGCTTCTTCGGGTACTTGGCCGCGCATTCATAGACCTCGAAGGGCGGCGGCGGGTTGTCGGCGACGACAACGATCGTCGTTCCCGTGGCGGTGAGTCGTGCCCAGATGGCTCGCAGCCCCTTCACCATCTCATTTTCCGAAACGGCGCCACGGGGTTCGAGCGCCAGCCGGCTCAGCTGCGAGGTGACCACGTACTCCGGCGGGTCGGCGGTCAGGCGGGCCAGTACGGCATCCCGCCATTCCGTGCACGATACGAAGGGCTTCCCGTGGTACGGCAGGGTTGCCATGGTGAAACCGCACGACGACTTGAGGTAGGTGACCAGGCGCCATCCGCTCTGCTCGGCGATGAGCTCGAGCGCCGGCAGCCACTGCGCGATCTTGGAGTCCCCGACGATGGCCACGGTCGTCGGCGACTGCGGCTGGCCGTACTCACACGTGATCACCGCTGACCTGTCCATGCTCTGCTGGCACCCTCGGCGGTACAGGCTGGGGACGTCCGCGGTGGCCCGGGTGGGGAGCGGAGTCATCCACCCCACGTCGTCGGCCGGCGCGCCCGCCGGGTTGTTGCGCGGCTCGGCGCCGAGCACCGCGGCGCCCAACGCGTGGCGGGTCGGCTCGGCACCGGCGGTCGGTACCACGAGCACCAGTGCGAGGCCGGCGACCACTCCCACGAGGGTGAAGTTCGCGCCCATGCTGAGGGCCAGCCGCGGCGACCGCGAGATGGATGTCGCGTGCCTGAGCGGGTTCTCCAACCAACGCGACGTCAGCCACGCGGGCACGACCGTCAGGCCCGCGATGACGAGTCCGCGCGGGACCGAGAGTGTTCCCCAGTGCGCGGTGGCAACGACAAGCAGCGGCCAGTGCCAGAGATAGAGCGGGTACGACAGCCCGCCGAGCCAGCGCATCGGCCACAGGCCCAGCACGCTCGCCGGTCCGCCCCGGGTGGCTACGAAGCCGGCCACGACGACGGCGGCGGTACCGGCGGTGGGCACCGCCGCCGCATAGCCCGGCCAGGGCGTACCCGTCGAGAAGCCCATGCCCGACGTGGCGACGGCGGCCAACCCGGTCCAGCCGACGCCGATCGCCCATGGCTTCGGCAACCGCGCCCACCAGTTCGCTCCCAGGGCCACCGCCGCGCCGATCCCCAGCTCCCACATGCGGGTGGTGGTCACGAAGAACGCGGACACGGAGTTGCCGGCCGTTTCGCTTACCGACCACATGAACGACGGCAGTACGACCACGGCGAGGCCCACCCACAGCACCGCCGGTACCCGCCGGCCCATCCGTCTGGCCACCAACGCCGCGAGGAGGATCAGCACCGGCCAGATGAGGTAGTACTGCTCCTCGACGGCGAGCGACCAGAAATGCTGGATGGGCGAGGGCGCTGCGCTCTCGGTCAGGTAGTCCACCGACCGGAGCGCGAAACGCCAGTTCACCAGATAGACCGCGGACGCGACGATGTCCCCGCCGGCCTCCTCCCAGCGCGTCGGTGGCAGGAAGACGCGCACCAGGACGGCTGTCGCGACCAGGACCAGCCCGGCGGCGGGTAGCAGCCGCTTCGCCCGTCTCCCGTAGAACCGGGCCAACGAGATGGTGCCGCGTTGACGTAGCTCCGATACCAGTTGGGTGGTGATCAGGAATCCGGAGAGGACGAAGAAGACGTCGACGCCGACGAATCCACCCGGTGCCAGACGCAGAGCGGCGTGGAACAGGAGTACCAGTACGATCGCGACCGCTCTCAGGCCCTCGATGTCCGGGCGGAAGCGGTCCGTACCGGTCGGGACGGCTCGCGTCGGTGTCCGGGTGACGGCTGGTGACCAGCCGTGGGGGTGGACGGCTGCGGTGGTACCCGTCTCAGCCATCGACCGCGCGGGAGTCCCGAGCGCGTCGACGCCGGCTGTCTCGCCCGACCATGCGCCCCCCGCACCAGGCATGCCCGACCGTCCATTCCTAGCGCCGCGCCGGACCGATCGCGACCGACGGCGCGGCCGGACCGATCGTGACCGATGGCGCGGCCCACGAATATCGGCCGAACCACAAGACCCGGCATGTCAACCGCCCCGGCCTGGTGCCCGGTTCTGTCGAATCGTGTCGATGGAGTGTCTACCACGACCCGGACCGGTCCCGCAGGCCCGGTAGGGGCGACCGGGCCGGGCGGCCGCCTGCGGCACCGAGGCGGCATCAGGGTGGCGCGCTGACCGCGACTCGTGTACGTCACCAGGTTCCAGCCGGGGGACGAGGTGTTCGGCAACCACCGGGGGACGTTCGCCGAGTACCTCAGCATTCGCGAAGACGGGGTGGTGCTGAGAAAGCCGGCGAACCTGACGTTCGAGCAGGCGGCGTCGGTACCCGTGGCGGCGAACACGGCCTTGCAAGCGCTTCGTGACAAGGGGAGGGTCCAGCGCGGGCACAAGGTTCTGGTCAACGGCGCGGCGGGAGGTGTGGGTACCTTCACGGTGCAGATCGCCAAGGCGTTGGGCGCCGAGGTGACCGGCGTATGCAGCACCAGGAACGTGGACATGGTCCGGTCCATCGGTGCCGACCAGGTCGTCGACTACACCCGCGAGGACTTCACCCGGACCGGTCAGCGCTACGACGTGATGGTCGACATGGTAGGGAACCGCACCCTTTCCGAGTGCCGGCGCGTACTGGCTCCGAAGGGCGTACTGGTGGGGGTCGGCGGACCGAACGAGGGTCTCTGGATCGGGCCGCTGGTGGGTGTGGCCAGGATGGTCCTGCTCTCACGGTTCGTGAGCCAGCGAATGGTCCCCCTCCTGGCGCACAACAGCAGGGACGACCTCGTCGTCCTGAGCGAGCTTCTGGAGTCTGGACGGGTCACGCCGGTCATCGACCGGACGTATCCGCTGGGCGAGGTTCCCGAGGCTGTCCGCTACCTCGAAGAGGGACACGCCAGGGGGAAGGTCGTCATCACCATTTAGATCGACCGTGCTGAATGCGACCGCATGAGAAGACCGCGCTCACCTCACGACGCGGAGCCAGAGGTTCGTCGCTTTCGGCCCGTGGGTAAGGCTGAGGCGCTCAAGCTTGACGTTGGTCCCGCCCGGCCGGTCGAACAGCCGTACGCCGTCGCCGAGCAGTACGGGCGCGATGAGCACGAGGATCTCGTCGAGCACACCGGCGTCGAGGCACTGCTGAGCGGTACTGGCGCCGAGGACGTTGACGTACTTGTCGCCCGCGGCCGCCTTGGCCGCGGCGACGCCGCTGTCGAGGTCACCGACGAAGGTGACGCCCGGCACCGGGGTGTCCGGGGCGTGGTGGGTCAGTACGAACTGCGGTCCGCTCCAACCCCCGCCGAACGGCTTGCCCTCCTTGTCCGTCCCCTTGTGCGGGTCGTCGCCGCGGAAGGTGCGGTTTCCCACCAGAAGCGCGCCGATCCTGCCGACAACCTCGTCCACGACCGGGTTGGGCCCGAGGTACCCGGTCAACCAGGACATGTCACCACCGGGGCCGGCGATGAAGCCGTCCAGCGACATCGTGGCCGAGTACAGCACCTTTGCCATGACGTACCTCCGTCGAGATCAAGTTGGCCGACCCTCTTGAGACGGTGGGGCGCGGACGAACTCATCGGTGCGTCGCGGGCAACGCCACGGGCAGGGCGAACGCCCGGGAACAAGCCGGGGTCGTGGAAGGCCGTGCCAAACCTGGCAAGCCGATCAGGCGGGTACCCACGCCTGGACGGTGACGCCGTCACCGTTGTCCTCGTTGGGTCCGATGCTGAGCGTCCCGCCGACCCGGCCGATCCGTTCGGATATCGAGGCCAGACCCAGACCGTCGCGCCGCGCGTTGCCGGCTTTCATGCCCACGCCGTCGTCGGAGATCGCGACCGTCACGCCGTCACGGATCGCGAAGACCGTGACGACGACGTGGTGGGCGCGGGCATGCTTCTCGACGTTGAGGAGGGCCTCCCGGGTGGCGTCGGCAAGGGCGGCGATCTGCGCACGCGGCAGCGCCGGCAGGTCGCTGAGGGTGATGATCTGGGCGGCGGTCCCCGTCCGGTCGGAAAACGCCCGGCAGTGCCCGCGCAGCGCGACACCGAGCGCGACCTGCTCAGGCGGGGCGTGCAGGACGCGCAACGACCCTCTCAGCGCCTCGGACGCCTGGGCCGCCTGCTGCTCGATGGTGCCCAACCGCGAGCGCACCTGGACGTCGAGCTGGGGCTCGTCGCCCAACCGTTGGATGCCGGCACGGAGCGTGAACAGCATCGCCCCGACCGTGTCGTGCAGGTCGAGGGCCAGACGGCGGCGCTCCTCGTGTACGGCCACCTCGGCGGCGTGCCGGGCGCGCTCAGCGACGATCTGCGCGGTTACCATGCGGGCCGCGACGTTCTCCATCGCCTGGACGGTGCGGTCCGGGAAGTCGGTCTTCTCGCGGTTGCCGGCATACACCACCCCGAGCACCTTGCCGTCGTGGATCATCGGCACTGCCATGATCGCCACCAGGCCCTCCGCCTGGGCGGCGCTCTTGAAGTCGGGGTTGATCCCGGGGGTGGAGCGGTAGTCACTGGTCCACAACGTACGACGGGCGGTGAATGCCAGGCCCCCCATGCTCGCCGCCATCGGGGCGGCCAGGCCCTCGACACGGTCGGTGAGGTTCACTGGGCGGTGCAGGATCATCTGACCCTTCCCGTCCGCTTCGCCGGTGAAGGCCGTGTCGACCCCGGCCAGCTCGGGTACGTGGACGACCATGCGCTGGAGCGCGGCGGGTGCGTCCAGCAACGCCAGAATGCTGACGTACTCCTGGTCCAGCTCGAGCAGCGTGTCGGGCGGCGGTAGCAACGACTGCGGGCGCGCCATGTCAAACACCGTAGTCCCTAGCGCGGGGCCCGCCCAGCGGTCGGCGGCCATACCGGCACCCAACCGTGACTATGTGATCGGTTCCACCAGGTACAGGGCGGCGCCCCAGTCATGGGTCGGGCGTAGCCGCCGGCCGTGTGCCCGGAGCCTCGGCTCGACGCGGCGTAGCTGGGCCCGGATCGTGGTCAGCGAGAGCGGTGCGCCGGGCCGGCCGAGCAGCCAGCGCAGGTCGTGGCAGCAGAAGTCGCCGGTACGGGCGAGCAGCCAGTCGACGAGGAAGTCCGACGCCCGCCGCGCCGACGGCACGTCGGGTACGGGGCTCGCCGGCGGGTCGGCCCGGCGCAGGTGGGCCTGGACCCGGCCCGCGATCCGTACGGGTGGTGCCGCGCGGGGTACGACGTCACGCGCGCCGGCTCCCATTGCCTCGGCGACGTCCACGGGTTCGCCGGCGACCACGACGACATCGCCGAGCGTGCTCAGTGCGCTGACGTGGCGCCCCAGGTCGAGGTGTGCGCTGCCGTGCGGGACGTCGAGAAGGATCATGGATGGCCGGTCGCGTTGCAATTCCGCATAGCCGGCGCGGTGCCCCCACTCGAAGACCGGGTGCAGGTAGAGTCCGCTGCCACGGAGGCGGCTGACGAGGGGATGGGCCAGCGAACGATCGATCATGACCAATGCGCAGCGCTCGTGGGCCCGGCGGTCGTCATCGCGGTACGCAGTCGTGCTCGTACGGCCTGTCAGCAACATTGCCGCCCCCGATCATATCGGCATTCTTCTCCACCTCATCAACGGACGATTTGCGCGCATAGTTGTGTGACTATCATCTCCGAGCAATTCAAAACACCTTGTTACAAATGGTTCGGCGGCTAGCCGGTGGCGCTTGCTGGACCCTGGTTGGGCATTCGAGGCGCTCGATGAGTACGCGCGCCGGCCGCTCCACACCGACCTGGTCGACCCCGCGCGCCGGTACGGCGGGCGGATGCCCGCTCGGTCAGGATCCGGTCGGAGTACCTCCGGGTCGCGGCGCGGCGGCGGGGAATCGGGGGGAAATGTCGGTAAGACCCAGGGCGGCGAGGGTGGCGTCGAGCGCCGCCCGCTGCGCCACGTGCGGGTAGCCGCGCGGGTCGGCCGAGGCGAGCGCGGCAGCGCCTTCGACCAACGCGATCAGCGCGAACGCGGCGGTGGCCGCGCGCTGCCGGTCCCATCGGGGGGAGGCCGCCGAGACCAGCCGGGTCACGCGGTGGCGCCAGGCCCGGTTGTTGGTACGGTGCACGGCCGCCAGCTCCTCGTCACCGACCGACGCGGCGAGGAAGCCGAGCCATACCCTGCTCTCCGTCGTGCTCTCCGCGTCGGGTGCCATGCCCTGGAGGAGTACGGCACGCAGCGCCGCCCGGGGGGTCGCCGCTTCGGCTTCGAGCGCCTCGACGCGGGCCCGGGTCCGCTCGTGCAGCAGCCGCCGGGCGTGCAGCAGCAGCGCCCGGCGGTGGGGGAACCGGTGCATGACGAGCCCGGTCGTGCAGCCCGCCGCTGCGGCGACCGCGCGGATCGTCAGGCGCTCCAGGCCCTGCTGTGCCAGCACGTCCCAGACCGCCCGGGAGAGCAGCTCCTCCTGAGCTGGTGGGTCCGATCGCCGTGCCATCGGCCGCTCCCTTGTCCGTAACAGGCGTTACGGTAACATGCGTTACGTGATGGCGGTGAGCGGAGCGGGTATGGCGGGATGGGTGATCGAGGTGCGGCCGTGGGACGACCCCGCCGGTACGCGGCTGCGGGCGGCCCAGCGAGCCGAGCTGGACGCCCGGTACGGCAGCGACGACCACGAGCCCGGTGCCGCACCGTCAGCCGACGACATCGACCTGTTCCTCGTCGCGGTCGGGCGCGACGACGGCCGGGCGCTCGGCTGCGGCGCGCTGCGGCAGCTCGGCCCGTCGTCGGTGGAGGTCAAGCGGATGTACGTGGTACCGGGGGAGCGCGGGACCGGGGTGGCGACCGGCCTGCTCCGGGCCCTCGAGGCGGCCGCGGTCGAGCGCGGATGGGCGACCGTACGGCTGGAGACGGGTACCGCACAGCCGGACGCCCAGCGCTTCTACGAACGCGAGGGCTACCGGCGGATCCCGCTCTTCGGCACGTACGTGGGCTCGCAGCTCTCGGTCTGCTACGAGCGCCGGCTGGGCTGACCCGATGCCGGGTGCGATCATCACGGGATGATTGCCAGAGTCGCCGTATGGCGACCGATGCCCACGGATGACCGGGACTGGGTCGTCGACGCCACCGCCGAGGTCCCCGGAGTTCGCGCGGTCTACTACCTCATCGATCCCGGAACGGGCAACGGGCTGTCGGTCGCCGTCTTCGACGACGAGGCGGCCGTGCGGGCTGCTGGCGCGTCGATCCAGCGCCGGGCCCAGGAGATCGGCTGGCACGACCAACCGCATCCCGCCCCGGCGTCGCAGACCGTCTACCGGGTGCTCCGGGGCAGGCCGTAGCCGGGTCCGGTGACGCGGGCCCGGCCCGGCCAGCGACGAGGACGCCTGTCCGCGCGGTTCGGCCTTACGTGCCGCCGCCCGCGAGCGCCGTCCGTGCGGCCGGTTCGGCCTTACGTGCCGCCGCCCGCGAGCGCCGTCCGTGCGGCCGGTTCGGCCTTACGTGCCGCCGCCCGCGAGCGCCGTCCGTGCGGCCGTGTGTACGGTCAGCTCGCGCAGTGAGTAGCCCCAGCCGGTGGCGCGGACCTTCGCGTAGACACGCAGGTAACGGCCGGTACCGGTGACGGAGAGGCTCTGGGTTCCGCCCACTGCCGTGGTCGTGCTGTAGATACTCGTCCACGCTGCGTCGTCCGCGGAGACCTGGATCTCGAAGGCCGTGGCGTAGGCGGCTTCCCAGGCCAGAACCACCTGGCAGACGAGCTGGCTGGACCCGAGATCGACACGGATCCATTGCGGGTCAGATGTGTCGCTGGACCAGCGGGAATCGGGATTGCCATCCACTGCATTCGATGCCGCAAAAACGCCGCCCTGCACCGAGGATGCGGTCGCCGGACGGTTCAGCGCGGCGTTGACGCCGGTGTCACAGCCGGTCAGCCCGCCCCTGCCGTACACCTCGAACTCCCATAGCGAGTATCCCCACCGGGTGGCCCGGGCGGTGCCGTACATCCGCACGAACCGTCCGCTCCCCGTCACCTTCAGGATCTGGGTTCCGCCGGTGGACCTCGCGGTGCCGTAGATGTCGGTCCACCGGTCGCCGTCGGTGGACGCCTGGATGCGGTAGGCGGTCGCGTACGCGGTATTCCAGCGCAGCACGACCTGGGTGATGGTGGCGGTCGCGCCCAGATCGACCTGCAGCCATTGCGGATCGGAGAACGCGCTCGCCCAGCGGGAATCAGGGTTGCCGTCCACCGCGGCCGACGCCGGTGTCATGCCTTGCTCCGTAGACGACGCCATCACCGGCCTGCCTTGCGACAGCAGGGTGTCGGCCGGTGCGCCCGCCCCGGCGGACGGTACGGGCCCGGCCGACCGGGCTGTCGACTGCGGCGTGGCTGGCGCCGTGGACCGCGGCGTGGACTGCGGCGGCGGCCCGTGGCCCGGCCGACCGGGCGCGATCAATGTGGGAACCGTGACCGTTGTCGCCCCGATGGCGACGGCGAGCAGGACATGCCGGCCGTGGCGCGCGAGCCAGCCCCGCAGGCGACGGTGCGCGAGCCAGTCCCGCGCGCGACGGTGCGCGGGCCGCCCGCCCGCCCCGGCCCCCGTCAGCTCGGTCATGGTGAGTCGACCTCGGCCCGTAGGCGTTGGTACATCACGTGCAGGCCGACCAGGCCGTACCTGGGATGGTCGAAGGCTTCCGGGACGGTGGTGAGAATGGTGAAGCCGAGGGACTGCCAGAGGCGTACCGCCGCGGTGTTCGTCTCGACCACCGCGTTGAACTGGATGCCATGGTATCCGGCGGACCGCGCCCACTCGACGACGTACTCGCCGAGCGTGCGGCCCACACCGCGGCCCTGCCGGTCCGGGTCGACCATGAAGCTCGCGGTCGCGACGTGCGCGCCCCGCCCCGGGCGGTTCGGGCCCATCTTGGCCGAGCCGACGACGGTGTCGCCGTCGGTGGCCACCACCGTCTGTCCAGGTGGCGGCTCCATCCAGAGCTGCCGGGCGGCCTGGCTGGTGAGGTCTTCGGGATAGGCGTACGTCTCTCCCTCGGCCACGATGCGCGCGAAGAACGGCCAGATGTGGGACCAGTCCCGCTCGCCGGCGGCTCGGATAACCATGCGGACAGGTTAATGCCTGCCGAGCCTGGTCGACGCGCCGAGCGCGAGGGCGCCCGGGCCTGCCGGCCGGTCCGCGGCGGGCTGAGGCCCGCCGGGAGCCATCGATACGCTGTGCGGGACAATGCTGGGTCCCGGGAGGGCAGATGGTGCGTCGGGGGCAGGTCGGCCTGCTGCTCGTGGTCGTCTCCGGTCTGTTCTCGGTACTGCTGGCCGTCGCGGTCAACGTGGCGACCGGCGGCCAGCTGCCCGGGCCGCTCGCCCCGTACGGGTGGGCCGCCTGGCCGGCGGTCGGCCTGCTCGCGATCACCGCGACCGGGCTGGCGCTGTGGCAGCAGCGGCTCGCCGACCAGCCGTCGTCCACAGTGGACGGTGTGGACCGGGTGTCCCGGCCGGCCGAGCTGCCGGCCGCGCCGGCGCTGTTCGGGATGGTGGAGGACCTCGCCACGGTCGAACGGGTACTCGCCGGTGGCGCCTCGCTGGTCGTCCTGGCCGCCGCGCCCGGTACGGGCAAGACGTCCCTCGCGCTGCGGGTCGCCCACGATGCCCGGCCCCGGTACCCCGACGGCCAGCTCTACGCCGCGCTGCGCGGTGCCACTCCGGACCCCGTACCGCCCGAGGTGGTGCTGGCGCGGTTCCTCGGTGCCCTCGGGCGCCCCGACGACGAGCGGCGCGGCACGGTCGAGGAGCTGGCCGCGCGCTTCCGGTCGGCGGTGGCGGACCGGAAGCTGCTCGTACTGCTCGACGACGCCCGGGACGAGGCCCAGGTCCAGCCGTTGCTTCCCGGAGGCGCGGGCTGCCTGACCGTGGTCACCAGCCGCCGGCTCCTCGCCGACCTGCCCGGCGAGGTGGCCCTGCCGATCGGCGGCCTGCGCCCCAACGAGGCGCTCGCCCTGCTGGCGGCCACCGCCGGGGAGGAGCGGATCGCCGCCGACCCGGACGGGGCGCGCCGGATCGTCGCGGCGTGCGCCGGGCTGCCGCTGGCCGTACGGATCGTCGGTGGCCGGCTGCGGAGGAGGTCCAACTGGACGCCTTCGGCCCTTGCCGACCGCCTCGACGACGAGCGCCGGCGCCTCGACGAGCTGAAGCTCGGGGACAGTGCGGTGCGCTCGACCTTCCAGACCGTCTACGAGGAGCTGTCCGAGCTGGACCGGCTGGTCTTCCGGCGCGCGGGTGCGCACCCGGGACAGGTCTTCGGACTCGGTACCGCGGCGGCCCGGTGCGGGTTGGACGTGGCGACCGTGGGAGGTGCGCTCGACCGGCTCATCGACGCCTTCCTGGTCGAGGCGCCCGCCCCTGACCGGTACCGGATGCACGACCTCATCAGGCTCTTCGCGCTGGAGGTGTTCGAGGCGCAGGAGGCGCCGGCCGAGCGTACCGCCTGCCTGGTCCGGCAGCTGGACTGGCTGATCCGCAACGCGGCGTCGGGCAGGTGGATGGCCGACGACCGGGACTATGTGCTCTCGGTACTGCGGGCCGCCCTCGCGGCCGGCGAGGCCGAGCGCGCCTGGTCGCTGGTCGAGACGGTGCACCCGCTGTTGACCGCCGTCGACGACCACCCGTACCGGTTGCGGCTGTGGCAGGCCGGCGAGGCGGCCGCGACCGCGCTCGGCGACGACCGGCGGCGGGTCCGGGCGCTGCGCTGGATCTCCCACTCGTACGGGATGGCCGGGCAGGTGCAGCGGGAGCTGCCGCCCGCGCAGGAGGCGCTGGCGCTGGCCGAGCGGCTCGACGACCCGTGGGAGACGGCGCAGACGGTACGGCGCCTGGGCGAGGCGCTGCGCGCGCAGAACCTGTTCGGTGCGGCCGAGGCCGCGTTGACCCGGGCCCTGCAGATGTTCATCGAGCTCGGCAAGCTGAACGAGGAGATCGAGGTACGGGCGGCGCTCGGCACGCTGTACAACAACTTCTGGCGGTACGAGGACAGCACGCCGATGTTCGAGCGGGCCCGGGAGCTGCTGCCGGCGCAGGAGACGAGCGTCCACGGGTGGGTCCTGCTCGGGCTCGGGCTGGCGTACAAGTTCGCCGGCCGCCGCGCCGAGGGGGCCGAGCTGACCGGCCAGGCGTTCGGCATCGCCCGGCGGCTCGGCGACGACTTCCTGCTCGGGTACTGCTTCCAGGAGCGGGGCTGGATCGCCGACGAGGACAAGGGGTACGCCGAGGCGGAGCGCGCCTTCCGGGAGATGCTGGCCATCTTCGAGCGGATCCGGCACGGCGGCGGGGTCGGCGGCGCGCACGGGGGGCTGGGCGTCATCGCCGACAAGCAGGGGCGGCACGATACCGCGCTGGTGGAGTTCGACGCCGGGATCGACCAGTACGACCGGCTCGGCGACCGGGTCCGCGCCGGCGAGCTGCGGCTGCGCCGGTCCGCGACGCTGCACACGCTGGGCCGCGAGGCCGAGGCCGTACGGGACCGGGAGGAGGCCGAGGCGCTCATCGGCGATACACCGATCCGCCGGGAGCCCGGGCTCCTCGCCCGCCTGCCGCTACCGCGGTCGATGGACGCCTGAGTTCTCCCCGCTCGATCGAGCCGAGCCGCCGGTGTTGGCGGCGGGTCATCAGTGTCGATGGCGCAGAGTAAGGCGGGTGCCGACAAGAACGGACGTCAGGCGCGGGGGACTGACACGTACGGAGATCCGGCCTCGCCGGTCTCCGCCATCTCGAGCATCCAGTCGTTGTACTCCTCTTGCATATTCGCGTGGGTCACCTCGTCCACCGCCTCCTCGAGGTCGTCCGCCGACATGGCGCCGGCGAAGCGACGGGCCGGCAGGCCGTCGCGGTAGATGACGATGCTGGGCAGCGCCCGCAGGTGATGCAGCTCGGCCAGGTCGCGCTGCTCCATGGCCTCGACGGTCCAGACCGCGCACTCGGGGCGCCGCGCCACGAACTCGTCGAGCTTCTGGCTGGAACTGTTGGCAGGCATGGCTTT
Source organism: uncultured Actinomycetes bacterium (assembly GCA_963728855.1). GTDB lineage: Bacteria > Actinomycetota > Actinomycetes > Mycobacteriales > Micromonosporaceae > AC-43. The sequence continues at coordinate 46,017 of CAVSLN010000015.1, forward strand.
CGGCCATTCGGAAGACCAGGACGGCGACCCCGGCTGAGAGCGCGGAGTCGTGCTCGTCGGCCGACAGTGATCTCATCACGCTCGTCTTTACGTCCGCCAGGCTGTGGGGGTTCAACGTCCGGTAGGTACTGATCCGCGTCCATGCGGCCTGGGAAGTGGAGCTGCATCGGCGACGCTTCGTGGTCGCCGGCCTGCGTGGGGCGACTAACATATAGCCGCTGCTGGAACGGTACCGAGGAGGGGACCGCACGTGCGCCTGGATTCGCCGCGGTGGGAGGAGATCAACCCGAGCGGGTACGCGTACGAGAAGGACGGGCTCCGGGAGCTCGCCGGGTACCTGCCAGACGCCGATCCGTACCACGTGTGGGCGAATGTCGAGTTTGTTGCCAACGACGGGTCGATCAACGAGATCGACGCGTTGGTACTGGTCCCGAGCGGCCTCTACGTCGTCGAGCTGAAGCACTGGCAGGGGGAGGTGGCCGGCGACGGTACACAGTGGATGCACCGCGCGCCCAATGGCCGGCTGATCCCGGAGGACAACCCGTACATCCTGGCCAACCGTAAGGCAAAACGGCTCGCCAGCCTGATCCGGCATTACGCGAAGGGCCAGGCAGCGCCCTATGTCGGGGCGGTCGTCTTCCTCCACGCCCAGCTCATGCGGTCGAAGCTCGACGAGGTCGGCCGCCAGCACGTGTACGGCCTCGACTCCCACGCCGTCTCCAGCCTCCCCAGCTTCAAGCAGTTCCTGTTGGCCCACCCGAAGAACCCGGCACACCTGATCCAGACCGGGTACGGCCGGCAGATCGTCGAGATGGTCCGCTCCGCCAAGATCCGGCCGAGCGTCCGGGACCGTAAGGTCGGCCAGCTGCTCCTGTACCCGAAGCCGTTCGCGGAAGGCAACGGCTGGCAGGACTACCTAGCCGGGCACACCATGGACACCTCGACGTACCGGCGGGTGCGGTTCTACCTGACCAGCCGGGCAGCGGACGAGGACCTTGTGGTCATCCGGCGGGCCGCCGACCGCGAGTTCCGGTTGCTGCAAGGCATGTACCACCCCGGTATCCCCCGCGCGCTCGACCTGGTCGACCACGCGTGGGGGCCGGCCGTGGTCTTCGACCACGAGCAAGCCTGGGAGCGCTTCGACCAGTGGCTGACCCGGCGCGGTGCGGGGCTGACCCTGGCGCAGCGGCTCACGCTGGTCCAGGACCTCGCCGAGATCGTCGACTACGCCCACTCGCGGCGGCTGGCGCACCGGGCGCTCAACCCGCGCGCGATCTTCGTCGCGAACCCGGACCAGCCGCGGCCGTCCCTCGTGGTCACGGACTGGCAGACCGGTGGCCGGCTGGCCGGCGCGACGCAGGTGACCCGGCTGTCCACATCGACCGACGGCGCCGGCCTGGAGCTGTTCTTCGACGACGAGACCCGCCGGTACCAGGCGCCGGAGGCGACCAGTGCCGATCGGGTACCCGGTACGCAGCTCGACGTCTTCTCGCTGGGTGCGCTGACGTACCGGATCTTCGCCGGGGACGCGCCCGCCACGACAGCCGAGGAGCTGGTGGCGGCCGTACGGGACGCGGGGCTGAACCTGTCCGCTGTCGTGGACGGGGCGCCGCTGCGCCTCGCCACGCTCGTGTACGACGCCACACGCGGGGACCCCGCGCAGCGCATCGGCAGCGTCGCCCAGTTCCGGGCGGACCTGGACAAGGTCTGGGACGAGCTGACCGCACCCGAGCCCGAGCCGGTCATCGACCCGCTCAAGGCGCACAAGGGTGACCGGCTCGACGGCGGGCTGACGGTGGTACGGCGGCTGGGCTCCGGGGCCACCGCCACGGCACTGCTCGTCCGTACGGATGACGACCGCGAGCTGGTGCTCAAGGTGGCCCGGGACGAGCAGCACGCCGAACGGCTGGCGGCCGAGGCGGGCGTACTGGCGAAGCTGGGGCACTGGCAGGTGGCGGCGCTCGTGCAGGGGCCGGTGACCGTGGGCGAGCGAACCGCGTTGCTGCTGGAGAGCGCCGGTGCCCGTACGTTGGCCGAAGACCTCCAGGACGGCAGGCTGGCGCTGGAACTGCTGGAGCGGTACGGCAAGGACCTGCTGGACATCGTCACGCTGCTCGACGGCCACGGGGTCTGGCACCGGGACATCAAGCCGGCCAACCTCGCGGCCCGTCCCCGGCCCAAGGACAAGCAGCCGCACCTGTGCGTCTTCGACTTCTCGCTCGCCGAGGCGCCCGCTGACCAACTGACCGCGGGGACCGTACCGTATCTGGATCCTTTCCTCGGCCCGCCCCGGCGGATGCGTTACGACGCCGCGGCCGAACGGTTCGCGGCGGCCGTGACCCTCTACGAGATGGCCACCGGCACCCTGCCGCGCTGGGGAGAGAACGCGAACCCGGCCGCGATCAGCGACGAGGTCACGCTCGAGCCGTCGGCCTTCGACCCGGCGGTCGCCGACCGGCTGATCGACTTCTTCGGCCGTGCGCTGGCGCGGGACTCGGCCGCCCGGTTCGCTACCTCCGAGGAGATGACCGACGCCTGGCGGGCCATCTTCATCGACATCCCCGAGCCGGTGACCGCCGGACCGGCCGGACGGGAGCTGACCCGCGACTCCCCGCTGGAGTCCACCGGGCTGACCGCGCGGGCGCGTTCGGCTTTGGAACGGCTGGGCGTGCACACGGTCGGCGAGCTGCTCGACTACGAGCCCTCGGCGCTGACGCGCGCCAAGGGCGTACCCGACGCCACGCGCAAGGAAATCCTCACACTGGCCCGGTCCCTGCGACCACGGCTGGCCGCGCCGGAGCAGCAGGCGCCCGTGGACCGGCCGCTCCCGCACGGGATCGAGGCGGTGTGCGCCGCGCTGCTTCCCGAGCGCCCGGCCAAGGAGCGGGAGACGCTGGAGGTGCTGCTCGGGCAGAAACCGGCGCTGGACGGCGGTTTCCTGTGCTGGCCGGCCCAGTCCGAGGCCGCACGGGGCTCGGGGCAGGGCCAGCCGCAGATCTCCAACCTGCTTCGTAAGGCCGCGAAGGCATGGCTGACCAACGACGCGGTGACGCAGGTACGGCACGAGGTCGTCGCGCTGCTCGATACGCGGGGCAGCGTGATGTCGGCCGAGGAGCTGGCCGAGGCGCTGATCGCGGCTCGGGGCTCGTACACGACCGAGCCGAGGCGGTTGCCGCAGTCGATCGGCGTGGTGCGAGCGGCCGTCGAGGCCGAGCTGTCGCGGGGCGGGGACGCGCGGCTGGCGATCTACCGGCTCCGTACCGCTGGGACTGTCCTGGTGGGACGCGAGCCCGACGACCCGACGGCGGTGACCACGGCGGCGCAGCGGCTGGACTACGCGGTACGCCTGGGCAAGCTGGCCGCCCAGCTCGCCGCCGCCGACCCGCTGCCGACGCGGGGGCGCGCGGTCGAGGAGCTGCGGACCGTGGTACCACCCGAGGCCATGCCGTTGCTCACCGACCAGCGGCTGCTGCAGCTCGCCGCCGCCGCAAGCGGCGACAGCGCGGACGTCAACGCGCAGGGCCAGATCTACCCGGTCGGCATGGACGAGGACCGGGCCCTGCGGCTCGCGGTGGGCAGCCTGGTCGGCCAGCGGCTGGCCGCGGACCAGGTGCAGGCGAGGGTACGGGCCCGGTTCCCCCGAGCCGCGTCGCTCCCACGTCGCCCCGACCTCGACACGCTGCTGTCCGCCTGTGACGTGCCCCTGTTCTGGGACGCCGCCGCGCAGATCTACGCGCCGCGTTCGCGGCCCTCGGTCACGGGCACGCGTACCGGTCCCTCTCTCGCCTCGCTCGGTGGTGCGCCCGAAGCGTCCGAAGTGGACGGACGGCTCGCGGAAACCTTACGGCGCAACGGTTTCCTCGCGATCCTCGTGTCGTTCCGGCAACTCGCCGGGGCCCGCCGCGCGCTGCTGTCCCGGCTCCGCCTGGCCGAGGTCGACGTCACCGCGATCCTGCTGGAACGCCTCCGCGCACTGGACTTCCCGTGGGACGCGATCGTCGCGGCCGACAACGGCCCGTCGACCGACCCGGACTTCCGCAGCCTCGCCGAACTGGTCGCGCACGACGTGCTGCCGGCCGTACGGAAGGCCATCGAAGCGGCCGGCGGGCCGGTGCTCATCACCGAGGCGGCGCCACTGGCCCGGTACGGCCAGATGAAGCTCCTCCAGGAGCTGGCCGACACGAGCCGACCGCGCCCGGCCGCACGACTGATACTCGTACCGGCGCGCCGTCCCGAACCTGCGATGCTCGACGACGTACCGCTGCCTCTCACCTCCCCGGCCAGCCAGTCGCTGCGGCTGCCGGACTCCTGGATCACCCCCACCCTGGAGAGGACCACCCCGCGATGACCCGATCCTCATCCAGCCAGTTCGGCGGGTGGCCACTCGCGCGCTTCCTGGTCGTAAGCGTTGGCGGCCTGGAGCGGGACGCTGCCAGCAGCCGCCGGCTTCACCGCCACCCCGCCCCAGACATGCACGTCGCTGTCGGCCAGCTGCGGGTCGCCCGGCTTCGGGTGCCAGCGGTGTACCAGCGTGACGCCCGGCTCGGTCAGGTAGAGGCCGGTGAACATCGCTTCGGCCTCGGCCTTGGAGCGCAGCGTCACCGTCAAGCCGTGCTTGGCGGCGGCCTCTTGCGCCGCCCGTGCTCCCAGCGGGTCGGAATCGCCCGTCACCACCGACAGGGCCAGGGCACTACCCGGACACAGCGGGGCGGTCAGCTCCGTGAGGATGCGGTGGACGGCATCGTCATCGGGCACCAGGTGCAGGATGGCGATAAGCGTCACCGCCACCGGACGGCCAAAGTCCAGCGTCTGCCCGGCCCGTTCGAGGATGTCCCCGACGTCGCGCAGGTCAGCGTCGAGGTAGTCGGTGCTGCCTTCGGGCGTGCTGGTTAACAGCGCGCGGGCGTGGACCAGCACCACCTTGTAATTGTCCTTGCCGCCCAGCCAGTAGTTGTAGATGCGGGCGGGATGCGCCCGGCCAAGTCCTAAGTCGGTGCTCTCGTGCGCTCGCATGCGGCTGGTTCCTTCGTGAAAGGCGGGCAGTCGCGCCCGCTGCAATTGTCAAGTGGATTCGCTTAGTTGGAACGGCTGCGGCGGCACTGGCTTACTCGCGGTGGCGAGACGAGTGACCATCACAGCCCCAGGTCTTCGCCGTCGTTATCCCCCACGTTGTCGAGGAACAGTGGGAACAGCGCTGCCATGACGTCGCCTTCGCGGCCCGTCGCGCAGGCTTGTTCGGTAATAGAAGCCATGACCTGGCGGAAGACGGTCGCTGTCTCTTCCTCGGTCCGGTCATCAGGCTCAACGAGCGGCTCGCTCATATTGGACTCTCCACAGTGGACGCCCGTCGTGCTGGAAGCTGGCTGGACTGACCGGGGACACGTTGTTGCCGCGCGAGTATGGCGACCTCTTTGCCGTGTGTGTTCTGGGCTGAGCCCGGCCGGGCGGGAGTCCTCGATTCTCACGCCCGGCCGGGAGCTTGGGGACACCGGAAGGGCAGTGCCCAGGCAGCGCATAGGTTTGCCGACCAGCACCGCCAGCCGCCGTTCCGGTGGTTGTTGTTCCCAAGCGCGGCGTTGGCGGCCCGGAAGGAGCCCGGCAGGAGGCCGGAATCCAACCGCCAGGAAAGAACCCGACGACCTGTGTGCCCGAGCGAATCCCCGTGGACGCCAACGCTTGGCGGTGACGTTAATGAAACGGCGTCATGACGGGCAATGATGTTGCAAGGGATTGCAGTAACTGGTGCCGACCGAGAGTTCAGCCTGGGCGCGGTGGATGAGGGAGCGGGCATCGCCCCCAAACACCGCGGATTGTTTGAGCTGGTCGAAGGTCTTGCCGTACAAGGCAATCTCATGCGGCTGCGTGATCTCCAGCCCGGCCGAGACGGTATCGACATTCACCTGGTTGTCGTCGAAGATCCAGAAGGCGACTTGCGACCAGGCGGAGCGTTCGGCGGCTGCCGGGATGATCCCAACAGACACCTTGGGTAACGTGAGCGTGGCCAGCGTGCGGTCGAGCTGGCCGGCCATGACTTCTGTAGACCCGACCCGCGTCCGCAGCACCTGCTCCGCCAGCAGGAACACAAAGCGTTTGCCCCGCTGGTGTAACACCTTCTGGCGCTCCAGCCGTGCGGCCACGGCGGCATCGACGTCGTTGGGGATGGGCAGCACCTCGACCCAGTATGACAACAGCGCCGCGGCGTAGTCGGCGGTGTGGAACAGCCCGGGGAAGACGGTGTGCTCGTAGACGCGGAACAGGGTGGTGCGTTCGTAGAGGGGGATTGACGACTCTTGCAGCGGCTTGAGGCCGGCGCGCATCCGCCGCCGCCACTCGCGGTACATCGACTCGATGTTGCGCTGCGCGGCGATGAGGTCGACGACCTGGTCCTCGGCGTTGCAGTAGTGGCACCAGACGCGGATATCCGTCTCGGAGGGACTGGTGGCGGCGTGTTCGAGCTTGGAGACCTTGGTGAAGTGCCAGCCGGCCAGACCAGCCAGCGCCCGCCCGGTGAGTCCGGCATCTAAACGGATCTCACGAAGGCGGGCGCCGAGTACCTCGCGGGCTTGCTGGGCTGGCGCGGACAAGGGGGTAACTCTTAGGTCACGGTGTACTCGCGGTGGGGGATGGACAGCGGCCAGGCGGCTTCAAAGGACGACTTGCAGAGCTGGATGACCGCCGGGTCGCTGCTGCGTTGGCGCTCGACCACCAGGCCGCTGCCGGCAAAGACGGTGAACACCACCGTCTGCTCATCGAACAACCAGAAGTCGTTGCCGGGAAAGGCCAGCGCCGACACCAGGCGCCGGGGAAGCCAGCGAATGTCTTCCCCGGCATCGACCAGCAGGTGGGTGTCGTGATGCTCCCAGCGGATGTAGTCGCTGACCGGCTCAGAGATGATCCGCAGCCGCCGGGAAGACTTCCCGGCTGCCGTGCCGGCCCGGAGCGTGTCCAGCCACGGGTTGAGCCACGCGGTGTCGTGGTCTGCGTCGCCGGCCAGCCATTTGGCCAGATGCGGCAGTTCCGCCTGGGTGCCGTAGGCATCGCGCATCTCCAGGTGCAGGGCCTCACGCTGGAAGCCGCTGAAGTACCGGTCGCGCTCCTCCCCGCTGATGAGCTCCAAAGCTAGCCTCCTACGAGCGCCGCCATGGCCGACCGTTCGACTGCCACGCACGTCTCGCCGTCAGGGATGTGCATCTGGTTGAGGGTGTCGGGGTCGGGTATCCGCTTGCCCCGGACAATGTAGTTGCCGTTCTCCAGGACACCGACGATCGGGGGCACGGGGTTCGTGATCTCGCCGTCGAGTCCGTCCTTGGACAGAAAGGCCATGAGACCGGGAGGCACCTCGACGACCGTCTCGTCGTCGGGCAAGTGCAGGGTGGCCAGCAACGCCGGGTCGTCAACGACGTAGCCCTGTACCACAAAGCCGCCGTGGTCAGTGGCGTACAACGTCGGGGAATCGGTGGGATGCGACTGCTTGCCCAAGAAACGCAAGGTTGTCACGGGTCTACCTCCTTCGGGTCGGGATGTTGCTCGAAGATGGTGGTGCTCCTACCCTCGGAGCCGCGGCGTAGGAATCGGTGCCGGTGCCCATGGCCAGTCACCGCCCGTGTCCGTTGGGGCATCGGGGCGGCGGAAGTCGCGGCTGCTGACGGCGTAGCCGGTGACGCCGGACGTGGCGAGCGGCGGATGGCTGGACGGCGGCGGATATCTCGGCCGACATGGGTCGGGCACTGGCGGCGGAATACGGCCGGGGTGGTGGGCAGGTGGCGCCTGCCGGTCGTACGCCTGGGGAGGTTCGCCGGCGGCCAGGATGACCGCGGCGGCGTGTCGCCGTGGCAGGCATGGGGTTGGCTGCCGGCAGGTGACGCACCGGCCGCTGCCGTCCTGGGCCTCGTCGTGGCGTTGATACAGCTCGACGTTGGTGCGGTGGAGGGCGGAACCGAGAAGTGTCCGGATGGGCTGGTGCATGGAGCCTGCCTCCGCTCGTGCTGGCCGGGGGTATCCGGCTTGAGGAGCAGTGGTTCGGTTCCTGGCGGCTGGCTTCAGGGTGACACACGTGTGGTGGGTGCACAAGTTGTGGATGTGGCCCTCTAGCAAATTCCGTTCGTGCCTAGGTCGCCACCTGTTCCTTGCTGAGTTGTGAGCAGCTAGGCTTCCGGAAGTCGAAGAGTCGGCTAGGCATGTCCGGGTAGCCCGATGCTGGCCAGGGTTCAGCCGGCTGGTCGTCAAGGAGGTGCAGGGCATGGGCGCCGCGCGAGGCCCGACGCTCAGGGCGCAGTGGCTGGGCCAGCAGCTCCGCGAACGCCGGGAGGCCGGCGGGCTGACCTTGAAGGATGCCGCTGAGTATTTGCAGCGCGATTCCTCGACCGTCAGCCGGTTCGAGAGCGGCGTGTACCCGATTCGCCGCGGGGACCTGCTGGCGCTGCTCGACTTCTACCGCATCCATGAGCCGCGGGAACGGGAGCAGCTGTTCCGGCTGTCGGAGGAGGTCTGGAGGACCGGGTGGTGGGACGGCTATGCCAAGGACGTCGACCGGCAGTTCGTCGAGGTGCCGTGGCTGGAAGCCAGGGCGGAGCGGATCTCCTCGTACAACGCCATGGTCGTGCCGGGGATCATGCAGACCCGGGCCTACGCCGAGACCGTCATCCGGGCAGCCGAAGGCAGCACCGCGTCCGACGAGCAGGTTGCCCGCTGGGTGGAACTGCGCATGACGCGGCAGCAGGTACTCGACGGCGACACGCCCGCCAAGATGACCGCCATCCTCGAGGAGTGGGTGCTACGGCGCCCGGTGGGCGAGGCGACCGTGATGCGCGAGCAGTTGCAGCGCCTGGCGGCGATTGGGTCGTGGCCGTCGATCGAGGTGCGGGTGTTGCCGATGACCGTTGGGCCGCACGCCGGGCACGGCGGCAGCTTCATCATCTTTGAGATGCCGGAGCCCTACCCTGACGTGGCCTACGTGGAGACCTTGGCCGGGTCGCTGTACGTCGAAGCGCCAGGAACCCGCGCCTTCGCCGAAGCGTACGATCAACTCAGAGCAGTTTCGCTGGAACCGCAGGAGTCCGCCGGCATGATCTCGGCGATAGCAGAGGAATCGTGGTGAACGGGATGGCTGGGTTGCCGGAAGCGCCGGACGCGGCCGAGCTGGCGGGTGTCGCCTGGCACATCAGCACCAGGAGCGCCGACAACGGCGGGTCTTGCGTTGAGGCTGGCCCCCTCACCGACGGCAGCGGCATGGCGGTGCGGCATAGCCATCACCGGGACGGAGCGGTGCTGGTGTACTCGCGGGCGGCCTGGATGCAGTTCCTTGGCGCCGTCAAGAACGGGGAGTTCGATCTTCCCTAACTCAATCGGGCAGCTGGGCATCCTGGTCAATGGCGCTTCTTTAAGGACTCTGGTCGGATGGGCCGGGTTCCCACCTTTCCGTGCGGGGCACGGCTCGACGGACGTCAGGTGCTGGGACCACAAGGCGTGTAAGCACTGATCCGCGTCCATGCGGCCCGGGAAGTGGAGCCCATCGGCGTCGCTTCGTGGTCGCCACCCTGCGCGGGGCGACTAACATATAGCCGCTGCTAGAAACTGCCCCGAGAAGGGACGGCACGTGCGCCCGGATTTGCCGCGATGGGGAAGATCAATCCCAGCGGGTACGCGCCTTCCGGTTATCTGGCAGGCGGCCGGCCAGTCGCTGCGGCTGCCCGACTCCTGGATCACGCCACCCCTGGGAAGGACCACCCCGCGATGACCCGATCCGCGCCCGCCCAGTCCGGCGTCATCGAGCTGAAGGCGTTGCAGGGACAGGTCAAGAACCTGGTAGAAGATCTGCGCGGTCAGGTCGCGGTCGCTGGTGAGTTGCTGTCGTCACTGCGGGAGGAGTACGCGGGGGCGAAGCGCGCCGGCCGCGTGGGCGCGAGCTTCGAGAGCTGGCTGGAGGACGTGCTTGACCAGGCGGCGGTGGCCTGGGTACTGGGCTGCGTGTTCGTCCGCTTCTGTGAAGACAACTCGCTCGTCGAGAAGCTGTGGGTCGGTGGGCCGGAGCCGGCGGCGCCCGTGGAGCGGGCGGTACAGAACCGGCAGGCGTACCTCATCGCCAACCCGACCCACAACGATCGCCACTGGCTGCGCACCGCGTTCTCGTACCTCGCCGAGATGCGAGCGACCGGGAAGCTCTTCGATGAGCACAACCCGTTGTGGCGCTTCGACATCTCGGGCGAGGCAGCCGAGGCGCTGTCCCACTTCTTCCGGCGCGGTCCGGGTCTGGTGTCGTTGTACTCGGCGGAGCTGGAAACGCGGTTCCTCGGAGACCTGTACCAGGACCTGTCGCAGCACGCGCGGAGTACGTATGCGTTGCTTCAGACCCCCCACTTCGTTGAGGAGTTCATCCTCGACCGAACCTTCGAGCCGGCGGTACGGGAATTCGGCCTCGCTAACACGTCAGTCATCGACCCGACGTGCGGCTCGGGGCACTTCTTGCTTGGCGCGTTCCACCGGCTGGTACGGATGTGGAAGGATCGGGAGCCCGACACGGACGTCCGTGAGCTTGCGCAGCGGGCACTCGGTCAGGTGACCGGTGTAGACATCAACCCGTTCGCGGTGGCGATCGCCCGGTTCCGGTTGATGGTTGCGGCACTGAAGGGGTGTGGGCTCTCTTCTCTGGAGCGCGCACCAAAGTTCCCGCTGCGAGTAGCAACCGGTGACTCTCTGCTGGAATGGGGCTCGAAGTCGAGCCACCAGGGCGATCTCGTGGCGCTGGCCGAGGGGCGCTCGGCATTCGCCTACGCGACCGAAGACGGTGACCTGCTCGCGGACTATTTAGAGTCGGGCCAGTATACGGTCGTGGTCGGCAACCCGCCTTACATCACAGTCAAGGACAAGGCCCTGAACGAGAAGTACCGGAAGATGAAGCAATACTGGGCATGTTCCGGCAAGTATCAGATGACTGTGCCGTTCGCTCAGCGGTTCTTTGAGCTGGCTTGCCGCGGTGACCACGATGGAGGGAGCGCTGGCTGGGTCGGCCAAATCACGGCGAATGGTTTTATGAAGCGCGAGTTCGGCAAGAAGCTCATTAACGACTTCTTTGCCAGTCGGGTTGAATTGGCCGAGGTTGTCGATGGGTCGGGCGCTTACATACCTGGACACGGCACCCCTACAGTAATTCTGGTCGGCCGGAACCGACTGGTGAGCACGCGTTATAGCGGCCCGATTCGAACGATCCTCGGTGTACGTGGCGAACCAAGCCAGCCTGCTGATCCGGCCAAGGGCGCTTTTTGGTCTGCGATCCTTGATCAGATCGATCGTCCCGGCTCAGAATCCCAATGGGTCAGCGCCGCAGACTTGCAACGCGAGCAGCTCGCAAGACACCCATGGAGCCTCAGCGGCGGCGGAGCCGATGGCCTAATGAGGGAGCTCGACGCCTGCCCTAGACGGCTTGCCTCGCTGGTTGATGGCGGGATCGGGTTCGCCAGCTTTCCGGGACAGGACGATGCATTCTTCGCCTCACGAGGGTTCTTCGGTCGACGCCGTTTCGATCATTCTCTCTATCGTCCGTTGGTGTCTGGGGAAGTAGTTCGAGACTGGAGTGAGAATTCTGAGACCAGCGCACTAGTGCCCTACCGATCCGATCTGAGTCCGCTGCCATATGAGATTGCGTCCGGGTGGGGTCGGCACTTGTGGGGGCTCCGAAGAACGCTCGGTTCAACGACGGGCTTTGGTGGCGCCACTCGTGTGCAGTCGGACGATCCGTGGTGGACCTGGTATAGATGGGTGCCTTCCCGATATCGGACGCCTCTTGCAATTGTATTTGCATCCGTGACAACGCACAACCATTTCGCGTTGGATCGGGGTGGAAATGTCTTTAAGCAGTCGGCGCCGGTGATCAAGTTAACCGAGGCTGCATCGCAGCATGAATACCTTCAGCTCCTGGAGGTCCTCAACAGTTCAACTGCATGCTTTTGGTTGAAGCAGGTCAGCCAAGCAAAGACCGGAACAGCGAATACAAGTGGCGGCGGAAACCGATGGAGTCCTGAGCCCTGGTTTGAGTTCTACGATTTTGCTGGCACGAAGGTGGAACAGTTTCCTCTCCCGGAACAGGTTCCGTTTGAGCTGAGCCGGGAGATTGACCAGCTGGCGCAGCGGCTCGCCAGCTTGACCCCGGCGGCGCTGGCCGCCTCTGGTGTTCCGACACGTGAGCGGCTCGCGGCAGCCCGGCAGGAGTACGAGTCAGTACGGGCGCGGATGATTGCGCTGCAGGAGGAACTGGACTGGGAGACGTACAGCCTCTACAAGCTGACGGATGAGGCGATCATCGCCAAGGAGGCGCCGGAGCTGAAGCTCGGCGAGCGCGCGTTCGAGATCGTGCTCGCCCGCAAGATGGCCGCCGCTGAGGCGGAGACGCAGTGGTTCGCGCGGCACGGTTCGACGCCGATCACCGAACTCCCCGCGCACTGGTCGGACGACTATCGGTCCACAGTGGAGCGTCGTATCCAGACGATCGAGTCCGACCGGAACATCGCGCTCATCGAGCGGCCCGAGTGCAAGCGCCGCTGGTCCACCGAGGGCTGGGACGCGATGCAGCAGACCGCGCTGCGGGGCTGGCTCCTCGACCGGCTGGAGGCTCCGGAAGTCTGGGACGCTGCGCCAACTCCGCTTTCCGTAGCCCAGATCTCCGACCGGTTGCGGCATGACGAGGAGTTCCGGTCCGTACTGGACCTGTGGGTGGGTACGGCCGAGCACGACCTCACGAAGACGCTGGCGAAGCTGGTCGCGGACGAGCACGTACCGTTCCTGCCGGCCGACCAGTACAAGCCGGACGGGCTGCGCAAGCGGGCGCAGTGGGAGCGCACGTGGCGGCTGCAGCGCCGGGAGGACAAGCGAGAAGGTGAAGCTGGACATCCCCGTACCCCCGAAATACACCTCGGCCGACTTTGCCCGGCCGTCCTACTGGCGGGCGCGGGGAAAGCTGGATGTGCCGAAGGAGCGCTTCATCTCGTACCCACGGATGGGCCGTGACACCGACGGCACGGAACTGCTCGGCTGGGCCGGGTGGGACCACCTGGCGCAGGCTCAGGCTCTGGCTACCGTCTACCTGGATCGGAAGAACAACGCCGCGTGGCCCGCGCAGCGGCTGTTGCCTTTGCTGGCGGGGATCGCGGAGCTTGAGCCGTGGCTGCACCAGTGGTATGCCGAGCATCGGCCGGGCTTCCCGGGATCGCCGGCCGAGTTCTTCAGCGGTCTGATCGATACGGAGCTGTCGATCCTGGGGGCGGATCGCGCAACGCTGCGCACGTTGCGGGGTGTGGAGGAGCTGCCATGACCACCGCCGTAGTCAGCCATATGATCAAGGTCCGCATCGTCGATCCGGACGCTCTCGGCGCTCGGACGCCCACAGAACTCTCGATCTATCTGCGCTCGCGCGGCTGGCGCCTTGCGGGCAAAGACGGCGCGTCGGCCATCTGGACCCTGCCCTTCGAAGACGATGAGTTCGAAATACGCCAGCCCCTCGATCCGACCCTGCGGGACTACGCCGCTCGGATCCGGGACGCGGTCGAGGTTCTGGCTGCCGCCGAAGGTCGTTCAGAGCTTGAGATCCTGCAAGGGCTGTCGGACACGTCGATGGACGTACACACGGTTCGGCTCTTCCCGCCCGATCAGCCGCCGGGAATGATTAGCATTGATGACGGCCTGCTGGCGTTGGAGAGCCTGCGAGGACTGGTCAGCGCGGCGGCTTACACGGTCTTCGCCACCGAGCCCCGTCCGGTGCAGCCGGCCCGCAAGCCGCAGGGTCTGTCCGACTTCCTGCGGACGGTGCGGATCGGTCCCGGCGGTGAGGGCAGCTACGTGCTTTCCGTATATACACCGATCCCTCCGCGCCTGTCGGCCGAGCAACCGTCGATCTTTGACGATCCGGGCAAAGAACCGGTCGAGACGGTTCCGGTCGAGCGGCAGGTGTCGGTACGCATCCATCAGGCGGTGTTGGCCGCGCGTGACGCGGCAGATGCGGCGCTGTTGACGTCCGACGGGCTCGAGCCGTTCAATCGAGGGCTCGATCAGGGAGTCAGCGCCAACCTTTGTGAGGCGCTGGCCGGGTTGGGCGGTACCGGCCGGCATCCCTTCGAGCTTGCGCTAGTCCTGGCAGCGTCCCGGCCCGCCCCGGACGTTGCCCGCATGGACCTGTCTCCGATCCGGTTCCGCCGGGACCACCTGCCCGTGCTGCAGCAGGCAGCGACGGAGCTGCGAGCGCGCTCGCCGGAGGATGACGTGCTCGTGACGGGCCACGTGATCCGGCTGCATCGCGAGACCGGAACATCTGGTGAGATCACCATTGTGGGCCAGGTGGACGAGTCGGAGACGCTGCGCCGCGTGTGGGTCACTCTGGAGGACCAGCACTACGACCAGGCGATGCGCGCACACGAGACATATCGCCAGGTGTCGGTGCGTGGCAACCTTGTCCGTCGGGGTACCCGACACTATCTGGCCCAGCCCACTGGCTTCCATGTCCTGGGTGAGGAGCTGAGATGACGCTGCTGCGGGAGCTCATCGAGATACCGGAGTCGGTCGGCGACGCGGACTTCGTGGTACGCGCGTCCGAGGGCGCCGACCTGCGGCACTACGTGGTGACCGACCAGCTCAGGCGCAACTTCGCCGAGGCGCTGGAGATGGTCGGGCACGCGCTGGTGCCGGGTGGGCGGTCTCAGGCGAAGTTCCTGCACGGGTCGTTCGGCTCGGGTAAGTCGCACTTCATGGCGGTGCTGCGGGAGATCCTGCGGCACAACCCGGAGGCGCGGGCGGTACGCAACCTGTCCGAGCCGGTCGCGGCGGCCGACCCGTGGTTGGCTGGCAAGAAGATCCTCACGTTGACGTTCCACATGCTCGATGCGCAGTCGGTGGAGCAGGCGGTCCTGGAGGGGTACCTCAACCAGATCACCGCGCTGCATCCGGAGGCGTCGGCGCCGGCCGTACACCGGTCCGACGCGCTGCTGGACGACGCGGCGCGGCTGCGCGAGCGGATGGGCGACGACCGGTTCTTCGCGGCGTTGAGCGAAGGCGGCGCCGTGCCGGGCGGCTCGGGCGCCGGCCTGGCCGCGCTGCGTGCGCGGGCGGCGGGCTGGACGGCCGACACCTACGCGGCGGCGGCCGCCGCGCCGCCCGGGACCAAGCAGCGCGACGAGCTGGTGTCGCGCGCTGACCGCCGCGTTCTTCACCGGAGCGGTACGTAGCGGCGAGTACCTCGACTTCGACACCGGCCTGGCCGTCATCACCCGGCACGCCAAGGATCTCGGGTACGACGCGATGGTGCTCTTCCTCGACGAGCTGGTCCTGTGGCTGTCCACCAAGCTGGCCGACCATACGTTCGTCAACACCGAGGGCGCCAAGCTCAACAAGCTCGTCGAGTCGTCCGACGCGGCGCGCCCGTTGCCGGTCATCTCGTTCGTGGCCCGGCAGCGTAACCTGGAGGACTTCCTCGGCCCGCAGGTCGGTGGCACGGAACGGGAGGCGCTCGCGCACGTGATGCGCAGCGTGCAGGGGCGGCTGGGCGAGATCGTCCTGGCCGACACCAACCTGCCGGAGATCACCGAGAAACGGTTGCTGCGGCCCAAGGACGACCGGGCCCGCCAGGTCATCGACGACGCTTTCGCGGCCGTACGGGGCGACCGGCAGGTGTGGGACGCGCTGCTTCTGGGTGCGCAGTACGGCGACGCCGGCATCGGTTCGGACGCGTCCGCCTTCCGCAAGCTGTACCCGTTCTCGCCCGCGCTGGTCGCCACGCTCGTCGCGCTGTCCCAGGCGCTGCAGCGCGAGCGCACCGCCCTGAAGGTGATGACCGAGCTGCTGTCCGACCGCCGCGATGCGTTGCGGGTCAACGACCTCATCGGGGTCGCGGCGCTCTTCGAGCCGCTCGTGCTGCACGGTGAGCTGCCCGACCGGCCCAAGCTGAAGCAGCTGTTCCAGGACGCGCGGGGCACCTACCAGCAGAAGCTGCGGCCGCTGCTGCTCGCGCGGCACGGCATCGGCGAGGCTGAAGCCGGTACGCACGAAGGGTTCGGGCTCGACGACAAGCTCATCAAGACGCTGCTGTTGAGCGCCCTGGTGCCCGAGGTACCGGCGCTGCGCAACCTCACCGCCGCCAAGCTGCACGCGCTCAACTTCGGTTCGATCACCTCACCGATCCCAGGGTACGAGAACCAGATCGTGCTCGACCGGATGCGCAAGCTCGCCGCGGACGCGGGGGAGCTGCATGTCGGCGAGGGCCCCGATCCGGTCATCACGATGAAACTGTCCAGTGTGGACTATGACCGGCTGCTCGACCTGGTACCCAACAACGAGACCATGAGCGGGTCGCTACAGCGGATCGTCCGGGAGATGGTCGCGGGCGAGCTGGGGCTGGCCGAGACCGAGGGTACGTTCGGCGACCTGCCGCACCAGCGCGACTGGCGGGGCCGGCGGCACAGCGTACATGTGCGGTTCGGCAACGTACGGGACCGGGACGCGCTGCCCGACTCGGCGGTACTCGCCTCGGGTGAGACCTGGCGCGTCATCGTGGACTACCCGTTCGACAGCCAGGGGATCACCCGGGCGAGCGACCGGGCGCGGATAGAAGCCTTGCAGGACAACGACTCCCGTACCGTCTTCTGGCTGCCGCTGTTCCTCACCGACGACATGATGACCCGGGTCGCCCAGCTCGCGAAGATCAACTATCTGCTCGGTGACCACGGGAACGGGGAACGGCTCAACACGCTTGCGGCGGACTGGTCGGTCGCCGACCGGCAGCAGGGCAAGGTCTACCTGCAACAGCGCCGGCAGCAGGTACGGGCATCGCTCCTCGCGGCGCTCAAGCAGGCGTACGGGGCGGCCAAGCCCGAGCCGGCCGACGTGGAGGAGGACTCGATCGGGGTCCTGCACACGCTGGCGCACGGGCTACGGCTGGGCGACCCGCGTGGCGGTACGCTCCGGACCGCCTTCGAGAACCTCACCGGCGAGCTGCTCGAGTGGGCGTACCCCGGCAAGCCGCACCTGCCCGACGACGAGCGACCGGTGACGCGGGGCGACCTGGCGAAGGTGCTGCACTACGCGCAGCGCGCGGCGGCCGACGAGACCCGCGGTACGGTCGTGGACACCAACGACCGCCGCACCGTGCAGCGCATCTGCAACCCGCTGCGCCTGGGCGAGCTTATCGAGCACCGGTATGTCCTCACCACGAGCAACTGCTGGTGGAGCCAGTTCTTCCTGAAGGAGGCCGCGGCCGAGGGGAGGACCGACGAGTTCCCGGTGAGCCTGCTGCTCGAGCTCATCGACAGGCCGGGAGCGCACGGCTTCGACCGGGATCTCAAGCACCTCATCGTCGCCGTCTTCGCGCTCGACCAGCAGCTCGCCTGGTACCAGCACGGGACCAAGGTGGAGATCAGCTCGGTCCTCGGCATCACCGACCAGCTCGTGTTGAAGCACCCGCCGATGCCGTCCGAGGAGTCGTGGCGCGCCGCGATCGTGCACGGGAAACCGTTGTTCGGCAAGCCGTTGCCGGAGTGGCGCAGCCCGGCGACGCTCGGGGAGCTGGCCGGGACGATGCGCGCGGCGGCCGGGCAGTACGCGCCGTACGCGGATGCGTTGGTGACCAAGCTGACCGGGCATGCCGACGTGCTGGGGCTGACCCCAGGGCAGGGACGGCTCGCGACGGCCCGTCGGGTGGCGTCCCTGTTGAAGCGGGTGGCCGCGGAACGCGACGATGTGGTGCTCGTCGATGTCGTCGCGCAGGCCGATGTCGGGGACATCGACTTCACGGCGGCGAGCGTCGCCTACAAGAAGGCGCCTGAAGTGGGTACGGCGCTGGACGGCACGCCGTGGTCACTTCTTGAAGCGGCGGTGGGCCGGGCGGCGGCCGACGACCGGTTCAGGGCGGCAATCGACCGGCTGCGTACGTCGGCACGGAATGACCAGCACGCCGAGGATCTCGTCGCGGCGCTGCGTACGGCGACCGACAAGGTGACCGCCCTGCTGGCGGAGCCGCCGCCGGCGATCGTCGACCCGATCGTCGAGCCGCCGATCGTCGAGCCGCCGGTGGTCCACCCGCCGGTAGTTCCGGTGCAGGCTCGGCAGGAGGATGTCCGGAGCGAGGCCGAGCTGTCGCCGGTCGTCGAGGCGATCCGGGCCGAGGTGGCCGCTGGACGTACCGTCCGCGTGACGTGGGAGCCGCGGTGAGCGGGGACCAGGCGAACGCGGTGCGGCGCAAGGTCGAGGCGTGGCTGGCCGAGAACGGCTCCAGCACCGCGATCGCGCTGCACGCCCGTCCACAGTGGACAGACGAGCCGGTGCTGCGGTTCGGGGGTACCGCCGTCCGGGTGGTGCCGTGCCCGACACCGCTCGCCGCCCGAGCCGCCCTGCACGACCGTAGCGGGACCGAGAAGCTCGTCCTGCTGACCGAGCTGAGCGACACCGAGCTGGGCGACGGGCTGCTCGCGCACCTGAGCCACCACACGGTACGCAGCATCGACCCGTGGGAGCTGGTCCGGCAGCTGTTCGGCGGTACGGACCTCGACCCGACGCTCGTGCGCACCGGCCGGTGGGTGGCGGACGCGCTCAACGACTTCGCCCCGCCGGGCGGCTGGCCGCGACCGGCGGGGAAGGTGCTGACGCGCGACCATGCGCTGCGCTGCCTTACCGCGCAGCTGCTCGGCGTCGACCGGCAGCAGATCGACAGCGCCGGCCTGCTCCAGTGGAGTACGGACGCACCGGCCATGATGCGTTTCCGTGCGGTGCGCGCGGACGTGGCCGACGGGGTGTCGGCCTTCCTGAAGGACGTCGCCGGGCCGGCGGCCGTACCCATCATGGCGGCCGTACGCAGCGGGCACGGCGTGGACGCCCTTCCGCTGGGACTCCTGGCCGGGGTGCTCTTTCCCGCGACCGTTGCCAGGAGCGCGGCCGCGGTGGCCGGCCGGGTACGGCTGGAGCCGCGCGCCGGTCGGGTCACCGACGCCCAGGCGGCGGCGCTGCGTACGGCGGCCGAGGCGTGGCTCGACCGGGTCCACGAGTCCGACGCGCAGGAAGCCCAACGGATGCTGCGCCGGGCCGAGCGGCTGGCCGCCGAGATCGACGTGACCGAGCTGCTCGCCGGGTCGGTCATCCTGCCGAGCGGGCTCACCCAGCGACTGCGGTCGCTCGCCGCGGCGGTACGGTCCGCCGTACCGGCCGGCAACCGGGCCGATCCGGGATCCGTTGCCAGGGCACAGGATCTCCTGGAAGCCGTCGCCGAGCACCGCGCGGCGGACTCCGGACGGGTGAAGACCGCGGGGATGGCCGTACGCCTGCTCCGCTGGCTGTCCACAGTGGACGGTGAAGTACCCGCCAACCTGTACGAGGCGGTGCAGCGCCAGGTGCGCATCGATGCCTGGGTAGACCGGGCCCGGCTCGACGTCTTCGCGGGCGACCCGGATCCGCGGGTGGCCGAGGCGTACCGGCTGCTGCACCGGGTCGTTGACGCCCGCCGCGCACGGCACGACCAGCAGTTCGCCGAGCTGCTCGCGGCGGCTACGGCGGCGGAGGCCGAGCCTGGCGCGCTACTCCGCGTCGAGGACGTGCTCGACCGCGTGGTGCAGCCGATCCTCGACCGGGACCGCCGGGTCCTGCTGCTCGTACTGGACGGCATGAGTACGGCGGCGGCCACCGAGCTCGCGGAGTCCTTGACCCGCAACGGTTCCTGGCTGGAGCTGACCCCGGGCGGGGCGCCCCGCGTCGGCGTACTGGCGGCGCTGCCCACGATCACCGAGGTCAGCCGGTGCAGCCTGCTGTCCGGACGGATCTCCGTCGGCACGCAGGCGCAGGAGCGCGCCGCGTTCGCCCAACGCTTCCCGGACGGGCTCCTGCTGCACAAGGCCGCGCTGCGCGCCGGCGCCGGTTCGGCGCTGGACACTGAGGTCACCAACGCCCTCGCCGATCCGGGCAGGAGACTCGTCGCGGCGGTGGTGAACACCATCGACGACGCGTTGGACCGGAGCGATCCGGGCACGATCGTGTGGAGCGACGAGACGGTCATCGCCGTGCGCGACCTGTTGAGCCTGGCGCAGGACCGGGTGGTCGTACTCGTCTCCGACCACGGCCACGTCGTCGACCGCGGGCCCGAGGCGGTGCACCGGCCGCAGGACACGAGCGAGAACCGCTGGCGCCCGGCGGCCACGCCGGCCGGGGACGGTGAGGTGCTGGTCCACGGGCAGCGGGTCGCCAAGGCGGGCGGCCGGGTGGTGCTTGCCTGGCGGGAGGAGCTGCGGTACGGGCCGCGCAAGGCCGGGTACCACGGCGGTGCCGCGCCG
This sequence comes from uncultured Actinomycetes bacterium, assembly GCA_963728855.1. Classification (GTDB taxonomy): domain Bacteria; phylum Actinomycetota; class Actinomycetes; order Mycobacteriales; family Micromonosporaceae; genus AC-43. The sequence continues at coordinate 66,305 of CAVSLN010000015.1, forward strand.
GCCGAGGCGGTGATCCCGTTGGTGGTGCTGAGCGCCGGAGTCGACGATGCCGTACCCGGCTGGGCGGGTGCCCCGGTGGCGAGCCCCGACTGGTGGCGGGAGCCGCTCGTCGCCGACGAGCCACCGGTACCCGCGTCACCGAGGCGTACGTCGACCCGGCCGGCGTCCCAGTCGGAGGCGCTGTTCGACGTTGACGCCGAACCGGCCCCGCTGGAGGCCCCCGAGCCGGGCCGGACCGCGCTCGTCGAGAAGCTGCTCCGCAGCGAGACCTACCGGACCCGCCGCCGTATCCGGGCGCCGCTGCCCGATGAGCGCGTCGCTGCGCTGCTGGGCATCCTGCTCGCGGGCAACGGTAGGGCGACGTTGGACACGCTCGCGGCGCACGCGACGATCCCCGCGCACCGCATCCGCGGCTCGGTCACCGAGCTGATGCGGCTGTTGCAGGTCGAGGGCTACCCCGTGCTCACCCTCGACCCGGACGGCCAGACCGTGAAGCTGGATGTCGACCTGCTGGCGGAGCAGTTCGAGCTATGAACACGGACGTCTCCGAACGCCGCCGGAAGGAGATCATCGACGCCCTGCGGCGGGGTGCGGTACCGGTCAACGGACTCGACGTCCTCGCGGTCGGGCTGGACCGCTTCGTCCGGGTCGTCGACGAGGACCTCGACCGCATCGCCAAGGGCGGCAGCGTGTTCAAGGCGATCCGCGGCGAGTACGGCGCCGGCAAGACGTTCTTCACCCGCTGGCTGGCGGAGCGCGCCAAGCGGCGCGGGTTGGCCACGGCGGAGGTGCAGGTCTCCGAGACCGAGACGCCGCTGCACCGGATGGAGACGGTGTACCGGCGCCTCGTCGAGCAGCTCGCCACCGAACAGTTCACGCCGAGCGCGCTGCGGCCGATCCTGGACGGCTGGATCTACGCGCTGGAGGAGGACGTGCTGGGCCTCGGCACGGTGACCGAGAACGACGCGGAGGGGCTGGACACCGCGGTGGGGGAGCTGCTCGAAGCCCGGCTGGCGGCGATCTCCCGGACGACACCGGGGTTCGCGGCGGCGCTGCGCGGCTACCGTACGGCAAGCGCGGCCGGGGACATGGCGACGGCCGACGCTCTCGCGGCATGGCTCGGTGGCCAGCCGCACGTCGCGTCGTCCGCGCGCCGGCTCGCCGGGGTCAAGGGCGACCTCGACCACTTCGGAGCGCTGAGCTTCCTGCAGGGCCTGCTGACCGTACTGCGCGACAGCGGCCATCCCGGCCTGCTCCTGGTGCTTGACGAGGTCGAGACACTTCAACGGGTACGGTCCGACGCGCGGGACAAGGCCCTCAACGCTCTACGGCAGCTTGTCGACGACATCTACGCCGGCCGCTTTCCCGGCCTGTTCCTCGTCATCACCGGTACGCCCGCGTTCTACGACGGTCCTCAGGGGGTGCAGCGGCTGGCACCGTTGGCCCAGCGGCTGGCGACCGACTTCGGTCCGGAACCGCGCTGGGACAACCTCCGGGCCACCCAGGTCCGGTTGCCCGGCTTCTCTGCCCCGGCCCTCGTCGAGCTCGGCATGAAGGTCCGGTCCCTCTATCTCAGCCCACGGGTGGCGCGGGTCGACGACGCGTACCTGAGCGAGCTGGCCCGTGCGGTGACCGGCAAGCTGGGGGGCCAGGTGGGCGTCGCACCGCGGGTCTACCTGAAGAAGCTGGTCGCCGACGTCCTGGACCGGGTCGACCAGCACCTCGACTGGGATCCGCGCCAGCATTACGCGCTGACGCTGCACTCCAACGAGCTGACCGAGGTCGAGCGCAACTACCTGTCGGCAGGCGACATCGACCTTCAGCTATGAGTACGGCCACGCTCGACCCCGTGCTGCTCCACCACGTCGTCAACTCGTTGGGTTGGCGGGATCTCCGTCCGCTACAGGAGGCCGCCGTCGCGCCGCTGCTGCGTGGCGATGACGCGCTTCTCCTCGCGCCGACCGCCGCCGGCAAGACGGAGGCGGCGGTCTTTCCTTTACTCACCAGGATGACCGCGGAGAAGTGGTCGGGTACCTCCCTGCTGTACGTCTGCCCGCTCAAGGCACTGCTCAACAACCTCGAGCCCCGGCTGGCGCGTTACGTCGGGTGGCTCGGTCGGCAGGTTGCGGTCTGGCACGGCGACGTTGGAGCCTCGGCACGGAAGGCCACGCTGTGGGAACGCCCCGATGTTCTACTGACCACACCGGAGTCGCTGGAGTCGATGCTCGTCAGTGCGAACGTCGACCACCGGCTCTTCTTCGAGGGGCTGCAGGCCGTGGTGGTCGACGAGGTACACGCGTTCGCGGGCGACGACCGGGGCTGGCACCTGCTCGCCGTACTGGAACGGCTGGCTCATCTGGTGGGTCGCCCTTTGCAGCGGGTCGGGCTCTCGGCGACCGTGGGCAACCCGGCCGCGTTGCTTGCCTGGCTTCAGGGCTCGGCGCACGGTATCCGGGCGGCGATGGTCGTCGCACCCGAGCAGCCGGCTCAGCTCTCCGCACGGGGTACGCCTCCCGGTGACGTCGAGCTCGACCACGTCGGCACCCTCGACAACGCGGCCACGGTCATCGCCGCTCTGCACGCCGGCGAGAAGCGGCTGGTGTTCTGCGAGACCCGGCAGACGGTCGAGGAACTCGGCCAGCTGCTTCGCGCCCGGGGCATGACCGTCTTCCTCTCGCACTCGTCACTGTCGACGGAGGAGCGTCGCCGCGCCGAGACGGCCTTCGCGGAGGCGCGGGACTGCGTGATCGTCTCCACCAGTACCCTTGAGCTGGGCGTCGATGTCGGAGACCTCGACCGGGTGATCCAGGTCGACTCCCCATCGACGGTCAGCTCCTTCCTGCAACGCCTCGGCCGTACCGGTCGTCGCCCGGGCACCACCCGCAACTGCCTCTTTCTCGCGCGAGATGGCCGGGCGCTGGTTGAGGCGGCGGGGCTGTTGACCCTGTGGGCACGTGGCTGGGTGGAACCCATCGCACCGCCACCCGAGCCGCGGCACATCGTCGCCCAGCAGGTCCTGGCGCTCTGCCTGCAGGAGCACCGGGTAGGGGACCGGATGTGGCCGCTGTGGTGGAACGGCCTGGAACCCTTCGGCGAAAGCGCCTCCGTTGTCGTGCGGTACCTGGCCGACAACGGTTACCTCGACTCCGACGAAGGCATGCTGTTCATCGGGCCGGCCGCCGAGCTTGCGTTCGGGCAGCGCCACTTCATGGACATGACGGCCGTGTTCACCGGCCCACCCGAGTTCACCGTGCTGCTTGGCCGGACCGAGCTGGGCTGGGTGGACCCGACCCTCCTCGTCAAGGAGGTGCAGGGGGACCGGAAGCTCCTGCTGGGCGGGCGGAGCTGGCGGGTCACGTACATCGACTGGAGGCGCCGGCGCTGTTTCGTGGAGCCGGCCGACGGCGGCGGGCGCGCCCGGTGGACCGGGCTCGGGTGGTCGGGGCTGTCGTACGAGCTGACCCGGGCGATGCGTACCGTGCTGCTCGGCGAGGATCCACCGGTACGCCTGACGAAGCGCGCCGTCGCCGGACTGGCACGTCAGCGATCCGTGAGCGACGGGTTGGTGCATCCCGTGGGCAGCCTCATCGTCCGCCAGGACTCCGGGGACGTACGGTGGTGGACCTGGGCCGGTTTCCGCGCCAACGCCACGCTCGCCGCGACCTTGAGCGAGGTCGTGGATCCGGTGCACCGCTTCGACGACTGCCAGATCCGGCTCCGGGAGGACCTGACTCCGGAGCTTTGGCGGGAGGGGACCGGCGATGCGGCGTCGCGGCTCTGCCTTCCGGAGGTCGACGAGAAGGCACTGGTGGGGCTGAAGTTCAGCGACGCACTGCCCAAGCGGCTGGCCATGGCCACGCTGGCCGCCAGGCTCGCCGATCTGGACGGGGCGGCGCGGGTGCTCGCCGAGCCCGTACGCTTTTCCGTCGGCTGAGCCTCCGGGGCGGTGCGCTCGTACACGCCCGGTGCGATCGACACGTAGCGCGTTTCGAGCCCTCGCCGGGGTCGGCCCGCGTCACTGTACGGCGCGCTGCCGTGGGCGTACCGGATACGGTACCGGGGCCTGCTTCAGTCCTTTGCGCTGAACGAAAATCTCCCGCTTCTCGATCGCCGTGCCGTTCCGGCGAAGCGCATATCCCTTGAGCCACACCCAGCCGTGGTAGGTTTCCCGGTCGTCCACCTGCGTCACCCGAAAGATCAGGTAGCGCCGGCCGGCAAACTGCACGCTGGCGTCGTCGTCGATGAGCAGCACGTCGCCGGGCTCAGGCAGCGGCGGCTGCTGCGGGGCGACGCTCACCGCGGTGGCCAGCATGGACAGCTCCTCGCCAGAGTGGGACTTCCGTTGGGGCACCGGAACGGGCGGGCTCCCACGAGCAGCGGACTGGTCGGCGTTACCCGTACCGCTGCCGGCCAGCACCCGTTCCGGTGCCGTGACTAGAGGTTCCCGAAGCACAACCCCACGTGAGCACCCCAACACCGCATGATCGATATGCGCGGCACACATACTGTTGTCTCGTCATGCGTACTACGGCTTAGACTTGCTCGACCTTGGTTGGTTTCATTTCACTTGCGCGGAGCGTCGTGACTGTCCAGCGTTCGGGCCGGTGCCGTCGGTGCGGTACCCACCTGGCGCGTGACAACACCGCCGGCTACTGCGCCGCGTGCCAGGCCGTCAGCCGCGACCGTTTCGCGGCGCCGCTCGACGTACCGGCCGAGTTTTGGGACCACCAGGGTATTCGGGAGGCGCTCGCGGCTCGACACATGGGGCGACTCATCCGGGCGTACCGATACCACCCGTTCCATGGGCGGCGGGCATTACCGCAAGGCGTCGTTGCCCGCTGGTTAGGAGTGACACAGGGGCAACTGAGCCGGATCGAGCACGGGGCGCCGACCGTACACCTCGACCGCCTCATCTACTGGGCGCGGGTGCTGCGCATTCCATCGTCGCGCCTGTGGTTTTCGTTGCCGGAAGACCACCGGGCGTCGGCCAGCCAGGCGCCGAGTAACGTACCGGCGCACGAAGAGTTTGACGCCTCGCTCCTCTGGGCGCCGGCGGACACTGTTGAAATTGTGGGCCAATTTACCAGAAGGGATCTGGCGGTGGACCGACGCGAGGCGGCGCGCACCGTTGCCCGTGTGGTCTTCGGCAGCGCCTTACTCGAACCACTGGAACGCTGGCTGACCACTGTCCCGGAACAGCCCGTGCAGAGTCGGCCCGGTGCGATCGGCTACCAGGAGGTCGCCCAGATCGAACACGCCGCCCGATTATTCCGTGAGTGGGACGACCAGTTCGGCGGCGGCCTCCGGCGCAAGGCCGTCGTCGGCCAGTTGAACGAGGTTGCCGACCTGCTCCGCGACTCGCACCCGAACGAGATACGCCGACGCCTGTTCGGGGCGATGGCGCAGCTGGCCGAAACGGCTGCGATCATGTCGTGGGACTCCGGCCAACAAATGCTCGCTCAGCGCTACTACGTGTTGGCGCTCAGGGCGGCGAAGCCGGCGAATGACCCCGCATTTGCCGCGAACATCATGGCCGGTATGGCTCGTCAGCTGCTTTACCTGGGACACGTCAATGATGCGCTGGAGTTGGTCCGGGTCGCGCAGGACAGCTCGGCGGGCGCCGCGACGCCGACCGTACGCGCCATGCTCTACAGCCGTGAAGCGTGGGGGTACGCGAAGCAGGGTCGTATCGCCGCCTTCCACCGAGCGACGGCCAGGGCCGAGGACGCGCTGGCCGACGCCACTCCTGCGGATGATCCACACTGGATCTCCTACTTCGACGCCGCCGAGCTGGCCGGTACCACCGGCGGCCGGCTGCTGGACCTGGCCCACGGGCGGGTGGAGCTCGCCGGCGAGACCGCCGACCATATTGAGCGGGCTATCGCGGAACGTCGGCCGGGGCGCTTGCGTAGTGCCGCCCTCGACCATATCGGCCTGGCCGAAGCCCGGCTCATCCAAGGTGAGCTCGACGAAGCCGTGCGCCTGGGCCACGAGGCCGCCACCATTGTCGAGCAGACCCGTTCAGATCGGGTACGGGTCAAGCTCGTGGAGCTGTACCAGCACACCACCGCACACGCAGCCGTACCGGCCGTCGCCGCCTTACGTGACCACGTACGCGCACTGGTCACCGCGTCGCCCGTCGCCCGCTGACCGGAGAAACAAAGTTGCCGCGCATCGCTGTCACCGGACACATGAACTTGGCCCCGGCCAGCGTGCCACTGGTCTATCGGGCGATAGCCGAGGCGTTAGGCGTCTATCCGGGCGATGACCTGACCGGCATAAGCTGTATCGCGCACGGTGCCGATTCCATCTTTGCGCAGGCGGTGCTCGACCTCGGCGGCAAGCTCGAAGTGGTGCTGCCCTCCAGGAACTACCGGGCCCAGAAAGTCCGGCCCGACCACGCCGGCCAGTTCGACAACCTGCTGGGCCGGGCGGAAACCGTCCACGTGCTCTCCTATGACGAGGCGAACCGGGACGCTTACGAAGCGGCCAATAACGTGGTGCTGTCGTTATGCGACCGGCTCTTCGCGATATGGGACGGCCAGGCGGGCGTAGACAAGGGCAGTACGGCGTCTGTGGTGGCTGACGCCCGCGCGCGTGGCCTGCCGGTGGAGGTTATCTGGCCGGAAGGCGCGGCACGGAGCTGACCGCCGAGCCGATGCCCGGCGTCAGCGCGGGGTCGGCAGGCCGGCGTACGCAAGCGCGTCCGCCAGTCGCATCCGGCTTCCCCGCTCGGCGGCGGAGCCGTACCCGGCCGGGTCGAGCAGCGCCGCCTCGCGTGCCCACCGGACGTGCGGCCGCTCGGGCACCGTACCGGCGAGGGTCAGGATCGCGGTCGCCGCATAGTGCAGGGTGACCGCCCGGCCCGGCTGCCCCTCCGCGAGCGCGAGCCCGGCGGCCAGGTCCACGGCCGGACCGAAGATCCGCTGCGCCGCGTACGGGCCGGCCAGCTGGTCGGTCGTCTCGCCGACGGCCCGCCCCAGGTGCGCCCGTACCTCGTCCAGCCGCCCCTCGTGCAGCGCCAGCCAGCTCCGGCACAGCCAGTACGGCCCGGTACCGGTGGACGGGAAGTCGGCGATCTCGGCGGCGGTCACCCCCGCGAGGGAGCGCCGTACTGCATCGATGTCCCCGGATGCGAAGGCGGCCTCGGCGCGGGCCATCCGTGCCTCATGCATGCCGAGCCGGTCGTCCAACGCCCGGAACAGCTCCAGTGCCTCGGCGAGGTCGTCCCGTTCCGGCGGGACCGGAGCGCCCACGTGCGCATGCGTCAGGCAGCGCGCGGTCAGGGTGCGCGCCAGGAGGTACGGGTCCCCGGCGGTACGGGCCAGCGCCACCGCCCGGTCGCCGTACCGGGAGACGCCTCCGACATCGGCGAGGTAGACCGACGTCGATGCCATGAACGAGAGCGCCTTGACCTCCGTCGGCCGGTCCGCAAGCGCGTGCGCGAGCCGGGCCGCCCGCTGGAAGTAGTCCCGGGCCTCGTCGATGGACAGCCGCAGGGCGAGCGATCCGGCCCCGACGAGTGCCCGCAGCCAGTCACCGGCCGCAGGCCCGGCGTCGGGGGAGACGGCGAGCACCTCGCGGAGCCAGTCGAGCGCCTCCCGGGTGGCGAAGCGCCGCCAGAACCAGGGGAGCGCGCAGGCGTACCGCAGCTTCAGCTCCTCGTCGCCGGTCGAGCGCAGCCAGGCCATGGCCGTACGGAGGTTGGGGTACTCCTCGCCGAGCCAGCGCACCCAGCGCGACCGGTCCGGGCCGCGCCGGTCCCGGTATGCCTGCTCGGCGAGCGCGGCGTAGTAGCGGGCGTGCCGGTCGCGTACCGCATCCGCGCTGCCCGACGAGCCGAGCCGCCGGGAAGCGTACTGGCGCAAGGCTTCCAGCAGCCGGTACCGGACGTGCCCCGGCGGGTCGTCGCGGTGCTCGGCGACCACCAGGGACCGTTCGACGAGGGCGCCGAGCGTATCCATCACCATCGCCTTACTGAGCGCCCCGTCGGCGACCACGCCCTCCGCGGCCTCCAGTGTGAACCCGCCGAGGAACACGGCGAGCCGGGCGAAGACCGTCCGCTCCCGCTCGGTCAGCAGCTCGTAGCTCCAGTCGATGGCGGCGCGCAGCGAGCCGTGTCGCGTGTGCTCGTACCGCCCGGCCAGCACCTCCAGTTGGTGGTCGAGCCGCTGCGCGACCTGCCCGACCGAGAACGCGCGCAGCCGCCCGGCGGCCAGCTCCAGCGCGAGCGGCAGCCCGTCAACCGCCCGACACACCCGGGCCACCTGGGCGGCGCTCGCCGCGGTGAGCGCGAAGCCGGGGTCGGCGGCGACCGCGCGGTCCACCAGCAGGCGGCCCGCTTCCGACTCGGTGACCGCCCCGACCGAGTCATCGAGGGGTACGGACAGTGGACCGACCCCGTACACCCGCTCCAGCGCAACCCCGAGCGGTACCTGGCTCGTCGCCAGCACGCGCAGCCGTGGACCCGCCCCGGTCAGCTGCTCGACGAGCTGCGCGCAGGCGGCCGCGACGTGCTCGCAGTTGTCGAGGACGAGCAGCGCCTCGCGGCCCCCGAGCGTACGCACGACGTCCTCGCGCGGGTCGCCGGCCGGCTCCACCACCGCCAGCACCGCGGCCGCCACCCCGCGCCCGTCCGGCACCGTGTCGAGCGGCACCAGCGCCACCCCGTCGGGAAAGCGCGGCGCCAGGCCGGCCGCCAGCTCCAGCGCGAGCCGGGTCTTGCCCGACCCCGGCGCTCCGATGAGCGTGACCACCGGGTGCTCCTTGAGTACGGCCGGCAGCTCCGCCAGGTCACGCTGCCGCCCCACGAACGGCGCCAGTACCCGGCGCGGCAGCCCCGGCCGCGCGTCACCCGCCGCCGGTACGGCCCCGCCGGCCGAGCCGTCAAGGATCGACCGGTGCAGCCGCTCCAGTTCGGGGCGCGGGTCGAGGCCGGTCTCTTCGGCCAGCCGTAACCGCGTGGCGCTGAAGAGCTCCAGCGCCTCCAGCCGCCGTCCGGACCGGTGCAGCGCGAGCATGGCCAGCTCGACGAGCCGTTCCCGGAGCGGGTACGCCCGCACGAGCGCGGCCAGCTCGCCGGTCGCGTCGAGGTGCCGGCCGAGCGCCAGGTCGAGCTCGATGCGCTGCTCCAGGCAGGCCAGGCGGCGCTCGTCGAGACGCCGCGCCTCGCCCAGGAAGCTCGGTGCTCTCCACCCCGTCGAGCGCCGGTCCCCGCCACAGGGCCAGCCCTTCGTTCAGCGCCTGTACGGCCTGTGCCAGCGCGCCCTGGCGCGCCAGCGCCAGCCCCCGGCCGACCCGCGCCTCGAAGGTGGCCGCGTCCGACTGATCGTCATCGATGTCGATGAGGTACCCGGGACCGGAGCGGCTGACCTGGGCGTACCCGTCGAGGTTGCGGCGCAGCCGGGCGATCGTGTTGTGCACCTGGGACCGGGCGGTGTCCGGCGGCTCGCCGTCCCACAGGATCCGGGTGAGCCGGCCGACGCTGACCACCTGGCGCGGCGTGAGCACCAGCGCGACGAGGGCCTTCTTCTCCCGCGGACCGCCGACCCGCACCCGCGTAGCCTGTCGGAGCGGCGCCCAGTCAGCGTCCAACGGCGCATTTCCGCCCCAGGTCACCTCGACAGGGCCGAGGATCCTGAATTGCGGCCGGCCCAATCACTCCACCATCCGTTTAGTCGGTTTGACGGGTGAATGGTATCCGGCCGCCGCTCGGGGCATTCAAAACGGATAGCGGCCGGATATCGACCACCCGTAGCGTGGTCGGAGCGGTCGTCTCCAGTAACGGGGGGCCGGGGTGCGAACCCCGGCGGAGCGTCGTGCGCCCGGGACCCGCGGCCGGCGGGCCCGGGCGCCCGGTACGGGGTCGCTCGACCTTCCGCCGGAAAGGCACATACTCGTCCGGGCCCACTCACCTCGTGAGTAAAAACCCACCACGTGAGTATCGTCGCGCAAGCACCTGCCTGCCGGCGTCCCCGGGCGCCACCACACGGTACGGGCCGGTGTAGTTTGATCAGGGCGCCGATGTGGACTAACCTCCTAGCTAAGGAGGTGCGCATGTCGAGTGAAGCCGTCGCCCAGTTCAACATCCATGACGCTAAGACCAACCTGTCCCGGATCATTGACCGGGTGGAGCACGGCGAGGAGATCATCATTAGTCGCGCCGGTAACCCGGTTGCGAAGGTCATCCCGTTGACTCGCCGGGTAGACCGGGTTGGTCGCGGCTCCTTGACGGGCAAGCTGGCGGTCGCGGAGGACTGGGACTCGCGTGAGGTCAACGAAGCTATCGCTCAGGACTTCGGGCTTGCCCCGTGACCCTGCTGCTGGACACCCACATCGTGCTGTGGTGGCTGGTCGACGATCCGACCCTCTCGGAGGACCTCAAGGCCAAGCTGGACCACGAGCCGGACGTGTACGTGAGCCCGGCAACCCTCTGGGAAGTCACCATCAAACAGGCGATCGGCAAGCTCAAGGCGCCGGACGACCTACCGGAGCACATCAGCCGCAGTGGGTTCCGCGAGCTACCGATCACGTTTGAACATGCCGTGGCGGCCGGCCGCCTTCCACTCATCCATCGGGATCCCTTCGATCGAATGCTGGTGGCGCAGGCGCGGTGTGCGGATCTCACTCTTGTGACGAGAGACGCGGACATCCAAAAGTACGAGGTTTCCGTACTCCTAGCTTGATCGGCGCCGTGGCACGGGCCGTGTTCGGCCGGGTGGTGTATTGGTCGTCAAACAGTTGCACGACGCGCTGGCGTCGTCTTTAGGCGACCGTGACCGAGCCCGGGGCTTCCTCGGCGAAGTGCAGGAGCGCCTCGGCCTCGGCGACCAGCTCGTCGACTGACCCCGCCGGCAGCGGCTCGAACGGGGTCAGGCGCAGGGTGACCGCCTTCGCCGTACGGGCGACCTCCCACGTGCCCGCGACGGACCCGTCCCACAGGAACGTCGCCCGGACCCGGAGATTCTTCGTCACGACCAGGGTCCGGTGCTCGTCGGCGAGCAGCCGGCTCCGGTCGGCGTGCGCCAGGACCAGGTTGTCGAACTCGGGCAGGAACCGGGCCGGGGCCGGCGTACCGGCGTCGGGGCGGGGCGCGTCGGGCAGGTCGAACAGCTCCCGGCCCCGCTCGTCGCGGAAGGTCACGAGCCGAGGCCGCAGCCCGTCCAGTACGGCCTTCAAGCCCTTCAGGCCCGACCATGCCTGCGCGTCGGCGGCGCCGGCCGGACCGTACGCGGCGAGGTAGCGCAGCACCAGGTCCTCCCGGGCCTCGTCAGTCCACAGTGGACGGTCGAGCCAGGTGTCCGCCGGCGTGAACCCGGCCGCTGCCGGGAAGGCCCACCGGTCGTCCGTGGGCACCATGACGAGCGGCAGGCACATCCGGACCGCGTAGCCCAGGGCCCGGTCGTTGACCGCCGGGAACCGCTCCCGCAGCAGCGCCCGTAGCGCGGCGAAGTCGAGCGGGCCGGCGGCGAGGAGCTTCCCGGGCGACCGGTACCACGGCGGCCACGTCGAGACCCGCGGCCCGTTGACCGGCCACCCGCAGGCCCTCGGTCAGCATCGGCTGGAGGGTGGCCCGGAAGGTGGCGTAGTCGGCCGCGCTCAGCAGGTGCAGCGTGCCGCGGAACGCGGTCGCCCGTACCACCGAGCGGTCGTGCAGGGCGGCGGTCAGCTCGTCGCGGCGGAAGTCGACCAGCCGGGTCCACAGCCCGAGGACCGGCGGCCTGGGCTCCTGGGCCTGCAGGCCGGCGAGCCGCTCCACGGCGTCGACCACCGGGAGCTTCTCCCGCTCCAGCAGGAGTTGGCGGGCAAGCGTCGCGCGGCCCAACTGTCGGCGGTCCAACGTCTCGGGCATGCCCCGCAGTCTGGCACGGCCACCGACAAGATGCGCGGGTGTCGGGGGCGCCGCGTGGACCGTGTTCGACGGGGTGGTGGCCGGCGCTCCCGAGGCGCTGCGCAAAGGGCCGCGCGGCGGCGGCCGCGACCGCGACCCGATGGTGCGGCACGTCCAAGAGGCGGAGCGGGCGTACGCGCGCACGATCGGGCTGCGGCTGCCCGAGCCGGAGAACCCGGAGGCGTACGACGCGCAGCGGGAAGCGATCCTCGCGGTGCTCCGGCAGCCGTCCGAGGCGGTACCGGCCGGAGCCAAGGGCTGGCCACCGCACTACGCGGTCGCCCGGATGGCCTGGCACGTCCTCGACCACGCGTGGGAGATGGCGGACCGTTCAGCCCCGAACCCATGACGCCCGAACCCATGACATTTGTCGTCTTGTGTCAGTGTCGGGGTACTGCTTATATGCCTGGGTGAACCTGCCCGAGTCGCCGTACGACGAGGTGGAAGCGGAACCAGGGCACGGCGAGCCGGTCGACCGGGCGCCGGATACGGCCGGCCGCACCGGCGGAGCTGGACCACCACCGACGCCGGGCCGAACCGTCGGCCGGGCCGCGGTCGGCGGCCCGGTGACCCCGGTCGAGCTGGACGGCGCGAAGCCCGCGGCGGCCCCGTGGCGCAAGCGGATCATCGTCGGGCTGGTGCTGGTGGCGCTGGCCGTCGGCCTGCCCGTCATCCTGGCGGCCACCCGGCCGACCGGACCGATCGCGCTCCCGCTGCCCCCCGGCCTGGCCACGCCGATCACCGGCGGCGGTGGCCCGGGCCCGCTCGTACCGCCACCCCCCGGCCCGGCCACGCCGGACCCGTCCGGCACCGGGCCGGGTACGGGCGACCCGACCGCACCGGGCAGCGACGGCGTGCCCGGCGTGCCCGGCGGGCCAGGCGTACCGGGCGCACCCAACCCGGCCGCTCCCGCCGCCCGTACCCAGGCGCCGGCGCCGGGTACCTCGGCGGTGCCGCCCGTCCCGGCGCCGGTGGCGAAGCCGCTCACCGCCGGGTACGAGACCGTCGCGCACACCGGCCTGCTCGGCCTGACCGGCTACCAGGGTCAGGTGACGATCCGCAACCCCGGTCAGGTCGCCGTCTCCGGCTGGACCGTGACGATCAGCCTGCCGGCGGGGGAGACGGTGAACGGGGCCACCGGGGCCGCGTACAGCCAGCACGGTACGACCGTCACGTTCACCCCGTCGGGTGGCACCGGCACCGTACCGGCCGGTGGCTCGGTGCGCTTCACGTTCGGCGTGGGCGGGCTGCTCGCCGGCGACCCGACCGGCTGCGCCATCGACGGGCGCGGCTGCGCCTAGCTATCCAGAAGCACGTCGAGCTGGTCGGCCAGCGGCGGGGCGCCGAGCCGGTTGTCCACGGCGAGGTGCGGTACGGGCGGCGCGACGCCGGCCCGTACGGCCGCCACGAACTCGTCGAACCGGGCCAACTTCCGCCCGTCCCGGGGTAGGCCACGGGCGTCCAGCCGCGACCGGAGCGCGGCCGGGTCGGCCCGTACCCACACCAGCCGTACCGGCTCCCCGCCCAGCTCGGCCACCCAGCCCGTCCAGCGCGCCGAATCGTGGACCTGCCCGGTGAACGGCCCGTCGAGCAGGACCGGCGTGCCGGCGGTACGGACCTGCCGGGCCGTCGCGGTGAGCCCGGCGTACTCGTACACCTTGATGTGCTCGTCGTACCACGGCCCCTCGCGCTCGCCCTCGGGCCGGCCCGCCGCGCGCAGCGTGGCCCCGACGAACCCGCCGTAGACCGTGTCCTTGTCCAGCCACGCCGGTACCGGCGCCAGCCGTTCGAGCAGCAGCCGCGCCACCGTCGACTTGCCCGCCCCCGGCGGCCCGGCGACCACCCACACCGGGGCTTCGTTGGCCGTGCTCGCCTCGCCAAAGAGCGGCTGCGGCTGCGCCCGGCCGGACGCCGGAATCACCGGATCGACAGATGTACGTGGTTCATGTGGTTGCCGCTCGGCGTGCCGTCACCCGTGTAGTAGTGCCAACCGATCGCGGGCTGCCAGATCTGGTGGTACCAGATGACGTACAGCACCCCGAGCCGGGTGGCGTTGGCGATGCACCAGCCGGCCAGCCGGTTGCCGTAGTCGCGGTCGGAGCCGGTGGCGACGCCGCCGAAGCCGCCCGGCGCGGCGGCGAAGTCGCAGGCCCGGCCGAGCGGATGCTCACCCCACGTGGACTGGCGCCAGCAGGCCGTGTAGTGGGTGAAGCCGGCGATGCGCGCCTGCTGGTACGCGTGCAGCATGCGCCAGGTCAGGCAGCCCGACGTGGTCGGGTCATCCTGGTTGCACTTCTCGCTGGGGAAGGAGCCGTCGGGGTTACGGGGCGCCGGGTCGGCGCTCGGCGCGGGAATCACCACGCCCGAGGTCGGGCCGCCCCCGGCGACATCCAGCGCCTGCTTGACCTGCTCCTTGCGGCGGGCCGCCTCGGCCGCCTGTACCTTCGCCGTGTTGATCTCCTGGTCCAGCTGCGCCTGCTGCGCCCCGGCGGTGTCCAGCAGGGTGGCGTAGTCGCGCAGTTGGTGGCTTTCGTTGACGCCGATCATGTGCAGGGCGGTGGCGCGGGAGATGAAGTCGTCGGGCGAGGTGCTGTCGAGGACGGCCTCGAGGTTGCCGGCCGGCCCGGCCCGGTACGCCGCCGCGGCGAGGAGGCTCACCTGCCCGCTCAGGTCCTGGAGCCGCTGGTTGGTCGTGGCCAGCTGGGTACGCAGCTGGTTCTGCTTGGCGACCGCGGCGTCCACCCGGGCCTGCGCGTCCACGTACGCCTGCGACGCGGCGGTCAGCTGCTCCTGCAGCGAGCCATGCGGCTGGGTGCCGTCCGGGTTGTCCGGGTCGGCATGCGCCGGTACCGGACCGGCGAGCACCAGCGCGAGGACGGCGAGCAGCGCCGTCCACGCACGGATCCGTCTCATGAACGCGCGTCCTTCCCGGGGCAGGCTGGCGGCGGTCGGCCGACAGCCTACCGGACCGGGAACCACTCGCCCCCGATACAAACGCGCAGCTTAACGCGTTGCACGGGCGGTACCCGGAAGGTCACCAGACGTGCCTGAGACGTTCGACGCCGACGAGCACGTACGGCGTGCCCTGGGGCGGTGTGGCCGGCACGCTGCTCGTCGCGACGCGGGGCTGATCGAAGAAGGGGGAGTGAGGGGCGGGAACCCTTGTCCAGCAAGGAAAGGAACGGGCCCGCCCGGGACGGAAGGTGGACCGTCCCGGGCGGGCGCTGTCACTTCCCGCCCACGGTCGGCCACACCCCTGTACCAACCGCGGCTCTAACGCTAGGAAGCCCGCGTGACCGGGATGTCGCACGATCGTGTCGGGGGCGTAAAACGTCGCAGGTCACACCCGGACGACCATCTTCCCGATGTTGTCCCCGCGCAGTACCCCGAGGAAGGCGTCGGGTGCGTGCTCGATGCCATCCACCACGGTCTCATCGATACGGATCCGCCCGTCCCGCAGCCAGGCGCCCATGTCCCTGACGAAGTCCGGGGTACGGTCGCCGTGGTCGCCGACCAGGAAGCCGCGCAGGGTCAGCCGCTTGCCGATGGCGAGCGTCAGGTTGGTCGGTCCCTTGGCGAGCGACGGGTCGTTGTACTGCCCGATCGCGCCGCACAGCGCGACCCGCCCGAACGGGTTGAGCCGGTTGATGGCGGCTTCCAGATGCTCCCCGCCGACGTTGTCGAAGTACACGTCGATCCCCTTGGGAGCGGCCAGCTTCAGCTGGTCCCGTACCGGCCCGTCGCGGTAGTTGAACGCCGCGTCGAAGCCCAGCTGCTTCAGGTACGCCACCTTCTCCGGCGAGCCGGCGCTGCCGATGACGTACGAGGCGCCCTTGAGCCTGGCGACCTGTCCGGCCAGGCTGCCGACCGCACCGGCGGCGGAGGAGACGAACACGGCGTCCCCCGGCTTCATCGCGCCGATGTCCAGCAGGCCCACGTACGCGGTCATCCCCGGCATGCCGAGCGCGCCGAGGTAGACGGAGATGCTCGGGGCGGCCGCCGGGTCGACCCGCTTCGCGTGCGCGGGGTCCAGCAGGGCGTACTCGCGCCAGCCCAGCCCGTGCAGCACCACGTCGCCGACCGCCAGGTCCGGGCTGTTGGACGCGACGACCTCGCCGACCGCGCCGCCCTGCATCGCCTGCCCCAGCTGGAACGGCGCTACGTAGGACTTCCGGTCGTCCATCCGCCCGCGCATGTACGGGTCCACCGAGACAAACCGGTTGCGTACCAGCACCTGTCCGGGCCCCGGCTCGGGTACGGGCACCTCGACGAGGGCGAAGTTCTCGGCCGTCGGCCGGCCCTGCGGTCGGGCGGCCAGGTGGATCTCGCGTCCTGTAGTACTCACGGGTAACGAGCTTAGAGGTACCGCCCCGCGACGGCGGGTCGGCGGGTACGGCCGGCGCATCGACATCATGCCGGAGAGTAGCGGTACGGCGCCACTGCGCTTTCCGGCACCGTTTTGGGGGACAGGATGGCGTCCTGCGGGTGCGGATCTCGTTGAGGCGGGCCATGCTGTAGCGCGGGCGGTACCGAGCACGAGACTCTTGTGCTCCGCCGTTCAGACGCTACTGTTGGACCCGTTGACTGCGTAGCGCGAGGGGGGAATCACAGCCAGCGAAACCGTCGAGTGCCGACCTTCACGCGAATGTGGTAGAAAGGGCGGGCTCGACGTTCGACCGAAGGCACCCCGTCCCGCGCAGGAGCGGCCTGGCCGTGAGTCTGGTCAGGACCCCCGCTGACCTGGAGGTTCGATGTCCACCCTGTCGATCACCGTGCGTACCGACGCCGGCGGCACCGTCCACATCCACCCCACGGGTGAGATCGACGCCGACAACGCACACGAGATCCGCGAGACGATCAGCGCCCTGCTGGCGACCAGCCGTCCCGCGCTGTTCAAGGTCGACATGTCCAGAGTGGCGTTCATCGACTCGGTCGGCATCGGCGTGCTGGTGTCGTGCTACCACGCGGCCGCGGCCAGCCGGATCCGGCTCATCGTGGTCAACCCCACGGCCTACGTGCACCGCCTGCTGTACGTCTCCGGCCTGCTCGGCCTCTTCGGCTCGCCGGCCCGCCAGCCGGAGTCCCAGCTCCGCGAGCCCGCCGGCACCTAGAGCCCGCCGGCACCTAGCCCACGCAGCTTGTCCGAGCGGCTACAGCTAGCCCTTGTCAGCGCCAGTTGTCGGTGGCCACCGTGGTGAGCCGCTGGGTGGCCCGGGACAGGGCGACATAGAGGGTACGGCGACCGGCCGGTGACTCGGCGAGGATAGCGGCCGGCTCCACGACGAGCACCCCGTCGTACTCCATGCCCTTGGCCTCCAGGCTCGTCACGACCTGCAATCTGGAGTCTCCGGTGCCGCGCAGCCAACCCGCCACCTCGTCGCGGCTCGCCTGGGTCGCGATCACCCCGACCGTGCCGTCGACCTCAGCGAGCAGGGTACGGGTCTCGTCCTGCACCGAGCGGGCCAGGTTGCCGGGGGCCGGCACCTGGGCCGGACCAGCAGGACGGCGATTACCGGCGACCACGTGCCTCGGCTCGACACCGGTGCGCCGTACCGCCACCGGCAGCTCGATGTCCGGCTCGGCTCGGCGTACCACCTCGGCCGCGACCGCGAAGATCTCGGCGGAGTTCCGGTAGTTCGTGGTGAGCACATGCTCGCTGCGCCGGCGCCCGCCCAGCGCCGCGTCCCGGGCCCGTACGGTCTCCGCCGGGTCGCCGGCCCACGCCGACTGGGCCGGGTCGCCGACCACGGTCCAGCTCGCGTACTCGCCCCGCCGCCCGATCATCCGCCACTGCATCGGGGACACGTCCTGGGACTCGTCCACCACGATGTGCGCGTACTCGCGGTAGTCCGCCGGCCGCTCGACCGCCACCGAGCGGGCGGCCGCCATCCGGTCGGCGTACGTGGTCACCTCCCGTACCCCGCCGACGGTGAACGGGTCGCCGGTACGCCGGGGCGGCGCGGGCGGGGTACCGAGCAGCTCGTCGAGCTCGTCGAGCAGCGCGACGTCCTCGACCGACGGTCCGTGCCCGGCCAGTCCGGCGAGCGAGCCGGCGAGCGTGGCCACCTCGGCGCCGGAGAGCATGCCGTTGCCGTACCGGCGGGCCCGTACCGGGTCGGCCAGCCAGCCCAGCACGTCGAGCGGGCGCAGCCGGGGCCACCAGGCGCGCATGAACCCGGTGAACTCCCGGCGCTCGGCGACGTCGGCGGCGAACTCCTCCCGGGCCGGTACGGAACCCTTGCCCAGCAAGGAGACCGCCTGCCGCCAGAGCGCGTCGAGCAGGTGGCCGGCGGCCTTGGGTCGGACCGCGTTGCGCTTGGCGCCGCCGGAGAGCACGGTCTGCCGTACCGTGGCGAGGTCCGGGCCGGCCAGGCGCAGCAGCGTGCCGCGGTAGAGCAGGCGCAGCTCGTCCGGGGCGCCGGGGGCATCGTCCCGAGCTGCCCGGCCCAGTACCCGGGTCATCCGCAGCGAGCCCTTCACGGTCGCGGCCCGGTCGGGGTCGTGCCGGGTGGCCGCGACGCCGACCACGAGCGAGCCGAGCGAGTGCAGGGTCACCTCGTCCTCGCCGAGCGCTGGCAGCACCCGCGCGATGTAGGTGACGAACACCGGGGACGGCCCGACCACGAGCACGCCACCGCCGGCGAAGCGCTGCCGGTCGGCGTAGAGCAGGTACGCGGCGCGGTGCAGCGCGACGGCCGTCTTGCCCGTACCGGGGCCGCCGCGCACCACGGTCACGCCGAGCGCGGGGGAGCGGATCGCCTCGTCCTGCTCCTTCTGGATCGTGGCGACGATGTCGCGCATTCCCGTACCCGTCGTGCGGGCCAGCGTCGCGACCAGCGCACCGTCCCCGATCACCCGCATCTCCGGCGGCGCCGACTGCGGGTCGAGCAGGTCGTCCTCGACGCCGGTGACCTTCTCGCCGGAAGACTGGATCATCCGGCGCCGGATCACCCCCATCGGGTCGACCGGGGTGGCCCGGTAGAACGGGGCGGCGGCCGGGGCCCGCCAGTCGATGACCAGCGCGCGCGCCTCCTCGTCGCGCAGCCCGAGCCGGCCCACGTAACGGGTCTCCCCGCCGAGCAGGTCCAGTCGGCCGAAGACCAGGCCGTCGTGCTCGGCGTCGAGCAGCCGGCGGCGGCGGGCCGCGTGGTAGACCATGGCGTCGCGCTCCACGAGCGCGCCGTGGGTGCCGGCCCGCGCCATCTGGTACCCGGCCCGTTCGATCTCGGCGGTCTCTTGCTTGATCACTTCGAGCCGGGCGTACACCCGGTCGACGTGGCGCTGCTCGTTGGCGATCTCCTCGGCGGCGAACGCGGTCACCCTGCTCCTTGCGCTATGTGAATGACCCCACGAGGGTACGGCCTCAGTGCGGCTCCGCCGCGCCCACCGCCGGTTGACCCGCGTCGGCGGCCTCCGCGGCCGCCCGTTGCATAGCGCGGTTGGCCCGGCGGCGCAGTACCAGCGTGCTCACCCCGCCGGCGACCACCGCGACCACCAGCGCGACCCACGAGAAGTCGGACAGCCAGTGCTCGGCGGCCTTGCCCAGTCCGCAGATCACGAACGCCGTACCGGAGGCCCAGATGATCCCGCCGCTGGCGTTGGCCACCAGGAAGCGCGGGTAGGGCACCCTCAGCGCCCCGGCCAGCGGGCCGGCCAGGATGCGCAGCAGGGCGACGAAGCGGCCGAAGAACACCGCCCATACGCCCCAGCGCGCGAAGATCCGTTCAGCGTGGGCGAGCTGCGGCGGCCCGAGGTGCTTCGGAAACCGGCGGCCGAGCCGCTCCAGCGTCTTCCGGCCACCGCGGCGCCCGATCGCGTAGCCGATGGAGTCCCCGACGACCGCGCCGATGCTCGCTGAGATGGCCACCCACCAGACGTTGGTGACCCCGCTCGCGGCCAGCAAGGCGGCGCTCACCAGGGTGATCTCGCCGGGCACCGGGATGCCGAGGCTCTCGGTGCAGATGACCGCCCCGACGATCAGGTACACCAGGAGCGGTGGCAGCGTAGCGAGCCACTGCTGCACCTGCTCCACCCGAACCACCTCCGCCGTCAACCTACGCCTCGTGGTCAAACAGCACGGAGCCCCGCACGGCCGGTCCGGCGATGCGGGGCTCTGCGAAAGAGCGGGCTCCCGCAGGAGCGGCTCAGCCCTCGAAGACGCCCGCGTCGGCGAGGCGCTTCTCGGTCGCGTCCCAACCGTCGCCCGGGCGCGCCGCGGCGAGCGCGACCAGTTCGGCGCGGACCTTCGTCGCGTGCCCGGCGCCGGCCAGCACCCGGATCTCTTCGACGAACGCGTCGGAGTCGGTGCGGTGGTGCACGGTCTTGCCGTTGGTCAGGTTGCGCACGTAGGCATGCTTGCCGTGGTTGAGCGGGATGACGTACTTGAACTCGCCCAGCACGCTCAGCGCGCCACCGGCCGCACCGGCCTGACCGGCGCGTACGGAAGCGCGGGCGGTCTTGGAGGTGTTGCTCGCCACGCGGGGACTCCTGTCGGACAGAGATTTGAGAGTGCCGTCGAGTCTACCGGACAGCTGACGATCGCCGCCTTGCTGGGCCAGCCCAAGTGCTGGCCCACGAGACCGCCGACTTGCTGGTCCAGCCCAAGCTGGCCCACGAGATGAATTTCGCCCATCCGTCGGGAGCTAATTTCGCGATTCGCTGGCGCCACTTGCGTCCCGACGGCATCATGAATCACGACATCGCGCGGCGATCATCTCACGGTTCGACAGGTCGTAGGGGAAGACGCACCTGCCAGCTCCGGGGAGGTCTAGCCGTGCCAACGCGTGGCGTCGTGTACGTCCACTCAACCCCGCTCGCCGTGTGCGCACACGTCGAGTGGGCGATCGCGCGTGTCCTCGCCGCGCCGGTGAGCCTCCAGTGGTCCGCGCAGCCGATCGAGCCGGGCGCGCGGCGGGCGGAGTGCAGCTGGTCGGGGCGCGCCGGTACGGGCGCCGAGCTCGCCGCCGCGCTGCGCCAGTGGCCGATGATCCGGTACGAGGTGACCGAGGAGCCCAGCACGGGCGTGGACGGGCAGCGCTTCATGTACGTACCGGGACGGGGCCTGTTCAGCTCGGCGACGAGCGCCAACGGCGACCTGATGGTCGGCGAGGACCGGCTGCGCGCACTGATCGCCTCGGCGCGCGGGCCTGAGGGGCTGGCCCATGCGCTCGACAAGGCCCTGGGTACGGCCTGGGACGCCGAGCTGGAGCCCTATCGCTATGCGGGGGACGGCGCGGCTGGCACCTGGCTCACCCAGGTCGGCTGAGCGGAGCCGAGCCGGGGTTTGGTGAGGCGAGCACAGCCAACGTGGCCCGGCTGAGCTGAGCCGAGCCGGGGTTTGGCGAGGTGAGCACAGCCAACGTGGCCCGGCTGAGCTGAGCCGAGCCGGGGTTTGGTGAGGTGAGCACAGCCAACGTGGCCCGGCTGAGCTGAGCCGAGCCGGGGTTTGGTGAGGTGAGCACAGCCAACGTGGCCCGGCTGCGGGCGAGCGGCCGCTGAGTACGATCGGCGGGTGTCCCGTGCCCGTCGGATGGTTCCGGTAACGCTGGTGGCCGCGCTGCTCGCTGGCTGCGGAACCGCGCCCGCGCCGGCGAGGTGGGGCTCCCCGAGCCCGGGCGCCCCGGCGCCGAGCGCGCACGCCGACCCGGGCGCGCTGGCCGCGAAGCTCTCCGACGAGGACCTGGTCGGCCAGGTGCTCGTCCCGTACGCGTACGGCCTCGACGCCGCCTCGGTCTCCTCCGGCGCCGCGCAGGGCAACCGCAAGCTGGCCGGTGTCGACACCCCGGCCCAGATGATCGCCAAGTACCGGCTCGGCGGCCTGATCCTCGTCAACGTCTCCAGCGGCGACGCCACCGGCAGTACCAACCCGACGACGAACATCGATACGCCGGCCCAGGTGCACCAGCTCACCACCGGGCTGCAGGCGGCGGCCCAGGCGCTGCCGGCACACGTACCGCTGCTGATCGGCACCGACCAGGAGTACGGCTGGGTGACCCGGATCCGTACCGGCGTCACCCAGCTGCCGTCGGCCATGGCGCTCGGCGCGGCCGGGGACGCCGGGCTCACCGAGAACGGCTGGGCGGCCGCCGGTGCCGACCTCGCCTCACTCGGCATCAACACCGACTTCGCCCCGGACTCCGACGTGCTCGGCCCGGCCGGCAACGCGGTGATCGGCTCCCGCTCGTACGGGTCCGACCCGGCCGCGGTCAGCACCCAGGTGGCCGCGGCGGTACGGGGCTTGCACAAAGCCGGCGTCGCCGCCACCCTGAAGCACTTCCCCGGGCACGGGCACACCACGGCGGACAGCCACAGCACGTTGCCGGTGGTGAACGAGAGCGCCGCGCAGGTACGCGCGAGCGACCTGCCGCCGTTCGCCAGCGGGGTCGCCGCCGGGGCCGACCTGGTGATGTCGGGGCATCTCGATGTGAAGGGCATCGATCCCGGCGTACCGTCCTCGTACTCCTCGAAGATCCTCATCGACCTGCTGCGCAAGGAGATGGGCTTCACTGGCGTGGTGATCACCGACGCGCTCAACATGGCCCCGGCCGAGAAGTGGCCGCCCGGCGAGTCGGCGGTCCGCGCGGTCCTCGCCGGCAACGACATGCTGCTGATGCCGCCGGACCTCGCCGCGGCGCAGGCCGGCCTGCTGGATGCGCTGCACTCCGGCCGGCTGCCCCGGGCCCGCCTGCTCGAGGCCGTCACCCGGATCCTGGCGCTCAAGCTGCGGCTGGCCGGCGGCCCGCAGCCGGGACCGATGTCGGCGGTGGCCGGCCCCGACCGGCAGGCCGCGGCCGACCGGGCGGCGGCCGCCGCGGTCACCGTCCTGCGCGGGCCCTGCACCGGCCCGCTGGCCAGCGGCGCGGTCACCGTCACCGGGGCCGGTGGGCGGGACCAGCAGCGCGCCTGGCTGAAGGCCGCGCTGCAGGCCGACGGGGTACGGGTCACCGACAGCGGGGGTACCCGGGTGCACCTCGTCGGCTACGGCGACACCAGCGCCGACCTGGTACCCGACGCCACCGTCACGGTCGCCATGGACACTCCCGACGTGCTGAGCCGGGCAACCTCACCGGTACGGGCGGCCACGTACTCCTCGACCCAGGCCGCGATGACCGGACTGGCCGCCGTGATCGCCGGGAAAGCGTCGGCACCCGGCCGCTCCCCGGTCGACGTACCCGGCCTGTCCCGGTCGGCCTGCCGCCGCTGACGCTCACCAGGTCGCGCTCACCATGTTGCGCTCACCAGGTCGCCGCGTACCGACCTCCGGTCGATCACGCAGAGCGGATCTCGTCGAGGCACAGGTGACCTGGCTCTTTACGGTCACCGTCTGGTGCCCTCGCCGGGGACGTGGCCCCTCATCGGCCGAGTCGGGGAGGCGGCCGGGGCCGGCCGGCTACCGTGGCAGCGACGGTAGCCGGCCGGCTGTCCTACCTGAGAGCCCCGGACGTGGTCGGGTCGTGCCACGTGCTCGGGTCGGCTATGTCGTCGAAGGTCAGCGCGTTAATGATCTTCGCGAGTTCGTCGGCGTTCCCGAGATCACTGACCTCTGCGTAGTACTTCGCGTTGATGGGCTTGTCGCAGAACGTCCCCCCGTCGCATGGCCGCGCGCTGTTGGGATGGTTGGCGTTTGCCGGGTCGGCCTGGGCTGACTTCGGCGTCGGGTAGACGCTCACCCGAAAGAACGTCTTCGCCAGCTCATCGGGGTTGTACGGGTCGGTGAGGTTGGTGAACGACACGTTGCCCTTGGCGAAATAGAGCGCCGAGATGCTGTCCTTGTACGAGCTGTACGGGCTCTCCGCACCCACGGCAACCAGGTGGAAGCCGGGAGGTATGTACCTCATCTGAAAGGGCACTTTGGGGGTCGACGGGGCTGTCGGGCGCAGGCCGCCGGCCAGCGCGAAGAGGCTCTGCGCCGACTGCGTCTCAGGCAGCGACGACCGGGCAACCAGTGTCGCCCACGCGTTGTCCGTGTACTGCCAGGCGACGGCCGGCCGCTGCTCATTGCGGGGGGCTCTGGTCTGAGTCATGGGCTTACCGGACGGCCCGATGACGGGGGGCCTCTGGCCCTCCACGGTGACCGTGTTGCTGATCGCCAGGCCGGTGCGCCCGCCGCTCTGGATCTTCTCGCCTCGTTGGTACTTCTCGGGGTTGAAGACTCCGGGCCGGAAAACAGTCAGCGTGGCCACCGGCGACGGGTAGACGGCGTCGTCCGCTCGCTGCGTCACACCGTCGAGATACACCGCCGACTGCTGGTAGCCCGGCGTCACCAGCATCGGGTCACTGACATGCAGCTCGCCCAGGTCATAGCCCTTGAAGGAAATCTCGAACGGGTCCAGGTCTGGCCACGACTGCGCCGATGCGGAGGCCGGCGCGGCGGGGGCGTGGGTCGATGCCGTAGTGGGCAGGACCACCGTGGCGGTCGCCGCGACCGCGACGACGGCCGCCGCGGTGCACATCGCCACCTTCAGGCGCCGCCGTCGCCGGCGCAGCGACCGGCCGGCTTTGACGATGTCGTCGACGGTGTGCGTGGGCGGCGGCCGGTCGATCGTCGCCTGCCCCATCGCCTCATACAGGTTGAACGTCATGTGGGACTCCGATGAGATCATCTGATGGCACGGTGATGTCGTCGGCGCCGAGCAACTCGCGCAGCGTCGCCAGCCCACGCGAAGTGGTGCTCTTGACCGTGCCGGTGTGCACACCCAGGGCCGCGGCGGTCTGCTCGACGCTGAGCCCTTCGTAGAAGCGCAGGACGAGCACGGCACGTTGGCGCTTCGGTATCCGCATCAGTGCCGTACGCAGGTGCATCCAGTCGTTGACCCGCTCGGCGGCATCCGGCACGTGGCGCGTGTCGGGCAGGTCATCGCCGGCTAGATGCTCGCGACGCCAGGGCCGCCGCGACTCGTCGATCACGGCGTGCACGACAACGCGACGGGCATAGCTGTACGGCGAGTCGACCTTGCCCCACCGTACGTACAGTCGAGCCAGTCCGGCAGAGACCGCGTCATCGGCGGTCTGCCAGTCACCGCACATCACGTACGCAAACGCGCGTAGCGCCTCGAACCGCGCGACGACGAACTCACGGAAATCTCTTTCACCGTCTTCGTCCACGCACTCTCCCTCCATCGAGCTATGGACGGAACGAGCGCCCTATCCGGTTGACATCGCTGTGCGTGTCGACCCTCGAACGCAACGGGAGCATGTCTCGATCTCGTCGAGCTGGTGAGTGACGGGTCCCCCGCTCCCGAGCCTGCCGAGTGGTAGGTGCCAGGCAGCCGCTAGTCGCTTCGCCGACGAGGAGGGGACCGCGGCGAGCAACATCTTCCAGAATAGGACGACTAAGTCGGCCGCGACCTTACCGTCACCCAACCGTCACCCGGCCGGTTCGCGCTGGACCCCGGCCGCGCATCCGGCTACGGCGACCACGCGCAGCAGCGCGCCCGGCGCCAGGTATCCCTGCCCCGCCATCCGTTGCCGCCGTACCGATCGTCCTCGATGGGCGGCACCATATCGGCGAGGCCGGCGAGGCCGGCGAGGCCGGCGAGGCCGGTCAGAGCGGGAGACCGGTCAGAGCGGGATGTTGCCGTGGGCGCCGCGGGCGGCCGGGGCACCCGCGATCGCCTCGGCGATCCGGCGCCGGGTCTCCTTGGGCTCGATCACGTCGTCGACCACGCCGATCTCCAGCGCCCGGTTGACGCCGCCGGCCGTACGGCTCTGCTCGTCGATGAGCTGGGCACGCAGGGCCTCGCGCTGGTCGGCCGGGGTGGCGGCGAGCTTCTTGCGGTGCAGGATGTTGACGGCGGCGGAGGCACCCATGACCGCGATCTCGGCGTTCGGCCACGCGTACACGGCGGTGGCGCCGAGGGAGCGGGAGTTCATGGCGATGTACGCCCCGCCGTACGCCTTGCGGGTCACCAGGGTCACCCGGGGCACCACGGCCTCGGCGAACGCGTGCAGCAGCTTGGCGCCGCGCCGCACCACGCCGTCCCACTCCTGGCCCACGCCGGGCAGGTAGCCGGGCACGTCGACGAGCACGATCAGCGGTACGCCGAGCGAGTCGCACATCCGCACGAACCGGGCCGCCTTCTCGGCGCTCGCCGCGTCGAGGCAGCCGCCCAGGCGCAGCGGGTTGTTCGCGATCACCCCGACCGTACGGCCGGCGAACCGGCCCAGCGTGGTGACGATGTTCGGCGCCCACTTGCCGTGCAACTCCACGCCCGGCTCGTCGAGCAGCACCTTGACCAGCGGCTTGACGTCGTACGCCCGGTTGGCCTCGGCGGGCAGCAGCGCGGTCAGGTCGGTACCGTCGGCCACGTCCGCCGGGGAGAGCCGGCCGTGGTGCCCGAGCAGGGCGGCGAGCTGCCGGGCGGTGCGCACCGCCGAGTCGTCGTCCTTGGTCGTCACGTGTACCACCCCGGAGCGCCGGCCGTGCGGCTCGGGACCGCCCAGGCGCTCCATGTCCACCTGCTCGCCGGTCACGCTGCGGACGACCTCGGGACCGGTGACGAAGATCCGCCCGTCGCCGCCCATGATGACGATGTCGGTCAGCGCCGGCCCGTACGCGGCGCCGCCGGCCGCCGGCCCGAGCACCACGGAGATCTGCGGTACCCGGCCGGACGCGCGGACCATCGCCGCGAAGACCTGCCCGACCGCGTCCAGCGCGACGACGCCCTCGGCGAGCCGGGCGCCACCGGAATGCCAGAGCCCGACGACCGGTACCCGCTCCCGCACCGCGGTGTCGATCGCGTCGACGATGTGCCGGCAGCCTTCCGAACCCATCGCGCCGCCCATCCGGGTGCCGTCGGTGACGAAGGCGATCGCCGGCGTACCGTCGATCAGCCCGCGTGCCGACAGCGCGCCCGAGTCGTCCCGCTGGACCAGCGGGCGCAGCGTGCCCTGGTCGAACAGCGACCGCAGCCGGGCCTCCGGGTCGCGGTAGTCGACGGTCGACTCGTCAGCGGCGACAGGGGTGGTGGTCACGACGTCCTCCGGGGTTCTGGTGGTCACGGCTTGGTGAAGACGAGGACCGCGTTGTGGCCGCCGAAGCCGAACGAGTCGTTCAGGGCGGCCGGGATGTCCAGATAGCGCGCCTTGAGCGCGGCCACGTCCAGGTCGAGGTGGTCGTCGGGGTCATCGAGGTTGATCGTCGGGGGGACGACGCCGTGGTGGACGGCCAGGATGGTGGCGATGGACTCGACGGCACCCGCCGCGCCGAGCAGGTGTCCGGTCATCGACTTCGTCGAGGTGACCACGGCCTGCTCGACCCGGGCCCGGCGCAGTGCGGCGATCTCCGCGATGTCGCCGACCGGGGTCGACGTCGCGTGCGCGTTGACGTGCCGGACGTCGCTGGGGGCGACGTTCGCGTCGCGCAGTGCCGCGTCGATGGCCCGGACGATGCCGTTGCCCTCCGGGTCGGGCTGCACGATGTCGTACCCGTCGGAGGTCATCGCGGCACCGGCCAGCCGGGCGTAGACCCGGGCGCCCCGCGCGCGGGCATGCTCCTCGGTCTCCAGCACCACCGAGCCGGACCCCTCGCCGAGCACGAAGCCGTCCCGCGCCTTGTCGAACGGACGGGAGGCGCCCTCGGGGTCGTCGTTGCGGGTGGACATCGCCCGCATCGAGGCGAAGCCGGCGATCGGCAGCGGATGGATCACCGCTTCGGCACCGCCGGTGACCACCACGTCCGCGCGTCCGGCGCGCAGGATGTCCAGCGCCCAGGCGATCGCCTCGGCACCGGTGGCGCACGCGCTGACCGGGGCGTGTACCCCCGCCTTGGCGCCCAGTTCCAGGCCCACCCACGCGGCCGGCCCGTTGGGCATGAGCATCGGCACGGTGTGCGGGCTCACCTTCCGGGGCCCGGACGCCTCCAGGATGTCGTCCTGGTTGAGCAGGGTGACCGCGCCGCCGATGCCCGTACCGAAGACGACCGCGAGCCGTTCCCGGTCGACCTCGACGTCCTTCAGGCCGGCGTCGGCCCACGCCTGGTGGGCGGCGACCAGCGCGGCGGCCTCGACGCGGTCGAGCCGGCGCAGCTTGACCCGGTCGATCGACGTACTCGGATCGACCTTCAACTGCGCGGCGATCCGTACCGGCAGCTCGGCGGCCCAGTCCTGGGTGATCGCGCTCACCCCGGACCGGCCAGCCACCATGGCGTCCCAGGTCGACGCGACGTCCCCACCGAGCGGGGTCGTCGCGCCGAGCCCGGTCACGACAACTTCAGGCCGACTCACGATGAGCCCTTTCCGCCTGCCGCAGCGTCACGCCGCGGCTTTCTGGATGTACGAGACCGCGTCGCCCACGGTCTTCAGGTTCTGTACCTCGTCATCCGGGATCTTCACGCCAAACTTCTCCTCGGCGGCGACCACGACCTCGACCATGGACAGCGAGTCGACGTCCAGGTCGTCGGTGAACGACTTGTCCTCGGCGACGTCGTCCGGGTTCACGCCGGCTACCTCTTCGAGGATCTCGCCAAGGCCGGCGGTGATCTCGTCACGGGTCGTCATGGGGCTTCCCTTTCTCAGTTGGGGTTACGGGCAGCGAACGACTTGCCCGGCGTAGGTGAGGCCGCCACCGAAGCCGAACAGCAGGACCGGGGCTCCCGAGGGAACCTCCCGCCGCTCCACCAGCTTCGACAGGGCCAGCGGCACGCTTGCCGCGGAGGTGTTACCCGACTCCACGATGTCCTTGGCCACCACCGCGTGCTCCACGCCCAGCTTGCGGGCGAGCGGCTCGATGATCCGGAGGTTGGCCTGGTGCGGGACGAACGCGGCCAGGTCGCGGGGGGTGATACCGGCCGCCGCGCAGGCCCGCTCGGCGAGCGCCGGCAGGGCGTACGTGGCCCAGCGGAACACGGTCTGGCCGTTCTGCCGGACGTACGGCCGCCAGCCCTCGATCGTGATCACGTCGCTCTTGTCCGGCGCGGAGCCCCAGAGCACCGGCCCGATCCCGGGCTCCTCGCCCTCGTCGACCGCGGTCACCACGGCCGCCCCGGCCGCGTCACCGAACAGCACGCAGCTCGAGCGGTCGGTCCAGTCGGTGAAGTCGGACAGCTTCTCCGCCCCGATCACCAGCGCGTTGCGCGCCGCTCCGGCCCGGATCGCGTGGTCGGCGGTGGCCAGCGCGTACTCGTACCCGGAGCAGGCGGTGTTGATGTCGTACGCGGCCGGAGACGCGATGCCCAGCTTCGCCGACACCCGGGTGGCGACGTTGGGGCAGCGGTCCACCGACGAGCAGGTGGCGACCGCGACCAAGTCGATCTCCGCGGCGGACAGCCCGGAGTTGGCCAGCGCCTTGCCGGCCGCCGCGGCGGCCATGTCCGCGACCGTCTCGGTGTCCGCGATCCGTCGGGTGACGATGCCGACCCGGTCGCGGATCCACTCGTCGGTGGTGTCGACCATCTGCGCCAGGTCGTCGTTGGTCAGGACCCGGGCCGGCTGGTAGTGGCCCATGGAGATGATCTTCGAGCCGGCAGGGTATCCAGTCACAGGGGTTCTCCGTTCGCTTCGCAGAGCGCCTCGGTGCGCCGCCTGCCGTCCCGATCCGCGCAGCGACCGCGTCGGCGCGTCTCGCAACGCCGGACGCCGTGACGCTCTGCTCCACTCACAGGTGGCCGCCGAGGCGGGCGAGGGGCTGACCGGCGGCAACCGGGTCGTCGTGGTGGGCCAGCCACTCGGTGAGTACGCCACTGTCGTGCGCGGTCACGTCGACCGGTCCCTGCCTGGTGCTCACGTGCCCGATCACCTGGCCGGAGCGGATGTCCGTACCCTCGTCGAGGCCGGCGAGCGGCTCGAAGGTGCCGGCCGTACCGGCGACCACGACCCGGAAGTGCGGGGTCGGCTCGGCGCTCGGCGCCACTCCGTGCCGGGCCACAAGGTCCCGGGCGGCGGGCAGGTCGTCGGGGGAGTTGACGGTGCGGATCTCCACGCCGGACAGCGCGCGCTTGGCCAGCCCGGCGAGCGTACCGGCGGGGGCCAGCTCGATGACCGCGGTGACCCCGAGGTCGGCCAGCGTCGCCATGCACAGGTCCCAGCGCACCGGGGCGGTGACCTGCCGGACGAGGCGCTGCAGCATCTCCGTGCCGCTGGCGACGGCCGTACCGTCGCGGTTGGACAGCAGGATCTTGTGCGGGTCGGCCGTCGGTACGCCACCGGCCAGGGTGGCCAGAGCCGCCTCGGCCGGGGCCATGTACGGCGTGTGGAACGCGCCCGCCACGTTCAGCGCCCGGACCTTGGCCCCGGCCGGCGGCTGTGCGGCGAACTTCTCCAGCGCCTCGACACCGCCGGCGGCCACGATCTGGCCGGCACCGTTGCGGTTGGCGGGGTAGAGGCCGGCCGCCTCGATCGCGGCGACCACCTCGTCCGCGTCGCCACCCAGTACGGCGGCCATCCCGGTCGGTTCCAGCGCGCACGCGGCGGCCATCTCCCGGCCCCGCACGCCGGCCAGCGTCACGGCCGCGTCCGCGCTGATCGCCCCGGCCAGCGCCGCGGCGCCCAGCTCACCCACGCTGTGCCCGGCGACCACGGTGACGTCGTACATCGGGAGCTGCTCGGCCGCCAGCAGTGCCGCGGCGACGAGCAGCGGCTGGGTCTTGGCGGTGTCCTTGATCTCCTCGGCGTCGGCCCCGGTGCCCAGGTGTACCAGGTCGGTACCGGCGAGCGTGGACCACCAGCGCAGCCGGGCGGCCGCGCCGGGTAGCTCGAGCCACCGGGTCAGGAAGCCGGGCTTCTGCGAACCCTGGCCGGGAGCGAGTACTGCAAGCACGTCAATGACTGTCCCTGATCTGCCAAGGTCGCGTGGTTGCCGGCCGGTACGAAACCCGACCAAGATCTTTGTAGGTATCCTCCAATAGACCGACTTTGACCCGCGCTGTTGTTACCTCGACCCGCGCTGGCTGTGCGAGGTGTCACAGTTGCGCCGTTGCCGACGGGTCGAGCCGGCCGATCGTGAGCGCGACCCGGAGGGCGTACGCGTCGCGACCCTGGATCGGGGCCAGGCCGGTGACCTCGGCGACCCGGCGCAGCCGGTACCGGACGGTGTTCGGGTGCACGTAGAGTGCCCGGGCCGCGCTCTCCAGTACCCCGCCGGCGGCAAAGAACGCGTCGAGCGTCTCCAGAAGCTCGCCGCCGGACCGGACCAGCGCGCCGTAGACGTCCTGGCGCAGGATCCGGCGCGCCTCGACGTCCCCGGCGAGGGCCCGCTCGGGGAGCAGGTCGCCGGCCGCGACCGGCTTGGGCGCGGCCGGCCAGGCGGGGGCGGCCCGGTACCCGGCGAGCGCGGCCCGGGCCGACTCGGTGGCCTCGTCGAGGCTCGGTACCGCCGGGCCCACGACCACCGGCCCGTCCCCGAAGCCGACCAGCAGCTTCTCCGTGGCGGCCAGCGGGTCGGCTGCCCCGCCGAGCACCAGCACCAGCCGGTCGCCGTGTACGCCACCGAGCACGTCGACACCGATCCGCCGGGCGGCCCGGTACACCACGTGTACGACCGCGGCCGCCTCCCCGCCCGGCGAGCGGCCCACCGCGACGGCGACCGGGGGAGCGTCCGCCCAGCCGAGCGCGGCCGCCCGGCTCGCCAGTACGTCCGAGGAGTCCCCGCGCAGCAGCGCGTCCACGAGCAGCGCCTGTAGCCGGGCGTCCCAGGAGCCGCGGGTCTCCGCCGCACGCGCGTACACGCGGGCGGCCGCGAACGCCACCTCCCGGGAGAACTTCAGCACCGCCTCGCGGAGGGCGACCTCCTCACCCGGGGCGGCGAGGTGCGGGACCTGCTCCTCGACGACATCGATCGTCACCTTGATGAGCTGGACGGTCTGCTGCAGGTTCAGCGAGCGGGCGAGGGTACGGGGCGCCGACTCGAAGATCTCGTCGGACACCTCCGGCGACGGGGACGCGTTGCGCAGCCACTCGACCAGCGAGCTCACCCCGGCCTGGGCCACCAGCATGACCCAGGCCCGCTGGTCGGCCGGCAGCTCCCGGAACCAGGGCAGGACGTCGTCCATCCGGGCCACGCTCGCGGTCGCCAGCGCGCCCGTCTTCCGCTCGATCCGCCGGAGCGTCGCCGGGAGCTCGTCCGGTGCCATGCGACTACCTTGCCATGCCCCGGACCCCGCGCGTCCGGGCAAGTGTGGTCCCCGTAAGTGCGGTCCCCGGCAAGTGCGGTCCGGGACAGGCGCGAGCGCTTCAGCCCGGGTAACGCCGGCTGCGCCGGGCCGCGGCCAGCAGCAGGAGGAGTACGGCGAGGGCCGTACCGATCCAGGCCAGGACCGTCCGGCGCTGCCCGCTGACCAGGTCCTCCAGGCTGAACGCCGGCCGGTTGTCGCCGCGCACCGCCGCCGGGATGTACCCGGCCGGGTCGTTGTAGTCCAGGGTCGCGCCGTCGCTGTGCGTGTCGCCGATGGGTACGCCGGCCGCGCGCATCAGCTCCGGTACCGAGATGGACACGTAGAACCAGGCCTCCCCGACGCGCCCCTGTGGCTGGTCGACCGGCCGGTGCACCCGGGGCCCGCCGGTGGCCTGCGGGTACACGTCGTACGCCTGGACCGCCTTGTCCTCGACGAGGACGGTCAGCACGTACTTCGGGCCGAGCGTGGCCTGGTCGGGCTTCATCGGGTCGCCGCTGCCGCCGGCCATCCAGCTCATCTGGTGCAGCAGCCGGTTGAACAGGTCGTGCTGCCCCGCGTCGCGTACCGACACCGGCGCCGACAGGCCGCCGCCCTCGATCCGTAACGCGGTCGGTACGTCGGCGGCCTGGGCTGGCGCGCCTAAGCCGAGCGCGACGAGCAGCGCGACGCCGCAGATGAGCAGGTAGGCCAGGACGCGGCGAACCACAGTCGGCTCCTCAAGCGTGAGGGGGACGCCTCGGAGAGGACGGAAAGGATATGGTGCGAAGAAGGTACTACTTCAATGATCTGACAGCTCCGCTGGTTTCGCTGCCCGGGTTCGGAGTCAATTCGGTGAAGGTCAGTCGACGAGTCGCAGCCGGGCGGCGCGCAGCCGGGCCAGGGTGCGCTCGCGGCCCAGTACCTCCAGGGACTCGAAGAGCGGCAGGCCCACGGTCCGTCCGGTGACGGCCACCCGTACCGGCGCCTGGGCCTTGCCCAGCTTGAGCCCGCGGGCCGTACCCACCGCCTCCAGCGTGGCCCGCAGCGACGCACTGTCCCATGTGGACACCTCGAACGCGGCGACAACCAGGTCGAGCAGTTCGCCCGCGCCGTCCTTCATCGCCTTGGCCCACGCCGCCTCGTCGATCTCCAGCGTGTCGACGAAGGCGAAGTCCACGTTGGGCACGATCTCCGAGAGAACCGCGATGCGCGTCTGGGCGTGCGGCGCGAGCGCGGCGAACGCCTTGGGGTCGAAGTCCTCGGTACGCCACGGTGGCGGCGGGATCGTCTCCGTGCCCACCAGCCACGGCTGGCAGGCCGCGATGAACTCGTCCGCCGGCAGCGCCCGGATGTACTCGCCGTTGAAGGCGCGCAGCTTCTTCTCGTCGAAGAACGCCGGCGACAGGTTGACCTCCTCGACGCGGAACTCCCGCTCGATGACGTCCCACGGCACGATCTCCCGGTCGCCGGACGGCGCCCAGCCCAGCAGCATCAGGTAGTTGCGCATGGCGTCGGGCAGGTACCCCTCGTCCCGGTACGCCTCCAGCGCCACCTTGTCCCGCCGCTTCGACAGCTTCTGCCGCTTCTCGTTCACCACCACGGGCACGTGCGCCCAGATCGGTGGGGTCGCGCCCAGCGCCTGCCAGAGCAGCTGCTGCTTCGGCGTGTTGGGCAGGTGCTCCTCGGCCCGGATCACGTGGGTGATCCCCATCGTCAGGTCGTCGACCACGTTGGCGAGCAGGAAGACCGGCGACCCGTCGCCGCGGGCGATCACGAAGTCCTCGATGAGCCTGTTGTCGAAGGTGGGCTCGCCGCGGATGAGGTCGACGACCACCGTCTCGCCCTCGTCCGGGGTACGGAACCGCAGCGCCCGCCCCTCGCCCGGTCCGAGGCCACGGTCCCGGCAGTACCCGTCGTAGCCGGCGTACTGGTTGCCCGTACGGGCCTGGACCTGCTCGCGGGTGCAGTCGCAGTAGTAGGCGCGGCCGGCATCGTACAAACGGCTGGCTGCCGACTGGTGCTCTCCGGCATAGCTTGACTGGAAGTACGGCCCGTCATAGCTACCTCGGCGGATGCCGATCCAGTCGAGTGCGGAGAGGATGCCCTCGGTCCACTCCGGCCGGTTCCGGGCCACGTCGGTATCCTCGATACGCAGCACAAACGCCCCCTCATGCTGCTTCGCGAAGATCCAGTTCTGGAGGGCCGACCGGGCCCCGCCCACATGGAACATTCCGGTCGGAGAAGGGGCGAACCGCACGCGTACCGTCACGCCCCTTACCCTACGGGCGGGGTGGCCGGATGGTTCAACGGGGTTTCCGCCGGTGGCCTCAGTTAAGTAGCCTTCCCGGCGGAAGGGAACGTCATGGTCAGTCGTCGTCAGGTAGTTGCGGGTGTCGCGGGTATCGCCGCCGGGTCGGTGCTCGCCGGCTGCGCCAGATCCGGGGGGAGCGCACCGGCTGCCAGGTGGGCCGCCCCCGGTACGTCCTTCACGCCTGGCGGCGCCTCGGGCTCGGCGACCCCGGTCGCGGTGACCTTCGCGCCGGCCGCCAACGCCGGCAATGTCCTACCCGGACAGCAGGTCGTGGTCAGCGTGAGCGGCGGCGCCTTACAGTCGGTCAAGGTGACCACCGGCGACAAGAGCCTATCCGGGCAGCTCGACACCGACCAGCACGCCTGGCGCTCGACCGGCGACCTCGGATACGGCCAGACCTACACGATCACCGCCTCGGTCGCCGACCCGTCCGGCGCGACGACCGAGCAGACCAGCACCTTCACCACGCTCAAGCCAGCCGGTACGGCCAGCGTCGTCTTCCAGGCCAACGCGCTGGCCGCCCTGAAGACCGGCGGCACGTACGGCATCGGCCAGATCCCGATCGTGCGGTTCTCCCGCGCCGTCAACGACAAGTCGGCCGCCGAGCAGGCCGTGAAGATCACCACTTTGCCCTCGGTCGACGGCAAGTTCTTCTGGCTGGACAAGCAGACCCTGCACTGGCGGCCGGAGAAGTACTTCGCGCCGGGTACGAAGGTATCGATCGACGTAAAAGCGCTCGGGGTCAACCTCGGCAGCAACGTGTACGGCTCCGGCAACGCCAGCACCAACTACACGATCGGCCCGTCGCACATCGCGGTCGTCGACTCCAACACCCACTACATGCAGGTGTTCGTCGACGGGCAGCAGGTCAAGAACATGCCGTGCAGCATCGGCAAGGGCGGCTATACGACAGGGGCGGACGGCGAGCAGATCAACTACTTCACCCGTTCGGGGCCGCACGTGGTGCTGGAGAAGGTCGAGTCGGTACGGATGGCCTCGTCCACCTACGGCATCACGAACCCCAAGGACCCGAACTTCTACGACGAGACGGTCCGGCTCTGCGTCCGGCTCACCTACTCGGGCGAGTACACCCACCTGGCCGACTGGAACATCCCGGACCACGGCCACCGCAACTCCTCGCACGGCTGCGTCAACCTGGACCCGGCCGACGCGCAGTGGATGTTCGACAACTTCCGGGTCGGCGACATCGTGGACGTCCGCAACACGCCGGTACCGCTGCCGATCTGGAACGGGCTCGGCGACTGGAACGTCCCGTACTCCCAGTACGGCCACTGACCGCTCACGCCCGCGCCACGGGACCCGCGTGGCAGCCGCCGCGGTTCGGTCACCGGCCCGGGCGAGCCGGCTCTCGCTACCACTAGCTGGGTATCGTCCGGTGGTATGACACCGGCCGTCAAGCGGACCCTGTCCACGCGTCCGGAGGTTGACCGAATGCTGGCCGCACATGTCCAGCCCACTCCTGGGGCGACGCTGTCGTCCACCGTCAACGCTGCGCTGGTCGAGTACCTTGAGGCCGCCGCGCTGGAGGCGTACCGGCAATGGGACGCCGACGCCGACCCCGACGAACGCGCGGCCCTGGATGCGCTGGCTGCTCACGATGACAGGTCCTGGGCCACCGGGTGAGGCGGCCGCATCCGATCCTTGGGCACACCTGAACCGGTCAGGTGCTGACCGGTCAGGTGCGGCGGACCGCGCGGTCGACGCCGGCACGCCACCCGCGCTCGCCCGCGTCAGGGCGCAGCGCGGACAGCGCGGCGACCGCCCCGCCGACCAGTGCGGCCCAGTCGTACCGGTCCTGCGACCGCCCCTTCTGGATGAGGAAGGCGAGGCCCGCCGAGTTGCTCGTGGCCCAGCCCGGCAGGCGGGGCACCCGGCGCACGGCGGCGCCGCCGTGGTCGGTCACCAGATGGACATGGAACGGGTACCGCAGCTCGCCGCCCTCCTTCGTGACGGCGATACGGGCCTGCTCCGGTAGCCCGTCGTCGCGCAGCCGGCCGAGCCAGCCGCGGCGCGGCGCCTCGATCACCACCTCAACCCCGTCGCCGTGCTCGCCCGCGTCGGCGGCCGCGGCAACGGCCCGGACCAGCGCGATGACCTCGCTCGCGTCGGACCGCTGGAACTCCACCCAGTCAGGCACGCCGACATCGTGTCAGGCCAGCGCCTCCCCGGGAATCCGCCGCTTCCTCGCTATCCGTCGTCGAACCGAGACGAGGCATACCGCCATCTGCAATATGGCAGGTAGACGTCTAGCGCTTGGGGAGATGGCTACCACATACTGGGAGCACGGTCGACCTACCAATCAGTAAGGGTCCGTTGCTCAAGGCACAGCGATCGTGCCCAGACACAGCAACGGCACCCGGCTGCCACCGGGTGCCGTTTTCGGGCCTCCATCCACTGTGGGGAGGAGGTACTCACCGATGTCATCTTGTCTCAATGTCCTACCTCCCCGCAACCGTTTGGCGACTGTTCGCCAGGAGCAGGGGAGTACGCAAGGAGATGGTCACCTTCTACAGAGGGCCGTCCGCCCTCATCACACATCAGGCGTTCGAGGTCTGGTGCCCGTACCGGCAGCGGTTCGCGATCGCCGAGCTGTACGACGTACACGTCGTACGGGGCGGCCCGGACCCGCTGGCCGTCGGTACGACCCGGGTCGCGGGAGTCTCGGCGTTGGTCGCGGCGGCCTGCTTGCCGTTCCTCCACACGACGACCTCGTGGCTCGTCGCGCTCGCGTTCGTGGCGGTACCCGGCGTGTTCAGCGGAGCGTGCTGGCGTTTGTACCGCCCGGAGTACGAGCTGCGTGCGACCTACCGCGGATACCAGGTCCAGCTGTACCGCAGCCGAGACCTGCGTATGTTCGGCCAGGTCAAGCGCGGTCTCATACGCGCCCTCGAGGCGCACCTCTAGTGCCAGAAATTGCCCGTGTCGGTGGGTCCACCGTGGACCAAGATTGCGGTAGGCTCCCGGACGGCTGACAGCAATGTTCCTGTCTGCGACCTAGCAGGTAGCGATGGCGCAGGCAGGAACCGCCGTGTTGTGATCACTGCTCCCTGCTAAAGAGGCGCGATGTCAACGGCTGACACTCCCGCGGTGGCGCGGCATCGGCTGCGCCTTGCCCTGCGGAGCGCGCGAGAAGCCAAGCAACTCACCCAGGGCCAGGTTGCCGAGGCCATGGAGTGGTCGTTGAGCAAGGTGATGCGCATCGAGAAAGGTGACGTCAACGTCTCGCCGGGCGATCTCCGGGTGCTGTTGGAGTATCTGGATGTGATCGAACCGACCGAGGTCAGACGGCTGATGGACGATGCGAGAACGGCGCGTAGCGAGCGATGGTCGGCCGACCCCGCGTACCGCGAGCACTTGCCGGCCCCGCTTATGCAGCTGATGCAGTTCGAGCAGGAGGCGACGGCGATCCGCCATTACGGTTCGGTCATCGTGCCCGGACTGCTGCAGACGGCCGAGTACGCCGAAGCGATCTTCCGCAGCTACGAGGACGAACTCGACGAGGTGACGATCAAGACGCGCATCGAAGCCCGGCTCAGTCGCCGGAGGCAGGTGCTCGATCGTCCCGACCCTCCGCTGTACCTCCTCATGATTGACGAGTCGGTACTCTTTCGCGAGGTTGGCGGCCCGGTCGTCATGGCGGACCAGCTTCGCATGATCCTCCGCTTGGTCGCGGAGACCTCAATCCTGGTGCGTGTCGTGCCGTTTGTAGCCGCCGCATCCATTGCCCTGCTGGGTCCGTTCACTCTGCTGGACCTGGGAAGCGACCAGAACGCCATTCTCTACCGAGAGAGCTACCTGGTCGACGAGATCGTTCACACCCGCCGGACCCTCGCGCGGCACAGGACTGTCTTCGAGCAGCTCTGGGCAGTTGCTCTTGATCATCAGGCTTCCGCCCAGCTCATCGAGGAGCGGGCGGCGGCCATGGTTGCCAGCGCTGCCGGCGGGTAAGTCGCACGCGTGGACGGGGGCCGTTGGGCCCGATGTCGACGTGGCCGTGACCATGGCGCTCCGGCGCGCCGCTTCACACCATCCACCATGATCTTGCGGGCAATCCGCGAGGCGGTTGAGATAAGGAGTGTCATCGCGTTGATCGAAATACATCCGCAGGCCGACTGGCGCCGGAGCCGTCGTTGTGAATCTGGTTCCTGCGTGGAGGTGGCGCAACTCGCCGGCTCCATCGGCATGCGTGACTCCAAGATTCAGGACAGTCCTGTCCTAGTATTTGCTCGTCCAGCCTGGAATGCCTTTGTTGCCGGTATTCGCGCCGGGGAGTTCGAGTTGGAGTGAGCCGTTCTTCGCGTAGGAGCGTCCGCGTACGGGAGAAGGTGGCGCCTGTCGGCGCCTCAGTAGCATTGACCGTCCCTGCCGCCAAGCGTCCCGCCGCATCGTGCCATCTACCGTAGGCCGGTTCCGCTCGCGGTTTCGGTTTCCTATGGTATTCGTGGGGCTACTGAGAGGCGGGGCAATGGCGGGCTCTGATAATGATCTCGATTGGCGGACGAGCAGTCAGGCTTGCGAGGCCGGCTCCTGCGTGGAGGTAGCAGTTACGCAGGAGCGCGTGCTTCTCCGGAAGTCCACCGATCCGGAAGGCGCCTGCCTCACGTTCTCCCGATCGGCATGGTCTGACTTCATCGCGGCCGTTCGCGCTGATGAGATGGGCTACCCGACGGGCAGCACGGCGCGGGCACACGGCGAGGGCACGCGCCACGCCTGAACTATCCGGCCGGGACGGTGAGCCTCGCGGTTGAGGCCGGCCGTCCCGGCCGTTCCGCTCCGTGCGCGGCTACGACTCGCCGCCGGTCTCGCCGACCGGAGCCGCCAGTACGTCGTCGATGGCGTACTTCTGCGCCGCCTCGGCGGGGATGTTGGCTGCGACCTCCCCGCGTCGGGCGAGCTGGCGCAGCGTGGCCACCACGATGTTCTCGGCGTCCACGTGGAAGTGCCGGCGCAGCGCGTGCCGCGTGTCGGACATACCGAAGCCGTCCGTACCGAGTGAGGTGTAGTCGCCCGGCACCCAGCGGCTGATCAGGTCCGGTACCGCCCGCATGAAGTCGCTGACCGCGACCACCGGCCCGGGTGCGTCGGCCAGCGCGGCCGTCACGTACGGCACCTTCGGCTGCTCGCCCGGGTGCAGCAGGTTGTACTCCTCGGTCGCCACCGCGTCGCGGCGCAGCTCGGTCCAGGAGGTCGCGGACCACACGTCGGCGGCCACGCCCCAGTCCTGGGCGAGCAGCTCCTGGGCGCGCAGCGCCCACTGCATGCCGGTACCGCTGGCGAGTAGCTGGGCCCGCGGCGCGTCGCCGGTCGTGGCCGGGGCGGGGGAGTAGCGGTACAGGCCGCGCAGCAGGCCGGGCACGTTCAGCGAGGGCGGCTCGGCGGGCTGGAGGATCGGCTCGTTGTAGACGGTGAGGTAGTAGTAGATGTTCTCGGGTTCCTCGCCGTACATCCGGCGCAGGCCGTCCTCGACGATGTGCGCGGTCTCGAAGGCGAACGCCGGGTCGTAGGCCACCACGGCCGGGTTGGTCGCGGCGATCAGGTGGGAGTGGCCGTCCTCGTGCTGGAGGCCCTCCCCGTTGAGAGTGGTACGGCCGGCGGTCGCGCCGAGCAGGAAGCCCCGGGCCATCTGGTCGGCCGCGGCCCAGAGCCCGTCAGCGGTGCGCTGGAAGCCGAACATCGAGTAGAAGATGTACAGCGGGATCATCGGTTCGCCGTGCGTGGCGTAGGACGTGCCGGCCGCGGTGAACGAGGCCACCGACCCGGCCTCGTTGATCCCCTCGTGCAGGATCTGCCCGTTGACGGCTTCCTTGTACGACAGGAACAGCTCGCGGTCGACCGGGGTGTAGTTCTGCCCGTGCGGGGAGTAGATCTTCGCGGTGGGGAACAGCGAGTCCATGCCGAAGGTACGGGCCTCGTCGGGGATGATCGGTACCCACCGCTTGCCGAAGTCCTTGTCCTTCATCAGGTCCTTGAGCAGCCGGACGAAGGCCATGGTCGTGGCCACCTTCTGCTTGCCCGTACCGCGCTTGACGTCCGCGTACGCCGAGGACGGCGGTAACGGCAGCGAGGCCGGCCGCGCGGGGCGCGACGGAATGTATCCGCCGAGCGCGGTACGCCGCTCCCGCAGGTACTCGATCTCGGTGCTCTTCACACCCGGGTGGTAGTACGGCGGCAGGTACGGGTTCTCCTCCAGCGCCGAGTCGGGGATGTCCAGGTAGAGCCGGTCGCGGAAGCCCTTCAGGTCCTCCAGGGTCAGCTTCTTCATCTGGTGCGTGGCGTTACGGCCCTCGAAGTGCGAGCCCAGCGTCCAGCCCTTGACCGTCTTGGCGAGGATCACCGTCGGCTGGCCGGTGTGCTCGGTCGCGGCCTTGTACGCCGCGTACAGCTTGCGGTAGTCGTGCCCGCCCCGCTTGAGGTTCCAGATCTCGTCGTCGGACAGGTGCTCGACCATCTTGCGGGTACGGGGGTCGCGGCCGAAGAAGTGCTCGCGCACATAGGCGCCCGACTCCGCCTTGTACGTCTGGTAGTCCCCGTCCGGCGTGGAGTTCATCAGGTTCACCAGCGCGCCGTCGGTGTCGGCGGCGAGCAGCGGGTCCCACTCCCGGCCCCAGACCACCTTGATGACGTTCCAGCCGGCGCCCCGGAAGAACGCCTCCAGCTGCTGGATGATCTTCCCGTTACCGCGCACCGGACCGTCGAGGCGCTGCAGGTTGCAGTTGATGACGAAGGTGAGGTTGTCCAGCTCCTCGCGGGCGGCCAGGCCGATCGCGCCGATCGACTCGGGCTCGTCCATCTCGCCGTCGCCGAGGAACGCCCACACATGCTGGTCGGAGGTGTCCTTGATGCCGCGGTTGTGCAGGTACCGGTTGAACCGGGCCTGGTAGATCGCGTTGATCCCGCCGAGCCCCATCGACACGGTCGGGAACTCCCAGAACTCCGACATCAGCCGCGGGTGCGGGTAGGACGGCAGGCCGCCGCCCACGTGCGAGAGCTCCTGCCGGAACCCGTCGAGCTGCTGATCGCTCAGCCGTCCCTCGAGGTGCGCGCGGGCGTACATGCCGGGGGAGGCGTGCCCCTGGAAGAAGATCTGGTCGCCGCCGCCCGGGTGGCTCTTGCCGCGGAAGAAGTGGTTCATGCCGACCTCGTAGAGGCTGGCCGAGCTGGCGTACGTCGAGATGTGCCCGCCGACCGCGATCCCGGGCCGCTGCGCCCGGTGTACGAGCATCGCCGCGTTCCACCGGATGTACGCCCGGATCCGCCGCTCGACGTTCTCGTCGCCGGGGAACCACGGCTCCCGCTCGGGCGGGATGGTGTTGATGTAGTCGGTGGTGGTCAGGGGCGGTACCCCGACCTGCCGTTCCCGGGCCCGCTCCAGCAGGCGCAGCATGATGTAGCGGGCGCGCTTGGCGCCACGTTCGTCGATCACGCCGTCGAGCGACTCGACCCACTCGGTGGTTTCCTCCGGGTCGATGTCGGGCAGCTGGCTCGGTAGGCCGTCGCTGATGACCGGTCGCTTGCGTTCGGTGGCCACAGGATGTTCCTTCGCTTGTGTCCGCGTGCTTCTCTGTGCAATCCTGCCCGCCCGGAGCCTCCCGCGTCACCTGGACTCGGGCACA
This sequence comes from uncultured Actinomycetes bacterium, assembly GCA_963728855.1. Taxonomy (GTDB): domain Bacteria; phylum Actinomycetota; class Actinomycetes; order Mycobacteriales; family Micromonosporaceae; genus AC-43. The sequence continues at coordinate 108,226 of CAVSLN010000015.1, forward strand.
ACTGTCACCGTAGACATATACCGCTGAGTAGCCTGATCCTCACGGGAGGAGTGGCCTTCGGCCACACTGATGCCAATGCGCTCGGAAATAGTCACTGTCCGCACCGGAGAACGGCCGGCCGTCCGCGACATCACCGGCGAGGTGAGCCGCTTCGTCGAGGGGCTCGGCGACGGGCTGGTGCACATCTTTGTCCCGCATGCGACAGCCGGCGTGGCGCTCATCGAGACCGGCTCGGGCTCCGACGAGGATCTTCTCCGGGCACTCGACGACCTGCTGCCCGCCGACGACCGGTGGACCCATCGGCACGGCAGCCGCGGGCACGGCCGGGACCACGTACTGCCGGCGTTCGTGCCGCCGTACGCGACCGTGCCCGTCCTGGGTGGCCGGCTGGCGCTGGGCACCTGGCAGTCGATCTGCCTCGTCGACCCGAACGGCGACAACCCGACCCGCCAGGTCCGCCTCTCCTTCCTCGCCGGCTGACCGGCGCCGGTCAGGTGGCCAGGTCGCGGCGGCGGAAGGCGGCCAGGCCGAGCGCGGCGAGCACCACCGCGGCCCCGAGCAGGACCGCGCAGTCGGCCAGGTCCAAGCCATTCACCAGCGGCTTGCCGCCCAGGTAGTAGGAGAACGGGGAGAGCCGCCGGGTCCAGGCCAGGGCGGGCACCTGCGGTGCGAGGTTGTTGGCGAAGTAGCCGAGGACGGCGACGACCGTACCGACGCCGATCGCGGCGGACCGGCGGCCGGTGGCCGCGCCGACCGCCAGGGTCAGCGTCGCGAAGAGGATCCCGAAAAGGGCGAGCTGCACGGATGCCGCGGCGAGGTGCCCGGCGCCGACGGAGGACACCTTGGTCGGCCCGGAGATGGCCAGCAGCAGCAGGAACACCACCGCGCAGACGATCAGGACCTGGGTGGCCAGCGCCGCCAGCCGGGCCAGCAGGAGCCGGGGCCGGCTGACCGGATGGGCGAGGACCAGGTCCAGCACGCCCGCCTCCTCGTCCCCGGCGATCGCCCGGGAGCCCGCGACAATCATGAAGACCGCCAGGAGTACGGGCACCAGGAGCCCGTACACGTAGGAGCCCAGGTACCCGGCCGGGCTCACGATGTCCTCGAGGTTGAACGCCTTCTTCAGCGCCTCGGGGTAGTTCTGCAGCGCGGCGGCCATCGACGGGTTGCTGACCGACGGGAAGAACGCGGTGTAGAGCATCGCCACCCCGCCGATCGCGACCGCCCAGCCGGTGAGCCCGCGACGCGCGTCCCACAGGGCCTTCGTGAACGGGTCAGCCAGCATGTCCGTCCCCCTGGTAGTAGACGAGGAAGAGGTCCTCCAGGTCGGGCTCCTCCGACCGCAGGCTCAGTACGGTGTGCCGGGCGGCCGCCTTGACCAGCGCGTCGGCCCGCCCGTCCAGCCGGCAGCGCAGCACGTCCCCCATCAGGGAGACGTCGCTGACCCCGGGAAGGGCGGCGAACTCCTCGACCGGAACGGGCGACTCGAAGTGGATCTCGACGTTGCGTACCGCCCGCTCGCGCAGCTCCTCCACCCGCTCGACGGCGACCATCCGGCCCTCGCGCACGATGCCCACCCGGTCGGCGGTCTGCTGCACCTCGCTCATCACGTGCGAGGACATGAAGACGGTCTGCCCCGCGGCGCGCGCCTCCCGCACCATGGCCAGGAACGTCTGCTGTACCAACGGGTCCAGCCCGGCGGTCGGCTCGTCGAGGATGAGCAGCTCCGGCTCGTGCATGAACGCCTGGACGAGCCCGACCTTCTGCCGGTTGCCCTTGGACAGGCTGCGGATCCGTACGGTCAGGTCCAAGTCGAGGCGCTGCGCCAGCGCGGCCACCTTCTGGCGCGGTACCCCGCCCCGCAGGTTGCCCAGGTAGGTCAGCAGCTCCATGACGCCCTGGCGCCCGTCGACCGTGAAGTCGCCGGGCAGGTACCCGATCCGGCGGCGCAGCGCCACGCCGTCGTGGCGGGGGTCGCCGCCGAGCAGCTCGACCGTCCCGCTGGTCGGCCGGATCAGGTCGAGCAGCAGCCGGATCGTGGTGGTCTTGCCGGCGCCGTTGGGGCCGAGGAAGCCGTACACCTCGCCGGCCTGCACCACGAGGTCGAGGCCGGCGAGGCCGCGCCGGCGGCCGTACATCTTGGTCAGGTTCTCCGCGTGAATGGCCAGGTCAGCCACTGCTCCCCTCCCCGTACTCGGTCATGAACCGGTGGACCAGGGCCGGGACCTCGCGCTCCATGAACGCGTAGAAGTCCCGGGTCTGGCGTAGCCGGTGGGCGCGCTGTGCGTTCTCGCCGCCCACGACGGCGATGCCCCGGTCCATCAGCTCCCGGAACATCCGTAGCCGGTCGTCCTGGGCCGCCAGGACCATCGCGTTGTCGGCCAGCTCGTAGGCCTTGCCGCGCTTGCCGGGTACGGCCACCCGGCGCACGAGGCCGGAGTTCACGAGCAGCCGCATGCCCGTACTGACCGAGCCGGCGGACAGGTCCAGCGCCTCGGCCAGCTCCGCGCTCGACTGCTGCGGCGGGTCGCAGACGAGCAGCCAGGCGAGGAGCTTGCCGTACGACGGCGGCATCCCCAGGGCTTCCAGCACCACGGCGGCTTCCTCGGCGTACCGGCGTTCGGGTGAGATCATGTTCCTCGGAACTTTCAGAAGCTTCTGAAGCAGAACTGTACCGGGCAGGAGTGGCGACTCGCCAGCCACGTCAGTAATGCTTTCGACCGTGACCTCCCCTCAGGATCTGGACGAGTACTTCCGTACCGCCGTCGGGGAAATGTCCCCGGGAACCGTACGGCGCGCCCCGGACGAGCCGGTCCGTGACGGTACGGACCTGACCGGGGAGCAGGCCGACGCGCTCTTTGCGGCACAGCTGGCCAGCCGGCACCTCGACCTGGCCGCGCGCTGGCTGCGCAGCTTCGGCGAGGGGTACTACACGATCGGCTCGGCCGGCCACGAGGGCAACGCCGCGGTCGCCGAGGCGCTGCGCCCCACCGACCCGGCCCTGGTGCACTACCGGTCCGGGGCGTTCTACTGCGCCCGCGCCGGGCAGGTCGAGAACATCGACCCGATCCGGGACGTGCTGCGCGGCCTGGTCGCGTCCAGCGAGGATCCGATCGCGGGCGGCCGGCACAAGGTCTTCGGCCACCCCGACCTGGAGATCATCCCGACCACCTCGACGATCGGCTCGCACCTGCCCCGCGCGGTCGGGCTCGGCTTCGCCATCGAGCGCTCCCGCCGGCTGGGCGGGGAGCCGCGCTGGGCGGCCGACGCGGTGGCGGTCTGCTCGTTCGGGGACGCCTCGATCAACCACGCCAGCGCGGTCGCCGCGCTCAACACCGCCGGCTGGTGCGACCACAACGGGCTGCGGCTGCCGGTGCTGTTCGTGTGCGAGGACAACGGGATCGGGCTGTCGGTACGCTCACCCGCCGGCTGGGTCGAGGCGATGCTCGCGTCGCGCCCGGGGTTGCGGTACGCGACCGCCGACGGGTGCGACCTGGCCGCCACGTACGACGCGGCGGCGCAGAGCGTGGCGTGGGTACGGCGGCACCGGCGCCCCGCGATCCTGCACCTGAGCACGGTACGGCTGATGGGGCACGCCGGTGCCGATGCCGAGGTAGCCTACCGGCCGGCCGCCGAGGTGGCCCGGGACCTGGCGCGCGACCCGCTGGTGGCGACGGCGACCCTGCTCGTGTCCGCCGGCCTGGCCACCGCGGCCGAGCTGCTCACCCGGTACGACGAGGTGGGCTGGCAGGTGCGGAAGGTGGCCGAGGAGGTGCTCGCCGAGCCGAAGCTCGCCGACGCCGCCGACGTGGTCGCACCGCTGGCCCCGCGCCGGCCGGTACGGGTGTCGCGGGCGGTCGCCGAGGCGGGCTCGACGTTCGCCGTACCGCGGCACGCCGACGGGCTGCCCCCGGCCGCGGCCGGCCGGCACCGTGCCTTCGGCGGGAAGCTGCCCGAGCAGGCCGGCCCGATGACCCTCGCCCAGGCCATCAACGCCACCCTGACCGACGTGCTGGTGACCTGGCCGCAGTCGTTCGTCTTCGGCGAGGACGTGGCCGTCAAGGGCGGCGTGTACGGGGTGACCAAGAGCCTGCGGGAGCGCTTCGGCGCCGGGCGGGTCTTCGACACGCTGCTCGACGAGACGTCCGTACTCGGGTTCGGGCTGGGCGCCGGGCTGGGCGGGATGCTGCCGATCCCGGAGATCCAGTACCTGGCGTACCTGCACAACGCCGAGGACCAGTTGCGGGGCGAGGCGGCCACGATGTCGTTCTTCTCCAAGGGGGCGTACCGCAACCCGATGGTCGTGCGGGTCGCCGGGCTGGCGTACCAACAAGGGTTTGGCGGTCATTTCCACAACGACAACGCGGTCGGCGTCCTGCGCGACATCCCCGGCCTGGTCGTGGCCTGTCCCGCGCGGCCCGACGACGGCGCGGCCCTGCTGCGGACCTGCCTCGCCGCCGCGTCGGTCGACGGCACGGTCTCGGTCTTCCTGGAGCCGATCGCCCTCTACCACACCCGTGACCTGCACGCGGACGGCGACAACCAGTGGGTCTGCCCCTACCCGGCCCCGAACGACTGGGCCGGCGCGCACGTACCGATCGGCCGGGCCCGGGTCGACCTGCTCGGCTCCGGCGAGGACCTGACCATCATCACCTTCGGCAACGGGGTACGCATGTCCCTACGCGTGGCCGCCCAGCTCGCCGCCGCCGGCGTCGGTACCCGCGTCGTCGACCTGCGCTGGCTGGCTCCCCTCCCGGTCGCCGACATCATCCGGGAGGCTTCCGCCACCGGCCGGGTGCTCGTGGCCGACGAGACCCGCCGCTCCGGCGGCGTCGGCGAGGGCGTGCTCGCCGCCCTGGTCGACGCAGGGTACGTCGGCGTGGCGCGCCGGGTCGCCTCGGTCGACTCGTTGGTCCCACTCGGCCCCGCCGCCGCCCACGTGCTGGTCGGTGAGGACTCGATCATGCAGGGTGCCCGGTCGCTCCTGGAGCGGTGACGTGAGCGCTGCGGAGCGCCGCGGTGTCCGGTGGTGCGAGACGCGCCGACGCCGTCGGTGCGCGGATCGCGGCGCCGGACAGTGCACCGGGGCGCGGAGCGAGCGAACGAAGGATGAGGCGGACCCGGCAATCCCGCCTCTCCGGGCGTCTGAGACCGTATCTTTTGCGATGTGTACGGTGTGCCACTTGCGCGGGGCGCCCGGACCTTGTGGACTACCCGCTATCGGCGTTGACCTGGCGCCGGGCACGAGTTGAGGAGGCACGCGAACGTGAGCGCGACCGCTGGTCAGGCCGCCGACGGCGTACGGAGCCTGGCGGACCGGTTCGGCATCGAGCCGGGGATGGTCGTTATGGAGATGGGGTACGACGATGACGTCGACGAAAATCTCCGCGACGCGCTGATCGACCGCTGTGGGGAGCTGGTCGACGAAGACACCGACGAGGTCGTCGACGTGGTGCTGCTCTGGTGGCGCGACGGCGACGGCGACCTGGTCGACACGCTCGTCGACGCGATCGCCCCGCTGGCGGACAACGGCGCGGTATGGCTCCTGACGCCCAAGGCCGGCCGGCCCGGGCACGTCGAGCCGAGCGAGATCACCGAGTCCGCGCCCACCGCCGGTCTCCAGCAGACCTCGATCATCAGCGCCGGCAAGGACTGGAGCGCGGCCCGGCTGGTGGCCCCGCGAGCCGCCCGAACCAAGCGGTAGCCCGGCGGTCTGGCATCCTCGTAGTTGAACCGCGGTTGTCAACTACGAGGAGCACCCATGCCCATCGAGGTAGGCGCGGCTGCGCCGGACTTCACGCTCAAGGACCAGAACAACCAGGAGGTCCGGCTGTCGGACTTCCAGGGCGGGAAGAACGTCCTGCTGGTCTTCTACCCGCTCGCGTTCACCGGCATCTGCCAGGGCGAGCTGTGCCAGGTCCGGGACAACCTGGGCGACTTCGTGAACGACAACGTGCAGGTGCTGACGGTGAGCGTGGACTCGTCGTACAGCCACAAGGTGTGGGCGACCCAGCAGGGGTACGAGTTCCCGCTGCTCGCCGACTTCTGGCCGCACGGCGCGGTCGCCAGGGCGTACGGGGTCTTCGACGAGGAGAAGGGCATCGCCAACCGGGGCACCTTCGTCATCGACCGGGACGGCGTGGTCCGGTACGCCGAGATGAACCTGCCCGGGGAGGCCCGCGACCAGGACGCCTGGCGCAAGGTGCTGGCCACGGTCTGACGTCCCGTACGGCTCGGGCGCCGGGCCGGATGTCGGTGTGGCGATCCGGCCGCCGCACGGTAGACTGGCGCGGCGTTCCGGGGCGCGTAGCTCAGTGGAAGAGCACTCGCCTTACAAGCGAGGGGTCGCTGGTTCGAACCCAGCCGTGCCCACCATGACCGCCCTATTAGAAACACCGGCACCAAGTGCAAGATCTAGTCGGTCGGTCAGGGACAAATGATCATGGAGCGTCTCGTCTTCCTCCAAGAAGTCGGGACGCTCTTCGTTTGAGGTCGCGGCGTAGCCGTCCCGCCTCGGCTCGTCAGCCTGTACCCGTGACAGGCGACGCTTGGCGACCGCTTCCAGCACGTCGAACGGCTCCCGCAACTCGTGCCGGACAACCTTCTGGCCGTCAACGTGCAGCCGCGTGAAGAACGCTCGGTTCATGACCGTCCGCACCGTCTCCCCGCCGCGCCGGTAGGCGTTCGCCGGCTCGGTCATCAGCTCCAGCGCCAATCGGAACATCTCGCGCCCGCTCGCCAGCTGCTTCTCAGTGCTCGTCAGGCTGTGCTGGATGTCGCGGCGCTCAGACCGGATGGCCCCGATCCGTTCGCGGAGCTTTTCCTTCGGCCAGCCTTCCTCGGCCGCCAGATCCAGGAAGTAGCTCTCCTTCTTGTCCAGCGCCTCCAGGCGCTTCGCGTACTGGTCCCGCGCTACCGTGCTCAGGCTCGCCTCGGTTGCCACGGCCGCGTCTACCCGCGCCCGCAGCTCGGACCGGAACTCCTCCGGCAGCCACGTCTCCGAGGCATAGTGGCTCGCCACCGCGTCTTCCATCTTGTCGACCGGCACGTAGGGATGGTCGCAGCCCTGGCGCCTGCCGACGCAGAAGAAGTAGAAGTACTCTTCGCCGCTGCGCCCCAGCGTTCGCTGCACCACAAAGCGATCACCGCAGCGGGCACACCACACCAGCCCCTTCAGGTAGTGCGGATGGGTTCGCTCGCGCACACCGGCGCCCGAATGCGAGTCCAGCACCCGCTGCACGCGCTCAAACAGCTCCTCGGAAATGAAGGTCTCGTGGCGGCCCGGATACTCCGCCCCCTTGAAGGCCACGTACCCGATGTAGTAGCGGTCCCGCAAGATCTGCCGTAGCTTCTCGGCCGCAATCAGACGACCCGTCTCCCGGCTCCGCAACCCTGCGGCTGACAGCTTCTTGCGGAGGCTGTTAATCGTGTACTGGCCGGTCGCGAACTGCTCGAACGCCCATAGTATATGCGGCTGCCGCTCTGGATCGAGCGCAATCGTGTTGACCTTGTGGCCGTCAATATTCGCGGTGACGTTAAGATAGCCCAGTTTCGCCTTGCCTGGCGTGCCGCCATTCTTGGCCTTGTTCGCCATCTTCACCTTGATGTCCTCGCCATTCATGCGTACTTGCAGCTCGTTGAAGACCGCCACCACGCCTTCCATCGCGTCGGCCATCGGCCCCTCGCCGAAGTTCTCCGTCGCCGAAATGATCCTGACACCTAGCTTCTGCAACTGGTTCTTGGTGATCGCCTCATCGAGTCGGTTACGAAAAGCCCGCGAGAATGAGTAGACGATGACGTAGTCAATATCGCGTTTCTCAATGATGCGTGCCAGCATCTGCCGGAACACCGGCCGCTTCTCGATGCTCTGGGCCGAGTTGCCCGGCTCGACGTACTCGCCGTCCTCGGCGAGCATCGCGCCTATCTCACGCGCTTTAACCTGGCTTGCTTTGCGTTGGGTGTCGATCGAGTTGCCGTCGGCATCCACGTCGTAGTCGGTATCCATTTGCCGTTTGGACGACACGCGGAGATAAAATGCAGCCCTCGCTACCGGCTGGTCGCCCACCCGGGGCAATGTCTTCAAGTTCATAGCAGCGTTCCTCCTCCCTTTACTTCATCGCAGCTCGGTCTCCCATTGTGCGTTCCGTTCAATGTCAATTGTACGTCCGTGATCTTCAAAATGGAGGTCCAGTAAATAGACGCACGCCTATGGACCGTTCATTCCCGCAACACCTCAAACATGCGCGCGGCGGCCTCGGCGCTCGTCACCACCGTTACGAGGTCGGCGGCTCCCGGCATCCGGCGCACCAGCGCGGCAATCGCATCCCGCCGCCGCTCGGTCACCGTCGAGATGAGCACCCACGGCATGACGTCCTCCGGGCCGCGCTCGCCACGGGCACCGAAATCCAGGTATGCCTGAAGCTTGGCTTTGACCACGGGCAGGCTCTCGGTGGCAAGGTCTACCTCGATCCACCAGTGGTCCCGTGCCCCGATCCGCTCCAGCACCGCGTACGCGTCGGGCTTCAGCCAGCCACCCATCCCGTTGGGCCAGTGCGCGCCCGGCTCGGCTTTGAATGTGGCAAGCGCAAGCCCCAAGGCGCGGGCCTGCTCGGTCAACTCCACGTACAGCTCGGCGACCGCCAGCAAATGCCGCAAGCTGTGGACTCCCGGCGGTCCCGGTCGCCGTACCCGAACGGCCGCGCCCTCCGCGAGCTGCCGCCCCGTCAGCAGTCGCTGCCCGGCGCTGTCCAGGGCGTATACCTGCACCGTTGAACCGCGTTCCCGGCCCCCGACCCGCCGCCCCACGGGAGCCAGTACCCGCCAGGCCACCAGTCGCGCCAGCACCCGCGAGCGACTCGCCGTCCGGCTACGTCCCGGAGCCAGCCCCGCAAAGCACAGCCGCTCCAACTGGTCACCGGAGGCCACCCGCAGGGCATTGACCTCTTGGACGATCTGCCAGTCTCGGGGCGTCAGCCGCGCCGCCAGCCAGTCCACATCGCGCTGCCGAATCCGGGCCGGGGCGAGGCGGCCGGGCCGCGACACACCGGAAGCAGGAACGTGCTCAAGGGGTGGAGCTTCGTTGGCGTTATCTGCTCGTACTACCACGTCAGACGCCTCCGACCAGGGGCGCGACATCAGCGCCGACATCAACACCGCTCATGACGCACCTCCCGTCGTCTGCCGGCCCGTCCGCCGTTGCCTGGCTGGGCCCTCGACCCGTGCCCGCAGCGCTGCTTCCACCTCGGTCCGGACCGCGCCCATCCGCTCGCACACCGTCGCCGCGAGCGCCGCCCCGTCCGTCGTCGGGGCGATCAGCGGCAGCGTCCGGCCCGTCACCGGGCCGAGCGTCGCGCCGTCCACGCATGGCCGCATCGCGATCTCGTAGGCCGAAAGGCCCGACAGGTCGGCCTGGGTCAGCGGCGCGAAGCGGTTGGCGAGCGCCCGCCCGTCGTCGTACTCCACCTGGAACGCGATCTGGGTCCGCGCCGTCCCGAACACCGCCGTGCGGATGTCGTCGCCCAGTTGCCCCAGGTACTGGTGTGCCAGCACCATCCCCACGCCCAGCCCCCGCGCCTGCGCCAGCATGTCGGCCAGATCGACCGGCAGCCGCACCACGTTCTGAAACTCGTCCAGGTACACGAACACCGGGTGCCGCCGATCGGCCGGTACCGCCACCCGCGCCAATGTCGCTTGCCAGAGCCCGGCCATGACCAGCGACCCCACCAAGGCTGCCGTCTCCGTCCCGATCACGCCGGCGGGTAGCGGCACCAGGATGATCCGCCGCTTGGTGAACACCTCGTCCAGCCGCACGCCGGCGGACTGGCCGAGCATCAGGCGTAGCGCCGTCCGGGTCGTCAGGCTTCGCAGCTTGTTCAGGCTCGGCCCGATCACCTGGGCCCGCTCGCCGTCGCTCATCTCTTCGTACGCAGCCCAAAAGTGCCGCACGCTGTCCGGCGCGGCCTGTTGAGCGACCACGAATCGCCGGAACGCGGGGTTGAGCAGTAGCTCCGGCAGCTCCACCAGCGTGAAGCGCGAACCGTCCGCGGCTCGGGTGTGGGTCAGCGTTAGCAGCGCATTACGCAGCACGTCGCTCGTGCGCGGTCCCCACGAGCTGCGCCACAGGCTCGCCATCAGGTGGACCAGGTGATCGACGGCCAGCTCTTCGGCGTGCTCGCCGCGCGCCATGTCAAGCAAGTTCAGCCCGACCGGCCGATCCGTCGCGCTCGGATCAAGCACGATCACGTCGCCGCTCCGCTCTGCCGGCACCCGGTCGAGCACGTCCCGGATCAGGTCGCCGCCCTTGGGGTCAATCACCACCACGCCTCGGCCAGCTTGCATGTCCTGCACGATCTGTCCACACAGGAGCGTCGACTTGCCAACGCCGGTTGGTCCAATCACCCAGGTATGGCGTAGCCGGTCGCCCGTGGCGAGCGCTAGCGTCCGCTCGGTCATGCCCGGGTAGGTACTGACGGCCACCACCGTTCCCCGGTTCGGCATGGAGTGAGCGGGTGGCAGGTGTCGCGTCCCGCCTTTGGGCAGTCCCGGCAGCGTCACCGCGCCGAGCGGCAGCCCGAGCAGGCCCGTCAGTTCGCGGGTGTTCAGGATCAGGGGCCAGATCACGAGCGGTACTGCTACCCGGGCCATCCTTCCGGCCACAGTGGACTCGGGCAGACGCCGCCGTACAACCGCCACACCGGGCGCGTTCAAGCCCCGCAATGTTCCCCACACCCAGCCGAACACGCTCACCGTCCGCGCCCGCGTCGGCGCCGCCACCCCGAGTCGCAAGCACGCCGCGAGCATCGGCTCAGCTTGCTTGCGCCGCGCCGCCTGCACGGCTTCCGCGTCCTTGCCGGTGTTCTTGTCGCCGAGCAGCATCGACAGCATCTCGGTTGCCGAGTCCCGGGCGGTAGCCGGCGTGTTCCGGGTCGAGCCCACGAACAACCACTGCAACACCACGGTCTCGTCCGCCCCGAGCGGCGACAACGCCGCCAGCAGCGCCGCGCTCGACCGCTCAGCTCGCTCGTGCGCCAACGGCCGCATGACGCTGGTCAATCGTGCTTCGGCAGCCATGTCCACACTTGGCCGGCCCGTCCAGTAACCGCCGTCCTGCTCGAAGCGCACGCCGGGCATCGCCGCGCGCAGTCCGGCCAGCACCGTCCCTTCCATGCACTCCGGTACGAGCAGCACGTGCCGGATTCCCTCCGCCGTCGCCGTTACCTCCATGGGCTATGGCCGCCGGCGTCACCAGGCCGAAGCGGGGCGCGTGCGTCCCGCTCACCACGTGTCCCAGCCAGGCGGCCACGTCATCCGGGGAGAGGTCGCGCGGCAGCCCCAATCGGTAGGCCACCAACGACTCGCGCCACGACTCGGCCGCGTACCACCGGGCGACGGTTATCACGCCGAGCGCGGCCAAACCGAGCGCGAGTATGACCACGAGCGCGATCATGCTGCCTGGGTCCTTCTTTAGCCGGCCGGCCCGCGGCTTGTCCGGCCGCGCTTTCGCCGTCCGTGCTTCCTCGGCCAGCTGATGGCCCAGCGCGATCACGGCCTGAACCACGAGGTCTATGTCGATGTCTTTGCGCTGTTTGCCGATTACGCGTATGAGCCATTCCGCCATGAATGCTGCCCCCTTCTTGCCCTCAGAACCTCCCTTGAGTCCGTCCGGCCAGTTATCAATGTCGATGAGTTGGTTGAGGTGGGGAGAAGAAGCAGCGCACTGCCCCTTCCCCCCGAGACGCCTTATGACGTCTGTTCCGTGCGGCCCCGCCGCCGGCTGGTGCTACCGGCTGCCTCGGTGGCAGCCTGGGCGTGGTCCCCGAACAGGGCTTGCAGGGCGTCACGCCGCGCTGCTGCGTCCCGCTCGATCTCCTCCAGTGCCTGGGCCGCCCGTGCGGCCAGGTCACCTTCCGAGCGCTTGCGCTCCAGGTAGCCGTCAATGGCCGCCCGGATCGCGTCGGTCAGGCTCATCTCGTCGAGCTGAGCCACGAGCGTGAGCTGAGCGTGAACCGGGTCCGGCAGCTTGACGCCAATCGTCTTGTAGCCGCCGGCTCCAGCTCCCTGGGCTTCGGTCATAGAACACACCTCCTCGGTGCGGTGCGGCCACTCGTCCCCGTCGGTCGGGGAGAAGTCGGGTAGCCGCATGACACCGGCGAGCATCACGCCGCCGTAGCCTCCGGTGCGCCGCGCGTCTGCTCCAGACCGAGGCGTTCCTTAGCCAGCCGCACGTACGCCAGGTTCAGCTCAATACCGAGCCAGTCCCGGCCCAACTCTTGGGCGACTAACGCCGTCGTACCGCTACCCAGAAATGGATCAAGCACGATGCCCCGCCGTGCTGGCGCGTGGCAGTCGCACGGCAGCGTCCCCGTCGACACCTTCTGTCCCTGGCCGCAAGCCGTGCACACCACCGCCGGGCACGTCGCCAGGATCGGCCGCCGCACCAGCTCCGGGGGGAAGACCGCGAAGTGCGCGCCTCGGTAGCCCGCCGTGGCCATCGGCCACACGTCACCCGGGTTCTTGCCCAGCGGATGGCCCGGCAGTGCGCTCGTCCGCGCCCGGCGCAACCCGCCCCGCGAAGCGGCCAACGGCCCGGCCCACACCGCCGGCTGTTGCTGTGGCACCCGCGCCCGCTTGGTAGCGGAAGATCGGTGCGGCTCCCGGATCGCGTCCAGGTCGAAGAAGTATGACCGTTGCCGAACCAAGAGGTAGATCACCTCGTACGTCAGGGTCAGCCGGTCCGTCACGCTGGAGGGCATCGGGTTCGTCTTCGCCCAGATCACTTTTGTCCGCACCAGCCAGCCATCTTGGGCAAGCGCGAGCAGCAGTCGCTCCGGCGCGAGTAGCAACCCCTTGACCGGCGCGCCGTACTTGGGATGGGTCGAGAAGCTGTCGCCCAGGTTGAGCCACATACTCCCGGTCGGCACGAGCACCCGGGCGACCTCGCGGCACACCCCGCGCAGGTTGGCCACCCAGCCCGCCACGTTCCGGAAGCTGTCAAGTCAAGTGAGACAGTATCTTGCTGGTGGTTTGGGAAATTGGTAGCGCGGGCTATGCGGGTCGGTGTGTGCGTTCGACAGCGTTGATGGGTGTGGTACCGGCTGCCGCGCCGGCCGGGGGCCGGCTTGCCACCGACTCGGTGGTGGGGTTGATCGTGTCGGGTTTGTTGATCCATGCCCGGGTCGGGATGCGGGGTGCGGTCGGGCGGCGGGCGAACCGTTCGGGGTGAGCCGTCCAGGCCGCGTCGAGGGTGGACTGCCGGGCACGGCGCACGGACTCGGCGGTGCCGTGATGCACCGACGCCGGAGTATGCCAGCCGATCCCGGAATGCCGGTGCTCATGGTTGTAGTACGTGTAGAACTGTTCACAGTAGGCGCGGGCATGCTGGATAGACCCGAACCGGTACGGAAACGTCGGATCGTACTTGAGGGTCTTGAAGCTGGCCTCGATGAACGGGTTGTCGTTGGACGTCTTGGGCCGGCTGTGGCTGCGGGTGATGCGTAGGTCACTGAGTAGCTGGGTGACCGTCTTGCAGGTCATTGCCCCGCCCCGGTCGGCGTGGATCGTCAACTGATCCCGGTCGACACGTTCACGGGTCGCGGCATCCGCGATCAGCGCTTCGGCCAACTGGCCGTCCTCCCGCGCCGCGACCAGGTACCCGACCACGTAGCGGGAGAAGATATCGATCACGGTGTACAGGTGATACCACACTCCGGGGGCCGGGCCGCGGAGCTTGGTGATATCCCAGCTCCACACGCGGTTGGAGGCATCGGCGACCAGTTCGGGCTTGACGTGTGCGGGGTGGGTGGCCTGGCGGCGGCGTTCTCCGTTCTGTCCGGCCGCGCGCAGGATTCTGTACATTGTGGACGGTGAGCACCACCAGCGGCCCTCGTCCAGTTCCCGCGCCCAGACCTGGGCCGGGGCCAGGTCCACGTAGCGCGGCTGGTTGAGCAGGTCCAGCACCGCCTGACGCTCGGTCGGACTCAACGCCGAGGGCGGTGGTTGCCGCGGCCGGGGCGGGCGGGGTGCTGGTGGGGTACGCCAGCGGTAAACGGTGGCCCTCGACAGGCCGGTCAGCCGGCACGCTTTCGCGGTGCCCCACAACGGGATCAGGGCATCCAGCGCTTCGCCGAAGACAGCGGCGGCGTCGTTCGACCTCCGCGCTGCTGGAGAGCAGTTCCAACAGCGCGTGCGCTTTTCCCATGATCTCCAGCGCGGTGCGGGTCTTGGCCAGTTCGGTCTCCAGCCGGGCGTTCTGGCGTCGCAGCCGGGAAAGTTCGACTGTCTCGGTGGACTTCTTCGCCCGTTGAGCCGACTGGCGCCGATCGACCAGACCCGCCGCAGCACCCGTGTCGCGGGCCTTACGCCAGTCCAGAATGTGTGACCCGTACAGCCGTTCCCGGCGCAGGATCGCGCCACGGGCGGTGGCGTCCGGGGCCGCGTCGTACTCGGCCAGGATCCTCGCCTTGAACTCCGAGGTGAATGTCCGACGAACCGGCTTGGCGTCCAGATCGTCGGTGTCGGTGGGCTTGTCAGGCATGCTGGTGATCACTCCTTGCTCCCGTCCAGGGAGCGTATCCCCTGGTAGACGAGCTGTCTCACCTCAGCCTGGCAGAGAGGGTTCGGCTCCAGCCCCAGTTGGCCCGCCGCGCCGTAGTCGCGCAGCTGGAAATACGGCGGGCTCGTCACCACGGTGTCCACGCTGGACGCGGGCAGCTCGCTCAATCTCGCCAGGGCGTCGCCCGTCAGGATGGTGTTACGTGGCGCCCTCATTCGGCCGTCTCCTGGACGGCCGCGGTCGTAGTGCTGTCGTTACCTCCCTCGTTCGTCTTGGTCGTGTGCTGGTTCATCGTTCTTAACCCCCTCTCGTTACTCGTGCCGCAGACAACGGCGGATGGGATTTGGCAACAAAAAGTCAGCCCCCGAAAACGTGCCTTGCTACAGGCCAAAACGCCGCTCGTCTTGACCTAGTTATACGGGAATTGCTGGTGTGCCTCTCCAGGCAAAAACCCGAAAATAAACCGAACATCTCGCCGCAGTGCCTGGAACTCGTCACAGGCGCTTGCTAGCAATTGCGCTGCTAAGCGATTGTGAGAAAGCACAAGGGTTATGCAGCCACTTCCGCGACCGGATCTTCTTTCCGTTCCTGCCTCAACCGGCGCAGCAACACGCTCGCTCGTTGGCCGCCGATCCGCAGCTCCTGCCGCAGCGCGTCCCGGGAGATCGCCCGACCATGGGCCGCCCAGTGCGCCTGGTCCGCCGCCCGGGCCGCCGCCAGTAGTTCGACCTCAGTCCGAACGCGGGCCGGACTGAGGTCGGCCGCTGGTGCCGGTGACACGGCCTCAGCCCGCACCGCTTCCGCCTCCGGATCGACCTGACTCCGCAGCACCGCCAAGTGCGACACCAGCCCGAGCACCAGCGCCGGCACTGCGCCGACCGCCACCACGACCACCCAGGAGGCGGCCACGAGGTGGACGGCTATCAGGTGGTAGATCGCGTTGCCCAAGAGCGACAGCAGGATGGCGCCGATTGCGTTCGTCCGGGCGAAGTGCCGAGCCTGCGCCGACCCCGTGGATGCTGCCAACCACACCCTCGTTGCCGTCATGGCGTAGGCGTCAACCGTCAGCGGCAGCAAGGGGGCCAGCACCACCGGCCAACCCGCCACTACAGCGAGCCCTCTCAGGCCGGCGAAGCTTGATACCGCCGCCGAGGTGGCCGACACCGTCATGCCGGCCACCACCCACCCGTCCCGGCGACGCGAGGCCGGATCAGGCAGCACGGTCTGACTCCGGCTGAGCGCCCTCCTGGATGTCGTCCCGGTCCTCGACCCGCCGGTCTGCCCACCTGGCCCGCCACTGGCGGCGCAACTCGCGCTCCAGCTCCCGCAGGTCGTCCGCCCGTTCCCGTACCTCCCGCGCTTCACGGGCTTTGCCAACCATCTGAATCCGGCCGTTTCTAGGCATGACTCGTCCACCGCTCCTTACCTTGAGTGAAGTGAAGAATGAAGGCTGGCTATCGTCTGGCGGGTAAAGCCGACCTACCGGCCGCGCCGCCAGTACCAGCGAATAACCCGGAACGCCGTGGCCGAACTAATAAGCGCGGCGAGCGCCTTTGGCATAGTGAGCAAGGAGTGCCACAGAATAGCGCCGGCAAGTCCGAGGCCCAGTAGAAGAACCGTCACGCGAACGAACGCAGTCAATTTGGGACTGCCGTGCTTGTCGCTCATGGCACCGTGGAGCGTGTGGTGGAAGCCGGCCAGGAGAGAAAACACGTCCTTAGGCTTCTCGTGTTCACTCATGCTTGCCCCTCTCTCGCATAGCTCGCGCTGTTTCAATCTGCGCCCGGTTCCACAGAGCGTCCAGCATCCCCTCGTCGTCAGACAGGTACTGCTCAAGCTGCTGCCGGACCTGCGCGATCTCCTCGTCGCGTTCCTCCAGCCGCATGAAAAGTCCCCGGCACAGTAGACCGAGCATCACGGCGAAGAGGAGCAGAAGGAAGACCAGCCAGAGCATCAGTGCCTCCCCATGTACCGGGCGATGAGTTCGGCTGCACAGAACGACACCGTCTCCTCAATGCGCCGCAACTGGTGCTCAAGCGCCAGGTCAGTTCCGGCCCGAGCGGTGATGTGCTCGTGTGCGTCACAGATGGTGTCGACTGCCCTGGTCACGATGCGCCGGGCCGCCTCCATTCGCGCCTCCAGCTTGTAGGCGGCGTCTTCCTCCAGGAACTGCGTCCGGTAGCTCACTGGGCGAGGTGGGAACGCCAACTCGATCTCATCGCGGGTGCGAGGGCTGATTTCTCGGTCCATTGTTCGTCCTCCTCGGCGCATCAAATGATTGGCTGGTGAGAACGTTAGCCAGGCTATTTAGCAGGCTTCAAGGGAAAGGGCTCAGATGTCGCTGCATTGTCTCTGGCGGAAATGGTCGAAAGCAAAACGACAGAGCAGCGACACCGCAGCGACAAGGAGAAGCCCCAAACGTCGAACGCCCGCCCCCAGACGGGGGCGGGCGGCACCACAAGTTGGTAGTGCGTTTGTGTGGTCGACCGACCGGAACGTCAGGGGCGTCCGTGCAATCGCTCGAACACCCAGTCGTTCCACCGCTCCTCGTCGAGGAAGATGGGTACGTAGGTCGGCAGGCCGTCGGCGTCGGGCCGTAGGTCGAGCGCCACCGGCGCCCACGGCCGGATCGCCGCGAAGTCCTCCGGACGCTGTTCGAACCAGGCTGCGGCGATCGCCCAGGTGAGCACGATGACCGAGTATCGGCCGCGCGTCCAGGAGATCACCTGTTCCTCCTCGTTTTCGACCCAGTCTCCGAAGAAGCTGTACAGGTCCTCCACTTCGTTGGTCTCGTCGAGCTAGGGGCCATTCGCGGTCGAGGTACTCCTTGAATCGCTTTGCTAGGTCGAGCGCTTTCATCGCTGATCCACCTTCCGGCGTTCGGTTGAAGATGATCTTGACCAGCGTGTATTATGAACCATTTTGCATAAATTGCAAGCATAAGAGGGATGTGCGGCTTATCGGCCTCGGTATGATGCGAGCTATCGCGAGCGAGGAGGCGGGCCGTGACGGCCTCGGAAGTCAGCAAAGTACCGGGCAGCCTGACCGCCAGAGCCAGGGCGGTTCACGCGTTGGCCCTTAAAGGCATGACGCCGAGCCTTCTTGCCGCCCAGCCCAAGTTGCTTGCTCTCGTGGATGAGGCGCCACGGCCGACACGACCGCTCCGCGACACACAGCGGGCCAAAATCCTGTGGTCAGCATTCGAGAAGACAGCAGCGTCGGCACGCGCGGCGGTCCTGTCGATCAAAGACATCAAGAATGTGACCCCGACCGAGCGAGAGGCAAGCTGGATAGCTGCCGCTGGCGAACTTCTGGGCCTCACCGACGAAGCATCGTTCATACGCAAGCTCAGGGCTGGGCGCAAAGTCTTTTGCGCAGGTCAAGGGCGTTGCTTAGGGTGCGGTAGGAACTATCGCCTACCGGCTTGTGGTGACGCTTTGGATTGGTCGGGCTGGGGACCCGTCGTCGGTCTGTGTCACTCACGGTAGCCGCTTGAGGGTCGGGTTAGGGTGTCCTGGAAGGGACTGCCGCCCACGTCGCGCTCACTGTGGGTATAGATCACGCGGGGTGGGTCACGACGTGATCACGGTTGGGTGGCGGTGGGCGTGGGGTGAGGGTAGGGGCAACGGGGCTGGGCTAGTAACCGGGGTTCGACCAAGAATCCTGCCTACGAGGAGCCCCGTTGCCCGGTCAGTCTTGCATGCCCGCCGTCGTCTGCGGTGCACCGCCGTCTGCTGGCGTGTCGGTGCCCACCACGGCGGATACCGCGGTGGCGGTGCTGGTGGGTCGGGCCGCGGCGCTGCACCGGGCCAGCGGGGGCAGGCTGCTGGAGTGTTTCGCCGGGGTGCCCGATCCGCGGGATCGGCGGGGAATCCGCCATACGCTGCCCACGATCTTGGGGTTGTGCACCGCGGCGGTGCTGTCCGGTGCGGTGGCCCTGACCGAGATCACTACCTGGGTCGCCGCGGCACCAGCGGATCTTCTGGCCGCGATGGGCTGCTGGCGCGACCGCCGCGGGTGTCCTCGCCCCCCGCACCCGGACACCATCGAGCGGGTCTTCGACGCGTTGGGTGCCCAAGGGCTGGCCGACCAGTTGGGGGCCTTCCTGGCCGCCCGCGCCGGTGTGTCCCCGGTCGGTGCCCCCATCGGCGGGCCGGTGCTGCTGCCGGCGATCGCGGTCGACGGCAAGGCGATGCGCGGCGCGGTCGGCGACGACGGGCTCATCCCGTATCTGCTGGCCGCCGCCACCCACCAGAACACCACGGTGATCGCTGAACGTCTGGTCGGCGCCAAGACCAACGAAGTGCCCGAGTTCCAGCCACTGCTTGCCGGCCTGCCCGCCGGCGGGTGGGTGTTCACCATGGACGCCGGGCATACCGTGCGCTCCCACGCCACGTTCATCACCGAACAACTGCTCGCCCACTACGTGATGATTGTCAAGGAGAACACTCCGGGGTTGTTCGCCCGCCTGGATGCCCTGGACTGGGCCGCCGTCCCGGTCGCCCACACCACTACAGACACCGGGCACGGGCGTCGGGAACGACGCACCATCCGGGTCCTACCCGCACCACCGGACCTGGGCTTCCCGCACGCCGCGCAAGTGTTCTTGATCGAGCGGTACACCACCCGCACCGTCCGCAAACGCACCAAACGAAGCCGCAAGTACCGCAAGGTGCAGGTCCACACCGCAGTGGCCGTCCTCGGCGTGACCAGCCTGTCCGATCGCGAAGCCGCGCCGGTGCACCTGGCCACCTACGTCCGCTGCCATTGGGCCATCGAAAACAAGATCCATTGGGTGCGGGACGTCACGTTCCGTGAGGATGCCTCCCGGGTTCGGACCGGCTCCCGCCCCCGGGTCATGGCCACGATCCGTAACCTCGTGATCGGGCTGATCCGCCAAGCCGGCTACACCAAAATAGCCGCCACCATCCGACGCATCAGAAACGACCCACGCCTACTCTTCCGGCTCCTCGGCCTGCCAGCATCCCCGAAAAACGCACCATGAACAGCCGAAACGACTTTGCGCTCAGCCCTGTA
This sequence comes from uncultured Actinomycetes bacterium, assembly GCA_963728855.1. Lineage (GTDB taxonomy): Bacteria > Actinomycetota > Actinomycetes > Mycobacteriales > Micromonosporaceae > AC-43. The sequence goes on from CAVSLN010000015.1 coordinate 127,814, forward strand.
CGCAAGCTCGGCCCCGGAAGCGCGCTCTACAGCGAGGAAGTAGCGGGGCGTACCGCTTGGCATGTTCGCAAGGTTCGCGCCTTTAAATGGACCAATATCACTAGCGTGAAATCCGTTGAGCGCTACGCTGAGGAGTACTGGTGGCCCGCATTCTTGATGGCAGTCGAGCATAGTCTCGCGAGCGCCCACGTTACCCCCGCCTCGCAACAGCCAGACCGAGGCGTCGGCCAGTTTGAACTCACCGCCAGGCAAATCCAGCTCTCGGGCGCCGTCCGTCAGGCGTTGGATGCAGCCCGTACCTCCTGTGAGGCAAAGCACCGCGCGTTCTACACACCGGACCTACTGCTTGCGCTGCTCGATATGCCACGCAGTCGCACCACGAGCTGCTTCGATGAGACGCGTGCGGGTCTGGCTGGTGAGTTGGGAGCGGCTCAGCCGCCGGATGAACGGGCTGAACACGAACCCAGTCCACCCCTCCCACCCGTTCGAATGGCCGGAACGCCCGGAGGTGCAGGTCGCCCAGGACCTGGCAGCACTGGATCGCTCGCCCGTCGTCACCGAGATCTACCTCCTACTCGGAGTGCTCGGCAGTGAGTCCAGTACCCGCACTGGTTGGAGGAACGCCTCGGGTCCGACGACTACGACCGCCTCTGCGCCATCACCAACGGCCGGCGCCCACATCCGCCGGAGGGCTGGGGACAGCCGGGCCAAGCTAGGGCTTCAATTGGCCTAGACCGCTCGCCCAAGGACAACGGCCGCCAGCGAGATGGAGACGAAGTGAGCCCCTGGCAAGAGATCGTCATCAACGGCCAGATCTGGACCTTGGGCCGGTCTCTCGGGTCGGGCGGGTTCGGCGAGGTTTGCGCGGCTGAGTCTCGTGGTCAGTGGGCCGCGATCAAGCTGGTGCCCAAGGACTACGGCGCCCGTCGTGAGCTGCTGTTTGCCGACGACCTCCGGGGAGCCACGAACGTGCTGCCCGTCTGGGGGATCGGCGAGACAAAAGACAGCTGGGCGCTGCTCATGCCCAAAGCCGAACAAACTCTTCACCAGTACCTGGGGGGAGCCGGCGGCTCGCTTCATGAGGATGAAGCCTTGCCTATCCTCATCGACGTCGCCCGGGCGCTGGTGAGCCTAACAGACACCGGCGTGGTGCACCGCGATCTCAAGCCCGACAACGTCCTCTTCTACCAGGGGACCTGGTGCCTGACGGACTTCGGCATTTCCCGCTACGCGGATGCCGTGACCGAAAAGGACACCCGCAAGTACTCCACTACCCGGCCCTACGCCGCCCCTGAACAGTGGCGGGACGAAACCGCTACGGCCGCCACCGATGTCTACGCCCTCGGCGTGATGAGCCATGAACTACTCACAGGGTCCCTCCCGTTCCCCGGTTCTGACTTCCGACACCAGCACCTTCACAAGGACCCGCCGGTTATCGAAAACGTCGCGCCGCACCTGGCCGCGCTCGTCGAAGAATGCCTATTCAAAGCACCAGGCGCACGGCCGACAACCCAAAACCTTCTGAGTCGGTTAGAACGCCAAATGGCGGCCAGCCCCACAACCCGGGGAATTGCTGCCCTTCAGGAAGCGAACCTGACGGCGGCCAGTCGGCTATCCCGCCAAGGCCGCCGCGAGTCCGAGGCCCGGTCAGAACGAGAACGCACGGGCGCGCTCCTAGTTGCCGCTCGCAGACAGTTCGAACGGATCAGCGCCGAACTCGAGGCCGCCATCCTGACGGCTGCGCCCACGGCGAGGCCCAGTCGTGTTGAGATGCCCGGTTGGCAACTGACGCTCACGAACTCAGGGATTTGCCTCACAGGAATGGATATGCCTCCGGCCGAGGACAGCGAGCGTATTGGATCGAATTACCAAGGCCCGATGGACCTTCCGTTCGATGTTCTCTCCTGCGCGGCTATCGCCGTGGCTGGCCGTCGCAATAACCGAGGCCATGTCGGGCGGGCGCATTCGCTGTGGTATTGCGACGCCGAAGAGTCGGGCAGATACGGCTGGTATGAGACCGCCTTCATCGACGAGACTCGCCCGGCCAATGACGACCGCTTAAGCACGAACTACTTTCGGGATATGGGATCAACGTTCGGCCTCTACATTCCGTACTCGGCTCACGCGCTAGAACCAAGAGCCGCCCAGGCGCTTAACCCGCGCGACAGCGGCTGCCTCGTGGCATGGCCATTTACACGGCTTGAGTTCGGTAGCCTCGATGAGTTCATAGACCGCTGGGCCAATTGGCTGGCAGAAGCCTCTCGGGGCGCACTTCAGGAGCCCTCGCCGCGACAAGCAGCCAGATTGCGCCGTAGCTGGCGTAAGGAAGATCCGCAAAGATCCCGCTCGGCGAGCGAATCTCGACTGCCGGACACCTGGCAAGATGAAGAAGACATCGACCTTGAATCTAAGCCACGGCGCCGAGGCGTCGCCGGGGTTCTTGGGCGGCTCGTGGATTCAATCAAGGGATCGCCACCCGACGAAAGTAGCTGGCCGGTATCTCCAGGGGCAGCGCCGCCCGCCGACGCTGGCATTTTTCTTCCGACGCGTCCCGCTTTCATACCCACCGATCCCGAACCTACAGCCGAGCAGAGATACGCATTGGCGCATGGCTCGGACCGGCGCGAGATCGACCGACAGCTTGCGGGATTCCCTGATCCTAGCTTTGTGGCTCTGCCAGAAGTGCCGCCGGACATAATGCCATCTCGACAGTTTAGGGGACCCTATGCGGCAGCGGAGTCGCAGGATGCGGCGAAGGTACCGCCCGAGACTAAAGTTACTCAGGAACTGCCTGTAGTTCCAGAAGTGCCGCCGCTGCGCGAAGATGAGGAGCCAGAACGGCTATAGGTGGGATTAAAACGTCACCCCCGCAACGCCCCACGCAGCCGCTCCCGCAGCTCCTGCACCCGTGGCCGCTCCCGGTAGGGCTCCGCGTCCGCCGCTAGCTCCCGCAGCCGCTTTGCCACCATCGCCGACATGCTGCCGCCCGCTAGGTCGAGCGCCTCGTCGCCGTCGTCGCAGGCCTGGTCGGGCTCGCCCGCTACAAACCGCACCCGGCTCAGCCGAATCTGAGCCATCAGTCCGTGCCGCGCCGGCACGCCTTCCGTGTGCGACATCGCCGTCAGCGCTTGTGCCTCGGCCCGGTCTGCCAGTGCCGGATCGTGCGGCAGCATCGTCAGGTACGCGCAGGATGACGTCACCGCCACCTGTGCCTCAAGCGTCTTCGGGTCCGGCGACGGGAACTCGTGCAGCACCTCTTGCGTGCTCAGTCGGTCCTCATCGCCTGCCTGCGCCTGGAGGTCGGCCGCCAGTCCGAGCGCGTTGCGCGCCTCTGGCAGCCCAGACGGTCCCAGCCCGGCCAGTGCCCAGGCTTTGTTGCCCCACAACACCGCTCGCAGCGCGTTCAACCGGCCGCGGTTGCTCGGCAGCTGGTTCAGCGCCAGATCGAGCACCCGGATCGCCGTCACGTAGTCGCCCGCCCAGTGAGCGTGCCGCGCCAGGTCGCGCAGGATGCCAATCACCAGCAGCGGCGCCCGCGGGTCCGTCGACTCCTTGGCGGCCTGGAGCCCGTGTACCAGGTACCGCTGAGCTGGTCCCTTCATGCCCGAGTCATGGCACATCCAGCCCACCATGCCGGATAGCTCCGCCACCGCCGCCAGCAGCCGGTTGCCTACCGCGTCGCCGTAGCTGCCGTAGCGCACCAGGTCGACGGCGTACTTGAGCTGTCCCACTGCCGCCTCACGGCTCAGGCCCCCGCCCACCTCGGCGTCAATCGTGGCGAACTGCTTGGTGGCGCGCTCAATGCCGGCGACGTCGCTCACCCCAATGCTCGGTCTACCTTCCGCCCGAGCCGCCAGGCCCCGGGCGCTGCCCGCACCCAGCCAGCGGCCAAGTGGCTCTACCAGCGCCGAACCCGTCGCCGCCTGGACCGAGCCCGAAAGCACCTCGCGCCGCGTCAGCATGTCGCTCCCCACGAAGGCCGCCAATGCTTCGAGGGTACGCGCGGCCACCCATGGTTGGAGATGAGCCGGCACCGGCCCGGCCCCCTCCCGCAGCTCCGGCCAGATCACCTGGACGGGCACGGGTACGCCCCAGGCGTCGCTCAGGACGTGCGCGACGACGTCCGGATTCTGGCACACCGAGCCAGCGAGCCACCGCTTCACTGTTACATGGTCGTACGCCAGCTTCAGGCCGCACGTCTCCCAGCCTCGTATGTTCACGGCCTGGGCAACTGCTCCAGTGACCGAAAGCCCCCGCCCTCAATCAGCGCGGCCAGGGCGGGATTGGCTACCTGCTTGGGCAGTCGCATGGCGACCTCCAAAAAGATCTTGAATCAGGCAAGATCCATTGACACCGGATGGCGGGACAGCAGGATAACGGATTTCCCTGACCCACGGACCGTCCACGCACCTTTTACGCACCCCTCCTGCTAGCGGGGCGCCCTCTCTGGATTCCTTGTCAATTCCGGTTGTCTTTTTCGCATGGCAGCGCCTCGAATGAGGACTCAACGGTAGCCATTGCTGGGGGGTATGACTACCGGCTCCCAGGCTCGCGTTCGGGGCGCTGCCAGAAATGGCCCCGGTCGCACGTGACTCAAGGCTCCGTGCGGCCGGGCTGCCCCATTTCTTGGCCTTCCGAGGGGGACCGTGTACGCGCCCGTCCGTCGCGACTCATTGTTGTTCGCGCTCGCCGTGGAATTGTATCTGCGGCACCATCCCGCAGCGGATGAGCGCTGTATTCGCTGCCTCGTGCCTGGCTGCGCCGTGCGCCAGCGGGCCGCCTTCGTGATCGCGGCCGCCGGCGTCGACCCGGCGCTCTACGCCGTTCCACCACGTCGCCCCGAGGCTGCGTACTGGCGCGAGCAACCCACGGCTGCACTCCCCATTTACCAAGGCGGCGAGCGCCCGTGACCAAGGACGCCGCTCGTCGCCTCCTGCTCGGCCTGGGTGAGGAAGCCGAGATCCGCCGCCCCACCAAGGGTGAACAGGCCGCCCTCGGTCTGCGTACCGGCGACCTGGTTGTGGAGTACCGCCACACCGACCGCGAACCCGATGTGCGCCCAGCCGCCGGCGTCATCCTGGCTCCGCGAAGCTACGGCGTCCGGCTGCCGGACGGCGGACCACAGGAGGAGATGTGAGGCGTCGTCTCAGTGACGAGCGCTTGCGCCGACTCGCGGGCAAGTGCCGCCAGCCTGCCGCAAGCGAGATCCCGGCTGAGCTGTGGTGGCAGATTCGCTACCACGCCGCCCTGCGCGCGTCCTGCTACCTCACCATCCGGATTGACCAGCCACACCTACGCATGCGCGTCGTTGAGCACGTCGCGGTCAACTGGTGGCGCTGCTGCCTGAGCGGCGGCCACCCTGGCGGACTCGACGGCCTTTTCGACGACTACTGCCGTGACGTCGAGCATGACATCGACCGCAGGGCCCGGGACATGAGCTGGGAGCTGCACCGCGTGTGGACGAACCATGCCGTGATGCTCGGAGACGAGCTGGACGAGGTGTACTGGCGGCCGTGCGGCTGAAGAATCCTCTAGATCCGTAGGCCCTTTCGGAGCGCGACTCACGACTTCGTGTGCTGACGGTTCTGGGCAAGCCTATGCATGGAACCAGACTCCAGATCGTCAGCCCCATGGAGTAGATTCAGATGGAGGAGTGAAGCTCAGAGATCACCGACTTTCTCGATCACGTCTTGCACTCACCCACGGTTGACTGGAGAGAGGACCCTCATGGAGGAGCGAACGATTAGCCGCCAAGAGGCCCTCGAAATCGTGAGTCGGGATGAGTCGCATTTCTGGGACGTCAAGAGCGTTCAGTCTGGCGGTGCGGTCGTACAGAAGATCGCCGTCGCCTTAGCGAACGCAGAGGGCGGCGAGTTCGCAGTCGGAATCGAGGATGCCAAAAAGGCAACGGGAATCAACCGCTGGAAGGGCTTCGCAACTCAAGAGGACGCCAACTGGATTCATGCCACACTCGTTAAGGAAGTTACGCCGCCAATCCCGTATGAGATCGAGTTTCTGCGTATCAAGGGCCGCCCCGACCTCGGACTAGTCTGCTTGGTTCTGGTTCAGAAGAGCGCCGACGTCCACAAGACCGCTAGACAAGAGGTGTTCGAGCGTCGAGGCGCCCAGAATCTGGAGCTGCGAGGCACTGCAATTGCAGATTTGACTCTCTCTAAAGGAGCCAAGTCGTATGAAGATCAGCTTCTGGAGGATTACGATCTTGAGGAACTTGCTCAGGAAGAGGAGCTTCAATACTTTCTCGCAACGTATACCCCAGCGTCTGATCCGGAGCGATTCCTCAAGCGGCAGCGTCTTGTGGACCGAAAGACTGATCGGGCAACTGTAGCCGCAACTATTCTTTTCGCAGAAGAACCTCCGACTGTAGTGCCGAAGAGATGCTCGGTCAAGATAGCGCGCTATGAAACCTCTGAGCGAATTCCCGATCGGAAGTATTTAAAGGGAACACCGAAGAGTATTGACGGCTGCGCCCGCAAGTTGATCGACCGAACGATCGCAGAAGTCCAGGCAATCATTCAAGACAACAAAGTTCTCTATCCTGACGGCACCATGGCTCCGATGCGCTACCCGCCGGAGGCTCTCAAAGAGATCATCGTCAACGCCGTTATTCATAGAGACTACAACGTTTCGGACGACATCCTAATCCTCATATTTGACAATCGAGTCGAAGTTCGGAGTCCCGGCAAGTTACCCGGACACATCACCAAAGACAATATCCTAGAAGACAGATTTGCCCGCAATCCAACAATCGTACGTCTCCTCAACAAGTACCCAGACGCCCCCAACAAGGACATTGGGGAAGGGCTGGACACGGTATTCAGCTCAATGAAGGCGGCTCGCTTGAAAGAGCCACAACTCAAGGTGGAGGAGAACGCCTTTGTTGTCGTCCTAGAGCATACGCCGCTCGCTCGGGCCGAGGACATCGTTCTGGAGTATCTGAACTCTCACGACGAGATTACCAACCGGATCGGTCGAGGATTGACCGGAATTGAGTCGGAAAACTCCATGAAGAAGGTATTCTATAAGCTGCGCGACAGCGGCAAGATTGAGCTGGCTCCAGGCAAGACGCGATTCGCTTCCAAATGGCGGCTGGTGAATGACGAGTAGCTTGCAGGCGGTCCCCTCCCTATAGACCTTGTCTCTCACCGAAACTTGAGACGCCGTGGCGCGTGGCACCAAGGATCCGAACGGGCAGTAGCCGGCGCCCGCAAAATTGGAGCCCCTCGGAATCGGACGCTATGCTAAAATGTGCCCACTATGGACAAGACAATCAAGCTTCCCAGTGGAGTCGAGCTACCTGGCGAGAATCCAATCATCATTGGGTGCGGCTCCTTTGGAGGGACTTTGATCATGCGGCGAGGACGAGCTGGTCGCGGTGTTGCTTGTCGCCGGTTTCGTAGATGCGTTGGTGCTCTTGTCGCAGGTGAAAGGCCCAGTATTCGTCGAAGTCACCGTTGCTGACCAGGGCGCGTAGGCGCAGGATGGCCTCGGCGCTGTCCAGACCCCAGCGGGCTCCGGTGATGTCCATGCGGTCTTTGACGAGGTGGCGGCAGGCCCCTTCGATAACCCCGGTAGCGATCGGCCAACCGCTGGCGAGGGCGGTGTGGTAGTCGAGGTAGGGCTTCTTGGCGGTCAGGTAGTCGGCGCAGGTGTCGGCGCCGGCGCGTTCGGTGGCTGAGTAGCCGAACCGGGTGGCGCGGCGGCGGATGCTCGCCGCGATTTGGGCGGCCTTGCCTTCCAGGATTGCGTGGGACTGCTCGGCCACCCACGTCTCGGCGGCGGGGTCACCGGTGTAGAAGAACGACCAGGCAGCCTTCCACAGGTATTCGACGACGTGGACGAAGTCCACGACGATGTGCACGGTGATGCCGCGCCGGTTGGCTTCGGCTTGGATCGCCTCGATCTGGGTGCGGTTGCCGTCGACCAGCACGACCCAGGTCCGCTCGCCGGTCGGGTCACGCCGCTGCGCTTCGTCGAAGCCTGCCGAGATCACCGCGGGGATGTCGTGGGTCACCGAGGCGGTCAGCCACTTGCCGGTGGCTTTCGGCCCGCGCTTTCGGTTGGCCCGGCTGTTGGTGGCACCGCGGGCGATGATGTCGGCGGCGGTGCGGGGTGCCGGGACCGCGTCGTAGACCGCGGCTACCTCGGCCATCCGCTTGCGGCCGTGTTTCTCCCCGGGCGACAGCCGGGTACGCAGCTTGCGTTCGGCTTGGGCGGCGGCCTTGGCGGTGGCCTCCCGCAACGCATTGGTGACCATGACGATGCCTTTGCCGTCGAACTGCATGACCAGCAGGTGCTCGGGCGCTGGTCCGGGCCGCCGGGCGGTGTAGAACGCCACGATGTCGACGGCCGCGGCTTGGGCGAGGGCCTCGACCTGCCGTTTGCCGATCCGCACCCCGGTGGCCCGTTCGATCGCGTCACCGGCGTCGGCGAACGACCCGCGCGCCGAGGCGAGTGCGGTCAGGCGGCGCAGCCCGTGCGAGTGCTTGCCCGCGGGCAGGCTCAACGCCGCATCCGCCGGGTACAGGTTGGGTGCCCCAGGCGCCCGGTAGGCCATCCGGGTGCCCGTGACGTGCCCGAGCACGGTGGCCAGGCCACGCTGGTGCCCGCGTTCGGCCCGCGTGCGCGCCACCCCTTCGGCGTCCACGACCTGCTGGCGCTGCTCGCGTGCCGCCTGTAAGTCGAGGCGATCCTGCATCAGCGTCCTGAGCAGCTCGCGGCCCTCACCGTTGTGGAGGAAGTCCTCCAGTTGGGCGTGGGTCTGTCCGCTGGTCTGTGGGCCGGCCAACTCGGCCACGATCGCTTCGAAACGCGCCCGTGACCGGTCGAACGCCCCCGCCACCTCGTCCGCGTACCCTGGCATCCGGGCTCCTTCTTCGGTTGTGGATCTAGGCAATCCGACAACCTACGAGAAGGAGCCCTCTATACACGGCGCGACATGCCGGCCCATCAGACGGGCACAAGCTCTACCGCGTCCAGCCTCTCGACCTGGCCCCAAAGAAGCCAGCTACCATTCCTCACCAGACCGGCACGAACCCGACAGTCGATCTCCCTGCCAAAGAGCCGCACCCATCATCATTATTGGCCCTAACGGCTCCGGGAAAACAAGGCAGGCACGTGGGATCAGGTGCAACGGCGAGACACCCGAATTTGTCAACGCGTTGCGTAACACTCGCGTAAATCCTGAAATCCCTGCGATGGCGGTCGTCACGGCTCGAAACAACCTGCTTGGCCTCAAGAACCAATCGCAAGGACAGCATTGGGAACTGACAAACGACTTCGACGTACTGCTGTCCACTCTTCTCGCGGAAGACGCACAGTCGGCCGTCGAATTTCGCGATGCTGCTCGGCGAGGTGAGGCCTTGCACCAACTGAAAACCGCTATGGAGAAGATTCGCGCGCTATGGAGTGAGATCTTTCCCGGCCGGGAGCTTTACATTCAGGACAACGCACCGAAGGTTAAGAATGCGCTGACCGGAGATACATACTCCGGTAACACAATGAGCGACGGAGAAAGGGCGGCGCTCTACCTGGCCGGTAAAGTGATCAGCACAAGCGCCACCGCGTTGGTTATCGATGAGCCTGAGACCCACTTCCATTCGCTGCTAGCGATTAGATTCTGGGATGCACTTGAGGCCGAGAGCCCAAATGTGCGGCTTATCTATATTACCCACGACCTTACGTTTGCACTCTCGCGCCGAAATGCAACGATCGTTATGGCTCATCCTACGAATGGGCTCAATGTTGTTGAACTTGGGCAGAAGCTACCCGGGGATATGGCAGAGTTGATTCTCGGAGCGGCGTCCTTGTCGTTCTATGCAAGACGAGTCGTTCTATGTGAGGGTGAGGAGTCTGGCATCGACTCTGAGCTTTACCGGGCATGGTTCTCAGAGCACGACACCGAAGTACGGGCAGTTGGCTCGTGTGAAATGGTGCTGCGCTGCGCGCAGGCGTTGAAGTCGTCCGGCTTGGTGGCGACGTTGGAGACGATCGGAATAATCGACCGAGACTTTCTCCCGGACAACCTGCTGGCAAACCTGCCCCAGGGCGTAGTGGCGCTTCCTCTTCATGAGGTAGAGAGTCTGTATTGTTTGCCAGGCCTAGTAAAGGCAGTTGCCGGCCATCTGGGCCGAATATTCGATGAGTCTGTCTACATCAAACAGCTTCGATCATCAATTACCGATCACGAGCGCCACCGGGTGATCGTGGAACGCTGGAAGAGGGGCCTTGAGCCGATGCTTGAAGGGCTGCTTGGGGAAGTGAGCGCCAGAAGGGGTACGCTTGATGCAATTGCTAAGGCAATTCCGGCCACGTTTGATTACAGGCAATGGACCTTCTCGCCTGAAGACCTCCTGGCCAAGGAAAAGTTGGGAGTCGAGGCAGTCGTCCCAGACGGTGAAATTCGGTCAATGCTAGCCTATATGCCCGGGAAAGCTCTCCTAGGCGTGACAGCGAGCTATGTTGGATTGAGACCAGCGGATTATCGGAAGCTCGTCAATTCAGCTCTGCGGGGCAAAGACGATCAACTCAAGAAGCTTGGAATAGCGATTCAGGCCGAGCTTAAGGATCTACTTCCGTCGCGGGCCGCCTCGTAGAATCACCGGACACCCGAGCCAAGATCAGGTCTCCAAAGTCCACGCGAAATTCGCTTCGGAATCGAGATTGCCAGTACTGCACTCTTCTCCTTCTTTGTCGCAGACGAGCACAAGCTTACTCAACCTAGTCGTGTAGTGGCACCGTGCATCGATGGCGGCCCGACATCATTCTCCGGCGTCAGCACCAACGCTTCACGCGGCTCTTGCTGATTGCTTCTAGCGCCTCCTACGAACCCCATACCGTCGCAACAGTCGTGCTATGCCGCTCAAGCTGATCTTGTACTCGTCCGCCAGCGCCTGCCGGGTAGTTCCAGCCAGGAACCGAGACGCCAGGTCCTGGATCTCCTCTTCCTTCAGCCGGTCCACCACCCACCTCCGCCGCCGTCCAACCGACCCGGCCGCCTGCACGCTCCGGCGCTCGTGCCCGCCCCCTCGTGCCTGGCCCTCTTGGATTAACCGCGCCGCCCGACGAAGATCATCTAGGAGGTCGGACCGTTTCGAATAGTCGAGCGCTACCTCCACCCCAATCCACCAGCACAACGCTCGATGAGTCATCGGTGGACGTCCTCTGTCCGACGGACACTGAAGCGGCGGCTGTAGCAATGTCGGAGCAGCCAGCCACCAGGCCGGTCGCAGTCTACGGATCCGTAGTAGGCCCATCCCCCGGTGCGCGGCCCGACCCCGGTGCCGCGGCGTCCGGCGCGGACGGGTAGCGCCGGGAGACGACCGGGCGACTACGCCCGCGCGGTCCTCGTCGAGCCGGGGACCGGTCCGCATTGTGTCCGCGCACAATTGGGGTCGCTCGATCTTTGTGCTCGGGAACATTGTCGACAAAATGCATCATATCTTATCTTCTTACCCTAAGCATTTCAAACTGTTTTGGTCCCGCTGAGCGCGTACATCTCAGTCGGAGCGGCGTATGCGGATGTTTAAGGCACATAGGGAGAGAGCACGGCAGTCCTGTCCCTATCCCGGTTGATAACAAAGTGGTGCGAGGGTCAGCGTGGGCTCGGTAGTCCGCGTCACGCGCGGACTGCACTTCCACACGAACTCGATCGAAACGACCGTGACGAATGCCGTCAACATGGCCAAGGCGATCACGAGTTCGCTGGTTCGGCGAGTGCCGGTGACCGGTGACGCTTATCGACAAAACGTGTAATCCGCCGAGCGGCCGCACGACAAGGAGATTGGGTGAACCCGCACCGAACGATCGTCCATGAGTTCGAAACCGCTCGTGGCCGGAAGATGCAGTTGGCGGTAGCCACCGAGCGTGACGCTGACGTGTTGTGGTCCTGGTGGGACACGGACAACGCCCGGCGCCACTGGGCAATTGACTACCGACTATCCCGCGTGGGTTCGAAGCCCTTCGGGCCACGGACCATGGACGCATACCTTCGCTACTGCCACGCGACCGGCTTTGTACGACCATACATCGTGGTCGAGTCGGGCGTCCCCGTCGCGTACCTGGAGACCTACACCGCTGCCCGGAGCCCATTGGCGCACCATCCACGGGTCGGACCCACGGACCGTGGAGTCCAAATGATGTTGGATGAGGAGGTTCAACACAGCGGGAGGGCACTCGAGATCGGCGTGCACCTCATCGACTGGCTGTTCGACACGTGCCCGGACATGAAACAGATGCTCGGTGACCCCTCGGTTCACAACCTGCCGATGCAGATGGTGTGCCAGCAAGCCGGGATGACCGAGATAGACCGCGTGGACCTCGGCTACAAGAACGCGATTATCTATGCCGTCAGCAGGGACGAATGGAGCAGGCTCCGGGCCGCCGCCGGCCGCTGAGGTGGTTCCCGGCGGCGCCGCCGACCAGCCGGTTGTCGAGCGCGGTCCATGTCCATCGGCGCCGCACAGATCTCCGGGCGAGTGCGCGGTGAGCGGCCGATCTACCTCTCCTCCCGATTCAAGCCGGCGGTGCGGCCGTCGCCGGCCGCACCGCGACGACGGGGCTCAGTTCCAGATGTCGGTGATACCGGGGGCGGAGCAGGAGTTGGCGACGCAGCCGACGCCGGTGAGGTTCTCCAGGGTGTGCAGCATCGTGTAGTGCGTGATGTGTTCGCTGTAGCTTCCGGTCGCGACGTGCGCGCCGTAGAACAGAGTCGGGATCCGGTTGCTGGCGCTGTGGTCGTCCTCGTCGAAAGTCACCACCAGCAGGCTGTTGTTCGCCTTGGCCCAGGTCGCGTACGCGCCCAGGTGGTTCTTCAGCCAGGTGTCGCCGGTGCTGACACTGCAGTCGTGCATGTCGTTGCACAGGTTCGGTACGACGATCGACAGCTTGGGCAGGTTCGAGAAGGTGGTCGGGAAGACGCTGAAGCGCAGGTTGCTCGACGACGGTACGTTCGTGAAGTTCACCCACGGGTTGTGCTTGCGGGCGTACCTGCCGGACGAGCAGCCGGTGTACCCGTCCGACGGCATGCTCTCCGAGTAGCCCTTGAACGTCTTGCCGGCCGCGATGAGCTGGTGCCCCAGGTTCTCGTTGGAGTACGAGTGCGGGCACGAGTCGTCGGTCAGGCCCTGCGTGGAACCGGAGAACAGGGCCAGGTAGTTGGGCTCGCTGGGGTGGGTGACGGCGAAGGACTGGGTCATCTTCGCGCCGCTGTTGGCCAGCGAGGTGATGTAGGGGGCGTTGGCGTTGCCGATGACCTCGCTGTAGGAGTGGTTCTCCTCGATCACCACCACGATCTTGTTGTATGCCGGGAGTGTCGCCGCGTGCGCCGGCCCAGCCGGTACGGCGAACGTGGCCGCGAGGCCCGCGACGAGAACGGTGAGGAACTTTCCGACCCGCATGGTTCTCCCTCGGTAGCGGTTTGATCTACTACGCCCCGTAGGTTCCCAGCGTTGGGTAACACCGGAGTAGCCGGCTGTGAAGCACGTACCAACAACGCGCGAATCGGTGCACGGCTGGCGGCGGCCGTGCCGCCCGTTCCCCGTCAAGACATGGATATCGGGCTATTCTCGGGCCCGGCTGACATAGCTGGCTGGTAGCCGCTCCGACAGGCTGCGCGGCTGACATAGCTGGCTGGTAGCCGCTCCGACAGGCTGCGCGGCTGACATGGCTGGCTGGTAGCCGCTCCGACAGGGTGCGCGGCTGACATGGCTGGCTGGTAGCCGCTCCGACAGGCTGCGCGGCTAGGGCGTCGAGCGGGCCACGGTATCGAAGGGTGAGCATGAGCGGTACGGGCGAGGAGAGCGCCAACCGGCTGCGGGTCGGGGGCTGGGTGCTCCGGAAGGACGCGCTCTCCGGCGGCGGCGCGGAACCGGAGCCGCCGGTTGACGACCCGGAACCCGAGCCGTCCGTCGGTGGCCCGGAGGCCCCACCGGCGCCGGACGTCCCGAACCCCGGGCCGGTCGGGCCGGGCCCGGTGGGTGGCCGGTTCGGCGGGCCCGCCAAGGTCGTCGCGGGGGCCGCTGCCGTGGTCGCGATCCTGGCCGTACTGGCGGTGGCCGCGTACCAGACGATGGCGCACCCGCCGGCGGCCGGCCCAGCGGGGTACGGGGCGCCGCCGAGCAGCGGCCAGGCCACGGTGCCACCCATGGACCCGAGCGGCGTACCGGCCTCGTCCGCCGCCCGCTCCGCGCGCCCGGCCGCCACCCCGCTGGGCTCGGCCCCGGCCGGCTCGCCGTCACCGGACGCGCCCGGGCCGGCGCCGGTACCGAACGAGGCGGTCGCCAACGCTGGCTTCGAGTCCGGCACGCTCGCCGGCTGGAGCTGTGCCAGCAAGCTCAACCAGGTCGTCACGTCCCCGGTGCACTCGGGGCGCTACGCGCTGGCCGGGGACGCGACCGGCGGGCGCACCGCGCAGTGCTCGCAGACGGTGTCCGTACAGCCGGGGAAGCGGTACGCCCTCTCGGCCTGGGTGTCCGGCGAGCAGGTCCACCTCGGCGTCACCGGAGCCGGCCTGCCCGAGCCGGAGGCGTCGGCCGCGTCGGCGACGTACACCCAGCTGCGCGTCACCTTCGTCGTCCCGGCCGGCACCAACTCGGTGACCATCTGGGTGCGCGGCTGGTACGTGCCCGGGACCTACTACGCCGACGACATCTCCCTGGGCTGACCGGTCAGCCCACCGGCAGCTCGGTCCAGCCGTCGAAGCCGGACGCGGTGATCAGGTCGCGGGCGCAGTCGAACGCCATGTCCTCGTCGGGTAGCTCGAACCACCGGCTCGGCCCCTCCGAGCCACCCTCGCGGGCCTCCACCCACCATTGCCCGCCGTCTTCGAACAGCAGGACATCGCGCCGGGACAGCCGGCCCCATCTGCTGTTCCACCAGTGCTTGCGCCGTTCCATAACGGCCAAGCTAGTCGAACACGTGTTCGATCGGGAGGGAACCGGGAAAACCAGTGGCATTCCTGCCCGTGCCTCATCGGTGCCCGCTTGGTCGCCGATCGTACCGCCAAGATCTGTTTGCCCGGCGGCCGGCGGACGGCGGGCCAGACCCGCGGCACCGGCAGTCGGCGGCCGGATAGTGACCGACCGGGTGCGCCGACCTCGTAAGCTCACGCGGATGGGGCATGCGACGGCGGGGCCGAGATGGCTGACCGACGAGGAGCAACAGACCTGGCGAGGCTTCCTCGCCCTGAACCAGCTGCTGTTCAACGCGCTGGACCGCCAGTTACAGGCCGACGCGCGCATACCGCACGGGTACTACGTGCTGCTGGCCGTGCTCTCCGAGGCGCCCAACTGGTCGCTGCGGATGAGCGAGCTGGCCGAGGTGACCAACTCCTCGCAGAGCCGGGTGTCGCACGCGGTGGCCCGGCTGGAGGAGGCCGGCTGGATCCGGCGGGAGCGGGCCAGCGACGACAAGCGGGGCAACGTCGCCGTACTCACCGACGACGGGTACGCGAAGGTGGTCCGTACCGCGCCCGGGCACGTGGCCGCCGTCCAGGACAACCTGTTCGACCTGCTGACCGACGATCAGGTACAGCAGCTGTCCGAGATCTGTGCGGCGGTACTGGACAAGCTGGATCCGGAGGGCAGCCTCACGCTCACCCGCGCGTCCCGTGGCTGACGGGGGCGGCGCGAGGCGGCCGGACCCGGCGTTGCCTGTGCTCGCCTCACCAAAGAGCGGCTGCGGCTGCGCTCAGGCGACCTGGATGGAGCGCTTGGAGAGGCCGAGGAAGTAGCCCTCGATCTCGGTGTGCGGTACGGCTTCGGGGTCGGTGGCCGTACCGAGCGTGACGAACAGCGGGGCGAGGTGCTCCACGGTCGGGTGCGCGTACGGCATGCCCGGCGCCCGGTGCCGGAAGTCGAGCAGCTCGTCCAGCGCGCCCCGGGCCAGTGCCTCCGCCGCCCAGGCGTCGAACTCGGCCGACCAGCCCGGCGCCGGCGCGTCGGTCCGGAACTCCCGCAGGTACCGCAACCCGTGGGTGAGGAACCCGGACCCGATGATGAGTACCCCCTCGTCGCGCAGCGGCCGCAGCCGTCGGCCCAGCTCGAAGAGCTTCTGGGGGTCGAGGGTGGGCATCGACATCTGGAGTACGGGGACATCCGCCTCGGGGTACATGACCAGCAACGGAACGTACGCGCCGTGGTCCAGGCCACGGTCCGGCCGGTCGTACACGGGCTCGGTGTCGGGCATCAGCGCCCGGATGCGGGCGGCCAGCTCGGGCGCGCCCGGAGCGGGGTACGTCGTCCGGTAGTACTTCTCGGGGAAGCCACCGAAGTCGTACACGAGCGGTACGCCGTTGTTGGTCGCACCGAGCGTGAGCGGCGCTGACTCCCAGTGCGCGGAAACGATGAGTATCGCAGTCACACGCTGATCTTCCGATCCGGCCCAATTGCCGGCTCGCGACAAACGCTGATCTTCCGATCCGGCCCAAGTGCCGGCTCGCGACGGCCCGGGTAGCTTGCGTGCCCAGGCGGCCAGCTGGCTCACCCAGAGGGCGTCGTCCACCAGCGGCGGCGCGCCATGGCCCAGGTAGAGTGCCGGCATGGTGGTCGACCGGTCCGTGTCGTGCTCGACGGCAGACGCCGCCGAGCTGGACTGGTCGCTGGTGGCGGTCACCGATGTCCTCCCGGACGGGATATTTGAGCGCTCAACAACACCGTACCACTTTCAGCTGATGGAACCCGCCGCTCCGGCCAGTGGTGGAAACCTCCTGGTACCTGAAGTCCGAACGGCCGGCCGGAAAAAATCCTGCTCTATGTATTGATTGATGTGACTGTTGCCCCAAGACTTAGGGCACGTTGACCAGCTATCCGGAGGTGAGTGTCATGGCTACCACCACCAAGACCTCGCGGACCGCCCGCAAGGCATGGGCGAAGCCGCGCGTCGAGTGCTACGAGACCCGGCCTGAGGTAACCGCCTACGCCGGCGACAGCGGCCCGTGGAACGTCCGCTAGGCCGGGACGAGTTCGCCGCCGCGCTTCGCGGGCTGGCGCCGCGCTACTGGGACAGACACCCCTTCCACATCCGACTGAACTCCGGCGGATGTTCGCCGGACGAGGTCCGGTCGTGGGTGGCCAACCGCTGGTACTACCAGCGGAGCCTGTCCCAGAAGAACGGCGCCATCATCGCGAACTGCCCGCTGCCCGAGGTCCGGCGCCAGTGGGTGACGCGCATCGCGTTCCAAGACGGGGAACGTGAGGGGGAGGGCGGGCTGGGAGACTGGCTCGCCCTCGCCGACGCGGTGGGACTCTCCCGGGAGGAGGTCATCGACGAGCGCCATCTCCTTTCCGGGGTACGGTTCGCCATCGACGCCTACGTCAACTTCTGCCGCACCCGGCCCTGGGTCGAGGGCGCGGCGGCCGCGCTGACCGAGCTGTTCTCGCCCGACCACATGGCCGACCGGGTCACCGCCTGGCGGCAGCACTACGACTGGATCAAGCCGGACGGGTACGCGTACTTCGAGTCGCGCATCCCGCTCGTGCGCCGGGACAGTGAGTACACGCTGGACCTGGTGCTCGACAACTGCCTCCGGCGCGACCAGCAGGACGCCGCCATCGCCGCGCTGTCGTTCAAGTGCGACGTGTTGCGGGCCATGCTCGACGCGATCGACTACGACAGCGTCGAGCGGAGCCGAGCCGCCCTTTGGCGAGGCGAGCACGACCAACGCCGCTCTGCGGGCTCGGAATGACGCTCGGCCTCGACAGCCGACCCGGCCTGCGGCGCGGGGTGAAGCTGGCGTACGACCCGGTACGCGACCGGATGGCGCTGCTCTACCCCGAAGGCGTGCTGCTGCTCAACGAGACCGCGGCGGCCGTACTCGTCTACTGCGACGGGCAGCGTACGGTGCCGGAGGTCGCCGAGGCGCTGTCCGCCGAGTACGACGACGTGCGCGCCGAGGACGTGCTGGGCCTGCTGGCCGACCTGGACGGGCGGCGGCTGCTGGTACACGACGGCAGCGGCCGCCCGGCCGAGCCCTTCGGCCCGGAGCTGCCGACCCGGCAGGCGGTGGAGTCGACTGGGCCGGCGGAGCCGGCGCGGCCGGCGCGGGTGCCGGTACCGCTGGGGATGCTGGCCGAGGTCACCTACCGGTGCCCGCTGCACTGCACGTACTGCTCCAACCCGGTCAACCTGGCCGACTACTCCGACGAGCTGGGCACCGACGACTGGCTGCGGGTGCTGGCGGAGGCCCGGGCGCTGGGCGTACTGCAGGTGCACTTCTCCGGCGGCGAGCCGATGCTGCGCCGGGACCTGTCCACACTGGTCAGTCGCGCGCACGCCCTCGGCATGTACAGCAACCTGGTGACCAGCGGCATCCCGATGAAGGAGGCCGACCTCGCCGCGCTCGCCGCGGCCGGGCTGGACCACTTCCAACTGTCCATTCAGGACAGTCTGCCGACCTCCGCCGACGCCATCGCCGGCCTGCGGGGGCACGAGCGCAAGCTTCAGGTCGCCGAGATGGTACGGCGAAACGGGCTCCCCCTGACCGTCAACGTCGTGCTGCACCGGGCCAACGTCGAGCGGCTGCTGCCGATCGCCGAGCTGGCCGTCAGCATGGGCGCCGAGCGCCTCGAGCTGGCGCACACCCAGTTCTACGGCTGGGCGCTGACGAACCGGGCCGCCCTGATGCCGTCGCGCGAACAGGTCGAGCAGGCCACCCGGGACGCGACCGTGGCTAAGGAGCGGTACGGCGACTCCGTCGAGATCGTGCACGTGGTCGCCGACTACCACGACAGCACCCCGAAGCCGTGCATGTACGGCTGGGGCAGCCGCCAGCTCGTCGTGGCGCCGGGCGGCGACGTACTGCCGTGCCTGTCCGCCGCCCAGCTACCGGGCCTCGGCATCGTCAACGTACGTGAGGCGTCGCTCCACGAGATCTGGTACTCCTCGCCGGCGTTCAACCGGTTCCGGGGTACCGAGTGGATGCCGGAGCCGTGCCAGAGCTGCGTACTGAAGGACATTGACTTTGGTGGATGCCGTTGTCAGGCGTACCAGCTGCTGGGTGACGCCGGCGCGACGGACCCGGTGTGCCCGCTGTCCCCGCACCACGACGTGGTGACCGGGCTGACCGCCGCTCCGGCGGCGGTCCCGGTACCGCGGAGGTCGACCGGTCCGGGTCGTGCGCGGCACCAGACGCCGCCGAGCCGGACTGGTCGAGACGGGTGAAGGTCCGCTTCCTCGGTACGGCCGCCGGCGGTGGCCTGCCCCAGTGGAACTGCGCCTGCCCCGGCTGTACGGTCGCCCGGCGCGCCGGCATCGGGCGCACCCAGGACTGCCTCGCCGTCACCGGCGACGGCCGGGCCTGGTACCTGGTCAACGCCTCGCCGGACCTGCGGGTGCAGATCGTCGGCGCGCCCGAGCTGGTGCCCGGCCCCGGCCTGCGGGACACCCCGATCCGCGGCGTGCTGCTGTCCAGCGCCGAGCTCGACCACACCCTTGGCCTGGTCACCTTGCGGGAGGCCACGTCCCTGGCCGTGTACGCGACCGGACCGGTACGGGCCGCGCTCACCGGGCCGTTCCCGGCCGGGCCGATCCTCGACCGGTACACGACGGTCGGCTGGCACGAGATGACGCCGGGCAAACCGTCCACAGTGGACGGTGGGCTGACCGTGACCGCG
Source organism: uncultured Actinomycetes bacterium (assembly GCA_963728855.1). Classification (GTDB taxonomy): domain Bacteria; phylum Actinomycetota; class Actinomycetes; order Mycobacteriales; family Micromonosporaceae; genus AC-43. Next base: position 147,442 of record CAVSLN010000015.1, read on the forward strand.
GTGACGCTCGGCGCGAAGCGGCCCCGGTACGCTGACGGGCTGCCCGGCTCGGACTGGGTGGTGGCGCTGCGGATCGCCGATACGCAGACCGGTGGCGTGCTCGTCTACGCACCGTGCCTCGCCGAGTGGGGTCCGGCGTTCGAGTCCGCCATCGAGGGCGCCGACGTGGTCGTGGTCGACGGCACGTTCCTGTACGACGACGAGATGACCCGGGAGGCCGGGGGCGGGCGGCCGGCCGGCGCCATGGGTCACCTACCGATCGAGGACACGCTCACCCGGGTACCGGCCGGTACCCGGGTGCTCTACACGCACCTCAACAACACCAACCCCGTCGCCCGTACCGGCGCCCCGGAGCTGGCCCGGCTCGCGGCCGCCGGCGCCGAGGTGGCGGCCGACGGCCAACTGCTGGAGCTCTAGGAGGACCTCTGGCTGTAGCCGCTCCGACAAGCTGCGCGGCTAGGAGGACCTCTGGCTGTAGCCGCTCCGACAAGCTGCGCGGCTAGGAGGACCTCTGGCTGTAGCCGCTCCGACAAGCTGCGCGGCTAGGAGGACCTCTGGCTGTAGCCGCTCCGACAAGCTGCGCGGCTAGGAGGACCTCTGGCTGTAGCCGCTCCGACAAGCTGCGCGGCTAGGAGGACCTCTGGCTGTAGCCGCTCCGACAAGCTGCGCGGCTAGGAGCTCGGGTTGCTGTACGCCGAGGCCGACACCGTCTTCTTCACGTTGGTGTTCTTGATGGCCAGCGTGTAGGTGTGGGTGACCTTCTGCCGGGGCGGCTGCTCGCTGCACGCGAAGTACAGCTTGTCGGATCCCTCGGTGCCCGGGTACGACTTGTAGAGCCCGCCGTCCATCGACAGGTCGACGGTGTCCGCGCCGGCGATCTTCCAGGAGACCGTGACGGAGCCTTCCGTGCCGTAGGGCTGGCCCTGCGGGTGGGACGGGCAGACCGCGTCGGTCGCGGTGAAGCTGACGATGCGCGGGCCGGACGGGTTGGTGCTCGGGCTCGGGGAGGCGTGGTGGCCGCCGCCGGTACCGCTTCCGTTACCGGTGCCGCTGGTGTCGGTGGTTTCCGAGGGGGAGGGGGAGGCGTCGATCGCGCCGAGGCCGGCGCTGGCCGGGTTCTGCTGGTTGCCCCCGGTGCCGCGTGCGGGGTGTGCGCAGCCCGCCAGCGCTAATAAACCCGCGGCGACGAGCGAGACGGTGGCGAGGGTACGGCTGGTCATACGTCGACGGTAAGCACCCGCCCGACGTTCCGAATCCCTGGTTCGTGCCGCGCTACTCGCGAACCGGACGGTGCGTACCGGCGGGTCGGGTGCCCGACGGGCGCGAGCCGCCCGGACGGGAGCCGGTGGGGCGGGTGCCGGCCCAGCGGAGCCAGGAGACTAGTGCGGCGGACGCCGCTCCTCCCCTGAGGATCAGTAGCCCGTTCGGGGTGTCGACCGGGATGGCCATGCCGACTAGGTTATGACCTGCGATGCCAGAGCTTCCAGCCGCCCCGACCACCGACCGCGCGGGTGCCCGGCCGGCGCCGGTCCACGGCAAGATTGCCCAGGTCAGGCCGCCTGCGGTACGGAGACGGGATGGCGGTGCGCCGCCGGCAGCCCGCCGGCCAGGCTCGCCTGTACCGCCCCCGGGTCGGGCAGCTGCCAGGACACCTCCTCCGGGTCGACCAGCCAGCGCACCCGCCCCTCGAGGGTGGGCGTCGGCGGCGCCGGTACCCACGAGCCCTCCCCGTGCAGCACCACGTCCGGCCGGCAGGCGAGCTCAGGACCCAGCGCGGCACCCGCCCGTACCACAAACATCCAGCGTCCCGCGCCGGTCACCGCGACCGGCCCGCGGGGCCGGTCCCCGGTGGCGCCGGTGCCCAGGAACGCCGGTACCTCCAGCACGTCGAAGGCCCGGCCGGTGGCCAGCAGGATCGCGTGCGGCCGCGCCCACCGCCGCGTCACCTCCTCCGGGTCGCCCAGGGCCGTGCCTTCCCACGACCACCGGGCCGGATGGCAGGCGACCGTCGGGCAGCCGGTCTCCTCGCAGCGGAACCGGTCGCCCACGAGCACCGCGCCGGGTACCACGTCCCAGCCGTGCTCGGCGAAGCGTGCCGCCGCCCGGCGCAGCCGGTTGCGGTCCATCGTGCCCACGACTCGCGTCAACATCGTCTACCCTCGCTCATGGTCTCGTCGTGGGCCGGCACCTGGACCGGACCAGCAAGGCGGTGCACGCCGTGGGCCGGCAAGTGGGCCGGAGCAGCAAGGCGGTGCACTTCTGCCGTAACTTCTCGGGCGAACGGTCGTTGCGACCGTTAGGGAGCCAGTTGCATCCTGCTTCGGAACGTACGACCATCAGCCGCGGTAATGGCGCACCACCGGTGCGACACCCCGGCACTATCGCGGCGGCGGGCTGACAGCGAGGAGGACAGACGTGGACGAGCTACCCATCGGCCGTCGCGTCGCGTACTGGCGCGGCCGGCGCCGCATGTCCCAACAGGTCTTCGCCGACCGGTTGGGGAAGTCGAAGAGCTGGGTGGACAAGGTCGAACGAGGGGTACGGCGGCTGGACAAGTTCTCCGTCGTGTACGAGATCGCCGACGTCCTCCAGGTCGACGTGCAGCTGCTGCTGGGCAAGGAGCCCGAGCGCCGGCCGGGCAGCGTGAACTGCATCGACCAGGTCGAGGTCGAGGAGATCCGGGCGGCGCTGGAGCGCTACGACCAGATCAGCGCGTTCTTCTACTCCCCGCCCGAGCCGCCGCCCCTGGACGAGCTGCGCAAGGCCGTCGGGTACGCGTGGATCACCTTCCAGCACGCCAAGTACGGCACGCTCGCCCGTACCCTGCCGAGGCTCCTTCGCGAGGCGCAGGCCGCCGACACCGGGTACGCGCACACCGAGGTGGGCGAGGACGCGGCCCACCTGCTCGGCCAGGTGTACCAGATCTCCTCCTCCGCGCTGCGCAAGCTCGGCGAGCACGAGCTGTCCTGGCTGGCCGCGGACCGGTCGATCGCGGTGTCCCAGCGCTCCGGCGACCACCTGCTCGCCGCCATCGCCAGCTACCGCGTGGGCAGCTCGCTGCTCGCGCTCGGCCGGGCCCGGCCGGCGCTGGAGGTGAATGTCAACATCGCCAACCGGCTCGCCCCCGGTGCGGAGGTCGAGCCGACCACCCCCGAGCGGCTGTCCGTCTACGGCATGCTGCTGCTCAACGGCGCCATGGCGGCGGCCCGGATCGGCGACAGCGCGACCGTCCGCGACCTGCTGCGCGGCGCCGACGACGCGGCCATGGCGCTGAGCGGCGACCACAACTTCTACTGGACCTGCTTCGGCCCGACCAACGTCCAGCTGCACCGGGCCGCCGCGGCGGTCGAGCTCGGCGAGGGCAAGCTCGCCGTGGAGACGCACGAGCACATCGACCAGGGCGGCTTCACCTCGCTGCTGCCCGAGCGCCGGGCGCACCACTTCATCGACCTGGCCCGCGGGCTGGCCCAGGTGGGCGACGTCGACCGGGCCAGCGAGATGCTGCTGGAGGGCGACCGCCTGGCGCCTTCGGAGATCCGTTGCCGGCCGATCGCCCACGAGGTGCTCTCGGATGTGCTGCGCCGTACGAGAGGGGCGCCGAGTGCGTCGGTCGCCGAACTCGCCGAGAACATGGGCGTCGGGGTCTGAGTCGGGCCGCCGGATGAGCGGCCGCGTCCTCTACGCCGTCGTCTGCGGTTCCCCGGCTGCCCGGCACGTCAGCATCCTGGTCGACCTGGCCCAGGCGGAGGGGTGGGACGTGTGCGTGATCGCCACCCCGGACGGGCGCAAGTTCATCGACGCGGGCGCGCTGGCCGCGCAGACCGGGTACCCGGTGCGCAGCTGGTACAAGAACCCGGGCGACCCGGACGTGCTGCCGCCGCCGCAGGCGATGATCGTCGCGCCCGCCACGGTGAACACGATCAACAAGTGGTCGGCCGGGATCACCGACACGCTCGCGCTCGGGCTGCTCGTCGAGGGGCAGGGACGGGGGCTGCCGATCGTGGCGGTGCCGTACACCAACGCCGCCATGGCCGCGCACCCCGCCTTCCTGGAGAGCGTGGGCCGGCTGCGGGGCTGGGGCGTCGCGGTGCTCTTCGGCGAGGACGTGTTCCCGCTGCACGCGCCCGGCACGATGGAGAGCCACATCCACGAGTTCCCGTGGCGGCTCGCGTTCCGCACGCTCATCGAGCGGGACAACGCCGGCGCGCAGTTGCGCTAGGGCGTGGCGTTTGCACCGTGGTGCTCAGTTGTCCGCGGGAAACATCACCCGCTGCCGTCGGGTGCCCCGCCGACGTCCTTCGGCGCCGGTACGTCAGTCGCTGGTAACCTCGCGGCCGTGACCAGTGTCGGTGAGGTGGCGGCGTTCCTGGACCGGCGCTACCCGCCCGACTGGGCCGAGGAGTGGGACCGGGTCGGGCTGGTGCTCGGCGAGCCGGCGGCGGTGGTGGAGACCGTACTGGTGGTCGTGGACTGCGTACCGGAGACGGTCGACGAGGCCCTCGCGCTCGGCGCCGACCTGATCGTGGCGCACCATCCGCTGCTGCTGCGCGGCGTGACCAGCGTGGCGCCCACGACGTACAAGGGCCGGATCGTGCACCGGCTGATCCGGTCGGGCATCGCGCTGTTCATCGCGCACACCAACGCCGACGTCGCCGCGCCCGGGGTGTCCGACGCGCTCGCCGCCCGGCTCGGACTGAAGGCGCTGCGACCGCTCGCCCCCGGCGGCCCGGACGGCTCGGACGGCCGCGGGACCGGACGGGTCGGCGAGCTGCCGGCGGCCATGTCGCTGACCTCGTTCGCGCGGCTGGCCGGTGCCGCGTTACCGATCACCGCCTGGGGCGTACGGGCCGCCGGCGACCCCGAACGCGAGGTGCGTACCGTCGCCGTGTGCGGCGGCTCCGGCGACGCCTTCCTGACCGACGCCGTACGGGCCGGGGTCGACGCGTACCTCACCGCCGACCTGCGCCACCATCCGGCCAGCGAGCACCTCGCCGACGGCGGGCCGGCCCTGCTGGACGCCGCGCACTGGGCGACCGAGCGCCCCTGGCTGGACGCCCTGGCCGCCTAGCTGCGCGCCGGGCTCGGAGTCCGTACGGTCGCCTCCGACCTGGACACCGACCCGTGGACGGTGCACGTCCCGACCATCGTTGCACCAAGGAGCCCCGACCGTGAAGGCTGATCCCGAAGCCCAGCGCCGCCTGCTCGACCTCCAGGCCATCGACACCGCGCTGGCCCAGCTCGCCCACCGCCGCCGTACCCTGCCCGAGCACGCCGAGCTGGACCGGCTGGCCCGGGAGATCGCCACAGCTGGACGACGAGCGGATCCGGGCCCAGGTCGCGGTCGACGACCTGGACCGTGACATCGCCCGGCTGGAGAAGGACATCGAGCAGGTACGGGCGCGCAAGGGCAAGGACCAGACCCGGCTGGACGCCGGTACGCGGGCCGGCCCGGGAGCTGGAGGCGCTGCAGCACGAGCTGGCCTCGCTGAACCGGCGCCAGTCCGAGCTGGAGGACGCCGAGCTGGAGCTGATGGAGCAGCGGGAGACCGCCGAGACCGCGCTGACCGAGGTGCAGAACCGGCGGGCCGCCGTACCGGGCCCGGCGGGAGACCGCGGAGACGGCCCGGAACGAGGCGCTGCGCCGAGATCGCCCAGGACGAGGAGTTCCGCACGGCTGGTCGCCGGCCGCTGGTCGCCGACCTGCCCGCCGACCTGGTCGCGCTCTACGACCGGATCCGGGAGTCGTCCGGCGGGATCGGTGCCGCGCTGCTGCGCGCCGGCCGCTGCGGGGGCTGCCGGCTGGAGCTGTCCGGCAGCGAACGCGCCGCGGTCCGGGCCGCCGCACCCGACGAGGTGGTCCGCTGCGAGGAGTGCCGCCGGATCCTGGTCCGTACCGCGGAGTCGGGCCTGTGACGGCATGACGGAAGAGCGCCTTGCCGATCCGGCCCAGGTGCCGGCTCGCGAGCGGGTCGTCATCGAGGCGGACGGCGGGAGCGCGCGGCAACCCCGGGCCGGCCGGGTACGGGGCGGTGGTCCGGGACGCCGACTCCGGCGAGGTGCTGGCCGAGCGCTCGGAGTCGCTCGGTACCGCGACCAACAACGTCGCCGAGTACTCCGGGCTGATCGCCGGGCTGGCGGCGGCCGCCGAGCTGGGCGCGCGCGAGGTCGACGTACGGATGGACTCGAAGCTCGTCATCGAGCAGATGTCCGGCCGCTGGCAGATCAAGCATCCGGGGCTGCGTCCGCTGGCGGCCCAGGCGGCCGGCGCTGGTCCGCCGGTTCGACACGGTACGGTTCGGCTGGATCCCGCGGGAGCGCAACCGGCACGCCGACGCGCTGGCCAACAAGGCGATGGACGAGGGCGGTGAAGCCGCCCCAAAAGCCGAGGCCGCCCCGGCCCCTAGGAAGACGTGGGAGAGCCCGACCGGTACGCCGACCCGGCTCGTCCTGGTCCGCCACGGCGAGACCGAGCTGACCGCGAGCAAGCGGTACTCCGGCCGGGGCGACGTACCGCTGTGCGAGCGCGGCGCCGGGCAGGTCCGGGCCGCGGTGGCCCGGGTGGCCCGGTTCGCGCCCGAGGTGGCCGCGGTGGTCAGCTCGCCGCTGTCCCGCTGCCGGACGAGCGCGACGATCCTGGCCGAGGCGCTGGCCGGGGCCGGGAGAGGGCACCCGCCGGTCGTCTTCGACGACGACCTGATCGAGTGCGACTTCGGCGCGTGGGAGGGGCTGACCTTCGCCGAGGTACGCGAGAGGTGGCCGGCCGAGCTGGAGCGCGTGGCTCGGCTCGCCGGCCCAGGCGCCGCCGGGCGGGGAGTCGTTCCGGGCGGTCACGCTGCGGGTCCGCCGGGCGGTGGCCAGACTGCGCGAGGGGTACGCCGGCCGCAACGTCGTGGTCGTCTCCCACGTGAGCCCGATCAAGCTGCTCCTGCGCGACGCCCTCGCGGCCGGCGACGCCTTCCTGCACCGGCTCTACCTCGAACCGGGCGGACTGTCCATTGTGGACCTGTGGTCGGACGGCGGGATCGCCGTACGGGTCGTGAACGAGACAGCTCACCTCACCTAGTCACCTGATGCTCGTCGCCAGTCAGCTTGTCGCCATCGTCGCCAGCTGGGGCAGCAGCCACGGCGCGATGAGCTTCTGCACGGCGGCCGGCGTGAAATGCAGCCCGTCGCTGCGTACCCGCATCCCGTTGATGCTCCACGTGAACGCCCCGCCCGGGCACACGACCTTGTTCAGGTCCAGTACGGTCACCGTGCCCGGGTGCCGGGCGGCCTCGGCGCGCAGCAGCCGGTTCCAGGCGTCCACCCGGGCGGGGTCGTCCTCGGGGTAGAGCCCGCCGTCGGGCCGCTCGGCCCGGTGCGTGTACGGCGCGGTCAGCAGCGCCACCCGGGCCCCCCGGGAAGCGGCGATCTGTACCCCCTGCTCCAACTGCCCGGTCAGGTACGCGTCGAAGTCGGGCTGGCCGACGTGCTGGTACCGGCCGTTCAGCTTCCGGTCCATCAGCTCCCAGCGGTCGAGCAGGATCACCGAGACGTCGGGGTCGTCCTGGTTGACGCCGGTGCGCCAGTGGTCCGGCCAGCCCGGGCAGTGCGGGTAGTTGGTGTGCGGGGTGCCCTCCTGGAGGATGTCGGGCAGCAGCGCGATCCCGCAGCCCTGCATCGCCTGTACCGTCGCCTGGAGCCCGGGGTGCGGGGGCAGGTAGGTGCCCAGCGTCCAGGCCACCGAGTCGCCGAAGATCGTCACCCGCGGGTCGGCACCCGGCGCGCGGCCGGCGCGCCGGAACGGCGGCGGCGTACCCACGGCGGAGGAGTGCGTGGCCGGGGTGCCGGCGGCCGGCGGCGCGGCCAGCACCACCGGGCCGCCCGGCCCGCCCGGCGCCCCGGGCACCGGCAGCAGCGCCACGGCCACGACAGCGGCGACCGCGCTGACCGCCGCCACCGCACGCGCCGGTCGTGGCGCGCGGCGCAGCCAGCCGCCGTGCCGGATCGGCAGCTCTAGGAAGCGGTAGGACGCTGCCGCCACCGCGACGGTCAGCAGGCACCGGGCAGCGAGCAGCGCCGGCCCGGACAGCCCGGTGCGCTCCGCGCTGGTGAACTGGAACAGCGGCCAGTGCCAGAGGTAGACGCCGTAGGAGATGCGGCCGAGCCAGACCAGCGGCGGCAGGGCGAGCAGCCGCGCGGTGAGCGCGGCCGGGCTGGCCACGGCGTGGGCGAGCACCGCGGCCACGGCCAGGGCCGCGAGGGTGAGGCCACCCCGGAAGAGCCAGGCGTCGGTACCGGTGGCGTGTGTCCACAACCACGCCGTCCCCACCGCTCCGGCGCCCGCCGCGACCCCCATCCACCACCGCCTTGTCAACGGCAGCGCGGCCAGCGCGCACCCGACGAGCAGCGCCTGGGCCCGGGTGTCGGTCCCGAAGTACGCCCGGTTCACGTCATCCGGACGATAAAGCAGCGCGGCGGCGAGCGCCGAGCCGGCGACCCCGGTGAGGCAGAGCGTGGCCAGGGCGCGGCGCCCGTACCGCAGCCCGAGCGCGACCACCACCAGCGGCCACAGCAGGTAGAACTGCTCCTCGATGCCGAGCGACCAGGTGTGCTGGACCAGCGACGGGGCGGCGGTCTGGGTGAAGTAGTCGCTGCCCCGGTAGATCATCCGCCAGTTGGCGACGTACCCGAGACCGGCCAGGACGTCGCCGCGCAGCAGCCGTACCTCGACGTCGGGCAGCAGGTACCGGCCGGCGACCGCGACCACGGCGAGCAGGAGCAGCAGGGCGGGCAGCAGCCGGCGGGCGCGCCGGCCCCAGAAGGCGGCCAGCCGGATCCGGCCGGTACGGTCCCGCTCGGCGAGCAGCAGCGCGGTGATGAGGAAGCCGGAGAGTACGAAGAACGCGTCCACGCCGAGGAAGCCGCCCCGCATCACGGACACCCCGCCGTGGAACAGCAGGACGGCGGTGACCGCGAGCGCCCGTACGCCATCGAGCGCGGGCCGGTATCCGAGATCCGGCCTGCGTGGGGGTGGCTCCGCGTGCACCAGTGTCGGCTTTACCTCAAGTGGGCTTGTGGTAAACCCGTTCGACCGCCCGGCGCGCGAATCCGACCGCTCGTCGACAGCCAACCGCCGCCGGGCGCAGTACGCCCTCCTATCGACCCAGCTCGTTGTAATCGCGGGCGTAACCTGCGCCACACCTGGGTAGATGATCGCTTAGCAGTATTGGAGGACCGTCATGGCAACGCCCTCCCGGACCACACCCGTACCCCGCCGGAACGCACCCGCCGGCAGTCGCTGGCACTGGCTGCTGGTCATCCCGGTCGTGGTACCCCTGCTGGTCTTCCTCTACAACGGCAAGGACCCCTACTTCCTGGGCTTCCCGCGCTTCTACTGGCTGCAGCTGGCCTTCATCCTGCTCGGCGTCGGTACCACCACGCTGGTCTACCAGCTCACCAAGAAGCGGGGGTGAGCGGCGATGCGCGCACACCTCACCGAGATCATCATCGCCACCATGCTGTTCGTCGCGGTGGCCGTACTCGGCTTCGTGGCGGCCCGCTGGCGCCGCCCGAGCACCATGCTGCACCTGGACGAGTGGGGGCTGGGCGGGCGCAGCTTCGGCTCGTGGATCACCTGGTTCCTCATCGGCGGTGACCTGTACACGGCGTACACGTTCGTGGCCGTACCGGCGCTGCTGTTCGCCGGGGGCGCGGCCGGGTTCTTCGCCGTGCCGTACACGGTGATCGTGTACCCGATGGTGTTCGTCGTGCTGGTACGGCTGTGGTCGGTGTCGAGCCGGCACGGCTTCGTCACGCCGGCCGACTTCGTACGGGCGCGGTCGGGCTCCTCGACGATGGCGCTGCTGGTGGCGATCACCGGGATCGTGGCCACCATGCCGTACATCGCGCTGCAGCTCGTCGGTATCGAGTCGGTGCTCAAGTCGATGCACGTGGACCCGACCTGGGCGCTGATCATCGCGTTCGCCATCCTGGCGGCGTACACCTACCAGTCCGGGCTGCGCGCGCCGGCGCTGATCGCCTTCGTCAAGGACACCCTGATCTACCTGGTGATCCTGGTGGCGATCATCTACATCCCGTACAAGCTGGGCGGCTGGCACAAGATCTTCAACGCGGCCGACGCCAAGTTCGCGGCGACCAACGGCACCATCCTCAACGCCACGAACCAGTGGTACTACGTGACGCTGGCCTTCGGCTCGGCGCTGGCCCTGTTCCTGTACCCGCACAGCGTGACCGGGGTACTGGCCAGCCGCAGCCGGGACGTCATCAAGCGCAACATGTCCGCCCTGCCGGCCTACAGCCTGCTGCTCGGGCTGATCGCGCTGCTCGGGTACATGGCGATCGCGGCCAAGACCACGCCGATCGGCAAGGACAACAACACGATCGTGCCACAGCTGTTCGACCAGCTGTTCCCGCAGTGGTTCGCCGGCATCGCGTTCGCGGCGGTGGCGATCGGGGCGTTGGTCCCGGCCGCGATCATGTCGATCGCCGCGGCGAACCTGTTCACCCGCAACATCTACAAGGAGTACCTGAAGCGGGACGCGACCCCGGCGCAGGAGGCGACGGTCAGCAAGCTCGCCTCGCTGGTCGTGAAGGTCGGCGCGGTACTGGTGATCCTGCTGATCAACCCGCAGTTCTCCATCGACTTCCAGCTCATCGGCGGCGTGATCATCCTGCAGACGCTGCCGGCCGTGGCGGTCGGGCTCTACACCCGCTGGTTGCACCGCTGGGGCCTGGTCGCCGGCTGGGTGGCCGGGATGGGCCTGGGCCTGTGGATGATGTACCAGATCGCCAACCCGGCCATCAACCACAAGCACTTCGGCGGCGTGGCGTTTCCGCTGTCCAAGTGGTTCGACCCGACGTCGGTCGGGCTGAACGCGAAGACGACGGTATACGTGGGCTTCGCCGCCGTACTGTGCAACCTGCTCGTCGCGGTGCTCGTCACCCTGGTCTGCAGGGCGGCCAAGGCCCCCGACGGCGTCGACATCACCCAGCCGTCGGACTACACGGGGGAGGCCGGCGAGGCCGTACCCCCGGTGTCGGACCAGATGCCGGAGCCGGCGCCCACCACCTGATGCACCGCGCTGGCCGGCCGCCCTGCGCTCAGCGACCGGCCAGCGCCCTTTGTCAGAGCGCTTTTGTCAACAGGTAGCCCCCCACCGCCAGGCCGAGCGTGACGATGACCGCGCGCAGGACGGGCGCCGGCAGGCGCCGGGCCAGCCGCGCGCCCAGGTAGCCGCCGGTCAGCGTGGCCGGCGCGAGCACGCCGACCGCCACCCAGTCCACCTGGCCCACCGCCGCGAACACGACAACCGTGACGATCCCGGTCGCCGCGGACACCAGGTTCTTGCGGGCGTTGACCCGGGCCAGCGTCTCGTCGAGCACCAGCGCCAGCCCCGCGACGAGCATCACGCCGAGCGCCGCCCCGAAGTAGCCGCCGTACACCGCGCCCAGCCCCACCGTCGCGTGCACGCCGATGAACTGGCGCCGCCGTGACATCTGGTGCGGATGCCCAACGACCCGGCGCAGCCGCTCCTGGAAGGCGAGTACCAGCGCCGCGCTGATCACCAGGAACGGGACGATCAGCTCGAACGCCTCAGCCGGTGTCACGATGAGCAGCACGCACCCGGCGACGGCACCCAGTACGGCGGTCGGCAGAATCTTTACGGCGTCGCGTTTGTTGGGTAGGTCGTGACGGCTGCCGTGGACGCTCGCCAGGTACCCCGGGCACACCGATACGGAGTTGGTGAAGTTGGCCGGCTTCGGCGGCAACCCGACGACCAGCAGCGCCGGGTACGTCACGAGCGACCCGCCTCCCGCGACCGCGTTGACCGTACCGGCAGCGAGCCCGGCACCCAGGAGCAGCGCGACATGGGAGACGTTCATCGCTAGTACTATGGCGTACGCGACGGACGAGTCGACCGGGCGGTCGCGTCGGTCCCCTTGGGGCCGCCGAGGAACGTCCGGGCTCCACAGGGCAGGGTGGTTGCTAACGGCAACCCGGGGCGACCCGCGGGACAGTGCCACAGAAAGCAGACCGCCGTACCGTACGGCTCCGGCCACGGTGCGGTAAGGGTGAAACGGTGGGGTAAGAGCCCACCAGCATCCCGGGTGACCGGGGTGGCTCGGTAAACCCCACCCGGAGCAAGGCCAAGAGGGTTCCTGCCGAAAGGTGGGGACCTGCGCAGGCGATCGAGGGCGGCCCGCCCGATGCCTGCGGGTAGGCCGCTAGAGCCTGTCGGCGACGGCAGGCCGAGATGGATGACCGCCGCCTCCCGTACGGGAGGTACAGGACCCGGCGTACAGGTCGACTCGTCCGTCGTACCCCAGGTGACGTCGTGGATCAAGGCCGTGAGCTGTTGGCATTGGTACGTGTCGCTGGTCGTCGTCGGTCAACATTGGTCGTCGTCGGACGCCCTGGAGACGCCCCGACGCCCTGGAGACGCCCTGATCTTGGCGGTCACTTTTTCCGAGAGACCCCCGGACAGATTTGCCAGAAATGCCATGCGGGCGGGGAAGGGGCAGGACCGAGCATCGGTCCTGCCCCTGAGCTGGGCCTGGGGTGGTGGGTCCATGGTGGACGTTGGTGGTGGCTTGTGGACGTCAGACGGCCTGGGGACGGCCTGGCCGCGATCGGGGCGGGAGGTTCCGACGCCTCCTTCGGCAAGGTCGCGTTCGAGCTGGACGGGGGTGTAATACACGAGGTACAGTCAGCGTATGACAGAGGAGGTTCCCACGAATCCGGAGGTAGTGGACCCGGAAGCCGAGGTCTCCATCATGGGCGCCAAGGAGCTAACTAAGATCAAATCCCGGGGCTTCTTCCCTGCGGACCACGCGGCCGTGGAGAACGGCAAGGTATACGCCAGCGGTGCCTACTGGTCGCTGTTGCGGTTTCCCGCGTTCCCCGCAGTGCTTCCGACCATGTCCCTCGTCGCGATCGTCGAGGTGCCGTTCCACGCGCACCAAGCCGATCACCTCTTGGAGATCAAGCTCGTCGATCCCGACGGCAACCTGAAGGGGCTTCGGGTGGAGGGATCATTCAGAAGTGCGCCTAAGCTGGAGAGCAAGTACGGTCAGTCAGGTCTGGCTCCGCTCGTCGCGCCCGTTCAGGGCCTGACCATCGAGCGACCCGGGGACTACATCTTCACGTTGAGCGTCGACGGCAAGATCATCGATCGCTACCCCTTCTCGGTGATCCAGGTCGCAACCGTTGCGATCTTGCAGGGTCCCACTGAGCCTGTAGTGGAGTGACTGACAGTTGGTGTTGGATCTGTCTCAGTATCACGAGATCGATTGGGACCCCGATGAAGATCCGGACGGCAACCTGGCTCACTGTCGGCAACCTGAGCATCTGGGACCGAACCCAGAGCGGGTAGTCGGTGAGGTCTTGAGTGAGGAGCCAGTAGACGTCAAGATGAGGGTCCAGACAGCGCAGTTCTCGATTGCTGGCCCAGATAGGTCACGGTCCGTAATATGGGGGGTACTGCTGGATACCTCGCATAAGAGAGGGGATTGGCTCCGTCCGGTCACGGGTTGGCGCGCGGAGGCTGCCGAGAGGATCGCTTGGCAGAGAGGGCGCCGTGGAGGAAGCGCGGTGACGCCATGGTTGAACGGGATATGAGCGAACGCGAGCGACGCGAGCTTGCTAACAGGCACCGGGGTGAAGTGGTGTCGGACTCCGGGACTCCTGTAGAGGGAAGGCGTCTCGCTCAGGTCGTCTCGTTGAGATTCGAGCCGGAGATTCTTGCAACCCTGCGAGACATCGCTAACCGTCGCGGCATGACTGTTAGCGACCTGCTACGTGAGGGCGCAGACGTAATCATTGCGGCGGACCGCCGGGCCGTTGATGTCACGGGCTTGTCAATGCTGAGGGTTACGGTGACGCCAGCTCGTACCACGACCCATCTGGGCGCGTTCACCGCCAACCCGAGCGCTGGTATGTCGCCGAGGCCAGCTACAGCCTGATAGTAAGGACCTCGGCCGAAGCCTCGGATTACCTCCAGGTTGATGCGGGCGGGCGAATAGCCTCATCCGATCTTGGATGGCTGGTTGGTGGCGCGGCTTCCGGCCGAGTGACTTACCGCCCCGGCGCTTTGCGCCGGGGCGGCTTCTCGCTGTGCTGGCTCGCCGTGCCCTGCCATGCTGCCGGCTCGCTGGTGTTCCAGCGTTGGCGGGCGGCCTGGCGGCTGATGCCCAGCCTGTTGGCGATGTCCGTCCAGGAGTACCCGAAGGCGCGCAGTCCGACTACGGCGTCCTGGATGGCGGCTTCTACGTCAGCGGCGAGTGTGACCATTGAGGCCAGTGCCTCGATGTCGCCAGCGGCGACCCTGCGGCTGTACGCCTTCACGATCCGGCGGGTGAAGGCGGCGTACTCGTCGTTCTCGATGACCTCGCGGCGCTGGTTCGGTGACAACCCGGCCTTGTCATGTTCTTGCCGGCGGCGCGGCGGCGGGGTCGGGTGTCCCGGGTGGTCGCGTTGGCGGTGTGCTCGGCCATGAGCGTCCCTTTCTTCTCCAGCACGACGGCGGGGGTTGGGGGTTTTCCGCGCCCGTTGGGCGGGGCGGCGGCTCCTGCCGCCGCCCTTCCTGGCGCCCTCCCCACCCGTGGAGGCTCGCTGTCAAGCGGGAAAGGCCGAAGGATCTTGGGCGTGCTCGCGTTGCTCTGACCCGGCGGCGGTCGGTGGGCTGGTGGGCGGCGCCCAAGATGCTTCGGCCGCGCTTGACAGTGAGGACGGGTGGGGTAAGCAGGGCGCGGGCAGAGACTGTGCTGCCGCTCGCGGCAGCTCCGCAAAGGTTCTTGGCCTGCCCCGGGCCTTGAGGGGCGAGGGTGACCCGCGCGTGGCGGTCACCGGGCCAGCCGGGTGACTGGTCGGGGTGGTGGTGCCCGGTCAGGTGGAGGGAGCGGGCGCCGTGGGTGCGAGCGCAGCGAGCGGCGTCCGGGACCGGCTGCGGCGGGAGCTGCGGTCGGGACCACCACGGACGCACGACATCAGAGGTCTTAGGTCTTAGGGTTTGGGCTGGCCGGTCGCGGGTGGGGTCGGTGGTCGTGTGAGTGCGGCGCGTCGGCGCGCCCGAGGACGGCCGCCAGGCCGCCCGCAAGGGCGGGTCGGGCGCGCACGGTGCGCCGCGCTTGCGCGGCGCCTTGATCCAAAAGAGAGGGAATCGGCAGTGCACAACGAGTGCGGCAACAACGAGTGCAGCAACGAGTGCCGTCTGCGCGGTCCCGGTACATGCTTGACGCTCGGGAAGGGCTCATGAGCGGTCCAGGTCGCAACCCTTACTCACACGTGAAGAGCCAGCTGCGCCGGGAGGTTGGCTACTGTTGCCCGGTCAACGACTGTGGCAGTCCATATTTGACGTGGCACCACTTCGACCCGCCCTGGAGGGTTGAACATCATCACCGGCCGGATGGAATGATCGCGTTGTGTCGTGGTGTCGTGAACATGCGGACAAAGCCGATCACGGTGCGTTTACTGATGACCAACTGCGCGAGCTCAAACGCCAAGGAAGAGCGAACGCTCGCCATGTGCGGGGACGTTTCGACTGGATGAGGCAAGACCTCCTGACTGTTGCGGGCGGCAACTTCTCCTATCGGCAAGCCGGCAAGCTATAGCCGTCCAGATCGCAGACGTCCGGTGCATCTGGTTCGACAGGGATGAGGACAATTACCTATTGCTCAACTTCAGGATGCCGCCCTTACGGGCCGTCCACGAGCACAGATTGATCAAAACTCGTGGACAGTGGCCCCTTCTGTGAATGAGGTAATCTGTCCGCCCAGTGGGCGACTCGTCGAGGTCAAGTACGACAATGGCGATTTCTTCAAAGCCGAGTTCTTCAATATTGATTCGACGGAGGCACTCTGTAAACGCTATCCCGAACCGGGAACTCAAGTCTGGTCACATTTACTCTCATTTCCCATTACCGTCGTAGAACTGTGGGAAACGGCGGCCGGAACAGACATCCAGTTCGGCCCCCACTACTCGATGATGCCCGGCAATGTGATGATGCGCGGTTGCTTTTCGACGGACAACGGTGGGGCTGGACTATCAATTGGTGCGACTGCCGAGGAGCTTGCGACGCTTTTTCCGTCGGCAGGACAAATCAGGTAGTTGTTGACCGTGTAACGGCACCTCGCGTAACCACTCACGGACTGCGGCCCGCGTACGATTTTGCCGTCCCGGAGCCCGAGCGTCCCCGGCTGGAGGCAACCGTCCTTGATGCGCGACCTGGCCTCCGCGTTCGCAAGCGCCCCGGTGCGGCCTGATCTTGCGGCAGTCGATGCTTCTCGGTACACCCAGCCGAGCGCGCGCCCGGCCCGTGCCGGCCGGCTTGAGACGCGCGTACAGAAGGTTCTCACCGAGAGGGATCGGCTGCCGTGCACTCATCGATCGCGCGGACTAGGTCAACAACTTTGGCGAGGTCATCGAGCACATACTCGGCGCCGGCTTCGCGGAGTCGATCTGCGGTGTCGTTTCCCGATGCGATGGCGATGACTGCGGCTCCGCCGTTGCGGGCAGCGGTGATGTCGTGGGTAGTGTCGCCGATGATTACCGTGTTGGCTCGGGTGAACGGGCCGGCGTACTTTGCTTCTGTTCGTCGTTGGGCGATGGCGACCAGGGCGGTGCGGTCTTCGGCGTCGTCGGCGTAGGCGCCGATGTCGAGGTCGAGTAGCCGGTCGAGGTCAAATGCGGCGAGTTTCGTTGCGGCTACGGCCTTGTAGTTGCCGGTCAGAACCGTCTGTATGACCCCGGGGATCTCGTGCAGCGCAGTGATTGCCTCGGCGGCGCCGGGTAGGGCGCGGCCTTGGGTGCGAAGTTGCTCGACGTGGCGGCGGTACTGCGCGGGGAGCGCCTGGGCGTACTGCCGCTGGTAGGTGTCGTTGGGCTCGATGCCGTGTGCGCGAAGGGTTTCGGCGAGGATGACGGGTTCGGTCTTGCCGGTCGCCTCGGCCATGTGCTCGGGGCGGATGCCGGTGATCTCCTCGAATGCGGCGCGGGCGAACTGGCCTCCGGCTCCCCGGGTCTCGATCAGCGTGTGGTCGATGTCCCAGAGGATCAGCCGGGGGTGGGTCGCGCTGTTCGGCATCCGTGGAGTGTCCCATCCGGCCAGTACCCTTCGATGTGGGAGTCTCACGCTGCGGCGGGCTGAGGAACGGTGGCAATGGACATCGACGAGTGGGCGATCGGTGAGCGGATCGCCAACCATCGCGCCCGCCGTGACTTGACTCAGGAGGAGCTGGCCGGGCTGGTCGGGATCAGCCTGTCGATGATGAAGAAGGTCGAGTCCGGCGACCGGCTGGTAACGAAGTTCTCGCAGCTGGTGTCGTTCGCGCAGGCGTTGCGGGTCAAGGATCTGCGGGAGCTGACCGGAGTGCCGCTGCCGCTGATGCCGGACGGCCGTCGCGGGCATCCTTCGGCGGATGTCGTACGCACAGCGATGATGGACCGTGGTCGGGCGGCGGGGGAGGCGCCGGACCTTGACCGGCTGGCGCAGGGCATCGAGTCGGCGTGGCAGGCGTGGCAGGAACCCTCCGCGTTCCGGTATGCGGTCGTGGGGCAGCAGCTGCCGGCGCTGATCCGGCAGTGCGAAGCAGCGGTGCGTCTGCACGGGGACGCCGGGCGGCGGCGGGCGCTGCGCGAGGCGAGCAAGCTCTACCAGCTGGTACGCACGTGGACCAAGCGCGTCGGTGAGCACGAGCTGTCGTTCCTGGCGGCTGATCGGGCGGTGTCGTACGCGCTGGATGCTGGTGATCCGGACCTGAACGCGGCGGCGGCCTGGAACCTGGCGATGATCCTGTCTACCCAGGGCAAGACGGAATCGTCGCGGGCGGTGCTGTACCGCGCCATTGACGAGCTGCGCCCGTACCTCGACGAGGATCCCGGCCCCGCGCGCCTGGCCGTCTTCGGTGGTCTCCACCTGCTCGGAGCCACGGAGGCGGCCCGGGAGGACATGGGCGACGAGGCGCACCGGTTGCTGGCCGTCGCGGAGCGGCTGGCCACCCGGGTCGGGGAGACCAACCACTTCCGGTTGGTGTTCGGGCCGACCAACGTGGCGCTGCACCGCATGACGACGGCGTTGGAGCTGGGCCAGACGAGTCGGGCACTGGCGACAGCGGAACGGGTGGCGATCGACCGGTCCCCGGCGGTGGAGCGGCGGCTGACATACCACCTGGACGCGGCGCGCAGCTACGCCAAGAAGCGCAACGACGTCGCAGCGGTGTACATGATCGAGCGGATCCATCGGGAGTCCCCGGAGGAGCTGCGGTTCAACGTGCTGGTCCGGGAGACGTTGCGCCAGTTGATGGGCCGGGCCAAGCCCGCCGTGCTGCCCGACCTTCGGCCGTTGCTGACGGCGGCGAACCTGCCAGATTGAGCGGCCCATCTGCTTTCAGAGGACACTGCCGGTGTCCTTCACCTGTCGTGACATCTGAGGTCGCTTGTGTGACCCACCCTGGTCGGCATGACCGACGTCGCCGTATCGAATGCCTGCCTGTCGTGCTGCGGTAACCGCTCCAAGTACGTCGACCGGCGCGAGGATCTGGGACGCGCAGCGGTGGCAGGCGCTCATGTCCGCCTACGCGGGAGCGGTGTGAGTGCCAGGGCAGCGGGTTGGCGGCGGCCGGTTCCTGAAGCGGCACCGGGGCAGGTGCTGGCCGCCGTGGGCGGACAAACGTGTCTTCCACGCGTGCGGCAAAGCCCGCCGCCTCGGTGCCATCCAGGGGCGAGGCAGGCACGGTTTTCCATCAACTCCCAAGGAGGAAGCAGTGAACGAGGCCACCCAGATCACCCACCCGGTGTGGTGCGACCCGGCCGAGTGCACGTTCGGCGAGCGCGGCTTGCACCAGTCCGCGCCGTTGGTGCTGGGGTTGAAGCCGAACGACGTCAAGACGATGGTGCGGATCACCCAGTACGCCGGAGTGGACGGGTATCCGGCGAGCAAAGCGCCGGGCATCGAGCTGACGATCAAGATACCGGTGTTCGACCCGGAGGACATCGAGGCAGGGTTGGACGAGGACTACGTCATCGCGTTCCTGCCTGAGCGGGTACTGGCGTTGGGTCATCAGTTGGTCGCGGCCGGGCAGGCCGCACTGCGATGACCAACTCGGGGCAGCGGCCGGCAGGTACGCGGTGAGCCTGTACCTGTCGGCCGTCGCTGTTGGGGAACTACGCCGGGCGCAGGCGATGCTGTGCGAGCACCCGGCCGGGCTGGATGCGCCTTGCCTGGCTTGTGGGACCGGCGATCCCTGCCCGGATCGCCGGGCGGCGTTGGCGCTCTTCGCGCGCTACGGGCAGTTGCCGCATCGGTACCCTGGAGCAAGCCGGCCCGAGAGGTTCGCGCCCCCGCCCCGTTGGATGGCGCGCCCGGCTCGCCGCCGGACTCCTGCGGATGGCTTGGTGGCACCCGTCTTGCCGGCTCATGCTCATGAGCTCTAGCGACGTGATGCTCGTCCGTCGTATCCGCGTAGGTCTTGTGTGCGCTGCTGACCCGCTGCCTGATCTCCAAGGTTAACAACGCTGGCTCGGTAACAACGCTGGCTCGCAAGCCCTCCGTGGCGCGGCCTTCTGTGGCATGGGTCCTTTGGTCTAGGGTTGAATGCGCCTGCACGAGCGCCGCTGGTTCCCCCGGGGTGCCGGCAAGGGCGAATCGTTCCGCGGCCAACCTCCGTTCCATGACCTGCTCATCATTTGCTTCGTCACATCCTCCGGCTACCGCACCCCAAGCTTTCTTCCGGAAAGGCTGGTACCCGATGGCTGAGCACGCTAGCTCCAAAATCGACATCACCGTCCCGCACTCGGCGCGAATCTGGAACTACTGGATGGGCGGCCAGGACAACTACGCCGTTGACCGTGCCGCCGGTGATGCCTTTGCCGAGGTCTCCCCGGACGTCGTCGTCCTGGCCAGGCAGTCCCGGCAGTTCCTTATCCGGGCCGTCCGCTTCCTGGCCGCCGAGGCGGGCATCCGCCAGTTCCTCGACATCGGCACCGGACTGCCGACCATG
This sequence comes from uncultured Actinomycetes bacterium, assembly GCA_963728855.1. Lineage (GTDB taxonomy): Bacteria > Actinomycetota > Actinomycetes > Mycobacteriales > Micromonosporaceae > AC-43. Next base: position 167,440 of record CAVSLN010000015.1, read on the forward strand.
CAGAACACCCACGAGGTCGCCCAGCGGGCCGCGCCGGATTCCCGCATCGTGTACGTGGACAACGACCCGATGGTGCTGGCGCACGCCCGCGCGCTGCTCACCAATACCACCGACGAGGGCGTCACCCACTACGTCGACGCCGATTTTCACGACCCGGACCAGATCGTGGCCGACGCCAGGAACGTCTTGAACTTCACCCGGCCGATCGCGGTGATGTTCATGGGGGTGCTCGGCCATGTCGTGGACTTCGACGAGGTACGGTCCATCGTGGCCCGGGTGATGGCTGCTGTCCCATCCGGCAGCTACCTGGTGTTGTGGGACGGCACCGACACCAGCGAGGCCCAGACCGCGGCTGCCGAGGAGTACAAGGAAACCGGCGCGGTTCCCTACATCGTGCGCAGCCCGGAGCAGATCGGCCGCTGCTTCGAGGGCCTGGAGATGCTGGAACCGGGCCTGGTGTCGATCTCGTTGTGGCGGCCCGATGGCGACGTCGACGCCGTGAAGGCGGTGGACGGGTACGGCGCCGTGGCGCGGAAGCCGTAGAGTCTTTGGCGTAAGAATGGTCTCAAGAACGCCGACGGTGATGTCGGTAATCGCGCCAACCGGCCCAGCCCGCCGAAGAACGCGCGCTGTAGTACCTCGGGGTCCTCGGTGACCCGACCGGCATCGGGCCGCCAGAGGGGAATCGGTACGAGGCCGGGGTCGACCAGCTCGTACCGGGCGAAGAACCGCAGCAGCTCCTCCCGCGACCGGGGCAGTACCGAAGAGGAGTGGCGGTCGTACAGGTCCAGTACGGCCAGGCCGCCCACGGATGGCGGCACCTCGGTGCGGGACGTGTGCGAGATGGCGAGGTAGCCGCCCTCGGGTAGGGCGTCGGCGTAGCCGGTAACGACCCCGGCCGGGTCGTCGGTGTCGGGGATGAAGTGCAGGACGGCGAGCATCAGTACGGCCACCGGGCGGTCGAGGTCGAGCACTGCCCGTACCTCCGGGTGGGTCAGGACGGCGGCCGGGTCGCGCAGGTCGGCCTGGACCGCGACGGCCCGGTCGCTACCGGCGAGGAGCGCGTTGCTGTGCGAGACCGCGACCGCGTCGACGTCGACGTACGCGACCCGGGCGGCCGGGTTCGCCAGGTGGGCGATCTCGTGCACGTTGCCGACGGTCGGGATGCCGGAGCCGAGGTCGAGGAACTGGTCCACGCCGGCGGCGCACAGGTACCGCACCACGCGGCGCAGGAACGCGCGGTTGGCCCAGGCGATCTTGCGCAGGTTCGGCAGCGCCGCCAGAGCCTGGCGTGCCATCTCCCGGTCGACCGCGTAGTTGTGGCAGCCGCCGAGGTAGTAGTCGTACACGCGCGCGGCACTCGGTCGTGTCAAGTCGATGTCAGCTGCCCAACCCGGCCGGTCCACCGGGACAGCCTAATCGGCGTCGATGCGTAGCCGGTCGCGGGTGTGCCAGGCGACGACGAAGACGAGTACCCACAGCCCGCCGAGCAGTGTGGAGGCGATGGCTTCGCTGGGCCAGCTCCAGCCGACGTACACCCGCGCGGCGGCGACGACCACGGCGACGCCGAACGCGGCGGTCCACGCCGCCACCGCCCAGTGCCAGCCGAACCGGCGGGACAGCAGCCACGCGAGCATGCCGACGCTCGCGGTGACCACCACGGTCTGGTTGCCGAACAGGCCGGCGGGCCTGGCCACCGACAAGCCCAGGCCCACTGGTACGGCCCAGCTGCCGGCCCACGGCGCGTGGCGGTCCCAGTCCGTCGCGTGGCGCTCCCAGTCCGACGCGAGGGCGATGAGCGCGAGCGCCACGATCGCGCCGCCGGTGCCGATCAGGCCGACCAGGTCCGCGCGCAGGTCGCGGAACCGGCCCCAGCTCAGCGCGACGGCGGCCAGGCCCACGACCACGATGAGGTACGAGCCGCGGAGCACCGAGAGGATATCGAGCGCTGCGGATGTCGTGCCGGGCTCCCGGTGCGCCTCCACCCACCGCACGATGAGCGGGTCGACGAGCGGCAGCCCGCTGTGCTGTACCAACCGGTCCACCGCCCAGGTCAGCCCGTACCCGATGGCGAGCAGCGCGAGCACGCCGCCGAGCACGTTCACCGCGACCGCGCCGCCGACCCCGACCCGCTCGCTGAGCCAGCGGAAGCCGGCCCGGTACGCCCTGCCGACGAGGCGCAGCGGAGGCCAGCCGGCGAGCCGGTTGCCCAGTGCCGCAACGGGATCGGGATGCCAGCCGAGGTACCGGCCGATCAGGACCAGCGCGACGATCAGCAGGACCAGAGCCAGCACGGCGCTCGTGGCGCGACCGAAGATGTCGGCGGCGGTGGCGTACGAGCGGCCGGCGGCGTACCCGACGAGGACCGTACCGCCGGTGATCCCGAGCACGCCGAGGACGTCCCACGGCAGGAAGGTGCGGTAGCCGATGGCGGACATGCCGACCAGGCGCGGGGTCAGGGTACGGGCGAACGCGATGAACCTCGCCAGGAAGACGGCTCGGCCCCCGTACCGCTGGAAGAGTCTTTCGGTCCTGGCCCACCGCCGCTCGCCGACCCGCCGCCCCAGCCGCGTGCTACGCAGCCGCGGGCCGACCCGCCGTCCTTCCCAGTATCCGATGCTGTCCCCGACCAGCGCCGCCGCGAGCATCAGCGGAAGCGCCACGCCCAGCCGCAGAACCCCTTGGTAGCACAGGAACCCGACGATGAGCAGGGTCGCCTCGCCGGGCACCAGCAGGCCGAGGACCGTCGCGGTCTCCGCGCACACCACGACCGCGGTGACCAGGTAGACCAGCGCGGGCGGCCAGTGGGTGAGGACGTTCAGCACGTGGTCCACGGTGCTCATGGTTCCCTCGCCGCGCCGCTGCGCGCACTCACGGCGTCCCCCGGGTCATAACGCCGATGATGCCAGCGCGAACTGAGAGATTCAGGCCGCCGGCTGGCGGCGGATCCGCCGGGCGAGGGTCAGGAACGCCGCGATGACGACCGCGGCCGCCAGCGCCACGACGCCCAGCCCCCCGTAGTTCGGCGCGGGGGGTGCGCCGGCCGCGGCCGCCGCCGCCGGGGAGGCCGCCGTCGCGGTCGGGCTTCCCGGCAGCGTCGGTACGGCGCCCGCGCTCGCGCCGGCCGGCGGCTGCACCCGGGGCGGAGCGCCGAACATGACCACGAAAACGGTACGGCCGACCAGCTCCACCCCGTTCGCGTCGCGCTGGCTGGCGACCACGGGCACGTCGCCCTCGCGGGCGCTCTCCGGCACCTGCACCTCGACTCCGAACCGCCCGTCCGAGGTGATCGGTACATCGCCGGCGACCGGGGACGTGCCGACCTGGATGCGCACCGGTCCGCACGGCGCGGCGCAGAACCCGGTGCCGGTGACCCGGATGATGGTGCCGGGCGGGCCACCGGGTGGGCTGATCTGCACCACCGGCCCGATCGCGTACGCCACACCAGGACTGACCGCCACGGCGAGCGCGAGCGCGGTCGCCATCGCCAGGGCGACTGCCCGCCGGTTCATGGTGACCACCTCGCTCTTGTCGGCGCGCGCCAGCGTACCGTTCGCGAGCCACCTCCGGTTTGCGCTCGGGCGTTCGGGGTAAGCGGGCGCCCGAGGACTGTGCTGGGGGAGGGAACGTGCTGAACAGGCCGAGGATTGTCATCGTGGGTGCCGGGTTCGCCGGCTACCACTGCGCCCGTACGTTGTCGCGGATGGCCCGGGGGCGGGCCGAGATCGTGCTGGTCAACCCGACCGACTACTTCCTCTACGTCCCGCTGCTGCCCGAGGTGGCCGCCGGACTGTTGGAGCCGCGCCGGCTGACCGTGTCGCTGCCGCAGACGCTTCCCGAGGTACGGCTGGTGCTCGGCGAGGTGAACAGCATCGACCTCGGCCGGCGCCAGGTGCGCTGGATCGACCCGGAGAACGGCTGGGGCCAGATCGGGTACGACCGGCTGGTGCTCGCCGTCGGAAGCGTCAACAAGCTGCTGCCCGTACCGGGGGTGGCCGAGCACGCGCACGGCTTCCGGGGCATCCCCGAGGCACTGTACCTGCGCGACCACCTGACCCTCCAGATGGAGCTGGCCGACGCGAGCGACGACCCGGGCGAGCGCGCCGCGCGTACCACCTTCGTGGTGGTCGGGGCCGGCTACACGGGTACGGAGGTGGCCGCGCACGGAGTGCTCTACACCGACGCGCTGCACGCCCGCCATCCGCGGCTGGCCGGGCACCGGCCGCGCTGGCTGCTGCTCGACGTCGCCCCGCGGGTGCTGCCCGAGCTGGACGAGCGGCTGTCCCGTACGGCCGACCGGGTGCTGCGGGAGCGCGGCGTCGACGTACGGATGGGGGTGTCCGTCAAGGAGGCGACCCGGACCGGGGTACGGCTGACCGACGACAGCTTCGTGGCCACCCGCACGATCGTGTGGTGCGTCGGGGTACGGCCCGATCCGCTCGTCGACGACCTCGGCCTGGAGACGGTGAAGGGCCGGCTCGTCGTCGACGAGTACCTCAACGTGCCCGGCCACCCGGAGGTGTACGCGTGCGGCGACGCGGCCGCCGTACCGGACCTCACCCGGCCCGGACAGGCGACCACGATGACGGCGCAGCACGCCCAGCGCCAGGGCAAGCGGGTGGCGTACAACATCGCCGCCTCGTACGGGCAGGGCCGGCGCCGCGCGTACCGGCACCACGAGCTCGGGTTCGTCGTCGACCTCGGGGGCTGGCAGGCGGCCGCGAACCCGGCGAAGGTACCGCTGTCCGGGCTCACCGCCAAGACGGTCACCCGCGGGTACCACCTGCTGAACCTGCCGGGCAACCGGTGCCGTACGGCCGCGGACTGGGTACTCGACGCGGTGCTCTCGCGACAGGGTGTGCAGCTGGGACTGGTGGGGCCGCCGGCCGTACCGCTGGAGACCGCCAGCCCCGAGCGCTCGGCGGTGTTCCAGTAGTCACTCGAAGAGCGAGTGGTGCGTGCCCGGCGGCTCGCGCCGGCGGCGCCGCGCGCGGCGGCGCTGGATGACCACGAGGTCGGCGGCGGCGGTGGCCGCGATCACGGCGGCCACCACGCCGAGCACCCGCCAGCCGGCCCACAGCAGGCCGACGGCGAGCGCGGTGCAGGTCACCAGGCCGAAGGTCGCCAGCGCCAGGCGCAGGTTGAGCGCGCTGTACGGGTGGTTGAAACTGCCGTTGCGGCGTTGCCGGACCATCGCTGTCCCGTTACCCGAGCGGCCGGACGACCAAACTGCCGGCGCCGGCCGACCAGACTGTCCACAGAGGACGATCGCGCCACATAGGACGACTGCGCCACAGAAGACGACCGCGCGCCGGAAGGCACATGCCGGGCCGTCGGGCGGGTACGCGTGTGGGATGACTAACGCAACCAAGGCACTGGTCGTCTACTACTCGGCGACCGGGAGCGTGTACCGTCTCGCCTCGGCCGCGGCCGACGCGGCGGAGAAGGCCGGCGCGCAGGTACGGCTGCGCAAGGTACGGGAGCTGGCGCCCGACGAGGCCATCGCGAGCAACGAGGGCTGGGCCGCGCACCGGCTGGAGACGCAGGATGTCCCCGAAGCCTCGCTCGACGACCTGGAGTGGGCCGACGTCCTGCTGTTCGGCACGCCGACCCGGTACGGGCTGCCGACCGCGCAGCTGAAGCAGTTCATCGACACCAGCGGTCCGCTCTGGGCCGCCGGCAAGCTCGTGAACAAGGTGGCGTCCTCATTCACCTCGGCGGCCACCAAGCACGGTGGGCAGGAGACCACCATCACCGCGCTCAACAACACCTTCTACCACTGGGGCTGCGTCATCGTCCCGCCCGGCTACGTCGACCCGATCCAGTTCGAGGCGGGCAACCCGTACGGCGCGAGCCACGTGTCGAACAACGGCACCACGCCGCCCGGCGACACCGAGCTGACCGCGGTGGAGTCGCAGGCGCGGCGCGCGGTGGAGATGGCGACCGCCCTCAAGCACGGCCTCGCCCACGGCGGATAACTTCCGCGCCGACCTGCCGCCGTACCTGTGACGACAGGGCCGAAAACCGTTGCAGCATAAGCGATCCGGCGATTCGCAGCGACCGATGGCGATCGGTCTACTGTGGAGCGCCGGACGCTTTTTTGCCGGTATCGGTAGCGCCTGAGAGGTTTGCGGTGCACAGTGAATGTCATGAGTGGCAGCGGGACTAGCGGCACGTACTACTGGTGCCTGCGGCACAACCGCGTCGAGACGCCGGCGAATGCATGCGCTGAGCGGTACCGGCTCGGGCCGTACCCGACCGCTGCCGAGGCCGAGCGAGCGCTCGACCGCGTCGCCGAGCGGAACGCGGCGTGGGAGGCGGAGGACGCCCGCTGGTCCGGCGAGGACTCGTGACCGCGTGACGAGAGGCGTCACCGGCACCGGTGACCCGCAACAGGTTCCCGAAGGAGGGACACGATGGCCCTAGCGAAGAAGGCCACCACGGCTGCGAAGAAGACCACCGCGAAGCGGACGACCGCCGCCGGTACCGGCGCGGCGAAGAAGACCACGGCAGCGGCGGCGAAGAAGACCACCACCACCACCGCGAAGAAGGCCCCGGCGAAGAAGACCACGGCAGCGGCGGCGAAGAAGACCACCACCACCACCGCGAAGAAGGCCCCGGCCAAGAAGACCACGGCAGCGGCGGCGAAGAAGACCACCACCACCACCGCGAAGAAGGCCCCGGCCAAGAAGACCACGGCAGCGGCCGCGAAGAAGACCACCACCACCGCGAAGAAGACCACGGCCGCGGCCAAGAAGACGACAGCGGTGAAGAAGACGACGGGTACGGCAGCGGCCAGGAAGACCACCACCGCGAAGAGGACGACGGCCGCGACGCGTACGCCGGCGACCCGAAGTACATCTCGCGTCTCCGGTCGGTAGCGTCGGTCGGGCCGGACTCCGACGAGTCCGGCTCGACGGCGTCTGGCGCCGGGCAACGACCCGGACCGGTCGACCGATGGCCGGTTAGCGCGGCGCTGGTATGACTGACGGGTGGTCATCCGTCGTGTCGTCGCGCCCCGCATCGACTTCAGTGCCTTGCGTCGCGAGCTGGAACTGCCGGACCGGTTCCCGCCCGCGGCGCAGGCTGAAGCCGATCGGGTGGCGGCCGCACCGCCCCGGCTCCCGCGCGCCGACCGTACGGACCTGCCGTTCGTCACCATCGATCCGCCTGAGTCGATGGACCTCGACCAGGCGATGTTCCTGGAGCGCCGGACCGGCGGCGGTTACCGGGTGCACTACGCCATCGCCGACGTCGCCGCGTACGTCCCGCCCGGCGGCCAGCTCGACGCGGAGACCTGGCGTCGGGGCGAGACCGTGTACCTGCCCGACGGCAAGGTACCGCTGCACCCGACCACGCTGTCCGAAGGCGCCGCCAGCCTCCTGCCCGACCAGGTACGGGCGGCCGTCTTATGGACCATCGAGCTGTCCGCCGACGGTGAGCCCACCGACGTCCGGGTCGAACGGGCCGCGATCCGCAGCCGCGCCAAGCTGAACTATCCCGCCGTCCAGTCCGACGTCGCCAAGGGCAGCGTCGCCGAGCCGATCGCGCTGCTGCCCGAGTTGGCTGCGCTGCTCATCGAGCGCGGCCTGGCGCACGGCGCCGTCAACCTGCCGATCCCGGCGCAGGAGGTCCAGCCGGTCGCGGGCGGCGGCTGGGAACTGGTGCTGCGCGGCCCGGAGCCGGTGGAGTACGCAAACGCGCAGATCTCGCTGCTGACCGGGATGGCGGCCGCGAAGATCATGCTCGACGGCCGGGTCGGGCTGCTGCGGACGATGCCACCACCCGCGCCGTCCGCGCTCGCCAAGGTGCGCGCCGCGGCGGCGTCGCTGGACATCCCCTGGCCCGAGGGGGCGGGCCCGGGGCCGGTCATCGCCGGTGTGAACGCGGGCGACCCGCGTGGCGCCGCGTTCCTCGACCAGGCGGCCGAGCTGATGCGCGGCGCGGCGTACACCGCGTTCGCCGGTACGGTGCCGGAGCATCCCGAACAGGCCGCGGTCGCGGCCCCGTACGCGCACGTGACCGCGCCGTTGCGCCGGCTGGCCGACCGGTACACGACCGAGGTGTGCCTGGCGTTGGTGGCCGGGGCGCCGGTACCGGACTGGGTCCGGGCCGCGCTGCCGAAGCTGCCCGAGGCGATGGGCGCGAGCGCGCGCCGGGCCGGTACGGCGAACCGCAGCGCGATCGACCTGACCGAGGCGGTCCTGCTGGAGGACCGGGTGGGCGAGGAGTTCGAGGCCGCCGTCGTCGACGTGGCGGACCGGGCCGACGGCGCCGTCGTGGCGATCGACGACCCGGCGGTGCAGGCCCGCTGTGCGGGCGGTGGCTTCATGGCGGGTACGCGCATCCCGGTGCGCCTCACGGTAGCCGACCCGAAGCAGCGCCGGGTGTTGTTCGAGAGGCGCTGAGCGGGGAGCGAACAGGTAGCGCTGAGCGGGGAGCGAACAGGTAGCGCTGAGCGGGGAGCGAACAGGTAGCGCTGAGCGGGGAGCGAACAGGTAGCACAGCGTGTGCTGGAAGGATGGCGGTATGGCACTCGATCTCAGCGCGTTGCCCGATGTCGGTGACCTCACGGTCGGCATCCTCGGCGGTACGGGCGACCAGGGGCGCGGCCTCGCGTACCGGTTCGCCCGGGCCGGCCAGCGGGTGCGCATCGGTTCCCGTTCGGCACAGCGGGGCGAGGCGGCCGCGCGGGAACTGTCCGGCCTGCCCGGGGTCGCGGCCGGTACGGTGACCGGTGGTGACAACCCGTACGCCTGCGTGGCCGACCTCGTCATCGTCGCGGTGCCCTGGGAGGGGCACGCCGAGCTGGTCGCCTCGCTGGCCGGAGCGCTCGCCGGGAAGGTGGTCGTCGACTGCGTCAACCCGCTCGGCTTCGACAAGCACGGCCCGTACCCGCTGGCTGTCCCCGAAGGCAGTGCCGCGCAGCAGGCGGCGGCGCTCCTGCCGCAGTCCCGCGTGTGCGCGGCCTTCCACCACGTCAGCGCCGCGCTGCTCGCCGACCCGGAGGTGGACCGCATCGACCTCGACGTCCTCGTGCTCGGCGAGGACCGCGAGGCGGTCGCCCAGGTGCAGGCGCTCGCCAGCCGCGTCAACGGGATGCGCGGCGTCTACGCCGGCCGGCTGCGCAACGCCGGCCAGATCGAGTCGTTCACCGCCAACCTCATCGCCATCAACAAGCGCTACAAGGTCCACGCGGGCATCCGCGTCACCGACCTCTAAGGACCGGAGCTGTCCGCAAGGCGGTCTAGCCGACGGGTCACCCGGGTTCACGCCGGAGGCGGCCGCGCCGACCGAAGGTCCAGGCGCTTGGGATGCGGTCTAGCCGACGGGTCACCCGGGTTCACGCCGGAGGCGGCCGCGCCGACCGAAGGTCCAGGCGCTTGGGATGCGGTCTAGCCGACGGGTCACCCGGGTTCACGCCGGAGGCGGCCGCGCCGACCGAAGGTCCAGGCGCTTGGGATGCGGTCTAGCGTGACGGTCATGGACATCGACTGGCGGGAGACCATCCACCACGGCGCCGAGGTGGCGCTGCTCCGTGACCTCTACCTGCGACAGGGATCGCCTGATGCCGTACGACTTCCAGGTCACCTTTGACGCGGCCGACCCGCATGCGCAGGCCGACTGGTGGGCCGAGACGCTCGGGTGGACCGTCGAGCCGCAGGACGAGGCGTTCATCCGCAAGATGATCGCCGAGGGGTACGCGACCGGGGACGAGACGACGACCCACAACGGAGCGCTGGTCTGGAAGACCGGCGCGGCGATCCGGCACCCGGAGTCGGACCGGCGCGTGCTGTTCCAGACCGTACCGGAGGGGAAACGTGACGAACCAAGAACCGCCGGCTCCCGGTGCTCAAGGTAGCGGCTCCGCGAGAGGCATCCAGGCGGCGGTATAGTGGGCGGTATGCGTCGGAAGACATCGCTTACGTTGGACGAGACCACGATCGCAGCCGCGCGGGCAGGCGCCGCACACGACGGCAAGCCGCTGTCTCAGTGGGTGGAGCAGGCGATCCTTGACCGAGCTGCCCGCTACGACGTGCAGCTCATCGAAGAGTGGGAGCGTGCGCTCCCGCCCGAGGACCAGGCGGTGCTCGCAGCGTTCGCCGAGACTGATCGGCTGGCGGACCTGGGTTCATGAAGCGCGGCGAGGTCTATGAATACACGGTCGGTAGCCAACGCGCACGTGTCGCGATCGTTTCTGCGACCCGTTACAACCCGAGCCGTGGCACCTTTGCCGTGATCCTCGGAGCGGGTGTCCCGCCACCCCCGGTCGCAGTCATGGTCCCGACCACGGAAGCCGATCCCGTGCGGGGCACCATCGACGTGTCGCGGTTGCGTCCGGTGGACCCCTCCGCCGTTCGCGCTCGCGTCGGCAAGCTTGCGCCCGACACCCTCCGGCAGGTCGATCGAGCGCTTCGCACATACTTCGACCTGCTGTAGTGATGCGCGGCGTCACCACGCCGAAACGCGACCTGTGGCCTGGCCTTGCACGACAACGGACCGGCGAGGCCGGTGAGAAGGTTGATCCGCTTCCTTGGCAAGATGTGAGCTCATGTCGAGCAAACGGCACCGAGAGCGTACGTCTTCCTCCGGCATCGTGGCAGGCGCGGGCGCGTTGAGCGGCGGTGATGCGGCCCGGCTGCGCCAGATGTTGGCCGAGGCCGGTGCGCCAGGCTTCGTGTTGGGTGCGATCCAGCCCGGGATGAGCCTCGGCGAGGTCCTGGCGGAGGCGCAGCGTCGCGCACCCGAGCTCGGCAGTGAAGACCTTCTCGCCAATCTCGGCGAAGCAATGGAACCGGCGTTGGCAGGCAAGGGCGACCCGTTCCTCGCAGAAGCCGTCGCGATCGACCTGCTTGCGCTCCTTCGGGCGTATGTTCCCGCTGACGAGGCATTCACCGATTCGCCGGCGTACGCGGCCAAGGTGATCGAGCTGATCGGGTTCGCTGAGAAGGAGGCGACATCGGCCGCGCTCGCGCTCCTGCGAACGATCGCGGTACACGGCCCGCAAGAGACCCGTTCGGCGGCCGCCGCGGCAGCCGACGGCCTGGTCGCCGGTGGACTGTCCGAGCTGCCGTTCATGGATGTTCTCGGCCGGCCTACGCCGCAGGAGTGCTTCAGCTACGGCGACGACTTCGGCGCGCAGGAGTCGGTAGCCCTGACCTTCGCGTACGGGCGTAAGAAGCACGCGGTCTGCGTACTCATCGACTATGGCCTCGGCGGCGGAGTGAAGGATTGCTGGATTACCGACAAGGCCACCGACGTCAAGATGAAGTACCGGTTGATGGGGAGTGGGGGCATGGCTTTCTATGCGGACCTATCGCTTGCCGACGGCTTGACCAAGCTCCAGGCCGCACTCGCGGCCGACCCTTGCCCGGAACAGGTCGACCAGGTAGGCGACACCGAAAAGTGTCTTCCGGTGCTGCGGCAGCGTGTCGCGCTGGTGGCTGAGTCGGTCGTGGCCGGCTCCGCCTGACGGTCGATGGACACGGCTCAGCCTCCGCCCGAGCGCAGCTACTTCTGTCGCTGGTGCTCGCTCCGCGGCATCGTCAGCCGCCCAGGCGCCGCCGCGGATCCGGACCTGAGCCATGCCACGGCTACGGTCAGCTCTTGGCTGGCGCACCACAGCACTTCTTGTACTTGCGTCCCGAGTCGCACCAGCACACGCCGTTGCGCGCCGGTGGCCACAGCTGCACCCGGTCGGGATGTGCCTTGGTGCACCACTCACCGTAATCCTGGCGGGTTGACTGGTCGGCCGGGTCGCGACGTTCACGCCGGGCGTACGCCTCATAGTCAGCGAGGTTCCCACTGACCAGACGTACCCGGGCGGCGCCTGCCTCGTCATAGGTGCGGGCCTCCCGCTGAATCCGCGCGGCATACGTCTCGTAGTCGTCGCCGTAGTGGGCAGTCGACTCGGGCCAGCGAGAACGTATCGCCGTGAAGTCCTCGCGTACCCAGCGCAAGACGATCCCGTCGAACGCCGTCCCATCATCGGGCAACTCTGGCTTCCGGCCCCAGAAGAGATCGCCCCACTTCTCGCGCATCGTCTTCCCGAACGCCGCGAACGACGCATCACTCTGCGCCCGCGCGGCGAGATCCTCGTCGTCCTGCTCGATATCCAGCTCGTCGCGCAGGAAGCCGCGGGTGATCAGCAACCCGCGCCGATAGTCCGCCAGCTCGGCGGCGTCACCGGCCCCGGCCAACCGGTCCAGTCCCGCCTGGCACCACTCAAGGGCCAACTCGTGCTTCCCGGCATCAGACAGCATCTCCGCCATGTCATCGAAGACCCGCAGGTCGCCACGCCCGCCAGGGCGATCGTCGAGTTCGGCCCGCAGCGCCCGCTGAGCAGTGTCGGCCTCCAGGTCACGCCGTAGCGAATACAACTGCTCGACGATGCCGACCTGAGCATCCCGGCCGGACTCTCCCCCGAACCCCGCCGCACGGCGAAACAACGCCAAAGCCCGCTCGCTTTCGCCGCCACGGGCCGTGTACCACCCAGCGTCCACCAGCGCACGCGACTCCTCAGGGGCACCGGCATGCCGCACAGCCCACTGCTCACACTCGGCTGCGGACGGCTCGCGCCCCAGCTCGGCAAGGAAAACCTCGTATGCGGTGCGTACAACTTCAGTCGCCGGAGATCCGTTCACACCCCAAACCTACCGATGGCTGTCCGAGCCCGATCCACCGGGAACCGACCACTGGCGAGGACCTCCAGATCGCAGCCGGCGACCCGCACCGCCACCGCCACCGCCACCGCGGAGCCGTCACCCGGACGACCATGGGCCGCCGCTGTCCATGGGACTTGCCACCCCCTCTCTGTCAAGATCGCCTTCGTCACGCCGGCGGCGGGCAAATCTGGGTAAGGAACTGTTCGTTGGGCGGATCGAAACGGCGATCGAACCAATGGCGGGTCCGGTTGCTGAGTTCGCCTGTGAGCTGCGAATTCGGGCCCTACTGACTGATCCGTGGGTGTATCTGACGGATGGTTGGGCCGGAACACGTCCTCGTTCCGGGGTGTGTGGGGTCTTCTCGGTCGGGCGGTCTGCGACCGGACCCTGGTTCCCGGGCCGGGGCAGGGGGTCGCCGGCGGCGACCGAGCGTAGCGAGGCTTGCCCTTGCCCCGGGTTGGGCGACCGTGAGCTGGATATGTTGCTAACCGCCGCGAATGACGAACTGCTTAATTATGTCCGCGCCAATGCCAACTCACGAGCAACGCTCCTGCGGATTATGGAAATCAACGACAAGGAAGACCACCAGCCTATCCGGCACAACGGTGCCCGGCGGCCGACGGCAGGGTCGCGGCAGGAGCGAGAGCCGCTGCGTAGGTGGGATCCGGAGCGGATCGGGCCGTACGTGGTTCTGGGCCGCCTCGGCTCCGGGTCGATGGGCCAGGTCTACCTGGGACGTTCGGCCGCCGGCCTGTGGTTGCGGTCAAGACGATCCGGGTGGAACTGGCCGAGGAGGCCGGTTTCCGTACCCGGTTCGCGCAGGAGGTGGCGGCGGCCAGGAAGGTGAGCGGGGTGTTCACCGCCGCGGTGGTGGAGGCCGACCCCGAGGCCGACCTGCCCTGGCTGGCCACGGCGTACGTGCCGGCGCCGTCGCTGTCGCGGCTGGTGCTGGCGTGCGGCCCGCTGCCGGTGAGCACGGTGCGCTGGCGGGCCGCCGGGTGCGCCGAGGCGCTGGCCTCGATCCACGGGGCCGGGCTGTGCACCGCGACCTGAAGCCGTCCAACGTGCTGGTCGCGCCGGACGGGCCGAGGGTGATCGACTTCGGGGTGGCCGGGCGGCCGAGCGGATGGGCTGCACCACCGCGCGCGGCGCGGTCGGCACCCCCGCGTACATGGCGCCGGAGCAGGCCAGGGACACCCGCGAGGCGTCGGTGGCCAGCGACGTCTACTCGCTCGGCGCGACGCTGCTGTTCGCGGCGACCGGGCATCCGCCGTACTCCGGTGCGTCGGTGATGGACGTCCTGGCCCGGCTGGCCACCGAGGAACCCGACCTGTCCGGCCTGCCCGCCGAACTGTCCGAGGTCATCACCGCGTGCCTGCACCGGGTGCCGCGGGCCCGGCCGACCTCCTCGGCGATGCTGGTCCAGCTCGGCGACTTCACCGTGGCCCAGGCCGGCCCGGACGAGGAGCACTCCTACCTGCCGGACAAGGCGATGGCGCTGATCGCCGAGTACCGGCGCAGCCCCCAGACCGGCCCGCTCGGCGAGCTCGCCGGCGAGCCCGCCGAGGATGCCACCGCCGCCTCCTACACCGAACTTCCCGCCTCCTACCGGCCCGCCCCCCGGTGCAAAGCCCATGCCGCCGCTCGGCGGAACGGCACCGTAAGGTCCGCGGGCGGCCCCGGCTGGCGCCGCTGGCTGCGGGCGCACCGGCCTGGGCCTCGCTGGGCCGCCATAGGAGCCATTTTGGTCGTGATGGGCATCACCTTGGTTCCGCGCTCGCCAGCTCGAGACGTCGACACGGCCTCCAATTCCGGGCTGCCCGGCAGGCGGCCTCCGGCGCCGGCGACCGTGTGCGGCTCGTCCGGCCACGCCGGCGGCGGACCCGACGCGTGCATAGTGATGCAGAGCCAGGGCACGACGGGCACCGCGTGGGTCGTCCGGGCCAGCGGTTTCGAGTCGGGTAAACCGGTCACCGTCTCGCTGGGCTTTAACAGCCCGCCCCCGGTCAACCCGGCCCAGAAGTTCACCCGCACCATCCGCGTGACGCCGTCCGTCGGGACCTTCCGGCTAAATATCAAGCAGCTCTTCCCCGGCGCGGTCCGGCTCGGCCTGTTCACGTCCAGGTGACCGGGTCGGGCGGCCGCGAGGCCACACGACATTCATGGTGATCCCGGGTTAACCCTGGGTCCACCACAGGTCTTCCTGGCCGGAGCGCCAGGCGGGGTCATCCTGCCTGTCTAGGGCCGGACGAGCAACAAGTCTGACGATCAAACTGGCCACGACTAGAGATTTCGACTAAATCGACCTGGTGAAGACGGGGCTTCACGCCGACGGGGAGATACCCATGGAACAAATCCTGTCAACCGGACTATCCCATTACCGCTCCATCGTCGCGCTGGACATCGAGCGTTCCACGGGGCGCCCTGATCCCATCAAAGCTGAGCTACGGAACAAGACCTACGAGCTATTCGATACGGCGCTGTGCTCAGCAGGAATCCACAAACGCTATCGCGACCGGTTGGTCGATCGCGGCGACGGCATCCTCGCGCTCATACACCCTGTTAAGCAGGCTCCCAAGGCACTCATGCTGAACCGAGCCATTCCTGCTCTTAACCACTACTAACCGACTACAACGCCAACCTCCCGCATGCCATTCGACTGCAACGGCAGCTGCGCGTCCGCATCGTCATGCACGCAGGAGAAGTCCACTACGACCCTAACGGCTGTTTCGGCGAAGCGCTGGATGTCGCATTCCGTCTGCTGGATGCCTGCCGCGTCAAAAAGGCCCTGAGAGATCAGCTGATTCATCGATCCTCGTTATTTCAGGAGAAATATACAACTCCGTCGCGCGGCACGGCTGCGACGGTATCGACCATCTCGCCTTCCGCTCGCTCGTGCGGGTGCAAATCGCAGGTAACCGCCACCCGGGCTGGATCCATTTCCCCGACCAAGCTGGGCAGCACAAAGTGAGCGAAATGGCCAGCTACCGGCGACCCGCCTGAAAGGAACACGTTTGAATGCGCTAAACAATCTTTATGCGACGCGCCAGCAATGAACACTACAGACAGCCCTTACAGCTCATATCGGCGACTACGAGCGTCTGAAGAACGCCGCATCGCTTGCTACCGAGGCAGAACAGACAAGTCCGATTGCATGAATATGCAGACCGGCCCGTCGCCAATAATGCCCGCACATACCACCTCGAAAGCGTGTTCCTGGGACGACGAGCGGCCGGAGGTCAGGCCGTGGTGAGATACCGACCTGGCCTCAGTGCCCACCGATTGTCAGCTAGTGCCACAACGGCGTCTCGTGATCTCCGGCTCGGCCGACGCGAAAGTCAAGGAGAAACCCGCAGAGTAGGCGATTCTCGTATCGCCACTCCCATTCATGAAAGAACCGATATGGTACAGCTTGGGGCAGGAGCGGCGGGGTGGGCTAGTGGTAATTTCGGCGGACGATATCGCCTCGTTCGGCGCCTTGGCGCGGGCGGCATGGGCTGTGTTTGGCTCGCGTGCGACGAGGAACTGGGCG